>NZ_CP032683.1:0-2400000 GCF_001304615.2 Methanosarcina flavescens | reverse complement strand
CGCAGCCGAAAGCCATGTTGACCGGTCAATAGAGGATGGTTCGGTTTTCGTCAGAACAAATGTGCTTGGGACAAATACCCTTCTCCAGAGCGCACTTGCAAATAATATAAAAAAGTTCATTCATGTTTCAACTGATGAGGTGTATGGAAGCACAGTGGAGGGTTCCTTTACCGAGACCGATAACCTGAATCCTTCAAGCCCCTATTCTTCAAGCAAAGCAGGCTCAGATCTCCTTGCAATGTCCTACTATACAACCTATGGTCTGCCCGTTTGCATAACCCGATGTACGAACAACTTCGGGCCATATCAGTACCCTGAGAAACTAATTCCTTTTTTCATCAGCAGGTTGATGGAAGGGAAAAAGGTACCTGTCTATGGGACCGGTCTTAATGTTCGGGACTGGATTTATGTCGAAGATCATTGTTCTGCAGTAGATTTTGTCCTTCACAACGGCAATAGCGGAGAAATCTACAACATAGACGGCGGAAACGAACTTACAAACCTCGAAATTACTTACCGCCTTCTTAAAATGCTCGGCAAAGACGAATCTTCAATCGAATATGTTGAAGACCGGAAGGGCCACGATTTCAGATATTCGCTCGACGGCAGCAAGCTGGAGAAAATGGGCTGGAAACCCAAATATAATTTTGATGCAGCTCTGGAACAGACAGTCAGGTGGTATGTAGAAAATCGATGGTGGTGGGAGCCATTAAAACGCTGATCATCGGTTCCAGCGGGATGCTTGGATCAGACCTTTGCAAAGTTTTTCCTGATGCAGTTAAGTTTACTCACAAAGACCTCGATATCACAAGCCGGGAGCATGTTCTGAAAGCTATCAGGGAAATCAGTCCAGATGTAGTGATCAATGCTGCTGCCTATACTGATGTAGATGGCTGCGAGGATAACCAGGAACTGGCGTATGAAGTAAACGGAAATGGGCCTGGAAATATTGCAGAAGCCTGCTCTATTGCTGGAGCTAAACTGGTTCATTTCAGTACTGACTATATTTTTGATGGTTCTAAGAAAGAATATGCAGAATCCGACACTCCAAACCCGATTAATGTCTATGGACGTTCAAAGCTTCTTGGTGAGAGGAGAATCATTGAATGTATGGGCGATTACAGGATCATTAGAATTTCCTGGCTTTTTGGTACTCACGGGAAAAATTTCGTTGAGACCATGCTGAGATTATCCAGAGAAATGGATACTGTAAAGGTAGTCAACGACCAGTTCGGCAAACCTACCTACACAATAGACCTGGCTGCCAGAGTAAAGGAGATAATTGAACTTGAACCCGGAATTTATCACATTACAAATGACGGGGTCTGTTCCTGGTACGAATTTGCCTCTTCTATTATTGATAACGTACTTCCCTGTACAAGTGAAGAATTCTCAAGAAAAGCAAAAAGACCGAAGTATTCAGTTCTTGCAAACACCAAAACTGAACCTATGAGGCACTGGAAAGAAGCACTTGAAGCCTATTTGAAGGAGAGAAATATATGAAAGGCGTAATACTTGCAGGCGGCACAGGTAGCAGACTCTACCCTCTGACTAAAGTTACAAACAAGCATCTTTTGCCAGTTTACGACAAACCAATGATTTACTACCCACTTGAGACTCTGATAAGTGCCGGAATAAAAGATATAATGATAGTCTCAGGCAAAGGGCACGCAGGACATTTTCTTGAACTTTTAGGCTCAGGGGCAGATCACGGAGTACATTTTACCTATGAGATCCAGGAACAGGCTGGAGGAATTGCCCAGGCACTCTATCTAGCAAAAGATTTTGTTGATGGAGACAGCGTAACTGTAATTTTAGGCGACAATATCTTCCAGGACAATATAAAAGAAGATGTCAAAAGTTTCAAAACCGGTGCCAAAATTTTCCTGAAAGAAGTGCCTGACGCTTACAGGTTTGGAGTTGCAGAACTAAAGGGTGAGAAAGTAGTAGACATCGAAGAAAAGCCAAGAGAACCAAAATCCAATTTCGCGGTTACAGGACTTTATATTTATGACTCTGGTGTTTTTGATGTAATTAAAACACTAAAGCCTTCTCGAAGAGGAGAACTTGAGATAACAGACGTAAATAATTACTATGTAAATAAGGAGGTTATGGAGTACAGGATATTCAAAGGGTTCTGGAGTGACGCCGGAACATTTGAGAGTTTGTTGAGAGCCAGCCTGATGATTCAGAAGGAAAGATCAAATAGCCCACATAGAGAGGGCTTTTTCTAAGATACTATTCACAGATGATAGAACAGAGCTCGATCCGTAAAAGGAAGTATCCCCACTTTTTCATACAGGGGCATGTAAGTGAAACAACAAATTGGAGAAAGCAACGGTTTTAACCTTCAAGCGTTCAGTAGTGACGTTCTTATATATTCTTTCGGACAAGCCCTCCTCCTGATCTTCGGATTTATCCAGAGTCTCATTATTCCAAAGTATCTCTCTACAACTGATTATGGTTACTGGCAACTTTTCCTACTCTACACGACTTACGTAGGTATCCTGCACTTAGGGTTCCTCGACGGTATTCTTGTCAGGTGGGCAGGAAAAGACTTTGAAGCCTTCAGAGAAGAAATCCCCACAACTTTCAGGTTTATCCTTTTGGAACAGGGAGTTACTGTCGGTATCCTTATAATGATTGTTGGACTTGTCGATATATCCTACAAGGAGATAGCTCTAGCCGTGCTGGTCAATGCTATCATCGTCAATCTACTAACATTCTTTCTTTTCACAGCGCAAGCAGCAAAACGCTTTAAACTTGTGACAGCAGTCAATATCGGAAGAGGGTTACTGTTTATTATATTTGTCTTACTTATACTCTTTAGCGGGTACTTCAGTTACTTCTCAGTAATCCTTGCAACCATGGCTACGGGGATTACTATAGTATTTCTGTTTATATTTAATAGTCGTGACTGCTTGTTCTACCATACTACTGATAGGAAGTCCCTGCTCCAGTACGGGAAAGAAAATATCGGGATCGGAATTTTCGTCTTACTGGGAAATTTCACTGCACTAATCTTCGCAACAATCGATCGGTTGACCATCGGGTCGTTTTTCCCTATCACCCAATTTGCTGTCTACACTTTTGCTATGACAATGTGCGGCCTCGCTACGATCTTTCTTCAGGCAGTATCGCAGGTCTTTTTCCCTTACCTCTCCGGGTCGAGCGCTAAAACCAGAACAAAGGCATACGACCTACTCAAATCCGCACTTGTGATCTTCTGGGCAGGAGTACTCGCTGCATATTTCCCTTTTTCTGTCGGGATAAAGTACTATCTTCCTCAATATTCCGATAGCCTTCCCCTGATGGCGATCCTTCTATGCACGATCGGGTTTAGCGGACAGATAAATATCCTCCATGCCAACTTCTTCAAGGTTTACAGGAAACAGAGAACATACTTTGTCCTTGCAGCGGCATCCCTCATCGGAGCAGTGGCCCTCAATCTGCTTTCAGTATATCTATTTGGCACACTCACAGCCGTGGCCGCTACGGCAGTTGTCAGTTTCAGCCTCTGGTACCTCCTTAATGAAGTGGCGCTCCTGCACCTTGTTGCAGGTTCTGCCAGGAAGATTGTGAGATGGGTACTCGTGACTGGAGCATATATTGGAGCATTCCTCGGAGCCAATACAGTAGCTGAGACATGGGTTATTGGATTTGGCATCTATGGTATGCTATTTATCGGGATTACTACAATCTGCCTCCAACAAGAGACGGAGCAGTTCTGGAGCATAATTCATGAGGTCATAATGTTGAATCCTATTTTCTGCACATGTATGCAAAAATAACATCTATTTTCTCGATATAGCAATAAGTTAAAAACTGAATTCAAGCTTGATGAGATAATAAAGCAAATTGGTAAGTAAATAACACATCTGTATACATCTGCGGAATGTGAGGTGAATAATCGTTAGGGCTTACATACCTTAAGTACAAAATCAAATCCAATAGGCATTGTAATCAAATTCAATATTTAAACAGAACTCCTTCTCTAAATCTCGAATCTGAGATATGAGCCGGGTTTCTGACTATGAAAGCAATTTAAAAATAGCACGAGTGCGAGCAAAGTGAGTTGTGGGATACACTCATTATATAAATTTGAAGACTTTACAATCGAAAATATAAAGCTTATAAAGATAGCGTATAATGTCAAAAGCTGGAGGGATCATAACTGGAGAAAAATCCAAAAGTTAGTATTATAGTATTGAATTGGAATGGAAAGGAGGATACAATAGACTGTCTTAAGTCTCTAAAGAATATAACATATCCTAATTATGAAGTAATAGTGATTGATAATGCATCTACAGATGGATCAGTAGAAGAGTTCCAAGAACTAGTTGATATTAAATTGATTGTAAATAAGGAAAATTTGGGATATTCAAAGGGCAATAATGTAGGTATACAATATGCAATTAATAATAAAGCAGATTATGTTTTGATATTAAATAATGACACAGTAGTTGACCCGCATTTTTTAAGTGAATTGGTTAAAATTGCAAATTCAAATGAAAAGATCGGAATTCTCGGCCCTAAAACTTACTATGCAGAACCAGACAATATGATATATTACGCTGGCGCAAAAATTAATTGGTACACAGGGCAACCAAAACATATAGGTCAGAAAAAGATAGATGATGAACAATTTAATCAAATTAAAAATGTTGATTTTGTTGCTGGATCGTGCATGTTAATTAAACGAGAGGTTATTGAAAAAATTGGTATGCTTCCTACGGATTATTTTTTACTATGGGAAGATATAGATTATTCGGTTAAAGCGAATAGAAATGGTTTTGAATTAGTCTATGTACCAAGCTCTAAAATCTGGCATAAAGAATCTGTCTCGATCAAAAAAATAAAAACTTATAGAATTTATTATTCCGCCAGAAATAGATTGATATTTCACAAAAAATATGCTACAAAACTAGAATACTTCTCTTCAACTATATATTTTATTTTATATCAATTACCACTTAGTTGTTTGTTTATGTTTATAAGGAATAAAAACTTAAATGTTATCTCATATAGTTTAAAAGGTTTATTCCAAGGAATTTTTTATAAGTACTAGTCTTAGAACTCAAGGTTGTTTCTGTAAATCCTATGCTCAGGACAATTAATTGGATTCTAAATTTCAAAAAAAATTAAAATCTCACTAGATCTCAAAATTTTAGAATAAAATTATTTTTAGTATGAACTATAATATACCAATTTGTTTAGCTTCGTAAAACTACTCGTTAGTTTGGGTGAAATAAGTATTAAGATGATTTAGATGATCTCTACATTTACCAAGTTCTTTTAACTTTAACTATATTTACTAAGAAATAAGTGAATCTTTTATTGAATATATTACAAAATTGTCCTGTGTTGTATTATAATTTAAGCTATATATTAACAGGTTCAAAATATTGTGTACAGATCATAAATTATACGATACACAAAACATTTAGTTTATGATCTTAAATATAAGATAAATAGAGCATTAATTGGTTGTTATTATAAATCTTTGAAAGTTAACAATTAACAGAGGTATGCAAATGATACAAATCTAGATGTAGATTTTGCCACTTACTAAATTGTTAGGAACTTCTAAAAATAGAAGTGATCCTATCATCATAAATTTTATTTAAGTTTATATTGCGTTCAATATTATGCTCATGAATGACAATAGGGGTAAAGTCATTCCAACCACCAGCCCACGTTTTTTTGTTTTTAAATTCTTGGTTAATTATAACATAGTAATTTTTGAAATAACCATCATTACGTTCCAAAAAATTTGGGTCTACTAAATGGTAGAAATCTTCTTCTGAGTAGTACCTGCCATCCAATTTATCTCCCATTTCTGCAAATGTAATTTGATATAACGAAACAGTATAATGATCTGATAGAATTTGCGTATTGATACCATTATTATAAATCCAATTCGCCCCATAGTTGAACTCTTTATATTGAGACTTAGACGTGTTCTTTAAGTCCAAAGACCAATTCCAACAAAAAGAAAAGATAGATAAGAGTAAAATACAACATACGAATAAAGTTATGAATCTTTGTTTGCTTTTTGCTTCAAAACGAGTTACGGAAGCGACGGCTAATATTGGAAACATAAAGAGAATATATCTCAAAAAGAAGACACCTACCAAAGAATATATAATAGTATCTGCCAAACCAACTACAACAAGAGGATATTTAATAATAGAAGTTTTGACAAAGTCGACGTTAAAGTCTTTATTAAGTAAATTCTTAATATCAAAAAAAATGGATACTAAAACTGGTAACACTAACAGAACTAATATTAAAGCATTAATTAAAACCAATAATTTAGGAGACTCTGGATGGTACGCATATTTGTACTGCTCTGTTACAACACTACCTAAAAAACTAAAAAATGGATGAAGAAATGAAAGCGCCGAGTCATATATTGCATTGAACTTTATCTTTGGTAGATACGAATTAAAGGCTATATCATTAAAGATAAGAAAGAGTGTTATGAATACTATTAATATATTTTGCGTCAAATAATTTTTTAAATTTTTATTATAAGCATGCGAATAAAGTAAAATTAAAAAATTAACTATAATTGAAAATATAATCATCCAAACTTCAGCCGTATATGAATAAAAATTAGTAGCAGCAAAAACAATTAATAGTAAAATAATGTATCTTGCCTTTATTATTAATACACTATTGGATATAAGTTTTAAATATAAATAGACAAAAATAATGTAAAGAGTGAAGCCCCATCCATGTGGCCAAACGCTATAGTATGAGGTAGCAAATCCGAAGGCTAATGTAGTCATTAAAAGGAGAGAATGAATATTTGATCTAGTAAATTCTCTTGAGAGAGTATAATAACTGATTAAGAAGATTGGACCTACAATCACACAGAATTGAAGAGTTTGTAAATTAATTCCTGTAATTTTTTCTAAAATTAATAACATTACTCCGAATCCTTTTATATAAATAAGATTTGCACCAACAAAATCTACATTACCAACATCTCTATTTAAAATTAGATTTGAAACGTGTTGTAGTAAAAAAGGATCTATAATACTATTTTTTGAATATAGAATAAATGGCAATAGAGAAAATATAAACAATAACATTGCAGTGCATATTTTATGTAACCTGGCCATCTTAAACGCTCTTTTTAATATAATTTATTGTTAAATTAAAATTTGCCTATGATTTATATTTCAAATTATGATTCTATTATTATTCAAAATAATATTGAACTTTTACTAATTAAAAGTAAATTTATAGAATTGTGTATTATTTAGGAAACTTAATATGTATCTAGGTCATCATAAAATATTTTGATGTATTCCCCCTATTTATTCAAAACTCTATCAGTATCATAAAGTACAAGTGGCTCCTCGTCTGATCTCATTTTCAATAAATGCTTGGGACTATCTACAACGTACATGTCGAGAGGGAATTGATGGAAGAATGCCCTACTTCGTTCTTTAAATCCAAAAAGAGATGCTCTTAATCCGTTTAATAAACCTTTTTTTCTAATAATTCTTAAATCGAGATCTGAAGTCTTTTTAATTTCACTCCTTACAAGACTGCCATACACAATTACACTGTTAATGCTTTTTTCTCCTGAAGCTCTCTCTTTAATTCCATAAGCATAATCAATTATTTTTTCAGGATCGTTATGCACAATGCCAAAATTTTTCGCTAATGCAAATAGTTGCCCATTAAATATCCAGTTAAATGTATGCGATATTAAGAAAGCCTCTAGTAAACTAATATGGATGCCTAGGCCTAAAACAATTTTATATATTATAAAGGTAAAAATTGCATCAAGACATAGTTTGAAAATTTTCTCTGTTTTATCCGCATACAATATTCCCTGAAATAACCAATTTGTAAGAATAATCACAATTTTAAATCTAAAAATTGGTGTTAAAGGTCCTAGGTTTATATTCGCATATATTTTTCTTGCCATATTAACACCTAAATAGTTTACTTAATATCGAACAGTTTACTCGGGTCACATTATCACAGTTTTTTTCAACATGAATATTAAGTTGGGACGATAAACTCTCATATAAAGCATAACGCTCGTTAAAAGTTAGATCGTCTTTCAGTTCAGGTCTTCTAGAAAATATAGTAGATTTATCAAGATCCAGCATTACAAAATGTGCATTTTTCGGTATTAGTTTAAGGAATAATTTACCAACAGGTTTTCTGTATATTTCATGATCTTTAGTTGCTACAGCTACATCTATTAACGTATCATATACAAAACGATCACAAACAATAGTTGTACCAAAGAGCATTGGGATATAGACCTTTATGATTGTAAATAATAGGGTATCCAGAAATAAAATCCAGGGATATATTGTCGAGATAAATCTTGACTTGTAGAACTCATGGTATGAGCACTTTTGAGAACCCCCAAGAGTAGACACACGTGTATAGCCTGCAACTCTGCAAAAAGCTAGTAATGGCAGTGAGAATAAATGATGAAAACGAAGCCATTTATATTGACATTTGATGCCTTTTTTACGCAAGTGTTCTAGAATTAAATTGACATGAGTTGTTTTTCCTACCCCGTCAATCCCTGTAATACATATGAACATAGGCTTTTGGATCATAAACCCACCTTGCTTATTGATCTTCTGCCTAAAACTTGTTTAATCTCAGATACTACATGTTCTGACACGTCATGCCATCTCGGGTATGTTTGCATATACAAGGCAGCTTTTTTACCAGTTCTCTTTGTCAAATCTCGGTTTTGAATTAAAAAACTAATTTTCTCAGCTAGATCTTCGTCATTATTTGGTTGGACAATAAACCCTCTACCGTCTTCAAGTAACTCGGGTATACCGTCAAGAGCTGTAGAAATGACAGTTTTTCCCATAGCCATAGATTCAAGAATACTTGTTGGCACGTCAGATGGGACAATTTTAAAGGGTAAAGCGATCAAGCTGGAAAAAGTAATGAATTCTTTCACTTCATCTTTATCCAGGAAGCCGGAGATTATCTGTACATTTTTTTCTAAGCCGAGTTTTAGAATTAAGTCCTGAATCTCCATTTCTTCATGACTCAATTCACCGTCTCTGCGCCTCGAAAGAATTATAAGTTTAATCAAAGGATGTTGAGTTCTTACTTTTGAAACTGCTTTAATAAGGGAATCTGTACCTCTGATGCTCAGAGGAGACCCAAAGTAGAGAATATTAAATGAATTTTTGTCAAGCTTATATTTGCTGATAATTGAATTAAATTCATTAGATTTCATAAAATCAGACTCTTCTATGCCTGCTGGAACATGAGCAACCTTGCGTATATCCCCGCCCTTCTCTATAATTATCTCTTTATTTTTACGGCTCATGACAAATATTTTATTGCAATGTAAAGAATTCACAAGCCCACGAATAAAAAAAGATGGCAAGGAAGCGTAAAGAATGTGTGCTGATAAGAATTTTATATTTTTAAGTATTTCGTGAGTCCCGATTCTTGTTATATCTGAGGGTTTGTAAATGGGTCCAGTAAACAATCCAATTACAGGGATGCCTATTTGTTTAAATATATTCAAATAGAGATAATCAAGAGCCGTGACTGACCATAAAATTATGTCTGGTTGTTCGGATTTAATTAGAGAGACCAATTCCGTATTAGATTGGAATGGCAATTTCCTCAGCTTTTTTACATGCCTTATTGGAATGCCAGTAAGATTTTGTCCCTCTGAAGAACCATCGGTAATAATCGTAACATCAAAGTTTTTCTTGGAAAGGCCAATTGCAATTTCAGAGAAGTATCTCCAGGGCTGAAGCCGGATATTATTTTCGGTTAATCCATAACATACGATACAGACTTTCATATTGCAACCGGCTCCTTACAAATAGAGTAATAGCAGCGAAGAATTTTATCAGAGATTGCACTCCATGTAAATTTTTGTTCAATTGTTTTTCTTGCTGCAATTCCAAGTTCTGTTCTCAACTTTTCGTTATCCAAAAGAAAAGATACCGCTTCAGCCATTCTGTCAGGTGATTTTATAGGAACAAGAATTCCATTTTTTCCTGATTCTATAACATCTAGATTCCCGCTTACTGCAGTTGCAACAACAGGTAGACCACAGGACATTGCTTCAAGCAGTGTAGTGGGGAGACCTTCATAATGAGATGGCAACACGAATATTGTTGCATTTTGATATAATTCGATTAACTTACTTTTCTCGACATGACCCAAAAATTCAAACCTATCCTGATAGCCGGACTCGTGAACAATTCCTTTTAATTTCTCAAATAAAGGTCCTTTTCCTGTAAGTTTGAAATTGACATCTGGATATCGTGAACAAACACTAATACCACATTCAATAAAATCAACTAGTCCTTTTCTGTAACTTAACCGGCCTGTATATAGAATATATTTCTCATTTGTCTTATTCTGGATAGGACAGAACAAATTCTCATCTACACCGTTGCCTATGACTTCTACATCACCTGGATTTAACCCATATTCGCCTAGTTCTTGAGATACAGAGCTTGCAACTGATGTAATTATATCAGAAATATTAAACAATCTTGATTCAATCAGACAGCTTACCTTTCCTTGCAGCTTTACTGCTAGAGAAAATGGATTTACCAGCTCTACCATTCCAGTATCAGTTTTCATAGGAGTGTGTACAGTAGTAACTGTTGGAAGATTTGTTTTAATAGGTGGAGGTAGAGGAGTATGGTAATGTACTACATCAAAATCAGACTTAATTGAAGCGAACAATTTATTTACAAATACTCCGTGAACTTGTACGTGAAGGGGATATAAAGGAAAAAACGGAGCTCTATATAATCGGATACCTTCAAAGTTTTCTTCTTGAGCTTTGGAAGACCCTCGTGTAATGACAGTAACTTGATGCCCTTTTCGAATAAATTCCTTTGACATATTATAAATATAATTACCGATTCCTTCTTCAGGTGGGAATTTCGCAGATGTAATTACACAGATTCTCATAAATAATCAAACCAATAAGCATGTTAAGAAATTGAATAGATGTATCTTTTTAGAGATTGAACAAGTTTGTTCCTGTTACAGTCTTTTGTGAAAGAAAAATCTGTTTTTAAGGATCCTTCAAGTTCTTCTAGATCATAGATAACCGTAACATTAGAATTATCTGACATTTCTTTTGCAATTTGTAACTGGTGGTCATCTACAACTTCCCCATATTTTTTTAAGCGGGGAACAATTATAAGATGAGTTTTTTGTTCCAATGCGGTTAAAATTGATCCAACACCTGCATGGCTGATTACGATTCTAGCACTTGAATTAAGTTTTTGAACCTTAGAGTATTCCGCGAATTCAAAATACTCTGCATTTACAGGCTTATACTTTGTATTTCCGATTTGCATTACTACATCTTCATCAATTTTTCCTGCAATCTCATCTACTTTTTTAATTAATCTGTCAAAACCCTGATAATGGCTCCCAACAGTCACAAAAATCAAAGGACATTCCCCCAGTACTGTGCTTTTTTCCCGAATTTGGAAAGTAACTGTTTCCACTGGACTAAAAAGACATCTGAAACGGGATAGACTATTTTTCCGCTTAGCGAAGGTTCCTCAACTCTGCAAAGGCTTTCAATAAACATGGTTTTTATCCGAAGCAATTTTGCAGTATAAAAGACAGGGATTGCAATTTCAGAACCAGTTGAAATAACAATATCTGGTTTTTCGCGCAGCAGAATATTGAATACTTTAGGAATACTGAGCAAGAATCTTACAGGATTTTTTCCCAGATTTTTTAGAGTATATTTTTTTGGGAGCTCACTTGTTCTGGCTCCTTCATATGTTATGAAAAAAATATCTTGACCCTGGAACGCATCCATTAGTTGGAGAATTTCTGTAAGATGACCGCCATGGGAACATGTAAGACATATTTTCATTTTTATATCCATCCAGTAGTCTTTCAAAAAAATAATCAAAGTAAAGCAGCAGTACAGTAATCAACCCTGTTTTTGTGATTTTTAATTAGACTATTCTTCTTATTACTTTCATATTCAATGCATAAAAAGAATTGAAAATAATATCAGTCGTTCTTTTCATTATAGGGTTTTCAATAACCTGTTCAAAAGGAATACTCCAGTCTAGCAGTCCAAAAAACTCCTTATCTGTGACTCTTTTTTTAGAAAGGGTTTCGTCTCTTTTTATTGAAATAGCTCTAATATGCTTTATTATCCATAAATAAGCCATCAATTTGCTTTTTACGTATTTGGGGCCATTTAAAACAGCATGGCTCATTGTTACAATTTCAGTTATTGCAAGTGCAGGAGTTAGCAATAGCAATGTTTTCGTATCGAGATTTTTCAATAAAATTAAATAACGGTTTCTTTCAAGGTAGAACTCTTTCCAGGGAGCTATTGACAGATTGAATTTATGATATATTATGGACTCAGGAACATACAGAATTTTACCGCCCGCAAAACGTATTCTCCATGAAAGGTCCGCATCTTCCATATAAAGGAAAAAGTCAGGGTCAAATCCGTTGATATACTTTAAAACATCACGTCTTATTGCAAAGGAACAACCTGAGACTGCACCTACTGCCTGGAAGTTGTTGAATTCATCCACAGACTTATTGAGTCCTCTACAAAAGGTAAGTCCAGTAAGGTGGCTTGTGTTTGCACATGTGTTTATTCTGTCTTTCTGGTAATAGATCAGGATTTTTGAAGTAGTAGCTGCAATTGTATGGTCGCGTTCTAAGGGCTTAATTAGTTCAGCAAGCCATTCTGGATCTGCAACAGTATCTGGATTCACAACTACAATATATTCACCTTCTGCAACCTCAAAGCCTGCGTTATTACCTGCAGGGTATCCAAGGTTTTTTCCTGTCTGAACTACTTTTATCATGGGATAGTTGGTTCTTATGAATTCTTCACTGCCGTCCATAGATGCATTGTCCACTACAATAATCTCAAAATCTTGATATGTTTGAGACATTAAAGAAGGGATGCATTCTTCCAAGTCTTCCCTGTTGTTGTATGAAAGAATGACTATGCTTACAGATTTCTTTCGAGGCATTAAGATCGAACCTTCTCAAGAGTTGGTTTAGTTCTTAGATAGACTTTAGAAGAAATATTAAATCTCAGAGATTAAAGCCATTTTAAATATTTAACCCTTCAGCGCATCCCTCAGAATCGTAGATACCGAATGCAGCATAATACCCATCAAAGCCATAAACATCCCCACAACAATACACAGAACCATGAGCATGGTAGGCCAAAGTACAGGCCTTTTCCCAGTGTGAAATCGTGAAGGAAAATGGCACCCATAATAAGCCCGATAATTCCAAGAATTGATCCAGGTAATGTCAGGTAGTAAAGAGGCCTATTGAATTCGATATCTTTCAGAACCATCATAAGAACCCCAAGACCGTGTTTTATTGGGTTTTCTGTTGATCCGTCAACATCGTAACGGACGCCGATTTCGACTTCGGTTATGCGAAGGCCGTGGCGACCGGCGTCGGCTAGCATTTCGCTTTCAATTGCCATGCCTTTGGCAGTGAAGCGGAAGACGTCTTTTGTTGAGGCTGAGAAGGCTCGGAAGCCGCTCTGGGAATCTGTGATCCGGAGGCCGGAGTTGAGATTTGTTACTCCGTCGAGGATTGTCTGCCCGACGCGGCGGTAGGCTGGGGTATTCTTGTCAAGGCCGTTGAGGTATCGGCTGCCGTTGACCATGTCGGCTTCGCCTTTGAGGATTGGGGCAACCAGCCGCGGGATCTCGGCGGGGTTGTGCTGACCGTCGGAGTCCATGGTCACAATGACGTCTGCACCCAGGTCGGCTGCGGCTGTAAAGCCGGTTTTGAGAGCTGCGCCTTTTCCGCGGTTCGTTTCATGGCGAACAACTTCGGCGCCTGCTTTCCCGGCGACCTCGGCTGTGCGGTCCGAACTGCCGTCATCGACCACGATCACGTTGTCTGCATACTGGCTAGTTAGCAGGACTATGCTTCCGATAGAGACCTCCTCATTATAAGCAGGAAGAACCACAGTTATGTTCTGAGGGACTGTAACCTCCTTGTATGCTTTTTCCTCGCATTGAATCATGCACTGAGAACTTTTACCGGTGTTAAGCTCATTATTCATCTGTTCAACCTCTTTTCTGAACTTATATTACAAGAACTTATTTAAATTTTTTGCTAATACTGTTCCAAATATTAATGTATGTGATAATATTATAATGAATTAATATAATATAAAATAAATAAAAATTTTTAGGAAAAATATTTTAAATGTTAGTTACAATTTCAATACCCGGACGATTTCGCTTTAATCTGAATAAATGCATGTGGCTAAAGTATTACAATTCCATTCTAGCTCATTTTGAGTGTTCAGGTAGAAACAGTTAGTAGGGAGATTGCAACAAATAATATAGAGTTAATACGTTTAGATGGCAACATAAAAATGGAGCATTAAGAAATAGGTATATAAACCCAGCGGATTCACATTATCATAAAATACCTATCAAGAGATTAATATTATTAATACAGTATTAAGAAGACAAAGATATGATTTTGATGCCAGTTACAGTATTGAAAAAAATCGGCTTTGTAGAAAACTTATGAAATAACAAATCTGCATTAGTTTGAACTGGGTCTTGTGATCTATATTTTCAGCAGTTAGCCTTAGCCCTTAACATTAATTTAGATAGTTTTTCTACGAAACCATTTCTACGGAACCATTATATCATAGTCTTATCTGTTTTTAAGACGTTTCACCTAAATGGATTACTAAACTCATCAATCATATGTAGAGAGATGGTTATAAGATCCAACTCTTAATATTTCAAGAAAAAAAATCAATTTTACTCCTTTTCTCTTTTAACCTTTCAGCGCATCCCTCAGAATCGTAGATACCGAATGCAGCATAATACCCATCAAAGCCATAAAACTCCCTATAACAATACACAGAACCATGAGCATGGTAGGCCCGAAATACAGGTTTTTTCCCAGGATGAACTCGCGAAGGAAAATGACACCCATAATAAGCCCGATAATTCCAAGAATTGATCCAGGTAATGTCAGGTAGTAGAGAGGCCTGTTGAATTCGATATCTTTCAGAACCATCATAAGAACCCCAAAACCGTGTTTTATTGGGTTTTCTGTCGATCCGTCAACATCGTAACGGACACTGATTTCAACTTCGGTTATGCGGAGGCCGTGGCGGCCGGCGTCGGCTAACATTTCGCTTTCAATTGCCATGCCTTTGGCAGTGAAGCGAAAAACGCCTTTTGTAGAAGCGGCAAACGCACGAAAACCGCTCTGGGAATCGGTTATATGGAGGCCGGAGTTGAGGTTCGTTACTTCGTCGAGAATGGTCTGACCCACGCGGCGGTAGGCTGGGGTATTCTTGCCCAGACCATTGAGGTACCGGCTGCCGTTGACCATGTCGGCTTCACCTTTCAGGATGGGTTCAACCAGTTTCGGGATATCAGCCGGGTTGTGCTGGCCGTCGGAGTCCATGGTCACAATAATGTCTGCGCCCAGAGCGACTGCTGCTGTAAAGCCTGTTTTAAGAGCCCTTCCTTTTCCCTTATTCACTTCGTGAACAATGACCTCAGCGCCCGCTTTCCTGGCAACGTCGGCTGTGCGGTCTGAACTGCCGTCATCGACCACGATCACGTTGTCTGCGTACTTGCATGTTAGCAGGACAATGCTTCCAATGGCAACTTCCTCATTATATGCAGGGAGAACCACAGTTATGTTTTGAGGGACTGTAACCTCCTTGCATGTTTTTTCTTCGCATTGAACCATGCACTGAGAGCTTTTATCGGGGGAAAGCTCATTATTCATCTGTTCAACCTCTTATGAACTTATAGTATAAATACTTTTTTAAAATTTTTATGAATTGCCCTCAATTGTCTTGGAATTTTGAGGATGTTATGGAATACTATAATAGATGAGTATAGTATAAAATAAATAAAAGTTTAGAGAACAAATATTTAAAATGTTGGATATAATTCCAATACCCAGGCAGCTTTACTCCAATTGAATAAACGCATCATCTAGAGCCTTATCACAAGGTTCTGATGCGCTCTGAAAGTGCAAGTCAAAGCAGCATGCCTGACAGCTCTAATAATAATTATATGAAGTTAGTATATTGACATCCCAATATATTAATGGATCAATAAGGAGCGTATATATTAATTTAGCGAATTTACATTATCATAAAATAATACTAAAAAATCAATATTAATCAAGCAGCCCCGGTAGAACAAATACATAATTTTAATGTTAATTGCGATATTGAGAAAAATTATTCTTTGAATAGAGTACTAAGTAAATAAACGAAAACTTAAACCTCAAAGAGTCGGAAACTCGGGAACAGAAACAGCATCAAGAGAACTTGAGAAAAATCTGAGCTCAATTACCGGGGTTGCCTTGCCTGCTCAAAAACTCTCTTTTCAGCCCTGCGCCCTTATGGCTGCGCCTATCTTAATATGCGACTTGCCGCACCTCCTGGCTGAGAAAAGAAAAAAAATAAGCGAGAAAAAGATCCAGGAAAAAACCATAGAGCCAACTCGTTTGCCACATATCAGGAAAAAGAAAACTTAAAAACAGAAAAAAAGCAGAGGGAAGCAGAAAGATCAAGAAGTCCGAAAAAAGGTAAAAAAGAAGTATGAGAAGGCAGAAAAAGGTAAAACTGAAAAAATTTATAAGGAAAAAATACTTGCTATCTTAAATAAAGCGAAAGAATAAAATGCATTGGAGAGAAGTATTGCTACCATTAAAAAAATATATCTACAGTATCTTTTGATTATAAGCCGGATGGACCCGCATGACTGGAAAAAGAATTCCCTCAGACCTCTTGATTGTCATAGGGCTCGTGCTCCTTACGGACATATTTGTGCTTGCCCCCGGAATAAATGAGACTATACTCCGGAACGTACTTGGGCTGCCTCTTGTACTTTTCCTGCCGGGGTACGCCTTAATTGCTGCACTTTTTCCCGCAAAATCCGACCTTGACGGAATTGAAAGGACTGCACTTTCATTTGGGCTAAGCATTGCAATAGTGCCCCTGATAGGGCTTGTCCTCAATTATACGCCTTTTGGGATCAGGCTCCTTCCTGTGCTTGTATGCCTATCCATATTCATATTTATCATGTGCTGGCTTGCATATATAAGGCGGGCAAGCCTTCCTGAAACTGAGGCTTTCGAGATTTCTTTCAGCGCAGCTGCCCTTTCGCTCAAAAACGAGATCCTTGAGAAACCGGAGTCAAAGCTGGACAGAGCTCTCACGATTATCCTTATCCTGTCAATTCTCATGTCTGTCGCAACCCTGGAGTATGTAATCTTAACTCCAAAAGAAGGAGAACACTTTACCGAATTTTACGTGCTTGGTCCGCAAGGAATAGCTGACAATTACACTACAGATTACACGCTCGGGCAGAGTGGGACCATGATTGTTGGCATTGTAAACCATGAATACAGGCCTGTAAATTACACAATGCAAGTAAGGCTTGAAAACCAGTTGCTTCCCCTTCCAGAAAACCTGCAGCATATAACCCTTGACCACAACGAGACCTGGGAAGAGACTGTCACATTTACCCCACCCTTGGTAGGTCAGAACATGAAGCTTGAGTTCCTGCTTTTCAACGAGACCGACAAAACCACGCCCTACAGGGATCTGCACCTCTGGATAAACGTGAACGAAAACGAAAACAGCTAAGGGATGAACCGCAGAAGGATGGCTGCAAATGCCAGCCTCCTAATTCTCAACCTGGCAGCCTTTGCACATGCGGATTTCCTAAACTACATCTTGCTGTGATGGAGTGAGAGTAAGGGGCACGAGCCCCGGACAAAGCCCCCCTTCAAAACAAAGGGTACACAGGGAACTTAAAAACACAAAACCCCTACATAGACCTGAACCTGCCTTAAAAAGGAGTATTTTCCGTGCAAAAACTGATTAGTTTCCATAAAACATCAGAAAAATTGAGTCCTGTAATATCTGCATTAATTCTGACTCTGGTTTTACTGGCAATCTTTCCCGGAACTGCATCCGCAGGTAATTTCGAACTTCCCTCTTCTGCACTGACAGGACCAGTTTCAGATGGAATCTCTACTGAAATCCTGCAAGATGAAACAGACTACGGATTTACTTTGCTGCCCTATGAAAATCCCAGCCTTTTCCAGAAAATTGGGTGGTATGTGGACATTATTTATATGTTTGGTGGGATATGCACTGGGATTCTTATTCTCCTAACGCATCGGCATATTACTGCGCTGGAGCAAAAATTAGCCGAATTCCCAAATAAAAAGTTTGAATTAACCAGATTTGACGAGATAAGTCAGGAAATTTTTAAAACCGAAAGGCTCAGGCTCTTTACCTTAGCTCCTGTTCTGTTCATAGCACTTGCCGAACTTCTTATCTTTTCAGGGAGAATGGGATTAGCGGTCTGGATACATATCGGAATCTTAATTGGGCTTTCTCTTTCCAACATGCTCATAAAAGATCTTAAAATACTTAGAATTTACCAGGCTCTGATGCTTCTCCCTGTGCTGAGGCTAATAAACCTTTCAATGCCTGTGTTCTTTGAAACTACCCTTTACGCTTTTGTTTTTATTTATAGCCCTCTGGCAATTCCACTAGCTGTCATAGTAATGCATCAGAAAGATTCTTTAGAAGAGATCGGAATTACCACAAAAAATTTCCTGAGTTATGTTGCTCTCTCACTGCCCTTGAGTTTTTTGCTCGGGCTTGGAGAATATCTGACCATTCGAACAGGATACCTGATCCCTGATCTTTCCTTTGAAAGTCTCCTTAAGTTAACTATTATAATGGTCTTCTTTGTGGGTTTAGTTGAGGAGCTTATTTTCAGGTCAATTCTCCAGACCAGACTAGAGCAGGCTTTGAGTGTGAAAGAAGCTCTGTTAATTACAAGTATCCTGTTCGGGCTCATGCACTCTGGATATGGCACCTTCCATGAAATCCTTTATACCGGGTTTGTAGGATTGTTAATGGGTATTGCCTTTTACAAAACAAGAAGTCTGCCGTTTATTGTTCTAATGCACGGTTTCATTAATGTTTTTCTTTTCGGAATCCTGCCTCACTATCTAAGCAGCTGGACACCGTTCTGACAGCCCCTTTAAATCATTTTAAGGAGCCAGTTAAGCTTAAAATTCTCTTATTATGCTAATTACAATTTTTTTATTCTGATCCATGTATTAGCAGCCGTGTCTCAATATTTATTCTCATAAAAAGCATAAAAAGTATATAAAAACATATGAAAAGTATGAAAAAGCATAATAAAAAAGAGAATTCTAGCTAGAGAAGCTATGAATCACCTGACCTGTGAAACAGTCAAATACCTATGAGACGATCAGATGACCTTTGAGATGATCAGATGATCTGTAAAACTTTGAAAAATACAATTGCTACAAAACTGAAAAGCAAAGGAACAATTGCCAGATTAAAAGAATTATTGAGATATTTATTCCATTTTTCAGAAGCAGATAACACTTCTTTTAGAGAAAGGAGAACTATAAGCCCGATAGTCACTGTAGCCCCATACTGAGGAAGTCCAGGGGTCGTAAGCATTGAAATTGCACTCGATGAAATAGCGCTTGAAGAAATAATGCTAGACGTGATGGTGCTCAACAACATAAGAATACCTTCCAAGTATTTAAGTGTCTGTCAGGCTGTATTGTAAACTCATTGAAGTAATGTTATATCACTACTATGATAATATACTACTGTAATAACAATACGCTAAAATATAAAAAAGTTTTGATTAGGGCTTTAAGCGAGCTGTTACCCTCTAATTTTCTATACCTAACAGCTAAGACTGGAAGGAAGACCTCCCATTGAATATTTTCGTTATCTGGTTTTCAGTTCAAGGTGCTTCAGTCCCATAGTAAAACCTGAATATAAAGGACTCTTGAGAAGTAGAACCAGTTAATAAATCTGCATTATTGTATGGTTACATCATTATTTAATTAAAAATTATAAACTTTATATAGTGACATCACATTTGTTTTAACACAAGATTTTGGAACTGAGGCGTAAAGGTAGGTACTGATGGAAGAAGATAAAGAGCATCATTGTCATTCTCATAATGAAACTCAGTCTCACACATTCACTAACCACAAAAAAACATCCTTTAAATATAAGATAAGTTATTTGAGTCATAAATTTAAAAATAGTTTATTATTTGTAATTTTTGCAAACTTATTCTGGCTGGTGTGCAGATCCGGAACAAAACCTTCTAGAATTGTTTACCCCTGTCAGAAAGCTGCCATTGCAAATATAAGTACCTTTGCGATACTCCTATTATACAGCGAGAAGATTAAACTTTTTTTAAATCAAGATATTAAATTAAGTAAACTACTTTTAGGTGTACTGGTCGCAGCTTCAATAGCTGGATTATTTTTACTTGCGCGTTATAATAACCCGATTATTCCTCCAATTGAGCCTGGAGTGCATGGAAAAGTTTTATCCGAATCTGAGCAAGAAGAACTGGGAATTAATACTCAATATGCAACAATTCCAGCTGCTTATGATCTCCCTTCTCCTCATAGAGTTGTAGCGGTTCATAATTCAAATTCCACTACATGGAAAGGAGTGGGAAATCCGAATAACTACATGAATCAATCTGAAATAGACAAGATGGTAGAGATCGGAATAATGGAATTGACTGGGACAACTTCCCCTCAAGATGGATGGAGAAAAATAATCCCATACAAAAGTGGAGAAACGGTTGCAATAAAAGTGAATTTCAATAATAACTGGCATTATACAAACGGGTTTTATTTTGATGATGATTCAGATACGAGCATGCTTAATTACGCAGCAATTGTAAATTCGGTAATAAAAGGATTGAGATCTATTGGTGTCCCATCCGAAAATATATGGATAACCGATCCCTCAAGACCAGTTCATGATCAGTTTAGAGAGAGAATCTATGATAAAGAAATAAAGTACTATGTAAATGAAAATTCCGGACCATATATTGAGGGAAGACCTAATATTTTTCTATCGGGTTATGTTTCGGATAACTCGGAATATGCATCAACAAGCACAGCTTACGCTGAAAAAATAAAACCTGCTAAAATATTTGTTAACGCAACCTACATAATCAACATGCCTCAGTTAAAAGGACATGGATTTAAAACCGTTGGAAGAGTAACATTAAGTTTGAAGAATAATTTTGGGAGTGTTTCCTATACTGCTGATGCACACGGGCGCTCTCCAGCACACAATGCCGATTCATTTGCAAAACTCCTGGCAGACATTAATAATAACCCGGTTTTCCGAAATAAAACCAGGTTAATTATAGGTGACGGTATTATGGGGAACCCCAATGTAAATACCGCTCCGCCCACGCTATGGAAATCATTTGGTAACAAACCCCCAGAAACTCTTTTCTTTGGAGTTGATCCTGTAGCAACAGATTCAGTTATGATAGATTATATAAGAAGAGAAGTTGGTTCACAGGCTACAGGTCTAGTTGAGTTTTATGCAGCTGAATTAGGGTTGGGAGTTTTTGAATCGTGGAATGATCAGGAAAAATATACCCACATTGATTATCGTCCTATAGATCTTGACAATCAAACATACAATCCTTATATTTAAATCCTACTGTTATTAAGAGCTAGAACGAGATTTAACAATAAATTAAAACGATTTTTACCTTTATTTCCTCAGAAGGTCTTTTTTCGAAAAGTACATCCAAAATCGGCTTTACTCCGGTAAAGGATAGAAAGAATGAAGTGTCAATGGGTAATTATTTGATAAAAGGTTTCTTACCAGAAAGACAATGAAATAGGTTAAAAGAATGTGATTTTGAAATTAGAATCCTTGGTAATGTCTTAATTTTAATTGTATAAGTCTTAATTTTGAATACATAAGTCTTAATTTTAAGCACATAGATTTTAATTTTAAGCCCATAATTCAAATTAATTAAACTTATATACTTTAAAACTTAATTTAAATTCAAAAATAATATAGAGTTTTAGGAAAAAAATTCAACAAATATTGTTAGGGAATCTGTTATGAGATTCTTCAGCAGAACTTCTCAAATTAAATTTTTAACTTCATTAATTTTAACTTTATTAATTATTGCTCTAGTTGCTTCGACTCTAGGATGTATAAGTTTAAACACAGACAAAGACAATTCAAACTATAATCAAGATATGAAGAAAGAGCCTCCAACACCTGAAGCAAATATTACGTTTATTACTACTGGTTCGTCATTTTCACCGATTATTACGGTCACAGGTAATCCTGAGATTAAGTGGGTATTTGGTGATGGCTCAACATCCAATTCTGCATCTCCTACTGTAAAATTTGGCTCAAAAGAGACAAGAGTAAACACTCTGGTAGTAACGCCCTGGAGTGCAGTAACTAAGATCAATATTGGTTATGACGGTTCAGATGGGGGAGTAACTCCAGGTCCCAATACAATAGAAAATTTAGAACAACAGAATGTAATAGCTGTCAGTGGTTTAGAAAATGTTGCCCCTTACCTCCAGGTATGGGCTTCAAGCTATAATCCGATAACTGAGCTGGATTTCAGTAACTTCACGGCGCTGCATACTATTGAATGTTATTATTGTACATCGTTGAATACCATTACGCTCCATAACGTTCCATCTCTGAAAAGGCTTTGCCTCGAATGTTGTAATCTTTCATATCTTGATATATCCGAAGCTCCTTCTCTGGAAGATCTTCGTGCAGCAGTTCAGCAAAGCCCAACATATACAATAAATTGGGGCAATACAGGAGCTAATATATGGCATGTATGCATCAGAGATAATCCACATATGACCGGCACATTACCGTACAATCAGCTCCCACTTTTAGAAGACTTTTTCACCTGGAACAGTAACCAGAGCGGCACTCTGCACCTGACTTCAACGAATTTGAAAAGTGTTCTATCGTCTGATAACAATTATACTGCTGCTAATCTTTCTGGTTGCTTCCCTGCTGGTAGAGAAGGTACCGTGAATATGTATAATAATAACCTGATAAGTTTAGATATATCTAATAATCCTGGTTTGATTAACTTAAACGTTAGTCAAAACTCACTAAACCAAACAGAAGTAGATAAAATACTTCAAACAATGGATTCGTATAATACCGAAAATGGTTATTTAGATATAACTGGGAATGCTGAGCCTTCAAGTAAAGGAGCCGCACATGCGAATAACCTAACTGCCAGAGGATGGAAAGTTAGAAGTTCAGATCAATTTGTTAAAAAATTAATTCGCACTTCATCATTCCTAGATATCGAATTACTTAAAAATATTTTAGGCTCAATACTGAGCAATTAGAACGTACATTGAGTAAGTAAATAGCTTAAATCGAAGAGTAATAACAGGTGAAGCTTGGGATGGAAGTTTATCAATTAAAATATTGATAAATGGGATATCCAGTCTTCACCATGATTTCTTTGATCAGAAGCTACACTTTTTTCAACCTTGTATATTTATCTGCAATCTATAATTTTCTAAGTTTGAAAGTTGTATAAGTTTAAGGATAGAAAAACATAATTAAAGAAATTTATGGACTGAAAAATAATAATTTTTTTGGTCATAATATAGTTAGTCAATAACAAAACTAGCACACCAGCGAGATAAAAGAGTTAGTTTATATAATGTAAAGTTGCCAGAATAATATCAATAGTTGCTCATATTCCATTTTCAGATCTGAAATAGTCGGAGAAAGATGATGACTAAAAAAGGGTTGAAATAACATGATTTCATTAAGAGAGATGTTATACTATATTATAAAAGGGATTGATGGGATAATAACACCTCTAATTTTATTACTGACAAAAATAATAATTGTAGACTCACCAGTTATTGTCTCGCTTGGGAAGCTAAGAGGACTTATATTATTACCTTTTATAAAATGTAAATCAATTCCATCTATCGGGAAAGATGTTTACTTCTCGGAATTGCTAACTCGAAAATATGTTTTTGGAAAAAATGTAGGTATTTCAAATTTTTGTAAGCTTTTTGGTCCAATAGAAATCGGAGATAACGTAGATATAAATTATAATGTACAGTTAAGGCCACAAACCTTTATTGGTAATAATGTTGGCATAGGTCCAAATACGCTCTTCATGACTGACACTCACGACTTAGGAAATGAAAAAAAAAGAGTTGGAAAACATAGGATTAAGAAAATAGTTGTTGAAGATGGATGCTGGATCGGAGCAAACGTCATAGTATTAGGCGGAGTAACAATTGGTGCAGGATCGGTTATAGGTGCAGGATCTATAATAGATACAGATGTAAAGCCTAATTCACTTGTAGTAAGTGATAGATCAAAGCATATCAGAGAAATAAGGAAATTGAATTTTTTAAGAAAATCATAATTACATTAATATAGAACCAAGACAGTTCTTCTGCCCTAATTCCAGATTTTACATATAGAGTTAGGGAGGAATTTCAATAAGTCCTAGGGGAAAATAAACTTATCCTAAAAATTTAAAGTAATATCATATGGATAAAAATATACAAGAATATCCAGAGAAAAAAATAAAAATTGCAGTCTTTTCCTTATTCATTAGACCCAAATAGCGTAGAATTTGAGAAAAAAGATAAAGAGACTTTGAATGAGTATCCTAATTTATATTCAAATATCTCCTGAAGTACTTTTCTTTGCTAATATAAACATATTTTCTACGATTGAACCTACAGGTATATACTTTTTCCATTTGCTTATAATTCATTAAGTTTATCAATAACTCCTTTATAGAATTTCGTTTCATTTTCAGGATTGAGATCATCAGCTGATTCATAGTTAGAAGATTGTTTACTGCTTATATACTGGAAACTGTTGAAGACGATCTCTTTGGGTTGCTCATTCTGAGGAGTAAAATTAGCTACAGTACCAAAATATTGACAAATTGTTGATTCTACATGCGGAATCTCACTCTCGTTTGTATAATTCCAGTTACTGATAATTGATCCATCACTACTAACTACGGAAAAATTTATATAAGTAGGTTCCCACTCAATAATATAAGTTATATTTGTTTCATTTAAATATGGCGAATCAGAATATACATCATAATATATATTTGAAGGATAATCTTCAACTGATCCAGGCTGATTGGTGAACCACAAGTGTTCATCATGCCCAGGCCATTGATTTATTTCTATATCAATCTCATTAGTATCATTCGCATAAGTAAACATCCCTATTGATGTATTACGTTCTAAATTCAGGGATGGAGAACTTATGTTCCATATAAATTTCCCATACTTGACGGTATAAGGGCTTTCAAGTGTAGTACAACACCATGTATCACCAATTTTTTGTAACCTCATATGTAAGCGCCCTTGATCGTCCACCCATGTGTTATTTTCCAACTGAGATATCACCCTCCAGTTAATTCCACTCCACAACAGGCGGCCATGACTCACATTACTCGGATGTCCAGTCTTTACATCTGTAACAGGGTCTTGAGCTTCCGGTAGTAACCAGGTAAAACTAAAATTATTAACCAATATGACAATTATTAGCATAACAAGATTCAGTAATATGAAGCCAAATACGACTACCAGCTTTTTCATCGTTAAACATCCAAGGTACTAAGTGGAAATCATGGCCAAATAAGCTTGGAGATCACTCTCCCATTTTTCATAAGAATATTTTTAAAACCTCATTGCTCTGAAATATATCATATGGGCTAATGATTATAGGAGTAATCCAAACTTACTTTTTAATACTGCATGCACTAATTTAAGATTTATTAAAACATAAATATATCATTTTACAACCTGCATTCATATTATAAACATTTATTTTTTTTTCTATATTTTCCCCTTGTGTATCTGGATATGGGAACTACCATAGTTTGACCAGTTGCATGATATTGGAAATTAGATCACTATCTATTCGCAATCATAAGCAGATCCCAAAATTAAATTACATCCACAAATCCAGCATTGAAGATAGTCAATTGATTCACCTAATGTGAAATAGTTTTGATATCCTCATTGATTTCAGGTAAAAATTGATGTTGGGAGAAATTTACTAAGATGTTTGTATAGGAACCAGTACAGTTTATTTAAGACATCTGACGTGAATGGGTTTACTGTAACAGTTTTTATGCAGCTGAAGCTTCCATCGGAACTACTAACAGTCATATTTATAGAATATACTCCTACCTTTTCAAAAACATGAACAGGGTTTTTCTCTGTAGAGTCGACTATACCATCGTTTTCAAAATCCCAGCTCAAATTTTCTGATTTAATTATAGATGTGTCATTAAAAGCTACTGTTAATGGAGCTACCCCAGAATCTGAAGACATTGAGAATGAATGTACAGGAACTCCGGTGTCTGTAATGTTTATTGTATGAGTGCCCGGATCAACATCATGATAAATATAGTAAAATCCATTTTTATATCTTATTTTGTCTTCATAAATTTCTGCACCATCATAATCAGCAGTTATTAAATTTCTATTGTTAATCAATTTTATTGTGAAATTACTGATTGGTTGTTGAGTAGTAATTTCAATAGAAGTGTTATTATCATTACGAGTTGCTATTATTGTAGAGTTTTTTATTCCCGAATTATACTTAGCAATGGTTTCCAGACTCTCATAAGATACATCATCTAAATTTTGAGTTATATAGACAAAAACTTTGGATATATTGGAAACCATATCGGGGTTTTCCATAACCCCCTGAATATGTCCTCCTATGATATAATTAGCTGGGAAGTTAATATTTTTAAAATATTGTAAACTGTTAATATTATCTGTATAAATATCAGCTGGGGTATCAGTATTGATATCGTATCTAGTAGGAGTCTCCAGTTCTATTAAATTTGTTTTTTTGTTATAAAGTATCTTTTGCTTTGGGAAGAACATATTGTTACTTAGTTCATCTCCAATAGAGCCCATTCCTGTAAAAGGTCCATAATTTGAGCTTATTGAATACCCAAGATCTGCAAATATCTGAAAAGCTGGGATTGTACCTGTAGTTCCTGGAAATCTAAAACTATAAAACCCATAATCCTCTTTTCCTGTGGCATCATTTATGATATCTTCAAACATTGTAACATTACTATTACTTGCCGTGTTTACATCAGTCCAATCCACCCCATGTGGATGAATAGTATGAGTATCTCCAAACTGAGAAAAATAATTGAGTCCTTTCTTTGTAGTATCACTATCAGGGATAATAAAAAATGTGTCTGGAATAGAATATGCAAGATTTTTCTTCATTCTGAAATAATTAGACGTTGTTTGTATCTCATTATCAGAACCATGAATATCGTCTATAGTTAATGTGAGTATTTTATCTGTTTTTGGATATGTTACAGCTACACTATATGTATTTGATTCGAAACCCAAAATCCAGTCTCTCAATGAGTAAAAAAGTGCTGAGGCAGTATTTGAGTCAAAGTAGCTATTTTTTCCTCCAGAGATAAACATATTAGGGTTTGAATAAATTGCTTTAGCCCCAGTTGTTGTATTTTCAAATTTAACAAGCATATTTCCATCCCAATGCCCCAGGTGCATTAAAACATTATAGTTAAATCCCGATATTGTTCCTGAGCGAGGGCTATAAGCTCTCATCCAGGTATAACTTTCAATCGATGATTGAATCGGGAGTGATGAGGGAAAGCCCGATAAAAGTGGATCGGTATTATTGAAATATACTCGCTGAGCATGATTAATAGGATATTGACTCCAATTTCCCAGAATGTTTATCCGATTAGCAGTTTGTAAGTTACCATTCTCATCAAATATTGGATCATTTAGAAACCAAACTTTCCCACCACTATTCAGATAATCATTTATTATTGCAGCCGTTGAATTTGACATCTGATTTTCAGGGACTATAAGCAAATCAATACCTGATAAATCTTGAGACAAAATCGTATCATTAAACAAATATGTCAGGTTATACTCATAAAACATCGAAGTACAGAAAGGATCATGACTGACTGTCTGTGCGTTTTCTAGATATACAGCTATATGTTTACTATTATTAAGACATTCTGCTGGAGTTGCAGATGCAATACCTATAGCTGCTATAAAAGAAATTAAACAGATCAGAAGTCCTTTTTTAAGTTTCATGTCTCTTTCCCTTTATAAAGTGATACTACTTTTCTTTTATATTTCTAGAAGCCCTTCTTAAAACAATTATTATGATAGATTACTTAAGCTTTCTTAAATTAATTTCACTTTCCGAACTATTTTTCCTCATAAATAATTTTATTGTACTTTCTCCCATCACCCTAATAAGTTTAATTATTTATTCGTCAAAATTAAATATCTTCTCATCTTTTTTCCTCAATTTCAATCATAAATTCTCTATGAGATTTTATAAAAATGACTTTACTAAATTTAAAATATAAATCCAAGAAATTCTTCTGCTGTCAATACAATAGAAAATTGAAGATTATTATAAAGTATTGAACGTTTATGTGGGATGGAAAGCTGTCAGGCAAGGAGATATGGTTTCCAGAGGGCAATATTATGATGGTAGCAAGAGTTTTCTAAGGTTTGATATGTAAAGAATAGAAACAAAGAGTACAGGTTTTAAAACAAAATAGAATACTACAAGAAATGCTGTTAATTGATTTTTAAAAATAAAATCCTTCGTTTAAAAATTGGGAAAGTTAAAAATTGCCTGCAAAGCAGGCAAATGAATAAATCCTGAGATATTTTTCATTGATTCCTGTCTTTCCGATTT
Source organism: Methanosarcina flavescens (assembly GCF_001304615.2). Classification (NCBI taxonomy): domain Archaea; kingdom Methanobacteriati; phylum Methanobacteriota; class Methanomicrobia; order Methanosarcinales; family Methanosarcinaceae; genus Methanosarcina; species Methanosarcina flavescens. The sequence goes on along the minus strand of NZ_CP032683.1, from coordinate 2,371,343 downwards.
TTTCTTATTTTCACTTTTGTTGCTATTTTCTCCCTTTAACTGGCTTTACAGACCTTTGGTGCCTTTGACACTATATAGTGGTATTTCGTTGTTGAAGTGCTACCTGCTTCATTGGTTACTGTCAACTTTACCGTATACTTTCCTGGTGTTGAATATGTGTGTTTCGGATTCTGGAGTGTTGAGTAAGCTCCATCCCCAAAATCCCAGTACCATGAAGTAGGCGAACCTGTGCTACGGTCTTTAAAGTACACAGTCAGAGGCGCAGTTCCCATCCTTGGTGAGCCCCAGCAGTTTATAACTGGTTTTTCCACGGCTGTTCCTGCTACTGTTATGTAATTTGATTTCGTTGCCGTATTACTGCCTGCAGCATTGGTTGCTGTAAGCGTTACTGTGTAAGTTCCTGCTTTCGAATATGTATGCATTGGATTTTTCTCGGTTGAACTTGTCCCATCTCCAAAATTCCAGTTCCAGGAGGTTGGAGTCCCTGTACTTTTATCAGTAAAAGCAACTTTCAAAGGTACACTTCCTGAGACTGGAGATGCCGAAAACGAAGCTACGGGTTTTTGTTTAGGCTCTTTCCAGGAAGGATCATATGGAGTATAGGTAAAACTACTCAATACTATCTCTGCTGCATTCCCACTTGCAGGATAATAACTTCCTGCCAGGGGTAACAGACACATACAGATGGTAGAGTTTATTGCTGGGATACCTTCAGGATCTGAATAAGTCCAGTCTAGAATTATGGTTCCATCTTCTGCAGTGGCAGAATAGTACACATAATCAGGAGTCCACTCTATCGAATATGCTATGTTTTTATCATTCAGATGAGGATTAGACGAGAAAACACCATAAGAAATGTTTTCAGGATGATCCTCAACTGATCCAGGTTGATTCACGAAGTATAAATGTTGGTCAGTCCCAGGCCATTGGTTTATCTCTATGTCAAGCTCGTTTCTATCATCGTGATATATAAATAAACCAATAGTTGTATTTCTCTCCAAATTTAAGGAAGAAGAGCTAATAACCCATGTAAATTTTCCATATTTAACGGTATTACGGCTTTCAAGAATAGCACCACACCATCTGCCATTGATCTTTTCTAATCTCATGTGCAGATTGTTCTGGTCATCTACCCATGTGTTTGAGTTTGCTGCAGGTACATACCAAGTAATCCCACACCAGTCCAGATTGTTATTAACAGGAAACGTTTGAGCGCTCACTGTTAATGGCGTCAACAAACACAATGTAAGGAAAAACAAAAGTATCCTAGTACAATTTATACTAAACCCCCCTTATGAATTAAAATATTCGTAACTGTTTAAAATCGACAGTTTTGAATATTTTTCATACAGAATAAACAGATTCCAAAATATTTAATTGTATCTGTATTATTTTTTTTGGATTGTTAGCCAAAAACTAATACTGAGGACTCTAAAATGTAGAATTAGGTCTTTAAGCCATGAATTTTAAATAATCAATTGACTAACTGGTATGAAAAATTAGTTATGATTTTTATCATATAATAAACAAAATTAGTTTTAGAATGAAATTAATTACTGAATTAAATGGAGACTATTTGCAGGATATTGTAGTATGCCTCATTTAGATATCAAATAAAAGTTTAATATAAAACTGGTAGTTATAACTTGAAAATAAGTAAACCGAATTAGGCTTTGTTTGGCAAATTAAGATCTCATATCATTAACAATTAAATGTATAATATTTACATATTCCCGATTTTATTCCCTGTTGCAGCAGATCATGCTCTTTTTGCAATTTCATACTTCATTTTCAACTCATTGTATATTTGAAGATATTGAGTAGAAACTGAATCCCATGTAAAAAATTTTGCAAATTTCTTTTGCATTGATACAATGTGATCCACTTCTTCGGCAGAATAGTGACTCCGAATAATATTCGCAATTTCGTCAACAGTGGGTTCAAAAGATTTCAGCTCAAAATTCATATTATTTACAAAGTCATTTATCCCTGCCTTATTAGAATAGAATACAATACCGTTTAGTGTAGCAAAAGCCTCTAAAATAGCAAGGGAAAAAGGTTCATATCTAGAAGGATATATTGCCAGATCAACACTTGATAGATACATCTTCAGTTCATCGTTTGTAGTTTTACCTAAAAACTTTACGTTATCACTAATTCCTTCTTCTGCAGCAATAGACTTCAAGTAATCTAATTGATCACCAATGCCTGAAATATATAAAATTGCATCTGATCTTTTACTCTTTGCAAGACCTTTAATAAGAAGATCAACCCCTTTTTCATAAGAAAGTCTGCCATGATAGAAAATAGAAGGACAACCTTCCAGATGTATTTTTGATTTGCTTTTAGAAAACCAAAAATCATCTATTGCATTGGGTATAACGCAAACATTTGATACATTATATTTTCTCTCAACAAGAGATTTCATATTATATGAATTTACAATTACCTTTTCTGCATTTTTCAGGAATCGGGAAACAAAAAGATAGCTTGGAATATATTTAAGGAAGTTGACCCAGTTTTTATTTTTAAGCTGATTCATAGTTTCTATTCGAATATCACCATGATAATTTAAAATAATAGGTGTTCCTTTTAATACAGCTATTAGATGCAATAAAAATCGTTTTATTGGAGCAAAAAAAGGACTTGTAGTCATATGAACACCAATAAAATCATTAGAATGAAAAAGTAAATCAATTAAGCTGCATGATCCCATTGGATATAGATCGTTGCAAGGATAAAGACTGATACATAAATCTAAATCTTTTTGAATTTTAATAGCTGAGTATAACTCACGTGCTAAATTTGCAGGTGCATTGTCTGTTTTAGGATAAAAATATATTAATTTCATAACTTCACTTCTTTTTAATGCACATTAGAAATCGATTAATTTATTTTTATACATAGTACATATATGAAAAACTCAGACAATATTTTGCAATAGATCTTTAATTTTTTTCCTTGCTCAATTATTCAGTTAATTAATTTTTATATTGGTCTGATAAAGCTGTTTCAGCATGGGAAATTACTTGCTAAATAGAACTTAACTATGGAAGTATCACTCCTATCGATATACTGATATAAACATAGTTTGTTTAGATTTTCATAATGGAATGCATACTCTTTACAGATTTTTATTGATTATTCAAGCACGGGATTCGATTTTATCATAGTTTAAAATTTTCCTTTGTTTAATAAAAAATATATTCCTATAATTAACGCAATAGCAGTTGATATTGGGGCTCCAATTATTCCCATACGTGGTATAAGATACATAGCCAAAATTATATTGATGATTGCTATCAGGATTGAGGATTTATTTACTGATTTAACACCATTTATACCTCTTGAGCAGAAAGTCCAATTATATATTCCATAATAAACGATCAAAATACTAAAAATAGCAAATGAAATCATTAATAGAATATCTATGGTATATGAACTGCCATATATATTTAAAATAACAAATTGGATAAAAACCATAATAGGAATTCCAAATCCAATTAAATAGGGTGTAATCTTATTAATTCTTTTTAAAATGATAGTCATATCATTACATTTTGATGCAGTTGGAAAAAATACACTATTAAAAATATTAAAAAATATGGCTGCAGTATTTATCGAAGCAAAACTGTAGGCATTGTATATCCCCAGGGCTTCAGTATTCATATACATATTGATAAATATTTGATTTATATTAGTATATAATATAAATATTAGGCTTCCAATTATTGAGTATATGGCAAATTTTGTCAATGTGTTTGCCCAAGAGGTATCAAATATAGGTACGAGATACCTGCTAATATAAATCAACATAAAGCTACTTGTTATTAGATATGCAACAAACATTGAAAATATTGCAGATTTATATGTTAGTGCGTTTGTATAAACTACGCATAATAATGTAAATAGCAGTATTGAACTATGGATTGGGGCAACCATTGCAAAGATTTTCATCTTATGTAATCCATTCAATGTACTTATTAGAAGAGTATAAATTACATACAGTACAGCAAAAACAATAGATAGATGGAACATTTCGCTAGGCACAGAAAAATATTCTAATACTTTTTGCGGAGTAATTAAATATATAAACACAAATACTATTGTAAAAATGATTACTAAAATATAAGTTGTTGAGATCACAGTTTTCTGTCTATCATAGTTTTCTACTTCAGCGTTGTATTTTACCATTGCATTATGATAACCCATAAGCATTGGAATATACAAAAACATTGAGATAGATTGAATTAGACTGAACTTTCCATATTCTAATGGACCAAGAAGTCTGCCAACAAGCACGTTAAAAGTAAATAAAAAAACCATTCCAATTAATGTTCCAAATCCTACATATGATAAATTTTTAAGAAAGTGGGTGGCCTCATCACTCATTCTCTCATGTAATACTTTACTATAGACGAAATTAATAACGAGCCAACAATAATTAAAAATGGATGAGTTCACTCAAAGCACCTTTTACCTAACCTTTTTACTTTTACTTTCTATCTCAACCTAAATCTTAGATCCTACCTAAAATGTCCCACTATTCCAAAGCTTATCCATAAACATGCAAAGTAGAGCATATAAGTTAGTTCTCATTTTTCTTTCCCGGTATAAGGAACTTCTGAATATCAACAAGAATTTATCCTCTATGAGTCTATCTGAGACTAACATTGAAGACATCCCAAAACTCAGAGTTGAGTTTTAAGTCTCAAGTTTTAAATCTCGAATTTGGGATAATCGATTAATTTTCTAATTAGGGGAAATTTCGAGAACTTTATTGTTATGGAAATAAATTGGTTTTAGATTAGCTTATCTTTCTATGTTTGTCGATCCACTCTTCTGGCAATGATAATAAAACTCTATATTATCCAGAAATCTTGAGAAAATTTCATAGATGTGCTCTATTTTCAGTTTTATCATTACTCAAATGATAATGAATTGAAATATAATACTTTTTGGATTAACTCTCTGGTAAAAATTTTAAAAGTTATTTAAATAGCTGATTAAAACTTTTATTTAAATAACTGATTAAAAGTTTACAACTCATCCAAAACTTGATGTCACCTCATTACTAACATCATGACTGGCTACAGTCTGATAATTCATAGAATACCACCCGTTAACATACACAGTAGATCTCCTCACATTACTCTCTTCATCATCTCTACCTTCAATCATTTGATAGAAATATGCCGCTTTAGTGTAGGATGAAACTGCATTTAGATTATCATCAGGCGCGTGATCCCTGAAAAAATTAGATCCGACTTCCTGAGACGTAGGATAATTGATATAGGAATCTCTGCCGTACGAATAAAATGGATATGTTGCAAAGGCGATCAATAGAAAAACAATAAAGAAACCTTTAATAGTTCTACGTAAAGGCTTGGATGGAATATTTAAAGAGTTGAATGATGAAGCTATAAATATTGAAACAAACAGTAGTGAATAATTTAATGTTCGACTAATAATATTCTGAGTATCTGATCCCCCTAAAATCAAATTACCTAAAGTAATGGTTGAGAAAATCACACCTAGTAGCAGCATAAAATATTTCATAATAAGTTTGGGCTCTTTTAACATATTTATATTGTTAGTAGTGAAGGCATAAAAACCTATAAAGTAAAGATCGCATACGATTATAACTGCCAAAACCAGTGCATACAGCTCATATTTAAACATAGTAAGATTTTGTATCCATACATAATCCGCTGCTAGATTTCCAGTACCAACTGTATACGTGGAGGCATGACTCCAATTTCTGCTTTCCAAAGACAGCATACGATGAAGAGTTTCAATTATTCCGGCACCCATAACGCAGGATGGTGAGAATATCCATGTGATCCAAGAGAGAAATACGAAACAAATTTTTTTCCAAGTTATATCCAGTATGTTTAACTTGGTTATACGAATATAAGAATAAAAAAACGCAAGAATCACTAGCAATACAATCGGATGTATTGCATGGGTTGATACAAGTACAATCGCAACTATGTAAAATAGAATTTTTGTGTTCCATTTATCTGAGACACATGAGAATAAGCAAATTAATGTTAATATTATAGCTAAAGAATTGGGAGTAAGTGATATTTCGATAATTTGTGTTGGAATTGCAACCACAGTTGAAATAAAGGCAACTCTTGAATCAAAAAGATGTTCTGTTAATAAATACCAGAAGACAAACATGGATATTAAAACTAAAGGTGTGAAAATAAACCGAGAAAACGCAAATAAATCTATACCTGCCAGTAAATGAACTATATGAAACAACATGTAAGAGCCAGGGAAACTTTCAGGATAGGACAAATCAATCGAGTCAGATAATACTTCTGGGAGCAAAACAGACGCGTGTACTACGTTAATAGTGTCTGGGAAACGATATAAAGTAGACAAAAAATATGGCGTTGCATCTATGACTAATACTAAATAAGCGATAAAAATAAGATGGAATATTTTTCCCTTTAGATCGTACTTCACTATTATAAGGAAAAGTAATACGTACATTATAATTATAATATGTATCCAGGGCCAAACGCCGTTAACAAGCCAGATAGGGTCTGAATGCCTGATCTCTTGTATGTAGTCCCAGTTAATGTGCATAAAAAATATCCATAGGACAGATAGAAAAGTGGAAAAAGCAAGAATAGTCGAGCGCAATAAATTCTTGTTCAAAATGCCCACCGCAACATATTAAATTTTTTCAAAACTAAAGTGTTTATCTATAATTTAAATAAAATTATGTGTGAGATGCTTGAATTGAAAAAATATTAGCATTAGGCTGTTAAATTTTCTAGAGCATAGTTTTAACTAATGGAGTTATTATATTTAATTTTATACATTTGGTACGTAAATTATAAGTTAATCAGTTTTCTCTTTGCCAAAATAATTATGCGAACTTTCATTAAAATGTAAAATAACTCTTGAAAATGAGTTAATCAATTGAATTAATTCCCCGCTGGCAAAGCCTCCAAATACAACCATACAAAAAGTAAGGAGTGCAACAATATTTGCAATGTTAGTACAGACGCTTCTTAGACGAATAATATTTTTCAATCTTTCAGGGAAAGAAAATTTTATCAGATAACTTAAAAAATTTGTCTCCGTCGACTGTAATTGATTATCTACTAATTTTTTCTGACTACCTATATTTGATATCGCACGACCGTATCCAAAACATCGCTTCACTAAAAACGAAAAAGATTTACGGAATTCAAATATTTTGTGGTAGACAACCGCGTCTGGAGTATATATTATCTTTGAATTATTTAACGTATTCAAAATTCTAATACCAAATTCAGTCTCTTCCCCAGTTCTCATGTTGTTATTTATCAGACCGTATTTATCATCAAAAAGACCAACTTTACTAAATACCATACTTCTAAACGACATATTAGAGCCGAAATTACTCCTCACACAATGGATCGTGTCTTTTTGACTTTTATACGAACAACCCATTGTCCAGTAAAACTCCTCTGGAATCCATTTAGCTTCACCCGATATCCATAATGGTTTCATAGGGCCTCCCACGCTGACAACCTCTGGATCTTTATAAAAAACTGCTAAATTAGAAATCCAGTCTTTATCTGCGATAGCATCATCATCAATAAATGCGATAATACTCCCAGAGGAGAGTTCAACTCCTTTATTTCGAGCATTCGATAAACCAGGCAAATTTGAAAAACCTATTATCAAATTATCTAATGATCTCAGATACTCGGATTCATTAAAGGCTTTAAATAAATCTAGATTTCTATCGACCACTAGAACAATCTCAATATTTTTATAAGATTGCTTGACTAACGACTCTATCGTCTCGATAGTGTCCCAATATCTCTCATGAGAATATGAGCAAACAACAACAGACACTTTGGGAATATTATCCATCTTATTAACTCCTCTGAAACCATTAGCCTCTTCTGCTCGAAAAATAAAACATTATGCTGCAGCCAATTATTAAGCTTTAAACTCCTTTGATATCTCTAATGATTGTGGACATTGAATGCAATAGTATACCAATCAGCGCCAAAAAGCTCCCTACAACAGTAAGGAGAACCATAAGTATTGTAGGTCCGAAATAGAGGTTTCCTCCTGAGATAAAGACATGCAGAAAGTAAGCTCCTGTAGAGAGACCGGCTATTACAAGTAGCGTACCAGGCACTGTGAAGCAGAAAAGGGGCTTCTCAAGCTCTATATCCCTTAAAATCTTTGAAAAAACCTCAAATCCGTGTTTAATCGGGCTTAAAGTCGAGCACTCCACATCATAACGGGCACCAATTTCTACTTCTCTAGTTCTAAAACCTGCCTTTCCTGCATCTGCGAGCATTTCACTTTCTATTGCCATACCCTTGTCAGTGAAGCGAAAGGCATCTCTTGTAGAAGCTGCAAATGCATAGAAGCCGCTCTGAGAATCAGTAATTTTGAGACCTGAGTTCAGATTGGTAAATCTGTCCAGAATTTTTTGTCCAAAACGGCGGTAGACAGGAGTATTTCTACCCAGACCATTTAAATAACGGCTACCGCTGACAATATCAGCCTCACCTCGGATAATAGGATCAACTAACTTCGGAATATCAGCAGGGTTATGCTGACCATCGGAGTCCATTGTCACAATTATATCAGCACCTAGATTAGCTGCTGCTGTAAAGCCGGTTTTTAAGGCTTCGCCTTTTCCGCGGTTAACTTCATGGACTATCACTTCAGCTCCGGCTTTTCTAGCTATTTCAGCTGTGCGGTCAGAACTGCCATCATCAACAACGATGACATTATCTGCATACAATCTGGAAAGAAGGACTATGCTTCCAATGGATACTTCTTCATTGTAAGCAGGAAGAATCACAGTTAGATTTTGAGGAGCCTTAATAGCAGTGAATATTTGTTCTTTGTTTTTAATCATGCTTTGATTGCTATTATCCATACAAAGCTCACTGCTCATTTTCAAGACCTCTTTTCTGAGACTTATTGTTGAGACGTTATTGTCAAGGTGTTTGGAAATTTTTATACAGAGATTGTCTTGGATATTACAATTTAATAACAAAGTGAACAAGTGTAATAATCACCACAAACGCTACACTTGAATTTCATAAGCACTCCACTAAATTAGGGATCTTTCACACAAGCTATTGTTAAAAGTTCAAGCGTGTTTTTCTGTTGGAAATCTTAGATTTATCATATAATGTTAATCGATTCAAATAACATTATATTACAGAAGTTACATTAGAAGATTATATAAAGTTAATGGATATACTTTTCAACAAAATAATTTATGAAAGATGATTGTGCTGATGATATCGATTTATAACTTCACACCTAACTCCACAATTAAACTGTTTTTTGGGAAAAAGTAGGCCGGAAAAGAAAATAGAATAATAAATGTCAAAAAGTCAGAGACAAATCCAAAAAAAACAGCATCATCGAAGCTAAAGTATTTGCACCCAGTATTACAGCATCATTATTTGTTCTGCTCGTTTTTTCCCTTCAAGCATGAATCTTTTGCATTACATTTGTTTCTGTCTGTCACTTGCCGCACTTCCTTATAGAAAAAAATGGTTGGAAAACGGAAGGTAAAAGACAGCAGCAAATAGATAAAAAGAAAGGTTTTTCCATTAAAATAAACTCGAAAAAAATTATGAATAACTCGGAAGAATGAAATAAATAAGAGTATTTTAGACTCTGTACATATCCTCAATTTAATGTAGATTACTTCTGTCTTTACCTGCTAATATAGCAGATAGGCGGCGCGGCTCGTACATACTCCGTACTATCTCTAATCCTGTTGATATGTATCAGGACTTTTTCTATAGTTTCACTTGATAGTCCGGTATTTTTCTCAATCACCTCGGTCGGCAACTGGTGCTCCTGAGCGTACAGAAGCTGATCCAGAATCTCAAGAGGCATACGCCAGTAAAATTCTTCATCACTAGTAAAATGGCTCCAGGTATCAGCACTTGGAGGACGTTTCATAATAGCTTCGTTGACATTAAGCAGTCTACCCAGGGCATAAACCTGGACCTTATAACAGTCAGCTAGAGGTTCAAAATCTGAGCCTCCATCCCCGTATTTCACAAACTGACCAAGAAACAGTTCTGTCTTATTCGTTGTCCCGCAAACCGCATAGTTCAACTTCTCAGCATACATATACTGAACAAGCATTCGAGATCTCTGTTTGACATTCTGAAGTCCTATTAATTCAAGATAATCATTCGCTTTCAGTCTGTACTTCCCAGCAGGTACCCCATCTTTAACAAGCTGGATATAAGGAACATTTAAAAGTCCCTGGTTAAGAAAATCAGGAAGAACAAGCGACGTCTTATGGAGATCAGGGTCGTAATCAGGGCAGGTTCGCTTTATAATCTGTTCCTTTTTATCATAGATATTAAGCGACCTGAGGATAGGGGAGATGGACACTTCCTCGTATGGAACTCCAAGGCTCTCACAGATTTCAGCTCCAAGGGCTGCGCTGGAAGGAGAGGATTCGTCTTCAGGAAGGAGAAGACAGTACACGTTTTCCTTCCCAAGTGCATGGACACAGAGGGTTAATGCTATTGCAGAGTCTATTCCTCCAGATACTCCTATGACCACCCCTCTTTTCTTAAAAACACTTACTTGCTCTTTAATAAATTTCTTGAGATTTAAAGATAAATTTTCAATATCTCGATTAAGTTCTTCCAGAATATGGACATTTTTACCTTCTGCTGCTTCCATAGCTTAACCCTCGGAATGAATACCATTTATGTTGAATCTTAGTTATGTACCACTTATGTTGAATCTTAGTTAAAAGTCTCAAAATCGATTTAAATCGAAATTAAGCTTCTTTGCAGCCTCCATTATCAGGGGTTGAGAGAGTTCCTGAGTAATTTTCTCAAACCCTTCTTCCCTCGACATATCCCCGCTTCGAACAAGCCCTGCAATATCAAAGGTGTATGAGTGGAATCCATATTTCTTCAGGTGGTTGTAACAGGCAAAGGAATTCAAGATACAGTTAGTTGAGTTGCTGTCGTTGATTCCTGGGGATTCCCAGCCGATTTCAAGCAGGGTCTCAAGTATTACATCTTCATTATAATCCCATAGGCAGAGAGGATGAAGGATACTCGGAACATTCTCACCCAGATTTGCAAGAACCGATTTTTTCAGGAGGAAAACTTCATCCTTATCATCAACCCCTATTTTTTGGAGCTGGGTTTCAAACAGGTTTCTTGACCACTTGAGAAAATTTGCCGAGAGAGGGATTATAGGATTAGGAGACTGACCAGCTGTAAAAGCAAATACAATAAAAGGAGCCTTCTCAGTGATGGCTTTTTCGATCAGTTTTTGCTTAATGATACTGATGCAAACATTACAGATATCACTGGCTCGATATTTGGCAAATCTAGGAAAGGCGTCATAAGATTCAGCAGCTTTTCGGAATGTATCAAGCAGAATTTCCTCTTTCATTGTCAACTGGAAATAATCACAGCCTGTAATCTCACAAATCTTTTTTGCGTTTTTAATTGCACCCTCGGAAGTAAAACCATTATTGAACTGAACAGCAAGAACTTTCAAAAAGGGATAATCTTTTTTAAGTTTATAAAGGGTGTATGAAGAGTCTTTGCCCCCTGAAAGTGCATAAATTACATCGTAGTTTCCCGTCCCTGCGTATTGTTCAAAAAGTTTTTCTATTCTTGTCAGATAATCAGTCTTTTCCTGAAGAGTAAGAGGAGTATATGTCTCACAGAAATGGCAGAGACCACTTTCCTCGTTAATCTGGATACCGGGAATATCGGAATCAAGAACACACTTTTTGCATATTAGCTTTGACATGTTTGTACTCCTCTATTATGGATCGATTGGATATTTTCCCGTTTTCGCTCAAGGGTAGATGATCAATGAACAGGATTTCTCTTGGGCACAGGTAGCCTGGAAGGTTTTTACGGCAGAACGAAAACAGATTTTCGATTTCTGTTCCTTCTGAAGGTATGACAAGGAGACTGATTGCAGTTCCCATAAGCTCATGAGGCACAGGTACGACAAAAACCTTGGAGACCTCGGTATTCTCTTCTATATTTCTTTCAATCTCTCGCGGATTAACACGATGGTCACCTATTTTTATAAGGTCATCTTTGCGCCCGAGAAGTCGGATATATCCATTGGGAAGTTTCTGTGCAAGATCGCCGGTATGAAGCCAACCATTGATAATTTTCTTTTCAGTTGCAATCTCGTCGTCCAGATAACCCAGCATAATATTATCTCCAGCAGCAACCAGTTCGCCTGTTGTGTTAATCTCTGCGGGATTGCAATCGGAGTCAAAAACATCAAGTGTAACACCAGGAATTGCTTTTCCTATAGTGTCAACAAACTCATCCACATCTTCTGCGGGCAGGTAGGCAAGTCTAGCAGTCGCTTCAGTCTGGCCGTACATAGGAAGGATTTCAAGACCAGGAACTAACTCCTTCATTTCTTTCACAATAGCTTTATCCATTCCTCCACCTGCCGATGCAGCAGTTCTGACCTTTGCAAAGGATCGTTTGAATCTATCAGGATATTTGAGAAGTATACGGTAAGTGCTGGGTACTCCATAAAATATTGAGACATCTGATTCTATAAGGTTGAAAACTGAAGCAATGAAATTCATATTCCCAACACAGACCGAACCCCCAGACGCCAGGTGGGAGTTAATTATGGAATTCCCAAAAGCATGATGAGGGGATATTACAAGCGCTCCTTTATCACTGGAGGTTAGCCGAAGTACCTTGATTATGGATTCTGCATTTGATACAAGATTTCTGTCACTTAACATGACTCCTTTTGGAGTACCTGTTGTGCCTGAGGTATAAAGAACAAGCCGAAGTTCAGGATTATTCCGTTCAGTCTCGATATTTTTGCGGAGAATGTTTACGGAAGTATCCCTGGAAAGAACTATTACAGTTCCAAAACGCTCAAAAAATCCCTCTCCAAATCTTGAGTACTGGGTATCGGTTGTGAGGATATTGTTGATATGGGCTGTGTCAAGAAGCTTCTCAAGACTGAACCTGGGAAATTCTATTGGCAGAGGAATGGCAATGTTAGCTGATCGGTATACTGCCATAAGCATCTTTATATACCGCATGCTTGACTCTGCCAGGATTGCAAACCGACAGTGATTAAAATCTGTCAAATGTGAAGCAATAGCATTTATATCAGTGTCAAGGCAGCTATAGGAAATGGAATTTGTGCCCTCTTCAAGAGCAATATTTTGAGGGGTTTTTCTGGCGTACTCGCTGATATACGCATCAATCCGCATACTGTGTCACTTCGACAGCTTAATTATCATATTCGCAATTCCTTCCAGAGTATCAAAATTTTCCGGGGTGAGCATGTCCTCAGGAATATCAATAGAATATTTCTCACAGATATAATCCATAAGTTCAAGCAAACCAATTGAATCTATTATGCCATTTTGAGTGAGAGAATCATTATCATTCAGGAGAGTGTTATTGTCCATAAAAGAATTAGCCTTCAAATAATCGACAATATCATTCTTAATTTGTTCCATGTTTGAGTATCCCCTTCACATGTAGTGGGTCATAGGTAAAGTATCTGTTCTCAATGAAAGTTAACTCTATAATTTATGTATTTATATTGACGATGTATTTTTACTATTTAATTAAAGTCTTACTTCTTAAATGTAATATATTTATATAGGTGTATAAAACGAGAATATTTAAATTGCCCCGTTAAAAAGCCTGTATATATGGGCATAGGCAATGAAAAAAAAGAAAAGTTCTAAAAAGGAAAAAAAGTTCTAAAAAGGAAAGTTTTAGATTTTCTAAGTCTCAACTTTCCTCTACTTTCTGTTTTCCTGCTTCAAAAGCCCTGAGATTCACTTCAACCATTTTCTGAGGCACAAGGGCTTTTATGCTCTCAAGCAGGGTTTCTTTCGGAATGGGCAGATAGCCTGAAACTGCCCCTACCATTACGACATTCATTGAAAGCCTGCTCCCGGCTTCAAACGCCAGTTCATCGGCATTGAAGGCTTTTACTATGTATTTTTCAGACAAGGGCATCAAGGGTATCTGAAACCTCAGGGTATTTTGCCTGACCCGAAGTAACGGTTACAGGAACTACAGGCTGGGTATTTACTATAATAATCCCACCGTCTTTCAGGAAATCTAGGTACCTTACGGCTTCCATTGGCTCAAGGGCAAGCATAAGGTCTGCGCCTTTTTTCGGGATCATGGAGCCATAAGTTTGCCAGATCCGGATATGGCTCACAATCGGCGATGTTCTATGGGAATCCATAGAACATCATTTTCCTCCACAGAAACCACATACAGGAAGACCTCGTTCTGACTTAAGGAAGTTAATGAATGGGATTTTGTATGTTGTTACAACAGGTTGTATCAGAAAATATAATAGAAGAAGAGGAATAAAGTCCAATATACCAGTAAACAAAAGAAATAGAAAGAAAAAGAAGAAAGGAAGACCAATAAAGGTAGATTGGGAAGAGTTCAAAAAGAAAAGTGCAATAGAAAGGTTCTTTAGCTGGATAGAGTCATACAAGAAAGTTTTTCCAAGATATGAAGTCAAAGAAATATCATACCTTGGAGTTGTAATGTTAGCAGCAATAGTGAGGGTAAATCAAGTTTTGGGATGAGCTCAATACATAAATATGAGTGGAAAAGAACTTCTCGCTTTAGAAATTTGACAGAAATTGATGGCTTTAATTTTTAATTGTTTATCTGGTTTTCTCCTAGAGGTGCATCAAAGAAAATGTACAATGCACCACTATGAATTGTGAAATATGTGCCGGTTCCAGCATCATGGATTACTCTTTCATTCATATCAGCAGCAGCATCTATAAGATCCTGAAGTGAAGAAATCTCGACCTGCAGAAGGGATTTCCTGTTTTCTGGGAGTTTGCCCTCGCTTATAAACTCCTTAAAAGACGAATTTTTTTCTTCTTTTTCCAGTCTTTCAATGTACTCAGGATCAACTCTACTCATTTTCCTGACGGGAATCATCGCTCCAAGCAGGACCACGCTTAATAGGAATAAAAGCAGAGGGAGTTTTACCGTTGAGAGAGAAGGAGGTTTCTGGACCCAGATATTATTATATGTATTCTTGACGAACCCAAATTCTTCAGGCATCTGGTAGTATGTAGAACTGATGTTAACAGGTATAGCAAAGCTCTCTGTACCCGTAATTTCTTTCCCATTTATTTTACCTTCATAATTGATGGAAGTAACAATTTCGATTGTAGGATCCGAGGAATAGTTCAGCTGATCCTGAATCTCTTTGGCTTTTGACTGGATTTGAGGGACATCAAGGGTAAAATTAGAGGTAAGAACTTCCCCACTTTTCAATTGAGCAGTTTTTGAATCTCCAAGAGGGAACCCCTTCTGCCAGAAAATTTTCTGTTCTTCTCCGTACCCTCCCTTGCAGCTTGCCAAAATCACTGTATTAGCTTCCACGCTAATGTCAGCAGATTCTGCAGCTTCAAGGCTATATACGAATGAGATGTCTGCGGTAGGAGATACGGAAAAGAAATAAGCCGGCTTTCCCATTCCAAGCTGAGTTCCTTCAGGGTAGAGAGGGTTTGGCTCAGTTACAGGAGCCGAGTATGTATAATTGGCACGCTGTGTATAAGCAGTTATATTCTTTTCTTCATATACCACTCTGGAATATTCCTGAAACATCCAAAAACCTGAAAGAATCACCATCAGGAAGAATACGAAAAAAAGGATTTTCGCTTTGTCTATTAAGATGTTTTTAAGCTTAAGAAATACAGGTTTCAGAGTTTCACCCCCATTTTTCGATATTTACTCCATGTGCTATACACAGGCATTCAATCAACAGTAATTGATATTTTTCCAGACGCTCACATACTTTCATTGTTCAGCCTCTTGTTTTTCCATCTTAGGCACTTTTTTGGTTTACATACACATTAAAATAAAAATGGATATATTGAATAATAGTTAAAGGCAAAGCCAAAACCAGTTAATAAGATGAAAACACAAGCAGTTAAGCAGTTTAAATTTCTATTATTAACTGGCCACGACTGGATATAAGATACGAACTTCTGCCTTTATTTCAATTTCTTCGCTTTTAGCTGGGCTTTATATTTTTTATTTCGAATTTTTGCGCTAAATTTAATATTCAGCTTCAATTTAGATCTTGTCTCAAATTAGCTATGTTAAGCTTCAAATTTTTGTCTATGTTTCTATCAAACTTATTTGAGGGTGAAGATTTTCCAGCAATAAGTACACCAGAGATTTAAACATCTGACCATCCGGGGATTTAGCTTGTAGCTCAGACAAGATGCAGCGTCCTTATCCACTGTGCAACCAGACGGCGGAATTTTACCTTTTTACTTTTTCTGCCGACAACCGATTTCCTGTACCAGAGGGGGAGCAGGAGCAGGGAAGAAAGGCAGGTATAGAGCACAACTTCCGCTAGAGCAGGAAGATAGGGGTTTATTTCCGAAAGCGCAATTATCCAGTAGACAGGCAGCATCACCGGAGTCATGCTTCCACTCAATACTATAAGAGGCATTTTTGATCCTGTAAAGAATGGGATTAAAGCATTGACCAGGAATAACACAATGAGCAGGAGAATTGCTGCCTGGAAATCTCTTTTTTCTTCATGGTTTCATTTCCGCACCGGGTCCATTACCTCAGTTATGCAGAGCTTTCATTTCCGGAACTATCTTCAAAACTATCATTTCCGGAACTGTCTTCAGAACCATCATTTCCGGAACTATCTTCAAAACCATCATTTCCGGAACTATCTTCAGAACCATCATTTCCGGAACTATCTTCAGAACCATCATTTCCGGAACTATCTTCAGAACCATCATTTCCGGAACTGCCTGTAGAGCTGGAATCTCCAGAACTGTCGGCAGCAGTATCATTTGAAGAATTATCTGCGGGCTTTTCAGCTACAGAAATCCCTCCTGTTTTTGAATCCGTACCATCGGCATTGCTTACAGTAAGTGTTACTGTGTAACTTCCTGCTGCTGAGTAAGTATGCGAGGGACTCTGCTCGCTTGAACTGGCTCCGTCTCCAAAGTCCCAGCTCCATTCTGCTGCATTTTGCGAAAGGTCGGTAAACTGCACAGCTAGAGGAGCATAGCCTTCTGTGACACTGCTGCTGAAGTCTGCTACAGGAGGTACAGGCTGTCTTAATACCGTTATTGTGGAAGATTTGGAATCCGTGCCGTTTGCATTGGATGCAGTAAGAGAAATGGTATAGTCTCCTGCCGTGGAATAGATATGCGAGGGGTTCTGCTCGGTTGAGCTGGATCCGTCTCCAAAGTCCCAGTTCCATGCTGCTGCGTTTTGAGACAGATCTGTAAACTGTACAGCCAGAGGAGCGTTTCCGGATGAGACACTGCTGCTGAAGTCTGCCACAGGAAGTACAGGCTGCAGGACAGTAATTACGGCAGATGTTGAGCTTGTACCGTTTCCATTGCTTGCTGTGAGCGTTGCGGTGTAGGTCCCTGGTGTAGAGTAAGTATGTGTTGGATTCTGCTCGGTTGAGCTGGCTCCGTCTCCGAAGTCCCAGTTCCATGAAGTGGGGGAACCTGTGCTGCTGTCAGTAAAGGAGACCTGCAGAGGCGCTGTCCCGGAAAGGGAGGATGCAGAGAAAGATGCAAGCGGAACCGTGACAGAAGGAGTCACTATCAGGCTTAGTTTTGCTACGGTATCGGGAACTCCGTTTGCACCAAAATTTTCGCCTGAAATTTCATCCGTAAGCCCCTTCTTTGAATCGACAACAAAACTTACAACTTCTATTTTTGTCCCGTCAGGAGTAACATAGAAGGATGAGCCAGGTGCTTTGACTGAAGATGAACCTCCTTCAGCACTGCCTGTTATTTCCGTACCTGCAGGCTGCACAGAAAAAGCTCCTGTCCCGCCATTGGAATTGTAAATTGCTATCAGAGGGGAGGCAGAGAATCCATTTAAGAAGAGCACTGCACCGTAGTATTCATTTCCAGGGTAGACTCCATCGGCAACAAGGGAAAAATTATTGACTCCTACCTGAAGGGGTATGGAAATTTTGCCAAGCGGACCACCGGAAGAAGGCATGTTAAAGAAAATTCCATTTTCGTCCCTGACGCCTATCTGCCCGAAGGAGTCTTCAGGGTTTGTGGTAAAAGCCCCTGAGCCTGTCGTAGCCCCAGAGGAGTTTTCTCCGTCTAGGGTCAGGTCAGTCAATGTTACTGAGGAAGCTGCACCTACTTTTATATAACCTGCTTTTTTCTCGGAATCTTCTCCAGCCGTATTTTTTACTGTAAGCGTGACCGAGTATGTTCCTGGTGCAGAGTAAGTATGCGCCGGGTTCTGTTCGGAAGAGCTTGCTCCGTCTCCAAAGTCCCAGTTCCATTCTGTTGCGTTTTGCGAGAGGTCAGTGAACTGCACGGAAAAAGGAGCAGGTCCAGTGGTTATGCTGCTTGTGAAGCCGGCAACAGGGGGAAGAACCACTTCAGGAGTTTCCAGAACGGTTATCTCAGCAGATTCGGAATCCGTGCCGTTTGCGTTGGAGGCTTCCAGAGTAACGGTATAGGTCCCTGCTGTAGGGTAGATATGTGCCGGGTTCTGTTCGGAAGAGCTTGCTCCGTCTCCAAAGTCCCAGTTCCATTCTGTTGCATTTTGCGAGAGGTCGGTGAACTGCACAGCTAGAGGAGCATAGCCTTCTGTGACACTGCTGCTAAAGCCGGCATCAGGAAGGACTCCATCATCTTCGTCCGAACCTCCTGACCCACCTCCACCTCTAGAGCCACCCCCAGAACCTCCAGAGCTCGGACCCAGGCTACCGGTGTTGATACTGGCTTCTTCAAGGGAAACTGTCCTTTGTGTATCAGTAGAATTGTTGATCAGGTCAGTAGAATTTGTAAAGTTAGTATTATTTGTAAGGTTAATATCACTGGTTTGATTGGTAGGGTCAATGGTCTCATTTGCCTCTATGGGCAAATTATCTGTCTGATTAGTAAATTCTGCAGAACTTTCGTTATGAATAGAACTGGGATTCTCCGAAAAGTTTACAGCTACAGACTCACTGTAGTTTCTCGAATTAGAGTCTCCTATCGGACCGAAATCGTTTTCCTGAAGCCCGTCCCTGCCTCCAGTCAGGTTAAGGTCAGGCGCCCCGACCAGCTCTTCCAGGCTTTCCCAGACACCTGTCCTGATTTCGGCATTAACATTTTTTGCATCAGTGAATGAAGCAGATGTATCTGTAAAGGAAGGAAAAGTGCTGAAGGTAAAGAAAGAAAATACCACCATACATAGTAATATTTTATTAACGGACTTCATTTTTAATCACCCTACTGCCAGTATGCTATTTTTTTAACCCCAATGAAGCATATATATTTATGTTGATTTGATAATTAACTTCTGATAAATATATTCAATTTGAGATTGACAGACCTGCAACCTGTTGGTTGAGCCTGAAAGATCTAAAACCCAACAAAACCCAATTGTTTTAACCCAGGATTTAATTAAAACGTCTACTAGCCCTTATTTTGCCCTCAAATGAATATTAATCCTGAAATTTGAATTTAACGAAGTAAATTACCGTATATAATATGCAAGTTTCATGTTTTTTCATACTCTGGCTGCAAGTCTATTTCTTCTTAAGGAAGAAAACAGGTTGTCGAGCCAGAATAATATATACTATTGTGAATATGATTCATTGAGCATGAGTATGAATTTTTAAACATGTGTTCCAAAAACGGATTAATGTTTATTTTTTCATACCTGATTAATGAATTACATTTAAGATAATTAATGAGTATATCTATCCTATATATAAAATAATCGGGATATATAATTACATTTAATTAATAAATAAATAAAGTTTAAGTAATTAAAAAGGATAAAGGAAGCTATTTTCAAAAAAAGTATGGAGAAATTGTTTTTTTGATTTACTACACTTATATAATATAAATATATTTAAGAGAAACTTGACTTTTTAATAATGAATGGGAAAAATAAATAGAATGAGTCTAGATTCTATTTCTTAATTAATGTTAAATTTTGAAAGCATATGCAGTTAAACACATATTTTTATAAATGAAAGCCTCTTATCGCGGCAAGAATTAATTTTCTTTTTAACAATTCTGGTGATTTTCCATACTTTCTGTATTGAGGATCACGGCGGGCAAGATTAAAGGTGTTAAAAGCTCTGTTTTATAGCCTTGAATGCAAAAAATTACACTTTAATTCTCATTATGAACTAGAAACAAAATTTCTCTAAATGGGAATGTATAGGTTCAATTTAAAGTGTAATTCTTTGCGTAAATGACATAGTTATGTAACAATATTTTTTGTAGTTCCAAATATTATCAGAAATAAAATCATAAAAAACCGGTCTTCAAAACTCCACGAGAAAATAGTATTTTAAAGTAAACATGACCAAAAAAGCTCTAGATTGCCGGGGTAAATCATTCAAATAATGGCAGGTATGATTATCGGAAATAATAGATATCTAATTTAAACATATTATTTTTTTATATTATAGTTCTTAATGTATGTTAAGTATAATCTGAAAATTAAATGGAATTATTTATTCTTACAGGAGTCTAATTATCTCTCGTATTTCTATAATTATCAGTATAATTGAAGGAAAAAGTACAACTGTCAAAAATCCAACCGGAGTACGCGCAAAATGAACTAAGGCACCGATGAAGGGAATTTTGAAAACCATAATGCCTATCACGTCTCCAGGGGCAACGATGCCGTCCGGTAATTCGTTTGCGTCTCCTTTAGTTATGTATCCCTCTTCTACTACTCCTACTACCCTATGAGTGATGCTCGCTCCCTCGTCACTTTGAAAATGAGGACGATAGGTGATAATGTCTCCAACTGCAGGTTGTGTAATTGCAGGAATAATTACAACGATATCATTAGCTGTTATTACAGGTTCCATGCTGTTGCCCGAAACGGTCATAATATGTAAGGGACCAGTAGGAATACTAGTAATAAAGATTGGTAAGAGTATTAAGAGAATAAACACCTTAACGAGAGTATCTATTGTTTTCATGTCTTTCTAAAACCAGATTAGTTTTTTATAAGTTATCAAAGATAAGTTTTGAGTCTCGAGCGATTCTTGATTAAAAATTGTAATATGAATATCACAAAAATACTATATATAAGAAACTCAGTACCGGTTTTTAGTCAATGACAATACACTTTATAATATTTAGAAAAAATAGAAATCGACTTCATTTGTAGCTGATTTAAATAGGCTTGAACAATTTAAATACCGTCACCTGGTGTAGGTGTATCAGGATTCTTGGAGTTCAAAGTTAATTTTTGATTAATACTTGCGATTAACCTATAATTTGATAACCATGTTCAGAAAAAGTTAAAAATCGACTACATATGTAGTCGATTTAAATGTGTTTAAAAATAAATTAAACTGTGTTTATGCCCCTGGAATTGTGCTTACTGAGGTCTCAGGATTCCTTAATTCAAACTTCATATCTACATTGAGAGTTTGTCCCATTTCATTATTCTGAATCGAGGAATCTACATTCTTATATGAGTACCAGAAATAGAGAGTCGTAGACTGGCCGCCATTTAGGACTTCGCCAGTGTCTACTGGGGTGTCGGTTATTTCTATTGGATTGGGGTCATTCGGATTTGTGGAATAGTAGATTTTAACATTATCTGCTAATGATTGAACACTTGAGGACTCAGTTGCTGAGATAAAGAGTTGTCCGGGGATGTTTCCGGTATTCCTTATATTAACAAAATATTCATCCTCAAAGAAGAAAAGGTATTTGTACTCTATTTGTTCTTTAGAATCCGGAATTATCCCATTTACAGCAAATGCCCGCTGTAATGGTCTATTGAGATCGATACCCAATTCTCCTGCAGTAAGCGTGTTACCAGTCGATTCAGCTGAGACAACAAAATTTGCCCAAGTTCCAGCTGCTGCAATGCCAACAAAGGCAATTATCAATATGCTTAAAAGCATTTTTTTGTTAACCATTATTAAACACCTCTTCCAAATAATTACTCCAAACAGATGAAAGAAAATACTTCTAGACATTGTGATGTCTTAAACACTCATTTTCTCTCAACTGTTTGAGCTATACTTTGCTATGGTTCATTCGAATATAGTTATTAGCCGATTGATGGAAATTCCGGGCAGGTAACGAAGAATTACTGTTATCAAGAGGCACATTATAGACTGATAAGAAGTAATTGCCGATTAAGGTCAATATATCTCAAGTAACAAAAGATTACTAAGAGTTTTTAAGCTCAATATCTAATATTTTATTACAAGTTGCGAAAGATTTATATTTATATTTTATTAACGTGCGCGGTAACCAGGAAATAGTGTTATTCTTTCATAATACTCCTTTATGCACAGGAAACACCAGAAAAATCAGGAAATTTCAGGGATTTCCTGCAGGTCCAGATTATGATAAATCAAAAAACAATGAAGAGCCTGGAATAAAAAAGTTTAAGTGGAAATTCCGATAATTTGCTGAAACTTTTAAATTCAAACATTAAGATAATTCGAAACAATATTAAATGAGGAAAGACAAACGGAAATATTAAAACGATCAATGTGCTACTGTATCAGCCCGGATATGAAAAGATGAAGAAAAAGGAAATTATCCAGATAGCGATTTTCCTTATAATTGGAATATTTCTCATTAATACATTAATGCCCTTCTATACAGGATCATACAAGCTTATGATAGTCCTGAGCGGAAGCATGGTGCCTCTTTTTCTTCCTGGTGACATCGTGATCACAAAATCTGTAGATCCTAATGAGCTTAATGTTGGAGATGTTATAACCTTTCAAGTTCCAGGCGGTAAACCTGGTACCTTCGTTACACACCGGATAATTTCCATAGGAAAAGTCCACTCCTCAACAGGAGAAATACGTTCCTTCCATACTAAAGGCGATGCAAACAACATAGCAGATGACTTTAAGGTGCCTGCATTTAATGTAGTTGGAAAATTGGCATTTGTCATTCCCTTTTTAGGATTACTGATTGACGCATTCAGAACCAGTAAAATCTTTTTTATTCTTATGGTTATACTTCCTTCAGGCATAATCGTTCTCGATGAAATAAGAAATATGATGATATACAGCAATCCACGTCGTGCCCGAAAACTGGAACGCGAGCAGAAAAAGATCGCTAAAAAAACTTACTATAAATTAGAGTGGAGAAAACTAACACAATTAATTCTTGTAAGCGGGCTTGTTTTTTTAGGGATAGTTGCATTTAATCTGGGAGATAACGGGCATATAGTTCTTAAAAGTGAAAACAAGATAGACAATTCTGGTTTTCTTCCCATGGTGTATACCATAAAACCTGATAATCCGGAACTGATGCTTGATATTTACCCCTGGTACGGAGTGCTTACTCCATTTAATGAGACTAAAGTTAATGAATATGAGGTCAGTGCTCCTGATGGAGTTGTTGCCCCGTCTACTTATACCCAATTTAACGAAATAGTGGTTACCGCTCCTGAAAATACACCGGCAGAAATCAGTACAGTCCCTTATATTCTGCCTGTCTTCTGGATAGTTGAACTTGCGGAGATCAGCCCATACCTCCCCGCAGTTGCGGAAATTTTGATTTATACCTCTGCTTTTACCCTTTTCCTTTTGCCTTTATGGTGCAAAAAAAAGGTAAGAGGAAGGCACAAAAAGAAAATTGGACTTAAAAGAACATTAGCACTTTGGAAAAGGACCCTCAACTTAAGGTAAATATAAAAAATTTTCATTTAATAAGAATCTTATAATCATAATGAGGGAAAATGTTAGAACCCACATTCCATAGATGTGCACAGATATAGAATTTACTTGCCGATTTGCCCACTAATTCTCTGTAAATGCTAGATGATCATTTAAACTACTTCCGTATTGAGAGAATTAATGGCTTTTTTGAGACATCTGCGGAAAGGGATTAATCACTTCCTTCGTCTTCTTTATTCCTCTCCTAATTTATTTGTAAACGTAATTCCACTCTTTTTGCCAAATGAGTTAACTGGAGATTATGATGGTTGTAATGAAAGAGTTTAACATAGGAATTCCACCTAACTTATTAAACTCAACAAATCTGAGCTACTCATCCTAATACAGGTTTAATGGAAGATTACCGCATTCGGATGACACTGAAAAATTTAAGTAAAATAGAGAGAAAAAAGGAGAAAACCTGAGCAAAAGGGAGAAAGCTCAAAGTTTGCGGACGTGGCGCATGTGAGCCAGGGAAGATACCATAAAAAGGCTGCTTGTAAGGAGCATCCAATGTTCGCTTGAGACCCAGGTGAAGAGCTCTGCAGAGATAGTCACGCTGCCGACGAAGGCAAGGGTGCTCAGACCGACGTAGAACTGGCACCAGGGGATGTCGCCCTTCGGGACGGTTTCCATGTAGATGTCAAAGGTGCTGGCTGCAGGGAGAAGTTCCACAAAATCGTTTTCACGGTTGTAGTTGATGACTCCCAGGCTCTCCATCTTGGGGATATGGGTCTGGAGAAGGGAGACGTATACGCTCTTTCTAAGCGTGCTTTTCGGGTCGTCTTCTCCGGATTCGAGGCGGGCTATTTCTTCCGAAAGAAAGCGTACGCTCTGATTGCCTTTGCTACGGAGAATTTCAAGGACGTATCTTCGCCTGTCGTTCTGAAGAATCCCAAAGATATCACTTTTCGACAACTGTACCTGTTGGTTCTGGAGATCCGGCTTGATTCCCAGAGAATTTCCTGCTATCTCACTCATTTAGTATCCCCTCTAAAACCATACGTTAAATTACCGGGCGTCGTTCTCAGAAATCAGATTTTATTCAGTCTGGAGCCGTCCCAAAGCATTCACCCTTGAAAAATCAAGAGTTTTCAGAATTGCTTAAATAGAAAACTAAACCGCCTTCTCAAAATTCGATTCGAGGAGGCAAATTCTCAAAGCAACGAGTTTCAATTATAGGGATAAGTCGTTCAGTAAACCTTTTTTTCCAGCTACTCTAATTGAGGGAGGGATATTAGAGCAGCAGAATCTTACCAAATTGGGGTTTTTACTAGAGTTTTTAATAAATTTATAAGTAAACAATTAGAGAAAGTAATCTCTATAAAAACATGTCTATTTGATATTTTGTATAAATAATTAAAGACAGTTTAAGAGAGTCCAAAAACCCTCATAGATTCCATAATCTTATAAGTAACAACAGCTAAGAAAGTGAAAAGCAAAGATAGAATTGTCTCTTTACCTGCAGGCTAAGCTTGTAAAAATTTATGAATCGAAAACTATACGTAAAAATTGTCAGATTTTGAGGAGTAAAATTGAATATACCTTTTGGAAATAACGATAGAGTATGATTACTGAGATATCGTTAACGGAGAGAAAAAAATGACTCTGTAGAAATTCGATGAAATAAAAAAAGGTACAGGCGAATAGCTATGCAATAACACAACTATTCAAAAGATATGAATTTCCGCAGAAAAACTATTTCTCACTGTAAATCTTCAAGATAAAAGGCTTTAATTTTCCTAAATTTCAGCTTTCCTAAGGCTCAACTTTCCTCTACTTTTTGCCTTCCCGCCTCAAAAGCCCTGAGATTCACCTCAATCGTTTTCTGAGGCACAAGGGCTTTTATGCTCTCAAGCAGGGTTTCTTTCGGAATGGGCAGATAGCCTGAGACTGCCCCTACCATTACGACATTCATTGCAAGCCTGCTCCCGGCTTCAAACGCAAGTTCATCGGCATTGAAGGCTTTTACTATGTATTTTTCAGACAGGGCATCAAGGATATCCGAAACCTCAGGGTATTTTGCCTGCCCCGAGGCAACGGTTACAGGAACTACAGGCTGGGTATTTACAATAATAACCCCACCGTCTTTCAGGAAATCCAGGTACCTTACGGCTTCCATTGGCTCAAGGGCAAGCATAATGTCTGCACCTTTTTTCGGGATCATGGAGCCATAAGCTTGCCCGATCCGGATATGGTTCACAACAGAGCCTCCGCGCTGGGCCATGCCGTGTGTTTCCGCAGCCCGGATGGACAGCCCTGCAGTAACGGCAGCTTTTCCGATAATGTCTGAGGCAAGGATTGCGCCCTGCCCTCCTACTCCCGTAATAAGGAGGTCAAACTTTTTTTGCTCAGCCTGGCTCATTTCATCATCTCCTGAATAGCTTCAAACTTGCAGATCTGGGCACAGACCCCGCACCCGCTGCAGAGTGCTGTAATTACAGCATATTTGTTTTCCTCATCAAACTCAATTGCAGGACAGCCGAACTTTACACATTGCTTGCAGCCTTCGCATTTTTCAGGGTCAACAATATACGGGACCCGACGTATGCCTGCCCTCTTTCCAGAAATCACGCAGGGCTGTCTGGCAATAACCACAGCTGTACCTTCAAATTCCTTTGCGGCTTTAAGTGCTTCCTGAGTTTCCTCAAGCTTGTAAGGATCGACAACTGATACGAATCCGGCACCCATTGCTTTGCAGAGCTCGGCAAGTGAGACTTGAACGGTTGGCTCCCCTGTTACCGTAAACCCGACACCAGGATTTGGCTGATGCCCGGTCATGGCTGTAATGCGGTTGTCAAGGATTGTAACTGTAATATTCGCTTTATTGACAATTGCATTAAGGAGCGAGTTCATGCCTGTGTGGAAAAAGGTTGAGTCCCCTATGGAACAGCAAATCAGGCGTTTTTCCCCTGCGTGGTAAAGTCCTGAGGCAATGCTGATGCTCGAGCCCATGCAAAGTGTAGTATCAACCGTGCCGCTCTGGATTCCGAGGGTATAACAGCCGATGTCGCTGGGGTAAATCGCATCTTTTCCAAAGACCTTTCTCATGGAGTAAAAAGTTGCCCTGTGAGAGCAACCTGCACAGAGGGCAGGCGGGCGGGGTGCAAGCTCAATCGCCGTGCCTGACGGTTCGAGTTCTGTCTCAAGGTCAAAAGTTTTCTTAAGAGCCTCAAGGAATGCACCTACATCCAGTTCCCCTTCCCTGGGCACAAACCCGTTAGCTTTCCCGAGTACTGAGACCTCAATCCCAGCTTCCTGTGCGATCATCCTTACCTGTTCTTCCACAACAGGTTCAAGCTCCTCGAATACAAGCACGGCATCTACGGTTTTAAGCAGTTCAAGAATCAGCCGTCTTGGAATTGGATAAGCTCCAATTTTAAGGAAGGAAGCCTCAATTCGAAGCTCTACAAGCGCCTCTTTTGCATACATTGCCGCAATGCCTGTACTTATTACCCCTAATTTTGCTTCAGACTTGAGCTCAAGGGAATTCCAGGGAGATTCGGCAAGGGCATCCTCAATAGGCTGCTGGATCGAGAGGAGATGTGTATGGCGGGGGCGGGCATTCTTGGGAAGCATTACCCAGCGGTCAAGCAGTTTTTCAAAATGTGGAAGCGCCTTTTCTGCAGAGATCTCTCCCAGCTCGATATCAGATTTCCCGTGTGAGATCCGGGTAGTGGGCCGGAAGATTACAGGGACTTCAAACTTTTCAGAGAATTCGAAAGCATAGGGAAGCATATCTTTGGCTTCCTGGGGGGTTGAAGGATCAAAACAGGGCACAAGGGCAAACTGGGCATAGCGCCTGGTATCCTGCTCGTTCTGGGAGGAGTGGCAGGAAGGGTCATCGGCAACAATTGCGATCAGCCCACCTTTCGTGCCTGCATAAGCAAGAGTCATAAAAGGGTCGGCTGCAACATTTAACCCGACATGCTTCATTGTCACTACAGAACGGACGCCTGCCCAGGCAGCTCCGACTGCGACTTCCATTGCAACCTTTTCATTAACCGACCATTCTATATGGTAATCCCGATCTTCCCGGCATGCAAGCGTATCAATAATTTCCGAAGAGGGGGTTCCGGGATAGCCTGCAATAACCTGCACGCCGCCTTCAAGGAGTCCGCGGGCAATTGCCACATTTCCAAGCATGTACTCACGCATAGTCATAATTCATATCTCCAGCATCTAAACAGGGAAAATCCTGCTTTATAACAAATTAAATATATTTTTTGTTATTGCATCAGCAAATTCAATTATTTTCTCAATGATATTAGCGCAATTTCAATAAGATTTGAGGTTTAATAAGTTTGAAGTTCAATAAGGACAGCCCGGTAATAGACGTGCTGCCCGAGACAAGATAAACTTTTGCATTATTGAAATAACACGATCAATAATATACTTTCGGATAAGTGCTCTGAAGTATTCCTCTTTTGCGATCAGTTAACAGGCAGGAAAAAATGAGAAATATTCGAAGTTTATAGAAATGACGTAAAGTATCTGGAAGGAATCGAGTTTATGGAACTTGAAGAGAGAAAGGACCTTATACTGCATAAAAAGCCAATAGTTGACTATGATGCAGTGCGGATAACCGTAGATTTGAGATGTTAAAAGAAGCAACAGAGGATCAGGATTTAATCGCCGCCAGTAAAAAATTTACAAAATAAAGGGGCGTAACGAAACCAGAGATTGTTCGCTTACTGCCCGGCTGATGGATAAATGTCTCAATGTTACAATAGCTCAATTTTTTCCAGGAACGCTGCAAGTTTTTTGATTTCATCCAGTTCGAAATCAAGTTCTTCACCTTTCAGAGACGCTTTAAAGATCTCTCTTTTTGCGGGGATTTCAGCCACAACATTCACGCAGTTTACCGATGCCAGCATTTCCTCCCTTATATCCGGCTCAACCTTATTAAGCACAAAATAAACTTTACATCCGCACTGAGCACCAAATTCATCGAATTTCTTTGAGAGCTTTAAGGATTCGTAAGAGGGATCAATGACTACAAGAATGAGGTCAAAGTCTTTATCAACCCCGCGCCCGAAATGCTCGGTGCCAGCCTCCGTATCCACGATAACAATATCGTCTTTCCCGAGATCCAGGTTTTCAAGAAACTCCCTCGTCAGTGTTCCCATTGGGCAGGCGCAACCCTCCCCGAAATCATGGATTTTACCAACCGCCATCAGCTTTACCCCGTCCTTTTCCTCAACAAATTCCGGTGGGAGGTCAGAAAAACCCCACCTGTTTTTAAAAAATCGGGACTGCTGTTGCACCGGCTGTCCAGAAGTACCTTCATTTGCTGCAAACCCCCAGAACTGGGTGGTTTTTGGAGCTGCCCTCAGCTTTTCCTTAAAGCCCTTCTTCCCTCCGAAATATTCCATAAGGTCCCGTGGAGCTGCCATTCCCAGCTGGCTATGCAGCCCATAATTTGACTCATCAATGTCAAGCACGAGCACGTTTTTAGTTTTTGCCATTTCCTTTGCCAGGAGAGCCGAAATCGTACTTTTTCCGCTACCTCCTTTCCCACAGACTGCTATTCTCATATCCGGTTCACCTATCCTGGTAATTTATCCTGCTGACGTGAACTAACTCTCCTGCTTTCTGATGAAAGCGAGGAAGGACCTTCTTGCTTCGTTCTTCGAACCATTGTTCGCAAGTCCACAAACCCATCCCCTACGTTCCGCAGGTGTCAGATAACTATAAGATTTTGATCTTGAAGAAAGAATTTTTGATATTGATTGCAGCATTTATGTCTCTGTCATACTTTGGTCTCTGTCATACTTTGTTTTGTAATCAGGACACATCCACCCTCTAACATCAAAGTTAGATTAGAATTGTGATACCCATAAACATTGCATAATTTAGAAGATGCTCAAATCTTCCTATCCTTAGAACAGTTTTTCCCAACTATTCAGCTTTATACTCTAATCTTGTTACGGAACTACTCCATGAGGCGTAGGAGAAGGTTTTACTTCGTGCGCTAAATTGTACTGTAAATCAAACCCTGAGATTGATTTCTTAGTTTGTTCATTTCTTTTTATTTATTAGGATCGATTCGGTATTTGTAGGCTTTTAACATATTATATTACACATTTTGAAAAGATATATAGGTTTTATAAAGCTTACTATAATGAAGTTGACGGCTTTCAGCCCATCTGTCGGGCTTCGCCCTCCGAAGAAGTGGACTTTCCGTCTTAGAGTAAAATCTTACTTGAGAAAGGCAGAAAAGGTCAGGCAAAGAGTCGAAAAGAGCAAGATGAAAGGCAAAAAGACTAGATAGAGAACTGAAAAGAGACTGAAAAAGAAGAGCGAAGGAAAAGAAGAAAACTCCAAGGCTCCCTTTCTACAGAGTTAGTTTTTTCGGTTCAGTAGATAAAGTCAAGGATAATCGAAATCGCATAGGTGACCAGAGCTACGTGAAAAAGGGGAAGCACTTTCAAGCCTGTTGCTGGACTTTTTTCTTTCCAGAGATAGAGGGTTGATCCTGCAAGAAGTACAAACCCTGCAAGAAAACCATAAGGGACAATATTTCCAAGTTCCCTCACAAAGACAACTCCTGCAAGTAGATGTAGGATTGTAAAGCCTATAATCCAGTATATCGTCCCTTTCTCACCATAGAGCACGGTTATGGATTTCATACCTCTTGCCCGGTCATTTTTCAGGTCTATAAAGTCGTTTAATCCAAGGTGAGCCATTGTCCATGGATATAAAAAAACCATATATAGTAGCATGGTTATGTCCGGCTGCCCGTAGCAGAGATAACCTGCCGCCGGAAAAAGCGTAAAGTCCGTCCTGCCCGAAAGCTGGGCAATCGGATAACTCTGATTTCTCTTTTTTACCTGGTAAAAAGCCTCTATGCCGTAAGAGTACAGCATAATTGCAAATACATATAAAGAGTTTGGATAGGGAAGCGTGAAAATCAAGGCTGAAATGACTGCTATAAGCAGAATAAACAACAGGAGGGCATTTTTTGAAGAAATTTTTCCTGAAGGGATGGGTCTCTCTTTAAAAGGCCTCCAGTACCTTGTGAGCGTGTTCTCCACATCAAGTCTGTCTCTATTCCTGTCCACATAATCATTAAGTATAAAACCTGCCTCAAACCCAAGCAGACCCATCAGAGCCACCTTGAGAGTCAATTCCCATGAAAAACCACCATAATTTGCAAAAGCAAGCATCAATCCAGAGCAGGAGATCAGAGGCCATGCCGGAAGAAAATGAGCACGAATAAGATCAAGATAGGCTTTCAGGGTTTCTATCATTTTTTAGCCTCGATAACAATATGGGTAATTAAGAGAAACTATTACATAAAATTTATGAAAACTGATTGAAATTCTAGTTAAGAGGTTGCTATTTTTAAAAAATAGAAAAATCAAATTAAACACTGCATTACAAACCTTACTCAAAGGCGATACTATCCTCTCATTCCGGACATTTAAGAAGATTTCCTGGGAAGTATCGTTCTCTACTACGATGCAGTCATCCATGAAGAGCACACGATCTCCTATTTCTCTTGCAGAGCCCATCTCCTGAGTTACCGCACCCATTGTATGCCTTTCTTTTGCAAGGTCTTTAATGACGTTTAAAACCTCTCCCGATCATTTCAGGATCAAGGACTGAAATAGGTCCGTCAAAAAGTATAACTAGTGGGTGCATTTAAGATAAACTTAGTAGTCTCTTATTTAACCCACCTGTGGTGTTCTCTTGAAACATTCCATAGCAAAATAAAAAGCAAATGGATCATCAAATCAACTTAAAAAGGTTTTAAATCAACTTAAAAAAGATAACGCAGATTTTTATTAATAAGTTAGCAACTATTCCTCAAAATCTTCCCTAATAAAATTAACGAAAAGTCACAATCACTTTATTTAATATTTTCTGGAGTTTTCGACATCAGGAAACGTAAAATCAGAATTAGCTCATGCAAAACTAATTTTGAAAAACGGAAAAATGTAGCCTTTTAAAAAGGCTACTTAGATAATTTCTTCTTTACATTGCAGAATTAGGCTTATTCAGCGACTGGTTCTTCTGCAGCATCGTCGTCAGCGGCAGCATCGTCGTCAGCGGCTGGTTCTTCTGCAGCATCGTCGTCAGCGGCAGCATCGTCGTCAGCGGCAGCATCGTCATCAGCGACAGCGTCATCGTCAGCGACAGCGTCATCGTCAGCGACAGCGTCATCGTCAGCGACAGCATCGTCGTCAGCTACAACGTCTTCAGTTGCAGCTTCTTCTTCGACTACAGCTTCTTCGGCTGGAGCTTCTTCAGCTGCTACTTCTTCTGCGGGGGCAGCTTCATCTGCTACTGGAATTGCTGCTTCGTCAGTCACTTCTTCTGCTCCCTCGTTTGCCTCTGGTTCGGCCTGCTCAGCACAGCCGGCTGCAAAGACAACTGTGGCAATAACAAGGAGCATTGCCATAATCTTTAACATTTTTTTCATTAATAATACCTCTAAAGTTCTCTTCCTTTTTACACCCAGCTCATACAAAATCCTATGATTTTGTTATGAGATATTTATGCATGACCAGCCAATTACATTAAAACTTTTCGATTTGGCAAAAAAAATAATATAACAATATAGTTTATATGATTAGAATGCATACCTCCAGACTACTTGTAATAAGATAAGAATTATAAAAATCCTTCTAATTTATTTATAATTAAAGTATCTAAAATAAATAACAGAAGGCGAATAAATGAGTAGAAGATCAAAAAGAAGGATTATTTGGAGACAGAAAAGTATTTAAAGGTGGTATGATATCCTTCCGTTGAAGGAATACAAACCTGTAAACACCCGGTTTGGAAAAAATATGTGAAAGCCGTTTGAGGCAGAACACTGAAAAATCACAAAACTCTTAAGTCCTGTGGCAAGGCTCAAAAAGAATTCAAGAATTCTCTGTTCATAGGTTACGCCAGACCTGTAGAAAGTGAACATGAAGCAAAAGCTTTCATAAAAAAGATAAAGGAATTAAACAGGGATGCAAATCATAATGTTTCGGCTTATTTTGTAAAAGAAAAAAGTTCCTTTGCACTCAAATATGACGATGACGGAGAGCCCGCAGGCAGCTCAGGAAAACCTATTTTTAAAATACTGGAGTCAAAGGAGATCCGGAATGCAGTTGTGGTCGTGACCAGATATTTTGGGGGAATAAAACTGGGTTTTGGGGGACTTTCAAGAGCATACAGGGATACAGCACTTGCTGCTATTGAAGAGGCAGGAATTGTCGAGGTATTGGAGCAGGTTAAATTAAGAGTATGTCTGGGATATGCGGAAAGCCAGAAAGTAAGAAATCTGATCGAGAAATATGGAGTTATTAGGAAGGAAATGTATACAGACACCGTGGAATTCATTATTCTTGTAAACAAGGAGCTTGAAGATGAATTAGTTAAAAAGCTGACAGATGAGACAAAAAGTAAAGCTGAACTTGAGAGGCTTTAACTCCAACAACTAAATTTGAACTCTAACTAACTGCCCTTAAAACGACGGGCTAATAATTAATTATTCCCAAACTGAAGATCCAGGAATTTTCAAACTTAATTCTATGACATTTACAGCAGGTATATAAATGGTACAGGCGTATCCCTGTTGAATGTTTCTGGAGGGCAAAAAGCCGCATCTCGCAGTAATTGCAGGCTGTATATTCTACGGCATGAATGGGCTCTTCATTGACCGCATTCACGATATGTCAATTGCTCCCATAATATTTTACAGACTATTTTTTGGTCTTCTGTTTCTTTGTATATATATAACTGCCAGGGGAAAAACCTCAGATCTGAAATTAAAGAAAAGAAAGGGAAGCCTTCTCCTTCAAGGAGTGCTTGTAGTCGCATGCATGTTGCTCTATTTTACCTGCCTGAAAATTACCTGCGTCTCTATTGCTATCCTGCTCCAGTACACGGCCCCCTTCTACGTAATGCTTGCCTCTCCTCTTATCCTGAATGAGAAGATTAGGAAGGAAAGTATATCTGCCCTCTTTATAGCAATTATGGGAGTATTCCTTATAGTAAAGCCGGAAAACCTCTCGGGCATTGAACTTACAGGCGACTATATGCTTGGTATTGCAGCCGGGTTGCTCTCAGGAGTAATCTTTGCGGCATTAATCATGAACGTAAAAATCTTGAAAGCAGAATATCCTGAACTTGCAATCATGTTCTGGCCCATGGGGGTCGCCCTTTTGCTTCTAAGCCCCTTTGCATTAGAGGTTTCTCCTGACGCACTTTACGGTAACCTGAAGGTGCTTATAACCTTTGGAATAGTGTCCATAGGTCTTGGAGAGATATTTACCATTCTGGGATTTGCTAATCTTAAAGCCCAGACCGGCAGCCTTCTTGCTCTGGTAGAACCTGTCAGCGGAGTATTCTTTGATATTGCTGTACTGGGAATCGGATTGCCTTCCGAGACACTTGCAGGCTGTGCATTTATACTGGCTTCTGCAGCATTCATAAGCCTCAAGGGTTCTGAAAATATAAAGGAAAGCGAGATAAAGCTCTCTTTTGAAAGTACTTAACAGGAGGCTCTTAACGAAAACTCACTGTGAGAAGTAGTTATCTCTCGCTCTGACAAGCGTTTTTATGTTCTCAAGTGGAGTATGGGGAGCAAGCCCGCAGCCCGGGGCAAGAATATCAATTCCGTCCTCAAGGCAGGCAGTAGCTTCAATGAGGACTGCTTCAGTCCCTTTTGTCAGAAGAGTATCAGAAGGGGAAACATTTCCTATAAGGCGTACTCTGTCACCTGTAATTCTCTTTGCGGAACTGACGTCTACTTTTTCTTCAATGCTTATTCCGTCAAAGCCTGCATCTGCGAGCGGGTCAAGCACTGCAGTAGCGTCGCCGCACATATGAAGAACCTTAAAGCCTCTTACTTCCCTACAAAATTTTTTATACAAAGGGAAGACCGATGTTTCAAACATTTGAGGAGAAATAATATCAGGTCCTGCCTCGGAATCTATAAGAGTTATGGCATGAGCCCCTCTTTCGAGCAGACCATTGGCGTACTCTATACATGCATCAATAAGAACTCCCATAAATTCCTCAACTACATCAGGGTTTGTCACGAACCACATAAGGTAATTTTCCATTCCTGCAAGCATGGAGGCAAGTCCTGCAGGGCCCACAACTCCGGCAACAACAGGTACGGTCTCCCCTACTTTTTCGTTCAGAATCTCAACGGCATCCAGCACTACTGAGGTTCGTCTGCTCTCAAGGAGTGAATCCGGAACTGTTATATCCCTTACATCTTTCTTTTTTTTGCAGGGGAAATCCGTTATATAGGGCTGTATATCTATACTTCCTTCATCTACTGTGCAGCCAAGCGTTTCGGCAAGCACGGTAATGTCGAAAGGACAGCGTACATTCTCGAATCCCGCAATCTCATATCCTGCCAGTGCGAGAGCAGCCATCTTTTCGGCATTGTAATTTGCCTGGGGCCAGTATGCCCCAGTCATTTCCATAAGTTCGACAGTGCCGGTCTGGGTTACCGAACAGACAGGGACGATATCTAATGCCACTCCTTTGAGTGCCTTCTCAAATCTCTCTCTTAGGGTAAATTTATTCATTTTGTCACCAGAATGGACTTATCAGCTGAAAGAATGCTTTTTGAAGTATTATCATGTATTTGATAATATATTAAAGTGAAGATATAAAATTATATAAAAATAGAATGAAAAAAAGAGATCAGGCCTCAGGAAGTTTCAAACACTTAAAGTTGTAAGTTTTACTGAGAAGTATTAATGCGCCAGTTACCCGGAGGTGCTGTAATCTCAAATGTAGCACCTTTACCCTCGATTCCGGTTTCTCTTATTTCCAGCTCTGTAATGGAAAGAATGCCTCTTACAAGGAAAAGTCCTAACCCTGTGTTTTTCCCAACGGATTTTTCAAAAATCAGTTCTTTCATTTCAGGAGGAACTCCTATGCCATTATCTTTTATTTCTATTACAAGACTATCTTCAACCCTGCGAGAACTAACAATAATTTCGGTTACATGTTCTCCATGTGCCCTTGCATTATCAAAAAGGTTGTAAAAGGCTTTTTTAAGTAGAGGATCGGCATATACATCCAGTCCGCTCTCCTCGATGGAAAATTTAATGTTCTGACCGGAGAAAGGGAAGGCTGCTTCTTTTGCCGTATCACTAATGGATTGCCAGGTAGGGGAAACTATTCCAAGTTCTTGGTAGTCTTTGGTGAAAACAATCTGGCTGTGAATTGTCTCTATACCTTTATTGAGATTTAGAAGATACTTTCCAATTCGAGGATCACTCCTGACATCTTCAGGAAGAGTTTCTGAAATCAGTTCGGTATAACCAGAAAGTACATTCACCTGATTGAGAATATCGTGTCTGGTAATATTGCTCATAAGATTTATTTTTTTATTAGCCTGTCTCAGAGCTTCCTGATACTTGTAAGTTTCTGTAATATCATGGATCATTATCAGCTTACCCTCTTCATGATCTTTTGTCATAAGAGGGCTGATACTAAAAGTAAAGTACTTTGTTTCAAGCCCGTTCTTCAGGGAAATTTCTCTGCTGAAGGTGCCCGTACCCATTTCACTCTGAGGTATCTTCACTTCATCCCCAAAAAGATCATTTAGGTTTTTCCCGATAACCTCTTTTTCTGTTTTTCCTGCCAGTTCAAGAGCAGCCTTATTGATATCTACTATGGAATCCCTAAGGCCTACCACGATATATCCATCGCGCATAGACTCAATTACGCTTCCTCTCGCAATCGGGATAATACTGAGGAACTCATGCTGCACAATGCCCCAAAAAAGAATCAAACCCGTGACTGTAAATGCAAACGGAGTAGGATCAAAGAATGCAAAAGGACCTATGTCTGCGATATGGAGAATGTTCCCTAGAATTGGAATGAAGGCTGCCGTGAGAGCAATTGCTGCCTGAGCCTTATAGGGTGTAGTTAAATGGACATACTGCTTGAGGAAGAATAAAACTCCAAATAGGATTAAAATGAGAGAATAGATGTAAAATATCCAGAAGAAAGGCCCATGTACGAGTACTAGAAGTGGGAAGCCTCCTGAGATATCCAGGTAATATGTTGTAAAATGCATTCTATGAAAGCTATTTGTAAGCATTGAGAAAATTGCGAGAAAAGGAAGCATGAGAAAAACATTTTCATACTTTCTAATGAATTCTTTACCAACCCCTGAATACTCAGCTGCAAACATAAACCACGCTACAGGAGCAAACGCAACCCCAATATATTCAAAACGGGCAAAGAGATATTTGAGCTCAATGTCCATAAGTCCAACTTCAAAAGCATAATTCAAGGACCAGAGAGACATACTTAACATAATAAGTATGAAATACTTGGGAAAATACATCCTGCGGTAGTTAAAGGACTTGTATGCTTTGATTGCAAGCAAGGCCGATATAAGCCCCGAAAAAATTAATGCTCCCATATAGGGAAATGCAGCGGTATGAATTTGCAGGGAAATAGGACTACCTTCCTTTTATGAATAATCGTTCTGTGAATAGGGGGAATCATCCGAACGGAGCTAAAAAACATAAGATGTTATAATAATTACAAAGACCAAGATATATAAGTTTTTGCATTAAGTTGGGAGGTATACAGAGCTTTTTAACTCGGGGAATGTGGAGGCACTGCAAGAAATCCCTTCCTCAGAAGTACAAATTTCATAAGAAATTGAGACTTTTGGAGAGTCAAGTTGATGATTGAAGTACTCGTAGGTAGCTCATCCTCGGAACTGAACCAAAAGCCGAAGATTTCATAGAGGGATATTTCACGGTACAACTCAGACTTGATACGCCTGATAAAGAGAAAGGATAGAAAACTAAAGAGTACGGATTTAAAGAAAAGAATGAAATTATACCAGGGGAAGATTTTAAGAGCTTCCCTGATTAGCCGCTGAGCGCATAGATTTCAGTTAGTATTTCTTCAGGTTGAACTTCTCTTGGATGGTTGAAGTACACTTCGAGAATAAGTCCGGAAATTACCCTTCCTGTTTTTGCAGATCTGGAGAATAATTTTTCGTAATTTTGACTGCATTCCTCATAAGGACCGTTATGGACGATTTTTGTCATCTTTCCTCCGGGAAGCTCATATACCTGGATCTCCTCACTACCGACTTTTTCAAAGATTCCTGAAATTGGCACTGTAACCTCTATATCAGCATTTCTTCTTTGTCAGCCTTCTGGACTTCTTCATGCGTTATAGAAACCCTGATCTCAACTCCATGAAGTTTAAAATTCTCTCAGAGCAGAAATTTTCAAGAATATTCTAACATTAAGGAGGGAATAACTCGCTTGATTTGCTGCCAGAACTCTGCAGCATGGAGTTTGGAAACTCATCTTGAAGCAGCAAAACTATTTACACAGGTTCAGTCATCTACCGGAAAACTAATTTTCTGCCCTGAGAGTACTTTTTACCCCCTGGGTGTGGGGAGGTCAAAATATATAAACTTTTTGATAAAAATCTAAATGTAAAATAATGATGGATAAACCCCCTGAAATTTAGTAAAGAATAAAAAGGATGCCTTAAAATTCTTCACTACTCTGATAGAAATTGAGAATTTCAGGCAGTCCCATATTGAACTTGTACTTTTCAGGACTTGAAGCTTCAAGGATTTTCTGTTTTATATAATACAGCGCATTAAGGAGACTATCACTGTCCTCAGGATCGTTTTCTCCAGAACTCAGATCTCCAGCATAAGGATGGATATTTTCCTCAAGAGCATTCAGAAGCCCTTGATCAAGGCTGTTTAAGAAGTAAGTATCCAGCACCAGAAGGTTTGAGACCTGCTCGTAGAAATCTATAAGTTCCCGAAGCCAGTCCGGAACCCAGTAATCTCTTGCACACTTTTGCCTGTTAAGGAATGAAAGGTAACTGGAGATAGTGTTTATGAGATCTTCGGTTAACCTGTTATCAGGAAACACAATTGGGAAATGTTTCATTACTGCAGGTGCAGTATATTCTGAGTATGTCATTTCAGACTTACAGACTGAAGGAAAGAGTCTGGCAATAGAACTGTTAAGAACCGCAGTAACATAAGCATACTTACTCGAGTCCTTGAGGACAATACCGCACCCGTTCTCAAACACATGATTACCGGTAGCATCGTATGCAGCCTGCAGATGATAACCCTCAGTAGCAATAATTTTAGGAGTGTTGAGATACTCCATGAACTTTCTACCGCGTATACTATAGTCTGAAGATTTAAGAGGCGAGTTGTCATGGCGGAATTCTCTTTTGAACTCAAGAATTCTGCCGTAAGTCATAGGGAACCTTGCCCTGAGCTCTTCAGGAGGAATTACAGCGTATTCTCTCTTTTTTCCCCCTTCAGACAATTCATAAGGCAGCATAAAACCGTAAGGTGAAGGATGAAATGTGAATTTTTCGGAAAAAGCCTCTGACACATACGGATAGACAAGTTCAGGCTCTAAAAATACAGGTTTACACATGCCCTCGCAAAGATAAAACGAGTCTGAACCTCCTTCCTCAGGAAGGGCAAGCCTGTGAAGTAGTCTGTGTTTTGTGTTTACACCTCCGAAGATGCTTTCGGAAACATCTCCAAGTGTAACAGGAATTTCACGGATTTTTTCTACAATTTTGTCTTGTTTAAGAAACATCTATTTTTCACTTCTATAGAAATACATTGAGAAATATCTTCTCTTATGTTTTTTATTTTCAGTACTCACTTACCTGAATGAGACACAACAATTCAATGGTCATTCTGGCTTTCGGACTTTTAGACCCCCTAAATATCAAAGTCCTGCCTGAAACACTGATAGGATCGGATTACTTATGCAGGGAATAATACAATATAAGTATATAAATATAATCTTACTGATAATAAATTATAAATATAAATCGTGATAAATAAGGATCTCGAAATAAGTAGAGTGTGGCAGGTTCAAAGCTGCAGGAACGAAGTTCGGAACGTATTTTGATATCGTATGGCTTCAGAAGTTCCTTGAGGAAAGCCCAAAAGACAAAACCTCAAGTGATTGATCGTTTTCATTAAGGATCGCTTCAGTGGTTGATCGTTTTTAAGGAGCCGCGTTATTTTTAGTGAGTACTGGCTCTCAAGTAACCTGTTATTCTTTTTATTTATATCCATTTTAATGATTGATTATTCATTCTTTTTCAATTTTTCGAGTAAAAAAAGTACAGCTTCTTATAAATCCCTCTAAGAAGCTGTGCAGCCCGGATCTCTGGTCATGCCAGCAGATCCCTGCTGCTAGTCTCCTAACAGTCAGGGAAATGCTCTTTTGCAGCTCTCAGGACTGATTTATGGTACGAGGATCTGCAAGAGGCAGATAATCAACGAACTCTTTATCCACAATATAAGCTACATCACAGATACCATCGCCATCTTTGTCAGTGTGAGTCTGGCTAAAGCCATCTCCTTCTGGTGTAGCCCAGAAATTTCCCCCATGATAATCCCCATTGAGGATATTCTCTGACCGTACCAGGGTTGTGTTCAAGTTCGTACCTATGTTTAAGCCTCTAAGATAGGTATTGTTTGTGTTGTTGAAATAATTATTATAAATCGAGCTGTTTCCGGATTCCAACATGTAAAGTCCATATTCCGAGTTGGAGATAATCCTGTTTTTGCTCAAAATATTACTCCTTGAGAAGCCCATATAGATCCCGAGTCTGGAATTTGAGCTTATCCAGTTATCTGACAGTCGATTGGCAGTGGAATTTTTCAAGTAGAGACCGAATGTATTATTCGATGCACTATTATTACTCAGGTTATTGTTGCTGGAAAAAGCAACCCACATTCCGTAACTGCTGTTAGATACAGTATTATTGACAAGTGTATTTTTGCTGGAATTGTGCAGGAAAATCGAGTTGTCGCTGCCCGAAGCTGCATTGTTAATTAGCGTGTTTTCAACCGAATCCCATAAACTAATTCCGGATCTAATGCTGTTTAATGCAGTGTTGTCTGTAAGAACATTTCCACTTGATGCATTAATATGGACACCGATCCTGTTATTTAATGCTGTGTTGCCATCTAGCTTATTATCGTTGCTGGAAGAGTACAGCCAGAAACCGTAGTTGCTACTGGATACAGTGTTATTATCAATCAGATTTGAACTGGAATTCTGCAGAACAATAGAAGCATTATTTCTCGATGCTGTGGAATTACTCAATGTGTTTCCAACAGAATCCCATAGATAAATACCGGAAACTGTGTTGTTTGATACTGTACTGTTATTAAGGATATTTCCGCTAGAAGTCTTTAGATAGGCACCGACTTCATTGTTTGACAGATTATTCCCGTTCAGAGTATTATTGCTGGAGGAGTCTACCAAGATACCGTAGTTGCTTCCGGATACCGAATTGTTGTTAAGTTTATTCTCCGTGGAACTGCGGAGAAGAATTAAGGTTCCATCCCCGGACACAGTATTATTGTCCAGTATATTGGTGCTGGAAGAGTCGAGGAGAATTCCAAATCCTGTTTCCGAACTTGAATTATTGAGAATGAGGGAACTGTTCTCACTGGAAGTATTTAAGTTATCTATGGAAGCATTTAATATGTCACTGTAGGTAGATATCTGATTATTTTCAATATTGCAGTGTTTAACTCCATTAAGACGGATGCCTGCGTTTGGGGAATCTACGGGTCCTGTTATATTCAGCCCGCGAATTGTCACTCCATCTGCAATAACATAGAAAACGTCGTCCAGAGCGCTGGCTGCTCTAACAATGGTATCACCACTGCTACCGGGTTCGGAAGTAAGGGTTAAGTTTGTTACGTATACATCAACGTTTTCTTCATAGATTCCCGGGGAAATAAGAACTGTGTCACCTGGGAACGCATTGTCTATTGCAGCTTGAATAGAGGTAAAATCAGCAGCCTGCCCTGTACTGTTATTTACAGTAAGCGTTACAGGCTTTAATTCTTTGAGAGGAAGATAATCTGTGAACTGGGTACCTTCAATGCTGTACTGGGAATCAAGGATTCCATCAAAGTCGGCATCCCGGACTCCCTGAGGATATGTAACCCCATCAGGCCTTGTCCAGACGTTACCTCCCAGGTAAGGGCCACCAGCTATGTTAATACCCTCGGTTCTGGTAATGTTCCAGATATTCGTGTCCCAAATGGCATTGGATTTTACGTTCAGTGTGTTATTAAAATAATTGTTGTAAATCAGATTGCCCGAAGCCTCGTAAATATGTATCCCAAGTTCCTCATTGAGAACTACATTATTATTAGACAGGGTATTGCCGTTTGATTCGCCTGTGAGAGAAATGCCTTCTATATTTTCTGAGATTATATTATTCTCAATGATATTGTTAGGGGAGTCAAAAAGTGAAACACCGTTACTGCAGTTTGAGATTGAGTTATTGCTCAAATTATTGTTCCAGCTTCCACTAATGCTGATGCCGGTGGTGCAGTCTGAGATTTCATTATTATCAATCGTGTTACGTGAACTTATCATGTATAGATCGATACCACAGCTGTTATTGGACAGTTTATTGTTCTCAACTCGGCAGTCAATAACCCCGAAAAAGTGAATCCCAGCAGATTCGGATCCGTTAATACTAAAACCTTTAATGCTTACGCCGTTTGTCCAGATACAGAGAGCATCCTGAGAACTATCAGCTGCCCGGATTATGGTATCGGAGAAATTTCCGGATTCTGAGACAATGGATATGTTCTTGGTAATTACAATATTCTCTTCGTAAATACCGGGTTTGACAATTATCTCATCCCCTGGATTTGCAGCATCTACTGCAGCCTGGATAGAAGTGAAGTTTACAACCTGATCAGTACTGTTACCTACATAAATCATAGCAGCTGCTGCACTTCCTGCGGTCATCAGCTGAAGCGTGAGAGCTACTATAAAAATCATTCTGGATGTTTCTTTTACTTGCTTCATGGTAAGCCCCGTAGTAGAATTTTAAATTAAGTAGCACGATTTTGTCTTTTTAGCAATTGTCTGAGTTAATAACCGGATACGGGGAATTTATGTAAGGTATCACAGGATATCCCAGAATTAAGGGATTTGATATTGGATCGTTTGGATCGATAATATCAGTTGATCGATGGATCAGTTAAGGTGGATCGTAAGGAATTGGTCACAGTTACCTGTAAACCAGATTTTGAGGTCAGCCTTTAAAAATAAGACAAAAACAAACCAGACACTCAAAATAATTTTCTCGTTTTTACCCCCTATCCAGTTTCTTTCACTGATGATTTCCCTGACTTAGAAATGTGTATGATGACAATATTTTCACCAGAGACTCTCATAAATTTTACATATTGTGTAATAATTAAAAAATTGTAAAGTTATTTAAAGTTAACTGTATGGCTGAAAATATGCTCAAAAGACAAACCTAAGAAAAGTAAAACCTCTACCACTCACAGCCTGTTCTGGGCAGGAGTTTGAAATCGGGCTCTTCATTGACTTGATAATCTCTAGCCTGGCTTGGAATTTTAAATTCACTAATATAATCAGGAAATTGAGTATAATAAAATTTTTAAATTCATGATAATAAAACAAGGAAAATTAAAGTAGAATAATGAGAATATAAGCAGATAGGAAGGGTTAATTTGAGTAGGTGGAGAGGGTTAGTTTGAATAGAGCTCTGTTTTCTTTTATATTCATCTTAATTTTTATATTCGATACATCGAACACTCAATTATATGCCGGAACAGAAACTGTGGTTTATGTGGATACAGATCCGTCAGAAAGCATTAGAGAAGCAAAAATAAAGCATAACAACAACAGTGAAGTCTACAGGGATGGAATTGTTGATAACTTTGATAATTTCACAAATCTAGGATTTCCGGTCGAATACACCGGTTTCGCTTTCGCACTATTGCGCGCCAGTTTATAGAAATGCACGTAAAATGCTGTTGAGGAAATATAGAGAATTGGTACAGGAGGAATATCCATAGTTTACAGCTTTCACAATCTACAGACCTGGTTTTTAATCTAAAATTATACCTCTACTTACAATAAATATATTCATTTTTTTGTATCTTATTTTACAATAATCGTCATATATACTGCTTCCGCAATAATTGATGTTACGGAAATTCGAGTGTGGCAAACTGTTTTTCAAGTATTTTTTCCTGATGTTAATAAAAAAAGTATCTATAAAGACTGTACCTCGCAAATATCCTAATAAATCGAGTTTATTAGTAGAGGCTTTTTGCTTTTTATTGTTATCGATCCGGGCAGCGAATATTAACTTCTAAAACCTCCTTTTTGAAACTTTTTTTAAAGAAACTAAAAATTTACGAAAATTAATTACAACAGTAAAAATTATTATTGTTGAACTGTTAATAAAAGAAAGATTATTATGTTGTAGTTTACAACTATTTTACATAGTTCTGGGGGAATTTTCGTACCTGTTATTTATGTAGCCGCATCTGGTTGCGATAATCACTTTAAGCCAAAAAACTCTGATTTCAAAGAGTTAAACCCTAATTTCAAAGAGTTTGACTCTGGTTTCGATGAATTGCTATAATATTCTAAAGGCTGACTAAGTTTCAAGTTTATTCAAATTGTCAACTAGTTTATAATTCATATGTTGAGGGTCTGAATGGAAGAGACAAGAGGTAATAGAATATTTAGGGGGTATACCTTCAATAAAGTTTTGGGGACAACAGTACTTGCTTATTTAATTCTGGTAAGTATAGCAGGCGCCTCGCCATTTGCATATATTGCAAACGAAGAGAGTGACAATATCTCTGTGATTGACACAGCCACA
This sequence comes from Methanosarcina flavescens, assembly GCF_001304615.2. Taxonomy (NCBI): domain Archaea; kingdom Methanobacteriati; phylum Methanobacteriota; class Methanomicrobia; order Methanosarcinales; family Methanosarcinaceae; genus Methanosarcina; species Methanosarcina flavescens. The sequence continues at coordinate 2,326,937 of NZ_CP032683.1, read as the reverse complement.
GATAAAGTTATGGCTACGATATCTGTAGGGTCAAATCCTGTGGGAGTTGCAATTAATCCGAATGGGACAAGGATATACGTGGCAAATGCTCATAGCAATGATGTATCTGTAATTGACACGGCGACAAACACTGTTATAGCCACGGTGCCTGCAGGAAGTTCTCCTAAAGGAATTGCAGTCAATCCGAATGGAAAAAAAGTATATGTAGCGAATGAAGGCAGTAACAATGTTTTTGTAATTGATACCGCCAAAAATACTGTTGTAAGCACAGTGAATACAGGGAAAAATCCTGCGGGAGTAGCGGTAAGTCCGGATGGAAAAAAGGCATATGTAACAAACTATGGGGAGAAAACGGTCTCGGTAATTGACACTGCCACAAACAAGGTTACAGCCACGGTATCCGCAGGAAAAGGACCTAAGGAAATTGCGGTCGCGCCGGACGGAACTAAGGTATACCTGGTGAACTCTGATAACCGAAGCATTTCGGTAATTGACACGGCAACAAATAGCATTACCAGCACAATGAAAATAAGGGGAATTCCCTCTGGGGTTACAGTCAACCCGGAAGGAACAAAGGTATATGTGGCCAGTAATGATGAGGCTTTTAGCAGTATCCTGGTAATTGACACTTCTACAAACGAAGTTACAACCACGATACCTGTAGGACCCAACCCGGCAGGAGTTGCAGTCAGCCCGGATGGAAAAAAAGTGTATGTAGCGATCAATCTCTACAACGCAGTTTCTGTTATTGACACTGCAACCAATACTATTACAGCCACGATGCTTGTAGGAACGAGCCCTCGTGTTTCAGGTCAGTCTATAGGCTCTATCCCGGTACAGCCAGTTTATCCTCTGGCGGACTTTAGCAGCAATATTACATCAGATTATGTTTTCCTTTCAGTACCTGTGCAGTTTACCTGTCAATCGGAGAATGTGACAGAGTGGAGCTGGGATTTTGGAGATGGGTATGGCTCTACAAAACAGAACTCCACACATACATATTCTGAAGCGGGAATCTATACCGTTACCCTGAAAGTAAGCAATCCGAATGGTACGGATACAAAGCTTGCTACAGTAAATGTTGTACCAAAAGGTATTCCTGCACCTTCATATGCATATATTACGAACTTTAACAGCAACACAGTTTCTGTAATTAACACGAGTTCGAATACTGTTACAGCCACTGTACCTGTAGGAAAAAACCCTCTTGGGGTTGCGGTCTCATCGGATGGAACAAAAGTATACGTGACGAACGTCAATTACAAGGGCCGTGGTACTGTCTCTGTAATTGATACCGCTACAAAAAAGGTTTCAGCCACTATAGACATTGGGTACAAATACAGCCCTTGTGGAATTGCAGTCACACCAGATGGAAAAAAAGTATTTTTGGCAAATCGTGATATCAACGGTGTATCTATAATTGACACAGCTACAAACACGGTTATAGGCACTATACCTGTAGGAGCTAACCCACTGGGGGTTGCAATCACACCTGATGGAAAAAAAGTATATGTGGCGAACCGCTATAGCAATAATATTTCCGTAATTGATACAGGCACAAACAAGGTTATTGCATCTGTGAAAGCTGGACTTGGCCCCTCTGGGGTTACAGTTAACCAGGCGGGAACAAAACTGTATGTAACGAATTGTGAAGATGGCACTATTTCTGTAATTGACACGAATTCAGATACAATTGCAGCCACACTGCCTGCAGGGAAATGGCCTATGGGAGTTGCAGTCAGCCCGGATGGGACAAAGGTGTACGTGGCAAACGAAGGCAGTAACAATGTTTCCATAATTGACACTGCAACAGAAACTGTCATAAATACCGTGAGAGTCGGAAGAAGTCCTTACGGAATCGCAGTCAGCCCAGATGGAACAAAGGTATACGTAGCTAACTTTGGCAGCGACGATAATCTAGGAAGAACGGTTTCTATAATCGACGCAGCTAAAAGCAGGGTTATAGACATGATAAATACAGGTTTCAGCCCCATTGCTTTTGGTCAGTTCATAACTCCCATTCCGCCACAACCCTTACTTCCGTTTGCAAACTTCAGCAGTAATCTCACATCCGGTTATGCTCCCCTTTCTGTCCAGTTTACGGATCTCTCGAGGAATGTAGATAGGTGGAACTGGGACTTTGGAGATGGGTCCAGCTCAAATCAGCAGAACCCAGCACACACTTACTCTATAGCAGGAAATTACAAAGTAACGCTTACAGTAAACAATAAAAACGGTACTGAATCCAGATCTGAAACAGTAAATGTTCTGGCACGTCCAGTATTTTCTGCATCGCCAACCTCAGGAAAAACCCCTCTTACTGTTAATTTTACTGACCACAGCACAGGCTCGCCAAACTCATGGAATTGGACTTTCGGAGACGGAACATATTCAACGGAAAAGAATCCTGTACACATATATAGAGAACCGGGGAAATATTCCGTTACATTGACATTAAACGAAACAGGGAACCCCAATAGAGTAATGAAATCAGACTATATCACGGTTTCAAATGGGAATGAAGCCCCTACTGCTGCTTTTTCTGCATCTCCAGTTTCAGGAAAAGCACCTCTTACGGTTAGTTTTACGGACGAGAGTACAGGGCACCCAACCTCAAGAAGGTGGACTTTTGGAGATGGCACATATTCAACCGGGGAGAACCCCGTACATACATACAGCAAAGCAGGATTATACTCTGTTACATTAACAGTAGGTAACGCAAATGGCAGTAATACATTAACAAAATCCGGTTATATTGTTGTTTCAAATGCTTTAGATGCTCCTGTCACCAGTTTCTCTGCGTCTCCTATTTCAGGAAAAGCACCGCTTACTGTTGATTTTGCTGGTCAGGGAAAAGGATCTCCAACCTCATGGAGATGGACTTTCGGGGACGGAAATAATTCAACAGAAAAAAATCCTGTGCATACATACAATAAATCAGGACTCTATTCTGTGAGATTGACAGCAAGTAATGAGAAAGGCAGTAACACATTGACAAAATCAAGATATATTGCGGTCTCAAGCGTCCTGGATATTCCTGTTACCAGATTCTCTGCATCTACCACTTCAGGAAAAGCTCCTCTTACCGTTAGTTTTACTGACCAGAGTAAAGGGTCTCCAACTTCATGGAGATGGGCTTTCGGGGATGGGAACACTTCAACAGAAAGAAACCCTGTGTACACATACAATAAACCAGGACTATACAACGTTACATTGACAACAAGCAATGCAAACGGCAGTAATACATCGACTAAAGCCGGCTATATTGCTGTTTCAAATGTTTTAACTACTCCTGTTGCCAATTTCTCTGCATCCCCGGCTTCAGGAAAAATACCTCTTACGGTTAGTTTTACTGACCAGAGCACAGGGGAACCGACATCATGGAGATGGGCTCTCGGGGATGGGAATAATTCAACAGAAAAAAATCCTGTGCATACGTACAATAAATCAGGACTCTATTCTGTGAGATTGACAGCAAGTAACGCAAATGGCAGTAATAGGTTAACAAAGTCAGGCTATGTAAATGTAAGCTCTGAGAACGGTACTTTGATGTTGAATCATGGCTATACTGTTCCTGTCACTGCTTTTTCAGCATCTCCAACTGAAGGAAGTATGCCGCTTACTGTTCGTTTTACTGACCAGAGTACAGGATCTCCAACCTCATGGAGATGGGCTTTTGGAGACGGAAACTCTTCAACAGAAAGAAATCCTGTACATACATACAATAAATCAGGGCGATACTCTGTTACATTGACAACAAGCAATGCAAACGGCAGTAACGCGTTGACAAAGTCAAGATATGTTATTGTTTCAAACGTTTTAGATGCTCCTGTTTCCAAATTCTCTGCGTCCCCTTCATCAGGAAGCATGCCGCTTACTGTTCGTTTTACTGACCAAAGTACAGGATCTCCAACCTCATGGAGATGGGCTTTTGGAGACGGAAACTCTTCAACAGAAAAGAATCCTGTACACACGTACGATAAATCAGGGCGATACTCCGTTACATTGACAGCAAGCAATGCAAATGGCAGTAATGCACTGACAAGAACCGGTTATATTGCTGTTTCGAATACTTTAGCCGCTCCTGTTACCAGTTTCTCTGCATCTACTACTTCGGGAAAAGCACCTCTTACGGTTAGATTTACTGACCAGAGCACAGGGGAACCGACATCATGGAGATGGACTTTCGGGGACGGAAATAATTCAACAGAACGAAATCCTTTATACATATACAGTAAGCCAGGGCTTTATTCTGTTTCATTGACAACAGGCAATGCAAATGGAAGCAACGTATTGACAAAATCCAGATATGTTGCTGTTTCAGGCGTCCTGGATATTCCTGTTACCAGCTTCTCTGCATCACCAGTTTCAGGAAAAGCACCTCTTACTGTCAGTTTTACTGACCAGAGCACAGGGTCTCCAACTTCGTGGAGGTGGACTTTTGGAGACGGAAATAGCTCAACAGAGAGAAATCCTGTACACACGTACAATAAATCAGGACTATACAATGTTACATTGAGAACAAGTAATGAAAATGGCACTAACGTGTTAACAAAATCCGGTTATATTGCAGTTTCAAACTCCCTTGTCGCTGCTTTCTCTGCATACCCGACTTCAGGGCCTGCACCGCTTAGTGTTAGTTTTACTGACCAGAGCACAGGATCGCCAGCTTCATGGAGATGGGCTTTTGGAGACGGAAATACTTCAACGGACAAGAATCCTGTATACACATACAGTAAATCAGGAAATTACACTGTCAGTTTAACAATAAATAATTCGGGGAATATCAGTACCGAAACCAGATCCAGATATATTGCAGTTAGTAAGTAATGGAAGGGGATTTTTAGGAAGGAAAAAGGGAAAATTCTTAAAGGACATACCAGTCCGTATCGTCGACCGAGAGGTCTTCCTTAAGGCCGACTTTTCTTTTTGGCAGCTTAAGAACATCGGTAATCGCATCGGAAAGATCCTGAAGATACTCTCTGGAAGAAAGGCTATTGTAAATGAAGGGTTTATCGGGCTGAATCATTTTCTGAATAGTTGATTCTTTCGGTACGATAATAACCTCTATATCGACCATTTCCACGGCTTTTTCCATTGCAGTACGGAAATCCCCGATACAGTAAGCTATCCTGTGCTTGTAGTTGTTCCTTGTTTTCTCAAGGTAAGCTGCAAGCCTTTCGCTTTCCATTTTAATAAAATCCCGCTTGATCTTTGCCACGTTACATTTTCCCATCATGAAACTGTAATGCATGAAAGGATACTGGGTATCAAGTTCCCTCGGCGTAATCCCGCAGGTTCCGAAGGTTACTATATGTACATCCTCAGGTTTTGCAATCCCGAAGATCACCCTGTCGAATTTTTTATGAGAAGGGCTTTCATGATAGGGTTTCCTTTTGGCACAGGGCACGAAGATACAGAGTTCCCTGTATGGAGCTTCATACTCGGTCAGAACCCATTCATTGGCTCTTATCATATCCGGGTGATAAATAACCCTATCAGTGTCAAGAGGTTCTTTAGAGCGTTCATCTTCAGGAATAATCGGCTTCATAAACTTCAAGCTAATTGAGCCTGGAAATTGTATATATAATTAACTATATAATTAACTAACTTCGGCAGCCGCACAGTTACAGCACAGCCGCAGAAATTGTAAGTCTAAAAGAAAATATCCTCAAAAACAGAGCCAAACAAAAAAGAGTTAATTGAAAGACAAATAGGATTTGATGAAAATATTGAAAAGAGGCCTGGAATAAAAGTATTGAGAAGAAACCTGAAAGGATCAGGCAGAATTTACTGCTTTAACCCATCAACGAAGTCTTCCATTCTATCCAGGGCTTTTCTAATATCATCTATTGATGCTGCATAGGCGCAGCGTAGGAAGCCTTCACCTGCTTCTCCGAAAACGTCCCCGGGAATTGTAACGACTTTCTTTTCGTCCAGAAGACGTTCTGCAAACTCAGAGGAGGAAAGGCCGGTATTCCCGATGTAAGGGAAGGCATAAAATGCTCCTTTAGGGTTGCAACACTCAAGCCCTATCCTGTTAAAACCCCTGACTATAAAGTGCCTGCGCCGGTCATATTCTCTGACCATCCTCTCCATTTCCTCGTTACCATTGCGGAGAGCTTCGATTGCTCCTATCTGTGCGGTTATGGGAGCACAAAGCATGGAATACTGGTGGATCATCATCATTGAGTGTATAATTTCAGGTGAGCCCATTGCAAAACCGAGCCTGAGCCCTGTCATTGCATAAGCTTTGGAGAATCCGTTGAGCATGACAGTACGATCTTTCATTCCGTCAAGAGAAGAAAATGGGACATGCTTACCTTCATAAGTGAGGCACTCGTAAACTTCATCCGAAATAACAAACAGGTCGTTCTCCACAACAAGATCGGCAATGCCCTCAAGCTCTTCCTGTGTCATAATCGCTCCAGTTGGATTATTAGGGAAGTTGAGAATTATTGCCTTTGTTTTGTCTGTGATCGCAGGTTTGAGGGTTTCGGCAGTCAGACTAAAATCGTCCTCCCTGTAAGTGGAAACGATAACAGGCTTACCCCCTGCAAGAATAACAGAAGGCACATATGCAACATACGAAGGCTGGACGATAATAACCTCATCGCCTGGGTTGACTACTGTCCTTACTGCTATATCCAGAGCTTCACTTACACCTGTTGTGATGAGTATCTCGGAGGAAGGGTCGTAGTCCAGCTCATAGCGCTTGTAATAGGTTCTGGAAAGTGCATCTCTGAGGTCTGGAAGCCCATAGTTTGAGGTATACGAGGTTTGCCCTTTTTCCAGGGAATGGATGCACATTTCACGGATGTGCCACGGAGTAATAAAGTCAGGCTCTCCTACACCAAGGGAGACTATATCCTCAAGTCCGGAAACTAGATCAAAAAAGCGGCGTATTCCCGAAGGTGGAATATTTTTCACAGCGTCGGCAACAAACTTAGAAGGATCGCATGGTGGTCTCAAGCAAAACACCCTATAAAATACTATATGAGTACGTTAAATCGGATAGGGAGATCAGGCTTTAAGCCAGATCGTATTAAAACGACACTGGTAGCCTTTCAATCGTTTCAGGTTCATGAAGGATAACACCATCTTCTTTATAGGTCTTCAGTACAAAGTGGGTTGATGTGCTCTGCACCTGATCAAGGGTTGCAATTTTCTCTGCAACAAAAAAAGCCACATCCTTCATCGATTTCCCTCGGACGGTAAGGGATATATCATAGTCTCCGGATAACAGCCTGACTGATCTGACTTCCGGAAACTTGTAAATTCTTTCTGCAATTGCTTGATAGCCCTGATTGCGCTCGAGGGTTACTTTCAGCTCAATTACAGCATAAACATAGTTTTCCCCAACCAGGTCCCAATCAACTATGGTCTTATAGTGCCGGATAACTCCCGTCTCTTCAAGTTTTGCGATCGTCTGGGAAACCTCCTGTGCAGACATATCTGTAAGGGATGCAATTTCTTCCGGACTTGTTCGGGCATCGTTTTCAAGAATTTCCAGTATATGTCGAATTTTTTCATCCATGTCGATCACCGGCACAAAGTAAGAGAATTTGATAAAGGGCCCCATTTGCGGGAAAAAATTAATTGAAATTATTCGATTAATACAGCGTTTACGACTCCATCCTGCCCGGGTCTGCTTGTAACTCTCGCAGTTCCAAGGGAAGTCCTTATTACGGAGCCTTTTGTCAGAATGTTACGCCTTATGTAGTGCTTGTTTGCAGCATTGTCGAGAACTCTCTCAATAGTGGAAGGAGTGGTCTTTCCATCTTTGGGATTGGTCACATTTGCAACATCACACTGGAGAAGTCTTACTTTCCTGTTGCCACCCCTTGTGTGGACATTCTTCCTCTTTACTTCACTTATACGAGTTTCCGCAGATTCGCGGCCCATTTCAAACTTACGCTTCCCGCGGGCAGCAATAACTTTCCCACCGGTCAATTTTCTTCTAGAGCTACCTTGCCATCTCATATTAAAACCTCATTATGTATGAAAATTATAATCAATGTCTATACTTAATGGTTATCTCTGTACTTCCCGATTGTAAGCATACTGTAATCCTGATATGGTGATCGTGTCAGGGCAAGAGCATACCTGACAGTAGCTTAATTGCTCTGATTATATATTATATTAACAGGAGTACTTAACTAGCATATTTGCTATGGACTATTCAATACAAATAGAATCGTATAAGAACTTTGCGATCAAGCAACCAGAGAAAATTCAATTTTTTTCTCTTGCCCTGGTAGAGTTACCCTCAAGAGGGGATGAAAAGATTAGAAACAAAGATTACGGAACTTTGGATATAAATATTGAATTTAATCCAAAATAGTAGTTACATGAATTTAAGAAAAATAAAATGAATTAAAATAGTAAAAATAAAATGAATTAAAATAATAAAAATAAAATGAATGAATCATTTTACAGGTTAAATCACTTTACAGGTTAACACTGAGACATTAGTTTCTACTTAAAATTATTGATGCCCAAAAAGGAATGCAGCATTTCAGGTGAGAAAAATAACGACTCGGAGAGAAAAATATTGGTTACGGAGATCTCATTGAACACAGTATGTGGACATACGACAAAGATAATTGCTACAAAAGAAGGGAAAAATACTCACGTACATATTAAGACTACATGTGAAAAACTCAGGAAATGGGGCACACATTTTGATATGGATATGAAAGACCTCATGGGAGGCCCCGAAACCATACTTAGCCAGAAAATGGCTGAAGTTCCCCTTACACCTACCTGTCTCGTCCCGGCAGCAGTAATGAATGCTTGCTGGCTTGAAAACGACATGATTTCGAAGAATCTTGCCCGAAAAATGGGAAAGATGGAAATTATCTTTGATAAACTTGAGTGAATATTCCATATAACCCCATTATTCCCTTGGAGAGATTCACAGTACGGAAGAGAAATTGAAGATCATGAGAGTACTGTGGAAAATTGCCTGTATACGTACAAACTCGGGAATGCTTATATCAAGGATCTTAAAACATTTAATAAATGTTAAAATAGCATTACTATCTCAGAAAGAATAAAAGTTTCAAAACCCGAGTTGAGAATATGGATGTAAAAGAAATAAATAAATATGGACAGGAAATGGTAGAGTGCCTGAAACTCACAACTTCCCCGGTTGCAGTAAAACTGATTCCTAAAGGAGGAGAAATCCCGAAAGGGATTACCAGAGTAGATGAAGCTATGAGACACTGCCAGCTGGTTGACAGGGTAAGAAGGACCGGCGAGAAATTCTATACCCTGGTCGAAGACCAGATGTGTAAAGGCGGAGCCGGTGCAATGGGTCTTGGGGAAATGCCCCCGAAAGTCGCAAGCGGAGAATTCTATTTTAAAGGGTTAAAACAATTCAGCACCCAGGGTGCAGCAAGGCGTACCCTTGAGATGGTTTCCAAACTTCCCGCAAACTCAACAGAAGCTATCCTGTATTCTCCCCTGGAAAACACTTCATTTACACCGGATGTTGTTGTGGTTATCTGCACTCCCAGACAGGTTATGCTGCTTACGCAGGCTATGATGTATAAAACAGGTGGCAGAATTAAATCAAGTTTCGCAGGGAAACAAAGCCTGTGTTCGGACGGGGTTGTAAAAGTCTACAAAGAAGGCAAAATAGGAGTTACAGTCGGCTGCAGTGGAAGCAGGAACTATACCAAAATCGCAGATGAAGAAATGATTATGGGAATCCCGATCGAACTCCTGGCTGATGTCGCCTCAGGGCTCAAAGCAATCTGCCCTGAGTAAGCCTGAAAGTGTTTCACTCCCTCATATAAAAATTATTCGTGCTCAATCCCTTTCAAGATGTTTCCGGGAAAGAAACCTGTCGAAAGGGTACGAGCCTTTCAGTTTCATAAAAACAACTGAGAAACTTCAATACTCAGAATCCAAGAAACTGCCTCGCTGATTATCACTTTTATAGTTCTTTACTGCGCTGTCATCTGACTCTAATTTAACCATTATTTCTATCAGTACAGGAGACCTGGTGCACGGAAAAGAGTTTACATCATAAATTAATCCATGATAGGCGAAAGGCGATATAATCTGTCAATAAACTCGCGGCTTATCCAGTAAAAATAATATATCTTACCCAAACCGATTCTCCAATTGGAACTTAGTTTTTTAGCCGTAATTAGCCCTCTTGAGCGCAATCGAAAAGGACGCTGCCCTCCCAAGGCAATTCGGGCGGGAATCAAATATATACTAAAAAGAGAAAAGAGAAGAAAAATGACCTGTTACATAGCGGATTCAGCAGTATTTATAATGGGGAACTTTGACCTGGACAGTTCTCTCATGATAACTGTTCCCTCGGTTGCGGATGAATTGAAAAGCAAGGACGCAGAGCTTCGTTTTGACCTTGCAAAAGAAGAAGGGTTACGCGTAGAGTGGCCTGATCCCGAAATGGTAAAAGATGTTCGGAAAATGGCTGAACTTACCCGGGACTCCGAAGAACTCTCAAAAACAGACATAGAAATCCTCGCAAAGGCTCTTGAGTACAGGGACAGAGGCATACTGCTTACCGACGACTATGCAGTTCAGAACGTTGCCGTACAACTTGGGATTGATGTTAAGCCCGTTGCCCAGAAAAAAATCAAAGATATAATTATCTGGCAAAAGCAGTGCACAGGCTGCAGAAAAACTTTTGACAAAGGGGACGTCTGTCCTATCTGTGGCTCGCCTCTTAAAAAGAAAAGGAAAAAAAGTAGAAAAGAAAAGAATCGTTCCTGAGCTGAAGAAAAAGATATAATGCTTGATAATGTAATAATGTTTTTAATTGAGAGAATGTACATTTGAATATAGTTTTCCAGGCAGTATTCCAGGCAGCGTTGTGATTATATTCTAAAACATGCCGAAAAATACGGCCAAATAAAAATTCAGGTGGGAATGGAGGCATGAAGAATATAGAAGATTTAATCCAGAAAGCGGTAGAATTGCAAAGCAATGGGCTTGTAACCGGCCAGATTGCCGACGAACTCAACGTCTCAAGGGAGACTGTCACCTGGCTTTTAACCCGTTCAAAAAAAGAAGTAACAGTCCCCGCTCCGAAGGATATTTCCGTAAATTGGAGCAGTATAGGAAAAAGTGCTACCCGGCTTCACTACATTTCACTTGCACTTTGCGATATGGTGCTTGAGACTCTGGAAAAAACAAACGCCGAAGTTGACGTGGTTGTCGGTGTCGCCGCCAGCGGCATTCCCCTGGCAAGCATGATGGCAAATGAATTAGGAACTGACTTCGCCCTCTATCATTCCCGTAAAGGACAGGATGTAGTCCAGCCAGGCCAGAGAGGGACAATAAGCAGGAACTTCGGAAGCGTTGCTGGCAAAAACTGTGTGATCGTGGACGATGTTATCACCACAGGCTCTACAATAATGGAAGTTATCGAGCTGCTTCGGGAAATGGGCGCAAAACCGAGGGCTGTAGTGGTTTTAGTAGACAAAAAAGGTGCGGACATGATTGCAAATGTACCAATCCAGTCACTTGTAAGGATTGTGCGCGTGGACTGAAAGGCAAAGTAAAGATAAATTTTTAGTGACCCTTTTTGCATGGAAACCTTTCATAGAGAAAGGTTTCCCAAAGATTTCCAAATTTATAGCTTTTTTAAGAGTTCTTACAGGAAGAGTTGAGTTCCTAATTGAACCCCCAGGAATAGATAATTAAGAACAGACCTTTCTTAGAGTATATATTCCTAAGAGCAGGTTTATTTAAGAACAGATTTTCTAAAAAATAGCAAAATTAAGATAAATTATTTAACAGAGTTTCCTGTCTGAAGCAGGAATAGAGAGAAGGAAAGAGGCTTATTAAAGCCCTTTAATGCTGGATCTCTGCGACTGCTATCTTCTCGGCAAGCCGGGATAACACTTCAGTCCTCATGCCTTCTACGAACTTGATGCTACCCACGACAAGATGCCCTCCACCGCTGACGCCTGCACCTTTTATTTCTTCCCTGAGTTCCCTGACGATCTTCGGGATATTCATAAGCACACCCTTGGAACGGATGACCGCAAAGTCAGGTCCGTATCCAATTGTTACCACGGGTTTATCCGGATTCCTTTTAGTAAGCACGTCATGAACTTCCCCTGAGGTTTTTCCGGGTGGCGGGAAGGTGAATTTCTGTGCATAGTTCTCAACATCTATCACATTCATAATAGCCCCGTTCGCCAGCTTATGAGACTTGACATTAAAGAGACAGGTTTCGAGCTGTTCCTTTATCATGGCATTTGCCTGTTCGCAGAGCAGGGGAACCAGTTTCTTATGGGTTTCATGATTTCCTAGATCCAGAATGTCATCTATAAGACCCTTTCCACTACTGAATTTTAGCCAAAACTGCTCATAGTCCAGAGCGAGGGCCATTTCTTTCAGTTCCTCAAGGCTGTAGCGGTCCGAGACAAGAGAGATATACTTTTCGGCTTCAGGGGCTTCGGAACGGTCTCCTACTGCCGAAACCGCTGGAAGATGTATTATCATATCACTGATATCGGGATTGATCATACGAGCAATTTCAGCACAGAGCATCCCGGCAGTAACCCCGAAATCCCCTCCTACATGCGCAGGGTTTACATGCCCTATAAGATACTGGTCAACAACCTTATCAGGCTGATGATGGTCAATAACAAGCATATTAATTCCATATACTCTTGCCTGCCGCATGGAAGGAACGTCTTCCTCAGTTGATCCGTTGTCAACAAGGATCACAAGCGGCATCTTCTGTCCGTGCCTTGAAAGATCTTCAAGTGCAAAAGAAATATCCCTCGTGACATCGGCAAGCTCATAAAAAGGAGCCTTGGAAGGAGCACGCTTGTAGAAATAATATTCTGCATCCGCCCCCCCGATTTCCGTAATAAGGGGGAGGATTGCCCTCTCAATTGCAATCGCCGAGGTGATTCCATCAGCGTCGGCATGATGCCTTAGAATAATCGGGGTTGAATGAAGGATAGCTTTTTTGATTTCTTTGGCGACATGGAGCATTCTGGGTTTGAGCTCCTCCAGAATCTCGCTTTCGATAAGGAAAGGAATATTAGCAGGAGCGGCTTTTTCGTCAATTACTTTCTCAACCCTGCCCCTGACTATTGCTTCCTTCTCTCCGGTCAGCAATTTCATGCTCATGACCTCGATCTGTACCTGGTCATCTCGCAGAGTCACTTCTCCGGTGATGGAAACAACCATCCCCGTATCAATGTGCGGATAGGATCTTTTCCCCGCACTCTCAAAGGCTGCACAGGGAACAAAGCCTCCTTCATCACTAATAGTGAAAATAGTGGGTCCACTGGTTTGTTTTACCTGAATAACCTCTCCTTCAATTCTGATAAGCCTTCCCTTCATATTGGAGTCGATTTGAGCCGAGTTCTTAAGTGGAAGCTCCTTTTCAAGCTCGATGGTCTCATATTTTTTGGGAGTTTTGGGAATCAAGTCCAGCTTCCCTCCGGCTTTAATGCTTTTTACCAGCACGATTACGGCATCCCCTACTTCCGGAGGAACTCCGACATTACTGGAATGCATAAGCCCTCTTACATGAGGGTTAAGATCCACAAAAACTCCGAAAGAAGCTTTACTGCTTACTATCCCGTGATAAAGTTTTCCTGCCTCCACGTCTTTTAGGTCGCAGGATTCATCAAGGGCATAAACAAACTGAGAAAGGGCACAGGAATCACATACTTCTTCCTCGGGATCACTGGGGTTCTTAATGCGTTCTCCACAAACCTTGCATGTGTATATCCTCCCGAGTCCCTCACAGGTCTCGCATGGAGTGGTCACTTCAATACTTCCTGTGCCCTTACATTTCGCGCACGCTGCACCGTTTTTCAAAAAAATATCAAGGTTTTTCTCTGACATTTTCATAAAATCAATTGATTTGGATTTACCTTTGCCCTTACACTGAGGGCAGATATTGGTTGAAACTATTTTGTAGCCACGTCCGTGGCAGTCTAAACATTCCTTACTCATTAATATCAACACCAATGGTTCTTCCGAACCTTCGTTTTCTCGCTCTGCTGCCTGGGCACAGAATAAGTTCCTGAGCCTGACAGCTTTATCATTCATCTGTCAGTTTTTAAGTACACTGATCTGGCTATACAGCCCGGCCCAGGCAGAAAATCAATGTTATCCTGGTCCTTTCTTTCCCTGTTAACTCAATTTTTTCCTGTTCTGTATTCTCTATATTTCAGATATAAGTATTTTCAGAGATAACTATTTATCAGAATGAATCTCTGAGAAGTTTCATAATATTTTCATAACAATCAGGCATATGTGTATCTGACATTTATTCTCAAATGCCGCCCAATGATCTGAAAAACTGAAGTCTTAAGGAAAACCAAGGAGAATCCTTATGCAAAAAGTAACAATAAGTAAGTTATAGTTTTTCAGATATTTAGAGGAGGCAGTGCATAGGTTTTTATAAAGCTGAATGCTTACTTATAGAAACCTTGAAATTAGTTATCCTAACAAAGAATACTTAATTATTATTATCTAATTTAAACATTAATGGAATAAGAGGTCAAAAAAATTATGAATATCTTTGCCAGTCAATTTGCCAGCCCACTTCTTCCTATATTAATAGTTGTGATATTAATACTCTCACAATCCATAAAAATGGTTAATGAATATGAGAGAGTGGTTATTTTCAGGTTGGGTCGCCTTAGCGGCGTGAAAGGTCCCGGGGTCTTCCTGATTATTCCGATTGTAGACAGAGCGATGAAAATAGATCTGAGAGTTGTTGCAATCGATGTCCCCAAGCAGGCTGTAATTACCAGAGACAATGTCACAGTTGAAGTGGATGCCGTTGTTTATTATAAGGTCGTGGAGCCTGGAGCTGCCATAACTCAGGTCGAAAATTATATGTTTGCAACCTCTACTCTTTCACAGACTACTCTACGAGATGTTATGGGCCAGATGGAGCTTGATGAGCTGCTTTCGGAAAGAGAGCATATCAACAAACAAATTCAGGAGCTTCTTGACGCATATACCGATCCATGGGGGATCAAGGTTACAGGAGTTACAATCAGAGACGTTGCCCTGCCTGAAACAATGAAACGAGCTATTGCCAAACAGGCTGAAGCCGAAAGAGAGAAACGTGCCCGAATTATCCTTGCGGAAGGAGAGTATCAAGCTGCCCAGAAAATGAAAGATGCCGCTTCCCTCTATGAGGGAATACCTGCAGCAATCAAACTGAGGGAGCTACAAACTTTAGCCGAGATTGCCAGGGAAAAGAATCTCATAGTAGTTACACAGTCCCAGGCTATTGAGGCTGGAAATGTAGCAGCTTTATCTCAGGCTATGGATGAAAGAAAAAAATAATAAAGGCAAACAGGGGTTGAAAGAAAGGGATGATAATGACAAAAAGAACAGAAGGAAATGGATAAGCAAGAAAGGACTGATAAGTGAAGGACCGATAAATATGCCTGTAGAAAAGGCTTTCCATTTCCTATTTATCTTCTTCCTGTGCTTCGTTCTCACAGCTGCCCCCATGCCCTCGGCAGAGGCAGGGCCTCAAGAGAAAGTGCTTGTGCTTGAAATATCCGAGGCTATAACTCCGGCTTCGGATGATATTATAGCGGATGCGATAGAAAAAGCGGAAAACGGAAATTTTGAGGCTGTGGTAATCAGCCTGAATACCCCCGGAGGAGGACTGGACGAAACCCAGGAAATCATAAGGATAATTGAAAACACGAGTATACCTGTTATCGGATATGTGCCTGAGAGCGGGAAAGCCTGGTCAGCCGGCACACTCATCCTTATGGGGACGGATATTGCTGCAATGGCACCATTTACAGTTATCGGATCAGCCCAGCCAGTTAAGATGTCGGCAGAAGGGACAAAACCCGTAGAGGACGAAAAAATTATAAATGCACTTGTCAAATTTTCGGTCGCAACAGCCAGTAAACATGGGAGAAACGAGACTTTTGCGGAAGAGGTCATAACGAAAAACAAAAATCTTGACGCGCAGGAAGCCCTCGATTCCGGCGTAATAGAATATGTGGCTCCTTCTGTTCCGAACCTGCTAGTACAGACTGACGGGCAACAGATAAAGGGAAAAACGCTGCAAACCGAAAGTGCAGGGATAGAGAACTATGAGCCTCCCTTTTCTCTTTCCTTATTAGGTTTAATCTCAAACCCGATCATTTCCTCCCTTCTTCTGACAATAGGGCTCTATGGAGTTATTTTCGGAATATCAAGCCCTGGAGTTGGGGCAGAAGTTTTAGGGATTATTTTAATTGTACTGGGGCTGATAGGCACAGGCTTTGATATTAATATAGCAGCAGTCTTCCTTATCCTTGTAGGAATAGGGCTCTTGATTCTTGAAATCAAGTCTCCCGGATTCGGCATCCTGGGGCTTGCTGGACTCATCAGCCTCATAATAGGAAGCCTGTTCCTTATACCTATGGGAAATGAAAACATTTATACTCCAGAATTCCGCAGACTCCTTGCTCTAACGATTGTTGCTCCTACGATTGTTTTCGGGTTATTTCTGGTTTTTGCAGTCTACAAAGTAACCGAGATCAGAAAGAAAAAGCCTGTAATTGGAGAGTTTATAGGTGAGACTGCCCAGTCCATAGACCCTCTGGGGCCTGAAAAACCAGGATACGTCCGCTTTAAAGGCGAATACTGGAAAGCCCGCTCTGAAGAAGAAATCGAACCAAAGACAGAGGTTGAAATTACTGGAAAAGTAAGGGAAGTGCTCATAGTAAAAAGGAAAGTGTAATTATTCTTCTCTCTTCCAGTTCAATTTCTATTCTAACCGATTTTTCCTTAAAGCCTTTTTTTAAAAGGCTTTATTTCCTTCTTATTTTTTCCAGGACTTTTTGTTTCTTTTCAATTGCTTCAAGTGCAGCTTTATCGATTGCTGCTCTCATTTCCTCAAAGTCTCTGGGATTCTCATCTCCGTGGACTTTTTTCACAGGTGTGTAGGCAGACTCCCTAAATTTTGGTACAAATTCCCGGAGTTTGCCATTTAAGGAAATTTCAGCTCCGCTTCCTTCCTCAACACGTCCTATGACGTCAATCTCAATGCCTGCAGCCCTGACAGTACTGAGTATGTCATCAACATATGCAGGGGGGGCAATTACAAGCAGGGCGTCAAGTGAAACCCCGAGATAATCAATTTTCAAGTGCTCAAGCATTGAAAGCACCTTTGGGTTCACAAGAGCCCTTATTTTTTCCTCTTCAAAGACAAGTTTTACGCCTGCGGTTTTTGAAATTTCCTTGGCATCGCCCCGGATTCCGCCATTAGTAACATCAGTCATGGAATGGACTCTTTTATGCAAACCGGATTGCAACAGAGCCTCGCAGGCTTCCAGGAAGCGAATGTTAATGGTTTCTTCCACAACTTCATGCATCCCGTAATAAAGCGCAGTTGTAGAAACCGTACCCCCGCCTGCTCCTTCGGTCATAAGGATAAGATCTCCTTCTCTGGTACGGTTCCGCGATGTAAGCGAAGAGGTTATGCCCACAGCCCCAACGCCACCGGTCATGCGTTCACCTATAACCATGTCTCCGCCAATTCTAAGTGTGCTTCCCGTAATAAGGGGTATTCCGGTAAGTTCCGAGACCGTTGTTATGCCTGCAATATGGTCGAATATCTTTGCAACATCTCCGTCGTCTGCTACATGAATGTCGGAAAGCATTGCCAGGGGCCGGGCTCCCATAGAATATACATCACGCAGAGCTGCCCTGGCTACGTGAAAGCCTGAGAGGAAAGGGAAGTCGCTCAGTCGAGAGTGAATACCATCAATCGTGACCACCAGATAGTTTTCACCGATTTTGACAACCCCTGAGTCATCAAGCTGGGAACTATCCACAACTGCACCTGTCTTACCTATAACCTCTCCGAGCTTGGAGTGAACGTAAAAATCCCCTGTGCCCCTGGAACCTACACCGAATTCTCCCATTGAAACACCTGAAATAGTCGGGGCTAACACATCTCCTTCTACGTTAAGTGTTACTTTTGCCTCACAAATGACCGCAGCCGCGATCTCATGAGCTCTCTCAGAGCTTATGTTCTTAATTTCGAGAATTCTTGAAGCCAGCTTTGCCTCAAGCCTTGCTTCATCTGAAGGGTCCTCCCTGAGAGCCCGTTTTGCATAACCTTCTATATCCATAGTAATCATCTCTTGCAGACATTTCTGCCCTTAAAGGTGGCAGGGCAGGATAGTCTGGCATCCAAGTATCAGTCAATTGATTTCACAAATAATCTGTTGATTTTAAGTAGTCTATTATTTTAAGTAATCTGTTAATTTAATATGATTAGTGTAAAAATATTCAGGGATCAAAACTTAATACCCTGAGACTCAAAATTCAACTGTCTAAGGGATTATAACTAATTCCGGAGAAATGAAATATAAATTCAGATACGGGGCAGATGTCCCCGATAAATCATTTCAACAAATTTCCACAAAGTTTTTCAGGATCTTTAATCCTATAGCTCCACTTTTCTCGGGGTGGAACTGGGTACCCATTACATTGCCTTTCGAGTTCACGACAGACGCCGAGAAATCCAGCCCGTAGTTGCAGGCTGCAAGCGTGTTTTCAGCCGCGGTGTCCACATAGTATGAATGCACGAAATATACGAAAGAATTGTCAGGAATACCTTCAAACAGAGGGTGATCCTGCTTGATGTTAAGATTGTTCCAGCCAATATGAGGTACCTTTAATTCAGACTTCGGAAAGCGCAGCACCCTGCCAGAGATGAGATCAAGCCCGTTGGTCAGCTTTCCTTCTTCAGAAGAGCTCATGAGCACCTGCTGTCCGAGGCAGATCCCGAGCATAGGTCTTCCTGACCGAACGTACTCTTCTATAATCCCTCTAATGGGGGTAAGGCACTTCATAGCATCCACAAAAGCGCCAACCCCTGGGAGGATTAAACCTTCTGCGGCAAGAATCTCCTCAGGGTCCCCAGAGATTACGGAATTGGATCCGGCGTTTTCTAGCCCCTTTTGAACACTGCGGAGGTTTCCAAGCCCGTAATCGAGAATCACAATTCTTCTCATAGCTCTAACAAACAAAGTTAAGATAGATTAACTTTTCGAGCAAGGAAAAGGGCGCCGGTATAATAATTGAAGGGCAGCGGAAAACAACTGGAAGAAAGAAAAAGTAAGAAGGAAAAAGATTAGAAACGATTAGAAAAAGAATGAAAAAAAGATTAGAAAAAGATAGAAAAAGATGGAAAAAGAATGGAAAAAATAAGGGCTATAAATTCTCTGCAGTTAAGACCTGCCAGCAGGAAGGCTGTAAGAGCTTTTTTCCCTCTCGAACATCACCTTGTATTTGCCACAACGTATGCATTCATAGCGTTTTTCGAGCACTGTTGGCAAAAAAAACAATGCCCCACTTTTTCGCTTCCATTTATGCAGTCCAAAAAAACACAAGAAACTACGGTCACGATCCGATTCGCCTGAGTCATCAGAGCATTCCTGAGTCAAAAAACTGTTTCCCCTTGTTTCTATTGTTAAGGATATAATACAACAGTAAGGAGGTTATGTGTGAAGGAACTATATAAACATATAGTTTTGTCAGGAAATATCAGGGAAATTTTCTATGAAAGATAAATATTGATTAAAAATACATTGGTTAGGGGTATTTAGCAAAAAAATTAATATAGTTTGATGTGAATAACTTAAGAAAGTTTAATGGGGACAAAATATGCGAAAATTCATATTTTTCAGATATGATGAAAAAGCTATGGAGCTCCCGATTAATATAGTCGTTATAGTGAAAAAATTCCGATAAAAATTACAGTTTGGAACCTTCAAGCTCTTGAAGGGTTATTCTCATTGGAATTGATTAAGCATAATTGTTTAACATGATGCTATAAATATTAACCCTACATTTTCTTCTGAGTTGCAGCTAGAAGCTAGGTAAAAGTCCCAGACTCAGAGTATACCTTACTTTCCGCAGTATTTTTGAAAATCAATATTTTTCTTCTATCAATTTTTGTCCTAACCTGAATTATTGAATTTCTGCTCAGGAGTTAAAAATGGATATACGGAATGTTCAGAGACCAAAAAACGTAGCACTCAATTTTTAATCCAAATTTCAGTTTGGTGATATTAATTGAGAATTTTTGGGCTTCGTAGAAAAATCTATTTAAACCAGCTTCAAGAGGCAAAAAATAAATAAGCAAAAATATATAAGGTTATTCAATTTAAACCGGTTTATACTCGTAATCTCATAGGTTTTCTACAGAGCCAATTTTTGAAAAACGATATCGGAAAAATATTGATTTTCAAAAATACTGCGGAAAGTAGGGTACACATAGAGGATCCTATTTTATTTAACAGTAAACAAACTAGAATGCAAAGAGTTGCCCAGCCCAATTAAAGACTCCAAGTTAAGATTATGACATTTTACGCAATTACTTTGATAAGTATATGACTTATTTTTTAAAGTAAAGATATCAAGCTTAAAATAAGGAAATTCTAAGAAAACTACTGGTTTTGTCTATAAAAAGATCTGGATCTTTTCCATGAAATCGATGATGTTCTATGGGAATCCATAGAACATCATCTTCCTCCACAGAAACCACATACAGGAAGACCTCGCTCTGACTTAAGGAAGTTAATGAATGGGATCTTGTATGTTGTTACAACAGGTTGTACCTGGCAAGATGTTCCCCGTAAATATGGCTCTAAATCAACAGTTCATAGATTTCATCTCTATCTGTGTGAACATGGAATTTATCAGGAAATCTTTAATGAACTTTTAAACAAAGGTTATGACTTGAATAAAATAGATCTTTCTCATTGTTTTACCGATACAAAGGATATTCCTGCCAAAAAAGGGGAAATATCGGATATGATGGTTACAAGAAAGTAAAAGTAGTAAAATTAAGTGTTTTAGTAAATTCACAGGAGCTACCTCTATCCATTATTATTGTCCCTGCAAATCAAAATGACTCTACGCTTTATATCCTTACAATTAAAAACTTCAAGATAAGAAGACCTAGAGGAAGACCTATAAACAGACCTTCCAGAGTGACAGCTGATGCGATGTATGATACAGCTGATATCAGAAAATATAATAGAAGAAGAGGAATAAAGTCCAATATACCAGTAAACAAAAGAAATAGAAAGAAAAAGAAGAAAGGAAGACCAATAAAGGTAGATTGGGAAGAGTTAAAAAAAAAGTACAATAGAAAGGTTCTTTAGCTGGATAGAGTCATACAAGAAAGTTTTTCCAAGATATGAAGTCAAAGAAATATCATACCTTGGAGTTGTAACGTTAGCAGCAATAATGAGGGTAAATCAAGTTTTGGGATGAGCTCTTGGAGTAAAACATACAATGTAGACTCCCTATGTATCCCCTATCTGTCTTGGCTTCCAGATATTTCAGCATATATTTCATATCCAAATTCCATATGAAGACTCCTATTGGCCGGTTTGTTCCATAACGGTAATCTTCTCACTTGTTTTATGAGGTTATATCAAAAGTTTTAGTAACCTGAAGCAGGCAGTGTAAAGTCTCCTTTTCTTTATTATAGCCAGGGTTCATTTCCAAATCGTAGATCACTGTTTTCCGGGAAATACATTATCTGCAAAAGCCGCGTAATTGGATGGGTTTTTAATTGCCTGATCGCTGCTGAGCGTGCTATAAAAAGGACTCCACTCTGCTGCACTATCCCAGTTATCGCCTACAAAATGCGTTGTCTCGTGAATCAATATTGTAAGCCCGCAACTTATCTCCTGCACCTATTTCCCAACTTCCAGATCGAACCATCTTTGTTCAACTTACAAAGTGATCCATTAACCATTCTATCTACCCCACAAATTAGATTTTATAATTCTAAACTTTCAGGAGAGGCTTGCCATGCTTTCTTCATCTGTTCTTCCATCTATTATTTCCAACACTATTGACTCTTGATTCCCATCTCGTCGCGGCATTGATGGCTTCAGCTGCTGAGATATATGTCAAGTTTACATCGTCATAGAGGTGACAACTTCACTGACTAATCCTGTTCGTCGTTCATATCTATTTTCCTTAATCATCTGCGGTGCTCCCACCTTGCCCATATAATGACAGTTTACTGTGTAGGTAGGGGAGGAACTTCAGCAGTGGCTAAGCCAATACGACCCAGCGGATCGATCATCTTGACCGTCAGGTAGAATAATTGGTCAGCAGCAGGACGAGGTATCCAGGCATACAGGCGGTAGTTGTCGGGGGGTCCTACTCGAATGATCTTACGGTCCGCGAGGTTGGCTGGAGGCAGTTCAGCCAGGCTGTTCACAAAGAGCAGGGTGTTCAGATCACCTTCCAGTCGGATACTTAAGTTTCTTGAAATGTCATGTGCCAGCAGCACAGCAATATGCGGTCCCAAAGGTGTTATCTCGACAGGGGCATGGCTTGTCCAGCTTACAAGCACCTCAAATTCGTTTGATCCTGGCTCATTAACTCGGAGGTCAGAGATATCGGGCGCAGTTTGCGGTGGAAGTAAAACGGATACTAGTGGAGAAGCAGAAGAGCGCGCTTCGACAAGTCCAAGCTGGTCATCACGCTTTGACCAGGCTACAGCACGATACCAGATACGCCTCCAGCCGGGAGTTACACTATCATCGGTGAAGGTAATTTCTAGCCCTGTGGCGTTAAGCGTTTTGAGGGGAGAGCCCATCGTGTCGGCGCTTTTCGCCAATTTCTTACTGGTTGTCCGGTAGAGTTCGACCTGCTTCACAGCTACACTTGAACTAAGGCTGATATTCAAGTGCACGACCAGCTGAGTGGGATCTAGATTAGCTTGCAATGTAGGTGGCAGGGGCACGGCCAGACTGGGAACAGCCACAGCAATGAATTTTTTACTAGAGTCCGGCCAGGCAGACTCTATCTGGTTATGGCTCATAGCCGTTACGGCATAGAAGTGGATGACTTTGCTGCCGCGGGGCAAAGATGTCTCATAAAAGGTTTGGGGTGAAGTCGGAGGAATCGGCTCCTTATTCACTCGACGGAAGTATGGCCGCAGGTAACCCGAAGTAAGACTGGAGCGGCGGTCCTGGAAGGATTGAGAAAGGCGTGCTCCGGGGAGACCAATATCCGTGAGTGCAGTTTCCAATTTAGCCAGCCTCTCACTCAAGGGTATATTCGCTTCGGAACCTTTATCACTCAGAGCAGCCATTGCAGCCCGCAACACTGCGAGACGCTTAAAGAACGGTTGGGAAGTGTCTGGGCCGGGCAGGCCAAGCGCAGCAAGTAAGCTAGTCTCGGTGGCTTCGTAGAGCACATATCCAGAAACACGAAGATCACCAGTCCAGCTTAGCAAAATTCGGCTTACTCCGGACGAATCGGGCAGGCTGGCCCATTGAGGCGCTTCCGGTACAGTGGGGGCAGCTGGAGGCTCCGGGTCGTAAATGTGTGTGCTCACCGGGCTGCTTAATGGGCTGACGTTAAAGTTTGGATTATGAGGGTCACCCCAAAGTCTGTGGATATGACACTGACCACACGCCTGTACTTGGAAGGTACGCTTTGGTTTTCCGGCGAAATCAAGCTTTATTTTTGTAATCAAACGGTAAAAGCGAACTCCCGGCTCTGCAGGGTTCTGGTCTTGTGCACCTCCCCAACCGGCGGCATGCTCCAAGTTGGGGTCAAGCGGTATAAACTGGATTTCGTCAGATGTCGATACAGGTTCATCGTTGCCGCCGAACTGCACTCGCTCCGTGAATAACTTGTTATCCAGATCGTCAGCATATGCCCCAATCAACTCTATGAATTCTGGGCTGCGATCCGACCAATCCCAGGAGAAATCAATGGCTACCTGCCCGGAAGGATCTATATTTATTGATAGAACCGATGGTATCTGAGGCTGTTCGTCATTCCCTTGGAAGGATACTGTTCTCCAAGGGCTCCAGCGGCCGAAGATATCCTGGGAAGCTACGGCATAAGTTACCTTCACACCGAAAGGATCTGGAACAGGCTTGCCAGCTATGTTGCTTAAACGTAAGATATAGTCTGTGAAGAACACAGGGCGTACCTCATCCGGTTTGCTGGCGACAAAAGGGAACCACCCACCCAAAGTTTCTGGACGCCTGGCCAGTAAAATCTCAGCATGAACTGGATGGGGACCGAAACGGCCCACGGCGTAGCTAGCTGGAAAACCGGAGTTACTCGACTGTAGTGTGAATATTGGGTTATCGGGGCGTTCCCAGCTGATCCTAATGGATTCTAGTGCAGGCCCGTCTAATGTCTGAGGACGGTTGCGGCTAATAATTCTGGCTGAGAGATTGGTAGGGGCTTTTGGCGCAGCCAGTTGGGAATCTACTCTGACAACATCGGCTAGTTCAAAATCAAACATAGTATCGCCTATCTGCAGCTCGTGGCGCACCGAGACCATATAAATCTCGTTAGGATTACTGGCACCAAACAGCGACGTACCAAAACCCAGTACCAAAGCTGCTAGTGGATCTGTGCCAACGGCAACCAGCAGCATCCCAAGCGGACTCCACTCGCTGCGAACTGGATGGCTCTCCCCATGCGGATCAACAGGTCTGTCAAGTAACAAACGAGGGGAACGCAGGGCTCCGACACTAGTGTCGTAGCATCTTCCGGTGTCATTTCCTTCATTATTTTCTCGGATTAAATAATCGGCATGTTTGAGCCCATAGTGACGACAATCTTTAAACATACAGTAGATGCCTTTCAGAAGTTTTGAATCAAGCATATCTTGAAGATAAGCCTCTAGGTCGGGAGATTTCCAATCATCCAAAGAGATTCCATTTCGTGTAAGCTTAGTCCAGCCTATACGCGGCGCGCCAATCTTTAAACGCTGCAGAGCAGCCTCAGAAGGTTGCAAAAGTGGATATTCTACAGGACCCTGTTTGTGAACCTTATAGACAACATCGTCCCAGTCATCGACCGGTAGACCTACAATTTCAACTTCTTCCCAGCCGGGTAGGTTAGCCAGTTCCTGCTTTGTCAGATTGCCCCCAGGATGCCGGTTGCGATAGAGGATAAATGGATGGCATGGCAGGCCAAGTGCAGGATGCAACAACCAGCGGAAATAGAGAGACCCCGGATCAAAACCAGTTCCCAAAAAGGGTCCTTCATACTCTAGGCGTTCCATCTCATCATCCCAGTCGATCTTAACCGCCTGCACTTTAAATAAGCTGTTCAAAACCCATCTGTTCATGATCGTTCCTCCCACGGAGCTTGCATAGACAGAGTAATCAATGGGATCAGTTCTTCTGGAGGCAGAGACCCCTCAAAAAGTGGATGGTGGATAAGTCGCAATGCCAGGGACAGAGAACCGCCTGAAACCGTTACTGAGGGTTTCAGGATGGCCAGAGTCCTGTCACGGCTGGTAGAGTGAAAGAAACGCAGCACTTGCTGTTCACCTGCCGTCGTTTCTACCATTTTGAGCCGGGACTGTTGCTTGAGCTGGTAGCGTCGAGTACCATGCTCGTCGGTCACTTCTTGAGGTACAGTGCGCCAGCGCCAGATCGGTTCCGGTGTTTCTATCAGCACAGCAACCGGTCTGGAAGAAGGCAATGATGGCGAGCCTGCGTTTCTGTCTTGATGGATCACTGTTACACGGGGTTTCTCAGCCCTTGTAAGGTCTCCCCAATGCATTGCTCGCAGTACCTTCTCGAATTCCAGGTCACTTATTTGGAGAATCAGTGATTCAGTACGGGCGGCAAGTTCAGCCAGCGGGACTGCATCGGTAATGCGACGGTGCTTTACCTGCACATTGGCCACGTCGGCTGCTAGGGCTGCCACGTTCTCGTATCGTGAGGTGCTGAAATGAAGCCGGAACATGGGATATGAGGGTGTAGTGGGTTCGGCTTCCAAACTGAGAGCAGGATCCACTTCAAGGTCAAGTATATAGTCAGTAAGAGGCTCTAGCTTCATCTTCAGCTGAACCTGTTCATGCCTGGCGGTTTGGAGACTGAAGTCTATGCAGTCTTGAGAGGCCAGAGCTTCACATAAGGAGCTTTCAAATGGCGTTAAGGCAAATGCGGGGATAGGGACTATATTGACCAACGGGCTCGTCTCCAGATTGATCCCTGCCGAGCCAGATCCCTGATCAGATGGTGGATGCTTTCCCGAGGCTGCCTTGACTACTGCAACCAGTGCCCGATTTCCGTAAGCCTTGAATAACTTTCTTGTCGCATTGGTAGCAAACACAACCCGCAGCGGATCACCATAAAAGAAGAAATTTTCGGACGGGCTTGGATCGGTCGTCATTACCCAGGGATCGAGGCGCTCGGGCAGCTTATTGTCGGTCTTAAAGCGGAATTTTTGTTTCAACGTCTCCCCAGGGTCTTTTGGGAAACGTTCAGCTTTTCCTTCCAGAGGATTGCCTTTCTCATCAGCGTTTGTTACCATTACATAATAGGTCAGGTCGACAGTGTATACCGCATCTGGATGTAACAACGCCATATTGGCTTGGTTGGCGTGCAATAAGCGATTGACAGTCTTGATCTGGTTCTCGCGGTTTGTCACGTCAAAACTATAGCGCTGGCATTCCCTCTCCGTTACTCCGTCGACCAGTAAAAGGCCCCAGTTAGTGAACCACTCATTAGTAAGCTCATCTTCGGTAAGCTCATCTTCGAAAATATCCTTTAGGCCGATTTCGAGCTGGGATGCGCCCTTCGGCAAGTTGACCTCAATGAATACAAGCTCCGCATGCGGCACTAGTGGGATAACATCATTAGCAACTGGGATTCCATCGTACCAGGAGTGTAAGATCCCCATTACTTCAGTAAACCACGGACCTGTCTGGTCCACCCACTCCGCTGGCAGTGGTAGTTCTCTGATCTCCTCGTGGCTCCACATAGGGAAACGGAAACTGGTTGTAGGATTGATACTCTGTTCGAACAATATTTTCTGGCCTGTGATGTCTCGCGCCCGCAAAATCAGCGACCCTTTTTCCCAAATATTGTGTTCGACAGCCAGCAGCGCCCGAAATTTGCTATTTCCAGCGCAGTCTAGGCGCAGCGCGTCGGCTAGCTCTAGGTGCAATCCATCGGCTAGCCCATCTGACCTTCCTGACTGCACCTCAGAGAACAGTTCTTTGAAATGTTCGTCACCGGAGATGGAGGGAAGCAGTTCAAAGCCGGTCCGCGGGGCAACTAGCAGGCACTCCCGCCGCTTGGAAAACCCCAGATCGTAATCTAGAAGATCATTGTAATTATATCTCCAATATGCATATACGAAGGCTGGAGTGACTTGCGCCAGGCTATCAGCGAGTATATTCCCCGACCGCCACGGTTCAGTCACACGCAGGGTGAGATAAGGTGGAGCCGAACGTCGTTTTCCCGGCTGGTCAGGCCAGGGGATTCCTGTCAAACTCCATCCTGTAGGTGACGGTCCGGTAAGAGCATGGCGAAATGTCCACAGGACACGGGCAGGCTCAGCCGCTTCGGCGCAGATATTGCCCCAGTGGCGCTTTATCCTCTCGTCAAGGCATTTAGTTCTCTCGGCAGCAGCAGGAGTCGGATCAGGATCCCAGCTTAACAACGCCAGCTGGACGTCATGGTCGTCACCGCCTCCCGGCTTGCCGTAACGATCCCACCAAACAGCGGGCGTACATCCTTCACCTACCGACGGACTGAATGGAGCTCCGAGGGCATTTTCGGCAGTCATATTCACGGACTTGAGAATATAGCGATAGAAGCGTTCGCCACGACGCAACCAGCCATTCGGCGGGAGTTTCGAGTCGATTGCCTCGTTGAAAAAGCGGCATTCTGAATCAACATGAGGACGCAATTCCATCTGCAGCACCGGAATGGAATCTATAGGCACGACAGGCAGATCTCCTATCCACCGATTCTCTCTTGAATCAAAATGGGCAGCCTCACCTAGACTTCCGTCCACAGGGCGGTCATTGGCAGAACCGAACAATGGAGTCGAAATACGACTGTGCAATGATAATGCTCTTACCAACGGCTCAGGTTCCGGTAGCTCTGGATTAGGGTCACCCAGTTCGAGTTTGACACAACCCTTTACCTCAAAAAAGAAGAAATCAACCCTACCGCAAACCTCGGCTGATATAAAGAAGGTATTCCTATCCGGTATAAGTATCATCTCGGCAGACGCGGAAGCTTCGATACTAACGATGAATAGGTGCAGTTCGCCGCTGAGCATTATCTTTCCAATGATCATGAAGGGCTTGAAACTGATACCAACATCAGTCTGAGTTGCGATTTTAAGATACAAACCGAGATCTTCCGACCCCCAAATGAAGGCAGCTCTGACGCCAGCCGCCACCGAAAAGCCCTCCAGCCGACGCGTTGGTTCTGTTGGTAAGTCGATACCATTCCCATGGATCATCAGATAGCCATCAGCTCGAAACGCGAGGAATTTGACAGAAGCCGGCATTTTGGGCGGGATACCGCCGACATCAAGATGCCAGTTCTCGGGACTTTTGAAGTCAAAGAAAGCTTCGGCCGGCACGCGGAACTCTATAAGAGGCTGGATGTCGTGATAATCAACAACGATTCCAATTGTTAATGATTTCTTTGGGAGAATCTCTATAATTGCGAGGAATTTGCCAGTTTCCGTGCCACGCGTATCTGGACGCTTGTTAAGAATATTGGCATTCATCACCAACAGCAGGTGCGGGCCTGGGAGTTCGACGACAGCCATACCCTTGGCATTGATCAGGAAGCCGCCCTCAATTGTACCGATTACGGCACCCAGGCCAAGTGCCCATTTACGCGCTACGGCTTCCCATGCATCACTGCAGGTCACCTTACCTTTTGCGATATCCACGAACCACCCCAGCGCGGTTTTAGCAGGTTTACGTTGGCAATGCATAGCGAACAGACCACAGAAACCGAACAGGCCCAGTCCGGAACTGGCAAGTGGAATGGGCACCGGTAGCTCGACACCCAATGTGACCAGCACGGCAGTCACAGCTTCCTGTGTATCCTTGTCACGGGCGTCCTTAAGTGCAAGACCGGCCGACACGCGAACGCCAAATGGTGGGGGAATAATGGCTGCATCTAGGATGCCGTTGAAGCCCCCATTAGGCAGTAATTTGAGGTAACCACTGCCCTTAATTGCACCAGGCACGTTAACATGCGCCCCAAGCGCCGTTAGCGTAGGAGGCACTGGCGAATCGAGAGGAATACGCACGCTGGCTCGATCAATTGATACAACGCCAAGATCAGCTTTGGGCACCAGATCGACCTCAAAGTTGAGTGGATTCTCGCGTGTCATGCGCACGCCTTCCGTCTGTAAGATATCACCCAGCGATTCTGGAACAGAGAACACTCCTGGATCGCTGAGGTCGAGGCTGAAACCCTGAATTGGGTCAAATATTGGCCACAGTTGTGGTGCGTCACCATTGCTTCCAAAATCAAGGCGAAGGCCGATCGCCTTGTGTCGCACTTTTAGCGGCCTCTTTGTCTCCAGTAAATTAATATTGCCAACTTTCATATTTATATCGAGCTCGGTTTCCAAATCGAAAAATAGGAAGGCATCATAGGTCTTATGAGAGTCACCAGCAATTTTGTTTTTGTGAATTACTAGCTCTCCTCCATACAGAGTTACAGACCGTGTGACAATCGGCCAGTTAGAGTCGGTCACCAATCCACTTGCTGCCCCAGCAGCAAGGGTAAGGTTGACGTAACCGCTACTGTCTGCAGGGGGCAGGTTGGACGCCAGCAGTGGAGAAAACACAGCATATGCCCCCAGAGTGTCCCGAAGCACTTGCACATCCGGGTTCGGGACGGAGCGCTGCGTACGCCACAGGAAATTCCGGCCTTCGCTGGCGCGGAGGGTAAGTGCAGCCCGCCAATCATTGTCAAAAGTCAGTCCTAATGAGTAATCAATCTGCTCGGGAAGCTCGCCCAGTTGACCAAGACGAACTCTAACCTCGCCGTCTAGATCTATCTTGCCGGTCAATTCTAGCAACGTGACCGCATTGCGGTTAAGGCGCAAGTGAGCAGACATTTGGTTCAGGAAGCGGGATCTGGCCACCGCTTGAGCGCCTTCAGATAATGCTAGGCGGAAGTCGCCGGAGAGTCCATCTCCACCCAGACCTAAGCGTAAGTCGTGCCCGCTACCGTGCATTGCCAGGGCGGGAATTCCAGGAGGTGCGAGATAAATCTCAACTACCGGAGCAATTATTTCTGGCCCCACATGGCCATTGAGCTTGAGAGTTGCACGTTTAAAGCCGAGTCCGACCACATTGCTAGGGTCGATCACCGCAAGGGGAGGCACCATTGTTACTTCCAGCGTTCCTGTGGCGTCATGTGGGGGTGCTAGGAAAGCACTGGCAGGTTTGTCCACACTGGCAATAACCACCAGCAACAAATCTGGGAAGTTTAATTCAACTTTACCTTCTACAGCCTGCGGCATACCATTCGGCAAAGCCTGAGCGGGATGTAAGAAGGAGAGAGACATTGTGAATGGAAGCAGCTTCAACTCCACTTTTGGCGATATGTTAGCCTCATCTGGTGGTATGATTGTGAAATCTAGAGGGCCCGGAGGTAAACTGAAAACCAGTGATTCGGCTCCCTGAGCGGCGTATACACTTATACCACTGTCCGTTAGGGTGAGAGTCAAAGGGCTTACTAAAGAAGCTTGACCAATGAGCGATTGGTTGTTAAAAGTAGGCAAAGGTTTAAGGCTGTTTAAAATTTTGCCCCCATTGGAATCAGGATCAACATCAACACCAAAGCGCTTCTGAATTATATCAAGCAAGGTCGGATCAGGCAATGGTGGGTCAGGCATGCAAAACCCCTTCTCTAAGCTCTTTTATTATAGAATCTCCAGTCCGGGGTATGGGGAGTCTAGCTATCAATCGGAAAATATTCCATTTGTCATTAACTTCGTCTAAATCTCTGCCATACTTTTCAAGGATTTTACCAGTGGACCATACTTCCGGATTCGTAACCTTCTCTTCAATAAGATCTTTGCTGTCGATTATTTTGTATTTTATCTTTCCAAGAGTAGCTTGGATGTTATTGTATAAACGTGGTACGACTAATGTCAAAATCGGGTACACCCATCTCTCCATATTCTTTCTTCTCCTTTTCTAAGTTACAGGATATGTCCTCTGATATTTTAGGTCCCCACAAAACGTAAATAAAACCGCAAATTAAGTTCTTTCACTTTATCTTTTAGATTATCATTTTTCGATAACTATGAAGTTTTATTATCATGGAAATATATAAATCCCTGAGTAACTATTCAGCTTACTTAAAATTAGTAAGGATACTTAGTTAGAAGCATCATATACAATAAACGCTCACAAAAACCTGTAAGAACTTATCAATAATCGTCAACTAAAGATTAGAATCCCCAAACGCGCCTATAAAGTTTCAAAGACTATAGAATACTTCTAATAGGTCACACATACCATATTTGACAGTACTCGCTTCCACACACAGTTACATTGATTTTGTGTCGTTATTAATTGGGTCTCTAGAAGGGATTTAGAATTCAGATCAGTAAATTTGTTTAGCAGCTACTTATTTAAAGGAAATTATATAATTATATATGAATTAATCAAAGCAGTACTGTCAATTAGTCGTTTTATTTCTAATAGGGGAGGAGAGGGAGTACATCTCACACATTTGAGACATCGAGTCAACATCTTATGGCTTTTATAGAGTTGTCTAGGTAGTAATGAATTAGTATCAGTGGTTTAGTATCAGTGGTCGATTCAGAAAGTTGCTCAATTATGGCTGCATTTTCAGATTCTATCAGCAAGCTGAGCACTAAATGGTCATTAATTTGCCTGAGTAATGTAAACAGAAGAAAACCTCAATGGATTTAACAACGGCCATTGTCTCATTAGGAGTGACTATTACCAAGAGAGAAACTAAATGAATATTTTGCAATACACGACCAATGGCATCAGCAAATTAGTATGCATTATTTTCCTGAATGTAAACTACTTTGAATCAAATGTGGTTGAAAGAGGAGATATCATGGAAATCACTGCCGAAATGATTGCAGCCAAGAAACTTGTCGAATGGCCAATTCTGGCCTTGCCTGGAGTCGTCGGAGTCGGTATAGGCATGCTCGAAGAGAATGGGATACTACATGACGAAGTGGCCATTCGAGTTTATGTTACTGATATATCTCAGGTACCTCAGATACCGTTTCATATACTCGAGTTAATGGGAGGCCTCAGAGTCTGCTTTATCGAGTCACATGTTGAACCTCTCGTTCTCCCGGACAATAATCGCTATAACCCGATAGTGGGCGGAATCAAGATAATTAACCCTAAAATTGGGGAATATGGAACTCTCGGCGCTGTGGTCCAAGACTCAAACACAGGCGAACTCCTTGGATTGAGCTGCTTTCACGTGGTGGGAAATCTAAATTCCAGTTTTCCCTTCACAGTCTGGCAGCCAGATCATCCCCCTGGAGTTTTCATACCCGGAACCACTGCTATTCCTCCAGATGACAATATTGGCCGTGTTGTGCGGGTAGACTACCCCCAAACTCCACCTCTTCCTTTTTCACCGATTTTAGTGGGTCTTGTCGATGCCGCGGTTTTCACACTGGTTCCCGCACTCGAATATGGACGTACCTTGTCTTCAGAAATTGTCGACCAAGACCCTCCAGCAATTTTGATCGATCGTATAACGGCCACCGCTTGGTGTAAAAAGGGGGAAGGGGTCTGTAAAAGGGGTTTTAGGACCCGTCTAACTAAAGGGTTTGTCATTGATGTCAATTGTGCGCACCAATGGATGGCCGGACCGTCAAATCGCTATGTTATAGATCAAGCACTAGTCATGGGGTATCCCGACAGTAACAACGGTTTTTTCTGTGACCACGGAGATTCTGGATCTGTAGTCTTAAGAGACTCAGATCGGACAACAGCTGTTGGACTGCTATGGGGAGGAGACCGAGGAGGAGCATCCGGATTTAGAGTTGGGATTATATCATCCATCCAAAATGTAGAGTCACAACTTAGTGTCAAAATGGTATGGATCTGACGGTGCAGATTCTATAGACAGACTGAATACTAATGGTGGTCATTAATTTGTTTGAGTAATGTAAACAGGACAGTACCTCATCGGATTTAGCAACTGGCATTGTCTTATAAGGAGCAACTGCTATCAACATGCGATCAAAGGCATCAACAACACTATTACCTTATATTTATCTGGAATGTAAATTCCACTGAACCAAGGAAGTAAATGAGATGAAAAGATCACAAGTGGATCTAGGATTATTGTCAAGTTTAGGTCAGACTTTACTTTTATTTTTCACTATCAGGCTGAATAAGACCCTCTAAGATTTGTTTCTAAAGCGCATTCCTAAAATAACTAATTAAAAATATATTATTCAAATCGCCATGTATAAAAATAGACTAAAAATTACTCAGGCCCCACTTCTTCACAAACTATTACATACACCTGTTTCCAGGGATGGACCTGCTCCCAAGCTTTGACGGCCTCCCATTGAGCCTGGGTCAAAGCCTTGTCTAAGTTAATCTATGAAGAAATCTTTATTTCCTAGACTTCTGGGCCACACTCAAGAGCTTCTAGCCTTTACCAGAGGTGTGCAGTTGCTACTATATTATAAGCTCCAAGTGCTTTCTCTGAAATTGTTTTACTTCTCAACCTAAAGAGGCAGTTAGACGATTACTAGAAGTAATAAATAGAGTCTCTCTTTTTCAATTGAAAGACTTTAAACGCTTTATTTTTGTTATTTTTCACCCTGAAGCTTAATTGCCTGACAACTTGTACTGGTGGAACATTCATGACCTCCACGCCCCGATGTATTGAGAAAAGCAAAGTTATTCAGCAAAAAATTAATACAGTTTAGAGTGAATAATTTAAGAAAGTTGAATAGAGACAATACATGAAAAAATTCAAATTTTTTAAACATGATGAAAAAGCTATGGAGCTTCCGATTAATATTGTCGTTATGCTTGTTGTCGGGATGGTTGCCCTTGCAACGCTGATTTCGATCATGCCGACCCCGACAAAGGAGATGTCGGTGTTTGTGGAAAATGCAGGGCTTAGAGGAAGTACTCTTGCTAAAGGGAACTCAATAATAGTGGATTCCAGTACCGCAGAAAACTCTCTTGCCATAACCGTAGTGGTAAAAGCAACTGACAACGACGGAAATCCGGTACGGAATGCAAACGTTATTCTGAGAGGGCTTGGCGGGGCAGCCTCGAATACTACGGACGCCAATGGAATCACTTTCCTAACAACTCCGGATAACGCGAGAATCAGGCTTGATCCAAACCAGAACGAAGGGACAATGGACCTGAAGGTCGTAGCTGACGGTTTCTACGACTACGAGAAAAAGGATGCCATTCTGATCATTAAGACGAGATGATTTGAGATCTTACGGAAATAGAATTTAAGGCAATAAGACAACTGCGCGTAATAAAAGAACTGCATAAAAGAACTGCACACAACAAAACTGCAGGGAGAGGTTTCACATGCTAAGTGGAGAACTGAAAAATAATGAGACTGGAACCCTGGGGCTTCCAATAAGAATTGTCGTGTTCACAGTTATTGGCCTCATAGGTTTCTATGCAGTTCTTTCAGCTGTCAGCGATGCTCCTACTCCTCCTAAACCCATGTATGCGACAACGAATATAAGTGCGTTTTCTTTGCCTTCACCTGAAGAAGAAATCAAAAAAGAAATAGATCTGAGCCTGCCTGTAAAAGTGTTTGACAGCGAGAACTGCGGGATAGGGGATGCAAATGTGATTGCCTGGAGTCCTGATAGGAAAAAAGCCTATTCAGGCGTTACCGACCTTGAAGGTAAGGTAACATTGAAGATTTCCAATCCTGAACTTCCTCCGGGAAAAGCTGAAGGATATATCAAGATAAAAATAATGAGAGAAGGGTACAGGGATTTTGACAGCGACTATTTTTTAAAGATAACTCGAAGCTAAGAAGAAGCCGCACTCTACTCAAAACTAATAGTTAATACACACAAGTTCTTCTTAATTCATAACTCATCTGCCAGCGTTTTCTCTCTTCGGTTAGCCATATAAAATTTCATAAAAACGGCTCCTGCCATTAGCACAGCAAGTGCAGTGGAGAAATAAGGAGACCTTATGACATCCCACCGACCAGCCCATATAAGGAGGGCGGTAAGGAAAAGAGCTGAAGAGCCGATAACTCCTGAGATCTCAAATGGAATTTTCATAGAGCCGAAAGTGAGCCTGTTCTGACTCTCAAGGATTTTTATGCGGGATTCAAGTTCCTTTATATATTTATTTTTCGTATCTTCCTGAGCCTTGAGAGTACGAAGTTCAGTGTTTAATTTTTCGATCTCAGGCTCGAGACTGTTGTGGGTAAAATTCGATAACTCGGATATTGTAGCATGGAGAGAACGGAGGCCTTCTGTGATGCTGGAGAAAACTTCATTTATATCTTTTATTTTATAACCAGTTCCGGAAATTTCAGAAGAATTGTCAGCATAAGCCATTGAGGGATTCATAGGCTCGCCTGAAGGAAGTACTGCACTGAATCCAAAACTTGAGGCATTTCCTTCCGAAGTTGGAGGAACCAGATCTGAAAGAAAAGGATTTCCGCGAATAGGAGACTCAGGAGAAACCGACGAGACCTGTGGGAGAATAGAAGAGTATGCGGCGATACTTCCTTCGTTTCTTTCAGGGAAAAATCCTGATAAATTTCTGGAATAAATTCTTCCAGCCTGCACTCCAGGAGGGATTTCCATAGAAAGGCGCCTCTCAACTGCCCTGAGTCGTTTTTCAAAACTCCTTATGCTCTGGTCAAAAACCTCAATTCTTCCCTGGAAATCCTCCCTGATTTCCGGCTCTGCTTGATGTGACTTATTCATTCAGACCATAACCCCTTTAATTTTCTATTACAGAATCAGGATCTACAGTATATAAAATTATTGAGTATCTGTATAAAATAATAAAATAAATCAATAGCAGAAAAAAGAAGAGGAAGGATAAAAAGTAGATTGTAAAAAGAGAAGAGAAAAATAGCTCAAAAAGAGGAAACAGGAAGAGATCAGATAAGCCTTATCTCAATCGGTTCTCCCCTATCCTGAGCGTCTATAATATCGGAAGCAAGGTCCGAGTTCGCCCTGAGTTTTACATCTCCATGCCGGCTCACCGTTGCACTGAAAAGGTACTCGTCTGCAATATAGACTTCTACATCCTTTCCTGCAAGTTCCGGGGCTCCAAGAATCAGGTGTTTCTTATTTCTTTCGATGAAAGGATGAACAGAAGAGACAACAGGCACCTCTTCAAAGCTGGATGCTCTTCGTTTCTCCCGGGGAGCCCGGCTTTCAGCTCCATATTTCCTGCCCCTTGCAGCTCTCGGAGCTTCGATTTCCAGCTCTCTGACATCAATATGAAGGCCAAGCATATTTTCGATCCGGTCAATGACATTTCCACCTTTGCCGATAACTTTTCGCACATCATCATCTCGAACCTTTACGATTGAACTGTCATCTGAAGTCATTTCCACTTCAACAGGACCGGATGCGTACCTGCTAATAACGTTCCTTATTTCTTCTTCTGCAAGCTTCCAAGAAGGTTTCCTGAGTTCAGTAGGAGGTCCTACTGGCATAACAACAACCTGTTCGCCATAGGTATATATCTCATACTCAACTCTTCTGGTCTCAAAATCTGCAATAACTATTACCGGTCTTGCAAGATCCTGTTCAGTCATCCCATGAGGCACTTTAACCGTAAATTCAAGCACCAGAACCTTTGCAACTTCTCCTTTATCGATAAAAATAACGGTGTCCACTACTTGCGGGATTACACCAAGTTCGACCCTTCCAATCAGACGCTGAACGGCATCTACTGCCCTGGTTGCATGCACAACTCCAATCATCCCCACGCCTGCAAGCCGCATATCTGCAAAAATCAGAAAATCGCTGGTCTTCCGGACCTCATCATATATAGTATAATCCGGCCTGACCAGAAGCAAAAGATCCGCAGTGTCTTCCATCCTGCCATTCAGAGGTGAATACTGAGTGATTTCAGGAGGTACCTGAAGGTCTCTTGGGGATTCCATCGTTTTGACCACCTGCCCACGGTCGTTCAGGTATCGGGCAATTCCTGCGGCAAAAGTAGACTTTCCGGCTCCAGGCGGACCAGCAATAAGAATTCCTCGCTGGCCTACAATCCGTTCTTTGAGTTTATCGCTTAGCCGATATTGCTCAAGATCTACAACTACAGTTGGCCTGACAGCTGTAATTTCCATATCATCGGAAAAAGGCGGGTGGACAATTGCGATACGCATGTTTCGGATTTGCAAGACAGTTGCTCCACTTGATGACATCTCGATAAAAGATTCGGGATCCAGCCTCGCCCTTTCAATAAGTTCTCTAGATATACTGGAAAGTTCTGCAGAAGTAACAGGTTCATCACGAATCACTACATAGCGTATATCCCCTATTGGTCCCTTCTTGGCCATAGGAGGAACCCCATTTTTGAGGTGTACGGACATCGTATCATCCGTGAAAAAATGCTCTATTTTTAGAGGCGTAAGCTCAGACGGATCCAGGGTTTTGGGATGCATGTACTCGACATTAAGGCCCTTTGCTTTAGCTATAAGAGACTGCACCCTATCTGCACTTACAAACAGCCCTCCTGCATCAATAGCTGTACTTCGGATAAGAGCATCTACCCTGCCCTCTTTAGATAGCTTTATCTCCTCTAGCGTGGGCTGAACCCCGCTGAACTGAAGGAGAATCTCGTCTCTTTCTGCCAGCTTGCGGAGTTCCAGAAGCTCTTCAAGCCCTTTAAACCCTATTTCTCTGCCCTTATTTGCCTGGGCTTCAAGTTCCGATACCACAGCTTCGGGAATTATAATCTCGGCACCTCTGAAGTCCCCGTCTCTAATGCGAGCCGAAAGCCTTCCGTCAATAATTACACTCGTATCTGGAACAATCCTCCATATCCGCTTGTCATCAGCCATATAAGGGGATATAGAGCCGGAAGGTATATAAGAAAACTTCTGACAATTTATTTTAGAAGAAAAAAGCTAAAAAACTGTGCAGGAAGAAAATAAGGTTTTGGAGATACTGAGAAACCGAAAGGCTGAGAAATAAAATATATAGATAAAGAAAAAGGAGAAGGATAAAAGAAAAAAGGAGGAACAAAGTGGATAAGAAATAAGAGTATAAATAAAAGAAGAAATAAACTGAAATAAATGAGAAGTGAGATATTCTCCATTTCTCGAAACTTGATTAACTTAATAAACGTCTTCCGGTTCGAAGACTTTCTCCCCTATAACCTTTCCGTCTAATTTTCGATAAAAACAGGATCTGTACCCCATATGGCAGGCTCCACCTGTTTGTTCAACCAGCATAAGGAGAGAATCCATGTCGCAATCAATTCTGATCTCTTTTACTTTCTGCACATGTCCTGAAGTCTCTCCTTTTTTCCATAACTGTTGCCTGCTCCGGCTCCAGAAATGTGCTATTCCGGTCTCTACAGTTTTCTCGAGGGCCTCCCGATTCATATAGGCGCACATCAGTACCTCCTTGCTAAGCTGATCCTGAACAATAGCAAGGATCAGACCGTTCTCGGTTTTTAAGGAATCAAAATCAATCATGGGGGATAGATTGTAAAACAAGTATAAAAAAGAGAGGGAATGAATTTTGAAGGATGCTGCAAAGAAACGACAGTACATGTGACTCTTATCTCAGGGTTTGATTCCCAGCACATCCTCTACATATGCTCTCAGGATTTCTGCAACACTCCAAGCTTGAGAGATACAGCCACCCGGAGAGTGAGGATAATCTCCATCAAACACCTCAGAGATGGTGCCAATGCCTGCGGTTTCAAGGTGCGCATCAAAGCCCTGCAGAAGAGCCCGCATATCTTCGAGGCTTTCTTTTGAATAGTTGTGGACCTTCCGGTAAGCTTTCACATAAGCGCCAAGGAGCCAGGGCCAGGCAGTGCCATTGTGGTAGGCTGCATCTCTAGTTGCTGGATCCCCCTGATAACGTCCTTTATACAGAGGGTGATCTGTCGAGAGGGTCCTAAGCCCGAAGGGAATCAGGAGATCTTTCTCAACTCTATCCACTATCGCTTTCTCTTTTTCAGGCGAAAGCATGGTATAGGGTAAAGCCACTGCAAAGATTTGATTGGGACGAATTGCAGGATCTTTAACCTCATTTCCTGCTTCGTCCTGAGATACAAGGTCAAAAAGGCAGTTTTTTTCCGGATTCCAGAAAACGTTCTCAAAGTTTGAGGCTACCCCAGCTGCAAGAGTTTCATAAAAAGAAATATTTTTTTCTAGAAAGGTGCCCAGACTGGAGGCAGTCTTCAGGGCATTGTACCAGAGAGCGTTGATTTCACAGGCTTTGCCTTCTCTTGGAGTTATTGCCTGTTCCCCGACTTTAGCATCCATCCAGGTTAACTGAGGGCCCTGCCGGATTAGATAATCAGAGTCCATGCCGATTCCAAAGTCCGTACCCTTACGATAATTATTTATTATACAATCCACGGTTTCCCAGACATCCGAGAGGAAAAGGAAGTCTTTTGTATATGCGAAATACCTGCCCAGGACGTGAATAAACCAGAGAGAAGCATCCACAGTATTGTAAATCGGTTCTCCCCCAAGAGACAGAAAAGCATTTGGGATCAGACCTCTCCTACAGTATTTGGAATAATTTTTGAGAATGGATTTTGCCTCTTCGAAGCGGCGAGGAATTAAAAGCAGGCCAGGTATGGAGATCATGGTATCCCGCCCCCAGTCAGAAAACCAGTGATATCCCGCAATCACCGTATTTTCACCTGATGAGGGATTTTTCACTATAAAGGAGTCGGTTGCCCTGAGAAGCTTGAGAGCAAAAGGCTCGGTAAGTCTTGAATTAAAGGCAAGAAGATTTTGCCTGTATACTTCCCTTGTATAGAGCTCCTCAACCTGCTCTAGCGTCAGAGAAGAAATATCTTCTGTTGAAGCGGCAATAAAAAAATGAGATGTTCCTGGTTTGAGTTTACTTTCGAAATAACCCGGATTAAAGTTGTCTTCCTGGAAGTTAAGTCCCCTTTGTTTTTCAGTATCATACTCAAAGTTATAGTACCATTTGGGATCAGAATGGTACTGGAGATTGGAAGAAAGCGAGAAAGCAAAACCGTTAGAACTTTCCAGTTTTACTCCTGCAGGACTGGCTTCCTGAGAGAAAGAGATATCTCCTGAGCGAGCAGTGTGGTGGAAATTTCTAGAATTTACCAGCGGAAAGATTCTCAGCAGAGCTCCATCTCTTCTGGCCCTGATATCATACAGAACACAGGTCGTATTGCTGTTGTGAATCATGAAAACTTTTTTCTTCACGGTAAAAGCGCCTGGGTGATAAACCCAGAGAGGAAATGGAGCAAGAATAAATTTGGAAAGATAATTGAGCCCTGAAGGAAAAACAGTACCCGGATACTTATGGGTTGCCAACCTATAAACTTCGTCATTAATCGCAATTTCCTCATCAAGAGAGGAAAGCAGTACGAACCTTCCTGGAGAGTTTTCCGGAGCTGCCACAAGCAGTCCGTGATAAGTCCTTGTTCCCGCCCCTATAATTGTAGATGAGGCGTATCCCCCGAGTCCGTTTCCTACAATCCACTCTTTCTTTATTCCTTCTTCATATGTGGAAAAGGAATCCGTTCCAAACCTGATTCCACTCATACTATCTGGTTAGAATTTAGTCTCTTAAATATATGTACCTTTTCATATTATTGAAGATGTATAATAAAGCAAAAGAGTAGTTTATAATAGAGAATGCCAAATTATTGTACTTTCAGGTGCAAACATAAACTATTTTAGATGTGCAGGTTATAAGAATGTGAGAATCATGAAGCAAGACCTTTTAGAAATCCTTGTTGATATTTTTAAATCCTCCGGATATAATGTCACAATATGCAGCCAGTGTGATATTCTTGTGGAGAAAAACGGGCATCAGGCTTATATCAGGTGTGCCCTGCAGCCAGATTGCGAGGAAATAAAATCCTTTTCCGAAAAAATAGGAGATTGTACAGGAATTTACGTAATGACCGGGAAGGGGTCTGAAGAATTAATCGATTACGCAGCTGAATTTGGGATTTATGTATGGGATAGGGATGAACTGGCTCTTCAAATTGGAAGAGCGGTGCTTGTAAATCTGGAAAGAAAATCAAAGGTTTCGTATCCAGAACCGGGAATACTGCCAGCAAATGAAACACGAGACCCGTACAGGCAACCAGCTTTTGAGCTAGTAAAAAACTGGAATCCAAAAGAAAAGCTCAGACAGAAGTCTTCTTACCCTAACGGAGAAATCCTGCCCTCTCAGAGTCAGCAAATCGAAACCGATAAACCTTCTTTTGAGAATCGATTCGGAATATGGGGCTTTGAGGAGAGAAAAGATTTAAGGAAATCAGAACAGGTTGAGGTTTCAGATATCGAATCTTACGAAATGCTGAATATACAATCCGTAGAGCCAAGAATTTCTAAAAAGCAGGCGATGATTATTGCAAAACCCCATGTAAGCAGCCCTAGGGATGCGATTTTGAAATTTGTGCCTTTCTGGAAATACAAATATAGTGTTGAAGCAGAAAAACGCTTCAGGTCAAAGGTACTGAGTATTGCAGGAAAAGGGAAAGGTTTTCTTAACGCTTTAAACAAATCAAAAGAAGAGATGGAAATCGAAGGACTGGCTGCACCTACAAGGATTCCTGCCGTACAGTATGAGTTAAAAAGACCGAACGTGGATAAAAAACAGGCAGAAAAGATTCTTCTGGACTTAATAATAGAAGAGAATACACGCGAGATACGCTTTAACAATACAGAAGGACAGGCTGTTATATATGAACACAGGAGCATCAGACCAAAATCTGAAGAGGTACAGCTTGATCTGGAGCTTGTATACATTCCCATCTGGGAAGTGAAAGGGAAACGCAATTCTCTGGAGATTAATGCTTATAATGCAAAGGTTCTTGAGGAGCCTGTTGATGAAGATGCCGAGTTTCTGTGATTTTAAATGCAAAAAAATATTAGGAGAAAAATATATAAAATAGAAAATATATTTTTATATATTGGCAACGTAAAGATTCTCTGAAAAAGAATCCACACTCTGCCCTTCCAGCTTCCTGTGAAAAAGACTCTTTCAGGGAAAAAGCGCAATTTTACAATAAACGTTATATTCGCCCGATGCAAGAGTATATAACGTTTGGAAATTATCTGTAAGCTGTAACGGTTGGCATCTTATAGAAAATAAAACACATAAATTTTTGTAAAATATGGAAAGTAAAAAAGAGGTGCGTAAATGATAGAAGTAACAGACAAAGCTGCTGCAGAATTGAAAGCACTGCTTGAACAAGAAGGAAAACCTGAACTTGCTCTCAGAATTTTTGTTGCCGGGGTTGCCTGCAGCGGAATTCAGTATGGATTAGCTTTTGACGATGAACAGAAGGAAGACGACATCACTATGGAAAGTAACGGGATAAAACTTGTTATGGCAAAAGAAATAGAAAGAGGCTTCTCTGAGGGCAGCATCG
The DNA here is from genome assembly GCF_001304615.2 of Methanosarcina flavescens. Classification (NCBI taxonomy): domain Archaea; kingdom Methanobacteriati; phylum Methanobacteriota; class Methanomicrobia; order Methanosarcinales; family Methanosarcinaceae; genus Methanosarcina; species Methanosarcina flavescens. The sequence continues at coordinate 2,284,543 of NZ_CP032683.1, read as the reverse complement.
ACTTTATTGAGGACGAAAACGGAAAAGGTTTTCTTATCCGCAACCCCTCAGCTGGCGGTGGATGCGGCACCTGCGGCGGATGCCATTAAGAAAAGTAAAATCGCGCTGAATGTATTGAACCCGAACCTGAAAAAGTAAACGAAAATAAAGGAGAAGCAAGTCTATGTTCCCAGGAATGGGAGGGATAGGGGGCCGGGGTATGAACCCGGCTAAGATGAAGCAGATGATGAAACAGATGGGAATTGATGTTAAAGAGCTCAAGGATGTTCAGGAAGTAGTCATAAAGACTGCGGACTCTAATATTATTATAGAGAATGCAAACGTCAGCATAATGACAGTCCAGGGCTCGGAAACATACCAGATTGTAGGTGACGCAAAAGAAGTTCCAAAAGAACTGGAGATTCCCGCTGAAGATATAAAACTCGTAATGGAGCAAACCGGCGTTTCTGAAGATGAAGCCCGGAAAGCTTTGCAAGATTCAAACGGAGATCTGGCAGAAGCCATTGTGGCACTTTCTTCTGCCTGACTTTTTTCAATAATTTTTTTAACGAGCTCCATGTCCTGTCTCGGTAGGGTTATGGCTCTGCATTCCGGATACCCTTAGAGCCGAAGAAGTCGAGACTTTCTTTGAGTTGAGTCTTTTTCCTCAGTTCCCAAGAAGGTTAATCTGTGGATAGATTGATCTGTGAATAAATAGTCCATCTGTGGATAAATAGTCGTATTGTTCAAATGCAAAGGGCCTATGTATTCCTTTTCATTTTTATAAATTTTTATTTTACAAACGCGGTAAAGCAGTCATGCGCCTCGCTCAGGTGGATAATACAGTCGATAACTGGGATCCACATCAAAAAGATACAAAATCACTATTAGAAAATCAGTTTTAAAAAAACCATTTTTAGAAAAGATTAGAATGATAGGGTGAGCATGGCAGCGATCCAGAGTTCCCGAAGGCTCGCGCACTTCAGTACAGTCAGGAACGCGGGCAGGCTTATCTGCTGTGTTCGGGATGGGTACAGGAGTGACCCTGCCGCTATGGCCGCCACACTCTCCTATAAATGGGATTGAGGAAATTTGTCTATAGCCAAAGACAAACTAATGATTAAGTCATGTATGGTGCTGCAGACTGGATTTCGCCTGAACCGGATTAGGAAAGGAACGGATGGTTAGTAAACGCGGACTGAACACCTCGTTGCCTTGGTGCTTACATCCCGTTTCTATCAAACCGGTCTTTTACCGGAATCCTTAATGAGGTCTCGTTTTAGGTCAGATTTCGAGCTTAGATGCATTCAGCTCTTATTCCTTAGCGCGTAGCTGCCCGGCAATGCCCTGTCGAACAACCGGTACACCAGTGGCGCCGCTGCTTGGTTCCTCTCGTACTAAAAGCAGCTTACCCGCAGACCTCAGACACCTCTAGTAGATAGTAACCGACCTGTCTCACGACGGTCTAAACCCAGCTCACGATCTCCTTTAATAGGCGAACAACCTCACCCTTGGCCGATGCTGCACGGCCAGGATGGAAAGAACCGACATCGAGGTAGCAAGCTGCCGGGTCGATATGTACTCTTGCCGGCAACGACTCAATTATCCCCGGGGTAACTTTTCTGTCATTTTTGGCCCCCACCAAGGAGGCACAAAAGTTCGCTAGAACCGACTTTCGTCTCGTCATCCACTACTGTGCTGAATAACGTCAGGCTGACTTATGCTCTTGCACTCTTCAGTGAGTTTCCGACCCACTTGAGTCAACCATTGCGCGCCCTTGATATCTTTTCAAGGGCGTCCCGCCCCAGGCAAACTGCCCACCTATCGGGGTCCTCTTCTCAGAGTTAGGGTCGCGGTCCCAGAAGGGTAGTGTCCCATTGATGGCTCCACGGATGCTGGCGCAACCGCTTCGACGCCTCCTACCTACTCTGTACATCCAGAACCACAACCCAGCGACAGGCTGCAGTAAAGCTCCACGGGGTCTTCACTTCCCCCTAGAGGTCTCTAGACTGTGCACTAGAATGTAAGCTTCACCGGATTCCAGTTAGGGACAGTAGGGCTCTCATTGATCCATTCATGCAAGTCGCCAATTAAGCGACAAGGTACTACGCTACCTTAAGAGGGTCATAGTTACCCCCGCTGTTTACAGGCCCTTCTTCCCGTTGAACCGGGGTTTCAGGTACCTGCACTGAGCAGGATTCAGAGATTGTACTAGCCTTTACAGGTTTGCAATCTCCTATGTTGGTATTAGACAGTTGGAGCCCCCTGGTCACTGCGACCTGCTGTCTTCACAGCAGGCACTCCTTCTCCCGAAGTTACGGAGCTAATTTGCCGAATTCCCTTAACTGAATTACTCCGACACGCCTTGGCCTTTTCAGCCAGGGGCACCTGTGTCAGTTCTCGGTACGGACATTTAGCGGCCTTTTCACGGGTCCCTGGGTGTAACCGACTTTAGCCATAACAGATTCACCCGCTTCTCGCCATTACGGCTCTCCACGGGTTTCGCTGCTTAGACGGAGCGACGACTCCGCTCGGCCTGCCCTGAGACGTCAGACATGAGTGCTAAATGGTACAGGAATATTAACCTGTTTCCCTTTTGGCGTACTCGAGTTACGGTACGTCTTAGGACCGACTAACCCTCGGCTGACGAACATTGCCGAGGAAACCTGGCCCCTTCGGCGGAAGGGATTCTCACCCTTCTATGCTGCTACTATTACCAGGATTTTCGTTTGCGAACGGTCCACAGGACTTCACAGCCCTGCTTCTGTCCGAACGCAACGCCTTCCTACAAGATTACCTTGCGGTACTCCGTGGTATCGGTGGTCGACTTGAGCCCCGTCAATTTTCGGGGCCCCAAACCTCGACTGGTGAGCTGTTACGCACTCTTTGAAGGATAGCTGCTTCTAAGCTAACCTTCCAGCTGTCTTGGGCTTGGGACGCCCTTTAGTGTTAACACTTAGTCGACACTTGGGGACCTTAACCACGGGCTGGGTTGTCTCCCTTACGGACTACAAGCTTACCCCAGCAGTCCGGACTCCGACTTTCTCAGACGACGGTGGGTTTGGAGTTTGACAAGCGGGCGAGGGGTTTCCCCCCCGGAACCGCCAATCAGTGCTCTACTCCACAGACGATCTCCAGTCAGGTCATGCTGCGACATGTTTCGGAAGGAACCAGCTGATGCCGGGTTAGATTAGCATTTCACTACGAGACGCAGGTCACGCGAATGATTTGCAGATCAACACCGCTTGCGGTCCTCCACGTAGCTTTCGCCACGCTTCAACCTGCCCACGCCTAGATCACCCGGCTTCGGGTCGTGTCCCGGTGACTCCACGCACTTGTATACGTCGTGCCTCGCTCAGAAGAGTTGCGCACATGTTGCTTTCGCTTCGGCTGCCCAAATATAAGGTTAGCCATTGCCACCAAGACACACTCCCTGGCCCGTTCTTCAAAACGTAAGATACGACACTGGCAGTGATACTCGTACAGCACCCTCGCGAGTGTTTCCTTCGTACCAAAGATCCTTTCATGCCGTATCGTTCCATCACTATCAGGTTTCAGGCACTTTGCACCTCCCTTCTCGGGGTACTTTTCAGCGTTCGGTCACCCTACTATTTCGCTATCGGTCTCAAGTAGTATTTAGTTTTGGAGGTTGGTGCCCCCCAGATTCCCGCGCGATATCCAACGCACGGTACTCAGGGACATGTTCCGGTCTTTTGGTTTACACATACGTGACTGTCACACTCTATGGTCTGCCGTTTCAGGCAAGTTCTGTTTAGCCGCCAGACGTTTGAACAGCCCTTCAACACCACATTTCCCCTAAGGGGATTCGGTTTGAACTGTGCCGGTTTCACTCGCCGTTACTTACGGCATCTCGTTTGATTTCTTTTCCTGCTCCTACTGAGATGTTTCAATTCGGAGCGTTCCCGATCATTACTGATCACTATGGAGAGGTCCCATTCGGAGATCCCGGGTTCATTGGCTCCTTGCGCCTACCCCGGGCTTATCGCAGCTTGGCACGTCCTTCATCAGCTCTTGAGCCGAGCCATCCACCTGATAGCATATTTCCTGTATATCCTAACCAGGTCCAGTAAGCGTCCAGTATACAGCACCTATACATGACTTCATGTACCTGCGTGTCAACACAGGCAATCCGTCCTTCCCCGGAAATTTACTTCCCGAGTGCATTTGATGAGTTTGATGATGATTAGCTATTGAATAGCTAACCTTAATGGTTTGAGGATTTTGTTTCGGTTTATCGGCATCTGGGTGGTGGGTTTTTTATGCTTAGGAGGTGATCCAGCCGCAGATTCCCCTACGGCTACCTTGTTACGACTTAACCCCCCTTGCAAAGCACAGGTTCGAACACGACACAGAGTTCGTGCCCTCACCCATACCTCACTCGGGTGGTTTGACGGGCGGTGTGTGCAAGGAGCAGGGACGTATTCACCGCGCTATATTGAAACGCGATTACTACGGATTCCAGCTTCACGAGGGCGAGTTACAGCCCTCGATCCGAACTACGGATGGGTTTGGGAGATTACCAGCCCTTTTCAGGGTAGGGACCCATTGTCCCATTCATTGTAGCCCGCGTGTAGCCCGGGAAATTCGGGGCATACTGACCTACCGTGGCCCGCACCTTCCTCCGATTTAACATCGGCGGTCCCCACAGAGTACCCATCGTCCCGGAGGACATGCTGGTAACAGTGGGCACGGGTCTCGCTCGTTGCCTGACTTAACAGGATGCTTCACAGTACGAACTGGCGACGGCCATGCACCTCCTCTCAGCGATTCAGGCAAGGTCTTCAGCCTGGCCTACATATTGCTGTCGTCCCCGGTGAGTTGTCCGGCGTTGAGTCCAATTAAACCGCAGGCTCCACCCGTTGTTGTGCTCCCCCGCCAATTCCTTTAAGTTTCAGCCTTGCGGCCGTACTTCCCAGGTGGCTCGCTTCACGGCTTCCCTGCGGCACCAGACACGGTCGCGCCATGCCTGACACCTAGCGAGCATCGTTTACGGCTGGGACTACCCGGGTATCTAATCCGGTTCGTGCCCCCAGCTTTCGTCCCTCACCGTCGAACCCGTTCTGGTAAGACGCCTTCGCCACAGGTGGTCTCACAGGGATTACAAGATTTCACTCCTACCCCTGTAGTACCTCTTACCTCTCCCGGTTCCAAGCCTGGCAGTATCCCCCGAAAGCCTAATGGTTGAGCCATCAGATTTCCCGGAGGACTGACCAAACCGGCTACGGACCCTTTAGACCCAATAATCACGATCACCACTCGGGCCGCCGGTGTTACCGCGGCGGCTGGCACCGGTCTTGCCCGGCCCTTGCTAACAGATGTATTTTACACATCTGGACAGCCAGCATATGATGCTGGCACTCGGTGTCCCCTTATCACGGTTTCCCGCATTGTAAAGTTTTCGCGCCTGCTGCGCCCCGTAGGGCCTGGATTCATGTCTCAGAATCCATCTCCGGGCTCTTGCTCTCACAACCCGTACCCGTTGTAGGCTAGTAGGTACATTACACCCACTACTACCTGATAGGCCGCAGACCCATCCTTGGGCAGACGAATCCATTTTACGCATAAAGCATTCCAGCATATATGCGTTATCCGGTATTATCCCCAGTTTCCCGGGGTTATCCCAGACCCAAGGGCAGGTTATCCACGTGTTACTGAGCAGTACGCCATGTTCACGAAGAACATATGACTCGCATGGCTTAGGCGAACACCGATAGCAGTAACCTCTGGCAGGATCAACCAGAATTGTTAATGTATCGCACACTTAAAATTAAAGGTCTTGGTCGCAGAAACTTGCACTAACAACTATCAATTCAGTTATTTCAGTTTCGCGATGATTCGTTTTATGAAAAACTCTCACCGCCCAGAATTAACCGAACCGACAAAATCCTCGTCAGACAGGAAATAACTCCTGACTCCATTATTAATGAATAGTAATTGCTGCATTTTTCATGCAGGAAGTTATAGATATGCACTCATAGTATTTAAAGATAATCATTCCCTCTCAGATTAAGAAGAAATTTAAACCGAAAGACTATGAGAAAATCTTCCAGCACAATCAAATTCGTACTGGAACAGGAAGACATATACATCAGTTTTAATATATAAATCTTTTTGTTCAGGAAAATTCATTAAAAACAAACTTAACAATTGTTGAAAATCTGTTTTGCTATAACCCTGAACTTCACTCTAGAATTACAATTTCAAGAGCGGTTCACGCCTGTCTTGCGCGTGAAACATACAAAGGAATATAAAATATATATACTTGTCGCCTGTCCAATTACTTAGAAAAAAATAATAATAAGAAGAGAGTAAAAGAAAGCAGAAAAGCGCAGCATTAAAATAATAACAGAAAGTTGAAGGCTGCAGGACGAATAACCTTAAAACTTGGAAAAACGATATATAAGGGATTTAAGGGTATAAAGTGAACTACCACTGAGCTAAAGACTCAGTGGCTTCCTGTTTCATTCCCCTTTCTACTGAAAGCAAGTCAACAGGCTCTTCCCCGCGTTCCGCAGGTGTTGAATAGGTTTCAAACCCCTATTAGGTTTTGATCTATGAGAGCGAATTTCTTAATGTTGATAGCGGCGTTAATGTCCCTATCATGCTTTGTTTTACAATCTGGGCAAGTCCATTCTCTATCTTTCAATTGAAGCTCTTTATTGTGGTATCCACACACACTACAGAGCTTAGAAGAGGGTTCAAATTGTCCTATTCTCAGAACAGTTTTCCCAAACCATTGAGCCTTATATTCCAACTTTGTTACAAAACTACTCCATGCAGAATCACTTATAGCCTGTGCTAAATGATGATTCTTAACCATGCCTTTAACATTTAGAGTTTCCAGAGCTACAGCTTGGTTTTCGCTAACAAGTCTAAAAGAGAGTTTGTTCTGGAAGTCATTTCTCTGATTTGTTATTTTGTCATAGAGTACAGCAAGTCTTCGTTTAGCTTTTGCTCTGTTCTTAGAGCCTTTCTGTTTCCTTGATACTCTTTTCTGTAATACTTTGAGCCTTTTAAGAGAGTTTTTCAAGTACTTTGGATTCTCAACCGTTTCTCCTGTTGAAAGGACAGCAAAGTCTTTGATACCTACATCAATTCCTACTGTTGTTGATTCTGTGAAAGTTTCCTTTACTGGAAGTTCTTTTCCATCTTCAACAAGGATACTAATGTAGTAATCTCCTTTACAAGTCTTTGAAACGGTTGCTGTTTTCAACTCACCTTCAAAGTGTCTGTGCAGAACTGCTTTAATCTCTCCAATTTTAGGAAGCTTAACAGTGTTGTTTTCAAAATCAACACTATAGTGCTGAGGTACTGGGAAAGACTGTATAGGATTCTTTTTAGACTTAAATTTAGGGAATCCGTTCTTTTCTCTAAAGAATCTAGTGAAAGCGGACTCTACTTGTTTAGTCATTCCCTGTAATGATTGAGAGTTTACCTCACCTAACCATTCATTAGAGGTTTTTAAAGCTGGAATTAATTTGTTTAAGTCAAACCTAGAAATAGACTTTCCAGTTTGTTCATATGTTTTAATTTTCTGACTGAGTGCCCAGTTATAGACAAAGCGGCAGCTACCTATGTGCTGATTAAGTTTACCAGCTTGGGCTTCTGTCGGATATAGTCTAAACTTGAACGCTTTCATCATACATGGTATTATATGCTTTACCAACATATATAGTTTTTGGTAAATATGGAGTATGAGCACAAGAATCACAGTAAGTTTTTGCTTATGTACCATGTTATTTTTGTTTGCAAGTACAGGAAAAAGATATTAGAACCACTTAACGCAGAACTTAAACAGACTATTCACGATATTGAAAAAGAGTCTGACTTTGAAATACTGGAAATGGAAACTGACAAAGATCATATCCACATGTTAATTAAGAGTGAGCCTAAAGTTTCAGTTGTATCTATAGTTAGAAAACTGAAACAAGAGACTACAAATAGGTTATGGAAAAGTCAAGGCAACTATCTTAAAAGATATTATTGGGGAGAAAAGACTTTGTGGAGTGATGGGTATTTTGCCTCAACTATAGGAAATGTTAGTAAGGAAATAGCTGAGGCATACATCAGGAACCAAGGTTAAGTTGACGCTTACATCCACTAGGCTAAAGACCTAGTGGTTTTACGCTTCTTCCTATAAAAAGTAAAATAATAAATATAAATTACATAAAAATGAGGTATCAAACTGGCAGACTTAAAGAAACCTACATCCAAACCGGATACGGAAGAAGCCGTTACAAGAGTACGCATACCGCGCAGGGAAAATAACGAGATCCTGGCAACTGTTGAAAGTCTTCTGGGTGCAAACCGTCTGAGGCTTCGTTGCATGGATGGGGTCGTTCGTATGGGAAGGATTCCGGGTTCGATGAAGAAAAAAACCTGGATTCGAGAAGGAGATGTTGTTATTGTCGTGCCCTGGGAATTCCAGAACGAAAAAGCCGATGTGATCTGGAAATACACAAGGCCGCAGGTAGACTGGCTTGAGAAGAAAGGATACCTGAAAGGATAATATGGGAATGGATCAGGAAAAGAAAATAAAGCGCATTGATCGCGCTAAAGATAAGTCCAGGGTCAGGGAGAAAGATTCTGAACGGCTAAAAGTAGAAGAAAACGTATTTGATATACCTACCCTTAAGATTCTTTATACCCTCTCTAACAAAGGCATAATAAAGGCGATGGGCGGAGCAATCAGTACCGGAAAGGAAGCAAATGTATTTTATGCCGAAGGCCCGGATAAAGAGCTGGCTGTAAAAATATACAGGATTGCCAGCAGCACCTTCAAGGCTATGGACGCCTATATTATGAAGGACCCTCGTTTCACAAACATTCGAAACAATAAGCGAGACATCATTTTTGCATGGACACGCAAAGAGCTTCAGAATCTGAAGCGTGCGAAAAGTGCAGGAGTACGGGTTCCGGAGCCTGTGCTTGCTGAAAAGAATATTCTTATCATGGAATTTATGGGAGAAAAAGAGATACCTTACCCACTCCTCAAAAACACGTATCTTGAAGGCGATGAAGCAAAGCTTATTTTTGACACTGTGGTCGAATACATGCGTCTTCTCTATAAAAAAGCAAATCTAGTACATGCCGATTTGAGCGAATACAATATCCTGATCGACCCGAAAGACCTGACCCCCATATTCATTGATATGGGGCAATCAGTAACCTTGGAGCATCCAAACTCCCAGGAGTTCCTTTACAGGGATGTACAAAATATACTCAGGTTCTTCAGCCGCTATGGGATAAAGGACAAACCTGAAGAGCTACTCAAAAAAATACAGGCGGAATGATATGACTCAGTATGTCAAAATCCCCAAAGAAAGAGTCGGAGTAATAATAGGTCCGAAAGGAGAAACAAAAAAGTTTATCGAGGATAAAACCGCATGCCAGCTGGAGATCGACAGCGGAATTGGAAAGATAGACATCACCTGTGAAGAAGACCCATTGAAAGAATTCAGGGTTCTCGAAACTCTCAAGGCGATAGGAAGGGGCTTCAATCCTGAAAAAGCTCTCGAACTTCTGGATGACGACATGCTTATGCTTGAGGTCATCGACCTTTCCGATGTAGCTACAACACCAAAAGAACTGCAGCGCATAAAAGGCAGGATAATAGGAAGAAACGGAAGAACCAGAGAACTTGCAGAAACCCTTATAAACGTTAAAATCTCGGTATACGGAAAAACCGTATCCATACTTGGGCACCCGGAGCAAAACACTATAATCCGAACAGCAATAAGGATGCTGCTCGATGGAGCCACCCATGGGGCAGTTTACAAGTTCCTCGAAAAAAAGCATCAAGAACTTTTACAGTCCCAGTTTGACTCAGTTGAATATTATTAATGAATAAGAAAAGCAAGGTTAAATAGTATTTAGAAAGAAGAAAAGCCAGGTTCAGGATATTATAACTTTATTTTAAGATACTTATAGTGTTTTTAAACTTTCCTGGAAGCTGGCTTTCAGTTTTTCCGTGCTTTGCTAAAACCTTCCCAAAACCTTTTTGTCAAGACATTCTCTTTATCAAGACATTCTCTTTATCAAGGCATTCTTTGTCAAAGCTCTTTTTCTTCATTCCTGGGATTCATCAGCCTGGTCAAGATCTTCTTCGTCCTCTTCTGACCTCTTTCCTCTACCTTCCAGGAAGTTGCCTCTTCCAGGTTTTGCGTTGATCGACTCCTCACTCCAGATTATCTCACCCCTCGAGAGAGTGTACTCTGGAAAAATCCCGTCCATGCCTTCAAAAGGAGTCCAACCCGCTTTACTATGCAGGAACTCAGCCTTTATAGGGCGAAGCTCGCGGGGATTCACAATAATCAAATCTGCGTCAAAACCTACATCAAGCCTACCCTTGAATTTGCGATCCAGCCCGAAGACTCTTGCAGGATTCCAGCTTGTAAGCAGGATCATCCTTGAAATTGGTAAAATATTTTTTCGGACGGCGGCAAGCATTAGAGGCATAAGGGTCTCAACTCCGGGCACACCCGAGGGAGCAACTCTTATATCAACATCTTTTTCGGACTCCAGATGCGGAGCATGATCCGAAGCTACCATGTCAATAGTCCCGTCATTAATCCCGTTTACCAGAGCTTTAATGCTGTGGCTTCCACGGAGAGGCGGGTTCATTTTCCCAAAAGACCTTAGCCTTTCCCAGTCTCGCGTAGACAGGAAAAGGTGATGAGGAGTAACCTCACAGGTAAAAAGAGGTTCTTTATTTTCCCTTCTTGCAAGATATTTTTCCTTCCGTACCATACCTGTAGCTTCAAGGGTGCTAATATGGCAAATGTGCGCTCTGATTTTCAATCTGGAAACAAGTTCAAGAGCTTCTTGAACCGCAACCGCCTCACACGCATTGGGACGCACCCTTGAATGATACTCGTAGGAAGTATCGCCTTTTAACAGCTCTTCTAGCTCAATACGCATTTCCTCGTCTTCCGCATGGATAGTCGCAAGTGCATTGAGGCGTTTGATTTCGGCAAGTGCCTCCTCAAAGGTTTCCTCATTAATATTTAGTCCGCCTGTGGACTCGGCCATGAAGATTTCCCCAAAAGCCGTGGCTCCCAGCTTCCAGAGTTCTTTTAATTTCTCGATATTGCCTGTTACTCCACCATTAATCCCGAAATCAACAATAGACTTTCTCCTGGCAAGCTTAAGTTTTTGTTCGAAAGCCCGCCTATCGGTAGTGGGAGGCACTGTATTGGGCTGGTCAATAACAGTGGTAATTCCTCCGGCAGCTGCTGCACAGGAGCCCGTATACCAGTTTTCCTTTAAAGTCATTCCGGGTTCCCTAAAGTGGACATGCACATCAATCCCGGCAGGCAGGGTAAGAGCGCCACCTGCGTCTATTATTGTATCCGAACTCGAGACTCTGAGATCTTTTCCTATCCTGGTAACTTTACCATCTTCAATAATGATCTCAGCAGGCTGAAGCGAATTATTGTAGTAGATGCGTGTATTTTTGATAAGAATATCAGGCATGGGCGTCTATATGCTTATAAATGTACTTAAAACCTGTACATCAGAGAAAACAGGAAATGGTGAGAAAAAAAGGTCAAAAGTGTATAGGAGAAAAAAGTAATCGAAAGCATGAGAATACTGTCCGAAAGCTAAAGCAAAAAACGAACTGAAATTTCAGTATCAAAAAAACGAAAGAAAAGATAGAAGCAAGAAGCAAAAAAGAAAAAAGGGTAGAAACTACTTAATTCAGTTTAACTCTCTCAGCCGTAGCGAGATAGACCACGTTTTCACACATATTGCAGCAGTGGTCTGCAATTCTTTCCAGATAACGAATCAGGAAAAGCAAATTTGTGGCTCTGGAAATAATACTCGTATCTTTCGCCATCATTTCTATCAGCTCGACCCAGACCGCATAAAATAACTTATCGACCTCTTCATCCCTCGCTGCTGTAGCTCTTGCAAGTTCGACATCCTGGGTCTCAAAAGCTTTCAGGGAATTCTCAAGCATAAATCCGGCAATGTCTGCCATTTTCCTCGTATCTATAAGGGGCTTTACATGCTCGCCTTCTATTCTTCCGGGGATTTTTGCAATATTTATTGATAATCCCACAATCCGCCGGAGGTCCGCTGTGGTCTTGAGAGTAGATACAACAAGCCGCAGATCACTAGCCATGGGCTGTTGAAGGGCAAGCAGATCGAAAATAGAAGCCTCAATTTCTTCCTCAAATCTATCTACCTCTGGCTCAAGGGCAAGGGTCTTTCTGGCAAGCTCGATATCAAGGTCTATAACCGAAGTCATAGAATCTCTGAAAATCAGTTTAACCATTTCTCCAAGCGAGAGTACAGATTCTTTGAGTAAATCCAGCTGTTCTAAGTATCGTTCACGAACCATTCCAATCACCCAAACCTGCCAGTAATGTAATCTTCAGTACTCTTTTCTTGAGGATTATGGAAAATTTGCCTAGTCTGGTCGAACTCAATCAGTTCCCCCGAAAGGAAAAATCCTGTATAATCCGATATCCTCGCTGCCTGTTGCATATTATGAGTTACAATTACTATGGTATAATCCTTTTTAAGGTTCATAATCAGGTCTTCAATCCTTGCAGTGGAGATGGGGTCAAGAGCGCTTGTGGGTTCATCGAAAAGAATTGTTCTGGGTTTTACTGCCAGGGTTCTGGCAATGCAGAGCCTTTGCTGCTGCCCACCACTGAGGGAGAGCGCAGGAGATTTAAGCCTGTCCGAAGTTTCTTCCCAGATTGCAGCCGAACGAAGAGCCTGCTCAACAATGCCGTCCAGATCTTTCCTGTTTGCACCATGTATACGGGGCCCGTAAGCAACATTGTCATAAATCGACATGGGAAAAGGGTTGGGCTTCTGGAAAACCATGCCCACGTTTTTTCGAAGCTCAACAACATCCACATCTGGACCGTAAATATCCTTGCCTTCTATCAATATTTTACCTTCGACCCTGCAGTTCTTAATAAGATCGTTCATCCTGTTTAAGCAGCGGATGAAAGTGGATTTGCCGCTGCCTGAAGGGCCTATAAGGGCAGTTACGCTGTTTCTGGGGATCTGCATGGAAATATTTTTAAGCACCTGCTTCTCCCCGTACCACAGATTAAGATTCTCTGCTTCTATCTGAGGTTGAGATACGTTTTGAACAGCTTCAGTCATTTAGGGACCTCATTGTCATATAAGACCTGATATATTATAATGAAACTCTAATTAAATTTTCAGTTTATTTCTGTAATGCCTGCGAATCACAACGGCTACAAGGTTTATCCCCAGCACGATAATTAATAGAACCAGAGCTGTTCCGTACTGGATAGATCTGGTTTCTGAGATGTTTGTCCCGGCAGTTGCAAGCACGAAAAGGTGGTAAGGAAGCGCCATAAACTGAGAATAGATTGAATCAGGCATCCTTGGCAGAAAATAAGCAGCTCCTGTAAAAAGAATAGGTGCGGTTTCTCCTGCAACCCTTCCTATGCTCAACACCGACCCTGTAACAACTCCGGGTATGGCAGCTGGCAGTACTACATACCTTATTGTCTGCCATTTACTCACCCCAAGAGCAAGGGACGACTCCCGATATTCATTAGGAACTGCAAGCAAAGCTTCCTCAGAAGCACGGATAATTACCGGTAGAATCAGGAGTGCAAGCGTAAGAGAAGCCGAGAGTATGGAAGGACCAAAATCAAAATATTTCACAAACAGTGCAAGCCCGAAAAGCCCGAAGACCACCGAGGGAGTTCCTGCAAGGTTGTTGATTGCCATTTCGATTAACCAGGTGGTGCGGGATTCTCCTGCATATTCATTCAGGTATATAGCAGCCATAACTCCCAGAGGAAGAGCTACAAGCATGGAGCCTATTATCAGGGCTATGGTGCCTACAATTGCTGGAAAGATCCCACCCGCAGTCATCATTCTGTTAGGCATTTGTGTAAGGAACTCGATACTAATTGCCCCATACCCATTTAAGATAATATAAGCAAGGATAACCAGCACGAAACCTGTCACTATTAACGTAGCCAGAATTAACAGGGAAAAGGCAATTTTTTCATTTGTATTTGAGTTCAAACCCATGATCACCCCAACTTAAACTGGTATTTCTTTTTTATAGAATCCGCAACCAGATTAACCAGAAGAGTAATAATGAAAAGTACAGACCCAACAGCGAAGAGGGAATGGAAGTGATCACTTCCTTGAGGGACTTCCCCCATCTCAAGCGCTATTGTGGCGGTCATTGTTCTCACAGGATCAAGAAATCCTCCCGGAAAAGAAGGAATTATTGCAGCATTCCCGGTTACCATCAGAACAACCATTGTCTCTCCAATAGCCCTTCCCACACCAAGCATTACTGCTGCTGAGATTCCGGAAATAGCTGCAGGAATTATGACCTTATATATGGTCTGCCATCTTGTAGCCCCAAGTGCAAGCGAACCCTGCTTTAGAGTGCTGGGGACCGAACTTATTGCATCTTCTGATATGGTGACAATTGTGGGAAGCGCCATAATTCCCAGCATAATGGAGCCTGTAAGCGCAGTCTGACCAGTAGGCAAATTAAGAGTTTCCTGCATAAGAGGGACCAGCACAACAAGTCCGAAGAAGCCATAAACAACAGAAGGAATACCTGCCAGAATCTCAATAAAAGGCTTTAGAAAATCAGCAACTTTCGGGTGTGCAATCTCAGAGATATATATCGCAGAAGCAATTCCCAGAGGAACTGAAAATAAAATTGCTCCGAAAGTCACAAGAAGGGAGCCCAGAAATAGAGGCACCAGCCCGAATTGCTCGTTTACAGATGTTGGGTACCAGAATTTGCCTGTGAGAAAATTAAGAAGAGATGTTTCTTTAAAAAGAAGTAAACCATCCCTGAATAGAAATAAGCATATGAGAAAAAGGATTGCGACCGTAAGGGTGCTTATTATGAAAAGCACAGATTCAATCCCTTTTTCTCTATAATTCCTGCTAAGCATAATTTCTCCTGAAAATGTCCCTTTTCAGACTTTACCGATTTATCGGGAAGTATCCTACCTCACTTATCAGGTTCTGTCCCTTCTCGCTCATCACAAAATCAATAAATTCCTTTGTGAGTCCAGAAGGTTCTCCATTAGTGTAGAAATACAGAGGCCTTGAAAGTGGGTATGCGCCACTGATAATATTCTCAGGAGTTGGAGGCACAGAGCCGTTCCCTCCATCCAGGTTTAAGCCCTTTACGCTTTTATCAAGATACGCAACGCCTATGTATCCGACTGCATTAGGGTTTTGAGAGACCTCACCTATGATTACTCCTGTAGCCGGTTGTGTAAGCGCATCAGGGCGGAATTCATCCCCAAGCAGAACTTCTTCTTTGAAATACTCGTAAGTTCCGGAACTGCTATCTCTGGAGATGGCTACAATAGGTCTATCCTCACCGCCTACCTCCTTCCAGTTTGTTACGCTTCCGTTATAAATGCCGCGTAATTGACCAAAGGTAAGTTCAGAAACAGGATTTTGCGGGTTTACAATTACTGAGATTCCATCATAAGCAATAGCATGTTCTACAGGGTTGATTCCGTTTACTCTGGCATATTCTACTTCTTCGTTTCTCATCTCTCTGGATGCAGTAGCGATATCCACCTCACCGTCAATAAGCGCTGTAATTCCAACACCGGATCCGCCGCCGGTCACTGTCACACTTTTACCGGGGTTTTCATTCATGAATTCTTCAGCTTCAGCCTGTGCAAGAGGCAAAACCGTATCGGAGCCTTTCAGAGAAATTTCCTGTGATCCCGCTCTCCCTGAGGATGTTTCCTTCGCAGAATCTTTACTGCTTTCGTTTCCAATACAGCCAGCTCCTAGAAAAACAAATCCGAGCACAAATAATGTAAAGATTATGTAACTTTTTAATCTGTTTACCATTTTGGGGTACTCCACCTGGAAGTGATGAGTCAGTAATTTAAATCTAACTAACCTGGTACCATTACAATTCACAATAAAAGAGAGAAATATATAAAGATTCGCCTTATATGTTATAGAGAGGTATATACAGCTCAGAAATATAGAATAAAGTTGTGTAATATATGTGTACAATATAAAATATAGACAAAAGGAAAAAATTGCGTGAAGAAACTGCGGCATAAAAATCCAGTGACAGGCAGGAAACAGGTTAAAACCTTAGAAGGAACTCTCAAAGAATTCAAAGTCTGAGAAAGCTGGGAACGGAGGTAAAAAATTAAGGATCGTGCCAAATGTTTAGATAATTAAAATATAAATGATCAGGAAAGTTCAAGCTATTTTTAAAAAACTAGGAACAGGAAATGTAGCAGGCTCAAAAATCGAAAAGGGAGCTCTGTTCTGCACGCCCATTCTCCTTAAATAAATTTTGCTCCTTAGGCTTCTCATTATTTTCCTTTTTGGGACGAGGCTTTTCCTGCTTCTTTACTTCAGGTTTCTTAGCTTCAAAGTCAAATAGTCCTTTTTGCTTGGAATCAAAGTCAAGTGAAGAAAGCTTAACCCCGAAAACTTCCAGGATACGTTCTACAGGGGGGAGTATCTGTTTCTTAATATAGTAATCGACATCTATCGGGATATTGTGTTCCCTGACATAGTCCGGGTCTTCAGCCCTATCTACAAATAGCCCTTTTCCGGCAGTAATGACAAAAGGTATCCTGGTTCCTATCGAAGGCATGACACCGGTCCGTTCCTTCAGCTTCTCCGCGACTGTAAGGTGAGGCTGCTTGTTCTTGTAACTCTCCGATTTCCGGGTAAGGGTGCGTGTGAGAATAAGGCTTTCGATAATCTCGGAGTCTTTTGCAGGGTCAAGGTTCCTGACATTGTTAACCACCTTGCGGACATGCTCTACAGCCCGGTCGACATTACCTTCTATAAGCACAAGCTCAAGAACCCTGTTGAGGGTTACCGAGGTCAGTTCGCACCAGTCTCTTCGGACTGTTTCCATGCCTTTGACCTTAATCTTATCTTCCCAACCAGAGTTCCTGGGTTCAAAGAGCCAGAGAGCATAGCGTTTCTTTGCTATAAGGAGAGCACGTTTCGCAATGGATTCAAACTCAAGCTCCATTGGGTCAGGCAGGGAAGCAGAAACGATATCTGAAAGCCTGTTACCTACAAGGCTAACCTCCTCAAGCGAGAGATCCATTGTGGATTGACAGTGGACAAAAACACTATCCGTATCTCCGTAGGCAACCGACAACTCAACTACCTTATCATGAGGAGAGAGTTCTCCAGCTTCGTCAAGGAGTAGAGCTGCTCCACTCCTGAGCACGATTTTTCTTATAGTGTTGTTGATAATTTCCCGGGTGTTCAGGATATTGCTTCTGCCGAAACTGGTTACAGCGTTTGCAAGCGTCAAGTTGTAGAGCCTTGCCCGGGCATATCCGGAATAACCGTAAAAGCTATTTAGTAGAATTTTTACGGCGAGTTGAGTAGCATCAAGTACTCGATACTCGTTTTCATCAGAAGTACTTCTCATTCTTTGCTTTGTCAGCGATCTCTGGTTAAGCAGATCCTCAAGGATAGAAGGCACGATGCCTTTGTAAACGTCAGGAGGCACGAACTCCCCTCCTGATGGAGGTTTGATAGTTGCCCCATCAGGTGTGTCACCTGTAACTACTGTACTATAACACAGGTTATGCGCCATCATTATAGTTGGGTAAAGGGACTTGTAGTCAAGAAGAAGCACATTTTCCAGAAGTCCTTTTTTGGGTTCCAGGACTTCTCCGCCTTTAAGGTCGGAACTCATTTCATAACGCTCAGCCGAAACCCCATCATCGGGTTTGGGGAGGAGAACACGGTCGCGGAGCCCGAACTCTCTGAGAAGCAGGGTCTCAACCATCGAAGTCTGACCGCCATCAACGATTTCCTGAAGCAGGCTTCCGCTTACCTGGGCAAGAGCTATATACTTGTCAAGGAGCCTCAAATTAAGGATAAGTTCGAGAGCCAGTTCGGCATCCCTGCGTGCATAATCGACGAATTTTCTGAATTTTTCCCCTGTATCAAACCAGTATTCTTCCATCTCAAGAGGGGGTACGTCCAGCTTTTCACGGTTCAAAAGTTCCTTTGAGACCGCACGCAGGGTGTATTGCTTGAGACTGAAAGCTCTTCTTACAAGAGGAAGCGCATCAACAACCACGCGGCCTTTCATTTCAGTACGGGTGAGAAGCCCGAATCGCCTGTAGCTTATTTTGCTGCCATCTCTGCCGACAACAGGATTTATTGCTTTCCCCTGTGCAACCAGAGCCCGGACTCTGTCCGTTATGTAAGGAATATCGAAATCCTGATGGTTATAGCCTGCTACAATATCAGGGTCGTATTCGCAGAAGATTTCGAAAAATCGATTTAGCATCTCAGTTTCGTCTTTGCAGGGAAGAACATCAGAATTTATGCCTTCCGCAGGTCTTGCCAGAAGCACAAGCGTTTTATGCCCTCTGTATTCTGGCTCGAAGGAGAAACTGATCATAACTATAGGTGAAACATCCGGGGAAGGCATTCCACCATCAAGAGGCAGACACTCTATGTCAAAAGAAAGATACTTCAGAGGGGCAATTGTAAAGTTTTCAACCTTTTTAAACCCGGATGCAAGGATTGAAGAATCACATGCGAAATTTTCGCAGCGGGAGCTGCCTGAGGTGCTTCTACGGAAATATTTTACAGGGTCAATCGGGTCTCCTTCTGCGGATAACCAGACCATACCTCCAAGGTTCTTATCGATTAAAAAACGATTTCTGAAGAGAATGTCAGTTTCATAGACTTCCCATTTGCCCTCAGCCCGCATCACTTCCTGGAGCTTGAGGATATCGCCCCTTATCTCGGGCACGTCTCTGGGAAGGTGGGTGGTGACTCTGAGCATCTCTTTTTTTGTTTTCTGATACCCAATGGGCTCGAATTTTTCAACAATCTCGACTTTTTTAACTTGAGCAAAAGTATCTTTGATAAGCCTGGCTACGGCGTGAAGGTCTCCAGAAGCCTTGAGATAAAAATAAGGCTCAAAATCAGGTACAAAACAGCAAACGCTCTTCCCGTCCGCCCCTCTGCCAAAGAGGCGGATGACGGGGTTGCTGTCATTAATAACTTCATAATCTGCATCCAAGATCTGGAAATCCATAGGCATGGTTTACGGTTTTAGATAGACATATAGCTTTTGTTGTATTTTGAAAAAAAACAGATATATTATCTTCGAGGAAGCCTGTAGAATCAAAGAGTACAGGCAGGAAGACCTTCAAATTGAAAAGCTGCCTGAGGGAAATGAAAACTCGAATGGGGCTGAAGCCCGAACAGCTTCAACTATGGAATCTGTCTTTAAGTCCTCAAGTGCAAGATATCGGGCTCCAAGAGAATTGGAAATTTCCCTGGCAAGCCCGAACTTAATCATGCTGCTTTCTGTATCAATAACTGCCGATTGTATACATTCCTCTCTGAACATGGAAGCTATTTTTTTTGTTTCCTGGAGGGGTGGCTCCCCATACATACTGACATTTGCCTTCCCGTCAGAAATAAGAACCATAAACGGACAGGTATCTGGATCGCGGCGGAGTTCTGCCTTTATGGTTTCATAGCCTTTCATTAACCCATGAGGAAGAGGAGTCTTTCCTCCGGTCGGAAGTTTCTCCAGATATTTTTGTGCTATTTCCACACTGGAGGTTGGCGGCAGTATCAGCTCTGCCCCTGCCCCTTTAAAAGCAATAAGTCCAACTTTGTCACGTTTCTGGTAAGCATCCATCAGCATTGAAAGAACTGCACCTTTGGAGGCTACCATCCGCTGCTGAGCCCCCATGGAACCGCTGGCATCTACCACAAAAAGAACAAGGTTACCGATCTTTTTCTCTCTGACCTTCTTTCTGAAATCGGAATCATGAATTATTATGGAATTACCGTTTTTTCCCCGCGTAAACTGATAAGGAGCGGCTGCCCTCAAAGTGGCATCAAAAGCAAGATCTGTGGTTTTTCCCTTGGGAATTTTGCTCTTTATATACTTGCCCTGTTTGGATTTCGTCAAAGTTTTGCTGCGTCGACCAGATCCTTTTCGCTTATTTCTACGAAAATCGGGTGACAATTGTTTTATTTGATAACTTTCTCCTGTTGCAAAAATTGTTTCTGAGGAAGCATCAGGTTGTTCTCCGGCAACATCCTGCGTGGAATCGGACTTCTGCTCTTCGGGCTGAGTATGTGCTTTCTCTGAATGTTCTTTATGTTCTTTTTTTTTCTGTTCGTTTTTCTTTTGCTTTTCCCTCTGTTTTTCGATACTCTCATTCAATTTATCCTGCTTTTCGGAAGGGTTATCAAAAGGTTTTCTGCGCATACGATGTGGGAGGACTAATTCCGCAGCCTCTTTCACATCCTCTTCAAGCACCTCAGTCCTCCCATTGAAAGCTGCAAGCGTAATTGAGGTTTTCATCATCGTAATATCCGCTCTATGTCCGTCTACCCCCATATCGACACAGATCTGACTGACCAGTTCAAGCATGCTGTCCGAGATCTTCACATCAGAAAGCAATTTCTGCGCCAGAAGAATCTGTACACGGAGTTCAGACTCTGCAGCCTGCCAGCTTGCTGCAAAAGTCTCAGGGTCAGCCTCATAGCTAAGTCTGTACTTGATGAGTTCCACTCTTTGGGCTACATCCCTGATTCCCTTTATATCTACGCATAAACCGAAACGATCAAGCAACTGAGGTCGAAGTTCCCCTTCTTCAGGGTTCATGGTGCCTACAAGCACAAAACTCGCAGGGTGAGAATAGGAGATCCCTTCTCTTTCAATAGTATTTACTCCCATTGCTGCAGAGTCAAGGAGCACATCTACAAGATGATCATCCAGAAGATTAATTTCATCTACATACAGAATACCCCTGTGTGCATAAGCAAGTACCCCGGGTTCAAAGCGTTTTTCCCCTTTCTTGATTGCATGCTCGATATCAAGAGTTCCTACAACCCGGTCTTCGGTAGCGCTTACAGGCAGATCAATAACTTTCATTTTCTCAAAAGAAATATTAAGAGTTCTTGATTTAACTTTTTCAAGGCATTCCTCACACATTGTGCTTATATCATGGGGATTGCAGTGGAATTTACAGCCTTGAACTACCTCGATTTCAGGAAGGAGATTGGCTAGAGCTCTGACTGCCGTTGATTTAGCAGTACCTTTTTCACCTCTAATCAGAACTCCTCCTACTTTTGGATTAATAGCGTTCAGGATAAGAGCTTTCTTCATTTTTTCCTGCCCGACTATTGCAGTAAAAGGGTAGACAGTAAAGTTATGGTTTCTCATGATTTAACCTCAACATCTTTCAGTTTCCGATAAGGTATTCTTCAAGGCTCATAACCGGAATAGACCGCTGGGTGGTTGTAGGAAGAACAGAATCCACCTTTTCCACCTTATTCATGAAGGGGAAAAAGGTAACACTGAGTTTTCCTCCTGTCGTCTTTTCAAAGGAGCCAAGATGGATTTCTTCTGTGACTTTGAGGTCCGAGCCAAAATTAAGAGTATTTTTATTTTCAAGCCGGATATTAGGATAAGTTTCAACGACCGTAAGTGAGCCGAATGTTTCCCCGACATTTATTTCAAGAGGGCTTTCAGAAAAGTGTAGAGGATATTTCAGGCTTACACATGAGTTTCCGCTTCCTTCCAGGACATTATCCACATATACGGAAAATAGGGGGATTTCAACACCATTTACATTTTTTCTATACAAGAGAGTATGTGTACCAATATCAGCCGAATTTCCTGGAGAGATTATGCTTGAGTAAACCGCAACATTATTTCTCAAAACTGTCAGGTAGACTCTATCCGACTTTATATCATCTACTCTCAGGGTATACCCTTCTCCAAGATCCCATTCTTCACCGGAATAGAGACGTCTGTCATTATCATCATCCATAAGGATATTTACAATTCCCTGATTGTCTCCAAGATATGCATACTTCTCCCCATCCCATCCAAGCACAGAATATCCGCCATTATAAGCATTTTCTCCATAATCCTTCATCTCTGGATTTTTGTATGGAACCCTGACAGGTGAAGATTCATAAACCAGACCACCTTCCGGGATCCAGTCTATTTCGTCATCAAGGTTGAGTTCAAGTCTTTCAGTACTGAAATCGTTTTCAAGATCATAATAAAGCATACCAAAAGAGTCGGCTGTCCATACACAGGAATCCGGAGAAGAATCCGAGCGGTTTACAGTTAAAGAGGCTCCTTTTATCTTATATGAGTTAATAACATCTTTAGTCATATTGTAAGAACATGCCTTATAGACATTATCAGCCACTCTGAAATCAATCAAATTTTCAAGAATTGTTACGTAATCTCCGGGGTTCATCCTTATAGGCACTCTATTTTTCAGTTCTATTTTATCATCTGTAACCTCTGTGACCTCAAAATTGCCATACTGGTCCCCAACTTTGATTTCAATAGGTGCAGTCGAATACTGGTTTACGCTTACAAGACTTACAACCGGATCCTTACTGTTGAAAACCCTGTCTAGAGTTCCTTCAAGAATCACATACTTATTCCCGTTTATTGTGGCTGTAAAATTAAATTTTGAGCCCTCATCAACGGATTTGCTGGTAACGGGGAGAAAGTCTTTCTGGAGTTCAAGAAGAGCAGATTCATCGTTTATCCCGAGCAGTACCAGTCTATAGCCGTTCCCAAGATCGTAATCATTCCCCTGTTGGAGATCCCGGCTTCCATAGCTAACCAGATTTTCCGTGATCAATCCATCTTCAAAGACTTTATATTTTTTTCCAAAAAAGCCAGTGGAGCCGGAAATGACTTTTGAAGTATACGTTGCATTTCCGGTCTCAATAAGCCCGTCTTCGGAGAAATAAAGCTCCAGCGACTCGTAATATGTGCCGGTAGACGTTGAATAGTAAAATCCTGGACAGTTTTCTCCATTGAGGATTACATACTCTCCGGCTGAAATATTTATGAGAGGACCTCGCTGGTCAATGGCACTTTTCGCCGGATCGATAGCAACTAAAGCTATTGAAATAAAAAAAATAATATAAAAATTAATAAATTTTTTGAATTTATTGTTACTATTATCCATAAAAATGAGAAATATTGTAGCAATATATAACAATTGCGCTTTTTTATTTTGATGAAAGGATTATATTGTTAAAAGAAACCTTAAAATCGAGAATAGTGTAGAGTAAATAAGATTATTCAGGATAAAATACAGTAGAAAAACAATTAATATCTCGTTATCAATGTAATGGAATATGAAAGAATACATTATAAAGAATTATTTTTACACATGAAAATAGAAAGTGGAATATTTATTATCAAATAAAAACTTGCTCAGAAATAGTAGTCATAAATATTATTTATTTAATACTATATGTGATCATTAAAGTATATTTTCGAAATATTTATTAATTATATGATTTATGTGTCAATTATGGTTTCCAGGAAGACCATAATATTTGGAATTATCATCATCAGCTTTGCAGGCTTGATATTTTACTCTCAAATTATGCCCGAGAAAAAATCCCTGTACCAGGAAAATTTTGAGGATTGCAGCTTTGAAGGGGAGCTTCTAAGATGCAAAGACGGGGTACTGTATCTAAATACAACGGATCCAGAACAGACAGGGGAAGGGGTGTGGAGTAAAAATGTGAGCATTTCTCCAGGAAAAATTTCCTGGAACTGGGAAGGGCAGGATCTGGATAGGTTCAGTCTCTGGTTAAAAATAACATTCAATGATCACAGGTCCATTTACTATGTTGCAGCAGGGAGCATGAATCCGCAGTCCGAAGGTGAATATTATCGGGATAAGGAAAACAGAAGGCGTTTTTCCCCATCGATCATAGTCTCAGGAATTCCAATGGGTACAGTTGAAAGAGATCTCATTGAAGATTATAAGAAATATTGCGGTCCCGCTGAAAATATAAAAATTGAAAAAATGAGTGCAGGTTTTGGAGACAATAGTACACAGCATCAGAATATTTTGAGTATCTCAGATCTCAAGATATATGGATAATGATAAAAGGCAATCAAAGGAGCCTCAAGATGAGCCTGAAAAGGAGTTTGAAAATGAAAAAGGGTAGTATTGTGCTGATAATTATACTTTCATTTATTTTTCTGGTCTGTTCAGGATGTGTATCTTCACATATCACAGCCTCTGATGAAGAGGGGAATAACAGTAGTGAAGAAATCTCAAAAAATGAAAAGATTCTAACAGACAATAGTGAGAGTGGTCAGGCAAGCAATCCCCTGAGCCATGAAAATATAATTTCTTCTGAGAAAGTTTCTCCTTACCTTTACTGGGAGTATGAACTTGGAGATATAAAGCCGGAAAATCTCAGTGAAGGAAGATCGAATATCCAGGACTGTGTAGCATATTCCCAGAACGGAAAGTATTTAGCTGTCGGGACAGGGAAAAACCTGACAGTTGTTGATGTGCCAGGCAAAAATCCGCTATGGAATAAGACCTTAAATGGAAACATTTCAGACATTTCGTTCTCGAAAGACGGTAAGTATCTCCTTGTAGGAGAAAGGAGTGCTGACGGATACATTTATTCCATGGATGCAGGCACAGGGGTTGAAATTCACAGCTATAGAAGCGCCGACGATCTGGGGACCAGTGAGAACCCAAAATATCAGCCTTCTATATACAAAATAACGGCTGCTGATGATGCCGTATACATCGCAGCAGGTAGATACTGGAAAGAACCTGGTTACGGGCTGGTCTCAAGAGTGTACAGGTTCAGCTCAGATGGTACACTTTCCTGGAAACTGCCGGCAAATGAAAATTATGCTCGGAGTGTAAACTGGATTGATTCAAGCCAGGATGGAAAAAATGTGGTTTTTTCAACCGGGGACTGGACAAATTCCCTTGAACTTGATGCCGTCGTCTACTCTGTAGATGAAACCGGAAACCTCCGCTGGAAATACGAAATTCCGCCTCTTAAACCTTATTTTGTTTCTACAGCTATCTGGCACGGACTTGATATTTCAGATGATGGTTCCGTAATAACTGTATATACATGGGACGGAAGAAAGTACCTGTTTTATGATTCAAAAATTAAAAAACCGGGAAATGGGAAATCCGAATGGTACTCCAAAGAATTGCAATCCAATGTGACAACTCCAGAAGAACTGGAAGGAAGTGTCATATATGCTTACGGAGAAGACGCTAAAATCGTGTCTGAAAACGAAATAGTTTACCTTACCGGAGTCACTCTTCCTGTATATTATCCCAGAAATGTCCCTATGGCACACCCCCTTGAAAATTCTCTAGTATCATGTGATGTGGAGACGGGAGAAATCTCCTGGAGCTATAATCTAGGAGGGCGTTGTGCAGGGATTTTCTGCTCTCCTGATATGAGATACCTCGTCCTGCCAGTAGGAAAAGATACGTCATCAGGAAACACTCAGGTTCACGGAATCCATGTATTCGATTTCCAGAAGCCCGGAAATGGGAATTCAAAACTGCTCTGGAAATTCAATACAGAAGGAGTGGTTGCGAGTGCTGCGGTCTCTTCAGACTGTACTATAGCAGCAGTCGAAATCCCCGTGCAGCTTGAAAATGGGGATATAACCGGAAAACACAGGTTAATAATTGTCAGGTGAGAGAATGAAATGGAAATCTTTGATAGTCCTTCTTATTGTGATTTTGATGGCTTCGGGATGTGCTGAAAAAAGCCAGGAATCCAATAACAATACATTGATTGAAAGTTCGGATTCAGGGATGCAGGAAACGCGGGAAATAAGCAGTTCTGCAGAAGGAGTCCCTATAGACTCTATAGTTTTCTCAAGGGCTGGAGCTCTGCTTACCCTGCAAAGTGTGACAGAAATATCGGAAATACGGGTTTACTCTGGTGAAGAACAGATAACTTCTCAGAAAGTTGGAGAAACGGAAGACAATATCTTTGCCTCCTTTGATTGGAATCCCAAATCCCAGTACAGGTTTGAAGTGATAACAGGCTCAGGGGAGTCCAGCACTATTGAAGCATATGCCCCCTCAAAACCTGCCCTGAAAGAGGAATATACCATAGAACTCGAAGATGTAACTCCCGGAAACATTGAAAAAACCAATGCAAATATTAGAGGTGTAACGAAATTCTCACCAAACAGCAAGTATCTCGCAATCGGGACCCATGGAGGTTCTCTGAAACTCATTGAAGTTGCAACAGGTGAAAAGCTATGGGAAAAGCAGCTCGTTGAAGGGATAGCGGATGCAAGAATTGCAGACATAGAGTTTTCAAAAGATGGAAAACGCCTTTTTGTGGGTGAAGAAAGTCCGGATGCTTTCCTGTATTGTTTCGATGTTAACGGCGCCGAAATCTGGAAATTTGGTGCAGGCACGGATCTGGGTTCAGACCTCAAATATATGCCTGCCACGAAAAAGATAAAACTTGATTCGGAAGGGAATATCTATGTTGCTGCCAGCAGGGCATGTGGCTATATCGGTGAGAAATACAAGTATCTGGCAAGAATCTATTCCTTTGATTCCGAAGGCAATATGCGCTGGAAATTCCCAGAATCCGAACTCATGGACTCTGGGGTTGCATGGATTGATGCCACTCCTGATGGAAAATACGCTGTTTTTGGCACTACCAGTTTTACAAAGGCAGATAAATGGAAAGAGGGCACTGTCCATGTTCTGAACGGAAACACAGGACAAGAGCACTGGAACTACCATATCCAGCCACTTGAACCATTTTTCGATTATTCGGCAATCTGGTACAGCACGCAGATTACTCCTGACGGAGAAAAGCTGATAACAATGACAAGTGACGGCAGGGCCTTTTTGTTCAATAACTCCGAGATCATCGAGACCGGAACCCCAGAAATTGCATGGGAGAAGAACATTTCAACTCCGATAATTGTGAGCGGTGTGCCCATTTATGGCAGTGCGAACTATGCCTACATAGTCAATGATACCCTGATCTTTTCAATTGGCAGCACTTTCTCCAAAGATAAAAACAAGGATGCTCCATTTGAACACCCCAGCGGGAACACTATCTTTGCCTATGATTATGACGGCAACCTTCTCTGGAAATGGAGAGTGGATGGATACGCCGGAGAATGTGCACTGAACGACCGTTACCTTGTGATCCCTCTCGCCCAGAACCTGGTAACTGAGGATAGAAGTGGACACGGAGTGTATGTTTTTGACGTATCAGAGAGAGGAGGAGCAAGTTCCAGGCTCATTCAGACTTACAACACAGAAGGCATCACTGTATCTGCTGATATCTCGCCTGATGGCAGGTATATTGCAGCCCTGGAAGCTCCTTC
This sequence comes from Methanosarcina flavescens, assembly GCF_001304615.2. NCBI lineage: Archaea > Methanobacteriati > Methanobacteriota > Methanomicrobia > Methanosarcinales > Methanosarcinaceae > Methanosarcina > Methanosarcina flavescens. Next base: position 2,257,359 of record NZ_CP032683.1, on the reverse strand, counting down.
AAGGCTTGAAGACGGCACAGTTCTCGGAGAATATAAAGTGCATATCCTTACCTGAGGGTGAAATATGAAAATCGTTTCTGTAACGTGGAATTCATATATTCCTACCCTTTTAAAGGCAGCAGAAGAGCTTGGAATAGAGCTTGAAGCTTACTACTCAAAAATCCTGGAGGAAAATCCCGAAGAAACTGAAAATGTGCTCGCTGCGTGTGAGAACGCTGATGCTATCTTCATTTATCACATAGCCAATCCCTTCTGGGAAGATTTCTATAAAAAGCTTGAACCATTAAAATCAAGGATACCCATAATCTGTGTTGGCAGCAACCCCTCAAGCTTCACTCTTTCTTCAGTAAAACTCGAAATTGCAGCCACATGTTTTTCATATATTATCTACGGAGGGAAGGAAAACTTCAGCAATATGCTAAGATACCTTTTACAAGAGGTTTTTGGCGCTGAAATAGAAGCAAAGCCTCCGAAAAAAATTCCCTGGGATGGACTCTATCATCCTGATGCCGGAGAAATTTTCTCAGATACTCAGGAGTACCTTAAATGGTACGGACCCCTTCAAGAAAAAACGATTGGGCTACTGATCTCCAGGACTTCGTGGGTAAATAACGAACTTGAGATTGAGAAGGCTCTAATAAGTAGTTTTGAAAATCTGGGTTTATCCGTTATCCCTGTTTTTGCATACTCTCTGAAAGATGAAGAACTTGGAAGCAGGAGTATGGAAGAGGTCATCGAAGCCTACTTTATGAAAGACGGAAAGCCCATCATAGATTGCCTTGTAAAACTTTCACCATTCTTCATTGCCAGCAGCAAAGCGAAAGAGAGGGAAGCCTCATGTGCAGCAAAAGGCGTAGAGTTACTGAAAAAACTTGATGTGCCTGTTTTCCAGCCTGTAATTTCACACTATATGACCATAGAGCAGTGGAAAGAGTCGCAGGGTTTAAGCACCGAGATCGGCTGGAGTGTTGCTTTACCTGAGTTTGAAGGCGTAATTGAGCCAATTGTAATAGGCGCAGGCAAAGTGGAAGAAAATTACATGGGCCATTTCCCTATTGAGGAACGCTGCTCAAAACTTGCATCCAGGGTTCTGAAATGGATAACCCTCAAGAAAAAACCTGTTGGCGAGAGAAAAGTTGCTTTTATCCTTCACAACAAGCCGTGTTCGGGGGTTGAAGCATCGGTAGGAGGGGCTGCTAACCTTGATTCCCTTGAAAGCCTGGCAAGAATCCTCAACCGGATGCAGGAGGCTGGTTATAATGTAAACCCTCCCCTTAACGGCAAGGAGCTTATAGACACTATCCTGAGCAAAAAAGCAATTTCCGAGTTCAGATGGACTCCCATTAACGAGATTGTAAAGAACGGCGGAGCTCTCGCTTTTGTGGAAAAAGAAGAATACGAGAAGTTCTTCAACACCTTGAGCCCCCATGTCAGGCAGAGGGTAATTGAGAGCTGGGGAAACCCTCCGGGAGAAGAGATAAACGGCATTCCTGCTGCAATGGTCTACGAAAATAAAATCGTAGTTACTGGAATACAGTATGGAAATGCTGTGGTCTGTGTACAGCCAAAAAGAGGATGTGCAGGCGCCAGATGTGACGGAAAAGTATGCAAGATCCTTCACGATCCTGAAGTTCCCCCAACCCACCAGTACATTGCGGCATACAGGTATCTTGAGAATACTTTTGGAGCCGATGTGCTTGTGCATGTGGGAACCCACGGCAATCTTGAGTTCCTGCCAGGAAAAGGGGTTGGGCTTTCAGAAGACTGCTACCCTGATATAGGGATCGGAACAATACCCCATCTTTATATTTACAACTCTGACAACCCTCCTGAAGGTACAATCGCCAAACGCCGAAGCCTTGCCTGTCTTGTTGATCATATGCAAACAGTCATGACCGCAGGAGGGCTTTATGGAAGCCTTGATGAGCTTGACAGGCTGTTAGGGGAATACGAGCAAGTAAAACACGATAAAGGCAGGACGCACGCTTTAAAACATCTGATACTTGACGAGATTAAGAAATCGAACCTTGACTCAGAGATAAAAGCTGTCCATGAGACTCCTTTTGAAGAAATTGTAAGAAGGGCACATGAAGCCCTCGGAAGGATAAGGAACAGCCAGATACACCACGGAATGCATATCTTCGGGCAGATCCCTGAAGGCGAGAAAAAAGTTGAGTTCATAAACTCGATTTTAAGGTATGATGACCAGGAAAGTGTGGGAAATAAGGTTTCTATCCGCAGACTGATTGCAGAAATCCTGGGGCTCGACCTTGACGAACTGATATCTGACCAGGGCCGGATTTCAGAAAATGGAAAGTCAAATGGGCAGAGAATTGAGGAGATTGATTCCCTTTCAAAAGACTTTATCAGGATATTCATAAATAACCCGGAAAAAGAGCCGTCCTTAATAATAAGAGAGATTCTTGCAGCAAAAAGCTTCATGGAACAGACAGTTACAGAACATATTTTTAAAGAACGATTTTTAATAGAACAGATTCTGGCAGATAGGGATTTCATAGGGAATAACACTGCAGAAGAAAACTTTACAGAACCTGGTATCATAGAACCGGTTTTCAAAGAACAGAATTTTTCGAGCATAAATTCGGTATTTTCTCAGGACGCTGCTGCAATCTGTGAAAGGATTCTTGATCTTGAATCCAGAATTGATGCCTCTCTGGAAATAGAGTCACTTCTCCACGGCTTTGAAGGGGGATATATCCCTCCAGGTCCATCCGGGCTTATCATGCGCGGAAAAGACGACGTACTGCCTACAGGCAGGAACTTCTATTCTCTTGATCCCAAAAAGGTTCCGACAAAAGCCGCCTGGAGAGTTGGGCAACAGCTTTCGGAGGTACTGATCAATAAACATCTAAGAGACGAGAACCGTTACCCTGAGAATGTAGGCTTTTACTGGATGGCAAACGATATCATGTGGGCTGATGGAGAGGGTATGGCACAGATAATGAGCCTGCTCGGGGTTGAACCTGTCTGGCTCAGCAACGGGAACCTGAAAGGGTTCAATGTTATTCCACTTAAAAAACTGGGCAGACCCAGGATTGATGTTACTGTTAGGGTTTCAGGAATCCTCAGGGACAACTTCCCGAACTGCCTGGAGATTATAGATGAAGCTATCCAAGCTGTAGCCTCTCTTAATGAACCTGAGGAAATGAACTATCCGAGAAAACACAGCCTAAGGATGATTGAAGAAGGAGCAGATTCCAGGGAAGCTACCTTACGGATTTTTTCAAGCAAACCCGGAACCTATTCGGCAGGGGTGCAGCTCGCTGTTTATGCAAGTGCCTGGAAAGACGAGAAAGACCTTGCAGACATCTTCCTTTACTGGAATGGCTATGCTTACGGAAAAGATGTAAAAGGAAAAGAGGCTCACATGCAGCTTGCTTCCAGCCTGAAGACTGTTGATGCCACCTTTAACAAAGTGGTCAGTGACGAGTATGACTTACTTGGCTGCTGCTGTTATTTCGGGACTCATGGAGGGCTCACGGCTGCTGCAAAACAGGCCTCGGGAAAAGAAGTAAGGGTCTATTTCGGAGATACGAGAGAGCCCCAGCATGTTGAAGTCCGGGACATGGCAGATGAAATACGCAGGGTGGTACGGAGCCGACTCCTAAACCCGAAATGGATCGAAGGCATGAAACAGCATGGGTATAAAGGTGCACAGGATATCTCTAAAAGAGTTGGAAGAGTCTACGGCTGGGAGGCTTCCACGCAGGAAGTGGACGACTGGATCTTTGATGATATCACAAAAACATTCGTCCTCGACGAAGAAATGCGCAGGTTCTTTGAAGAGAACAATCCCTATGCCCTTGAAGAGATGGCACGCCGACTCCTTGAGGCGCAGTCAAGAGGACTCTGGAACCCCGATCCTGAACTTCTGGAAAAGCTGAAAAACTCTTACCTTGAAATAGAGAGCTGGATGGAAGAGCTGGCAGGAGAAGGAGAGTTTCAGGGTGGATCTGTGAATATCGTGAGCTTTGAAGATGTTCCTGACTGGGATAAGAAAATGCAGGAAATCAGAAAAATCCTCAAATAAAAAAGGTTGCGGAATGAAAAACATAGCTTATCTCCTCCCTGTAATGTTACTCGTCTTCCAGCCGACAATAGCCCTTGCACAGGAGGAATTTGAGCTTGAAGAGATGACTGCATTCATGCTTCAGGTCCCACATGGCGTGGAAGGGAAAGGGCTTGCAGTAGGAGGCAGTAACCTTTCTGCGTACGTTTTTTTTGAGAGCTATTATAATGGAAATATGAATGTGACTCTAGAGATCGATTTACCTGAGGGTTTCGTTCTCCGGGATACGCCTGTCCAGTCATTTTCTCTTCAGACCGAGTATGAAGACTGGTACAGGCTCGTTGATATTTATATTCCAAAGGATCTGCCTTCCGGAACCTACGATATAACTGCGACTGCAGTTGTTGACGTTGATGGGAACAAGCATACCATTGTTCGCAAAACGCAGCTCAGGGTTGCCTCAAAAGATGAAGTCGCAAATGAGATTTTAGTCTCCGGACTGATAATACCGTCAGATGAGGATGGATATGGAAACCCGAGCTATCCTTCCAATACTCTTATTATTCGGGAAACATCTCCTGTTCTCAAAAAGCTTCTAAAGGTTACGGACCTCCAGATCGACAGGGAAGAACTTACTTCAACCTTCATTGGAGTGGAGATTTCAAACAAAGGAAACAATACGGTACCAGTTGTAGTTACCTATGATATTCTTGACATCAATACAGGGGAGCCTGTAAAAGCCTTCAAGCCGACGCTGATGGGGATGAAAGCAGATACCTTCTGCTATGCCGCGTTAACACTTCCTCCTGACTCAAGTTCACTTGTAAGCCTCCCACTCTATATTTTGGATAATGCAATGGGAGGAGATTATCTGCTCAGAGTAGACGTTAAACTCACAGGCAGTGACTGGGTTGCAACAACCCGGAACCAAAAAATAACTGCAATCTCAAGGAAATGGGGGCCTATAATGATTACATTTGCCTCCACATTGCTCGGACTGACCGCAGTCAGCCTCTTCTTCATAAAGTCAAAAGAGATAATGAGCAGGTTTAAAACCCGCAACCTTGTGCTTATTTCCCTTTTTGGCACAGTTTCTTTTGCAGCCATAAACCTGCCGATGACAATCCTGTGGGAGCTATCCCATGCAATACTTGGACCTTTCAGCTTCCTGTTTACCGGGCTCTTTTATGAGATCCTTCTTTACATGCTTATTGCTTCGCTTGTTGTCCTGATCCCAAAACCTGGAGTGGTTAGCCTTTTTACGATGGTCAGGTTCCTTCTTGGAGGCTTTATAACCGGGAGCTTCACCCCGATTAGTTTTATAACGCTTTCTGTGAGTGCGGTGATTCTGGAGGTTATGATGTATACTGCAGGCATAACCGGCAAAAATCCTGATCCGGAAAACAGGTTGCGGGTAGGGATAGTGTGCGGAATTGCGGATATGATCAGCGGGTATGTTTCCTTCAACGTCTGGATGGTGCTTTATAGGCTGTTTTATAGCAACTGGTACATAATAGCGAATATCCTGATAGACGGGTTTCTCTACACTTTCATAGGAGCCTGGTTCGGAATAAGCCTGGGAAACAGACTGAAAAAGGTGGCAGAATAAGGTTGGAGAATAAAAGTAGCAAAGTCAGGGTGGTACAGTGGGAGATGATATTAGAAAACAGAATAAGGAAGGCACAATAATAGAGATCAAAGATTTGTGGTACACATATCCGGGTAGATCGGAACCGACTTTGAAAGGAGTCAATCTGAAAATAGAGGAAGGAGAATTCGTTCTCCTGACCGGACCTACAGGCTGTGGGAAGAGCACTTTACTCAAAACACTCAACGGCATAATTCCACACGAATCCGAGGGAATATTTTCAGGCAGCATAAAAATCATGGGGACAGAAATCGGTGATTTAAACCAGGTAGAGCTTTCAAGGAAAGTAGGGCTTGTCTTCCAAAATCCCGATGACCAGATCTTTTCTACAACTGTTGAAGACGAAGTAGCCTTTGGGCTTGAAAACCTCTGCATAGAAAGAGAAGAGATTGATATAAAGGTAGGAGAAGCTCTCCGGATGGTAGGAATGCTAGAACACAGGCTGAGTTCCACGAATGCTCTTTCAGGGGGTCAGAAGCAGAGGGTCTGCATTGCAAGCATGCTCGCGATGATGCCTGAAATCCTTGCCATGGACGAACCTGTAAGCCAGATGGACCCTGCAGGCACACAGGAAATACTGAACACTGTTAGGGAACTCAACAAGAGAATGAAGATAACCATTTTGCTGGTTGAGCACAGGCTGCACGAAATTGCACCTTTTGCAGACAGAATCGTCATAATGGATAACGGAAAAATAATTTTCGACCAGCCTGCCCCCGACGCTTTTGACCATTTGGAGATATTTCACAGGCTGGGTCTTCGGGTTCCCGTACCTGTCGAGCTCTGCCACACCTTGGGGATAAAGGCGAGACCATTCAGTGCAGAGGAAACAATTCCTCTGCTGAATAATAGAGATTTTAAAGAAAAAACGGAGAGATACATAACACATCATGATCTGGAAAAAAGAATCAATCCTGAGGGCTGCTCTGCAGAAAATAACGAACTTTTGATTTCAATCCAGAATGTGTGGTCCGGGTATGATAAAAATCGGATGGTGCTTAAAGGCATAAATCTGGAAATATGCAGGGGCGAAAGGGTTGCGGTTATGGGTACAAACGGATCAGGTAAATCAACCCTGCTTCTAAATCTTGCATCCATACTTAAGCCGTATAAAGGAAGCATAAAGGTTTTCGGAGAAGATACAGAGTCAAAAAATCCGTATTCTTTTGCAGGCAGAATAGGGCTCGTATTCCAGAACCCGGACCTTATGCTTTTCTGCAATTCAGCCGAGGAAGAGGTGATGTTTGGACCTGTTCAGTTAAAGTTAGAAAATATAGAGGAAAGGACAAGGATTTCCCTGGAAGCGATGTCGATTTTAGATCTCAAGCAGGATCTTCCCCAATCATTGAGCAGAGGTCAGAGATTAAGGACAGCTGTTGCCTCGGTACTCTCTATTGACCCAGAGCTTGTCCTTCTTGATGAACCTACAACAGGGCAGGATAGAGTAAATATAGAGCAGATGATGGATTATTTCAAAAATAAAGGTTCCACGCTTGTGTTCTGTACCCATGATATTGAGATTGCAATGCTCTATGCCACAAGAATTCTTGTGATGAGCGAGGGTCAGATTATAGCGGATGGGAAGGGAAGAGATGTTATAAGGAATACAGATATCCTCAGGAAAGCATCTCTTACCCAGCCGCCTGTTGTTGAGATTGCTAACTATCTTGGAATTAATGCTTTTTCGATAACAGAGCTTGTAGAGACACTGGCTCATAGAAGTTGTGAAGTAGTGGAATGTTGAAGAACAGGTGGCTGAAGTGATAATATGATAGGAGTCAGATCAATTGCAGAGCCAACAGTTAAAGACACTATAATTCACAGGATGGATCCCAGGGCAAAGATCCTGATTCTGATATCAGTTGCTTTTGTAGCAGTAACACTTGACAATCCTGAGACCATGTTTTTGCTGTTTCTGATCGTACTTTCCGGTTTTGCACTCGCAAGGATGCCTGCAATAAAACTCAAAACCCTTGCAATATTGCTCATACTTTTAATCTGGGGAACCGTCTATTCCCAGGCCCTGTTTTATTCCCAGCTTCCGAGGACTGTAATTTTTACCATAATCAGCCCTGATTTTCCGGTACTGGGATGGATGACAAATGGAGGACTGTTCGTATATGCAGAAGGGCTTCAGCACGGCGCAATTCAGGGTTTGAGATCTGCTTCAATCATGTCCCTTGGACTACTGATATGCTGGACTACGGATTCAAGAGATATGTTAAACGGCCTTGTAGGACTCAGTGTCCCTTATAGCGTGGCTTTTATGGTGGTAACAGCAGTCAGGTTCCTTCCGATAATAATCACCGAAGTGACCACTGTAATAACAGTCCAGAGGCTCAGGGGTTTTAGTCCTAAAAAGTTTGGATCAGGAATTATCAAAACATCGCTCAATATACTGACCCCTACCCTGTCAAACTGTGTAAGGAGGACAGGTACGCTTGCTGTTTCCATCCAGAGCAGAGCTTTTCGGGCTAATACAGAAAGGACATACCTCAAAAAACTGGAATTTTCGGAATTTGACAGAGCAGTGGTTATGTTCTGCATTTTTGCAGCATTAAGTATTGTGATAATAAAGTTTCTTTACAACATGTATACAAGTGGAATTTATTACAATTCAGGCTTAAGACCTGTTTATGCAATCGCCAGGGGATACCTGTGATAGAGATTAAAAAATTATCCCGATCCTTCGGGAACCTGCTTGCTGTAGATAACCTGAATCTGGATGTTGGGAATGAGATATTTGGACTTCTGGGTCCCAATGGGGCAGGCAAGAGTACGACAGTCATGATGCTTACAACCCTGCTAAGACCGAGCAGTGGCACCGCAAAGGTCTGCGGGTATGATATTGTTAAGGATTCAAAGAAGGTGAGGTCAAAAATAAGCTATGTTCCCCAGGATATGGCAGTGGACAGAAAGCTGACAGGTAGGGAAAATGTGATGCTTTATGCAAAACTTTACGGAATTCTTGATAGGAATTCAAAAGTAGACGAAGTGATCGAAATGATGGGGCTTTCGGACCGCGCAGATGATCTTGTGGCAAAATACTCTGGAGGAATGAGGCGGCGCCTTGAACTTGCCCAGGCGCTTGTGCATGAGCCTGAAGTCCTGTTTCTTGACGAGCCCACCCTTGGTCTGGACGTAGGCGGCAGAAAAAAGATCTGGGAACACATTAAGATGCTGAAAGCCGAAGGAATGACTATTTTCATGACAACACATTACTTGGAAGAAGCAGAAAAATACTGTAACCGGGTTGCTATTATTGACAAAGGAAGGATAACAGCTATCGGATCTCCTGAGAATCTTGTAAGCTCAGCAGGAGAAAATGCTTCTCTCAATGACGTTTTTCTAGAGAAAGTCAAAACTCCTGAGGAGCAGGCAGGGTTTAATTCCACACAGTTCAGGAATCTTCTGAGGCGGAGATAATGAGAGCAATATACTACTATTTTGAAAGGGATTTTGTAAAATGGTTGAGAGGAAGAGTAACTGTTATTTCGTCGCTTGTAATGCCTGCAGCCTGGCTTGTATTTGTTGGGCTTGCCCTGCCCACAAAATTTACTGATAATTATCTTCAATTTATCACTCCTGGCATCCTTGTTATGACAACCCTTTTTTCTTCCCTTCAGGGAGGATCGCTTATGATTTTCGATAAAATACTGGGTTTTTTGAATAAATTCCTTGCAATGCCTTCCCCGAGAGAAAGTATGCTGTACGGAAAAATCCTCTTTATCAGCGTAAGAGGATTACTTCAGGCGACCGTGATCCTTTTGATAGCTACGTTTCTTGGAGTAAGGATATTGAACCCTATACATATAGTTCTGATATATCTAACACTGTTCCTGTTTTCGGTCTTATTCTCTGCCTTCTCAACCATGATAGGACTCTATCTGAGTGACCATGATAGTTACGCAGCCGCGAACAGCATGATCAGCATGCCCCTGTTTTTCACGAGTAGCGCACTTATGCCCTACGAAGTTATGCCTGCCTGGTTGAGGACACTGGCAAAGCTTAATCCGGTGAGCTATGCAATCGACAGTGCAAGAATGCTGTTTGAAGGAGGAATACCTGTTAACGGGATCATCGGCCTTGCTATAGGAGCCGGGATTATGGTGCTTCTTGGAACGTATCAGTTCAGAAAGGCAGTTGTGTGAAAAAGAGAGAATCAAGGAAAAAAGCACTATCCTTATGGCCTAAGAAACATCTCCTTTGATCCCGAAAACGCTTGAAATCAATATAAGTTAAGCGCCTCAGCCAGCCTATATAGAGACATTTCACTTGACTGGCCCACTCGGCTCAGCTCGTGCTAATAACTTCCGAAGTAGTCCTCTTGAGTGATGACTATTATAAATTAGTCCTTTTGAACGAAAGAAGTGGGCGAAAAGGACAGCGGGTTGTTGCAATGTAATTGCAACTCCCATGTAAATCTCTGATTATATTTGATCTCAATACGTAACTTCAGGCTCAAGCCTGTCTAATATTCATATTGATTGCAACTTCAGCAATATCAGCACTGTATTCCGAAACACGCCTGAGACTCTCCAGGATCATGCTAAGTTCGATATTGCCTGAACCATCGCAATCTTGCGGCTCCAGAGAAACCCCGAACTGGGAGACTTTTTTAGCTTCTACAACAATATTATTAATAGCCTGCGGATCTTCTTCAGTCATTGAGCCTATCGAACTCTCGAAAACTTTGCGGGAGAGATCAGCCATCTGGAAGATCGGGTCATCTGCACTGACCCCGGAGTCCATTTTAAGGACGTTCTTGGAGATCCTGACTGCATGGTCTCCTACACGCTCAATGCATTTTGTAATAAGCCTGTATCCCAGGCATTCTCTGGGATGCCTGATTCCTATCTTTTCAGAAAGTTCGATATCATCGATTGAAGCCTTAAGCTGGCGGACGGAAAGAAGATAAAAGCGGTCCACATCGTCATCCCTCTGGACGACATCCTCGGCAATCTCGACATTGTGATCCCTGAGAGCAGACATGGAGTCTTCAAGCATGGAAAGTACAAGCCCATACATGTTTTTAATTACCCGGCTAAGAGGGAGGTCATTGTAGTTGAGAAGGCACTGGAAGACCAGCTCATTCCGGGATTCTTCCACAAGCTCAAGCCCTATTAGTTTCTGGCGCACGGAATCTTTGATAAACTTGCGATCATAGGCACTGAATCCCTTTTTTGTAGTCAGCCTGATGACGTCATAGCCCACAAGATAATGAGAAATAAGAATCCTGAGATTATTTTCTGCACTGTCTGAGTGAACATAATCGATTGTAGCCTTAAGAGCTGAATTTTCCTTTGAGACCGCGCTGGGAGAAACAAGCAGGGTTCTATTGGGCATGGGTGTAAGAGTAAGGGTGTCCCCGGCCTCAAGCCCTATATCCCGGACCCATTTTATGGGGAGAGACACAATATAAGTAGAATTTCCGGTAAACTGAACTTTTCTTTTATCCTTGGTAATAAGTAAACCCCCTGAGGGTATTCTAATTAATCTTGAAGAAACTATATAGAGGAAAGTAATATATAAAGGTATCCTGAAAATAGGACGTTAAAGTAAGAAATAAAATCTGATAATCTTGTCTAATTACCATATATAGGACCATCATTCAATCACAGAAAAACATAGACTTTCATTGAAAATCCGATACAGAGTCAGGCACAAAACTGATTTATGAGAAAGCATTTTTTCCTTGAAAACTCTTTTTTAACTAGTATAAGAGACCATGTACATAGTCCGGTTGTTAATCTACAGGTAAACTGGTGAGAACTAATTAGTTTTGATAAAAAATGAAAAGATGGAAAAGAGTATAAAAAGCCATCTGGAAAGACCTGGGTTAATAAACAGCGTATTGAAACACCTGGGTTGGTAAATGGCACATTGAAAGAATTGGGTTAATAAATGGCATATTAATTGTAAAATCAGACTAATTCACATAATGTAAAGAAAAGTGATATAAAAGTAAAAAGGACTGATTAAAGAAAAAATCAGCCCTAAGGTCCAACTTATATTTTATCTTTTATACCGGAAGTTCCCCGGCTTCTACCCTGTTCATGTAACTCCTTTTGAACTCAACATACTGTTCAGCGAGTTCTTCTGCCTCCTGCTGGCTCAGGACATTTCGAGCTCTTTCAAACACTTTATTTTCCTCTTCTTTTACATGATGGTCTATACTTTGTTTTAGTTCACTGAGTTTAGAAGTCCAACTTTCATCCCTTTCTTCCATAACTTCCATCTCAGAGATCAGGGCTTTTGCCTCATTGTGTTCCTTATAGGCTTCAGCAATAAGGTCACGTAATTCTTCTGTCTCTTCAAGCCTTGGATAAAAGAATTTTTCTTCCCCTATCATATGAGGCTCAGCCCTAATCCTTATTTTAAGAAAAGACACTTTTGAACTATCAGCCACTGCTTGCTGGAGAAGATCAGCCAACTGGTCATGTTCCTCTTTCAGGATGTCATAAATCGTTTCCATAAATTTCCCCCTCTTTTTAGTATAAGGAAGTTAGTCAAGCAACCGTATAAATAAGTAACCTATGTATCCAATTTATATAAATAGTAGCCAATATATCCAATTATATAACTAATAATATGCTTATCCGATTATATAAGTAACAATCTACATATCCAGTTATATAAGTAATAGACTGTATATCTAATTTATATAAGTAGTAACAACAATAGTAATAATTTATGAGATTTCTCTTAAAATTTCCATTTTTATGTATTGGAAGGAAATAAGATTTCCAGGAATGCTTAAGCAGTGTGTAAGATAATCGTTATCTTACAATATGAAATAGAAGGGATTAAGAAAACTCTAAGATAGTTAATGGCAAAATAATTAGTAATTATACAAAAATAAAGGGAGAGGATCAGGGGGAAATATCCTCTGGCTGATTAAAATCAACAGATTACTAATAATCTCCGGACTTTTGTTATGCCAGGGACTCCCCAGCTCCTATCTTACCCCTGTAGCTGTTTTTAAACTCAAGGTATTTCTGGGAAAGCTCTTCTGCCTTCTGCTGTCCTTCTGCTGTTCCAGAACGTTTCTGGACACCGGCAATCTCTTTTTCGTTTACTTTTTAGTTTTTAAGGCATGGGATGTTGCTGTTTAAAAGTCTTTGAGAAATCAAGATACTGCTGAGATATCTGTTGTGCTTTGTCTTCACTCATTACTCTCTGAGCCTCTGGAAATACCTTATTTTCTTCCTCTTCTACGTGGTGACTTACAGTCTCATCCAGTTCCTTGAGCTTGGAAACCCAATTCGAACTGCTTGGATCCATGCTTTCCAGTTCTGACAATACGGACCTTATTTCTTTATGCTCTTCATAGGCATGATTGACAAGCTCACGTAATTCCGATTTCTGCTCAAGCAGTGGATAGAAAAGCTTTTCTTCTCCCATTATATGAGGATCGAGTTTCGCCTTTATCTTGAGGAAACTCTCCTTTGAGCTATCACGCATTGCCTGCTGTGTAAGGTCAGCTACTTGCCTGTGTTCTGCTTTTAGTATATCATAAATTGTTTCCATACTTCCCCCCCTCGTTCGAGGTATAACAAAGTGTTATTTTTTCAAAAATATAAATACATAACCACAGAATCTAATTTATAAAAAAAGTAGCGCCAAAAGCATGGATTTATTCTATTTTATCACTTTCATAGAATTTATTGAAAAAAGTAGATATTGAAAAAAGCAGGTGGTTCAAAAATTTTGTATTTCTTCAGACAATACCCAGATCTCGCCTTCGCAGTCGGGAAAGATATCGCCCTTTTCCAGCCAGATAGTCTCGCCCGTTTTGTAGCAGGAGTGATAGCCTGAAATTTCGACTTTCGTACCTGCTTTGTGAGGCTTCCATTCGTCAATCATATCTTCGGAGATTGTCGGCAGACCTGGTTTTTCTTTCCCGGGTCTGTACTTGAACACACTCAGGCTTCCATCTCTCTCAAGATAAGCAGCTTCAACTTCTCCCAGATTCCGGATCCCGTCATTTCTCAATAAAAGGAAAATATCATCTTGTGTTGGGGTATGTTTCTCAAGTTCCTTCGAATCAAGAATCCCATTACTTATTATCTTTACAGGACTGCCTTCAGTCAAATCTTCATACCAGGAGTATTTATTCGCCAGAGCGTTCTGTACTCTGTAAAATACCATAATGGTTGCAATTCCGAAAACCGACCATAAAATAGCAACATCAGGATAAATCATAGGGTCTCCCATAGCTGACCCAAGCGCAATAATAAGCAGAAGGTCAAAAGAAGTTAGCTGATGGATTGCCCTTCTTCCTAAAAAGCGCATAAAGATAAGTGCAAAAATAAACATGAAAGCTGACCTGACAATTATTTCAAGCAGGAAATGCCAGGGAGCATCGGCTATAAGAATCCTTGTTATTTCGAAGACCTCTATGGAAGATTCTGCCATATCAGGTAATAAAGGCGTAGAAGGGCTTAAAAGTTCTTATTTATATGATTAAACCAATATTGGAGGTAGAAACTAGAAACATCATCAGCAAAAGATAAGACGAACTCTTCTAAAATAAAAGGTCTTGAGAAAAATGAAAATCTCCACGCTGAGATAACAGAAAAGAAACATAAAGTGACTGAAGCTTTTCCCTGAAAGAGGGAACATACAGTACCGAAACCTGACCATGAGAATAATTCAGTGTTATTGGTTAGATCAAATCCCTAACGCACCTTACTTTTTTATGGCAGAAAAAAAGAGGATTATCCAAATCCTCTTCAATAAAATATGATTGACCGAGATTTTTGCAGAACTTTAAATTCATCCTGTACATCATTCATATCTGCCGTATTTTTCTGCTGCATCTACCATCGCCATTAGCTTTACAGGCAGCGCATTTACAGGGAATTCACATCCAGGAGAAAGAATATACCCTGATGGAGATTTCATACCTTCTTCGATATTCTGCCTGCATATTTCCAGAAGTTCTTCATATGAGCTGGTAAGGAATAGTGTAGGATTGATATTACCGCAGATAACGTCGTGTTCTCCAAAAGCTTTAACCTGATCTTTGATAGGAGTTTCCGGTCCAAAAAGCCAGAAATATTTTCCTGACCAGTTCAGTTCTTCTCTTAATTTTCTATAATATGGAAGGTTCAGGTTCTGATTAGCACATGGGTGCATGAGCATAGCATGTATTCCCAGTTCTTTCGCATGGGTATGAACTTTTTTCATGTATGGGTACGCAAATTCTTCAAACATCTGCGGAGGAATCATATTATTTGACTCGGACGGCCCTCCGTCAAAAGGCAGCAGGCTTTCTGAGCCATATTTATTTGCAAAATAGTCTAGAGCGTTGATGAACATATCACTTACTTTATCGAGTAAAAGATGGACAGTTTTTGGTTCCATAATGAGCCATGTTAAAAATTCAGATGTATCTGCAACAACCGAGGCAGCAGTAAAATTACTGCCTGTCTGTACGGTAACCGGCATTCCGAGTTTAAAGCATCTGGCTGCAACCCGGTCTGCTATTTTATATGCACCAGGCAATTCTTTTTCAAAATCCGGGACCTCAAGTTTTTCAATGTCTTCTATAGTTTTCACAGGATGCTCGGTTACGTAAGGAGCCCCCTGCCCTTTTCTATAAGGAAAATCGATTTTCCCACCAAATTCCCATGCTCCACAGGATGCATATCCATACATCGGAGTCTGTTCATAACCATGAAGCCGCATGGATGCAAACTGCGCCTCAAAACATTTATCCCCATCAGCATAAAAATCTCCAAGAGATATGCCTGTAATATTTGAGGAATATCCCTCTACAAACGGAATTACCGGAATACGGTCAGGCTTTTGCCCTGAAATAAGCGCTGCCATACGTTCTGATGATGTCATTCGTTGTGCCGTAGTATTATCCCCTGTTATTATTTCTTTAGAGTATGTAACTTAAGTCATAAATATATACCGAAAAGTAACGATTCAAACAAGTACACAGGAGTTTTTCATACATTTTCGATCTAATCGGTTACATCACAAACCAATCGAAAAGAATGACCTTAATCCAGAGAATATGAGTCGAGTGAGCAATTCTAAAGAAGTAGCGATCTAATAATAATCAAAGTTTCGAAATATCAAATTTTAGAAGTCAAAGCTTTAAAAAATAAAAATGTAAACTGCGCTCTCTATATATTGTGATTTTTCTGTGGCCTTGGGCAAGCCTGTATTAATTTTTCAATCCAACCGCATAAGTTATAGTCTTTCCAAAAACTGAAAAGGCTTTTATTCTCTAAACCCAAAGTATGAAATGAATAATTTTCCATAAATATTATTTCTGGGGATTTCTGGTTAAACGTTAAAAGAGCTTCCTAGGGAGGTAAAGCCGTATTGTCCGACATATTGTCCTTGGAAATCAGTCACTACTTATAAATATAGACCAGTGGTTTCAGGTAAGAGATATTTATTACCCTTACGTTGGACAGGAAAACCACCTGATGGGGCATTTCCATAGAATAGGAATCTATACTGACGGTAGGCTTTCCTGGATCAATGAAGAAAATTGGGAGAGAAAGCCTGCGTATAAGAGCGATACCCTTGTCTCCGAGAATTGGGCTTTAAATAATGAACTGGGGATCGAACTGCTTTTGGAAGAAAGTGTGTGTTGTGAAGACAATATATTTCTCCGGAAGATAACAATTAAAAATCTACAGAAAATTTTCCGAGAGGTTCGACTTTTTTTTAATCACGATTTTCACTTATACGGAGACGGCGTAGGAGACACTGCAATATATCAGATGGACCATAACGTTATCGTTCATTATAAACGAGCCAGGTACTTTCTTATAGGCATTCTCAAAGCAAACAATAAGGAAGATATGGTTGCTGATATCGACGATTATGCTATAGGCTATGCTGAGAAAGACGGGTTAAAAGGTACTTATGTGGATGCGGAAGATGGAATACTCTCAAAAAATCCAGTTGCTCAGGGTTCAGTAGATTCAACTGTAGGAATTAGCCTGCAACTTCAGGGCAGCAGCACAGAGGTCATTTACTATTATATGACAGCTGGAAAAGATTTTAAAGATGTCTATACGCTTAATGATATCGTTATGGAACTGGGACCAGAAAATCTTCAGAAGCATACAGAAAAATATCAGAGGAACTGGGTAGACCGTCAAAGAATTGATCTCTCAGGGCTTGAACCTCGGCTTGTGGATTTATATAAAAGATCCCTTCTGACAATAAAGACCCAGACTGACACAAATGGAGCTATAATAGCAGCAAATGACTCTGAGAATATTCAATTTAATCGAGATACCTATAGTTATATGTGGCCCAGAGATGGAGCTTTTGTATCAATTGCCATGATAAATGCAGGTTTTCCTGAATTTACCAAACCCTTTTTCAGGTTCTGTAAAAATGTAATCTGGTGGGCTGGATGTTTATTGCACAAATATAACCCTGACGGCACTCTGGGAAGCAGCTGGCTTCCCTGGGTTACATATGGAGAGCCTTCACTTCCGATTCAGGAAGATGAGACTGCTCTTGTTATCCACGCTCTCTGGAAATATTATGAAGCTACCGGTGATATTGAATTTATAAAGGAGGTATATGAACCTCTGGTAAAAAATGCTGTTTTTTTTATGGATGACTATAAGTATCCAAATGATATTCCCGTTGAAAGTTACGATCTCTGGGAAGAACGAAAGGGAATTTTTACCTTTACCGCATCTGCTGTATACAGAGGACTTCTCTCAGGAGAGAAACTCAGCCGTTTAGTAGGAGACAAAGAAACTTATAAAACATGCATATCGCGTTATTCAAAATTGAAAAAAGCAATATTAAGGGAGCTTTATGATAATGAACGCGGTATTTTTTTGAGGGGTATAAACTATAAGAATCATAATATAAAAAATAAAAGTTTAGATCGGACAGTGGATAGCAGTGTATATGGAATTTTCGAGTTTAATTTACTCCCAGCAGATGAGCCTAGAGTGATAAGAACAATGAGAAACTTAGAACAAAAACTTTGGGTTCCAGGAACAGGCGGTCTGGCGAGATATGAAAATGATTTTTATTATCGTCAAGAAGGCAGGATTAACAGCAACCCCTGGCTTATATGCACTCTATGGCTTGCGAAATGGTATATTGCAAAAGCAAAAGAGATCAAGGATCTAGAAAAGGCTCTTGGATTGATTAACTGGGCTGCAGATAATTCTCTTGAAACAGGAATTATGCCTGAACAGATTGATTCTCTTACAGGAGAACCACTTTCTGTCGCACCACTTACCTGGAGCCATGCTGAATTCGTGGATACAATTATCAGGTATCAAAAAAAGAAAACACAATTAAGAATTAAAGAAGATTGAGCACCTGTGTTTTCTTTGCTTTCAAAGAGTTCCATTGAGAATATAGTCTAAAATTAGAGCATGTTTAATCTCTTTAATTTAAGAGTATGGGAGATTCCAATTAATATTTTGAATAAAGTTTTTAATTGTGGTTATTTTAAGTCTGAAAAGCTCTTTATGAGAATTAAAAATTATGAAATGGGGGAAATAATGTGCAGGAGGAAGATTCAGAAGAACAAAAGTTCAAATGCTCTGTTTGTCGTATGACGTTTGCAACACGAGCCGAATATGAAAAACATATGAGAGAAAAGCATAATATGAAATTGCCTACAGAAGAGTCTTGAGATCAGTTAAATGGAAATGCTTGTAACCTCACTGGAGAAGCACCTAAAAGAATAAATATTTTTGAATATTATTTAGGAGATAATATGAATACATGCGAAAATGCAAAAGTTCCGTATACTCTAGAGAATATCAAGAAATGTATGTGCCCAAAATGTCCTGTCCAAGCTGACAGCAAATGTGCAATGGATAAACTTGATAATTTAATGAAGCAATATGAAAGTGGGAGCGAAGGTAATGTTCCTAAAAACCAGGACGTTCCAGGAGTCTACTGTTCAACTGGTAGAGCTACCTGTCAGGATCTTTACCCTGAAGAACAATGTATATGCTATACCTGTGCTGTCTGGAAAGAATATCATCTGCAAAATGTAAAGCCGACAATGTATTTCTGCCAGAGAGGTGGAGCAGTTTGAAAAAAGAATGAATAAATCCAGCAGCGAGTAAAATATAGTATAAAGACTTATTTCAGAGTATTTTTACATAGCCTTTATTTTGCTTTTAGCTTAAGAATACTCAAAATTCAAATTTATATTCTTGAATCTTGAATTTGGAACAATCAATTTATCAAATGCAGTTCTTTTCTATGCTTTCCATATGTTTTCAGTTTATTATTATCTTTCTTAATTTAAAATGTTTTCATCTTTAAAAATGTCTAAATAATTGTATATCTGAATTTTATTGTTTTGGGGTACCCAATTTATATTTAGTTGATATTACATCTTCAAGGCTTGGTCTGCTGAAATTGATCGAACTGACCCTAATTCCCAGATTGCTGGCGATTTGGAAAATACCGAGAATATTTTTCTCATAATCCGATATTCGGATAGCTATCAGAATTGAGCAATTGTCAGAGAATCTCTTTCCAAGTTTCACCTTTGAAATCATCTTTCATTGAAAAAGGGAACCATGTAAATTGAAATTATACGAGTCAGATTTATGATGGTTAATGATTATGACAGCACAGCCCTATTCTTGAACCCACGAGCCTTTTTGTATACTCATCAGAAGGTGAAAGCATTATTTCATGGGAATTTCCCAGCTCTACAATCTTTCCAGAATTCATAACTGCTATCCTGTCAGCAATCTTGAGAGTCAGGGAGAGGTTATGTGAAATATATATCATTGCAAATCCTCTCCTGTTCTGAAGTTCCTTTAAAAGACGCAATATATTTGCAGAAGTTGAAGCATCCAGAGCCGAAGTGATCTCATCAGCAATAAGGAGTTTCGGCTCCATAACCATTGCTCTGGCAAGTGCAACCCTCTGCCTCTGCCCGCCGCTTAGTTCACCGCAATATTTCCTCAGGAAATTGTCTGTAATGGGAAGACGAACAAGTTCAAGGGCATTTTTAACCATACGCTGTCTGTCTCCATTGGACCCGATCTTATTGATATAAAGGGGCTCTTTGACTGCATCGTGCACGGTAAACCTGTTGCTTGTCGAACTGAAAGGATCCTGGAATACTATCTGAATGCCATTGACCCTGTTTCCATAGTTTCCCACTCTGACGTCGCCTCCCATAAACAATACTTCTCCATATTCGGGCTTTATTACATTTGCGAGGAGATGTGCAAGGGTTGACTTTCCTGAGCCTGTCTGGCCGACAATTGCAAGAACCTCCCCTTCCCTCACTTCCAGACTAACATTATCTACTGCCTGAATACATCTTCCATCAGGCAGGCGATAATTGAAGCTCAGGTTTCTTGCTTCCAGAAGGTTTGCTATGCCACCTCTATGGCATGCAATTTCCCGTCCGCCTCCTGCTGGCATCAGGACTGGGGAAACCCTGCTGCATATGTCGATTTTCTGTGTGCATCTCGGGCTGAAGGGGCAGCCCTTAAATTCATCCCCTGCCGGAACATCCCCGGGGATTCCCCACAAGTCTTTATAAACGAAAATATCCGGCGTCGAGTGAACAAGACCCCTTGTATAGGGATGACGGGGAGATACTAGAATATCCCTTACAGAGCCTGTTTCCACAACCTTTCCAGAATACATTACTATTATTCTGGATGCAAGAGAAGATACAAAAGTGATATCGTGAGAGATTATTAACATTGTATACCCGTTCTGCTTCTGAAGGTCAAGCAGAAGGTCCCTGATATCCTTTCGGGTAAAGGCATCAAGTGCAGAAGTAACTTCATCGAGGATCAGTACTTTAGGATCGCATGAAAGAGCCATTACTAAGAGAACCCTTTGCCTCATGCCTCCAGAGAGCTGATGCGGATACAAATCCATCCACTTAGGGTCAAGGCCGACAGTTCGGAACAGGTCAGCACATTTTATCCGTGCTTTTTCAGGGCTAATACCAAGATGTTTTGTCATAGGTTCTATTACCTGAACGCCAACTTTCATAACAGGGTTCAACACTTCAAGGCTGTTTTGAAAAACAATTGCTATATCTTTCCATCTCAACCTGTCCATTTCGGATTCGGGCAAGGAAGAGATTACATCATCCCGGTAAAGAATTTCGCCAGAAATGGCTGTATTTTCCGGCAAAAGCCCCATGATCCCAAGTGCAACAGTAGTCTTGCCGCTTCCGGATTCTCCGACAATGCCCAGGATTTCTCCTTCTCCAATCTCAAAAGAAATGCCGTCAACAGCCTTGACAGTGTTAGTGTCAGTCAGGTAGCTGCATTTAAGGTCATTGACTTTAAGCAGACTCATAATCAGAAACCTTTCTTTATTTTTAGTTTGGGGTCAAGTATCCTTTCCATATCCCTGCTTATGAACGCAAGACAGAGCAGGAGAAAAATAAGCATGAACAACGGAGGCAATAGCCACCACTGCCAGTAAGGCGTAAAATATATTGACCTGAAACCGGTTGCATGATTGAGCATCATTCCCCAGCTCTTGGAAGTAGGATCTCCCAGTCCCAGAAAAGCAAGCCCTGTTTCGGCTATGATTGCATGTGAGGCTATACCGATGACAAGAACAAAGAGAACAGGCATAACTTCAGGAAATATATGCCTCCAGAGAAGGTAAAACGGTTTTGCACCGTAATTCCTAGCTGCAATAATATAGTTGCTCTTTTTTAACGACAGCGTCTGGGAACGTGCAATACGTGCGGGTTTTGCCCAGCTGAACAGGACAAGTACAATAATTACATTAAGGATATTCGGTCCAAGAAAAGCAGATATTACAATCAGAAGAGGAAAGCTTGGAAGAGCCATTGTCACATCAATTACCCTCATCAGTGCCTGGTCAACGTGCCCTCCAATATATCCTGCAAGTATTCCAATAGCTCCCCCACCAAAGCCTGCCGCAAAAGCCACTGCAAGACCTATTGTCAGGCTTATTCTCGCACCGTAACATATCTGCGACCAGATATCCATACCCAGTTCATCAGTTCCGAGTATGTGTCCCGGACCGGGAGGTTCGAGTGAATCACCTGTGATTTTCTGAGGAGGATAAATTGTAATCATGGGAGCAAAAACTGCAATTAGAATGATACAGATTATTCCAAGGATACCAATTTTACCTTCAGTGCTGAATCTGGAGAATGCCCCAGCTGTACTGATGACTACTCTGTTAATTCTGTTATTTCTGTCAATATTTAACGCCTGAGCAAGCGAAATTATTCTGGCATTTCCAGAAGTAACAAAATTCTTTATCATGTCGCAACTCTCGGATCAAGTTTCCCATATATTTTGTCAACCAGCAGGTTGCAGACAAGTATGGAGACTGCAGTTACCAGGAGAATGCCCTGAATAAGAGGATAATCCCGGCAGATTACAGCACTTCGGAGCGTCATCCCTATGCCAGGATAAGAAAAAACATTCTCGACGAGCACAACTCCCCCAATCATTATTCCTACCATAAAGCCCGTTCTTGTCACTACCGGAAGCAGCGCATTTCTGAGTGCATGCCGTATCCATACGGTTTTTTCACCCAGTCCTTTTGCACGGGCAGTCCTGATATAATCCTTCGTGGTCACTGTAATCAGCGTATTTCTGGTGAGCAGGTAAACCCCGGTCAGCTGCGTAAGTGACAGGGTCACAACAGGCAGAAAAGCGTGGTACATTATGTCCCATGCCTGTTCTAGCGGAGCATTATAGTCCGCAAAAGGAGTGACAGCACCAGCAAGAGGAAAAAGCCTTAAATGTACACTGAAAACCAGAAGAAGGATAAGGCCAAGCAGAAACGGGGGAATTTCTGCAAAGGCGATCATACACGTCATCATAATTCTGTCACTCCCGTTTTTTCTGTTCTTAGCCGAAAGTGTTCCGAGAAACACACCTAAGACTGTACTGATTACTGTAGCGCTCGCGACAATTAATATAGTCCAGGGAAGATGGAGCATTATTACATCACTGACCGGCATTTTGTAATAAATGCTCCTTCCCAAATTTCCAGTCATCAGGTTTTTCATATATGCTAAAAACTGTTCATGCAAAGGCCTATCAAGTCCGTAATAGTTCAGGTAATAAAGACGCTGTTCCTCGGTCATTACAATAATCTCTTCCCCTATCTCATCTGCAGAAATGGTTGTGAACGGATCTCCGGGCATGACTCTAGGAAGGAAAAAATTGATGGCAAGAATTACAAAAAGAGTAGATAACAACCTCAAAATAAACGAATTCCTATCCTTTTCCATCAAATCATCTGCCCCCTTTACCACCCGATTATCTGCCATTAACTTTCCATACCATCATACCTGTGTATACGTCCGACTCGGAACGGTAGATTCCATCTGGAGAGGCATTTTTATAATAATCCATTATTCTTTTCTTTGTTTCATTATCAAAATCCCTCCCCCGCCCAATAAATTCTATTGCCTGATCTGCTGCTTCTTTCCAGGTCAATTCTTCCTTCCATTTGGAATGGCTGATCCTGAGCGAGGGACTGTAGCCTGAGAGGTAAAGATACATGAATGGATAAATTATGCCGTTCATAGTATTCTCGGATTTTTCACCGAGTATCGAACTCCGGATCTCACGATACGCCCTGTCCTCATCTCTTCTCAGGAAGTTGCTGTAATAACAGAGATTTTTTGAACATGCCATCATAGTATCAAAGTCTTCAATATCCCTTATCGCGGGAGTCATGGAGGCAATTACAAGGTCATATTCGTTCCTGAATCCAAGGAGATCTATGTCTGCTGTCCACCAGGAGCATTCAATGATATCTATCGGAAGAGATTCTTCTTTTACAGCATCTTTTAGTCTGTTAAGCATTCCGGAAGATATGTCAAGTGCAGTAACTTCTGCTCCAAGCTTTGAGAGAGGAAGAGAAAGTGTTCCTGGCCCGCATCCGATATCAAGAACTCTGGATCCTTCAGGATTAAAACCGGATTCTTTAAGAAATTCGAGGATCTCATCAGTTCTCTTTTTTCTATTGTCTTTTTCAATGTTATTGGCATAATTCACAGAACGTTTGTTCCAGAACTCCGCCATCCTGCCCTCATCCTGGATCAACACATTATCCGTGGCTTTTTTCCAGCATTCAAGCAGGTTATTAATATCATCTTTTTTCTGCAATCCCATCCCTCTCAAGATACGAAAGAATGCTGTGTGTTCTTGCATGATGGTCGTACATATTCATCCAGCCGTCATATTTTGAGATTCTCCAGGCATCGTATGACGTTGTATAATAGAGCGGTATTGCAGGCACATCATTAGCAAGCAGGGCTTGCATCTCGCATATTATTTCTTTCCGCTTATTATTGTCAGATTCTTGCAGCTCCAGGGCACCAAGCGAGTTCAGGGTATCATTGTGGTAACCATATACTGCTGCACCGGATGACACACTATTTGATGACTGTGAATCTGTGTCACAATACCTTGTGCGAAGATAATCTGCATCCTGTCCCCAGCCCCCAAAACCGCTGATAAGAAGCTCAAAGTCTCCGTTCTTTAGATTGGCATCTCTGGACTTGCTCTCAAGGGATTTCACCTGGACGTCGATTCCCACCTCACTCAGCCTCTCTTTTATAAGTCCACCAATACGGATTTCGCCACTGCTGAGAGATAATATGTATGACAGTTTTTCCCCGTCCTTATCACGTATTCCATCCCCATCCGTATCACTCCATCCGGCTTCTTCAAGCAGTGCACTGGCTTTATCCGGATTGTAGCCATACTCAGGCTGGTCAGGGTTATACCAGATATGGTCTTCAGGGAGTATGCCCATCTTGCCGGCTTTTCCTGCACCTCTTGCAATCTTTTCCACCAGTTCGTCACGGTCAATGGCATAAGCAAAAGCTTGCCTTATTCTGCGGTCATTGAGTTCCGGGCATTTTTTCATGTTGAAATAGAACTGGTAACCCCAGAAGGCCGGCTGCTGGACTATTCTTATATCAGGATCGGATTTGAACCTATCAAGAGTGTCAGGGGATATGCTTGCAAAATCGATTTTGCCCTGCTCAAAAGCTATTAACGAGTCGCTGACCGGAATAAACTCGACGGACTTAACGGCAACTTCAGGCCCCCAGAATTTCTCGTTTGCCACAAAGCGATACGTCCCATGTTCTTTGTTGTACTCGTCAAGAAGAAACGGACCAGTCCCCGTGACCGCCTTTGAGTCAAGGAAACTAACCGGATCTGAGATATTTTTGTAGATATGCTCAGGTATTATTTTAAAGCTCGTGAGCTTGTAAAGGAATGTAGAAGTAGGCTGGCTCAGTACGAATTTGACAGTGTTGGGGTCCAAGACCTGGACACTATCTACAATACCCGGCTCAATTCCGCCCGAGATAGGCACATGCTCCTGCTCATAATCAAAAGTAAACTTAACATCATCTGCCGTAAAAGGCTCTCCGTCACTCCACACAACCCCTTCACGGAGATGGAATGTATATTCGGTCCCATCCGGGCTGACATCCCAGCTTTCAGCCAGCCAGGGAATCATACCGCTTTCATCCCTCTCAAGGAGACTGTCAAAGATCATCCTGACCTTTGACGACCCCGGTCCCCTCGGATATATCGTAAACGGCTGAGGATACCCACAATCCCCGCCGCTCAGATTAACAACATCCACAGCCTGTGACCCTTCAGCAGTATTCTCAATCTCAGCCAGTTCTCCTGCCTGAGCACTGTCCTGATCAGTACAGCCCGCAGTCATTAAGCTCAAGCCTATCAGGAGAACAGAAAATAACACCAGTAACCTTTTTCTATCCATTACCAACACCTGACTTTCAGGAACTACCCTGTTAATTTCCGGAAACATGAACAAAGTAAATTAATTGCTAATAATACATAGTGGTATTACATAGATGTATAAAAGTATTACTAAATCCACCTAAACCAAAAAAAAGTAGAAAAAAGGATGTTTCTAAGCTATTTTGAGTTCCACAACCAGAGGATATTTACCCTCAATTTTATTATTTATTTATACTCATCCTGTTTTGAAAACCCGGAACTTCGGTTCCAATCTCATCGACAAAGAGACTAAAATCACTGCCGGCAGGTTTGCAACATCTCCTGCCATTTACGGTGACAGGATAGTGTGGATGGGCAACCCTTATGATATTATAGTTATGATATCTGAATGTACGAATTCTCATTGAAGGAGAATAAAATAATAACCAGCGGAACAGCATTTTATCCTGTAATCTATGGTGAAGGATTGTATGGGAAAAGCGGGTTAAAGATCACTTAAGCAGTAATCTGTTGCTGACCGGAGGACACCAGTGCTGTTGCTGTGATCTGTTCCAGAACTCCTATTAGTTCATCCACCTGAGCCGAGGTAAAAAGCCCGTCAGGACCGTGTGGAGTGATATCAGTAAAGGGTGATTCGTAAAGCAATGCAATATCTATTATTCCATGTTCGGTAAGGTGGTTAATTATCAGGTTTATGAACTCTATCTGATTTGCATTTAGGGTTTTGCCCGATAGAAAAGTAGCTAGAGATTGTTTCGCAGCCTCTCGGTCCAATCCTACAAGTGAGCGAACGAACAACCCCAGACCGTGAGATACTTCTTTAGCACGAGCGATATCTTCCTTCCTGCCCACCCCGCTTTCAGAAAGTATTCTCTCCAATTCGTCAAGGTCAGATGATGTCAATGCTATATTCATCCGAAGCTTATAAATGACGGTATTATCCTGGTGCTCCAGTAGAAAAGCACGAGTTTTGGCACGAAACTTCTCGAAATCTCCGGCAGAAGAAAAGCCAGGTAATTCCACATTAATTTCGCTACCCATTTCATCTTCAAAATCGGTAAAAATCGGCGTTCTCTGGTGTTTGTCTATCAGTTTTACCAGGTCACGGAGACGCCGCCTAAGAGTTTCCAGCATGGGAGTTGTTACATTCTCCCACCATTCGTCGGTCTGCACGTCTAGAATTAAAGCCATCTGGTCACGTACCATCGGGATAGTGGACTTTTCTTCCAGAAGACCGGCAATATTTCTCACCTTATCACGCAGGCGCTCAAAACCAGGTTCGGCACGCAGCAAAGCAAGCTGCAGGTTCAGGATAAGAAGATCAAAACGCTTTGCCTCTTCTGCTTCAGGTTGTAATTCCGAAGGCAGACTCGCAACTTCATGGGAAAGCTCGGAGAGGTCTTCGCTGGATAGCTTTATCCAGGCTTCTGGCTTTGAGTATTTCTCGACAAGCTGCCGCTTGGGACGCACTATAAAGTTATCCAGATTCATCGAGGTAATCTCATTATGCAGAGTTTCAGCAATCAGGAAGCGGACTTCAGCTTCTGTTTTCGGTTCACCATATCTCTCCGGGGTCTCAGCACCGCCTTTAATTTCAGCTTCTAGTCTCTTGTCCAGCTCGGAAAGTAACTCAAGCCGCGATTTGAACAGGCGCGTACTGAGGGAATCTCCTAGTGAACCTTCAGTGGTCTCAGTATTCTGGTTGAAGAACTCAAGGTTCTGGCAATAATCGAAAAGATAAAAGAATTTTTTATCTTTTCCCGGCCCAAAAAGGTCAGGACATAGCCTTGTACCGCGCCCTATCATCTGCCAGAACTTTGTCCTGGAACGCACCAGTTTGAAGAAAACTAGATTCACTATCTCCGGTACATCGATTCCGGTATCAAGCATGTCCACAGAGATAGCAATGTGGGGAGATTTTTCCTTGATAGAGAAGTTGTTTATAAGGCTCTGGGCATATTCAGTCTTAAAAGTGATAACTCGGGCAAACTCGCCCTTGAAATGCGGATAATTTGCATTGAACCGTTCGGCAATATATTCAGCATGAGCCTGGTTTTTGGCAAAAATAATAGTTTTGCCCAGACGGTCACCGCCAGCGACTTTTAACCCCCGCTCCATCAGGTGCTCCAGCACTTTGTCTACGGTATCTTTATTGAACAGCCATTTGTTGATGGCTTCGGCTTCTACACGGTCAGGAATTTCGCCGTCCTCATCCCCCCAATCCAGAGATTCCCACTGCTCTTTATCTTCATCGGAAAGGTCATCGTAATTGATCCCCTGGCGCTGGAATTTAAGGGGTACTGAAACTGCTTTTGGGGGAACCAGGAAACCGTCTTCTACAGCTTCTTCGAGCTGGTAGGCATCGGTAGGGACTCCGGGTTCAAGGTCAAAGAGGCTGAAAGTATTGCGTTCAATTTCATTTTTGGGGGTTGCTGTAAGACCCACAAGGAGAGAATCAAAGTAGTCGAAAATAGCCCTGTATTTTTTAAAGACCGAACGATGCGCCTCATCGATAATCACGAGGTCAAAGTGTCCTACTCCGAACCGGCGCTGTCCATTGTTCATCTCTTCTATCTGTTTCATCATTGTAGGATAGGTCGAAACAAAAACTCTCCCTTCTATATCTTTTTCAGTTACAAGGTTCACAGGTGATGAGTCGGGAAGGTGCCGCTTGAAGGCGTTTACCGCCTGATTGACAAGAGCTACCCTGTCAGCAAGGAAAAGCACACGTTTTACCCAGTTGCAGCGCATAAGAAGGTCACAGAGTGCAATTACGGTTCGGGTCTTTCCTGCACCTGTTGCCATTACTACCAGAGCTTTCCGGTCATTGTCCTTTTCAAAGGATTCTCCAATCCGACGGATAGCACGGATTTGATAGTAGCGATCGGCAATTTTTGAGTTAACATCGACTTCTGAGAGAGATTTGCGGCTCCTACGACGCTGGATTAACAGTTCCAGTTCAGCTTTTTTGTAGAATCCCTGAACCTGCCTAGGTGGATACATGGAATCATCCCAGATCCAGTGATCGTACCCGTTTGAATAGAAGATCACTGGTCTCTGCCCGAATTGGTTTTCCAGGCAGTCGGCATAAAGCTTTGCCTGTTGTTGACCTACCCGCGGGTCTTTTGTGGTGCGTTTTGCTTCCACCAGAGCAAGGGGCTTCCCGTCATCCCCCCAGAGCACATAATCTACATAACCGATTCCGCTTTCGTTCGGCATGCCTGAGACTTCAAATTCCTCATCCTTATCCTTATCCAGAGACCAGCCGGCTTCTTTAAGCAGGAGATCAATGAAGTAGTTTCGGGTCTCAGCTTCGGAATAATCGTGCGTGTCCGGCAGTAAAGTTGAAGCTTCCTTTGCCTTTGCAACCTCAACCCGCAGACGTTTGAGTTCTTCGTCCATTGCGGATTTGTCAGCCAGAAGCTCAGAAAGTTTTTCATCCTTTTCGCGCAGGCTCTCTTCAAGTTTCTGCAACTGCTCTATTGTCTGCTTCGGGATAGTTGTTTTGGGCAATTCCTCGGGGTTAAAGCTCAGTCCATCTTCAGGATTCCCCTGCCTGCCATAAGTGCGTGCCAGCCAGTAGGTTATATGGAAAAGCTCACTCACGGCTGTTACTGAATCATATTCCTTGATAGGACTGTTACTATGCACAGCCTGATTCCCAAGCTGGATAATCACCCGTGCCTTGTTAAAAACCGCCTCTCCCGCAGCCTTCTTGAACGTAGGCTCATGAATAAGAGCACTCAAATTCTCCTGATACGGCAGAAGCAGAGTATAATCATACTTATACACCCACTGCACAGCCAGCTCCAGCGCCCTGCGAGCATAAAAACAGGCAGCGCGCGGGTCAGGATAAACCGCATTTTCAGCTTTTTCGGCTGCCTCATACAAAAAAGGCCATTCGGCTTCGAGAAAGGCAAAATTGGTCATATCTTTACTCCTTTCTCTATTTTCCGGTCAAAAAATTGATTTGAAAACAGTTTTCCAGTAAAGGCTTCATGCAATAGTGCATCAAAGAGATTATTGATTTCTAAGAGGGACTGCTGTTGAGATTGTTGCCTTCTTTCTATTTCTAATACAATTTTTTCAAACATCAATTGTGTATCAATAGGTGGTAGAAAAATTTCTACATCTCTGACTTTGTTCGTACTTATTGTATTGAGGCCACTAGTTGTTCTACTTTTATAGTAAAAATATCCTTTATTACCATACAAATTCAAAAAATAAGATGCAAAATATGGTCTCATATAGTTTTCATCAAGCCGAACTTTAATTATATGATTTTGATGAGCACAATTAGCAATTTCTCCTTTCCATACAGCAGTTCTACCTATCTCTTCAATATTTCCATGTCCTTCGACAATGAGAACATCGTCTTTTTTCAGCATATATTTATTAGTTTCAGAATCAGAGATGTGGATATACTTTATCTCACTCAAATCCAATTTGTTACGAAAAACATTAGCTACACGTAGATATGGGAATAGATTTTCTTTTTTACTTCTTCTTTGGCTGTTTAAAGTCAATCCACTACTTACTTCACTAACCTCGCTTAATTTCACAACATTAAAACCTCTTGGATTTTTCATTGGATCCCCAAACATTTCTATAAAAATGGATTGAACTAACTCATCGAGCTGAGCGAGCGCAGCTCTGCGCTTGGCTCGCAGAGCCTCCGCACGGTCTAGAATATCTGCGATTTTCTTCTGTTCATCTAAGGGAGGAAGAGGGATTTTCATCAATGTGATGTCACTTAGCCTAATCGAAGGATAGGCCTCATCTTGAATGAGACAAGTTGGTGAAAAGACTTGCAGGCAATGGCGTAAATAACCTGAATCTAGATTTGGTCCGGCTATTACGGCTGCAAGATGATTCACAACATAGGCAGGCGAGGTAAGCCGATATACAAGGCCTTTTGTAGCTGACATCCCGCTCTTTGCGAATAAAACACTTCCTGCAGGAAATAAGCGTAATCGATGCTTTTTAGCTACATCTTCGCTCAAAAGCTCCAATGATGATTCTACTATTGCTCCTTCTATCAATGGTTTCAGGCTTCCAGCACGCACAAATGGGATGCCAACTTTACTAAAGTCATCAGGGTCTTGCGGTGCACTTCCTCCTGCAGCAATTTCTGCAACTTTACCAAGTTCTATTGCTGGCCAAGGACTCAACCTAGCATCCCCTCCAGTTCCTCCATCCCCTGCTGAATCTCAGCTTCCAGCTTTGCGAGGCTTTTGAGTATCTCTTTCGGGGATCTGTATTCCACTTCTTCGTACACAACTTCTTTATAGCGGTTTAGGGAAAGGTCGTAGCCCTGGGCTGCGATATCGGCTTTTGGCACGCAAAAGCTCTGTTCGGTTCGGGAACGTTTGAGTTCACTGTTATTACGCTCCTTCCAGCGGGCAAGGATATCAGGAAGGTTATTTTTCGCGTGCTCGTCTTCGTTAAGCTTGGTTGAGGGAGTAACACCCAGTTTATCTTCGCTCAGGAGAGGGGTGCGCTTATCGTCAAGGCTCCAGCCGTCAGCCTGAACATCGTAGAACCAGACATGGTCTGTGCCTCCTGAATTTGTTTTGGTGAAAAGGAGGATTGCGGTTGAAACACCGGCATAGGGTTTGAAAACGCCGCCGGGGAGTGAAACGATGGCATCGAGTTTCTGCTCCTCTACAAGTATGCGGCGGAGTTTCTTGTGCGCTCTGGTTGAGCCGAAAAGCACGCCGTCAGGAACGATAACAGCCGCCCGGCCGCCCGGCTTCAACAGGCGCAGGAAAAGAGCCACGAAAAGCAGTTCGGTCTTTTTGGTCTTGACGATCTGGAGAAGGTCTTTTGCAGTGTTTTCGTAGTCCAGCGAGCCGGCAAATGGAGGATTTGCGAGAACAAGCGTGTAAGCCTCTTCGTCGCTGGCGTTTTCCTGGGAAAGGGAGTCTCTATAGCGGATATCGGGGTTTTCCACGCCGTGAAGGAGCATGTTCATGCTGCCTATGCGGAGCATGACGTTATCGAAATCAAAGCCGTGGAACATGCCGTGATGAAAGTGTTGTTTCAGTTTCTCATCGTGCAGGATATTAGGATAGTGTTCGCGAAGGTATTCGCCTGCACATACGAGAAATCCGGCTGTACCGCATGCGGGATCGCATATAATGTCTTTCGGCTGGGGTGAGGTCAGTTCCACCATCAGGCGGATGATATGGCGCGGGGTTCGGAACTGGCCGTTCTGCCCGGCGGTAGCGATCTTGCTGAGCATGTATTCATAGAGGTCGCCTTTAGTATCGCGGTTTTCCATCGGAATATCGTCCAGAAGGTCAACTACTTTGGCGAGAAGAGCAGGCGTGGGAATGGTGAAACGGGCATCTTTCATATGGTGGGCGTATGTGGAATTATCGCCTCCAAGGGTGCGCAGGAAGGGGAAAACATGTCTATCGACCACTGTGAACATCTTAGCCGGCTGAAGGTTCTTGAAGCGGGACCATCTCATGCTTTCATAGGGACAGCCCTCTTCGTCCTTACCCTCAGGGAAAATGCGGCGCTCCATCGGGCGTTTGAGCCGGACTGATTTATTTTCTTCCAGTGTATGCAGGTCGTCCAGCCGCCTTAAAAACAGCAGGTAGGTAATTTGTTCGATAACCTCGAGGGGGTTGGAGATTCCTCCGGACCAGAAAGCATCCCATATTCGGTCGATTTGGTTTTTTAATTCACCACTGATCATTTTTTATTCCTCTAAATCAGGTAGCTGAGGTGGCTGAAGTTAATGTAAAAGGCTGTAAAACAGCAGAAAATTCTTCTGTTTACCTGAATCTATCGTGATTTTATCTTTGCCCAGCCTCGTATTCACTCACCGATTGTAGCCAGATTTAAACTTTTTGATTAATTTTCAACAATGCATATTTTTATGGTATATTTTCTTAGCCTATTATCAGGTTACAATTTTGATTACCTTAAATGTTTATTTTTAAAGACTTGTTGTCAAGTATCTATCCGCGATTCTTATTAACTCTTACTATCTTTATCATATTTCTAAATAAAATCTTTAAAAAGAGATTAAATTAATAATTCAAGCAATAGATAGTGAAGCATATTTGAAAATTCAAAGAACCAGTTTTGAAATATTAATTTACTAATGCAACGTCTAAACAAAA
Source organism: Methanosarcina flavescens (assembly GCF_001304615.2). Taxonomy (NCBI): domain Archaea; kingdom Methanobacteriati; phylum Methanobacteriota; class Methanomicrobia; order Methanosarcinales; family Methanosarcinaceae; genus Methanosarcina; species Methanosarcina flavescens. The sequence goes on along the minus strand of NZ_CP032683.1, from coordinate 2,224,800 downwards.
TGATAAATGCAGACTTTACAGTATTAAAATAGCAAACTTTACGAAACAAAAAACAAATCAGTATGCGTTAAAATCATTTATAATAAAAATTAGATGCCCGGAGCGTGACTCGAACACGCGACCTCCAGATATCTCAGGAGATTAAAGACGCCTAATTTAATTGTCCCTATGAGTCTGGCGCCCCAACCATCTAGGCTATCCGGGCTTGCAACACTCAAATGCACAAAGATCTATTAAAAGCTAACGATCGAAAGATGAAAAAATGGGTCACTGCACAACTATTTTTTATAAGAAGGGGGTCTGAGAATATGGGAGATGGACACTCCATGTGGTCAGAGCATATTAAAGGAATCAGTGAGCACGTTATGTTAGAGTTGACATAATGGGGTAATATATATTAAAAGAAATTATTGAGATATAGCTATATAGCAGAAATATATATAATAAAGAAGAAATAAAAATATGCTTTCAAACTGATTCTCAAAAACAGGGAAAGCAAAAACCATATTCTGGAGAAGCTTCAATCCCCAGAATATTATATTTATGTCAACTCGAAGGCCTGAGATCTAAGATAAATATAATTCCAAATAAATATATAAATATGAATTATAGTGGATGATCGAATAGAGATCCAGTTAAAAGAACTTACCTGGGTGTTTACACACAAAATAACCCCTTAAAACTCAAAGGCTTAAAAGTCAAACTTTACTGCTAGAATGCTTTCTGCCGCATCAAGGCAAATAAAGCAAAGCCTTCGCGAGTTAACTCCCATATTCCGTTCAGATTTAATTATTAACTCCTAAGTGTTAATTCCCAAGTTTTCAAGCCAGACTTATTAAGCAGCCAGCCAATCCGAAATAAATAGCTTCCTAAGAAAGGGCATTATTTTACGGATTGAAGGCTGTTAGAAAGAAGAAATCTGATACTGACGTTTCACAATAAAGATTTAGCTTACTTAAATACCTGGATCAGAACCCAGATGAGGAAATCCAATGAAAATAAAAGTAAATCTCATATCCGGAAGAACCGCCGACCAGGGCGCACATCTGGAAGCAAAGACGCACAAAGGCTATTTTGATGCGTGTGCTTACTGCGAACTTAGTCCCGCTGACCTTGAGAGGCTTGGCGCCTCTGAGGGAAGCAGCCTGAAAGTTACCACCGAATTTGGGGACGTGGTGGTTTTTGCAAAGGCAAATGAAGGAAACCCTGATGGTCTTGCCTTTATCCCTATGGGTCCCTGGGCAAATGCAGTGTTGAGCCCTGATACACACGGCTGCGGAATGCCCGGATTCAAAGGCGTCCCTGCGGAAATTGAAGTTACGGATGAAAAGCCACTGGACATGAAGTCCCTGATGAAAAAGTACAGGGAAGCCTGAAGTCCGATGGGGCAAAAATTTACATTTCCAATTAAATCCGGGAAATCTGAAAAAATCGGAGGAAAAATATGCCAGTAATTAAAGACGCAGTCTGCTCCCTTTGCGGGTCGCTCTGCGATGATATCACAGTCACAGTTGAAGATAACAAAATCACAAAAATCGAAAACGCCTGTATTCTTGGGCACAGCAAGTTTGTAGGTATGCTCGAACATGACAGGATAGAAACTCCTATGATCAGGAAAGATGGGGAGCTTGTCCCGGTCTCTTATGAAGAGGCGATTGAAGCTGCCGCAAAAATTCTGGTGAATTCTAAGAGAATGCTTTCTTACGGCTGGTGTTCTACTTCCTGCGAGGCGGTCAGCGGGGCTATCCAGCTAGCCGAAGAAACAGGCTCAGTCATTGACTCTACAGCAAACGTATGCCACGGACCAACAGCGCTTGCTGCCCAGGAGAAAGGGTCTCCCTCAGCCTCTCTTGGGGAAATAAAGAATAGGGCAGACGTAATTATATTCTGGGGCTGCAACCCGGTGCATGCTCACCCGAGACATATGGTCCGTTACTCAAGCTTCTCAAAAGGGCTCTTTACCGAGAAAGGGCGGAAAGGCAGGAAAATGATAGTTGTCGATGTCAGGAAAACTGACACTGCAAAACTGGCTGACAATTATGTAGAGATAGAACAGGGCTCGGACCTGCTCCTGGTTACTGCCCTTCGTTCAATTGTAAACGGGCACGAAGATGTCATCCCGGAAACCGTTGCAGGCGTTCCTAAGGCTAAAGTTGTTGAACTTGCAGAGACTCTGAAAAACGCAAAATTCGTCTGTATTTTCTTCGGGATGGGAGTAACACAGTCCCGTTCCAAGTACAAAAATGGCGATGCTATGTCCTCTTTAATTTCAGATCTTAACCAGCACACAAAAGCTGTAATGATAGGAATGCGCGGGCACTATAATGTCACTGGTTTTGGGCAGGTTGCAACCTGGGAGACCGGTTTCCCGATGGCAATCGACTTTGCTAGAGGATATCCTTATTATAACCCTGGAGAGACCGGGGCAAATGATCTTCTTGTGCGTGAAGAGCCGGACGCTGCAATAATTGCTGCAGCTGATGCAGGGGCTCATTTCCCTCAGAAAGCAGTCAGGCATCTTGCAAAAATCCCTGTAATTCAAATTGACCCATATCCTAATCCAACAACTGAAATTGCAGATGTAGTCTTCCCGGCAGCTGTTGTGGGAATAGAAGCCGAGGGAACGGCTTACCGTATGGATGCAATTTCTCTCCGCATGAAGAAATTAATTGAATCGAAGTTCAAGACCGACGAAGAAATAGTAAAAGACCTGAGCGCAAAAGTCAGGGAATTGAAGAGAGGTGCATGAAGATGTCGGAAATCCTGATTAAAAACGCAAACGTCTGCGACCCTGCACAGGGAATTAACTGCGAGACAATGGACATCTCCATAAAGGACGGAAAGATTGTAGAAAGCGTCTCCGCAAATGCAAAGGTTATTGATGCCGAAGGAAGGCTCACAATGGCAGGAGGCTTTGACGGGCATACCCACAGCGCCGGCAAAATTAACGTAGGACGTTTCATTAATCCTAACGATGCAAGGAAGAATCTCGTACCCGGACTCTCGGGGCAGGTTGCACGTACCGAAAAGACAAGAGCACAGGTAGGATACAACACTCCCAACACCTATGCAATCGGGTACAGGTACGCAAAACTCGGGTACACGACTATCTGTGAAGCCGCAATTCCCCTGCTTGCTGCAAGGCACACTCATGAAGAGTTCAAAGAAATCCCGATTCTGGACAAAATGGGGCTCTCCCTTTTCGGAAGCAACTGGCAGGTCATGGAGTATATACGTGACAAGGAACCCGAAAAGCTGGCAGCATACATTGCCTGGGGTCTCAGAGCCTCAAGAGGCTACGGAATAAAAATCGTAAATCCTGGAGGAGGAGAAGCCTGGGGATGGGGGAAGAACGTGAGCGGACTCTATGACCCTGTCCCGAACTTTGATGTAAATCCTGCCGAAATTCTGCTGGGACTTGCTGAAGTTAACGAACGTCTGAACCTTCCCCATTCCGTACATGTGCACTGCAACAACCTAGGAAAACCAGGGAATTATGAAACTACCATAGAAACCATGAAGCTCTTCGAGAAAGTTAAACCTAGCCGGGACAGGCAAGCCCTCCACGTAACTCACGTGCAGTTTAATGCCTATGCAGGTACCTCGTGGAGGGACTTTGAGACAGGAGCTCCCATGGTTGCAGATTATGTGAACGGAGCAGACCACTTGACTTTCGACCTTGGACAGGTAATCTTCGGTCCTGCAGTAACCATGACTGCAGACGGACCTGTGGAATATGCAAATGCAAGAATGCTGCACGAGAAATGGAGCAACCAGGATATTGAACTGGAAGATGCATCCGGTGTCGTACCTCTATTCTACTCTCCAAAGAGCTTTGTAAATGCCGTGCAGTGGGCAATTGGTCTTGAACTTGCCCTGCTCGTGAAGGATCCCTGGAAGGTTATGTTTACAACTGACAGTCCGAACGGTGGTTCTTTCGTGAACTATCCTGAAGCTTTTACCTACCTCATGAGTGCAAAAAGAAGGGAGGAAGTCATTTCCGGCTTTTCCAAGATGGCGCTTGATAGGATGGTATTGCCCGGAATTGAGAGGGAACTGGATTTCTATGAGCTTGCAGTTATGACCAGGAGCACCCAGTCAAAGATGTATAGCAGGCCTGAAAAAGGAAATCTTAAACCAGGTTCAGATGCCGATATCGCAATATATGATATCCTGCCTGGACAAATTGACCCCTCGATAGAGTATGAGAAGGTTAAGAAAGCTTTCTCAGGTGCAGCGTACACGCTGAAAGACGGGGAGATTGTCGTAAAAGACGGAGAGATAGAAGCTACTCCGAAAGGCAAGATCTACTGGGTAAATGCAAAGGTTCCTTCAACCATCGATAGTGCAATGCAGAAAGATATAGATGTTAAATTCAGGAAGTACTACACTGTGAGCAAAGCCAACTATATGGTTGAAGATGCGTACCTGCAGAAACCTGTTGAAATCGCCACGGAAGGGGTGTTCTAAATGCAGGTTGTAAAACTCTCCCTCAAAGAAGCCAATAAAATCCCAATCGAAGCCGATGACGTAAACCCTGACAATTTTGCAGGCAAGACTGAAGAGGAGATAAAGGCGATTAAGGTCTGGTATGGAAACGGCCAGTACCCTCTTGGCGATTTCTTCAATGTAAAGGTAGAAGGAAGCGACTCCGTTGAGAATACAAAGATTATTTTCGAAGGCGATGTCTCAAGAGTAAAGCGCATTGGGCAGAACATGAGTGCCGGAGAGATAGAGATCAACGGCAATGTGGATATGCACTGCGGCTTTGGTATGAGAGGCGGGAAGATCGTAATTAATGGCGATGCTGACAGCTGGCTTGGCTGTGAGATGACAGGTGGAGAAATTATACTCAACGGAAATGCCTCTTACTATGTAGGGTCAGGTTACAGGGGAGAATCCTGCGGCATGCGTGGAGGAAAAATTACTATCAACGGCAATGCCAAAGACTACCTTGGAGAACACATGTGCGGAGGAGAAATCCTCGTAAAAGGCAGTGTAGGTCTCCTTCCTGCAATCTCAAACAACGGCGGGAAGATAATAATTGAAGGCAATGCTACAATGCCTGCAAGTGAAATGAAGAGCGGTACAGTTATCATTAAAGGTGAAACGTTCGATCTCTTGCCATCCTTTAAAGAAGAAGGAACAGAGGAGTTTGAAGGGGTTACCTACCGGAAATTCACTGGCGATGTCAACGTCGGCGGAAAAGGTGTATTGCTGATAAAGTAAAAGCGGCATCTCTAACTGAAAATTAATAAAATTGAGAATTAATAAAACTCTCAAAAAGAATTAAGTCGGCGGATAAGATCATAAACGGGTTTAATTCCCAGAAGACTCTTTATCTTATCCGTTTCTTATCCACCCATATTGGATCTTAAAAGTAGAATTACTGGAATTGTCTGTTTTAAATCGGGATCAAATTTGGCTTTTTTGTTTTCTTAAAATATTGAGTTTATATACTTCTTTTGGGATGATTTTTTTAAGAAGATTTGCAGTAATGTGCCAATCATTTTAACGAATTCATATCAGATTCCATGAGCCGTGGTTCTTTATATCCACACAATGAAGAAGATCTGAAATCGGATAAGAAGGCTTGGTAAGGAAAGCGAAAAATGAACTGTAAAAAATTAAAGGATATAAAAGGGTAAAAGACATACCCCTCGCGTAAACATATTAATATCCTGTTGCTTCAGCTAACTGTCTCACCTGAGTACTGTCAGCAGTATTTCCAAAAACTACCAGCACATAGTTTTCGTTGCTCCAGATATAGGAGTACCTGGGAACAGATTTTCCACTAGATGTTATATAATCAGTTATTCGGACAGCAGAATGTCCGTTAAAGGATTCTTCCACAAAGCGGGAACCATTCTGTAACGGCGGGAAAGAAGATTTGTATGCACCAATAAGGTTATTTGCAGCCTCGGCATCCTCAAGCTCGATTACATCCAGATAGAAGTCCGACCCGTTGTATCTGTACATCCCTTCGGACCCACCTACGATTCCGGAAACATTCTCTGCGTTATAGTCATTTTTGATATCAGTTTCATTAAGAGGAAGGGACCCAACGTATTCAAAACCTGCAGGAAGGTTTTCAATTTCGCTAATATCAGCCGCAGTTCCATCAGTTATACTTGTTCCCGAGTTATCTTGCTCTGTTCCATTATCATCTGCAGAATTATTGTCACCGACGCAGCCTGAAAACGCGATCATTAAAACCGCAAATACAGATATTAAAGCTATACTTTTTTTCATAAATCTTCACCTTGATTTTCAAAAACCCTGAAAAACCAGACGGCTTATAGAATCAGGATTTCAGATTTAAAAGAATTGTCAGAACTAAGAAATCAGGAGATAAAAAGGTATCTGCAAAAAGAAACCAAAAAAGAATTGAAAGAAAGAAGGGTTAGGAAAACCCTTCAATCAGAAAATTTAGTTGTTCCTCCTGACGAGGTAGACAACTGCAAGGAGTCCAACAAGTCCAAGGACAACTCCGAAGCCAGGAGTGTCTGCTGGTTCTTCTTCAGGAGTTTCGCCTACGGTTGGTTCCTCTTCTGCAGGGGTCTCTCCAGGTTCGGTTACGTTCTCATCGTCTTCAGGAGCGGTTACGTTCTCATCGTCTTCAGGAGCGGTTACGTTCTCACCCACTGTAGGTTCGTCATCCTCTAGATCGGGTTCTTCGCCTTCGCCGACAGTTCTCTCAACGAATGGGTAGTACCTGAGCTCGTTGGATGGGGTGTCAGCGATCTTGAAGAACATGCCTTCAGCGATTTCTTCTTCAGAGTCTCTGGTCAGAGTGAAGGAATCGTCATTGCGGATCACAAGGCTGTCTCCCTGGATGGAAACGTCGTTAAGTTCACCGAATTCGTCGTCAGACTCAATGGTCATTGCATTTGCGTAGTCAATGAGCCAGAGACCTTCGATCTGGGCAATGCTGTCGACTGCGCCCTGGAAGACCTGGTTGACATGTACTCTGAAGACAACAACATCGTCTTCATCCTCAATGTCATCAAGTTCGACTTCCCAGGTGTTTGCGCCAGTGCCAACAACTGAAATGATCTCATCGTCTACGAATTCTCCGTCTTTGGTGAATTCGAGCCAGACTTTCTCACCTTCAACATCGACCTGCTTGGCTTCGAGAGCATAGCCTTCACCGAGGTCAAGGGTTTCGCCGGTTCTGACAGTGTACCTGTCGTCGCTGTCAAGGATGAGCTTGGCAAGTTTGTCAGCGCTGTTGGCTTTCAGTGGGATATACTTCTCTGCAAAGAAGCCGATAACTGGATACTGGCCCCACTCGTCATATTCAAAGTCAACATTCTGAATGGTAGTGTTATAAACAAGACCGCCCTCAGGAATTACATTTCCTTCAAGTCCGGAGACAGAAAGGGTCTCTGTGGTAACATCATCATTGATGTCGTAGAAGAAACCTGCAAAGTTAGTTGCATCCCAGGTGAAGTCACCGGTGGCAACCTGTCCTCTGACTTCATAGGTTCCTGGGTCTGTAAGTTCCTTCATGACATAGAACCTGAGTACATTGGTTGGTGTGTCAGCGATCTTGAAGAACATGCCTTCAGCGATTTCTTCTTCAGAGTCTCTGGTCAGAGTGAAGGAATCGTCATTGCGGATCACAAGGCTGTCTCCCTGGATGGAAACGTCGTTAAGTTCACCGAATTCGTCGTCAGACTCAATGGTCATTGCATTTGCGTAGTCAATGAGCCAGAGACCTTCGATCTGGGCAATGCTGTCGACTGCGCCCTGGAAGACCTGGTTGATATGTACTCTGAAGACAACAACATCGTCTTCGTCCTGGATGTCATCAAGTTCGACTTCCCAGGTGCTCATGTTTTCGTTAACGACTGAGATGATTTCGTCATCTACGAATTCTCCGTCTTTGGTGAATTCGAGCCAGACTTTCTCACCTTCAACATCGACCTGCTTGGCTTCGAGAGCATAGCCTTCACCGAGGTCAAGGGTTTCGCCGGTTCTAATGGTGTACCTGTCATCGCTATCAAGGACGAGCTTGGCAAGTTTGTCAGCGCTGTTGGGTTTCAGTGGGATGTACTTCTCTGCAAAGAAGCCAATTACACTGTAATTGTCCCAGCCTGCGGCGCCGGTAAATTCATATTCAACCTGCTGAATTTGGGTCTCATAGACGAGCCCACCCTCTCCAATTACGTTGCCGTTGTTTCCTGGAACATTTCTAATGGAAAGAGTTTCAGTTGTAACGTTGTCGTTAATGTCATAGAAGAATGCTGCAAATTGTGTAGCATCGATTGTAATGCCGTCGGTACCGACGATTTCCTGGATGTTAGAGCCGTTGAACACAGGACCGCGGATCTCAACTGCATCTTGTGCACTTGCGGCGGATGCAAATACAGTAAGAAGCATGAGAGTAGCCAGTGTCACTGCTGCAAATCTCTTCATTTTATTGTTCCTCCATGTTTGTTAAGATATGTCGTATGTAAGAAGAAGTGTCGGGATCAACACTTTAAGGGTTTCACCATTCTTCACCAAATCAGACTTATATATATCGTCTATTGCCGAAGAGGATTTCATTCCCTCCTTATCCCTCTAAATTGGATTACAAGTGTTCTATAAAATAATTGCCTTATTAAATCTTTTGTGGTCTATTTCAGGGAAATCGAACAGGAAAAGCGCAAAACAACGATGTAAATGACGGTAAATGTCGAAAGAACTCAGGCAGAATATTCGTCAAAAATAAACTTAAAAGATAAATTCGAAATATTTATAAGAGACTATAGAAAAAAGATAGTATAATTATAGAGCTTTTACATTAAACAATTTCAAATCAATACTAATTCTACAATCCAGCTGGTAAGCTTCTCCTGTTGGCAAGCTTTTTCTGCATCACATCTTAAAATCTTTTGAGTTTGATAAACTTTCGACACGTTATGGGATCAGATCCAGGCTAATACGTTCTTATGAATCTGCAAGTCGCCCAAAATTAATTGAGATATAAATCCGAATTTGAAGAGTTCAGTTCATTTAGATAGATCTGTCTTTAGAGACGGTGTCCTGACAGAGCACATACTCAATACAAGTGATATTATACTCAATAAGTAATATCAAGTTTGAGGGGGTTATAAAAGTCGGGTTAATGGCTCGGGAAAATTGTGATGCGGTTAAATAGTTTAAAGATTTTTAAAAGTACTTCCTTTATTTTTATAATATTATTCAAAACTCTTTACATTATCTGCAGGAGAAAAAGGTGTTATATTAGAAGTTGACGACATAAAAAGAGAAATATAAAAAGAGCATTATATGATACCATTGGATTTAAAAGAAAGCAAAAAACTGGCTCTGTAGAAATCCTCTAAATTCTGTTTTACCCAAAAATTATAAAAATAAAATTGTAAAAATGCTCCTTAATTTTTTGCCCTCACAAAAAACAAAGGAGCAATTGCTATTGTCATCAAATAAGTATATTAAATTTATTGATCTCAGTCTTAAAACGGTTCAGTCTTCCAGACTGAACCTTTACTCCTGCAAATATTCCAAACGTGTTTATACTCAACATCAGCTTCTTGTTCTTGTTTTATTGAAGGAGTATATAAGTACAGACTACCGTGACTTTGTAGAACTTGTTGACCTCATGAACAATATAAAGAAAAAACTTGACCTTGATAAGGTTCCTCATTACACTACTCTTCAAAAGTTTGTGTCCAGAATTCCCTCTTCATTGTTTAACCTAATTTTGTCAAAAACTCTAAAACTATTTTACTCACATGGAGAAAAAGTTCTCATTACGGCAATTGATGCAACAGGATTTACGAGTTCTTATGCAAGTCATTATTATTCTAAGAGAACAGGGAAGCTCCGAAGGAGCTTCCTTAAAACTTCAATATCAGTAGACACTATTAAAAAAGTAATATTAGGATGGAAAATTAGCCAAAAAACAGATCATGATGTCAAGCATGCAAAGACTCTGATAAGACAATCAAACAAGTCAAGAAAGTCTCAATGTTATGTGATGGATAAAGGATATGATTCCGAAGAAATTCATACTCTAATAAGAGAAGAGATAAAAGCAGATTCAATAGTACCTTTGAGAGAAAGAAAAAGAAAGAGAATAAACGGAAAATATAGAAAACAATTAAACAAAGACTTTGATAAGATCAAATACAATAGAAGGAATATAGTAGAGACAATAATATCTGTTGTAAAAAGAAAATTTGGAGAAACATTAAGAGCAAGAAAGGTTAGAAATCAAGTAAAAGAAGTAAAAGTTAAACTAATAGTCTATAATATAAACAAAAAAGTAATACAATTATTATGGATTAAATTAAGGATTTCTACAGAGCCAAAAAACTGCTACTATATGAATAAAAGAATAAATTAAATAAGAACGTGAAACAAGGTAAGATTTATTGAACTAAATATAACGTAGGTCTAAAACACGAAGGGGAATTCGCTTTGGAATGTAAAAATGTTATTCAGGATGTCATATGCAGAATAAAAGCTATGAAGGGCGTTGAAGATACATACGTTTTGAGTGAGGAAGACAAAGAAAAAATTTTAGAGCTTGAGAAAAAGGCTGAAGGTGCCGTCCTTATGGGATTGGGTGTGGGAGACAACCAGGGGATTAAGGAAGTCTTCAAACGTCAGATAATCATAGCCTTTACAACTAATATGGACTATGTCTGGCCCGAGGGGCCTAACGTAGTGCTTATGCAGTACGGAGAAAAAATTGGTGAGGACATTTACGACTCCGAGAAGCTTGAAGAGTGTAAAAAGTGCGATGATATGCTGGTTATGGGGAACTTTGTAATCTACAAAAACACAATGCCTAAACCAGGAGGTGGAAAGAAAGAACCTATAACTGTCGTCCTACCCCCACAGAAATGTCAGGATGTAGAGTGCGTGGAAGGGGTGACCAATGTTGTAATTGCGTCTCCATCCACCCCATCAGATGAGTATATAAGATCTTTAATGGGCCTCAAGCCCGCAGTCGGACTCGGAACTTTTATTATTGGGTTCGATCTCTGCTAAGTAATAGATCTATGAAACCTCATTGATAAAGACGAAGCTTGCTCTATTTATATGCGTTAAGCTATCATTATAGCTACATTATTGCAAATTATCAAAAAGTTAGATTAAACAGCTTTTTAAAAGCTAAAAAATCTTTTTTAACATCTTACAAATAAGTTTTTAACGCTCTCTAGAAAAAAACCGGAGTTTGGAAACCGGAAAGACGGAACTTGAGATGAAAGAAAACGATTATAATAAGGCGTGCAGGGAAATCCTTGAAAGAGTACTTGCAGGCGAAATAGAAAATGAAAGTCAGTTAAATAAAGTAAAAAAAGATGTCAGTAAGCATTACCATCTAGCCAGCCTCCCCAGAAATGGAGACATCATAACCAAGGGGACAGCTGAAGAACAGGCAATAATCAAAGAATTCTTGAAACGGAAGCCTGTAAGAACAATTTCCGGAGTTGCAGTAATTGCTGTAATGACCTCTCCAGCTCCATGCCCCCACGGAGTATGTCTGCCGTGTCCGGGGGGCCCAAACTCCACTTTTAAGTCACCCCAGAGTTACATGGGAAGAGAGCCTGCAGCTATGAGGGCAATTCAGCATGATTTTGACCCCTACGCCCAGGTTAAATCCAGGCTCTCCCAGCTTAAAGAGATCGGTCACGACGTAGAGAAAGTGGAACTTATAGTTATGGGAGGCACGTTTTCTGCACGCAATCTGGATTACCAGGAATGGTTTATTAGACGCTGCCTTGAAGCAATGAATGATTTCACAACAGGAAAGGAGTGGAGGAAGACCGCCTGGAAAATCGGGAAATCTATACCTTATATTCCTCTTGAAGAAGTTCAGAAAGCCAATGAAAAAGCTGATATCCGCAATGTAGGAATAACATTTGAAACACGTCCTGATTGGGCAGCGGAAGAACATGTGGACGAGCTCCTCAAGCTGGGAGGTACTAAGGTAGAACTTGGGGTCCAGAGTGTTTATGATTTTGTGCTTACCCGCATGCAGAGAGGTCATGGCGTTGCAGAAGTTGTCAGGGCTAATCAGATATTAAGAGACAGTGCATTTAAGGTTGGATTTCATATGATGCCTCATTTGCCTGGCTCGGATTCAAAGCTGGATCTCAGAGGCTTCAAAAAATTGTTTGAAGATTCACGCTTCAGACCCGATTATCTCAAGATTTATCCTACACTTGTAACTGAAGGCACTCCTCTATACAAACTCTGGGAGGCAGGAGATTATGAAGCCCTTTCTGACGAAGAAGCCGCCGAACTTATTGCAGACGTAAAGGAAATTCTTCCTAAATGGGTAAGACTCCAGCGCATTCAGCGCGATATTCCAGCTCACCAGATATTTGCAGGAGTCCGAAAGAGTAATCTAAGACAGCTTGCAGAAGAAAGGTTGAGAGAAAAGGGAGGAAAGTGCCGCTGTATCCGCTGCAGAGAAGTCGGACATACTGGCCTGAGAGGGAGAAAGGTAAATGAAGAAGACATCGAGCTTACTGTAGAGACCTACGAAGCTTGCGGGGGCATAGAACATTTCATTGCGTTTGAAGACCTTGCTGCAGATGTTCTTATTGGATTTGCCCGCCTGCGTTTTCCTTTTGCTCCTTATCGCCCTGAACTGCAGGAAGCTGCCCTGATAAGAGAACTGCATGTTTATGGTTCAATGGTACCTGTAGGAAAAGGAGCAAAGCAAATGGAATGGCAACATAGAGGATATGGAAAGGAGCTTCTGGAACAAGCAGAGAATATAACGCGTGAAAACGGTTACGAGAAACTTGCTATTATTAGCGGAATAGGAGCCAGAGAATATTATCGAAAATTCGGCTACACTCTTGATAACGTATATATGTCGAAGATTTTGAGAGGTTAAGACAGACCTGCTACTTTCGCGCAGGTCACTATTTTTAATTTAGAGACTTTTGAAAAAAAGAAAAAGTACGGCACATATGTCTTCTAAAATACTGCATATGTCTTAGAAGATTTTCAGTGCCACTAATTTACAGATTTGTAATTATCAAAGTGCCGAGGATAAAAATTTGTAGCATTTAGTAACCTTGCCCCTCTCCTTTATACAATGAGCATTTAGTAATCTAGTCCTTTCCCTTATATGATAAGTATCTTTAGTGAGATTCTTTAATGAAAAAATCTCTTTTGTCAAACCAGTTTATTCAAAAGAATTTTACAAGAAAAAGAGCTTTACAGAAAATATTAAGTAGTATAGTACAATATCGTATACAGTTCACCTCAAATATATAAAATAGTGTAATATAAATAAATGTCATCAGTAGAATTGCTAGCTTTATCTCATAAACTGATTTTCAGAATTTCTTTAGAGCTATTTAAAAGAAACCCTAGAGTTTGACAGATTGTACTTAAAAAATTAAGAAAATGGGAAAATGGAGATTATCCCTTTCCTTGACCCAACTTATATAATATAATAGAAAAAGTTGAAAATAAGAGGAAAGTTCATAAAAAATTAAATAGTATATGTCCCTAACATAACAAAAAACCTCAAATATAAATTAAGGTTTTGAAAAACAGTTTACAATTCTAAAATTCAAAATAAATTCTAAAACAATAATTGAATTTTAGGGTTAACGAATTCAAAAGGTTTAAAAATAAATAATTAAGTAAACCCATGATGTGAAAATTAAAAACTTAGTGGAAGTTTCAAAAGTTAGTAAAAACATAAAAAATCCGGAAACTCTAAAATCCGGAAGGAACTCCCTAAAAACCTAAACCTCGAAAAACCTGAAGAGGCTCTGATTAAATCAAATAGCTCTAAAGAGACTCCGAAGAATTTTAAATGAAACCTTAAGAAACCCTAAAAAATCCCTAAAATGTTCTAAAACACCTTAAAATACCTGGAAACGAACGGTGATAAAAATGAAAATTAGAGTTGTAAGTTCAAAAGAAGAAATAGACACTTTAAAACTTAATGAGGAAATTGTCCATCTTGCATTCAGACCATCTAACAAGGACATTTTTAAACTCATTATGAAGTGTCCGGAAATAAAAGCGATCCACATCCCAAGCTCATACAAAAAAACGATTTCCAGTTCTGCACAGATGTATCTTTCAATGCAGAATATCGCTTTACTTGAGGGCGATGTATGGGGTCACAGGAAAGACATTAACGAATACTCCGAAGTGTCACAGCACGTTTTTGACCGCATACAAGAACTCAGGGAAGAAGGGCTTTCCGATGAGGAAACTATTGAAAGGCTTGTAAAAGAAACGAGGCTCAGCCCGGACTTTGTAAGTTTCATTATATCAAATTAAAAATTGTGCAGCCGGTCAAGAACCTGACCGGCATTTATTTTTCTTACAAGATATTACTCAAATTTATTATGCGGCTCAAGCTCTTTTTGATTTTCACATAAATTACTCTTATGTACAATCATTACTCTTCTATCAATTTGCGGAAGTTTGTTTCATAAAATTGAATGTTAGTTAGTTTCAGGCGATAGATAACATATCCAGATGATGTGTATCAACTCCCTAGTAATGTAACCTGTTTAAGCCCCTTATAATGTAACCTGTTTAAGCCCCCAGTAATGTAACCTGTTTAAGCTGACATATCTCTCCTATGTAATCAGGGTGAAAAGGTTGCATTCTGAGTAGAAGGTTTAAGTAAAATAGAGAAAACATTTAACAGGATTTCATGACCGAGTTTGAACGCATGCTTGTAAACTCACTTAATGCATACATTGAAGAGAATGGAATAAAAGCTATCTCCTACAGGCTTAAGCAGCACAGATTCACTCCACAGTTTCTAGATGTGCTTGTGGATTCTCTTAACCCGGATCTATACCTGGGAATCGAGTGCAAAAGCATTTCAGTGGACAAAGGAGCAAATGCACTTTACTTTTCTCAGCATTTTACCGTTGATAAAAACGGAATCCACCAGATAGAAAGAATTTCGGATTACCTGAACAGATCAGGAAGACGTGGATTTCTTGCAGTAGAACTTCGCCTGGGACCCGGCCACGGAAGGGAAGCATACATAATTCCCTGGAAGGAACTGGAAAAAGAATATCTCAATCAAAATCTCAAACTTACGTTACAGGAGATCCGAAGTTTTCCTGAAATAAGAAGAGAAGGAAAAGATTATAAGGTCGATCCAAGGGAATGGGAAGGAAAGTAAGATTAAAAAAGTGATTATTAATTGAGACAAGCAGAAAAACAGTGGAGAGAGTAATGTCTGAAACAATAAAAGCACTTCATAAAGAAGCGGCGAAATGTGCCGACGAAATTAAAAAGTACAGATCAATCCACGTTGTATCTCATATTGACGCTGACGGGCTGACTTCTGCAGGAATTATCTGTACTGCCCTTCAAAGGGGCGGTTTTGAATATACGACTCGTTTTGTCAAGCAGCTTGATGAAAAGGCTCTTGATGCTATTGCTGATGAGAACCATAGCATTGTCATTTTTACTGACCTTGGAAGCGGGATGTGCGAGCAAATAAAATCTCGCGGGATCCATGCAGTGATCTCAGACCATCACCAACCCCAGGGAAGCCATCAATTTCACCTTAACCCTCACCTTTTCGGAGCAAATGGTTCG
This sequence comes from Methanosarcina flavescens, assembly GCF_001304615.2. Lineage (NCBI taxonomy): Archaea > Methanobacteriati > Methanobacteriota > Methanomicrobia > Methanosarcinales > Methanosarcinaceae > Methanosarcina > Methanosarcina flavescens. Next base: position 2,209,233 of record NZ_CP032683.1, on the reverse strand, counting down.
TATGAGTTAAGCGGATCTGGGACTACCTACTTACTGGCTTCAGCTCTTGGAAAAAATCAGGACCTTTCCTCACTGGCAATAGTGGGGGCTGTTGGGGATATGCAACATCTGAAAATGGGGCAGCTTGTCGGAGTCAACAGGGAAATTCTGGAAGATGGGGTTAGGGGAAACATTCTACAGTTCAAAAAAGACCTGACTCTATTTGGAAAACAAACCCGCCCGATTTATAAATTAATGCAATATTCTTCAGATCCTTACCTCCCAGGGCTTACGGGGAGCGAAGAAGCATGCATTGAGTTTCTTCACTCCCTTAATATTAGTTTGAGTCAGGATGAACACTGGAGACGCTGGATTGACCTTGAAATCTCAGAAAAACAGAAAATTGTTTCAGGACTTATCCAGTACTGCCTGAAATCAGGTATGCCCTCATATAAGATAGAGCGTCTGATAGGTGAGGTTTACATCCTCCTTGGAGAAAAAGAAGGAACGGAGATGAGAGATGCGTCGGAATTTTCCACCCTTCTTAATGCCACCGCGCGCTACGATCATGCAGAGATTGGACTGGCAGTCTGCATGGGAAACAGAGAGGAAGCTTATGAAGGTGCCCGTAAATTGCTTGCCGAGCATAGACAGAATCTTGTCAACGGACTCATATATGTTAAAGAAAAGGGAGTTATCCAGCTTGAAAATATCCAGTACTTCGACGCAGGCTCGGAAATAAAAGAAACTATTGTGGGTATTATTGCGGGCATGAGTTCTACATTAGTTGAAAACAGAAATCTTCCCATTATTGCTTTTGCAAAAGCCGAAGGAGGGACAAAGGTTTCAGCAAGGGGAACCCAGGACCTTATCCGCAGAGGAGTCAACCTTTCGGAAGCCATGTCGATTGTTTCGGCTGAAGTTGGAGGTGTAGGCGGTGGGCACGATATTGCAGCAGGAGCAACAATTCCTGACGGTAAAAAGGAAGAATTCGCAAGAAAGCTGGATCTGTTTATAGGAGAACAGCTGCGAAGAAAGACACATTCAAAGCAAAGAGACCAGCCTTCCGAAGTATGCTCCGAAAAGCTGAATTGAATAAGTAAAGGCTCAATAAATTAAAGAGATTTTCGGAGTCAGATTTACATTAAAGCCAGGATCTGCTTTAGAGTCAGATTTACCATTGAGCCTTAAACCAGATCTTCAATCCTGCTCATCTCTTTGAATGAAATTAGCTTTGACATTGCATTGGTGTCTATGCTGATCCCATATTCCTGTACAACAGCCATAGGATTTGTCCCTCCTATGACGACTATTCCAAGATGGTCTCTCTCTATGGGAACATCTAGAACCCGTGTATTTGGTTCCCCAACTTCAAGGATTCCACTGAAGCCTGCATCCAGAAGGTCAGAAAGGCAACTTTCAATTTCATCTCTTGCAACCATAGGAGCTTCTCTGAGATTTGCGAGAATCTTGCCTGAGCCTGTCCTGAGCATTTCCGATACAGAAGTAATTCCCTGTGACATCAGAATTTCAAGCGGATCTACAGTTGTACTTGCGTAAGTCAGTACATCAGTAAAGCGAACCGGAATTCCGCTTCGGATCTGAACAACCCCTCCGAGTTTGGGGTTTACAGGAATTCCTGCTTTTAGCAATACTCCGTCAATAGTAATGCTACATACTGTTCCGATACCTACCTTCCCCTTTTCAATAGTCAGGTCTCCGAGAGATTCGCCTTCGGAAACTATCTTAACATAGGGAGTTACCGAAAGCCCGCTTGAGATTACCATCTTAAAAATCCCAAGCACATCATCCAGATCTTTCTTATCAATAAATGAGAGATTAAGTATAACGTCTCCATCCATTTTCTTAGGATCAAATGTAGTCCTGTACATGAGGTCCCTTATTCTGGATGATGTAAATTGGATACGGTATTCATTTTCTTTCATTTCAAACCTCCAGTAATTGAAAATATTTATACCTAATATAAGTTATGTATTCATTGTTACAGGATATTCTTTGGTTTTTATTGCTCATTCTCCTGGGCCTCTCGTACTACCGGTGTCGGTTTTATTTCAGGATATGGAAAGATAAAAAAGTAAGGGGTTTCTGAGAAAACCACATGGAAAGGAAAAGTAAAAGCATGCTCGCTTAAGTTAGAAAATAGCCTGCTTCTCAGAGCACTCCTGTCAAGAATCCTGCAAAATCCTGTGGTGCTGTCAAAAACCTGAGCTTTTCAATTTTATGTATAAGCTCATACATATCTTCTGTGGAGTTTAACTCGAGTTCGTCATATGTAAGGGGTTTAAGGTTACGGATCGGCGGAATATTTTTATAAAGCGGATTTTTTACAAAGCCATCCTTAAGAAGGAAATATGAGGCTCCAGAGAGTCTTTTTATAGGTTCGTAAACCGATGAAAAGTCACGGCAGACCCAGTTTGCCATTTTAAGTGTCTCTTCTGAGGCATTTATAGTTACATGCCCGTATCCAGGGGGAACAAGCACCAGATCACCTTTTTCCGCTTTGATTACTACAACATCCAGAACAAGATCTTCCTCTCCGTCTTTTACCTTTTGAAGTAGATAGGTAGCAGAACCTTCAAGTACCTGATAAATCTCAGGATAAGAGAGATTTGTTCCCGGAACGCGCGGGTGGTAGTGACCTACAGTCTTTATATATTCCGACCCAAGCATTGCAGGAGGAATTATAGTAATATCATATCTCAAATGATTAGCTTTGATTTTCTCAAGGTCAGAATTGCTTTTCGCAAGGTCACGGAACATGTAATACACATCCCGATTTCTGTCCTCTGTTTCTTCAAACCACTCCTGATCAAAAACTACATCTTCCATATCATGGAGCTTTCTTACATCGGCCACAGTGACTTTATCCCCGAACTTCAGTGTTACTTCCATTGAATTCCCCTTTCCTGCCAGAGCATATAGATGATAATATTCAAGTTTTAAATAAGAATTTGTTATAAGTCTGTCAATACATTATCCGGGTAGGTTATCAGAAACAGCAAGATAAGTATATAAATAATTGATGGCAAATATGATTTGCTGCCTGACATTTTATCTCTTATCAGTTCCGAACCTGAAATACTTTGCTTCTCAGGTCTTCAGAGCATTTTCAACCATTCTAGGGTAGGTTAGCTCTATAATAGTCTTCAGGTTAACTATATCCTCCTGGTTATATTTAATAAGTTTGTCCAGAGCTTCCTGATCTCCTCTTTCATATTGTCTCCAGAGCCTTACGGCATCAAATCCAGTTAGATCCTCGGTGTCATCACCTCGAGATATTCCAAGTAACTTTTCAATGTTTTTCAGACCTCCTTTGTACCCTATTCGCCTTAAAGGATACATGAGGTCTATATGGAGCTGCTTGAATTCTATTTCGGGAAACTCGGATTTTATAAAAGGCAGATCAAAACGAGCACCGTTAAAGGTTACAAGCAGTTTATATTTTGAGAACTCTTCTACGATATTATCCAGATTAATATCTTTTATATAGATCTTTGACTCCTTTCCGTCGTAGATTCCCACAATGGTTATTTTATCCCGGGACCTAGAAAGACCCGTAGTTTCAATATCTACGAATGCGGCAGAATCAGAAAATAGGGAATATGCTCTCCAGTGTTCTGCAGAAGGAAGGCATTGGGAAAAAAAGCAGTGATCTTTTGCTGCCAGGCGTTCGGAAGACTTCCTAATCTCTTCACAAATTCTGGCCTTTCGTGACGAAGGTATGGGTATTCTGTCCTTCATCTTAAGGAACTCTTCCCATGTGTGTATTCCCTGAGCCCAGATTTTTTGCTCTAAGCCCTTCCCTACACCTGGAATATGAATGTATGTGTTATTCAGCATGTTTCCCCTGAACCATTTGAGAGTAATATTTAATAAAAATGCTGCATGAAATCTGAAAGTGTTCGAAAGAAAAACCAGTAAATTCAAGAATTTAACGACAAAAAATATTAAAGAGATATTAGCACAGATAAATATAAAAAATGTAGTTGATAGGTAATAGAGACTCATGTTACAGGATAAATTTTTAATGTTGGAAATTCAAAATTTACCTTAAAATAAATTGTTTAACACAGGTGTACAGTTAATGGCTAAAATTTCCGTGGTAGGTGCAGGAAACGTAGGGGCGACTACAGTCCAGCGACTAGCTGAACTTGAGCTTGGCGAGATTGTCATGACAGATATTGTGGAAGGATTACCTCAGGGCAAAGCCCTTGATCTAATGCAGGCAGGTGCAATAAAAGGCTACGATACTTCTATAATTGGGACCAATGATTATGCAGATATTGCAGACTCTGATCTTGTAATCATTACAGCAGGGATTGCAAGAAAACCAGGAATGACCCGGGAAGATCTGATCCGGACAAACTCAAAAATAATAACGGAAGTTTCCAAAAATATTGCAAAATATGCTCCAGAATCCATAGTAATCAATGTAACAAATCCACTTGATATTATAACTTACGTAGCTATGAAATCAACAGGTTTTGAGACGAAGAAAGTGTTTGGAATGAGCGGAGTTCTGGATTCAGGGCGTTTTGCAAGCTTTATTGCAGAAGAACTGAAGTGCTCGAAAAAAGATGTACAGGCAATGGTAATAGGAGGGCATGGCGACCTCATGGTACCTCTTCCCCAGTATACGACAGTATCTGGAATTCCACTCACGGATCTACTTCCACATGATAAAATTGCCAGGCTGGTAGAAAGGACAGTAAACGGAGGGGCCGAGATTGTAGAACTCCTCAAACAGGGCAGTGCCTTTTATGCTCCCTCGGCAGCTGTAGTCTCGATGGCGGAAGCTGTGATTAAAGACTCTAAAAGAATATTGCCTGCTTCAGCTTACCTGGAAGGACAGTATGGACAGGAAGGCATCTACTTCGGTGTACCCGTGAAACTTGGAGCATCAGGAGTCGAAGAAATCCTTGAACTTGAGCTTGATGAAAGCCAGTATGAAACCCTAAGAAAATCCTCAGAAACAATTCGAAATGTGATTTCACAACTGGAGATATGAGAGAATAAACGGATAGATAAACTGAAGTTTAAAAATAAACAAATTAGAATAAAAAGAAAGTTTATATAAAAACATAAAGAATCTGGTTTACAGGTTAATGGCTTAGATACCTGTAACCGGAAAAAATCTCAAAGAGATATAGCTTTTATTGTAGAGAGTTACAGAAAAATAGTGAATAAGCTTAATTTTTGAGCGACTAATAGTAAAAATGCTTAAAGCCGTTAAGGCTCCCTCTTCTTTATTCAAAGACAGGCAGTGGATTTAACAATGCCAAACCGCTTTTACCTCTCGCTAACTTAAATAAGAATATTTATTTAATAGTGACTGAGATTCAAGTTCTGTATGGATATGCAGAATAAGACAGTAATTATATAATGTCGGTAAAACTGTAAGATATATAAGTATGTTTTTCATATAAGGTTAGGAGAAATATTTAAATTAATTTACAAAGCAGGGATATGATGCGCGCAGAACTTACATCACTTTTTGGTTTAAACATATACACAAACACCGGTGTTTATGTAGGGAAGTTGCAGGACCTCGTAATTGATATAGAGGAACAGAAGATTACCGGGCTTGCTATTTCGGATATTAATAGGGAGCTTTTTGACCTGACAAGCAGAGGCGTAATTATTCCTTATAGGTGGGTTATAACGGCAGCAGATATCATTATAGTTAGAGACGTCATCCAGAGATACAAAAAGCGAAAAGAAGACTAAGTAAATCTTGAAAAGTTTATGAAAGATCGGGAAATCTATGCTGAAATGCGCTGTATCCCTCCAGTGGTTGTGCGCGCTGACGGCAGGAATTTTAAAAACACGCTTTCGGGCTTGGGCTTTAAAAAACCCTATGATCTAACCTTCGCCAGGGCAATGGCTGATACTGTTGAACTCTTCATTAAAGAAAGTGGTTTAAGCCCTCTCTTTGCCTATACTTTTTCGGATGAGATCAGTTTTCTCTTCATGAGACTTCCCTTTGAGGGAAGAGTGGAAAAGATTGACTCTGTTGTGGCAAGCTTTCTGGGAAGCGCACTTACGATAAACCTGCAGCTTGAAAAACCTGTTGCTTTTGATTCCAGAATAGTAATTCTTCAAAAAGAAGAGATTTCTGCATATTTCCACTGGAGGCAGCTTGAAGCCTGGCGCAATTTTGTGGCAGCCTGGGGATATTATACTCTGAGGAACGAAGGAATAGATAAGACTGAGGCTTCAAAATACCTCAAAGGAAAGAAAGAGTGGGAGATCCACGAAATGCTTTTTGAGAGGGGGATAAATCTTGCAACGCTTCCTGCCTGGCAGAGGAGAGGAATCGTTATCTCTAAAGAGGAATACCAAATCTCTGGCTTTAATCCCGTACTTGGTGAAGAGGTAAAATCTCTGCGCAGAAGGGTCATTCAGAACTGGGAAATCCCGAATTTCAAATCCGAAGAAGGTATGGCGTTTTTACAGAAACTTATTAATAGAAATTGAGTTTTTGAGAATAAGAAAACAAAAGGAATGTAGAGGCTATGGACAGACTCGAACTTATAAAAAGAAATGTTCAGGAAATCGTGACTGAGGAAGAACTTGAAGAACTTCTTACTAAAAAAGGAACTCCCCGCGCCTATGTAGGATATGAGCCAAGCGGGAAAATCCATATGGGTCACGTTCTTACAGTAAATAAACTCATTGATCTGCAGAAAGCCGGATTTGAAATCACTGTCCTGCTTGCAGACGTACATGCTTATCTCAATAAGAAAGGCACGCTTGAGGAAGTCCGAAAGATCGCAGATTATAATAGGCGCTGCTTTATCGCTCTCGGGCTCGATGAGGAAAAAACTAATTTCGTATATGGGTCTGACTATCAGCTTGGGGCAGAGTACATGTTGAATGTTCTCAAACTTTCAAGGGCAGTAACTTTGAACAGGGCACGCAGAAGCATGGACGAAGTCGGGCGTGCTATGGACGACCCAACTGTTTCGCAGATGGTATATCCACTGATGCAGGCTGTTGACATTGCCATGCTGGGAGTTGATATCGCAGTTGGAGGCATCGACCAGAGAAAAATCCATATGCTTGCCCGTGAGAATTTAAAGAATCTGGGATTCGAAACACCTATCTGCATTCACACTCCAATTCTCATCGGGTTAGACGGAACAAAGATGGCTTCTTCAAAGGAGAATTTTATATCAGTGGATGATACAGAAGAAGAAATTTACAGGAAGTTTAAGAAAGCCTACTGCAAGATAGGAGATACCGAAGAAAACCCGATTCTGGCGCTTTTCCGCTACCATATATTCCCCAGATACGAAACTGTTGTCATAGAGAGACCTGAAAAATTCGGTGGAAATATAACATATAACAGTTACGAAGAAATGGAAAAGGCTTTTGTGGCAGAGAGTATCCATCCAATGGATCTGAAAAACGCTGCCGCAAAGTATATAAATGACATACTGGATCCTGTCCGGAAAGTTCTACTCTGAATAAGGAAAATGGCCGGGCTCCCCCCGGCTTTTTCAGAGAAAGTATAGCATGAGACGATGTCCAGAATATAGGACATATATTTATGTAATATTTATTGTTTAAGATAAAATACTTCTTCTATAAATAAAGGAAGCTTCTGGATAAAACGTTATATAGCTATAGGTAATAGAATATTTGAAGGGTTGTTTAGCTTATCCAGGGTGCTTTTATGAAATATATATACCAGGACTCTAAGGAACTGCCTGTACAGAGGGATTTCATTGAGGATCTGAAAACTTTTTTAGATATAACTTCCCAGGTAATTCATCTGGAAAATTCCATAATAGAGATAAAATGCAGGCATAAAGAAGCACTCCATGAATTGAAGAATAGAATAGAAGGAATGAATAATTTTGAGGAGAGGCTCAAGACCGTACTTAATAAATTAATTAATGGAGCTGATATCGAGGACGTTATACCCTGCGCTAATGCAATCCTGCAAACCTGTAACGAAAATCTCGGGAAAAGAAAAGAAGTCCTCGAAGCCGAATGCGCGAAAATCGAAAATAGAGCTCCTTATGAGTATAAAAAAATCGAAGAAAAAATACTTGAAGTCCTTAGCAAGTTTTTAATCTCAGGCGTTTACGGAGCTGAAAAGCGATTTGAGCTCTCCAGCAGTACAGGCGGCGGCATTTCAGGAGAAATGGTAGGTTGGGTCTCAGGCGTGCAGTACCACTACAGGCTCGGCTTTATGGAAGAGAGCCTGACCGTAGAAAAACTGCTTGGAAACTTAAGCCTGCCGGGATGGACGCGAACCGGTATCCTGCGAAAAGAAGAAAAAATAAAAATGCAGGACCTTTCCGAATTCCTTGTAACTTTTCTGGAATATGACACGCAAAAAAACGTACGCATAAGTCTCGAAAACAAGAAAGCAAACCGGAAATTCAGGATAGAAGGCGGGGACCACAGGTACTTTGTATATGAAGACGGTAAGGAGATTACTTCTGATAAAGAGCTTGGGGCTTTTATTGATATGGAAAGACTAGCAAGGATTCCTGAGAAAGTTCAGGCTTATCTCAGAGAAAATATACGCACTTATACCCTTTCAAAAGTCCTCCTCGACGAAGAGGATGCTATCTCTACCAACCAGATCTTTGACTGCCTGAAAGTGATTGCTGAACCGTATGGGGTAATCGTTCAGGAGTGCCTGGCAAAAGTACATAATAAAGAAGAGATAACTATCAAAATAGAAGAAGCTGACGGCACACGTACTGAAAAGTATATAACAAAGTCTGAGATTTATACCCAGCTTGCCGAAGTCGGAAGTGAAGGTATAGAAATTGCTGGAATACTTGGTGTTGATAGTAGAACTCAGATAAAGGACAGAAAATACCTGATTGCCTGAATCTTTATTATATTTTTTTACTTATAGTTTGTTTTTATGTTTTAATTCATTTTTATTTTCTATTTTTTATTTTATTTTTTATTTTTCAAATTTATATTACATTATTTCATTATACTTTGCTTTATTACATTTTGCTTTATTTCACTTTATTTTAATATATCATTACTCTAGATTTTTATCTTACCTTCAATATTCTATAGTTTTCTGAATATGGTTTCTCGTAAATTGATTTATTGTGCACAAAGGAAAAGGATTAAATAAACTTGACATTCAGATCCTGAAAAGGGGAGATGAATATGGATGTTGAGGAAATTCAAGCAATCTTCAAGTTTTCAGCTTGGGAGAGGGATATAATTTCCAGTTTCGAGATTCAGGCAGAGTTATTTCTTCCTTTTCTGCTTTCGCTAAAATCAGGAGGTTCATGGAGTTACGCCTCTGAGGAAATGAAAAGTATTGCCGTAAAGGATGTAATTACTTATTATAATGATGAGAGTAAAACCGGCTATACTCTGGAAAAGATATACCTCTTTATCGAACCTGAGATTGTAGAGAAAGAAGGAGTGATCTACAGACTCGAAAAATGTGGATCCAGGGAAGAAAGAGAGCTGGTTGAAAGACCTTACTGTATAAGCCTGAGAGCGAAAAAAGTGATATTTGCAGAAGTTAACCCGAGTCTCAGAACGATAAGGATAAAGGAGATGAAAAAAAGGCACATACGCCTGAAAGGTACATCTGCGTACAGCGCAGATCATGAACTTGAGCATCTTGAGAAGGGAGAAGTAAAAGGAATTCCGATATGGAACTTTGAGTACGTTACTGAGCCTACAAAAAATCACCCGAAAAGTGCTGATTAAAAGTAAAAAGTTACTGTATAAAACTGCCGCAAGAAGTGATTGAATAAAATCACATAAGATATCATATAGGATACCATATATGATATCCTATAAAATATTACATAAATTGATTTTATAAGAATTATCAAATCCCTTCCATCTACCTTTGCATCAAATTAAGAATTTTTACAGCGCCACAATTAGAAGTATTGAAATAAGGTCAAGATGGAAGTAACACTTACAGTGATAAAAACTAGAGATTTTTATCTTCCAGCAGTGGGATATAAACCCTAATCATATATTAGCAGACAATAAGGAGTTAAGAAACCGTGACATACGAGATCGCACTCAACAAGGCGTGGGATGAGATTGCAGCGCTAGCTCCTTCTCAAAAATACACGGTCAAATTTTTAACTGATGTTTATGAAGTAAAAATAATCGATAGGATCGTGCTGATGAAGCCATCTGATGCTCCCGCAAGCGAGGAAATATCCGTACTTATTCTTCGTTATCTCATAGGCATCCTAAAGCATGGATATATACAGAAAGGAGAATGGATCTCATTCAAAGAACTTAAGGGTGGACCAAGCTATTATCCAGCGTATCAAAAAAATACAATCAAACCGATATTGAAAAGCCTTAGAGAAGATCCAGATAGTTTGATCAAGAATTTGACGGATCGCTTTGGAGGCAAACTTGTTGAAGGTGGTGATGTCTCGGTAGAGCTGGTTACCTTTCCAGATGTTCGTGTCAAGTTTATTTTTTGGTTTGCAGATAAAGAGCTTCCACCTGAAGTGACTATACTATTCGATAGGGAATTGGCAAAGATTTTTACTACAGAGGAAATTGCAGTTTTAATGTTTTTCTTGGCTATAGCATTGTTGGATAATAGTTTAGAGCGTGTCTTAAAACTCAATTTGACCTCCACAATTGAGAAAGGATTGTAAATTGGGATTCTATACACTTAATCGTCCAAGATTTCCCAGCAACTGTTAAATAAAGGTTATCAAACCGTCAGATTGTACTCCTTTCAGCCAGAACAGCCCCGATTACCGACCCAATTATACCTATCAAAGCTGTATGAGCTACGATAACTAGCGTAATTACAAATGTAGAGGCAACTACGAATCCTCCAAGGACAGGCGCATCTCTGAGTATTGATCCGAGAATTCCTCCCAGAAGAAAACCCGGAATAATCATGAAAATGGTCATAAGAACTCCGGTTTTAAGCCCTCCCCCGGAACCTCCGTCTGCATAATAGCCCCCTAGAAGACCGCCCAGTAAAGGGGCTATGGAGTTTACTAATGGAATAAAATAAAAAATAAAAGTACAGACCATACCTATGAGTGCACCACCCAGAACTCTAGCTATTATCCCCACCCCACAGCAATGAAATAAACACAATTCAAGGTTATTATAATAATTTGATCTCTTATTATAATTATTATTTAATATATAGTTAAACGTTTATTAATCTTTATCTCCGAGAAGGAATTTGTTCATCCCAGGATTTCCCAGACTTTCTACTTCATGGCTCTCTGCCAAACACTTGTTTTAATTTTTAAATCCGGTTACAAGTTGCGAAAGAAACAGAACCCTGATATAAGTGTATCTCCTAAAACTCTAGGGGATATGGTTATGATGGAAGATTGCCTTTTTTGCAAAATTGTAGCGGGGAAAATTCCTTCAGAGAAAGTATATGAAGACGATGCCGTTTTTGCATTTCTTGATGTTTTTCCAGCGAGTCAAGGGCATACTCTGGTGGCCCCTAAGAAGCATTTCAACAGGTTTACGGATATGGATGCGGAAAGTGTTGCTTCGCTTTTTGAGGCTGCAAGAAAGATCACGGCTGCAATCGAGAAAGCATTTTCGGCAGAGGGGTCAAACGTCGGAATCAATGATGGGAAAGTTGCCGGTCAGGAAATTCCTCATGTACACGTACACGTTATTCCCAGAAGAAAAGGAGATGGCGGGAGAGGAATAAAGTCAATAGTATGGACCGAGCCTGATACCACAAACCTAAAAGAAATTGCAAAAAAGATCAGGGAAGCACTCTAAAATATGGTTCAGGATTATAGGGGTAATTCCCAGATAGAACTTTCAATGCGAAACGATAATATAATTTTTGGAATATAGTGAATTTTAAGGAAAGATAGCAGACAGAATTGCTGTCAGAATCCTACCGTTACTCTTACTTTGGGGGGTAAGAATAATGACAGAAGTTGAAATCGATGTTCGAGGGCAGACCTGCCCGGTTCCGCTGGTAGAATGCAGGAAGGCCTTAAAGAAAGCTTCTCCAGGGGATCTTGTTATTATAAAAGGGACACATCCAGCATCAAGAAAAGAAATTCCTATGGCCTGCGAGGCAATGGGGCTAGAAGTGCTGGATATTGAAGATAAAGAAGGAGGGAAAGAGTGGGAGATAAAGATCCGGAGATAAGCCGGAAGAGGAGTCTAAATGGGGGAAAAAGCGGTCATTATTCTGCACAGTGGCGATATGGATAAAGTATACAGTGCGCTTATAATTGCGAACGGAGCCCTGGCAATGGGTATGGAGGCCTCTATATACTTTACTTTCTGGGGATTAATGCGCTTGAAGAAAGGAGAGCTTGACAAGGGGCCGCTTTCCAAGATGAATATGATGGGGCTTGGCAGGCAGATGATCAAGCAAAGAATGGACAAAGCCAATGTAGCTTCACTTGAGAGATTGATGAGCGATTTCAAGGAACTTGGGGGAAAAATAATCGCGTGCGAGATGACCATGGAAATCATGGGTTTAAGTAAAGATGAACTTCAGACGGAATGGATAGATGAATGGGGGGCTGTTGGTTCGTATATTCAGGAGGCAAAAAGCGCTAGTGTAACTCTCTTTATATAAGGCTCAGAAAAGCTTCAAAATTGTCACTGCTGCGATAATAAGAATGCACTCAATGTTAGGTCTGATTTATACCTTTGCGTTCAACTAAACTACTATTTCGGGATTTTTCGGATTGAGAATATTGTGTTTCACTGAAAAAGCTGAGATTCAACTATAAAATCAAAATTATATAGTCTAATTTGGGAGGGAGAAAAATATTTGAGAATATGATTTACCTTGATAACTCTACATCCACGAGGATGGATGAGCAGGTACTTGAAGCGATGAAACCCTATTTTTTTGATACTTATGCAGTAGCTACATCAGAATTTGGCTATTCTATGGGTATTGATGCAAAAGAAGCACTAGAAAAGTCCCGGGGAAGCATTGCTTCAAAGATTGCTGCAAATTGGGAGGAGGTTATTTTCACTTCAGGATCCACCGAGTCAAGCAATACCGCGCTTAAAGGAGTTGCCTGGGCTCTTAAAGAAAAGAAAGGAAAGCATATTATTGTCTCGACAATAGAAGATTTTCCTGTGCTGAATACTGCAAAAGCTCTTGAGAGGCAGGGTTTTAGCGTAACTTTCCTTGATGTGAATGCGGAAGGATTTGTGAATCTAGAGGGGCTGAGAAACGCAATCACAAAGGAGACAGTTCTTGTTTCAATCCAGCACGGTAACCAGGAAATAGGGACAGTGCAGGATTTGAAAGCTATCTCCGAGATTTGCGAAGAGAAAGATGTGCTCCTGCACACAGACGCCACTCATAGCTTTACCAGGCTTCCCCTGAGTGTAAAGGAACTACCTGTAGACCTGATCACCATGTCTGCCCATACTATTCACGGCCCAAGGGGGGTGGGCGCTCTTTACATTCGGAAAGATACCCCAATAACCAAGTTCATGGACGGGGGTTTCCAGGAATTTAACCTGAGGGCAGGGGTGGAAGATATTCCGTCTGCGGTCGGTTTTGCAAAAGCTGTCGAGCTCGTAACCGAAGAGGAAAACATAAGGCTCAAAGCCATGAGAGATCGGGTTATTGACAAAGCTCTCTCGGATATTCCTGATGTTACCCTGAACGGAAGCCGGGAAGAGCGCCTGCCTCAGAACGCAAACCTGACTTTTCATTATGTTGAGGGCGAATCCGTAACTCTGCATATGGACATGAGAGGGTTTGCAGTAAGCACGGGTTCTGCATGTTTCAGCCGCTCCCTTGAAGCCAGCCATGTAATCAGGGGTATCGGAGGAGACCATGAGAGAGCACATGGTTCGGTACGTTTTACCCTCGGGCGCTACAACCGCATGGAAGACGTTGATGCAGCAATTGAAGCAATGAGTGAGATAGTAGCAAGGCTCAGGGAGATAAGCCCACTTGCGAGGAAATGAAAACAAGATTGAAAGGCAATACAAGGGAAAGCAGATTATAGAAGCTCAGAGAAAGATTATAGAAAGGTGTGACAATGAAGTTTCCTTACAGTCAAAAAGTGCTGGAGCATTTCAAGAATCCGCATAATGTAGGAAAGATGGAGAATCCTGACGGAAAAGGTCTTGAAGGAAGCCCGGCTTGCGGAGACATGGTTGCCGTTTATATCAAGGTCAATCCAGATACCAAGGTTATTGAAGATATAAAATTCGAATCTTACGGCTGTGCCTCAAATATTGCCACAGCCTCGATCATAACAGACCTTGCACGCGGAAAAACCCTTGATGAAGCAAAAAAGATAACATGGAAGCAGGCTGCGGAGGAACTTGGAGGATTGCCTCCGGTCAAAGCCCACTGTTCAGTGCTCGCAGTTGAGGGCCTGCGCGCTGCAATCAAAGATTATGAGGAAAAACACGGACTTATAACCGAGAAAGAGCCTACAACTGAAGAAGTTGTAAAAAAGAGGCTCAAACACGTAATGAACCCTCTAACAGGGCTTGACGTCATCCGCACAAACCTGATCCTTAAAATTAGCGTTGAAGATGGAGCGGTAAGAGTGGTAGTAGACCTGCCTGCAAACCACCAGTTTGCTCCGGCGATAAAAGAGGATATTGTAGAAAAACTTGGGTCTCTGTGGGATGTAGAAAAGGTTGATGTGGTGTTTACAGCGTGACGTGAATAGAATTCGTGTTATTTGAGAAAATGAAAAATGCTATGTGGGGGGAGTAATACGAAGGGAAGAAAATTGACATGTTATTTCTGTATACTCACGGTAGTTGCTGTTCTCTTTTCCGGCTGTGCAATGGCGGAGACCCAACAACAAAAAGAAAAATGCTTTGTTAAGCCACCTCAAATGGGAATGTTTGAGGGGGAAAGTAAAACCCTGGGCAGCGGAGTTGCTTATTCCTGGGTTAAGCTTGACAATGAAGGAAATCCCTCGTCAATAGGAGTAAACTTTACAGAATCAGCTCTGGAAGGACATCCTGAAGGAAGAACTGTGGAGTACACACTTTCTCTGCCGGAAGAAGCTGCTTCCACAGCTTATAACCACATTGGGATTGACTGGAATCCTCATGGACATGAACCTCAGGGAATTTATGATAAGCCGCACTTTGATGTTCATTTTTACATGATAACCCCTGAGGAAAGAGATAAGATCACAGCGACCGGGGAAGATTGTAAGAACTTATCAAAAATGCCGGCATCAGAATATATTCCGGAGGGATATGTTCCCACGCCAGGAGGAGTGCCCAGAATGGGAGCACACTGGATAGACCCGAAAGCTCCTGAGTTTAACGGACAGCCTTTTAATGAGACTTTTATTTATGGGTTTTATAACGGGGAAATGGTTTTTGTCGAACCTATGGTTACAATAGCTTTCCTTGAGACAAAACCAGAGGTAACAAAAGAACTCAAGCTTCCGAAATGTTATCCGACAAGTTCCTATTATCCCACAAGTTACTCCTTGAGCTACAGTGAAACGAATAAAGAGTATACACTGGCTCTTGAGGGACTAACTCTCAGGTAAAACACAATTTAACTTTAAAATATAGGGCTCTGTAGAAAACCTACTTAATCGTCATCAATAGACTTAAAGTTCTTCAGCAAAATGAATCAGGCAATTTAGTTTTAATTTGTTAAGATTGGCTATTTAAGAGGATTTCTACGGAGCCAAATATAGGGCTCTGTAGAAATCCTTAATTTAATCCATAATAATTGTATTACTTTTTTGTTTATATTATAGACTATTAGTTTAACTTTTACTTCTTTTACTTGATTTCTAACCTTTCTTGCTCTTAATGTTTCTCCAAATTTTCTTTTTACAACAGATATTATTGTCTCTACTATATTCCTTCTATTGTATTTGATCTTATCAAAGTCTTTGTTTAATTGTTTTCTATATTTTCCGTTTATTCTCTTTCTTTTTCTTTCTCTCAAAGGTACTATTGAATCTGCTTTTATCTCTTCTCTTATTAGAGTATGAATTTCTTCGGAATCATATCCTTTATCCATCACATAACATTGAGACTTTCTTGACTTGTTTGATTGTCTTATCAGAGTCTTTGCATGCTTGACATCATGATCTGTTTTTTGGCTAATTTTCCATCCTAATATTACTTTTTTAATAGTGTCTACTGATATTGAAGTTTTAAGGAAGCTCCTTCGGAGCTTCCCTGTTCTCTTAGAATAATAATGACTTGCATAAGAACTCGTAAATCCTGTTGCATCAATTGCCGTAATGAGAACTTTTTCTCCATGTGAGTAAAATAGTTTTAGAGTTTTTGACAAAATTAGGTTAAACAATGAAGAGGGAATTCTGGACACAAACTTTTGAAGAGTAGTGTAATGAGGAACCTTATCAAGGTCAAGTTTTTCCTTTATATTGTTCATGAGGTCAACAAGTTCTACAAAGTCACGGTAGTCTGTACTTATATACTCCTTCAATAAAACAAGAACAAGAAGCTGATGTTGAGTATAAACACGTTTGGAATATTTGCAGGAGTAAAGGTTCAGTCTGGAAGACTGAACCGTTTTAAGACTGAGATCAATAAATTTAATATACTTATTTGATGACAATAGCAATTGCTCCTTTGTTTTTTGTGGGGACAAAAAAATTAAGGAGCATTTTTACAATTTTATTTTTATAATTTTTGGGTAAAAACAGAATTTAGAGGATTTCTACAGAGCCAAATATAGTTCAATTTTTAAAAGCGAATAGAGTTTAAAAGCGAAGAGAGGAGTAATTTCTCCTCTCAAATAACTTCGGTTCAAATGAATTTAGTTCAAATCAAATAACCTCGGCTCAAATGAATTTAGCTCAAATAATCCGGAGTTAAGTTAACTTCAAGCTGGAACCTGTTCTTTCTTTTCCCTATCCCAGTGACGGTGCTTTGCAATTGCAGTAGTGAAGGACTCATTAAAAGCACTCCTGTCTTCCGCACTAACAGCCGTCACGACACCTTTATCGGAAATCAAAGGAATCTCCTTATCAGCTGATTCCTTCCCTGCAAATTGTATATCAGGGAGGTTTGCGGCTTTAAGTAATTCGACGCCTTCACCGGTTGCTCCAAGAGGTTTGCAGTGCCTGAACGCCTCATTGACGAAATGGATTGCGTCTCCCTGCATTTTCAGGGTCTCTACATTCTCTTTTCCTCCCGGGATGTATACAGCATCGTACAATACTGAGGCTGTGGTGACATAGCTCTTATCAACCTCGATACTTTCTCCGCTTGAACTCTTTAACATCCCCTGGTGTTTAGAGATAATATGGGCTTTTGCTCCACCAGCCTCTAAAGCCTGCATTACCTGGCTGACATCATTATGGTTATACCCATTCGCAGCAATGATGGCAATTCTTCTGGTTTTAATGGTATTCTTCACCGTATGCTCCGAACGCTCCTGGCTGACATTCGGAGACTCTTTCGTGACAGGAGATCCACCTTTCTTCTCAGGAGCCGGAACTCCTACTCCCTTTGCAATTTCGATTGCAAGATCTCCGTCTACATTGTTGAACATATCAACAACTGCCTTCCGTATATTTTTATCATTGACTTTTCCAACTTCAAAATGGAATGCCTCTATGATGTGCTTCTTTTCCGGCTCCGACATACTGTTCCAGAACAATTTTGCCTGGCTGTAAAAGTCCTTGAATTTTTCACTGCGGGCGCGGATTATTTTTCCTTCTACTTTCTCCATATAGTGGGCGTATCCACCTTCTTCTGCAGAGGCAGGACGCGGGAGGTTTTCTCCTACCGTGTTAGGGAAATAACTTGCCTTGCCTTTGTTTATCTTTGTACGGTGATAACCTTCCCTCTGATTATTGGCTATAGGCGCCAGCGGTCGGTTAATCGGAATTTCATGGAAATTCGGACCGGCTAGGCGGATTAGCTGAGTATCGAGATATGAGAAAAGGCGTCCCTGAAGAAGCGGATCGTTAGAGAAGTCGATCCCAGGAACCACATTTGCCGGGCAGAACGCAACCTGTTCGGTTTCAGCAAAGAAGTTGTCAGGGTTGCGGTTAAGGGTCATTTTCCCTATCCATTTAATGGGCACGTCTTCTTCCGGCCAGATCTTGGTGGGATCGAGGATATCGAAGTCAAATTTAAACTCATCCTCTTCCTCCAGGATCTGCACTCCAAACTCATATTCTGGAAAGTCTCCCATCTCAATTGCTTCCCACAGGTCACGTCGGTTAAAATCAGGATCTTTTCCTGCTATCTTCTGAGCTTCGTCCCAGACAAGCGAGTGAATGCCAAGCAGAGGTCTCCAGTGAAACTTTACAAATCTTCCCTTACCCTCCGAATTAACGAAGCGGAAGGTGTTAACCCCAAAGCCCTGCATCATGCGGTAACTCCTGGGGAGCGCACGATCGGAAAGAACCCACATGATCATGTGTGCATTTTCTGGGTGGCAGGCGACAAAATCCCAGAATGTATCATGAGCTGCCGAAGCCTGAGGTATCTGGTTATCCTGCTCGGGTTTAATTGCGTGGACAAGGTCAGGAAATTTGATTGCGTCTTGGATGAAAAAGATAGGAATGTTATTGCCGACAAGATCATAGTTCCCATCCTCAGTGTAGAACTTTGTCGCAAAACCCCGAACATCTCTCACGGTATCAGCCGAACCTCTAAAACCCACAACCGTCGAAAACCGTACAAAGACAGGCGTTTTCTTATTGGGATCCTGCAGGAATTTTGCACTCGTATATTCCGTCATAGGCTCATAGACCTGGAAATACCCGTGTGCTCCGGAACCACGGGCATGAACAACCCTTTCCGGGATTCGCTCATGGTCAAAATGAGTTAATTTCTCCCTGAAATGGAAATCTTCAAGCAGGGTTGGACCCCTTTCCCCTGCCTTGAGCGAAATATCTGTATTAATGACCCTGACACCCTGATTTGTTGTCAGGAACTCACGCTCAGGGTCTTCACGGAACATCTCTAACTGCTCATCTTTGCTCTTTTCATCGACCATTCTCTTTTTCTCCACTATTAGCACCTTACCTATTTGTTCTGGTTTCCAGATCTCAAAAACTGAAATTTAAATTTTCATGGGCTTTTAAGGAAGCAAAGGCGAGCAGAGGCATATCTCAAGTAAGTGATGACCATGCCTGAAATGAGGAATCCTCAAGTCCAATCCATAATCAAGTCCATGATAGATCCTGACTGGGGACCAGGGAATGACTTTAACTCTAAATAGGCCAGGACTAGATCTATACATTCAGGATTAGCTCGATTTACAGCTCACAATTGAGTACATATGCATGCTCAACTTCCCCATTCCGACTTCCCCATTTCTAAATTGGCTTATTATTATATGAGTCTTTTTATAAAGAAATTAATTTATTAAAACAGAAAGAGTGAGAAAGTAAAATACTGAAGGAAAAACCATAATCATCCTGAACTAAGAGGATTGGAATAGCCCAGGTTTCAGGGAAAATGAAAAAAGATTACTTCTCGAATAATTTTGAAACCTCTTTTAATATCTCCCTTATAGGGGTTTTTTGCGGACATTTTTTCTCACATTGCCCACATTCCGTACAATTTGAAGCCTTGCCTTCAAGGCTGCTATATAAAAGCTTCTCCTCTTCTATCTTATCAAACATCTCAGCATTATTAAGGCACTTAAAATTCTCTGGAATATTTACTCCGGAGGGACAGGGCATGCAGTACTGACAGCCAGTACAGTTAACTCTTGTCTTTGACCTGTAGATTTCTTTTACTCTAGAAATCAGCTTTCTCTCTTCCTCTGTCAAAGAATTCGGGAAGCCATCTGCTGCAAATTTTACGTTATTCTCTATCTGCGCCAGATCAGACATACCGCTCAGGACAACGCTTATCTCAGGATAGTCCCAGAGATAGCGCAGTCCCCATTCAACAGGGCTTCGTGTGGTTTCGGCACTATCCCAGATTTCCTGAACTTCCTGGGGGACTTTTGAGGCAAGGTATCCTCCGCGCAGAGGTTCCATAATAGCAACTCCAAGTTCCTTTGAGGCTGCATACATCAGCCCCTCTTTTCCTGCCTGGAAATTTTCATCCATGAAATTATACTGGATTTGACACATATTCCATGGATAGGAATCAACGATCTCTTTAAACAGATCAATATTATCATGGAAAGAGAAACCTGTGTATTTTATTCTTCCATCTTTAAGGGCGGAATTAAGGAAATCAAAAACTCCATGCTTTTTTACAAGAGACCAATAATCCCTGTTTAGCGCGTGAAGAAGATAGAAATCTATGTAATCGGTCCTGAGCCGTTCAAGCTGCTCGTTTAAGTAGTGGTCCATATCCTCTCTGCTAGTAACAAGCCAGCTTGGAAGTTTTGTCGCAAGACAGACCTTTTCCCTGTAATCATCCTGAAGGGCTTTCCCAATAACGAATTCGCTCATGCCCCCATGATAGGAATAGGCAGTATCAATATAATTGATGCTGTTATCTATAGCGTAACGGATCATTTGTACAGCTTTTTCCTCGTCAACTTTTGAGTCATCACCTCCAAGAACAGGAAGCCGCATTGTACCGAGCCCTAGTATTGAGACACTTTTACCTGTTTGACCAAGCTCTCTATATAACATATACTTTAACCCCTCAATGCAAAAGAAGAATCCACCCCAAATTAAATTCCTACTACCTTTTTGTCATGATATATGATAATACTTTGTGAGATTACGAACAGTCGAAATACAAGCAGGAAACGGCTCAGCCACGAAAAAAGTACGTGACAGGAAAGATGCATGAAGTTAGTTATCTCAACATGAAACCGCATTTTTTAAGAGATAAGAGTCTGGAAAAAACTATGATGATATATATAATATAAAAGGAGCTTAAATTTAGTGTAGGAATTCTGTGGGGGCAGAAAGGCGCTTTTAATGTAATTCTAGTTGAGCATGTAGAGGAACACTTTAGATTATCCTTTTCTGGTCTGCAATAAGATCAGCTATAAAAATATCTCATCAGTTAACGGAAGAATCCTGAACTGAGGCTAGTCTTAGTTGACGGAGAAAATATTTAAAATGACCTGTTCTGAACCTGGTTACGAAGGTGCTTTGTTGAATCTTGGAAGCCTTAGGAGAGTCGTTCTCGCTCTTTTACTACTCATAGCAGCAGTAGTTTTAATACGCACCTACTGGACAGAAATTCTTTATATAATGGGGGAAAGCTGGAGAATACTTAGCAAAACCCGGATCAGTTATGTTATTCTGGCTTCCTCAGCCTACCTGCTGAGTATTTACTTTTTTGCAGTCCGCTGGCAACAGGTGCTTTCTTCTATTGGGTATAAACTCAAAGCCACAAGTCTTCTTCCTATTTTTTTGGGGGCAGCATTCGTAAACAATATCACCCCGGCAAGCAGGACAGGAGGAGAATCTCTCCGGATGGTGTGGGCAAATAAAAGCTTTGGAGTCAGTTATACACATGCTTTCATAGCGATCGTCTTCGAAAGATTGGTAGAGGCAATTCCTGTGGCCATGTTATCAATTTATGTTCTGTACTCATTCCCCTCACTTGAGATTGAACTCCTGCTTCAGAAAAGCGCTTTAACGCTAAACTCAATCTATCTGGTACTTGTAGCCGTCCTCACAGCAGGAGTGGCAACATGGATTTTCCGAGAAAAATTTGCTTTTCTCCTCAGGGACGTGCAGCAGAATAGAAAACAGATTAATAAGTCCTTTATTCCTGTTCTCCTGCTATCCTGCGGTGTCTGGGCCCTTGATGTGCTGCGCCTCAAACTCATAGCTTCAGCCCTTGGGCTTTCCCTGCCTATGGACTCCATCATAATACTTTCAGTCCTGTACCTATTATTAGGATGCCTGCCAATTGCCCCAGGGGGACTTGGGGTGGTAGAAGGAGGCCTGGTTTCCTTGCTTCTGTATTTTGGGTTATCACTTGCTTCAGCAGGTAGCTTTGTGCTTCTCGAGAGGTTTGTCTCCTATGGACTCAGCAGTCTGATAGGTGGTCTGTGCCTTTTTTATTATGGGGGATTTGAGATATGGAAAAACACAAAATCGCATTGATTAGTGACTGGTATTTTCCAAAAGTGGGAGGGATAGAGTATTCCATGCATTCTCTTGCAAAAAAGCTAATTCAGAAGGGGCATGAAGTCCATATTATTACCAGGAGCTATCCCGACATCCCTCAATACAGCATAAGGGACAAAGTAAAAATAATAAGAATAAAAGGAAGCCCAATTCCCGGACAACAGCGTTTCATAATGCCGACAGCTTATAAAGAACTCTACAATTTTTTGAAATCTGAAAAATACGATATTATCAATTCTCACGGACTTGACTCACCGCTCAGTATGGCTGCTCTTATCGTTTCTAGAAAACTTGGATTTCCTTCCGTAGTTACCAATCACTCCCTTGTAGGAGACACACCACTCAGTCCCTTTCTGTATCAGGCTGGGAAGTTACTTATCAGGAATGCTGATGCCGTAATTGCGGTCAGCTCGGCAGTTGAAAAAGACTCAAAAATAATGACTGAAAAACCTATTTATCGCATTTCCAATGGTATTGATTCTGAAGGTAAAACCATCAAAGTTCCTTTTCCTGTTGATACTGAAGGAAAAACCATAATCATTACGGTTGCACGCATGATTAAAAAGAAAGGAGTCCAGAATATTGTACACCTCGCCCCTTTACTCCTGGGAAAACATGAAGATCTATTATTCGTAATGATAGGAGATGGTCCTCTAAAGAAGAGATTGGAGAAAGAAGTAGAGGAATCAGGTTTATCCAGAAACTTCTACTTTACGGGGGAAGTTCCCAGGGAAAAAGTACTGGGATACCTGGAACAGGCTGACATCTTTGCGCTTCCTTCAATTCATGAGGCTTTTGGAGTTTCGATTCTGGAAGCAATCTCAAAAAAAGTTCCTGTTGTAGCAATGAATAACAGTGGGGTCTCGGACATAATCAGGAATGGTGTGAACGGATACCTAGCAGACAACCTTACTGAGTTCTCTTCTCTCCTCCAAGATTTAATAGAAAAACCGAGTTTGCGTATCTCATTTGCTATGGAGGCGGCTCGGGGACTTTCAAAATATGACTGGAATCGGATATGTGAGCAGACCATCAGGGTATATACAAATGTTATTTATAAAAAATGTCAAAATAATAACAATTAATTGGAAGAAGATTGTCAAAGACATGCTTACATTATTATAAAGGTGTAAAAGTGGCTGCCATATCAAATAATAGATTTTGAGTTTAGAATAATATTAAGAATTACACTTATTGAGTATCCCAAAACCTGCATTATCCTAAATCATTATATTTTTAGAATTATATTACATGATAAGATATCCAATTTTACTGTTAAAAATATTAGTTTCCAAATAAAATTTTGAGTTTCGGGTAGATTTATTAAAAATAGTCAAGTCCGTTCGATTTTGTATAAGGCAATGCTTAAATTTCCGAACTTTTTATTATATTAACCGCACAACTCACGCTCGAAAATTATAAATAATTATGTACATATGTGTGAAATCGGAATTTTATCCCTTACGGGGTTACTAGCTAGCTCAAGTAACAATTGAAGAATTGCTAGCCTAAAATTACAGATTGTGTGGGAAAATATTAGGAAAAACCAAAGTTTGGGAGTCCGAGGAACATGTCTAAACCAAAAAATGTCTGGGAAGAGTTCTTTAAGGATAAGAAGCATGGAGGGCACAGGTATTCATCTGAGGAATTTCTTGCTATGGAAGCAAGGGAAAAATTATTTCACCTTGATGGAGGCAAAACCCTTCTCGACTTTGGATGTGGGTCCGCAGAACTCCTGACATACTATGCTCCTGAGTATGAAAAGCTTGTAGGAGTGGATTTTTCCCCATCCATGCTTGGCGAAGCAAGTAAGAGGATCAGGAAAAAAGGATGCGATAACATCGACCTGATTCTTGCTAATCATGAAACCCTCTGGGAGAAATTGGAGTTTAGTTTTGATAGGATAACTGCAGCCGGGGTAATTCAGTACCTGACACTTCAAGAAATTGATAAATTCATTTTTGATGCATCAAAGTATCTGAACAGAGAGGGCAAAATAGTATTGTTTGACCTGTTGGATTCCCGTTTATATCCATTATGGAAGGTAGGGTTGTTCTCAAAAGATGCGAATGGTCTCAAAATTTTACGTAAAGCTGGTTTTGAGCTCCAGACTGTCGTACTGGCAAGCATTAAAAATCGCCCAAAGGATATTCTCGGGTTTGCCTACAATCCTAATAAGATCGAAAAAATTGCGAATAAGCATGGCTTTAGAATGATTTATGTATGCTCGATGTATTACGAGTACAAGTACCATGCAATAATGTTTCGAGCTTAAACGGCTACTCTGATGAGTATTGAATTAAGAATAGAGTCGGATTGAGAGATATAATTGATGTGGTGATCCAGTGAAGAGCAGTAGCCATCTAGAAATATTTTTTCCCACGTTATCTATGTCAAGTAGTTTATATGTGGAAGGAAGTAAAACTTTAATGGACAAAAACACTTTAAAAATCTGTGAAAATCCTGATCAGGGCATTCTCAATTTATTTTCACAAAATTACACTGAAACTAACAGTGTCCCGAATAATATTTTTATTGCAAAACTTCAAGGTAATAAGATATATGATAAACTATATTCTGCAATTTACGGGACATTGAAATCAGAGATTTCTCTCATTACTTCAAAAGCACTAAATTATAAAACCGCAAGAGACTCCTGCTTATTTCCTTACAGTTTATTTCCCATTGTAGATACTATTTTACAGTCTGGAGTAAACGGATATACAGTAGATTTAACAAAATCTCTAGAGACTTACAGGTTCTGTGAAGCTGCTTTTATATCTTTAATTCACTACAGGGAACAGCAGAGGCAAACTGGATCACTTTACATTTGCGGGCTTATACCAATGGTTAAATGTACGTATCAAATCTCGATGAATATAAAAACGGACGATCTTCAAAGTTTTGTTGAGCTCAATAGCCCGGGTTCAAAGTTGATTATCCAAAAAATAGATAATGATAATATCGTACTAAGAAGCTATTTTAAAGACTCTTCTGAGGAGATTAGGTCTAAAACCATATGTGTCGGGAATGCGGCAGAGAAATTTGATTTCGAAATCAAGTTTGACGGGTACAATAAAACTAACACTATCTGCGCAAATGACGGCAGCTTTATCGTAACCCCATTTTATAGCACCGACAGGCAGAGATTACCATATATTGATTTTTCAAACGGATACATCAAATTCACCTCTTTTATAGCTGGAAAAGGTACGTACCTAGATGTTGATTTATACAGCATTGGTCAGACAGCAGACCGTAAGCTCGTAACTGCGATTGGAAGCAACAGGATACTGGCTTTTGGACTTGATGGGCCACATGTTAGAAGTACAACAGAACAGGGTATA
This sequence comes from Methanosarcina flavescens, assembly GCF_001304615.2. Lineage (NCBI taxonomy): Archaea > Methanobacteriati > Methanobacteriota > Methanomicrobia > Methanosarcinales > Methanosarcinaceae > Methanosarcina > Methanosarcina flavescens. The sequence goes on along the minus strand of NZ_CP032683.1, from coordinate 2,183,885 downwards.
CGTTACCTCAATAGCAAAAATAATATAGGAACTATATGGTTTGACATAGAGCTCCTTGAGCAATGCAGTGAAACCGATCTTGAATACCTCCGCAGTCTGGTCATTAACGATTCGTGGGATGTAGGAGTACATTACTCTGAAGAGTTGAATAGCCTCCCACTTGAAGAGGCATATAAAGTAATAGATAAGGGGTATTCCTATGTTTATGAGAAAATCGGGAGAAAGCCAACAAGCTGGTGCTCCATGAGAAATAAAGATACTGTTGCACATGCTATCTATGCATACGAAAACTTAGGGATGTTCTGGAGAAATGGAGACTCGGGAATCCATGCGGAAAGAGATATTGGGAATCTGGACGATACTACCTGGGAATGGTGGGAAAAAGCATCCAAAGCAGGTATGATACACCCTGTTTTTACCCACGAACTTGATAAGGATCCTGCTATAAAATACTCAATCAGCAGTTCAAAATTTAGAAGTTGGGTAGATAACTACAATTCAAATAATATATCCATAGTATCTTTTTATGAATATGGTCAAATAAACCGAAACACATTTGATGCCTCTTTTGAAAAACTGCGATATACTGAACACTCTGTCACTTTTGATGCACACACAAACGGAGCCATTGCTCTTGTAAATGTAAACATAAAGGCCGGAAAAAATACACTGGTTTACGATAATACATCAGGGAAGTTTATCAGTTACAATATAGAGCAGGATAATTCAGTTACTTTCTGGATAGAGAACAGGCATACTTATAGCGTATATGTGAACTACATTGAATTTTCGTGAAAATCAGTGAGTTTAAGTTGCTTCGGGCGGGAAAGTTTCATCTGCATGGGTTTCATGTAATTTCCGGACAGATCGTATCTTTCCATAAGAGAATTGAGCACTCCATAAAGTTCAGCTTTATACGCACCATCAGCTCCTCCTTTTGCATACAGCTTGCAGTATGGATCCACAAGTTCGGGAAATTTGAGCTCAAGAAAGTCGAAGAAATGCTTTCTGGTATCGCCCCTCAAGTAAAGAATGCCTGGCAGGGCATAATCCACCTCACACTCGGCTGCAAGAGAAAGAATTTGCTCCAGATTCTGAGGGTTGTCTGTAAGAAAAGGAAGAATCGGCATCATGTGAAGTCCGGTAACAGCAGCTGTATTTTTAAATGCCCTGAGGATCGAAAATCGCTTTATTGGAGACGAGGCAAAGGGTTCCAGCAGGGCACTTAAATCCTCATTTATTGTCGTAACCGTGACTGCAATATTTACATATGTAAGTTCAGCAAGCTCTTTAAGAAGATCGAAGTCCCTGAGAATAAGGTCGGATTTTGTAGAAATCATAACCGGATTCCGATATTTTATCATCAGCAGTAGAACCTGGCGCATTAATCCGTACTCCGCTTCTGCAGGCTGATAACTATCGCATACTCCCCCTATATTGATTACTTCTTTTTTCTAGCTTTTTGCTCCAAGCTGTTTCTCAAGGGCTTCTGCAATATTTGTTTTTACGCAGATTCTCTGAAAAAAAGCACAGTTTTTTGCCCCTGGAGGTTCTTTAACCGGAGAAGAGTTCATTTCTTCTTTTTCCAGATAGCGGTGAGAATACATTTCGTAGCAGTAGTTGCAACCATGTTCACATCCCCTGTAGATATTGAGATCCCAGTGGAATGGTAATGTGATTCTGCCAGTATCTTTTATCCGGTTCAGAGCTTTTTTAACCTCGATTTCCTCAAACATCTCTTAGTAAGATAGAGATAAAACCATAATAAACTTAAGAGAATCAGAACCATGAGTTATACAATCTGCTTCCTGGAAAAAATAATTGGATTATTCTCTGTAAACTCCATCTCCTGTAACAAGTTTCCCTTCTGCCTGGATCCAGCCTTCCTGCGGGCCTGAAAGCCGAACAGAAATTCCATCACTGTAGTCATTATATTTCCAACCGTAAATCCACCATTCATTTCGACCGTTCATCCGGACAAAAATCTGAACATCGGCATCAGAAGACGTATCATAATGAGCATATACCAGGCTTTCGTAATCAAAATATTCGGGATTGACATGCTCATGTAGAGGAAGCACTGGGTCTTCTTCGGATTCTCGCAGGTTATATTTAGGCAGGAGCAGGGATTCATTGCCAACAGGAAATCTGGTATTAATCAGGTGGTCAACCTTTAAAGAGGTTCCAAAATCAATTGGTATCAGAACTGGGGTCTCTTCCGAATATTCAGTGGACTCCACTATCTGATTCTTTTCCAGATCCTCATCTTCAATATTCTCGGATCCAGGCTCAGGCTCGGGTACAGCTACAGGAAGGGAATGATAAATCGGTCGAATTTCGGCAGCTTCTATTTTGAACATTAATCCATACTCAGTATCTTCAAGGCTGAGATTCCATTCGAAAGGTTTATTGTAATAGTTTCCTTCTACCATTTCCAGTCCGATCTTGGATTCATTTTCAAAAACCGGAACAGGTAAGTATAATATTACATTTTTCAGCGTTCTGTTACTTTCTATAGTTATATCGTATTCATAATTGCTCATGAGACTGTCATTGTACATTTCCTCGTATCTATTTTCCAGATGTATTGAACACAATAAAAACAACAGGAGAATAAAGAACGCAAATCCTCCAAGAATTGTTATGTTCCTGTTCATTGTCAGTTACCCTCCCAGAAATATTGAAAACAGATATGTGAAAAAGAGAATTAAACCTTACTCAATTTAACAAGAAGAATATTTATGAATTTGTAGATTGCATTAAATGCTTTACGAAACGAAACCAGAGTAACTGGAACATATCTTTTACTGGCAGTACACTACTTTTTTTCAGTAGGAGATCATACTTAAAAAGCACTTAGTTTCTTACAACTTGATAAGGGACGCCAAATATAGGTTTTAATATGCGGAAGGAAGAATCGAAGAACTCTGGCGCATTAAGTCCTTTTTTACCGCCTCCGATATTGAAGGGCTATATGTATGGGGCGCAGGAGGCCCGTGAGGCTCGTAACTCAAATAGACTTTTAGCCATACGCCTTGAAACGAACAAATCATGTAACCTTCGCTGCCGCTACTGCTATGCACAGAGTGGAGAGGATTCGGCAAAAATAGCAGATTTCAGTTCCCTCAAACAGATAGTTTCGGCAGCAAAAGAACTGGGGATCAGGTCCGTGGTCGTGATAGGAGGGGGAGAACCGACACTGCATCCGAATTTCAGAGATCTGGTTGCTTATATTGATTCCCTGGGATTAATCTCTGTAATTTTCTCGAATACTGTTTTAATAACTGAGGAACTTGCAGGATTCCTGCACGAACACAACGTCTCAGTAATGGGAAAGCTGGATTCCCTTAAGCCTGAAGTTCAGGATTATCTGGCAGGGAAAGAAGGAGCCTCAGAAAAGATCAGAAAAGGGCTTGAAAACCTTCTTAAAGCAGGCTTTTCAAAGCCGGCAGGGCCTGGGGAGCTCCGCCTGGGAGTTTCTTTCGTCAGTAATAAAATGAATCTGGGAGAGATAGAAGAGATCTGGCATTTCTGCAGGCAAAACAATATCTTCCCCAATATGGAGATTCTAACGCCGACAGGCAGGGCAAATAATGAACTCGAGGATAAGCTGCTGACAGCTGACGAGATAAAGGAATATAAGTTAAAACTGCTGGAAATTGACCGTAAGTATTACGGGTACGACTGGCTGCCCTACACACCGATTACTGCGAGCGGTTGCCTTCAGCATCTTTACAGCCTGTATATCAACATAGAAGGGAATGTCCGGCCCTGTGCGCCTACAAAGCTTGATGTACATCCTGCGCTCAGAGTTGACGGGGAATATCCCTACAATATAAACAAAATGAGCCTTCGGGAGATTTATTATTCTGATCTCTTCACATATGTCCGAAACATCGATAAAGTGCTTGAGGGAAGATGCAGGAACTGTGAACATATGGAAGAGTGCATAGGCTGCCGGGGATATGCCTACAGCATAGGAGTAAACAATGGTGCCGACCCTCTCGAAGCCCTGAGAATGGAGTGCCAGCAGTGTTTCAAATAAACTGCAGGATGGGAAAAAGCAGAGTTCAGGCAAGAGGTTGAAAGAAGTGATCTAACATAAGTGCTGTTGAATGGTTTGGGGGTAAGGTGAGAATTGAGCAGTACAGGAAAAACGGAGTCTGGATAGGTTTCGGAAAATAAGGAAAAGATAGTAATTACCAGCAAGATGGGGATAGAGAAAAAACTCTTTGAATACCTGAAGAATCACGAACTTCCTGATTATCTCTTATATACAGGAGCCGGCGGAACAAAAAACTGGCTGGAACTTGACAGGGCCAGGACATTTCCTGTAGCCAGGCAGCTCAAAACCCTTCTGGAGAAAAATCTTGAATCAATATTGAGATTTATTCCGACAGGCATGAGCCTCGTAAGTGTTGGAGTGGGAAGTGGAGAAAAGGAGGAACTTCTTCTCAAAGCACTCATAAGGAAAAATCTGGCTGAAACCCCAGGTTCAGGAGAAGTACCGATATGCTATTATCCTGTTGATATAAACAGCGAATTTGTGGATCTTGCCCTTGCGAGGGTCAGGAACCTGCCTGTCGAAAAGAGAGGAGTAGTTGGCTTCATAGAGGATATAGCAACCTTTAAAAAGAACTGGCGCTTGCCGGTTCTTTTCTGCATTCTGGGAAACACCTTTTGCAATTACGAGCCAGAATTCATTCTTCAGCTTGTCCGTAAAACTCTTGAGTCGGGAGACCTATTTCTCTTTGATGCCAGCCTTCTCCCTGCTGAAGGTCTGGAAGCACAATCTGCAAGGAAATCCATACTTGGCACATATGCCTCAAGAGAGAATACGCTCTTCAATATGTACCCTCTGCTTCATTATGGGATGAACCCTGAAGACCTCGATTTTGAACTCCTGCTTGCACATGTAGATTCAAGGATAGGATCAGTGTGCAGAACCAGGAAGAATCTGCATATCCTGAGAGATTCTGAAATTACAATTGGAGCAGAGGTCATACGCTTCAGGAGAGGAGATGTCATTCGTATGGGTTTTACTTACAAGTATACCTGTGACCAGATTACGGCTTTTCTGGATATTTGCGGATTCGATATCCTCAAGGCTTTCTTGAGTGAAGACCGGACAAATACTATAATCCTTGCAAAAAGAAGTACATGAAATGACACTAACCAGAAAGAAATTAATCAAAAGGAGGTTTGGGGTATGGGTTGCGAGATAGAGGAACTGGGCAGAAACGAGAAAACAAAGCAAGATATAGCTTATGGGTGCGATGAGCTTGGCAGGCTGAAAAGTGTATTAATACACACACCAGGAGAAGAACTGTCCCTGATCAACGAATCGAATTATGAGTACTGGCTTTACGATAAGGTTCCTGAGATCTCGGGATATATCAAAGAACACAAAAGTTATCAGGAGTTGCTTGAATCAAACGGTGTCAAGGTCTATGAGCTTGAAGATTACGTGGATGAGAATAAAGATCAGATTAAGAAACTGCCAAATCTAACTTTTCTTCATGATATTGCGGTTATCTCAGGCAAAGGGGCTATTCTCTCAAGAATGCGCCCACCTGCACGACAAAATGAAGATATTGTTGTAAAGGAAGCCCTGAATAATCTGGGGATCCCAATTCTCAGTGAATTTAATGAAGGAGAGGGTTTTTTCGAAGGCTGCCTTCTGCTCTCAAAAGAAACAATATTTGTAGCTGATACGGAAAGACATACTTATCCTTTTATCCGGGAATTTATTTCAAACATTCTGAAAGAGTTTGATGAGGTTATTTATACCCGGGTTCCGAAAGCCAGGCGATATATGCACCCAGATACTGTATTCAATCGAGTGCGGGAAGATCTTGCCCTTGCTTATCTACCTGCGTTTGAGGAAACTTGCCTCTTTACGGAAGATTCCAGAAAAAAAATCGATTTTAAAACTTTCATACAGGAGGAAAAAGGGATGGAAATTATTCCTGTTTCGGATTCCGAGCAAAGTCGCCTGGCCTGTTCTTTCGTCCCTCTTGAAAGTGGAACTATTTTTCATTATGATACCGCACTTGACCGAGAAACCACCAAAAACCTTGAAAAAGAAGGCGTTGAAATTATTCCTTTCCACCCGGATGCCATGCTTGCGGGAGGAGGTAGCCTGCGTTGCCATACTCTGAGGCTCTGTAGGAGGAAAAATTAAAAACAGGATTCTGAAGCAAGAATTAAAAAAGTAGAATAATGTACTGATGTTAATTTGGTTCTGTAGAAAAACTACTTAATCGTCATTAATAGACTTAAATTTCTCAGCAAAATTGAATCAGACAATTCAGTTTTAATTTGTTAAGATTGGTTATTTCAGAGGATTTCTACAGAGCCTTAAATCAAATCTTTTTTATGATATAATGTTTTTTATAATCGTTTTATACACATCTTTTGAATTTTTTTAAACCTCCCCCGTAACTCTCTAATTTAAATAAAATAAATATCTACCTTGTAGAAATTCTATCAAAATCAATTCGATCAAATGGGTTCAGTACCCAGACAACAGTGACAGGCAAATACCAGATGCCCAGAATATCGCACAAAAGAGGATACACATATACCCTTTACTGATTTTCCTTTTACTTTCATGCATTTCAAAGTCTTCCGATCCGTGCTCACTCCTTCTTTTATCAGAGCTATTGAGCAGGTGTGCCGGGAACCGGGTCTATATAACCTACCACAAATTCCCGGAACTGCCTGCTCTTTTGATTATTAGACCTTCAGGGCTGCTTTTACCTTAGCGACTGCATCGTTAGCGCTTTCACCGTAGATGTCTGCACCGATCTTGTCTGCCCAGTCCTGGGTAACTGGAGCACCTCCTACCATGGTTTTAACCTGATCGCGGATGCCTGCTTCTTTCAGCTGTTCTTCAATCTGGATCTGGTTGACCATTGTGGTTGTCATAAGTGCGGAGGATGCGACAACCTGGGGTTTGAGCTCCTTTGCTTTTTCGACGAAGGTCTTAATCGGGACATCCCTTCCAAGATCCACAACTTTGAAACCTGCAATGTTGAGCATGGAGGCTACGATGTCCTTTCCAATGGAGTGAATGTCACCTTCTATGGTTCCGATAACAACAGTTCCAAGGTTCTTTGTCTCGGACTTACGCTTCTCCATTTCCGGTGTAATGATATTTATTCCTGCTTTCATCGCCTCTGCGGCTGCAATCACATGTGGCAGGAAAAGAGATCCCTGTTCGAACTGTTCCCCTACTTCTTCCATGCCTGCAGTATATCCTTTTTCAATAAGCTCTACAGGATCAATCCCTGCAGCAAGGGCTTCTTCTGCGACTTCAGCCGCCATTTCCTCGTCGAACTCGGTAATCGCTTCTTTTGCTTTTGCAATGATTTCTTCTTTGCTTGCCATTTTTAGATCTCCTGATATCCTGTCTTTACATACCTCTGAAGGCTTTATCAGCCCTGTCCACGACAGCCTGCATATCCTTGAGGATATCTGCATCAATTGGTTTTACCTGGTGGTTCTTAAGAATGTCCTCTACTTTTTCATGCGCAACTGCTGCAAGATCTTTTGAGCCTGCTGCTGCCCAATCTCCATACATGCGTCTGTCAATGAGCATTGGGCTGGAAGGATAGTCTATAAGCTGCCTGGTCTGTTTGAGGGCAAGGAAATTGTTTCCGATGCCTACTTTCTGGATGGATTCCACTGACAACGTTTCTTCTGAGACAGGAATTCCTTGCATAGCCTTCTTGACCATACTGATAATATCATTGTCAATTACCAGCTGCTCCATTGAGAAGGTCATTCCAAGCTCAAGCATTCCGGCTCCGTAGATAGTGTTTGCTCCTGCAAGGGCTGGAAGGAGGGTGGTTATGGTTTTTTCGTGTCCTGCCTGGTTGTCCGGGATCTTCGCATCAGACTAGGAACCTGCCACAAAGGAGGGTAGGCCATAGAACTGGGCAAGTTTCGCGACAGCGCCGCTTATCAAGCCGAGTTCAGGAGATCCGACAGGAGCAGTTCCTTTTTTCAGGTCAAAGGTAGTTGTGGAACTTCCATACCAGACTTTGCTTCCTGGAACAGTCAACTGGGCAAGCACAATTCCTGAAAGCACTTCGGCATTGTGGGTTACAAGAGTGCCTGCAAGATAAACAGGAGAAGATCCGCCTGACATTGCCATACTCAGAACGTTAACCGGAATTCCGAGACGGGCGCCTTTAATAATAACCTGGCAGGCATTGACACTGAGTTCGAGCGGGCTGGTCGGACAGAGCAGCATGGAGAAAATCGGTTTTTTCCTTGCCTCTTCTTCGTCACCGCCATAGTATGCTTTTACAATGTCCCAGTAATATTCGACGTTTTCGCCGACGGGGTCGATGTGATGATAGTGTTTAGAGGTGTTTGCAAGTGGTGTGAGGGTTTCGTGGACATCCTGTGCACCCTGGCCTGCAACGTCCCTTGCAGAAACTGGTAGTGAGAAGTAGTCAATGTTCTCTGCCCAGTCGCAGAGTTTTGCGATATCTGCAATGTCCTGCTCAACGGAGTCAACTGTTACATACTTGCCGTCCTGGTATTTGCAGACCTTGACACCGGTACCGAAACAGGTCCAGTGCACTTTACCACCACATTCCTGGACAGTATTGTTCTTTTTATCGCGGCCCCAGAGGACAAATCTGGAAGGCGCAAGCTGAAGAGCTTTTCTTACAAGATATTCAGGGATTTTTACAACGTTGGTTTTCTCGTCGACTTCGCAGCCATTTTCTTTGAAGATCTGCCTTGCTTCGGGATCAGAAACCTGAACACCTGGGTTCATCAGAACTTCCATGGTTGCATAGTGAATTGCCTTAAGTTCGTCATTAGTAAAAAGGTTTAATTCTACACCATTAAGTGCATTAAATCCTGCAACTGCATTATTTTTTGCCACTTTTTAGCCTCCGAATAAGAATAATTTAAGCCAGCAGCTCTTTTGCCTTTGCCACTGCCTCACTTGCGTTTTCGGCATAGCAGTCAGCACCAATCTTGTCGGCCCATGCCTGGGTTGCAGGTGCGCCACCGACCATGACTTTTATTTTGTCCCTGAGCCCTTCTTCCTTGAGGAGCTCGATTACGTCCCTCTGTCCCTGAAGAGTTGTGGTCATAAGGGCGGAGATTCCAATCATATCAGCATTGACTTCCTTTGCCTTCTCAATAAAATTCCTGGTTGGAACGTCACGTCCGATATCATACACCTCAAAACCAGCAGACTGGAGCATTGTGGACACGATTGATTTTCCAATGTCGTGCACATCTCCCTCTACGGTACCGTTCACAATAACACCGAGCTTTGAGCCGGAAGCCCCTTCAGGCATAAGATCCTTAAGAACTTCAACTCCTGCAGTCATTGCATCGGCGGCCATCATTACATGTGGAAGGAAAAGTTTTCCTCTCTCAAAAAGGATACCTACCTCATTCATACCTGCAGCGAGCCCTTTTTCAATTATTTCGGAAGGCTCCAGTTCTCCTTTAGCTTTTTCAACAGCAGCGAGTACTGTATCTTTCTTGCAGGAAATTATAGCATCTGCAAGTTCCTGAAGCAATTCTTCTTTGCTAATATTGCATCCTCCGTTTTAATTTTTAAATTTTAAAGACACTTCTTCCTGAATATCATGATCATATGTGATATTTAAGCCGTAAGCTTATGCCACAGAATGAAACAATGAAATATACAGGAAGATACTCACGATTATCATGGGTGGGAAACCATGATACCATAAGCGAGACAATGAAATCATGAAGAATTCATGATTATGCTGACAGGGATTAATGAGCATTTTAACAGTGTAGCGTTTTTGTGCCACCTTAATCCCGTCTGATCACTCATCTTATAGATGTCTCAATAAACAGGTAACTTTTCCCCTATATATATTTTTTTAAAAAAATTGAATCAAAATTAGGGGATGTATATATATTTTTCGGTATTGCACATTTTATAAGTATATTGAGGAAGAAATCAAAATGAGATTACCAAAAAATATAAATATTAGATATTCAAACTGGATTTTTATAAAACTCCTTAAGTAAATCCAAAATAGGAACTTTATAAAAAATATACACAATAAATCAAGAATTAATTGTAAATAAATTATTGGCATCCTGTTAATCTCCAAACATTATGAAGGATAAACAAGGCGATAACTGCTAGTTTTGATTCTAATTTGATTTTGTCTTTATTTATATATTTTAAGAGAAATCTTGAAGTTCATTTTTTTGATAAGGCATATTTAATTTTTCAATTATTTTATGCTACTAATTGAAATTTCCTAAAAATGAAAAAATATATATACATTTCTCAGATCACGATATCTTATAAAGAATAAAGAATATGGATAACAGGGTGCGGGCAGCAAAATACAGATTACGCGGTACAGATGTAAGCACAAATCATAAACTTTCCGTTATAAATCGTCAGATTTCCCGTATCCTGAAATGCAGAGTCTGTAAGCTTTGTTGATGAGTTCAAGCATTCTTGTATCTTCCCTCTCAATTTTTATTCCACAGGCGAGGGAAAGATATTCTGCAAGGTCGAAAACTTTTATTTTTTCACCCTTCCCGGCTTCAATAAGATTCTGCATGCAGCCCCCACAGTTTGTGATAATTACATCGCAGCCCAATTTTTCAGCAGCCCTGTAGCGATCGGAAGCTATATCTAGCGATTCGGATGGGTAATTGACCCTTACCCCACCTCCGAAACCGCAGCAGGCTGAATTTTCCGTGGTTTCGTTGGCAAGTTCGGTACCCTGTATACTCTCAAGCACATCTCTCGCTTCCTGGTATACGCCCATTGCCCTGGTCAGATGGCAGGGATCGTGATAAAAGACTCTATGCTTGAGGACAGTTTCAGGAATAAGTTTTCCTTCTCTTACCAGAAGTTCAAGGTACTGGGAAACGTGCAGCACCTGAAAATCAAGTTTATCAAACATTCTCGGATAGATATCTTTAAACGCTTTAAAGCAGCCTGGACAGGCAGTAATAAGAATTTTCGCTCCTCTTTTTCTAATTTCCTCAATATTGCGCTGTCCGTTTCTGCGCATAGGTCCAGGATCGCCTGCGCCTGCGGACACAGCTCCGCAACAGTACTCAACCCCGCTAAGGACAGTATAATCGACTGCTGCTTTCTCCAGCAGTGCAACTGCAGACTGCGCCATGATTTTGTTGATATATGTGCCTGCACAACCGGGAAAATACACTACCGAGCCTGGGCTATTCTTATATATAGGGGTTTCATCAAGCTCGGCAATTTTCCTGAAAAGGTTGTTTTTAGATTCGGGATCTACCATCGTCTGCCTGTCGGTAAGCCCGTTTTCATTAGCCCATTTCTGTCTGGCAGGAGAAATAAGCATTTTAATTCCCAGGGTCTCGGGGCAGGCATCCACACAGAGCCCGCAGGTCAGGCAACGCAACAGGGACTTGGGATCAATCTCTGCTTTCCCCTCAAGGTAACTGTAAAGCCGGCCAAGCAAGCAGAGGTCATTGTAGCGAGGACAGACTTCAAGACATTGTCCGCATTCCGTACAATTTGACCTGTGCTTTTCTACTATTTCCATTTTTCAACTCCATATCATTTTAAGCTAGTGAAGCTTATTCTATCTTAACAGGCATCTTTTAAAGATATCTTTAATATGGTCATTGAAACTACCTTTTTGATAGAATATCACTAAACATTCCTTCTAATATGAAATCTTAAAGGTTCTTTCTAATAAGAAATCGTTGGAAAACTACCAGAAACATGTAGGGTAATATAGGGTAATTACTAAAACTCTCGGTCTGGATGGGATTTTTTCACTGTCCAGTATGTATTCTGTACGGAGAATTGTCTCTAGGACTGTGAGAAATCTTCAGAAGGAAATTAAAATAACTTGACAGATTTTTCCAAAAAAGATAAGCTAATGTTCAACGATATCATCATTATATAAGTAGCTATATATGTAGTCGGCAAAAGGATGGGATATAAATCTTCGACGAACTCAAGAACAGCGCAAGAAAATTGATAATACCCTTTGCCTGCCTGATTCCCTTGTCTCCAAATACCCTTACTTTACTGGGTTTTGCCGTTAGCGTGGCTGCAGGAGCAGCATTCACTCTGGGAAAACCTTTTGCGGGAGGGCTTCTGATCCTTTTCAGCGGGATCTTCGATGTTCTTGACGGGGGAGTCGCAAGGGCAAAAGATCGGATCACACCTTTTGGGGGCGTGCTTGATTCGGTTTGCGATCGTTACTCTGATGGCATAGTGTTCCTGGGGATAATCGCAGGTGCGGTTAACGGCAGGCTTGTTCTCTCTCCAATCCTGCAAATAGAAGTCTGGCTATGGGCAGGCTATGCCCTGATTGGCTCCTTCCTTGTAAGCTACACCCGTGCCCGCGCAGAATCCGCAGGCTGCCGGAAACTGTCTGTCGGTGTTGCCGAACGCACGGAAAGGATGATTATTCTGGCTCTGGGAGGGCTTTCAGGTTTTCTTGGCTGGGCTCTAGTTTTGATAGCCGTATTTTCCCACATTACCATTATCCAGAGAGTCCTGCGGGCAAAAAGTATACTGAGCAAGGCTTCAGAAGCTGATTTTCAAAAACCTTGACAGCGCAGGTAATGTTAGAAAAGCCAGAAATAGTGACATCTGTAAATTCCGAATTATAACTGAAGAAAGGTTAAAGAGAATATCTTGACTTTCTTCTACCGATACTCATTTATACTACATATTTGATTACAATAGTTGACGAGGCAAACAAAGAAAGAGATTTGCCATTGAGAAGTATAACCTACCCTGTGGGGCCGTAGGGTAGCCTGGTCCATCCTGCAAGACTGGGGGTCTTGCGACCTGAGTCCAAATCTCAGCGGCCCCACCAAAATTTTTATTAGATCTTATTTTTAACACTTCTTTACTCATTGTCCTACATTATTCTCGATATTATTGGCTTTTTAGCCCACAGTTAAATTTCAAACATTTAATTGTTTTATCACCGCTCGAGTATGATTTTGGAGCCTTATGTAGAATTTTGAATAATTTTTTTCATACATTGCATCCTTCCTGGTACAAAGCAATCTACATTTTCTAAAAAAATATATGAAATCCAAAGATCACTCAATTGAATTATAAAAATTTAGTAGGATGTAAAGTTATTTAGAAAAATATATTCACTACTATGAAATATCAATAAATATTATTAGTCTTGTTTATCTTTGCTCATTTCACTTATTCTTTCACGTTTATACTTCTCTCGAATTTTTTCGATCATCTCTTCATTAGCCTCAATAACGAAAGCTCCTATATACCCGCACTCCTTGCAGTGGTAAACTGTGCCTGCATACCCGCCAACTTCATAGTATAAATCTGCGTTTCCGCATACAGGGCAAACTTCAATGAGTTTTTCCCTTTCCAGAGCAAATCCTCCTTCAAGACGGCTTGCAATACCGAATTGTTAAATATATATAAGAAGGATGATTTTAATAAAAATATAGCATCTAACTATCAAGTACCAAAGGGTACTAACTATTTTTCAGGGAACCCTGATAAGGATAAGGCTGTATTCAGGGAGTCCTGAAATACCCGGAACTCTTTGTAAAATTCACAGCTTTACACAGAAACATTCAAGACTTACAGTGAGTAAAAAATGAAAGAAACGTTGACCCCTGCAATGCGCCAGTATTATGAAGTCAAGCAAGCATATCCTGACACCCTGATCTTCTTCCGTATGGGAGACTTTTACGAATCATTCGGAGAAGATGCAAAAACTATTGCAAAAGAACTTGAAATCACTCTTACAGCCCGGGGAAAAGACAGGTCCGGAAAGAGAATGCCGCTTGCAGGAATACCCTACCATGCAGTTGACACTTATCTGCCGAGGCTAATAAATAAAGGGTACAAAGTGGCAATTTGCGAACAGCTTGAAGACCCGAAGCAGGCAAAGGGAGTTGTAAAGAGAGGGGTTGTCAGGGTGGTCACACCCGGCACGGCAATTGATTCTTCCATGTTTTCGGATGCCTCTAACAATTACTTGATGGCAGTTGCAGGGCGGGAAATCGGAAAGTCCAGCAGGAATGCTGAAAAAGAAATAGAACTTGGAGTCTCCTTTCTGGACATCTCGACAGGAGAATTCCTTACAACGCAGTTTCGAGACTCGGAAAATTTTGAAAAGCTTCTAAGCGAGCTTGCCCGCATGCGGCCTTCCGAATGCATCCTCCCTCCATCCCTTTATGGAAATTCCGACCTTACAGACCGACTGAAAGCTCAGACTATTGTGCAAGAGTTTGTTCCTCAGGTTTCAGAAATCGAGGAAGCCGAAGAACGACTGAAAGCACATTTCAAAGTTGAAACCCTTGAAGGCATGGGCTGTGAGAAACTTGGCTTTGCAATTTATTCAGCCTGGGCTGCTCTCGAATACGCCCAGACAACGCAAATGAGGGAGCTTACTCATATCAATACATTGAGAACCTACTCAAACTCCGAATTCATGATTCTTGATTCCGTAACCCTGCGGAATCTTGAGATTGTAAAAAACGTACGGGATGAGGGGGACGCAAATTCCCTTTATCGCATTCTTGACTGCACAAAAACACCAATGGGGAGCCGTACTCTGAAAAAGTGGCTTTTGAAGCCTCTACTTTCCGTAGAGAAGATCAACCTTCGGCTCGATGCTGTGGAAGAGCTGGCAGCAAATCCTCTGCTCCGCTACGACCTGCGGAGCTGGCTTTCCGAGGTCAGGGATATAGAACGCCTTGTAGGCAGGATAGTGTACGGGAACTCAAATGCAAGGGATCTTGTAGCCCTGAAAAAATCACTTGGTGTCCTGCCTCCTATCCGCGATTCCCTCATGGAGACAGTCAAGTCTGAACTTTTAAATGAGATTGCAGTCGAACTTGCATCATTTTCCGAACTTGAAAACCTGGCAGAAACAATAGGCCGAGCAGTTGTTGACGAACCGCCTGTCTCGGTCCGTGAAGGAGGTATGATAAAGCCGGGGTACAGTGCAGAACTTGATGAGCTGCGGAATATCGCCAGCAGCAGCAAGCAGTGGATTGCAAATTTTCAGCAGAAAGAAAGGGAACGAAGTGGGATAAAATCCCTTAAAGTGGGGTACAATAAGGTTTTCGGATATTACATAGAGGTAACCAATGCCAATAGCAGCCAGGTGCCTGAAGACTATATCAGAAAGCAGACCATGGCAAATGCCGAGCGTTTTTTTACCCCAGAACTCAAGGAGAAAGAGAGCCTTATCTTAACTGCCAATGAAAAAGCTATAGCTCTCGAATATGAAATCTTTACCGAAATCGTGAATACACTGTCAGCCCATTCAAGAGAACTTCAGGAGATTGCCGAGAGAACAGGTTCACTTGATGTCCTTGCAGCTCTCGCTGAAACTGCAGAAACTAACAATTACATAAGGCCCCAGCTTACTGACGATTGCAGGATTCTTATACGGGACGGAAGGCATCCAGTAGTTGAGAAAACAGTATCTGGCGGCTTTGTGCCTAATGACACCGAAATGGACTGTAAGGAAAATCAGTTTTTGCTGGTAACAGGCCCGAACATGGCAGGAAAGTCTACCTACATGCGACAGACTGCGCTTATCGCTATTATGGCTCAGGCAGGTTCCTTTGTCCCTGCATCCTATGCCTCAATAGGGATTATTGACCAGGTCTTTACAAGAATAGGGGCTTTTGATGACCTTGCAAGTGGGCAAAGCACGTTTATGGTAGAAATGATTGAGCTCGCAAATATTCTGAATAATGCAAGCCCAAGAAGTCTTGTGCTGCTTGATGAGATCGGCAGGGGAACAAGTACCTATGACGGATACAGCATCGCAAAAGCCGTTGTGGAATTCCTGCATAATAGAGGAAGAGTTGGAATGAGGGCACTGTTCGCAACTCATTACCACCAGCTTACATCGCTCGAAAATAAACTGAAAAGGGTTAAAAACTACCATATTGCAGTAAAAGAAGAAGGTCACGAACTTATCTTCCTGCGAAAGATCGTGCCAGGTGCAACAGATAGGAGTTACGGAATCCATGTTGCAAGGCTTGCTGGCGTCCCGGAAAAGGTAATCGAAAGGGCAAATGAGATTCTTAAGGAACTCGAAAGAGAAAACGTGCTTGAGGAAGCTGAAGGCGGCGAGAATGGGAAAAAGAGAAAAAGCAAAGCATCCACACGTTATACCCAGATGATGCTTTTTGATCCCGGAAGCAGCAGTGGAAACCAATTAGAGGAAAACAGACCCAGTCCCGTAGAAGTTGCTCTGAAAAAGTTGAATGTGGAAGAAATGACACCAATAGAGGCTCTGAATAAACTTCATGAGCTGAAAAGATTACTCGATTGAGAAGGCTCTGAATAAGCCCAATGAGCTGAAAAGCTGCTTATTGAAGGGTCGATTAAAGGATATCCGATAAAACCTCTCTAATTTGGACGGAGTAAAGCAATGAAGAAAGAATATCCTGAAGGGAAGGAAAAAGTTCAGGGAAATAGAATCCGAATCCTTGATAAAGATACTATAAATAAAATCGCAGCAGGAGAAGTAATAGAGCGTCCTGTATCAGTAGTAAAGGAATTAATAGACAATTCAATCGATGCTAGAGCTACGGATATCCGCATCGAAATTGAAAAAGGTGGAAAACGTTCGATCCTTGTCCGAGACAACGGCTGCGGGATGAGCCGGGAAGATGCCCTGCTCGCATATAAAAAGCACGCAACGAGCAAGCTCATGTATATCGAAGATCTTAATACTATTTCCACGATGGGTTTCAGGGGAGAAGCGCTTTCGTCTATTACAGCCGTTGCAAAGGTGGAAATTCTTACCCGGCAGCAGGAAGAAATTACAGGCACCAGGATAGTGATCCATGGGGGGAAAGTACTGGAAACCTTGGATGCGGGCACGGCTCCGGGCACGGCTGTACATGTAAAAGACCTGTTTTACAATACACCTGCAAGGCAGAAATATCTCAAAAGCGACCGTACCGAGCTTGCCCATATTACCGATACGGTCATGCGTCTTGCCCTGGCAAACCCGGAGATTTCTTTCACCCTGCTGAGTGACGGAAAACCAGTCATAAGAAATGCGGGCTCAAACGACCCTTTTAAGAGTATTGTAAACCTGCTTGGACCGGATACAGCGCGTTCAATGCTTCCCCTGGAGTACAGGACAGAAGACTTTGAGATCAGAGGATATATCTCAAAACCCGAAACCACGCGAAGAGATAGTGACCAGCTTTTCTTTTTCGTAAATACCCGTCCGGTGATTTCAAGAGCTATCAATAAAGCTGTCCTTGAAGGATATTACACCAGAATTCCAAAAGAACGCTATCCAGTGGCAGTACTTTCGCTTGATATTGATCCCGGGGAAGTAGATGTGAATGTTCATCCCCGTAAAGCCGAGGTGCGCTTCAGCCGGGAAAAAGAGATTGGAGATGCGGTCACACTTGCAATTGAGAAGGTGCTTTCTGAAAGTAATCTTGTTACCGAGATCAGAGAAAGAAGAGACCGGATTCAAAAAACCTTCGAAATTCCAGAATCTTCGGGTAGATTACAGGTCTCAGAAGCTGCGGAAATTTTTGGAAAAATCGTGACCGGAAAGACAAGAAGTACTCATGGGACCTCCAACTTTCCTGAAAGCGGTGGGGCTCTGAGAGAAAAAGCTGAAAGATACTCCTATCCGGTAAAAGATACTGAAAGGAAACTGAAAAAATCTGAAAGGCTGCTGGACTTTACCTCTAAGGATGGAATACTGGGAATTCCGGATAATAGAAATCCTGAAAACAGGAACGAACTGGAAATAAATAAGGACTCTCTTGAAGACTTGCGGGTTATTGGGCAGGTTTCTAGGCTGTATATCCTTGCCGAAAAAGGGGAAGACCTAGTGCTTATTGACCAGCATGCTGCTCATGAACGAATTCTCTACGAGCAGATCCTGAGAATGAAAAAATCCAGGGTGCAGGAACTAATCACACCTATAACAATAGATCTTACCCCTAAAGAAAAAGTGCTTATGGAAGAATATATTCCCTATCTTGAAGACTACGGTTTCGGGATTTCAGAGTTCGGCGATAATACATATGTGGTTACCTTCGTGCCTGAGGTTTTCGGACGGCTCGAAGGTTCGGAAATTATTCATGATGTAGTCTCTGATCTTCTAGCTTCAGGGAGAGTTAAAAAGGATACAGGAATCTCGGAGAGAGTCTGCAAAACCCTTGCATGCAGGGCTGCAATCAAAGCGGGAGCAGCCTGCAGCCCAGGGCAGATGGAGGAACTCATAGAGCAGCTTAAAAAGGCTGAAAATCCCTACTCTTGCCCTCACGGCAGGCCAACTGTGATCACATTTACGAAAGGAGAACTGGACCGCATGTTTGCAAGAATCCAGTAAAATTACTTTAAAGTAAATTAACTGGATTCTAAAGAGACGCCTGCTCCGTTGAGTTAGAAACATAATCATAAACCTGATATACACAGATTATACAGATAACATATAAGTGAAATTTCAATAATCAGCTGACATACTCTTATATTAAAAAATGTTCTGTGTTTCCTATACATTTATATAACATAACTTATGATGTAGTACTTGGTGTCAGGCGAGTTCTGGCATCCGAATAGGCATCATTCCACAAGGCTATTTTTCACACACCAACCCCCAAAAATCCCAAAAGGAACGCCCTCCAATCGTTCCAGAATCCAGGATAAAACCCCATTTCCGAAAAACAAATCCCCCGATCCTGGAATGATGCCACCTCTTTTCTATACATTTTTTTTCTATAATTCTTTAGTTTTTAATTGGTTCAGGCTTAGCTTCTGACGAAACTCAGTGATCTTCCTCATGAAGTCCGGCAAGACTTCCCCCGGAAATTAGTTGAGATATTTTCTGATTTTCACGTCAATACATTTATAATAAAAAACCTACGAGTATTCTTCCATGATAGATCCTGTTAACAATTTCAAGATCCCTGAAGAATGGATTCTCCGCACTGGCATTCCGAGGGAAGAACTTGAAAAAAAAGTAGCATCCGGGATGGTTGTGGTTCTAAGTGATGGATCTGTTCTCAAAAGAGGATACACTACAGGAACCACAGCAAGTGCTGCTGCAAAAGCCGCTGTTCTCTCTCTCAGGAAAACAGTTGACAGCGTGTCCGTCCCCACTCCTGTTGGACTGAGAGCTCAGCTTGAGGTCAGCGAAGCCTCAAAGGGGCGTGCAGTTGTAAAAAAGATTCAGAACGATCACGAATCCGACATTACCCGGGGGCTTGAATTTGTGGGCGAAGCCAGGGAATCCGAAGGAATCCGCATTCTCGGAGGAAAAGGCATAGGAATTGTTAGAAGGGACGGGCTCCAGGTTCCAAGAGGCCAGCCAGCTATTAACCCGAAGCCAATGGAACAGATAAAGGCAGCAGTGAAGGAAGCCGTAGATGAACTGGGTTTGAAAGGAGCCGAGGTTATAATCTCAATTCCGGATGGGGAAAAGATCGGAAAGGAAACCCTGAACAGCAAGATAGGTGTGGAAGGCGGAATTTCCATACTTGGGAGCACGGGTTTTGTTGAGCCCTGGAATGACCATCTTGGAGAGATGAAAGGAGACCTTATCCGCTGCACAGATAAAGTTGTCCTGACCACAGGCAGGATAGGAATGCGCTACTCCCATATGCTTTTCCCTGATTACACCGTTGTTATGGTCGGAAGCAGGATTTCAGAAGGGCTTGAGTATGCCTCTGGCGATGTAATTATTTGTGGGCTCCCCGGTCTTGTCCTTAAATGGGGAAACCCTGATATGCTTGAAGGCAGCGGATATGCAACTGTTGTCGAGATGCTTGAGAAAAAGCCTGAACACCCACGCCTGAAAGAAGCCTTCGAGATGGCTATAGAGAAAGGGAAGGGTGCAAGAATCGTGGTAATTGACAGGGATGGCTCGGTCCTCATGGACAGCAAAAGAGAAAGTTAAGCAGGAATTACTGAAAAATTAAAACGAAAGAATGGAAAGGCTAAAAATAGACAGATAAAGGGGAAAAATAATGATTGTGGTAGGAGTCGGAGTTGGGCCGGGAATGCTCACGGAAGAAGGAATAGAAGCCATAAGGAAAGCCTCTGTGGTTTATGGCGCAAAAAGAGCCCTTGAAATTGCTGAGAAATACATTAACTGTGAAGCAAAACCGATTAAGGACTATAAATCGCTTCATCTCCTGCCAGCCGATGCAGTTGTGTTGTCCACAGGTGATCCAATGTTTTCAGGGCTCGGAAAATTTGCAGGGGAGAAGGATAAGGTGATTCCGGGGATTTCTTCAATGCAGGTAGCCTGTGCGCGTACCAGGGTGAACCTGACAAATCTCTGTGCAATTACAGCTCATGGCAGAGACCCCGAGCCTGCAAAAGCCGAACTAATCCGGGAATTGAAGAATGGAAGAAATATATTTCTTCTGCCGGATGAGAATTTCGGCTCGCTTGAGGTCGCAGAAGTCCTGAGAGAGCTGGGCATTGAAGCCGAACTCTATACTTGCGAAAACCTGGGCTATCCTGAAGAAAGGATTGCAAGAGGCACGCCTGAAAATCCGCCTGTACCTAAGACAATGCTTTACGGACTGCTTGTTGTACAGAAGAGGTAAGTTTCTAAAAAGAGATTCTCTTAAACTGAATCTGGCTAGCAGCAGGTTGCTAAATCGAATGAGAACGATAATTGTCCTGTTAACCTGTTATAAAGTGTATAACCGTATAAAAGATTAAATCTCCAAAAATAACAGCGGTTATAAAGCCCGCTGTAATTGAAAGCATGAACGGCAGACCTGGAGTAACCCAGATATCTCTCCCAATCAACCCTTTTTTCAGGTATTCTTCAAGTTCAGGCTTCTGGTCTGCATCGAAATTAAGTCCTGTACGGGCGAGCCTTCTTTTGAGACTTCCGGTTTCGTCAAGCTCAAATTTTTCAAGCAAGCCAAGATGTTTCTTATTTTTCAGGGAAGAGATCTCAGTCCTGTAGCCTATGAACATATAAAGCGGTTTTTTGACCATTTCGGGCGAGAAATGCAGGAGATTGTAGCAGAACATTCCTAGCGGGACAATTGTCGTCAGCAGGAGAGCATTCCCAAGCACCGTAAAAGTAAAAAGCCCCACAGGCGGAAGCCCGAGAAGGGGATATATTTCTCCTGAGATCTTAAAAACTGGGTAGGTCGGAAAAAGGATGGAAAGCACTATCAGCCCCTTCGCATCCCCGCCTCCGAAAGCCCCGAACTGGAAAAGAATATAAACGACAGTAAAAACAATGACTCCTGAAAAAACAAGCTGCATAAGATATGAAATCCCCACGGTAAAAAGCTCATAGAATATAAATATCGAGCCTGCTGTAAGCATGTATTTCCAGACCTTATTTGAGACCATGCGGGATTCAAGGTCGGAATAACATGAATACAGCAAAAAAGGCATGCTGAAGAGAATTTTGAGGATTTCTATCATTTATAACCCTTTACTGAAATTAATGTCTTTAGATTTATTAACATTTATTACTTATTTACTTTATTGATACTGAGGAAAAATTCTCCGGCAAAACAGATAGAATCTTAGATTATTAATGCTGGTTCAGCCGGCGTGAAAAAAAAAGCTGGGCAGTGGATAAAAAACGTGGATAAAAACCGGATCAGATCGAGTAAAATATAAAAAAAATCTTTCATACCGCATGGAGGCAGCCCTGAGCATCATTAACAAGCGATAAGCTTATACATAGGAAGTTCTATTTTATGGTTGCTTAGCCCTCTTAATTTTCAATTTCAATTCATGGGCTCGTGGTCTAGATGGTTATGACGTCGCCTTCACACGGCGGAGGTCCTGAGTTCGAATCTCAGCGGGCCCACTCTGATTTTTATTATTTTTATTTTCTGATTTTAAGTGTGTATAGAGCTTTCTAGTGCTTCAAGTCTTGCTTCAAGGTCGGATTTAGATTCTGGTTGTGAAACTTTAAGTTCGAAGTTAAGCTCTTCTTCAAGGACATTAAATAGACATGCATGCCTTATCTCTTATCCTGAAGGAATAGCCTCTCTAAAGGCTGAAAATAAAGAAGCTACTAATTAAAGTTATTGATTAAAACTTTAAAAATAATTTTTGGAAAAGTTCCTCAATAGATGTTGTGGCGAAGACCAAAAACAATATGTAAATGAGACAGTATCATCTATTTCGCCTGCTTTTTGTACCCATTTGACTAATTTGGTATTATCAATATCTCTGAAACACTATTGAACTAACATTAGTTCAATAAGATAACTATTTATAGGAAGTATCTGTATTTACTATTAAAGTAAATTAAAGAGAACTTTACAGTGGGGAGAAAAACAGTGGGGTAAATACATGAAACAGAATGATCCATATTTCAGGCGGTTTGACAACGCAATAGGTTATGATGGTGCTGTAATTCGCGGGGGGAACAGCATTGAAGTTCGGATAATGAGAGGTCTTCGCTCACTTGGGTTTTTTCTGTACTTGTTTCTAGCATCTTTGCCAATAGCTTATGTGCTGATAAAAATATCCTCAATGATCTTTGGAAAAATAATGTAAACAATGATTCCAGGTAAAAAGGTATGACCTTGAGGTTATACTGGAGATTGAATTGTAGCTCATCGACTCCAAATCACTATTTCTGATCTCCAGCTTAACCTTCTTTTCCTATATTTTAATTCTTATTTTAAGGTCAGATTTTTCTTTGAATTGTGTGATTTTAAGTTTACAACTAAGCAGTTCTTCAAGAGTAATTAAATAAACAGTTCTTCAAGAGCAATTAAATAAACAGAATTACCATTTTACTAAGGAGGGAAACAATAGTGCCTGAAATGACTGAAAAAGAGAAAGCAGCTCGGGGATTATTATATAATGCAATGTATGATAAAGAACTGATCGAAGAACGAGCTTATTGTAAAGCAATCTGCTACGAATATAATCAACTCCATCCAGCAAAAACTGAGGAAAGGGAAGCTTTAATCCAGAAACTTTTTGGCAAAATCGGAGGTCCTTTTCTTATTGAGCCTCCATTTATATGCGACTACGGTTACAACATCGAAATAGGCAGCAATTTCTATGCAAATCACAACTGTATCATCCTTGATACAGCAAAGGTTATTTTTGGGGATAATGTAATGATCGCTCCAAACTGTGGTTTCTATACAGCTGGACACCCGCTTGACGCAGAGCGTCGTAACGCAGGGCTGGAGTATGCTCATCCGATTAAAGTCGGCAACAACGTATGGATAGGTGGCAATGTTGTCGTACTGCCCGGCGTAACTATCGGAGATAATGCCGTTATCGGCGCCGGAAGTGTTGTGACAAAAGATATTCCGCCTGGGATTGTCGCTGTTGGGAATCCCTGCAGGGTTATTCGTGAGATTACCGATGAAGATAAAAAATTTTAATCCTTGTTTTTGCGAGTCTTATCTCAAATTTATATGTAGACTGGAGTAGATACTTTAAAGTCTCAATTCAAATACTATAACCCAAGCTATTATCAGAGAAACAAATCTAATAAACAGTTTTATTTCGTTCCTTGATTCTTACTCTTAAGCTTCTCAAGCAAGCCTGATACTCTTTCCTTAGCATCCTCAATCTCCTGCACATCTCTGGTGATGGTAATATCCAGAATATCACCTTCTTTACTTTCAGCAGGCAGCAAAAAAAGAGGTATATTAATTTTTATTGACTCACCATCCCTTACAAGCAGCACTGCGTTACCTTCTTCTATGCGGTCAAGGGTAACTTTGAAATTCTCTCTAAAGTTCTTCATCTTCAGCTCTCCAGTTTTGAAACAAGTTTTCCACTATCATCGTAGAGATATGCTGTGTCACCATTGTTGTTCCATACAGGGTTGTCTAATTGCCAGTAAAGCTCAGTAGCTGAGTTCGCACCCTTTCCGGTAAACACAGTTACTGTTGTTCCTGCATTCAGGGTGTAAGACTGAAACGTATAGGTGTGTTTACTGCCTTCATCTTCAATCTTCCAGCCGTTCAGAGAAACGGGAGAAGCCCCTGTGTTTGATATCTGAACCCATTCGTCCTGAAGATTCAGGTCGCTCACATACACGGTTGGTTCGGTGGAGCTTGAATCCACATATTCTTCGGATTGTACCTCTGCTGTTGAATCTGTAGAGGCGTAAGCTTCATTTCTACTGGAGGTATTTCTGGTTTTTTCAGTTGTTACAGTATAAGTTGATCCATCTGTTGTAATTACTATTGTGCCATCCAGATCCGTTCTATATACTGTTGAGACCTTCTGCAGCCTGTCAAGAACCTCGGCATGAGGGTGCCCATAGTCATTTCCTGCTCCAACTTCGACTATACTTACTTCAGGACTTACAGCTGAAATAAAGGTTCTTCCACTGCCTGATCTGCTTGCATGATGTCCAACCTTGAGAATATCAGAATCTACATCATATCCAGCTTCTATTATATATTCTTCTGATTCCAGACCTGCATCTCCCATGAGCAAAAACGAAGTTTCGCCATACGTTACTTTGAGAACCACGGAGTTTTCATTTAGCTCGTCGGAGTATATGCTTGCAGGATTTAACACTTCTATATCAACAGCAGGGTCAAAGTCAATTTTATGACCAGCCTGAACTACCTCAAAAGGAATATCCTTCGTATCAATAATGATCAGCATATTCTCATAGGTTTTAGAAGTATGAGGGTATCCACTGTCAACAAAATGTTCTACCGGGAAGTTGTTAAGAATATCATCCATACCGCCAATATGATCCGAATGTGGGTGGGTTGCAACTACATAATCCAGTGTTGAAATTCCCTGGTTCTGCAAGTAAGCTGTGACAACTTTTCCCTGGTCCCTTTCTCCTGAGTCGACTAGCATGAATTTTCCATCAAGCTCCAGGAGGATTGAGTCACCCTGACCAACATCCAGGAAATGTACGGTAAGGTTCTGGCCTGATACAGTGACAGTATTTTGAGCAGCTACTGTGGAGGGAGACGTTTGTTCCGAAACTGTTCCAAGAGGAGTTTCTTCTGGATCCGTACACCCGGCTGCAATGAGTACCAGGGTCAGGACGAAGGCTGCAGCAGTCAGTTGTGAAAATCTCATAATTATATTAATGCGTCGGAAATATTAGAAATTTGCATTGAGCTTTCTTAAAACTTATTTTTTTCTTGAAAGGTATAAAGATGAAATTAATATCAGAAAGGTGCTTCAGGCTTAATTTTTAAAAGTATATCCGATTTCAAATCTTTCTATACTAATGCAAGTGATCTACCTTTTCTTCCTCTTGCATTCTTCATTCTTACAACTGCAGGATCTATTGGATGTAAGTTTCAGGATAGGTTCAATAGCAGGAAAAAAGAGTAAAAGGAGCTATATTAGTCTCCTCTTTATATTTTTACTCGAATGCTCCTTTTTTGGATACTGAAATGTATTTTTTCTTGTTTTCCGTATCTGTCCCGATTTCGTTCTTTACTGTCAGGCTGACAGTGTATTTTCCGGTTTCATTTCTGAATCTGTATTTTCGTCACTTATGTTCCAGGATTTTTCTAGATTATTATCTTTTATCATCATTCTAGAAGATTTAATTTTATATTTTACTAGGAAATTATATTAATTTATTTAATCGAAGCTAATATAAATTCTATAATCAGGGGAGGGAATATTTATGAAAAAAATAATTAAAAATGCAAAAATCTATACAATGTCAGAAGCTGGGATATTAGAAAATGCAGACATACTGATACAGGATGATAAAATAGCAGAAATAGGCACAATAAATGAAGAAGACGTAGAAGCAGACGATATAATTGATGTCGCTGGTAAATTTGTTTTCCCTGGCTTTATAGATGCTCACTCACATGTAGGAATTTTTGAAGATTCTATGGGTTTTGAAGGAGCAGACGGTAACGAAGATACTGATCCTGTGACACCACATCTCAGAGCAATTGATGGAATAAATCCTCTCGATATTTGTTTCAGTGAGGCGTTAAGCTCCGGGGTAACTGCAACAGCAACAGGTCCAGGCAGTGCTAATGTTATTGGTGGGCAGTTTGCTGCAATAAAAACCTATGGTACAAGAATAGACAATATGATAATTAAAGCACCTGTTGCAATGAAAATTGCTTTTGGAGAAAATCCAAAAAGAGTTTATAAAGAAAAAAATAAGACTCCAGTAACTCGGATGGCAACAGCAGCTATGTTAAGAGATGTCCTTTTTAAGGCAGCTGAATACATATCTAAAAAAGAGAAATCTGCTGCAAAAAATGAAGAAGTACCTGAATATAATATAAAGTATGAAAGCCTGATTCCAGTCCTGAAAGGTGAAATCCCATTAAAAGCTCATGCACACAGGGCTGATGATATTTATACCGCAATTAGAATCGCCAAAGAGTTCAACCTGAAACTTACATTAGAGCATGTAACTGATGGATATTTGATGCTTGATGAACTTAAAAAAGAAAAGTATCCATGTATAATTGGACCCAATCTCGCTGGAAGAACAAAGATAGAGCTTAAAAACTTAAGTTTTAAAAATCCGGGGTTATTATCAAAAAATGGCATAATGGTTGCAATTATGACAGACCATCCTGTAATTCCAATTCAGTATCTTGCTCTTTGCGCGGCGCTATCTGTTAAAGATGGAATGGATGAATATGAAGCTCTCAAAGCAATAACCATACATCCGGCCAAAATACTGGGTATAGATGACAGAATTGGCAGTATTGAAAAGGGTAAGGATGCTGACATTGTCATTATGGATGGTCACCCATTTGATACATTTTCTACCACTCACATGGTTTTGGTAGATGGTGAAATCGCTTATAAGGCAGAGAAATAATATGGTTATTGTACACCAAGAAGTTACTGATCTGGAGAATTGACAAAAGAGATCCTTATAAAAAGATTGCTTTTGAGAAAATAAAATCTATCGATGATAATTCCTGTATCTTACGCACTAATTTATTTATACCTGTTAGTAGTTTAATTAATTACGAATATTAAAGATATTAATACTGCTAAAAATGATTCTTTTTGAAAGTCCTGAGTTGTCTTCTTTTCAGAAATCGGTATATGTCGCACCCCTACAAATTGTGTTAGAGAATCTTTACAGGAGATAATTTGCTATGACAACTGCTGAAGAAACAGAAAAAGCCAATTTGATAAAACTAAAAACAGTAGTTGAAAAGATCGAAGAAACCCCGGATGACAAGATGTTACATACGCTTATTGTAGAGCTTAAAAACTTATCCGGCAAACAATATCCTGTAACCGATGATGCTATCAGAGAACATTTTGGATTTGAGCCTACAAAAGAAATAGACGAAGATACCCGAAAGACATGTGTCTACTATACTCACCATGTTTTAAAAGAGCATATTAACTGCGGCATAAAGACAATTGCAAGAATCAGGGGAGATAGTGTTATCGAAGGTGTGAGTCCAGATTACTCTGGAACGTTTAAAGAAGTAAAGCGGATGATAACAAAAACTAGTTTACGTGCGCCAAAATTTATTGGTAATGAAGGCCTCCTGTATAACGAATAATCCAGACAGTGTGATCAAAAGTAGATTAACCGATAGTTGGAATAAAGTAAGGTTCCTCATTACACTAATCTTCAAAAGTTTGTGTCCAGATTCCTTCCTCATTGTTTAACCTGAGTTTGTCAAAGATTTAAAACTATTTTATTCATATGAAGAAAATGCTTCTATAATCGAAGTCTGGTAGATCCAAGCTATGAACTGGCATGAAAAAAGAATAAACGAAAAACGCTCTCATGCCTTTTGGAGTGATATCGGCCTCTAGCTTTAGAACTCCATGTTTTTGTAAAAGGGAAAATATTTTACCTGTACTGGCTAAAATTACTGCCCTTATTTCGAGGAAATCATTAATAGGGCTCAGTTTATGTAACAGTTCGCAGACTTTTATTTTCTATGCAACCTTATTTCTACGCAGATGATTTTGAAGCATCATTTGCTCCGGCAGATAAAAAAGTGAGACAGGGCTTTCCGAATGAAGCCCTTCATTCTCTAAACTAAACAGGCTCAAACAAGGTAAGTAAATGCCAGATAAGTAATTATCACCATGCTGACGCTATATTTCAGGCCCAGATAAGCAGAACCCTGTCCCATCTTTCCAGCAATAAGCCCCGAAGTAACAGCCTGTACCAGGGCTGAATGGAACATGAGCATATTATATTCATCTATATTGAAATAGCTGTTTCCTATTCCTCCGGTTCCCCCTGACTGGGAAGCAGTTGTGAACGAGGCGGTTTGCGGGAAGAAGTCGGTAGCCAGAATATAGACTATGAAAAGGAAGACAAAAAAGGATATATAGATAGTGACAATGTAGATCACCATTTGTGATGAGCGCTCTTTCTTCAGTCCCTGTTCGATCTTAGCCTGTGCAGCAGTGATAGAGAGTACACTTGTAAGGTCACTTGTAGATTCGTTTGCTTTTACCAGAATATGAATAATCCTGCTTGAAGAAGCTGTTCTGATACTGTTCTCAAGCTTCATGAGAGCTCTTGAAGTGGAAGTACCCCAGGATAGATCCTCCTTTAACTTCATGAGTTCTTTACTTAAAATGCCCATTTTCGATTCTGCTATTAATTTTAAAGAATTCGCAAGTAAAATTCCAGAGTCGTTCATGCTGGAGAGATTTCTTAAAAAGTCAGGCATCCTCTCATCTATCTTGCGTATTCTCCAGACTTTGATCTCATAAAAAATAATGAAGGGAATCAGGAGAATGATAGTAAAGATAATAATATAGTCATCAACTGAGGTAGCCAGCTTGATAGCACCTTCACTGACATGGTCAAAATTTATGTTCAACAGAGGGCTAAAACTGAGATGATTTGCAATACTTTCTGGAAGATTGGTGAGATAAAGTAGACCAGCCGGAACTGCAATAAAAAACGTGTATCTTGGTTCGTCCCGAAGAGTTCTGTAGGGATTTAGCAGCATATCTTTGATAATAGAGAGCTGCCTGTACATCCTGTACTTCTTACTCCTCTCTTCTTCCTTCTCTTTGGTGAGCCCTGACTCGATTTCCGGGATGTCGGAAAGGTTTATTGAAAAACTGGAGACCTTACCTTTCTTAGGGTTGAAAGAAAGTTCTCCCACAGTATCGAGAATTACCAAATAGAGCAGGGTTGCAACAGGCAATATTACATAGATAAGCATGTAAAGAACCTGGGTTGAAGCAGGTTTGAAGAACTGCAGTACAACAAGGGTCACCATTATGAAAAGAGGACCTGCAACCAGTGCTGTCACATAAACTTCGGCAAGAACATCAAGTCTCTGCAATAGACTTCTATTCGCCAGTTCTGCCATATGCTGATATTGATCAGCCTTGCTTTTTATATACTCATTAATGGTTCCGCTGCTTGAAATAATGATTAGCCCGTCAATAAAGTCCTTAAAAACATCTGAAGGGGTACGTTCTTTTGCAGATTTGAGAGCGCTTATGAAGTCTTTTCCAAGATAGTCCATATCTCTCACAATATAGGATATTTCTTCCGCACTCGCACCAAATATATGGGTATACATGTTAATGGATCTGAACACGTCATAAACCGACATGCCTCCTTTCGTCAGAGCATACATATAGGTTATTGACGGAAGCATGGATTTATCTATACAGGCTCGCCGGTTATTTGACTGAAAGTAGGGATAACTGTATACCAGAAAAAAAACAATAAGAGAACATATAATGAACACTACAATAGCGGTTAAAATTGCAAGAGGGTAAACATATTTTGCTGCATAACCTGCATTTGTAGAATTCAGGAAAAGGCTGAGGCGGGAAACCGGATCACCAAAAATTTTAAGTCCCAGCGATAAGCCGAAAATACCTCCAGCAGTTCCTGCTATTATAGAATACATTAAGGCAGAAGCCATGTACTGATCCACTGTCATGGAAATATGGGATTGGCGTATCTTTACTTTTAAATCTTTAAAGCTTTCTCTATTTTTGTAAAAGAAATCTCCAAAGTATCTGTATGCAAGTTTATCCACAGCAGTATAAATCATGCTCCCCCCTCTTGAGCAGCCATATCCTTTATCATAGTCTGCAAGGTATCGTCCTCGATACATTCCATAACCATCTTAGGATAGCTCTGATATGCCTGGACTACAATAGATACCTGGATATAGTCCCTTATGTTTTTTTCATACATGTATGTCAGTATTTTTCTTCGATTGTCCATTTCAGTTCTCAGCTGAGTGGTATCCCAACCTCGAGAATACATAATCTCCTGCATGATGTGGGAATCTCCCACTTTGATGAAATAATCTTCAGAAGGTTCCCAGTTGAAAAGCTCATTTATGCCAAGATCCCCTGTCTCAGGGTCAACATTAAGAATTTCCACGAGACTCTGGGTTCTTCTAACTCTTTTCTCTCCGATGTATGCTTGTTTTTGAATACAGAGTACATCAAGAGACTGCAGCATTACATTTGGTACATTTATTGGTTCGTGCGTAAGCCTGTTTATAACAGTCTGCACATCTCCTGCGTGCATAGTTGAACTTGTTGCATGCCCTGTTGACATTGCCTGGAAAAGAGTCAGAGCCTCACTGCCTCTCACTTCACCCACAATAATGAAATCGGGACGCTGCCTGAGAGCAGCTTTCAAGAGGTCAAACATGGAAATTTCTCCCGTTGAGTCTCTGGCAAAACTCTGCCTTGCAATCCCGGAAACCCAGTTGTTATGATAGAGCAGGAGTTCCCGCGTATCTTCTATAGAGACTATCTTGGCTGTTGAAGGCATAAACAGGGACGTAGCATTGAGCATAGAAGTTTTCCCCGATGCTGTTCCTCCCGCAAAAAGAATGTTGTGACCGTTCTCAATGACCAACCAGAGATATACTAGCATGTCAAGATCACACGTTTTATAGCTAAGCAAGTCTATCGGAGTAATGGGGTCTTTCCTGAACTTACGGATGGCAAAAGAACTGCCTCTAGGAGTAATTTCCCTTCCTAAAATAGCCTGAAGTCTCGATCCTTCCAGAAGTCTTGCATCTACAATTGGCTGGCTTACAGATACATGCTTGTTATTCAACTGGCACATTTTAACTACAAGGGCATCAAGTTCTTCGTCTTTAAAATGAATATTACTCTCAATATTGAGATACTTTGTATGATAAATGAAAAGTGGGATATCTGCTCCATCACACGAAATGTCTTCTATATAAGGATCATAAAGAAGCGGATTAATTTTTTCGTAACCTAACATATTTCTTTTAAGATAATATATTATCTTATGAAGGGCTGCGTTTGAGATTTCAGCCCTGTAATTTTCAAGAAGGAAGAGAGCTTTATCCACAAGAAACGCATCCTTTTCGGAAACAGAATTTGTAGAGCCTAAAACTAGGATATCCTGAAAATCTTCATAAATCCGTTCAAGAATCTCTTTTTCAAACTTTGTAAGCGAAGGTTCGATAAGTCTATAGTATCTTGTTCTGCGATCTTCCAGAATTGATACAAAATTGTAAGGCTCCTGAAGCCAGTACCTTTCGATTTCTTTGAATCCATCAGGCACTATAAAATCTACAAGAGGCCCATCCTTTTCAGGATCATAGGCTGGCAGAGTTCTTAGTGGCTTGTCAAAGTAAACTTTAACCTTCTTTATGACCTCTGAAATGGAGGTGTAATCACCTTTTTTCCCCAATAACCCCGAAATAAACTTACTCTTCGCTAGCGTTTGTTTTACTTCATCCATGAAACATCCCTCGTTTTTTAATTAAGATATATAAGCTCAATCTCTTTTAAAAACTTTCTACTTTCCATGGCAGCATAATTATATTTTAAGGAGTTGATTCTGGAATCAAAGCTCAATCAAATTCTTACCTCAAAATACATACTCAGTCGAAAGAGTGAACGGACTTAACTAAAAAGAAATTTATCACACTTCTTTCTATAAGGGAAGCGAAAATACCGAAAAACAGGTCTTGTTTCGGATTAAAGAAGCTTATGATAATGCGTAAGGAGGCAATTAACTTAGAAAACTATTTCATAAAGTGTTCCTCAGATCTTTTGAACAATAAAAGGAGAATTTTAAGTTTTTTCTACTCCCTGCCTCAACCTCTAATTCATAAGTCAGAGTTTTCCCGGAATATTCTATGTAAACTCCCACATAATCAATCATAACAGTTTTTCCACTGCTTTCGTTTGCATTTCCAGAAGCTAAGAACCTGACCCGGAGTTTTTCAAGCTCGTCGGTATTTTTTATATACTCAGGTTGATCATCAGTTGGGTCATAGAGAGTGTAGGTAACATTAGCAAGTATACACGCGTGAAAATAATCTTCGTTATTATTTTTATTACCCTTATATTTGTACACTCCCATATTACCTCTATGATTAGAAGCTATTTGCGTCCAGTTAGAGCCATCAGTAGATACTTCCAGTTCTAACTTGTCGACGCTGCAGTCATGAGATGAGTAGATTATTTTAACAGGATCTTTGAAAAGTCTGAAATACCCATCTCATCCGCATCTATTCCAAACTCATACACTTCGTACCAATCTGAATTTGGGAGAGGAGCTTCTACAAAACTCCATCATTTATTGTTCCAACCTGCTCCATGGGTAACCACCCTAAAGTACTGTCATAAACACTCCCATATGGATAAGGAGTTATCCAACCCAGAGTTTTCACTGGAACTGGCTGGAGTACGGTTTTCTGGATCACTTGCTGAGATGGTATGTGCACGATGAGCAGGTCTATAGAATCCTTGCTGGTGAGAGAAATTCTACTTTCTTTAGTATTAATTATTATGCGGTCTCCAAGAGTCAGAGTATTATCAGAGAGAGCATCATCAATGGAGACTTTTCCATCAGGTTTCAGGATTTTAACTTCGGAGTCGGACATACTATAAGTCCTGCTAAACTCATCTGGCATCCCATAGTTGCCGGAAAGTATTATATTGATTGCGAATTTATCAATAGCTTCTCCCCCAGCATGGACAATCTGCACAGTATTGTTAACTGCATAAATACTTTCACAAAAGTCGACGTGCGGAATATGTTCCGGGATTCCAGCCCCGCCATCAGAATATACCATAAGAGCTATTACAGAAAAAGCCAAAACTACTACAGTCATCATTAACATTTGACCTATTACCTCTGAGACTGCATCGCAGTCCTGTCTAATTGCACTGCTTTTAGAGCCCTTCCAAATAGAGAACAACTTCAAAAAATTATTCATTTGTCTTTGGATTATTTTTATATGAATATTAACTTAACTATTGGTGGGGAAGGTAGGGAATGATAAGGTGAAGAATGATAAGCTTTCATGCAGCAAAGTACAGATTTTTGTTAAAAGTATTATAAGAGTCTCTTGTCAGGAAGACAGTCAGAGGATATTCTTTCTTACTGAGAACAGAATTAAAAACCAATAATAAAATTAAGAAATATGGTTATAAGAAAAATGCGAAGGTTGTAAACGCTTTTTTAAGAAACGAGAGCTTTAAGGCCGGCAACTGCATTTACCAGTATATCTACTTCTTCTTCTGTATTAT
This sequence comes from Methanosarcina flavescens, assembly GCF_001304615.2. Classification (NCBI taxonomy): domain Archaea; kingdom Methanobacteriati; phylum Methanobacteriota; class Methanomicrobia; order Methanosarcinales; family Methanosarcinaceae; genus Methanosarcina; species Methanosarcina flavescens. The sequence continues at coordinate 2,150,425 of NZ_CP032683.1, read as the reverse complement.
ATAATGCAAAAGAAGCTCTTACAGTGCTGTCCACCTTCAGGAAACGTACAATTGGGATTGCACAGTGATGTCCGCTTCTTACACAGATTTTCCTGGTCTGGTCAAGAATCAGGGCAACATCATGGGCATGAAGCCCTTTTACATTAAAAGGTACTATTCCTGCCCTATCATCAGGCCCATAAACCTCTACATGCTCTAGTTCGGAAAGTCTTTTTGCAGTTTCAGTGGACAATTTTATTTCGTGCGACTCTATTTCCGAAACTCCTATTTTTTTTACATATTCGACTGCTTTTCCTAAGGCTATAACTCCTGGAATGTTTGGAGTGCCAGCTTCAAAACAGGCAGGAGAAGGTTCCAGTACGTAAGTGCACCCTTCAATATCCGAAATCGTACCTCCTCCCACTGAGGCACTATCGAGAACATCTGGTTCTTTAATATAAAGTACGCCAGTGCCCTGCGGTCCAAGTAGTCCTTTATGCCCTGCAGTTGCAAAAAAGTCACAATCCAGATCTTTAAGACTAACTGGCATATGCCCTGCGGACTGAGCCCCGTCTATCAGGGTTTTTATGCCATTTCGATGGGCAAGTCTCGTGACTTTTTTTACATCCTGAATGGAACCGAAGACGTTTGAAACCTGAGTTATGGCAACCAGTCTTGTTTTCTCAGTAAAAGCCTCCTCTATAGAAGAGATATCGATCTTTCCCTCGCTGTCAGGACTTATAACCGTAACTTTTACGCCTTTTTTCTGTAAGCGCAGCCAGGGAAGAAGATTTGAATGATGTTCTAGCAGGGTCGTAATAATATGATCCCCAGCTTCCCAGGGATAGCTGTTTGCAATGAGATTTATACCTTCAGTGGTATTTTTCATAAAAACGGTTTTTGAAGGCTCTGCGTCCAGGAAACTCGCAACTGTTTCCCTTGCATCTTCATAACGATTTGTAGCTTCCCTTGCTAAACGGTGTGCACCTCTCCCATGGTTGCCAGCATACCTGTAAAAGTACTCGACCATGGCTTCGACTGCAGGTATCGGTGTCTGAGTAGTTGCCGTACTATCAAGGTACACGACTTCTTTTAAAACAGGGAAATCTTCACGGACCGCATATACATCGTACATGCTTCTTTTTAGGAACGAGGAATAAAAAAAGGTTGTGCAGGTTATTTCCCCTGCATCCCGCCTATCATAAAGCGGTAAAGGTCTAATTCGTCTGAGTCCAGGTTGTCAGTACAGCCTTTTACCACAGAATGATAACTGCTTTCCCGGCACTTATTTCCATATCCGTTTCTTTTCCTGTTTTCGTGCTTTAATTCACTCATAATTTTCCTCCTGTCTCTTCAAATCTTGCGCTTACATGCGGGTCAGAGTTAGTCCTTCTGGATACGAGAGCCCTGCAATCCGGGTTAAAGTTCCCATCCTTTTCACATGCGGCGTTGAGTGCAGGTTAGAATTCCCAGTCTTTCAAACGAATTTCAGTAAAATTAATTCTCTAAATCCCTGAAGACAAAAACCTGCATTAAGGTCAAACCCTTCGATTTTTCTGGATTAAAACCTGAAAGCAAGCCGGAATTCTATTTCCTCTGGGCTAAAAACCCCATAATAGCGCGACAAGCGTTGTACTTACCCACAACAAGTACTAATTGTCAGTTGCAATATATATTCATTCCGGAATTTCTTTTAAATTATCTTAAAATTTTTAGCGAAACCAAATATTTTAAGTAAATGATTGAAGTGACTCTCCTGTACTCGACTTCAAAATATTATAATGGGAGTTCACTTTTTAGTTTCAAGACTTGCCATGAGCCCTGAAAGATAGGCCGGAATTGCCCCAATTGCAGTACAGGTCTCAAAAGAAAGGCCTTTGCCGGTAATGTCAAGATGATATTTTCCTCTCTCGAAAAGTTCTTTCGGAAGCCCTTTGTGTCCCAGCCCTACAAGAAATAGAAAAGAGCGGTTTCTAAAGGCTTCTTCGGCGATTTTTACGGGTGTAACCTGCTTTTTTGGGTTAGGTTTTGAGGTAGTAATTACGATTTCTCCAAAATGGGATGGAAAACCTTTTTTTGGAAGTTCGGATACCGACAGGTGGTTCTTTTCATAAAGGATCTTTAGATAACTTCCCGATTCCCCTATTGTGGTTTTTTCCATCACGTAGGCTACCAGTTCTTCTGCAGTCATTTTAAAAGGAAAATCATAAAGAGCAAGGTGGAATCCAAAAGCATGGCAAATCGGAGCAGCTCTTGCAATTGCACGGTAGTGAGCATCGAGAATTTTAATCTTATCATAGGTATTTACTATTCCAAGGGTAAGCATATGCTGCCTCATGTGCTTTTGCGTAAATAATGTTTCGTCCTGCAAGTTCTGGTAAGATTGCTTTCCCCCTATCCTCAAAATCATGAATTATCAGACTTTTTATATTAAGGATTGCCAATTAGACTTAACTCAGAAAATAAAGACTTAAGATCAAAGTCTAGTTGCAGGAATATCTCATTGCGAACTGCGTGCATTTTTCAAAATGCTCACACATTTTGCAATCTTCCCAGAGCAGTAACTTTTTGAGATTTTTAATTTTCTCGAAATTAAGCTTCTCAAAAAATTGGGGCGCAGTCGTCCTGACATAGAGATCACAGGCTGGCTCGTCAATTGTTGTCAGGAGACGCTTAACAAGCCTGGTTCCGATACCTTTTCCCCGAAAGTTGGGATGGACAGCAATGGAATGAAGCTCCAGAAATCTCTTGTCTTGAGACCCAGACATTATAAGAGCAGCGCATCCTCTAATTTGTCCATCAATCTCAGCTACAAAGAAATCCTCGGCTTTGAGCCCCTCCATATCGAGAAAATAAGTTGAGAGAAGCCTCTGAATTTCTTGCAGGTCTGATTTACCAGCTTTTCGAATCAGAATTTCTTTCATGTCTTTTCAATAAAACGTTTAACAATTAGATTTTCTCTAATCTTCTCGCGATTGCTTATTTTTTCCCAGATTAATTTCACAAAATCCCTTTATCTTATCAGGATGAGACTCTCAGCGTTTTATAATCTCTTTTTCCCGGATGTAAGGCTCGTCCATGCTTCCGCTTCGGAAACCCTCAAGGTCAAGGGTTATGTAGTCAAAGCCCAGGGATTTTAAATGACGCACAATTTTTTCTCTTTTCCGCAGAACATCCTCAAATTCCTCCTGAATCACCTCGATCCGGGCAAGGTATTCATGCATCCTGACCCTGAACTGGGAAAAACCCAGGGAAAAGAGAAAATCTTCGGCTTTTTCGACTTTCTGAAGTGATTCGACAGTTATCGGCTGCCCGTAAGGAAAACGTGTAGCAAGGCAGGCTGCGGAAGGTCGGCTGGCTGCTGAAAGAAAAAGCTTCGACGCAATCTCCCTGATTTGTTCTTTTGTTACATCAAATTCCATAAAAGGAGAAAAAATCTTTTCTCCCGCTTCCTGTACTGCCCTGTAGCCCGGGCGGTATTCTCCCTGCAGTTCGGAGGAATTTGTGCCTTCAAGCACAACGTGGTATCCCGCTTTTTCCGCGAAATCCAGAAGGGTTTCAAGCAGGGCTTTTTTACAGAAATAACACCTATTTAATGTATTTGCTGAAAAATAAGGAAGGCTCAACTGGGAGAAAGGAAGAATTTTATGCTCAATTCCGATCTCACAGGCAGTCTTGACAGCTGTTTCAAGCTGTCTCCTTGGAAAGAGTGGGGAATCTATGGTCACGGCGATTGCTTTTTCCCCAAGGGCTTCAAAAGCAAGGGCTGCAAGAGTCGTACTATCTACTCCCCCTGAGAATGCAACGACCACACTTCCTCTGGCTTTTATAGCCTCCTTTATCAGTTCGATCTTTTCAGCAACCATTAGTAACGGATTTTAGCTAATAAGATATATGTATTTGCCAAGCCTATAGTCAGCTACCTGACATGATTGGAAAAAATATCAATGTGTTGAATACTTAATATATTTCATGGTTCTAGAATTTTCAGGAAAAGCAGCATTTTAAAATCGTTTTAATATTCCTATGCAAAGGCTCTGATTAGAAGCTGAGCTTTGTTTACCATAATAGCTGCAAATAAAAAGCAAATCTGCCTCAATGGCATAATCCACTCAAATCACAAAGAAGGAGACCTTACATGGCATTATTTGGAACTAACGGTGTACGTGGTATCGCCAACGAATATATAAATCCAGAACTGGCAGTCAATTTAGCTAGAAGTCTTGGTACGTATATGGGCTCGAAAGGCACTGTTGCTATAGGCTGTGATACCCGGATCTCGGGGCAGATGCTGAAATCCGCTGCAATTGCCGGGGCTCTTTCAACAGGTTTGAATGTAATTGATGTGGGAACTTTACCTACTCCTTCTATTCAGTTTTATGTGCGCGACTATGCCGATGCAGGGATTGTTATTACCGCCTCCCACAACCCAAGAGAATATAACGGGATTAAATTAATTGCCGGTGATGGCACGGAATTTCCCAGGGATGGTGAAAAAGAAATTGAAAAAATTTACTATTCAGGGAAATATTCTATTGTATCCTGGGAAAAGACCGGCAGTTTCAGAACTGATTCTGGAGCCAATGATTACTATATCAGAAACATTATCAATTCGGTAGACGCCGAAACTATCCGTAGCCGCAGGTTAAAGGTAGTTATTGATACCGGCTGCGGAGCCGGTTCGCTAACTCTTCCATTCCTGCTCAGGGAATTGGGGTGCAATGTGCTGACTCTTGGAGCTCAACCCGATGGGATTTTCCCCTGGCGAAATCCTGAACCTACGCCCGATGCTTTAACCGAGCTCTCCAAACTTGTGAAGATGACTGGAGCCGATTTCGGAGCTGCCCACGATGGGGATGCGGATAGAATAGTCTTCATAGATGAGAATGGCGAATTTCTAAATGAGGAAGTTTTGCTTGCTATGATGGCAAAATATATGCTTGAATGTGAAAAAGGTCCTTTAGTAACTCCTGTTAGCTCTTCGCAACGCATGGCTGATGTAGCAAAAGACGCAGGAGTTGAACTTTACTGGACAGCGGTTGGCTCAATCAATGTCGCCCGAAAAATGATGGAAGTAGGTGCGGTTTTCGGAGGTGAAGGCAATGGAGGCCTTATTTTCCCCAAACATCAGTATTGTAGGGACGGTGCAATGACCTGTGCCAAAATCCTTGAAATTCTGGCAAAAGGAAACAGGCTTTCCGAACTTGCTAAAAGTGTGCCTCATTATTTTAACGCAAAAACCAAAATTCCCTCTGTAAATATCCATACCACGATGGAAATAGTAAAAAACGAAGCCTCTGGTCTTGGATATAAGATGGATACTATTGATGGAATTAAGATCTGGTACGAAGATGGCTGGGTTCTCATTCGCCCCTCAGGCACGGAACCGATTTTCCGGATCTTTGCCGAAGCAAAAAAGCAGGAAAGAGCCGAGGAACTCATGCAAGAAGGCTTGCAAATGGTTATAAGAGCGGAAAAAGCCTCAGCCCCCGAATAAAGTGAATAACTCTGTAACTGATCTGCAAAACACCAGAATAAAGATTCAAATTAACTGCATAGCACCACGGAAAACAGCTACATCAAAAGCTGTACCGTCTTATTTTTATATTTTTCACAGACTTACTGGTATGTGTGCTCTGCGCCCATTAGCCAATATAGACAGCCCATACAGCTAATGTGGATGACCCATATTGTCAATATGGATAGCGGAAGTTCTATTAGGCATTTAACAGCCCTAAAAATATTTTTAACCTGCAAGATTGAAAGTTAACAAATTATCTTCTGTATCCCTGAGGAAAGAAACGAATACTTCCAAAATATGGTTCAGGCGGAAGAGCTCAATTTTGCAGATTAACTGTCGACCTGTAAGTATTAATTTGAAATTCGTAGCAACAAATTATAAATACATTGATTGCAGTATTACTAATGGGACTAAAAACGAAGAATCCTCCCTTATTATATAAGTATGTCAGTATGAAAGCCTCCTAAGCTCAAAACGTTGCACTATACTGAAAAAATACAAAGAACTCGAAATGCTGTTTGACTAAAAGAACAGCCGGTAGTACAAGATCAATCGAAAAGACCAGATAGATCAAAAACACAAGATCGATCGAAAATACAAGATCAAAAAAGTGAAAGACCAGTAAATTAATTTGGAGGATATAAATTCAGTAAAAATTGAGGAGTGAGTAAAGCATATCCTAAGATGTAATACAAACTGGAAAAAAGTAGAAAAAATACTGACCTGAATCCGAACTCAGGTTAATGGAGTTGATAGCCAGGATACTGACAGATCAGAAACAAACAACATATGCGGAATATCTCTAAAATAAATAACTTGTGCAAATTGTTCCCAGGAAGTTTACGAATCAGAGATGAGGTCTGGTTTCAAAGCCGATACCGTGATTCAAGATACCGACTTAACCTGATCTCCTTAATTTGACTTTTTTGATCTCCTTAATTTGACTTTTTTCAGACTTTGAATGGTTTCTCCCAATATCCTGTGAGTTTGCCGCTGAGGGCAAATTTTCCGAGTTCTCGCCTTACACGGTCACTAACCTCTGCCGGAACAGCCGACTCATATGGAGTGCCTGGCAGAGGAGTAAGGTAATGGGCTCTTACCGTGCCTCCTTTCTTACAGATCCAGCGGACAAGGTCAAGGCTTTTTTCCTGATCTTCTTCGGTCTCAGTGGGAAGACCAAAGATAAAATCAACTGCAGGGATAATTTCATGCTCCAGGCAGCACTCAACTGCTGAAATGCTGTCACCCACGGTATGTCCTCTTCGTATCTCTTTTAGAATTCGGTCACTGCCGGACTGAGCCCCAAGGCTAAGTGTATCGTTTGCGCAGTACGTCCTCACAAGTTCAGCCGACTTATCAGTCACAAATTCCGGACGCACCTCAGAAGGGAATGTCCCGAAGAAGATTTTCTTATCAGGAAGTTTATAAAGTGTCGAAAGTAATTTCTCCACCTTATCAAACCTTGGATGGATCCCATTACTTCCGTAGCCAAAAGCATTGGAAGCTATAAAGCGGAGGTCATTATAATGCCTTGCGTTTTTTACAATGGAATCTATGCTTCTGTGCCTTACTTCTCTTCCGAAAAGCCTGGGAGTCTGGCAGTACTTGCAACCCCAGGGGCACCCCCTGCTAATTTCAATCGGAGCCCGGAGTTTCTCAGGATTGAAACAGGGATAGGAATCAAGATTTGCATAGGCTCTTTTCGGAGTTATAACAACTGAACCCGTTTCTCTATCTCTGTATGCAATGCCAGGTACTTTTCCTGGATTTTTCCTTTCCTGGATTACTTTTACAAGTTCCGGAAGGGTTTCCTCTCCTTCCCCAATCACAACATAGTCAAAATATTCAAGCGTCTCTTCCGGAGCCCCTGAAGGGTGGGGGCCTCCTGCGATGAAAATCGAATCCGTGCCTGCATTTTTCACTTCCATGAAAACTCTTGCTGCCTGGCGTGTTGTAAAACTGTAGATCATTATTCCGTTTACAGGCTTGTCTACAAAACCGGCTTCCGGTAGTAAAGGAGAAAGGACTGCAAAGCTGTAAGAGTTCTTCTTGTTGTACCGGAAGTGTACGTCCATTATTTTTCCTCCGTTTTCTAAAATTTCAGGTCTTTTTTCAGGAAATCGGCTTAAAGGGGATCAGAGTAAAGCAAAGAAATCCCAGGATAAAGGTAATGATCCCTAGAAGGATGCGTTTTTTGTCAAGTTCTACTTTGTCATGCAGAGGGGAAGGATGCCCTGCTGCTGCAAAAACCCAAAGGAAAAGAGCCCAGAAAATCCATATAGCACCGTCTTCTTTCAGCCAGTAAATTACATAAATCCCTGTAAGGAACAGGATACGTGGCATAAGAAATGAGATTTTTTCAGCTTTTTTTCCCATCATTGCCCTGAGGATGTGCCCGCCGTCAAGCTGCCCTGCCGGAAGAAGGTTAAGCAGGGTTACAAACATTCCTACCCAACCCGCAAAAGCTACAGGATGCAGATTTTGCCCTGTAGCTCCGACAAGAGTCTGGATAAATACAAAAAGAGGAGGCAACCCAAGATCAAACATCATAGAATCAGGAAGGGGTTTTACTGCTGGCATCTCAAGGTTAAGCCCTATAATAGTAACAGCAACTGACATAAGCAGACCTGCCAGAGGCCCCGCGATTCCCACGTCGAAAAGCGCTTTCCTGCTGGGCACAGGTCCTTTGTAGCGGATCACCGCTCCCATAGTGCCAATGAAAGTGGGAAAAGGAATGAAATACGGAAGGGATGCCTTCATTCCATGATACCTGGCCATAGCATAGTGAGCCATCTCATGGGAACCGAGAACCGCCATTATCGCAAGTGTAAAAGATAATCCTTGGAAAAGCTGGAAAGGTTCTTCTTCAAGGTTTACTCCAAACATCCAGGCTCCACAAACCATGGTTGTAAAAAAAGTCGTTATAAAAAGGACAAGATTTAGCCAGATTTTTTCCTTTGCCTTCTTTTCAGGAGAGACCAGCAGTATATACTCCCCAAGCTCGTACTTCAGCACACATTCGAACCCAAAGTGTTGTAAAGGCTCCCAGAGTTCCCCGGTGAGAGTCTCAGCATCGACTCTAGGAGTTCCGTAGAAATAAAGGGTTTCTCCGGAGTTCTGGATCTCATACACGTCAAATACTCTGACTATAAAAGGATATAAACGCGAAACTGTTTCCTCAGCGTTGAATTTTCCTCTATCTTTCTTGTGGTTTTCCCGGTTCATTTTGGAGTTCCTACTCCCAGCTTAAGATTTAATATTCAGGTTTATTCATTTTCAGCTTTTAGAACTGAACCATCATTTTCATTTTGCGGATTAACTTTTTAATTTGCCTGCTCTCAGTTTTACATGTTTTCAGTCTTGCTCATTTCAGTTTTACCTGCCTCCGGTTTAATAAGTTCAATATATCCTCCATTTCCGTTAACCAGAACAAGATCTCCATTATTTAATACTTCGTAAGGGTTTCTTTCGAGCATATCAACAAGTGGGATTTCGGAAATAATGGCTCCAACTGCAACTATAGGTTCAGTTTCCAGATTTATTATTGCTGCAGGCGCAGTTCCGTTTTTTTTCAGCTGATACATAACATATGAGCCAACTGTAGAGCCTTTTCCGTGAGGAAAAATGAGAACCTTACCCTGAATTGATTTTCCTTCAAGGGCGTGATTTTCCTCAACTACGACCCCGGTTTTCGAGTCTATACTTCCAAGGAAGGAAATAGGGTCTCTGGAAAGCAGTACTTCCCCTTTTGCACATCCTCTGGAGATTGCCCTGCCTTTAAGTTTAATGGGAACCACCTTCTTTCTTTGCTGTGCTGCCGCCGACTGCCTCTTCAATACACATCTCCATATTTCCATATACGGCTTCAGCCCCGCACATCCCTGGCACGTAAGCAAGAGCTTTCCCTGAGTTTACCATAACGCAGGAATATCGGTTGGTAGCAGGAGAGACTACCATACAGGTATCACAGACGACTTTAGCTCCACTTTTTTCAATAGTCTTTATATACTCAGGATAGTGCTTTACAAGTTCCCTTGAAGTAAAGATCCAGAGTTCTTTCGAAACAGTTTTTCCTTTCAGGAGTTTGGCTACCTTTTCGAGTTCAGTTGCCGAGCAGTGAGGGCACCCTATAGTTATCAGTTCGGGCTCTCTGGTAACTTTAGTCAGGGTCTCATAAACCTCATCAAGCTGCTTTCTCTCAATAGTTATCTTTTCCTCAGGATCTTCAAAATTCAGCCTGCGAATCTCGGGCGTGACTCCTTCCACGTGGTAAAGTGCAACTGCCCCTGAAGCTGCCATTGCAGCTCCAATCGCTTTCAATTCATCTGCGTCGGGGGTAGTTCTGAGATGAAAAACGGGTACTCTGCTTCCTGCAAGTTTACCGGCTATATACCCGAGTGCACCATAATCCGATCCTTTAAGTGGAGATTCTACATGAATTGAGATTTCAGGCACACGATTTTCGTCCAGATGGAACCCATAATTTGCAGTTTTCCCTAGAAGCGCCGCAGAAAGGGCTGATGGTCCCCCTTCACGGTTTGTCCTGGCTCCAAGCACGGAATTTGCATAAGAAACAGCTGACGACTCACTCCATGCCAGATGATCGCCGTAACCAGTGTCAAAGCCCTCAAGGGTATAAGGCGTGCATGTACATTCGCAGCGAATTCCCAATTTTGCATATGCCTGGATAATCAACTTTTGTTTTTCCGCAAACTCGGGAGAGATTCTTAGCCTTTCCCAGTCTTCCAGATCCATCCCTGCAGGGTTCAGGATCGCAGGAACCTTAACCCTGCCCTGGAGGTCTGAAATCCATTCAAGACCTGCGTCGCCTATAGTTTTATAAGAAACCCCTGCAATCTGTGCGCTTTTAATTGGTATGAGCCGGTCTGCACCGTAAATGTCTCCAAGGGTTACCAGGATCCCGATAGCCTGCCTTAGAGTCTCCCCTGCTTCTCCATTCAGGATCTGTTCTTCTTCTTTTGTAAGATACATTGAGATTCACTCGTTAACTTCGGGAATTACTGCCCTTTCAAAATTTTCTTTTTCGGTAAGAACCTTTGTTGCATCAATTCCCACTTTTGTGGTCGTTCCGTCAGAAGCTCCTCGCGGGTCCAGGGAACTGCCCCGGACATTAGGAATAATAAGAATATCCATATCCCCTTTGACCCTCGTGGCAATTGCAAACTCAACATCATTCGGGTCGAAAATATTTATATCTTCGTCCACAACCACCACATGTTTAAGGCTGGTGTGAGCTGCAAAGGCTGCCATAATGGCATTTTTCCCGTCTCCTTCAGTCTGCTTCTCGATCTGAACGACTGCATGAAGATAGCAGCATCCCCCTTCTGTCAACACTACGTTTCTTACGGTAGTGACCTCTCCGACAGCTCTGTAGATTCTTGGTTCATAAGGCACCCCCATCATCAGGAGATGTTCAGGGCCTGCTGGCAGAATTCCATGGTAGATCGGGTCTTTTCTATGAATAATTCGGGTTATATGGATAACAGGCTCTTTTCTCACCACGTCGTAAGTTCCCGTAATGTCCACAAAAGGTCCCTCATGAACCATTTCCACGGGATCAACGTAACCTTCAAGCACGATTTCCGAGTGAGGAACTTTTACTCCGTTTGAGCACTCAAAAAGTTCAACAGGGGCTCCTCTCAGGGCGGCTGCGTACTCGAATTCTTTCCCAACAGGAACCCTTGTTGAGGTCGCGTAAATAATTATAGGGTCGCAGCCAAGCACAATTGCAACAGGTAAAGGTTCTCCTTTTTCCGCGGCTTTTTTATACAGTAGATAAGTATGTCTCGGAGGAACCAGACGGGCTGCGAGCTTATCTTTTCCTGCAAGCATAAGACGGTGAATGGAAGCATTAATTGTACCCCTGTACTCGGAAACTACAATCCCCGCGGTTATATAAGGGGCTCCGTCTTTTTCAAAATGTGTAAGGATAGGAAGTTTTGTCAAGTCAACCTCGTCTTCTATAACCTCAAGGGTTGGAGATTCTGACACCAGCCTCACCTCACCTTCAGGAGAAACTTCAGAAAGCCTCCTTATGATTTCTTTTTTAGGAACTCCTAGCATTGAAGCCAGTTCTTCTCTTGATCCAAGCAGGTTCATGATGACCTTCGAACCCGAAACATCATGGAAAAGAACCGGGCTCTTTGCAGTTTTTGCAATTCTTGAAGCTTCAAACCTCGGAGAAACAGGCTGAGAAATCTCTACCAGTCTTCCATTTTCCTTTAACTGGTCGATAAAAGCTCTAAAACTCATGGGTATCTGGATATCAAAAAGCTGTCAGATAATAAAAAGATTGTCTGACAACCATTTAACAAATTGCTTGACCACAAGCCTTTTCAAAAAAAGCTTGACCGAAAACTTTTGCAGAAAGAGTTTGATCAAACCATGCTTTAACTAAAACAGCGTGGTCGGCGTGGTCAAGTGGCGCAACAGTTGGTGATCAACCGGCGCAACGGTCGCAGTACAACGGTTTAGGGAACGGTTTCGCCTGACCAAAAAATTATCTCAACATTCATCAAGCATGAAAGCTCTGGGCCTTATGATCCTTTTCTTCTCATACTGGTCAAAGCAATGAGCTATCCAGCCGGAGACCCTGCCGATTGCGAAAATGGATGTTGCAAGTTTAGGGGGAATATCCAAATACTTATAAATAACTCCCGAATAGAAATCGACATTGGGGTAGATTGGCTTCCCTTTTTTCTCTACAAGCTCGCGGAGGACTGTGTTTTCTATTGCCTCGGCTATTTCATACCAGTGCATATCCCCTTTTGCCTCTGCAAGTTGCCTGGAGAGTTGTTTGAACACCTTGCCCCTTGGATCATAGGTCTTATATACGCGGTGCCCGAAACCCATGATCTTTTCTTTATTTGCAACTTTCTCAAGAACAAATTTTTCTGCGTTTTCCGAGGAACCGATCTCTTCAATCATGGCCATAACTTCTGCCCTCGCCCCTCCATGCAGAGGGCCTTTAAGGGTACAGAGTCCGGAAACAACAGCAGAATAGAGGTCAGAAAGGGTAGAGGCAGTAACTCTTGAAGAAAAAGTAGATGCATTTAGTTCGTGTTCAGCGCTGAGGATAAAGTCTTTTTCCATGACCTCAGCTTCCAAATCACTTGGTTTGCTTCCTTTTATCATGTAAAGGAAGTTAGCTCCATGGGAGATGGAGGGGTCAGGAGGCACGGGTTCTCTCCCATTTGCAATTCTATGATATGCAGCAACTATGGTTGGAATCTTGGCAATTAACCGTATGGCTTTTCTCATATTTCCTTCAGGAGAGTTGTCGTTAATATCCGGATCGAACTGTGATATGAAAGAAACGATTGTACGCAGCGCTTCTATAGAGTCAATGCTGAGATTGCACATACGGATAACATCAATCGCCTCCCTGTTGATCTCACGTTCCCCATGCAGGCGGGCTGAATATTCGGCAAGTTCCTGATCTCCAGGGAGTTCTCCCAGGATAAGCAGATAGGAAACTGCATCATAAGGAAGCTCAACCAGCTGGTTAATGTCTATCTCCCTGTACTTCAGAATGCCCTCCAACCCGTCAATGAAACTTATATTTTTACTCATTTTCTACCTCACAGTTATGCCTAGAGGATTTTCAAAAAACTTTGAAGTTTGGGGAATCCTCTGCTTATACATGGAAGAGTTTAACACGAAGGGCCTTATAGGACCCAAAAATAGGGTGACAATGCATTCCTATTATATCGAATAAGTATATTAAATTTGTTGAAATTGTATCTCAAGAGCTTTATAATTATATTCCATCTTAAATAAGCTGCGGCTCTAAATTGCATAGTAATAGGCTCTGTAGAAAACCTACTTAATCGTCATTAATAGACTTAAAGTTCTCAGCAAAATTGAATCAGGCAATTCAGTTTTAATTTGTTAAGATTGGTTATTTCAGAGGATTTCTACAGAGCCTAGTAATATTAAGTTTAAAAACTATTGTCTTCAGAACGCTGTCTTTTTCAAAACAAGTAAGATGATTAAAATAACTTTGTTTCTTATTGATTAAAAAGGTTCCAAAAAATAAAAAGCTTTGTGTAAAGCTTGTGGAACCTTTTAAAGAGTTCTCCGCGTATAGTTTTAGTATTGTAGCATATTATTTTTTCTTCACCGAATCCCGCAGGAACTTATGCAAAATCCCGCCGTTCCTGTAGTATTCTATCTCTACAGCCGAATCCAGCCTCACGATTACCTGGAACAGAGTCTCTACTCCATTTTCGTCTTTTGCCCTTACTGTAAGCTCTCCGTGAGGCTCCAGGAACTCAATGCCCAGAATATCATAGCTCTCCTTTCCTGTGAGTCCCAGAGTTTCGGCATTCTCGCCCTCTTTAAACTGCAGCGGAAGAACTCCCATGCCTACAAGGTTGCTTCTGTGAATACGCTCAAAAGATTCGGCAATAACGGCTTTTACTCCGAGCAGGAATGTACCTTTGGCTGCCCAGTCTCTGGAACTGCCTGTCCCATACTCCTTTCCTGCTATAACTATCAGAGGAATATTATTTTCTGCATAAAGCATAGCTGCTTCAAAAATAGGGATTCCTCCGCAAGCTTCCTCCGGGAAATCCTCTTTCCTTGGATGATATAAAGTCCAGCCTCCTTCCCTGTCCACGAGCTTGTTCCTGAGCCGGATATTCCCAAAGGTTCCGCGCATCATAACCTCGTGATTACCTCTGCGAGATCCATAGGAATTGAAGTCTTCAGGGCTCACACCCCAAGAGATCAGGTATCTGCCTGCAGGACTATCTGCAGGAATGTCTCCCGCAGGTGAGATATGATCCGTGGTAATGCTGTCCCCGAAAAGAGCGAGGATCCTTGCGTTCTTTATATCTTCCGGCGAAGGCGAAGTAAGCGGGAAATCCACAAAATAAGGAGGCTCCTGAATATATGTGGACATCGGATTCCAGTCATAAAGGGTCCCTGATGGAACCTCCAGTTCTCTCCAGAGCTCTGGACCTTCCAGAACGCCGGAATACTCCTTTTCGAACATTGAAGGTTTGATGCTGTTCTTTTCAACCTCTCTAATTTCTTCCTCTGAAGGCCAGATATCCCTGAGATAAACAGGCCGTCCGTTGGGGTCATAAGCAAGGGGATCGCTCTCAAGGTTGATATTCACAGTACCTGCAATTGCATAAGCGACAACAAGAGGCGGAGATGCCAGGTAGTTCGCCCTTATAAGAGGATTAATCCGCCCTTCGAAGTTTCGGTTTCCACTGAGTACAGCTGCAACAGTAAGGTCATTTTCCTGAATTTCTCTAGCAACGCTTTCAGTTAAAGGTCCGCTGTTTCCTATACAAGTTGTACAGCCGTAACCAACCAGATGGAAACCCAGGGCTTCAAGATAGGGCAAAAGGCATGCAGCTCTCAGATATTCCGTAGCCACTCTTGAGCCAGGGGAAAGGCTTGTTTTTACAAAAGGCTTTACGTGCAGTCCCTTTTCGACAGCCTTTTTTGCGAGCAGCCCTGCTCCTATCAGAACTGAAGGGTTTGAGGTATTGGTACAGGAAGTAATTGCTGCGATTACCACAGAACCATGTGTTACCCTGAAAGATTTCTCTTGAGACTCTACTATTTCCTCTTCTATGCCAGGAATCTCGGGTTCTTCTACAGGTGTCCCTCCCTCTCCTATCCAGCGCTGGTAAGCAGGGTCTCTGGAAAGTTCAAGGCCTGATTCCTTCTTTCGGGCGAAGGTCTGTCGCATAATTTCACGGAAGTTCCCAGGTACTTCGTTAAAAAATAGCTGATCCTGGGGGCGTTTCGGGCCTGCTAGGCAGGGCTTTACAGTGCTCATATCAAGTTCCAGGGTGCGGCTGAATACAGGATCGGGCTTGTAAACTGAGTAAAGAAGGTCCTGGGCTTCCAAATATTTTTTCACAAGGTCAACCTGTTCTTCACTTCTGCCCGTCCTTCTCAGGTAGTCGAGAGTCTCGGCATCAGGCGGGAAAATTCCAAGGGTTGCCCCATATTCTGGAGCCATATTGGAGATTGTCGCCCTATCCGGAAGGCTCAGCGAGTTTAATCCTGGACCGTAAAATTCCACGAATTTGCCGACAACTCCTTCTTCTCTCAAGATTCTTGTGATTGTCAGGACAATATCGGTAGCAGTGACGCCCTGTGCAGGTTTTCCGTAGAGTTTGAAGCCCACTACCTCAGGCACAGGCATATAATAAGGCTGTCCGAGCATTACAGCTTCGGCTTCTATGCCTCCGACTCCCCATCCGAGTACTC
The DNA here is from genome assembly GCF_001304615.2 of Methanosarcina flavescens. Taxonomy (NCBI): domain Archaea; kingdom Methanobacteriati; phylum Methanobacteriota; class Methanomicrobia; order Methanosarcinales; family Methanosarcinaceae; genus Methanosarcina; species Methanosarcina flavescens. The sequence continues at coordinate 2,134,668 of NZ_CP032683.1, read as the reverse complement.
CAATCCCGTTAATCATTGTTGTATGGGAGTCTGTCCCTACAAGGGTGTCAGGAAATGCCGATAGCTCCCCATTTTCCTCCTTAAGATGCACAAGAGGGGTCAGATATTCAAGATTTACCTGATGGATGATTCCTCTTCCAGGGGGCACAACTCTGAAATTGTCAAAAGCTTTCTGTGCCCAGCGCAGGACGGAATAACGTTCCGTGTTGCGCTCAAACTCCTTTTTCTCATTTTCCTCAAGGGAATAAGCCGTACCATAAGAATCAACCTGGACGGAATGGTCAATGACAAGATCAGCAGGAATTACAGGGTTTATTTTTGAAGGATCGCCTCCCAGACGTTGCATTGCCGATCTGAGTGCTGCCAGGTCTACTACAGCCGGAACGCCTGTGAAGTCCTGCATAATTACCCTTGATGGAATGAACGGAATATCCCTACCACTTACATTTTCAGGATTCCAGCGAGCAAGAGCCTCCACATCCTCAGCGGTTATTAAACGCTTTTCAGTGTCCGCATGTCTGAGCAAGGATTCCAGCAGTATCCTTATGGAGTAAGGGAGCAGGGAAATTCCCTCAAAACCCCTTTCTTCCAGTTTACTCAATCTGTAGATCTTAGCACTTCCGGTAGCTGTTTCAATAGTATCTCTTACCCCATACGGGTCCGGACCATCTCTCATATTTTTCTTACCTCCAGCAAAAATATGGAACTAAAATTAAGATATTATAAATTTCTCTTTATCCTGTGAGAGTATAGATTATTTCTATATCGTATGAAAGCCTCATCTAAGCCTCATCTTATCCTCAGACTATTTTATTCCTTCGGGTTTACTATCTTTATTATATGATGAAGTATGCCTGCACTGACACTTTGCACCCTACTTTTTCCGGAATCCCGAATATTGTGCCCTAATCAAATTATATATTAACCAGTATAATAGTTGTTGAGTTTTACTATGGCTTCCAGTTATTATGGCTTCAGTTACTATGGCTCTAGTTATATTTGCTCTTGAACTATATTTCTATATATTACAGAAGTTCGGTAAAAAGAGGTAAGGATAATTAAACGATTAAGAAAAAAAGGGTTGAGAAAGTCTCAAAAGTCTAAACTGTTAGAATCCTCAATCGATCTGAACTCTTAAATTATCAAAACCCCTAAAACCATTTGAGGCTTCCGTGTTTTCAGGAATTAAATAGAAATCTGGACTCTTATCCTGTCAATAGTGCCTGAAATTAAAAGAAAAAAGCAAGAAGCTGCTTATTCTTCAGCAGCTCCGATTGTCACTGTATACTCAAAATTCTCAGTATTTCTGGGAAGGATTGAGAGTGTCCATTCTCCCGCAGCTCCGGGAGCAGAATAGGTATTCACAAAGGTTGTAGCTCCTCCCTGATAATTCCCCTGGTTATAGGTCTCCATACCGCCTGCAGCTCTTGAGTATATGTACGGAATAGGATACGGCGGCTGAGGAAATGTGTCATCCACTATGTTTATCGAGCCGCTGTATTTTGTGTTTACAAGGGTAGGAGTGACCTCATTTCCTGAAGGATCAATCAGACTCACGTTAAAAGAAGGCGTGAGATCCCTGTTTCCTCCGGTTGTATAAAGACCGTACCCATACTGATAAGCTTTAATTTCCAGGGTGATGGGTCCATCTGTTTCGGCTTCAAAAATTTTCTCATAAGGTTCTTCAGGAACCGGTAGGATGCGGAAGTTCAGGGAAACCAGTTCCTCATAATCACGAATCCCGGGGTCGTCAATATTTAGATCAAGACTGCCGCTGTAGCTGCCCTTTGCGTCAGCCGGAACCGCAAGTGTAAGTTCGATGACAGCTGTCTGTCCGGCTTTTATTTTTTCAGGAGCTTCCACACTTATTGCATCATCTCCAAAAGTCTGCTTCGGCATTCCTGTAGAGGAAACCACGTCTTCAGCGTAAATTATACCTCCCTCTCTGGTAAGCTCAGGAGAAATTGCAATGTCTTTATCGCCTGTATTCCTGAGTTTTATTTCGTAAGTATAAGTTTTCCCGGCTTCCACAAGGTCATTTACATAAGGTGTAAGAATCTGGACTGAAGGCCTGACCCATACCTGTATATTCAGCTGCATCGTGCCCGGGAAATTAGGATAATAGCCAGCTACATCCCTATCAGGCACCTTTTCCGTAAAAGCAATGAGTGCAGCATAGTTTCCAAGGTAGGCGTCTTCAGGTATGCTAACTTTTACCTGAAACTCTTGCTTTTCACCAGGCTTCAGGGTCTTCTCAGAGGGACTTATAATCGTCCAGTTTTCATCCATGAAATTTTCAGTATAAGGAGTAATTATAAGGTCCGGTTTTAACTCAATTGTCTTATTGTCCCGGTTCTCGACAGTTACGGTAAAGTTATCACTGTCTCCGGGTTCAAGTTCCAGGTATTTGTAAGCCGGATCAATCTTGATCTTTTCAAATTCGGGGAAATAATCCGCGATATAAATCGAAGATGATTCAATGCTTGCCCCGACTTTTGGCTGTACGTCTTCTTTTGCAGTCACGGCAGTATCTCCATTTCCTGCTCCTGCACAGACAATAGAAATTCCCGCTATAATAAGAAGCCCACATACTATTCCTTTTAATGCCTTAGTATCCAGTATACTCATATTTTTTACCTCGCATATTGTTTACTAAGGCATGGAACTTATAAAATAATTTCCTAAACTACGAATTGATTTGAAGTTATCTTAAGAAAATAAAGAGATTAAAAAGCTTTATTTTCATTTTCCATACTTTAAAATACATTTTTTTTAAAATCTGGTTAATTATTATCTCGATTTTAGCTTTGCCTGCCAGATATGGAAGTTTAAACTTTAGTAAAATGAGGAGCAGAAAATGTGTCATGTCTCAAAGTTAAGCTTTTTATAAGTAACTAATAATCAACTGGATTAAGATCGAGATAATTAAATTAATATATATGTAACAGCGAGTTGATACTAAAGTTACTTGAAATACGAATTACTCCGAGCAAACAAAATTTTTTGTTTTAAGAAGGAAGTCATTTGTTTTCATGAAGGAGTGCGTTTTTCTTGCTTAAAGAGAAAGTATTTTACAGACTTTCAGATGCAGGTTTCAGAGTAAGGAAGAAATCGGAATCCAGAAAGGCTTTATTCTACGAATCTCCTTTTGGGTCCAGCCCTATAATTGATGCTGATTTTGTTGAGATAGATGAGGATTTTTCCCGTAATCCGGATTCATCTTCGGAACTGGGTTCAGAATCAATTGATTCAGAGACATTGAAAAATTTCATAGAGTACCTTAGAACAAGATCGCGTGAGGAAATTTCAGAGATCTTTGAGGAAGTTCGTAAAATTCTGGAAAGCAGAGGTTCTGAAAGTAATTTCCGGGATGCGTCGGGAGAGGAGACCCCTATAAATCAAAGAGCAAGAATAAAAAATCTCAAAGGATGCTCTCAAAATTTTTCTGGAAACAGCTTCCTACGGAAGGAAGCACATAGTAAGCGCCTCAAAAACCGCTTCCTCAATGGCTTCTTCAATAGCGTCTGAAGGAAAAGAGTCAACAATAGATTCTTCGAAAAAGCTCAATAAAAAGTGGAATACCCTGAGTCCGAGAGACCGCAAAATCATTTCCGAACTGATAGTTGCAATGATCGAAATCGGATTGCTCAAAGGAGCCAGCCGGAGTAAACGGGCAGCTTTTGCAGTCATGTCGAGTATATCCAGGCATCAAACCCCAGCAAGAAAAGACCTGGAGGATTTCGCAGAAGGTCTGCAGAAAATTCTCAAGCGAGGGCGCTGAATAATAACAAAGATACGAAGGACGGATATCTAAAAATCCCCTGGAACCCGAAATCTCATGAAATTAAATTTTTCGGAAAATTAAAACTCAGAGAAATTAAAACCTGTAGGGTTTACTTATAGCTTTCACAAAACTTGCAGGGCTTTCTCCAACATTCCAATTTTCGGCGTTTTTTACGAGATATGTGTGATCAGAAACCTGTTCCAGTCCGCCAGCATCACAGTTTCCTATTATCAGGGAAAATATCCGGGCTCTTCTTGTGGCTTTTATCTCATTCCATTCTCGGATAAGTGGTCTCTCTGAAAGTTCGGAAATTCCATCGGTAAGGAAAAGAAGATCAGCTCCCTCAAAGGCTTTTTCATTCTTCATAGTTTTGAGACCTGCGTGAAGTGCAGTATTGAAATCGGTGCCGCCGCCGAAAGTAAATTTTAGGAACTCCAAAAATTCTTTGCCCATACGCTTTTTATTTGTAAGTTCGATTTCAACAGTCTGCCACCTCGAGGAAAAGAGAATTACTTTAACGTCTCTATTTTCCTTCAGCATTCTTTTTGCTACTGCAAGAAGCACGGCTTTTGCAAGAAGCTCGGGGCCTCCCCGCATTGATGCCGAGGTATCTACCAGAGCGATCACAGGCCCTTTTCTCTTTTTTCCTGCAGTATCCGAGTTCCAGTTTTCCCCTTTTAACTGGTACGTGAGAAGTTTTCCTTCAAGCATATCAGCATAGAATTTACGCCTCAGGAGAGGATTTTTCAGCTTTACGGCTTCTGCCGGTAGCAAGGTCTGGATATCGCCTGAAAAGGTAACCGAGTGAACCTCGCTTCTACTGTACGGTGAGAGGTTCATCTTTTTTGAGCCATATTCAAGTTCTATCCTGCCTACCTGTTCAAGAATCTTGTGAAGATCGGAACTCTTCCTGAGAATTGAGGCATATTTCTCAAGGTTTCCGAAATATTCCCTGTGAAGAGCCCTCAAGGAGTGATCCCAGGTTCTGCCCGGAAAGAGCATTGAAAGAATCTCGAGTACTTCGAGATGGTCTTCAAGAACAGGAATAAGCTCTTCAAGCTTTGCAACCACGCTCTCTTCTATAACAGACTCCAGTGCCTCTCCTGCCTGTTCTGATGACATGAACTTCAGAGTCGTTGAGGCGAGTTTCTCGGACCCCGCAGCTTTTCCAGCCTGTTGATATGGATTTTTTCTGATCTCGTACTCAGCGTCTTCAAGGGATTTTTCATGTTTGAAGGAGTTATCCTGTTTGATAGATTTTTCCTGTTTGAAAGCGTACTCCTGTTTTCCGTTTTCAATTGCCTGTCGAGTGGGCACATCCAGATTTTCCTGCAGTCGGAAATTATTCTCCGCATTTGTTATTCTGTTTCTTTCCCATACGGCTCGAGTTTCATCGATCAGGTTTCTTAGAGCATTAAGGCTTCTTTCGAGCGTTTTTGCAGACTTTTTTGAGAACTTTGATTCTTTTGTTCCATAATTATCCAGGAGTGTAAAAAGTTCCTCAAGCAGGGCTCTAAGAATAAAAACGCCTGCAAGGGGATTAGTTCCAGCAAGAGCTTTTATTTCGTTCCAGACCCTGAAATCTCTCAAACCTAGAAGGATCGGATAAAAAGCTCCGAATTTGCTAATAAATAGCTTTTCATCTTTTATCTTGTATCCATCCTCTAAGAATAACTCGTAAACAAGAATTTCAGCTATTTCCTCCCTAATTTGCCTCGGGATTTTTCTTGGAGTTGCCAAAACGCCCCTTAGCTCAATATTTAATATTGTGGAAGGATTAAAAGCATGGCTGAATGATAAAGATGAGCTTTGCCCCGAGATGCCTTCGAAACCTTCCTTTCGACTTTTTAATTCCTGCATATTTCTCCTTTTCCGAAAAATCTCCATACTTAAGAGATTTTCATGAGCTTTAAGAGACTTTATTTCAGTTATCTCTGTTTCTCAGAGAATTATCAGTTTCAGGCTACTTCTCCTGCTTTTTCAACGGCAACATCAAATATCCTGGGTTTTTCCAGCAGAAGCCGGATTTCGTTCAAAGTGCCTACAATCTCGTAAATATCCGTGTTTTTCGAGCGGTATTTCATAAGAATTTCCTGGCTGTCCTGCTCTGAGATCCAGATGTTTTCCCTTAATGTGTTCTCAAGCACTTTTTCCTCTTCCTGAATCTGCCTTCTGAAATAGTTCACCTTCTCTTCCAGATTTTCGTACTCTCTTTCATAGAGTTTCTTATCACCGTAATCGAGGCTAATCTTAAACTCAAATCCGTATTTCCTGCGGAATTGCTCTGCCAGAGATTCGAAATTCAGAGAGCTGTTCAGATTGCTGTAGCCAAGCCCGAAGCTGTAAGTGTGAGTTGGGAACTCGGTATGATGCTTCAGCAGGTCGAGGGCATTGTCAAATGTGAGGTTTCTCGGTATCTTGGCTCCTGAAAACCTTGAACTTTTCAGGCCGCCTGTTGTCTTGCGGTCTTCTTCATAGCATTTGTTACAGGTTACGAGATCTGGGAGTTCCTGCTGCAGGCAGCTGTAGATGGAATTTTTCAGGTCAAGAATATCAAGTTTTAATTTGCCTGTATCCGTACCCCCTGATACAACTCTATCCAGAATGATCTTCCTGATCGCTTCCTTCTGTTCAGGCACATCCCAGAGCATATGCTGTAGCAGGACTGCTGTCATTCGGTTTACGCTGGAATGCCCGTTTACCACTGAGGCTACCCTGAGAATATTCACAATTTTCTTCCAGCGTCTATCTGAGACAAAAATATTGGAGTTCTTAAGTTCTCTTCTGAGTGCCTTTATAACTGCCCGAACTTCGGTGTCAACCGGTAGATCTCTTGCACGTCTCTGGACTTCCCTTATGTCTTCTATACTGAGTTTTGTATAGGGTACGAAATCATCGGTGTTTTTAAAGATAAGATCTTCAAGGTTCTCCTCATGCTGAATATAATCCACCTTGTACCTGAACAGAAAACGGTCGTAAAGCGCTTCGAGGCTTTCGTCTTCTTCAGGCAGCTCATTTGAAGCCCCGAAAACGGAAAAAAGAGGCACCTCCACAAGTTCCTTGCCGTTATGGTACTTCCTCTCGTTTAGCACAGTCAGCAGACTGTTTAAGATGGAGCTGTTTGCCTTGAAGATCTCATCAAGCAGGGCTATATGGGCAGTTGGAAGGTAGCCCTCTATCCGCCTGCTGAATTCGTCCCTCTCAAGCGCCTTAAGGGAAAGCGGTCCAAACACCTCTTCAGGCGTCGAAAAACGGGTCAGAAGATAATGGAAAAAGTTCCCCCCTTCAATGGTTTCACAGATTTTATTTGCAAGCAGGGTCTTTGCAGTCCCAGGAGGCCCCAGTAAGAGGACGTGTTCACCGGAGAGGAGTGCAAGAAGAGACCCATTGATTTCAGCATCCCGTTCTTTAAAATATTCTGAAAACTCCTGTTTGATATTAATAATTGTATTTTTTAAATCAAGAACTCTCATAAACTCCAGAACCTTTGTAGATTTTTCTTCTTCGGCATCTTGTCTATAGTATGCAAGAAAGCTGCTACAACAGTGAATTGAGATAGCCGGTCAAAATAATGTTAAAAATGAACTTTTTATTTTTATGGGCCGTGCCTTAATTAATTTTTCTAAAATTATTGCCCCTGCCACCAATATGCCTGCTGGTTATGTTTCTTCTCAGTGATATATCTTTCTGCCTTAGTCCTCAAGTCCAGATTTTATTGGATTCCGTGCGCCATTCTGGTACCCAACAGATTAAAGTTCCTGTTCTTCCTTTTACCACCCGAAGAAGTTATGCGTTAGAAAGTCGTTCATCAATGAATACTCAAATTTACCTGAAATAAAAGTACTCCTGCTGACGAAAAACAGGAAGTCATATATAAAATAGAAAAATCTTGAGTTATTCCATACTTAGAGATTAATCAATATTTAAACTAATCAATATTTAAACTGATCAATATTTAAACTGATCAATATTTAAACTAATTAATATTTAAACTAATCAATACTCAAACTAATCAATACTCAAACTAATCAATACTCAAACTAATCAATATTTAAAGTAATCAATACTTAGATTAATAAATACTCCGGAAGTCCTTGCATGAATGATCTCGAACGTGAAAAATACAGCCGGCAAATCCTTCTTTTTGGAGAAGAAGGGCAGGAAAGATTGAAGAATGCAAGAGTACTTGTTGCCGGGGCAGGCGGGCTGGGAAGTCCGATTTCCACCTATCTCGCAATAGCCGGGGTCGGAAAAATAATCCTTGCGGATTTTGATTTCGTTGAGGCAAGCAATTTAAACAGGCAGTTCCTGCATCATGAGAAGGACATTGGAAGGCTTAAGGTAGAGTCAGCAAAGGAAAAATTGCTTTCCATGAATCCGGATATTAAGGTTGAAACCATAGCAGAGATGCTTACCGAATCAAATCTCGAAGTCCTGGTTCCTGAGTGTGACGTTATAGTTGATGCACTTGATAACCTTGAAACTAGACACATGCTTAACAGGCTTGCCATAAAAAGAAGGATCCCTTTAATTCATGGAGCAGTTACAGGCTATGACGGACAGGTAACAACGATAATACCTGGGGAAACCCCCTGCTTTTACTGTATTTTTCCACGCATCTCCAGGAAGGAAGTATTTCCGGTTTTAGGAGTTACTCCAGGCATCATCGGTTCCATACAGGCAAATGAGGCAATTAAATTTCTGACAGGGCAGGGGAAGCTTCTGGAAGGTCGTCTTCTATTCTGGAATGGGCTGTCAGGGAATTTCACTGAAATTTCACTTTCAAAGCTAAATAATTGTCCGATTTGTGGATATCTCAATGAAAAAGGCGAAAATAAATGAGGGTTTTACCTTTCTGAGCCGGGGTAAACCTTTATTTCAATTCTTTGCTGCATATTGGTCAATTTTTATATATCTTTAGTTATAATATCCTATTGGGTATCTTGTGCGAGGGGATTCAATGAAAAGGAAGGCCAGACCAGTTGAGAATGAGGTCAATGTTTGGAACAGCGACTCAAATTTGCTATGGGCTTACGGATTCCAGGATCTAAGTACGCCAACCGGTAACTTACCTTCTCCTTCTATCCCGAATGCGCCTTATTTTGACCTTAGGATCTATCGTGAATCCAGGGTAAAATCATTAATCAGGGTACACAGTAAAGATATGTACCGGCTGCTTGAGAAAGTTCACTTTGATGGAAACTACTACAGGGTAAAGTGTACAAACTCAGGAGGATGGGAATACTGCTGGGACCTGGCTGTCAGGGTTCAGTTTTTCGGAAAAATGCTGGGAATGACTCTTTATCCCAAACGCCTGGTATCAAAGAAAGAAAAGAGGATTATCTACAGGTCCATAATCATTGTTAACCCTTATCAGCTCTGGGATGAGGCTCTCGTAAGCAAATTCTGGAACTTGCAGGAAAGAGTTGAATTTCTGATAGCCAGAATTCTTTTTCACGAGTGCATTCATGTTATGATCTCACTTGGGAATATCCTGCCTTCAGGTTTCGGAAATACGGACATTTATCTTGAATTCAGGAAGATACTGGAAGTCTCAACCTCCAATAAACTTTCCACTGAACTTCATAATGTACAGTTCCGCCTCTGGAACCTTGTTTTATTTGGAGCATCGGGCACTGAAAGTGAAAAAGAGCTACTTGAGAGGGTTCAGGAGATATACGAGTTCCTTATTAACGAGAAGTACAGCAACGAGAAGACCGGAAAAGCTTTCCGTTCTCCTTCAGATAACAAGAAAATTGCCAGAAAATACGCATGGGTGGCAGCTGTCAAAGCTGGAGGAAATATACAGGTTAGCAAAAGAATCTGGCAGATGGAGGTCCGCAGGCTTAGCATAGCACTGAGACAACTCTTTGATGGAATCGACACAGAGTTAAGGAATGCTTGACTCAGATCGAATTGAAAATTAAATAATAAGGTTTAAAATAAAATTGAAAATGTAACCTTTTAGGAATATTGAGCTAATTAGTTTTCTGATTAGTTTTCTGACTACCCCAATATTATTCATTTTTCCTGCTATTGCCCTGTCATCTATTGTTTACTTTTCCTGTTACTGTTTTATTCTTCAGAGCCGATCCTGTATCTTACTGTTCCAGAACTTTTGCGATCTTTGACATATCAGGAAGTTCACGCACAGGATATACTTCGAGAAATATGATTTTCTGATTTTCATCGATAACTATGTTAGCCCTCTCAGAGACTCCTTCTTTTTCCCTGAAGATTCCATATTTTCTGGCAACCTCCCCATGAGGCCAGAAATCCGAAAGAAGTTTGATGTGCGTAATTCCCAGTTCCCGTGCCCAGGCTTTTTTCGATGGCGCGGGATCGACACTTATGCCAAAGGCAACTGTGTTCAACCTGTCGAACATCTCGTGGTTTTCTTCAAGCAATTTCATCTGTTCAGAACACACACTTGTCCAGGCAAGCGGATGAAATGATAGAAGTACTTTCTTACCAGCGAAGTCGTAAAGGTGAACTTTTTTTTGGCTCTGGTCTTTTAATGTGAAGTCCTGAATTTTATCCCCGATTTTAATCTCGTTCATAGTGAATTTCCCCAATTTTAATTTTGTTCATAGTAGATTCCCCAATTAAATAAAATCACTTATGTTTAATAAATTGTCTGTCCACCAAATTGTTAACACTTTTTACAGCATGGGACGCGAATATGAACTGCGAGAAAGGCTCAAAGATAATTCAGGTTTAAAGGTCATGTGGGAGATGCCATAAATTGCAAAGAAGTCACATGAGAAAGTGGCACAGATCGTAAGAAAACAAAGAAAAATTGTTAGAAACCAAGATCGGATAAGAAAAAGAGGAATTATAAGGTTAATAAGAAGCCTCGTGCGTGATTCGAACACGCGACCTAGTGATTACAAGTCACTCGCTCTACCGGGCTGAGCCAACGAGGCAAACTGTAAATGCTGCGATTTATCTAAATACAATACTCACAGATAAACTTTATGGCAGGTTTCCCTTTCCAAAAGCCTTCCGTCATGTTTAAGTTGAGTTATTTTCTTCTTTTTGCCGGACTTCAGAAGAATAAGTACATAAGCCTTATGGCGTTCTTGGTCTATATACCGCTTAAAATGTGGCAGGAAATCGCAAAATATGGGCGCAAGCTGGTCGAACACGGGCTTGTCGAGTCAAACTTTGGAAATATAAGTATCAGGGCTGGAAACAGGATGCTTATTACCCGGACAGGGGCGGCACTTGATGAAATTACAGAAAACAATGTTGTTGAAGTTGATATTCAGGACACTTCCTCCCTTGATATAATTGCATCTTCCGAAGCTGTCGTACACAGGGAGATTTACAGGCAGACCTCAGCGCTTGCAATTATTCATGCCCATTCTGCTTATTCGGTTGTTGAATCCCTGCTCGCAGGCCCTGAGGGAAAAATTACGCCTGTGGACAGCGAAGGGCAGTATTTCCTCGGGGAGATCCCGATTGTAGGAGGAGGCATAGGCAGCCGCGAGCTTGCAGGGAATCTTGCAAACGCACTCTCAAGATACAGAGGCGCTATAGTTTACAGTCACGGTACATTTGCAATCGGGAGAACACTCGGAGATGCATATATCATAACCACGCAGCTTGAACACTCCTGTAAAGTTAAGTACCTGTACGATCGTGCGGCAACAGGGGAAAAAATAAGTAAGCCAAACGAGCGCTCGTTTGATCCGCGTTTCTATTTATGATTGCATAAGAGCAAAAGAAAAAAATAAGTAAGCTTATCTAGTGAATGAGCGGATAACCACACAGCCTTAAGTATAAATATAAAAAACAGGTAAACACAGAAACAATATAAATAAGCAGATCCAAACCGGGATACTTAACAAAATAAGATGCCTGTTTTTCAGGCAGTTTTCTATTACGATATCACCTAAAGGAAGAATCTCGAGTACCATGACGTTTAATACCCTGAGACCTTTTGCCTCAAAAGTAATCGAACCACTGGCAGAATTTTTCGTTAGATATGAGGTCTCACCCAATACAGTGTCCATAGCTTCCCTAATCTGTGCATTTTTTGCAGGTCTTAGTTTTTACTACTCACCTGCATCCAGAGAATTCGTCCTGCTGGCAGGCTTTCTGGTAATCTTTAACTCGATTTTTGATGCCCTTGACGGGGTAATTGCACGAAAGGCAAATAGGGCTACTCCCAGGGGCGATTTTCTGGATCACGTTATCGACCGCTACTCGGATGTCTTTATAATCTGCAGCATTTTTTTTGCAGATTATGTCCCCTGGCAGGTTGGGGTTGTGGCAATTGTGGGAGTACAGCTTACCAGCTATCTAGGAACCCAGGCTCAGGCGCTCAATCTAGGGAGATATTATGGAGGGATAATGGGCAGGGCAGACCGGCTTGTAGTCGTAATTCTTGCAGCTTTCGGAAACTTTGCCTTTTCATCCCCGATTGCAGGTTTTCCGATCCTTGGCTGGGCTGTTATCCTGATTGCTGTAACCAGCCACATAACAGCTATTCAGAGAATTCTTTATATCTGGAAGAAATTAGACTGAAAGTACTTTTTAAAAAATTTCGTAAACTCAATTTTTCCTGATTTATAAATTTCTTCTGATCTACACAGGTTTTTGCAGCGAATAGTTTAAGGTACACAAAAGCACAATACTTGACTATGCCATCTCAAGGAAAACAATATGAATATCTGGAACATACCGCAGATATCAAGTTCATAGCTTATGGGAAGTCCCTGGAAGAAATGTTTGAGAATTCGGCTCTCGCTATGTTCAATGTTATGATTGATACAGGGCAGGTCTCTGGAGAAACCCAAAAAGAAATTTTTCTCAAAGCACCTGACCTGGAATCCCTGCTTGTTGACTGGCTTTCCGAACTTTTATATGTATTTGAAGTTGATGAGATTGTTTTCAGGGAATTTAAAGTTGAGAAAATTAAGGAAGAAGCCGGTGAATACTCGATAACAGCTCAAGCACTTGGCGAAGAGTACTATCCCGAAAGCCATCCCTTTGAGACCGAAATCAAGGCTGTTACTTATAACCAGCTGGAAATAACAAAAATCGACGATGGCTGGAAGGTTCAAGTCGTTGTGGATATTTAAGCGAGCAGAAACTTTCTCCCTTATCCGCCGGTAACTGGCTATTTTTCCTCCAGTTCTTCTGTACTATGCATAGCTTCATGTATGTGAATTATCCTATTCTGCATTACAAGGTCTCAAGTTTAGTTATCTAGTCCTGAGCTCATTCAATCGTGTTTAGACCGATTTTGTTATATTGAAATAATAATATCATTGCGTTTTCAAAAATCAATGTAGCCTTAATCCAGCCTTGCACAATGTATCCAGATTACGTTTCAGAAATAACTTGCAGAAATTCAGGAAACAGAAGGTAAATTAATAGTCCCAGAATTATATTCATAAAATATAGAGGAGCAGGGAGTATCAATCATGGCAGAGAGCGAAGATATAGCTATTGACGATTTAAGCACAGAATATGCGAAGGGGGATGTAAGGAATATGGTCAGGAAGCTTTCCGAAAATAACTGGGAAATCCCTATTGGACATATCCCTAATATGCGGGTTCCAGGCCGCCTGTTTGTATCCGAAAACTTACTCGATGGGATTGAACCCGGGACTATTGACCAGATTGCAAATGTGGCAACTCTCCCTGGCATCCAGAAATATTCCATGGCAATGCCTGACGCCCATCTTGGATATGGTTTTGCCATTGGGGGAGTAGCGGCTTTTGACATGGAAGAAGGGATCATCAGCCCTGGAGGGGTTGGTTTTGATATCAACTGCGGAGTAAGGCTAATTCGTACCAAACTTCAGAAGGAGGAGGTAATTCCTAACATAAAGACATTAACCGACGAGCTTTTTAAGAATATTCCCGCAGGTGTTGGTTCCAAAAGTCGGTTCAGGGCTTCAGATAAGGAGCTTGACTGTGCTTTTCTTGAGGGTGCAAAATGGGCTGTGGAAGCTGGATATGGTGTGGAAGCTGATACTGAATATTGTGAAGCAAACGGGTATATGGAAGGTGCTGACCCTTCCCATGTAAGTACGAAAGCCAGAAACCGGGGTAAACCTCAGCTAGGAACGCTAGGAAGCGGCAACCATTTCCTTGAGGTTCAGTATGTCGATAAAATCTATGATCAAGAAATGGCTTCAACCTTCGGGCTTGAAGAAGGTCAGGTCACTGTAATGATTCACTGCGGGTCAAGGGGTGCAGGGCATCAGATATGTACTGACTATCTAAAGGAACTCTCTAAGGCTGTAAAGGACCATAAGATTGAGATTCCTGATAAACAGCTTGCCTGTGCCCCTGCCCAGTCAAGGGAAGCTCAGAACTACTTTAAGGCTATGCTCTGCGCTGCAAATTATGCGTGGGCAAACCGTCAGATGATCACGCACTGGACGAGGGAATCATTTGAAAATGTATTCGGGAGAGACGCTGAAGACCTGGGCATGAACCTGCTTTATGACGTTGCTCACAATGTAGCAAAACTTGAAGAACATACCGTGGACGGCAAGAAAAAAGAAGTGTATGTACACAGAAAAGGGGCAACAAGGGCATTTCCTCCAGGACATCCTGAAGTCCCTGCCGTGTACAGGGATGTAGGGCAACCAGTTTTGATTCCAGGAAGCATGGGAACTCCATCCTTTATATTATGCGGTTCGAAAGAGGCTATGGATATCTCTTTCGGCAGCGCCTGCCACGGAGCAGGAAGAGTAATGAGCAGAGCACAAGCAAAGAAAGAATTCCGCGGACAAAACGTAAAAGACAACCTTGAGGCTCAGGGCATTACGATAAGAGCCGCGCATCCATCAGTGATTGCAGAGGAAGCTCCAGGCGTATACAAATCCAGCAGTGAGGTGGTAAATGTCGTACATGAGCTTGGCATTGCCCGTAAGGTCGCAAGAGTTCTTCCTTTAGGGGTTACAAAAGGCTGAATTAGATAACGAAAAGCAGTAAGCCATATAATGACAGGCATTAGACATCGAAAATTTAGGGAGAACTTTAGCTCAGGCTGAAGTTTTTACTTTCTGATTTCTTCAAATATTTCTTTAATGCTCTATTTAATATCTCTCTATTGGTATTTCTTCCATTAATGCTCTCTCAGAGATCTCTTCAGTATATATTCCTTAATATTTTCTTTTAAGGTTTTCAGTGTCTTCTGTCATCCTCCATCAGATAGGGGTCCAGACTATCATGTTTTCGTTCCTGAAAGAATCGGAATTCGATCATGCTTGAATAGGAGGATGTCTCAAAAGGTGTGCCGTTTTCCCTGAATATGTTCGAGAAGTATGCAACAAGATTGCGGATAACCCTTTCATCTTTGAAGTCATGGTAGATGGTTACTGACTCGTTTCCGGGTTCAAGGGAAATCTCTATATTCTTGGCAAGTTGAGTTGCCAGGTACATTCTCCTGAAATGAACCAGTAAATCCGGAAGGGCCATATCACATACAGACTGCTTACATAAGCGCTCAAGGATTTTTGTAGGGTTTGGAACTTCCCCGGTTGCAAAAACTTCAAACTGGTTCCTATGAAGAGTCACGAGATTAAACCTTTCAACGTTATAAGTATACATTAGCTGAGTCCAGAACTCGGTATTTTCGTCCAGCTCTCTGCATAAAATATCAAGGTACCCAAAGTGCTTCAGAATTCCGGGCATAGTCTCGTTCGAGGAGGTAGAGGAGTTCCTTCTGAAAGAAATCTGGGTCGAGTTTGATCTTCTGAAAACATGCTCAACATCGAGCTGTTTCCACTTGGAAAGGAAATGAGCCACCAGCTGGGCAAAAAAGTCTCTGCTATGTACAGTAGAATTGGAAATAATTACCAGTGCAGACTCAGGATTATTAATATCTTCACACTTTATTGAAGTCCGAATTGCCCAGTGATAGCTTCTTGAAACCCTATTAAGGTGATCTTCAAGCTGCTTCATATCGTGAATCTCAAACGGATTGATGAGTTCATTAACAAGCTCTTCATCAGTGAGCCTGCCTTTCGTACACCTGAATAACCATTCAAGCATTGTTTTATTTATAACGATATTTTCTCCGCTCTGAATTGTATCGTTTAACTCCTCTTTTGCAGGAGTTTCTTTTAAAAATTGGATTGCTTCATCAATACTTTTATGATATGTAAGAGCTGTATCCGCAATCTCAATAGTATCCCTGACTGCAGCGCTCAAATTCCCATTATTGGCATCTAGAAGGGGCTGTAACTTTTTAAGGTACTTATCATCCAGGGATATATTTTTTCTGATCAGCATATTTCCACCCGATACCCGGTTTCCTGGTTCTTTATGCTATGATCCGTTTTGGTGACCGCAAGTTCAGGACTTTTTATGGCTTCCGGTTTAAAAGCTAGAAAAAACGCTTTTACAATGAGATATTCTGTGAACTTAAAAGTTTTTACTTAGAACCCTGTTTAGGTACTGGTAAGTGCTACCAAATATTAAACCTTTCTATTTAGTATCATTTCTTAGTAATTAGAGTTAATACAGGTTCCAACATACTCCATAGGAGAAGCCATTAATCCCGGAGTATCGTATGATTTATGTGATTATAAATACTGAAGAGTTAATTCGACACAAGTTTTCAGACATGGTCTTAATTTCAAATTTAGATTAAGATTTCTTTTAATATCGGGCAAGAAACTTGATAACTAACCGCAAACAGATGACAATGGTTCACAATTCTTTATATATATATGTTAAGACAGTGTACAACATGTTCATTAAAAAGGTTGGTATATAAATCGGACTGCTATAACCTGGAAGATTGTGTTGTTGATTTCGCCCTTTTCTTACAGTTTGTCCAGCCTATGATTATTTACTCTAATTTAATCTCAAAGACATAGGTTGACATTTACAAAAACTGTGGATTTGGGAGTAGATGATACAATTCCTGCCTGAGTGCGGGAGTAAAAACTCACAGGTTATAACGATTTCCCTGATAACTCACAATCTTCAAAGGCGATAACAGTCCCAGAAAGCGAGTTTGGGAGTGGATTCATAAGTACCTGGCAGGTTCAGATGGAGTAATTAGCCAGCCAGGGACTTTCTCCTGAGAAATAACGTAGATCTTTTAGTATCATTTTCTTTTCATTATCTTTTCAGTCTTTTTCTTTATGTTCATTTATAGCATAGTTTCTGGCTCACATAAATCAGAATTTCCCAATTTGCCTGAAAGTACATTTAAAAGTAGTTAATTAGAACTAAAAATTCGGCAGAAATACATGAAGACTAAAGCCAGATGGGTTAGGAGAACAAATGCCAGTGCTTGATAAAAAGCCACAATAGTTTAGAAAATAAGAAAAAGCAAAGGAAAATTTCCTCTGCTTTGAGTCCTGAGACTCTTTTAGTTTTTCCAATTCGTTTATGTCAGTTTGGTTACCGGGTGGTCTGCCAGATCTGCGATCTCGATGCCGAGTTCCTTTGCAGTTTCACCGAGCATGATGTCGACCATCGCAACAGCTGGGAAGATCTGGTTGACGTTCTCGATAGGACCGTAGAGCAGATAGTCCGAACCTGCAATCTGAGCTACCAGGTTAGTACCAATGTCTGAAGGCATGTAGATTGCCTTTGGATCAGGCTGAGTCTTCTTGAATTTGCGGAGCCAGTCCCATGCAGAAGCCATGTTGTGGTATCCACCGCCGATTGGCAGCCCGAATCTTGCTTTCAGTGTGGGTACCGAGCGGATAGTAGCACCGGAACCTGCACCAAGAGGCATGGCTGCGACGTCGATAATTGGGTACTTTATTCCACATTCCTTTGCGACCTGGAGCATACCCTTGGTTTGTCCGGAACCGCCGACTTCAAGGATATCTATCTTTCCTTTTACGGTCGGATCAGTTGCGTTGAAAGCCAGAACGATTGCAGCTGTTACATCGCTATCTGTGAGAGCATCGATTTCTTCCTGTTCTATACTTGCGTTAATCGAGTTGTGGATTGCCCTGTCTGCAACACCAATTTCAGTACAGTACTGAGCTGCTGCTGCACGCACGTTTCCGGCTGAGGAGTCAATCAGGAAAGGTGTCCTGTCATCGATTTCGACGAACCAGTCGATATAACGCTTAATTGATTCAGGGGTTTCTCCTACAATCTGGTTTACATAGGGGAGCCCAGTTTCATCGCTCAGTGAGACCTGGGTGTTCCAGAGATTTTCTGCGGCTGCTCTGTCAAAAATACCCTTGTCCTCGTCAGTCACAATCTTGTGTCTTGCATAGAACATGGTACTGACTAATACGGTTGGGTATTCGCCCGGCTGTCCGCCGAACTTAACTCCACCGATTTCAAAAACTTCCTGTTTCTTGTCAAACTTGAACATTTTGATCCCTCATTTATATGAACATTGATGATATCTGGACATAGATCAGGAAGAGCAGCAGGCCAATAACTCCGCCGTACAGAATTCCGATATCTCTTCCTACTTTCTTTCCAATTCTCTGCGCAATTTCACTGTTGACAAACTCAATCTTTTCATCAATCGTGTCGAGCCTTTTCATTACTTCATTAAACTCGCTTGGCTCTACAAACGCTGCTGGTGCTTTTCCATCCATATTTCTTCACCTCACCAGACCAGTATTGGGAGTACAACGACCATCAGCAGTGAAAAGAGGAAACCTGCTGCAAAGCCAATTATTCCGGTAGACATAACCCCGGAATCCAGCTTCTGGTTTCTCGCAATCAATTGTGCTCTATATCGAATGCTCTCAACAGTAGCATCAATTGCGCCCATCTGAGGAGCAAGCACCATTGGTACGCCTTTATCATATTCTTCTGACATTTACGTTACCTCCCTAGCAGTAATAATCCAAGCAGGGATATGGTCACTGTCAACCCTATCATGATGCCTTCAATCTTTCCTGCGTGAACTCCTGAGTGGAACTTATTCAAGTTTCCTATATCCATCATTCGGGCTTCAATTGCCTTCAACCTGCTGCGAAGAACTGCAATTTCACCGGAAACCGGTCTTACAACGCCGCCTTCTTCTTCTTCTTCGCCCTCCTCACTGATTTCCACAATCATTGGTTCTGCGTCAAAGGCACCGGGATCTTTTGAGGCGAGTTCTCTTACCTTGGCGGTGATAGCGCCCATATCTTCGGTATCGATCAGATCGACAGCCTCAACCTGCTCCTGGAAGCGAGCAATTGCTTCAGCATTCAGGTTTTCCACATATGGAATTGCCCCTACTGCTCCTTCAATCCTGTTATCTTTTACACCGTTTGCATGGAGGGCTAACATCGACTGTCCGGTAACGTGCCCTTTAACCTCAGAACCAGTGACAAGCAGGTATCTGATGTTAGGGTTTGAGATAATGTGAGCAACTACCTTTTCAATACCAAGATTTTCAGTTTTGCATGATCCGGTAATGGCTGCTCCTGCATCAAGAATTGGCTTTCCTGGAAGGTGTGAACCACAGGTAATTACAAGTACACAGTTCTTAACATCGCCTACTTCATATTCACCTTTCAGGATAGGCCATCCTGGGGCTGGTTCTCTCTTCTCTACCATTTTACACCACCCCTTCCATCAATCTTGTAATATATATGATTAGGACCAGCAGTCCGCTGAAGGCAAGACCCACAACGATTCCGTAGAAGGCATTAGAGTAAATTCCTGCCTTGTAGGAGGTGTTCTCACGGCCTGGCCAGGAATTAAGGAGCGGTTCGCTGGGTGAAAGAGAATTCACCAAGTCATCTGCAATTGCATCCAGTTTGTCCACTCTCTCAAAGACGGGTTCCATGGAATACTGAATCGAGTCTTTCCGTTCTTGTGTGACGGCTCCAGAATCCGTATCCATGACCAGGTTTATCTCGGGAGCTATACGAACAATGCTCATTGCAATTCCTCCGCACTTGGAAGCAGACCGGTTCCAACCACTGCATGCGCATCTCTTTTAATAAGCGCGTAGTGCTTGCTGAAGGCAACATACCAGATGATAATTCCTACAAGCATGTTTACGCTAGCCGTCAGCAGCCCTTCATGGAGTGAAGACGCAAAGCCTGTAATAACTAACGCAATAGCTCCTTTTTCAACAGCAAGCATGAGGGTTCTGTCCTGTTTCTCATCAGGTCCCAGGCTGGCATTGAAAGGATGAAGTATTCCCATACTGCCTATTATAAAGATCAGTGCAATGTATCCGGTTGCAATAACACTTTCGATAACTGCAGCATACTCGAACGACCCGGCAATAACTACACTCAAACCGAGAATTACAAGAGTACCAGCACCTGCAATTTCTACCATTGCCTGTTCCATAATAGGGATACCCATGCCGATTACCTTGTTTGCAAGGGCACCAATAACGGCACCTATAATTGCTGCTACAATGAAAGCAACTATGGGCCCTGCAATGCCTCCTATGGAAAGCCCGAATAAAGCTGCTACAATACCCATACCGAGAGCTAGCATACCAATTGATGGAACGCCTGTACCAAGCCCATAGCTTGCAACACGCCTAACTGCATCAGCACCCCAGACAGTTGCACAGATTGCTCCAATGCCTCCGAAGAAGGAATACGCCGAAGGTGCAATGTGACCCAGGTAAATTCCGACTAGACCACCGACTATACCCAGAGCCATTATTGTTTGTGCAGGATATCCGCCTTTAGCTTCTCCTCCTGCTCCGCCTACAGACATTTTAAATACCTCCAAGCTCTGCGATTGCAATTACAGCCACGATAGCACACAGTATTGATGCTATGAGGGAAGAAATAACCGCTTTCGGCCATTTCTTGAATTTCGGATCATGGAACCCTTCAATTGTACCTCCTATGTTATAGGATGGAATTACAGCGTTCACTAAGAAAATGCCTATTGCAAATATTGCTGCAAGTGCTACAAGTGAGTTCCCTGTGACTGCAGTGGTAACACCGACACGTTCCAGCCCAGCATTCACACCTACTTCAATGAGTGAATAATAAACCAAGGATCCTCCGAGCCCACCAAGAGCAGCCCCGATGACTCCACTCACAAAACTGACAGTAGGAATCCCGTGACCCTCTGTACCCTGAGACACGTAAATATCCTGTCTGTACTTTGTTATAGGGTCAGTCTTTACTTTTGCGGAAGAAGGCACAACACCTACACCATAAACATAGACCCAGGTACCGATAATCATGGTCACAGCGATCATGATCATTGCTCCTACTGCACCTGAGGCAGCAATCAGGGCAAGGTTGTCCGTTACGTTCATCATAAACCCGGCACTGACAAGCCCTGTAAGACCTGCACCTGTTGCCAGCTGCACTGTACCGGTACCGACTCCTGTCGCCTGAGCCATAGCTGCAGGTGCACCACCTACGGGCACGAAGTGGACACCCCAGGAGACCAAAACGCCACCGATAACAATGAAAGCTATCCAGAGGATATTTCCTAAGATAGCGTCAATCATGCTGAAGCCTCCTCAGCTTTATCTTCTTTGTAGGGCCCAAATGCTTTGCGGGCTGCAACTTCGATCTTCCAGTTCCAGATAATTAAAATAAGGACAATAATAACACCTACAGCAACAGAGAGCCATCCTATTGTCAGGCCCTGTGTAGGATCAAAAATAGTGGTTATCCAGCTTCCCAGGAATACAGTCATACCAAAAGCAATCCCTGTGACAGGACCTCCGAACTTGGCACAGAACCAGGAGTTATCAAACCCATTCCTGAGCCCTGATTCAGCATATCTTACAATGTTTCCTGAGTTTGAAGCGTTCAGCCCTGAACCGAATTCAAACTGCTGAAACTCACGCTCTGCACCGTAGTGAACGTCGCCTGTTGACGATCCTATCGCACCTATAGTAATACCCCAGATAAAGGCCAGCATGGCTAGCGGGAAGGGATGTCCGAGTACTACGGTCATTAAATACGACACCACTAGTACACAGAAGGTCGTTATGAACGCAAATCCCATAATTGCTGGAACGTGGGATCTTATCATATCAAGATAAATCGGCTGCTTGAACCGACTCTGACTGGCACATCTGCCCATTGTAGCAGTTACCGCAAAGGTACCATGTACGCATGCTGCAATGAGAGAACCGAATACCAGTGCAAAGAGCGGAGATAGCGTAAATACACTTATTAATACTGTTGCAACGGCTGCACCAATTGAACACATTAAAGCATTGGATGGTGGTTCACCTGAAATGGCTTTATTAAAAATTCTGTGTGGATATGCCATCTGGGGAGCTAGCTGCACCTGAGAGTTGGGGTTACTCTGCGATCCTATATCCGATTCCAGGTCTTCTGATACACCTGCAATGGTCGCAGCCACTCCAATTAATGCAAGCACTCCCATGCTTACGAGTGGTTCCATTTATTTTCCTCCTTTTTATTATTACATGTAATAATTGGATTCAAAAAACGCTGTACATTTTTTTGAAATCGTCTGCCATATCATCACAAAGAAATATGATTATGACGCGCGTTAATTTTTTGATTAGGGAGGATCATTCATAAACCTTTCGAAATATGTAGGCTTTTAAAATATTATTATAGGACTATATAATATACAATCAATTTTATAAGACATGTTGGGTGGGGTAAAACAAACAAATTCATACATTTATATAAATAAAAAAATTTTACTTCGTTCAATATAATATAAAGATTCCGATTGTAACAAGTGAATTTTTTTATCAATTAGTAAAAAAATATTTGTTATTTTTATATTAATAAATTCGTCCGGTGTTGTTTTTATATTATTAATTTTCATAAATAGTAAGTTGTATAAACTTCTTCATTTATTTACTGTATAAAATATATATATTACCAGTATCATAAACAATAAATTATTTAATACTGTTTGTTTGCTGGAAGAAAGTATTTTCATTAAAGAAAACTATATACTTTTTTAAAAGAATATTTATGAAATATTTTAGATCGTTATGCGTATAACATCTTTTTATATATAAATATGTTGGCTAGTTTTTACCTATTATGAGCATGAAATTGCCTGAGTAAGCTTTAAGAGGGAATTTTCACAGGCTTTTAATTCTGGCTTCAATCAGAACAATTATTCTTAGGATTTCTCGCAGTTTGAGTACTGCAGGGATCAGAAAAGAATTTTTATATTTAGTTTCCTTGCTTAATGCGTGATATTAGGAGCTTCATCTTTTGCCGGTGCACCTGGGAATTTAAAGGAACATGTTGATTCCATAGAGCTGTACATTCCCAAGCTTGGGGTCTATGACGATTTGACACTTGAAAAGGAAAAGCTTGACAGGGTACTGGATGAAATTTCAGTCTATAATCTTGCAGTTACAATTCATGCTCCTTACTGGGCTGCAGATTCAAAATATCCATCTGCTCTCCAGATAGATACTGCACAGATGGACAAGAGGGAATTTGCCCTTATGGAAGAATCAATTGCACTTGCAAACCGGACTGGAGCCCCTGTTATGGTACTGCATCCGGGCAGAATTGGGACTGATAGGGAAAAATCGTTCTCGTCTA
The DNA here is from genome assembly GCF_001304615.2 of Methanosarcina flavescens. NCBI lineage: Archaea > Methanobacteriati > Methanobacteriota > Methanomicrobia > Methanosarcinales > Methanosarcinaceae > Methanosarcina > Methanosarcina flavescens. The sequence goes on along the minus strand of NZ_CP032683.1, from coordinate 2,111,445 downwards.
TGATAGAAAACCTGAGCAGGCTTGCCTCAGTAGCTGAAGATTACGGGGTTATCCTGGGCCTTGAGAACAAAGAAGATACAGATCCTTCGAATTTTTGCTGTAAGGCAGAGGAGCTTTCCCGGACAATAGAAACTGTGAATTCCGGATACTTGAAGGCTACCTTTGATATAGGGCATGCAAACCTTACCTGCGGAGGTAATCCTGAAAAACTCAGAGAATTTGTTAGGATCCTGCAAAAGTACATAGTTCATCTCCACCTGCACGATAACAGCGGAGAGTGGACACAAAGATACGATGGGGATGAGCACATGGCTCCAGGAAAGGGCTGTGCAGACTTTACAGTCCTGAAACTGCTTTCAGGATACAAAGGAGTCTATAATTTTGAGGTATTCTCACTCGATGATCTCTATTTCGGAAAAAAACTCTTAAAAACGCTCTTAAACTTTAAAAAGCTAAAATTACAAAAAATAAACAAGGTTCAATTAGAACCCCGTTTTAATAAAAGTCCAGACTTACACTCTTCTGACCAAGCACTTTTTTCAGCTCTTCATAGGCAGTGAAAAGCTCTCTTTTCTGCCTTCCCACGGTTTCAAGCCTTGGCTCGGCTTTGAGCCAGATATCTTGCTCTCCGCTTCCCCTGGAAACTGCTACACAGGCAAGCATGTCCCCATGAGTTAGCCTGTATATGGTGTCAAGTCCTGTAGGCGTAACCCAGGCTGGAGAACTCGCTTTAAGTTTATCTACCAGTTCGTGCCAGCTAAGGCTTCCTGAGACCCGGAGATTAAGCTGGAGATGAGCACGTTCTCCTGTAACTTTTTCATTCAGGTTTTTGAGGAAAACACTGTACTCAGGATCATTTTCATTGATATCTTTTGCCTCATAGCGGGCAAGCTCTTCTGCTTCCTCTTCAAAAAAGGGTGCGAGATTTACTCTGCTAGAAGGTTTTGTCATGAGAGATACTAAGAAGAAAGTGATTGCACTGAGAGACATTCCCACGATAACTCCGTGGTTCATCAGAACGGGATGAATGCTTTCCAAATAGCTGGGAGCAAGAGGTGGAGTCTTTATAAGGTCCAGAGCTACAAGGGCTACCTGAACTGTAAAACCAACTACCATGCCTGCAAAGGCTCCTTCCTTGGTGGCCCGCTTCCAGTACAGCCCTCCCATGAGCGGGAAGAAGTAAGAAGAGCTTGCAATGAAAGTTGCAATGTGAATAGCATCTATGATATTGGGGATTACGAATGAGCCTGCTGTTGCAGCGAGTATAATAAACAGTACGCTGACCCTGTTTACCAGCATCATTTCTTTCATTGTAGCATCTGGCTTTATGTACCTCTGGTAGATGTCCCTTGAGATACAGGAGGCTCCTGAGGTTGAAAATGTATCCGCACAGGACATGGAAGCAGCTGCAAGTCCTATTGCACTGAGGGCTATCACTGCTGGTGCAGAGGCAAAACGTTCACTTACAAAGGCTAAAAGTGCGGGTTCTGCAAGGGACATGCCTGCAGGGAAACCCATACCTGCTATATCAGGAAAAATGTAACTGAGGGCTATTGCAATTACGGCACATGCCGCGAAAACCACAGCGATCATAAGTGACCCTATAATCATTCCAAGACTGGCAGATTTTGCATCCCTTGCTGCCCAGACTTTCTGCCAGGGGTCCTGCTCAATAATCCAGCCAGGAATGATAGCAAAGCAGAAAATTAGTACCATGGGAAGACCGATTGAAAGAGGATTCCACCAGTCTCCTGACACGCTTCCGAAAAGTTCGGAACTGCTTATTGCAGGCACCTGAAGCCCTCCATCTGTCACAGTCCCTACTGCAACAAAAGCCATTACTATTATGAAAAGGGAGAGGAAGCCAAACTGGATAACATCCGTCCAGACAACTGCAGATAGTCCTCCAAGCGTCACGTAAATCGAAACTGCAATTGCAACAATGGCTGCGGCATAAAAGGGATCAAGACCGTAGAATGTCTGCAATACCAGGGAAAGCCCTGTAACATCGGCAACTGCAAAGAGAATCATTACAACCGTGATAATCAGGGCAATAGGCCATCTGACTATACTGCCATAGCGCTGTTCTAAAAGTTCGGGTTGTGTAATTGCTGGCAAGTTCTTAATCTTTTTCACAAGCACTGCGATTACGAGCAGGGCAATGATATTCGGAGCTACAAAAGCCCATATAGATCCCATTCCCTGAAGCATGAAATACCCGATAACTGCAAGAACTCCGCCTGCTGTTAGCCAGGAAGCTGCAGCTGAAAAACCAAGGGGAGAGGGCCCTATTCCCCTTCCTGCAAGCCAGAAGTCAGTAATAGATTTCTGTTTTTTATTAAAATACCAGCCGACCGATACAAGCCCGGCTATGTAGACCGCAAGCAATATAAGGAAAATATTGTAACCGTCCATAAAGAAACCTTCAAAATGCTTTAGTATTGTAAGCAAGCACAACTTTTTTTATTGAAATATCTGAGATATTAATTCATTTTCTTAAATTTTATCTTTTATATATTCTCATTGTATTAATATTTGAGTAAATGATTTTTTACTTAAATCCAATCATTTATTAATATCTTTGCTGGGGGATGGACTTATTTCCCTCATATTAAGCAAGTTAACTTGGATTCAAACTGCTCTTAACTTCCATCAGTCAAAAAGAAGAATATTTTCATTTAACCGCTCCAGACTCCATAATTATCGAAAATAAGAATGCCTGGAGACCCCTTGCAGTTTTAAAGTAATTTTTGTGGCATTTAGCACACTTTCTACTCAAATATTACTTTTTTATTGTAAAAAAGCAGTTATTCTGCCTCAAAAAGTTTATATCCGTTATATTCAAAACGACATAACCATGAAGGTTAAAACCAGAATTTTCAGATTGATATCAATTCTCCTGATCCTGGTTGTATTTGCCAGCTCAGGTTGTGTTGGAGATCAGGGTGAGAACAAGAGTGCGGACTCTATGGAAAACGCCTCTGGAAATGCTGCTGCAGGTGGAGGAGAGACTCTGACGATTTTCCATGCAGGAAGCCTGAGTATACCGTTTGAGGAACTTGAAGCTGAATTCGAAAACCAGCATCCGGGTGTAGATGTTCAGAGGGAAGCCGCAGGCAGTGCACAGAGTATAAGAAAGATCACTGAACTAGGGAAAAATGCTGATGTGCTCGCATCTGCAGATTATGCCCTGATCCCGTCCATGATGATGCCTGAATATGCCGACTGGTCTTCCGCTTTTGCAAGGAACCAGATGATCCTTGCTTATACAAATGAAAGTAAGTACAGTAAGGCAATCAATGGAAATAACTGGTATGATATTCTCAGGCGACCTGATGTCCGATTTGGTTTCTCCAATCCTAATGACGACCCTGCAGGCTACAGGTCACAGATGGTAACTGTGTTAGCAGAATCATATTATAATGACAGTCAGATCTATGACGATCTTATCCTGAATAATACAGGCATAACTTTTACTATCCAGAAAAACGGGACAGCCCTCGTACAGGTTCCTGCATCCGAAGAAATTGCTCTGAACCCTGATAAAATCATGCTCAGAAGCATGGAAGTAGAACTTTCTTCTGCCCTTGAGACCGGGGAAATAGATTATCTCTATATCTACCGGAGCGTTGCCGAGCAACATGGATTTAGATATGTAGAATTTCCACCTGAGATTGACCTGAGTTCACTCGACTATGCTGACAATTACTCAAAGGTCCAGGTTCAAATGGAAAACGGAGAAGTAGTTACAGGATCCCCAATCGTGTATGGTGTAACCATTCCTAAAAATGCTGAAAATCCGGAGCTTGCTGCTGAGTTTATAAAATTACTCCTCGAAGAGCCAGGTCAGCAGATATTCATAGAAAACGGACAGCCGCCTATCGTCCCTGCGATTGCTGAAGGAAGAGATAAAATGCCTGAAGAGTTGCAGCCGCTTGTAGAATAAAGACAGATAAAATAAATAAAAAACAGCCGTGTAGCCAGTTTCGCAGGGTTTGAGAATATGCTGAGTGGCAGGGTTATATCTTCGGGCCGCAGATTTCTGAGAATTGAAGCCGGGTAGATATTTATTAACGCTTCAGGGAATATTGAGGATGGGAACCAGGTACACACCTTCCTGAGACCTGAGAACATAGCTTTAAGTAAAACTTCCACACAATCCAGAGTCTGAAACTCCCTGCAGGGTAGGGGTACTTAAGTCTGGATGCTGGGAGCTCTTGTCAGGGTGAAGCTTGACAGCGGCATTCCCTTAATGCCCTGTAATCCGGCAATCGGCGGAAGAAATGAATATTCTTCTCGGGATTCCGGCCTATGCCCAGTTCAAGGCAAGTTCTGTCCACGTGCTCCGGTAAAAGGTGAGAATCTATGAAAGCAAAAACAAAGCTCTGGTTTACGGAAGGCGGAAAAACGGTTATGGGTGCTGGAAGAGCTGAGTTATTGAAGACAATAGAAGAAGAACGCTCACTTCGGAAAGCCTGCAAGAAACTCGGAATTTCGTATAAACATGCCTGGACCATGCTTAAAAAAATGAATGAAGCTCTTGGCGAACCCGCTGTCATCACAGTACGTGGGGGAAAGGAGCAGGGTACCTTCCTGACCGATCTTGGTAGAAAGTTGCTGGCTGAGTATGAGGCAGGTAAACAGCTTATTAATGAAACAATAGAGGATGAAACAGCCTGGGAAAACATTAGTTTTAAGTTATCAGCCAGAAATCAGTTGTCAGGTAAAGTTCTTGAAGTGGAAAAAGACGGGCTTGTTTGCAAAATTACAATTGAGGTAGAACCTTCAATTATAACCTCAGTCGTTACCGAAGAAGCTGTAGAAAAACTGGATATAAATCCTGGAGACAGGGTTTACGCAGTTATTAAATCCACCGAAGTAATGATTGCAAAACATGTCAGTGAAAAAAGGCAAACCGAAGCCAGTTCCAAAGAGCCAGATCGTTCCGACTGAATTTATAATCAAAATTTAACAGGAGGTTTCAGATCTGCTCTTCCCCCGGACGACCAGAACCGGAACTTTTGAGCCTCTTACTACTTTTTCTGCAACGCTTCCAATCAGAAATTTTTCGAGCCCGGATACTCCAAGGGTACCCATTACTATCAGGTCAGCATTATTACTTTCTGCAAATTTGATAATCTCATTACTCGGGCAACCGTCTAAAACAACCTCTCTTACCTCTACCCCTGAAGCTTCTCCAATAGTCCTAACTTCGGATACCGCCTTCTCTCCATCACTTTTCATGATGTTATATATTGTATCCCTGCCAATAGTCCAGTTCTCGGAAATCGTGGACATGGTATCAACTACATAAAGGGCATAGACGGTAGCCCCACTAAGTTTCGCAAGCTCAACACCATAAGAAATAGCTCTCCGGGTGTTTCTGGATCCATCTGTTGCAATCACTATATTTTTATACAGTTCTCCATTCATATCTTATACTCCATTCTCTTTAAGCACAATGCACCGGCGTGACGGAAAAAAATTAATTCGGTTATACTCAGAAAGGTTTGATTTTCAGAATTATTCAGGTGATTGCTTTGCTGTTCGAGTAAAAAATTCAAACTTATAAAGCCGGATATGCGTATTTCTAAAAATAAAGAGTTATAACCCTTTTAAAAGACTATCTAGATATCTTTCTTTGGATACGCTTTTAGCTCAAACCTTTTTAATATTTTGGTGGTTAATTTCAGTCCTGTCTTTTCTTCCTTAACATGACGAAAAATGCTGCAAGAGCCATAAATGCCACGCCTGTTACCGTCTGATATCCAGGAAGGCTCTCCTTAGCAGGCAGGACCTCAGTGTTAATCTTGATACTATCTGAGACCTGATTGTGCCCGTCAGCATCTTCATAGAGAATTTCACTGTTGAGAGAATAAGGCTTCGGGGTTGCAGTTTCGTCTACATCCATATCGAAAACGGCAACAGCACTTTCTCCCGGGTTCAGAGTTCCGAGATAAGCCTGGTCGTCAGTTGTGCTGAAAGGATCGGCTGCACTGACCCTGACAGTGGCATCTTTTGCTGGTTCTTCGCCACTGTTTTTATAGGTAACACGGAGCATTCCGCCTTCTTCAGGGTAAAGGTCACCTGTCACGTTTGTGACTTCAAAGTAAGGCTCTTTTTTGACCTTTATATTGATAGTCTGTGTCTGAGTTTTGTTTTCATACCACATGCCTACTTCCTTGTTAGTTACAACACCTGTTGTGGTGTCAAATTCGTCTCCTCCTACCTGGACATTGTGCTGGTACTGGTATGAAAGTTCAAGGATTAATGGATAGGTGCCTGCAGGGGTATTTTTGTTAATCTCAATCGTAAATTTTGTTGGGCTTGAACTCTGTTTACCCTGTCTGAGAGTGCCTGCTTGCTGTGACCCTGATTTAACCTTAATATTAGGGTTTTCGGATTTGAGGGTTGCAAGGATGCCTACTGCTGTCGTAGCCTGAGCTTCATACTGCATTTCTGACTGCTGAAGCATTTCATCTACATAATTCCCGAGATCTACTTCGTTTTCAACTTTAAAACCGGTAATTTTGCCTTTATTCATCATCTCTATATTAAGGGTTACAGTATCTCCTCTCGAAAATTCATTATCTCCGATGAGTGTTGCACTAAGGTCAGGCCCTCCATATACGCTGTAATAATTCTCACTGATATCAAAATTTTCAGGTAGAGCTGCTTGCGCTGGAAGGATCACCCAGCAGAGGACTAGAAGGGTTGTAACAGCAATAGAAAATCCATTTTTATTCATTTAAATCACCTGATACATTCTCATTATTCTTGTTTCTTTTCCGGTACACATTTATGATCTGATAAAGAGCGATAAGGACAATCAGTATGACTGCTACACCCGTTATGCTAAATTTTTTTTCTGAAGCTTCAAGGTGTATACTTACTTTCATGTTTTCTGAAAAGGAGGTTTCCCCATCTTCGTCAATATATTTTATTTCACTATTTATGCCGTAATTCTTCACAAGGGCATCCTGATCTGCAGAAATCACGAACCTGGCAATTTTTTCCTCCCCTGGTTCTATGTCTCCAAGCCTCACTATGGATTTCTCAGTACTCAATGGGCTCATAACGATAATTCGGGCTAAAGCGTCTTTTGCTACACCCTCCCCGGTGTTCTTATAGGTGATTTCAATGGCTTTACTCTCTCCCTGAGCTAAATTTCCGGAGACATTGGTCACTTTTAATTTAGGTTTATTTTCTATAGAGATAGGTATTTTGAGAGTTTCGGCTTTAGTTCTGTACTCTCTTACATACCGCGTATCCGTTAAGCCCAGATTTATTATGTCTGCAGTTGTAGTCCGAACGTTTGCTTGATACTGATAATTTAAAGGCAGGAGGAGCTCGTAACTTCCAGCAGGTGCCTCACTATCTATTTTTATTGTATAGCGGAGGTTTGCCGTATAACCTGTTTCAAGTTCCTCCACAATCTGCAAACTGGCTGTAGGTTCGACTTCAATATACTCAGTTTCAGACACAAGGACGGCTTTAATATCTTTTGCTGTCGTGCACTCTTTTTCTTCTTCCATTTCAGCCTCTGCAAGCTTCTCCTCTGCTGAGTCTGGAATTCTATTCTGGTTTACGTTAAGCCTCTTGAAACCTTCTATCACTCCACAATTAGCAATTATTATCTGCAGGTCTACTGTTTCCCCCCTGCTGAGTTCGGGGTTCCCTGTAATTGACGCACGGATGACCGGCTCCCCAAAACTCTTGTAATAGTCCACGGTATATCCATGCCCTGGAATAAGGTAGTTTGTCTCATCGTTATTTCCGAGGGCTGGGAATGCAGTAATAGATAATATTGATAGTATTAACGTGATTATAGTGAATTTTTTAATCATTTTTTGCCTTAATTTTATGGTCACTAGCCTCATATTTCGGCTCCCTGAGTTTGTTTCTGTATTTCAGTCCCTTTTTCTGCCGTCCTGAGACCTTTTCTTCTATCCCGCCAGGTATCAAGGGAAATCATAAGTGGCGGAAAGACTACAAAGGTTGCCAGGAGAGCCAGCACGATATCGATAACCGTAACCATACCGAAGTCTGAAATCATTGGGAAGGGGGAAACCAGCAGGGCCATAAACCCGAATACTGTTGTAGCTCCTGAAGCGAGAATTGCGCTTCCTATTTTGGAACTAGCCGTCCGAATTGCTTCAATAGGGCTTTTTCCTTTGTCCTTTTCTTCAAAATAACGTTCCATCATGAGGATTGCGTATTCAGACCCTACCCCTAAAATCAGGGCTCCCAGGGTTGCTGTCATGGGAGTGTAGTCGATATTAAGGTAGTTCATGACCCCTCCTGACCAGCCGATAACTATGAACATCGGGATTACAGGAACGAGCGCTTTCACCCAGTCGCGGTAGACGACAAGAAGCCCTGCAAGCACAAGAATAAGGCCTAAGAATGTCATCGCAACTCTTCCAGTAGTAAGAGCAGTAAGAACCTCCATAAACACGACCGAGTTTCCAGTAATTGTAACTGTGGTTCCAGGTGGAGCTGGCATCCACTGTATATCCTGCTTTACAATGTTTGTAAGCTCCTCAATCCCTACCAGCTTGATGTCCGAAACCGCATTTCCAATATTGAAGTTCAGGAGAAGCATGTTCTTCCCATACATGTAGCGATTCTTCTGTGCCTCGGGGATCTGGGAATAGATGTTCTCTATTTCCTGGCTGGTATCGGGGATTACTCCTCCATTTTTTTCCTTTACGAGAGGCACTATGCTAGTAGCGCTGTAAATATGTCCATTGGATGCTACCTCATGTTCAGAAAAACGGTCTATCCATTTCAGAACATCCGGGTTCGCTGTGTCTTTTACCTTGATGATGAGATTCAATTCATCGCTTCCCCCCATGATATCTCCCATGTGCTTGAGATCAACAAGAGAAGGCATATCCTGGGGCACAAAGGTTTGAACATCAGTCTCAATAGGTACAGACTGATCGAGATAGAAGCCACCAAAACAGAGTATGCATGCGATTCCCAGTACAAGAACGTCGTATTTGAGGGTCGTATTCGTAGTTTTCTGGAGGATTCTTCCTATCAGGCGATTGCTTTGACTTTCTTCCTCAGATTTTTGCTTCTTTTCCGAATTTGAAGGTTTTATCTTATTTACTACTTTCTTCAGTGGATTTCTCTCCGAATACTCGTCAAATAGAGAAATCGTTGCAACGCCTACGAAAATGGAAGAGAAGTAACACATTAAAATGCCTATCATAAGCAGTTGCCCAAAATCCTGGATCATTGGCACAGTAGATGTAAAAAGGGAGAAAAATCCAAGAGCTGTCATTGCCAGAGCTATGAGAACTGCAGGACCGGTATGCTTTATAGTTTCTATAACTGCTTTTGTTTTGTTTCCTTTTTCCTGCAATTCTTCCTCAAGTCTGTTGTGGAACTGAATAGCATAATCAATCCCCACACCTATAAGGATCGGGAACGCAGACATAGAGACCATGGACATTGGAATCTTTAAATAGCCCATAGCTCCGAAGGTATAAACGATGCCCAGAAGAACTACAGGCAGAGGGAGAAGAGACCAGCGGACATGCCTGAATACGAGGAGCAGGACAATTACCATGAAGACGGCTGAAAGCCCTAAAAGTACGCCCATACTGGAATTCATCTCATAGTTCATGGAAACCATGAATGCCGGATCGCCAGTAACAATAATGTTGTAAGATGGCGGAAAATCTGCAAATGAGACGGCATCTTCAGTTGCTGTAAGAATGTCTTCCTGTACCCTATCGGTAGCTGAACCTGCCATAACTACAGAAATCAGCATATGAGTATTGTCAGGGATGATCTGACCGAAAATTGCAGGGTTTTCATCTATAATGGCTTTTATTTCTTTATCGGTTTCAGGAAGCGTGTACCTTCCTATCATCTGGTAATTAACCTGTTTGATAAGGGAGGCAGGGCTTGTAGTTTCGATCACCCCATCCGTAGCCTGTAGCTGATGCTCTAACCTGTCTACGGCTTTCATCAGATCAGCACTTTTTACCTCATTGCCCTCTACCATTATAACAATAGATTGTGTCTGAAAAATATTCTGATAAAGGTGATCATAATCCTGGTAGAGAGGAGAGTCTTTCCCGACAAAGGTTTCCGTTCCTGATTTCATCTCAATAAGCTGTGCTCCCTGTGTTGATATTATTATGAACAGGAAAGCTATCAGGAGTACGGAAAAGCGGTTATTCTGGATAAAAAACCCCAGTTTTTCAAAGGCATTTTTAATAGTAGATTCCTCTCATAATTTTTAATATGAAGTCAATTTAAGGACTTTGAGCCACGCCTTCAATATGTTTTTTTCTTTTTGAGCTGGAGGCTTACTTACCCATTCAGGGTCTATTAACCTGTATTCAAATAGACGTTCTTATAATTATTGCAATGTGCGGCAAATTTTTTTAGTAGCCCAGGTCTATGACGTATATAGACAGAAAAGATTTAAGTTTATTGTTACATTAGGGGTAACAAATGTTTCCACAAATTAATCCTCAGTTAATTCGCAACCTTGAAAAGCTCGGGCTAACCGAAAATGAGGCAAAAGCCTATGTCGGGCTTGTAAGTTTGAGAGAAGCTACAGCCCGTGAGATCCATGAGCTTACAAATGTGCCAAGAGCCAAAATATATGAAATTCTCAAAGCACTTGCCAAAAAAGGTTTTCTTGAAGTAAGGCAGGGATCTCCTACCTATTTCCGGGCAGTCGACCCAAGGCAGGTAATCGGGAAGATAAAAGACGAATTTATTAATTGTGCAATCGAGACGCTTGACCAGCTCAATGAACTGAGCTATGAACTCCCAAAAACTTCTCCTGTATGGTGCATCCAAAGTGATTGGGGGATAAAGAATAGAATACGTGAAATCTTGGATAGAGTAAAAGAAGAACTTATTATTTTCTCGTCCAGCCCTGAGTTTCTAAAAGAGTTTGAACCGGAACTAAAAAAACTGGAAAAAACCTGCAAACTGACTGTTATCGTTGATAAACCGGAAAGGTTCAGTTTGCTGCCTTTTGAATTCAAAAAAGCCACAGAGGAATTCATTGATTTTCTGGATAATATTGTAATTGATGGTGTTAGGTATAATGAAGAGTTCTTCCTGATTGCTGATGGGAAAGAGTCAATTGGAGTTCACAGTGCAGGAAACAAGAGAGAAGCAGTGGTAATCAAACTCCCGATTGTGTGTTATATGCAGAAGATGATCTATGACAGGGTACTTGAGCCAGGTTATGTTAATAAGGATAGGTAATCAGTTGCTTTTCAGGTGTTTTAACTTTTTTAAGCCTTGTGATGCTTCTGTGAACATTTTCCTCTTAAAAGATAGATAGAGTCGATACTGTCGGATACTATTAATATAATCGCAAAACAATTCTTCTATGAATATAGTCCTGATATAATCTTTCTATAAGGTTTTCTCACAAGCTCAATTACGGAGTTCGTAGGTGTATGAGATGAACAGTGTAAAGATAGGAAGAGTAAATATTCGATGGCTGGGTCACGCTGGTTTTCTGCTTGAGGGGGATGGAAAAAAGATTTATATCGATCCTTATGATCTCGGTGAAGAGCCTGCTTTTGAAGATAAGGCCGACATCCTGTTGATCACCCATGAGCACTCTGATCACTGCAGTCCTGATGATATCCGAAAGGTCCGCAGGTCAGACTCAACTACTCTGATCCCTGAAAATTTATCCCTGCAATTCAAAGGGGATGCAAGAAGGATTGGGGAGGGAGATGTGCTGGCCGACGGACTTGAAATAAAAGGAATCAGGATTGAGGTGGTTCCGGCTTATAATATCGATAAACCCTATCATCCGCATGGATTCGGAGTAGGATATATAGTGGAGCTTGGAGGAATCCGGATTTATCATGCAGGAGACTGTGATTTTTTCCCTGAGATGAAAGATATCAGAGCAGATGTCGCCCTTTTGCCCATAGGAGGGACGTACACAATGGATGAGGAGGAGGCAGCAAATGCGGCTGCAGCCATTTCCCCAAAAGATGTAATTCCGATGCACTATGGGAAACCTGGAATTACAGACGGAGATCCCGAAAAGTTTAAAACCCTTGTACACGGCAAGAATCCTGATATCAATGTGATTATTCTTGATTCCTGATTTCGGTTTTTAAAAACGCTTCAAAAATCGAGATCCAATTCGAAAATGCAGGATTGGTTTACCAATGTCCAGAATAGCAAGAAAACAGCAGAAAAACCTGATTCAGGTTATTGCAACCCAGCGCATGTGGCGGCTTTTTGAGCTTGCAAGAAGGGAGCATGACGAGCATCCTGACCGCAGCGAGCGTTATGTGCAGCTTATCAGGAATATCTCTATGAGAACCCGGACGAGTATTCCAAGGGAGATAAAAAGCAGGATCTGCAAACACTGCTACGCTTTTCTCGTGCCCGGGAAAAATGTCCGTTACAGGCTGAAAGAAGGTTATGTTGTTGTTTCCTGCCAGCGCTGCGGAAAAGAAATGAGATATCCCTATAAAAGACTAAAAAATAAAGACTAACTAGACTTATAAAGACTAACTTGGACTTATAGAGGCTACCTGAAGTACAAACAGGGGAATTTCCAAAACACCCCGAACTATTCATCTCTGGGCTTTCAAAGTCTTTTTTTATATATTAAGAAGCAATATTAATATCAGGTTTTGGCAGGACTCTCCTGGCCTCTCATCTTTTTTATAGCTAAGGCAATCTGTTTTGCGATAACAGATTTCGGACCTTTATCATCTACAAGCACCCTCCCGCTTACTTCCCACCAGGATTTGGGATAGGCTTTTTCAGGCTCTACTTCAGGATGTAAACCAAGCTGCTGGGCTGCCTCTTTTATCTCGCTAAGTTGAGGTTCCTTTATTGCATTTTTCCGGGAGATAATTCTACCGCTGCTCCTTGACTTCGTCTGATCCAGATATACTGGCCAGATTACAAGTTTTCCCTTATCTCTCATCATCATATTATCTTCGTCCTAAATTGCTTTCATGCGATTTAAAACTGCCCCGGAAACCTCCTATGGTCAGGACAGTTTTCCTGTCTGCCAGGATAGTTTTCCTGCTTACCAGATCTTTAGTTTTATTGTATCTGTAACCTGTAATTATTTATCTTCCCCGGACAAGTTTTGAATGGTGTTAATATGATTCCATCGTTTGCAATTGATGAAAAGGTGAGAGCCTATATAAGAAAGAGCGGGCAGGATTTCAGGCTATCTACATCCCCTGAGGGACCTGTACTTCTTCCACTGGGTACAGCCGATCCCAAGCCTTCAGACCTTAAAATCCTGATTGGTAGCAATATTCTTTATGTTTCCAAGCTTCAGGCAAAGTATATAAAGAAAGTTGACTGGGCTATGGTGGAAAGATTCCTTAACTCTTCCGGAAAATCTGATATTTGAATTTTTGCTACTTGCCAGGTCTATCTTATTATTCAGGAAAGTGAGCTTTCAATCATATTTATTAGAGATGTCTATCCGTGTTGTTTATTAAGAATAGGAAGCATAGGGTAAATATTAACCTGTCCCTGACCCTGCACAGGTTTTATCTGGAAGAAGAGTAATTTGCTGCAGGCTGTAAAGAGGTCGCTTCAAGCTCAAGGGAGAACTTGTTTGTGAGAATAAGAACGAAAATTGTGTTTATGTTCCTTGCCCTGCTGGTGGTCTTAGTATCGGGCTGTATGGACCAAAAAAAGGAAATTGTCGTGGATGAGCCTGGCAATATTTCTAATTACGAATTTGAGGTTTTTCTAAATGAATCAAGCAATCAAACACTTGCAAATACAACCACGTACTATCTGCTGGAAGATAATACGAAGGTGCAGGTTGTAAATATCGCAGTAAATACCAGCAAGCTTGAGATTTATCCCCCTGAAACCCTGGGCGGTGGTCGCGAAGAGAATCCGATTCAGAATTTTGTACTGCTTGTAGAGCCTGCTAATGAAACCACAGCAGCCCCGCAAACTTTTGAAGAGCTATCACGCAGAAACGAAACTTCAGATCTGAATTATACCCTGACTCAGGAAATCAGCCGGAATATGAAAGTTATAAACTTGGAGTTCAAAGAGCCCGTAACAGGTTTTATTGCATATACGCTTGAAATTCCGGGAACCCAGGGCTTTGCGTTCCTTAAACCCAATTCTGAATTTATCCGTGTGGTACTTCCAGAAGGATATGTCACTGGCAACAGGGTATTCGGGATAGCCAGGCCGGAGCCTGCGAATGTAACCGTTGATGAAAAAGGAAGGCAAAACCTCCTGTGGATTTCCTCGAAGATGGGAGAGCGGGAGGAAGCTATCCAGGTTAAGTACTATACCAAATCAGCACCCCTGCTTTTCTCTGCTGCGATTATAGCTCTGCTCTGCGGAGTTGGTCTTGTGCTTTTGCATTATGCCAGAAGCAGAAAAGAACTTGAATCGGTTCGAGGGATTTTCGAGCTCGAAAAGGAATATGACCAGAGACACCGGAGGAGGAAATAATTCAGGAGAAATTCCCTCCAAACTTTTCTTAGTAAATTCCTTTTTCCCAGAGCTCTTAATAAAGTATTTATTACAGTGTTACCTATTTTCTCATTGATGAAAGCCTGCAGAAAGTTTCGAGATAAAGGTCTCTTCTCATCAGAATCAGCATCCGAAGCTGTAACTCCTATTGTAGGTTCTCTCCTTACGCTGCTTATTCTGGTTGTACTTGCGGGTGCAATTTCTGGCATTATCTTTAACAGTGTTGGAGAAGACGCAAATTCTCAACCTTTGATAGCGAAAATTACTATTGAATCCTGTGAAGGAGGGCTTTACGGGGTAGGTTCGATGACGGATCGGGTCAGGCTTGAGGAAAACAGGATTGTGCTTATGCACGAAGGAGGCGATGCTCTTCCTTTCAGCACCATTTCCATAAGGATTTCGGGATATGGAAACTCTTACCAGGGTGATGTTGGAAAAGGAGGAACTCGTGCTGAAGGAGATACGGAGGTTTTTTACGAGAATTTGAGCCCTGAAAAGAAAAACAATACATACGTTACCCGAAACAGTGCAACTCTTGAAGACGGCTTCTGGACTATTGGAGAGAAATTGATCCTGTGTGGGCAAGATAGTTCAAAATATGTTAATTCCAGTGTGAAAGTAAGTGTGGATGGAGACAGCAACACCTCCGATAATTATGGTTTCAAAGCGGATTCTGAAATCCTTTTTAGAGTTATTGACAGCAAAAGTAGGAATATTCTTGTTGAAAAAAGAATTATTGTACAACATGCAGGCAAATAAAATGATATAAAATCGCCAGCAGGAAATAAAGGATAAAATTAAAAAGTTAAAGAGTAAACAGAAGGAAGTAAACAGGGAAAAACAAGAAACGTTAATTTTCTCATTTAAAATTAATCAAAATTGAATATTTAAACTTGAGGACTCTTCACCTGAATCAAAGTTCAAGCAGCCTCTGTTTATACTTTTCCAGCTCTTCAGCCCCTCTTTCCCATTTCATAGCACTGGCTTCGTAAATTATGTATGATGGGAGCACCTTCATTCCCATATATTCAAAAACACAGTGTGTTACTGGTTCGAGATGTCTGTTAAGGTCGCCATGCGCGCCTCCTTCGGAATATATTTCCTTCGGAGCCCCTGTTGTCGTAACAAGCATTGCAGACTTCCCCTTGAAGAGACCGGTATCATAAGCACTATTGGTAACCGGGTCAAACCCGAACCCAGGTGCCAGAACACGGTCTATCCAGCCTTTCATAATGGCAGGCATAGCCGTAAAATAAATAGGAAACTGAAAAATCAAAAGGTCAGCCCATTTTACTTTTTCCATCTCCTCCTTTATATCAGATGAAAAGGCTCCTGTCTTTATTGCTTTTATAGCCTCTAAGAAAGGGTTGAAAATCTCAAGATTTTTCCTCTCCGGAAAATCCGAAGCTTTCAGGACAGGGTGAAACTTCATTGCATACAGGTCAGATAGCTTTACTTCATGCCCCTTTTCCTGCAAGGCAGCAAGGGCTGTATCCTTTAAAGCGCCGTTAAAAGATTTCGGTTCCGGATGTGCATAAACATAAAGAATTTTCATTTCATCCCCCCAAATTCTATCTATAAAATTAATTTCCCAGAATAAAAATTTACGGTTTCCCTCTCCTTTGAGCCAGCAACAACGAAAAAATATGCGCTTAAACCTATAGAATCTGCTAAATTATGCATTAAAACAGGATTTGAACGTAGATACTTACACTGACTCAATCCACAAAAAACTGCAGAAAACCACAAAAAGCACGGAAAAAGCTGCCCCACATTTGTAAATCAACCTTCCTGAGACAGCAAAGTACCTATCATAAACCAGTTCGCCTGGGCAAAGATTTACTATTACTTACCTCTAAATTAGCCCTCTTGAGCGAAGCGAAAAGGGCAGCGCACTGCAGAGCCGCAACTCTGCCGTTACAGAAGCCCTTTGGTGCTCTTTACCTCTTGACCCTCGACCTTTACAGCCCGTTTCATAGCATAGGCAAAAGCTTTGAAGAGAGCTTCGATCTTGTGATGGTCATTATCGCCATAGACACTTGCATGGATGGTAATTTTCGCATTTGAGGCAAACGTTTCGAAGAAGTGTTTTACAAGCTGGGTACTGAATTGTCCAACCCTAGGCGCTGCAAACTCGGCTTTCAGGACAAGATAGCTGCGCCCACCTATATCCAGGACAACCTCGGCAAGGGCTTCGTCCATTGGGATTCTGGCTTCCCCGAAGCGGGCAATTCCTGCCATATCTCCAAGCGCATCTGCAAGCACTTTTCCGAGGACTATCGCTGTGTCTTCTATCAGGTGATGCTCATCCACATACAGGTCGCCATCCGCATGCACCTTAAGGTCAAATTCCGCATGCCTGGCAAAAGAGATAAGCATATGGTCAAAAAACCCGATCCCTGTGTTGACATCGGCAATTCCTGTGCCATCAAGGTTCAATTCAAGCTGGATATCGGTTTCTTTTGTCTTGCGGGACATTCTGCCTGTTCTCATACAGCATCACATTCTCTTTAAATTTATAAAAGCTTTGTATCTTGTCTCAATCATGCAGAATTGCGTCAATTGCAGCCTCAAGCGTGAACCTGCCTGTATAGAGAGCACTGCCTATAACAACTCCTGCCGCCCTGGTCTTCTTTAGAACCTTCAGATCTTGCAAAGAACTTACCCCTCCTGATGCGATTACGGGGATACTAACAGAATCGACAAGCTCTTTTGTAGGAGCAGGATTTATTCCCTGCATAAGGCCTTCAGTATCTATATTTGTAAAAAGCAAGCTGCCTGCGCCCAGTTCTTCAAACTTTCTGCCCATTTCCACAGGAGTATGTGCGCATTCTTCAGTCCAGCCTTTGATCGAGATTTTACCATTTTTTGCATCCAGGGCAACAGTTATGCATTCACTTCCAAAGGCATTGGAGAGCCTTTTTACAAGTTCCGGGTTCTGAAGCGCAGCAGTTCCGAGAATAACCCGCGAAACCCCCAGTTTAAGAAGAGCAGATGCATCCTCAAAGCTTCTAATACCTCCTCCAACCTGAATCCGCACTCCTTTCTCCCGGCATGCGCTGACTATTTTCTCAATTATAGGAGCGTTTTTGCGTTTTCCTTCAATTGCTCCATCCAGATCTACAAGGTGCAAGGTCTTTGCTCCTTTTCGGACCCAGTCAAGGGCAACTTCAAGAGGATCATCGAGGGATACAATCTCACTGCCCGGCACTCCCTGGACAAGTTGAACGCACTTTCCACCCCGCATATCTACCGCAGGAATCACTTCAAAAATCATATAAACCAGCATCTCCGGCAAGTTTTGAGGAAATCTCCTTTGCTTATCTTTTCTTATATTATTTTTCCACGTCTATTCCTTTTTCAGGGCATTATCCTCTCGATAGGTACGACAAGGATGTCCCGTGCACCAATTTTCTTTAACTTATTTACAACAGTAAAAATAAGGTCTGCGTCCACAACAGCGTGAACTGCAAGAATAGATTCTTCGGACAATTTGCCGGACTCAACCTTCATAACTGTTGGGCCTGACATCCCTGGCAGAACCTCTTTTACTACCTCAAGGGAAGCCTCAGGAACATTCATCATAAGATAACGCCGCTGTTTAGCATTGAGCACACTTTCCAGTGCAGTTTTTATATCCAGGATTTTGTCTTTTGCTTTGAGGCTTTCCTTATTTGCGATCATGTAGACTGTGGAAGAAAAGACTGTATCAATAGCCTTTAAGTGGTTTATCAACAGAGTTGTTCCTGAGCTTGAGATGTCCACAATTGCATCGGCAATTCCGACATGAGGAGTCATCTCACAGGCTCCGCTGACCTTTATGACTTCAACGTTAACTCCAAGCCTTTCAAAATACTGACTTGTGATTTCCGGAAACTCGGTTGCAATCTTTTTGCCTTCAAGATCCTGAGCTTTCTGGAAATCCGAATCTTCAGGGACAGCCAGAACAAGGCTCGCCTTTCCAAATTTCAGATCCAGAAGGGTTTCAACCCTGGCTCCCCTCTCCATAATAAGATCCAATCCTGTAATACCGACATCTGCAGCTCCGTCCTGTACGTATTCAGGTATGTCAGCAGCCCTGGCAAAGAGGATATGGATATCCGGATCTGTAGTTTTTGCAAAGAGTTTTCGACTTTCGGCTCCCCCACTGATTGGGAGTCCTGCATCTTTGAAAATGGAGATTGTGGGTTCGTAAAGGCGCCCTTTATTGGGTATTGCAATGCGAATCATCTATTATGTCCTCTATAGGTAATCTGCCGGGAAACTTTTCCCGGGCGAACTTTTCCAAGTAAAAACGTTTATCCAGAATACTTCAGTATAATATAGACTTCACGGTAATATCAAATGGAAGTTTTCCATTGAGAAAGGCAGATTCATAGATAAAAAGCCTGTTCATTGTTAATTAATTCAAAGAGCAAAACTGGTAACTTTTAACTTGAAAAATAAAAAAGTAGTTTTAGGGGATATATTACTTTCAGTAATTAGAATATGGGAAAAATTATATAGTCCTAGTAATTTAATAGAAGCTAGCTTTCGAGTCATATATAATATTATATATAATATTATTAGTTTCATAACAGAGTAGGAATCAATTTAAACAGAGTGCTGATATAGCATACTGATGACATAACTGACCGAAAAATAGTAAACCAATGACATCGACTTTTACCTAATAAAACTATTACCGATTTTGAAAAAAGAGGATTCAAATGGCCCGAAATATTAAAGTGGAGGAGCTCTTCCAGACCCCGATTGAGAAGCAGCGGATAGAGCTTGTAGAACGCAAAGGGATAGGGCATCCTGACAGCATATCGGACGGACTGGCTGAAGCCGTGAGCCGCGCACTATGCAGAGAATATATAGATAAATGTGGAGCTGTACTTCACCATAACACCGACGAAACCCAAATTGTAGCCGGGAGGTCTAGCCCCAGGTTCGGGGGCGGAGAAATCCTGCAGCCAATATACATACTGCTTGTGGGCAGGGCAACAAAGGAATTCGAAGGGATCGAGCTTGCTACCGAGTCTGTCGCCCTTCAAGCTGCCAGAAGATATCTTAAGAATACCCTTGCAAACATGGATCTCGAAAGAGATGTTATCATGGACTGCAAACTCGGGACAGGGTCATCAGACCTCAGGGACGTCTTCAAAAGGGACAGAGTTCCAGTTGCGAATGACACCTCGTTCGGGGTCGGACATGCTCCGTTTTCTGAGCTTGAAAATATCGTATACAATACCGAAAGACAACTGCTCACAGACCTTAAATCACGCATGCCTGCAATCGGAGAAGATACGAAAGTTATGGGGCTCAGGGATGGAGAGGATATAACCCTTACAATTTGCAGCGGCATGATCGGGAGATACATTGACGACCTGGATAGCTATATAAGCATGACCCAGGAGATGAAAACATATGTAGAGGAACTCGCAACTAGGTATACTGAGCGTGATGTAAAGGTTTTTATTAATACCGGAGATAATCTGAAAACGAAATGTATCTTCCTCACAGTTACAGGTACCTCAGCTGAAATGGGAGATGACGGTTCTGTCGGACGCGGAAACCGCTGTAACGGGCTGATCACACCAAACAGGCCTATGAGCATGGAAGCAACTAGCGGGAAGAACCCTATTAACCATATAGGTAAGATCTACAACCTCCTCTCTACCCAGATGGCCAATGATATTGTAAAGCATGTTCCGGAAGTCCAGGATGTTCATATCAGGCTACTTTCCCAGATAGGAAAACCAATTGACCAGCCGCTTGTTGCAAGCGCACAGATCATCCCGAAGGAAGGCACTTCTTTTGCTAAGGTCAAAGCCGAAGCCGAAGTTGTCATGGATGACTGGCTTTCCAATGTGACAAAGATTACCGAAATGGTAATTAAAGGAGAACTGAGCACTTTCTAAGTAAAGCATATGCTACCGAGAAGAACCTTCAGGTTCTTCTCATAAATTCTCGTTATAACTGTTTTTGACCTTAGTTTACTCCAGTAAGGAATCATTTATTTTTAACGAGAAGTTGTTTGGTTTTAAAGAGAAACTCCTATTTTTTAATGCTAAACGTTGGTATTTGATAAAAATACTTATTCTGGCGGGAAACCATTTTTTAGAGTCGAGGGTTATGGCATTAGTTCACTTATAGAAATTGTACAAAATTGAGGCTATAGCCCTCACCTAGCGAAAAACATATATATCATCATCATATATGAAATGGTGCACTCTAGCAGTGCAGCACTGGATCAACATACATTGTCCCGCCTTAACTCAGTGGTAGAGTGCGCGGCTGTAGTTCGGCTCGTGCGGGTAAATTTACCCGTACATCTCCGCGCAGGCACCGCGATGTCCCCGGTTCGAGTCTGGGAGGCGGGACCTGAAACATTTACCAGAATAGAAAGACTTCGACGGGAACATTTATATATTAAAAAAGCATTTAAGATTTGCTCGCAACGTGGGCAAAAACAGTAGCAAAAGAAACCAAAATGTCCGGATAGTGTAGAGGCCTATCATGGAGCCCTGTCGAGGCTCCGACCCGGGTTCGAATCCCGGTCCGGGCGTTTTTTTTTCGCTTTGCCAACTCTTTATATATTTTTATAAATCTATTTAAAATTACTAATTTTAAAATTAAGTATTAAAATATCCCTGACATAATCATCCTTCCAACTCATTCAGTCGAATTCAGGTCAAAGTCAAAGTTATGCTTCTAAACTTATTGTTTTTCCGTTGAGATCAATAAATTCATAATTCTGCAGCGGCAAGGATTAACTATATTTTGCAAGCAAAGAAAGTAAAAGTGAGAGAATGCAGGATGAGAATTAAAGTTGCTACTTCTGACAGTTCCAAGGAAAAATTAAACCGTATACGTGAAAGGTTAGAAGCCACCCGAGAAAAAATGGAGGTGGAAGCTCTCGCTTTTATTGAAGCTACCAAACAGTTTGTCTCTGAGTGGATTCAAAGAGAAATTGAAATGGCTGTGTGCTCTCCTGAGAGCTCAGCTTTTCCTGAGAATATAAGATTCGATAGCGGGAAACCCGACAAATCAAAATTAGGTCCGAACGAGCTGTCCCTCAAAGTTTCAGATATTGTGGAAACACATCTCAACCGCGACAATTACTGGATTCATAGAAAAGCACTTTTTCAGCCGGACATATCCAGAGACTATGTTGAGTTTAAAAAGGAAAAGATCCAAAAGGAGCTAACCTCGAGCGTTCGGATAATAATTGGTTGCACCACCGAAGTTTTCTGGGAACTGGAAGAAGGGGAACCTGAGCAGAAAGGATGGGTAAAAGAGAGGGGAAAAAGAAAGTATGTATGTTTTCTCAGGTTATCGGATGAAATGACAGCTTCCCTTGACCGCTATTTAAAGTTGTGTGAGGAGTTTTTTATTCTGAATCATGAAATGAAGCAGGAAATGTTAAAGATAGAAGGAAAAAACCCTGACGACAAGACCTTTATGCACAGAAGCTAGAAATACCTTGCATGACAGAGCCAGAATTCAGCATAAAAAATGCCCTTGAAGAAGCAGGAACTGATGCGTATCTTATGACAGGGAACTTTCATAATTCCGATATTTACTACGTGACCCATTTCCTGGCTTCCGACGATTTCACGTACCTGCAAACAGAATCAGGTGAAGAGATACTTTTTATCTCGGATATGGAAAAAGGAAGAGCAGAAATCGAATCGAGAGTTTCGGTAATAAAAACTTTGCAGGATCTGGGCTATCGGGAGAAGATGAAGGAAAAGAAAGATTCTTCTATTGCTTATGCAGCCTGTATATCTGAACTGCTTGCAGGAGAAGGAATTAAGAAAGTTGCAGTACCTTACGATTTTCCGATATTCTACGCAAATTCCCTGGCTGAAGCAGGTTTTACCATAGTGCCTATAAAAAGCCCATTCAGAAAAATGAGGAGCTTGAAAAAACCGGAAGAGGTTGAAGCCATAAAGTATACCCAGATGGCCGGAGAAAAGGCTATGGAAGCTGCAATAGTCCTGATAGCAGGAGCAGAAGAGAGAGAAGGTTTACTCTATCACCAAGGTGAGGTGCTGACAGGGGTTAAAGTGCTCTCAGTCATAGATCATACCCTGCTTGATTACGGATGTGAAGCCGAAGAAACCATTGTCTCGTGCGGCAAGGATACGGCAAACCCGCACGGTAATACAGACGGTCCGTTGAAAGCAAATGCCCCGATTATCCTTGATATTTTCCCTCGAAGCAAGAAAAAACGCTATTTTGCAGATATGACCCGTACAGTTTTGTATGGAGAAGCCTCAGAAGAACTCAAAAAAATGTACGAAACCGTGCTTGCAGCACAGAAGAAAGCGTTTGGGATGGTCAAACCGGGAGTGAAGGCAGCCGATGTGCATAATGCCATCTGCGACCTCTTTGAAGAGCATGGTTACGATACATACAGAAGCGGATCAAAAGCCGGGTTTATCCACTCGACAGGACATGGGGTTGGGCTCGATATACATGAGCTTCCATCAGTAGGAGAAAACGAGGCTCTACTTGAGGCAGGCAATGTAATTACTATCGAACCTGGGTTGTATTATCCTGAAATCGGAGGAATACGACTCGAAGATATGGTTCTGGTTACTGAGAATGGATGTCAGAATCTTACAGGGCTGGAAAAGAGATTTGTATTATAACAAATTTACAATTTAAAGAGTATTATATTTTGCTTATATTCCATTTATATCCGTTTGAGAATATTGAACCAGCTCAAACAGGACCATTTATAAGGTCTCAGTAAGGTTCAGTAAGGTTGCAATAATTTCAGTGATCCAAGTACTTCCTGTACGTTCTAATAAGGTTGTAATAAGATCACTTAATAATTCCAATAATTTCAGTAAAATCAGTAAAATTCAGTAAAATCCAGTAAATCCAGTAAAATTCCAATAAATTATCCTATAAGGGGTTAATATGACCGATAATGTGCACAATAGACAAGAGATTCTTGAGAAATACAGGGAAGCAGGCAGGATCCTGAAAATTGTCAGGGATGAAGCCGTAGAAATGATCAGGGTAGGAAACGCTCTGCTGCAAGTTGCGGAATTTGTTGAAAACCGGACTATAGAGCTTGGGGGCAGGCCTGCTTTTCCCTGTAATATCTCAAGAAATCAGGAGGCTGCACATGCGACCCCTAAGGCAGGAGATACCGATATTTTTGGAAAAGATATGGTCAAACTGGACCTAGGAGTCCATGTTGACGGGTATATTGCAGACTCGGCTGTAACTGTCGACCTATCAGGAAATTCCGATATCTTAAAAGCTGCAGAGGATGCTCTTGCCGCAGCTATCGACCTTGCAAAGCCAGGGGTTACAACAGGAGAACTCGGGGCTGCAATCGAGGAAAGTATTCGCAGTTATAACCTGAACCCGATAACGAACCTGACAGGTCACGGGCTTTCCCAGTATGAGGCTCACGACGAGCCTGCTGTACCTAACCGGCGTGTGGAAGGAGGAACAGTTTTAAAAGAAGGAGACGTGCTTGCAATTGAGCCCTTTGCAACGAATGGAGCAGGCTCTGTCCATGACGGAAACTGGGCTGAGATATACAGCCTGGTAAGAAAAAAGCCGGTCCGTATGCCCGCAGTCAGGAATGTCCTGAAACAGGCTGAAGAATACAGGGAATTACCTTTTGCAAAGCGCTGGCTTGAATCTGATAGACTGGAATTCGCCTTGATCCAGCTTGAAAGGGCAGGAATCCTTCACTCCTATCCCGTGCTTCTTGAGAGCGCAGGTGGGCTTGTAGCCCAGGCTGAACATACTATAATAATAACCCAGGATGGCTGCGAAGTCACAACAAAGTAAAACCCTAAAGATAAAAAGTAAAATTGAAGATAAAATAAAATTGAAGATAAAATAAAATAGAATCTGAAAGTAAAGAAAAAATGGGATAAAAAGAAAAAATTTATAAAAATGAGAAAGAAGAGAAAGGATATAAAGGTTAAAAAGTAAAAGACTAAAGAAGAGATGAGTTGAAAGCCTTGAAAGCATATATTCTTTCTCTAACCACTTTTCTGTTAATATCTTCCTTTATATCAGCTTTTCTGGCAGAACCCTGTGCTGCTGCTTTTGTACTCGGTAATAACATCACACTGGAAAGGAATGGAATGACCTGGGAATACCATGAACAAATTACAGGCAATAAAGCCATCCTTTTCAGAAATTTCATAGACATGCAAGCTGGAGATAATGATAACTTTGTCAATGCATGGGAAATCCAGAAAGCAGAAAATATTCTCAGAAATCGGACAAAAGAGGCATTAAAAACCAAACCTAGTGTGAAACTTAACGATAGTTCAGAACTGGTTAAAGTTACAGATGTTGATTTCTGGCTTTCAGAAGAAGCTCTGGGCAAAGTTGAAAAAAACTCGTCAATTACTAATTCTGCCCTTGTAAGTTATATTTTCGAGAAAGAGGTAGGGAAGGGCACACGCATCTGGTTTATGGGCACTCCAAACTCCAGTGTTACAATCACTTTGCCTGCGGGTCTCAAAGTAGAAAGGACCGAGGGGCTGGATAACAAAAGTCAGGATTTCGAAAATAACCATACAGTGCTTAAAGGCAACTTCAGCCCACAAAAGAATATAACCCTCTGGGTTTCGGATGAAAGCTCTAAAGCCATATTAGAGGACAGAAAAGGAAGCGCAGAGCAAAGTATAGGAAAAGAGGACAGTAAAAATAAGACCGGAGCTGCTGGAGAAACCATAAAACCCTGGAAACTCTTTGGATCTTTCAAAGACAGCTTTGCGCGGTCTTGTTCAAGTCCAAAAAGTTAATCTGGCTTGAAATTTATTCTGAAAATTATGCTTATCGAACAAATTCGGCTTGATAATGGGTGCGCTCTTGGCCTCAGCTTTGAGATGCAAAAATATCCTCTTCTGGTTATAAGGGCAGAAAAAGGCTTCCTGATGTGCGGATACCTGAATATAGATGCTGCAGAGACACTTGGGGACACGGCAGCGAAAGTAAAAGGCGTACAGAGTTTTGAAGATATGCTTAAAGCCGAGGTCGTTGAAGTAACCCGGTTTGCCAGAGAACTTGGTGTAGAACCCGGAATGACTGGCAGAGAAGCTCTGGAGAGAATGTTTTAAGGAAAATATGTTTTAAGGAAAATATGTTTTAAGAAAGATTGCTTTTGACTCAACTCATTCAGGTAGAGTTTCAAGAGCTACTACTTCATTTCACAGAATATATTCTAAACGTAAATATTTGTACTGTTTTAGTACTTTCAAAAATCTTGAAACTTATTATAATTCACTTTATTGCAATTACTTTTAATAACTACCTTCACATTTCACGCAGGGCATTTACATTTATGCCATCACTGCATGTTGCTAATGCTATTCGAATTATAATTATCAACATATTCCGGATCACCAATGTTATACGCTTTTGAACTCTCTGGAGAACATGAAGAACTGCCTGCTGCCGAAGTTTTAGCTTGCCTTAAAACTGAGGGGCTTGATTTCAGGCTCCATACTATGGTTGACCAGTGCCTGGTGGTGGAGATAACCGGCGAAGAGAAGAATGTGGAAAAAATCCTTATAGGCCCGATAACCGACAGGCTGGCAATGACCCACCATATCCTGAAAGTTGTAGGAGTTACTGAAAATACTCCGGACGCAATCCTGAAACTTGCAGAAGCCTTTGATTCGTCAGACTATATAAAAGAGGGACAGAGCTTTGTGGTCAGAGCGAAGCGAATCAAACATCATGTGGATTTTCCGGGAGAGTTTCTGGAACAGAAGATCGGAGGATGCATTTACAGGAAAGGCTTCAGGGCAAACCTGAAAAATCCTGATGTGGAATTCAGGGTAATTCTGAGTGAAAAGGCTGTGCTCGGAACCCTTCTGTCCTCTATCGATAGGAGTGCCTATGAAGCCAGAACTCCCCAAAATAAACCTTTTTTCCATCCTGGTGTGCTTATGCCGAGGGTCGCACGTGCCCTCATAAACCTGTCAGGAATAAAGCCCGGTGAACTTATACTGGATCCCTTTTGCGGCACTGCAGGGATTCTTGTTGAAGCAGGGTTTGTGGGAGCAAGGGTTATAGGAATCGATGCCCAGGAAAAACTGGTTATGGGTGCCCGTATGAACCTTGAAGCCTTCAAGCTGGATTACGCCCTGATGAAAGGAGATGCCTGCAGGATGCCGCTTAAAGAAGCCACAATAGATGCGGTTGTTACAGACCCTCCATACGGCAGATCGGCAGCAATCCTTGCCGAATCTCTGGAAGGGCTTTATTCCTGCGCCCTTGAAGAAATCGAGCGTGTTCTTAAGCCTGGAGGCATTGCAGTTGTAGTCTCGGATAAACCTGCATCGGAATATGGGAAAAAAGCAGGGCTTAAAGTTCTTAATATCTATGCCCAGAGAGTTCACAGAAGCCTTACCCGAACAATAACTATTTTTAAGAAAGACAATTTTCAGAAAGAATTGAAGAATGAAAATAAGAACCGAGAGTGAAAACGAGAAGTGAGAATAAATGATTAAAGTAAAAAACAGGAATTACGCACTTGAAATACAAAATCAAGCACATTAGGCATTACAGTCTAATTCGTTTTAAAAATGTTGAAGGTTAAAAGCATATCGATTTATCGATCCAACCGCGCAAATCCTAAAAAATTTAAAATAGAAATTTACTCGTGAGAGTTCAGTTCTTCCAGTACTTCTGCCATAACCCTGTGCCGGAGGATATGCTTCTGGTTCAGATTGCTTGCTCTTCTGATAGAATAATTGTCTTCAATCCATCCCATTTTCTCATCATAGTTCACTTTTAGAAGAGTCAATCCATAGGCAGGAGCCGGTTCAATCCCTTCTTCATAAATATCCGGATTAAGCATCTGGAGAAGCCAGTCGTTGTCACGTACCCCCTTTCCTATCATGGAAAGGGCGGTTACGATTTTCCGGACCATATTCCAGAGAAAACTATTTCCAACAACATCAATCTTTGTAAGATCTCCGTCTACGCGGACATTGATTCTTTCTATGGTTCGAATTGTACTTTTTTCTCCGTTGGTTCGAGAAAAATTTTCAAAATCATGAGTGCCCAGCAGCAATTTCGAAGCTTCCCGAATTCTGGAAATATCGTACTCTTTCCCAGCCATCACATATCGGTAATGTCTGGAAACCGCATCTCTCCTGGCATCAAAGCTCCGAGGTACTTCCGCGTGAGCCCAGGCCCAGATTGCCGGAGGGAGCTCGGAATTTATGATCCTTGGAATTGCCAGACCCGGCTTGTCCGTATCAAAAGCAACAACCTGTTCAAGGGCATGAACCCCGGCATCAGTCCTGCCAGCGCAGGTGTAATTTGCAGATTTAGGGCTTTCTATAATCCCGAGATTCCGGAGAGCCTTGAAGAGTTCTCCCTCTATGGTCTCGACGTTGGGCTGGATCTGGGAGCCGTGAAACTCGGTGCCTATGTATGCAAGTTTTAAAGCGACTCTCATAAGAATCTCTACCTGGCTTTCTTCTTATAATAGACTTCTCTTACAATCAGCACGACTACTATAAAAAGACATCCAAAAAGGAACCAGATTCCTGGGTGAAGAGAAAGCGCGTCATAAAGCCCGTGAATCCCGCCTGCGTGAGTTAACCCTTCAGGCAGGATAGAGGGAATTCCCTGGACAGAATCCGAGCCATCTGGCATGGATACGGGAACTTCAGCAACTTCCTGAATTGGGCTGGTTTCCAGTCCGGAAGAGATATTTCCTGTTCCAGATTCCAGAGCCCTTGAACTTGCATTCAAGGCTCCGTTTTCGGAGATTTGCTGGTCGAGAGCTATATTAGGGCTTATATTGCTACTTTCATTTACTTCCATAGCTGTGTGATTCAGAGAAGGTTCATCGGGTATTTCCATTGTCCCCATTATCAGAGGTGCAGTCGCATCAATGACCCTCTTTGCCTGCATATACGCTGAAAAATATTCTATCCCTGCAGCTGCAAAAAAGGCAGCTCCTACTACCCCGATGTACTTTTGAAGCAGGCTTATTATAGAGAGCCTGTCAATAGGGCTTTTCGAAGGGACGAGCACAATCAGTTTTTCCACTGATTCATATATCTTTATTTGTCGTCCTTTCTTACTCCATTTTATTTGTTTTACTTTTATAAGACCGGATTCAACAAGAGAGTCAAGATTATACTTGACAGTAGTAAGGGGAAGCTTCAATTCCTCTGCAATACTGGTTGCAGACATGCTTTCTTTCCCGAGTAACTCTAGGATTTTTAATGATGTTTCATTGGAAAGAACTTGAGTTATTTTTCTAGATTCCCCATTTACTGGGAGAACAAGTATCCTGCCTCCCTGCTCAACCGTATCTAACCCCTGTGGGGGTTTCCTCGCATCCGTTAAATCGTTTTGATTTTCAAACCCGTCCATAATTACTTCCTTGATTAAAAACTTGCCTATTTTTTAATCAGTACATACTCTAGTTTACGTGAATCTTAATATAAACTTTTATTTTGTATATAATTATACATGCGCCACTATGTTTATATATAGAATCCAGACCTTAAACTTAAATATAACATTGTATATTCTAATCTAAATTTTCCGCTGGTACCAATCATGATCACAAAACAGCAGGTTCTGGAATTTCTGAAAAATTACGATTTAGAAAACATTACAATTGCGACAGTCTGTTCTCACTCAAGCCTTCAAATCTTTGATGGAGCTCGAAAAGAAGGCTTCAGAACTCTGGGAATCTGCGTTGGCAAACCTCCCAAGTTTTATGAAGCTTTTCCCAAAGCAAAACCTGATGAGTACCTTATTGTCGATAGCTATGCCGATATAATGAATAAGGCTGAGGAGCTCAGAGAGAAAAACACTATTATTATTCCACATGGCTCATTTGTCGCTTATCTTGGCACGGAAAATTTTGCAGAGCTGACTGTGCCTACTTTCGGAAACCGGGCTGTGCTCGAATGGGAGTCGGATAGGAACAAAGAGCGGGAGTGGCTACTTGGAGCAGGTATCCACATGCCCGGGAAAATTGACGACCCTCGCGATATCAATGGACCTGTAATGGTTAAGTATGACGGAGCAAAGGGCGGAAAAGGTTTCTTCGTCGCAAAAACTTATGAGGAATTCAATGAACTCGTAGACCGATCCCAGAAATATACAATTCAGGAATTCATTACTGGAACCCGTTATTACCTGCATTATTTCTACTCACCTATCAAAAACGATGGATACACTTTAAGCAAGGGCAGCCTTGAACTGCTTAGCATGGACCGCAGGGTAGAATCCAATGCCGATGAGATCTTCAGGCTGGGCTCGCCCAAAGAGCTCATAGAAGCAGGCATTCGCCCGACATACGTGGTCACAGGAAACGTACCCCTTGTAGCAAGAGAGTCCTTACTGCCCCTTATCTTCTCTCTCGGAGAACGGGTAGTTGAAGAATCCCTGGATCTTTTTGGAGGGATGATAGGAGCTTTCTGCCTTGAGACGGTCTTTACAGATGAACTTGAGATTAAGGTCTTTGAGATCTCGGCCAGAATTGTTGCAGGAACAAACCTTTACATTTCAGGCTCACCTTATTCGGATCTGATGGAAGAAAACCTCTCAACTGGAAGGAGAATCGCTCGGGAAATCAAAGTAGCTGCCCAGACCAACCAGCTGGATCAGATAATATCCTGAACACAAGAGTTTTTCACAAACCTTCTCAAAAACCTTTTGAGAATAGGCTTTATCGCAAGCCTTTTCAAAAAAGGCTTGAGCGAAAACCTTTTGAGAAGGTTTTATCGAAAACGGCGTGACGGCGTGGTCAAGCGGCACAATGCTTGGTGATAAACACAAACTTTTTAAGAAAAAGTTTGATCAAAAACAGCATTTTCGGTCAAGCCTTTTTTGAAAAGGGTTGTAGCGCAACGGTTTCGGTCAAGCCTTTTCGTAAAAGGGTTGCAGCGCAATGGTTTCAGTTCAATGGTTTTTAACCAGGCTTTAAGGATTCAAAAGTTTAGTTTTATTTTATTGCTTGTAAATAAATTATTTTAAATAGTTTTCAGTCCGATACTATCAGATGCAGAAAGTCGAAAACAAACAACCCAGACCTGCTTTTGGGGGAAAGGTTACCAGGACTTTGCATGTGCTTGGAAATGAAGAAAATCCTAGAAAAGGTTTACTCTCCATTGGAAATTACATGGCACTGGATCATTCCAGAGGGGCTGCCGTTTATCTCGATGCCTTGAAGCCTCATGCTGTTTTGATCTGCGGTAAAAGAGGGTATGGGAAATCCTACACTATGGGCTGCTTACTTGAAGAACTTTCTCTTCTTGAGCCGGATATTAAGAAAAGGCTTGCGTCCTTTGTTATTGATACCATGGGAATTTTCTGGACAATGAACTACCCAAATACGTTTGAAGCTCCGACGCTGAAAAGCTGGAACCTTGCTCCAGTTGGGTTTGAGGCTGAGATTTTTGTGCCTGAGGGGATGGTTGAGGCTTACAGGAAACGGAATATCAATGTAAAGCCCTTTTCCATTCCGATGAGAGAACTTTCAGGAAACCAGTGGTGCAGGATTTTTAATATAGAGGAGGTTTCTCCCCCTGGAATTCTTCTGGTAAGGGCAATCGAATCTCTCAGAGAAAGAGGGGATACATACTCTTTTGAGGAAATCCTCAGCGAGATAGCCAGGGACACACGCTCGGATGAGGCTTCGAAAGGGGCTGTAGAGAATTACTTCAGGGCAGTGAATTCCTGGGGGCTCTTCTCAAAAGAAGGGATATCTCTGACAGAACTCATATCAGGCGGGAGAACAACTATTCTTGATGTGAATACACTTGAAAATGAAAACGTCTGTGCAGCAACAGTGTCAATTCTTGCGGGTAAGCTGTATGAAGCAAGACTTGAGGCAAGAAGGGTCTACGAAAAGAAGCTCATGGGGGAGAAATTCTTTGAGGAAGAATTTCCCATGGTCTGGCTCTTTATAGATGAGGCTCATATTTTCGTACCTGCAAAGACTGAAGGGCTTGCCTCGAGAGTACTTATTAACCGCTGTCTCAGGCAGGGCAGGCAGCCTGGACTCTCCCTGGTTCTGGCAACGCAGAGACCTGCAAGCCTGCATCCTGATGTCGTTTCCCAGAGTGATCTTCTTATCTGCCACAGACTCACGGCAAGTGATGATATTCTGGCTCTTGAGGCGTCGCGTCCTCTTTATATGCAGGAAAGCATTCAGGCTTACCTTAAGAAGATGGGGAGCGAAAGAGGGGCTGCCCTGATTGTGGATGACCATTCCGAGTCAGTTCATCTTGTACGCATCCGCCCGAGGTTAAGCTGGCACGGAGGAGGAGAACCGAATGCTCTTGAGCCTTATGATGAGGAAGAAAGCAGTGAAAATTCAAACCAGCCATAAAGATACTAGTTTCTGCAGGTTTTTCGGGAAACTCAGGAGTGAAAGGATGAAAAGTGTTAACCAACTTTTATATAATGTCAGAAAATAATTTAAATATTACTTGTGATACTTCAACCCTGTGAATACAGCTAAGTGCAGGCTGTAAGAATTCTAATAATAGCAGCATTTAATTGCAGCAAAAGATCGGTGATGATATGAAAGGAAGAGCCTGGAAGTTCGGAGATGACGTGGATACCGATGCAGTAATTCCTGGAAGGTACCTGATTTACAATACCCCTGAAGAGCTTGCAAAGTACACGTTTGAAGGCGTACGCCCCGAATTTGCAAAAAACGTACACGAAAATGATATCGTGGTCGCAGGAAGCAATTTTGGTTGCGGCTCGTCACGCGAACACGCACCCCTTGCCCTGAAAGGAGCAAAGGTAGCCTGTGTAATTGCAAAATCTTTTGCAAGGATATTTTTCAGGAATGCAATAAATATTGGGGTCCCTGTCCTAGAATGCCCTGACACTGACAGAATCGATGACGGAGACGAACTTGAAGTAGATCTTGCGACAGGAGTCATTGTAAACAAAACAAAAGGTGAGACTTACCAGGCGACCCCTCTCCCTGATTTCGTGCGCGAAATCGTAGATGAAGGAGGACTTATAGAATATGCCAGGAAGCTGGTCTCTGAGCGCTCAGAAACAGAAAATTTGTCCTGAGATACACCTGTCCGCGCTTGACAACTCGCAGTAAAATGGCAGTTTTACCTGAAAATTTTAAAGGAGTATAAGTATGACGCAGTATAAGATTCCGGTTCTCCCGGGAGACGGTATAGGCCCAGAAATTATCGCCGAAGGCAGAAAAGTTATAGATGCCGCTGGTGAAAGATTCGGTTTTGATGTGGAATGGATTGAATACCCGCATGGGGCAGATCACTACCTTGAAACGGGTGAACTGATTTCGGAAGAGACCTTAAAGGAATTATCCGGATACCCTGCCATTTACCTTGGTTCCATCGGAGACCCTAGGATTGCCCCTGGAATTCTTGAGAAGGGAATCTTATTAGCTGCACGCTTCTACTTTGACCAGTACATTAACCTCCGCCCCATAAAACTCCTTGATGGAGTCTGGACACCTATCAAGGATAAAACTTCAAAAGATATCGACTTCGTGGTTGTCAGGGAAAACACCGAAGACTTCTACATAGGAATTGGCGGCAGGGCAAAAAAAGGAGAGAGCAAAGATCTCCTTGAAGTCAGGCGAACACTCTATTCCGCAAAATTCGGGCTTGATATCGAGACAGATAGCGAAGAAATAGGATACCAGATAGGTATGATCTCCAAAGAAGGCACGAGAAGAGTTATCGAGTACGCCTTCGACCTTGCTGGAAACCGTAAAAAACATGTTTCGTCCGTTGACAAGGCAAACGTACTTTCCGACATTTACGGCTTCTGGAGAGAGGAGTTCAATAAGGTTTCCGCAAAATATCCCGATTTTACCACGGATTTCAACTTTGTTGACGCCATAACCATGTGGTTTGTGAAAAATCCGGAATGGTTTGATGTGGTCGTAACCCCTAATATGTTCGGAGATATCATTACAGACCTTGGAGCCATGATCCAGGGCGGCCTCGGGCTTGCTCCCGGCGGAAATATCAACCCGACAGGCACAAGCATGTTTGAGCCTATTCACGGTTCAGCCCCGAAATATAAGGGCCAGAATAAAGTCAACCCGATTGCCACAATCTGGGCAGGTGCCATGCTCATAGAACAACTTGGAGAGAAAGAAGCTTCAGATATGATAGTAAGCGCAATCCAGAAAAATATCCTGGACGGCAAAGTTAAAACCTACGACATGGGCGGCAGGAGTGGCACCTCGGATGTCGGGGATGACATTGCAAGAATAATAAAGGGAGAATAACTGGATAGAGCTTTCTATCCATTTAATCCAATTTTTGAAAACATAACTGTAAAAACTTATCTTATTTTAGAAGTTTTGCTTTTCTATCTTTCTCAGATATCACATCTCTGTAACTATCCTGAATACTGCTTGTAGATTTACTTAAGGTACTATCTTTTTCCGAATAGAGATTTATTTTTTCTGCTGAAGAAGGGATGAGATTGTAGGAATTATTAAAAAGGGAAAAAATCACGAAAATAAAAAAAATTGAAATAAATGGGAAAAGTTTAAAGATTATTTCGATTATTAAATCGGAGCCTATTATTGTAAAGATTCCCATAATATAAATTAAAATAATCAACATCCGAGCAAATTGATATCGTTTTATACTGTTATTTATTTTTATATAAGGGTTGAATTCGTCACGAATACGATCAACTGCAGAGTTAAATTCAGTATATTTATTTGGGTTAAAATCAAGATTACTTTGATTCAATTGAAACCATTTTTGATAATAGTTTTTTATTTCTATTGCATCCCTGTTAATTATTTCGTTTTGTTTATTATAATAGTCAATCAATGAGAAAATAACCGTTCCACCAATACCTAGCGTAAATAAAATACCAGAGAATGATAACTTATTCCCAGAAATTACATCCAATGGTTTACTCTCATAAAACAGAGTTGTATTAATTGTACTATTAACTGCACCTGATAACAAAATATTGGGATTTAATCCTTTATCTAACTGTAAATATTGATCCAAAAGGAGAAGAAGGAGCATTACAAAGATCAAAGATGACAAACAGTAGAGTAAGTAGAATGCAAGCTTAAGATATTTTTGACATAAAACTAAAAGAAAATCCATCCAATTTTGGAGAGATATTTCTTTGAGGAGTTTACGATTGTATATCCTTTTTGAATACACGTAAATATCAGGTAAGAATAAAAAAAATCCGGCTAAGAAATAAGAAATTATTTTGCCAACATATTCTTTTAGAATAAATGGGCAGATGCCTGCCACTAAAAAAGAGATTGAATATAACATCCTTCCAATTTTTGAATTAAATATCGCAAGCTCCATATTTGTTTTACTGTATAAAATCTTAAAGAGATCACTTAAAGCTTGATTGTCATCAATTAATTCGTCTCTCGTTAGCGATTGGTATAATTTTTTAAAAGGTCTTTTTACCTCAAGTTTATAGAATATGATCGTTGCAATTGAAAAAATTAGAATGGAAATGTGTAAAATATTAAAGTACATAATTAACAACCACGAAAAGTTTTTAAAAGTAATTATAGCTTAAATTAAAATACTTTTGCCGAGGAATTTATTCCAAAAGTCTCTAAACTGAAAATCTGGTTTTATAGGAAACTCATTTAAATCAGTATTCGGAGGCTGTGGCTGAGCAAATAAATACAGATCATACAATTTTCCAATTAATGTAGATTTGTTATTTCACAGCACTTCTACAAAACCTATAACTTTATTTTCTAGGTAATATATTCCTGGGAAAACTCCTGCATGGAGGAATTTCGTATGTAAAGATCCCAGCTTTTACAGCAGGATCGTCCTCCATTATTTTCTGATTTCTTCTTCATTTGTGCTGAAAATTCCTACTCCTTTTACATCGGTATCGTCAATCACAGGACAGATGATTGACAGTTTTCCTTCCTCCCGAAGGGAAAAAAATCCCTTCTCCCGTGCTCCCAGATTAGTTTTTCAGCCTCAGACTTGTTCAGATTTTATGCAGCTCTCAGGATAACGAGAGTGCAAGCTTCAGTTTTAGTCAGCATCTTTTTCGTGTACTCATCAGTAATTGGTATAGTTTATTTCTCCGAAAAATTATTGAGGAATGGGTGTAATGAGGGAAGAGTTATTTAAGAATCTTATACAATTTATGTAATTAACCACTCTAAAAGTTCTATTTTTACTCAAGCACTGGATATATCTCTTAAATAAATAGTATCGTGGCATAATCTATTAATTAAATTCCTATCATGGCTCACGACCAGTACTCCAATATTAAGCTCTTCAACTATACTCAAAAGTACATTCCAGATCTGAGCCTGAGTAATAGCGTCTACCATTGTAGTTATTTCATCGGCAATTAAAAACCTGGTTTTAGGGCTTAAAGCCCGGGCAAGGGCGAATCTCTGGAGTTCTCCTCCGGAAAGCTCATTTGGCCATCGGTTAAGCCAGCTCTTTTTTATTCCGAATGAGTCTAAAATATCCTGTGAAACGGTATGCCCCTCATTTAAGATATCTTCCATTCTCCATTTGGGATTTACAGCTTTTTCCGGATGCTGGAAGATAAGTTGAACCGGATTATAGCCTTTTGACGGGAGAGGTTTTCCATCCAGACTCACTTTTCCCTTATACCTGGTTTCATAGCCAGCTAATATCTTACATAAGGTCGATTTCCCGCTTCCACTATCTCCAACCAGTCCCAGTATTTCTCCACTGCCTAAAGAAATATTAACGTCTTTTAAAATTAAATTATTCTTTTTGTATCCGAAAGTTATATTTTCGCCTTTAAGATACATTGTTGCACCTCACCACTCCTCCATTGACCTGCCTAAGCTCAGGGATACCCTGAGAGCATAGAGCTTTCTTTTTGGAACATCTTTCATAAAAGATGCATCCGTCAATGACTTCATCTTGCATTGGTTGATGACCTTTAATTACCTGGAATTTATTTTGGGGAAGCGCGTTCCAGAGGGCTCGGGTGTATGGATGCCTTAAGTTCTCGCCATCGTTCTTGAAATCCTCAACATTAGCTACTTCCAGGACTGTGCCTGCATAGAAGACGGCAATTTTATCGGAAATCTTCAGTGCTGCCTCTATATCATGAGTTATAATTATTACTGCACAGCCTTTATTTGCCATGTCTTTGAAATAATCCAGCGTCTCATTCAGAGTCTTTTCGTCCAATCCAGGAGTAGGCTCGTCTGCAATTACAAGCTTTGCAGATCTTATTACTGCAGTGGAAACCAGAACTCTTCTGGTCATCCCGCCTGAGAGCTCATGTGGAAACATCTTTTCAACATCCGGTTTTAAGCCGTATCTCTGAAAGATTTCCTTCTGGAGCTTCTTCATCAAGCCTGCTTTTTCTTCCTCCACACACCCTATTACCTGATCGGAAACCCTCATCAAAGGGTCCAGATAAGTTACGGATTGGGGAACCAGAGCTATTTCTTTACCTCTTAATGCTTCCTTTCTTTCCTGGGTAAGCTCTTCGCCATCATATTCTATCTTACCATTGAGTTTTGCATTTGAAGGCAAAATTCCTAAAATCGCATGGGCAAGAAGGCTTTTTCCGGAACCGCTTGATCCCACTACAGCTAAAATTTTTCCATTATAAGCCTCTATACTCAAATTGGAGATTACCTTTAATTCAGTCTGCCTGAGCCCTGAGGTATATTGAACAAAGGAAAGTGAGAGGTCTTTTACTTTTAACAGTGCTTCAGTCTTCCTGCTTTCTTCAGCATTAATTTCTGCTTTACTTTTCATATTCTCACCTTTAGATTGAAATTTTCACATACAACTCATTCATGAGCAGTTTTCGGATCAATTATTCTTCCCAGATTGTCTCCTATCATATCAAATGCCAGAACCACAATCAGGAGTGATAGCCCAGGGAAAAATGCAAGCCACCAGTATCCTGCGGAAAGGTATTTCATAGACTCTGATAAAATGATACCAATCGCCGGTTCGTGTGGGGAAAGCCCAAAGCCAAGGAATGTGACCGAAGCTTCGTGAAGAATGGCATGAGGAAACATCAAAATCGCGCCAAGCAATATCTGGGGAACTAAATGGGGCAGGATATGTTTTGTAGCTATCCACCATTTTGATTTTCCAAGGTTCCTCGAAATATGGATGTATTCCTGGGTCTTTAGTTGCTTGATCTCTGCTCTTACTACCCTGGTCAGGCTTGTCCAGTGCGTTAACGCGACACCCATAATGACTCCATAAGCCCCTCCTCCGAGCCCTATGGAAATGAGGATTATCAATAGAAGATGAGGAATCGAAAGGAACAGGTCTACCAGCCAGGAAATAAAGGAATCTGCAACTTTTCCTGCGCTTGATAGCAAGCCCAGAACTACAGCCAGTACGGTACTGATTGTAGATGCAAAAGCTCCGACCAGAATGCTTAAACCAAGCCCTTTGACAGTCCGTATAAACATGTCCCTTCCCATCCAGTCTGTCCCAAACGGATGTTCAGCTGAAGGGTTAAGGTTTTTGGAGCCAAAATCAGTCTTTAAGGAATCTTCATCCAGAGTGACACTTGAAACCACTATCGTAAGCAGCAAAAGTGATGTCAGACCTATTATCAACAGGGTTTTCTGCCTCAGGTTCAGTCCCCGGAATACTCCTTTGTTAGCTGTTACAACAGCAGTGCTCATATTCCAGCCTCCTCTATAATGTTCATACTGTTGCCTCCTGCTGTTTTATTCTAGGATCAACGAATTCGTAAATAATATCAGCAATCAGGTTTCCGGAAAAGACAAATATTGCACTGAAGATGACTATCCCTAAAAGCAGAGGCACATCAGACCTCAATCCTGCTGCTACTGCTGCCTGCCCTATTCCAGGATAGGAAAAAACCTGTTCAACCAGAACTGCTCCTCCGAACAATTCGCTGAACCCTAAAAATTGCAGAGTAATAGCAGGAAGTGCAACGTTCCTGATTCCATGTCTCAACACCAGGTCCAGCCCTTTTTCACCTCGTGCTTTTGCAAATAACACATAATCGCTGGACAAAACTTCGATTAGTTTTTCTCGGGTAAACATTGCGATCTGGGCTACTCCCAGTAAACTCAGGGTTAATGCAGGGAGAATTAAATGCCGTACCTGGTCAAAAAAAGTCACGTTGTCAGCCGTAACCCCTATGGGCACACTCAAGCCTATCGGGAACCACCCTAGACTTACGGAAAATACCATCAGCATAACCAGTGCCAGCCAGAATGTCGGAGTGGCTGCCAGCACGTAACAGTAAGTTTTTATTGCTCTATCAACCCATGTGCCCTTATTCATTCCTGCTACTATCCCCAGAATGAAACCCAGTACTCCTGAGAACAGCCATGAAGTTGCCATAAGGACGAAAGAGGCCATAGATCTTTCTTTAATCACATCGGCGACCGGCGTCCGGTAAATCAATGATACTCCAAAATCCCCTTTGAGAATATTTCCTGCCCAGTTCAGGAATTTTTCCTTCGGAGGGGTATTGACTCCCCAGTATTCTTCAAGTTTGGTTTTATGCTCTTCACTGACAGTCATTTCGCCTATATAGGCTCTAACAGGGTCTATGGGAGAGTATTGAATAAGCATGAAACTTACAAAACAAACTACAGCAAGAAGACTTACCAGCCTGAGTATTTTTTTCCCTGCAAAACTTGCTATTTTTTCGGTATCCAACACACGCTTCCCTCACTATTATTACTCGATATTAAATTTACTTTGGAACAACCATAATATTTGCGATTAATTTAATGAAAGCTCATACTTTAAAGTCGAAATAGATTTTCCATGCACACTAACTATTTACTCTCGGTCATGGTCGAAAATAAAAAGAATAAAAAAAGGGAATTCAAAGCGCAGTTTAAAAAATGAGAGAAATTCTCACTTTAAAGAAAATCTCTCACTTTGCGAGTACTTATTTTAAATTATCATTCGCTCTGAATCACCACTTTTTTAAGCTTCACTCATTTTTGAGCAGGATCGGTTGCGTTTTTCCTTGTCCATTCGTAAATATTTCCTAAAATATCTGATCCGGCGTTTTTCTCCGGGGTTCCTATATCTATGGTTTCATCAACTGCATAGAGATAATCCATTGTTACAAGCCATAACCATGTAGCATCTCCTGCAGGCCCAAAGCCTGTATTTCCATCATACGCAGCTAGCTGCCAGTTTTTGATAGCCTGATCCTGGTCTGAAGTTCTCAAAGCTGTTTCCAGATACCCGTCTACGACAGGATTGCTGTAAAGGCCAGGGTTTTTGTATGTATCATCAGCTTCTTTAGTATGATACTGCTGGTACAGATTGAAAGTATCTATACTGCTGTAGGCGTATAAAACGGCTGAACTGTACTGGTTTGCGTATATTTCATCCCAGTTTGTACCGACAAGGTTTATTTTTATACCTAATTTTTTAGCCTGTTCACTTACGGCTACTGAAAGAGCCTGTCTTGTCTGGTCGGATGAAGAATAATACAGGTCAAATTCTGCTTTAGTTCCGTCTTTTTCCCGGATACCGTCGCTATCTGTGTCTTTCCAGCCTGCATCTTCAAGTATTTTTTTAGCTTCTTCAGGATTCGAGTCGTTGATCCTTGCTTCTGGATTTCCAAAGATCCTCTGATCCACACCTGTATATTCTACATCTCCCTTTCCGTATATTACCCCGTCAAGTATTGCTTTTCTGTCAATCCCCGTGTTTAATGCTTTTCTAATTGCGATGTCCGATGTTACATTATTGCCTATAGGGTCTCCTGTAAGGCTTTTTTTGCCGGTATCGTTCTGCATTGGGAAAGAAATTCCGAATGCTCTTGAGGAGGGAAGCGAGATTATGTCATAGCCATCTACGGTCTGATTTGCATGGATGATATCGATTTCAGCTATGTCTACTTTGCCGGACTTTGCAGCTGCAAATGCAGTGTCCTTGTCCATGAATAACATGGTTATTCTTTTGAAATACGGCTTCTGTCCATAGTAATTGTCATTAAGTTCAAATATTGCCTGCTGACCTTTATCCCACTGTACCATTTTGTACGGGCCTGACCCTATAGGGCTGGCTCCATAGGTCTCTTTTTTATAGGCATGTTCAGGCACGATTCCAACATACCTGAGCCTCCAGATGAAACTGGACTGGGGCTCTTTTAGTTTGAATTCAACTGCAGTCTCATTTACTGCCCTGGCGTTTTCAAGGTTACTCATATCGAGTTCAGAATTACTCCCAATTGCAGTATT
The DNA here is from genome assembly GCF_001304615.2 of Methanosarcina flavescens. NCBI lineage: Archaea > Methanobacteriati > Methanobacteriota > Methanomicrobia > Methanosarcinales > Methanosarcinaceae > Methanosarcina > Methanosarcina flavescens. The sequence goes on along the minus strand of NZ_CP032683.1, from coordinate 2,070,755 downwards.
GAATGTAAATGCAACATCTTCAGCTGTTAACTTCTCTCCATCTGTGAATTTTACATCGTCTCTTATATTTACAGTCCATGTCTTCCCATCAGGACTGACAGAATAACCTGTAGCAAGGTCATTTACTATACTGCCATCATCCGCTGATTTAAAAAGGGTACTCTGTATTAATGGCTCAAAATTCACATGACCGCATCCCCATCCCAGAAGAGGGTCAAATCCTGTTTCCGGTTCTCCTGTATGCGAATATACATTTACTACCAGTTCATCGGAAGCCCTGGAAGTCGAGCTGGCTGATACAGAACCTGATTCTGAGTCTGGTGCAGAAGCTAGCCCAGAATCATCCATCGAGCTGGATACACAGCCGGACATAGAACTGATAATACCAATAACTGCTATAGTTACTATCAATGCCCCTACAGACAAATGTTGCTGGTTTTTCTTGATCGGAACTCCTCCTGATATATTAGTATCCTGAATACCCTCGACTGAAATCCATAGCGTTTTTCTATGAATCTTTACTGAAATAAAGAGAGTTTTTTAAATAATATTTTACAGAAAATTTGTAGAAGTGTTACTTTTCCTCAAAGTAATGTTAAATGGATTAACACTAATTTTTCTATAAGTACTTTGTCATAAATATGTAGTATTTAATCTAAATTTTAGAAAATATAGTAATACTAAATCTAAATCTCGAATTCTTACTGGGTCTTTTAATAAGTATTCTATAAATGAAAAATATAATTTTATATTATCTAAACAGGGGGTCAATAGTCTCTGTTTTTATTTCGTTACCAAAGAATTTTTTATCTCCGTATCTATCAATTTTGATTCATTCTATTGAATGAAAAGAGTCTTCCCGAATAACCTGAAAAAATAAGAGGATTTGAGTGAATGCCTCAAATCCCTGTTTAATCTCATGCACGTTTCCATTCCAGAATGCTACCAAAGATATCTGCTCCATGGGGCTGTATTTTTGGAGTTCCGATATCAAGGTCTTCATCCATTATGTAGACATAATTAATGGTTGCCATCCACATCCAGGGAGCGTCCCCTTTTGCGGAGAATCCTGTTGTTCCGTCCCAGGCAGCCTGCTGCCAGTTTTTGTTGGCAGTTTCCTGGTCAGGGCTGGTTATGGCTTTTCTCAGGTAACTGTCCACAGCAGAATTGTTGTACATTATTACATTGTTATGGGTTGAGGGATCGTAGCTCTTACTGTAATATCTTAAGTATATGTCAGTCGGGTCCAATGATCCATAACCCCAAACATTTGGAGTCGAATAGCAAAGGGAGTAAATCTCATCCCAGCTCTTGCCCTCGACTTTAATATTTATACCCAGTTTTTTAGCTTCTTCACTTACTGAAACCGCTAATGCCTGCCTATCCTGGGCGTTTGCAGGATACAGAAGAGTAAATTCGGCTTTCAAGCCATTTTTCTCAACAATGCCATCTCCATCAGTATCAATCCAACCGCCTTCGGTTAAAATTTTCTTTGCTTCCTCTATATCTCCGTCTTCGAAAATAGCTTCCTTATTACCCCATGGCAGTTTATCTACGCCAGTGAATTCTTCTTTTCCCTGCCCATTTAAAGCCCCTTCAATCAGCGCCTGCCTGTCTATCCCGATGTTCAGAGCTTTTCTTATTGCAGGGTCAGAAGTCACATTATTTCCGATTGCATAGCCGTTTTCGGTTTTTTCTCCAGTATTCGGATTCATGGGGAAACTTATCCCACGGGCATCTATGGAATCAAGGGATACTATTTTCATCCCAGCTACTTCCTGATTGGCGTAAGAAGCAGGAATTTCAGCCAGGTCGACCTGTCCTGCCTTTGCTGCTGCAAAAGCGGAGTCTGATCCCATAAAGAGCATAGTTAACTTTTTGAAGTATGGCTCCTGTCCGTAATAATCCGGATTTGCTTCAAAGATTACCTGCTGCCCTTTGTCCCATTGCACAAACTTATATGGGCCCGAACCTATTGGATTGGACCCATAAGTCTCAGCGTTGTAAGCATGCACAGGGACAATGCCAAGAGCTACCAGTTTATTGATGAAGGTAGACTGAGGGTCGTTCAACTCAAATTCAATGGTATAATCATCGGTTGCTGTTGCCTTTTCCAGCATGGATAAATCTATACTTCCACTTGCATCTGCTGCCGTGTTAAACGTGAATGCTACGTCTCTGGCTGTTAAAGGCATTCCGTCATGGAACTTAACACCGTTCCGTATTGTAACGGTCCACTTCAGTCCATCGCTGCTGACCGTATAATTTGTAGCCAGGTCATTAATCAGGTTTGCCTCGCTGTCCCTTTTGAAGAGAGTGCTCTGAACCAGAGGTTCCCTGCTGTTTCCCCAGCCGGCAATCGGGTCAAAACCTGCTTCTGGCTCTCCTCCATGTGTACCTACTGCTACCACAAGTTCATCCGAACCCTCAGAAACTAATTTATCCGAATATCCGGATACAGATCCATCAGAGACCTGAGGAACCGGGCTGACTGACTCGCCAGCCGGCATGAAAGCAAAAGCGGCCGCGACAATTAGGGCTATTACCCCTATTAAGAGATATTGCTGGTTTTTCTTAATTTAAACTCCTCCTTTTTCTCTATTATTTGAGTTATTGCAATAGTATTACATTACTGGGGGCATTTTAAATAATTTATAACCTATAAAATAACACATATAAAATAAAAATTAATACTATAGCAATACTTTTTAAGCTAAAATTAAGATTAATAAAACCATTTTGTATAAATACTTTCCTAAATATATGTAATACTAAATTAGTAGTTTTAGAAGAAATTGTGTTACAAAATCTAACTCAACTATGGGCACAGTATCCCTTTATTCGTGATCACGATTACCAAAATAAGGATTAAAACTTGACTAATGTATTAGATATTTTGTAATCTGTAAAACTTAAAAATAAACTCTATCAAAGTAAAAATAAAAACATAGTCTACTAGCTATGAAAACATTGTTATCCTGTGATTTTGAACCAGGGTTACTACATTTTTTACGCAAACTTTAATACATATATGCCATATTATATTATGTGTCCAAACCTGAACAGATCCCCGTAACTCGCCATCTAAGTTATGACAAGCTTGTTAAAATGATCAAGGCTGAGAAAAATCCCCGAATTGTCCAACGTCTCATATTTATTAAAGCCCGTTATGAAGGCAAAAGTGTTAAAGAAGCCTCAAATATTGTTGGAGTCTCCAGAAGCAATGGGAATATCTGGCAACAGAGATGGAACGCTCAGGGTTACGAAGGCTTAATACCTCAATTTAGAGGCGGAAGTCCCTCAAAACTCTCAGACCTCCAGAAAGCTAAGTTAAAGGAAATGCTTAATGAACGGAATAATTGGCGAACTCGAGAAGTACAGGATCTGATTCTTCAAGAATTCGGTGTCGAATACAGCCTCAAACAGGTCTGGATTATTCTTCAAAGTTTAAAAAGAGCAGGTAAGAGCAGGTGAAAACAATTAATTGATCCGTGACTCAAAGTTATTTCTCTAATTTTGAATTTGAGGTTATCAATTTCCGACCATGAAAAAGTAATTCTGAGATTTTTTTATTTAGAGTTAAATTATAAAAAAAGTTTAATGTATATATATAATTTGAAAAATATAAAAAATATAGAATATTGGAAAAAGATAATGAAAATAAAACAAGAAGTAAGTGTTTTTATTTATGAGGTATGATATGTTTGAATATTCGACAGGCTAAAATTGAAGATGCAGAAGAAGCGGCAGAATTAATTTGCATGGCCTGGGGAGAATGTGCTTATGTGCTCGCAGGTTCTAATAATCAGAAGGTTGCACAAGAGGTTATAAAGAAATTCTATAAGCAACCAGATAATATTTTGAGTTATCAAAATATTTATGTCGCCGAGGTACGTAACCGTATAGCAGGCTTGATTTTATCATTTCCCTCAGACCATTTTCCACGTTTGAGTAAGCTATTGGTAGAAAAGCTTCCTAAATTTTATAAATCCGATGCTAAAGATTATCAAAGAAAAGTAGTTCCCATGTTAAAAACAAAAGAGGCGGAACCTGGCGAATATTATATAGATTCACTTGCAGTTTATCCACAGTACCGAGCATGTGGGATTGGAAGTAAATTGCTAAAAGCAGCTACTCTCAAGTCTCATAAACTTGGCATTTCTAAAATCTCATTGATTGTTAAACCCGAAAACAAAGGTGCTCTAAAATTATATAAAAAACATGGATATTCTGTAAGAGGGAAACTGAAACAGGCTGGTACGAACTTTTTGAGCATGGTTAATCTAATTAATCAGACTGGAAAATCAAGCAGTAGAAAAGGCATTGTCCAGTAAATTGTTATTGTTTCAAGTGTAGTTGAACACCCTTTTCCCATTTTTTCTTATTTTCTACTATTATCAGCCTTCTTATTCCATTTTTAATTCATGAGCAAGCTGCTAATCAAAAAATGTGCAAAAAATCGAGATTTAAATCTGTTTTATTCAAAAACTCTTTTTAAGGCTCAAAAGGAATTTGGAGAAAGATTAAGAGTATAAGAGTAAGAAAGATTAGTGACGGAGTTGTCTAAATATTATCGTTTTTGAAATGTTAAAAATTACTATATAAGCTGTTCCTTGAATTTATTAAAAATGACTTTAAATACGGCTCTGTAGAAAACCTACTTAATCGTCATTAATAGACTTAAAGTTCTCAGCAAAATTGAATCAGGCAATTCAGTTTTAATTTGTTAAGATTGGTTATTTCAGAGGATTTCTACAGAGCCTTAAATACAAAAGTTTAATAGAAAGAAAGGCATATAACGAGATATTTCCAAACCTCTAAAAAACGCTGTTTTTCTTGTATTTATAAAGGGTTTGATAATATCCCAACAAGAAATTTAGTTTTAATATAGGACTAATCTCAGGCTTTTTCTAGCCAAATAAAGGAAAATTTTCCCCTATTCGAATGCAAGATCCACTAAAACAAGGATTGAAACGAGAAGTCTGACGGCTGATGTGTTGCTATCCACTGATTCGAATGCAAGATCCACTAAAACAAGGATTGAAACACGGCTTTGACCTCCCTGCCCCCTTAATCCTTGATGATTCGAATGCAAGATCCACTAAAACAAGGATTGAAACTTTAATTTTTAGGATAAGTAGGAAGGTATATATACAAATTCGAATGCAAGATCCACTAAAACAAGGATTGAAACTGCTTTCTCAAAACGGGAAAGCGAGGAAATCCCACAGATTCGAATGCAAGATCCACTAAAACAAGGATTGAAACTAGTCAACAACATCCCCGTGTTTGTTGGCGAAATTCGAATGCAAGATCCACTAAAACAAGGATTGAAACCCGGAATTAATACAGTAGTGTTTTATAAAAAATCATTCGAATGCAAGATCCACTAAAACAAGGATTGAAACTATTAGATTTTCTAAGGGAGTCGCCTGTTATAATAAATTCGAATGCAAGATCCACTAAAACAAGGATTGAAACGTGGATCAGGGCAACCCTCTAAGGACTGATTAGAATTCGAATGCAAGATCCACTAAAACAAGGATTGAAACTTAAGGAACGGCTTCTCTCGACCACAACCGGCGAAATTCGAATGCAAGATCCACTAAAACAAGGATTGAAACCAACCATTGTTCAGGTCGCAACTGAGCGCACTTCTGAATTCGAATGCAAGATCCACTAAAACAAGGATTGAAACCTTTTGCAACTTCTACAGCCGCTTGGAGTACAGGAGATTCGAATGCAAGATCCACTAAAACAAGGATTGAAACACCTTGTTCTGGTATTTTGCTTTCTTGCGATTCCTATTCGAATGCAAGATCCACTAAAACAAGGATTGAAACCCTCATTCCGGTACTACTGTACCAATTCCTTGTAATTCGAATGCAAGATCCACTAAAACAAGGATTGAAACCCCTGACAAACTCAAAGATTCCGGTACTCTGGAAGATTCGAATGCAAGATCCACTAAAACAAGGATTGAAACGTTAAGAGCACTCCTTACGCCAGCATTGGAATGCGAATTCGAATGCAAGATCCACTAAAACAAGGATTGAAACATAAGTCGCTCTATAACTCCCTGATACGACTCTCTAGATTCGAATGCAAGATCCACTAAAACAAGGATTGAAACTTTTATTTTCGATTGTCGAAACTACTTCTTTCTCGCATTCGAATGCAAGATCCACTAAAACAAGGATTGAAACCTAAGTTCAAGACCTGAACTAAGTCTATACGGTGCTATTCGAATGCAAGATCCACTAAAACAAGGATTGAAACTTTTTCGAATGAACGCAAGTAATTTTGAGATACGAATTCGAATGCAAGATCCACTAAAACAAGGATTGAAACTCCGAACGCCCTTCAGCAGTTAATACATTCAATTCCGATTCGAATGCAAGATCCACTAAAACAAGGATTGAAACCATAACGATTTTACCGGATAAGGTAACAAAAAGAAAATTCGAATGCAAGATCCACTAAAACAAGGATTGAAACATTGAAATTGTGAAAGAGTCCTGAAACGAGAAGCCCCGATTCGAATGCAAGATCCACTAAAACAAGGATTGAAACAGATAAGAGTCTACAGCATCTCGGCAGATTTGGGAAATTCGAATGCAAGATCCACTAAAACAAGGATTGAAACCTACAAATCCAAGTCTGATAGGCAAGTGTCTTTCCTTATTCGAATGCAAGATCCACTAAAACAAGGATTGAAACCAAACATTAAGGTAAATCCGTTTTTCTGCTCAAAGATTCGAATGCAAGATCCACTAAAACAAGGATTGAAACTTGTTGCAGGGTCTGCATCTGCATAACTATCTGCATTATTCGAATGCAAGATCCACTAAAACAAGGATTGAAACTGTCATTATTAAATCTGGACAGTCTTGGATGTTCTATTCGAATGCAAGATCCACTAAAACAAGGATTGAAACACAGTCTTGCAGCTTCGCAGGTTGTACCTGATCCAGATTCGAATGCAAGATCCACTAAAACAAGGATTGAAACATAGTTTTATTGCGATTTCAGTCGCCCTGTCGAGTGATTCGAATGCAAGATCCACTAAAACAAGGATTGAAACTGCATTGCAAAAATACGCTCAGATGAGCCTATCCGCATTCGAATGCAAGATCCACTAAAACAAGGATTGAAACTTCAGTTGACGCAGCTACAGGCGGGATAAGCGCACTAATTCGAATGCAAGATCCACTAAAACAAGGATTGAAACTCATCATTTTCCTGAATAATGTTAGCGATTTGAATATTCGAATGCAAGATCCACTAAAACAAGGATTGAAACTATGCGAAACTCCAGGAATGAGGCCTCAATCCAGGATTCGAATGCAAGATCCACTAAAACAAGGATTGAAACACTCTCTCGCTCGTGATATTTTCAAGATATAACTTTTATTCGAATGCAAGATCCACTAAAACAAGGATTGAAACTTGCCTACAGTTTGATACTCAATCGTGCCTACAGCTATTCGAATGCAAGATCCACTAAAACAAGGATTGAAACCGGCGACTCGCTGGCATGAAGACGACCTGATAGGATTCGAATGCAAGATCCACTAAAACAAGGATTGAAACGCGGTTGGGACTAAATTTTTTAAAGGTATGCAGCCGAATTCGAATGCAAGATCCACTAAAACAAGGATTGAAACAACTGCTCAATTTCAGGATGTGCAGCCGAGTACCCCATTCGAATGCAAGATCCACTAAAACAAGGATTGAAACCTCATAAAGTCGTCTGATTCAAAATCCGCATACAGGGATTCGAATGCAAGATCCACTAAAACAAGGATTGAAACTTTAGAGGGAGGATGTTAGGATTGCCGGAAGGCAATATTCGAATGCAAGATCCACTAAAACAAGGATTGAAACCTTTTGTAAGCCCGTCAGAAGGCACATAAACAAGGGATTCGAATGCAAGATCCACTAAAACAAGGATTGAAACGAAAAAAAATAATCAGGATAATTTTGCTTTCGCTGCATTCGAATGCAAGATCCACTAAAACAAGGATTGAAACCACAGATGTTTGCAACGGCATAATCTCCCGAAGGCATATTCGAATGCAAGATCCACTAAAACAAGGATTGAAACAGCCCATTGCGTAGCCTTCCCAGATTGGTATGCCTGATTCGAATGCAAGATCCACTAAAACAAGGATTGAAACTAAATCTGTCCAAGCCCAGCAAAAAAGAAGGATGCAAATTCGAATGCAAGATCCACTAAAACAAGGATTGAAACTTTATGTGTTCCTTTTCTTCAAGAAGATATTTCGTGATTCGAATGCAAGATCCACTAAAACAAGGATTGAAACTCACATTGAAGACTGAAAACGAATAACCCATTTTTACATTCGAATGCAAGATCCACTAAAACAAGGATTGAAACAGATGCTGTGCACGTTTCCAGCTCGGGACGAAATGGGATTCGAATGCAAGATCCACTAAAACAAGGATTGAAACTGCACTTAATAAGAACGATGATTATAATACTCGGCTTATTCGAATGCAAGATCCACTAAAACAAGGATTGAAACTTATCAGATGTAATAATTTTGTAATCTTTGAGAAGGATTCGAATGCAAGATCCACTAAAACAAGGATTGAAACAGTAGACCCTTTGGAGGGCGCATTCCCCAAAGAGCCATTCGAATGCAAGATCCACTAAAACAAGGATTGAAACTTCCCTTTTCTGTATCTACAACCTGAAGCGGAAGATCTATTCGAATGCAAGATCCACTAAAACAAGGATTGAAACAAACACCTTCTTAATCTTCCTCTCCAACCAATCCATTCGAATGCAAGATCCACTAAAACAAGGATTGAAACCATCCTCCGGCAGGGGGCATCATGCCATATAGCACCCATTCGAATGCAAGATCCACTAAAACAAGGATTGAAACCAGTACCATAAATAAAGGTAATCTAGTCGTTGATTGATTCGAATGCAAGATCCACTAAAACAAGGATTGAAACCTAGACAAGCTTTCAAAATTGCATTAACCTGTGTTGCATTCGAATGCAAGATCCACTAAAACAAGGATTGAAACATCAATGGTATTGCAGCAGCCGAGCAGCACCCCGAAAGATTCGAATGCAAGATCCACTAAAACAAGGATTGAAACCGGGATAAATTAATTTCAATGGTTCCCAGGCATAAATTCGAATGCAAGATCCACTAAAACAAGGATTGAAACTGATAAATATGCTTCACTTGTAGGATACGAAGAGGATTCGAATGCAAGATCCACTAAAACAAGGATTGAAACATTATAATGCAGGTATTGCCGTCGGGGGATGGAATGATTCGAATGCAAGATCCACTAAAACAAGGATTGAAACATCTTATCCAACTCTAAACAGTACGAGTTTATTGAATTCGAATGCAAGATCCACTAAAACAAGGATTGAAACCGCTTGCAAAAAGTGTATATCCGGTCCCGATGTTCATTATTCGAATGCAAGATCCACTAAAACAAGGATTGAAACATGCTTTTTTCACAGACTCCGCGATATTATCCAGATTCGAATGCAAGATCCACTAAAACAAGGATTGAAACTCGATTGTATTGTACGCATTAAAACAGTGATTGAATGATTCGAATGCAAGATCCACTAAAACAAGGATTGAAACTAATAGGGGATCTTGTGACCATAGAGGATTATAAGATTCGAATGCAAGATCCACTAAAACAAGGATTGAAACAAATGTTCTGCCCGTTCAAGCTGAAAGTTAGCATGATTCGAATGCAAGATCCACTAAAACAAGGATTGAAACCTCAGAAAAGAAGCATTCCTAGCCGACCCCATGATATTCGAATGCAAGATCCACTAAAACAAGGATTGAAACCTTCTATCAGGGTATGTCCTATTTGCTCAGTGGCGGTATTCGAATGCAAGATCCACTAAAACAAGGATTGAAACTTCCCGTGATTCTCAGAAATTTAGAATAGTTCTCTATTCGAATGCAAGATCCACTAAAACAAGGATTGAAACGGCTCATACTGTTTTGAGTGATCATCATTCGCAAAAATTCGAATGCAAGATCCACTAAAACAAGGATTGAAACCAGCCGATGTTTTTGACTTCTTCCCATCGGTCATTTTTATTCGAATGCAAGATCCACTAAAACAAGGATTGAAACTAAGTGATTGAACCCGAGGAAAAAATAATCCACGAATTCGAATGCAAGATCCACTAAAACAAGGATTGAAACTACATTTCGTTTTTCTTCACTAAGTTTTTAGCTTTGATTCGAATGCAAGATCCACTAAAACAAGGATTGAAACCAGCGTATAGGGTTGTCATGTTCGTAGGCATGAATAATTCGAATGCAAGATCCACTAAAACAAGGATTGAAACTCGGTTGCTATGTGTTGTGTGAGATTTAGAATCATTATTCGAATGCAAGATCCACTAAAACAAGGATTGAAACCGGTTGTAATCGTTATTATCGGGACCTTATGGCCTCATTCGAATGCAAGATCCACTAAAACAAGGATTGAAACACGTTTTGAACTTGTCACCTGGTAATACAGTGTCCTATTCGAATGCAAGATCCACTAAAACAAGGATTGAAACAAAGCATTGACGAAGAAACGGGACTGTGTAGCGAAATTCGAATGCAAGATCCACTAAAACAAGGATTGAAACCTCACTACATACGGCTGCCCTTTATTTTCTCCATGTAATTCGAATGCAAGATCCACTAAAACAAGGATTGAAACCATGTGGGTCGGTGGATAGGCAACCATAATGTACAATTCGAATGCAAGATCCACTAAAACAAGGATTGAAACAAAAGTAGGGTCGCTTCTCTCTGGTCGGCTTCGTCACATTCGAATGCAAGATCCACTAAAACAAGGATTGAAACTTGATTATATTTTGCTTGTTCCAACTTCCCTAATCGAATTCGAATGCAAGATCCACTAAAACAAGGATTGAAACTAAAAAATCCTCCCACAGTTCGTACATCTATATATCTTATTCGAATGCAAGATCCACTAAAACAAGGATTGAAACTACAAACAAGCTCAAATAATGCTAGAGTATTTCAATATTCGAATGCAAGATCCACTAAAACAAGGATTGAAACATTATTGCCGGTCATGGTATGTATCAGGCGGCACTTATTCGAATGCAAGATCCACTAAAACAAGGATTGAAACTGGATGGGAGGAACTTGTAGAATGCAAGATACATTAATTCGAATGCAAGATCCACTAAAACAAGGATTGAAACTTTCGAAGCGGGATTTAAAGTTCCCCTGTTTCATCATTCGAATGCAAGATCCACTAAAACAAGGATTGAAACATTTTACTTCGTAATGTTTTTGCGTGGCGATATCATATTCGCGAACAAATCTGCCAGATATTTTATTATAATTGTCGAATGAAATAGAACTTGGAATAACCTTCTGAAAATAAGATCCTATAATGTACCTGATATAGTATCTAAGCATATTGTCAGATATAATATACACAAACATGTAGGCTAATATAAGATACTTATAATCCTGAAGATTTATTCTTTACTTTTCTTATATAATTACACGTATAGGGGTTTAGCAGAGCTTATGCGATTGGATTTAAAATAATGGTTTTAGACCTTTAAATTATTAAATTTACATTAAAACCTTAATGTCTATGTGCTTGTTTTTGAGCTTCAATTGCATAAACTCTGTTTATAAAAAGGACAGACTATACAAATAATTGGAGGGGTATTAGAGTGAAGGAACGTGAAATACCAGGGCTTATAGAGCTGAAGATGGAATTTGAAAGCAAGCTGTCAGGCATAAAAGAGTACCAAGAGTTGAAAGCTGAGTTTGACAGGAGTGCCATGGGCTTGATAAAAGAGGCGATTCGTAGCAAAGGCATCAGATTAGAAAGCGGACGAACCCCTGGCAGTCAGCCATCTCTTGCTGTGGGCTGCGGCTTCTGTGAAGTATGCATAACTGCCTGCACTGACTGCGTAGCCTATTCTTAAAAGGAAGCGATCAATTAGGGATAGATGGGTACAAAACCCCTTATCCAACTATTTTTACCCAAAGCTTAACCAAGGGCTCACATTTGACGGAATGATTTGACGGAATGATTGGAGACCTGACATGCTGAAAGATGATAATTACCTCAAGCTGAAACCTGAATGGGTTTTAAGAAACGACGGTAACAAGGTCATACTTTACCTAACCTCCACCAAGAACATAGAATACCAGATATTAGATCCAGTAACAGCCACGGTTATAAGCCTGATAAACGGCAGGCGCTGTGTAGGGGATCTGACAAAGACAATAGGCTTCCTGTTCGATATATCCACAGACTCATCCAGATCACTATTAGAAAACATAGTTAACGTGCTCAACGATAAGCTAGAGAAAATCGATGTACTTGACGTTCCAGACACCACGGCTGTAGAATATAATCCTCTGGATTTCCTCGTATCCCCGGAAGAGTTCGTATGCCAGCACAGGCTAGCCAGGCCCTTGACTTTGATGCTGTACTTCAGCGGCTGGTGCCAGACAAACTGTATCTACTGCTATGCAGATCTTACTAACATGCGTAAGCTTAATCACATGTCCCTGGGACAATGGATGGAGATAATGGAGCAGGCCAGGGATCTCGGCATACGTATGCTCCAGCTTACAGGGGGAGACCCGATGAGCAGGCCGAACTCAGCGGAGTTTCTGGCAAGGCTTACAGAGATGGGATTCATATTCCTGGCATCTACAAAGTGCTATGTCAGTCTGGATGATGCTAATCGACTGGCTGAAGCTGGATGGAATAACCCCGTAAATGGCGTCAACAGAGAATTTCAGGTCAGCATTGATAGCCCGGACCCGGAAACAGCTGATCGCTTAATGAGGTGTAAAGGCTACCTCAGCAGAGCGACAGAGACGCTGCAGAATCTCATGGATGCAGATATAGAGCCAAAGGTCAAGGCCGTTTTGACCCCAATCAATTACCATCAGGCCTATGATCATGTCGAAACCTTTTCTGAGCTTGGTATTAGAACCTTCCAGTTCACCAACTATGCAAGAAGTCACTACCGCCATGATGATCATCTGTTCCTCACTGATGAAATGAAATTGAAGGCTTCAGATCTCTTAAAAGCTGCAAAGGAGAGCTGGCCTGACCTGATAATAGAAGGAGATGCAGTAAAGTATACTCCCCCTAGTCCTGAGAACCAAAAAGAGAGGAGAAAAAACTGGGAGTCCAGAGCAGGTTGTTCTGCAGGCAGAACTACGCTTGGGATCGCACCTGATGGAAGCGCTGTATTGTGCGAACAGATGCCCCTTGATGCAAAGTACTTCTTTGGAGACCTTAAAAGACAGTCGATAATGGAGGTCTGGAACTCCCCAGAGCTTCTCAGATTCATCTGCCCGCCGAGGGAGAATTTTGTCGGCACCCCGTGTCAACTCTGCACGGATTTCAATAATTGTATCCATGATAAAGGCTACTGCTTCAGAGATGCATTATTCGCCTACGGAAGAATACACCACCCACCGCCGGACTGTCCCCAGATGCCGGTGGGAGCTTACAGATTAACCTGAGATGGCTGTGGATAGAAGCTAATACATTTGGCAGTAAATAAAAACATGGCCGGCGGACTGCAGGGATCTCAATCCAACTCCGGGATTTTATAATCAGCAAAATTTCCGGATAGTTACGGAAATAAAAAACAATTCAAAGGAACCGAATAGTTACTTACCATCTGTGGGTTTGTAACTACCGGGTTTTCTATAAAATTGATGAAGAAGAAAAGAAAGTACATATCTTCGATATTTTGGCCGCTGAACAGGCACATAAGAAATATAGAAGATATAAGCTGCTGTAAAAACAAGAATTGAAACCTCGATCTTCATCAATACCAATTAGACAGGGTTTTAAACGCCCCGCTTGCTTTTCTTGCCTTAAGGCCTTCTATGCTCATGATTCTGTCGATCTCAGACTCGTCGTCGCTAAGAATATAGCTAATTTTTTCATGAGCTGTGTTTACTAGCCATGGTTTACCATTCTTATAAAAACTCAAGTCTTCGAGAGGCCATATCCAACTACTGTAAAGTGAATTTGAAACCTCTTTTATTATCTCTCTGGCTTCCGGACTGGCACGGTAATAATAAACATATGCAAACTGGTCACATAGTATTGTGCCTGGCCATTCTGATTGCTTATTCATTTCTATTAAATGATCATTTAGCTTTTCCAATATGGATTTACCCTTATCGTCTAATTTAGTTTCTTCATATACAACGAGAGTAAACCTATCACATAAATCAAAAGCCAGATCTATCAGGTGCCTATAAACATCGTTTTTGGGTTCAGAAGCGATATCTATCAAGTTTCTCCTGTACATCAAGTTTTCTCCGTAAAAGTTGATTTGTAACCATCCATGCAAATACGATTAAATCATTAATTATTCAAAGGAATCTTTGAATTATGCAGACATATTCTGGCAAAAGACAACATTCTGTTTAAAATTATTCAGTTATTAAGTACATAGTTCTTTCTCTATTTTATTAATAAGTTTGGAGGAAAATGGGACAGGAAGTAGTATAAGAATTATACCCACTGAAGAGTCGATTGAAAAGATAAGTGAGAGCATAGAAGAGATTGAACGCACAGAAAAAGAAGACTTTGTCTATAAAGAAGAAGATAAGTCGCTCAATAATAAGATCAAAAATATATACAAAGTTATTGTTCTCTGGATAAACTGTTACAAGCATACGGATTGTGCGGCTGGAATTGAAAATATTGAGCGGAGTCTTGGCGAGAAAATACAAAACATTATTTAAATATATACGAAGATTTTATTTTGTTACAGATTCTCCTTTATAAATATCAAAATGTATATATGATAAGAGAAAATAATAACAAAATTAGAAAAGATATTATTTAAAAAATTATCCATATTTCATGACTCCGGAAAATATTAAACTCAAGACTCTTGAAATGACCTTTGAAGGCCCAGAGGAGTTCAGGGGTAATGCAAATCAGATCCGCGGTTTCTTTGCGTCAAAATTCAATGAATACGACCAGCTCCATAACCACAATACTGACAGATTTTATTACCGCTACCCTCTGGTACAATATAAGGTTCTTGACAGGATGCTGCTTATAGTTGGCATAAATGAAGGGGCAGAAATTTTGAAAGGTTTATTTGACAAATTTGATACCGTCACTCTTCCTCATCAAAACTTTGAAATCACAGAGCGGTCTCTGAGGCTTAAAAAACAGGATTTCGGCCTGACAAAAAGCCTTTACTTTTACGAATTTCTCACTCCCTGGCTTGCCCTCAACAAAGAAAACAAAGAAAAGTTCTTTGAGACTAGAAACCCTGAAGAACAAAAGGAAATCCTCAGGAAGACGCTTGTAGGAAACCTGCTCTCTATGTCAAAGGCTTTTGGATATACAGTTCCTGATACCATAAAATGTGATGTCAATGTGGAAGTCAAGCGTTCAAAGTACAAAAATCTGGATTTTACTTCTTTTACAGGCGGTTTTATGACCAATTTTCTGATTCCGGATTTTATTGGAATAGGAAAAGGAGTTGCAAAAGGGTTTGGGACTGTGAGGAAAATAAGGATGTGAAAACTCAATCGATATAAGTTTAATAATTTTATTTTGGAGGGCACGAGTTGGAAATAGAAAAAATAAAATGTAAAATTATTACTCCTCTTCTCATGACTGGGGCAGATGGTCGTACTCCAGAGTTAAGACCTCCTTCAATTAAAGGTATGATGAGATTCTGGTGGAGAGCTGTAAACGGACATTTGTCCCTTGAAGAATTAAAAAAGAGGGAATCTGATCTTTTTGGTGCGAGCAATGAAAAAGTAGGAAAATCCAAGATCAGGATTCGGATCCAAAGTGGGGAATTAGACCAAGGCAATTACTTCTTGCTACCTCATAAGAATATGGGACGTGTTAAGGTTATATCTCCTAATCAAGATCTTTCAATAATTTTATCGAGCTATTCTAATATTCAAGATTATAGCGATATTTTAAACCTATGTCTTATTTTGGGCGGATTTGGTAAAAGGTCTCGGCGAGGTTTTGGGAGTTTAGAGCCCGAGGATATCAATCTTGAAATTGAAGATATCTTAGAATTAATCAATCGTGTAGGCTCGAGCAATTATGACATGAAGGGTGAGAAGATAGTTTTAAAGGAAAGCTTCCTCCAAGAGTCTCAATACCCCTATTTAAAAGAAGTAATTTTTGGAGGAGAATATGAGAAGTGGGAGGAAGTACTTGAGAGTATAGGAACAGCTTCAAGCAAATGTTGTAATCGCTCTTTAGGATTTACTTCATCTAAAGGCAGGCTTGCTTCACCAATATATGTATCAGTATTGAAAAACTCAAATGGAAGGTATTTCCCAATTATCTCAACTTTGAACACAGTCTTTAATAAAGATTCTACTAAAAAAGCGAACTTCTCGGTTCAGGATAAGCTGGTTCAGGATAAGTTCAAGGCGATGATATTATGAGTCAATTTCTTTTTCTTTTTACAATAGGACCGGTTCAATCTTATATTTCCCAAGCCAGAAAAACACAGGATCTTTACGCAGGAAGCTTCCTATTATCACATCTATCAGATGCAGCGATAGATGAATTGAGTAGATTAGTCGACTCATGCGATATAATATTCCCAGATAAAGAGATAGATTCTAAACCAAGTCGTTTTATTGCCAAAATTGAATGTGAAGATCCTGAAAAAATTGGCTCTGAATTGTGCAACTTTGTCCAAAATGAATACAGGAAAATATGCGGAGATATAGTTGTAAAATTAAATTTAAATATTCCAGATGGTTTTGGCCAGCAAATAGACAATTTATTGGACTTACACTGGATTGCATTGGACTTTAAAGAAGGAGATTATGCTTCAAAATTTAGTGAGCTTGAAAGTTATTTAGGAGCAGTAAAAAATATACGCCGTTTTCAACAATTTCAAGAATCTGGCAGAAAATGCTCACTATGTGGTGAAAGAAACGTACTCTTTTATGGTGGTGACGAGAAGAGAGCATATGTTCAAGATGCGAAAAAAGTAACCCACGTTTCTAACAAATTTATTAGTGATGGAGAGGGTCTATGTGCAGTGTGCCTTTCCAAACGCTTTGCTGGCGAACATTTTAAGAAAAAATATCAGAGAAATTATCCATCAACGGCTGAAATTGCATTAATGGATACACTCTCAAAACTTGATTCCTCGCTATTAAAAGAGTATAAGAGTTTTTTTGGTAAAGACTTTGATGAACAGCTGTACTTTAAAGATAATTTGACTAAAAAATACTTTGAAAAAAATGGAATTAAAGCCGATCCAGAAGTTAGCTTGGAAAAATTAGCTAAAATCACAAACACTGCAGAACAAATGGGATTAAAATTTTCAAACTATTATGCTTTGCTTTGTCTTGATGGAGATAACATGGGGAAGTGGCTCTCTGGAGAATTTTTGGAAGACAAGGGGAAATCAGAACTTGAGAGATTTCATAGTTATCTGACGGAAAAACTTGGTAGATATGCAAATGAAGTAAAAAACATTGTTGATTCAGAAGTTAATCCAAAAGGTAAACTGGTTTATTCAGGTGGGGATGATGTTCTTGCTTTTATCAACCTTAATTATTTGTTACCTGTAATGAAAGAATTAAGGAAGAACTTCCCAGCATTTGAAGAATTTTCTTACATAAAACAAGGAAAAAAATCATCGGCTTCATGTGGTGTTTGCATTGCTCATTACAAAACGCCCCTTCAGGAAGTCCTTTCATGGGCAAGAAAAATGGAACATGAGGCGAAGTCGATTGATGGCAATAATGAGAAAGACGCGTTTGCAATTGCTGTGCTCAAAAGATCTGGAGAAATACACAAAACTGTATTCAAATGGAAGTATGGAACTTTCGATACTATCGAAGTTTTAGAAGAATTAATTAACCTTTTAAGATCCCCAAATTCTTCAGGAAATCCATCCTTTTCAGATAGTTTTGTAAAAAAACTAAATGAAGAATTTAATTTATTAATGGATGAAAATGGCAACTATTCCGAGTTTAAACTGCTCAAGACTGAGATTAAAAGATTAATAAGTAGGTCCTGTATGATGGTTAAGAAAACAGGAGAAACAGAAACAGATTTTTACACCAGAAAAGAGCAAACAATTGAAGATATAACAGAGAAGTTATATGCATTAGCTAGAGAAAGCAAATCTTTGGAGAACTTCCTGTCTCTTTTAAATACTGCGGTTTTTATTGAACGGGGGTCTAATTAATGCTGATAAAAATTGATCCTTTGGACACAATTTTTTTTAGAGATGGAAAACCATTTTCTATGGGAGAAGACACTTGGGGAAATTGCATATTCCCGCCTTCTCCCTCAGTAATATATGGCGCTATAAGGACTGTTTATTTTTCAAATCACATTGACCTACTTGAAAAAGCAAACACTGAAGAAGACCCTACTAACAATCTGGTTATAAAAGGAATTTACTTCCTAGACAATTTAGAAAATAAGAATACCCTGTATTTACCATTACCTCTTGACTTGGTCCAAAAAAAAGATGTAGAAGCTGAGATGGAAAATGAAGTAAACCTCCTTTCTCTTGTTGAGCTAAAACTGAAAAGTTCCTGTCCTACTTCTCATGTTTTGAAAGGAGATCAAGGAGTACAAGCTATTGATAATGGTCTGATAAGTGGGGAATTATTGAAAGGGTATCTATCTTGTAATAGCAAAAATTTTTCCATTCTACGATTGAATTCGAGAGTTATTACTGAGCCGAAGATAGGTATAGGCTTGAGCGGAGAGACCCACACAGCCGATGAATCTAAAATATACAGGGTGGGTATGAAAAGACTAAAAAATCTCAGCTTTTTGGTTGAATTTGAGGGTCTGGAGATTCCTGAGAAGGGCTTGCTAAAATTAGGGGGAGAAGGTAAAGCTGCTTCTTACGAAAAAATTTCGGAGCAATTAATAAATTGTAATTATTCTGAAAAGAATCTCAATAAAGATATTGAAAAATTCAAATTATATTTGTCAACTCCTGCAATCTTCCACCAAGGATGGCTCCCCTCTTGGATAGATATGAATAGTTTAGAAGGTAAGTACAAAAATTTGAAATTTAAGTTGTTGACGGCTTCAATCGGAAAATATCAGAACATTGGAGGCTTTGACCTTAAACAGAAGAAACCCAAACCTATGTGGAGGGCTACTCCTGCTGGGAGTGTTTATTACTTTAAAATTATCGAAGGAGATATCAAGGAAATTTATTCTTTGTTCAATAAACAATCAATTTCAGACGAGTATGCTAAACAGGGATTTGGTATAACATTTGTTGGAAAAGTAAATGAATAAAAAATAAATTCGGATTACTGGTGGGAAAATGTTCAAAAGAGTAAGGCCTTTTTTCTTGACTGTAGAAACCCCTCTCCATGCTGGAAGTGGTACTGACCTTGGTGTTGTAGACTTACCCATTCAAAGAGAAAGACATACCGGGTTTCCTAAATTTGAGGGCTCCGGTTTAAAAGGAGGGATAAGAGAAGCATTTGAAACTAATCATGCTGAAATAAAAGTAAATTCTCAGGAGGTCAAAATATCAGATAAAGATGTTATTTCACTGGTTTTTGGGCCGGAAAATGGAGATGATCATGGATCTGCAATTGGTTTTACAGACGCTAGGCTTTTACTCTTCCCAGTGAAATCAATGAAAGGAGTTTTTGCATGGATTACATGTCCAAAGGTATTAGGGCGTTTTATTACTGATCTCAGTCTAGCTAATGTCCAAGGAATTCCAAAATTGCCAGAAGAGAATACAGTTCCAGATGACTGTAAATTATTATTTGAGGGGAATAAGGTCATCTTAGAAGAATACACTTTTGAAGTGAAAATGGATGAGAAATGCTCAAAGTTTGCTCACTGGCTTTCAAAGAATGTGATTCCAAAGGGTCAGATTTTCAATTACTGGACACAAAAACTGCAAAAAGATCTTGTTATTTTGAGTGACGATGATTTTAAAGATTTTGTAAATCTTTCAACTGAAGTGATTACAAGAGTCAAGATCAATAACGAAACTGGAACTGTCCAAACAGGCGCTTTGTTCACTGAAGAATACCTTCCAAGTGAAACTATTCTTTACTCTCTGATTTTAACAAGTCCCATTTTTGTAGGTAAAGACAAAAACAAAAAAGTTTTTGCAAAAAATAACGGGAAAAATGAAGAAGATTTGGTGATGGAGTACTTTATCAAAGGACTACCTCCTGTAATCCAGCTGGGAGGAAACTCTACTATTGGCAAAGGAATTGTCAGAACCAGAATAATGGATCTCTAATGGGGGTAGCATTGGATGAGTGAAATAAGTACAAGAAAAGGGCTTGAGCAGGGAAGAGCGAAATTTGCATATGAGAAAGCTTTGGAAGGGAGCAAAGAAGAAAGAAAAAAAGAGTATAAAGCCTACGTAAGAAAGATACCAACATTGATTAAGACTAATGGACTGGGTGAAACTTTTGCTTTTGTAAAAGCAAAGAAAGTCAAAAGGGCTGAAGAAACTGATAAGCCGGGCTATGCCTATTATTTAATATATGACCAGACTTCTCAGTGGTTAAAAGAAAGTGGGTTTTTAAAACAAGAAAAAGATCTGGTAGAATGGATAATTTCACTTGATTCTCCAACTTATCGCGCTGTCACAAACGAGGTTTTATCCCTCTTTAAATGGCTTTCTCGTTTTTCAGAAGGACTAATTGAAGGAGAACCCGAAGATGAAAAGCAAGTCTAAGTCCACTCATCCTAATTCCAATGGAAAAAAACGTACTGAAAATAATTCTAGGAAAAACAGGCGCAACAATGAGTATTTTGAATATATCATGCCCTCGGATACTAGAAAGTTAATTGAGGGAAATATTGGCTCAATTGACAATTATGCTTTAAAATTAAACAAAGCCTCTCCTTTTGACTATAAAGAGGAGAAATTTAAGCTTTTTGAAAAGGATAAGAAAGATGTCTTGATAAACATCGAACCCAATTTTTCTGGCATAAACTTTTCGGCTCTTTCAGATAGATATAGAGACAGCCTCAAAAAATTAGGTTTAGAAGTTAAATCAGGCATCTATAAAATTGATTGGAAACTTGCAATTGGTCTTGGGAATGAATCCGTTTATGAAACATCGATAAAGCTTCATCACATATATGGCATCCCATACATTCCTGGAAGTTCAATTAAGGGCGCTATTCGAAGTCATATAATTTTAGAGAAATTCGGTAAAGATAAAAATGGAAACCTTGATTTAAAAAAGGCTGAAGCTCGTGCATTAGAAGATCAAGAATTCTGTGATATATTCGGGTGTCCAAAAGAGAGTTTATATGAAGAAAGCAGGCAGGGAAAAGTGATATTTTTTGATGCTTTACCCTTATCCAAACCTAAAATTGAACCTGAAATAATGAACCCTCATTTTTCTGAATACTATTCTGATAGTTCAAACACGGTACCTCCTGCTGATTATCACGATCCAAAGCCCATATTCTTTTTAGTTGTGAAAGATACGAAATTTGAATTTACAGTTGGATCAAAAAACACAAATTTGTTATCAGTTGCCTACGATTGGATGAATAAAACTCTCAAAGAACATGGTATTGGGGCTAAAACTTCTGTTGGATACGGGTACTTCGAGGAAAATATTGATTTAGAATCTACTATAAAAAATGTTTAAAAATTAAATAGAAAAATTGGAAATATAAAATACACTTCAAAAAAAGAAATTAACTCATGCCTGAATACAAAGATGCGGTTAAGGTGTTGACATAGAATAGGCTTTTGCTGAGAAACAATCCCGATTTTCCTCTTTTAGATTTTTTCCAATAGTTTTTCTGCAGTCGCAAATTGGTTTCTTTTAACGTACCTTTTCCCTAAAGTATTGAGAAAAGGATCAAGAACCTCTTTCACAAAAGCTTCATAGAATATTTCGTATTGTTCATTGGAAATTGGGGTCATTCCATGTGCGAATAGCGATTTATTGCGGATGGAAAGAGAATTAATTAGTTTCTTCTGGCTTCTGATATAAAGCTTCCCCAGTTCATCTTCTGAGTTTAGCTTATTCAAAAGTTCATAACTATTTCGAAGTCCTATTTCTACCTTCCCATTTGCTCCTTTTCTGGCTTCGTATTCTACCTTTAATGCTTCTGGAAGCCTTTCAAGATCTACATCCCCAGTATCGATCGAATAGTTATTACATAAATGAATCTGCACAAGCATTTCCATTGCTCGGTACAGCCTTCCGACAGCATCATCGTATCTGCCTTGACTTGCCCGTCGCTCTGCATTCAATACAAGATCCTCAACGAGTTCATACCCACAACCCTTTGGGGATAAGCTAATTCCCTCAACTTTACAATTATTCAACCCTTCATCAAATCTGATTCTACTATTCACCACAGCCTCTAAAAACATAATATTTTCAGGAGCAACTCCACGGTTTTGGTACAATAGTTCCCATGCTTTAACGTGATCAAAATGATCCCAAGCTAAATAAGCTCTTGAAAACAAAAAAAGCCTTTGGATTTTTTTATCGAAATCTTCTGGAATGTCAGGAACCATAATGATCTCGTCAAAAATAGTTAAAGCTCCCACATAGTCGTATCTGTCTATTAATTTTTTAACCTGTTCAAATTGCCTATTGAGAAAAGCAAAATTTGCCTGAGTTAATTTTATTCGCTGAGTTCCATCCTGAACTTTTATAAGATCATTTCTCTTACCTGATACTACACAAAGCTTAATACCACAAAAATCATGAGATGCTACAGCAAGTCCTCCAGACATTGATTTCGTTCCGCCTGTATAATCCACAATTATTTCAGTGTTTATATTATCCCGCAAGATCTCGTTTAGAATTTTAAGGCTATCTACATAGCAGTCATTTAAACTGTCTTCGTTTCTAATAAGATGAATGAAAAACCGTTTGTTTTTCTCATTTTCAGCTATCCCACATTGTGTTAATACATTCGGCTGATCTGGATTCTCCGGATCCTTTCCGCAAACTTTTCCCTCTCCATCAATACTTTTCTTACTATTTTCTGAACAGAGAAAATGTATTATATCAGGCCTATTTTGTCGGATTGACGTAACTAGAGGGGCACAAGAGCCTCCTACTGTCATAACGAGTACTTTCATATTTTTACCTCCACAAGTTTACCTTAACCCAGTAATGAAAATTTTCAGATTTAATCTGTTCAAAATAGTTTGTGTATAACCCAAGCCTTAATCTTTGTCTCAGTTGAGCTTGCTCGCAAATGAGCCTATTATTCAAGCTTTTAACAAGAAAGCTACAACAATGCATCTTAACAGCTAACTTTTTGACAAAAATTTTCAAATTATTCATAAATACAGAAGAATACTTTTTTAATTATTTAAGCTTTTTGATATCTTTCATAACAAGTTTTTGTTTCAAACAGTTGTTTACAGAAATAATTCAAATTAGGTCTCACCAACCAAAATCTAAAAACCAAAACCTAAAATAACCTTAAAAGTCATTATTAACAGGGTGAAAAATTATGAGCAGCCAAATTCAGACTCAGGAATGTTGTCCTCGATTCGACCCCGTCCCCTGGGACGGAAAACTCTTTGAATGGAACAATAAAAGATTCATCAAAGATTCGGTTACCACACAGTTTTATATGCCTCTAAATTTTGGAGAGGTAATAACAAGGATGAGCGAGAAAGTCACCAGGGCTGGTGCAGAAATGCCGGATTGGCTCTGCCTGTCAGACCATACCTCGGAAAGCAATATGGACCTTTACTTGGCTGTCGATAAAGAAGTTGACGGCGCCGAAAACGTAACACTCAGCGGGAAATTTCTGAGCAAAGTGTATGAGGGAGATTTCGAGAAGACTGCAGAATGGTGCAGCGACTTTGAAAATTATGCAAAAAGTAAAGGGCTTGCAGTCAAAAAATGGTATATGTGGTACACCACCTGTCCCGCCTGTGCTGAAAAATATGGGAAGAATTATGTTGTAATTATTTCTGAAGTGGAATAAAAATTCAACTATACTTTTTTCAGTTGCCTTTAAATCCCATAACCTATCTACTATTCCTGATCGACGTGGCAAGGAAAAAGCAATTTGAGAAGCCCCTGCATGGGGATAAGGAAAGCCTTCGCTTTGCGACCCCTGAGCCCATTGCCCGCTACAGGGCGCAGCGCCTGAGAGCAAAAACTCTTGCTGATATCAGTTGCGGGATAGGAGGACAGACTGTTTTTTTTGCACAGCAGTGCGGGTTCGTGTATGCAGTGGAAATCGACCCAAAGAAAATCGAGTATGCAAAACAGAACTGCGCAATGTACGGGCTCAGCAACGTTAAATTCATTTGCGGGGACGCCCTTGACCCGAAAATAATAGAGCAAATCCCGGCTGTTGATGTGATATTTTCGGATCCTTTCCGCCCGGCTGAAGAAAGCAAAAGGCAGGTCTCAAGCCTTGAGCCGGGAATTCCGAATGTGCTGGCTGCGTATGGGGAAAAGACCAGGAATTTCGCTTTTGAAGCTCCTCCCCAGATGCCGCCTGAAAGGATTCCTTTTGACTGCGAAAAAGAATACATCTCACTGGATGGGCAGCTCAACCGGCTTACCCTTTACTTTGGCGGGCTGAAACAGCATGACCGCATGGCTGTGGCTCTGCCTGCAGGGGAAGGGTTGGTTTCAAAATACGGGATGCTTCCACAGATAAAAGAAACCGATAAGATGAAACTCTGTGCCTATGAACCAGAGCCGTCGGTGGTTGCAGCCGAACTGCTGCCTGAACTTGTGGAATCCATGATGCAGGTGGCAGGGCCGTTTATGGGGGTTTTCGAACTCTTCAGGGTTGACAAGAAAAGGCTTCTATTAACCTCGGATGCCCTGATAAAGCAGGCGATGATCAAAAATCACTATCTTGTGCTTAAAGTCTGTCCTTTTGAACCAAAAGAGATTAACAAATTCCTTAAAGACCGGAATATAGGAAACGTTGTGCTCAGGGCAGGCGTAAAACCCGAAGATTACTGGAAAGTCCGGAATGAGGTTGAGAAAGGTCTCGAAGGAAATAAAACCGTGCATCTCTTTGTAAAAGGCAGAACTGCAATCCTTTGTGAAGTTATTTTTAACGAATGAAAAATTGTTGATCGGGGATTTGAGAGAAATAGAAAATCTGTCAAAGAATTGGAAAAACAAAAATTAGGAAAAAAGGAAAGAAGAAAATAGAAAAAGAGAATCGAAAAAAGGAGAGAAGAAAATGCCGGGATTTAGAAGCCCGGTACTCTCAGATTTACCTGTTGACTTCCTTTCAATTTACCTGCAAGCTTCCTTGCAGGCGGCTTCTTTTACAAGTTCAAGCCCACGGGCAAGTGCATCCTGAATTCTTGAAGGGTCAGTCCCACCGCCCATAGCAAGGGCAGGCTTTCCGCCTCCGCCTCCGCTAACAAGCTTTGACATTTCGCGGACAAGGCTGCCGGCATTGATTCCGCAGTTAAGGGCTTTTTGCCCGGCAGATGCTACGAGTTGGGCCCCTCCTACATCGCTTGCAAGCAGAGTTACCACATCTTCGTGTTTCAAGAATTCGGTGGCGATTTTCTGGAGTTCGAGAGAATCGGACCCTGGGATGAATTCAGCAATGACCTTAAGGCCTGCAGCCTCAGAAGCTTCTCCCAGCAGCCTGTAAACCCTTGCACGAGCAAGTTCTTCCTTGAGTCTCTCGTTTTCCTTTTTGAGATCCTTCCATTCCCCAAAGAAACGCTCAACGCTTGCAGGAAGCTGTTCAGGAGGCACACTCAGAACCTTTGCCGAATTGGTAAGTAGAGAATCTATCTTCTGCATGGCGCGTACGGCTGCAGCTCCGGCCGCAAACTCGATCCTTTCCACACCATCCTGAATTCTTTCGGTTTTCAGGATTTTGATCGGGCCGATAACTCCTGTACTGACACAGTGCGTACCTGCACAGGCTTCAACATCGTCTCCGACCTTTACTATCCTGATCTTATCTCCGAGAGGCACTCCGCCCTGATAGAGCCCAAAACCGTACTGCTGCTCGGCTTCAGTCCTTGGCATCCATTCCGTAACAACCCGCTTGTTTTCCATAACCGTGAGGTTTGCCAGAAGTTCGATTTGCCGGATTTCTTCAGGGGAGATATGCTTGTAATGCGAGAGGTCAAGCCTCGAATGATCCTCAAACTTCTGGGCACCTGTCTGCCAGATGTGTTTTCCAAGAACCTTCCTGGCTGCATCGTTTACTATATGGGTTGCCGTGTGGTGCCTGGCAAGGGTTATCCTGCGCCTTTCATCCACTTTTCCGGTGACAATATCACCTTTGGAAATCTCAAGCTCCCCTTCAAGATTTTCTACAGTATGCACGATTATGCCGTCGTAGATCTGGACATCAACCACCTTGTATACCGCATACCCGGAAGTAATTGTCCCGATATCTGAAGGCTGACCTCCACCCTCAGCATAGAAGAATGTGTTGTCCAGCACTATATTGTTATCAAAAACGTCCAGCACAACAGCTTCAAATTCCATGCGTGTTGGCTCGTCATAGAAACTGCGCTTCGTCTTCGGGAGGTGTTTAATGCGGTCTGCAAATGGAACAACTTCCGTTTCTTTTTCTTCGGCTTTGTTATGCAGTTCACCGATCAGGGAATAGAAATTGTCAGGGAATTCCACACCTACCCCGATTTCGGCTGCAACTTCTTTTGCCATCTCGGGAGGGATTCCGTGAGAGTCGTAAAGTTCGGTTAACTGGGAGAGAGGAATTTTTTCCCCGGTTTTCTTGAAGTGGGATGCTGATTTCTGAATGATCCTGCGTCCTCTTTCCATTGTATTGTTGAATTTCTCTTCTTCCAATTCCAGGATATCCTGTATGACCGGGAAATTTTCCCTGAATTCAGGGTACTCAGGCATGTTTCTTATATGCATATCCACAATTTCAGAAAGAGGGATATGGATATCAAGGTCGCCCATCATGCGTAAAGTCCGCCTGAGGACAAGCCTTGCAAGATATCCTGCTTTTACATTCGAGGGAATAATTCCGTCCCCAAGCATGAAAGTCAGACAGCGTGTATGGTCAGTAATCGCATAGACCTTTTCTACAGGTTCCATTATAGTCGAGAGTTTATCCACGGTCATTCCGATGCTTGAGGCAACCTTTTTCCTTAATTCCATAAGGTTTGCCTTCTCACTGACATCCATAAGCCCTGCAAGCCTTGCATTCTGAGCCAGGATGTTTGCATACTCGGAATTATCCAGTTCATGCTCGAGCCCTGCAAGTCCCATAAGTTCGTTTACTATGCCAGGGAAAAGTGCATCATAAATTGTAGGAGAACCTTTCGAAGCCCAGACAAACCGCTCAAGCCCGTATCCCGTATCCACGATGTAATTGTCCATCTTCGAATAGGTCTCGCCCTTGATCAGGATATCGCCTTTTTTATCGGCTTTCAGGTCCATGAAAACAAGGGTAGCAAGCTCAAGCCCGTGCACAATTACCTCAACACAGGGTCCCGCATTTCCTCCGCCTGCCCAGGGTTCTTCCTTGTAACTTACGGCAAAGGGGTCTACTTTAAGTGAGTTCAGGAGCTCGTCACAGAGTTCCAGGGTATGTTCTTTCCAGTAAATCTCATGATCCCTTTTATTGAAGGCGTGATGTGCCATCATCTCAAAATTTGTAAGATGGCGCCCACTTCTGCCCACAGAGTCCAGGTCGTTCAAGCGAATGCAGGGCTGGGAGATCGTGAGAGGATTTGCAGGTGGGGGAACCTGCCCTGAGGTTACAAAAGGCTGGAAGTCTGCAATGGATGCAATGGTAAGATAAATGTCGTCCCTCCAGCGGGCAACTACAGGGTAACGATCAATTCTTGTATGCCCTCTCTCCTCAAAAAAGGAGAGATAATACTCACGCATCTGGGAGATATCAAATTCCCTAGAAAATACCGGGTTCCCTATGAAGGAATAAGGATCACAGGGCGCATCTCCGCATGTCATTCTATCAAGATCGCGTGTCCAGAAAAACTTGCCACATGACTGGCACTGCTTCCGGACGAACCCGTTATTTTTGAAAAATTCAAGTTGATATTCATCTTCAAGCATAACAATCTCTCCGGAGGGTGGGGGTTTGCTCTGCCCTGGTGTATCTGAGAACAAAAGGAGAAATACCCCAGCTCAACCGTTTCAAGAAACTTCCAGGCACTTTAAGTGCACGTACGATGGAAATTTAAGTTTATTTCAGTAATTTGACTCATTCATCCGTTAACTTTTGTACAAGACGTAGGGGATTAACCGGAAATATGAAATGTCTGTAAATGATGTATGACCAAGTTAGCAACTTGAAGTCACCTTTGCAACATAAATAACTTACCAAGATAATAAAATAATAATTTTATATTATGTATTTTCATACATACAGATCTTAACCTATACGATAGATCTTAACCTATACGATAGATCTTAACCTATACAGATATTCTATACAAAAACCTTATTCTTCATTTTAAAAAGCCGGGAGTTATTTTTATTGGAATAGAAGATAGGCAGTATATTGGAAGGTCTGCTAAAAATCAGAGTCAGGAAAAAGGTGCTTCTACGCCTGATTTCTCATCTGTAAAGAACCACTGTCCTTCCACGTACTTCTATCAGATTGGATCTTGTAGCGGCTGCGATTTCTTCCGCGATGTCTTTTAAGTCTTTTCCTTCTTCAGCGCTTTTCAGCACCCTTACCTTCACAAGCCTGTTAGCCTTTATCTGCTTGTTCAGTTCTTCGATCAGAGTGTCCGTTACCCCGTTCTTCCCTATATTAAGAATTGGAGAAAGCTGGTTTGCTTCGGCTTTCAACCTGTATAACTTTTCTTTTTCCATTACTCTTCCTCACATTGACAGGCATAAAACTCATTCTGTCAATTACGAAACACCTATATTGGTACTCATATTATTATAATTCTATTATGAAAAAATTACACAATTTATAATAAAAAGAGTACTTGATTTTGAAAGTTATCTATCATGCATCCTGTCATTCATCCTGAACAGTTTACCATTTATCCAGTTCTCTCCCTTTTCTAATCAGCACCTATATCAACGTTTCCTAGCAAACTGGAAAGAAGCCAGTTAACTTTATAGATCTGATTATGAGATCAGCCAGGTTTCAGGTCCTGTGCTGGGGCTTGTCCTGTGCTGGGACTTAAATAAGTTCCTTTATAGGTGTTGTCATCCAGATTATTCGTGTCTATTTATTCCCGAAGGCTGATAATAAAGTAGATAAAAGGATATAAGGCTATACCAGGGTCTTTGTTAGCAGATTCACCAAATTATGACTGCTCCCTCGAGTTGAGAAGAGGCAGGCCAGAGTTCTCAAATAATTTCGACACATTTATTAGCAATTTGCCACTCATTAAGGATTATAAAAAATTGAACCATAAAAATGGAACCAGTGAACAAAGCTCTTTTTCTAAGTTCAGGACGGCGACTGTAAAATGAATCCCGGCTTGCTTGATCTTATCCTGTTTTCAGAGAAAAGAAAAAATTTTCTCCTGCTCCTGAAAGAAGGCCCAAAGGATATTGAAGAGATACTTGAGAGACTTCAGGTTCCCAGGACAGCTCTTCTCCCCCAGATAAAAAAATTGAAAGAAGAAGAACTGGTAATACATGAAGATGGAATGTACCGGCTCAGCGCAATAGGGGTAATTATTGTAGAAAAAATGCAGCCTCTGCTTGATACCCTAGCAGTGTTCGAGAAAAATGAAGAATTTTGGGCTGACCGAAAGCTTGCCTCTATTCCGCCCAAGCTTGTAAAAAGAATCAATGAACTTGGAGACTATCGCATTATAGAGCCAGACCTCAGCCATACATTTGACCTGAACCCGAAATTTGTAGAGTATCTTTCAAATTCAAGCCGTACTCGCATCTTTTTCTCTTATTTTCACCCTCAGTTTCCGGCGCTTTATCTCAACCTTGCAAGAAAAGGCATTGAGGTCTCCCTTGTCCTGAGTGAGGCTGTATACTCACGGCTTATAGAAGATTTCAAAGAAGAAGGGAAAGAATTCCTTAAAATGGAAAACACAAGCCTTTATATCTTTGGAAAAAAAGGAGTGGAGATTCCTGTGCTTATTGCTGTGACTGACAGGATAATGGTTCTTGGCTTGTTTAACGAGAGTGGAAGGTTTGACCGCCAGTACGTAAGAAGTTCCGAACCTCGTGCAATAAAATGGGGAGAAGAGCTGTTCGAATATTACAGAACTATGAGCAGAGAAATTGAAATCGAATAGAAGTCACGTATCAACCCGCAGGTAGCCGGCTCATAATATAAGTTAGAATTTAAGTTAAAGACTTTTTTTTGGTTTAAAAACTGTTTAAATAATCTTATTTTTGGTAAACAATTTGAGAGGATGATGCAATTGCATTAGCCTTAAATATTAGGTATGCCTAAATATGAATAAAATCCTAAATTAGGTTCACCTAAAAACGAGAGTGGAAATATGAAACTCCCAGTTATCTGTCCTGAAGGAGAATGTTGCCATGGAAGCAGGGGGTGCGTTCCAGGAAAAGGGGTTCCGAAAATCGTACTTGTCGGTAGTCCTAACGTTGGGAAGAGCAGCCTTTTTAATGCCCTCTCCGGAAGCTATACACTGGTTTCCAATTATCCAGGAACTTCAGTCGAAATCAGCCGTGGGAAGTCAAAGATAAGAGAAAGGGAGTATGAAATCATTGACACGCCAGGGATGTATTCTTTGCTTCCCGTAAGTGAGGAAGAAAGGGTTTCCCAGCTTTTAATTTTTGAGGAAAACCCTCTGGTTTACCTCCATGTAGTAGATGCCAGAAATCTCAGGCGCATGCTCTCCTTCACCTTGCAGCTTCTTGAGGCCGGGCTTCCTCTCATCCTTGTTCTGAACATGATGGACGAGGCTGAAGAAAGGGGAATTGAAATCGATATATCTGAACTCAGCCGATTTCTGGGAATCCCAGTTATCGGAACAGTTTCAAATGAGGGGAAAGGGATAGATGAACTTAAGACCGCAATATCAGAATTTGTCCCCGAAAACAATACCCCGGATATCCAAAAATTCCAGAAACTTGATTATGGAACAGAAATTGAGCCATACATTGAGAGTGTCGAAAATTTACTTGGTCCTTCAAAAGAATTCGGAATCTCAAAGAGAGCTTTCTCACTTCTGTTACTCCAGGAAGACAGAACAGCTCTTGAATACCTCCTCAGGGCTGAAAAATCGCCTGAATATGTGAAAGCAGGCAGTGAAAAAAATAATGAAGAGATCCGTAAACTTGTAGAAGCAGCTTCAAAGGCAGCGGCAGTCCCTCTTTCCTACCTGTTCACTCTGAAACGCCAGGAACGTGTGAACGAAATCGTGGAACAGGTAATGGAAATACCTGAGAGGGTGGAGAGAAAAACTCTCGGAAAAACCGGAATAGCGGGGACAGAGAGAAGCAGCGAGAAAGCAGGAATAAGAACAGGTAAAAAGACAGAAACTCCGAAGAAAAACATTGGTTTCTCCGAGAAAATAGACAGCATTCTTATCCATCCTGTATTCGGGATACCCGTGTTATTTTTAATTCTGTACCTCGGGTTCTACCAGTTTGTAGGTGTCTTTGCAGCTGGAACTGTTGTTGATTTCCTGGAAAACACGTTATTTGGGCAATATATAAATCCGCTGGTGACTGCCAGGTTTGTGTCGCTTGTACCCTATCCTGCTTTGCAGGATCTCTTTGTGGGAGAATATGGTATTTTCACCCAGGCAGTAACATACGCAATCGCTCTCATACTTCCCATAGTTGGAGCCTTTTTCCTGGTATTCTCCATTATTGAGGACACCGGATATCTACCCAGGCTTAGCCTGCTTCTAGACGGCATGTTCAAAAAAATAGGGCTCAGTGGAAAGGCAGTAATTCCTATGGTACTTGGATTTGGCTGCTCCACAATGGCTACTATGGTCACCAGAACCCTTGAGACGAAAAGGGAAAGGCTCATTGCAAATATCTTGCTGGCACTCGCAATTCCTTGTTCGGCACAGCTGGGCATAATCCTTTCAATCCTTTCAGGAAACCCCAGAGGATTGTCTGTGTGGGCAGGTGTTATTGTGCTTGAATTTATACTGATAGGCTACCTGGCTTCAAGAATCCTGCCAGGAGAGGCTCCGACATTCATACTTGAAATGCCCCCTCTAAGGCGTCCAAAACTCTCGAATATACTGGTAAAAACTTACTCAAGGATGCACTGGTACTTCCTTGAAGTCCTGCCCCTTTTTGTTGTGGCAAGTATTCTGATCTGGATAGGAAGATTGACAGGCATTTTTGACCTTGCCTTAAAAGTAATGGAATACCCGACAGTCTGGATTGGCTTGCCCCCCAATGCGGCTGATGTTTTTCTCTTCGGCTTCTTCAGGAGAGATTTTGGAGCAGCCGGACTTTATGGAATGTATGATTCAGGACTGCTGACAGGTTTGCAGCTTGTAGTTGCAGCCGTTACTTTGACCCTCTTCATGCCCTGCATAGCCCAGTTCATGATGACAATAAAGGAGAGAGGATTGAAAACAGCCCTTGTAATCTCAGGATTCATTTTCCCGTCTGCGTTCCTCACAGGTTCTATTGTAAATACTTTACTGACCGCACTGGGGGTAAACCTGTGAAGTGTCCCCTTTGCGGAAATGAATTTGAGAAAGCTGACGAAGCAAAATGTGCCGGCTGCGGAAAGCTTCACAACTGCAACAAGCAGTGCTGTCCTAGCTGCGGATACGAACTTGTAAAAGAAGCAAAGATAATACAATTTATAAGGAAGCTATTCAAATGGTAACAAAAAATGTACATCTCACCCTGGAAACTACAACACTCTGCACAATGGAACCAAGAAAAACCGGGAAAATCTCACATCTTGAGACTAAAAACCCCGGCATCCTGAAGAAACTCGTATCAATGGGCATTCTGCCAGGCATGCCCGTTACTTTGCTCCGGCGGTCTCCATCATACCTTTTTGAGGTTGACCAGACAAAGTATGCCGTTGATAGGGAAATCGCGAACCATATTTATGTTAGCTACTGATCCGCTAGTTTATGAAAATATAAGGAAAAGTAATAAAAAGAAAAATGCATAAGAAAGAGCATGGCAAAAAGGGAAGCTTATTCCCTTACATGCCTGACAATATGTCCGGCTTCGGGAATTATGATCTCGGAAAGAGCCAGTCTTACGGCATTTGGCGAACCCGGCAGGCAGAATACTGCTTTTCCTTTAATTACACCTGCTGAGGCTCTTGTAAGGATTACGGACGTCCCTATGTCTTCAAGGCTTTTATACCTGAACAATTCTCCGAAGCCTGGGAGTTCCTTCTCAAAAAGAGGGGTTATCGACTCGATTGTAAGGTCTTTTGGTGCAAGCCCTGTGCCCCCGCTTGTAATTACAATATCTGCGGAACTTTCAAGAGCGGAAAGCACAGCTTCTATAATCGGGATTTTTCCATCGGGAATGAGCCTGTAGAATGTAACTTCATGGTTAGCCGCTTCAAGAAGCTCTTTCATAGCCTTTCCTGAGAAGTCTTCGGCTTCCTCAGGCGAATCAGAATCTCCGTACTTTTCATATCTGGAGGTAGAAATTGTAATTAGGGCAAAAGAAAAGGATTTTTTTGCTCCTTTTTTGTGGATTTCCGGGGTGGATTCTTTCATGAAAATAACACTCTCCATTTTTGTTCCTTTTATCCGGCTTTTTATTATCTGAATTCTATTTTATCCGGATTCCTGTTTATATGTTCCTGTTATCCAGCTTCGTGTTTACTTCTACTAACCTGCCTATATTTTAATATCTTATCAGCCAATGCACAGGTATGCGCATACTTGCAGCGGACATAGGAACAGGGACACAGGATATCCTGCTTTTTGATTCGGAAAAAGAGCCAGAAAACAGCCTGCTTATGGTCATGCCTTCTCCGACCAGGATTATTGCAGAGAAGATTAGGAAAGCGACCAGAGAAAGAAAAGCAATAGTGCTTACCGGAAACATAATGGGGGGAGGGCCTTCTGCGTTTGCTGTCAGAGCTCATCTGAAGGCAGGCTTTCCGGTATATGCTACTGAAAAGGCTGCTTTGACTATCCACGATAGTATTGAGAAGGTAAAGGCTTTTGGAATCCGGATTGTCTCGGAAGAGGAGGCAAAGCAGCTTACCTGCGAAGGAGAAGCAAAGAAAGATAAAGTAAATATTGTTATGCAGGACTTCGATCCGGAATCCGTTTCATCTGCACTTTCAGCTTTTGGCGTTTCCATGCCTGAAAACTATGCTGTGGCAGTGCAGGATCACGGAAATGCCCCTGAGAAAAGTAACAGGGTTTACCGTTTTGAACTTTTCAAGAAATTTATTGACAGGGGAGGCAAGCTTGAGAATTTTGTATACACGCCCAAAGAGATTCCAGACGCTTTTACCAGAATGAAGGCTCAGGCAGATTCTCTTGTAAAATCCGTAGGGAACCCTGAAATTCGCTCTGTCTTCATGGATACCGGTCCTGCAGCTATTTTCGGGGCTCTTACCGACCCCACCGCACTCCAGCCTTCAATCGTGGTTAATATAGGAAACGGGCATACTCTGGGAGCCCTTGTGCTTGAAAACAGGGTAACGGCGCTTTTTGAACATCACAGCTCCAATATGAATTCGGAAAAACTTCAGGATTATATCATAAGGCTTGCCGACGGAAGCCTTGATTTTGATGAAGTATTTGAGGATGGGGGACATGGTGCATATATAAAAGAAGCAGTAGGCTTTGAGCAGGTTAGATCTATAATGGTCACCGGCCCAAAAAGGCAGATGCTTGAAAAGCTCTCAGAATCCGGGCTCAGGAAGGAAATATCAAATAAGCTGCATTTTGCCGCACCTTTCGGAAGCATGATGCTATCAGGTTGTTTTGGGCTGCTTGCAGGATTTTTTGAAAAATATCCGGGATCATCAATAAAATTTATAAACCACTAGGTAGTAGGAAGTAAGTCACATACGCCCGGAATATGTAAATTCTAAGGGGTTACGAATTTCAAGCAAAATCCCAGTCCCTGATACTTTTAAAGAGCAAAAGGGCAGGGAAAATAGAGATTGTTTGCTAAATCCGTAGGGACCGGTTTACAGATAAATGTAAATACAGGCAGTTATCTCTATATGCGCATATCTCATACTGAGTGGTTTGCTAAACGGTTTTTTGGGAACTTGATGCAAACGTTTATATGCGGAAAGAAATCCGTTATAATAAATTTTTGTTAAACTCAATTAGACTAAATAAACTATTTGACTAAATAAATTAAGCTAATTAAACTTATCAATTTCAGGAGAATCAAGCTTATGGTACGAAAGCCAGGAAGTATGTACAGGAACGTGAGGCAGCGCTCATTTACCAGAAGAAAATACATGGGCGGTGTTCCAGGCAGTCAGGTTATTCACTACGACATGGGTGACAAGGCAAACAGCGATGCCTTCCCTATAAGAATCTCCCTGCTTGCGGAAGAAAAGTGCCAGATAAGGCACACTGCTCTCGAAGCAGCCCGTATTACAGCAAACAGGCACCTTACTTCAGATGTAGGAAAGACGGGCTTTTACATGAAACTCCGTGTCTATCCCCACGAAGTACTCAGGGAAAACAAGCAAGCAACCGGCGCTGGTGCTGACCGTGTATCCAGTGGGATGCGCAGGGCTTTTGGAAAGAACGTAGGTACTGCAGCCAGGGTAAACCCAATGCAGAAGATCTTTACAGTGGCTGTTGAGAAGCAAAACTTTGAAGCCGCAAAGAAAGCCCTCTGGCATGCAGGACAGAAATTACCAACTCCCTTTAGAATCGTTATCGACCAGGGAGCAGAACTGGTACAGTAATCAGTTAAACTGTTAACATCAAAAGGAGTATAATATGTACGATTACGAAGAGCTTTTGAACCGTGCAATGGCAAAAATGCCTGAAACCGAGACTACGGATGCTCGATTCGTAATCCCTGAACCCAGACTCTTCTCCGAAGGCAAGACCACAATTCTGGAAAACTTCGGAAATATTGCAGATACCCTTAACCGGGACCCTGACCACTTGATGAAATATCTCACGAGGGAACTGGGGACTGCAGGGAAAATAGAAGGCACACGCGCAGTCTTCCAGGGAAGGTTTACGAGAGCCCAGATTTCAGATAACATTCAGGCTTATGTGGACGAATACGTCATGTGTTCGGAATGTGGACGCCCGGACACCCAGCTTGTCAAGGTGGAAAGAGTACTTGTCCTGAGATGTTCTGCTTGCGGGGCTCACAGGCCTGTTAAGAAGAGAAAGGTAAGTAATGTGGTTGTCAGGGATGCCATCGAAGAAGGCGGAACCTATGAACTCCGGGTCGATGCTGTCGGGTCCAAAGGTGACGGTATAGCAAAGATCGATAAGTATACGGTTTTCGTGCCCGGAGCCGCAAAAGGTGACGTGGTCAAAGTAAAAATAAAGAAAATCAGCGGAAACCTCGCCTTCTCGGAAAGGGTCTGAGGTTTAAGCTTATTTTTTAAGTAAGCACCTTAAATATACTTAAGCAGCTCAGGCTGGTTACATCCGTTTTCATGCCCGGGCAGCTTAAATTCAACCGTTGGCCGCGACCATTGCACCGGTTTATCACGTCATCATGCCGGTTTTTGATCAAAATTTTTTCTAAAAAGTTTGCGGTCAAGCTCTTTTCAGAAAAGGTTTGCGGTGAGGAGAAATGACTTCTGAAAAAAAGGATTCATCGGAGGTCTCGTTGAAAGATATCCCAGCAAAGGAGAGAACTATAGAAATTCTTTCAATGCCCGGGCTGTCAGTGAATCTTCGGCAAGCAGGAGAGAGCTTAGAGTTTTCAGCAAGCGGGACTCTGAAAGCAGCCTGTAGCCCCATTCTGAAAAAAATCAATTCCCGCCTGAAAGAAGAAAAGCTAGCCATTATGGAGGAAGACAAGGTCATTCCCTCAGCCTGGCTCCCACCTATACCAGGTCCGGTCTTCAAACGTCTTATTTTTGCGGAGATGCAGATTGCTCTCGGGAGATACATTCCTGAAACTGTGTCCATCGAACTTACCCGACAGAATAGTTCGAAATATTCGCTAGGGACGGTTGTAGACGAGCTGGATGCGAACACTGTAAAGAGAATAATAGATGAAGCCCTTGAATACGGCACTTTCATTCTCACATTTACCGAGAATGATCCCCTGCTGCGCGGAGAAGTATTTGAGCTAATCAGGTATGTGGACAAGAAGCGGGCTATAGTAAACTGTTCAACCTGGGGCACGGATTTTACAAAAGAAACTGCTTTCCGCCTGAAAGAAGCAGGGCTCCATTCCCTTATGGTGGGGATTTACTCCACTGACCCTGAGAAACATGATGCTGTCCGAAAATCCAAAGGAGCATATGATAGAGCAGTCTCTGCAATAAAACTTGCACTTGAAGCCGGGCTCATGGTTGTGATGACAACACATGTTTCTCCCTCAAACCTTGAGGAGCTGTTTGCTCTTTACTCACTTGCATCGCAACTTGGAGTCCATGAATTTTCTGTATGGGAAGCAATGCCAAAAAGTAGTAAGGAACCTGTAATTACAGATAAAGACAGAAAAGCCATTCTTGATATGTATCAAAGAATAAACGCCAGTTCGAGCGGCCCACGTATGTTTGCGAATACTTACTTTGAAGGACAGATGCTGGGCGCAATGGAAGGCAGGCGCTGGATGCATATAACGGCAGATGGAGACGTAAAACCCGGTCCTTATCCGCCTTTCAGTTTCGGAAATATAAAAGAAGAATCCTTAAAAGATGCCTGGCAGAAAATTCGGAGTTACCCTTACTTCCAGAAACAGAAAAGCTTGAGTCCTATGCATGACCCGGAATTTCTGGAGTTTGTCGACAGAATTCCTGAAGGAGCAAAACTGCCTTATCCTTTTGAGAAAGTCTATATAAGATGAAATTGAATAATCTGTCGTTATCTCTTTACCGCTTTCTCTCTGGAACATTTAGTTTCCTTTTAGTTTTTTCAGCTGGACAGTGTAAGCCAAAAAAATTGAAAGCAGATTGCCATTGGAGCGCCGATATCAGCCTGAAATTGCCTACCTGGAGATAAACATTTACATATAAGCAGATATTTTTAAAGAACAGATTAGTTGTAACTGTGTCATACCTTTAATTGTTTTCAGCAAGAAAAGGCTGTTTTCTGAAGATTTTTCTTCATGAGACGGCAGTAATGAGGGATTTTAATGACTAATACACTTGACCCCTGGAGTTCAAGCGACATTGCTGACTATTCCAAGTTATTCGAAGAATTCGGGATTTCTCCTTTTGATGAGATTCTTCCGGAAGTTCCTTCCCCCAGCACGTATATGCGGAGAAGGGTCATCTTCGGGCACCGTGATTACGAGCAGATTGCAGAGGCCATGAGGACAGGTGCCCCATTTTCCGTAATGGATGGGTTTATGCCCTCCGGAAAAATCCATCTCGGGCACAAGATGGTTATGGACCAGATAATCTGGCACCAGCAAATGGGAGCATCTGCTTTTGTGGGGATTGCGGACAGAGAGGCTTTCTCAGTACGCGGATTTTCCTGGCAGAAATGCAGGGAAATCGGGACAGAAGAATACATATTAAGCCTGATAGCTCTCGGCTTCAAGCCAGACGGCCTTATTTATTTCCAGTCAGGCTGTGAAAGCGTTAAAGACCTGGCATTTGAACTCGGGGTCAAGGTAAATTTCTCAGAACTCAGCGCAATTTATGGATTTTCAGGAGAAACTAACCTCTCTCATATGATCAGTGTGGCAACCCAGGCTGCTGATATCCTCCAGCCCCAGCTTGAAGAATTCGGAGGTCCAAAACCGGTTGTAGTTCCTGTTGGTCCAGACCAGGATCCTCACCTTCGCCTTACAAGGGGACTTGCAGGCAAAATGAATATGTTCAGGATTGAAGAAAGAGAAAACACAAACGGATGGAAATATTTTAGTGTCAGGGGAAAAGGAGCTCCTAAGGAAGCCTTACAGGAACTCAAAAAACGAATTCCTGGAAAAGTTAAACTCTATGAAGAACATATTGATGTACTCCAGACTCCTGACTACCCATTCCTTATGAGGCTAGTCTCAGAGGTCAGAAAAGCTGATAGAAAAAACCAGTATCTGGCTGAAATCGAAAGTGTCTCCAGGTTTATGGAAGACGCAAAGCCACCTGAATTCGCTGAGTACGAAAAGTACTTCGTTTTCAGGAAAATCTGGAAACTCACCAAAAAAATACTGGAGCAAATCGTTGCCGAAATAGCCGCTGAATTCGGAGGCTATGCCTTCATTCCGCCTGCATCTACCTATCATCGTTTTATGAGCGGACTGCAGGGAGGAAAGATGTCAAGCAGTGTTCCTGACAGTTACATAGCTCTTACTGACGACCCGAAGGAAGGCGCAAAAAAGGTAAAAAGGGCAAAAACAGGAGGTCGTGTTACCCTTGAAGAGCAGAAAAAGCTGGGAGGAATATCAGAAGAATGTTCGGTCTTCGAATTATTGCTCTTCCACCTGCTTGAAGACGATGAGGAATTGTTGGAAATCAGGCAGGAATGTGTCTCCGGTACCAGGATGTGCGGCTCATGCAAGCAGTTAGCAGCCGAAAAAATGTCCGAGTTCCTTAAAGACCATCAGGAGAAAAGGGAGCTTGCAAGGGAGCACCTTGACGAATACAGAATAATTTACAAAAAGTAAACTTTAGAGGATTCAATTATCATAGAATACTGGATTTAAGATTTCAGAATTTCAGGATGTGATCATAACATGAGTGTTCAGGAAAACCTCACAATCAACGAGAAAAAAGTCCTGCTTGCCCTTGAAGCCCTGGGATCCGCATCTCCCAAAAGATTGGAGGAGAAATCGGGGTTGCAGGTAGATGCAGCAATGCAGGCAGCTTTCATGCTTGAAGAAAAAGGGCTGGTTTCAATCTCCGAAAAGGTCATGGAACGTTATTCCCTTACAAAGGAAGGGGAAGAATACACAAAAAATGGGCTTCCCGAACGCCAGATTATCGACTCCCTCAAAGCTCCGACCTCGCTTGAAGAACTTAGAAGCCGTTTCTCTCCGAAAACAGTTGGAATTGCAACAGGCTGGCTCGTAAAAAAAGGATGGGCAAAGGTTGAAAACGGGAGAATGGTGCCGTCTGGAAATGTGTATACAGGAAAAGATGAAGAAACTCTTGCAGCTTTCACAGGCAAAGCAAAAACGCTCGAAGAACTTGCATCCGACGAAGGGACAATAAAAGACCTGCTCAAGCGCAAACTCATCATAAAACACGAAGAAAAGTTCAGGACTGTTTCCATAACTGATGCCGGGAACGCACTTGCAGCTCAGGGGCTTGTGCTTGAAGAGGAAATTGCCCAGCTTACACCCGATTTATTGAAAAGCGGTGCCTGGAAGGGAAAAAAATTCAGGCCTTACCGTCTTGATATTATCCCAAAATCTCTTTACGGGGCTAAAATCCATCCCTACAGGCGCCTTATTGAGCAGATGCGCCAGATCTTCCTGGAAATGGGCTTTACCGAGATTAAAGGCGGGATTATCCAGAGTTCTTTCTGGAATTTCGACGCCCTCTTCCAGCCGCAAGATCACCCTGCAAGAGATAT
Organism: Methanosarcina flavescens; assembly: GCF_001304615.2. Classification (NCBI taxonomy): domain Archaea; kingdom Methanobacteriati; phylum Methanobacteriota; class Methanomicrobia; order Methanosarcinales; family Methanosarcinaceae; genus Methanosarcina; species Methanosarcina flavescens. The sequence continues at coordinate 2,030,174 of NZ_CP032683.1, read as the reverse complement.
GCAGGACACTTTCCACCTTGATACAACCTGCCTGCTTCCGGCTGATTTTACCGAAAAGGTAGCTGCAATGCACGAACGCGGAGGAGATATTGACTCCTGCGGCTGGGGTGGGATCTGGGACAGAGAACTTGCAGAACGCAATGTCCTGAGAACACACACAACAGCCGTAACCGTCAAGTACCTGGCTGACAATCCCAAACCGCCTGTAAAAGCCTTCTGCATTGACAGGGCTTACCGCAGGGAAACTATCGACCCTACCCATACCCCGGAGTTCGAACAGCTTGAAGGGGTTGTAATGGATAGGGATATGTCCTTTGCAGACCTGCTGGGTTTGCTTGCAGAATTCTACCACAGGATGGGATTCGAGGAAGTTCGTTTCCGCCCTGGGTACTTCCCATATACCGAGCCGAGCGTAGAACCCGAGGTTTACGTGGATGGCCTGGGCTGGGTTGAACTTGGAGGCGCAGGCGTCTTCAGAAAAGAAGTTACTGAACCTTTAGGAATTAAAGAACCTGTCCTTGCTTGGGGGCTGGGAGTCAGCCGGCTTGCCATGCTGAAGCTGGGACTTAAGGATCTCAGACTCCTTTACCAGTCTGATATTGACTGGCTCAGGAAGAGTGAAGTTTGCAGAACCTGAAATCTGAATCCAGGCTTGTAACCTGAGAATCTCAGGTTAAAACTTTTTCAACCTCAGTAAAAATCTAAGACCAGTAAGGTCACGAAAACCAGTGAGGTAAAAATTTGGGGGTATATACCTTGCGGGATTTTAGTTTCTAAACACATTTCCTTTAGTAAATATATAATTATATGAGTATTAGTTGGTAAATTAGGCATGATTATATGATACCTGCAGTTAATTAAAAGGGGATAAATAAATGACAGATAACTCATCAGAACCTGAGGCTTTACCTAAAGGCTTGCCGAATAATCCGGAAAGCCAGAAGGAAATCGAGCCAGAGACTGTGGAAACTGGCATAGCAACTCGATACTGGCTTGAGTTGATACCCTATCCAGAAGGCAGTACAAGAAGTTTATGGCTTTTTGTTAATGATGAGTGGAGGCATCTGGATAACCCGGATCCCAGTACTCAGATCGCAGTGCAGGATGCCTTCTGCAAATGTCCAGAACGTCTGGAAGTTCAGGTATGGTACTCTGGAGACATGATTCGGGGACTGTTAGTAAGAACAAAATAAGTAAACTTAAATGATTGCTCCATTCAGAATCTCTTTATTGTCAGAAAAAGTTTTTAAATACTTTACGATTTACAAAGTTTTTCCGCATCTTAACCCGAAGAGGGGAAAAAGTACCATTAAATAACCCCAAACCCTATTTTCTAGCATAAAATATCCAGGAAAGAGCACAGCCGGGGGGTAAGCTACGGATAGAAACAGGTATAGTGAAATCTCGAAAAGCGACTGGTACGGAAAAGCTCTGATACTTTTTACATTCATAGCATTAGTTGTGATAGCATCGGTTTTACTTCCTCCTGACTGCTGGTATCTCTGGCTTACTATAATAGTCGGAGGTGCTGCCCTGCTTGTAACATGGCATGCAAAAAACTCCGCCTACCTCTGTCCCAGATGCGGCGATGTCTTTGAGGTCTCAACATTTGAAGATTTGCTCAGCCCCAACGGTGGGAATAAAAAATATGTGAAATGCCCGCAGTGTGGGAAACGAGCCTGGGCTGATATTCTGAGAATTAAAGAGCAAACTGTCCACAAGAAGTAAAACGTTGCAGGGCGAGAATATCAAGGCACTATACAGGGATTTGCCAGCAGTTTCGGAAGTCTTGCTGCCATCATCGGGCTTGTCCTTGGTGGTCTTTTATATGAAATGCTTGCCGGAATTTCTTTTTTAATTGCAGGCCTGGTAATCTACACTGTCTTTTTGCTCGATTTCCGGCTCAGGTATTTTGAAAAAAGCTGAGACACTGACCAGGAATAGATTCGGTATTCTCATTGCCTGAGTTCTGGGCTCCAGAGAAAGTTTGAGTTACATATTTAAATCGTATGTTTTAAACCAGATAAACTACATCTTGAGAAACGACTGTAACTAAAAAAATCTAACCTTATAGTTCCGGCAAATAAAGTGGAATCTTAGACCGGGGTTTAGTATGAGTAATACAACCAAGCTATTGATGATTATTCTCATGGTCGTGACTGCAGTAATAGTTGTACAACTGATTGATCAGCCTCTAGGAGAAAAGGGAGCAGTACAGCGAGAAAGAATTATGGGGAAGGGTTCTCTGGATATATTCGTAAGCGAATCCCACAGCTACGAAGACAGGTTTTTGTTTACCTATACCCCAAGAAATCCAGGTTCCAGATTTGACTGCTACATGAGTTATGAGTTCAGGGAAGACGGGAATTCCCTCGAAAACGTTAGTGAAAAGTTTTACGGGAACGTTTCGGTTGAAAATCCGATTGTACTTGAATTCCCAAGAAAGGAAAATTCCGAATATGAATTGAAAACTATAATTGAGGACAAAAGCGGAATCAACCTGCATAAAAGCGAGATCGAAATTTCCCCGGCAACCATAGAGAATGAAACCGAAATTAAATAAAAAAGATAAAAGTTTGATGAAAAGATAAAAATTTGATAAAAAGGTAAAAGTTTGAACCCGTAGTTACCGGAAAGCTATGTAGAAGCTGGAAAGTAAAATCTACCTGCTTTTAGCAGCTATTTCTAGAATAAATCCTTTTCCAGCAGCCTTTTTGAATTTTCCGATATAACCCCTGGTCTAAAGCTTTAAAATTTATCTTTTCCTTTTCTTCCCAGTAAATCTTGAAATGAATCCGATTACTGCAGAAGCTAGTGCAGCTAAAGCGATCAACTTCTTTATACTGCGGAATATTCCAAGCATTAAATCACCCCATCTTTAAAGTCCTCGCGTTTATTGCTACTATTATAGTACTCAGGCTCATTAGAACTGCACCCACGGCAGGGCTCAGTAAGATTCCGTATCCATAGAGTATCCCTGCTGCAAGAGGAATTGCAAAAACGTTATATCCTGTTGCCCAGAGAAGGTTCTGATACATCTTGGAGTAAGTTTTTCTTGAAAGCCCGATGATATAAACTACATCTCTCGGATCATTTTTTACCAGGACTATATCAGCGGTTTCGATTGCAACATCCGTACCTGCTCCTATGGCTATTCCGACATCAGCCTGAGCCAAGGCAGGCGCATCATTAACCCCGTCTCCGACCATGCCTGTGATGTACTGAGCCTGAACTTCTTTGACCTTCTCGGCTTTCTCATGAGGAAGGACTTCTGCGAAATAATCATCAAGCTCGAGTTCTCGGGCTACCCAGGCTGCCACATAGCGGTTATCCCCTGTAAGCATGACGCATCTAATTCCCATACTTTTAAGTCTTGAGATAGCCTCCCTCGATTCTCTCCTGACAATATCGGCAAGTGCAACGGCTCCAAGTACCTTATCTCCCTCAAGCAGGAACACGACGGTCTTTCCCTGCGCTTTGATTTCCTCAATCTCCTCGTTCTTGAGGGCAATCCCTTTTTCTTCAAGATAGCCAGGACTCACAACAAGGAATTTTTTTCCTTCAACCATGCCCTGTATCCCTTTTCCTGGAATCGAGCTGAATTCTTCCACAGGCTGGGTTTGCAGCCCTCTTTCCCGTGCACTTTCCAGAATGCCTGTTGCAATAGGATGTTCCGAACTGGCTTCCAGAGAAGCAGCGAGGCTTAAAATTCTGTCATTATTCTCTCCGGTTCTGTTTTCTTCGCCTGAAAGAGAGACTACGTCTGTAACCCCAAACCGTCCTTCGGTTAATGTACCAGTTTTGTCAAAAATAATAGCCTGAAGATTGCGTGCTTTTTCAAATGCTTGCCTGTCCCGAATAAGGAGACCGGATTTTGCGGCAAGAGATGTTGAAACTGCAACTACGAGAGGGATTGCAAGCCCAAGGGCGTGTGGGCAGGTAATAACCATTACAGTCACTGACCTTTCAAGCGCAAAGACAAGCTGCTGACCGAAAAGAATCCAGAGAATAAAGGTGAGAGTTCCCACAGTCAGGGCTATTATTGTGAGATAAAGGGCAGCTCGGTTTGCCAGATCCTGAGTTTTTGACTTGCTTTCCTGGGCAGTCCTGACAAGCTCGACAACCTGGCTGAGATAGGTATCCTTGCCGGTCTTTTCTACCCTGACGACAAAAGCTGCCTCCCCATTAATCGAACCGCCGATAACGTCGTTTCCAGGGTTTTTCGTGACAGGTTTCGACTCCCCGGTAAGCATGGATTCGTTGACGCTGCTTGTCCCCTCCACAACTGTCCCATCCACAGGCAGCTTTTCTCCGGGCTTGATCAGAACTTCATCCCCAATTTTCAGCTTGTCAACCTCCACATCGACAAAGTCTCCATTTTTCTTCAGGTGGGCGACTGAAGGCATGATCTTTACAAGCTCTTCAAGGGCTCTTGAGGCTCCCATTACGGAACGCATCTCAAGCCAGTGCCCGAGCAGCATTACGTCGATAAGGGTCACAAGCTCCCAGAAAAAGACCTCGCCATGCAGCCCGAAAACTACAGCAGAGCTGTAAAAATAAGCCACACTGATTGCAATGGCTATAAGGGTCATCATTCCAGGTGACTTTTCGGAAAGCTCCTCTTTTATTCCCCTGAGAAATGGATACCCGCCGTAGAAATAAATGACCGAGGAAAACAAGAAGGAGAGATAATCCGAACCCTGTACGCGAAGCTCAAAGTTAAAAAAATCCTGGATAGTAGATGAAAGCAGCAAAACCGGGAAAGTCAACACTAAGGAAACAATAAATCTCTTCCTGAAATCTTCAAGCATATGGGCATGATGGTTTCCATGCCCTTTCCCGCCGGCAGCTCCGTGACCCTCATGTTCCGTTCCTTCATGTCTCATTTCTGCATGTGGTTCGTGACCCTCGTGTTCCATCTCACCATGTTGTCCGTGTTTCATCTCTGCCTGCTTCATCTCTTCATGCTGCTCAGGGCTTCCAAGTCCCATTTCTTCATGTTGTCCGTGACCCAACGATTTCTCTTTGGTACGCACTGTTTGATCCTCAGGATGTCCCTGATGTATCGTATTTCCCGCAGGTTTATTCCCACTTTCTCCATGAGATTCATAGGAATTCCCTGACGTTTCTCTTCCCGAGATATGACTTTTATTCATGAGAGGAGGATCATTTACTTCAGTTCTAGAACTATCAGTATCTACTCCCCTCTTTTCAGCCTGCATATCTACCCAATTCCCCTGATTTTGATTTTATTAAGTATTATAATTTCTAATATATTTGAAAATAAAAGAACCAAATATCCTGAGTCAGGAAAGATAAACCTTTACGACCAGTCAGTCTAGAGGATTAATATCTAAAGGATAAAAAGCAGGAAAAACTTGAAAAGAATACTCAAAATACTCTAAACAAACGAAGGAAAAAAACCAGAGCAAAGCTACTTTAAGCCATCCTGAAAGGGAAAATAAAAGAAAAACATGCATATGATAGGATTTAAATGCTCTGCGCTTTCCGGATACCACGGCGCACAGCAAGGACCAGAATAAAGAAAATAATGATGCTAAAGATCCCGATGAAAATGGCATCCCTAAAGGCTACGTCCAGGGGAATGTGACTGATAGACCCGTAGTCCTCAAGCAATACGGACATATTTTAATCTACGCGCTCGGATGTAATAAACTTATCTAATTGTCTTATACAAGGAAATAAATGCTTTAAGGTTTCAGAATTCAAATATGCACCATGCACCATGCATAAATCTAAATTTAGAGGTGAAACTTTCGTAGATTTTAGGATTAAGCCATTTGGCTCCGTTTTTATAACAACAGTATGTGAGTTACAGTTAAGCTAAGACTAGCCAGCTTCCTGAGTCATACTTCCCTCCACTGAGGACAGGTTATACAGGCTCTAACCCCTCGTTCCAAAAGTGAAGTTGAAAAAAAGGAAAAGAAAAGAGAACATGGAGGGGATAACTTTCTCTTTTCTTGTCAAAACATTAAACTTTCCTATTGCTTAAAAAACTTTTGAGGGTTTATTTTACATTGTCGTGAAGCTTCATTAGCTTAAAGACGTGGTTGAAAAATTGAAGAGGTTGAAGAAACTCTTTATTTGTTTGTCTGGAAAGGAAGACTCCGGTTATGTGGGCTGCCTGCCTTAAATGCCTTGAGAAGTGCAGCATAAACCGGCAAACATGACTTCCTTATGTTCGATTTTCCCTTGCGCGTACAACAATTTTGCTTAATTCGCGCAGCCACAGTACCGAGCTTGCTACTGCCGCACAGAGCAGCCAGTCACCAGGGCTAAGGCTAACGGTCGAAAACGCCTGCTGCAGAAACGGGATGTAAATTACTGCTACTTGCAGTAAGAGGGACAACAGGACTGCTCCCCACAGCCATTTGTTTGAGAACAAACCGACGAACGCGCTCTGTTTATCTGAACGTGCATTGAAAACAACGAATAGTGAAAAGAAGACCACTGTGTTAAAGGCCATTGTTTGCGCATATTGCAGGTTACCCGAACCCTCGATCAAACCCCCAGGTAAGCTGGCATCCAGTACTAGCAGAGTCCCAGCTGCCATGATTGCGCCAGTAAAGAGGTTGCCAACCCACATGCTGCGGGTGATCACTCCTTCTTCCCGCGGGCGTGGAGGCTCTCTCATCAATCCCGGATCTGCGGGGTCAACCCCAAGCGCGAGCGCGGGTGGGCCATCTGAAATAAGATTGATCCACAGAATCTGAGTAGCAAGTAACGGTAACACTATCCCGGTTCCGCCGTTGGCAGTTAATCCGATTACGTCTGCCAGCAGCAAGCCGAAGAACATTATCATTACTTCCCCGAGGTTTGATGAAAGCAGGTAACGTAAGAATTTGCGGATATTGGAGAAAATCGCTCTTCCCTCTTCGACAGCCCCTACAATAGTTGCGAAATTATCATCAGCAAGCACAACATCGGATGCCTCTTTGGAGACATCTGTTCCGGTAATACCCATTGCTATCCCTATATCGGCGGTTTTCAAAGCTGGTGCATCGTTGACACCATCACCCGTCATCGCCACAATAGCTCCTGTACGTTTTAATGCTTCCACGATTCGAAGCTTATGTTCTGGATTAACGCGTGCATAGACCGATACCGTTTGAACCGTCTGGTCAAGTTCCTCCTGCGGCATCTTCTCAAGCTCAGTTCCTGTGACAGCTTTCCCGTGAGCTGGAATGCCAAGACTCTCAGCAATGACCGTAGCAGTTTTAGGATGGTCGCCTGTAATCATAATCGGGCGAACTCCTGCAGACATTGCACGTGCAACTGCATCTTTTGCCTCTCTGCGCGGCGGATCGATCATACCGATCAATCCCAGGAAGATGAGCTCTTTCTCGACATCTTCGTCAAGCTCTTCCTGCGTAAACTCATCTTTCGGCAACGTACGGAAAGCAACAGCAATTGTCCGCAGAGCTTCACCTGCCAGTTCCTCATTCTTCTTCAAAATCTCTGCGCGGCGTTCCGCTGTAAGAGGTTTGATCTCTTCTCCTACAAGTTCCTGGGTACAGCGGGCAAGCAATACATCCGGTGCACCCTTGGTAAATGCAAGGAGGCGTTCCTTTTGCTCTGTATCAGTATGGACCGTACTCATCAGTTTACGTTCGGAGGAGAAAGGCACTTCTCCAATGCGTTCCAGCCGCGCATTGAGCACCTCAGCTTCCAGCCCGGCTTTACGCGCTGCTACTATCAATGCTCCTTCAGTTGGGTCGCCATGCACCATCCACCGACCGTCACGCTCATGTAGCACGGCATTGCTAGCCCTGTCGGCAGCTGCAAGTGCACGCACAAATTCGAACTCAAGTGCGCCATCAATTTTCCCTCCGCCTTCCCTGCGCACCTCACCTTCAGGAGCGTAACCCGTACCATCTAAATTGACTCGGCCGCTTGCTGTAACTACTGCAAGTACCGTCATTTCGTTCTTCGTGAGAGTTCCTGTTTTGTCAGAGGCAATGACATTAGCCGAGCCGAGAGTCTCGACAGCTGCAAGGTGGCGCACTATGGCATTTTTCTGTGCCATACGCTGCACACCGAGAGAGAGGACAACTGTCACTACCGCGGGCAGACTTTCCGGCACCGCCGCGACAGCAAGTGCCACGCCCAAAATGAGCACATCAAAAAGGGCTGAGAAACCTCTTACATCTTCGACCAAGATGATCGTTGAGATTATCACGACAGCGATAGCGATAACGACAATCCCGAGCAGTTTGCCAACGCGGTGAAGTTCCTCCTGTAAAGGAGTGGTTTCTACTGGCGTTTCTTTAAGCATCCCGGCAATGCGCCCCATCTCGGTCTGCATTCCAGTTGCTGTGACCACTGCACGCCCGTGCCCGTAGACAGCCACAGTGCCGCTAAAGATCATATTGTCCCGGTCGCCGAGCCCTACCTCTTCCGTAATCGTGAGATTGTCTTTTAAAACAGGCAGGCTCTCACCTGTCAGTGCTGCCTCAGCTGTTTGCAGTGCAGTTGATTGAATCACTCTAGCGTCTGCCGGGACAGTATTGCCCTCTTCGATGATTATAATGTCACCGGGTACGATATCGGCCGCTGGAATGCTCTGCCGTGTCCCGTCCCGAATAACGTTTGCGTGTGCTGCCGTCATCTGGCGCAGTGCAGCCATCGCTTCCTCAGCCCGTGACTGCTGAACGTAACCCATGACCGCATTTAGCAGTACGACAGCAAAAATGGCAATAGCCTCATAAGGCAATGCAGAATCGCGCTCATACAGCCACAATCCTGCCGAAATCAATGTTGCGAAAAGCAACAGGATAACAAGCATGTCCTGAAACTGCGCCAGGAATTTCCTCCACGCAGTCACGGGCTTTTCTGCTGTCAGTTCGTTCTTGCCGTATCTTTCGAGCCGCGCCTGTGCTTCTTTTTCGCTCAAACCAGTCCGCGCATCCGTGCCGAGTGCGGTCAACACTTCGTTAGCCGACTGCCGATAAGGAACAATCTGATCATGTTCAATGGTCATGGCATTCATCTTTAATCCTTTTAGCCTGTCCTGGAGGCTTCACAAGTGCATTCATCAACAGTTATGCAATATTTATAATATTCTATTCATGCTGGAAACCCTGAAGTAATCTGTGGCCGCCATAGGTGCGGTTACCGTTCCCACTCAGGAGCCTCGAGTGATGAAAGTATTTCTTCCGGTAGGCTAGCCTGCAGGCTGTCTCTTTCCAGCACAATTTTAAGATAAGGCGGTATCTAAAAATTCCCTCTTTTATCTCTATTAATCCTCTTTTTATCTATAATCCTTATACCTGGTCTTCACATAAATTAATGATTTTATAAAAATTTAGTTATACTAATAATGTATGAAAAATTAGTAAGCCTCCTATAGATCTAATTTTCATGTATCCTGCAGGAATGAAGGATAAGTTTCAATCAAAAAAGAGGCTGGAAAAACTAATAACTTAATGTAGGTAACTTTAATGTCTGTTTTGCCTTAGAAGTATACATTGAAAAAGAAATTTGAGAATCAACATCTCTTGATTGAGAATTAACATTTCTTGACGTACTGTTCACTAATGCAGGTTTCCTGTAAAGGAGCTTTTTTCTTTTCTGCAGTACTTATCCCGAGAATTGCATAAGGAGTACAATGTCTGAGGATTGAACTGTAAAGCCCTGTAAAAGCTATACCCGCAACAATCCACTTCCAGGGAGATTTTTTCACAAGGCCCGTTGCCAGTGCGAGAGTTGCAAGTATTCCATATACAGTTCGGAACAGGAGATCAAAGCCTCCCACATTTTCTTCCAGAAATAATTTCTTGAGATTCGTCGGACAAAACCCCCTTATAAACCCTATTACATACTTATAGAGTCTTCATATATAGTATTATTCTGTTTGTACCCAGTTTGTGCTGTGTTTGTGTTATAAGAGTAGCAAGTCTGCAATATATGTGTGATATATTTGTACATATTTGCAGTGTTTGTATTATGTTTATATCACTGAAGAATCTGCAGAGGAAAATTACGTAAGATCCCCTGATAAAACTCGATGCCCAGAAAATCACAAAATATATAAGAAGAAATGGAAGGTTTCTAATTATGCCTGAAATAAAAATTGACAGATCGATTTCATATCTCGAGGGCACACAGCGAGTATATGACGAAGCCATAACTCTGGAAAACACTAAAAATGAGATAAAAAAAATAGGCGTCACCCGAATTGCTGACATTACGAACCTGGACAGGCTTGGAATTCCTGTTTTCTCGGCAATCCGCCCCAGTGCCGCAAAAGGAGCGATCAGTATTTACTCAGGCAAGGGTTCGACCGAGCAGAGAGCTCGAATCTCAGTAATAATGGAGAGTTTTGAGCGCTGTTTGGCAGAAAGGCCCGGCTTGAACGCAAATGTTAAAGGCGAGATTTCAGCCCCTTCACTTGTGGAATCCTATAACACCGCTAAAGAAAGTTTCACAGTGCTTGACCCGTCAACACTGCTTCTACCCCAGCCCTATCTTCCCCAATCCCTATGTGAGTGGGTTGGAGCATACGATTTGATTAACGGCGAAGAGGTCTTCGTAAACGCCAATGCGGTTTATCATCCATATGACTCTCCAGGACAGTGCCAGAAACTTTTCCTGAGCAACACAAATGGGCTGGCCTCCGGAAATGTGATTGAGGAAGCTATTCTCCATGGGCTGCTTGAGGTTATAGAAAGGGATGCAATCAGCATAGCGCAGTTTTCCCACAACCTGGGAAAGGAAATCGTGCTGACTAAAGAGGATGGGCACCTGTATGAACTTGCCAGCAAATTTAAAGACGCAGGAATAGAACTCAAGGTCTGGCTGGTTCCGACCGATACCGGCATTCCGACAGTACTTGCGGTAACTGATGACGTAAAACTCAAAGACCCGGCTCTTCTTGTCATGGGGGCAGGCTCCCACCTGAAGCCCGAAATTGCGGTTGCACGAGCAATAACTGAAGCTGCCCAATCGCGGGTAGTCCAGATTCAGGGTGCAAGGGAAGATACGGATAGGGAAGGTTTCATCCGAAGTATAGGGTATGACCGTATGAAACGTTTGAACAAGTTCTGGTTCGAAGAAGGAGAAAAAATTTCACTTTCTGAAGTTCAGGATCTGTCCAGAAAAAGCCCTGCAGAGAATATTGATGTTATACTCGAAAAACTTAAGGGCCTTGCCGAGAGAGCGCTGGTAGTAGATCTCTCAAGAGAAGAGGTTAATGTGCCTGTCGTCCGTGTAATAATCCCTGGCTTTGAACTTTTCACCATTGATCGGGACAGGAAAGGAAAAAGGATCGGTTCCAAGAGAAAAAAAGAATTTTCCAGAGATAGAAATGAAAAGCTGTGGAAGAGAAGATGAAAGCAAGAGCAGTAATCTTTACAGGCAACAGTATAAGCCATGAGGACGCAAGAAAAATCCTGAGGGCAAATTACCAGCCTCCTGTACGCAGGTTCCAGCTTGAGGAATTCGTTCAGAAAGGGTATAAAGTCATAGGAATAATAGACGGGATCTTTTTTGACAGGGCTGCTGTTGGGCACAGGGAAATTCTGTCAGCACTTGATGCAGGAGTAAAGGTAATAGGAGGCGCCAGCATGGGAGCCCTCCGAGCTTCTGAGCTTGATACCCATGGGATGATAGGTGTAGGAAAAGTATATGAATGGTACAGAGACGGTGTTATCGAATCCGATGATGAGGTAGCAGTAAGCACAAACCCTGATACTTTCGAGCCCATTTCCGTGCCCCTTGTTAATATAAGGGAAACCCTGAAAGCTGCACTTGCCTCAGGTCTTTTGAACAAAGAAGAACATAGCGGTCTCCTGCAACTTGCGATTGACACTTACTACCCTGATAGGAGCTATCTGGGGCTTGTAAAGGAAGGAGCAAAAAGAGAATTGATCCCGGAAGAAAAGAAAAAAATTATTTTGGATTTCTGTGCAAGTAACGAGGTTGACGTAAAAAGGGAAGATGCAATCCTTGTGCTTGAGACCGTAAAAAAGCTGATTGAAGAGATATGAGACTTCAAGCTCCTCAGATCAGCACTTTCTAATTTTCAGATTTTTTTTCAGCGCCTTACGATGTAAAGCCTTATGATATACAGGCTCACTAGTAGGACAAAAAGATAATTTCGATATATGTTGTAATATTCAGGTCTACAAAAGCCGCCCCTGTGCGATCTGCTGAGATATCCATATCCCTGACACCATAGTAGCTTTCCTCTTCAAAATCCTTTATGCAGCCGCTTCCGAAGGTGAAGGCAACGATAAAAAGTGCTAAAAACAGGCTTTTTAAAAATAAGCTTTGAGCTAACTTGGTTTCCAATTTTCTCAAGATCTACCTTCCACTGTATTGATTATATTTCAATGTATATGCTTTTTGCCTTCTGGAGGACTTCTTCTTTCCTTAGGAAACAAATGGATGAAAATTATTAATATGAACACATCAATATTCAGGTAAAGAGTAAAATATTGTGATCAGAGCATAGAGCGCAAGCTTGAAATTCTAATTGTAACTTGTAGCTCTGAAGTTACTGGAAGAACATAGGCCTGTAAAAAGGATGGAAATCCAGAATACGGGAACACAATCCAGAGATAGTAAAATAGAAAATGAGGGGTAGTTATGGAAGGAAACATTGATGTCGTATCTAATAATCCGAGAAGACAGATACTGATCGCTACAGATGGCTCAGAGACCGCAAACGAAGCCGCAGATTTTGCGATGGAAATGTTTGGGTGCAGTGGGGCAAAAGTGTACGCCGTGTATGTCATCGACACGACACCCTATCGGTCAATTCCGCTGGATAAGATATGGTCAAAAGAGACACTTGATGAACTCGAGAGAGCAGGGCTTGAGGCAACCTCTTATGTAGAGAAGATTGGAAAAGCTGCGGGAGCGGAGGTTGAAACCAGGGTGCTAAGGGGGCACCCGGCAGAAAAGATTGTGACTTTTGCAGAAGACAATAATGTCGATATGATTGTAGTGGGGTCACTTGGGAAAGGAGGATACGAAAAAGTCGTGCTTGGAAGTGTGTCCGAAAAAGTCGTGAGGCACGCGAGAGTTCCTGTGCTGGTTGTCCGGGAAAGGCACAAAAGTGAGAAGAAGTTGATACAGGCATAATCCCATTATGGGCATAATAAGCCCTGTGAGAGGATAAATAAAACAAGCTGATTCTGAGTAGAGTTCTTATCTACAGAATCAGCTCGTTAAATTAATTAATTAATTAGCTTAAAAAGAGTAAGTGGGGAGGAGAGAGGGTATGGAGAGAGGGCTGTGCAGAAAGATCTTATCGCTACTGACGGCTCAAAAGCCTGTGAAAACGTAGTGGATCTCGGGGTAGAGATTGCGAAGTTGAACGGGGCAAAGATTTATGCTTTATACGCTATCGATTTAACTCTTTTTGATTCAATTTTGATGGATGACTCGCGGGTAAAAAATGCCTGAGCGCAGTTTGAGAGAGTTGGCCGTGAGGCAATATGTTGTATAGAAAGAAATGCAAAAGCTGCAGGAGTAGAAGCTGCGCCCATAATCCTTAAAGGAAATCCGGCTGAAAAAATTCTGGATTTTTTAGAGAACCAGAAAGTTGACATGATTGTTGTGGGCTCTACTGGAAAAAGCGGGATTGAACGTTTCATGCTTGGAAGCGTATCCGAAAAGGTCGTGAGGTACTCAAGAATCCCGGTAATTGTCGTACATGAGAGGATTAAACCTGAGAGGCTCTTCAGTTATAACAAGGAGAATGAAAAAGTCCCGCCAGTGTCGTACGTGAGGAAATGCCGTGAAAAAATCAAGTTCAGGATCAGAAAGCTGGATCAAGAAGAGAACTTATAAAAAGAAGCTTTATAGGGAAGATTTGGGCTTTGAGATAACCTGTAAGAGAAAAAGTGAGAGGAAAAGAATCCCCGATTTCCAGAAAAGCAGTTGCAGAAGAGAATAAATCTTTCAGCAAGGTGTTCAGTCAAGTTTTAATAGATGGAGCCCGAAAAGCATAGATAAATGTCAAGCAACCTGGAACCCGATATCGTGAAAAGAGGCTTTGAATGGCTCTCTACCCAAAAAATTGACTCAGTTAAGGAACTTTCAAGTACTTTATCCGCACACGCCCTCTGGGGGCTTCCCAACCCTTACATAACCCGTCTGATTCTTGAACAAGAAAATGATGGTTCCTGGAACTCTTCAATAAGAGATACCGCAAGAGCCTGCTCAGCCCTTTCAACGGAAGGAATTGTGTTTATGTCCTCAGTAAAATGGCTGCTTGCCAGAAAAAGAAAAAATTCCTGGAATAGGGATGTTTATGATACATCCTATGCCCTTGCAGCTCTTGCAGATACTGGAACTCAGGACAGAAGCGGGTGCAACTGGCTATATGAGCACTATTGCCCTTCCTGGGAACAGGTAGGCACAACATCCCTCCTCATTACTGCTCTTAAAAAACAGGATAATCTGGCAAAAAGCAAAGACTTTGAAACTTTTATCCGGGAAAAAGCCGAATGGATCCTTTCAAAAAGATCAAACGATGGCGGCTGGCAACACATTTCCACAAGCAATCTGGCACTTCAGGCTCTGCTCCTCACAGGCTTTAAAAACAAACTTGAACCTTCGATCCGCTGGCTCCTTAAAAATGTCCACGAAAGCGGTTCCTGGGGAAATCAGACCGACGATGTAAACGCTACTGCACTGACTCTAAGCACCCTTGGGCTTTATAATAAGACTTGAAAAGGGAAAATTTGTCTTCCTTATTTTGTTATTTCCCTTCATTATCTTTCAGCTTACTCACCAACTGTTATACTTTTCAAGAAACCTTCATTGAGATCATATGTATCGTTATACATCCATTCACCGTGTATTTAAGGTATAAAAGTTCTCAACATTTTGATTTATCCTCAATCTCCATTTTAAGTTCTTTATAACAATCTTTAAAAATTTCTTGATTACCATCTTCGAATTCCAAAATCTCGAAATCAAACATTTTTGCAAATTCCCGAATAGAAACGTCGAAATTTTCAGTGTATTTGAGGCCAGTATTAATCTTAGCAACTCTTTTGTAACCAATCATTTCATGGGTCTTTTTCATTAATTCCAATGCTTTGGCAGGATCTTTATTTAGCTTATTCAGGTCAAGTAGTTCCCTCCATCCCTTGCTGTACATGGGAGTAAAGAGGTATGTTCCAGCATCACTGACACTTTTGAGTATCCTTAGATAGTTCTTGACTCCTCCTACAGTAGCCCCTATGCAATCATCTACAATTCTGTGATCTTTGTCTTTAAGAATACGGACCGGACATGAGATTGAACTATGTTCAAAGTCTTTTTCAACGTCCCCTAGTACATTCCCACATAAACCGTAAAAAAGCAATATCCCCGACGAAAAAGGAGCAAGAGCTTTTATAGTTTCATATACCTTAATTTTCAACTCTTTAGGGCTTCTATGAAGACCCAATTCCATGAGATGTATCAAAACTGTATATTTCTTACATTCATTTTTGACCTCAGGAAAAGAGGAGATATCTTCTAGAGAGAGTACTTTATACTGAAGACTCACTTTATCCAGTTTTTCAATGAATTCCTGAATATTTTTATTATCAACTATAATAATTTCATCAATAGAAGAATCATTTTCAAGAATCCAGACAATTTCATCCTGCAGTATCTTGCATGAAATAATACTCATAGTGGACATTGGAGTATCTCCTCAGAAATTATGTTACCTGATTTTTTGAGCAATGAGTTGATCAAGGCTATGATATTGTGAACTACCACTGAGCTAAAGACTCAGTGGCTTCCTGTTTCATTCCCCTTTCTACTGAAAGCAAGTCAACAGGCTCTTCCCCGCGTTCCGCAGGTGTTGAATAGGTTTCAAACCCCTATTAGGTTTTGATCTATGAGAGCGAATTTCTTAATGTTGATAGCGGCGTTAATGTCCCTATCATGCTTTGTTTTACAATCTGGGCAAGTCCATTCTCTATCTTTCAATTGAAGCTCTTTATTGTGGTATCCACACACACTACAGAGCTTAGAAGAGGGTTCAAATTGTCCTATTCTCAGAACAGTTTTCCCAAACCATTGAGCCTTATATTCCAACTTTGTTACAAAACTACTCCATGCAGAATCACTTATAGCCTGTGCTAAATGATGATTCTTAACCATGCCTTTAACATTTAGAGTTTCCAGAGCTACAGCTTGGTTTTCGCTAACAAGTCTAAAAGAGAGTTTGTTCTGGAAGTCATTTCTCTGATTTGTTATTTTGTCATAGAGTACAGCAAGTCTTCGTTTAGCTTTTGCTCTGTTCTTAGAGCCTTTCTGTTTCCTTGATACTCTTTTCTGTAATACTTTGAGCCTTTTAAGAGAGTTTTTCAAGTACTTTGGATTCTCAACCGTTTCTCCTGTTGAAAGGACAGCAAAGTCTTTGATACCTACATCAATTCCTACTGTTGTTGATTCTGTGAAAGTTTCCTTTACTGGAAGTTCTTTTCCATCTTCAACAAGGATACTAATGTAGTAATCTCCTTTACAAGTCTTTGAAACGGTTGCTGTTTTCAACTCACCTTCAAAGTGTCTGTGCAGAACTGCTTTAATCTCTCCAATTTTAGGAAGCTTAACAGTGTTGTTTTCAAAATCAACACTATAGTGCTGAGGTACTGGGAAAGACTGTATAGGATTCTTTTTAGACTTAAATTTAGGGAATCCGTTCTTTTCTCTAAAGAATCTAGTGAAAGCGGACTCTACTTGTTTAGTCATTCCCTGTAATGATTGAGAGTTTACCTCACCTAACCATTCATTAGAGGTTTTTAAAGCTGGAATTAATTTGTTTAAGTCAAACCTAGAAATAGACTTTCCAGTTTGTTCATATGTTTTAATTTTCTGACTGAGTGCCCAGTTATAGACAAAGCGGCAGCTACCTATGTGCTGATTAAGTTTACCAGCTTGGGCTTCTGTCGGATATAGTCTAAACTTGAACGCTTTCATCATACATGGTATTATATGCTTTACCAACATATATAGTTTTTGGTAAATATGGAGTATGAGCACAAGAATCACAGTAAGTTTTTGCTTATGTACCATGTTATTTTTGTTTGCAAGTACAGGAAAAAGATATTAGAACCACTTAACGCAGAACTTAAACAGACTATTCACGATATTGAAAAAGAGTCTGACTTTGAAATACTGGAAATGGAAACTGACAAAGATCATATCCACATGTTAATTAAGAGTGAGCCTAAAGTTTCAGTTGTATCTATAGTTAGAAAACTGAAACAAGAGACTACAAATAGGTTATGGAAAAGTCAAGGCAACTATCTTAAAAGATATTATTGGGGAGAAAAGACTTTGTGGAGTGATGGGTATTTTGCCTCAACTATAGGAAATGTTAGTAAGGAAATAGCTGAGGCATACATCAGGAACCAAGGTTAAGTTGACGCTTACATCCACTAGGCTAAAGACCTAGTGGTTTTACGCTTCTTCCTATAAATCGAAACCGTTGCGCTGCAACCCTTTTACGAAAAGGCTTGACCGAAACCGTTACGCTACAAGCCTTTTCAAAAAAGGCTTGACCGAAAATGCTGTTTTTGATCAAACTTTTTCTTAAAAAGTTTGTGTTTATCACCAAGCGTTGCGCCGCTTGACCACGCCGGTTTTTGATCAAACTTTTTTCTAAAAAGTTTGTGTTTATCACGCCATATAGGGTTTGGGGATAAGGTTCTCAAATCCAATGCTTATGTCGTTTTCGCCCAAGCCTTTTTTGAAAAAGTTTGCGGTAAAACCCTTTTTAAAAAGCTCGTGAAAAGGCTTACAGAGCTTTAAAAATAAATAAAATCTGTCTCATAAATTAAGCCCTCTTGAGCGAAGCGAAAAGGGCAGCATGCTCCCGAAGCGCAATTCGGGCGAGACGAGACTCAGGCGAGATAGGACGCGGGGTGTGCAACAACTATAAATAAGAATTGTAAATTCCTCTGGGATTTCACCAATAAACATATATATTAGACAATATCATTTTATAATACTAATTTAGATAATAAGACAACTATAACAGGAAGCAAAACGCTTTGTTAAACTTATTTTGTCTAGGAGGAAACCTGATCATGTAGATCGAATGGACTCTAAATCCGTTCAGCCGGGTTAGATTCCCGGGGTTTCCGCCATATTTCTGAATCCCGGAATGGTAATATGTAACATTCCACTGAAATATTTTATGAATCTGGAGATTTTTCCCAGAGCCTATAAATTGTTTCTTCTTTATGGAATCGCTTTTATTTTCCGGGTAGCTGTTAGCAAATTACTGCTCCGTGCTTATATTCAGTAAGCTGGGATTCTGAAATACTATTTCTTGGAGATCATCCGGGCTTTTAATTCACCAGGGGTGACACTATGGATAAAAAACCATTAGATGTTCTAATATCTGCGACCGGGCTCTGGATGTCCAGAACTGGTACACTTCACAAGATCAAGCATCACGAAGTCTCAAAAAGGAAAATCTATATTGAAATGGCGTGTGGAGACCGACTTGTTGTAAATAATTCAAGGAACTGCCGAACAGCCAGAGCATTCAGGCATCACAAGTACAGGAAAACCTGCAAGTACTGTAAGGTTTCGGATGAAGATATCAGCAATTTCCTCACAAAATCAACCGAAAACAATTCAAGTGTGAAAGTTAAGGTGGTTTCTGCTCCGAAGGTAAAAAAAGCCATGCCAAAATCAGTCTCAAGGGCTCCAAAGCCTCTGGAAACTCCCGTATCTGCACAGACATCTGCGAGCAGATCTGGATCTGTACATGCAAAATCGGCTTCAAATTCATCTTCTTCTACATCAGTACCTGCTCCTGCACTTACGCGGAGCCAGCTTGATAGGGTTGAGGCCCTCCTGAGTCCGGAAGACAAAGTTTCTCTGGATGCGGCAAAGCCTTTCAGGGAACTTGAGTCCGAACTGCTGGTAAGAAGAAAGGGCGATTTGCAGCGAATCTATGCCAATGAGCGGGAAAATTATCTTGGAAAACTCGAACGTGATATTACGAAATTTTTTGTGGACAGGGGTTTTCTAGAGATCAAGTCTCCTATCCTTATTCCAGCAGAGTATGTCGAGAGAATGGGCATTGATAGCGACAGTGAACTTTCAAAGCAGGTTTTCAGGGTGGATAAAAATTTCTGCTTGAGACCAATGCTTGCCCCGAATCTTTATAACTATCTTCGGAAATTAGATAGAGTTCTGCCTGATCCGGTAAAGATTTTTGAAATTGGTCCCTGTTACCGAAAGGAATCTGAAGGCAAAGAACATCTTGAAGAATTCACAATGCTGAACTTCTGTCAGATGGGCTCAGGCTGTACCCGGGAAAATCTCGAGGCTCTGATCAGGGAATTTCTAGATTACCTGGGAATCGACTTCGAAATCGTAGGGGATTCCTGTATGGTCTATGGGGACACTCTTGATGTAATGCACGGGAATCTGGAACTCTCGTCGGCAGTCATCGGTCCAATTCCTCTCGACAGGGAATGGGGCATTAACAAACCCTGGATAGGTGCAGGTTTCGGGCTTGAACGCTTGCTCAAGGTTATGCACGGCTTTAAAAACATTAAGAGAGCGGCAAGATCCGAATCTTACTATAACGGGATTTCGACCAGTCTCTAAGCTTGAACTCCGGTTGAAACAGCCTGGAACAATGAACGGCAGAAAATGGGATGGTAATACAGGATCACAAAAACAAATGGCAATACCAGATCACAAAAACAAATGGCAATACCAGATCACAAAAACAAAGTGGCAGCATGGATAGAAAAACAGGTTAAGTAACAATACTAATGGCAGCTCGACCCCGAATCGGTCAAAATAAATATTAGATGTTTACGAGAGGGTGAAATTTTGATCCAGAAAATGGCAATTAATTTATTTGACAGGCTAGGAGAAAAAATCATTGAAGGTTACCAATTATCTGACGATGATCTGAGGACTCTGCTCTCCATTGAATCCGAAGAAGACCTGGAGAAACTTTATTCCGCAGCACGAGTAGTCAGAGATTATTATTTCGGCAATAAGGTATTTCTTAATTGTTTCATCTATTTCTCCACTTACTGTAAGAATCAATGCTCTTTTTGCTACTATAACTGTAGAAACGAGATCAATCGTTATCGGTTAACCAGAGAGGAGATAAAAGAAACCTGCAAAGCCCTGAAAGGAGCAGGCTTTCATATGGTTGACCTGACCATGGGAGAAGACCCCTATTACTATGAAGACCCTGATAAGTTTGTTGAGCTTATCCAGATAGTAAAGGAAGAACTAGGGCTTCCCATAATGATTTCTCCGGGCCTGATGGATAATAACACTCTTCTCAAAGCCAGGGAAAAAGGAGCAAACTTCCTGGCACTTTACCAAGAAACATATGATACCGAACTCTATAGAAAACTCAGGGTCGGACAGTCATTCGACGGACGTGTCCATGCACGCCTTTTTGCTAAAGAACAGGGATACTGTATTGAAGATGGAATTCTCACAGGCGTTGGAAACGATATCGAGTCTACCATCCTGTCCTTAAGAGGGATGAGTACAAACAATCCAGATATGGTACGAGTTATGACCTTCTTGCCCCAGGAAGGAACCCCGCTTGAGGGTTTCAGGGATAAATCGAGCCTCTCGGAACTGAAAATTATATCAGTACTTAGATTATTGTTCCCGAAACGCCTCATTCCTGCCTCCCTTGATCTAGAAGGCATTGACGGCATGGTTCAACGCTTAAACGCAGGGGCGAATATTGTTACCTCCATTCTTCCGCCGGACTCCAGACTGGAAGGCGTTGCAAACTATGACCGCAACCTTAAGGAGCGGGACCGGGACATAAAAAGCGTTATCCAAAAACTTGAGTCCATAGGTATGGAACCTGCCAGGCAGGCGGACTTTGAGGCAATCCTGGGGTGCTAGCTTGAAGACAATCTGCCTTGTGGGAGGGAGACTCCAGGGCTTCGAAGCTGCATATCTGTCTAAGAAAGCTGGAATGAGAGTTATTCTAGTAGATAAAAATCCACAAGTTTTGATTCGGAATTATGTGGACGAATTTTACTGCTTTGATGTAATAAAGGAGCCTGAAAAACTTTTGGATCTCTTAAAAAGAGTTGACGCTTTGCTTCCTGTCAACGAAAATTTCGCCTGCATTGAATTTCTAAGTTATATAAAAGAAAAAATCTCCTGCCCTGTTCTTTTTGATTTTGAAGCTTACCGGATCAGCAGGGATAAGAAAAGCTCAAAAGATTACTTTAAGTCCATAGGAATCCCGACTCCACAGGACAATCCCTTAGAACCACCTTTTTTTGTAAAACCACCCTGCGAAAGCAGCAGTGTCGGAACAAGAATAATTTATGATAAAAAAGAACTTGCAATCCTTGAACCCGACATGCTGGTTGAGGAATATGTTGAAGGTAAGGTTGTCTCCCTCGAAGTTGTAGGAGATGGAAATAATTTTGCCGTAGTAAAAGAGACCCAGATCCATATCGACGAAACTTACGATTGCCATATGGTAACTTCTCTTCCTTCTGACCCTTCCTTCAGGCAAATTTCCCATGCTCTTGCAGCAAATCTTTCCCTCAAAGGGATTATGGATGTGGAAGCAATCTCCGGCCCAAAAGGGCTCAAGGTAATCGAAATCGACGCCCGCTTCCCAAGCCAGACCCCGACAGCCGTTTACCACTCTTCAGGGATTAATTTGATAGAACTTCTTTTCCGGGCCTTTACTGACGGTATAGAGAAGATCAGGGCTCTCCCTAAAGATAAGTACTGCATTTACGAGCACCTTATGCTCGAAGAGAACGGGGTTCTTGCTCCTGTGGGAGAACAGGTACTTTCCATGGGCAGCGATTACGGGAAATTCTATGAGGAACCCGGCATCGAGATTTTACTTTGCAAAGGGAAGAACCCGGTATTCACTCTGGTTTTCTGGGGCAAGGATAAGGAAGAAGCCGAGACACTAAAATGCAAAGGACTTTCCATTATCAAAGAACGCTTTGGGGCGGCTGCATAAAGGAATAAAGAAGGATACCGGAAAGGGAAAATTCGAAAGGAAGTTAAAAAACTGAGAAGAGAAAGGAAATTATATTTTCCCAAAAACAGGAAATGGAGATAAAATGGCACTCTTAACCCCAGACGATCTGAAAGATATTAACAAACAACTTCAGGAAGCTGATTCTATTGTATGGAAAGTAACCGGGCTTGACATAAAAGGCGTCTGCAAAGCTCTTTACGGCACCTCTCCGAATTCTGAGAAAGTCGGTATCGTGCCTGTAACTTCAGGAAATGGCATAATAGGAAATTTTTCAGCTTCCCTGCATGCAATTACGCAGTACTTCGGATTTGACAGTTTTGTTACGAATATGTCGGATGTTAGCGGCTATTATGAAGCCGTTCGAAGTGGAGCCGATATTATCCTGATGGCAGATGACCACACCTTTCTTGCGCATAACCTCAAAAACGGAAAAATAGCCAACAACCAGCCCTCCACAGGCATAATCTATGCTGAAATCGCCTCCAGGAATCAAAAAACCGATTCAAAGGATGTACTGGTTGTGGGGCTTGGGAAGGTAGGTTTTCCCGGAGCAGTACACCTTGTACACAAAGGTTTCAGGGTATATGGGTATGATACTGATAGAACCCTCCTGAAACGAGCGGTTTCAAGCCTTGGAATTATTCCTCTCGACATTGAAAGCCCAAAAAAGTTTTCCACTATTTTTGAAGCGACCCCATGTGCAAACACGATTCCTGAAACTTTAATCTCAAAAAATTGTGTGCTTTCCACCCCTGGAATTCCCTGTGCAATCTCAGAGGAGCTTCGACTGAAATACGATGTGCAACTTGTAATGGAGCCCCTGGGAATAGGAACTGCATCGATGTTGTATTCTGTGTTGTGATACCCGAGTCCCGTCCCAGGAGGACAGAGATTGTATTCAGGCAGAGCCGAGTGAAGGAAAGGCAAGAATAAAAGAAAATGGGTGGGAATTTAATACCCACCGTATTTATTTTGCTGTGATTTTGAGTTTTGTTATGTCGATGGCATTCTCGGGGCAGACAGCGACACAGCGGCGGCAGCTTGTGCCCAGGCATTTCTGGCTGTCATATTTTGCGATCCTTTTATTGTCGATTTCGAGGATTTCAAGAGCGGCCTCAGGGCATTCTTGTGCGCATTTTTTACAATGGATGCATTTTTCCACAGGAACCTCAAGGATTATGCCTATTTCTTTGAGAATGGTAAGCCCTCCTGATCCTACCTGTTCGATGTCTTTGCTAACTCGCTTTTCGATGCTTATGTGTTCGAGAATTTTTGGAAGGGGAGGCAGGCCGTAGAGTTCAAGCATCTCATTGTACATCTCAAGGGGCATTCCCATGGTCCAGTAAGAAAGTTCGCAGAGATAGAAGTTGCTGAAGGTCTCGCTAGTTGCCATCATGAGATGATTGGCAGTAATTTTTCTTGCAATGCTGATTATATCATCCAGTCTGGACTTATCCAGCACAAGTTCCCGGGCAAGTGCAAGCGAGGTATTTCCGAACTGGACAATTCTCTTTGCATAACCTGGGGCAGCTCCAAGTCTGCGGGCGTCTTCAGCATCCACATAGGCTCCCGAAGCTCCTGACATATACGCATACTCAAGATCTTCGTACTTAATCCCGGATTCAACGATCAGGGTCAGATGAGCAGCACGGATCGCCCCTATAGCTTTTCCGGCTTCCTCCACATCCTTCTCAGTGATCTCAATTCCTGGGCCAAGAATCAGTTTTCCATTCGGGAGTTTAGGAGGTTTTTCTATAAGCCCGCTTTTCAGCGCAAGCGCAAAAGCCGATATAACGCCTGTACCCGTAATCCCTACGGCCTCATAGCCGAAGGATTCTTTTACTTCCCCTGTAACTGGGTGGATAAGGTAAGCATTCTTCTTTTCCATTCCCCTGTCAAGAACCATAATTCTCCAGTACTCACCTTCAGGTTTTACGTCACAGATCGCGCCAGGGCTTGCGAGCATACCTGAGCTTATTCCCTGTCCTTCAATTGCAGGCCCGGCTGCCGCGCTTGCTGTGATAATTTTGTCCCCGATTTTAAGAGCCATTTCGGCATTCGTCCCGTAATCCGTAACAAGTGAGATTTCGGGCTGAATAAGGAAGTCGGTCTCAAGCATCATTGCCAGGGCGTCAGCCCCAATCTCGTGTTTAATTGCAGGAGGCACAATAATCTCACAATTGGGCAGGTCATTTTCTACAAAAATCTCAGAAGCAGGAAAAATACGGGCGTCTCTTTTTACATCTTGTACTCCAAGCATTTTTTGCTTATTTTCACCTGCATAGGCAAGGTCCCTTATTTCCATATTCTGGAAAAGGGATAGCTGAATGGGATTTCCACATACTGCCAGCCGTTCTACCCTGGAAAGGTCAACATCGAATTTCTGAAACATCCTTCTGATAGTTTCAAGAATCACCGCATGAGCCACGTCTTCGCCTGTTGTGATTGCAAAGTCCAGGTGGTCCATAACATTTCCTCCTGGAAGGGGGTGTCCCATGGTTATTACCGTTTTTAGTGTTTCTTTCGTTTCAAGATCGATAATCTGAGCTCTAAAGCCGCTGGTACCCAGATCAAGGGCTATTCCGTACATTTTTCAGATCCTCCGGGATACAAAATTGTGGGGCATCAGGCAACATAAACGGCCCCATAAAGAATGGAATATGATTTCAATTTCTTAATTTTGATTTGGTATAATCTTGTAATTTTAGTTTAATAATTTAGCTTCGTTATTTTTAGAAGAGTGAAGGAGAATTCTCACCAACGAAGTGGTGGGGCGAATTCGTTAACCCTTTTATGATACATCCACTGATGGCGTTTTTTGAGCTTATAAACCTATACTTTATTGCCTGTTCCTTGCTTTAGAAGTTGGAACTACTACAAAGGTCAATCAGACTTTGCTCTGAACTCTAAGTATAGGGTTCTGTAGAGAAGTTCTACAGGT
Source organism: Methanosarcina flavescens (assembly GCF_001304615.2). Lineage (NCBI taxonomy): Archaea > Methanobacteriati > Methanobacteriota > Methanomicrobia > Methanosarcinales > Methanosarcinaceae > Methanosarcina > Methanosarcina flavescens. The sequence goes on along the minus strand of NZ_CP032683.1, from coordinate 2,005,230 downwards.
AAAACTTGCAGCGGTGAAAGCGAGTAACAATAAACTGGGGCTCCATGGTAGTATGACCTCGATTGAAATACCGTACATGCCTGCCAATTTATTGGCGGAAACTGCCATTTTTTAATATTATGCAATTCCGAATTCGACATTAATGCGGAAAAGAATAATAGCAATTTTTAGAACTTATGAATTATATAAACTTGAAATATATAAACTATTACCAATCGACTATCAAACACCCACTAATGGTTAGAGAATATAGATGGTTTGTTATCAAGTTACTGTCATTTGTCAAATCTTTTATTCTTAAGAATTCTTCAAATCTATATTCATTAAATATATTATTTTCTACAGAGATAGCTTGCCATAAAACCATCGTATTTAGCAAATTCAATACAAAATCCCGCATTTTTTAGAAGACCTTCCATAATCCAATCAAGTGTTGAAAATTCATCTCTTATGTGGATTTCCATTTCTTCAGCAAACTTATCCCCCAGGGATCCCTTCAGATCAGTTATGATTTTACTGAAGAAGTCTTCATAATCCTGAACCAATGAAGGGAATACGACATCACGCAAATAGAGTTTCCCCCCATCTTCCAACATTCCGTAGATTTTTTTCAGAGCCATCATTTTCCAGTAGTCTGGAAGATGGTGTAAAGCTAGCTGAGTGACAATTACATCAAACGGTTCATCATGATTTTCATATGTTAAAAAACCAGCATTATGAAATTCTATATTCGTTTTCTTCTGGTTTTCAGCCTTAGTTTTTGCAAAATAGATCATAGTCCTCGAAACATCGATAGCTACAACTTTTTTGCAATGCCCTGAAAGCTTGAGCGCCAGTTCCCCGGTTCCGGTTCCGATTTCAAGAACCAGATCCGTATTTTTTATTTTGAGAAGCTCCAAAATTCCTTTAGCCTCGTTTTCAATGTCTCTCAGTTTTTGCATGCTTAAATCGTAAGTCTCTACCTCTTTGAGATCTGTATAATCTACTCCAATCTGTTTGAATTCATCATAATACCATCCTGGATTCTGGGGCATATCAGTTCCTTCAATTAGTATAGCTCGTTACCTTAGTTTGTGACAAATTACCTTATTCGTTTACCAATTACAAAAAATTTATTACTGAGAGAAAAAAGCATGCTACCAATCCTATTTGGAGATGTTTCACTTGTCGAATTTGAAAATAGCAAGAATGTTTCCTTTTACGTTCTTTAATCGCAGATAGTAATTAATTTTAGTTCCCAAGAATCAAAAAAACAAGAATCAAAACAATAAACTATCACATATTTTAAGCTTTTTATCCAGCAGGTGCGAACAAAACAAGCTTACTTGTTTTAAAGAAATTTCCAGCTAATCTCGATTATTTAATTAGTATTTTTTTATAATGTATCCTTTTATTAAAGAACAATAATACATATCTATTTATACTATGGATTTTTGAAATTAGTTCCGTTTATATAACTTAGAGAGGGATTATAGATGACAGATTACACCCCAAAAGAAAGATTATATCGTGCATTAAGGAAACAGCAGATTGACAGAATGCCAGCTGTCTGTTTCACTCAGACTGCAACTGTTGAACAGATGGAAGCTTGCGGAGCCTACTGGCCAGAGGCTCATTCCGACGCAGAGAAGATGGCAACTCTTGCGGAAGCAGGGCACACTGTAGTAGGTTTTGAAGCGGTCAGAGTTCCCTTTGACATCACAGCTGAAGCTGAACTTTTTGGCTGTGGGATTAAAGCCGGAGACCAGAAACAGCAGCCGTCTGTGATCAAACACAGTGTCAACAATATGGAAGATCTGGAAAAGATAAGGAATTACAGCCTGAAAGAAGGCAGAATCGGAGCAATCCTTGATGCCGTCAAGATCCTTTCTGACAAATACGGAAAAGAACTCCCTGTGATAGGATCCATGATCGGTCCCTTCTCTCTTGCCCAGCACATCAATGGAGATGCCTGGTTTGGCAATCTGTTCACAGGAGAAGAAATTGTCCCTACACTTCTGGATTTCTGCTCAGACTTCAACGTAGCATATGCAAAAGCAATGGTTGAAAATGGCGCAGATACTATAGCTATTATTGACCCGACCGCAAGCTATGAGCTTATCGGTGGAGAGTTCTACGAGAAGTATGCCCTGCCCTATCAAAAGAAGATAGTTGACGCAATGAAAGAACTCGATGTGGCTACAGTTCTCCACATTTGCGGAAACACAACCAACGGTCTTGGAATTATGGACAAGACCGGCGTAAACGCAATCAGCGTAGACCAGAGGGTAGACATAAAGACCGCAATCGGCAACGTTGAGAACTCAATTATTGTAGGCAACATTGATCCTGTAGCCGTACTCTGGAACGGAACTCCTGAAGATGTCGCCGAAGCCTCGAAGAAAGTACTCGACGCAGGTGTCGGGCTGCTTACAGTTGGCTGCGGAATTGTCAGCATGACTCCAACTGCCAACCTCCAGAAAATGGTCGAGTGCGCAAAAAGCCACACGTACTGAAAATATTATTGAACATATCCAGACGCTGAGGAATGTATTGGATACTGAGAATGCACTTGATTGAAAGAAAATAAGCCGCCGGCTTTAAAGCCGGTCTCATTTTTTAACAGCTTTTCGAAAGCTATTTCGTGTCTGGCTTGCTCTTACTCGCCAATTCTGTATCTTCAGAAGAGAACACATATTCTGTCGCCCACATCAAATCTACTACTTAAAGATTTCCTTTTAGAAAGATTTGCAGAGACTGAATTTTAAAGTCGGAGCTTGCATATATTGAAGTAAATTGCGGTGGATAGAAATTCTAGTATTTAAATTTTTTGTTTTCATACCCTGGTCTGGGATTATTAGGAAAAAAATTAGGAAAAAAACCAGGGTTCTTTGAGTAGAAATTTCCGATTTTTCTCACTTAGAACTTTTTACATTGATATACCATCGATAAATATAGTATTCATTTATATACTACAATTTTCAATCTGAACTTAAGGATTGGATCTGAATGTTCAGAACAATCCCAGGCAGTTCCAGCAGGTAAACTGTTGGGAAATTTGGAATATAATCCCCTAATTTGACTGGGAATTTGCAATTTCCGGCAAACAAGTTCCTCAGTAACAATGTCAGGAGAGAGGAATTATTCACAAAAAATCCGAATGCATTCGGATAAAATGGCACATGATAGTGAATAATTTCAGTTGTAGACAATTCGGAGATTTATAAAGCATTTCCTCGCGCCTAATGGCTGAAAAATGTAAGGCTGCAAGGATTTGACCATAAATTGAGAACCCCATGCAAATGCTCTTTTCTAGCTAGCGGAGCTTGGGTCTGTACTCAAACTAAAATCATTACGAAAATTTGTCGAAGACATTGTACTGCCCAACAATACTGCACAGAACCGCTAGTCTCAATGGAGGTTTATAAAAAATGGCAAACCAAGAAATGTTAGACAAGCTACGCGATGCAATCGTAAACCAGGACGTCGCAGGCATTAAACAGTTGACCCAGGAAGCCCTTGATGCAGGAATTCCAGCTATTGACATTATTACAAAGGGCCTTTCTGTTGGAATGAAGATTATCGGTGACAAGTTTGAAGCGGCCGAAGTATTTCTGCCCCAGATTATGATGTCTGCAAAAGCAATGAACAATGCAATGGAACTTCTTACTCCAGAACTTGAAAAGAACAAGAAGGAAGGAGAAGAAGCAGGACTTGCCATTACCTTTGTTGCAGAAGGAGACATCCACGACATCGGACACAGGCTTGTTAGCACAATGCTCGAAGCAAACGGTTTCAAAATCCTCGACCTTGGAGTTGACGTTCTCAACGAGACCGTTGTTGAAGAAGCAGCAAAGCACAAGGGAGAAAAAGTCATTCTTGTTGGCTCTGCTCTCATGACAACCTCAATGCTCGGCCAGAAAGACCTGATGGACATGTTGAGGGAAGAAAACCTCAGGGACAGTGTAAAGTGCATGTTTGGAGGAGCTCCTGTATCCAAGAAATGGGTTGACGAGATTGGAGCGGACGCAACTGCAGAAAACGCTGCCGAGGCTGCAAAAGTAGCACTTGAGATGATGAAATAATCCTGGGAGGCAAAATAGCATGACATTCAAAAAATCATTTGATTGCTTTGACTTCTATGACAGGGCAAAAGTAGGAGAAAAGTGCACCCAGGATGAATGGGATCTTATGAGGATCCCGATGAAAGCGATGGAACTCAAGCAGAAGTATGGTCTTGACTTCAAGGGAGAGTTTGTCCCGACAGATAAGGACATGATGGAAAAACTCTTCCACGCAGGCTTTGACATGCTGCTTGAATGTGGTATCTACTGTACTGACACTCACAGGATTGTGAAGTATACCGAAGACGAAATCTGGGATGCAATCAACAATGTGCAGAAGGAATTCACACTCGGTACCGGCAGAGATGCAGTAAATGTAAGAAAGAGAAGCGTTGGTGACAAGAGAAAGCCAATCATACAGGGTGGACCTACAGGCTCTCCGATTTCCGAAGAAGTCTTCATACCTGTTCACCTGAGCTATGCCCTAGAAAGGGAAGTTGACACAATTGTAGACGGTGTCATGACCTCTGTCCGCGGAAAGTCCCCAGTACCTGGCAGCCCATATGAAGTCCTTGCCGCAAAGACTGAAACCCGTCTGATTAAGCAGGCATGCGCATTGGCAGGTCGCCCAGGCATGGGCATATAGGGCCCAGAGACTTCCCTGTCCGCTCAGGGAAATATATCATCTGACTGCTATGGCGGCCAGATCTCCTCAGACAGCCACGAAGTCTCCCAGCTTAACGAACTCAAAATCGACCTGGATGCAATCGCCGTTATTGCCCACTACAAGGGGAACAGCGACATTATTATGGACGAACAGATGCCAATCTTCGGAGGTTACGCAGGCGGCATTGAAGAAACCACAATAGTCGACATTGCAACCCACATCAACTCCGTTGTTATGAGCAGTGCAAGCTGGCACCTTGATGGTCCTGTCCACATCCGCTGGGGCTCAACCAACACCAGGGAAACCCTGATGATTGCAGGTTGGGCATGTGCAACAATCTCCGAGTTCACAGACTTACTATCAGGTAACCAGTATTACCCCTGTGCAGGCCCGTGCACTGAGATGTGTCTCCTTGAAGCTTCAGCTCAGTCCATGACCGACACAGCCTCAGGCAGAGAAATCCTCTCAGGAGTAGCTTCTGCAAAAGGTGTCGTGACCGACAAGACTACAGGTATGGAAGCCAGAATGATGGGAGAAGTTGCAAGAGCAACTGCAGGCATGGAGATCTCAGAAGTTAACAAGATCCTCGATGCACTTGTGCCACTTTACGAGAAGAACTTTGCAAATGCACCCGCTGGAAAGACTTTCCAGGAGTGCTACGATGTAAAAACCATTACCCCAACTGATGAATACGTGCAGGTCTATGAAGGAGCAAGAAAGAAGCTCGAAGACCTCGGACTTGTATTCTAAGTTTGTTAAGATTAAACTTAAGGTATTTAACCAGCGAATTTTTCGCTGGTCAATTTTTTTGAAAAAAAATGCCTTGGATTTAATGTAAGTTTCGAAGAACGGGAAGCATCAATAATAAAGTATTAACGTTTTAGACATCGGAAATCCTGTTTGCTCTGGTCACTATTCTTTCCCGTTTTATAAACTCCTGAATGGAAGAGTTGAAAACAGACACAAACAGTAGGAAAACGAAAAAAAGAAACGAAACCTGTGATGCAAGACCCTAAAACTCGGAACTAATAAAATATATAAATACAGAATATAGAATACAGAGGAGAAAACCATATGAAACCTAAATTGGTATTCAAATATCTTTCTCTATTCTTTATTTTACTTTGCCTGATTCAAACTATAGCACCTGCAGCTGCCTCATCATATATTACCCCCACTGGTGAAGAAGGTTTAACCCAGGACACAAGTATGATACAGGATGAAATGCACAAGTTCGATAGAAACATGGACGTTTGGTTCATGCTTATGCTTGTGGCCTTCCTGATGCTCTTCATAAAGAAGTTTGAATGGGGAGTCTGCTTAGCCACTTTACTGACACTTGCAGGGTCCTTTATAAGTCATTCTGCAATCAGACAGTTTGTTCTTGGACAAGCATGGAATCAGGATTTCATCATAATGGGTATTTTTTGTGCTATTACAGTCGTAATAGCTATTGGAGTATTCCTGGGAACCATCAAGACATGGCAGTATTTATTAGTAGGAATATTGTTTGCTCCCGCCTGGCTTGCAATCGAATGGTTCATGTTTACCTACCTTGAAGGAGTTGTGGATCCCGGAGGATCTATGCTGGTGCACATGGTTGCTGCATACTGGGGCTGGGGAGCATTAATCGCGATTCAGGAAAAAAGGTCCTTTGAAGAACCTTTTGACACAACTACACACAGTGTTTCTTTTGTCTGGCTCGCCTCTATGCTTTTGTTTGTATTGTGGCCTTCCTTTGTCACTGCACTACTTCCTGGAGATCAGGTAACCTGGGGCATGATTACAACCTATATGGCAGGACTTGGATCAGTAGTTTCTGCATACCTTACATGCGTAGCCTTTGAGAAAAAGGTCAACCCATTAGTGTATACTTATGCTCTACTTGCAGGAATGGTTTCAATAGGATCGCCCCTTATTTCCGTGGGTCCCTGGACTGCATTGGGAATAGGGTTAGTTGCGGGAATAATTTCAGCAACCTGTTTCATAAAACTTCACCCCTGGCTCTGTGAGAAGGCAGGTGTCTTTGACGTAATGGGAGTACACAACCTTCATGGAATCCCTGGAATATGGGGTGCAGTAGCTGGAGCAATATTTGCGGCTGGATTTGTTAATATAATAAGCCTGGTGGGTGTTATTGTCATTTCTCTTGTTACAGGAGGGATAACAGGTATAATCCTGAAAGCCACGAGAGGAGAAATGGAACAGAAAGATCTGTTCAGCGATGATAGCATTTTCCTTGGATGGCATCCAGACCCGGAACCACTTCCTTTTAGAGTTGCAGATGAAGGAACACCCGGAAATACTCTGACTTCCAAAACGGTTGAGTAATATTATTGATATTCTTGAATAAAGTCAGATAAATTAACGAAAGAAAAATTCAGTAGAATAAGCATTTATAGTCGAATACACAAAATTTCAGGTTCCAGCCAGAACAGTGAATTTGCGTACTCTGTAAAGCTAATTTCTACTGAATCTATTTAATGACAATAGAGATTGCTCATATTTTTGTAGGGGAAAAAAGGAGCATTTTTAAACCTTATTTTTTATATTTTTAGTAAACGCTAGTTTGAGGATTTCTTCAAAGCTGTAGAATATTACCTTTCTCAGGCAAATTTCAGGATTATACTCCAGAATCATATTCTACTATTAAAATTACCTCCCTGAAAAGAGGGAGCTATTCAGGGAGAAATGGAGGGATTTGTGGATTTTTAAAAAGGCCAGATCCGGCTTCTACTCAAGGAAGTCCAGGCTCTGAACCGTTTTTTGGGAGTAAAACACACCTGTGGATATCCTGAAACCAGGTCCGTACATCCCTTAACAAATATAATGGAGCCCCTTAACTTCTGAGAAGCCTGAGTTTTTGGCCTATCTGCAATAAGAGATAAAAGCTAATCATATATATACTTTATCATTATAGTTTTGGTTATCAGGCTATAGTATATATATTTTTGGATTTTTAGAGAGCGTTAGATGGAAGCATATATATAATATATTTTGAAACCTGTATTGGAAGGAGGAAAAGCCTCAAAGAACTGCAGAGATTATAAAAATTAAAAGGTGTCAGAGATGCTTAAGATTAACAAAAAGTTAAGAAAAATTAGAAATCAATTTTTCGAGCTGGATTCTGTAATTGGCAGCATCCTTAAGACAAGCGTCGGTTTCGGAGATTTTCACAATAAGGCGAGCAACATCTTCATCCGTTTCTCCCGAATTTACAAGAGCCTCACAAAGTCTCTCAAGAATCTCTGTTCCTGACAGCCCTTTTTCGACTATCATTTCGTCAATAAGCTGCCGCCCTCTGGAAAAATCTCCAGAAAGAGCCGCAGAAAGCAGATTATCTATATTTTCGTCCCCGCCTTTCAGACTGGCTTCATATACCATCTCTTCGGTAATTACCAAACCATGTGCAAGCAGGGAAACAAGCTGCAGAGTTTGCACCGCTTTTGCAACATTTCCCCCTGCAGAATAGAGGATCGCATCTAATGCGTCTTCCGAAAGCTCCAGTTTCTCAGCACAGCCGATTTTTTCGAGATGGGTTTTCAGAACAGAATCAGGTACATATGTGAAAAAAATTTGAAGGCCTCTTGAGCGGAGCGGAGCAATAAGCTTGGAAGGTTTGGTAGTGGAAAGAATAAACCTGCACGTTGCACTATACTTCTCCATAATTCGCCTGAGGGCATTCTGTGCGTCTGAATTGAGGGATTCGGCATTATCGATGTAGATCAACTTATAATCGGCATCAATTGAAGCCATCCCTGCATATTCGTTGATAATCTCCTTAAAAACATCAATTACGCTTCTGTAGATTTTCTTTGGATCATCAGTGCCCAGAATGCGTACAAAACGTTTATCCCGAACCAGATAACGTTTTCCCTGGTCAAAAAAGTCCGAAGCATTAAAGTACGTAAAATTGTTTTTCCAAGTATTTCCGTAAAGCTGCCTGGCGAGAGCAAGAGAAGCTGTCGTTTTTCCGGAGTCTTCAGGACCATATAAAATAAGGTGGGGTAAAGTCCCTGACTGTGCCAGTTCGGAAAGCGTGGCTACGGCCTGTTCGTTTCCAAGCATTTCCTCCAGGGTAAGTGCCCTGTATTTCAAAGTCCAGAGATCCTGCATACCTTCCACCTTATTTTTAGTTTTTGAATACCAATTTGAGGATCTTTATCTTTTCCCTCAAACTTACTCGGTTATACTTCCGTTTCCGCTCTCAGCTACATTGAGGAACTCTTTGATCACTACAGCGTAAACAGGCCTTGCAATAACCACTCCAATCAAGACACCAATGATAGTAGTAATAGCAAACCCTTTAAGAGTTCCGAAGCCCATAACCACCAGAGGAGCCATTGCAATAACCGTTGTGGCAGCTGCTCCAAAGATAATTGAGAAAGCTTTTCCTATCCTAGAGACAAAAACCTTCGTAGTAGGCAGTTTGCCTTCGTAAAGCACCTCATCAGTAATAATTACCAGGTGATCAATCCCCGTACCTATGGCAGCGATAATACCTGCAATTGATGCCAGGTCAAGTTGCCAGCCTATAACTGCTGCAACTCCTAGAATCATAATAACTTCACTGAAAGAAGTCCCAACCATAGGTATCAGAATTTCAGACCTCTTATATCTGAAATAAACCACGGCTGCTACTGCAATAAGGGAGATAATGCCTGCAATCACGGATGCGGTTTTAAACTGAGAACCAAGCCCCGCGTCGACATGCCCTGAACCTACAAGTACGACATTGACAGGAAGAGCCCCTGCCCTGAGATGGATCTGAAGGGCTTTAGCTTCGGCTTCGGCAGCTTCATCCGGACCTGTGGAAGCTTCCCAGGAATAGATTGGGGCTTCCCTCAACCTGGCGGCCGCATCCGGGCTCAAAGGGGCCCCGTAAATTTTGACATCATCCAGGTACATGTTCAGGTAATGTTCGTCCGGATTATCAATTGCCCCAGTTTCGAGTGAGGCCTTCTGGAGTGCCCGTGCTCCGTTTTCATTGAGGGTAAAAGGGGTATGCCACATTCCATCATGGAAACTCGGAATTCCCACACTTACAATAGAGTCACCATAAAGCACGTGTCGAGTTTCATTTCCTGTTGTCTGAATTCGGATCTCAAACTTTCCTGGTTTTTCGGCAATTTCCTTGGCAGTCGCAAGATCAATGCCTGCAAAATCAATAAGAATATATTCATCTCCTACAGTCCTGACAGGAATGTCCTTCAGGCCAAGAGAGTTGAGCTTATCACTGAGAATTTCTTTTGTCAGATCTCTTGTCTCGCGGGTGACTCCTTCTTTATAAGTTGAAGTCCCATCTTCGTTCTTAACGATTGATCCTCCAAAATTTTCCAGAAGGTCCTCAAGCTGCTGCTCAGAAACTGCAGTTCTTATCTCATAAACAGTTCCGTCCTCAGTACGGAATGGGACTACCTCTGTATCAAGGGACTTTGAAAGATAGGTTGTAATCATAGCTTCCTTACTGGTATCAGAGATAGTTACTTGAGTTTGAGTATCACTCAGCTTATCTACATTTACAGTGCCCAGTTCAAGAGATTCAATCTGGGATACACTAACCGGAGCAGAAGTTGTAAAGGTTACAGATTTACCGGCAGAATCTGAGCCTCCCATATCAAGGTTATTACTTGTGACTTCAATAGGGGCACCAATTACCGGCTCGATTATTCCGCTGACCAGTTCTTCGGTATTTACATTTATCTGGGCAAGTGCTCCCTCGAGTTTAATCTGTAGCCAGGAACCACCTTCAAGGTCAAGTCCGAAATTCAGGTTAGTAGTCACTCCTTCTCCGGGAGTATAGCTTGGATGTATTGCCACTATAGAACCAAGCAGGAGGAGGGTGAAGATAATGACTCTTACATTTTTAAAAAGACCTTTTATATCGCTCATCTATTATACCTCCCTCTGAATTCGGGCTTTGATACATACCAGCGTAAAATTCCCGTATTCAGGAGCCAGGTATTCGTCATATCCGCAATAAGCCCTGCAATCAACACAATTGAAATCTGCGAGAGCAATGTAATTTGTGTAAATGAAGGGATTACAAGGTAGGAATAAGTTGAGACTATGTACATAACTGCAAGCGCTGCAAGGGTTGTAGTAGTCATAGTAATACCGGTTTTCATAGCCCGAGAAATTTTTTCTTCTATCGTGCCCCGGCGTTTAAGAACTCTATTTGTGAGCAAAACATCACTATCTACAGAATAACCGATAAGCATGAGCAGGGCGGCAAGTGTTCCCAGGGAGAGTTCTATCCCTGCAACCTTCATGAAAGCCATAGCAATCACTATGTCTGAAAAGGCCGCAAATATTACTACAAAGGAAGGTATAAGGGTCCGAAAGAGTAAGAATACTACAAGAGACATCCCTATAAAGGAAATGATAAGAGCCTGGACAGCCTGTACCTGCAGATCACGGCCATAGATCGGTCCAACCTGCTGGATCTGCACATTCGAGTAACGGCTCGTAATATCATTTTCAAGTTGATGTTGCTGTTCATTGTCCATGACCCCGAATTGCATAATAACCCTGCTTCCAGCCTGCCGGACATCCGTGAGATCGTAAGAAGAATACATTTCCTCAAGCTTAGCAGGAGAGTCAGTCGTCTCTACCGAAATTTGGGTACCACCCTGGAATTCCATTCCCAGGTCTACTGGCGACCCACTACTTATAAAGGAAACCAGCAGTATTGCTAGAGAAACTGCGAGTATCGCGAGGGGGATTGCCAGCAACTGGCGATTATCGTGAGTTTTCACGAAATTATCTAAAAGTTCGGTCAAACCTGTTGCCATAATTTAATACTCCGGATACATGCATCTGTTATTTTATTGAACTTATCCGAACAGCTCTTTACATCTGATATACATTTCAGATATATGATAGAGAACGCGAAATTTGTAACCAGATTTAGAATCAGATTTGTTTGAGGATCTTCAACCTATCCTGGCTATTCGGGTTCAGGTAAGGGGATAATGTTCTGGACGTTCTGGATGTTCTAATACTATAATAGATCAATATTATAATAAGTCAATATTATAATTAAGTTAATATTATAATTAGGTTAATATTATAATTAAGTTAATATTATAAATAAGTTAATTTGTTTTAATTCTGTATTCTCACAGATTATATTAATTCTTTCTTGAAAACCAATTTTTCTCTATATCGTTAGTTCATTCCACTTAAAATTAACTCTTAAAAATGGCACATTTTCTAACGTTACAGCTATATACCAGTTACTGTTCATTACAAATAATGATAGAAAGACCTTCCCTTGACAAATATTTTCTTGAGATTGCCTTCGTGGTAGGCAAACGGGCAACCTGCCTCCGAAATAATGTGGGGGCTGTGATCGTCCGGGATAAAAGAATCCTCTCAACCGGATACAATGGAGCACCCAGTGGCATGGAACACTGCCTTGAAATCGGATGTATTCGGGATATGGAAAAGATCCCTTCAGGCACGAGACAAGAGAAATGCAGGGCAGTGCATGCAGAGCAGAATGCAATTATCCAGGCCGCAATCCATGGAGTAAGTATAGCAGGAGCAACTATTTATTGCACACATCAGCCCTGTATTCTTTGCACGAAAATGATTATCAACTCAAATATCAAAAGAGTGGTATATGCAACTTTCTATCCTGACACAGATTCACTTAAGTTTTTCAAGGATGCGGGTGTGGAAGTGGAATATATGCCTTTTAAACTGAAACATGAGATCTCAGGTGGAAATGACTTACAGGACTTAACAACCTCCTGAACTCATTATCCAGAAAAGATAAATTAACGGTTTGGATCGTAAGGAGAAAGAGGTGTACCGATGTCTCAAGAACTAAAAGCTAGACCAACAAAGGTAGAAGATTTAATTGAGTATCAGGAAGGAGCTGTTGTAAGTAAAGAGCTTATCCGTAAGGATACCGGGACAGTGACCATATTTGCTTTTGACAAAGGAGAAGGACTGAGTGAGCATACTGCCCCCTTCGACGCCATGGTTCAGGTAATGGATGGGAAAGCAGAAATCACCATCTCCGGGAATAAAAATGTTCTGGAGAAAGGGGATATGATCATAATGCCTGCTGGAGAACCTCACTCACTTCATGCCCTGGAAAGATTCAAGATGATTCTAACTATGATCAGATCTTAATACTATTGAGCTCTTACTATTGAGTTCCATTTAACTTGCCATAAACTATCTAAGTAAAAAGTTGAATAGTCTAGTTGGATAGTTTGATACTGCAAGATTCTTAAACGGTATTTTTGAGATTCTTGAGGCAGGTACCCGAATTCTGAAGTTCTTCCCTCTTGAATTCAACTCTTTTTTTGCAGGCAGCGGAGCCCTTTTTTAATTATGTCCTGTTCTTCAGGGCGGTACATTTCCTTTATATAGGTCTCCTTATCACAATAGTAATCTAGCCCGCGAATGACAACCACCGGAATCCCGTCCGCGCCTTCTCCCATCAGAAGGTTTGCGGCACCTGCAAGTTCATCGGCAATTGCTTCTTCCGTGATTTCAAGGTCTTTTCCAAAAAGATCTTTTTCCCCGATCCAGCGTTTTACAGGTTTTATTTTATAAATCCCTATAGCAATTCCAGTCTGTCCTATCTTGAAAGCTCTCCCGTTTGTGTCCGTGACAATAACACTTAATTTTTTCCCACTCAGCTTTTCGAGCTCCTGACCAAGCCTTGAAGCGCTGGCATCCGGGCTTTCTGGAGGGTAAAGCAAAAATCCATTTTCAATGTTTGACTCGTCAATTCCTGCGTTTACACAGGTATGCCCTGAGAGAGTTGTCACAAGCATAAAGGGCTTCTCCACAAGGACTTCCCTGCTACGGGAAAGTACAGCCTCGATGAACCTGGCATCTTTTCCGGCCCGTGCTGCGATTTCAAGTGATATCTTCCCTGGGGTAATATCCTCGAGCCTGAAGATCTCTCCTTCAGCTTTAGCAACAACGGTCGAGGCAGCGATAACAATGTCCCTGTCCTGAAGCTCAATATTCTCACAGATTATTGAGGGCAGGTTGTCCCCGGCATGTATAAGGGGAATATTCTCAACGGCTATGGCTTCAAATTTCAAGTGTTTTCCTCAAAAGTCTTTGAAACAAATAAGAGCAACTAAATTCTATTCCTTTAGATACAAGAAGTAATCCATTAAACCAATAATTTGCAGCAGTAAAGGCAGTAACCATAAATAAGACCACCGATATAATGGGTCTTGCGGCGATGATGAGAGTTACCCCAGCTGAGCAAAAGATGATGAGAGCAATTTCCTGATGCCGCGCTTTTCACATATTTTCGATGCCTTATTTTTTCAGTTACAGTGAATTCTGGTTTAACAACTTTCTATTCTTACATAAATTTTTTACTTTCCTTACTTACTGATAATACCTTTTTCAGGAGAGATTTAAGAGCCTTTATCTGCTTGCAAGCCAAATTTAATAGGGGTGCTAACATTACCCAGTATGACCTGAATGAAATTATAAGAAAAATAAAGGATAAAGAGCCTTTTCAGCTAAAGAACAACAAACGAAGTAGAGTCTGGAGTTTAAGAGTTATCATAAGCAAACTGTATTACTCGCTGGATTATGAGAACGAGCCTCAGGCTACCAGACAAAAAGTAACCCAGCTTCTTCTTTATCACGGGCAGTTTAGCAGGGAAGAAATTGATGAAATTTTTCAGTTGTCAGCAAAGGAAACGACTGAGTATTCAACGGAATTTCTAAAACAGCACCCTGAAGTTGTGCAGGCTGAAGCCCTGAAAAGTAATGAATTTCCTGACGAAGTAGAAGGAAAAGAAGAAGAGAGAATCAAGGAAATAAAATACATATTTCCACACTATCGCTGAATGTCAGCTGAATATATATATTTTAACAAATTGGCAACTGGACAGAAAGATGACGAAAAGCTGATAGTCAGATAAATATGTGAATTGACAGAAAAATTAGCAAGAGACATTTATATTATATTTACGTATCTAATTTCTCGGAAGAGAGTAGCTATTTTGGAAATTTACTGAATGTTGCCAGTTTATGGAAAGAAAGCCAATACTTTTATAATTTTTTGTCAATTTAGAAGTAAAGTTAATCTACAAAAACCAAAATAGGGTCTTGTAAATTCTTTAATCAATGGAAGATAACTTTATATCTGTTCATTGCTAATTCCTATGCTCTGGCTTAATAGTATAATAATATATATTAAGATATAATATCTCAAATCTGTTCAATAATCAAGATGATATGAGAAACTATGGAAGGTACTGGAGATAGAAATAAAGAGACTCTTTTCAGTTATGAGGAAGACGAAGATACCAGATACTCCCGAGCAGCCCATGTAACAAAAGTTTCAATGGCTTTAAACTTTTTATTGACTGGTTTTAAATTTGTTACAGGGATTGCAGGAAACAGTTCAGCAATGATTGCTGATGCAACTCATTCTTTATCCGACTTCATGACTGACATTGCTGTAATAGTGGGTTTAAGGGTTGCTACGAAACCTGGGGACAGTACGCACAATTACGGGCACGGAAAAATTGAGACTTTAGCCGCTGCATTTATTGGGCTTGTCCTTGCCGTAGTGGCGCTTGGAATTTTTTGGGGTGGGCTTGAGAAAGTTTTTATGTTTTTCCGGGGAGAGACACTTCCAGCTCCAAGTTCAATCGTACTTATTGCGGCAGTTCTCTCAATTGTGTTAAAGGAATGGCTCTACCGTTATACCATAACATCTGCCAGAGAACTTAAGAGCGATGCCCTTATTGCAAACGCCTGGCACCACCGTTCTGATGCCTTCTCTTCCATAGGAACTATGATTGGAATCGGGGGCGCAATCCTTCTTGGAGGAAAGTGGGTCGTGCTTGATCCAGTAGCTGCAATTATACTGAGCTTCTTTATCTTTAAAGTTGCATTCGATATCTCTTATAAAAATCTCAATGAACTGCTGGAAGCTTCGCTTGATTCCGAGACTTATAGAAGTATTGAAGAGATACTCATCTCCACCGAAGGAGTTTTAGGCTTCCATGATCTAAAAACCCGAAAAATAGGGAATGCCATGGCTGCAGATGTCCATATTGAAGTTGACCGGGATTTAAGTCTAGTGGATGCACATGAAATCTCAACACAGATAGAAAACAGGTTAAAGGAAACCTGCGGAAAAAACGGCCACTTCTCAATCCATGTAGAGCCATGTTTTGATTCCGAGTATTATACTCGACATGTCAGAAGCCAAAAATAGGATAAGACCATGAGATAAAACTTAGGAACCGGATTGGGAGA
Organism: Methanosarcina flavescens; assembly: GCF_001304615.2. Classification (NCBI taxonomy): domain Archaea; kingdom Methanobacteriati; phylum Methanobacteriota; class Methanomicrobia; order Methanosarcinales; family Methanosarcinaceae; genus Methanosarcina; species Methanosarcina flavescens. Next base: position 1,989,255 of record NZ_CP032683.1, on the reverse strand, counting down.
CCTCTTTATTAGTGTCTAAAATATAGGGCAGCTATTCAGCTGATTAACCGGGACAGAACTCTAAAATTGGGTTTAAAATTGGGTTTGGATCGGGATAAGACAGGCAATTTTACAGAATAATTCAAAAAGAAAAAGCTGTGAGTCTCACCCACAGCCTTACATTACATTAAAGTCCATCTTCCCGCTCTGAGAAGATTATTCGATAGCTATTCTCTTTGACGGCTCTTCAAGCTGCATTTTCGGCAGCGTTATTGTCAAGACGCCATTTTCCATTTTTGCAGTGCTTCCTTCTTCCTTAACGCTCGAAGGCAGACGGACTGCCCTGTAGAACTGAGTGTATGCCCTCTCACGGCGAATGTATCCTTCTTCTTCAGTCTCTTTTTCCTTCCCGGTCTTTGCTCTTATCTCAAGCATGTCTTCTTTAAGGTTGATTTCAACATCCTCTTTATTGATACCGGGGAGGTCGGTTGTGACTACAAGTTTGTCTTCTTCTTCCTTAATGTCAACAGCAGGTGTATAGACCCTTCCGCCCCCCCATTCTTCCATCGGCATAAAATCTTCAAATAACTGGTTGAGGCGCTCCTGTGTTCTTCTTATCTCTTCAAAGGGGTCCCAGCATGCAGGACCTGAAAATGTTCTTCTCATAGGCCATCTCATATTTAAAATACCCCCTAAGTTAAAATGACAACACAGAATTTTATGTGCTATTCTGAATATATTGAGAAAGGATATATATATTTTCCTGAGTAATTTCAAAAAATGTGGCATGAAAAAGAACCTGAATGATAAAGAGAAAAAAGAGAAAAAAGTCCCAAAAAATTCAGAGAAGGAAGTCTCCGGAAAATTCAAAGGAACTGAGCAAATAGAACATAAAATGAAGAAAGAAGGAAAGGCAGTTATTTAGCCTTTACAAGCATTCCTATCAGGTTCGAAGCCTTTACAAGACCCAGGGAACCTTTTTTAGCCGAGTCCTCATCAAAAGTCTGTACTCCGTCGGATTCCTTGTTGTCAGTTCTGTAGATTGCAAAGGGAATCGGGTCTTGAGTGTGAGTCTTTATGGAAATTGGAGTTGGATGATCAGGCAGTATGAGAATTGTAAAGGGCTCGTCTGAAGTCTGGGCATGCTTGAGGATAGGAGCTACTATTCGGCTATCGAAGTCTTCGACAGCTTTTAGTTTTTTATCAACACTTCCCTCATGTCCGGCTTCATCCGGAGCTTCCACGTGGACAAAAACAAGGTCCTTGGTTTTAAGAACCTCAATTGCAGCATTTGCCTTCCCTTCGTAATTAGTATCCAGATAACCCGTTGCTCCCTCAACTTCAATTACATCCAGACCTGCATAAATTCCAATGCCTTTCAAAAGATCGACTGCTGAAATTATTGCCCCGGTTTTCCCATACAATTCTTGAAACGGAGTAAACTCTGGAGCATGTCCCTGACCCCAGACCCAAATGGAGTTTGCAGGATTCTTGCCTCCTTCAACCCTTTTCAGATTAACGGGGTGCAGTTCAAGCACAATCATAGACGCTTTGATCCGGTCGGAAAAGAAGGCTCCATCCTTTCCTCTGGGCAGATATTTATCAATTTTCTTTCCTGTAATGTCATGAGGAGGAGTACAATCCGTTTCAGCCCCCAGGTTCTTTCTGGCAACCATCAGGTGCCTGTAGCTGATTCCCGGGTAAAAACTCAACTCATCTGTGCCGAGTTCCGCGTCAAGTGTCTCAATGAGAATCTTAGCTTCTTCACTGCTGATATGCCCTGCGCTGTAATCTTTTATTCTTCCATGCTCAATAGTAATAAGATTGCATCTGAAAGCCACATCATCAGGTGCAAGAGCCACACCCATGCTGGCAGCTTCCAGAGGAGCCCGACCAGAGTAATACACCGCCGGATCGTACCCGAGAATAGACATATTTGCGACATCGCTTCCTGGGGGAAAACCTTCAGGTATAGTTTTTGCATGCCCGGCTTTCCCGTGAGCAGCAATATAATCCATAGCAGGGGTTCGAGCTGCCTGGAGAATGGTCTTTCCGCCCAGTTTCTCTATAGGGTAATCAGCCATTCCGTCTCCTATAAGTACAGCGTATTTCATTACTTCACCTGTCTCCAACTGTTTTAGTCATTCATCTCGGGAATTGAATATATTGTTTTCTACCAGATGCCTGTAACCGAAATTTACAGAACATTTGTCAGCAGGTTTTTCTGTTTATCCAGAAATTTAATTTCTAAACTCATTTTACACAAACATTATAATATAGTATCCATATCCTATACACACAGCTTCTCAGCATAATATATAAATGGCAAAAGAGCTGGCATATAGCTCTCTACAAAGAATTATTTTGTTGAGATATACTTTATAGACCTGTAGAATTTCCGGACTATTATTCATTCTTATCCGAATAATGAGGAAAGTTAAAACTAAATTATCAGTTTAAGTAAATTGTGTGAGCATTCCTAGTTATGTGAGTTTTACCAGTTATGTAAGTATTACCAGTTAATGTTAAAACGTGGTCCGATCATGAAAATTGTAATGAAATTTGGAGGAACTTCTATTGGGGACGGGAAAAAAATCCGTCATGTTGCCCAGCTCTTGAAAAGGTATCATGAGGAAGGCAACCAGATTGTGGTAGTAACCTCGGCGCTCGGTGGAGTGACTGATGGGCTTCTGGAAAATGCACTTTTTGCCTCAACAAAAGGCAAAATAGCCCTTGTGAAGGAGTTTAAAACAGAAATCACAAATAAACACCACGAAGCCGTGAAGGATGCCATTGATGACCCAACCGTCGCAAAAGAAGTTATCCAGACTCTTGACCTCCGCATTGACGAGCTTGAAAAAGCCCTGATCGGGATCTGCTATCTTGGTGAGCTTACACCAAGGTCAATTGACTACATCTGCTCTTATGGAGAACGGCTAGCTGCTCCAATCGTTTCAGGAGCTATCCGTTCCCTTGGAATTTCATCAACCGAATTCACAGGTGGAGAAGCAGGGATTATAACCTCATCAGATTACGGAAATGCCAGGCCCCTTGAAAAAACCTACGAACTTGTGAAAAAGAGACTTGAATGCAGACTCGGATCCCAGATTATAGTGGTTACAGGATTTATAGGAGAAAATGAGGACGGGATCATTACCACACTGGGAAGAAGCGGGTCTGATTTCTCAGCTTCTATCCTTGGTGCAGCCCTGAAAGCCGATGAGATCTGGCTCTGGAAAGAAGTGAGCGGAATCATGACTACCGACCCGAGGATCGTACCAGAAGCAAGGACTATCCCTCAAATTTCTTACGCCGAAGCCATGGAACTTTCTTATTTTGGAGCAAACGTACTGCACCCGCGCACGATTGAACCCGCTATGCGTGAACATATTCCTGTGCGGGTTAAGAATACTTTTGAACCTGAGTTACCTGGCACACTCGTGGTTGCGGAAAAGTTTCAGTGTCGGCACGTTGTGAAAGCTGTAAGCCTGATCAAAAACGTAGCTCTCATCAATATTGCAGGCGCAGAGATGGCAGGAGCAGTCGGAACTGTAGCCAGGCTCTTTACAGCACTTGCGAGGGCAGGCGTTAATGTAGTTATGATCAGCCAGGGATCTTCCGAATCCAATATTTCTTTCGTGGTCAGTGAGACACATTTAGAGCCCGCTTTAAAAGCTCTCCATGAAGAATTCAACCGGGAAATCGTAAAAGAGATCACTTCGGACAGAAACGTTTGCGTGGTTGCAGTCGTAGGCGCAGGTATGGCAGGGACTCCAGGCGTAGCAAAGCGGGTCTTCGGAGCGCTTGGAAATTCTATGATTAATATTATCATGATCAGCCAGGGATCTTCTCAGTACAATATCTCTTTTGTTGTGCGGGAAGATGATGCATTTGCCGCAGTCAAGACCCTACACGATGAATTCGAATTATATAACGGAAATGGAATTGAAAAACAGCTTTAAAATAGGCAGGGAGGGGTAGAAATGAGCGAAAAGCACTTAACATACGCAGATTCAGGCGTAGATATTGCCAAAGAAGAAAAAACGGTCAAAACACTTATTGAAAAGCTCAGCTACGTTCGAAAAGGCATAGGAGCCCCCCTTACAGGAATAGGGCATTATGCAGGGCTTCTTGACTTCGGAGAATATGCCCTTGCCCTGACAACGGATGGAGTAGGCTCAAAAGTTCTTATTGCAAACGAAATGCAGCGCTGGAACACAGTAGGCATAGACTGTATCGCAATGAATGTTAATGACCTTCTGGCCATAGGAGCCGAACCTGTAGCTTTTGTAGATTATCTTGCCGTGGAAAAGCATGAAGAAGGCTTTGCCGCCCAGATAGGAGAAGGGCTGGTAAAAGGCGCAGAAATCTCCAGAATGTCCATTGTAGGAGGAGAAACCGCAACCCTTCCCGGAATAATTAAAGGTTTCGACCTTGCAGGTACATGCCTGGGAATTGTCAGGAAAGACCAGATTGTCGAGGGAGGAAAAGTCAGCGTAGGTGATGTGATTGTAGGTATCCCGAGTTCAGGCATTCACAGCAATGGATACACTCTGGTAAGGAAGATCATTGAGGAATCCGGCTACTCTTACCATGATCCATGTCCGTATGACAGTTCAAAAACAATAGGAGACGAGCTCCTGACTCCAACAAGAATTTACATTGAGATTCTTGACGTCCTCAAGGCATGCGAAGTCCACGGGCTTGCCCACATAACAGGCAGCGGACTTTTGAAACTGAGAAGAGTGACAAAACTCGGGTTTAATTTCTACGATCCCCTGGAGCCTCAGGAGATCTTCAAATTCCTTCAGAAGGAAGGCGGGGTAGAAGATCTTGAGATGTACAGAACCTTCAACATGGGCATGGGCTTCCTTATCATCCTGCCGGAAAAAGACGCTGCAAAAGCTGTAGAAATTACCGGTGGAAAAATCGTAGGGAAAATTGTAGAAAGCGGAATCAGGGTCAAAGACCTGGTAATAGAATGAAAACACAAGATATAATTATCAAAACCTCAAGGAAAATAAGAGGAATTTTTTCCCAGACATTTTTCTTCCATACTCACATTTTCTATCCTTTTCCCTCCAAACTTAAATTTTCTATCCTTTTCACTCCAAACTTAAGTTTTCTATCCTTTTCACTCCAAACTTAAATTTTCTATCCTTTTCCCTTCCGTGCTTAAATTCTCTATTTTTCCCTTCCGTACTTAAATTTCCTATTCTTTCTTATGTTGAGATCTCAACTCTTCTCTATTTTTGGAAACTTTTCCCATTATTCTGTCATCTTGATTACATGCAGTTTCCTGGATTTCATTCTTTCCACATATCCTGATAACTGGTTGCAGGTGTTCTGGGGCGTTTAGGAGGTTTGCCTTTCTTCGGTGAGAGTGCTCCCATCTCCTTCTCGGTCTCCCTGAGCCTGTTGATCTCCTTTACACTGTCCTCATTTTCGATGCTCAGGACGAAGCTTCCGTGACAGGGCTTTGTATAGGGGAAAATCAGAGCATTGCCCTTTGCGCCCACTGCAATGGGCGGCACTCCTATTATGTAGTAATCTTTAAAGATTTTGTAGCCAGGGGATACATAGTAAACCTCATCAGAGTTTTTCTCAATGTACTCTCTAGCTTCCTTAAAGCTTATCCTTTGCAGAAGGATTTCATACTTCATCTGCTCAATACAGCTCATTTAACTATCTCCTCAATTACCTTATCCAGCTTATTCTTGAGCCGGATAGGATTATGAACATCGCTTGCGACTATTTTCACACAGTCGAACTCAATGGCTCTTTCGAGAGCCTCCGCATTCTTGCCAAAAATTACAGAGTACATTCTGGCCTTAGAAATGGCGCTCATTGTCGCTGCAAAAGTCAATCCAGAGTCGTTGTGCATAAAGGCAAAGCAGATATCGAAATCCAATCTTTTCTCAATAATATCCTCCAGGGTTTTGTCGAGATTTACCATCTTTTTTACATAATAGCCATCGAAATCCGAAACTTTTACAAGCTTGATTACGGCATTATTCCCAGCAACAGTCACATCAAATCCTGACTTATTGAGCTTGTGGGAAAGATACAGGGCAATACTTGTTTGAATTGGGACCTCAGGACATCCCATCATAAGAAGCACTTTTGCGCCAGTCATTAAATTTCATCTCTAACAGGTTTTATCTTTAAGAATGTAGGGTTAATCCTAATTTCAACCTTTGCAATTAAAGCTTTGGTATAAATTCTTAAAAGTAGGATAATACTTTAATTCAGCCAGTTTATGTTTCCAGGTTTCATTCTCTTAAAATCTAATTTTAATATTATTTCAGTTTTAAAATTCCATAGCAAGTCTTATCTCAATTTTTCCAGAATATAATTTTAGCCGCTCCCATTTATCGGCTCTGTAGAAATCCTCTGAAATAACCAATCTTAACAAATTAAAACTGAATTGCCTGATTCAATTTTGCTGAGAACTTTAAGTCTATTAATGACGATTAAGTAGGTTTTCTACAGAGCCCATTTATCAATAATTTATATATTAAATTGTTGACATCAGGTTTAAACCTCTTACTCTTCCAGGTGATATTTATTCCCATTTTCTATCATCTGGTGTCTGAGACGATATAGGAAGAGTGGATAGAATAACCTGGATCAGGTAACGGTTTGCAGAATCTTTACAGAATCTTATAACCCTTTTTCAGAATGAAATGCCTAATATATTATTTTTTTATATTTTAATTTATGAAAATAATAGCAGTTAATTAAGGGATTAATGGCTGTTAGAGCATTGGAGCTGATATAAGGACATAAAGGGTGCAGAATGGCGTGCTTAAGAGAATACAGATATGAAATTCTCCTGAAAAATGCAACTCCAAAAAATGCGAAAATTACATTAAAGAGCATTCTGAGGACGTATACCTTGTGCCTGGTGGGTATAAGGTAAAGGTATTACCTTGCTTGGTATGACATCCCCTGTTGGCTTCTCAAGAACTGATATTATATTCCAGTTTATAAAGCCCTGCTTCGGATTCTTCGTAATTAAACTGGAGAACGAAGTTGAGGAAATACAAAAACTCGGGAATCAGTATAAAAAGGACAAAAATGTAAAAAAAATAAAGTGAGAGTTAATAAACCGACTGCCGGCTGTGGCTGTTTATTGCGTGTAAATGTCTATTTTATTGAGAGTTAACTTATGTTTATTTCTGGTATTTGTTTAAGTTTATGACATTTTTTGGTTTTTGCCTAAATCTATGACCTTTTCTAGTTTTTATCCTGTTTTTTATTTCAGGCTTTCACTTTTTTTGTACATTCAACCCTGCACTTAAAGAATCCGGCTGCAGGGAATTCATGTATAGTAGTTGCAACAATCAAGCCCTCTCCAATCCCTTTTACGACCATTATTGGCCTTCCCTTGTCATCCTTGAGCACGACATCGGCATCGGTCTCTGAAAAGTAACCGTCGCATCCTGCAGGAAGGACAAGGTTTTCCACTAGCTTCTGGGCATCGTGACTACCTACAGGCTGAGGTGTGCATGGGTTCTCTTCCATTATATACTTCAGAGAAAAAGGAAGCCATTCATATTCGTATTCCGGTACCAGGGGACTGAAAACAAGAAGAGTTCCCCCTTTTTTCACGAATTTTTCGAGGGATTGCTTGCCGCGTGCGAGTCCTGTGCCTGTTTTTGTATATTGTTTATTTGCAAAACCTGTCGGCAGGATCAGAACCTTGCAGGCAGGAAAGTAAGGAGTACCAAGGGACGTTGAGAGCGCACGACTGCATTCAAGCCCATACTCCACAAATAGTTTCTCAAAGAGAAGAGGGCAGTCCCAGAGCAAAATTACATCACTCATGAAAAAGGATAGGGAACTCCTACATATGAATTTATCTATCTTAATGAATATTAGAGAATCGATAAAGTCAGGATTCCAGAGTATTCAATTCAGAAAAACAAGTGGAACCTGGCATTTTCCCGAACACGAACAGGATCATATGGGGGTTGGTAGTAACTGTAAAAGGGTAGCCAGTAGACTTGAGGATGTTTGAATAATACTTTGTAATAATCTCACAGACTTTTTTATCAGAATAGTCATGAATGAGTTTCACATATTCTCTGCCTTTTACCGTACAAATTTCAATATCACTACCTATGCTGTCTGTCAGGTAAACTTCTTTGAAAATCATAATATGCTCAGCAAGAGTGAAAGCTTCAGGAGGCTTGCCTGTATCCAGTTCAAAATCCCTTGTTATTTCAGCCAAGGATGGGAGATCCCCTGAGACAAAAGCCTCGAAAGTTTTTCTGTTTATGCTGAGCCTCTGATAATTCTGCTGCTTATAGATTTTGATAAGGTTTTTCCAGAACTCCGGTTTTTTCTGGATTTCCCGGAAGACAATCTCCATTTGCCCAAAATATTTATCAAGTCCTTTAGGGACTTTTTGATAATCAAGAAACTCAAATCTTTTAAAATAAATCTTTGTCACATTTGATTTGCAGAAAAGACCCTGAACATCCAGTTTCATTTGTTTTGCCAGATAAAGAGCCAGGTTGTGAGCCATAATTTCCCTGAAGTAGGGGTTCCCGTTAGAGAGAGTAAGACTTGCAGATTCCGGTTCCGAATCCTGACTATATTCTGCATCAACCTTAATTTTCCAGCCCATTTTTTCGTTGAGCGAGTTTATGTAACTGACAATGTCAGAGATCCGTTTTATTTTATAAGGATTGATTATTTCATATACAATGGATTCATCAATTAATAACCCTGAAGTCTTCTTTATAAGCCATTCAAGCAGCGTATGATGAACAAGAAGGAATTCATCGTCCTCAATCAACTTGTTACGGAATTCAGCATTCTGTGAAACCTTACCTGAGTCCTTTTCCCCACTTTCAACGGTGCTTCCAGCCAGAGAGAGAGAAGCAGTTTCGATAGCATCCCTTATTGCCGCACTTAAATTTCCATTATTTTTCTCCAGAAAGGGTTTTAATTTATCCACGTAGGACTGGTCAATAGAGATATTTTTTCGAACTATCAAGGGAATTCCCTCTTTTGCCTTCTTGAGACCACAAGCAGTTTAAATTTCCTAGCATATGCACATTCTAATTTTCATAAACCAGTTAATAGATTGGTGCTCCTACTTCTTAATATTTTTGCTAGTCATGAAAACAAAAAATTCATGATAAAAGATAATAAAGAAGGAAGGTTAAAAGAACAAACGATGTCAGCAGGATAAAGAGCGAGATTAAAGAAGGAAACTTAGTATTCTCGAGCGGGGGATAATGTACTAAAAATATACATCATGTTGGAAAAATTTGAGGCAAAAATTTATAGGAGAATTTTGAGCAGCCTGAAGCGCGTATTACCTTCAGTACAAATCCGGAAGATTGGAATAACCGGAATTGCTTTAAGGTCTGCACATATTACCTAGTCCCATGAATAGTAACACCGAAAGACTTACCAGAGTCCGCATGATTGCGGATTATCAGTTCGGAAAAGGCATAGGAAAAGAACTCTTTCCTGACGGCTCAACATTCCAGTTATCAAGGACAAAAAGAATACGCCAGGTCCTTCATTCAGGAAAGCGTATAGCTACGGCAAGAGCAAAGGATGGCTTTTTTACCCTCAGTATTGAAGGTGCTTCCGTTGTCCATAAGCTTTTGCCGGGAAAAAGGCTCAGGGTCGTAGTCTCGGAGGAAGCTGCTCCTTTTGTAGAGAAAGGTAAAACCGCTTTTATAAAACATGTAGTTGAAATTGATCCTGAACTGAGGGCAGGCGAAGAGGTACTCGTTATAGATGAAGCTGACAGACTGCTCGCAACAGGGCAATTGCTTCTATCTCCTGCAGAAATTATGGCTTTTGACAGCGGGGCAGCTGTAGATGTAAGAGCAGGAGTTGCTTCGAAAAAAGAAAAATGAACCCGAAATTTCAAAAAGAATCTTTCAAGATATAAAATAGACGCAGAAAAAGGAAAATAAATATAAAACTTTATGCTGAGGATTGAATTCTTTAAGTTTTACACAAATTTACATATAGTTAAATACAGTATATAAAACGCTATTTATATTGATGAAATATCCTATGAAAGAATAAAATGAATAAGAATATATGTTAGATAGTAACTTTTGAATGAATACTACTCATAAAAAAGCCCTTTAAAAGAGCAGTTTCAACCCTGAAATCCAGAGATTAAAGAGATAGCAGTTTCCCGGAGAGTGAGCACTATTCCAGAGCCAGAACAAATTCTAAAGTACTTCCTGGTTCCAGATAACACCAGAGTCGAAGCAAACAGGATTACAGTCAAGGGAGACGTTATTGTCGGCAATCACTCTAATATTGGATACAGCATATTCGGCGATACAGTTATAATGGGAGAAGGAGTGACCGTTACCGGGGATATCGCGGCTAGTTCTGACATCAGAGTTGACATGTGGTCAAAGCTGGGAAGCAAGGTGGAGGTCGGCAGAAACGCCTATCTGGGAGAATTTGTAACAATTGATGGGAAGCTGTTCGTAGAAGGGGATCTTGACGTAGGAAAAGAAGTTAAAATTCGAGGAGGGTTCGAAGCCAAAGGATGGATAGTGGTAAGGAATCCAGTCCCTGTAATCATATTTTTATTCCTTTACATAAAGGAAATGATGCGCCTTGGTAAAGGCGAAGAAATCGAAAAGGCTGTAGAAGAGCTCTTTGAAGATTCCGAAGACGATGAGGACTTTGAAATAAGGGAGCTTGGTGAAAATATATTGATTATACCTGCCGATGCAAAGCTTTCCCCTGAAACTATTAATGTTGGTGGGGAAACTATAATCGGGAACAACTGCCATTTAACAGGAAATATCAGGGCACATGCCGTTGACACAGGGGAAAATCTTACCCTCAAAGGGAGCATTTACTCAGAAGGCAAGGTCAACATAGGGGAAAACAGCACTATCTATGGCAATCTTTATTCAAAAGGATCTGTACAGATCGGTCGGAATAGCCGGATTTTTGGCGGAATAAAAGCCGACTCAGTAATACTGCATGAAAATGCAAGGGTAGACGGCACAATAAAAGCGCCTTCAGGAGTGTCTTTCTTACGGGACGCCGCAGAAAAGCCCGCTCTTGCAGAGGTCAACGCTTTAGGGAAAGTATTCATGAGAGAAAAGCGTGAGTTGCCTGAAAACTTACCTCCGGCAGAACCCATCAAAGTAGCAGATCAGGTAGAAGAGAACTCACCTATTAAATCAAGCGCGAATCCCGGAAGTATTTTTGTGCCTGGTAGAAAACGAAAAACTGCCAGAGCCCGAGCACTGGAAAGAAGCAGACGCTTCACAGGAGCCAGGGCTTACAGAAAGGAGCAAAAATCCGGAGAATAATCAGGAATTAACCTGAGACATCAGTTCGACCAGCAGTATCGAGTTTTTGATACCCTGAAAAATCTGGAATTTTCTTTAATCATAGCCTTTTTCTTAATTTCAATTCCAAATGCGTCAAATTCTGCCTCTGCAGAATGTAAGCTCATACCCCAGGGACAAAAAATTGTGGGAAAACATCTTTTTTTTGAGAAGGAGCAGTAACATTCTTAGGGAATCAGGGAATTATCTGGATTCTGGAGAAAACCGAACTCTGAATAAAATAAAAAAATGATTAAATGTGGAGTCGGGCTTTGAATTTTAATTATAATATTCAACCACGGAATTAGATTGTGAAATTCGATTTTGAAACTCAAACGTGAGATTAATTGCAAATCTCTTAAATACTCAGAGAGAATATTTCCCAGGATTTCAATAGCATATCTAATTCAAGTTATTAGAATTTCTTGATTGACATATTCAAGATAATCCAAACTTTATTCGCCAGATTTTTCGATCAGTTAAAATGAACAAATTTCAGGAAGGAATTCAGTTGACAGAGAATATTATAAAATCTGAGATTGTCTCAGAGCCTGAGGATCTACAGGCAAAATATGATTCAATCATAGAAAAAGATTCAAAATGCGTCATGCAGACCTATGGGCGCCAGCCCCTTGTACTCTCAGAAGGGAAGGGAGCAATTGTCAGGGATATTTATGGAAAAGAATATATTGACTGCGTAGCAGGGATTGCAGTAAACAATGTTGGGCACTGCCACCCGAGGGTTGTCAGAGCAATCCAGGCTCAGGCTGAGAAACTGATGCACGTCTCCAACCTTTATTATACTGAAATTCAGGCCGAGCTTGCAGAAACCTTGGTCTCAATAACAGGTATGGAGCGTGTTTTTTTCTGTAACTCAGGCGCTGAAGCTGTTGAATCTGCAATGAAACTTGCCCGCGTGGCTTCGGGAAAAAGCGCCTTCATCGCAGCTGAACATTCCTTCCACGGCAGGACTATAGGAGCACTCAGCGTAACCCACAAGAGCATGTACAGGGACCCTTTCATGCCTCCCGTAAGTTCCGAGACCACTTTCGTCCCGTACTCCAATGCTGAGGCTATCAGGCAGGCTATTTCGGAAAATACGGCAGCCGTTATTCTTGAGCCCATTCAGGGCGAAGGCGGAGTAAATATCCCGGATCCCTATTACCTCAAAGAGGTCAGGGAAATCTGTGACGAAACCGGAACCCTCCTTATCTTTGACGAAGTGCAGACAGGCTTTGGAAGGACAGGCACATGGTTCTGTAAAGAGCAATTCGGCGTGGAACCTGATATCATGAGCATGGCAAAAGCAATAGGAGGAGGCTTCCCAATGGGTGCTATCGCAGCTAGGGAGGGACTCAGCTTTGGGCGCGGACAGCATGCTTCTACCTTCGGAGGCGGGCCACTTGCCTGTGCAGCCGCACTTGCCTCGGTCGAAGCAATTCGCGAAGAAGAGCTCCTTAAGCGCTCGAAAGAAAACGGGGCTTACTTCATGGGGAAACTCAGGAACATGGACAGGGAGGACGTTGTAGAAGTCCGTGGTAAAGGCCTTATGATAGGAGTCGAGATAAAATATCCGTGCAGCAAATTTGTAGAGTTTGCAAGGAAATGTGGCGTGCTATTAAATTGTACTTCGGATTCTGTGCTCCGTCTGGTTCCTCCACTTGTGATTACGAAAGAACAGATCGATATGGTAGTTGATGTTCTTGAGCAAGCCTGAACTTATAAAAAAAGAGATCTTTGATATTGCAGAGTACGTTCCAGGAAAATCCATTGAAGAAATAGCTTCTGCTTACGGGCTTGATCCAGCTTCGATCATCAAACTTGGCTCAAATGAAAACCCGCTTGGACCCTCTTCGAAAGCTGTTCAGGCGATGGTGGATGCAGCTCCCTGCGCAAATATTTACCCCTCAGCGGATGCTATAGAACTCAGGGAAGCTCTCTCGAAATACACAGGTTTTCCGGTTTCAAACCTCATAGCCTCAGGACCGGGAATGGATGGGCTTCTTGATGGGCTTTGCAGGCTGATCATTGAAAAAGGAGATGAGGTCATAGTTCCTACTCCGACTTTTGCCTATTACGAGCTGCCAGCAAGGGCATGCGGAGGAAAACCGGTTTTTGTCAGGAGAAAACAGGATTTTTCACTTGATCTTGAAAAAGTTCTGGAAGCTCAGTCAGAAAGGACAAAAATAATCTTCCTCTGCTCTCCCAATAATCCTTCTGGGAATCTCCTTCCTGAAAACGATTTGAGGATAATCCTTGAAAATACAAGAGCTCTTGTGTTCGTTGACGAAGCATATGTCGAGTTTGCGGACAGGAACCTTGCTGAACTTGTAAGGGAATACGATAATCTTGTTGTGGGCAGAACCTTTTCCAAGGCATTCGGGCTTGCAGGTCTACGGCTAGGTTACGGAATCATGCCCGAGTGGTTGGCAAAAGAGTATATAAAGGCAGCAACTCCGTTCTCAGTAAGCCTTCCGGCGTTAAAAGCAGGAATAGCTGCCCTTTCGGATGTTGACCACCTGAGAAAGAGCATAGAAATCACAAGAGTGGGCAGAGAATATCTGAAAGAAAAGATTCCTTTTACGGCTTATCCTTCTCAGGCAAACTTTGTACTTGTAGACGTTGCTCCTTTAAAAGCAAAAGCTGTTACACAGAGCCTCCTGAAAAAAGGAATTATTGTACGTTCCTGTGACTCCTTCAGGGGGGCAGGAGACACTTTTATCAGGGTAACAGTCGGGACTCCGGAGCAGAACGAAAAAGTTATCAGGGCTTTTGAGACTGTAAAGAATGAAGTTTAAAAGCCTCTTTCTTTACGGCTTATTTTTTACAGAATTGTCTGTCTCAAACGTTTGTCTTCTCAATTTCCAGTATTAGCTGTTTCAAACATTTGTCTCTTTAATTTCTAGAATTTTCATCAACGGGTAATTAAGTTCAGGGTCATACTCCATTCCAACTTTTATCTTTGAAGAACCGTACCTTACGGTTATCTTTACCTTAAGCATGGTACCCTGAAGTTCGGAATAACCAAATTCATTATTCAGCCTACTTCTCAGCATGTCCCTATCAATTTTTACTGAGATTTCTTCTACATAGGGCTGAACTGAAATGCTTTCCTGGATAGCCATTTCAAGGCTTGAGACCGTGTTCAAGTTTACAGGAGAGCCCGTGAATTGATGGTAAAGAGCTCCGAGTTTAATTCCTGCTTCAAAGAGTGCATTATCTCTGTCAGTTATTTTTTCCTGGACCAAATAAATCTCTCCCTTCCTGGAATTCGTTAGTCAGTGTCTTACTAAAGTGAACCGATTTTAATTTTTTTCCTTCCTGGCGCTCAATCCTTTGTTCCTATACTCCTTGCTACCCAGATTATTTAATAGAGGGATCTTGAAAAATGGAGAAAAAATGTATATCAACATAAGGATAAAAGGCAGGATTGAGAAAATTCGCATATATTCGACATTATACAGGTAGAGAAATATAGTTATCCCGAAAATAGAAGATATAAATGCAAGAACCCTGACATTCCTGATCTTGGGGTAGTTTACCGAGCTTACCATAAGAATAGAGAGACCAAGGGTGAGCGCTAAAAGAAAGTCTATTCTGACAAGATTTTCGTTCAGCAGCATGTATGTAACAAGCATGATGCAGCCTGCAGTTATGGGAAGGCCCTCAAAGCTTGTTTTACAGGAAGCTACAGAATTGAAACGAGCAAGCCTGAGCACACCGCAAACGGCATAAAAAGCCGGAAATATCGCGATAAGAGGATCCGGTTCTCCGACTACAGGGTTTACTTGCCCGAACTGTAGATATATGAGAAGAGCAGGAGCGACCCCGAAAGAAACTGCATCTGCCAGGGAGTCAAGTTGTTCCCCAAGATTTCCTCCTTTAAATCGCCTGGCAATGTATCCATCCGCTCCATCTGCAATTGCTGCAACAAGAAGTAAGATCAAAGCCAGGGAAAATCCATTCTGGGCCGCCGCAGTTTGAGATGTGGCAACCTGGACTGTAGCCTGGGCAGCTACCGCAATTGAGCTAATTCCGCAGATAAGGTTCAAGAGAGAGACCAGGTCCGGGAGCCTTAACATTTGAAATACGTTCATGTTCAAAAATCCCTGTCATTTTTTATTGTTGCTATAATGGTCTTGCCTGCAAGTACCCGCTCTCCTTTCCGTACTATGATTTCAAAGTCATGAGGAATCGTTACGTCAACTCTTGACCCAAAACGAATCATTCCAATGCGCTGTCCCTGCTCGATAATGTCATTTACTCGAGGATAGGAAACAATTCGTCTGGCAATAGTGCCTGCAATCTGCGTGACACTGACATCCCCATACTTGCTGTGAATAATAAACTCGTTTCTTTCGTTTCTTTCAGAGTCTTTACAGAAAGCAGGAAGATATCCTCCTTTCCTGTAAGTAATTTCCCTGATCTTTCCCGAAATTGGAGCTCTATTTACATGTACATTCTGGAGAAACATGAAGATACAGACTTTCCGGCCTCGAATGTCTATGACAGTGCCGTCGGCCGGGGAAACCATATAAGTGTCCGAAACTTCCACCTTTCTTTCGGGATCTCTGAAGAAAAGAACCATAAAGAAAGTCAGTGCCATTGCTATGTAAGCAGCGTGAGTTAGATGGGAGCTGTTCATTGCCCTGGAGAGGACTGCAAACACTATGGTTACAAGTGCAGCAGTAAAAAGCCAGGGTTCTGAGCCCTTTGCAAGCATTAGCTTAAATCCCCCCCGGATCTGTGCAGAAGGGATCTCAATTCTTGAGAAAATATGACCCAAAGACCATCAATCATTCCGAATAGTTCGGGCAGAATACGAAGCACCACATACGAAATTGCAAAAAGGGCAATGCCTGAGCCCGCCTTTGCAATATAATTATGTGCTATTATGAAACTGTCAGCTCCAAACCATTGCTCCCCATAAGCAACTACCACGAAAATATCCCTGATAAGATTAAGTATGTAGATAACTGGCACGGACGCGATAAAAGCCATAGCCAGGCGGCTAAAGGGAGCTCTCACTGCACCTATGAGCCCCATAAAAAGGGCAATGCTTTCAATTGCAGTACAGGCCAGTATTATCTCAACAGTGTATCCATTAAGTGTTATCATATTCCAGTCTTTCATATATGCAGGAATATCAAAGTACTGAAGAACCCAGAGAATCTGGGAGGTGACTCTTCCTATAATCCAGGTATTTAGAGAGGTGAAATTCGCAAATGGGAAATAAACTAGAGCTCCAAGTGCACTGGCACTGGTAAGCATTGAGGTTATATCAAGGGAATCCGCTTCACCTTGAACTGAAAACTTCGAATGCAGCACTTCTCTATTATTTCTTATATAAAAAGGGCCATTTCTATACTCCCGACACATGATATACGCTACAAGTAGACAAAACAGCGTTACCACTATTGTGAGGAGCACATTGGCATAGTCCTGGATCTCGAGATAATGGAGAGGCTGATAACTCCAATGGATGGAAAATGCACCCCATCCAATCCCTCCTACCAGTTTACGAACCCTGAGGGTTCTGGGGATGACGGATGACGCAACCATTAACCCGACTGCGAGCCAGAGTATACTTTCAATCATTTTTCACGCACCTTTTTGCCAGA
Organism: Methanosarcina flavescens; assembly: GCF_001304615.2. Lineage (NCBI taxonomy): Archaea > Methanobacteriati > Methanobacteriota > Methanomicrobia > Methanosarcinales > Methanosarcinaceae > Methanosarcina > Methanosarcina flavescens. Next base: position 1,972,313 of record NZ_CP032683.1, on the reverse strand, counting down.
GGTAAAGCTTAATTCTAGGTTTTGTTTCTGAAGGCTCAGAAAAGCCTCAGGCAAATTATGAAACTTTCGGAAAGTGGCATGTAAAATCATTTAAAATAATTAATAGATTTCCATATAAGTTTCTAATAAGTTGAATAGTTCATAGTTATTAATAGTAAGGAATTCAAAGGTTATGGATTTTACTTTCTTTACCTATAAGCTGTAGAATTATTACCTCCGTTAGGATACTCATAAAGAGTGATTGAGCCTGCAAATAAGATAATAGATTCCTATTATAGAAGAATAACGTTACAAACATGTTCTCATTTATATAAAAGCGTAAAAATCAAAAAGTTTCAAGAATAAGATAGAAACTTATTGTTTCGATAAAAGAGAAACATTTAAGAGAAGCTACTGCATAAGGAATTTTTCTGCTTGACAGAAACTTGACTTACAATGTCAATATTGAAATACGATGACGAGTTTCTACGTTATGCACAATAATAATATTATTTTATTCTGGCACTCCTGCTGGAAAAGCTAATTCAGAAAGGGATTGATGGCGGAAAAAGAGATCTCCCTGAAAATAATACGAAGGCGTTTTATGAAACCTCAAACTCCTAGTTTAACCGTTGATACAGTAATCCTCTTTAAAAACAGGCTTGTGCTCGTGAAGAGAAAAAATCCCCCCTATCAGGGAAAATTTGCCCTTCCCGGCGGCTTCGTAGAAATTGGGGAAAGCACAGAAAACGCAGCAGCTAGGGAAGCTTTTGAAGAAACAGGCCTCTCAGTAAAGATCATCAAACTCTTAGGTGTCTATTCCGACCCACACCGCGACCCCAGAGGGCATACGGTTTCGGTATGTTACCTCGCAAAAGGATCAGGAGAGCTAAAATCAGGTTCTGATGCAGATTCCGTCGATCTTTTTGAGCTTGATTCCATTCCTGAATTAGCTTTTGATCACAACAAAATTATAAATGACGCTAAAAGTGATATTAATGCAATTCTGTACAAAATGCAAAAGTATGATGTTTCCTAAAAACGGCAATTTTGAGTGTAGGAAATGCGGGAACATAATACCTATAAAAGGCAATAAAAAAAATTTTGTTTCCAAAGCCAAGATCGATGACCGCGAAGTAGTGGTTCTGGAAGGTGAACAGACTTCAGGTCTGCCAACAACAAATGCAAGATGTCCGGAGTGTGGAAATAACACTGCATTCTGGTGGCTCAGACAGCTCAGGTCTGCTGATGAATCCGAAACCCGATTCTTCAAATGCACGAAATGTGGATTTACCTGGAGAGAATACGACTGAAGTTTAATTGTTCTTCTATCCACCCTTGAAAAATATGTTTCCCGGAAAAAATAGATTTATAGATTTATCAGGCTACAGCTTCCTTTCTGCTTCAAACAGAGCCTGAAGCCGCCCTGTTTTCTGACCAAGATTTATATAGTTGCCGGGAGTTTGAATCTAGTAATTTTCCGATTTCAGAAACCCATTTGATTTTAGCCGGAAAATTGGTCCTCAAATAGAGCGAGGACATCCGAATCTGTAAAGAAATTTATATATCCCAAAGGTAATAAAGAGCTTAAGATTAGATTTATTTATTGGAGAAGAATTATGTTCAAGGCAGCAATTAATGCAGAGCTTCTGAGAGACGCGATTGCCGCACTGGCTGTAATTATAGATGAGGTCAGACTTAAAATAAAGCCGGAAGGTATTTCGGTAAAAGCCGTTGATCCTGCCAATGTCGCAATGGGAATTTTTGAGCTTGGATCATCCGCTTTCGATGAATATAGTGCTGATGAATCTGAAATAGGAATAGACCTGAACAAGATTATGGACCTGCTGGGAATTGCGGAGAAGAACGACATAGTCCGGATGGAACTTGAAGAAGGGAATCATAAACTCCTGATTGATGTCGGAGGGCTGTCTTATACACTTTCTCTTCTCGATCCTTCTACAATTCGGGCAGAACCAAGAGTTCCCCAGCTAGAGTTGCCTGCAAAAGTTGTCCTGAATGGAGCTGACCTCAGGCGTGCTGTGAAAGCTGCAGAAAAAATAAGTGACCATCTGCTAATGGGGGTTTCTGATGATACCTTCTATATGGAAGCAAAAGGTGATACAGACCAGGTTCGCCTGGAGATGGGCAGGGATCAGCTGATCGACCTGAAGGCAGGTGAAGCCTGTTCACTTTTCTCTCTGGATTATCTGACCGATATAGTCAAGCCTACGAATAAAGTCAATGAGGTAACTCTTTCCCTTGGAAAAGATTTCCCGATAGTCATAGATTTCGAAATTGCAAATGGTGCAGGTAGGATTTCTTATCTCCTGGCTCCGAGAATCGAGTCGGAATAATCCATGCAGGTTGACAAACTCGCATATTACCCTTTTATCTCAAAAGCATCTATCCATGTTGAGAATTTGGGGATTTCCCTGGATAGTCTGCTTAATTCCTGGGCCTACCGGGCTGCAAGAGCTAGAGGGGTAAGAAGGGTAAAAGAAGCTCTGGAAGGGGAAATTAAAAAGCCACCTGTTTCCAGAGAAGCCCAGATTCTCTCGGAACTTCTCTCCTATCCTTTTGCAAGAATACTGGTTGCCTGTGTGGACGATCAGCTCTTTACCAGGCGCTATGCTCTGGCAGAAGCCAAAGCTGCCTATACATTTTTGAGAAATGAAACTCCGGCTTTCTTGCTTAAATTCGGGGAAGATTTTGAAATTTCAGCCGGCTTCAGAGATTCCTATTTCAGTATGCATTTTACGGACTATATCCGCTTTTCAAATTCCCTGAAAGATCCTGCCTGGAAACTGACAAATCGCCAGCTCAGGGCTGGAGAGGTAAGAATTACAAAAGAAGAATTTGCAAGGCTTCTTGAAGAAGCTATAAGGGAACGTATTGAACAGTCATTTCCAATTCCTGAAATTCCTGCCGAGATTTCACGTTTCTGTGCCCCTTATGTTGCCGAAATAAAGGACCAGTTTGAGATCCAGAAGAAAAAATTTGGAGTAACGGACTTTGGGACAGTGAAACCTGAACTTTTTCCCCCCTGCATATCACATGCCCTTGCAAACGTACAGGGCGGAGTGAATCTTGCCCATTCTATGCGGTTTGCCATGACTTCATTCCTGCTCAGCGTAGGCATGTCCGTGGATGAGATACTTAATCTCTTTAATATCTCCCCTGATTTTGACGCAGAAAAGACCCTTTACCAGATAGAGCACATTGCAGGTGCAACAGGGAATGTATACAAGCCTCCTGCATGTGATACCATGAGAACCTATGGCAACTGCGTAGGAAAAGATAGGTTATGTGAAAAAATCAATCATCCTCTCGCGTATTATGAGAAGAAGATATATCTGAAAAATAAAGAAAGGGAAAAGGGAAAAGAGCAAGAAAAGGAAAGCGGAAAAGAAGAAGGAAAGATGCAAGAAAGCGTAGAGGAACAAAAGAAGGAAAGAAAAGCAGGAGCAGAAGAATCAAAGGCGCAGGAAAGCGTAAAGGAGAAAAAAGGAGAGAAAAACTGGAAAGGGAGAAGGAAAAGAGACAGAAAATAAAATGGTAAAAGAAAAGATAAAAGAAAAAAGAAATGAGAATGAAAAGGGGCTTTATAATTCAGAATACCTTGCATCGTTTACAGATATTGTCTGACAAACTCTTCTGGCATTAAAGTTCGCTTTACGGTTTCTTCAATTGACATACCTTTATTTAAAAATCTTTTTACCACGCTTTCCATGGGCTCACCAACCTCAATGATGTGCATGTCAGGATCATAGAACCTGATAACCCGCTGTCCCCATGGCTGTTCTTTTAGTTCGTGCACATATTCCATGGAGTCCATGCCTTTCAACTTTTGAAGGAAACTATCCAAATCGTCTTCCTCAAAATATAGTTCAAAATTATTTGATTTTTGAGCTATGTCATCTTTGTTTATACCTATTAAATCCGAAAAATGGGATTTCAAGTGTATTGCAAAGCCGCTCTCAAATGATACGTTCTCACCGAAATCACATTGTACCTTCTGATTAAGGACTTTTTCGTAAAAATTTCTGGAAGCCTCTATATTGTTAACGACAATGAGTGGACATAAGAACCTCATTTTATTCCCTCCTTTGTAAGTAAACAAAGCGTTGAGTACAAGCTGTTATCCCGAGCTGTTCATGTAAAAGTTTCAGACAGGCTCAATAATTCATCTGAGTATCTCTATAGATTTATTCTGATTCAGCTTATTCTTCCTGCGTGTTTATCTTTACTCCAAAAAAGCTACTCTGTAAAATTGCTCTAATATTCATAAAGTTACCTATTCTTCATCTATTCTTCTTTATTAATCTTAGCCTGACAGAATGAAAGTATTTTTTGTAAATTCCGGATAATAGTTTCAGCGACCATGCTATTGAGACTGAAAATTTCCACAGAGAATTTTATAGAAACTTGCAGAAACTCGTTAAAAATTCTGGGCAAACTTTAAAAATCTCTAGAAAAATAAGTGAATATAGGTTCTAAAAATTAAAAAGTTGCTTGCAAAGCAAGCAACTGCACTTACCCCGTATCTTTAACCGGTTTGAGTCTTTGCCTTATATTGAACTTTTATCTTTAACTGGTGCTGAGTCTTTTTTCTTACATTTAACCTTTATTTTATCTCTATTTACCTTCTTTTGTATTCCCTGCATTTCTCAACGAATTTTTCCACCGGAAAGGTAGCAGGATGGGAATGCATATAACCTGCCAGGGTGTTGTGCTCGATAAGACCGTCAAAACCGTCTTGTATGCCTTTTCCTCGCAGCATTTCATATGCAAACTTTGCATCGTGGTCGCATTCTGTAAGAGAGTAATGAAATTCGTGACCTCTGATATTATGAGAAGAGAAGTTTTTATCCAGAGAGCGAGCTTCGGTATATCCGAGGGCTTTGAGCCGGTCTGTCATGCGTGTGTTTGCAGGCACAATATCTGCAAGCTTATAGATCCTGTTCTCTACCTCATATCTCCCGCAAAGGTAAAGCAGACCGCCACATTCGGCATAAATGGGCAAGCCGTCGGCTGCAAGGCCTTTAAGTTTCCGGGTAGTTTCGGATCTCTCAAGGTTTTCTGCATAAAGTTCGGGATACCCTCCTCCGAAGTAAATTCCATCGACATCCGGAACCTCTCCTGCCATCGGGCTAAAAAATTCAATTTCAGCTCCGTGATCCTTGAAAGCGTCAAACATATCATGGTAGTAGAAACAGAAAGCCGGATCCCTAGCAATTCCTATCCTGAGATCTGCCTCTGGTCTTTGTATTTTCCTGATCTCCGGCACAGAACAGGGTTCAGCAAGTTCAAGCACGGCATCAAGATCAACATTCTCCTCGATGAAAGCTGCCATCTCCTCAGTATTATAATCCTTTTCATGGGCCATATACAACCCAAGATGTCTGGAAGGAACCTCGATATCTTTTCTTCTCGGGATCGTTCCTACAACAGGTATATTCCTAGGAAGCGAATTTTTTACAAGTTCCGCATGCCTTGTGCTGCCTACTTGATTCAGAATAATGCCTGCAACCCTGACTTCAGGATCGAACTCAGAATATCCTTTCAGGAGGGCTGCGGCGCTTCTGGACATGCCATGCACGTTAATCACCAGAATTACAGGTAGATCAAGTGTTTTTGCAACATGTGCGGAACTTGCGACCTCGGTAGAGTCGATTCCGTCAAAGAGTCCCATAACTCCTTCTACTACCACAATATCCGCATCTGCAGCCGTCCGGGCTACCGTCTGTCCAACTCCGTCGGTACCCATCATGTATGTATCCAGGTTTCGTGAGGGACGCCCGCAAATTGCAGTGTGATGAGAAGGATCGATATAATCAGGCCCTACCTTATAAGGCTGGACCTTTAGCTGCCTGTGTTTTAGAGCAGCCATAATACCCATGGAGACTGTCGTTTTTCCGGCCCCACTGTGGGTCCCTGCAATAAGTATTCCTTTTGTCATCTGCTGAATATTGTTGCCATTAAAATATATTAAAGCTATTAATGCTGCTGCTTTAAAGCACCCTATAATTATTTTCAGAAGAAAGAATCTCACCAAGGAAGTCTACCGATATCTAAGCAAATTATTTAATATGTTTAGATTTATGAGGAAAGATATTATTAAAGCAGCTTGAAGAGTAGCAACAATTATTAACAAAAACCTATTGTCAGCATTTAGTGACTACTCCCTTCACTAAAGTGAAGGGCATCTATCGATCTTACTAAAGTCAGCCGATTTCTACCTCAAAACATATAAAATAATTGTAAAAATGAATAAAGCATTATAAAGCTTTAAATGCGTTTTTACTCCTTTTTTTGGGTTTATAAAGTGTTAAACAAATTTTATAAATTTTTATATAATGCTCTTAATGTAAGTATTCTTATATATATAATTGAATGGATGGCTTTTAGTTCCAGGTCTTCTCAAGTCAGATGAGCAAGATCAGATGAAATCAGAGGAACTAATCGGAGGAATAAAAATGAATTCAAATGGAAAATCAATTGCAAAAATTCTGGGATCTATTTTTTCTATATTAATGATCTCAAGTTTAATTACTGCAGGAGCAGTTTCCTGTGATACTCTTACAAAATCTGCAGATGATTCTGCAACTTCCTGTGACTCTCTTGCCGACTGTGACAAAGAATGTACCTCATGTGACTGTGAATCTGCTGCAGACTGTAAGCAAATAAACTGTGACTGCGAACTATGCGACTGCAATTCCATTATAGACAGCGAACAGGACGACTCTGAAGAGGAGGATTCTCAAGACCACGCAGACTGCAACGAGGGAAATTGTGATTCTTGCGACTGCGAATCTGTTCTGGAATGTGACCAGTCAAAATGTGACTGTGAATCCTGTGACTGTGAATCCATTATAGAATGTGAAGAAGACGACTCCGAGGTAATTGAAGAAGCTCCAGAAAACTGTGAAGACATCATAAAATGTGAAGACATTGTAGAGATTCCAGCAAGTGTCTGCGAGAAGGAGTTACTGAAATCCCCAGTTAAGCTTGATGATGTTGAAGAGGCTCCAGTAGATTGTAATGAAGCCTCAAAAGATGTATGTGAAGAAGCTCCAGTATGTGAAGCTCCAGAAGAAGAAGTCTGTGAAGAAGCTCCAGTGTGTGAAGACACTGAAGAGGTAGAAGAAACCCCAGTATGTGAAGACACTGAGGAAGTAGAAGAAGCTCCAGTGTGTGAAGCTCCAGAAGAAGAAGTCTGTGAAGAAGCTCCAGTGTGTGAAGACACTGAAGAGGTAGAAGAAACCCCAGTATGTGAAGACACTGAGGAAGTAGAAGAAGCTCCAGTGTGTGAAGCTCCAGAAGAAGAAGTCTGTGAAGAAGCTCCAGTGTGTGAAGACACTGAAGAGGTAGAAGAAACCCCAGTATGTGAAGACACTGAGGAAGTAGAAGAAGCTCCAGTATGTGAAGACACTGAGGAAGTAGAAGAAGCTCCAGAAGAAGTAGAAGAGGTTCCAGTAGAAGAATGTGAAGAAGAGGTTGTAGACGTTCCAGAAGATGTATGTGAAGAAGCTCCAGTATGTGAAGCTCCAGAAGAAGAAGTCTGTGAAGAAGCTCCAGTATGTGAAGCTCCAGAAGAAGAAGTCTGTGAAGAAGCTCCAGTATGCGAAGTTCCAGAAGAAGAAGTCTGTGAAGAAGCTCCATTGTGTGAATACACTGAAGAGGTAGAAGAAGCCCCAGTATGTGAAGACACTGAAGAGGTAGAAGAAGCCCCAGTATGTGAAGAAACTCCAGTATGTGAGGACACAGAGGAAGTAGAAGAAGCTCCGGTAGAGTGTAAATAAATAAGTAAGGAAAATAGCATATGTGTTGGAGAGTATAACTAACTCTCCACACAAAATGTTGACATTTAACAATCGAATACAATTAGCTTTCAAATGAGCCTTCTCAGGCTATACATATTTAAATTCAGTTTTTGCCCAAACTTTATAAGCTGCTCATTTTTCAGGAGTTTTATGAATTTACTAAGAGGAAAGGTCACAGAAGATTTAATCTTGTTGAGTTTATATAATTAAATTTCCGTGCACATGGTTTTGCCTATCAATATTCTTTTACTCTGAACTCCTAACTTTAACACGGCAGTTTAGTTTGAAAATGAAATTATATGCCAAACAGATTATCTCTATGCCGAATGATCATTTTTATGACTGATAGTCTTTTTTGAGAAATCCGAATGTTTTATATTCCTTCGCCTGTGCACATTAACCTTAAGTAAAAGGTTATACCTACTCTAAAGTAGAGCAGCTAGAGTCTCAGGAAAGGATTGAGAAAAGAGGCTTCTACTCCATAAGCTGAAGTAACTCTTTTGCTAATTCAATTTAATTTATTTCCTGTTCTGGGCTTTTTCTCAAAGGTGCCAATTAAATTTGATATCAGGATATTATGGGCAAATCGTCTCAGATATAAAGTGTTTGTCCGCATATAACAAGGATAAACTCCTGAATATCAGTGAACCTTAAATATAACTTAACAAAGAGCTGCATGTCAAATGTTTAATAGGAGATTTTAATCAGCCATGAAGCAGAAAAATCCAGAAAAAGCTCCTGAAGTTGCGGAAGAAGACTCAAAGAAAATTCTTAAGGATCCTTATGGACGAAAGGTTACAGGGCTTCGAATATCGGTAACTGACAGGTGTAATCTTTCATGTATTTACTGCCATAATGAAGGTGCAGACTGCTCTACCTGCGGCCCGGTAGGAAGGGAAATGAAGCCGGAGTTAATTTGCGGGATTGTCAGGGAAGCAGTAAAATTCGGGATCAACAAAGTGAAATTCTCAGGAGGCGAACCTCTATTCCGAAAAGACTTTGAGGAGATCCTTGCCTGCCTTCCTCCATTAAAAGAGGTTTCTGCCACCACAAACGGTATTCTGCTTGAAAAACGTGCAAAAGCCCTGAAGGCGGCAGGTCTTGATAGGGTAAACATAAGCCTGGATTCTCTTGTGCCTGAGAAGTATGAAGCAATTACCGGAGCGCCCTCAGGCTCACTTGAGAAGGTTATCAGGGGTATTGACAGTGCAGTTGAAGCTGGACTGACTCCTGTGAAGCTGAATATGGTTCTCCTCAAAGGTGTAAACGATAACGAAATCGATTCAATGATGGATTTTATCCGACAGTATAAAGGGAAGGTAATTTTGCAACTTATAGAGCTTATGGATATTGATCCCAGGCTTTCAAAATACATTATTGACTCAAAAGACCTTGAACGAAGCCTGGCTGAGAAGGCAAGCGAAATCAAGGTACGAAACCTTCACCATCGAAAAAAATATATTATCGACGGGGCGGAAGTAGAATTTGTTCGACCTATGGATAACTCGGAATTTTGCGCCCACTGCAGCAGGCTAAGGGTTACAGCCGACGGAAAATTCAAGCCCTGCCTGCTTGTAAACGACAATTTAGTAGATGTCAGTGATGCAAAAAGTCCCGAAGAGATTGAGAAATTGCTCGAGCTTGCAGTAAGCCGAAGGAAGCCATACTACGTTCCTGTTAGGGTTCCTGAGAAGAAAAAGAAAATATGATATGAAGAACAATGCAGAGATCAATATGCAAATGAGGAGGGAAAAAATGAGGATTGAGCTTTCAGTAGACGGGAGAAGAATCCCTATGAACGAATTTGTCCAGAAAATAGTGATAAGCGTTATTAAGGCAATGGTAGAAACGTTACATACGGTCGACAGCGGATGGAAGGAAATCTCCATTCATATTGAAAGAGATGAAATTAAGGAATAAAGTGAGAAGGGCTTTTTCGGATAAAGTAGAAGATCAGGGCTTCTTAGTACTAAACCTTTTCATCTAGATATTTAGAGGTCGCTATAGTTTCAGGATTTTCAGTAATTTTAGATTTTCCTGGACTTTGAGCACTTAAAATTTTGCAACCCAGAGATAACGGAGCTTTTAGAGATACTTTTCGATCTCAGAAAAGTCTATCCTGGCAGTTGAATCCAGGGAGATCGGAGTTATTGAGATATACCCTTTCTGCATGATAGCGTGCACATCGGTCCCTTCTTCTTCTTCCCGGATCAGATCCCCTGCAATCCAGTAATAGGGCCTGCCCCTGGGGTCACGCCTTTCCTCGACATCCGTTTTAAAGACTTTTCGTGCAAGGCGAGTTATCTCTACAGGCGTATCCTCTTCAGCGTGATAAGGAATATTTATGTTCAGGAGGTCCACGTTCTCTGGCATGCCGTGCCTGAGGACATTTCGAGCAATCCTGTTTACTACTTTTATCCCGACTTCAAAACGTTCTCTATGGTAGTCCCTGGGATCATCGAATTTTTGACCTTCGTCAAGTACCTGTATGGAGGCGGCAATCGCAGGCACGCCATAGCTCGCAGCTTCAAGGGCTCCTCCGATGGTTCCTGAGGTAGTAATGGTATCGGTGCTTATATTCTCCCCAATATTGAAACCGGAAAGCACCAGGTCAGGCATTTCCTTTAGGATTGCGAAGATGCTCAGAATTACGGCATCGGTAGGAGTTCCTCCCACAGAATAAGCAGGTATGCCTCCTGCGTTTGTTTTCGTGATTCGAAGAGGCTCAAAGATAGAAATCGAGCGCCCAACACCGCTCTGCTGGACAGCAGGAGCCGATATCGTAATCTCCCCAAGGTCCGAGACACTGTCAAATGCAGCTTTCAAACCTGTGGAGTAAATACCATCATCGTTAGTAACAAGAATTTTTGGGACCATCAGCTTCCCCATAAGTTGTCGGATAATTTAAAATTAATGGAATGGCTGCATGGAGTGAAAGTTCAGAGAAATCAATTTAATTCAAATATTAATATATTCAAATATTAATATACCAACAGGGATAATAAATGTACAGATATGATAAGTACACAGAAATATCAAGCCAGAAATATCAAGTTGTAAAAAATAAGTGGCAGGGATAAATAAAAAGCCACAAAAAGTAAGTTTAAGGGCTGTTTTCTAACAGTTCCGAGCCCTACTTTTTAATTTGAAAAGGATCCCGACTAGCGTGTTTTGTCTGCAGATGATATTATTAAAGGTCTCCTCTATGGTCTAAGACCAATTGTTTTAACCCGAATGACGTCTACCGATGGGGTATTAAATAAGGGCACTGAAGAAGTCATCATGTATTTGATGGAACTTGAGGGATCTATGGAACAAATTCCTCTTCTTTCACGATAGGGTTATGCAGCTAAGAAGCCAGATCGGATAATCCAGGTTTTCCAAGCTCCGGGAAAGCTCTATGCCTTTACAATCTAGAAGCTCGGGTTTGCAATTCTGGATCAGGTTACATAAAAGCTGCATAAATCCTCATAGCGCTACACGCTAGCGATTTTCTCCAAATTATAAACCGATCCTTACCACCTCCACATCGGGCTCCCCCCACATTTTGGCCCCGATTTCTGGTAGCAAAGGTTTTTTATCGGAAAGGAGACGGATTTGCCTGCACGGTAGGCTGAGTTCAGATTTAAGCTCAGAATACAGTTTTTATGGTGTATACATAAAGGTGGTGAACACCTATTGCAAACATCATCATTCTTACGACCAGAAACTCCAGGCTATGGAGCCAGTGTGTCGTTTCTATAAGTTTTTCAGAATGTAAAATCTCTTTTTCTTTTACGGTTCTCACAGTTTCTTTTAAAGTCTTTAACAGCATTTTCAAAACCTCACCCATAATGTATTCTACATGGTATTCTATATAGTATTGTCTCAAAGCATTCCCTGTTAGAAAGTGCTCCGAATATGTACCCTATAAAATCCAACGGTATCTCAAAAAGGCACTTTATGTTCGAAAATGCCCTGCATAGCATACACTATCCGACGTAATCTCAAAAAGGCACCTTCATATCGAAAGTGCATTATTTACCCCACCGTCTCTAGCATTACAAGCTTGTTATATTAAAAGTTGTTGACCCTGTATAAGAGAATTTTATATGATCACATAAATAATATTCGAGTGATCCGATCAAAGTTTTCGTTAACGAACATGGGAAAGAACCTGAACATTGATGGTAAAAGAGTATAAACCATAAGTTCAGAATCGAGATATAAGCCACAAATCGAAAACAAGAGGCAACAAAAAGTATTCTTCAGTTAATTCCTGTGCCCTGCAAAACAGGATAGAGCAGAAAACTCCCTCAGGCATAAACAACATCCTTCATAATGATATCTTTTAATTGTGGCTTGAGTGCCTTTTCGGCAAGACCGACTTTGAAGGCGATGCAGAGAAGTATCCCACTGGATCGAAGCACTCCATACCGACAATATCACCTGGCGCAGAGATAAATTTAAAAAAATATTTATTGTAATTTAAACTATTTATCTTTATGAAAAACGAGATTATTGATCGCCCCTTTTCACTGAAAGTCTATTTGCTAATTATCATCATACTTTCATGGCCCTTTCAGATTGCCTACCCGTTTCTAGGGGAAGCCTTCAAACCCATCCTTTTATTATCAATGATCATGGTCGCTGTTGGCACTTACATTGCCGGCAGGTTTGTGTTCAAGGATGGGTTTGAGAACGCAGGTTGGCGATGGGGCAAACCCAGGCATTATGTATACGCTTTTGGACTTGCATTACTTTTGTGGGCTTTCCCGAGAGCTGTTGAACAACTGCTAGGAATTTATGAAAGTCCTCAAGATGTAAGCACCGCAACCATCTTGGTTGAGTTTTTATTTAGCTTTACAATCACACTCATTCCAGCATTTGGGGAAGAGTTCGGCTGGCGTGGATATTTATTGCCTCATTTATTTGCGCGATACAGTACCCGCCTGGCACTACTTTTACACGGCTTTATCACCTGGGTCTGGCACTTACCAGTTCTGGTTGTAATGGGAACGCGAATGGAGGCTAACCCTTTTGTTTCAGTGCTGCTTGTTATACTTATAAGCTTAATACCGACAATTATGCATGCAATTGTATTTGCCTACATATGGTCAAGCACTCAAAGTTTAGCCGTATCGACCGTATATCATGCCGCATTTGATGAGGTTCGTGATACCCTCGAAGGATCAGTCGGTTTAGGTCCGCTTTCACAAAACTGGCAAATGCTAATCCTTACTATTTTAGGAATTGCACTATTATGGAAAGCCAAATGGAAAAAAACAGCTGAATATTCGTTATGATCTATCAAAATTCTTAATTCTTCTTTTAAGAGAACCAGTTTTTCCGGTCAAAGTTATCAGGAAGAGAAGGTAGTAAATCCGAAATTTTGAGACTTGCAGATAAATCTTCTATAGATGAAGAGCAGTGTAAATTTAATATAATGATGCCGTTATCCATCTAGTATTTCCTATAAATTAATATTACAGTTATCCAATATCTCCGATCAATTTCACGAGGATTTATAAAATGGACAAGTACGAGAAGGTATTCGAGCTGGCTAAACGCCGGGGGTTTTTGTGGAACTCCTTTGAGCTTTATGGCGGAAGCCGGGGATTTTATGATTATGGGCCTCTTGGGAGTGCGCTGAAGAGGCGGATAGAGCAGATCTGGAGAGAGTTTTACGTTATCCAGGAAGGGTTTATGGAGATTGAGTGCCCGACAATTGGGATTGAAGAAGTATTCATTGCTTCCGGACACGTTGGAGGCTTTTCTGACCCCCTGTGCGAGTGCATGAACTGTAAAGAGGCATTCCGGGCTGACCACCTTGTAGAAGATGTGACGGATGCGGCAGGGACCCTGAGTGCAGAGGATCTTACAAAGGTTATAAGGGAGAAAGGAATCACCTGTCCGGAATGCGGCGGCGAGTTTGGGGAAGCTTACGAATTCAATCTGATGTTCAAAACCACCATCGGACCCGGTACAGGACGGCAGGGGTTTCTCAGGCCAGAAACGGCGCAGGGAATGTTTGTCGATTTCCAGAGGCTGTCCCGCTTTTACAGGGATAAACTGCCTTTCGGAGCAGTGCAGATAGGGAAGTCATATAGAAACGAAATTGCGCCCAGGCAGGGTGTAATCAGGCTCAGGGAATTCACGCAAGCCGAATGCGAGATTTTTGTTGACCCGCGGAACAAGAAGCATCCCAACTTTGAGCGCTTTGCGGATAAAGAACTTGTACTCTATTCACAGAAGGGACAGGTAAAAGGCGAATCATTCAGGATGACGGTCAGGGATGCTGTAAAAACTGGAGTTATAGCACACGAGGTTCTGGGCTACAATATCGCACTTACCAATGAATTCCTGACAAAGGTGGGAATTGATCCTGCAAAACTCAGATTCAGGCAGCACCTGACCGACGAGATGGCACACTATGCAGTCGACTGTTGGGATGCCGAAATTGAGACCGACAGGTTCGGCTGGGTCGAGATTGTAGGAATTGCCGACAGGGCAGATTACGACCTTAAAGCCCATGCAAGAGTGAGCAAGACCGAACTTTATGTATATGTAGAATATGAGGAGCCGAAAATGGTGACTCGCTTTACTGTGAAGCCAAACATGGGCAAGCTCGGTCCTGTTTTTAAAGGAAAGGCGAAAGCCGTTGCAGACGCCTTAAGACAGCTCTCCGAAGAGGAGCTTTCAAAAGATGAGATAAAAGTTACTGTGGATGGGGAAGAATTAACAGTCAGCTCGGACGCTGTAGATTTTGCAGAAGAGACTGTAAAAGTCAGCGGAGAGAATGTCATTCCTCACGTAATCGAGCCCTCCTACGGGATCGACAGGATCTTCTACGGCATCATGGAGCATGCCTATGATGACGAAAACGTGGCTCAGAAGGCTGCCGAATCCGGACTTAAAGGCACGGAAGAAGCTGGAAAAGAGTCCGAAGCCGAGGGAGAAGAAGAAACCCGCCTTGTAATGCATTTCGCAAGTGGAGTTGCCCCGATACAGGTTGCAGTTCTCCCGCTCCTGACCCGTGAAGAGCTTGCAGATCCCGCAAAAGATATCATTGCAAGACTCAGGGAAAAGAATCTGCTTGTCAATTATGATGACTCAGGAACTATCGGGCGCCGTTACAGGAGAAATGACGAGATTGGTACACCTTACTGCGTTACTGTAGATTACGATACCCTCGGAGATGGAACTGTAACTATCAGGGACAGGGATTCCATGCGCCAGATCCGGGCTCCGATCACAGGGATAGAAAACGTCCTATATGAGCTCATTTACAAAGACAGAGCTTTCGAGTCCGCAGGCAAGCCCTTTAACTTCTAAAACCAGAAAATTAGCAGTTTCTGTGCTGTGGGCTGAAAAGCTTGCAGCAAAACTTTTAATTTGTTTATATTTTTATGATTGAATTAAGACTCTGAAACAAACTAAATGATCCTGAAGCAGAATGAATAAGAGTTTTTTTTCTGAGAAGCCAGCCTTCATGAAGCACCCGCTGATAAAGCCTGATACTGTTGAGCAGAGGCTCTATCAGTTGAGCCTTGCAGGGAAGGCACTCGAAAGATCAAGCCTTGTTGTGCTTCCTACAGGGTTAGGAAAGACTATTATAGCTCTTTTTGTGATTGCTTCCAGACTTCAGCGTTATGGGGGTAAAGCCCTGATTCTCTCTCCAACGAAACCGCTTGTGGAGCAACATGCGATTTTTTTAAAAAAGGTTATGACTCTTCCCGAAGAAGAGATTCTGGCTTTTACTGGCAGTATTCCCCCTGCAGAACGGGAAAAGCTCTGGGCGCAGGGAAAATTGATAGTGTCCACCCCTCAGGTAATTGAAAATGACCTTCTTACAAAAAGAATCAGCCTTGAGAATGTAAGCCATATAACCTTTGATGAAGCTCACAGGGCAGTTGGGAATTATGCTTATACCTTTATTGCGGAAAAATATTTCGAGAGCGCAAAAAATCCTCATGTGCTCGGAATTACTGCAAGCCCTGGCAGTTCGGATGAGAAAATCTCGGAGGTCTGTCAGAATTTGCATGTTGAGAATGTGTCGGTGAAGACTGAGAAAGACAGAGATGTCCGCCCTTATGTGCAGGAAAAGGAGATAGAATGGCTTCAGGTACAGCTCCCTTCCGAGATGGCTGAGATCCGGGGCTATCTTGAAAAAATCTTTGATGACCGGCTCGGAATAATAAGAGGCTTGGGTTTTTCGGCAGGCAGCGGGAAATATGTCTCCAAAAAAGACCTCCTGCTTCTCCAGAAGAAACTTCAGGGTGAGATCCGAATGGGGGGCGATCCTGCAGTTTTTACTGCCCTATCAGTGCTTGCTGAAATGGTAAAGGTAAACCATGCTGTGGAGATGGTTGAGACTCAGGGACTTGAAACCCTCAGGAAGTATCTGGAGAAACTGGATGCAGATGCCTCTTCAAATAGTGCAAGCAAAGCTGCAAAAAGATTAATGGATGATCTCTTTATGAGAAAAACCCTCCACAGGGTAAAGGAATGCGAGATCGAACATCCTAAACTCGAACTTGCGCGAAAGATCGTGTCCGAGCAACTGAAAGGAAGCCCTGAGTCCAGAGTAATTGTTTTTACGAATTACAGGGACACAGCAGAGTTAGTGACAAATGCCCTATCCGAAGTTCCGGGAGTTGTACCTACCCGCTTTGTGGGACAGGCTTCGCGCCGCAAGGACAAAGGGCTTACGCAAAAGCAACAGGTAGAGATCCTCAATAAGTTTAGGGCAGGAGAATATAATGTACTTGTAGCTACCTCAGTTGCCGAAGAGGGACTTGATATTCCTTCTACAGACCTGGTACTCTTTTACGAACCCATTCCTTCGGAAATCCGGAGCATCCAGCGCAAAGGCAGGACAGGGAGACAGCATAAAGGCAGAGTGATTGTACTTGTGACAAAAGGTACACGTGATGAAGCTTATTACTGGAGCAGCAAGAACAAGGAAAAAAGGATGCTTAATAGCATACAGGGGCTTGAAGCCCTGCTGGTTCCTAATGACACAAAGCAGAGCTCTAAAATTTCTGATTTTGAATCCGGAGCTCTAATTTCAAATAATAAAACTGATAAAACGGTAATCATACATAATAAAGCCAAAGAGCCGGAAATTACACGTTTAAAACAGGGAATCGGAGATTTAGTGCAGAAAAATCTCAATCTAAAACGGGAGACCAGCGATTTAGCTGTAAACTGTAAGGATAAAACTACAGACAGCAATGATCTAACTATAGATATAACTTTAGGTAATAGGAACACGGATGAAGACTCAGATTACGGCAGGGAGAACGAAGAAATAAAAGAAAATAGCTTCGAAGCCGGGAACAGAGAAGGAAAAGAAAACAGGATATGGGAAAAAAGCGAAAAAGGGAAAGAACAAAAGGATGGGGAGAAAACTAAAGAGGAAATTGTAAAAGAAAAGCAAAAGACCCTAGTAGATTTCGAAACTATTTCTGGAAAGAAATCTGAAATTAAAGTTGAATCTGGATCTGAAGCTTCAAAAGAACCTGAAGAGGAATATGAACCTGAACCAGCCGTAGAAGTGCCCGGGATAGAGACCACACCCGAAACTCTTAAAATAGTGGTCGATTACAGGGAAGCAAAAAGCGGGGTTGCAAATGTTCTTGACAGGCTTGGAGTAGAAGTCAGTTTTGCAGCACTTGAAATTGGGGATTACGTTGTAAGCGATCGACTTGCAGTGGAAAGAAAGCGCACGGATGACTTTGTAAATTCTCTTATTGCCGGAAAGCGTAATCTCTTTGCGCAGTTATCGGACCTTACAAGAGCGTATCAAAAACCCGTTCTTATTATTGAAGGAACGGAACTTTTCACTTCACGACAAATCAATCCAAATGCCATTTACGGCTCCCTGATATCCATTGCCATTGATTTTGGAGTTTCACTGTTATATTCAAGAGATGAGGAAGAGAGTGCTGCAATATTAAAAATGCTTGCAAAGCGTGAGCAGACGGATAATAAGCGTGAAGTAAACCCCCACGGGAAAAAGTCAACCCATACCCTTACTGAGCAGCAGGAGTATCTTGTCTCCGCGATAGCAGACATAGGGCCGAAAGCTGCAAGAAACCTTCTTTTACATTTTGGGTCTGTGGAGGCTATTATGAAGGCTGATGCCAAGGAACTCAAGAAAGTAAAATTAATAGGTCCAAAGAGAGCAGCCAAAATCAGGGAGATCCTTGAAACCCCTTATAACGGATAAGTTGAGGAGCCAGGTTTCCTTAGATATTTTCTCTTCTTCCCTACCCTGTTTTCTTCTATTCTTCGTTTTTACTTTACTTTCCTGTCTTTTCTTTGTTTTTACTTTACTTTCCTGTCTTTTCTTTGTTTTTACTTTACTTTTCTGTCTTCTCTTTGTTTTTAATTTACTTTCATGTCTTTTCTTTGTCCCTAATTTACTTTCCTGTCTTCTCTTTATTTCTAATTTACTTTCATGTATTTTCTTTGTTTCTACTTTACTTTTATATCTTCTATTTGTTTCTACTTTACTTTCATGTATTTTCCTTTCTTTTTACTATTATAACTGTCTCAGGCGCTCTATAAGCCCAAGTCCTTTTTCAATTAGCCCTAAATCCTCGGCAATACTGTGCGGATCGGTTTCATCTTGGAGGGAATCTGCAATATCGATCATCTTTTTAAAGAGAAGGTCTTCCAGTATTTTCCGGTCTCCGTAAGTTCCGGATACCTTCGATGAGGCAGCCAGTTTTTCCACTCTTCCTGTGGGTGCTGCCTTGGTTGCAGCTGTTGCAGGAGCCACTGGAGTTACAGGCATTGTATTTCCTGTTTCTTCTTTATCTTGGGGTACCCTGGAAATCTCCTCTTCTAGCGGCTCAATAGCTTTTTCCTCTTCTACAGCAGCTTCAGAGGTTCTCAGCCCAAAACGAGGTTTTTGCCTGTGAGCCTGGGTTCTTTTTTTGGTCTCAAAAGAAGATCTGCCTTTTTCTGTGTACGATCTGGACTCAGGAACCTGGGCATCTAAGGCTGGTTCTTGAGCTTCTTCCTCTTCCTGGACATCACATACAGGACAAATTACTTTACCTTGATAACGGAATTTTGGGGCCCCGCAAACTTTACAATGCTCAGCAAGCATTGTTCCTCCGATTTCAAGGAAACGTGCTATTCGCTTTACTTTTTTATCTTTTTCGGAATCCATTTACCTGACCTTCCTTATTCACAACTTCTAATTCATTTGCTTCTCATTTATTTTATAAAATTTTTCCTGTAACTCGCTGGGTATGAGGTTAATATCACCCTACGCAGCCTGAAAAAAGCAACAAACTCAGAACCACAAAGGGCAGACTCTAAAGCAGGTAACCTTGAAAATCACCGATAATATTTTATATACCAAGCCTGTCTTAGACTAATCTATTAGCTCTAATTTTTACAATAATAATTGACTGCGAAGGTGATTCGAGTGTCATCAAATGATTCAGCAGAAGTTATCAGACAATGTCTTCAGGTCTTAGAAAGTATAAACAGCGACTCTTCAGTTCCAAGAAATATCAGGCGTTCCGTGAATGAAATTATGGACATACTGAACAACGAATCCGAACCTCTCTTTCTTAGAGCAGCATCAAGCATTTCCATTCTCGAAGATATAAGCAATGATCCTAACCTTCCTCTGCACACAAGAACTTTGATATGGAATCTTTCAAGTCAGCTTGAGACCATTCCTGTAGATGAATAACCTGTAATGAATAATCTGTAAAGATAGATTCTTTAAAAAATAAAAGCGGAATTCACTCGGGGCGCGATCTGAGAACAGATGAGCTCCAGAAAATAAGCAAGCTCAGGTGCGTCTCTTGAGATGATCCTGTTAAAAAATCCCAAACTCCAGCTAATTCTAAAAAAAGAGCCGAAAGGAAAAAACCTTACTGTTCTACTGGCTATTTCGAGCTGATTCTGGAATTACTCCGGAGGGTTAGAGGATATCGACAAGGAAAAACTTTTTTCCTCCTTTTTTTAAATCTTTTTAAATATTTTTTAAATCTTTTTATGGCTAGATTGAGTTTAATATTCGAAAGAGAATAGACAATTTCTGATTCGGTTAGCACAGTGAAATTATCTACCGTTGATACATTATCATAGACATAATACAATTAGAAAAAATTTTCAGAGGAGAGTTTCTGGAATCTCAAAAAAGAGATTAAAAAATATAAAATACATGAAAATATGTGAATTATACAAAATAAGTGAAATACAAAACAGACAGAATATATAAGAGCACTCAGTTTTAGTAGAGAAGTAAACTATGAAGAGACTGAGAAACATTAAAGGGGGGTATTAAAATTATGTTTGAAGAGATTTCTGCCCGAATAAGGGAAAATTTTGAGGCTAAAGATAGTATAAGGGAAGAAGGATTGAAGATATCCCGCGAAGTTGTCAGGGAATGCAGGACAGCCTCATTTGCTCTTCACAGTCAGGACTTCGAGAAGGCGGACAAAAGTATTAAAACTGCTGGGAAAGCGCTTGAGAGACTTGAGGTTCTTTTCAAGGGGCATGCCGACATTTATCATGCAGGCTTTGTAGAACATGCCCAGCAGGAATATACGGAAGTCTCAGTCCTCAGCAGCCTGTTGAAGGAAGACAAAAATATTCCCTCTCCTGATGACTTAAGAGTTGAATATGCAGCCTATCTTAACGGTCTTGGGGACGTTGTAGGTGAGCTCAGGAGACATGTCCTTGATCTTATAAGAGATGAATCCTTTGAGAAAGCCGAAGCGTTTTTAGGCATCATGGAAAACATCCATGCAATGATTATGGACTTTGACTATCCTGATGCTATAACCAGGGGACTGAGAAGAAAAACCGATGTGTCCCGCTCCCTTTTAGAAAAGACACGCGGCGATGTTGTCAATGCAATCGGTCAGAAAAGGCTTGAAAGCGCAATGCAGAATCTGGAATCCAGACTTTAGAGACATATATAGACTTTAGAAAAGTTTAGATAGAAGAATGTAAAACATTGAATAGTCCAGCATTTTTTGAGCTTTGAGAGTTAGAATAGAGGATTAAATCGCAACCCGTTAATATAAAGCTTACCCGATAACTATTAAACCATTTATTGTTTTAACAATTACTCAGCCGTTTAGCAGTTTAACTGTTTAATTTAAGTTTTATGCGCGAGATTTCTCCAAATTGACTAATTTAGAATTTCTCTAAACCTGTTTAGACTCCAGTTTCACAGATTTAAAGTTTCAGCAGATCTGTTTAAACTTCCAGTATATCGATTCAGAATTTCAGTTAAGATATAAATTTCATTAGTCTGTTATAAGATATAAATTCCAATAATCTGTTATAAGAGGATATACATGAAATTTGATCCGGAAAAAATTAAAAAGGATGCAAGGGAGAACTTCGACCTTACCTGGAACGAAGGTAAAAAACTGGTCAGGACACCTACTCTGAACGAACGTTACCCCAGAATCACTCTGAGATATGGAAAAGCACATCCGGTTTACGATACAATCCAAAAACTCAGAGAAGCCTATCTGAGAATGGGTTTTGAAGAGATGATGAATCCTCTGATTGTAGATGATAAAGAGGTACGCAAACAGTTTGGAAGCGAAGCTCTTGCAGTTCTGGATCGCTGTTTCTATCTTGCAGGCTTGCCAAGGCCTAATGTTGGAATTTCCGATGAGCGCATCGCGCAGATAAAAGAAATTCTCGGAGATATAGGCGATGAAGGGATAAATAAGATCAGGCAGGTTCTCCATTCATATAAAAAAGGAAAGATTGAAGGAGACGATCTTGTACCTGAGATTTCAGCGATGCTTGGAGTATCCGACGCCCTTGTTGCCGATATGATTGACAGGGTTTTTCCTGAGTTTAAAGAACTTGTGCCGCAAGCAAGCACAAAGACACTCCGCAGCCACATGACTAGCGGCTGGTTCATTTCCCTTGGCGCCCTCCTCGAGAGGCAGGAGCCTCCTTTCCATTTTTTCTCCATAGATCGCTGCTTCAGGCGAGAACAGCAGGAGGATGCCTCAAGGCTCATGACCTACTACTCGGCTTCCTGCGTAATAATGGATGAGGATGTGACTGTTGATCACGGAAAAGCTGTTGCAGAAGGACTGCTTTCCCAGTTTGGATTTGAAAAATTCCTTTTCAGGCCCGATGAAAAGCGCAGTAAGTACTATATTCCAGACACTCAAACCGAGGTATTTGCCTTCCATCCGAAACTTGTAGGCTCTAATTCAAAATACTCGGACGGCTGGATTGAGGTTGCAACTTTCGGAATATATTCCCCAACAGCTCTTGCAGAATATGATATTCCGTATCCTGTCATGAATCTCGGGCTTGGAGTGGAAAGGCTGGCAATGATTCTGCATGATGCTCCTGATGTACGTTCCCTTACTTATCCTCAGATTCCACAGTATACAGAATGGGAGATGTCAGATGGTGAACTTGCAAAACAGGTTTTCGTAGATAAAGTGCCTGAAACTCAAGAAGGTAATGCAATTGCAACTGCAATCGTTTCCCAGTGCGAGCTGCATGGAGAAGAACCCAGTCCCTGTGAATTCCCTGCCTGGGAAGGAGAAGTCTGCGGCAGAAAAGTAAAAGTTTCCGTGATCGAGCCTGAAGAAAATACAAAGCTTTGCGGACCTGCGGCTTTCAATGAGGTTGTAGCCTATCAGGGAGACCTCATAGGAATTCCAAACACTAAAAAGTGGCAAAAAGCTTTTGAAAACCACTCTGCAAGAGCAGGAATCCGTTTCATAGAAGCATTTGCAGCCCAGGCTGCCAAGGAGATTGAAGAAGCTGCAATGTCGGGAGCGACCGAGCACATAGTCAGGGTAAGAATCGCCAAAGTTCCTTCAGAAATCAATCTGAGAATAGATCCTGTTGCTCAGCGCTATATCACGGGCAAAAAGAAAAAAATAGATATGAGGGGCCCGGTTTTCACGTCTGTAAAAGCGGAATTCCTCTGAAGGTCAGAAAAAACAGGAGCAGGCGCATGCAAACCAGAAAAAGCCCTTTCTCGAGATATCCTGAGCTCAGCCGGCTGATGTAGACCGGCGAGCCTGTGTGTGTAACTTTTGAAATAGGGCACGAAGTCGGAAATGAAATCGAGAGTGAGTTAGAGAATGAAATAGGGCATGAAACTAAAAGAGATGTCAACGGGAAAGCCTTGGAGAGAGTGTCCGACGTAGGAGATGAAAATTCTCCTGAAAAATCCCGCTTTCTTTTTTGCGAACTTGTGCAGAAAGCCCGTATGGGAGAAGAGTTCCTTGTCTCAGGGCAGAGATGCTCCCCAGGAAATTATGTACTGGGTTTCTCAGAGAAGAGTCCTGCTGCTTACTACCTGAACTCCGGAAGATATAAGAACTCGAAGGCTGCGGAAAATGCAGCTTTATCACTTCCGAGATTGGAAAAAAGGTTCTGCTTTATAAAAGTAGAACCCCTGTCCCTGAATAAAGGTAATTTTGATGTGATGATTCTTTTTCTGAAGCCTGAAAAAGCTATGCGCATTGTTCAGGCGGGTGCCTATTCGGAAGGAAAGAGGGCAGTACTGGATACGATGGGTGCAGCCTCAATTTGCGGGGACTGTACCGTACTTGCCTACAGGCAGGGCATGGGCCTATCATTCGGGTGCAAGGGCTCAAGAAAGCATAGTGGATATGAAGACTTTGAAGTTCCACTTGGGCTTTCTTTTGAGAAAGCGATCGAAATAGAAGACGCTCTTTCTAAACTTCCCGAAACAAGAAAGTAGAGAACGATGGAATTATTCTATTACCCTTAAAATCAAGATTTTGTGATGCATATGGTTTTCCTGTAAAAACCCGAATATGAGATTGTTTTATCCTGACATTTGTTTGAGAGGAGCTGTAAATAAAATCCATATTATTCAGAGCCTTCAATGGGATGAGTTTATATAGAAGTACAAACATGTAAAATGCGATTTTAATCAGAGCTATTCCAAACTCACACTAATGGAGGATTAAATCATGGCAGGTCAGCCAATATTCATTTTAAAAGAAGGAAGTAAGCGAACCAGAGGCAGGGATGCCCAGAGTAACAATATTATGGCTGCAAAGGCAGTAGCCGAAGCCGTTAGAACAACCCTTGGACCTAAAGGCATGGATAAGATGCTCGTGGACTCCATGGGTGATGTGATTATTACAAACGATGGGGCAGCCATCCTCAAAGAGATGGACATTGAACACCCTGCAGCAAAGATGGTAGTTGAAGTAGCCAAGACCCAGGATGAAGAAGTAGGAGACGGCACTACCAGTGCAGCTGTGGTCTCAGGCCAGCTCTTAACCAAAGCTGAAGATTTAATCGAGCAGGAAATCCACCCGACAATCATCGCGTCAGGGTACAGGCTTGCAGCAGATAAAGCCGTAGAAGTCCTGAATTCCCTGGCAATGACAGTAGAGATGTCTAACCGGGACCTTTTAATCAGCATCGCTGAAACCGCAATGACTGGAAAAGGTGCAGAATCCTCCAAAAGGCTCCTCTCCGAGATTTCCGTAGATGCCGTTACAAGCGTTGTGGACACAAACGGAAAGGCAAGCGTTGACAAAGACAACATCAATGTTGTGAAGAAGGTCGGCGGCAGGGTAGAGGATTCCGAGCTTATCCGGGGCATGATTATTGATAAGGAGAGAATTCACCCCAACATGCCTGAAAAAATCAAGGATGCAAAAATCCTTCTTCTCAATTCCGCAATCGAACTCAAGGACACCGAAGTAGATGCAGAAATCTCCATAACCTCTCCTGACCAGCTCCAGTCCTTCCTTGATCAGGAAGAGCAGATGCTCAAGAAGATCGTCCAGAAGGTTATCGACAGCGGGGCAAATGTTGTCTTCTGCCAGAAGGGAATTGAAGAGCTTGCCCAGCACTACCTTGCAAAAGCAGGTATCTTTGCTGTACGCAGAGTTAAGAAGAGCGACATGGAAAAGCTTGCCAGAGCAACAGGCGGCAAACTGATTACCAACATGGACGAGATCACTCCCGAAGACCTCGGATATGCAGAACTTGTTGAAGAGAGGAAGATTGGCGGCGACAATATGACCTTTGTCACAGGTTGTGACAACCCGAAAGCTGTAACCATCCTGCTGCGTGGCGGCACAGAGCATGTAGTTGACAGCATTGACAGCGCTCTTGAGGATGCCCTGCGTGTTGTCGGCGTTGCAATCGAGGACGAAAAGCTCGTCGCAGGCGGCGGTTCCCCAGAAGTTGAGGTTGCACTCAGGCTCCAGGAATATGCAGCTACCCTCGAAGGTAGAGAGCAGCTTGCAGTCAAAGCCTATGCCGAAGCTCTTGAAATCATTCCAAGAACCCTTGCAGAGAATGCAGGACTTGACCCCATTGATATGCTTATGGAGCTTCGCTCTCAGCACGAGAAAGGCGTAAAAACTGCAGGACTCAACGTTTTTGAAGGAAAAGTCGTTGACATGTGGAAAGACTTTGTAGTTGAACCTCTCAGAGTCAAGACCCAGGTTATCAATGCAGCTACTGAGGCAGCAACCATGATCCTCAGGATCGATGATGTCATAGCTTCCACCCGTGCAGCCCCAGGCCCAGAAGAAATGGGTGGTATGCCAGGCGGAATGCAAGGTGGAATGGGCGGCGGAATGCCTCCAATGATGTAATCCTGAAAAATAAATCACAAAACAATTTGGGATAAACAGGAAAAGGCACGGTTTTCAAGCCGTGTCCTCCTTTTAACCCTCAGAAATTAAAGTCTGAAAACTCTTTTCTGGCTTCTCATCAGAATCCGTGTGAATCTCTCCTTTTTTCAGGCTTTTTAATTTTCTGAGATCCAGAGATTCCTATTCAAATTCTGCACTTACTATTTTTCAAGGCAGTTAAGAACATCCTCAGCCTCAAATTTTGTTTTTATAATTCTTGTCCTGCCTCTCTGTCCCTTGCCTGTAAAATCCGCATCTATGTAATTAAGCACCTGAAGTCTGTTGACAATTCCATAAAAACGTGTGTATCCTAGCTGCGTTAATTCACGGAAAGCTTTGTAAAGCTCACCCGCCTGGATTTCTCCTTTTCTTGCTATTAATTCGAGCAGGCGCTTTTCGGGATCAGACAGGAGGCTTATACTCCTGCAGAGATGAAGCAGCTTGGATGCTTCGTAAGCTTTTTCCACATCTTCAGAAGAGATTGTGCGACTTCCCCTGCGCTCAGCATTAAAACCAGAACGTTTGAGGAGGTCAATTCCAACCCTGAGGTCTCCAGTCCTTTCTACATACGAGACGATAAGCTCCAGCAGTTCATCAGAAATTACCTTGGGATAAAAGCCGTACTTTGTGCGATCTTTTAGAATGTCAAGAATCTCAGCACTTCCATATCTCGGAAAAGGAATGTCTTCAGGCAGGAAAACCGAATTAACCCTGGAATCCAGGCAGTAAAGATCTGAGGCATCATTTACAATCCCGATTACTCCTATCTTTGCTCCAGGGTACTGTTCATGTGCCCTTAAAAGTGAGTACATCACTTCATTGGCATGCCCTTCGTAGCAGAGATAGTTGAGGTCGTCCAGAGCAACAATCAGAACTTTTTCTGAAGAAACAAGGAAATTAACAACAGTTTCAAAGATCTTTCTGAATGCAACTCCCGAGTTGGGAGGAGAAATTCCAAAAAGCTTCCTGTAAATTCTGGATATTACCGCAAAACGTGTGGAATCAATCTGGCAGTTAACTTTAACGGTAACGACACCAGGTGCATGGGCTTCAACTTCCCTGAATATCTTCATAACCGCACTGGTTTTTCCTGTTCCGGGAGGACCTACAAGCAAACAATTCAAAGGTCGCATACCGCGCAGGGCTGGCTTGAGCGCGAATTTGAGCGCATTCAACTGGGATTCCCTATGAGGAAAATAATCAGGAAGATAATCAGGCTCAAGCACGGAGGGGTCCTTAAATAGGGTCTCATCCCAAAGTAGTATATCATTACCTGTCAAGGGAAGTTACTCCATAGTTTAGTTAATCTGTTATTAATAGTTGAAAAGCTTAGTTATATTGAAAGTTTGGCAATAGAGCTCAGTAACGTTAAATGCGCAGGGTTTTGAAAGTGTTTTTAGCTGGAACAAAGCTTAATGAATCAAAGGGGCAGGAAATAAAAACTTGTGAATCGCTCCAACATCTGATACGACTGATTACTGGCCTGCACAGGCCGTTTAAGAAGGGAGTATACCCTCCTCCATTCTTTTGTCGTATAAACTCAATCACATTAAACGAAACAAACAGGGGTATACTCAACAATTTTTTCTCCAGCATATAATTGATATCTCTTTGAGAAGTCTTCAGAACTCCACGTTTTCAAACGCGAAAAATATTCTAAATATCTATCTAAGTAATCAAACCCTGGCGCCCTTACATGATACGCTTCATATGGATTTGGCTCTGGATATTCAATTGTTTTTTGTACTGTTACTGGGACAGGGAGAATAGCAAAACCACCAGGCTTCAATACCCTCCTTATCTCAGAAATGGCTTTTCTATCTTCTTTGATATGTTCAAGTACATGAGATGCAAAAACGCAATCATAAGAACTGTTTTCAAATGGAAGGTCGCAAAGATCTGCTTGATAATCTATATTTTCCTTTTTTTCTATATCAATTGTTGTATATTTTGCAAACTGTTTTTTAAACAATTTATAGAAACATTGTTCAGGAGCCACATGCAGCATAGCCATCTTTGAAAAATCATATCTTTTCTGCAACTTTTGAACCACAAGAAATTGAAGGCGATGTCTTTCAGCAGAACCACATTGTGGGCAGGATGCGTTTTTCCTTCGGATATTTAAAAAGGGACCGCTGTACCCGCACACAGGGCAATCAAATCCGTGATTTGAGATCCCTAGCTTTGTACTCGCGACCACTATAGGGCCAAGGGTTTTTAATTTTGCATACATGTATGCACTATATACATTTGCATATATTTTTGCGCACTCCTTGCTTATCATATTATCTGCCTCATTTTGCTATCATACCAGATACCGTGTGGATTTAGTTCAGTTTTTACCAACCCACCTATTTTTATCGACCCCCAGTCTGGGAACGTATAGTTTTTCGAATATTCATTTCCATTTAGATCTACTGTTTTTAAATCCGGTTTATCATCAATTACACCAGCATACAAATCCAAAATTTCTTTTTCTTCAGTAATGGTTATCTCTCAACAAATTCCACTACTCAACAAGTTCCACTGGCTGCGCTTCACATGGATATTTTATAGATCTTAATAAGATAATTCTCCATTATGGATTGATGAATCCCTACTAATTTTAAACGTAATAATATCTAGCAAGGGCTTAAAATATTCTAATTTGACTTAATATATTTTGACTTTATTTAATCAAGATAATAAGTTAATTATGAGCGAATTTACTCTTTAGAAGCTTAAGGATTGATAAATATATAGCCTTTTTTAAATTTTTAATAGATATGCTTTACTACGTTTAGCTTTTTTGAATTTTCATTCATTATAGCTATTGAGCCGTAGAATCAACTAAAGGTTCAACAGGAAATGCCGTGAATTAATTGCTTCCAACAGATAGAAAGAATAACACTAGATTTGTTTATAAGGATTTGAGCAGTTATTACAGGGAATAACTGAAAAAATAATTCAAAGAATCAAAAAATAACTTAAAATAGCTATGTAGAAGCCCTGAGATCTATAATATCTTAACCAACCTACCGCAGTTTTAAACATACGTCTATGTATTAACTTAATCTTAACCCGGGCGGCATCTCGGGCGGAAGAGAATAATTATGGAGATAGAGTCGAAGTTTCTGGTAATTGAAGAAGCGGATTTTCAGGCTCTAGAAAACCTCTCTGAGCTTGCTTCATACACCCTTTCTGAGCCGAAAGTCCAGTTAAACGAGGATGTTTTCTTTGATACTGAGAATCGGGCTATTATGGCTTCAGGTTATTATCTGCGAGTAAGAAAAGCGTTTGGGGAAGAGGGAAGCTGGGTAACCATTAAAAGCCTGGGAGGTTTTGAAAGTGGGACTCACAGGCGAGAGGAGTATGTAAGTTTCCTACCTGAGGGGAAATCCGTGATCGAATGTCCTGATTTCCGTATCAGAAATATGGTTCTGGAACTTACGGCAGGACTTGAATTTTTTCCACTTCTGTCCCTCAAACAGAAAAGGATGATACGCCAGATAAAAATAGGGAATAGGTTTGTAGCAGAAGCTTACCTGGACAGGGTAAACCTGAGAAGTGGAGGCAGAGAAAAACACTATAATGAATTTGAAGTTGAACTTAAAAGCGAAGGAAACTCTGAAGATCTTGAGAGTATACGGAATTTCCTGCTCAAGCACTATAACCTGACAGAAAGCCCTTTTTCCAAGTTCGAGAGAGCCTTTCTTTTCATGGAAAATCTTCCTGAGAAAACCTTGCTTAGTTTGAGAGAAAAGGCTTTTTGCTCACAGCTTGCAGGCCAGAAAAACGTATATGGAAAGCAGGCTCAAATTTTAACAGGGCTCGACAGGGGACAGAACTGCGAAGAGCTCAGCAGGCTTCTAAATGTCTCTCAAGGTGAAATCAAAGCCCTGCACTCAAAATTTAAAGAAAAGAGGCTTTCTATTTTTCCTTTTGCCACATATAAAGAAAAAGACCGTGAGTTCCATCTCCAATCCGGAGAAAACTTTGTTTTGAGAGATGAAAAGAAAGCAATAGAGTTTAAGCAATGGGACACTGAAAGCCTGCTTGAGTATTATGGGATAAATAAAATCAGGGCAGAAAAAACCAGGGAATATGCTCTTACACTTTTTGATGAGCTGCTTTTATACCACGGACTTGGACAGGATGAGAGAAAGCTCCTCGGGCTTGCAGCTCTCCTGAAGGATGCGGGTAACTCAAGCTTTCCCGAAGAGAGCGCCCGTATAAACAGGGAAATCTTCATGACTCACTCCATAAAAGGACTCAGGCTCCACGAGAATTTAATGCTCGCCCTGATCGCTGAGATTCAGGATTCATGTTTAAACGAAAAAGATCTAAACTCAGTCTTTAAAGGTTTCCATACGAAGCTGCCCCCCGATTTCCAAAGTAAAGCCCTGGTGCTTGCAGCCATTATGTCAATTGCAACCCTTCTCGAAGCTTCCGATGCCCGACCTATAAAGACAAGGCAGCTTAAAGACGCTCTGGAAATAGAAATAACAGGAACTATAACTGAAAAAGCTGCAAAAAAGTTTGAGGCGAAAAGTAAATTCTGGAAATTTCTCTATGGAAGCAAAATTATATTTTCTCAGATTACTGAGGAAGAAGAACCCCTGGACGGAAGTAAATCCGAAACAAAGGAAATAGGAACAAAGAAACCAGCTGGAAAGGAGAAAAAAACAGAGAAAAGTCAATCCAGAGAAAAGAAAAAGACAGAAAAGAAGCAATCCAGAGAAGAGAAAAAGCTAGAAGAGAGAAAAACAGAAGGAAAACAAGATGAAAAGGAAAAGAAACAAGAAAAGAGAAAGTGCAGACCACCTGCAGAGATAACTGTCAAACCTGCTGACTCTATGGCAGGGCTTGCCTGCAGGATACTTTCTTATCAATTTTCCAGCATGCTCTCCTATGAGGGAGGAACTGTAAAAGGAAAAGATATTGAAAAACTACACAACATGAGGGTCGCAGTCCGCAGGATGAGAGCGGCAGCAAAGGTTTTTGAGACTTATCTTGATTCCAGACAGCTTGAACCTCACCTCAAAGGACTCAGAAGGACCCTTAGTTCACTTGGAAAAGTCAGGGATCTCGACGTTTTCCGCGAAAAAACCGAAGAATACCTGAAAACCCTTCCTCCTAGACATGAGCATGATCTGGACCCGCTTTTTGCAGTGCTTGCCGACGAGCGAAAAAAAGCCAGGAAAAATATGCTTGATTATCTTGAAAGCGAAAAATACCGGACTTTCAAGAAGGAGTTTTCGGATGCACTTGCCTCTCCAGAAAGCTTGATCCGTCCTGTAACTAACGAAAAACATGACGCTTTGCCACACAGGGTAAAAGATGTTCTTCCGTCTATCCTTTATGCACGTTTAGCAGATATCAGTGCTTACTCCGAATGGGTAGAAGGGCCTTATCTTCCTGTTGAACGCCTGCACAGGCTCAGGATTGCAGCTAAGGAAATGCGTTATACCCTCGAATTTTTTGAGAGTGTACTTGGGGAGGATATAAAAAACCTGATTAGGGAGCTTAAAACCTTTCAGGATCACCTTGGAAATCTTCACGATGCGGTGATTGCAGTTGATCTGCTGAGTTCTTACCTGAGAACCGGGGAATGGGGCTCTGCCGAAAATGAGAAAAATTCAGGAAAAAAGAAGTTCCCTGCAGGCGCAGAAGGAATAGAAGCCTATCTAGCGTACAGGGAGGAAGAACTCCAAACATTACTTAACACCTTTCCCGAAGCCTGGAAAAGGGTAAGAAATGGAAACTTCAGGGAACGGATTGAAAGTGCAATAAAAAATCTCTATTAACGCGATAGATGTATATTAATTCGATAACTCATTTATTTTAGTTGAAAACCTGTTGATTAACTTTTTGAAGATACCTCAACTCCCGAGGTTTCCTCAAGTTCAGCACTTCCTTCAAGGACTAAGGGAACGCTTTCATCCCGTTTTATAATAACTTTAGATTGAAGATTATACCCGAATATTTTTTTGAAGTACTTTTTCTGTTTCTCTACCTCCCAGATCTCTAACTGACACTCCCTTTGAGCGTGCATCTCAAGCACCAGGCTGTCTGTAGAAGCAAGATAAAACCGAACGTGGGAAATAATTCCATTATGCGAGCGATCCAGACCTTCGGCAATGCGGAGCAGGGCACTCAGAATCCTGATGCTTTTTATTACTTCTTTGTTAAGCCCGATGAGATTGGGGTGTTTCTTCTTAGGAGTGCTTTTCCTGTGGAAGTAGGCAAGGTTCGCTATTATTTCGATTTCTTCAGGCTGGAAACCCGGAAGATTGCTCGCCCGTATGAGGTGATAAGCATGTGCTTGATGGGTATCATATGATAGGAAAGTTCCTATGTCATGCAGGGTTGAGCCATACTCAAGAAGTTCTCTTTCCCCTGCCCTGAACTCGTAAATCCCAAGCGCTTGAATGCTGTCAAAAAGTTCAAGGGCAAGCCTGGTTACTGTATGGGCATGTTCATCATCGAAGTTGCAGGTAAGTCCAAGCTGCATGATGCTGCGTTTTCTTACCGACATCTGCGTAATCATATAGGAGAATTCGCTCTTTGATATATAATCTACAAGCAGCCCTTCCCGAAGCCCGCGTTTGCTTACTCTAATTTCTGAAAGCCCAAACTCTTCCATGAAAGTTTCAATAATTGCAGCCCCCGCAATTATAATATCAGCTCTTTGTGCATTAATTCCTGGGAATTTGCGCCGCTCTTCAAGAGGTATAGCACACATTGCCCTGACTATTTTCCTAAGGTCTTCATATTCGAGTTTCTCAAAGTTTTCATGGGATGTTTTGTGCAGGTAGACAAAAGCGATCCTAGCAAGGTTTTCAATTGTTCCCGAGCTTCCAATAGAACAGTTTACGCTGTGCCTGGAAAGATCTTTTGTTACATCTACAAGCTTATGACGGACGTATTCTTTAATCCGCTCATATTGTTCCTCGGAAACAGGCCCCGTTTCATCCGGTAAAAACATATTTGTCAACCTGATGGATCCAAGGTTAAGGGAGTAAAGAGAATAACATCGGGTCTGATCCCCTATTGATAATTCAGTGCTCCCACCTCCGATATCTATGAACAGAGCTTTTGAGCTCCCAAGTCTGAGCCCGCTTGAAACCCCGAGGTAAATGAGGCGAGCTTCTTCTGTTCCGGAAATTGGACAGACTTCCAGGTTTGCCTCCCTTTTCAGCATTTCAAGAAGCTGAACTTTATTGCTTGCATCCCGCGTTGCTGAGGTTGCCACAGCTATAATTTCCTCTGCCCTGTAAGCCCTGGCAAGTTCCATGAACTTTTTACAGACAACAACTGCGCGTTCTATCGCTTTAGGCTGCAGAATCCGGTCTATGAATCCTTGATCCCCAAGCCTGACTGTTTCCTTCTGCTTGGTTAGGGGAAAGTAAGACCCATTGGGATTGATACGTACCAGAAGAAGCCGTATTGAATTAGTACCTATATCGATAAACGCAACAACTCTGCCTTCGGAAATTTTCTCGGGTTCCGTTATTACCACCTGAAAGCCCTGTTTTTTGTTTTTCTCGAAGGAATCGAGAAACTCAAAATAAGCTTCACATTACTAGTTCATATTTTTATTCTATTTTAGATTATTTGGTAGTGTATTGGAAGTTTGTAATTGTTGTTATTTCTGCACAGATAATTCTATGTATTGGATAGATTGCTTATTTATACACTTAATAAAGAAAGGGCATTAAGAAAGCTAATTTTCAGACTTTTTTCTGTAGTCCTTTATAAAGAAACTAAGCTCTTGTGATGGAAAAAAGTGTACCTGTTTGCATCTGAAATATTTTTGTTTTTCATGCCGCGGTTATCGGTCACGTACCCTGTACTCATGTATCATATGGAATAGCAAAATTTGAGAAATAAATCCCCGAGTTCGAAATTTAGAATGGTAACCTTGTCCGGCTATCAGCTTACATTACTATTGTGCACACTATTGCGCAGGAAGTTTTTACAGAAATTTCTTGAAAGAAAAGATGTAACCATCTTAGAGACTCATTATTTTTAATCACGGAAGTTCTGCTGAGATTACTTTTCGAGATGTTTTTCAGAGAAAGCCAGATGTGTAGGCGTTAAGATCGGAATTAAGATCTGAAGTGAAATCAAATATTTAAGAGAATCTGAATTAAGCTAATATTTAAAATATTGTTTGATAAAATAACATTTTAAATCTGAATATTATTTGTTCACAGCCAATTTTTCATATAATTTATTTTAAATAAGTTTGGGAATTATTATAGATTGCAACCCCACGAAAATAAGAGAGGAGACCCAAACGAAAGAACCAAAGCGGATGCACAGACCGCTAAGGAAAAAAGGATGGATCAACACAAATGGGAAAGTGACAGGTTGGATATGTGAATAAAGAGTTGCCTGGAAGAGGTTCTAATCTAAAAAAATATATTGAGGATTATTTTTTTGGGTTAGTTTATCGAAAATAAGTAATAAAAACAGCAAATCTTCCAGGCTTTCTCTAATCTTTTGATAGTTGTGTATATTTCAAATTTAGTCCAGTTGGTTTCTTATTAATAAAATGGGGGGATGAAAAAACTATCAATCTATCTAAGAATAGAATCTTTGGGCTCAAAGATTTATTATTGCAAAATGAGAACCAGACAGAATACTATTTGCTAACTGCTAAGGACATAAATCCTTCTTTAGTTCCAGTAAAAAAAATGTTGGCAGAAGTAATCTGGATATGACGTAAAAATTAGAAATCCTTTGAAGGTTAATAGGATATTTGAACAAAAAATCCAAGAAAATTGTTTAAAAATATAATTGATTTAGGAGTTGAAATTAATTTAGGAGTTGAGTTTATGACCCACCATAATGAAGAAAAGAAGGCAGAATCAAAAGAAGAAGAAGCTAAAGTTGAACCAATACACCCCTCTGAAAGCAGGGGAGGTAAAAAGAGAGGTCTTCTTGACACCTGCAAGTAAATAAGCTCTTATTTGAAGTAAATAAGCTCTTATTTGAAGTAAATAAGCTCTTATTTGCGATTGGGATGAGTCTTTGATAAATAAGAAAATAAGCACATTCAATGTTTAAAAAAAAATAAAAAGACATTAGTGCTTAGTTTTTTGATAACTTTTCTACAACAAATATATTTTAAGGATTCATCCCACAGAAAAATTAATCTTTTTTCATTAAAAATTTTTAAAAAGAAATGAAAGGAATAGGAATCTCCCTCTTCAGCCTTTCTGAGAGCCTAAATCCCAGCTTCTGCTGTTCTCAAGCATCCACAATTGAGAATCCAGTTCTTCTTCCTGGGGCTGCGGGTAAATTCTCTCAGTCCTGCCGTTCGGAAGCAGAAGGCGGGCTTTTACATTATCTTTGAGGTGGATGCCAAGAATCACATCTCTCAGGATGGGGATGTATTCTGGAGATGCCGGAAAGAGCACTTCTACCCTGTTGTCCAGGTTGCGCGGCATAAGGTCGGCACTTCCCATAAAGACCTCTTCTTTTCCGCCGTTTCTGAAATAGTAAATCCTGGAGTGTTCAAGGAAGCGGCCAACTATCGAGGTAACCCTGATATTTTCACTGAGCCCGTAAATACCTGGTCTGAGGCAGCAGATTCCCCGGATAATAAGGTCTACCTTTACTCCGGCTCTGGAAGCCCTGTAGAGCTCCCGGATGCACTGGTAGTCCACAAGGGAATTCATCTTGAAGATCAGGTGTCCGTTTCCACATTTCTCATGCAGGTCAATTTCACGCCTGATACGTTCCAGGATCTGATGCCTTAGAGTCTGGGGGGCTACAAGGAGTTTGATATAATGGTCTTTTCTCGAATATCCTGTAAGGGCATTGAAAAGGTCAGAGATATCCTTGCCTATGAATGAATCACTTGTCAAGTAACCAATATCCGTATAGAGCTTTCCTGTGACAGCGTTATAGTTTCCTGTGCTCATATGCACGTAATACCTGATGCCTTCCTCTTCGGCTCTCACCACAAGGCACATCTTGGCATGAGTCTTGCGTCCCGGAAAACCGTAAGCTACATGAACCCCTTTGCGTTCGAGTTCTTTTGCCCAACCTATATTGTTTTCCTCATCAAAGCGGGCTTTAAGCTCAACCAGAACCGCTACCTGCTTCCTCCGGTCGGCTGCTTTCATAAGAGCCTGGACAATTCTGGAATTGTCATCCACCCTGTAAAGGGTCATTTTGATCGCCAGAACATCAGGATCGTCGGCAGCCTCCTCCACAAAGTCAATTACCGATTCGAAACTATCATAAGGATGGTGAAGCAGAATGTCTCGCTTTTTGAGAACTGAGAAAATTTCCTTCTTTTTCGTCAGTTGAGAGTGTTTTTTCGGCTCGAAGGGCTCGTATTTAAGCTCAGGGCGGTTAATCTGTGCAAGTTTAATGAGACTTGAAAGCCCCAGAGGAGCTGCAGACCTGAACATAAGGGAAGCAGTAAGGTCCAGATTCTTAAGAAGAATATCCGAAACTCTCGGAGGCATCGTATAATCGGTCTCAAGTCTGACAGCCGACCCAAAGTAGTTCCTGCCGACTCTTTGTTTTACAGCTGTCATAAGATCTTTGTCCCCATCTTCATCAAAACCGAGGTCCGCATCGCGTGTGATCCTGAATGGGTAGGCTCCGAGAATATGCTGTCCGGGAAACAGGAGGTCAAGATTTGCAGCTATAAGCTGTTCAAGCCAGACAAAACGTCCTGTTTTCAGTTCCTCCAGACTGGAGGTTATTCTCTCCTGGTCATCCTCAGGAACGACTACAAGTCTCGTGAACATTGGAGGGATCTTGACCCTTGCAAAGCGTTCCCCATAATCAGGGTCATCAATCAGTACTGCAAGGTTAAGGCTGAGGTTGGAAATATGAGGGAAAGGACGTCCTGAATCAAAACCTAGAGGAGTGAGTAGAGGGAAAATATTTCTCTCGAAATAGTCTCTAAGCTTTTCTCTTTCCTTCCCTGAAAGCTCAAAGTAATTAAGAACTTTAATTCCTTTTTCCCTGAGAGCAGGTTCAAGGATCTCATTCCAGCATTTATCAGTGAGAGGAAGCTGCCTGAGAAGCT
The DNA here is from genome assembly GCF_001304615.2 of Methanosarcina flavescens. Taxonomy (NCBI): domain Archaea; kingdom Methanobacteriati; phylum Methanobacteriota; class Methanomicrobia; order Methanosarcinales; family Methanosarcinaceae; genus Methanosarcina; species Methanosarcina flavescens. Next base: position 1,935,825 of record NZ_CP032683.1, on the reverse strand, counting down.
CTAGCCTGATAATACGAAGCTGTTCCTGCGCCAGCTCGTCTGTCCTGTCATCTTTTAGAGCTTCAGCTATTCTTTTCAGGACGCCTGAAACCCTGACCATGAAAAACTCATCAAGATTACTTCCAAAAATCGAAAGAAACTTGACTCTTTCAAGCAGGGGATTGCGCTCGTCAAAAGCTTCTTCAAGTACCCTGTTATTGAATTGGAGCCAGCTGTATTCCCGGTCCGTATATAAGCACGGGTCACTGAGGTCAGGCATACCGGAAACTTCTGCCCGAGCTCCTTCAACGTTATCCATAACCAGCCTATCAAAATCTGAACACTGAATGGGGAAGTTCCGCTCCATTACTATCACGCGTGGCCTGGGTTCTGCACTTCTTCAAATCTGTCTTTAAAAACCATGGAAGACCTGAAGATAGAATCTCTGCATTTAATAATTTGATTTCATTATCTTATTGTCACCCGGATTTACTGGGTTGAAAAGGAGATAGCCCCCGGGTGCACTTAAATAACTTGAGATAGTAGCCTCAAACAAATTTTTCCTTAATCATTCAACCTTTTAACCGATTAGAGTTTTGAATTCTCTGCATAGTGGGAAGGCAATCTCCATATTAAGTTATCGGAGATGCATTGACACCAACGCCTATACAAATTTTTATATCGACCGAATTTTCAGAACTCTACGGAATCTCCGCCAACTCACTACTATTTATTAATATATAGTACTAAAGATTTATAACATTATCTCTTAAGATCGATTAGACAAAGGCAAAAAAGACTCTGTGTTAAAAGGAAAAAATTACTGGAAGATTATCAGAGAGAACTGGAAACTCCCATAGAAGGTCTCTTTTAATATATTTTAGAATATTTTTCAAATTTACTTTAGGAGTCCGTTTTTATGCCAGTTTTAAATTTATCCTTTAAATGGGAATAAAATTCCTGTTCTTTTCCGGTGGTTTTTCTGAGCAACCGTTCCACAATCAACTCGGGAGTGCTTCGGGCAATGCGATTGTATACAGGGTTACGGTTAACGATAAGTTCCAGATTGGAATCCAGACCATCGGCTTCGATTCCATCTATTCTTACCTCTGCCCCGGTGTTTTCAAGGATAAGCTCTGACAGGTGGGAAACAAAAATTCCCAAACTCTGTTCATTTCTGGTAAGATATTCCAGGATTCCTGCTATAATCCGTGCAGAAGCTCCAGGCTCAGTAATTGATTCCAGTTCATCCGCAAGCACCAGTTTTCCTGAAGCTTCGGAAAGTACCGAGAACTGTTTAAGGGTAGTCTCAAAAGCTCCTGCATCCAGGGTTCCTTTTGATTTTCCGAAGTAGTAAAATTCCTCAACAGGTCCAAGTTCAAGTTCTTTTGCAGGAACCGGAAAACCCATATACCCAAGGATTACGCACTGGGCAAGGAGCTCAAGCAAGGAAGTCTTGCCCCCGGAATTCACTCCGCTCAGAAGCACAACCCTGTTTTCAAGGCCAGCGGGAGAGAAACCGGTTTTTCCGATGGAATAACTCACAGGATCGATTTCTCCATGGCGGGCTTTTAAAAAGAGGTTTTCCCCAGCTTCAAAACCTATTCCTGTTTCACGAATCAGTCTCGGCAGCTTCAATTGAAATTTTGCCGAAAAACAGGCTATTGAGAACCCCAGATCGAAATCTAGAATTTCTCTGACAAGTTTTTCTACAGGCTGGTGAAAGGCTGAGAGCGTTTTTGCAAGCTCTCTTTTTCGGGCAAGCCTTGTTTTTTCAAGGCTATTGTTCAACTTTTGCCTGAGAAGCTGGAGTTGTGACTGGTCCACACTCAGAGGATAGGAAATCTCATCAGGAAAAAGACTCTCAAGCATTAGCTTTTCCTGCTTCTGAAGCCCAAGCTTGTCAGCGATCTCTTCTTTTACAGCTTCAATCTCAGTTTTATAAATCCTGTTAAGTTCTTTTGCAAGCAGGTCTTTAATCTCTATTCCCCCGCTTACAAGCTTGATGAGTTCCTGCCCGCTCAGGGTAAGCGAACTTGCCTCAAGAGTTCGGTTCATGCGCTGGTTAGCTTCATTCAGAGCCGAGGTCAATACAGAGTCAAGGTTTTGCAGAGCTGCCCCAAGCCTATCAAGTTCAGGATCAAAACCTTCAACAGGCTTTCCATCTTCTCCGAGCTTTGAAAGAGCTGCATTGAGTATGTCAAGCTTCTCTTCCGAGAACCCCTCAAAGAATCCGAACTCCCGGGATCGCAGAGCCGAGACTATATTCAAACAGGCGCGGACGCAATCAAGATTCCTCGCAAAAAATGCCAGTTCTTTTTCAGGCAAAACTTGCCAGAATTCAGCTCTAGAGAGGTCCTGGAAATACTCAGGCTCAATACCTTCAGGCAGGTCAAAGCCAAGATAGGTATCATCAAAAACAATAACACTTGAATAACCCCTTGCGAGATCCACAAATTCCGAGAGGTCTTCTACGCCCTGCACAGGCAAAAAAGCCTGGAACTTTTCTTTGGCTGCTTCCAGGATTTTTGGATCTCCGCAAAGGATTATCCGGTCTCTGATCTTCAGGTTTGCCGGCACGGGTTTAAGTTTCCTGACCCTGGAAAGCAAGTTCAGAAATTCGGAGTTTTCAGAAAAAGCCTCTCCCAGTTCAAGATACTCTCCTATGAAAGTCTGTCTTTCCTGTATCAGATCCATGCGAGAAGCAGGTAAAGGGTAAAAAAGGTTCAACCTGTCCCTGGCATGTGTGGTATGGGCAAAACTCTTTATCAGCTCAAGCAGGCGTGAATAAAGTTCCAGAGCTTCTTTTGTTTTGAGAAAATCAGAAATCGAACAGCCCTCTGTCTTGGATCTGGCTTCTCTGGCAAGGGAAAGGGCAAAATTATGGCTAATCCCATTGATTTCGGAAAGTGAAGCTACATCTCCCTCGCAAATAGCCTGAAGAGCTGCCTCTTCTGTTCCAAAATGCTTAATCAGCCTGTCAGCTACCCGTTCACCAATTCCATGAATTTCCCGCAAGCTTGAGAGCGGCTGAGAAGTTTTCGTACTCAAAACACTTTTCATATACAAGACACTTTATTTCACTAATTTCGGCTGGATATTAAGCCCATGTCCTTTACTTCAAAATAAGAGCAAGTTCTTTTTCAAGATAGGGGCGCATTGACGCCGTATATCCATGTGTTTCCTCAGTAACGTTATACATCGCTTTTGGCTCTCTTGCAAGGGCAAAGGTTCGGAGTGCCTGATCGTGAGAGATTACGGTATCATTAAAAGAATGAATCTGCACGAATTTTGCAGGCGGCAGGGTTTCAAAATAGGTGTTCGGATCGATTGAGCGAGAAAAACGGTAAGCTTCGGAATCGTTTGCAAGTGCAGAATCGGAATTTTCAGTGCCGTAGCCGGCGGTGCTGATCACGATAACTCCTTTAAGGGAAGGGTTAAGGGCACAGGCAAGAACTGCAAGTCTTCCGCCGTTACTTTCCCCGAGAATTGCAAGCCTTTCAGGATCAACTTCAGGCTGGAATGCAAGCACGTCTGAGGCTTTAAGGGCATCGTAAACCATGGTGTATTCGAGAGGCTCAAGACCGGCTTTGAAAAATTCAAAATCTCTGTCTATGTTTATGCTGCCGAGGTTACGCTGGTCGGGAGTGAGAGTCGCATACCCCATTTTAGAGAGTTCCACAGCCAGACCCTGCTCGACTTCTTTGCTAATCCCTGCTCCAGGCAGCAGGACAAGGCCCGGAGAAGAGGAGGAATTTGCAGGAATTCTTAAGAGAGCCTGGGTTTTTTGCCCACGGCTTTCAAAAGACAGCAGTTTTAAAGTATCCGAATTTTCAGGGGCGTACGTATCTTCGATTTCCTGAACTGAAAAAACTGGCTCCTCTCGATCCGGAAAAGTTAAGGTGCCTGCTTCCGAGACCTCCCAGGAAGCTTCAGCGCCTGCTGAGCCTGACGGGTTATACAGAATTCCAAAAACACCCACAAGTATAAGAAGAAAACCCAGAAGAAGAACTGTGGGTTTAGAGGCTTTGATCCCTGAAGAAGCCTTGTATTTGCTTGCCTTTTTCCCTGAATTCTGCCTGCTCAAGGGAACCCTGCCGAAGAAATTACAGTTACGGCCAGAAGCCGTTTGCAGCACTCAAGAATAATACTGCTATACCGGTAATGGCGCCGACAATCAGCACTGTTTTGGGCTGTATTTGAATTGCATTTTTATCTGCTTCATAATAGCGCATGAGCCCTGCAGAGGACTGAAGCCCGGTACCTGATTTTTTAGCCATATGTTAACACCTGTGAAAGCATTTATTAGAATATAAGTTTCTTTAATTAGAATATGAATTGCATTGCTATATATCTGCCTGTAAAAGATTGCCCTAGTGCATGATAAAACAATTATCTGGAAATTCGCAATCGAAATTTGGAAAATTTAACATAACTGTTAAATCTCCTGTTAACTTTAGTAATCATCACATAATTTACATTTCTGATATATAAATCCAGCAGAGAAACATCTTGACAGCCAGGACTCGGAAGGGTTGAAAAGCATACATCGTGCTATTTAGGCAGGCAATCTCAAACAAGTACTTCGTCCAGCAGGAAGGGCGGATAAAATATTCCTTTCTCAGTAATTACTGCAGTTATGTTTTCCATAGGAGTTGCGTCAAAAGCAGGATTGTAAACTTCCACATCTTTCGGGGCAAGCTGCTCAGAGCCGAAAAAGCGAAGTTCATCCGGGCTTCGCATTTCAATTTTTACACTGCCCTCCCAGCCATTGAAGTCGAAGGTTGAGATAGGGGCTGCTACATAAAAGGGAATTTCATGCTCTTTTGCAAGAATAGAAAGGGAATATGTGCCTATTTTATTGAAAACGACGTCCTGGGTAATTCTGTCAGCTCCTACAAGCACGCTGTCTACGAGTCCCTGCTGCATTACCCATCCAGCCATGGAATCCGAAATAAGGGTTACCGGAATCTTATCCTGCATCAGCTCCCATGTGGTAATCCTGCTTCCCTGGTTCAGAGGTCTGGTCTCACAGGCAATAACCTTGATTTCTTTGCCTTCAGCAATTGCCGAGCGCACAACTCCAAGAGCCGTGCCCCAATCCACACAAGCGAGCCTGCCTGCATTGCAGTGTGTGAGTACGGTATCCCCATCTTTCAGAAGTTTTGCCCCGAACTTGCCTATCAACTTATTGGTGGCTACATCTTCTTCCGCAATGTCTTTAGCTTCCTGAAGGGCAATATCCCGGACTCCCTGTACATCAAAGGCATCCAATATAGCTCTCAGGACTCTGTCCACGCCCCAGCTAAGGTTTACTGCAGTCGGGCGAGTTGACTTAAGGGTTTTTCCTGCAACCTCGAGATCTCTTGTGATTGTTTCGATATCTCTGGCTTCGCTCAGGAAGGCTGCAAGGGCGATTCCGAAACCTCCTGCTGCACCGAGGGCAGGCGCGCCTCTTATCCTGAGAGATTTTATAGCCTCGCAGAGAGAACTCAGGGTTTTGCATTCTATTATCCTGTACTCTTTTGGGAGCAGGGTCTGGTCTACCAGCACCACGGAACTCGATTCATCCTTCCAATCAATTGTCCTCATTAGATCACTTTCCAGTGTAAGCGTCAGGTTCTGCCGGTGAAATTTCCGGTTTTCCTTTCAAGCTTCCCATAAGATAAAAACCTATTCAACTAGCAGAGTTCGTTAATCTCTTTTTTTTGCATTATTAGTGCAACTTGAGAAATTTAAAAATAAATTATGTTAATTAAAACGAGAATATATTAACTAAAATACAGCTATATCAATTAAAGCAGAATTATGTTAAAGAAATTGTCCTTAAACTCCAGAATAACTGAAAAAATTGTGGCAGGTTAAGTTCCCTGCATCCAATCATCAGAATAGAAATTTGTCTAAAAAATGAACAAGGTATATGTAGTATATAAATAAATGTAATATTTTTCCCTAGAAAGGAAAACTTACATATAATAGATTTATAGAGTAACAGAACAAATAAGACAAGGTTTAAAATCCATAGTTAAGATACAGGAAGTCGTAATTTCAGGAATATAACTCCTGAACTCAGTGAACTTAAATCCTTAAATCCTTGAATCTGTAGATTTCAGAAATCGTAAAAGATCTGTCATTCCATTAATGCGGTTTATGAGAATCTGGGCATTCATCGGAGAGTAAGCGCTTATGACAAAAATAAAAATAGCAATTGCAGGAATCGGAAACTGTGCAAGCTCTTTGATACAGGGCATTGAGTATTATAAGGCCGAGGATAAAGAGCCCATAGGATTGATGCACAGGGAGATTGGAGGATATAAGCCGGGCGATATAGAAGTTGCTGCCGCCTTTGACATCGATGCTAGGAAGGTAGGAAAAGATGTTTCCGAGGCTATTTTTGCTCCCCCGAACTGCACAGCGGTTTTTTGTCCCGATATTCCATCCACAGGTGTGAAGGTCAAGATGGGTAGAGTCCTTGATGGGGTCTCTGAACATATGAAAAATTATGATGAAAATTATACCTTTGTTGCCAGCAAAGAACAGGAAGCTACAAAAGCGGATATCATAAACGAGCTTAAAAATTCAGGTGCCGAAATGCTTCTCAATTACCTGCCTGTAGGTTCTGAAGAAGCAGCTCGTTTTTACGCTGAGTGTGCTCTTGAAGCAGGGGTAGCTTTCATAAACAACATGCCCGTTTTTATTGCAAGCGATCCTGAATGGGCTAAAAAATTTGAGGAGAAAAATATTCCGATTATTGGCGATGATATCAAAGCCCAGCTTGGAGCTACTATTACACACAGAGTTCTTGCGGATCTTTTCGAAAAGCGAGGCGTAAAGCTCGAAAGAACATACCAGCTCAATACCGGAGGAAACACCGATTTTCTTAACATGCTTAACAGGGATAGGCTTGCCTCCAAGAGAGAATCGAAGACCGAAGCCGTCCAGTCCGTACTTTCCAGGAAGCTTGAGAACGATAATATTCACATAGGGCCCAGTGACTACGTAGCCTGGCAGAAAGACAATAAGGTATGCTTCCTGAGAATGGAAGGAAAACTCTTCGGGGATGTGCCCATGAACCTTGAGCTCAGGCTTTCGGTTGAGGACTCCCCTAACTCTGGAGGTGTGGTAATCGATGCTATTCGCTGCTGCAAGCTGGCTCTTGACCGCGGGATAGGAGGAGTGCTATATTCTCCGGCTTCCTACTTCATGAAACATCCTGCTATTCAGTACCCTGACGATGAGGCTTACAGGCGGACTGAAGAATTTATAGCCGGAACCCGGGAACGTTAAAATTCAGAGAAAAGATTCTTGCAAAAGCAAACCTCGAGAAGTCCTGGATATCCGGGCATCTTATATGTTTCCTATTCAGACTTAAGTTTGTTTTCAGCCAGAATTTAACTTTTTCTCTGTCTACAATAACTATTAAAAGGCTTTTTGAAGAACTTTTCTGATCTCCTGTTCTTCTCAGCAATTGCTCTGCTTAGCAATTGTTTAGTAATTGGCCTACTTAGCGAATTCCTTCAGCTGTAATTGTAAATTCAGCACTCGAGCCTTCAGGACGGGAACGATGTTTGTACAGGATGGCGCGCCTGGTTCCTTCACCTGTTTTTTCCAGTCTAATAATCGTCTTTGAGATATGCTCCAAGGAACTGCCACCAAGAGGGCGCACCCCTCCTGAGGTAATATCTGAATATACCTGGTTGGTTATGACTGCGGCAAAACCATGTTTGCGGGCTAGGGCATGTAAAAATCCTATCTGGCTGGCAAGTTCTCTGCGGCTTCTCATGCTTGTTTCATCGTCTTCAAGCTCGAACCTGTAAAATGAGGTTGCAGAATCCAGGATCACGAGACCGATATTCTCGCCAGCTATTCTTTCCACCTCTCTTACGGCTGCATACTGCTCTTCAAAATTCATGGGTTCATAGATAATGATGCTCCTTGCTATTTCTTTTGCGTTTTCCCCTGCAATCTGCCTGAAACGTGAAGGAGAAAGTCCTTCAGTATCTATGAAAATGACTCTTTGCCCTTGGTTTACGCATTCCACCGAAAGCTGGATACAGATATTTGTTTTCCCGGTTCCTGCAGGTCCGAAGATTTGAGTTACAATGCCTTTCTCAAAACCTCCTCCCAGGAGTTCATCAAGGGGCTTGCAGCCGGAAGATAATAATTTCTCTATGAAGTGACACCTCTTTTTCTGCTTGATGAGATATAACTGAACCATGATATAACGCTTTTTTGTAATTTCCAATCTTTCAGGAAGATTAAAGATTTTCTAAAAGGAATAAAAAAGATAAAGTGAATATAAAGTAAATGCCCAGGTATAGATTCCCAATACTGAGCAGAAGAAAAAAAGATTTCACAATAGTACGCTGAAAACAGATAAAATTTTTTAGTTGTATTTTAAAGAGTTCCAAGGAATAATGCCTTATACATCTTAACCATACCTGTACCCGCCAAATAGGTTGCAGATATCTGTTAAAGCCCTCCGTGATTGAAATTGTTTCCTTATATAATGCAGCCTTTCAAAAACAGGAATCCTTAAATCTGTTATCAGATCTGATAACAAATAGAGAATCTTTGAATACAAAACAAAGGTGTTATTGTATCCAGACCTGAGTGAAAAACCATTATTAAGTGATATGGCATTTAGAATATTTACCTGAAAATAAAGGTCATTTCCACTTATTAGAGTGGGAAAAAGGATATCAGAGGGGTGCTTCCTGGAAACTGCACCTTTTTCCGATATTGCTTACTTATAATTAAAAATACACATTTATAAGGTTTACAAGGGTTAGTTGAGGAATGACCCGCATGGGTTTTGTTTTATTGCTATAATGCACTCTGCATCTGCACGCTCACCCCGCAAACAATGTAAATAAAAACAATATGTAGAGCGGGAACAAAACCCGTACAAAAACGGTAACTAAAAATCAGATTAAGAATTAGAGTAAAAATCAGAGGGACGTAAAGCATGGCAAAAATAATAATATACACAACGGACCGCTGTCCGAAATGTAATAAATTAAAAAATTTCCTGGAAACACATTCAATTGCTTTCGAGGTAGCAGATATGTCTACTCCAGAAGCTCTAACAGAACTGCGCTTCAACGGGGTCTTCACAGTGACAGCGCCTGTTTTACAGATCAATGATACTTTTCTTACACACGAGGAACTCTTCCGTGGGGAAGAAGTAAACCCTGAGAAAATCCAGGGAATCATGTGATGAAAGCGATCTTGAAAATCAGAATAATTTGAATAATCCTGCAAATTCCATTCTAAAACAGATAGTGAAGATGAGAAAATGACAGGCGAGACTCTCTTACACGATGACCAGTTATCTGACAACCAATCAACGCAAACGCCGCTTGAAGAGTTATCCGTCTCTCCACTCCACGATGATGACGAGTTATCTGACAACCAGCCAGTGCAAAAGACCCTTGACGGGTTGTCCATCTCCCCCCTCCCCAAGGTAAGGACAACAGATGGCTTCATTCTTAACTGGGACAGGAATATCATTGTAAACCGGCTCCTGAAAGAAACAAAATTAAGCGAGATCTTCTACAGTAAACCCTCAATAACAAAAGAAGAAGCCGTTGATATTGCAAAGGAAGCGGAAAAGATCATCAAAAAGATGAACATAAAGTTTCTCTCAGGCCCTCTTATACGGGAAATCGTCAACAATATCCTGCTTGACAGGGGACATGTCGAGTGGAGAAATATCATGACTAGGGTTGGAGCTTCGGTCTACGATGCCTACGAAATCGATACTGGATACGGCTTTGAAGCAAATGATAATGCAAACCAGCTGAACAATGCCGAAACCTCACATAAAAGAAAAGCTGATAAGATGTCCAAGGAGCAGAATCTCCTCCTGATGCCAAAAGAGCTTGCAGACTTACACCTGAATGGGGATTTCCATATCCATGATCTTGAATATATGGGCACAAGGCCTTTTTGCCAGGACTGGGATCTTCGTTACTTTTTTTACTATGGGCTTATGCCTGATGGAGTAGGAACGCAGTCCAGTGTAGCAAAGCCTGCAAAAAATGCTGAAGTAGCTTTTCTTCATGCAGTTAAAGCTATGGGCTCGGCTCAGACAAATTTCGCAGGCGGGCAGGGATTCTACAATTTCCTGACATTTATGGCTCCCTATCTGGAAGGTAAGTCTGAAACCGAGATAAAACAGCTTATGCAGATGTTCGTCTATGAAATGATGCAGATGATGTGCGCAAGAGGCGGACAGACGGTTTTTTCATCCGTACAGCTCTCCCCCGGGGTTCCGAAGCTCTGGAGAAATATTCCGATTGTCGCTATGGGTAAGATCTGGGATGGTAAACAGGCTCCTCTGAGAACCTACGGGGAGTTTGAAAAAGAGGTTCGTCTTGGATTTAAGGCTCTGATGGATGTCATGCTTGAAGGAGATGCCTGGGGCAAGCCTTTCAGTTTCCCCAAACCCGAAATTTCCATTGAGCCTGACTTTATGGAAGAAGACAAGGAATTCAACAGGACTCACCCCGATCTTCCGACTTATAAAGAGTTGTACAGGATGACCTTCGAGCTGGCTGCCAAATTCGGGACTCCTTATTTTGATAACCAGCTTCCGGAGTACAGGGGTGCAGGAAAGGGAATCTCATGCTATCAATGTTGCGCCTATCAATTTTCTGCAAATCCTACAGATGACGTCGAATTCAATGACAAACTTCATTTTAAGGACGGAAAGCACTTCTCAATGGGGTCATGGATGGTTCTGTCTTTGAACTGCCCAAGAGCTGCATACAGAGCTGAACATGATGATGAGAAACTCTTTAATGAGCTCAAATCCCTGATGAACAAGGGAGTGGAAGTCTTCAAAATCAAACGGAAATGGATGAACAACCTGATCAAGAAAAACAGAATTCCATTTGCAGCCCAGCGTCCTAAAGACCCAAATACCGGGGAAAAAGGAGCAATGGCTGTGGATTTTGAAAGCCTGGTATATACCATAGGAGTAGTAGGGATTAATGAGATGGTCCAGTACCATACAGGCTATCAGATCCATCAGTCTCCAGATGCTTATAAGCTTGCAATCAGGGCTATGTTTGAGATGAAGATGCATGCTCAGAAGCTCTCAAGGGAAACCGGAATGGAAATTGCTCTTGCAAGGACGCCTGCTGAAACGACAGCCCAGCGTTTTGCAGTCTCGGACCTCTTGCATAAGGAGTATGCTGGCAAAGCAGAGAGTACAATCAAAGGAAATGTGCAGGCTGCAAAACGGGATTTGAATCAGACGCATGACCTGCCGATTTACTATACCAATGGGACTCATCTTCCGCCTGATGCAGATGTATCTCTGCCCGAAAGGATAAGGTACGAACATACTTTCTTCCCAATTGTGGACGGTGGAAATATCATGCATATCTGGCTAGGAGAAGGAAAGCCGGACCCTGACGGTCTGCAGGAACTTGCCATGTATATTGCAAAGAATACCCAGACCGGTTACTTTGCCTTTACTCGGGATATGACTGTGTGCATTGATGAGGGATATGTAGCCGACGGTCTGCTGGACAGATGTCCGAAGTGCAAGTCTGAAAACGTGCAGCATCTCTCAAGGATCACAGGATACCTTCAATCCGTAGAAGGATGGAACAAAGGCAAGCGCCAGGAGCTCCTGGACAGAAAAAGATACAGCACACAGGAACTCAGGTAAGAGTTCCTTAACCCCTTTTATGCGTACAACTGTAAGAAACGGTGGACTATGAGATTAAACTATGCTGGTATAGTCCCGCTATCGACCGTGGATTGGAGAGGAAAAGCCGCAACTACTATTTTTTTTCGAGGATGCCCTCTTCGCTGTACCTACTGCCAGAACCATCCCTATCTCCACGGGTTGAACCCTGTAGATCTGGACTTTGTAAAAGATCAAATTAAAAAATCAAAGCCCTTTGTGAGTGCAGTTGTATTTTCAGGAGGAGAGCCTCTGATGCAGGACGCAATTGTGCCTCTTGCAGAGTTTGTAAGAGAAGTGGGGCTTGCAATAGGAATTCACACAAACGGCTGCTACCCTGGGATGGCAAATGAACTGGTTAAACGAAAGCTGGTTGATAAATTTTTTATCGATATAAAAGCTCCACCAGATAATCCTAAGCTTTACGGGAAAGTTACGGGCTATGGAGAATATGAAGCTGTAAAAAAAACACCTGAACAGATCACTGCGTCTTTAATAGATACTCTCGAAATTGTAGATTCCTGCGGCATGGAACTGGAACTCAGGACGACACTAATCAGGGACTTTATCGGAAGTAGGGAAGAAATTGCCAGCATAGCTGCCTGGATCTCGGAAAATATTAAGAACAAGGAAGTTACGTACGTGTTGCAGCAGGGCATCCCGGAGTACAGCTTGCGTGAAAGTCTGAGGGAGACACAGGTGCTTGAAAGAGAAGAACTGTACGAACTGGGGAGAGTAGCAAAAAACTACCTGAATGATGTGAGAATAAGAACAAAAGAAAACGGAGAAGAAATTATATTTGATTCAATGTAATCCAGTTTTTCTTGTTCTTCATTTCTTATCTTTAATTTTGACTCTGTTTTTATCTTTAATTATTGCTTTTTAGTCTTTATCTTCAGTTTTTTTCTTAGTTTTTTCTTAGCTTCTTTTTCTTAATTTTTTTGACTTTTTCATCAGTTATTTTTTCCAGTTCTGAAACATCTTTTTTAAGCTTTTTTCAGATTCCTTATAAAAACCATAATTTAGGTTCGAGTGAATTTGAAGTTTACAAAAGTTTTATGGATTTCAAAAGATAAAAGGCAAATTGAGCACTTAAGAATTTTATTCGAAATAATTATTCAAAAGATTGTAACCCTAAACCCATGAAATTGACCCAATTTGAGAAAGTTATCGTCTCGATGCTTGTAGGATATATGAGAACTCGGGCATAACGTCTCATGTAATAAAGAATCTCATTAGATATAGAAAAATCTCTCTGAATATGGAAAAATCTCTATGTTAATATTACTAACTTTTTGTGTAACTTTGCGCGTTACACAAATTAAATAAAGGAGAGAAACTCAGTGCATTTTGGCTCACAGAGGGCATGTGTTTATAAAAGTAAAAGCAAAGGTTACCTTTTTCAAAAAAGACCATGAAAGACACAAGAGTATCTTCAATTGGAGAACGCGCTCTAATCTCCATCTTATCCGAGATTTTTAAAGCCCCTGATGGCAAGGAAAAAGGGCAGGAAGGAATCCTTATTGGTGCAGGTTCGGATGACTGCGCCGTCCTTGACCTGAAAGGCGAAGACTGCCTGGTTGTTACTACCGATATGTTGCATAGAACCACGGATTTTCCGAAGGAGATGACACCCTGGCAAATGGGCTGGATGTCAGCAGCGGTAAACTTCAGTGATATTGCAGCCATGGGCGCAGAACCCACAGGGCTTATTATGGCAATCGGGATGCCGTTAGATACCGAAATTACTTTTGTTGAAGCACTTGCAAAAGGTATGCAGGCGTGTGCTGAATTCTGTGGAACTGCGATTATCGGAGGCGATCTTGACACCCATGCAGAACTGACGATTACAGGGACGGCGCTGGGCAAGGTAAAGAAAAGCCAGCTCCTTCTTCGGCGCGGAGCAAGACCAGGTGATCTTGTCTGCGTCACCGGATATACAGGCTCAGCGGGGGCAGCTCTGGAAGCCCTACAATTGAAAAAATCAGTAACTGAAACTGTCCTGAAGGCACTTTTTGAGCCAATTCCGCGCATTAAGGAAGCCAGACAAATGGCCGAGTCCGGGGCAGTCACATCCATGATTGATACAAGTGACGGTCTTGCAATGTCTCTTTACGACCTTGCCAGACAGAGCCATGTAGGCTTCAGGATCCGGGAAGATTCCCTTCCTATCCTCAGAGAAGTCAGGGAATTCGCCTCAAACCCCGACAAGCTGAGGGAACTTGCACTCTATACAGGCGGAGATTTTGAACTTCTTCTTACAATTGACCCGCAAAAGATGAAAAAAGTACAAAATATATGTAACTTAACTGTTATAGGAGAATGCACAATGTATGAAGCGGGCATTGTACTCGAATCCCCCGAATGCAAGCTTACAACTATAGCACAGCGAGGATACCAGCAGCTAAAAGCCGAGACAATTGATGGATCCTCCTGATTAAAAATTAAGTTACCCCCACAAAATAGAAGCCCGGGGTGAGAAAGAAGAAAATTAAAAATTCTTGATTGATTAATCCCCTTAGATCACAAAAATTGAGTAAACTCGGGTTAAACTGACTAAATTCATAATATAATTTATGCACAAGGTTCAGAAGGATCGACTATGAAAAAAGCTAGTTTACAGATATTTACAGCAATTCTGGTGCTGGGGCTATTTTGCGGAGCTGTAACAGCAGCCCCGGGTCTGGTAGCAGACCCTACACCCTCGACGAATTCGACTGTTACAGGGACAGCAGGTACACCTCAAACATTTGCTATTCCTTTAAATGAAAGTGCCACTGTCACATGGAATATAGGAGAAGAGACAACAACAACACAAACCGATAGCAATAATGTTGCAACCCTCAATCATACTCTTCAGTTGGGATCGTACCAGGTGACAGCCAGTATAGATGGATTAGATCCAATAATCTGGAATGTAGAAGGTACTGAAGGTGCACTGGCGATTACAAACCAAAATCCTCAGAGTAATCCAAGTACAGGAATAGGAGAACCCCAGGAATTTAGCATTGAGACAAACAAGGTAGCAGACGTCACCTGGTATATAGATGGAGAACAAGTTAAATTCGCCACTGGAGTAATGTCAGATACGTTTCAAAATGTTACATCTTCAGCAGCCGTATATAATGTTACTGTTGTAGCTCAGAGCGGTGCAGAAATTGCGAGCTATAGATGGGACTGGACAGTATCAGCAGGAGGAATGCCTGTTAATTTTGCCCCCTCTGAGGAAACGGTTAAAGTAGAGCAGGGAAAGTCGCAGACCTTCAGTGTAAGTTCTACAAACAACCAGAATATTAACGTTGAGTGGTTTGTCAATGATATAAATCAAAAAACTGATACAGACGTGACTTCTTCTTCATACGAATTTAGAGGGGACAATTCGGCTAATTATACACTCAAAGCAGTAGCCAGTGATCCCAACGGCGTATACGGCCAATCGACACAAACCTGGAATATAACGGTTGAAGCCCCATCAAGTGGGAACAGAATATGGGAAGAGGGGATGCCCACTACCTATACATGGAACGCACAGAGTTACTCAGGCTTCTACTATGACCTTGATTCCGGTGTATCCTCAGAAGAAATGAAGATTGAGAATATAGAAAGAAGTATAGATTCAGGAAACATCAAGTATATAACAAGACCTACTGAAACTGATTTTGAATATAATAAATGGGGTTCCTACCAGGTTATAGGGTTCATGGCAGAGAAATACTTTGCAGGCTACAGTGAAAATTCCTCAGTTATAGGTGACGATGTTAGCCTGATCTCTGACGGCATTCTCTCCAAGATCCTCATAGATAGCGATGATAAAAAGTCGGCGTATGCAGGAGATTCTCTTATCCTCGAAGACGGTTATTCCCTGAATGTCGTGGAAGTTGACGTTAATGGGAAAACTGTCTGGATACAGCTTGAGAAAGATGGAAATGTTGTGGATGACGCTTTTATTTCCTCTGGACAGGACTATGTCTATGAGACTGACCTTGGCGAGGCTGAAGATGTACCTATAATCCTTGCCCATTTCGGCACAGTTTTTTCAGGCACTGAAACCTCGGCTGCATTTATTGAAGGAGTTTTCCAGATCTCGGACAATTATGTGGAACTCCAGAATGGAGACACCTTCGGAGAAATGGAAGTAAAGTCCATCAGCAGTAATGAAATAAGAATGGAAAATGAAGATAATATCGGACTTGATAAAGGCGAAACTATCGACCTCATGGGTAAGGTAAAGCTCAAGGTTGCCGATGACAGTAAACTGCGTTTTGCTCCCATTCTCGATACCTCAGAATCCGGAACTTACGAGCTCCGCGGAACTGTTTATGATGAAGATAAAGATGGAAACTCTACTCCTGCCTGGAATCCTTTCAACTTTGAAGGTTTCTATTATAATATAGATGAGGGAATCGGAACCGAAGAGCTTAAAGTCGAAGAACTGAAAGGCAGAACTATCCCATCCGATAAACTGGTCTATGAATCCAAGCCTCAGAAAGTTCAGTTCGAATACAGTAACTGGGGCAATTTCATGGTCGTAGGGTTTATGGCAGACAAGTATTTTGCAGGATATGAAGATGGAGCCGTTAACGGAGCAGTAGATGACGTAAGCCTTCTCTCGGATAATATTCTTGCTAAAATCCTTACAGATAGCGATGACAGGAAGTCCATGTACTCAGGTTCTGCTCTTGTGCTTGAGAACGGCTATTCCCTGAATATCATGGAAGTCGATATTAATGGGGATACTGTCTGGGTGCAGCTCGAGAAGGATGGAGAAGTGGTAGATGATGCTTTCGTTGCCTCCAATCAGGATTATATCTACGAGACCGACATTGGAGAAGCTGAGGATATACCCCTGATCATAGTCCACTTCGGCACAGTCTTCGCAGGAAGTGAGACCTCGGCTGTTTTCACACAGGGCATTTTCCAGATTTCGGATGAGTACATTGAGATCGAAAACGGGGAAAGCTTTGGCGAGATGGAAGTTAGCAGTGTTTCCGAAAGCGGCATTAAAATGAAGAATGATGACGATATCGGGCTTGATCGAGGAGAAACAATCGAGATCATGGGCAATATCAGCTTCAAAGTAGCTGATGACAGTGTTCTCAGGTTCTATCCCGCTGTAGAAATCCAGAACGAAGGTGGAGCCAGCAGAGAGCTCAAGATCAGTGTGCCTGATGAGATCGTTGTAGGTGATACGTTTGATATTGGAGTGACTGCAGGTGAGAGCCCGGTCGAAGGTGCCAGCGTAAATGTTAATACGACTAATGTAGGTAAGACCGACGCTAATGGGACTGTTGAATACACTGCAGAGAATATCGGACCCCTTAAATTGACCGCACAAAAAGATGGATACACAACTGCAAACAAGAACGTCAATGTAATTCCTCCGAAAGAGAAGATGTCAGTTAGTGTATCACCTGAAACGGTTTATGTAGGCGATACCCTGGATATTGAGATTGTCAGAGCAATCGGTGGCGACCCAATTGAGGGTGCAAATGTTTCGATTAACGGGAACCTTGTTAACAAAACAGGACCTGATGGAAAAGTTTCCTATACGACAGATAAAAGCGGCACTCTTAAACTGAGCGTAACAAAGGAAGGATTCCTGGATCAGGAAGAAAATATAAGAGTAAGAGACCCTGAAGCCATTTTCGAATTCTCAAACCTGTTAGTTGAGCCCTTAGAAGTAAGTGCAGGAAAGGCTGCAACAATCTCAATTACCGTCAGAAACATTGGCAACGCTGCAGGAAATCAGAGTGTGGAATTGTTTATTAACGGAAACGCAACCAAATCAAAAGAGATTCCCCTGGATGTAGGGAATAATACCACTGTAACCTTTGAGCACGTAGAAGAGGTGCCTGGAACCTACAGGGTAGAAGTTGGAGGAGAAACCGCAACCTACACTGTAAAAGAGAAGTCTTCCTTACTGCTCTATGCCCTAGTAGCCATTATCCTGCTAATAGTAGGTGGAGCTGCCTATTTCTTTACAAAAGGTGGCGGGGATATCTCAATGATTCAGGAAAAAATAAGGGAGCTTAAGAAGTAAATTAGTGGAGATAAAAGCGGTAGTAAAATAAAATTCAGAGATAAAGAAAGCCAAAGAAACAAAAGTTAATTAGATTCAGGATTCCCGCGTTTCGAATTAACGCGGGTCTTTTTATTTTTAATAGAATTTAGATTTGGCTCAGTTTCCCAGATTTTATCTCTCTTCAAATGTCATACTGCTTTTTTCCTAACGATCACTCCATCTTTTTGAGCGCAAGTTCAATCGCATCTATAAGACTGTTCCTCGGGATAATTGTCGTGACCGGAATATTTAGGATCTTTTCTACAGTCGGGCTCACTATGGGAGCGCAGACCAGGGCTTTTGCTCCGTCTCTCTCGGCGGTAACGGCTGCTATTATAGCTTCTTCCATTGAAGTTGCCGAGTATTCCCTGATTGTAACCAGCCTGCCAGCTATCTTTCTCTTTGTCTCCACGATATTGTCAAGCACAGAGCGAGCTGCAATGACAGCAATAAATTCTCCACTATCTGATACTTTAATATCACGGATAGTTTTCACGATCTGGCGGAGGGTTTTAATGTTGGGATCCCGATTCCCTGACAAGATCTTGTAAAGGGTGCTTGGGGGGATATTTGCTTTTTTGGCAAAATCCACAGCAGTGAGGTTAAGATCCTCTTTAATTACAGTGGAAAGCGTTTTTTGAAAAACCTCATCAGATTCGAATGCGGATTTGATAACCTTGTCTGCAACATTCATAAAATTCAACCTTTTAAACCCTGTAGAAAATTTTTGTTTTTGGGAAATAATCTACATTTCATAGAAGATTTAGTCCTTAATGAGAAATATATCCCGTTGTATTAATACATTTGGGGTATAATCATGACGGCATTGAGAAGCTATATATAGGAAATGTTAAAAAATATTAACAATCAATGCACACATTTACTTTTTATTTTTTACCAGGATTTTTTATTTGAAGAAAAAGAAATTCTTCGCAAAGAAGTTTATGGAAAGCTGATAAAGGGAAAGCTGGAGAAGTTATTAATTTTTCCTTAAGAAGACCCGAACTCAAAAAATATTATTTAGAGAAAGAGGTCTGTCATTTAGGGATTATTATCATTTATAGGGATTATCATTTATAGGGACTATTATCATTTATAGGGATTAACGAGGTGAGATTTTGAAAAAAATAGGTATACTCACACTTACTCTATTGTTGCTCGCATCAATCTTCGTATCCGGCTGCGCATCCGATGATCTTACTGAATTGAACATTGGCTATCAGCCGAGTACCCACCAGATCGCATACATGACTGCGGCTGAAAAAGGATGGTGGCAAGAAGACCTTGCACCATATGGAATTGAAAAAATTAAAGAATATCAATTCCCGACAGGAGCCCCTGAAATGCAGGCTATGATGTCCGGAGACCTGGATGTCGCTTATGTCGGGGCAGCCCCTGTAGTTGCAGCTCTCAGCCAGGAACCGGGCCTTGACGCAAAGATTGTTACGCCTGTACAGATAAACGGCTCAAGTCTTGTTCTTCGGCCCGAACATGAATATGAAAGCCCTGAAGACTTAAAAGGACTTACGATAGCTACTTTCCCGCCAGGAACGATTCAGGATACCCTGCTCAAGAACTGGCTCAGTGAAAACGGGCTTGATGTTGAGACAGATGTGAGAGTTCTCGGAATGACCCCAGGAGACGCCGTCACCGCTATTTCGGCCAAACGGGTTGATGCTGTCTTCTTGCCTCATCCATCCCCAACGGTTGTAGAAAGGGAAGGTAACGGGCGTACTATAGTGCAATCTGGAGAGATGGAAGCAAATCACTCCTGCTGTGTACTTGTCGTAAGTGGAGAACTTATCAGAGAGCACCCGGATATTGTGGAACAGATTGTAAGGACCCATATTAAAGCAACAGAGTACAACCAGGCAAATGTAGACGAAGCCGCCCAGATTTATTCAAATAAAACCACAGAGGATCTTGAGACTGTAAGGACATCCCTTGAAGAATGGGATGGAGAGTGGATTACAGATCCTGCATTGATTGAAAGTTCGGCTGTCAATTACTCAAACACTCAGTATGAACTTGGTATTATTCCAAAATCCCTGACACGGGAAGATATCTTTGATACAAGCTTCTATGAGAAAGTCATGAGTGAAGAACAGACTCAGGAATGATAAGAATAAGTTAAAATAAATTCGGTTGCCTTTGTTATATATGATGGCAACCTTAACTTTTCTTTTTTCTGAGAAATGAAGTCTGCCGGAAAGGTAAAAAAGTAAGAACTCTTTTAATTAGACATGAAGAACCGTTTCATAAAAACAATAAAAGAGAATAGCATTGAAGCATTGTCTCTCATAATCGCAGTTACAATATGGCAGCTTGTAGCGGATAGAATAGTACAGAATAAGTTTCTTCTGCCCAGTTTTTATGATGTAGTAAAATCTTTCACTACTATTGTCGAAAGCGGGCTAATTTACACAGATGCGTTAACAAGTCTGGTTCATTTCTCAATTGGTATTATAGCTGCGTTTACAATAGGAATTCCACTCGGGATAGCTATGGGATGGTTCAGAAAAGCAAATAGGGCAATCGATCCTATAATCGAAATCCTGCGCCCAATTCCTCCCCTTGCTTGGATTCCCTTTGCAATCGTATGGTTTGGGCTTACTCGCCAGGCTGCAGGTTTCGTTGTGTTTGTGGGAATGGTCTTTCCTATTATTATCAATACCTACACAGGTTTTAAAAACGTCCCGAAAGTTTATGTTGAGGCAGCAAAGGTTCTTGGGTGTACTCGGGATCTGGATCTTATACGTTATATTGCAATTCCTTCAGCTATGCCTTCAATTGCTGCAGGAATCAGGATTGCCATGGGAGTAGGCTGGATGTGCCTTGTAGCTGCGGAAATGTTCGGAGTTAGCGATAATGGACTTGGGTATCAGATCTGGCACAATTACTACCTGCACAGGATGGATTTCGTGCTCGTTTACATGCTTCTGCTTGGGTTCGTGGGTCTTTTAATTGACCGCTTCTTCAGATATTATGTAGATGCAAAATTACTTAGATGGACAGCAGGAACTGTGGTATAAGATGGGCAGAGTAAGTATAAAAAATGTCTCACGTATATTTACTAAAAAAGAAGAAAATGGTGTTACGGAAGCTCTACATGATGTGAGCTTTGATGTTGAAGACGGCGAGTTTGTCTGCCTTCTTGGACCGTCTGGCTGCGGAAAAACAACCCTGCTCCGTATTATTGCAGGGCTTGAAACCCAGACTTCAGGAGAAATTACACTCAATGGAGTCCCTATAACTGGTCCTGATCCCAAGAGGGGCATGGTTTTCCAGCAGTATTCCCTGTTTCCCTGGAGAACAGTTATTGATAACGTCACTTTCGGGCTAGATATGCAGGGAATTAGTAAAGCTGAAGCCCGGCAGCATGCGGAGAAGTATATAGATCTTGTAGGTCTGGGACAGTTTAAAAATAGCTATCCTTATGAGCTGTCCGGAGGCATGCAGCAGAGGGCTGCAATTGCAAGAGCTCTTGCTAATGAACCCGAAGTGCTTCTTATGGACGAGCCTTTTGGGGCACTGGATGCCCAGACTCGAAATAGTCTTCAGGACGAACTCCTGAAAATATGGGAACAGAAACACGTTACCTTCATTTTCGTGACCCATAGTGTGGATGAGGCGGTTGTTCTCTCAGACAGGATATTGGTCATGACCGCAAGACCTGGAAGAATAAGAGAGATTGTGCCCGTTGACCTGCCTCGCCCGCGGTGTAGGACAAGTCCTGAAGCTAACCGTTTAAGGGACCGTGTCCTGAAACTTCTCAAAGAAGAGAGGTTCAAAAGGTAAACTTTTACGGCTTGACGGAAAGGGATAAAACCGCTGTACAAAAATGAAAACGGAATAAAAAGATACAAAAAGAATGAAAAGAGGGAAAAAACATTAAGTACTGCTGGAGAATCCCGATTCTTCAGCCCGAATAATTACTTTGGTTAATGGCTCTACTTTCTTGACATTAACTTTTCCAATGAGTTCAAGCGTACCGTCTGCTTTAACTGAGTTGAGAGCGCATCCGGGTCTGGCGCGGATATCTCCTTGACAGGCCGCGGTATTTATTTTAGCTCCATCAAGAAGGACAAGCTCAGAAACTGTTTCGATATTGCCCAGAATTTTTGCCCCGGCGCAAACAAGAGCACTTCTGGCTTTTACATTACCCTTAACAATCGAATCTTTTCCGAGTTCAAGCCTGCCGGTCACTGTGAGGTTCTTCCAGAATTTTACTTCCTGCCCGACAATTACATTGCCGTCCAGAGTAAGGTCCTCTTCAAGAAAAGCTCGTTTTTCAATCACGTAAGTATTGGACCTGGGGTGGTACTTGATAAAACGAATCATTAGAAATCACTCCGGGCTGTTTTTCCCGGCTACAGAGTAAAGCAAATACTTGTTCTGTAAAGCATTTACAAAACTTTGTCAATTGAGTTCCCAAAATAGATTGAATATCTATTATATAATAGCATCGAATGTTCACTATCAGAAGCCATGGATAATAGAACATACATTGTACTGAAAAATGAGCAAAAAACGGTCCGGTCAAAAAGAATTGAAAACAATACAATAGATCAAATATACTGAGAATATCTAATTATATCAAAACAAGGAACAGATTAAAGAAAAGTAATTCCAAGCCTTAAAGTTCCAGAGATTAATTAATAAGATGAATGGTAAAGAGACTGGAATAATAAGATGAATGATAAAAAGACTGAAGAACTATTGATTCTTCAGTCTTGCTTTTTTCATTTGGAGCATCCTGTTTATTCAACGATGCTTGCAAAACCATATTTGGGGAGAACCCTTTCGATTTTAATCCGGACTTCATCGCCAACTTTGGTACCCGGGACAAAGATAACAAAACCTTCAATGCGGGCAATACCGTCTCCCTGACGAGCGATATCCTGAATTGTTACATCGTAGACTTCGCCTTCTTCAACAGGAACAGAGCTGCTTTCGTCTCTGAACATAAAAATCATTCCCAATAACTTAACTAAAGTTAATTTATTTCCCTGCACTTACTCGACAACGCTTGCAAATGCGAACTTGGGAAGTACTCTTTCGACTTTAATCCGGATTTCATCGCCAACTTTAGTGCCCGGGACAAAGACTACAAAACCTTCAATGCGAGCAATGCCATCTCCCTGACGAGCGATATCCTGAATTGTTACATCGTAAACTCCGCCCTCTTCGACAGGGATTGAGCGAATTTCTTCTCTAAACATGAAAACCATTCCTTTAATTTACCTTAAATTTAATGTGATTATTTTATTTCCCTGCATTTACTCGACAATGCTTGAAAATGCGAACTTGGGAAGTACTCTTTCGACTTTAATCCGAACCTCGTCACCAACTTTAGTGCCCGGGACAAAGACTACAAAACCTTCAATGCGAGCAATGCCATCTCCCTGACGAGCAATGTCCTGAATTGTTACATCGTAAACTTCGCCCTCTTCGACAGGGATTGAGCGAATTTCTTCTCTAAACATGAAAACCATTCCTTTAATTTACCTTAATTTAATATGATTATTTTATTTCCCTGCATTTACTCGACAACGCTTGCAAATGCGAACTTGGGAAGCACTCTTTCGACTTTAATCCGGACTTCATCGCCAACACTGGTGTTCGGGACAAAAACTACAAAACCTTCGATACGGGCAATGCCGTCTCCCAGGCGAGCAATATCCTGAATAGTTACATCGTAGGTTTCGCCCTCTTCAACGGGCACAGAAGTATGTTCATCTTTAAACATTACATTCATTCCTTTAACTTCTATTAATCAGCTTAAGAAAGCTCTATCGACAGAAAAGAGTAAAAAAGTACTTAACAAGCCAAACTTGAGAACCCAAATTCAGGAAGTACAAATTCTACTTAATCTATTTGATTAACTAATCCCCAACAGAGCTTCGGATAAGTCAATTAATTGGTCATACTCATATTCGCTTGTATATAACGTTTTGCATTAATATCTCTAAAAAAAGAAAAATAATAAAGTTAGGAAAATATAATGTGCATGGTTTTCAGACTTCTGATTTTCAATCTCAAAGATACTTAGTAAGGTCAATTCCTATAAAAAATAAAATTGATTACAATAAAAGATATTTATCTGTTAAAGGTAAAAATTTCTGTAAAGCAACTTTTCCTGAGAAATCTAAACAAGTTCTATAGATTCGGATTCAATTTCGGAAAGATTTGAGAGATAAAAGCCTGTGCCGAAACTTATAAATATTTAAAGATACATTTTGAGAGTCGCTCATTCAGTGAGAATAACAATGCGTGGGCCCGTAGCTTAGTCAGGCAGAGCGATGGACTCTTAATCCATAGGCCGGGGGTTCAAATCCCTTCGGGCCCGCTACTATCATCTTTTTTATTGAAATTCCGCTTTAAAAGCCTGCATTTTATTAGGTTTTTTCTCAGTGAGATAATACAGTGTCCAGATATCATATCGTCTGGTGCAGGTAAAATATTAAAGGGCATATGATCATGAATAGTAAATCTGTTCATTCCAATAGTCGAATTTTCAACTCAACAACTCATTAAGCAGGTTTATTCGATCTTATCTCATTAAAAGAGCAATATATTTAGAAATAAATTAATTGCTCAATCAACTTCAATGCATAAAAATCTGAATGGGTGCAACTCTAATGCCAAAAGTAAGCGTTGAAATTCCTCAGGAGCTTCTGGATGACCTTAACAGGCATGTAGGAGATAACAAGAAGTTTGTCAGCCAGTCTGACGCCATCCGAACTGCTATTAGAAAGATGCTGGATATAATGGACGATATCGATAGAAGGCATGGGAGACTCGATAAATGATTAAAAGAGATAAGTAGAGACGAATAAAACCCGGGGAAAAATAATTATAAAAATAAATAATAAAAATTACCCCTTTGTTTCCATTGTGCTTCGACATCTGTCGGCTATTTTTTAAGAAATCCTGTACTTAGTGTAACTTCCACTGGAAAGAAAAATGGAGCCTGATATCTCAGGCTGCAAACATTTCAATACAGGAATTTTTGAAATTTATTTCATATAAAAGCTAATTAAAGAGTTCAGGATTAGAGGGAGTCCCTGAAATCTTTTATACCCTGAGCTACATTGGAAAGCAGGATAAAAGCCATCCTCTGGTTAGGCCAGGAGCCCAACCCGCAGTCAGGACCCACATATTTTATTAGATTGCCAAAGCGCCTGTAATAGACCCTGAGCCTCTTGGTTATAGTAGCCGGGGTCTCAAGCTGGCTAACAATCTCCGAAAGATATTTCTGGTTTTTCCAGACATTGGTACAGTACATTTCATTAAGGATTCCTGCCAGAGTGAAGATATCAGTTCTTGCAATCCCGAGTCTCAGGAAAGAATCCGTGTCTTCCAGTATTTGCCTGTCTATCAGTTCCAGATAGGAAGGCGTGCCTGCAGATTCTACTCCTATAACGTTTATTGTGGGAGCTTCGCAGGCAAGATTATAGTAGAGAGGAGAGTGAAGGTGAATCTCTACATCGGCTCCCCATTTACTTGCCGCCTTTGAGGCATTGGTAAGAGCCAAGATAATATCATTTTCATCAAAAGTTATCTCGGGATTCAACCCGATACTTGGCTCATCAATAGAAACCGTTGTTATCTTGAAATTTTTTGCAGATCTCATGGAATTTCTAACGAAATTGTTCACGCTTTTTGCAAAAAGAGAATAAATATCCGTGTACTGTGTGCCTCCAAATTCTTTCAGATAAAGTTCGGTCGGACCGGTTACACAGATCCGGGCCTTAAGTTTCTCTCCAAACTGCCCTTTATAGGCTTTTGCAACCTTCTCTATGGCCTCAAGTTCCTCAATCCTGGCGCATTCAAGTTTCACCTCAAAAGGGCTATCACAGCAGTTAGAATCCCTGATAACCTTCAGGAATTGCTCGTTCATATCTTGATACTGTGGATAGGTAGGAACATCCACACCTGCATCTATTTTCTGCTGAAAGGCATCATTGATAACCGTAAAGAGTTTCTCATCTTCTTCTCTTGTTTTAAAGGCATCTTGGATCCATTCCTTACTAACTCCTTCAGGAAGGGGATAACTTCCAATATCGTCAAAGATGATTTCTTCCATGTCCTCTTAGTAGACCTGTAAGGATTTAGCGTTATTGGAAAGACAGAAAAAAAGTAAAAATATAGAAAAAAATACTGATAGAAAAGGAAAAAACCGAATAGATAAAAAGATAACAATGCTGTAAAAAAAGAAAAATTGAATAAATAAAAAAGGAAACAATGCTAGAAAAAGAAAAAATCAAATAAATAAAATGAAAAATTTAAGAAACCAGTTTTCGTCCGGCTATTAAATTATTCAGGAAAAGGTTATTCTTCCTACCTTATATTTTCTGCATTAAATTCATTGACACCTTTTGCGGTATTCTCAAGCAGCTTAAAAGCAAGCTCCTGATCCGGCCAGAAAGCCAGCCCACAGTCCGGACTTGCATACTTTATCCGGTCTCCAAGCACGGAGTAACCTGTTTCAAGCCTCTTTTTTACAACCTTAGGGGTTTCAAGATCTGTAACGATTTTTTGCATATATTCCCTGTCTTTCCAGGCATTGACCCCGTATGTTTCATTAACAATGCCTATAAGGCTGGAGATATCGGTTCTTGAGACACCAAGCCTGATGTAAGTATTTGAGTCCTCAAGCACTTGCTTATCCAGAAGGCTCAGATAGGAAGGACTTGCCGCATATTCAAAACCTATAACATTGATAGGCGTCTCGCAAACAAGCTTATATTTTAGCGGGGAATGCAAGTGAATTTCCATATCTGCCCCCTGCTTTCTTGCATAAGCCGAAGCAACGGTGAGAGCAGATACAATATCAGCATCAGAAAACTGGATTCTGTCATTTATCCCTAGACTTGGCTCATCCAGGGCTATAACCTTTATTTTGAAATTCTTCGCAGCCACGAATGCCTGCTTTATGAAATCTTCAATATCCAGCGCAAGAACGTGATACGCATCGGCATAATCCGTTTCCCCGAAAGCCTGAAGGTAGAGGTCTGTAGGACCTGCGACACAAACCCTGACTTCAAGCGTTTCTCCTGTTTCTTCCCTGTACTGCTTCGCAACTTCGTCGATTATCTCCAGTTCGAGGATTTTTGCATTTTCCTCTTTGAGTACATATGGCTCATAACAGTTCTTTTCGTCTTTGATGATATCAAGGAACTGCCCTATCATATCCCTGAACTGAGGATAAGTGGGCACATGCACTCCCACATCGATTTTCCTCCGGAAAGCTTCCCTTATCACGGAAAAAAGTTTCTCATCCTCATCCCTATTCTCAGCCGCAGTCTTTACCCATTCCCTTGTAGTGCCCTCTGGCGTGGGAAGGCTGCCTCCATCAATAAAAATAATGTCCTGCATACCTGCTATGTAAGACAGTATCAAGTATTATAAGTATTGGAATTAACTTGAGTAAAAATTCAAAGTAAAGGAGAAAAGCAGATTTTTATTATAAACAGCTCTATTTGTAAATATCCATCTTTCTCAAGCTACTCAATACCCTTTCTTATGCTACTCAATACCTTTTCTTATGCTACTCAATACTTTTTCTTATATTTCCTGAGAAGCTCGCTGTTTACTTCAAAAGCTTTCTCGTCGATTAAATCTTTTTCCAGAGCCCACTCAAAGAATTTTTCCAGGACTCTGGCAGCTGTTCCAACTAACTTCTTGCCTCCTCCAACCTCAACTACGTAATCATCGAGAAAACTCTTAATTCCGTAGGGGGTAAGATGCTCAGGGCCGAAAATATCGCAGTAACTCTTATTCTCGTGTTCGTGTCGGACATCGTAAAGCTCTCTGTCTTCCTCGGAAAAGGAATCTTCGGCACTGAATTCCAGAAATTCCTCATAGAGAAGGATCACGTCCTCAAGATCCAGGAAGACGTCAGGCTTCAAGCTGGCTTCCTGTTCATCCAAGAACATCCGAAAAGCTTCGTTTATCGTGGTCATAATATCAAGCAGCAGTAGTTATAAACTGTTATTTTTGCTGCAAAGATTTTATATTTTTCTCAAATTCCTCTATATGGGAGCAGATATGAGTTTTTCACCAGCTAGTAGTCCAGACGACATCAAGAAGTATCTGAATCATACTCAAATAGTAGAGTAAGAAAGTAAACTAAGGAAACAATAAGAAGAAAAGAAAAAAGGATAGAGAAATCTTCAGCTCGATTTTTCTTTTTTTGGATTCTATCCTTTACATTGATTCAGGAGCTGCGATTCCAAGCGTATCAAGCGAGTTTGCAAGCACGATTCTTGCACAATCCACAAGGGCCAGTCTTGCAGCCCTGATTTTCTCGTCCTCAGCAGCAATTACAGGGACGAAGCGGTAGAACTGGTTAAAGGCATCGGCGAGTTCACGGGCATAAATTGCAAGCACATGAGGTTTCAATTCGCGGGCTCCAAGGTCGATTATGCTGTCAAACATTGCCATCTTCTTTATAAGATCGATTTCAGTATCCTCGACAAGCAGAGCAGGCTCAATTTTTATGAAGGGGTCCCAGGCTGCCTCTTCTTTTGCTTTCTCGAGAATACTGCAGGCACGGGCGTGGGAATACTGGATATAGGGAGCGCCCTGCTTTTCGAAGTCAAGAGCTTCCTTCCAGTTGAAAACCGTGGACTTCTCAGGTGAAACCCGTACTATATCGTATCTTACTGCACCCATTCCTACTACTTCCGCAACTCGTTTCTTAAACTCGTAGGAAGTTTCAGGGCGGCGAGCTTCCACTTGTTCAAGGGCAGCTTCCGTAACCCTGTCAAAGAGCTCATCTGCACTTATGAACTGCCCGCGACGGGTGCTCATCGAGCCTTCAGGAAGAGAAACAAACTCGAAAATTACAATTTCAGGCTCCTTGACCCCAATTGCGTTCAGAGTAGCCCTGAGCTGGCCTGAGATTAACTTGTGGTCAGCTCCGAGAACATCGATTATGCGGTCAGCCTGTCTGGCTTTCCATTCGTGGTAGGCAAGGTCCCTGGTCGTATAAAGGGAAGTGCCGTTTGAACGCTGGATAACAAGGGTTTTTTCAAACCCATAGTCTGAAAGGTCTACCACAAGGGCTCCTTTATCAGTTTTTGTCCTTCCTGTAGCTTTGATCCTCTCTACGATGTCATATACAGCTCCGGATTTAAGGAAAGTTGATTCACTGACAAACCTGTCGTGGACAACGTTCAGGCGAAGTAGGGTCTCTTTAATTCCGGAAACCGCCAGGGAAACTGCCTTATCAAAACTATCTATTGTCCTGACATCCCCGGCTTCTACCTTTTCCATAAGGGCATCAATTTCCTTTACATAGTCTGGATTTTTGTCCAGCTCGGTATTGGCTTTTATATAAACATCGGCAATAGCAGCATCGGGTTTTCTGGAAAGATCAAGCTTGAAGCGTTCGCACGCCCAGGAAACTACTGCAATCTGGCGGCCCATGTCATTGACATAGTACTGTACCTCAACGTCATATCCTGCTCGCCTGAGAATGCGGGCAAGGGTATCTCCAATAATAGAATTTCGAATATGCCCCACATGCAGCGGCCCATTTGGATTTGCTGAAGTATGTTCAAGTAAGATTTTGCCTTTTGAGATTCCGCAGCCAAATTTCTCTTTCTCTTCCAGAACTGCGGTAACTGTACTATCCAGATAGTGCCTGCCTGCATGAAAGTTAATGTAAGGGCCAGAAGCATTTATCTCTCCTATATATGAACCATCTGGAATTTCGATTGCAGAAACGATACGGGCCGCAAGCTCTTTCGGGTTTTGTTTGTACAGGCTTGCCAGCCTGAAAGCGGCTCTGCTTGCAAGGTCAGCGTGAGAAGAAGTCTCGAAATAAAGTTCGGAATCTTCGATTTCAAGTCCGACCTTTCGGATAGCGTCTTTTAAGATTGATGTAGCCTGAGCTTTAAATTCCAGAAACAAGACAAATCACCTGTAAAAAGTGCGAGAACTATGTGATAATTCTGATTTATAGATTCCGTTTACAGTTTTGACTCATAATTTAATTAAATTAATTTAAAATTCAATTGCTAGTTTTAGCTTCAATTTTAATTCGCTAATTTTAACCTGCTAATTTGATCAATAACCTAAGGACGGTTTAATTAAAAAAGTATTGGATAAAAAGTATTGGGAGGAGGCTGGGGAGATCATACCCCAGTACTGTACCTGAGAATTGCAGCAATGCCACCGAAAGCGTTCATAAGCTGTGAGCCTTCGTCGAAGTCCGTAGATACGAAAACGACTTTTGCATTGCTTTTGTCAGCAAGTGCTGAGAGTTCATCCACAACATCAGTAACGTCTATGACTTCAAGTGAAGCTCCACAATTCGGACAGTTTCCTGCTGTAGGAGCAGGTTCTCCGGGCTTCCAGCGCCGTGTCCACTTATTTTCATATCCACAAACACTGCAGGTGGTGGTTACCCTTTCAGCCCGCAAATCCTCGGAAAGCAGAAGCACATCCACAGCATTAATCTCAAGGTTTGCCCGGACCTGAGTTTCCCCATAAGCTACTTTGCCTGAATCGGCAATAAGTTCTTTGAAGAAAGCCCTGACAGCATTCTTCTGTCCAATGAGCTCAAGATCTTGAAGTCTATCTCCGGCAGCATTGACCAGTTCCGAAAGCCCGGATTCATCCGTATAAGCCGTATCAAAGAGTCCAAGGATCTTCTTCATAAGTTCATGGTGCAGGAACTCTCCGGCGTAGAATTCTTCTTTCGTAGGGGAGGGCCCTCCTATCAGGATACCTTTAAAATCTTTAGGCTCAACCGCAAGGAAAATCTCACTTGCAGCATCTCCTATCCTCTTGTAGAAATCGTGGATAGCAATGAGCCTGAGCTGCTGGAAACGGTGAGCACTCTGACCACCTTTCCTTTGCTTGCCCGGAACTGTAGAAGTTAGGTTGCGTAAAGCCTGGATTCGTTTTCCTACTAGAAGCCCTACTGTAGCTTCCCTGCGGTCAAGTACCAGTAGCCCGAAAGTGCCCTTATCTTTGAGCATATCCTCTAGGGGCTCGAGATAGAAACTTGAGTCACAGTGATATTTATAAACAGTGATGGGCTCCGGAGGGACGATTACTTCACTTTCCATGCTCGTTTTGTTGGCTCCTATATCCACAGCTCCTGTGAAATACACTATTCCGTTTTCAGGCACCTTGTCCAGGTATCTGAGCCTTGAGAGAAGAGATTCAATAGCTCCCTGTACGTTCGTTCTGGTGAGTTTGGATTTGATGTTTGCAGCCTGCCCGTGTTCGTCTTTCAACTGGTTTGTAACGTCAAAAATCTGCTTGTCAGGAGGGATATAAAGCGAAATTAACTCTGTGCTTCTTCCTTTCTTATTCCTCAGGCTTTCAAGCTTCTTTTTAAATTCATATTTCTCATGTGCCGATTGTTCAGTCATTTTAAAAGTTCCCCGTGAAGATAGTAACAAAATCTGATATTCTGGTAATTTGAGATTGAATCCATTATCGAATTTACTATCTAATTTTACTATTAATTTGAGATATCTTTTTGATTGAGCTTGATAAATTTAAGGCAGATTAAACTTGAATATTGGATTGCCTTAAACTGCTTAAACTCCAGTTTTCTTGAAGTTGAATCAATTATAACTTTTAATAAGGAATCTTGATAAATTTTATTTTTCAGTTTGTCATTCGTTTAGCTTTTCGGTTAGCTTAACAAGGTTTTCATAGAACTTGTAATGATAATCACACAGCGAGTTCCCGTCTCAACCGAAAGCCAAATATAAAAACCGCTTCGAACACGAAAAACTGAAAAGTAACAGTACGCATTCCGGAAAAGCCAGACTCCAAAGTTCCGGTAAAAAACAGCTCCTGATTGCGTAAGCCTGTTCTGCTTCGTGCTCTGTGATATCACTAGATGTGAGACATAATTTTACTCAAACTGTATCTAATTAGTATAAAATTGGATTAATCCCTGGCGGAATTATATGCTAATTGAAACCAGAGTTTATATTTGTTTCTATCTCCTAACTCATTTTATATATTCATGATCATATAAAAGTCTTCCTGTATCCGACCTCATAAATTGCTGGTTATCAATTAAGAGATTCAGGTAAGTTAAAGAACGAATTAATCAGGGCAGGAAAGCTTTCTAACAGGAGACTTTTTCCCATCCTTTGAGAGCAGGACTACTCTGCTGATTTCGGATTCGTCTGCGATCTCATATCTCAGATGTTTTGCAAGTTCCTTCGAAAATTCAAGAACCTCCTCATGAGTCGGCATTGCTGAGCGATCAAGCCTGAGTCTTGAAAAACCCAGATGCATGTATGCTTTTATCTCCACAAAGTCAGGAGAGGCTTTTTCTATAAGCCTGGCATAAGCCTCAGGCTTGAACATATTTTCACCTTTAACCAGTGTGGTCCGGATGACTGTCCTTAATTTCTTCTGCTTCATTATGGACAGAGACTCATTGATCTCTTCCCAGAGCGCAGGTGATCTGGGCTGGCAGACCTTCAGGTAGGTCTCAAGATCCGGCGCATCGAGACTCATATAGAGCTGGGAAGGGGAAATTTTTGCAAGCATACTCGGAACTGTGCCGTTTGTTACAAGAAAAGTCGTAAAGCCTCTTTTTTCGTACTCCTCAATAAGCTCCGGAAGATAAGGATAAAAGGTAGGCTCTCCAGACAGCGAAATCGCAACATTGTTCGGCTCATTGCCCTCAAGCCAGCGTTCTTTAAGTGCATTCGGAGAACCACCATAACCAGTGATCAACTTACGCTGGCTGGCAATGCTTTCTTCCACTATCTTCTCAGGTAAATCCCACTCCTCAGGTGCAGGAACGGGAACCTCAGTTGGTCGCCAGCAGAAAAGACAACGCTGGTTGCACATAAGCGTTGGAGTCATCTGAAGGCAGCGGTGGGACTGAACTCCGTAGAACTTCGATTTATAACAGGAACCCTGTCCGTTCATAGCGTGTCTGAGCCAGAGGCAGGTCTTTACAGCCGAATGGTGGCCTGCTAGAGCGTAACCCTGCTTTTTCAGGAGGGTTTTAAAATCAGGGATATCAAAAGGAAGAGAAGTAGACTCTCCACCACCATTTTCCTCCTGAACTTCCGGGAAATCTTCCCCAGTATTTCTCTCTTTTTCTTCCATAGGCACTTTCCGCATATTAAATCTTTGTGGTATATATAAGGATCGGAAAATAATTTTGCAGATAGCTTCAATAACCCATATAAACCAACAATAACCTTTGGTTGTTTGTATCTTTCCAGCAGTTCAAAGAATTCGGTCTGGTTTAAATTCAGTTAAACTCAGTCAAAAGCAAGAATCTTTACGTCAAAATTTTCTAGATCCACAATCGGGACTCTTGCAGGCACAGGCGCTAGATTTACACGCTTTTGGAATTCGGTCTGGTCCTGCCAAGTTCCGGAATTGACAAGAAGGACATTTTTATAGCGCTGGACTCCGAGGGTGTGAACGTGGCCTGTATGGATGATATCAGGCACAGGATCGATTATAAAATAATCCTTTTTCTCGGGGGATATGGAGACCCGGCTTCCGTAGGTAGGAGCAAGGTGCCTGCGCTTCAGCATCTCAAGAACTGCACCTGCAGGTTCCTGATACGAGACTCCGGGTATACTCGCAACAAGATCGTCAATTGACCTGCCGTGATAAATAAGAATCTGAACGCCGTCAAGCTCCACAAGCGCAGGATTGCCAACAAAAATAACATTCTCAGGGAAATCTGCCTGAATACTTTCCGGCAGGGCGGGCTGAGGTTCTGCCTGACGAACAGCATCGTGGTTGCCCGGACTTATTATTACGCGAATATGTTCTGGAATTTCCCTGATATAATCGGCAGCTTTCCTATACTGCTCATAGACATTCAGGATGTCCAGTTCCATTTCCTGGTCAGGATAGATCCCTATTCCATCAACAAGGTCTCCTGCAACAACAACATAACGGATACTGGCTGCAAGCTCCCGCATACTTTCTAAATCCGATTCTCCTTTCAGAAAGTCCAGGAAATCCAGCCAGGCGTCTTCCAGAAATTGGGAACTGCCCACATGCACATCCGAAATCAGGACAGCTTTTCCATGACTTCCGGTTCTGCGCTGAATATTATTCGGGACATCGGGTTGTATTAGCTTTGTAGCGAGCATAAGGCTTCCATCATTTGTTACCGAACCCGTTACCCCTATGACCTCATCAAGAAGAACTCTTGAGGCCTGCTCAAATAGCTCCTTATCGGAATTTCGAATAAGAACTGAAAAAGAACCTGTTGGGTCCTCCAGAGACAGAATTTTGTGGCCATTGGTTGTATTACTGATATCCGAAACCATACCTATGATCGAGATTTCTTCAGAATTTCTGTCTCCTCCTCTGCGGAAATTTCGTCTTTTTAAACTTTCGATTGGACGTGCATTGATTCTTCCGCGGATAATCTCCGAAAGCCTGCTATATCTGTCCCTGAAATACTGCACAAACTGCATGTACTCTCCAACGCAGGTGGAGTGCCCTGTTATATCGGAAATTACGGTTACGGGATTTCTGCCCGGGTAACTTTTGTATTCATTTCTGGAGTCGGAGAATAGCCCGCTGCCAGGAGTGGAGGAAGATAGCTCTTCCCTGAAAATTCGATTTGAAGGAGAGGGAAGAGAGTTCTCCTGCCCAAAAAAAGAAGAAGCTAAACTGTTTATAGCCTGGGATGAACTAGAAGAAAAAATAGGAGGTGCTGTCTTTGCTGCAGAAGGGGAGTTTGAAACGAGATAAGAAGGCGGTACTTCCTCAGATTTAAAAGTATCTGGTGGAGTACCTGGAACCGGTTCATAATCCATATTCCGAACCGAGCCTGGAATAACATCTGGGACTGAAATAGCATCAGAGACAGGGTTTTGAGATGATTCTACAGCCGGATCAGGATTTACAATAATAGAATCAGGATCTGGGAAGGTAACAGGCTCGGAAGGAGAAATAAGTTCTAATTCTGAAGAAGTTTCGAAATCAGGGCATTCTTTATTTCCTGTGTAAATCAGTTTTGAAGCCTTTCTGGAAACAGCAAAGCCTTGAAGATCTATATCTTCGATCCCTATGACAATAACAGAATCATTTACAGTTGAGAGGACATATTCGAGCAGGTCTTCGGGAGTGTCGCTGGAATAGATAAGTTCTACAGCTTCAGGGCTGATCTGATATGCTTTTTCCATAACAGCCCTTATAATATTACTTCTTTCCATAATTTCGACCTGCCCTTTCTGACTATTAGAATTTTTCCGGATCTCTCATTCCTGGTCTGGCATGAGAGCCAGTCTCACTTTTGAACTGAAGAGATTAAAGCAAAAGCCTGCTTAACATATAAAAACTAATAAGATGCAGAATAATATGATAAATTTAATTCATTACTATAAAGAAGAACCTTATGAAACTTTTATATGTTCCGGTAGAATACTTATACTTATTAATCCCTGTCTATTCCAGAACAGATGTCAGTTCTGATTTATGTAAAACTGGTTCCAATACTTACTTGCTGTAGAAAGAATCTCAATTCTTACTTGTCGCAGATGGATCTCAATTCTTATCTGTTATGTAATGAATGCTGATTCCTGTGTATTGAATAAATCTGTTTATTATTTATATAGAAATACGGCTCTGTAGAAATCCTCTGAAATAACCAATCTTAACAAATTAAAACTGAATTGCCTGATTCAATTTTGCTGAGAACTTTAAGTCTATTAATGACGATTAAGTAGGTTTTCTACAGAGCCAGAAATACAAAATATTATAAACGGTAAATATTGAATAATGGAAAAGTTAATTGAAAATTAATATACAATAAAAACAAATCTTGAGTAAATCTACTGAGAAGATCCAGTAACTAATTTTTGACTAACTTTATATAAGTCAGAACAGTAGAGTGTAGAACTGTAAATGGTTCTGCAGCTGCATTAGATACCTGAAGATCTTATTATGACCCTGAGGTTACAAGGTTCAATCAAATAAATTTCAACCGAATATTCGGATTAAACATAAAGTCGAATGAACTATAATGCAGCGCCCTAAGAATGAAATCAAAAGAATAAAGGCTGATTATGAGAGAGATTAATAAGGAAAACAGTGTCCAGGAACAGGAAAACCCCTGGGTTTCCCTTGGAAAGGACTTGCTGTCTGTTGTAGCTGTCCTGATCATTTTCATGGTCTTTTCCAAGCTGGCATTCGGACTCTGGACTCCTATGGTTGCGGTGGAGTCGGGGAGTATGGAACCGCATATGCAGGTAGGAGACATTATTTTTATCAAAAGCGCCGATAGAGTGGATATTATCACGAATGAGGAAGGCAAAAATACAGGCTATATGTCTTTTGAGGATTATGGAGATGTGATCCTTTACCGTCCATATGGAGAGGAAGGGGTAACCCCGATAATTCATAGAGCTATGTACAGAGTGGATGCCGGAGAGCCTATGTGGGAGAACGGTCCCATTGCTCCGTATTCCGGCTATATTACCAAAGGAGATAATGTTATAACCAATACTCACTTTGACCAGGAAGGACAGATAAGCTACGAAATGCCTGTAAAAGATGAGTGGATTATAGGTACTGCACAGTACAGGATCCCTTATGTGGGATATGTCAGGCTTTTCTTCTCATGAGCAGGTTTATGGCTGCTCAACCTCTTATTTTTAGCTTTCTTAGCCTATTTTCTTAACCAGCCCGTTCAGCATCCTGTTTTTGTTTTCTGAAGCTAACCAGTTGCAGGAATTTTGTCAGAATTTATGCAGATTTTTGGGCTTTACCAGATCAGAGTAGAACTTTTGATGAATTATATGGAGTATCAAAAGGTCAGAACAAAGCCTCAAAATCAAGAAAAGCTGAAAAAGCCGAAGAACTCTGATAAATTTCAATAAAATTTCATAAATTACAGAAAAAATATGGATTTCAATCCCTGGGAAGGAAGCAATTCCAAAACAGATAAATAAAGGAAGGGAATGAGAAAGCAGTCAGAGTAATAGCTTGAAAAACAGCTACCTAATAATTAGAAAGTAACAATTAGAAAAACAAATGAAATACGATCAAAAAACAGTTAAAAGCTTTCGGAAAAATGAAACTCAATAAATTAAAAATCGGCAATACCGAAACTCCTGGGAACCTTCTTCTTGCGCCTATGGCGGATGTGACAAATCTGGCTTTCAGGCTACTCTGCAGGCAGAATGGAGCTGACCTTACCTACACTGGGAAGAGAAAAACCTTGAAATTGCACGCCTTATCGAAAAAGCTGGAGCTTCAGCTCTTACAGTGCACGGCAGGAGGGCAGAGCAGATGTACTCCGGAAGTTCGGACCTTACATTGATCAGAGCGGTCAAACATGAGCTTTCTATTCCAGTTATTACAAACGGTGACATAAGGGATGAAGAATCTGCCGAAGCGGCACTTGATTTTACAGGTTGTGACGGGCTTATGATCGGGCGTGCAGCAATGGGAAATCTCTTTATTTTTAAAAGAATAAGGCACTATCTGGAGACCGGGGAAAAGCTGGAAGTTGATAGGCAGGTACGACAAACTGGAGGATTTCAAGATCTATGTTGCCTTACTTGAAGAATATAATCTCTGTTCATCCACAAATGTAAGAATGCATACCCACTTGTTTACAAAAGGGCTGCGCGGCTCGCGGCAGATCAGGGAAAAGGTTAATAATCTGAAGGATGGAAAGGCGTTAATTGGGCTAATAAAAGATCTCTCTCAGCCGAAATAATAAAATATCTCATATTTTTTAAAGGGATATTTGTTTACAGTTATAATGCGACAAAACAAATACAGGAAGCAGGTTAACCTGAAAAATAATAATATACTACGCTAAAAAAATAATTATAGATTAGAAATATATATAAAGAATTTCTTTCATTTCACCGAAAACCTAATAATATTCTACATTATTATCCATGAACTATCAGGCACAAAACGGCGTGAACTCAAAATTGAAAATAAATGCTTTCAATATTAACTATAACTTAATGAAGGAGACGCAGGTTAACAATTTGCCACCCAGGATTTTGATACCTGAACCTGCATGTGCATTATTATAACAGTATATTACAGTATTAGTGCGAGTGCCTGAGGAAAGAAACAGATGCATATACTATCTGTAGTGTCTGACAGGTTAATAAATTGAATAATATTAGGTTAACTCGATTAATATTCAATTACTAGCAGTGTGCTATACAGCTAATTAAGACTTGCCAAACAGACTGCCGAGAACAGCAAAAATACAGAAAAACATTAGAAAAACGATAGATAAAACCGCATTAAAAAGGAGAATCCAGATGAAGGAAATCAGAATACACGGTCGAGGAGGCCAGGGTTCTGTTACCGCGGCTGAACTGCTTTCCGTTGCAGCTTTTGAAGATGGAAAGTTCAGCCAGGCCTTCCCCGCTTTTGGGGTAGAGCGTAGAGGTGCCCCGGTGCAGGCATTCACGAGGATTAGCGATAACCCTATCAGGCTTCGAAGCCAGATTTATACTCCTGATTATGTTATTGTCCAGGATGCAACTCTGCTTGAGACTGTTGACGTTGCAAGCGGGATAAAAGATGATGGGATAATTATTATTAACACAACCGAAGCGCCGGAAAGCCTGAAACTCAATACAAAAGCCAGGGTCATGACCGTGGATGCCACAAAGGTGGCAATGGACATTATAGGTGTCCCCATTGTGAACACCGTCCTCCTCGGTGCTTTTGCGGGTGCAACAGGTGAGATCAATGTTGAATCTATCCAGCATGCAATAAAGGCTCGTTTTCCTGGAAGAGTTGGAGAAAAGAATGCAAACGCCATTCAGAAGGCCTATAAGCTTATCAGGGGGGAAGAAGCATGAGTAACGGATCTGAGCAAGATCGTAAAATACGTCCTGAAGTTCTGAAAACCGAGGAAAAAGAAGAAACGGGTTTAAACATTACACGCTGCAGAGTCTGTAAGCCTGGTTCAACCCTTAAAAACAAAACCGGTGGCTGGAGAAATTTCCGTCCTGTTTATATTTATGAAAAATGCACCAAGTGCGGAATCTGTGAGATTGTCTGCCCTGATATGTCTGTCAAACCCAGGGAAGACGGCTTTTTTGAATACGATTATGATTATTGCAAGGGTTGCGGCATCTGTGCAAATGAGTGTCCTGCGGATGCAATTGAAATGATACTGGAGGAGAAATAATGATTGACCCAGCTTACAAGAAAAAAATGGTGGTTGTGGAAGGTTCCTATGCTGTGGCTCATTCTGCAAAAATCTGCCGTCCAAACGTAATCTCAGCTTATCCGATTACTCCCCAGACTCATATTGTTGAAAACCTGGCTCAGTTCATAGCAGATGGGGAAATTCCCAACTGTGAGTACATTAATGTGGAATCTGAGTTCTCGGCAATCTCTGCCCTTATAGGTGCATCGGCAGTCGGCGCAAGAACATATTCAGCCACAACTTCCCAGGGACTTCTGCTTATGCACGAAGTGCTTTTTAATGCCTCGGGAATGAGGCTACCCATTGTAATGACTGTGGCTAACAGGGCAGTAGGCGCACCGATCAATATCTGGAACGACCACCAGGATGCGATTGCCCAGAGGGACACAGGCTGGATGCAACTCTATGTAGAAGATGTTCAGGAAGCGTCTGACACCCTGCCCCAGCTTTACAAGATCGCAGAAGACAATGATATCATGCTTCCAGGCATGGTCTGCATGGACGGCTTTATCCTGTCTCATGTTTACGAACCTGTTGTCCTGCTCGAACAGGAATTGACCGATGATTTCCTTCCTGCTTTCCAGCCTGAAAATATTCTTGACCCTGAAGACCCCAAGACCTTCGGAGCCTTTGCAACCCCGGATACTTATGAAGAGTTCAGGTATCTTCAGGAACAGGCAATGCAGAAAGCTCTTCCGAAAATCGAGGCTGTGGCCAAGGAGTTCGAGGAAGTCTTTGGCAGATTCCACGGAGGACTTATTGACGAATACATGCTTGATGATGCTGAGATTATCGTCATGTCTATGGGTTCTATTCTCGGGACTGTTAAGGACGTTGTTGATGAATACAGGGCAAGAGGAGAAAAGATCGGCGTCTTAAAGGTAAGATCCTTCAGACCTTTCCCCAAGGAGCAGATTAGAGAAGCCGTTAAGAACGCACATGCTGTTGTCGTACTTGATAAAAATATCTCCATAGGCACAAATGAAGGTGCCCTCTTTACCGAAACCAAGTCCTGCCTCTATAACAGCAAGGTCCGTGTACCCTTAACTGGTTACACAGTCGGCCACGGAGGTCGGGACATACGCGCAGAAAGCATTGCAAAGATTATTGAAGAAACCAAGAAAGTTGCAAAGACCGGGATTACAGTTGAAAGCCAGTTCCTGGATCTTAAGGAGGAGTTGCTATGAGCAAAACCGCACCAAAAACATACATCAGCTCAGGGCATAGCGGCTGCGCAGGTTGCTGTGATGCCTTTGCTGCGAAATTCACACTTATGGGCTCAGGTCCTGACACCATTGTAGTTAACCCTACAGGCTGCCTTGAAGTAATGTCCACACCTTTCCCGAATTCTTCCTGGCAGGTTCCCTGGATCCACTCCCTCTTTGAAAACGCAGGCGCAGTTGCCTCTGGGATTGAAGCTGCGTTAAAAGCCCTGGGAAGAAAGAACAATACCAAGATTGTAGCAATTGGAGGCGACGGTTCGACTATGGACATCGGAATTGGTGCCTTATCAGGCGCTTTTGAGCGAGGGCATGACTTCACCTATGTCTGTATGGACAACGAAGCCTACATGAACACCGGGATTCAGCGCAGCAGTGGGACTCCCTATGATGCCAGCACAACAACAAGTCCGGCAGGAAAAGTTTCCTTTGGTAACCCACGCCCCAAAAAAGATATGGCTGCCATTATGGCAGCCCACGGCTCCCCGTATGTAGCCACAACCTCGATAGGTTTCCCGAGAGACATGATGCGTAAAGTCAAGAAAGCTACCGAAATCGTTGGCCCGACCTACATCCACGCGCACGCCCCCTGTACAACAGGCTGGGGCTTTGACACCTCAAAGACCCTTGAAATCGCCAAACTAGCAGTCGAAACCTGCCTCTGGCCTATGTACGAAATGGAAAACGGGGAAATTACACAGGTCAGAAAAGTCAAGAACCCAAGACCGGTTGAAGAGTACCTCAAGACCCAGAAAAGGTTCAAGCATCTCTTCACCATGGAAGGCGGAGACGAAGAAATAAAGAAAATTCAGGCGATGGCAGACTGGAACATAAAATACTTCGGGCTTCAGTGAAAACTGAAGTTCTGCTTTTTTAATTTTGTTTTTACTCTGAAATCGGCATCGTTTTCTTCGTTTTCAGTTAAGGAATTATAGAACTCGATAGCTTAGTTTTTCGGCAATCTCGCGGGCTTCATCAGGAGAAAGAATTTGATAGCCTGTTTTTATGTAGTCACTTAACTCGTTTGAACGCACTACAGCCGTATGTTTTTCTTTTATATAGGGAATGTCTGCACCAGTGACAGCTATTATTGACCTTACCTTTATCTCGCCTTTTGCAAATCGGAAGTAAATTTTTTGAAGCATATTCCCGTATTTAAGATTATTCAGATATCTGTAAGTAAGGTAACTGCTTCTTTGAATTTGATCGTAAGGTGTATAGGAGTTCTCTCTGAATACTTTCTGGATATATTCATAACTCCAGTTCTTTACCTCAATGACATAGACTCCAGTTGGACCCACAACCAGATGATCAATCTGGGCTGATTTTAGTTTCGAGCCCTGAAAAGTTATGTACTCATCAAGCTCCAGAAATAAATCGTTAAGTAAGAAATAACTCTCAGATAAATTTTCAAGGTTTTTGATTACCTCAAGCTCTCCAATTGCACCTTTATATTCATTGGTACTTTTGATTTGTTTATCTTCTCAAGGTTCTCAGAAAGAGGCTGTAGCCGCCTTTTTATCTCTTCATTTTTGTTACTTTTTAAATAGGCATATCTGTTATTCAAGTTTTGGAACTCAGAGTATTCTTCTCGAAGCAATTTATTGATTTCTTTTTGAGGATTGAGCCTCAAATCCTGAATGAGGATTGTCTTATTATATAAGGCTAATTTAGCTCTTAAGTACGAAAATAATGAACTCAGGCTAAATCTGATATTCTCGAGCTCATATATCTCACTCTCGAGATCTTCTATCCTCTGACTAATATTGTTCTTAATTTCGAACGACCTTGATTCTATCTCTCTTTCAAGATTACCTATTTCGGCTTCTAGTTCTCTTATTTCAGTTTCAATTTTATCATATTCAGCCGAATATCTCAACCTGTACTGGTTTTTAAGATGTTTTTCCTCTTTGGATATATCATCAAAGCATCTAAACTGAAAACCTAGTTCTCTGGCAATTTCGATTAAACTTTTCTCAGCGCCCGAATACCCGAAGACTTGAACGATTTAAATTCCACCGTTAAGTATCTGTAGAGAATACTCTAAAAGTAGACTGTCTATATATTTAAATTATGTTTTTAAACCCGAACTTCTTGAATAAATGGTCCTGTGAGATCTCAAGCCAAAAAACATTAACCTGTGTAATTTTATTGCCAATAAGATATTGTATAGAGACGCTCTAGATACAGATTAAAGGTAAACCTAAATTTAAAACTTAAGTACATTAAACGTCAAAGTGAGAAATATAGAACAGAGAATGAGAAAAATTTTTGAGATAAATTAGAAAAGGAACGGTAAAAATTAAGACAAATAAGAAAAAAATGGTAAAAATTAAGACAAATAAGAAAAAAATGGTAAAAATTAAGACAAATAAGAAAAAAATGGTAAAGATTAGGATAAATAAGAAAAAAATGGTAAAGATTAGGATAAATAAGAATAGATTCGTATCAAATATAAATAGGCATCTGTTTTAAATGCCGTTTTTTGTACCGTTTTTCGTAGACCGTTTTTTAATAAATCCGTTTTTCGCATGCCGTTTTTTAAAAAGACCGTTTTTCAAAGACACCGTTTTTTTCACAGATGCCTTGCAATCCAGATATCTTTGAGTAATATAAACTTACGGATGTACTGAAAATTAAATATAAGGTTTTGGAAGTACCGTAAAATATATTAAAAGTTTAGGAATAAACAATAAAGAAAATTTCCTTCCACGTAAGAAAAACCAGGCCTGAAAACACCTTTAGTTGTTAAGACTAATAAATTCCCAGGTCTTTTTACAGCTTCTACAACATTTTTAAAATATGTAAGTTTAAACCTTCCTAAATCATAAAAGAGTAACTTATAGAAAAAAGGAAGTTGCTGGATGATCATATATCAGCTGACGATATCCGGCTTTTATCGGATGATCATAATCAGCTGATCTGGCTTTTACTGTATGATCATATATCAGCTGACGATATCCAGCTTTTACCGGATAATCATATCAGCTGGCGATATCCGGCTTTTATCGGATAATTACAGATCAACTAACGGTAACTGTCTTCTCAGATCAGGCAGATAGCCTTCTCTGTGTAGGGCAATTTTATAGTCGCTTATTGATACACATAATTTCTGAGTATATTTTATGCAGTTGGTACCTACATTCCCCTTAAACAACTGTTTTTCTATTTTTTCTATAAATTCAGGGTAAGTTAATACCATTTCCTCTTTGGTGTGCAGGAACAGGGCTGTAAAGTCCCTGTGGATACCCATGCTTCTTTTAAGCAGTTCAACGTTCAGGTGATCCTCAGACAGATAGGGGTTAAATTTCACAAAAGTGTGAAAATCTGCAATATTCTGGTTTAAGGAGTTAAGGATTGAATATAGCACATTATCAGTTTCCGGAAGGGGGATATCCGGAAGGCCGAGGTATTTTCCGTCAAAAGATTCTTTTTCTTCTATATCTTGATCCCGGGTTGTATCACGATCCATTTTATCACCCTGATGTGGCATTCTGTTTCAATAAATAGTCTGGTGGTTCCGTCTTAATAACGGGTTCAGTCACTTGTTTGGGGTGGCTTTTAGATACATTTACTGGATCTGCATAGGGTGGCTCCAGATAAATCCAGTATGTTAACTTGCCAGCGTATCCGTCGCTCCCCCACTCGAAGCGGTTTTACGCACATGGGTTAGATGCTTCAG
The DNA here is from genome assembly GCF_001304615.2 of Methanosarcina flavescens. Lineage (NCBI taxonomy): Archaea > Methanobacteriati > Methanobacteriota > Methanomicrobia > Methanosarcinales > Methanosarcinaceae > Methanosarcina > Methanosarcina flavescens. The sequence continues at coordinate 1,892,010 of NZ_CP032683.1, read as the reverse complement.
ATTCCGTTTTTCTTTTCGAATCCAGCTGAGAGATTTAGTCCTGGGATTCTATAAAATAAAATCTATTAAACGATTAGGCTCTTATATCTCACTATATATAAAATTTTGTCTTAATAAGACGCCATAAATATAATTACGAGAGAATTAGTTCTCGATTTCGCTAAAATTTCCACATCATATATCGAACATAGGCTCAGGATTTCTCTAAATCCCCGGAGCTTCTTCTATTCTCAAGTAACTCCATCCCGAAAGCTGTAAGTCCGTATACAAGACTCAGTACAAGAATAATCGTTGCACCAGATGGGACATCCAGAGCATACGAAAGGCCTATTCCAGTGACGCTGATCACAGTTCCGAAGACTATGGAAATCAGCATCATTTGCTTCAAGTTATGAGTGAATTTCCGACTAAGGGTAGCAGGAATGGTAAGAAGGGCGATCACAAGAATAATTCCTACGACTTTAATAAGAACTACGATTGTCAAGGCAATAATACAGAGCAGGAAAAGGTAAAGCTTTTCTGTAGGAAGGCCCTGCACAGTTGTGAATTCTTCATCAAAAGAGAGGGCAAGGAACTCCTTATAAAACAGGTAAACTGCACATGCTATCAGGATATCAAGAGCCAGCATAAAGTAAAGGTCAAAGCGAGGTACTGTCAAAATGTTTCCAAAAAGGTAGGTCATAAGATCAGGGGCATAGCCTGGGGTCAGGTAGACAAAAATTATCCCAAGCGCCATTCCAAGCGACCAGAGTATGCCTATAGCGCTGTCTTCCGGAATTTTAGACCTCTTGCTTACGGTTCCCATTATAAGAGCCGAAATCAGACTGAAGGGAAGAACCCCGTACATGGGGTTGACTCCAAGATAATAACCCAGCCCGATGCCCCCAAAGGAAGCATGGGCTATTCCACCACTAATGAAGACTATTTTTTTGACGACAACGTAGACCCCAATAATCCCACAGGCTATGCTTGCAAGAACTGCAGCTGCAAGGGCATTCTGGATAAAACTGTATTGCAGAAGCTCAAACATCTTTGTTTCTCCCTCGTTTTTCAACCAACTTGGTCTTCAGGGATTTCCCTCATGGTTACTCAGCACCCTGTGAGGCATACCATGAGCAATTAGTTCGACGGGGCACTGGTAGGTGGCTTCCAGGTCTTCAACCGGGATTTCCCTGGAGTTATGGTAATGGAGTTTGCGGTTTAAGCAAGCTATTTTATCAACATAAATCGAAACAGCACTCAGATCGTGAGTAACCATGATAATAGCCATCTTATGCTTGAGCCTATCCAGCAGGCGGTAAAGTTCATCCTGCATATGAGGGTCAAGCCCAGAATTGGGTTCGTCCAGAAGCAGGAGTTTAGGGTTTGTAGCAAGAGCCCGTGCAATGAAGACCCTTTGCCGCTGCCCGCCAGAGAGTTGCCCGATCTGCCTGTCTCTGTACTGGAACATCTCTACCGTCTTCAGGGCATCTTCAGCAGCTTTTCTGTCCTCTTCCCTATACTTTTTCAGAAAACCCGTATGGCTCATCCTGCCCGTAAGCACAACTTCCCAGACGCTAATTGGAAAATCAAAGTCAAACCCTTTGTATTGAGGGACATAGCCTACAAGCTCCCTGCTTTTCTCGGGAGGTTTCCCAAAGAGCTTCACACTGCCCTTGTAAGGCTTCAAGAGCCCCAGGAGCACTTTGAGAAATGTGGTCTTTCCTCCCCCATTGGGTCCGATTATTCCAAGCAATCCGTTGGGCTCTTTAAGCTCCAGATTTATTCCCTCAAGAATTGTCTGATTTCCGTAGCGAACCCAGACATCCTTCAGTTCTATGACCTTCTCCATCGCCTTCCCTTCCGGTGTCGTTTTTATATAATTGGATTATGTTCTTCTGGTATTTAGCTGTGAAACTCGAATGCAGACTTCATCGCCTTCACACAAGGTTTCTGGCAAAAACATCGGATACACTGTCCATGTTTGTAATGTAATCCTTTGCAAGCGGGTCTACAGCTATAACCTCACCACCTATCTCTTCGGCTACAGCCTGCGCACTCCGTGTGCTGAATTGAGGCTGGACAAAGATCACCCTAACCCGTTTTTCTTTTGCAAAATCAATAATTTTCGCCAGATTCTGAGCACTCGGTTCTTTACCCTCAGTTTCGATAGTAATCATTGTAAGCCCGTACTCTGCTGCAAAATATCCCCAGGATGGATGAAAAACCATGAAATTCCTTTCCTTTTTTCCCTCGAGTTTTTCCCGGATTCTTGTATCCAAGGCATCAAGTTCCTTAAGGTAAGCATCCCTGTTCTGGGCATAGTATTCTTTGTTCTCAGGGTCGATTATCACAAGCCCCTCATAAATATTTTCAACCATTATTTTTGCATTTGCAGGAGACGTCCAGATATGGGGATCAAGCTCTTTGTGAGCATCAGCCACAGATTCGTTCGCGTGCTCTTCAGGCTCGCCTGGAGATCTTCCTTTTGCCTCTTCTTCACCATGGGCAGCAAGCTCCTTCAGCTCAATTCCACTAGAAGAGTTTACGATAAGAGTCTCACTGTTGGTGCTTTCAAACCTCTCAATCCAGACTTCCTCAAAGGGCATTCCAGTTCCGACCGTTACATACATGCGAGCTTCGCTCACTTCCCTCAGTTCTCTTGGAGAAGGCTCATAAGTGTGAGGATCTGCTCCCGGAGGAATAATGACAATGGTTTTTACTTTACCTCCGCCCACTTTTTCTACAAATTCGACCTGAGGAAGTACACTTACAGCTACAATTATAGGCTCACCCGGCTCTGCTTTTTCTACTGTCTGTCCTGTACTTCCATTTATCTGGGAATCGCCTGGACTCATGCAACCGCTGGCAAAAATGCTCAAACCTACAGTCAATAGCATCAATAAAGGTAGAATTTTCAGATTCATGCTTGAGATCACGCTTTCTTCATTTTCACTTTTTTTGGCTAATTAACTTACTTCTGGATAAAATAAGACCTACATCAGGAAGAATAAACCTAGAATATCCAGAATTTATTATTACACCCAGAGTCTGTAATATTCAAATTTGGATATACCCCAAACTTTTGAGTTATCAGGAAACTTTTTTGGTACAAGCCCAAATTTATCTCAAAATTTATTAATAGGGTTTTATTTCGTATTAGTATTTCATCTATCACTTCATTTATTTCGGCACCGAATGATGATTTTCTTCATGCAGGCACTTTTCATGACTTATTTCTCCGCATACTCCAAACATCGGATGACCCATCGAGTTACAGATTTTATTTACAGCATCCCTGGAGACAAAAGCTTCAAAGCGTGAGACTTCATCACATGCTTCCTCCGAAGAAAGCCCGTAGTGGGTTAAAAGAAGACTGAGAATCCTGTGTCTTCGGATAAGAAATCGAGTATATGCCTTTCCTAGTTCAGTCAGGTCTACACCCCTGTAGGGGACGTGATTCAGGTAGCCTGCACTTGCAAGTTCGTTTAAGGTTTTGCTTGTAGTTGAAGGGTCAACCTGCAGACCAGAGGATATTTCTGTAGTTTTTACAGTGCCTCCTTTTTCAAGAATGAACTTAAGATAATCTACCTTTCTCGGGGAGAGTTCAAGACCTGTAAATTCAGGGTAGCTTTGCTCATTCATATAAAGAAATACAAAAAACCGGTATTTATTGTTTGCCACACGCCAAATTATGAACTTATAGTTGTGCTTTAGCAAAAGTAGAAAGGATATGAAAATACAGAAAGAGTCGAGCTTCAAACCTGGAGTAAAAGGAAATGTTCAGTAAAATTTTTTTTCTTACTGAAAGAACTCTTAGTGAAGGAAGTCCTGGTGGAAAAATTCTTAGGATAGAATTTTTAATAAAATAGGAAATAAGTAGCAGATACCAGTAGGAAGCTCGCAATACCCATAAGAGCATTCCCAAAAGTGTTTGACCTGAAAACTTCTGAGGGTTCCAGATCTGCAAGTTCTCCGAAAATCCAGAAGAAGGGGTCATTGACATGGGAAACCACAAAAGTGCCGGAAGCCATTGAGAGAATAAGGATTTCCGGAGGAAGTCCAAGTTGAGGAGCCAAAGGTAGTATAAGGGAAGGAGCAATAAGCATGGTCACAACCCTCGATCCCTGTACAGTTTGAAGGGCTGCGGCAACAAGGAAAGGTATAAGGATATGAGGAAGGCTAAATTGCAGAAAAAGCTGGCCCAAGGCTTCCCCTGCCCCTGTTATAGCAAGAGTTGCTCCGAGTGCTCCCCCTCCGCAGAGATCGAGGAGGACAACTCCACTTCTCCTCACAGCCTTCTCTATCAGTTCTCTGAGCACGGAAGATCCGAGCCTCCTACCGGAAAAGATGGAGAGGATAACTCCTGTAAGAAACGCAATATTCGGATCTCCTAGAAACGCAAGCATAGGGTACGAATGTTCAAAACCTGTCTTAAAGAAAATAAAGATTAAAGGGAAAAAGATAGGAGAGTAAGCCTCAAGCCTTCGGGGTTTTTCGGCAGTACTCTTATAAACTTCTATATTTTTCCTCCGAATTTCAGCTCTTTTTTCATTTACTTTATTAGAAATGCTTCTGAGTTCAGTTTCTCCCAGCCATCTGGCATAAAGGTAACCTGTAATGGAAACCGGAACTGCGACAAGAAACCCCAGAATAAAAAGCCTGTCAATTCTAGCTGAGAGTTCCCCTGCTGCCGAAATTACTACAGGTGATGGATAGACCAGGTTAAACGAAGCAACAGCCCCAAGTGCAAGTGCAGTTGCAGTGGAAATAGAGGGGTTATCAAGTCTGGCAGCCAACTCTTTAGCTATTGGAATAAAGATAACATAGGCAAGAATGTAACACATCAGGGGCACAGAAAGAAGAAAACCAAGGAGATTCAGGGCAAGTAGAGGATTTCTGGAAAAACGTATAATATCAGAGGCTATTAAGGACATTCCTCCCGTGCTCTGTAGCAGAAGTCCGATGACACTTCCACATGTAATAATGATAGCAAAACGGGAAAAAACACTGCCTAACCCTTTGGTTATCGCTTCAACCGTACCCAGGGGTTCTCCTGCAAGAATGCCCGTAAACACGGATACAAGAATAAGGCTAAGAAAAGGGTGCAACCTGAGTCTAGCTGTAAGAAGCAAAATTAAGAAAAGGGCGAAAAAAAATATAATCACAGGATGCATGTTTTAAAATTTGCTCATGAGTTTTTAAATATTTTCTTTAGCAGAGGACAGTTCATTGAGTTCTTCAATTTCTTCTTCTCCAAGTACTTTTGAAAGATTCAGAAGAATAAGAAGCCTGTTCCCCACTTTTCCGACACCTGTTAGATATTCTGAATTGATTTTCGATTTGATTATCTCAGGGGTCGGTTCAATTGAGGAGAGAGGCAGGTGCATGACTTCCTTTACAGAATTTACAAGCATTCCAGTGACGGTATCTTTGACTTCCACTATGAGAATTCTGGACAAACTGTCAGTATCTTTTGACTGAAAGCCAAGCCGCTTATTAAGATCTATTACCACGAGAATTTTTCCCCGCAGGTTAATGAGTCCTTTTACGCATTCAGGAGCCTGAGGAATGCGGGTGATTTTCGGGACAGGAATAACTTCAGAGACCTGCATGATATCTACCCCGAACTCTTCGCCTGAAAGCTCAAAGGTTACTAAATGGAGATTCTCTTCCTGGAACTTTGAATCCTCTTCTAATGTTTCTTCAAACATTTGCATTCCTCAAATTGATTCCGAATTTTAATCTACTGTACTTCCCGAACCTTCTGATTCCGAATTTTAATCTACTGTACTTCCCGAACCTTCTGATTCCGAATTTTAATCTACTATACTTTCCAAACCTTCTTTTGAGTTACCAAGCTTGAATTTCTCCGTAGCTTTTCTCATCTTTTCTCCGAGCAAAGAAAGGTCGCTTGCCATATTGGCAAGCTCTGACATTGAAGCACTCTGTTCCTCGAGAGCTGCAGCAGTTTCCTGGGTTCCTGCGGCTGACTGCTCCGAGATTGAGGAAATATCCTCCAGGGTGGAAGTGATCTCTTCAATGGATGCGGATTGCTCTTCTGTAGCGGCTGCAATGTCCTCTATCATATTTGTGATTTCATTAATTGTAGAAACAATCCCCGCAACCATTTCAACCGCGCTGTTAACGGATTGTGAGCCGACCTGCACCTCTTTCTTGCTGGCTTCTATGCTTTCAACGGTTTCGCTGATGTTGCTTCTTATTTCGTCGATCAGTTTGGAAATACTATTCGCTGCGCGGCCGGATTCATCAGCAAGTTTCCGGACCTCATCGGCCACAACAGAGAAACCTCGGCCGTGTTCGCCAGCTCGGGCAGCCTCAATTGCAGCATTCAGTGCAAGCATGTTTGTCTGTTCCGCAATTCGGGTAATAAGAGTTACAATCTCATAGATCTGCTGAGATTTAGAGTCCAGCTCCATTATCACATCCTCGGTCTCATCAACGGAGGAGCGAATAAGGTTCATTTTTGACAGGATTTCTCTTGAAGCGTTTCCAATATTACTTACAGTATTATTAACAAGATTTGTATTTTTAGAGACTTTCTGAGTGTTGTCTGCAATTTCCTGGATATTATGGGTCATGTCCCGCATTGCATGAGTTATATCCACTATTTTTACACTCTGTATTTCTGTCCCGTTTGAGATCTCAGCTGCGGTATCAGAAATTTTTCTTGACGCCGACGCTACCTCCTCGGAAGAGGCAGACATCTCCTCCGAAAGTGTGGAGAGGTGAATTGAACTCTCCTGAATTTCTTTGATCAGACTTTGAAGGTTCTCAACCATTGATTTAAAAGCCTCTGATAGTTGAGAGATTTCACTCCTGGAATTTCCTTTTATCTGAACATTGAGGTCTCCATCAGAGATACTTTCGGCTGCTTCAAGTAATTCGTAAATAGGTTTCCTGTAGACATTCAGAATTACAAAAACAAGTAAGGCACCGATAAGTATTGAAAGAAAAGTAACTAGGAGGATTTTATTCATAGAATCTGTTATCAGAGTATCAAGTCTCTCTTTCTGGTCAGCGCTGGCCTCCTGAGCGATCCCTTCAACCTCCGCGGCTATGATTGCCATATTCTGCATCTCAGCAGCCTTTCTTTCTTTAAGAACTTTCAGGCGATCAAATGCAGTCCGGGTTTCTCTGGCACTGGCAATTATTGTATTTCCACGTTCAACATTTTCAGGTCTCACCATCTGCTCTTCCAGGTTCCCGGTGACTTCAATTATATCTTCCATAAGCCGATCGAAGTTTTCCGCATGTTCATTTTCGGAGGTAATTATATAGTTCTGATATTCATTTTGAGCTTTCATTGCAAGTATGCTGACTTTCTGTGCTTCCTGAGCATTGGACAATTTTTGATGTAGAATCTCACCCGATGAACCGTTCTCCTGATACTGCTCATATTGAAGCATCTGGTCCTGATAGATCTCATCCGCTTTCTGCAGAATAAGCTCGCCATTTGAGACAATATCGATCCTCAGGGCAGTCTCTTCACTCTCTGCTTCAACGTAACTGTCAAAATTTTCTCTAAATTTCTCCGACGTCTCCAGAATGGAATCCATTCGACCCTGATTAGCAGGGTCAAGATAGTCCAGATATATTTCCCTGGATATAGCTGCCTGTGTGGGTACAAGATCAAGACGTCTATAAGTCTCGTTCTTATAATCAGGGTCACCATGAATAACATAATATTCCTGAGCTCCCAGGGCTCCCTGCATGTTATTCATTATAAAGGTCATGTTTTGAATGGCTCGGCTCTTTTTTTCAACGTCGCTCATACCCTGATAGCCTGTATACCCAACAAAAAAAATCAAAATCAGAAGAAGAGCAAAACCTACAACTACATGCCCTATTTTTGTGGTTTTATACATCTTTTTCACCCTCACCCGTACCTCCAGCTTCTCTGCCTCTATACCCTTTCTACCTGCAATTGAGCTATTAAGTTGTCAGCACCACCTGCTGAAGAAGGTCTTTGCCTTAATTATTAATATTTTGTTTTTGAGATTGCAACTCCATGTTTATGTTTAATCTTTAGTTATCAGGATTCTGAACTTGCAAGAAACTTTTCGATCTGCGAACCAAAATTGCCAAAATTTATGGGCTTGGCGACAACGGCATGACATCCAGCCTTAAGAAACTTCTCTCTACTATCGGAGTCTGAATGACCTGTAACTGCAACTACCTTAACGCTCCGGGTTTCAGGATTAAGTTTGATTTTTTGAAGCAACTCAAGACCGTTCATTTTAGGGAGTTCCATATCAAGCAATATTAGATCAATTTTCACTTTATTGAGAATCTCGAGGGCTTCAAAGCCATTTTTAGCCTTTTTCGGTTCATACCCAAAGGACTTAAGTAAGTTAGCTTCAACCGTCAGATTGAGTAAATTATCTTCAACAATCAGGATTTCAAACACTAGAATCTACTCCTGGGGGGACTTGAAGATTTTGTAAAGGGATCTCTACAAGAGAATTTCTTATAAATGTAGTCTTCGTTAAGATTTCTATAAATAAAGTTTTTGTGAAGGAAGTTTTATAAGCAAGATTTTTTACAAGAGAAATTTTGTAAACAAGCTTCCATATAATGGGATTTCTAAAGGAGCATTGAATAACGAACCTTCTCTGAAAGATCTGATACAGGAAAATATGAAATGAAATTTCTCATTTATATTCTCAGCAAGCATATTTAGACCTGCAAATTATATCAGAATGAATTTCTCAATTTACTTAGTCATATATGAAGTTTGAGAGAATATAAATTTATTTGCTAACTATAGAGTCATATTTTCAATATATAAACAGCGATAAAAATAACTTATTTAAACTATGGTATCATTTTTGGCGTTATTATTTTAGAAAAAAGATTTAAAATTAAGGCAAAACCAGGTTAAAAACAAGTGCGGTAGTATTCTTACTTTTTAAAGTGAACGTTATTAATGTTTTTATTTAAATTTACAGATCAAATCAAGATTAAGCTGAAGAATCAAATACAGTCTATAATACAGTCTACCAATTTTATGAAGACAATGTTAACATGCTATTTTTTGAATCTTCTTAATAAATTTTTAACTTAATAATTTGAAAAAGATAATTAAAAAAGTTTAATATAGCAGGTCTAGCATATATTTTTCTACATAATTGGGATAGATTTGCCTTAATAGGAGAACTTGCGCTGGTTACGTTTGTTAACCATGAGTAGCTTTCAACTGAGGTGTTTTGATTCATAGATTGGTTTATGAAGAATACGCAGGCAAGAAACGAAATTCGGCACACATAGTAATAAGGTGTCGGAGCACTCAAAAATAAGAGTGTAAAAATTTCCGATATTGTTGCTTGTTCAAGAACGAAAGAAGGGAAATGCATGGCCAGAGTTATGATCGTGGATGATGCCGAATTTATGCGAATGATAATTAGAGATATCCTTCTTATGCATGGACATGAAGTGGTTGCTGAGGTCGGTGATGGGGAAGAAGCAATTCAGACGTATCTCGAAGTAAAGCCCGATATTGTGTTAATGGATATAATTATGCCAGATATGGATGGAAAAGAGGCACTGCAAAAGCTTCTTACTGTGGACCCGGAAGCAAAGATAGTAATGTGCTCCTCCCTTGGACAACAGGCGCTCATAACCGAATCAATGAAGATAGGTGCTATGGGTTTTATTGTAAAGCCTTTTGAGCCTAATGGAATGCTGGATGTAATTCGAAAAATCGCTGAACCAAATTAGATAGGTTTGAAACCACCATTAAATCAGGTTGCTGTTAAATCAAACTTCGTTAAGTGAAGCTAGATAAATCTAGCTTATCAATATAAATCTGAATTATCAAATAGAAAATTAACTTATCAAATCCAGTTGCTTTTGATTAAACTATTATTATTTTAACTCAACTATTGCTGGTCAAAGTATTAAAAATTGAACTCTACATAGCTCCACATTTAACAAAAAGTGCTTGAGATGACTATCCGCGCACTCATAATAGATGATTCTGCTTTAATTCGCAAGCTTCTTTCCGATATTCTCAGTAAAGACCCAAATCTTAGGGTCATAGGAACGGCAGTTAACGGAAAGGACGGACTTGAAAAGATTGATAAATTGAGGCCCGATGTTGTTCTTCTAGACAATGTTATGCCTGTCCTTGATGGTCTCAAGACTCTTGCTCGAATTATGAAAGAATGTCCGACTCCTGTTGTGATAGTTTCAGCCCTTGGGGAGAGAGCTAAAGAAATTACGCTTACAGCTTTTGAATACGGCGCAGTGGATGTAATCCAGAAACCTGAAGGGATTCTCAGTCAGAGCATGCCAGAAATAGCAGAAGAAATTTGTAAAAAAGTCCGGGCAGCTGCAAAAGCCAATCTTGAGAATCTGGAATGCATGCGAAATCAAGAACTGATAGAGCCGGAAATAAATGGAATGAGAGAAAAAACAGAAAAGAATAGACTCCAGAAAGAAAATGTTTCCGTGAGAAATGTGCTTGCAATAGGCGCATCCACCGGAGGTCCAAGAGCCCTGGAGAAACTCATAAGTGCATTTCCTGCCGACATTCCTGCCGCAGTCCTAGTAGTACAGCATATGCCTCCAGGTTTTACGACATCTCTTTGTAAAAGACTTAATTTAAAAACAGCCCTCAGGGTAAAAGAAGCACAGGAGGGAGACAGGGTAGAAGAAGGGACTGTTCTTGTAGCTCCTGGAAATTATCATATGGAAATCATACAGAGAACTGTAAACGGTCGAAAAAAAGAAATCGTGCATCTTTCATGTGGCCCGAAAGAACTGGGCTCAAAACCGTCAGTAAATGCCCTTTTCAGGTCTATTGCCCCGATTTATGGCTCCAGAGTGGTTTCCCTCGTTCTGACAGGAATGAGCTGCGATGGAGCGGATGGAGCTGAGGAAGTTAAAAAAATGGGAGGAAAAATAATTGCTGAGGCAGAGAGTTCATGTGTAATTTACGGAATGCCAAAAGAAATTGTTAAGCGAAATCTTGCAGACCTTGTGCTTCCTCTGGACAAAATGGCTGAAGAGATTATAAAAATAATAAGCTAACTTTTTATAAGAACAATAAGTAACTTTTATAAAAAAATAAAGTAACTTGTGGAACCAGAGCAGGGAAAAATTATGGACATGTCAATATATATGGATATTTTCAGGGCAGAATCTGAAAAATACATTAAAGAAATGAGCGATTCCCTGCTTGCACTTGAGAAAGATTCTGATAACTCAGAACAGATGAATACACTATTTCGTGCAGCTCATACATTCAAAGGTATGGCTGCAACAATGGGTTTCAATCAGATTGTCAAGTTAACACATGAAATGGAAAGCCTGATAGATAAGCTGCGCACACGACAACTTATACTTGATTCTTCTCTGATTGATGTTCTTCTGATATGTATGGACACTCTTGAGAAGCTTGTTGAAAATTTCCTTGATGAGAATAAAAATAACTCTGGAAAGATAGAAAAAGATACAGGCAATGAATACGAACCTTATTCTGATATTGACGAGTTGCTGAGAACTTTAAGAAATATTAATCAGCCTCTCAAAAAAATTCCATTTCAAGAAGATAAAGATAAATCTTTAGATGAAGATGAACGGTCCTTAAATGAAAATAGATCTTTAGATGAAGACAACCGGTCCTTAAATGAAGATAAGTCTTTAGATGAACGATCCTTAAAAGAAGACGGATCCTTATTTGTGGAAGAGGAGAGCAATAAAAATCAGAACGTATCAAGTATTGAAGAAGCGGCATTGACTGAAAGAATTTCAAAGGCTATTCATCAAATTGAAAGAAGTACTGAGGAAACTGAAAAGAAATCTTACAGGATTAAAGGAAAAATTTACGAAACTGAAAAAAGTTACGAAATTGAAAAAAGAACTCATCAGGTAGAAAAAAAGGAAAAAAATTCTATTTCTCCAAAATCTGATCTTAAAGTAAAAACTATCCAGAGCTCAAGAATTAGCACCGGGCAGCTTGATAAATTGATGAATCTTGTGGGCGAGCTCATAATTAATCGTAGCAGGATAAATGAGCTTACAATCAACTTGAGATCGAAGGATCTTGAGATTGCACTTTCAGAATTTTATAAACTGACGAGAGAGTTGCAAGATGAGGTTATCAAGGCAAGAATGGTGCCTCTGGACCACATTACCTATATCTATCCCAGGATGGTAAGGGATCTTGCACGAACCCAGAATAAAAAAATTGATTTTATAATCAAAGGGAAGGAAATCAAGCTTGATAGGACTATTCTTGAAGAAATCGGAGATTCTCTGGTGCACCTGCTAAGAAACGCAGTTGATCACGGCATCGAGACTCCTGAAAGACGTGCTGAACTTGGGAAAAGAGAGACCGGCACTATAATTATTACAGCTTCAAGACAGGAAAATTTTGCCCTTATAAAAATCGAGGATGATGGACGCGGAATAGATACCAGCGAAATCCTGAGAGTTGCATTGAAAAAAGGAATCATATCAAGAGAAAGTGCAGAACAGCTTCAGGAAAAAGAGGTAATGCAGCTTATCTTTGCTCCGGGATTCAGTACCTCTGACATCATTACCGATATCTCTGGACGGGGAATTGGGATGGATGTTGTAAAAAACAGAGTTGAGTATCTTGGAGGATCAGTAAAAGTAGAGTCAAAGCCCGGTATTGGCTCCAGATTCGAATTGAAGCTGCCTTTAACTATTGCAGTTTATCAGGCTATGCTGATAAGAGTGGGAGAGGAAAGATATGCAATTCCTTTTACAAATATAGTAAAAAATATAGAAATCAGCTCGCAGGAAATCAAGCATATCAGGGGGCAGGAAGTCATTTTAATAGATGATAAAGTTCTTCCGCTTCTGAGGTTAAGAAATATATTTCGGTTGCCTGATGAGGATAAGAATAAGAATAATAATTTTGTAATTCTGGTTGAGAGGCATGGGCAACATATTGGGTTAATTGTTGATGAACTGCTTGGAAAACAGGAAGTAATAGTTAAGAGTTTCAAAAGCAAGTTCCTTGAGAACACCAGGGGATTTGCAGGGGCGACAATTCTGGGCGACGGAAACGTTATTTTGATAATTGATGTTAATGCCTTAATATCAAATTTTGATAATTGGTGCTAACTCCCTCATTTGGAATAACCGAGACTGATTAAGTTTTCGAAAAGGATTAAGTTTGCATAATGGACAAAATATAGTACATAGACTAAGATTAAGTTAAAGTGTCTGGATAAACGAATCGCCGGTGAAGAGATGGGTAATGATCCAGTTAGGAAAGCAAATGAGAATGAAACAAATAAAGAGATAAACAGAGAAACAAAGTCCAGTCGAAACCAGGAGATAGATCCGGGCTTTGAGCTGTTAAAGAGAATTATTACTGGAAAGACCGGCTTTAACTGTGAGCATTATAAAGAAGCTCATTTCAGACGCAGGATTAACGTACGCGTTCGAGCCACCAATTCCGGGAGTTATGGAGCTTACCTTAAACTTTTAAAAAAAGACCCTCAGGAATATAAATTTCTTGTTGACACCCTTACTGTAAATGTCAGTGAATTTTTCCGAAACCCCGAGACCTTCAGTATAATTGAAAAAGAGATCATTCCTTCTATTGTTAAATACAGATCTGAGTCATTGATCCGATCAATCCGCATCTGGAGTGCTGGCTGTGCGGGAGGAGAAGAAACCTATTCCCTTGCTATTCTGCTGCACAGAGTAATGAAAACTGATTTCAATAAATATAAAATAAGAATTATAGGTACAGATATTGATGCCAAAAGTCTGGAGAAAGCCAGGAAAGGCGTTTACAGCGAGAATTCACTTAAAAATCTTGATCTCAGCACAAAAGAACGCTATTTTTTGAAGCAGGGAGATGCATATCAGGTAATAGACGAGCTGAGAAACATAACACGTTTTAAACATCATGATCTGATTTCAGGTACAAGAATTGATCGTTTTGATATTATTGTCTGCCGAAATGTAATGATATATTTTAAAAAGGAGATTCAGGAAAAATTGCAACTTAATTTCTATCAAGCTCTTGAAAAAGGAGGATTTTTTGTAATAGGGAAGTCGGAAACACTGATTGGGACTGCATCCAGTCTATTTAAACCTTATAATACAAGAGAGCGCCTGTATGTAAAAGAAATCTCAAGGGATATTTATAGAAGAGATCGAGAATCTAAGGAATTTAAGTGAATACTAGTATGGGGCTTTGAAAGAGCTTGGAGACATCAGAATCGGAAATTCAGCAATTTCTCTTTATAAGCTAACAAATAAAAAGAAACAAATCTGATTAATGCTATGAGTAGACCTTTAATAGAAAAAGAAACAGATTTGATTGATACTATGAGCAGGTCTTTAATAGAAGAAGTTAGCCATATCCTAGCAGGAACTTATGTAACTGCACACTCAAAGTTTCTTGATCTCACAATTCTGATTTCAGCACCTTATACAGTGTATGATATGTCCGGCTCTATCCTCAATTCTGTGCTTACGGAGATGAGTTACAAGACGGACTTTACCCTCCTGCTCGATACAGAGTTTCTGATAAAAGAAAAGAAAATTTTTACGGTTATGTTTTAACTCTTTTTGATTCTGCTTCCCAGGAATACCTGTTAAAACGAATCAACTAGATACCTCATTAGAAATTTGATTAACCGAAGATCTAACTTGCTTAATATTAATGATTAAGGAATTCTTATTTAATTTCTTGAGAAATCTGACTTTTATGCCCTATCCTAATAAAATCAGGCAGGCTAGGGATAGACTCAAGATATCTCTAACCAGGGAGACTTTTTCTAACCAGAAAACCATTTCTAATCAGGAGATAATCAGGAAATCGCTTCTAGCTATAAGACCACTTCTAACCAGAAGATGTTAACTAGGGAGATTTTAGCTAGGGAGATTTCGAGATCAAGAGGCTTTCTAAGGTTGGCTGACTCGGGCATAATTACAGTGGGAATAGGAGCCTGTGCATTAGCTAGAAGTCCGGTGAAAATTAAGACCTTCGGACTGGGTTCGTGTGTAGGTATAACACTATATGATAAGCAGGAGAGAAGAGGTGGGCTTATCCATGCGATGCTTCCTAGTATAAATCAAACACGGATAAAGGATAACCCCCTTAAATATACGGATTCCGGGATAGAATATCTCGTAACTGAGATAGTAAAAAAGGGCTCTTCCAAAAAAAGGCTCGAAGCAAAACTTGTTGGAGGAGCGCATATGTTTGAGAATCGGAACATGAACATAGGCTAAAGGAATATAGAATGTGCTAGAACTATCCTGGAAAGATTTGAGATACCAGTTGTAGCTGAGGATACAGGGAAAAATTACGGGCGCTCAGTAACCCTTGATACCTCCACTGGTGATCTCCTCGTAAGAACAATTTTGAGAGGGAACTGGATAATTTGAGAAATTAATATAATTTTTACTTGTATATAATTTTACTTGTTTGATTATCGCTGAAGTTATATTGAGAGATTGAGAGTTATATTGTATATAATTAAGTAAAGCCACTTTATTTTTCTATCTTTTCTTTGAAAAATTATATATTTGATATAAATATTATGATTGACATTGTTAGCCGCACTAATAAACCAAAGTAAATAAAATTAGCATAGAACTTTAAATGTATGCCTAAGGCTAAGTCTGAGGTTAAGTAGTGTTTTAGTAACACTCCAAAGCTTTCAGTGAAACTCAATACTCCCAGTAGCACTTTGAAGCTTTCAGTAAAACCCTAAGGCTTTAAGTAACACTCCAAAGCTTTCAGTGACACTCCAAAAGCTTTCAGTGAAACTCAATGCTCTCAGTAGCACTTTGAAGCTTTCAGTGACACTTTGAGTAAACGATATATTATGTTATTCTGTAAGGTATCTGGAAAGCTCTGAAAGCTTATAGAAGACTGAGAAACAGGGAAAATCTAAACCTGACTATTAACAAACCAATTCCAAATAACAGTGATAGACAAAGAAGGAATCTTTATGGAAATTAATGGAGTAGAAATCGAAGATACATATGCAGAAGCGTTTCCGATCAAGATTGCAAGGATACTAATAACAGCAGCTACAAAGCGCTGGGCTCTTGTGGCAGCTACTGAAGCTACAGGTTTTGCAACATCTGTTATAATGTGTCCCGCAGAAGCAGGAATCGAGAGGTTAGCAAGTCCCAGCGAAACCCCTGACGGAAGGCCTGGAGTTTATATCCAGATATGCACTTTCAAATATGAAGCTCTGGAAGAACAGTTGCTTGAGAGGATTGGACAATGTGTGCTTACAGCACCTACAACTGCAGTTTTCAACGCGCTTCCTGAGGCTGAAAAACAATTTAATATCGGCTTTAAACTCAAGTTCTTCGCAGATGGTATGGAATCCGAAACCCAGATTGCAGGTCGCAAGGTGTATAAAATTCCAATCATGGAGGGGGATTTCCTGACCGAAGACAATATAGGCGCTGTAGCTGGAATTGCAGGCGGGAACTTCTTCATCTTCGGGGACTCCCAGATGAGTGCTTTGACCGCAGCTGAAGCCGCTGTCGATGCAATCTCAGAGCTTGAAGGTACAATTACTCCCTTCCCTGGAGGCATTGTAGCCAGCGGATCCAAATCCGGTGCTAACAAATACAAATTCCTGAAAGCTACTGCTAACGAAAAATTCTGCCCTTCCATAAAGGATAAAGTTGAGAACACTGAAGTCCCGGCAGACGTCAATGCTATTTATGAAATTGTTATTAACGGGCTTGATGAAGAAAGCATAAAAGCTGCCATGAAAGCAGGAATTAAAGCCGCTGTAACTGTTCCTGGCATTAAGAAAATCTCTGCAGGAAACTACGGCGGAAAGCTTGGGAAATATCAGTTTAAATTGCACGAGCTCTTCTGAGCTCAAAAATTTATTTTTTGTTTAATGTCCGTGATTTTTACAACTATTACTTTCAATAGACTTTTTTCACATGAATTTTTATTTCACATAGCAAATTATTTAAGAAATAAATGTCTTCAAGAAAAACTCTATTTTAGGAAATAAGTAATGTGCATCTTAGAAAGTAAGTGATAGAAAGCGGATTCATCTAACTTTATACTTACAGGAGTTCATTCTTCAGATAATACAGAAATAGAAATGGGAATGAGAATCTGAACAAATAAAAAACAATAATTTAGTAGACCTTATTATAACAATTCTTTTTTACAATCGCAAACATGGGACTATTCATGTATTATTTTATACCTTTGGGAATTCCATGAGGGAGATATGCCGTATATAGGATTAACGAAAGCTACCAGGGTCTGACTACATAGTAAATCTGGAATCTTGATAATGATTTTTGTGATTGCTCATCTATTGCTCATCTTTTACTGAATTTTAGAGCCTTATAAGACCTTCAAAGTCCAATTCCGTTGAGACCTGCAAGGAGAATCTCTCTAGGGTCAAGACCAGTAACATGCATCATAACATAAGCTCCAAGGAAAGTCCCTGTCATGCTTCCTATATTTGCAAAACTTGCAACAAGGAGAACGCGCATGAACCTGTTTTTAAACATTTCACTAAAAGTTTCTATTCCTGCCAGGGCTTTTATATCTTCAGTGGTAGGATTTCGCTGTTTTGCTTCTACAACGCCAGCAAACCAGCCTGCAGCAATTAGCGGGTGCAGAGTGGTTAGCCAGGCAACTGAAAAGGCAGTTAAGACTGAGTAAGGATGCCCTCCTGCAAGCAGAGTGCCAGCTGCACTCAAAGTTCCAGTAATAATGAACCACCACCCAAAAGCCGTCAAAAGAACACTCAGATCAACGCCGGAGAGCAGCAGCAGTAAGAAAAATCCGACTATAAGGCCTACAAAAGCAAAACCTACAACTTTTCCTATTCCTATGCGTTTTTTCGGAATTTCCATAAGGGCATTCAGAGAAGGGACAGTTTTCGGATTCTTGAGATACTTGAACACTCCGGGTTTGTGTCCGGCTCCGATTACCACAACTACAGTTTTGTTTCCACCTGCCGCAACCCTGAGAATGCTCCCTGCAAGGTATGCGTCCCTTTCATCAATAAGAACCTCAGCTGCAGTCGGGGCAAAACCTCTGAGTTCATCTACAAGGGCAGTCACAATGTCCTTATCCGTGATTTTATCGATATCGATCTCAGTCCCTTTTCCTATCCCTATCAGACCGCCCAGCAGAGAGCCGATCATCTTGATTTTCTCCAGGAATCTCATCTTCCCCCAGAAACGCTGGAGTGTCACCTGGATATCTCGGTCAATTAAAGCAACTTTAGCCCCGATAGCTTCAGCTTCTTCGATTGCAGAAAGCATCTCGGCTCCGGGTTTTACCCCCATGTCATCACCGATCTTTTTCTGCACATAGGCAAGCAGCCAGTGAATAATGTAATAGTAAACCTTGCCTTCGGTGAGAATTTCTTTTATCGGAACTTGCTTTTCCTGCACATTACCCTTGAGGGCGTCATACCGTCCCCTGCAAAGTTCAACAGCTACGATATCCGGCTTCAGATTCCTTATAGCATCCTTAACTTCAGCAACACTCTTTTCCGAGACATGGGCTGTCCCTATAAGCACAATTTTTGATGGCTGGTATTCAGCCTGAAAACCATCTGATAACTGGGAAGGCGAGGAAACTGAAACTTTAGAGGCAGAATTAGGAATGGATTCTGCAATAAGTTCAGAGCTTATGTCAAGCCGTGTTTCAAGCTCGTCGGCTTCTACTTCGGGTGCCGGTGCAGAAATTTTGTCTTCCTGTGGCACGTTAATTGAAGAATCAGAAAGTCTAGATTTTCCGGCAGAAATAAAGTTTTCTGCGGATTCGGTCATAAGTTTGTCCATAGAATATATTAACTCCTGAGATGAACTATGAAAACTGTACTCAGGGTCCCTGCCCTGAGAATTTGTAATTCCAGGTTTGTTCATTGTTAATCTCTCTGTTGTGACGAGTTAAAAGTGATGCATGAGAATACATCACTGAAAGATTGTATTTTATCGCATGAATAATTAAGCTCTTCACATAAAATAACCAAGATATAATCTTCACATAAAATAACCAAGTTATAAACAACTTAGCCATAAGCAGATGTTAGCTATAAGCAGATAATTAACCGGTGGTAATAATCTGTAAATTAATATTTTACCGCTTCAGATTTTCCTTCAGGTTTTCCTTCAAGTCTTTCTTCAGGTTTTATCCCTATTTTCTATAGTTCTCATTTTATATAATTCTTTATAAACTATACAATATATTTAATATATTTTCGGAAGATTTTGTTTATTAATATCTTAAGGAAGTAAGATCTTTTGATAAAAATATCTTTTGATGAAAATCTCCTTATTAACCTTTAATGCCCTATAGCCTTTAATGCCCTATAGCCTTTAATGCCTTATAACCTTTAATGAGCATTTATAATATGATATTACTCTGAACGGAGCTTTAGTACCCGTACAAGGTCTGTTCTTGAGAGTATCCCTATTACTGACCCATTGTCAATAACAATAACCCTTCCTATGTTTTTAGATGTGATCAGTTTCAGTACATCACTGGCCTGTGCATCCGGAGGTACCGAGATAACATTTCTACTCATGATATCCGAGACCTGGGATACGGGGCGGTCAATATATGGAATTCGATGGATATCGGTAAATGTTACGATTCCTTTGAGGTTGTCTCCCTCCATTACAGGGTAGCCCATGTGTTTCTTTTCAAACATGAATTTGACCAGATCTTCAACGCTCATGGAAGGACTGACTGAAACCACATCTCTGGTCATAATATCACTCACCAGAATATTTTCTAGCGTCACCTCGGCACGGGTAGAGCGCTCTTCTTCAGATGCACCGACATAGATAAAGAGTGCAATCAAAGGGAACCAGAGATTGTTTATGAGAACTCCGAAAATTGCCATAAGAATAGCAAAAAATTTCCCTACGGTCGCTGCACTCCGGGTAGCCTTCACATAAGACATTCTTCTTGCGTAAAATGAACGAAGCACTCTGCCCCCATCCATTGGAAAAGCAGGTAGCAGATTGAAGATCCCCAGTACAAGATTCATAACTCCAAGAATCCAGATAACTAGGTATACCGGGTTTTGAGAAAGTGCAGGGTTAGGGGAGATCAGGTTTCCATAAATAAATAGGCAGACAAAGCCTATTACAAGACTTGTAAGGGGTCCAGCAGAAGCCATCTTTGCCTCCTCCCCGGGTTTCCTAGGTATCTCTTCCATAGCCGATACGCCCCCAAACAGGAAGAGAGTAATACTCTCAATTTTAACCCCATAACGCATTGCCATGTATGAGTGTGCGAGTTCATGTAAAACGATTGAAGCAAAAAGCAGTATAGCGGTCAGGACTGAAAGAGAATATCTTGTGACAGCCGGCTCAACTCCCTTAAAACCGAAAGGTTGCGGGTTGATTGCAAACACATAAGTAAATATGGGTAGTATGAGAAGAAAAGTTATGTGCAGCATGATAGGTATACCCATCACACTTCCAATTTTCAATGATGATTTCACGAGATAAACACCCCCCATTTTAATTGTTATAACACTGAACAGATAGTTAGCGCTGAGTATGGATTAATGCTAAACGATATCAAAAAGTTTCTGCTTATTAGAAGTTTCTGCTTATTATATCTTTATTAAGTTATGAATTTCTATATTATAAATCTTGACATCAAATTTGAACTTAAATATTAAGTCCAGAATGTCACAAACAGTATTGTTCTCAGGAAATTGGATTTACCCATTCGTTCTGCCACAGATTATCCTGATTCTGCTCACAAGTTTTCCTGGTTTTCCAGTTTCCCTTATTTTCCTCATGAGTCTCCATGATAATTTTCCATTATAGAGTTGTTTGATAAATTTTCTTGAGCGGGCTACCTTGCAAATTTTTCCTCGTAAAGTAGTTTTTAATATTTTCTCTAATAAGGATAGTTGATCCCATTTATTATTTGGCGATAATACTATACATATCTTTATGGGCGATTAGTAATTAGTAAATTATAGGATACTAAGAAGAAATGTAGATGCAAAGGAAAAATGAATGCAGGGAGAATCGGACAAAAGGGTAAAGTTTTAAATTTCTGTTGTTATTTTTTTCAAATCCTGCAGAAATTCTTCTATGTCCCAGGCTGTGTTATGGGGCATGAGAACTAGACGGAGAGATCTGGGAGTACGGGTGATTGAGACATTCCATCCGAATCTTTTAAGGAGTTGTTCTCGAACAAGATCAGGGTTTGGAACTCTCAGAGCAACTACATTCATTATGGGTTCGATCAGAGGTTCGAAACCTAGTTTCCTGGCTTCTTTAACCAGTTTTTCAGTAAGTTGCATACAATACTGTACATTTTTTCTATACCCTTCACGGCCCAGATGTTTCATGACTGCATATGTGGCAGCAGTTGAAGCCCCGCTGCGGGTGCCTGTAAGAGTAAACTGTGCCTTGGTTGTAAGATACGGAGTGTTTACCCTGAGGGAGTCAAGGAAAGAAGGAGATCTAAATAGCAGGGCACCCGATGGGATTGTAGAAAGCCCCATTTTGTGTGGGTCTATCGCAATGGAAGTGACACCTGAAACTTTGAAATCGAATGGCTGTGGGTTTTCAAGGAATGGGATCACAAACCCGCCGAAAGCTGCATCAATGTGAAGGAATAGCTCATTATCAAGAGCAAGTTTTGCAAGTTTCTCGATAGGGTCTATCTGGCCAAATTCTGTAGTTCCTGCTATTCCTACAAGTCCTATAGTGTTTGCATCTATCAGGCTTTCTACAGATGAAATATCCACCTTGAATTCAGAGTCCAGAAGAGCTCTTTTAACCTCAATGCCCATCATATTGGCAACTTTGTCAAACGAGAAATGAGCTGATTCGGGAATAACTATGTTGGGCGTCCCCACTATCTTCTTCTCACCCGCAGTAACCAGATTTTTCATGCCTCTAACAGCCTGGATATTGGATTCCGTACCTCCTGTTGTGAGATAGCCATAAATCGAACCCTTACCGGATTTCCCAGAAGGAATTTTAGCAGACTGAGCATCAACAGATTGAGCATGGAGAAGTTCTCCAAGCATCATAATCACTTCCCTTTCCAGCCTGTGAGCGCCTGCAAAAAGTCCCAAGTCACCGAGGTTAGCCTCAATAAACAGCCTGTGAGCCTCAACCGCAATTTTATGTGGGCGTGTACACATTGAACTTAAAACCTTATAGTAATCTGTATCTTCTGACTTTACATTTTCCAGATAGGAAAATATCTCCTTCTCAGAAAGACCCTTCTCATTCATATGCATAGAGTAAACCAATTTTATTTAAAAGATTTATGGAATATACCTGCTAAAATTACCGGATAACTTAAATGCACTTAAGAGAGCCAAGTCGTGCCTTAAAGATTAAACAGTAGAGAAAAAGTCCCACAAAAAATATGTAATTATTGATAGGATAAGGTAGGAAGATTAACACAGAGATATAATGTAAGGCACTAAAGTAGCAATAAAAGGAGGAGAATCAAGCATAAAAAGAGAATTAAATTGATGAAAACCAATTAAAGAAAGAATTAAAGGATTTAAGGAAATAAGAAGATAAAGAAAATAAAATAAGTATAATGTATAAAGAAACGTATGCGAAAGAAAAGGTATCATGTTTACTTAAAACAGATTTAACGAGAAGAAAGAGTGGCAGATTATCTTAATCATGGAGATGTCTTCTTTAGAGAGGGACCCCTTTATTTCGATTGGAGATTTTTTTTCATGAATAAGTAAAACGAATTTTGAAGAATAAGAAAAATCCTATTTTAAGATCTAAAAAGAATCTGTTATAAAAAAACTAAAATAGTTAACTATATATACTAAAAGTTTTATAACCAAACAACATTATTTTGTCACCAACTAAATAAAACGAAGCTTTATTTTGTTGCTTCAAGCCCTAATGTCCTTTAGTGGAAATCATGGGGTCCGGGAGTTATATAAGCTTTCCAGTAGAAACAAAGGGGTCTTTTCTTATTTTCTTTCACTTTTTTCTATTTTCTTTATTTTTCTTTATTTTCCTATTTCCCTTATTTTCCTATTTCCCTTATTTTTCTTTCACTTTACTCATTTCTTTCATTTTTTATTTTTTCTAATTTTCTCTATCTTAATTTTTCAATTTATCATAAGCAATAAATTCACGCATACTAAATTCACATATAATTCTTATTTTATCTTAAAATTTTTATTCTTTTAACTTAAGAAAAAGAGTAAAAACTTTTCATAACTTCTTCCATGCGAAAAGAAGGATAAAAATTTAACCTCCAGTGGTTATGGAATCAAGAATATTTTGTTTCAAATTAACTGTGTTTCTTGTTATCGTTTTTTGATATATATTTAAAATAAAATCAATCTCCAGTGGAAATAAACGGGTCTATACCATAACAATTAATAACGTGTACTTCCATTGCATCTACTGCAAATATAACTTAAAATTACTTGTTTATATACTAATTTCACCTAAAATTTTGGCTAAAGAAGACCCGGAATAAAGGTTTTCTTCAGGCTTGAGATGCGCTTCAATAAGTAAAATTTTGCCCGCCGTCTTAGGAGCAATTGATAGAAGGTAAGAATTTCAGGCATTAACTATAAGAAATATGTATCTTCTTTCTCTTCCTCCTCATGATCGGGATTTATATGCTTTCTCATAGAAAGCAGAAAAAAAATCATGTAGTAAAAATCCAATGTAGTAAAAATCCAATGTAGTAAAAATCCAACAATCATAAAGTAGAGTTTAGTTTTCGAAGTCTCGAAATAATAATATAGGTTTAAGAATTCTAAATTAAGAATTTGCAGTTAGACGCTCAAATTCAAAATTAAAATTAAACACTCGAAATTAAAAACTAAAATTAAAGTTTATATTAAAAGCCTAAAATTAGAGGTTTAAAATTAGAAGTTCAAAGTGAAATTCTGGAATTAAAAAAACATTCTTTTCCAAATCCCCTTTCAGAAATCTCATTAAAAATCTTATTCATAACGGCTCTGAGGCCCCCCTTTGATCAAAAGCATAACATTGTCTAAAAATATTACCTAAAAATAACTTCACTTAAAAAATATTACCTGAGAATAGTTTGACAGTTATTGTAATATTAATAAAACATGAATATTCAATGCTGTGGGTTTAGAAAATTAAAAACGGAGCCGCCTGTGAAAAATCCTCTTATCTCAGGTAGCTGTAAAACACTTTAAAACAGTAAAACATTAAAAATAGTTGCTGTAAAAGCAAAAATGAAAGTAGTGTGTAAAGGTAGTATACGAGTTATATACTGTGTCAATTAACTGTGTATATCATGATTACTTTATAATCTAATTAACCATGTATATTATATAACTATGTATATTATATAACTATGTATATTATATAACTATGTATATTATATTACTTTATTAATTAACCACATATATTAGTATTATTCAAATTAATTATACGCTGAATATGTCAATTATCCGTGTTAAAAGTAAATAAATGTGCCAATTATCTGTATAAATTATCTGTATAAAAAATGTATATCAACTGTCTTAACCCAAATATATTTGACATCATAAATTTTTATAGAGGATCATCTATGATAAAAGCTCAATCATTAGACGGCTTATTCGAAAAATTACTTGACGGAAAATCAATTTTCAAAAATAAAGAGGTACTTCGGCCTTCTTATACGCCTGATCTTTTGCTGCATAGGAACGAGCAAATTAATGGTCTTGCAACAATCTTGGTTTCTGCACTTCGAGGAGAAACTCCTTCCAATGTGCTGATTTATGGAAAAACAGGAACAGGAAAAACGGCTGTCACTCGTTACGTTGGAAAGGAACTTGAAAGAGTAAGTGAAGACAAATCACTTTTTTGCTCGGTTGTTTATATCAATTGTGAAGTAATCGACACACAATACCGGCTCCTTGCAAATCTTGCCAGACATTTTGAAGAAGAAGTTCCTATGACCGGGTGGCCTACAGATCAGGTCTTCATGAAATTTAAGGAGGCAATTGACTCAAAAGAGCAGGTAATTATCATAATTCTGGACGAAATCGATAAGCTTATCAAAAAAGGTGACGATGTCCTTTATAATCTATCGAGAATCAATACAGATTTGCGGAAAGCCAAAGTCAGTATGATTGGCGTCTCAAACGATCTGAAGTTCACTGAGTTTCTGGATCCCAGGGTTAAAAGTTCCCTGGGTGAAGAGGAACTCATTTTCCCTCCATATGATGCTGAACAGATCAGTGATATCCTGAAACAAAGGGCAAAGATGGCTTACACTGACGGCGTTCTAGGTGAAATGGTAATTCCCTTATGCGCTGCTTTTGCAGCCCAGGAGCACGGTGATGCAAGGCGTGCGCTTGACCTCCTTCGGGTATCAGGAGAAATTGCAGAACGGGAAAACCAGCCCCAGGTTCTTGAAGAGCATGTCAGACGTGCTCAGGAAAAAATCGAAATCGATCGCGTGGTCGAAGTAGTAAGGACCCTTCCTACCCAGTCCAAACTCGTACTCTACAGCATTATTCTGCTGCGGAGCCGGGGCAGAGAAGGTAAGAATGTTACGACAGGCGAGATGTACAATGTCTACCGCCAGCTCTGCCATCACATTGACGTAGATATCCTTACACAACGCAGGGTTACCGATCTCATGTCCGAGCTTGATATGCTGGGCATAGTCAATGCAGTGGTTGTAAGCAAAGGTCGTTACGGCAGGACTAAAGAAATTTCCCTGAGTGTTCCGGTAGAAAACACTCGAAAAGTACTCCTTGAGGATTACAGGCTCAAACCCCTGGTGGATTTTAAAACATCCGTTTTTAGCAAGATGTTTTCATGAGGGTCTTCCCCTCTTATCTCTATCCTGATTTTTTCCTGACACAGCGTTGATTCCTTACTTTTCAAGTTTTCCCTCAGCCACTCTTAATTGCTCTTACTTCAGGCTTTGTCCTTTCTAAACTTTCAACTCCCAATATTCTTTAACTCTCAATATTTTTAGTTTTCCCTGTTCTGGCTTATTTTCCAATTAATCAAGCGCAAGTTTTCAGGAAATAATATATATGATCCTGTGGTTTGACTAGAATCGTAACTAGAGTCGTATCAACTATGCAGTTAACGTATGGACTTATGCATCTAATATATAGGCTTCATTATTCAAGCTACTACTCAGTTATGGTTCAAATCCTGCTCACTTTGTAATTAAAATTTGATGACAGCCAGATTCTTATTTAAATCCAATGGCTCAATAATTCAAATCTAATGCCTGGTGTTTAACTTATTAACACAAATATAATGATTCGGTAGTTTAACTTATTAATGTAAATTTAATAAGTCAATGAAAGCAGCTCAGTCAATGAAAGCAGCTCAGTCAATGATAACAGTTCATCCAATGATAACAGTTCAGTTACTGATAACAGTTCAATCATTGATAACAGTTCAATCATTGATAACAGTTCAATCATTGATAACAGTTCAATCATTGATAACAGTTCAGTCAATGATTCAGGACTAACAGTCAATTTAATAACTTAAGTCTAATTATTCAAGTTTAAAAGGTAATTTTTTATGAAAATAATAGCATTCGTAGGCATGCCAGCGTCTGGAAAATCCGAAGCTGCTAAAATTGCCTCTGAGATGGGTATTCCCGTTGTTAATATGGGTGACGTAATCCGGAAGGAAGTTCTAAGGCGCGGGCTTGAGCCCAACGATTCCAATACCGGGATGGTTGCAACACAGCTTCGTAAGTGTGAGGGCATGGATGCAGTTGCCATACGCTGCATTTCTCAAATCTATGAAACAGGTTCTGACCTCATTGTTGTGGATGGGGTACGCGGGATTGCTGAAGTGGAATGTTTCAGGCGAGAATTCGGAGAAGGTTTCATCTTGATTTCCATTTACGCTCCTATCGAAGTTCGTTTCTCCAGAATCAAGAAACGAGGCCGAAGTGATGATATGGACAGTATAGAAGGGCTCCGCCGTCGGGACGAGCGAGAACTCGGCTGGGGTATGGGGGAAGCTATAGAAGCATCCAATGTCGAAATTGAAAATAATTTCACTCTGGAGACTTTCAGAAAGGATGTTATTGAAGTTTTGAGCAACTACTTAGGAAAGAGCCCACAGAATAAATCTTAAAATGGGATAGAAAAATAATTTTTCTGAACAGACTACGAAATTAATTTCCTGAACGAAATATACTATAGGTATGATCTTCTGAACGAAATAGATGGTAGGTACGGAGACAATCCATTTTTTAATTCATTGGAGCGGACTTATGATACGAGTTAAAGTTTCAACAGCTGTATACCCTACGGAAGATCCGGAAAAGGTTATTAAAGCTATTTCATCCCTTTTTAATGACATCAAACTCAGAAAAGAAGTTATTAAAACCACAGGACCTGAAACAGAGGCTTCTCCTTCTTTTTTCTTTTCAGCTGAGGGAGGAATTGAGATCTTACATACTCTGCATGGGCTAATTCGCAGAGAAGAAATCATAGATAGTGTTCGCAACAAAGCTTTCATTAAAGGCTTATCCAGTGATGGGCTTTCGATCCGGTTTTTACTCAACAAACAGGCTGCTATTGTCGGAGTTCCCAGTATTCCTGCACAGGAAGAACCTCTCGGATCTATCGAAGTTATTATCAGAACTGACTCCCAGGAAGAAATGGAAAGACTTTTTGAATGGCTTTTACCTCTTACTGAAGAAGGAAAACCTGTTGTTGAAGTAGAGATGGACTATGTGCAAAGAGATTGAGGAGTTTAAGTTTTAGCGGTTCATTCACATTCAGTTAAATATATCTCAATTCGCGCCCACAGACGTATTGATAAATGAAAAGGAATGAAGTTTTGTTATGCAATTGCAGAGAATAAGCTATTCGTCGCGCGCAGTCGTTGAAGACCCTTTCAAGTGGGCTTACACGCTTGAGGATCACGGGTATACCGGTTGGGAGATCGTACAGGAAGGGTCTCAATGCCTGAATAGCAAGAACATCCAGAATTTAAAAAACATAAGCGAAACCACTGGCCTTGAGTTAACTCTGCATCTGCCTTTCTCAGATATGAATCTGGCAGGTCTGAATAACTCAATCAGGGCAGAGGTGATCAGGCAAATGAAACATTTTCTGACTCTTGCCTCTAACTATGTTAATCTGGCTGTAATTCACCCAGGTTATCTTTCCCCTTATGGTGTGCAGGTTCCGCAGGAAGCTTATTTTACCAAT
Organism: Methanosarcina flavescens; assembly: GCF_001304615.2. Taxonomy (NCBI): domain Archaea; kingdom Methanobacteriati; phylum Methanobacteriota; class Methanomicrobia; order Methanosarcinales; family Methanosarcinaceae; genus Methanosarcina; species Methanosarcina flavescens. The sequence continues at coordinate 1,863,856 of NZ_CP032683.1, read as the reverse complement.
CTTGCCTCTCTCCAGGAGATTTGTGATTTTGCAGCAGATTTTGGAATCCTAGTTGCCGTTGAAAATATGCCTGATCTGCCGAAAATTTTCGGGAAGTATCCTGAAGAAATACTAGAAATGCTAGACTCTATTGGAAGCCATAACGTTGGCTTTACTTTTGATGTCGGTCATGCGAATACAGTTGGGCTTATTGACGACTTCCTTGACCTTCTTACAGAAAAAATCTCCCATGTACATATCCATGACAATATGGGCAAAAAAGATGAACACCTTCCACTGGGTAAAGGAACAATAGACTGGAAACGAGTTATGGAAAAGCTTTCTGATTATAAAGGAATTTTTGTTACCGAAGTGAGTTCGGTAGAAGAAGGAATCGAAAGTCTTGAGTTTTTAAGGAACCTGTGATTTTCAGGCCTCATTTCTTAAGGAATATAATCCTACTTTTTTATTTGTTTCCTTCATTCAGATTACTCTCTTTCCTCCAGCCCTCTTTCTTTCAGGTATCTGACCCAGTCGCCATGCTCGATCTTTTCTGACTCGGGCTTCTCATCATAAACATAAATAAAACCTTTGAGCTTCTGTTCACCAACCTCAAGATCCACATATTCTCTGTGGTATCCTCCGAAGAGTTCAATATAATCAATTGTTCTGGCGACCTCAAGTTGCTGTTTTCCTGAAAACCTGCGCACCTCAGCTATGACATAGGAATCCTCTTCTGAAGGGTAGACGCCAGGATAGGGACCCAGAGAGTAAAGAGAGTATCCTCTCACTTTTGTTGTGCCCAGGAATTCTGACCTGTTCGGTAGGTCGAAACGCCTGCTGTTGTAAAGACCATTTCTGAGGCTGCCGTATAGTGCCATAATAAGCTCCTCACCTTCCAGCCTCTCATAAGAACGCTGCCAGCAGACATTTCTGTGAAAAACGTGCCCATAAAAGGTTCTGTCCCTTACCTTATTTTCTCCGTTTTCATGTATGGTTCCCTTTTTTCCTAAGTCGTTTTCCATATTATTACCTTTTATTCCCTTAAAAAATAATTTAAGGAAGCTTGGGGAAGCCGTAGCCTGCAAACCGCTGGGGTAGATCGAGGTTTGCCAGCAGGAAACGGTCCTCTCTGCTATAAGCTACTTTTTTATTGCCTGAAAGTTCCATCACACAGGTACTGCCAGGCTTTACTTCTTTAACTTCCTGACCATCAACCAGAATCTTTTCCACACGCACGGGTTCGGACTGCAGACCAACAAAGAGATGAAGCACACCTGAGGTCTCAATTGCGCGCGTAAATTTTGAGATGGTGCATTCAAGGATATAGTCAGTACTTACAATTTCCTTATCAGAGATAATAAATCCCCTTTCGATATCTTTGGCCTGCACGTTTTTAAGGCGCATCCCAACTCTGGTGCCTGTGGGTGCGCTGTCAATATCAACATCATGGCTCTGAATCGACCTGATTTCAATATCCCTGTCCAGAGGGAAAATTTTGGTCTTGTCCTTATCTTTTGAGATTCCCTGTTTGACAACACCAAGAACAACACAGCCTTTTCCAGTAACATTGAAGGCATGGTCTATAAACACCCTGGCAGGCAGGTTATTCAACTCAGCCTGTTCAGCTTCGATCTTTTCCGAAATCCCGTTAATTCTGGCTTTAAGATCTTCCATACCTTCAAAAGGATTTTTTGCACCTTTATTGGTATTCAGGGAAATGCATTCCCAGTCCTGGAGAGAAATGCCCGCAGTCATTAGTTTTATTTTCTTTTTCAGCTCATCGATCGCATGCATATGGGTACTGTCGGACTTTGTCAGGGCAATTATTCCATGCTTGAAACCGAGCAGATCCAGGGCAACAATACATTCTCCTGTATGAACACTTGCAGGATTGTCCCTGTCCAGGCCGTCAGGAGGGATGCAGAGAATCGCCATGTCCGAAATATTCAGTGCCGTAATCAACGGCTTTATGGCTTTAGGATAGCCGTGAGGATCCACAAAAACCATTTTCCGACTTTCCTTATCGTTATTGTACATAGTTATGTCGGAGGATGTCCCTTTTTTCCCCAGGTTTGCGGCAAGGGAAGTTCTTCCACTTTTTTCTGCCCCGATAATTGCAAGATTTGTCATACTGGATCCCTTTTTTAGTTCTTTAAATTGCTATATTTAAAAACTGTTTAAATGTAAGTTATTTTATTATTATGAGTTATTTTGTAAGTGCGAATTGTTTTATAAGTGAGAATTGTTTTATGCAACTCTGAGACCTTAGTGATATTACAACTTTGAAATTTGCATCTGGTATAATTATACTGTAATATATTTCTTTTCGAAGCATTTTGAAAAAGGGTCTCAAGACTTCAAAGCTCGAGAATAACATTCTGAGGAAAGAATTACCACGTCTCACCCTGCAAGATTGCATGAGTTTTATCATTGGTGCTCTTATTAATTTTCCTTATAACTATCCGATACTCTTCTCCAATCGGTTGAGGCTCTTCAAAAACTGCATCGATCCCTAGTCTTTTAAGGTAGTCCTCGAAATCGGCTGCGGTTTTTAAGTCACTCACCCTTATCCTTACCTCCTCATATAGCCTTTGACCGTTTTTCACACTTCTTATGGATTCTCTGAGAGGACCCAATATGCTTTTTCCAAGTTTCATGCAGCGTTTTTCAAATTCGGTCTCGCCTTCGTCCCATTCAACTGTCTGGAAGCCTTCTCTGACAATCCGGGAAAGCATGTAATCTCTGCCTGTTTCATTGTAAAACTTAAAGGCGTGTCTGAGATCCGAACAATTACTCTGTGAAGAAGTATATTTTAACGGGGAAAGAATCATGTCTGGGTCCTTTATTACAACACCCTCATGCTCTATTTCCCCAAGTTTCCGGATAATTTTTTCAATTTCTTCAGCAGCAGTTTCCAGCGGGAACTCATTGAAAAACCTTACCTGGGAAAAACCATATTTCTTCAGGATTTCCTGCTTCCTTTTTATTGGAAGAGGTTCACCGCTGTTTTTCTTCCGAATATCAAAGATATAAAATTCTACAGATTCGACATCATAGACTTCTTTTGGAACATATGGGTTATCAGGTCCTACCATTTCTCCGTAAAGTACAAACTCTGGGAAATCTTCAAAGAATTTCAGGTTCAATTTTTCCTTTGCTTTTTGAGTCGTATAAGGGCAGATATATCCGCTTCGTGTAATTGCAAGGATCTCATCTTTTGCAATCGCTATACGGACATTATATCCATTCATTTTTTCTTCCACGGCTACTTTTTCAAGGCCACTGAAGTGTTTTTTAATCGTAGGATCCAGCACCATAGCTCGTCGGATTTTCGGAAAGCCCATAATGGTTTCGAAAGAACTGTCCTTCTCATAAAGTACTGTTCCTCTCTCGATATGGGAAATTTCCTTATCGAAACGGAGCAAATTTTCATATTTTCCCCAGTTTCGGGCGAGATAACTCTTCTCAAAAAGACGCTGAACCCTTTCCTTATTAAACCCCAGGTAACTGGTAATCCGAGCTACAAATTCAGGATCTATTTCTTCATTCCCATCTCTTTTCATGTTTATTTATCTGTTCTCAGCCCTGAAATAAATTATCATTCTCAGGCATATATTCGGAACATGTCTTCAAATCAGGTATATTCTATAATAGGCTATTTTTCAGGAAATAAATTGAAAAATACTAGGAAATGACCGTACATAAAAAATCTTTTTAAGTATTCGGTTCTAATCTGTTTCTAATCCTGTTTTATTTGAGCTTGCAAAAAAATTGGAGATTGTAAAATGGCAGATGAAATCGACTACCAGATTATGGGCGACGATATGCAGATTGTTGAAATCGAGCTCGATCCTGAAGAAGCCGTCCAGGCAGAAGCCGGGGCTATGGCTTATATGGGACCAGGAATCCAGATGCAGACAAGCATGGGTAATGAAGGAGGTGGACTTTTCGGAGGCTTGAAAAAAGGACTTAAACGAGTGCTTACAGGAGAAAGTTTCTTCATTACAAACTTTATCCATAGGGGTTCCGGGAAAGGGCATGTAGCATTTGCAGCTCCATATCCGGGCAAGATTATTCCTATTGACCTTACTAAGTTTGGAGGCAGCCTCCTCTGTCAGAAAGACTCATTTCTCTGTGCAGCTCGCGGGGTAGAAGTGGAAGTCGCTTTCACCCGCAAGCTCGGAGCAGGGCTATTCGGTGGTGAAGGTTTTATTCTTCAGAGACTGAAGGGTGACGGCCTGGCTTTTCTCCATATTGGAGGTACAGTCATAAGAAAGGATCTGGCACCTGGCGAGACATACCGTGTCGATACGGGCTGTGTGGCAGCTTTCACCGAAACTGTGACCTATGATATAACCTGGTCAAGGAATTTTAAAAATGCTCTCTTCGGCGGTGAAGGAGTTGTCCTTGCAACCCTTACAGGTCCGGGCACAGTATATATGCAGAGCCTGCCTTTCTCCCGCCTCGCTGACAGGATCTTTGCAGCTTCTGCCTACGGTCGTAACCGGGAAGAACAGAGCGGCATTCTTGGAAGTGATGTCTTTGGAGGTTTGATTGGTGGAGATAAAGCATTTTAAAACGCAAGATAGTTGTAAGACCAAAAAATCACACTAAAACAGAAATTACTGTAAAATAGAATTCGCTGCAAAACAGGACTTGCTGCAAAATAGAGTTTGCTGCAGGATAGAACCCGCTGCAAAATGGGGTCCACTATAAAACGGAAATCATTAAGAAATGAGAAATCAATCTAAAGGAAATTTTAGAAATTGAAAAAGGCCTGCCTTAATAGAACAGGCCTTCTCTTAATTATTTTCTTTCTCTTAATTATTTGATTTAGTGCCTTAATTAAGTTTTTTCTGGCTCAGTTTTTCTGGATTTGAGCTTATTCCTCAATTGTATTTATTATATTCCTCCGGGCCAGGAAACCAACAAGTTCCTCTTCCAGGTTAAGGACCGGAACACCTCCGACATCGTGTTCTATCATTATCTGGACAGCTTCTGCAAGAGGGGTATTGGTATAGACACTTACGACACTGCGGGTCATAATGTCCCCTACCAGCAGGTTCCTTATCCTTGAATCTTGCTGGTTGTCAGCTACCAGGTCTCTGAAAGAACGCATGGCAAAGGCAATGTCGTCCTCAGCAATAATACCTACGAGTTTTCCATTTTCAATTACTGGCAGCCTTCCCACATTCTTATCAAGAATAAGCCTTCTGGCGTGGCTCACTCTGTCAGATGGGCTGACAACGATAGGGTTTTTTTCCATTACTTCCCCAACAAAGCCTGCGAAGTGGTTTATTTTCATGAATTCCTGAGGTGTTACCCAGCCCAGGGCGTTTCCGTTATCAGTGACAATAATTACGCCACTTTTCTTTTTCATCAGGGTAAGGGCATCCCTGATATCAGTATCGGGCAGAACCTTTACAAAGTTGTCGGATACGGCTGTTGCAACATGCAGAGAGGATGCAGGTTTGCTCAGTTTCTTGCGAGTTCCGAGCTGCTCTGTCAGACTTCTCATTGTAAGTACACCGAGTACCTGATCGCCGTTGACTACTAGCAGGCGTTTTGTATCCTTCTTTTCCATAAGGTCTAGGGCGTGAGATATGGTGTCTGACTTGCTAATTTTATATGGCTGTACCATTATGTCTTTAACTTGCATGCAATTCACCTCATGCGTATCCAGAATTTTGAATTATACTTTTTCGCAATTTTTGCGTGTTTTCTTCATCCGTTTTCCTGTGCTTTAATTTTGCATCTTTCTCTTACTTTTTGCCGATTTATTAGCTTCTATATCGATATTTTTTATGCAGCATGTACCTCGCACTACATCAGAGGATGGCTTTCATAATGTCGGTTCTGCTTAATATGCCCACTATATCTTCTCCGTCACTGACAGGTAGCGCAGTCAGTCCTTCTTCAATCATTTTTTTTGCGGCTGCACTGACGTTTTCATTTACGTCAATGGAAACTATCGGAGAAACCATAATGTCTTCTGCAGTCAAAGGCACCTCTTTTACGTATCTATAGGTCTTCTGGCCCCCAGGGGAAGATCTACGAGTCATTTTTATGTTTTTTGTGGAAAGTTCGCCCTGAAAGTCAGTTAAGAGGTTTAAAGCAAGGCTTTTGCTGGAAATAATCCCCACTGGTTTTCCTGCATCATCTTTAACGACTACTCTTTCGATCTCATTTCTGTTCATTTCGTCAATTACATGGTTGATAGTATGATGTCTGTGAACAGAAATGATGTCCTCCGTCATTAATTTGGAGATTTTTGTTTTTATTTCCTCGTCGTTTTCCGCAACATAGCGCACAAGATCTGTCCTGGTTACAATGCCTACAATATCGTTCTTTACTACCGGAATGTTATGCACCCTGTTCTCAAGCATTAAGGCAGCTGCCTGGGAAATAGAGGCTTCGGGATAGATGGTAATAACCGATTCAGTCATCAATAACTTGATAGGCACCTGGTCTATTGGCCTCCTCCTCCAGAGGGGTTCGGCCTGAGCCAGCCGGTTAACGATATCTGATTTTGTGACGATTCCCACCATCTTGCCCTCGTTGAGGACAAGCAACGTACTGATTTTATGTCTTAACATCAGTTTTCTCGCATGTGACACGGGCTCATCTTCATTTATAACATACACAGGTGAGCTCATGATGTCCGCCACGTTCATGAAGTACCTCCTTCACTTTCACAATATATAAGTATCGATAATTATAGTTTTTGAATTGATTGCAGACTTCACAATTTTTAGCTATATACGCTAAAGTTTTAGAGAAGTAACATACGCTTTTTGTTGAAGTGAGGGCTAACTTGAAAAAATTCTGTTCAAAATGAGCCACACTTCAAAATCCTGAACATTCAAAGTCGAGTTACTTCTCAGTCTATCTACTAGGGAATCTTCTTTCCTCCAAAACTTCTGAAAACTTAAGCTCTCTAAAGATTAAATCCGAAAACCTTCGGACCTATTCTAATTCCGGGTCTATTGTAATTCCAGTTCTTACACTCCAGATCCAGTTCTTACACTTCAGATCCAGTTCTTACACTCCAATTTCACTAAACTGCATCAAATTCCGGGATAGTTTGAGGACGTTTGGGACAGTTTTTCGTCAATTTTTGCCAGCTCGAACTGTCCCGCATCGCTTCAAACTAACAGGGATTGGTTCCAATCAATTCATTGTCTTCCGGAATTCATTCAAGCGATCTCAGGAAATCCCTTTCAGTAATGATGCCACGGAGCACCCCATCCTCCAGAACCGGGAGTGAACCTATCTTTTTCTCAAGCATTATTTCCATTGCCTTTCCCAGGTCTGTCCCCGGTCCAGTCCATATCAGTTCTTTTGAGACGATAGATCCTACAGGCTGGTCAAGTGCTTCATGAATATTTCCTGTTGTCAATTTGGTGAAAGCATCTCCTCTGCCAAGGAAATGGACAATATCAGAGGCAGTGACAATTCCCGCAAAGATCCCATCCTTAACTACAGGAAGCCTTCGGAGTCTGTTATTTACCATTACTCTTGCTGCCTGACCAATAGGTGTATCGGTTGATACCATCTTGACATTCTCGGTCATGTACTCATCAACAGTCCGATTTGTCACAAGCCCGCCCATCAGCTCAATTGCATTCCTTTCGGTAAAGATTGCAACAACCTGCATGTTATTATTCACAATTGGCAGTCCGCCTGTCCTTCTTTCGAGCATCATTGAGACTGCATCTTTAAAGTCGGCCTGGTCATTGAGATAAGGAATATCAGTTTCCATTATTTGCCTTACTTCGGCATTGATTGCAGCCAGAAGGTTACCTTTAAAGCGATTCTCAACAAGCAGGTTCTTTTTGCCACCCCCCAGAAAATCGATAATGTCCACGGAAGTAACCACCCCTTCCAGTCTTCTCGTTCCGGCGTCTGTAATAGGAATGCGCCGGAACCTCCTCTCAGTCATAATTCTGATTGCTTCCATGATTGTTGCGGTAGGAGGGAGGGTTACTACATTTCTTGTTGCCAGGGCCAGGATCTTTCCCTCATGTTCTGAAATACGGGATTTAAACTCAGGACCTATTCGCATAGTGCCCATGCTGCTAATCGTATGCGGGTCTTTGTGCTGCGCTTTCTTGGACTTGCTCACACCTGGCTGAACTTTCATCTTATCGACGGACGAAAATGTATTATTTCTGTTCAATAGGATCACCGAATTCGAGTTACAGTTAATTGCTTTTTTCATATTCCGTTTCTTTTTCTTTCTGTCTTGCAGAAATTTACCTGAAGTCCACAGTTCAATTTTTAGCAGGCACGGGTTTGCTCCTGGAAAAAATAAAACCTGAAAGCAATTTCTCCCGAATCTTTCCTAGAAGTTTCCTTTATTTGTGAATTTATAATTATTATTAATGATGATCTTTGATGTTATAATCTTTTTGCGTGAAAATACGCAACTGCTTCTCAGGTTAATTCTCTGTCAGTTGTTGCCTTCAGTTAGTCGCTATATCTTCACCAAAGATATCCCATATAATTTCTTTCAAAAGCGATTATCGAGGAGTTTTTCGGGCCATACATTGACAATAGATTCCAGAAGATCCTGTCTATCAACGATTCCGGAAACTCTACCCTTTTCATTTACTATGGTAACTCTTCCGATATCATAGCGAACAATCATCTCAATTGCACTCTGGACTGAGTCATTTTCAGAAAGTGTATAGGTAGGAGTTGACATTACCCTCTCAACTTTCGGGCTGTCATTAGGCCTTGTACGTCTTTCGTCTTCAACTTCAATACGGACTGCACCTGATTTGATTATGTCCCTTCTGGTTATCATTCCAATGGGCTCGCCCTTCTTTGAGACAACAGGAATACCCGTATAATCTGTCTCAAGCATATGCCCCCAAACCGTGTTAACTTTGTCCTCTGGCGAACAGGTTTTGACTTTTTTTGTCATTATAGCCTCCAGTGTCCTGGGAACATTTTTTGGGACTTCCACATTTCTAAGAATATCCACACTGCTGAGAATTCCAATAACGGTGCGGTCCGTAGTTGACTTAACAACCGGAACTCTATTTTGCTTTGATTCTACCATTAACTTTGCAGCCTTCATGATATCCATATCTGGGGTGATTGTAGGAGACTGGCTTGCATACCCCCCTACTGTGATATTTGAGCGTGTAGATGTAACCCTCAAGATATCCTGGTCGTTCAACATTCCAACAAGCCTGTTCTCTTCGTCAATAACAACGAGGCTTCGAAGAAGGTGGTTTCGCATCAGCTGACGGGCATGAGTAACAAAGTCCTCCTCTTTGATGCTCACAGGCTCTTCTGACATAATCTCGCTAACGTTCATTGCTTACCTTCCTATACTCCCTTTAGAAAAGAATTTCTGGAAATTACTATTTCAAGATTATATTCAAGATTATATATTACTCGTAATTTTCCCCTATTTCTTCCCGACATCTTCCACATAAGTACTGTCCATTCACTAATCTAAGGTCATATGAGAAAGTATAACAGGATTCACATATACCCGAGGGAAAATCTTCTGACTCTGAAATCTCTTCAATTGATGGGACAGATAGTAGAGCCTCTCTATTCATATCAATAAGATCTTTAAGAATAGTACTAAGTCCAGGTGTTACCATCAGGATATCAGTATTCGAAATTACTCCTATTACTGTTCTGTCTTCCAAAACTGGCAATCTTTTAATGTTTGCTTTTAACATAATTTTGGAAGCTTCTGCAATACTTTTTTCGGGTTCTATAGTTATAAGAGGACTTGAGAGAATATCCTCCGCTCTCACTTCATCTGGTTTTCTGTTTTCTGTAACAATACCTTTTACCAGATCCCTTTCAGTTATGATGCCCATAGCCTTACCATTCTCAGTGATAATAACGCTTCCTGCATCACGACCGACCATCTCTCTTGCAATAGCAGGAATATCTGAGTCGATGTCCATTACTATGACTGCCTTGTTCATAGCTTGAGCAACCGAAACTTTACCGACATCCCTATTGTGGATACCAGCATATCTTCCCCTGTCAGCCTCTATATCCTGTTCATGCCGACAGTTTCCGCATAAATACCTGCCGTCTAGGTACCTGAGGTCAATGGAAATAGAGTCACAGGATTCACATACATTTATTCTGGAATTTTTTAAATCTGGGATCTCGTCTCTTGGTGGAATGGAGAGGAGAGCGTCTCTATTCATTTCAATAAGGTCTTTAAGAATAGTATTAAGTCCAGGTGTTACCATCAGGATATCAGTATTCGAAATTACTCCTACTACTGTTCTGTCTTTCAGGACTGGCAGCCTTTTAATATTTGCCTTTAACATGATTTCGGAAGCTTTTATTATATCAGTTTCAGGCTCTATAGTTATAAGAGGGCTTGAGAGGACTTCCTCCGCTTTCACTTCATCTGGTTTTCTGTTTTCTGTAACAATACTTTTTACAAGATCTCTTTCAGTTATGATGCCCGTAGCCTTACCATTCTCAGTGATAATGACGCTTCCTGCATCACGACTGACCATTTCCCTTGCAATAGCAGGAATATCTGAGTTGATATCCATTACTATAACTGCTTTATTCATAACTTCAGCAACTGAGAGCTCTCTTTCAATCTCTCTGTTGTGAATGCCAGCATATTTTCCATTATCAGCATCCATGTCCCTCTCAGGTCCATCTGCCATTTACTGCCGTTCCCCCTTCCGTTCCAAACTCCGGCAATTCAATATAAAATTCACGATACAAAAGCTCATCTCAGGCTTCCAGTTTCCTTTGGAAAAAGATTTCAGACTACTTTAGTCTTCCCTCCGGTTCAGATCCTGCAATAATTAGCTTTTTGAAGGTGACATTCCGGTAAATCCTTAGTTTTCGGATTTATTTCTTTTGTCTCCTCAGTTTTCGGATTTATTTTTTTTGTCCGCTCCCTCTAAGTGTCTTCCCCACACTTTTCGGATGTTTTTGTGACACTTATATATATGAGTCAATGGTACATAACGATAACGGCATTTGCTTTTTTTGAAGAGAATAGAAGTTTGCAAGAAGTAAGGAGGGCATTCTTTTTAAGGTACCTTTTGCTTTTCATGAAGAAAAATTTAAGGGATTTTCGCAGGAATTTTTTCAGAACCCCTTTGTTTCCACTGGAGATTTTTGCTGAGAATGAAATATCTTCAGCCGTCTGCAGAAAGTATAAAGAATAGGTGCAGAGGAAAAGTATATTTTAGAAAGCAGGCTTATACAGTTTAGAAAAAACTCAAATTATATTTGTAATGCTTTCTATTTTTCTCACAGGAAATTTTTAGACCCCTTAATTTCTACTGGAACGCAACTTCGTAAACTTTTATCTTGATAAAGCACAGGTTGAAGGAGTAAATCAGGAAATAAAGCGAAGAAGGGGAATGATCAAAGTATAATCACTCTGCTTCGGTTCCCGACACTCAACTCGATTTCCTCGTTCAGGCCATATTTCGCATATGCGTTAATAACCTGTATCTCGGAATCAATATCAAGATCTTCGATAACATATGCCTGCTCTCCCCAGAGAGTTAACCTTATGCTGCCGGTTTCGTCTTTAAGTTGCAGATTTGCAACCACATTTTCGGTTCCGTCTTCCCTCTCAAACTCCCGGAGTTCTCCAATTTCGTAAACTTTCCCCTGGACTGAGTAACTCTCCCCAGGGACAATATCAGCGATATCCGTAAACTTTTCTCTATACTCAATTTCCTTCTCACTTTTCTGGATTATCCCTCTGCTTCCCAGATTCAGCTCCACCTGCTGGTTGAAAGCATTTTCCCGAGAATAGGCATGGAGTACTTCTATTGTCTCGTCAAAATCAATCTCATCCAGAAAATCGGTTTTTTCATTCCAGAGAGTTAGCCTGATTTTGCCTGTGGAATCCCCAAGAAGGAGATTTCCAACTCTTCCGGTAGACCCATCTTTTTTCTCAAAGGTGCGAGTTTCCCCAATGTCCAGTACCCTCCCAGAAACATTGATATCGTTCATATCGGCACTGATATCCGCAATCGGGGTAAATTTCTCCTCATACTCGATTTTTTTCTCACTTTTCCGGATTATACTTCGGCTTCCTACCTGCAGCTCAACTTTCTGACTAAATGCATTTTCCCGGGCATAAGCATTGACAAGTTCCACAGTATCTCCATATTCTATCTGGTTCAGAAACTCGGTCTTCTCATCCCATAATGTCACCCTGATTGTGCCTGTTGCATCCCCTAGGAGCAGGCTTCCAACCTTTCCGCTGCTACCGTCTTTTCTCTGGAAAGTCCTTATTTCTGAGACTTCAAGAACTTTACCTACCAAATTCAGGTCTCCCATGCCATCCTTTACATCCTTAATCTTCTGGCTGCTTGCAGCCACATCGATTTCTTCTTCACTTTCGGTTATGACTCCATTATTTCCTACATTGACTTCCACTCCGGAGTATCCCTGCTTTGCATAGCCGCTGATCTGGAGGGTTTGCCCTGTTTTGATTTTTCCAACCTTAATGAGATCCGCCATATTGTCCCAGAGAGTAACCTTTATTTTTCCGGTCTCATCTCCGACAATTAAATTTCCTACCCTGCCTATCGTCCCGTCATTCCGGGTAAATTCCTTGGCATCAAAAACCGATAATACCCTTGCAATAAAGTTAACTGGTCCGTTCTCGGCTTTAATGTCCTCAATCTTTACACTGTCCCGACCTACATCTGAAAATCCGAGTTCATTGGCAACCAGCATGGCAGCCATAGGTTCATCACAAAGCCCGCCCATGCTTTCCATCTTCTTCTGGACACGCTGCAGAAAATCTTCTTTACTGATGACATGGCTGAGCTTTTTATATATCGATTCAATATCTGTCATATTATCCCTTTAAAGTATAATTCTTATTTTCAGTGTTTTTTCAGTGTTTTTTATTTGTTTAAGTTCCGGTGGCAGTAATGTGCTGGTAAGGTTGCTGCTAGTGAGGATATTGCTTTGGATCAAGTTTCGGCATTAAGGTATACAATCTAAAAATTGTTTATAAATGTTTATGATAGCAGTTGATTAGAAAATTTGGTATTACTATAAAAGTTAAGAATGTCTCAGTTAAGTTTTACGCGCATTTTAGCATTTCCAGACATGTTCCAGATATTCAGACATGTTCCAGATATTCAGACATGTTCCAGATATTCAGACATGTTCCAGATATTCAGACATGTTCCAGATATTCAGACATGTTCCAGATATTCAGACATGTTCCAGATATTCAGACATGTTCCAGATATTCAGACATGTTCCAGATATTCAGACATATTTCAGACAAGATTTCAAAGTAACGTATCTCAAAATTTATATCTTTTAATGAATCTACTACAAGAAAGGTTATAGCCAGACAAAGGTTGTAGCCAGATATTTGTAGAGTTCTCTTTATTCTTTTTATCTTGTGTTTTCACTGCTTTAAACTTTAATCTACTAAATTTAATCTGCTAAATCTTATGTTTTAATTCCTATTGTCTAAGTTATATTTTATGTTTTTTTGTCCTGGTTGCAGTAACCACTCGCAGGCAATTTAGAAGGTTTTGCCCCTATAAGGCTTTTGGATAAAGGCTTTACACTATGTTTGAATCCAAAGGCTTTTGGATAAAGGCTTTACACTATGTTTGAATCCAAGTTCATAAATCATCTCAGTGGGACTGTTGACCCAATTCTCAACCTAGTTTCGAAAGTTTTAATCTATATGCCATCAGGCTTTAAGTAGCGTTGAATGCAGCGTTCAGTAAAAATACCTTAAATCTCGCTACGGTATGCAAGCCGTTCTACTAAAGACTACCGTGTGCCCGACGAAAGTATTTCCTAACAAAAACGGAAACAATATTAATAGACTGCACCCATGCTTTTCTGGTGTTGATTGCTTGATACAGGTAAATAAGATCCAGTTCCTCTCGAATACAGCAAATGTGCTTTCTTTATTCTTCATTCCTGTATTTGCAACATCCTTTGGAGCTTCTTATTTTTAGGTAGGTCTCATAGTGAGTATTTACTCAGCTGCGATCTTGCTTTCCTCCTTTATCTTCGGCCGGCTTGGAGACTTTCATAATTTACGCACAATTCTCCTTGGAGGTCTTGGATTTTCATCTGTAGCTTTTTTCCTTCAGATTTTTGCCAATGATCCGGGTTCTCTAATGCTTTCAAGAGCTTTTACAGGTTTCACCGTAGGAATTTGCCCTGGAGCATTGATTATGTATGTGTACTACCAGAAAAAGAGCCTGGGAAGATTTATTTCCCTAGGTTCTCTGGGATGGCTGGCTGGCTTCCTGTTAGCAGGTCTTATAGGAAAAAAAATGAACATACTCTTCTTGCTTTCTGCCACTTTTTACCTATTATGTTTTTTAAAGGCCTTAAAATTGAAAAGCGTTCTAAAACCCAGGCTTGGCGTTTCATACTTTTCTTTGAATACTCTGTTGAAGAATTCAGGAATCTATTTTCCTCTTTTCCTCCGCCATACCGGAGCCCTGGGAGTCTGGGCATTTTATCCTCTGTATCTTAAGCAGCTAGGAGCAAGTGCTTTCTGGATAGGATTTATCTACGCTATTAACCCCGCAATCCAGTTTTTAATTATGTGCAGGCTGGATTCCTTTGAAAACAGGAAACTGATCTATGCAGGATACCTTATTTCAGCTATTGGCTTTGTGAGTTATGCACTAGCTCCATTTTATCTTTATATTATACCCAGTATGTTTCTCGTTGCCTGTGCCTGGTCTTTTTTGTATGTGGGCTCCACCCGCCAAGTTGTCGAACTGAATCCAGATAAAGCAACAGTAGCGGGTCTTATCAACTCAATGATTGGCGCTGCAGGAGTTGCAGGCGCTCTCCTAGGGGGAGTTTCTTCCCAGCTTTTCGGTTTTAGGGAAACAGCATTAGGAGCTGCCTTTCTGGCTATTTCAGGTCTCTTATTCTACAAAATATTTGGAGACAATTTTAACACCGAGAATGGTTGAGAGACTGAAAACTTTAACATCGCAGCTTTGTCAAAACAGGACATTAAAACAAAACCTTATTTATAGTAAAGTTTCATTATGTACGTGATACCATGATTAGGAAATGCACTGAGCACGGCTATTTTAGAGGAGGCAGCTGTCTGCAGTGTAAACGCCCTGGCAGATACCTGCTGGACGACAGCAAGGAAGAAAAGCTTGGCAGGTTTGTATCAGGCACTCTCCGGCATTTCCCAGCGTCTGCAGGGGTTGAAATGGACATGTTCGGCTGGGTTAATCTCAATGCTTTCTATGATGTTATGAAAAAACGGTACAACTGGATGAAAAAGGAATACCTTTATGCCCTTGTAGAATCCGATGAAAAAGGACGGTATGAAATTCGTAATTCCAAAATCAGGGCACGCTATGGGCATTCTGTCAATATTGACCTGGACTATAAGGAAAGCGATTATCCATACCTGTATTATGGGGCAAGCCCTGAGGAAGTCGATGTTCTGCTTGAGAACGGGATTTTTCCGGTAAAACAGAGATACGTCCACCTCAGCACCTCATATGAGAAGGCATTAGAAGTAGCCCTTATTCATACTGAAAACCCTATCATCCTTCAAATAGATGCATTTAAAGCCCAGGAAGACGGGATCTCTCTCAAACTTGCAACTGACGACATCGTACTTACGGAAAAGATACCCCCTGAATATCTTTTTATCATTGAAGATTGACCTTAAAAATTTCCAGCAAATTTCGATTTGTAATTTTACTTTCTATTCTTTTTCTCTTCTCTTTTTTCTCTTTTTTCTGCAGTTTCCTGTATCTGTCCTTTCTTTAATATCTCAATTCACGGATACTTCAAAAACGCCTTCTTTTTCCTCTATCCTGAATTTGACATCAAGGAATTGTTCAGTAACCCAGATATTTGTCGCAGCATGAAGAGAAAGTTCCCTTACTGTGTAAGAACTATCTCCTGCAAGAGCCATGTACGGTATTAGCTGGTCTGCCAGATGTGTATCCACAGAAGCTCCTGCTCTAAGTTCAGAAATAATCTCATCTGCGGCACGTTTGCCTACTTTTTCTGCGGGAAGCCCTCTTTCCCCTAGTGCACTCCCACCCATATAACCTGTCCAGAGAGTTATCCCGCTTCCAGTCGAAAAGGTTTCAAAAGATTGAGTTTCGATCTGCGAGGAATATCCGGCATCTATTAATCTTGCGGTGGCAGCTTCAGCCTGACGTAAAGGTACATGGGCAGGAAGATTCGAAGCGTGAGAAATCCCCTTTATCTCTTCCTCTTCTTTTAAAAAATGAAATCCTTTAAGCTTGCAAGGTTTAAAAAAAGCTGAAATTTTCCCTCCTCCTTTAGGATAGTAACCGTGTTCCTTCAGGGTTACGCTACCTGAATAGCCAAGCTTTTCCAGAGCCTTGAGGGTCACATGTTGTAAGTAGTGTATTGTTGGAGACCATGCCACGTCTGTCCCTCCTTTTATCGTTAATTCGACCTCTTCTTTCGCAAATGGAAGAGCTGGCATAATGCACTGGAGCAGCAGGGTTATGCTTCCTGCGGTCCCAATATCAATATCATACTTACCCCCCTTTATTTCCACTGGAGCAAAAGAAAGCTCAGTAGATCCCAGGAAAAGTCCCGAAACTCGGGCTTCGCAAATTCTCGATGCAGTTTCAATAGCTTTTAAATGCTGTTGTTTTAATCCAGAGCTTGGCCTGTTTTTCCTGATATTTATAACCCTGATCTCTTTGCCTGTAACTGCAGAAAGAGCAACAGCTGTTCTGACAAGCTGCCCTCCCCCTTCACCGTAAGAACCATCGATTTCTAACATTTCCTTCCCCCATTCCTGTTCTGATTCGATCTTACTTTATCCTGCTGCCATCTTTTTCTTTTTTTCTTCTTCCTTTATATTTCGGATTGCAGCTTTCACAGCCGGTTTGAGAGGATCTACAAGCATAGATAACGGCGGTGCGTAGCATGTTTCCAGGTCAAGGAGGTCTCTTATCGTTGTTTTCTTTCTGATTGCAAGAGAAAGTGCATCGATTCTTTCCTTTATCCCTTCTCCTCCTGCAAGCTGAGCACCCACCAGAACCCCATCTTTGAACAGGAGTTTAATGTACAGATCTTTCCTGCCCGGGTAATAGAAGGCTCTTGTACGTCCTCGGGAAAATCCTGTGACTACCTTTATTCCATGGCTTTCGGCTTCTTTTGAAGTGATACCAACTCCACCAAATTGCAAATCTCCTGCCACGGCTACCCAAGGGTCGGCAAGCGGCCCGAGAACGGCACGTTTTCCTGTGATATTGTTGGCGATTATGTCGGCCATATGGCGGGCTGTTGTACCCAATTGACTTAACCTGGCTTCTCCTGTTATAAGGTCTGTTACTTCTACACACTCCCCACCTGCATATACATAGGGAAGAAATTCTTTTCCCGCCTTAACCTGGAGCATTTCATTTACAATTATCCCTCCGGATTTTCCGATTTTTATTCCTGCATCCATGGCAAGGAATGTCTCAGGCCTGACTCCGCTTGTAAAAAGTACAAGATCTGCAGGGAGCTTCCTATCCTCAAGGAACAGGATTTTTTCTTTCCAGAAATTTTCAGGAAAAGTCACAGTTGCTCCGGTGATAACCTCAATCCCAATATTCTCCAGATGTTCCCGTATAATTACAGAGATATCAGGATCAAGCTGCTTGGAAACCAAGTTTTTGCTTCTGCTTATGAGGAAAGGTTTTACTCCTCTTTTTGCAAGCGCGACTGCACACTCTATTCCTAGTGTTCCTGCGCCTATTATACAAACTCTATTAGCAGTTTCAAGGGCTCTTTCAAAAAGTATACCATCCTTGAGGCTTCTCAGGGTAAAGACTCCATAGGGGAGAATATTTGCGCTGCTTATTCGAGGTACAAAGGGCAGGCTGCCTGTAGCAATTACAAGTTTGTCAAAAGGATAAACTCCTTTCCCTGTCCGAACAATCTTTGAATCCAGGTCTATTGAGCTTGCACACTCATTTAGCCTGACGTCTATTCTGTTTTTCTGGAAGAAATCCAGGGGCTTTACTATCAGCTTCTCAAAATTCTCAATTTCCCTGCCCAGAACAAAAGGGATTCCACAATGACTATAAGCAGTATGAGAATCTCTTGAAAGTACAGTAATCTCAAAATCACTCTGCCTTCGAATTTTGGTGGCAACTGCCATGCCGCAGGCTCCGCCTCCTATAATAACTACCCTTGATGGATTTTCTTTTTCAGGGTTCTGCGCGGATACTGCTTCCTGAAATTTTCCCTTAGCTCCGGTCGCCTTCTGAATATCAACATCTACAGCACCTTGTGTGGCAAAACGGCTTCCCATACTCTTAGTAGTTGTGTTTCACGCCTATTATAAGTTTTTAAGTGCCCTAGAAGTCTACAAGCTATCGAATACAGAATCTATCAAAGTTATTAACCAGATTTTTTTAAAATAAATTACTCGGAAAATCTGAGATTTTATGTGGAGATGATACAGGTTTTCTCTGATATTATTGCAAAAATACGAAAAATACCCATATGGCTTGTAGGGGTCTGAACGAGCGAGTTTGGGAGTGGGGGGTTAGTACATAAAAAAGTTTCGATGTCTCGCCCGTTCAATTTTTTACAAGTCCTTCGTTTTATATATACCTTTCTAAATTTTTCCAGTATATTATTTTTTATTTTTTTTAAATCTCTTCTGGTGTTGCTCCAGAATATTCCTCTGAAGTTGCTTAAAAATAACATGCTTTAAGAAATATCAGGCACGGGAAAACGATCCGGAGTTATCAAGATTTTTAAATAACCGCAAAGTTCTTAAAGCCTGCGAGCATTAAATAAATGAATTTAAAATATGTGACATACAGAAGCCCTCATTTGCCGAACCTTCTTTAAAGGTGGGCGAGAGTATTCTGTCAGGTCATATCATTGATTAACAACTTCATCTACTCATCATTGCTAAATTCGTAAAGATAATCCAGTGTAATTAATCCATATGCAAAATATTAAAAACTTCAGATTGCGGCATTATCACTCAGGGCTAAAACACCACTCAGTGAAAACTTGAATCCATATATTATCACCCATAAAGTAAAAGTCAAAAAGTGCTCTCAATAAACCTGATATGAATTTCACTTACCGCTTACCAATTATCACAATGCAGCCTCTAACTTACGGGATAGGGCATCTCGCATATTTTGGCTGCTCATGCCCGGTTACCCGCGTTTCAGGGGCATTTCTTGGAAACTTGAGTTATCAGGCTCATTGAAAGGTGAACACTCTTTTTGACTACAGGCTCTGAAATTGTCTCAGAGCCATAACAAAAACTTATGTTGGGGCAAAGGCTTTCGGGCAGATGCGGAAAGCCTCTGGGACAACTCAGATATTATTGGCTACCCGGCTTAAATGTCAGATCACTCTTCCTGGGAGAGCCTTAAGTCAGGCTAACATAACCTGGAGCCTTATAAGGTCATAAGTAAGAACTTTCATTAGACCACGTAATTTCTGGCGTTCTACCGCCGGATCAGGTCTCCTAGCATAAGTATAATGGGAATTCCAGGCAGATCCGGAAATTTCTTTCCGGTAACAATGTCATTTATTCTTAAATCTGCCTCTTCAAGGGTGTTTTATACCTGGTTTGGTATAAGATCTGGTTTTTATTATTTTTGCATTGCAGACTTTATTTCGGAGCATAGAAAATAGTTTATATTTTCAGGAAACTCGATGGATTGTATCCAGAAAACTAATCAGTCGCAAATTCCAGGAATAAATTCCTAGTGGATATAGTTTAAGAAAATTATCATGATAAATCATTCACAATAATATGGAGAATCCACATGCAAAATACAGATACTACAAAGTATATCATCCATTCTAAAATTAACGCTGATGGGGTAATCGAACGTCCTGATATCGTAGGTGCGATTTTCGGACAAACTGAGGGGCTTCTCGGGGCCGATCTTGATCTACGTGACCTGCAAAAAACTGGCAGGATTGGCAGGATTGAGGTGATGGTTACGGCTAAAGGAGGAAAAACAAAAGGAAATATCTTTGTTCCCTCAAGCCTTGATAAGGTTGAAACCTCAATTCTTGCTGCATCTCTTGAGACGATTGACAGAGTAGGACCGTGCAGCGCCAAAATTGAGGTTTTCCAAGTAGAAGACGTAAGGGCTGTGAAGCGGAAGAAGATTATTGAAAGGGCAAAGTTCATTTTCACCAAAATGTTTGATGAGACTGTGCCCGAATCTCAGGAACTAGCAGATGAAGTCCGGCAATCCGTGAGAATTGACGAACTTACTTACTATGGCAAATCCAGAATTCCCTGCGGACCGAACGTAGTTAATTCAGATGCAATTATTATTGTCGAAGGGAGAGCTGACATTCTGAACCTGCTCCGTTATGGTATCAAGAATACCATCTGTGTAGGAGGAACAAACATCCCCCCTGAGGTTGCAGAGCTTACTAAAAAGAAAACAGTTACGGCATTCACGGACGGGGATCGTGGAGGCGAACTCATAATACGTGAGCTCCTTCAGGTTGCAGACATTGATTATGTTGCCCGTGCTCCCGATGGAAAATGTGTAGAAGACCTTGTCCAGAAAGAAGTTATAAGGGCCCTTCGCCGGAAAGTTCCTGTAGAACAGATCATTGAGAAGTACGGAATTCAGGAAAGGGAAGGTGAAGAAAGTGCCTGCAGAGTGGAGAGAAGCCCCAAGAGAAAGATAAGGGCACCTGAAATTGCCCTTAGGACTGCTGAGAAGAAATTGCACAAGCGTATTAAGGTTCACAGGGTCGCTCCAAAGCCGGATCTTTACAGAGAGGAAATCCCTGAAGAAGAAATGAGAGAAGCAGAGCCTGAAAAAACTTTTGAAAAGGTCCCTGAAGAGGTTGCTGAGAAAGTCTCCGAAATCTCTCCAGTGACTGCAGAGAAGGTTAAACCAAGACCTATAGTTGCAAAACCCCAGATTTCGGCAAGGGCAGTTCCTGCTGCCAGCAGAGTTTCCAGAGAAAAACCCTCTGAGAAAGTTACTACGGCTGTCAAAGTTCCTGGAGGTGAGGCAGTCAGGGTATCACCTGCCCCGGTAAAAACAGTCCCCATCTCCCCCGAAGCTGCCAGGTTCAGGCTTCATGTCGAAGCTCTGAGAGGAACTCTAACGGCCAGAATTCTTGACCCTCAGGACAAGGTAATAGAAGAGATTGCTGTTCGAGATCTTGCCAGCAGGCTAAAAGCCTATAAAGACAATATTCAGACTGTTGTTTTTGATGGCGTAATTACCCAGAGGTTAGTTGATATTGCTTCGAGTAACGCAATTAAGAGCCTTATAGGTGTAAAGATAGGTAACGTAGCCAAGGTTCCTGCTGATATGGAAGTTTTAACCGCAAGCATGCTTTGAGAGACCTTTTCCTCTCTCAATTTACCTTTCTCTCAATTTACCTTTTTTACTTCCCCAATTTTCCCTCTTCTATTTTCTTCAGTTTTCTAAAATCGATATCTGCATTTATTTTTCTCTTGCAGAGTTAGTTTTTTAAGGGCTATAGTCTTATGTGTAGCACTTATGTATCGGGGCGGCAAGCTCACCACGATTTGGCATTATTTCACACTACGGTGCTAAACTTCACACTTTCTACCATAATCCTTCATTATTTATCATATACATTATATAGAAAATTTTATCATCTAAAACTAGGAAAGAAACTTCCTCGGGCAATTCTTTTATTCGATTCAAGATAATATTAAATTGATCTTGTAAAATTGTAGGTCTGTTCGCTATGCACAAGGAAGAGCTCATACAACTGCACACATATATGGCACAAATGAAGAGGTATTTCGAAAGGCGCGGAGTAACGCACGAATTCGATGATTACAAGGCTTTATCCATAAGCCCTGTGCACATTCATCGAAGTAAGGCGGATCACAAGCGAGCGATTTTTATTTTAGGAGGCGAGCTTGCGAATCTTATGTCCCGGGACGACCCTATCTTTGAGGAAACACCAACCCAGATGAGGGAATCGCTAAATTCCGTCATCAAGCTCATGGGTAATAACTGATAGGGCTTCTGAAGGTGACTAAGAATTCGTTGCCTGAAAGTACAGGTTCCAGATATTTTTGTTTTGAGATCAGGAGACGGTAAGGGTGAAGATGCATTTTCATCACCATGCCGTCTTCTCCATCTGAGTAATATTTTTTTTCGATCCAGCAGGGCACGAATCCTATAGATCGGTATAACTTTTGTGCTCCTTTATTACTGTTTCTTACTTCGAGCCTTGCGTATCGAAGTCCATTAGCAACAAAGATATCACAGATAGCATGAATCAGACCTGTGCCTATTCCCCTTCTCCGATACTTTTCTCTGACACCGACCGAAAAGATGTGCCCTTCATTTTCTGCGGAACGGTAACCTACCACATACCCCACGACCTTTCCGTCCTGTTCCGCAACAAGAAAACCATCCCCCACCGTTTCATAAAAGCTCATATATAAGAGGGAGTTGTGCTCTGAAAAGACCTCGCTTTCAATCTCAACTACTTCCTGGAAGTCCTCAGGTGCAAAACGCCTTATCATAATAACTAATATATTTCTGCCATATTATTATTTCTTCTAAAAGGAAAAATTGTTTTTGGAGTCCGGCAGTCCAGATTTCTCAAAACATGCTTTAGTTGATTTATTTAGAAACAATGTGCAAGCTCAGAGTTTCTTGACATGCCGGACGTCAACTGCAACTCCTCTACTGGATTTTACCATTTCTTCTCCGCTCATTACAGCCCGCCCTACACAGAGCGCTTTCTTTCCAATCACAATCACCTCATCATTGGGCCGTATTCCTGGGTCAGCCTGAATAACACCTGGAGCAAGGATTGAACCACGTGGGAGAAAATCATCAATTTTTACCAGGTACTTCTCACTTTCTAGCATTAGTTCAGCTCCCTCGAGGGAAAGAGCAAGCATTCCGTACTGCGGAACCAGGGTTGCAAGTTGTTTTTTCCCGGCAAAGAGCTGGTATTTGGGGAATCGGCCTTTGACTGCAAGCTTTCCGGCTTCCTCAGAAAAAAGAAGTGAGGCATCTTCTCCGAATTGATATTTTGCAATTGCTCGCAGGAAATCCTTTTTCTCCTCTTCCGCATTCAGGCTTTTCTTGCTGAAGCTTTCGGCTGTGCAGATAGATTCAACAGTGTTCTTAAGGTTTGAAAGCGACTCTCCAGACACAGAATTTCCGGTGGCAGTGTAGATCATTTCGATACCGAGTTTGCCTGCTACACGCTCACAAATCTCTCTATATGCACCCTCTACATGGGCAATTACGGCTTTATATCTGTTTTTTGAGAGATAAGCTTCAAGGCATCCGGAAACCCAGGCTTTTTCTTCTTCGTCCCAGTGCCCTGTGACCGCAGTGTCATAGTGGGCCGCAGGATATGTCAGTTCCAGTTCTCTGGATACTATTCCAAGAGGTGAGGTCAAGATCACTTCATGAACAAACTTTCGGTATTTACCAAGCGCCAGAATAAATTTTTGATGGGACTGCGATGTTGAATATGGCTTTCTGGCCGAGCATGGAAAAAGCACGAGAATCTCAAGTTCCGGAGGTGTGTACCTTTCCTGTACTCGCCGTGCAAATCTTGCCACTTCAACCCGAGATAGGGCTTCGGAAGTATCAGCAAGAAGCTGGTTTTGTCGAAAAGCAGGAGTTTTCTCCTCAAGGTAGGAGTATTCGAAATCTCCAAGTCTTAACAGGGCTGTGAGCCAGGGTTTTACCCTGCACTGTCCCTCGATATATTCCCTCAAGTTCCCGGCCCTGATTCTCTCCCGAACAAGAGAAAGCTCGGCTTCAAGGGCATCCCTATTGTGTGCTGAAAGGAACTTTGCTCTCTCGATCTTCGGGAGCTTCCTAAGCTCTGCGGGTGTACTTGAAGCACACACCCTGCACCTGCAAGGAAACTCTGTCAGGGACTCAAGATGAAAGCTGCCTGTAACTGTCAGGTAGATGTCAGAATAGGCTGCAATTTCCGCCCTCATATCATCCATAACATCAATTCCGAGATAAACCAGCATAGCTATGTTTTCAGGAAGTGCGAGATTCGGGGCGTAAAGGGCTGTGTCAGGAGGAATATGGTTTTTAAGCTCTATTACGGTTTCAAGAAATCTCCGTGCATTGTTTTCCAGGGTACCTGCCCCTTCCATCACATACAGGTCAGTCTTTTCAGGTTTTTCTCCCACTCTCAGGAGAGAACCTATCGGCCCTTCAATGTTTTCACCACTAGTGGCAGTAAATTTTTCGACTTTTCCCAGGCTCTCGGCTGGAATGGCAGGCGGATAAGCTTGATGCGGCAGGATTATAAGAGTCCCGTTTCCTGCTTTTTTCCGGATTTGCTTTACGCGTACATCAAACTCTTCATCAGATTTTACAGCCCAGAAACTTCCTGCATCAACGACAGGGCCAGGGCTTTCAAGCTTTCCCAGTTCTGTCGTACTCAAAATACAGGGTGTACGAAGCTCGGGAGACAACATGAGTTTTCCGATCCTAGCTGCTCCATCTCTCTGTTCTATCTCAAAGTATTGTGTCATGTTTGTCCTCTTATCTCTATCAGGATGTAAAGGTTTATCCTGCACTTTTTCCTGAGAGTTTCTTTTTACTGCCTGTTTTCCTAAGCTGAATGATGCTCAGCTTTACGTTTTATCCCGTAATAGCCGCTCAGGAGGAAGAAGGATGGTATATTCTTATATATTATTAATCTTGATTATCTGCTGCAGCTCATCTTTTACCTATCTGTCTCCAATAGGGACAGAAATTCTACTTTTTCACATCTGAATTCCAATTTGAGGTCTAAAATGAATATAACTGCAGAACTTCGAAAGATCGTTGACGGGCGACTATCGGTCTCGCCTTCGGAACTTTACTGTTATTCTTCTGACGCATCCCAGGTCAAGGGGATGCCTGATTACGTGGTACGTCCGAAAAGTACGAATGAGGTAAGCCGGATTGTCAGGCTTGCTTATGAAAACGATATCCCTGTGACTGCGAGGGGAGCCGGCACTGGACTTGCAGGCGGGGCAGTTCCTGTCGCAGGGGGCATTGTGCTCGATATGTCGGGCATGAACAGGATTCTTGAAGTGGATATTGATAATATCCAGGTTGTAGTGGAGCCCGGAATTGTTCAGGATTCTTTAAATGACGCGCTAAAGCCATATGGTTTCTTTTTCCCTCCCAATCCTGGCAGTTCAGCCATGTGCACTATCGGGGGTATGATAGCTTACAATGCAAGCGGGATGCGCTGCGTTAAATATGGTACTACCAGAAACTATGTCCGCGACCTTGAAGTGGTGCTTGCGGATGGGACAATTATTCACACAGGTTCAAAAATGCTGAAATCTGCGGCAGGATATGACTTGACCCAGCTTATCATAGGTTCGGAAGGTACTCTGGGCATTGTCACGAAAGCCAGCCTGAAGATTGCTCCTCTCCCGAAAACCCGAAAACTTGTTATTACCTCCTTTGAAAATACGGAAATCGCAGGACAAGCGGTCGTAAAAACCTTCTCAAACGGGGTAATTCCTTCAGCCTGTGAGATCCTTGACAGAGTTTCCTTGCAAGTGCTAAAACGTTACGATCCGAACCTTGTGCTTCCTTCGGAAGGAGATGTGATCCTTTTTGAGGTTGACGGAACGGAAAGTTCGGCACGTGAAGCTGCAGAGCAGATAATGAAAGTTTGTGCTCCTCTGGCGCTTTCCATAAGGCTTGCAGAGAGCGAAAAGGAAATGGCAGATATCTGGGCAGCCAGAAAACTCGTAGGAGCTGCAATTTCTCGCCTGGACCCGACTAAGACCCGTATTTATGTTGGAGAAGATGTGGGAGTTCCTATAAAGCAAATTCCGGAACTGCTAAAACGAGTACAGGAAATTTCCGAGAGATTCAACCTGCCTGCTATGAAGTACGGGCATATAGGAGACGGAAACCTGCATCTTGCCCTCTTCATTGATGTTCTGAATAAAGATGAATGGGATCGTCTGAACAAAGCTGCAGATCTGGTACATAGGACAGCGATTGAGCTTGGAGGCACGGTCAGCTCCGAGCATGGGGTAGGTGCGGCAAGGGCGGAATACATGGAAATCCAGTGGGGTCCTGCCCTTGAGGTAATGCGTGCAATCAAAAAAGCCCTTGACCCTAAAGGTATACTGAATCCGGGGAAATTGGGGTTGTAAAAATCATGAATGGGGTTGTAAAAATCATGAAAAACGAAGGAAAAAAAGTAATTGAGCAGGCAAGAGATCAGGATAAAACCGAGATAGCCGGGAAAGAGAGCGGAAAACATTCCTTTGAAGTTGACCGCAGGTCGGTTTACAAATGCGTACAATGTGGAACCTGCCGCTCGGTTTGCCCGGTATTTGACGTGGTAGGATGGGAATCTGCCAATACACGCGGCAGAATGCTCATTATTAAAGGCTTACTCGAAGGCAGGGCACCTTTAGAAGATGTCCTCCAAAGCCTTGCTTCATGCACAACCTGCGGAATCTGCGCTTCCAGGTGCCCTGCAGGAGCAAATCCACCTGAAGTTGTAGAAGCTGCCCGGGCTCAACTTGTAAAATGTGACATCACAACCGAGGCACAGGAAAAACTGAAGTCAGCAGTTCTGACATATGGAAACTCTTTCGGGGAAACAAAAGACCGTAAACACTGGCTTTCCGAAACAGAACTTTCAAAAATTCCTGAAAAATCAGACTACGTCTATTTCGTGGGCTGTTTTGATTCCTATCGCTATCCTGAGTTTGCCAAAAAGACATTTGGAGTCCTGCAGCGTTTCGGAGTTACTCTCCTGCCTGATGAGCAGTGCTGTGCTTCTCCCCTTCTGCGGACAGGATTTAAAAAGGATGCAGAGAAAGTTATGCAGCGCAACCTTGAACAGATCAGGAAAATGGGAGCGAACACGATTATTACAAGTTGTGCTGGTTGTTATACAGCTCTCAAAAACAATTACCCTGAAGAATTCAGGGTTATCAGCCTCCCTGAATTCCTTGCCGAACACCTGGAAGATCTTGATTTAAAGAAACTGGATTTTACTGTCACTTATCACGACCCCTGCCACCTGGGCAGGCACAATGAGGTTTATGATGCTCCAAGGAAAGTCATCGAGGCAATTTCAACTCTCAAAGAGATGAAAAACATTAAAGAAAACGCACGCTGCTGTGGCGGCGGAGGCGGGGTAAGAATAGGATATCCTGATATCTCACTTGAGCTTGCGAAAAACAGGCTTCAGGATGTGCCAGAAGGTGTGGATTACATTGTTACCTCCTGTCCTCTCTGTGTAAGAAATCTCAGGGACGCAGGCGGAAATATTGAGGTCATTGACATTGTAGAACTCGTGGCAATGGCAATGGGATAATCTGGCTATTTCTGAGTCTGGATATTTTAAGTTTAACTGCCTGTATCTGATTAATTCTACTAAGAGCCGGCTTGATCGGCACAATCCTTTCTTTTTTCTGTTCCTTAGCAATTAATCCTATATTTAATCTTCATTTTTCCTGACGAACCTTTGTAGCAATTCTCTAGTCTCTTTTCGGGTTTTCTCTTATCTCTTCGAGTTTCTGGTACAAGCCTCTGGTAGGTAGATACTCTCTGGTCTCTATTAACGACATATAACATCATATTTTTATTTCAGGAAAACGACTTTTCTTTAATGGATTTTGCGGCTGGATATGAGCTTTAGAGATAGGTTAGGAGAACAGATAATGAGTTGTAGACCTATAAAATTTCGTGATGTTTCACCTGATACATTTAATTGTATGAAGAAAAAGCTTCAGAACGCTGGCATCCATGTTCCGCCAGGAAATAGAGGAGAACTATCTGGCAAAGGGATTACTGCGGATTTTGAGTGGGACGGGCAGTCTAATCTTACGATTACAATCACGGAAAAACCTTTCATCGTTAGCTGTGAAGTCGCAGCCATGAAAATAAAGCAATTTGTGAGACAATGTCACGGTTCTTGAAAACATCTGGACCAGTATGGGATTTAGTATGACCGGACGAAAGATTGACACTGAAGGCTGCCAGGGGATTAGATTCAAAAACGTAACTCCTGAAGTATTTTCCTGCATAAAGAAAAAACTTCAGAATTATGGGATCGAAGTCCAATCCGGGAATTCCGGAATACTTGAAGGAAATGGAATTGTTGCCCACTTTAGCTGGGATGGTGAGGCAAACTTGGTAATTGAGATCAAGGAAAGATCTTTGAACACTTACTGCGGGCAGGTAAGTGGAAAATTGAAGGCTTTCTGGCGAGAGTGCCAGGGACTGTAATAGTGCTGCGTATAAGGATGTCGTGTTTGATTCATAATTCTCAGGTAAAGATCGTTAATCGACTCATTCTAATTTATATGCGAAGAACTTTTATCTTTTTCTTCCCCCTTTCCTTCTTATCAAACACTTTTGGGCATTTCCGATAAGATCAAGTCTTCCTGCTTTTTCCAGAGCTTCATATACAAGCTCGTAGTTTGCAGGGCTCCTGTAGTGCATAAGGGCTCTCTGCATGGCTTTCTCTTTCTTGTTTCTTGCAACATATACTTTTTTGCCTGTGAACGGGTCAAGGCCTGTGTAATACATGCAGGTGGATACAGTCATAGGTGTTGGGGTGAAATCCTGTACCTGTTCGGTATAGCCTCCATGTTCCCTCACATACTCTGCCATCTCTATCATGTCTTCAAGGGTACACCCCGGATGCCCTGACATCAGGTAATTTACAATGTACTGTTCTTTGCCGCACTTTCGGTTAAGAGCTGCAAATTTTTTGGTGAACTTTTCATAGATTTCCCTTCCGGGTTTGCACATTGTATTCGTGACCTGCCTTGAGAAATGTTCAGGTGCGATCCGCAATTGTCCGCTAATATGGTAAGCGCAAAGTTCTTCGAGATATTCTTCATCCTTAAGAGCCAGGTCATAGCGCACTCCATAACCTGTAAAGACCTGCTTGATCCCTGGAAGCTCGCGCAGGCGGCGTAAGAGTTCGAGCAGCTTTTTGTGGCTGGTATCAAGTGCAGGGCAAATACGAGGATAAAGGCATGACTTGTCCAGGCAGGCTCCTTTTTTCTCCCAGGTTCCGCACTCCATTCCGTACATGTTTGCACTTGGGCCACCGACTCCGTTTATGATACCCTTGAAATCCGGTTTTTCTGTAAGCTTTTTAGTTTCGCGCAGAATAGACTCGATACTGCGGCTTGCAATCATGCGACCCTGATGCTCTGTAATTGCACAAAAAGCGCAGCCTCCGAAACAGCCCCTGTGTGTTGTCAGGGAGGATTTTACCATTTCCAGGGCAGGAATTGGCTCGGTATAGGAAGGGTGGGCTTCGCCAGTAAAAGGCAGTTCATAGACATGATCCATTTCAGCTTCTGTCAGAAGGCGCATTGGGCTGTTCTGTACAATTACAGTTTTCGGGTGAGGCTGGATAACTCCCTTTCCGGTAACAGGGTTCTGTTCCTCGAAATACATGCGAAAAGCCTTCGCAAAAGCTGCTTTATCCTGAGAAACCTCTGAAAAGGAAGGGATTTCGATATATTTCTTTAAAAATTCGGCTTCATCTCCTGTAATTTTCCAGTTTTTTTGTTCAGCTTTTTCCTGTTCCGGTTTGTCCGATCTTTTAACTGGATTTTCCACTCTTTCTTTTTTCTCTGGATTTTTAATACTTTCCTTATTTCCTAATGCTTGGGTTCTTTCTTTTAGCTCTTTCCAGGCTTTAACTTCCATCTTCCAGACTGTGCCCGGAATATCTCTGATATTTTTGATATCTTCGCCGGCTTGCAGTCTTTTTGCGATTTCCACAATCTGGAGCTCTCCCATACCATAGATTATGAGGTCAGCAGGCGCGTCAGCCAGGATGGATTGCCTGACTTTATCGGAAAGGTAATCGTAATGGGCGAAACGGCGTAAAGAAGCCTCAATTCCACCCAGCACTATAGGCACATCACGGAAGACTTCTTTTATCCTGTTCGAGTAAATAATCACTGCTCGGTTCGGGCGAAGCCCTGTTCTGCCTCCGGGAGAATAAGCATCCTTTTCCCTCGGCTTCAGGCCTGGGGTCAGGTTGCTTACCATGGAGTCGGTATTTCCTGCACTCACGGAGAAGAAGAGCCTGGGTTTTCCAAGCATTTTAAAGTCCTCAGGGCTGTCCCAGCGAGGTTGGGCAATTATTCCTACCCTGAAACCGGCGTCTTCAAGGACCCTTCCTATTATTGCCGTGCCGAAGCTGGAGTGGTCTACATAGGCATCCCCGGTAACCAGAATAATGTCAAGCTCTTTCCAGCCGCGAGCTTTAACTTCCTCCGGGCTCATTGGAAGGAACTTCGATACAGGTATGCGGGAAGAAACAGGTTTTTCTTTCCTTCCTCTCTTTCCCTGTTTAGCTTCGGATCTTTTTTCCGATTTTTCCCCTGCTTCTTTAGGAGATTTTACTCCTGATGATTTTTTTCCTGTTTCTATCGAGGGGTTTACTTCTGTTTTTTTTCCTTCGGCTTTTTCGGATTTCATCCTGGGCTTCGTGCCTGATTTAGTTTCTTCTTTTACTTTCTCTCCCATTTCAGTCTTTTTTGGGATAAAAATACCTGTTTTCCTGCCAGCTTTTTCTTTGTTTAGTTTCTCCGAGCTCAAATTTTTATTTCTCTTTGAAACTGCTATATCTATAGCCATAATTTGCTTTAAGGCTCCTTATTTTTCTTTTATTTCCATTTAAATAGTGTCTGGAAGCTCTATAGTCCCTACCGCTTCACACTCTGACTATCCCTATGGCTCGTTTTTATGGACTGCTTTTATTCACCCATCATCATTTTTAACATTCTGTACGAAGCCATAATCTGGCTGTTTCCATCCCTGTCTACAGGGGCTCCGTGCCCAGAGTACAGCGTTTTTACATCCAGTTTTGTAAGTTTCTCTATAGAGTTAACCATTTTTTCGGGTTCTGAACCCTCGAAATCCATTCTTCCGAAACTCCCGCCTGGAAACACCGTATCTCCAGAAAATAGACTTTTTGAGATTGGTTCATAGAGGCAGATACTCCCTCTTGAATGGCCTGGCGTATGGATAACTTCCAGGTATTCCCCATTGCCTATGTCAATTTTATCTCCTTCTTCATATGTAATTGTGGGCTTGACAGCAGGGGCCTTCTCCCCAAAGAGTACCGACACGCTGAGATATTCGTCATTTACACACTCAAGGTCGGCTTTATGTATTCCGACTTTCGCGCCGCTCTTTTCTGCAATTACTGCCGCTGCTGCGGTATGATCATAATGACAGTGGGTCAGGATTATGAGTTCCAGGTCTGTCAGCTTTATATATTTCTCCAGTTGTTTGATAATCAGGTCGCTGCTCATTCCCGCATCGATCAGGACTTTTCCATTTACCAGATATACGCTGGAATCGTAAGCTGTGGGGCAAATGTACTGGACTTCCATAGTTTTTCCTCTTTTATTCCTCTATTCCTCTTTTTTCCTTGCTTTTTTCTTATTTTTTTCTTGCTTTTTTCTTTGAGCCTTTCCTTACTCTTTTCCTTGAACTCTTTATACTATTTCCCAGGTTCGCTTCTGGCTTTTTAAGGTCTCAGATTTTAAATATTAAAAACCCTGCGTGCATTTCTGGTAGTCGATTTCGCGATCTCTGCCGGATCTATACCTTTAAGCTGCGCTACAACAGGGACAGAGTCTACTATGAAGGCAGGCTCGTTTCTGCCTTTGCGGGAAGAAAGAAAAGGGCTGTCAGTTTCCAGAAGCAAGTTTTCCAGGGGCACGGCTTTTGCAAGATCCTGGTGATGTTTAGAAAAGCATACAAGTGTTGCCAGGGAAATGTAGTAACCCATATCCACGATTTCCTGCATGGTCTCAACAGAGCCGCTGTAGCAGTGATAGATAACCGTATCTATATCTTTGACAAGCTTCAATACTTCAGCTTCAGCCAGTCGGGCATGCACTACAAGAGGCTTGTCCAGATCTTTTGCAAGTGCGACCACTTTTTTGAATGCTGCAGTCTGCCTCTCCCGCTCATCATTTGTTTTGCAGTCCTGAAAATCCAGGCCTGCCTCCCCAATGCCAACTGCTTTTCCTGCATTGGCTGTAATCTGGGCGAGGATAGCATCTATTTCTTTATCCGTACCTCCCCTGCCAATATCAGGACTTAACCCGAGTGTGGCATGAATATCTGCGTTTTTCTCCGCAAGCTCAAGACTCATACGGTTGCCCTTCAGGGAAATTCCGGAATTGATCATTCCGACAACTCCTGCTTCTCTGGCTCGGAGAATAGTCTCTTCCCTATCGCGATTGAATTTGGGAAAATCAAGGTGACAGTGAGAATCAATAATTAGATAAGGCATGGGTCTGTATTCCATCTCATTTTATTTCACTTTTTATACATGGTTTATGGAATACAAACCCGAGAAACGAACATACGGTTCTTATCCTATTGTTTTAGCTTTTTCTTCTTTCTTATACAGCAGATTCATGGCATTTACAAGGGCCTCTACAGAAGCCATTACTATGTCCGGATTTGCGGATCGCGCAGTCACAATTCTGCCCTTTTCATTTTCAAGTCCTATGTATACATCTGCAAGCGCATCTGCTCCGCCTGTAATTGCGTCGATCCTGAATTCCTGAAGTCTGAAATGATTATTTTCTCCCAGGATATCCCTTACAGCATTGAGAGCGGCATCTACAGGACCAACCCCAGTTTTTGCTGAAATGATTTCCTTGCCTTCAATGTTTGCCTTGACTACTGCAGTAGGAGTCAGAATGTTTCCGGTCATTACGGATACTTCTTTAAGCTTAATCAGTTCCTCTTCCGAACTTGCTTTCCCCAGCACGGCAGAAGCAACTGCATTGAGATCCGCATCTGTAATTTGTTTCCCCTTATTTGCAATTTCCTTAATTCGGGACACAATCTCATCGAGCTGCTTGTCGTTGGTTATTATGCCTGCGGATTCGAGAGATTGTTTGACTGCGTGTTTGCCTGTGTGTTTTCCAAGTACTATACGCCGTTTGTGACCTACCATCTCCGGTGTCATTATTCCGGGTTCGAAAGTATCGGATTTTTCAAGAATTCCCTGGCTGTGAATTCCTGATTCATGGGAAAAGGCATTCTGGCCTACAACAGGTGTATTCGGAGGAAGCCTGACTCCAGTATAGTTTTCAATCAATTTTGAGGTTTCTACAAGGTATTCAGTCCGAATATTCGTTTTTACTCCGTACATTGCAATCAGGCTCATCACTGTCTGGGAAAGATCAGCATTTCCTGCCCTTTCTCCTATGCCGTTTATTGTAACCTGAACCTGAGATGCACCTGCTTCGACTGCCATGAGGCTATTTGCTACGGCAAGCCCGAAATCATTATGGCAATGCACATCGATGGGGATTCTTATCTCGGCTGCGATGTCTTCTATCTGCCTGTACATTGCGGATGGTACCATAACGCCAACCGTGTCAGGCACATTAATTATATCGCAGCCTGCCTCCTGCACGGCTTTGAAAACCTCTATGAGATACTCGGGCTCGGTTCTTGTAGCATCCATTGCAGAGAACATGCATTTTCTCCCGTTGTCTTTGATGTACTGGACAGCTTCCACGGCCAGTTGAATTACTTCTTCCTGGCTCTTTTTTATGGTATATTTTCGCTGTACTTCAGAAGTAGGGACGAAAGTATGCACAAGTCCGACATCGCTTTCAAAACAGGCATCGATATCTTTTTTCAACACGCGGGCAAGTCCGCAGACCTCAGCATCCAGCCCGGCATTAGAAATCGATTTTACGGATTCTTTATCTCCCTCTGATGAGATAGGAAATCCGGCTTCTATTATGTCTACCCCGAGTTTATCAAGTTGATGGGCAATTTCCAGTTTCTGAGCAGAAGTTAGGGATACCCCAGGGGTTTGTTCTCCGTCTCGCAGTGTTGTGTCAAAAATAGTTACAGTTTTATTCTGCATGGGCTCGATGTAAAAATCGATCCCTTCTTTCAGTTCTTACATTCATGGTAATCATCTACTTGATTGTAGGTTTCTGGTA
Source organism: Methanosarcina flavescens (assembly GCF_001304615.2). Taxonomy (NCBI): domain Archaea; kingdom Methanobacteriati; phylum Methanobacteriota; class Methanomicrobia; order Methanosarcinales; family Methanosarcinaceae; genus Methanosarcina; species Methanosarcina flavescens. The sequence goes on along the minus strand of NZ_CP032683.1, from coordinate 1,829,898 downwards.
TATAAATCCCACGAGAGTTTTTTGAAGTTTGAATTTAAGTTTTTATTTTTGGGCTGTTGATGGAAAATTATTTATACTAGATACACCCTTCTAGGGTTGCTTCTCAGGGCGTCACACGACGACCAAGAGAACTAAAAACGAAATTTGAAGGCGCCAGAAAAACGAAATTTGAAAAACGGTAACAAAAGGCGCCTGGGACGTTGTTCTATGAACAATGGCTTGCAAAAACGGGCAAAGTTAAGGATTCAAAAGTATTACTCTTTTGAAATCTTTTAACTACTTTCAATTTCCATCATTCAAATTTGTTTAAACTCCCTTGCGGGAGAAGGTTTATATACAAGGAATGCCTTGTATATGTTCCTCATACAAATCAAATGTGGTGAGGGAAACAATCCAAAGCTTTATATACAAGAAATATCTTGTATAAATTCCTCATAACTCAAAACGCAATGAGGAATAATCCAAATCTTTATATACAGGAAATGTCTTGTATATGATCCTGCGCAAGATGATTGCGTGGGTTAAATCACATATCTCTTTCATCTTTTAATGGAGTCAGGAGTTATTTCCTGTCTGACGAGGATTTTGTCGGTTCGGTTAATTCTGGGCGGTGAGAGTTTTTCATAAAACGAATCATCGCGAAACTGAAATAACTGAATTGATAGTTGTTAGTGCAAGTTTCTGCGACCAAGACCTTTAATTTTAAGTGTGCGATACATTAACAATTCTGGTTGATCCTGCCAGAGGTTACTGCTATCGGTGTTCGCCTAAGCCATGCGAGTCATATGTTCTTCGTGAACATGGCGTACTGCTCAGTAACACGTGGATAACCTGCCCTTGGGTCTGGGATAACCCCGGGAAACTGGGGATAATACCGGATAACGCATATATGCTGGAATGCTTTATGCGTAAAATGGATTCGTCTGCCCAAGGATGGGTCTGCGGCCTATCAGGTAGTAGTGGGTGTAATGTACCTACTAGCCTACAACGGGTACGGGTTGTGAGAGCAAGAGCCCGGAGATGGATTCTGAGACATGAATCCAGGCCCTACGGGGCGCAGCAGGCGCGAAAACTTTACAATGCGGGAAACCGTGATAAGGGGACACCGAGTGCCAGCATCATATGCTGGCTGTCCAGATGTGTAAAATACATCTGTTAGCAAGGGCCGGGCAAGACCGGTGCCAGCCGCCGCGGTAACACCGGCGGCCCGAGTGGTGATCGTGATTATTGGGTCTAAAGGGTCCGTAGCCGGTTTGGTCAGTCCTCCGGGAAATCTGATGGCTCAACCATTAGGCTTTCGGGGGATACTGCCAGGCTTGGAACCGGGAGAGGTAAGAGGTACTACAGGGGTAGGAGTGAAATCTTGTAATCCCTGTGAGACCACCTGTGGCGAAGGCGTCTTACCAGAACGGGTTCGACGGTGAGGGACGAAAGCTGGGGGCACGAACCGGATTAGATACCCGGGTAGTCCCAGCCGTAAACGATGCTCGCTAGGTGTCAGGCATGGCGCGACCGTGTCTGGTGCCGCAGGGAAGCCGTGAAGCGAGCCACCTGGGAAGTACGGCCGCAAGGCTGAAACTTAAAGGAATTGGCGGGGGAGCACAACAACGGGTGGAGCCTGCGGTTTAATTGGACTCAACGCCGGACAACTCACCGGGGACGACAGCAATATGTAGGCCAGGCTGAAGACCTTGCCTGAATCGCTGAGAGGAGGTGCATGGCCGTCGCCAGTTCGTACTGTGAAGCATCCTGTTAAGTCAGGCAACGAGCGAGACCCGTGCCCACTGTTACCAGCATGTCCTCCGGGACGATGGGTACTCTGTGGGGACCGCCGATGTTAAATCGGAGGAAGGTGCGGGCCACGGTAGGTCAGTATGCCCCGAATTTCCCGGGCTACACGCGGGCTACAATGAATGGGACAATGGGTCCCTACCCTGAAAAGGGCTGGTAATCTCCCAAACCCATCCGTAGTTCGGATCGAGGGCTGTAACTCGCCCTCGTGAAGCTGGAATCCGTAGTAATCGCGTTTCAATATAGCGCGGTGAATACGTCCCTGCTCCTTGCACACACCGCCCGTCAAACCACCCGAGTGAGGTATGGGTGAGGGCACGAACTCTGTGTCGTGTTCGAACCTGTGCTTTGCAAGGGGGGTTAAGTCGTAACAAGGTAGCCGTAGGGGAATCTGCGGCTGGATCACCTCCTAAGCATAAAAAACCCACCACCCAGATGCCGATAAACCGAAACAAAATCCTCAACCAGAGATCCACTGTGGATCTCTAGTCTCTCTTGGGCTTGTAGATCAGATGGAAGATCGCTGCCTTTGCAAGGCAGAGGCCCTGGGTTCGAATCCCAGCAAGTCCATTTTTGTGCACTCGGGAAGTAAATTTCCGGGGAAGGACGGATTGCCTGTGTTGACACGCAGGTACATGAAGTCATGTATAGGTGCTGTATACTGGACGCTTACTGGACCTGGTTAGGATATACAGGAAATATGCTATCAGGTGGATGGCTCGGCTCAAGAGCTGATGAAGGACGTGCCAAGCTGCGATAAGCCCGGGGTAGGCGCAAGGAGCCAATGAACCCGGGATCTCCGAATGGGACCTCTCCATAGTGATCAGTAATGATCGGGAACGCTCCGAATTGAAACATCTCAGTAGGAGCAGGAAAAGAAATCAAACGAGATGCCGTAAGTAACGGCGAGTGAAACCGGCACAGTTCAAACCGAATCCCCTTAGGGGAAATGTGGTGTTGAAGGGCTGTTCAAACGTCTGGCGGCTAAACAGAACTTGCCTGAAACGGCAGACCATAGAGTGTGACAGTCACGTATGTGTAAACCAAAAGACCGGAACATGTCCCTGAGTACCGTGCGTTGGATATCGCGCGGGAATCTGGGGGGCACCAACCTCCAAAACTAAATACTACTTGAGACCGATAGCGAAATAGTAGGGTGACCGAACGCTGAAAAGTACCCCGAGAAGGGAGGTGCAAAGTGCCTGAAACCTGATAGTGATGGAACGATACGGCATGAAAGGATCTTTGGTACGAAGGAAACACTCGCGAGGGTGCTGTACGAGTATCACTGCCAGTGTCGTATCTTACGTTTTGAAGAACGGGCCAGGGAGTGTGTCTTGGTGGCAATGGCTAACCTTATATTTGGGCAGCCGAAGCGAAAGCAACATGTGCGCAACTCTTCTGAGCGAGGCACGACGTATACAAGTGCGTGGAGTCACCGGGACACGACCCGAAGCCGGGTGATCTAGGCGTGGGCAGGTTGAAGCGTGGCGAAAGCTACGTGGAGGACCGCAAGCGGTGTTGATCTGCAAATCATTCGCGTGACCTGCGTCTCGTAGTGAAATGCTAATCTAACCCGGCATCAGCTGGTTCCTTCCGAAACATGTCGCAGCATGACCTGACTGGAGATCGTCTGTGGAGTAGAGCACTGATTGGCGGTTCCGGGGGGGAAACCCCTCGCCCGCTTGTCAAACTCCAAACCCACCGTCGTCTGAGAAAGTCGGAGTCCGGACTGCTGGGGTAAGCTTGTAGTCCGTAAGGGAGACAACCCAGCCCGTGGTTAAGGTCCCCAAGTGTCGACTAAGTGTTAACACTAAAGGGCGTCCCAAGCCCAAGACAGCTGGAAGGTTAGCTTAGAAGCAGCTATCCTTCAAAGAGTGCGTAACAGCTCACCAGTCGAGGTTTGGGGCCCCGAAAATTGACGGGGCTCAAGTCGACCACCGATACCACGGAGTACCGCAAGGTAATCTTGTAGGAAGGCGTTGCGTTCGGACAGAAGCAGGGCTGTGAAGTCCTGTGGACCGTTCGCAAACGAAAATCCTGGTAATAGTAGCAGCATAGAAGGGTGAGAATCCCTTCCGCCGAAGGGGCCAGGTTTCCTCGGCAATGTTCGTCAGCCGAGGGTTAGTCGGTCCTAAGACGTACCGTAACTCGAGTACGCCAAAAGGGAAACAGGTTAATATTCCTGTACCATTTAGCACTCATGTCTGACGTCTCAGGGCAGGCCGAGCGGAGTCGTCGCTCCGTCTAAGCAGCGAAACCCGTGGAGAGCCGTAATGGCGAGAAGCGGGTGAATCTGTTATGGCTAAAGTCGGTTACACCCAGGGACCCGTGAAAAGGCCGCTAAATGTCCGTACCGAGAACTGACACAGGTGCCCCTGGCTGAAAAGGCCAAGGCGTGTCGGAGTAATTCAGTTAAGGGAATTCGGCAAATTAGCTCCGTAACTTCGGGAGAAGGAGTGCCTGCTGTGAAGACAGCAGGTCGCAGTGACCAGGGGGCTCCAACTGTCTAATACCAACATAGGAGATTGCAAACCTGTAAAGGCTAGTACAATCTCTGAATCCTGCTCAGTGCAGGTACCTGAAACCCCGGTTCAACGGGAAGAAGGGCCTGTAAACAGCGGGGGTAACTATGACCCTCTTAAGGTAGCGTAGTACCTTGTCGCTTAATTGGCGACTTGCATGAATGGATCAATGAGAGCCCTACTGTCCCTAACTGGAATCCGGTGAAGCTTACATTCTAGTGCACAGTCTAGAGACCTCTAGGGGGAAGTGAAGACCCCGTGGAGCTTTACTGCAGCCTGTCGCTGGGTTGTGGTTCTGGATGTACAGAGTAGGTAGGAGGCGTCGAAGCGGTTGCGCCAGCATCCGTGGAGCCATCAATGGGACACTACCCTTCTGGGACCGCGACCCTAACTCTGAGAAGAGGACCCCGATAGGTGGGCAGTTTGCCTGGGGCGGGACGCCCTTGAAAAGATATCAAGGGCGCGCAATGGTTGACTCAAGTGGGTCGGAAACTCACTGAAGAGTGCAAGAGCATAAGTCAGCCTGACGTTATTCAGCACAGTAGTGGATGACGAGACGAAAGTCGGTTCTAGCGAACTTTTGTGCCTCCTTGGTGGGGGCCAAAAATGACAGAAAAGTTACCCCGGGGATAATTGAGTCGTTGCCGGCAAGAGTACATATCGACCCGGCAGCTTGCTACCTCGATGTCGGTTCTTTCCATCCTGGCCGTGCAGCATCGGCCAAGGGTGAGGTTGTTCGCCTATTAAAGGAGATCGTGAGCTGGGTTTAGACCGTCGTGAGACAGGTCGGTTACTATCTACTAGAGGTGTCTGAGGTCTGCGGGTAAGCTGCTTTTAGTACGAGAGGAACCAAGCAGCGGCGCCACTGGTGTACCGGTTGTTCGACAGGGCATTGCCGGGCAGCTACGCGCTAAGGAATAAGAGCTGAATGCATCTAAGCTCGAAATCTGACCTAAAACGAGACCTCATTAAGGATTCCGGTAAAAGACCGGTTTGATAGAAACGGGATGTAAGCACCAAGGCAACGAGGTGTTCAGTCCGCGTTTACTAACCATCCGTTCCTTTCCTAATCCGGTTCAGGCGAAATCCAGTCTGCAGCACCATACATGACTTAATCATTAGTTTGTCTTTGGCTATAGACAAATTTCCTCAATCCCATTTATAGGAGAGTGTGGCGGCCATAGCGGCAGGGTCACTCCTGTACCCATCCCGAACACAGCAGATAAGCCTGCCCGCGTTCCTGACTGTACTGAAGTGCGCGAGCCTTCGGGAACTCTGGATCGCTGCCATGCTCACCCTATCATTCTAATCTTTTCTAAAAATGGTTTTTTTAAAACTGATTTTCTTAAAGTCTGATTTTCTTAACTTTTTATTTTCGCATTTTTTCTTACAAAGAACGTTTTATTGCTTTTATTGACGATCTGTCCTATCTTCTTGAGAAACTATAGATGCCTGTGTTCAGATGAGGGAGCCATCATCTTGCCTCACGCCGTTTTGCGAGCATATCTAAATCGAGTTAATGTCTTTTCCCCATAAGAACACCACGATAACAGCCGTGATAGCAATGAGCCCATATCCAATAGCCCCGTCATAAAGCTGGAAGGCTGAACGACTACCGGGAAATATGCTCCTTCCAGTATTGGTCACGGCATGAAAGAGTATGGTCGCAAAGACGCTTTTTCCAGTGTTATTATAAAGCCAGATGGTCAGAATCCGGAAACTAACGGCCAGTATAAATCCTCCCCATATAAACAATCCCAGAGTCATGTCCATTGAAAGCATGGATGGGAAATGCCATACACCATGGATCAACCCAATGATGAGACTGGCTGTCAGTGCGGTGTATCGGACCTGCATAGGATCGGTGACATATCCCGAATAACCAAGCTCTTCACCTGCGGCGGCTAAAAAGAATGCAATAAAGAGGAGTGGTGTCAGAAGTGGCGGGTTCCAGACAGTTGGGACTGGTAGTTCGACTAGACGCATTATCACGTAGGTCAGCACGTAAATAAACGGCATCAAGAGAATGATGGGAACATACCAGACTTTTTTCGTGATCCTCTTATAATCGAAGGCTCTTTTCAACAGATTCTTTACTCCTAAAAGTTTCTCTTCCCGGTATATGAGGATGGATGCCGCTACCATTGGAGAAAATGTGGCCACAATATCTGTCACGGGAAGATTATCCACTGGAAGCTTCATCGGATAAATGATATTAAGCACCCAAAGTGGAATAGAAAGAGAGTAAACCAGTATAAAAAATAGAAGTGGTGACCTTTTTGATGTGTTGCTGTTCATGATTTGTAGTCCTCTTGAAGGATGGGAGAGCCTATATGAAAAACACTGCAGTTTACCTATACTTTTACTTTTAATTGAAGTATGCATTATTAGAACGGATACAGGGATACTATGAACCTATGTAACTTTTACATATGCTATTTTTCATACAATGCATATTTCAATTGTTATTGTTGGTTTTTCGGATAGCTTCTAAGTAGATTAATATATCTCTTAAGTCTCTCCATGGACAAACCGTCTCTGAGAAATATTCTGAAGCGCGTTGGAGATTACTATTTTTAATATAGCTCTTTTACAAATGGCTCATTCATGTTTTAAAAGGGTAGATGCAGTAGCATCCGCCCTTACTCGTAGATCTGCTGTGCCAGATAGTTCTGGACACCTATCTGGTTGATCTGGTCCATTTGGGCTTCGATCCAGTCGATATGCTCTGTTTCTTCCTTAAGGATTGATTCTAGAAGCACTTTGGTGTCATTATCTCCCAGCTCTGTCGCCAGGCGGATGGCTTGGTTATAGCCTTTAATAGCTCCCTCCTCTGCCCAGTGGTCATGATCATGCATTTTTGGTACCTGATCACCGATACGAATTTCGCTCAGATTGCTAACTATGGGCCTCCCCTCAAGGAAGAGAATGCGTTCAATCAGCTTCTCTGCATGCCTCATCTCGGTAATAGCTCGCTTCTCGATTACATCTCCAAGCCGTTCGTAATTCCAGTTTTCACACATTTCGGCATGGACAAAGTACTGGTTGATAGCTGCCAATTCTTCTGCCAGACGAGCATTCAGACAATCAATTAGTTTCTGGTCTCCTTTCAAAGATATACCCCCTTACAAAAGAAATTACGGTTTCTATATTTATACTTAAACTTCATAATAAGTTTTGCGCATTTGTCCCACTCTTGAGAGCATTACTAATTCATCTTTTAATTAAAGTAACTCAGCCTATCTAGAACCCATTTCATTCTTAAGCATTAAAAGTTCCCGGCCTCCTCACAATATTATGCGGCACATGCTATATAAATAAACCGAATATAAATAGACTATCTGTTAATAAAATATGGCTTACTGAGTTATAAAAGCTCCAATATAATGCTAAACTTCAGTTGTCAGAAGCTAAAAACATAGACCGGTATTCTTTAAGTATTGAGACAATTTGATACTTAACTATTTTTTTGGAGTTTGGATTCTTCAAATATTATAAAAATAGTATAAAATTGTTAAATATCATGAAGTCTGTAATTATTATGGGGGATATAATATGACTGGTGAAAATAAAATCAATCCAGAGAGCGAGAGTAGGTTTAGATATAGACTTGGTAAATGGCTTCTAATGAGAGACGAGTGTGTCTTCACACATGTGACAGATCAGAACCTTGATGATAGTTCCACACGCCAACACTTAATCGGATCAATTAACAACTGGGTAAACAGAGACGAAGAAATTTTAATGCAGGAATTTGTTTCTGAGATGTGTGAATTTATCAAGGGCGAAAACAAAGACCTTTACTATCGCTTAATGGAGAAATGTGCTTTAAAAGGTATAAGTGTAGGTGATGGTATATTTGAAGCCTTGAGCATGTGCCAGTGTGAAGAAGCAATAACAAATCCAGAATGTAAGACGGCTGATGACACGTCTGGTTTATAACATTTCCGGCCTGCTTTTTTAGCTCTCTTGCTACTTAATTTATATTTTTTTGTACTCTAGATTTAGATTTGGGTTTAACGGTGCTTGTGCTCGATTGTACTTTGTTTCTTCGTTCATCTACCGCATAATCCGGTTAACCCTGATTATTATTTATCAAAGATGAGATCAATGAACTTTAACCATTCCAATTTGCTGCAGTTTCGAACTACTCTATTATCCTGAAAACAGGATTTCATTTTTTGATAAATCTATTTAAATAAAAATCAAGCATATAATTACAGGGGGTAACTTATGGATTACATCGGAACCTGGAAAGAGGTTATGCAAAGACCGTCTGATTTTTACAGGAGGATGCCAGAAACCGGAGGATATGCTGATCCACTTACCTTTGCAGCAATTAGTCTCATCATATATGCGCTTTTAACTGCACTTTTAACCGTACTCTTTGGCCGTCAGATGTATATGGAGGGCATGTACGGCGGCATGTACGATGGTATGTATGGTGAGGTTAGAGGGTTGGGGTTTTTCGCGATACTTATGAGTGTGATCATCACACCTATTATAGGTATTATTTCTCTCTTTATTGAAGCTGCAATACTCTATGTTATTTATAAAGTTCTTGGAGGTTCGGGAAGTTACGAAGGTACTGTAAGATTCATATCTTATGCAACTGCTGTGCTGGTACTTTCCTGGATTCCTGTTATTGGCTGGATTGTCGGGATTTATGGAATATATCTCTATATTGTAGGGGGCATGCATGTACATGATGTAAGCATGTTAAGGTCTGCAGTAGCTATATTCCTGCCCGTCTTACTGGTGATCTTGCTTATGATCATTGTTGCTATGGCAGGAATACTTGCTTTCTCAGGATTAGTTCCTCTCCTGGCTATTTTTTAATGGAGTTATTCTTTTATAGAAAAAAACTCCCTATATTTTTAGAGCATTTTATCCTCAAAAATTTAGGATGATATTGTCTTAAACTAAATATTTATATATTAGAAATTCCTTTAATGCATCTACACGAGCAATAAGACAATCAAAAATGCCAAGATGGCGGAGCGGCTACGCAATCGCCTGCAGAGCGATTTTATTCCGGTTCGAATCCGGATCTTGGCTTTAAATAATTAACTAGTCTAAAATTATAAAACGCCTTAACTGTATTTAAATAGTGCCAAGGTGGCGGAGCGGCTACGCAATCGCCTGCAGAGCGATTTCATTCCGGTTCGAATCCGGACCTTGGCTTCTTTAAAATCTCTTTTTTCAGAAACTTTATTTACCTGACTTATCTCCTTGATTCTTTAGACTGCAAGTGTGGCGTCGCTTGATCAAAACTGTTGCGCTGCAACCCTTTTACAAAAAGGCTTGACCGAAACCGTTCGCCGGTTTATCACCAACCGTTGCGCCGCTTGACCACGCCGTCATGCCGTTTTCGATAAAACCTTTTCTCAAAAGGTTTTCGCTCAAGCTTTTTTTGAAAAGGCTTGTGATCAAACTTTCTCTTAAAAAGTTTGTGTTTCTCACGCCAGATAGGGTTTGGGGTTAAGACTTTCAAATCCAAAAGACATGCCATTTTCGATAAAACCTTTTCTCAAAAGGTTTTTGGTCAAACTTTCTCACAGAAGGTTGTGGTCAGACCCTAATTTTATATTAGAAAAGACTAATTCTCGGACATGGATACCGATGAACTCATGCGAAGGCTTTTAGAACTTTATCCTGAGGGTTATGACTATGGTTTTAATGAGCCCTTCCAGGCTTTAATTTCCACTGTGATGTCCCAGAGGACCCGAGGTGATGTAACCTGTTCTGCAGCAAGGAGACTTTTTAAGAGGTTTCCAACGCCTGAGGAGATGATGAAGGCTGATGTTAGTGAGATTGAATTCCTTATAAAAGAAGTCGGTTTTTACAGAGTCAAAGCGGGAAGAATAAAGGAAATTTCCAGAATTCTTATAGAAAAATACGACGGCAAAGTTCCTGATACCATGGAGGCTCTTCTAGAACTGCCTGGAGTCGGCCGAAAGACCGCAAACTGTGTACTTGCAGATGCTTTCCTCAAGGATGCCCTTGCAGTGGATACCCACGTTCACAGGATTTCTAACAGGCTCGGTCTGATAGTAACAAGAACTCCTGAGGAAACCGAAACTGAGTTAAAAAAGATCTTTCCACAGAAATATTGGAGACACATAAATCTTTTGCTTGTAAAATTAGGGCAGAATATCTGCAGACCTACCTCTCCTAGATGCGAATTCTGCACTCTACGCGATATGTGCCCCAGAATTCTCCTTTAATTCTCCCCCTTTAACAGAATGTTTCCTGTGTCCCTAAAGCATTTCGAAGCTCACTTCTGAGATTGAACTCTGATACACTATCCGGGCTGGAAAAAACTTGCGGGACGATACGAGATTATTTATATAAGGCTGGCATTTAGCAGGCAGAAGGGTTATCTCTATCCTAAGTCTGATGGCAAACTAATTTCAATTGGCAAACTAATTTCAATTACGAAACCATCGACACAATTACCAGTTATCTATACACTTATTAACTTTGAACATAACATCTATCAAACTCACGAGGCCAAATATGTTTCAAATAGGAGAAGCATTAATAGGGCAGGGAGCAGAACTTGCCCACGTTGATTTGATGATAGGAGACAAAGGAGGACCAGTAGGTCAGGCTTTTGCAAACGGTCTGACCCAGCTCTCAATCGGACATACTCCACTCCTGTCTGTTATCAGGCCCAACCTGCCATCCAAGCCTTCAACCCTTATTATCCCGAAGGTTACGGTAAAGAATATGGAACAGGCATCAAAAATTTTCGGGCCTGCCCAGACAGCGGTTGCAAAAGCAGTAGCAGATTCTGTAGAAGAAGGCATAATCTCAAAGGACCAGGTTGAAGACATTGTCATTGTAGCGAGTGTCTTTATCCATCCTGATGCCCAGGACTACAACAAGATCTACAGGTATAACTACGGAGCCACAAAGCTTGCAATCAAGCGAGCCCTTGAAGGTTTCCCTAGCATTAATACTGTTCTTGAGGAAAGCAACAAATCTACCCATGCCATTATGGGATTCAAGGTCACAAGACTCTGGGATCCACCATACCTTCAGATTGCTTTTGATAATCCGAACCTCGAATCTGTGCTTTCTGCCATCTCTCAGATTCCCAAGAGCGATCATGTTATAATTGAAGCAGGCACGCCGCTCATTAAACGCTATGGAGTGGATGTCATTTCGAAGATCAGAGACGTCAGGCCAGATGCCTTTATAGTAGCTGACCTGAAGACTCTGGATACAGGAAACCTTGAAGCAAGAATGGTTGCCGACGCTGCAGGAGATGCTATTGTAGTCTCTGCCCTTGCTCCGATCAACACCATTGACAAGCTCATCGAGGAAGCCCATAAGACAGGTATCTATGCGGTCATGGATACGCTTAACCAGCCCGATTCGATTTCTATCTTAAAACAGCTTAAGGTCATGCCTGATGTTATTGAGCTCCACCGCGGAATAGATATCGAGAGTACCGAACATGCCTGGGGCAATATCGAAGAGATTAAGAAAGTTGCTCCGAGAGCACTGGTTGCTGTTGCAGGCGGGGTCCGTCTTGACAAGGTGCCTGTAGCTCTGAGCCAGGGTGCGGATATTCTTGTGGTTGGGCGTGCGATCACCAATGCAAAAGATGTCAGAGAAGTTGCCAAACAGTTTATCAACAGCCTTAATAAGCCGGAAATTGACCAGTTCAGAGTTATGACTGACTTCTGAGCAGATTTAAGAATTTCCCGAAAAAGATCACTGAATGAATACTGCCAAAAAGTAAAACCTTACAGTATTTTTGGCAGAAACCTATCAGGGAAAGCGTGAAATTTGCGCTTTCATTTCTTTTAACTTTCAAGAGGGGATTTCTTGGGTTTACCATTCATTTTATTGAACTATAAGACTTATTTGCAGGGCACGGGCCAGGGAGCAGTGGAAATTGCAAAGGCCTGCAAAGAGGTGTCCGAAGGGTCAGGTATCGAAATAGCAGTAGCCCCCCAACTTCCGGATATTTACAGGGTAGCCTCGGAGGTTGAGATTCCAGTTTTTTCCCAGCATCTGGATGGAATAGGAGCAGGAAGCTTCACAGGCCATGTTTTTGGAAAAGCTATAAAAGAGGCAGGAGCTATCGGAACCCTGATCAATCACTCTGAAAGGCGCCTGACCCTTGCAGAAATCGAAGCGTCACTTAAGGCCGCAAAGGAATTCGGGCTCAAGACAGTTATCTGTACTAACAATGTCCCGACAACCGCAGCCGCCGCAGCCCTTGGTCCTGATTATGTTGCAATTGAGCCTCCCGAGCTTATAGGGAGCGGTATTCCTGTCTCAAAGGCTGATCCTGAGGTTGTCAGTGGTTCGGTTGAAGCAGTTGCGAAAATCGATCCTGCAGTAAAAGTACTTTGCGGAGCCGGAATCTCAAAAGGTGAGGATCTCAGGGCAGCCCTTGACCTTGGTTCTCAAGGTGTACTGCTGGCCTCCGGAATTGTGAAAGCAGCAGACCCAAAAGCTGCACTGGAAGAACTCATAAGCTTGATTTGAAAATTACTTAAACTTACTTTTTTACTATTAAACTTACTTTTTTACTATTAAACTTACTTTTTTACTATTAAACTTACCTTTTTACTATTAAACTTACTTTTAAGAAAAAAGTAGTAGAAAATAATAGAAATAAGGAGCAGAAGGAATGCGGCTCCTCAGCCACATTTCCTATAATTTCTAAAGGGTTACTGGTAAGCCTCAATAAGGGGATTGACAGCTTTTGGATCTCCTATTTCAATAAGAAGCAAGGCGGTTTCATCCCTGGCTCTCCTATCTGTCGTTTTCAGGTTCTCTATTAGAGTATCAACTGCCATTTCTCCCATCCCAGAGAGGGCTTTCCTGGCACTATCTCCAAACTCCCTATCTCCCAGCTTTCCCACAAGCAATTCTGCAGCTTCCTGGTTTCTGGTTTTGCCAAGAGCAAGAAAAGCCTGATTTCTGAGATTTGCATCCGTATTCCTGTCATTAAACACATTCTTAAGCGTCTCCATAGCCTGAGGGTCACCTGTATTTCCCAGAGCTGCGGCTGCAGCCATCCTGACAGAAAGTCTTTCCTCTTTATCGACTAATATGTCAGTTAGAGCCTCGATCACTCCAGGGCCTCCGATTTCTCCAAGGGCAAGGATAGCACTTTTTCTGACATCTTCATTAGTGTTCACGGAATCTTTTGCTCTACCGTCTATAAGTTTTCCGCTATTCAGGACTTCTATCAGAGGTTCTATTGCTGTTTCGCTTCCTATTTTTCCTAGCGACAGGGCTGCACTGCTCCTTACTACAGCTCTATTGTCTCTTAACCTTTGGATAAGATCTGGTACGGCAGTTTCCTTTCCTATTTTCCCGAGGGCAATTGCAGCGTTACTCCTGATGCTATCACTGCCCCCATCTTTCATTTGTTTTATCAGGACTTCTACTGCCCTTTCATCCCCAATTTCACCAAGCGCATATGCTGCACTGCTCTGTACCGGAGAATAGTCCCGGGTCAGAATTGGTGTTATGGAATCTATTGCTGCAGCTTCCTCTCTTTCTCCGAGAGCCATTAAAGCTGCGATCCTTATACTCCCGCTGTCGCTTTTAAGAGCTTTAATAAGCTTTTCAGTTTCGTTTCCAGGTTCATCAGGCTCGAACTCCGAAAGCGCAAAAGAATCATAAATAGTTGAGTTCTGTTCCTCTGCTCTAAGGGCTGCTTCAAGAGAATTTGTTTCGTCATTGTAGTCCCTATCAAGAGAAATTGCAAGATTTCTTCTCATTGCTCTATCTTTCTCTTCAATAGCCTGCAAAATGTCTACCGAGATCTCGTTTTCTGCCTGTTCTTCAGCTGTAGTCTTATTTGTAACGTTATTTGATGCCTGGATTTTCTTAAAGCCCTCAGAAAGAACGGTTTCTGTTCTACTATCTCCGATTTCAAGAAGTGCAAGAAGCATGTAACTGTTTACTTCTCCTGAACTCGAGGTATTTGATTCTATTTTCTCAATAAGAACATCAGCTGCAGTCTCTCCGAACCTCCCAAGCTCAACTGCAGCATTCAATTTTGTCTCATGGTCACCGACTTCCAGCCTGTGTGTGAGATTTGTGATCAGGTCTTCCCTTAAAATTCCAGTCCCGGTTGGTGTGAATGTTCCATTTCCCCCAAATTCCATAAACCTGTCGCTATTTGCGATCATTGAAAAAAATATAGAAAGAGTGATAAGGACAAATAAAAGAGATATTCTCCATTTAACTCTGGACATCATATTATCTTTTTTTTATTGTTTATATCAATTTCTCTCTTTATTAAGATAGACTTCTTAGGTAAAAATTTTTATCTATACGGCTTCAAGTTTTTTTCTCTTATTCTGCAACCAAGACCGCAAAGAAGGGATGTTACCTCGGCTTCAACAGAATCTGCATCACAATCTCCAAAAACCGTTATCCTGTAAGTAACTGCAAGTCTTTCCAACTCTTTGCTTTCTTTTTCAGTTTCTACCCTATTTAGTCTCTTATTATTTATCTGAATAGGCCCTCTATAGATATCACTTATTTCACAGGCTGCAAGCTGTTTATTGGTATTTATAGCGTTAAGAATAACCGCAGGATCAGCCCCTTCAGGTATAAGGACCGGGATATCCCTTGTAGAATGCTCAAGGTTTTCTTTCCTCCATTCCCATAACTCGAATTCCGAAAGCAGGCGAAGATTTTCTAGCTTGAGTTTCAAGAATTTGTTTTTTATATGAGGGGAAGTGCCTTTTGAGACCAGCTTTGTAAGAACAACCTCGTCAGGCCCTACATTTTCTAAAATACCGACATGGATTTTTCCGGAATAAAGATGGTAAAACCCGCATACCTTTCCGATGGAGTTCAGGATGGTCTCATATTCGGTTATTCTGTAATTAATCAGTTTATCGGATCTGCGCAGGGCATGAGTCGTATCTCCGTACTGTCGAGCAGCAGCTTTCATTTTCTTCACAAAGCCTTCCTCGTCATGAGATCGCACAAGCTCTGAGAGTTCTTCACATTCCCTGATAAATGCGTCATGTACCTCGAGGACTCCGGGATTTTCCATCTGGATGAGGGCATACAGATAGGGATTTTGGCCAAGAATCCTGCCTACGAAATCCAGCATTATGTCGTAGACTGGACTTACAAACTTTCTGGATCTTTTTACGTCGAAATCTAACCTGTCAATGGTCGTTCCTATGCTGATATAGGCAAAATGGGTGAGTCCCTGCACAACCGAGACAAGCCTGTCATGTTCGACTGCGGTAGTAATCTCAACATGCGCACCACTTTCTTCAAAAAGCTCTTTTATTACCGGAAACCACTTTTCCGAACGTCCCTTTACAGGAACCAGAATCACAGTCTGCCCTCGGATAGTGCTAATCGTTGGTCCGAACATTGGATGGGTACCCAGAATCTCCACATCGGAGGGTGTAAATTTTCTCATGGCTTCTACAGGCTTTACCTTAATGGAAGTTAAGTCCATAAGGAGACTTCCAGCTTTCATTTTTGGGGCAAACTCAGCAATAATTTCCTCAGTTACATTGATAGGTACAGAGACTATCACTATATCACTTGCTGGAACAGCTTCCTCAAGATTCGAGGCAAAAGGAACTTCCAGTTTCCTTGCGATTTCTATTTTCCCACCTTTTCCCCAGACTGTAACCTCATAACCTCTTTCTTTGAAAAAACGGGTAAACCACTGTCCCATTTCCCCGGTTCCGCCAAGGATCAGGACTTTTGTCTTTTCAGAATTTTGATTCGTTCCGGTCTGGTTTCCAGACTCCATGTTAACACTCAAGCCTGCAAAGCCTCCAGAACAGTTTTTTTCATAAGTTCAACTGGAGGGTCGATTCCTGTCCAGAGCCTGAAAGCTTCAGCTCCCTGATAGACAAGCATTGAGACTCCACTTACAGTCTTTGCGCCTGAGGCTTTTGCCTCTCTTAAGAGCCTGGTCTCCAGAGGGTTATATACAATATCAAAAACGGTAAGCTCAGAGTAAAGATCATCTGCCGTGGCAATAGTAGAGTCTATATTAGGATGCATTCCGAGAGTTGTGGTATTTATCAGAACGTTGGCATCCTGTAGCAGATCTTTTAATTCGGAGAGCCCTCTTCCCTCTACTTTCCCGGGAAGGGCGGCGGCTGAGATGTCTTTTGCAAGCGCAATTGCCCTTTCTTCAGTCCGATTTATTATTGTAATCTCAGCGCCATCCGCCGCAAGCTGAAAAGTAATGGCTCTTGCTGCTCCGCCTGCCCCTGCAACCACGATTTTAGACCCCTTTATTTCCACTGCAGCTTCTTGGAGTGCCTGTTTTGCTCCCAACCCATCGGTATTGTATCCCCGGATTTCTCCGGTCTCCTCGAAAACTATAGTATTTACAGCCCCTATCCTTTTAGCCAGCAGGTCAGGTTTTATACAGCCAAGCTTCAAAGCTACCTCTTTCAGGGGTACTGTCAGGTTGAGACCTCCGAATCCCATAGCTTCAGCCCCAAGAATTGCTTTTTCCAGTTTTTCGGGCTTGACCCTGAAAGCGTGATAGATGCAGTCCATCCCAAGGGCTGAGATAGCTGCGTTATGCATTGCAGGAGAAAGGGAATGGCTTACAGGGTCTCCAAATACACCAAAGACTTGCTTCATTCGAGTAGCTCCATTGTCTTTTTTACTTCATCTACCTGAAACTGTCCCGGTGCCGCAGAAACTGAACCTTCAACAGCTGCATATGTGAGAACCGAACCATAAAAAGGAGCGATTACCCTTGTATGCTTTCCAAGCCTGCCCATTGCGATAGCGCATACAGCGCCCCCTACCTCCCTGGTATCCAGTGAAGCTCTTAACAGATCAAGTACATCTCTCATTGAGTGCGGCATAACAGCTAGTTTCGCAATATCCGCCCCTGCCAGAAATGCCTCTTCAAAAATAGTTTTCATTTCCTGAAAAGTCGGGGTTTCTGAAAAATTATGAAAAGAAACAATCACTGTTTTTCCGCAGGTTTTTGCCGCTTTTATTACTCTGTCTCTCGCTTCTCTCCCGGCAGAAAGCTCGATATCTACGGCGTCTGGCCCATTTCTCAGGGAAAGTAGGTTTATAAGGAGCTCGGTTCTCTCAGCCTCTTTTCCCTCCCATTTTCCTCCTTCAATACTTGAGCGATTTGTGAGAATTAGCGGAAGCCCGGTTTCGGACTTTATTTTTCTTATCGTTTCTGAAGCTGTTTCTAGGTCCCTGATTCCAAGCAAATCCAGCCTGATCTCAAGAATATCGGCTCCCATTTCGGTGGCTTTCCTTGAGGTTTCAATAGGGTTCTCAAGGATTACTGCGACAACAGCAGCTTTTTCCTCAAGGGCAAGCGGGCCAATACGAATCATTCTTTGCTCCGGTTTTCCTTTTTCACTGACAATTGTTTCTTTTTGACAGATTATTTCTCTATAATCGTCTCTTCAATCTTTTTACCAAAGTGCCTTGCTCCCTCTTCCAGGCTAACCAGAACCTCGTCGCCTTTCTTGAGTTTGGCAACTGAAATAGGGTTTCCGTCTTTTCCAACAAGCTTGATGGTCTCGGCATTCTGTAGGATTGCGCTTAAGGTCCTGTCTCCTGCTTTTGCTTCGATAAGCATGAGAGGGCGGCTTTCGATCTTGACTCTGCCAACAATCCCATCTCTCTGTTTCCCTTTTGAATCTACAATAGTTACGGTATCTCCGGTCCGAAGCTCCGAGAGGTAGCGGGTTTTGTCCCCTATTTTGATATAAGAGTGAACTGCGCCTGCATTCACCCTGAACGGGCGGGCTGCCACATACGGGCTGTCATCGGATTCGGAGTTTACCAGAAACATCCCGCTTGCCTGAGAACCTATGAGCATGCCTTCTCCCCTTTGCATGAGATTGCATGTATCCACACAGACTCTGTCTCCCATTCCAAGAGGCTCAACCCTGGTTACGATTGCAGATTCAAGCTCAGTGCTTTCGCTTTCCAGTTCCCTGGCAGCCTTGATGGTATCTTTTATTTCCTGGGGATCTCCGCTGTCAAGAAGAACCCCATCTGCTCCGATTTCAAGGATCTGGAAAGCCAGTCTTGCCTCTTCTGCGCTCTTTACTCCGAAAATAATCTTCACGTCGTAACGCTGGAGTTCAGCTATCAGGTTTTCAAGGGGGATAACCTTCCAGTCCGTACCTGTCACAATGAGGAAGTCACAGACTTTTCCAAGTTCGGCTGCGAAATGCTCATAACGTTTATCCCTTATTACTACATACCCACCTACAGCCACTCCTTTGTCCCTGAGAAGGGTTGCTGCGTTTATATCAAGAGAACCTGGAGCCTCAAGTGGTAAGGGTTTTGTCCCATCGCCTTCTCCTCTCTTTCCAACAACAGCTATTTCGGCTCCGGATTTATTGTCACGGCCAAAGGCTGCTACCGGGATACTTCCCAGTTCTCTGACTTTTTCAACATCTCCTGGGTTTATAAGCACGCAGTCGGCTCCTGATTCGAGGCCAGTTGTAATCCTTTCTTTTTGCTGTTCCCATCCGCCTTCATCGGCTTTTATCCACACGCTTTTCTTTTTCAAAGGCTTCAACCCCGGTATATTTTCTGTTTTTACTCCGATCTTCTCTTTTTTTAACTTTTGTTCGGATACTGACCCTGGTTCTCAATATCCTGTTTTCATTTCAGCTGTTCAAGAGCTTCTTCTACAGGCCTTCTATGATGTACAATTTCACAAATAGCCCGGGTGAGCCTGACAGGATCCCTGTGCTGGAAAACATTTCTTCCAATTGCGGCTCCTCTGGCTCCGGCTTCCATGGCTCCATCAATCATCTCAAGGAGCTCCAGGTCAGTTGAGGTTTTAGGCCCTCCTGCAATAACTACAGGCACAGGACAGCCTCTGACCACATCCCTGAAACTGTCAGGATCTCCGGTGTATATGGTTTTTACAACATCAGCGCCTAGCTCGGCTCCGATCCTTGCAGCATGTGCAACATTTACAGGATCATGCGGATTGGTGATTTTCTTACCTCTGGGGTACATCATTGTAAGAAGAGGCACACCCCATTCCGTGCAGTCTCTGGAAATCTTTCCAAGCTGCTCAAGCTGGTCAGCTTCGGTTTCAGAGCCTACATTGATATGCATGGATACGGCATCGGCTCCCATCTTAATTACTTCCTCCACTGTGCAGACCTGCACTTTGGCATTGGGATCAGGACTCAGGGAAGAAGAACCACTGATGTGTACGATGAGACCTATATCATGACCGTATCCCCGGTGTCCGTATTTTACCATTCCTTTCTGCATAAGAACGGCATTTGCTCCTCCTTCAGCTACTCTATTTACCGTATCTGTGATATTGATGAGTCCTTCAATAGGCCCGTCTGAGATTCCATGATCCATTGGAATAATGACCATGTTTCTGCTTTCCCGATTCATCAGCCTTTCTATTCTTATCTTTTTACCAATTTCTGACATTATAATCCCCTTCGAGTTCAAAGCGATCTTGATTTGTTAGCAATATTATTTTTATAAAGTTCCGTGCTAATATGTGACATACTAGCACAATAAACCTATTTAAATCTATTCCATATGGCTGCATGACAAGAATATGCCTCTTATAGAAATGAATATTCTTGAACTTTTCTGTACAAAATTGTGCTATAGCGATCAAACCTGGCCGCTTCCTCTCTGTTATACTGGGATAATACCAGGAAAATACGTTCCAGATCATAGAAACACAAAATAATTTTCGAAACCAAGAGGTTCCGAAAACAGGTGAAGGTTCTGAGCTTTGGAAGCATAAGAGAATTAAAATAGGATAAGATTGGCTAATAGGATAAGATTGGCTAATAGGGTACACTCAGAGCAATAGAAAATACATTCATTAAACACACAGTTATCAAAATATAACTCTTAAAAATAAAATTATACTAAATCAGGAACTGAAGGAATTATGAAAGAGCTGAAAATCCTTGTTGTTAATAATTACGGACAATTTTGCCATCTCATTCACCGGGCTGTCCGGGATCTTGATGTGGATACGAAAATAATCCCCAACACAATGCCAATTGAGGATATCCTGGCAGAGGAACCGGATGGGCTGATCCTGAGCGGTGGGCCGGAAATGGATAGGGCAGGCTTATGTTTCGATTACGTCCGTGAAATTGATCTTCCTATTCTTGGGATCTGCCTCGGGCATCAGGCAATTGCCCTGGAATATGGGGGTCACGTTCATGCAGGGAGTAAAGGCGGGTATGCAGAGATTGAGATAGAAGTGCTTGAAGAAGACGATATTCTTCGGGGACTTGGGCCCAGGACTACTGTCTGGGCTTCCCATGCAGATGAGGTTGCCATTTTGCCTGAGGGTTTCGCTCATCTTGCCCGTTCTGAGGTATGTGAGATTGAGGCTATGCGCCACCCAACAAAACCGATTTACGGTGTCCAGTGGCATCCTGAGGTTTCCCATACCGAAAAGGGAGAAGAACTGTTTATCAACTTCCTTGAGGTTTGCGAGCAATATTAAACGCTATAATAGAAAAGTAATAAAAAGCTATTTAATGTGAAAAATAACATCGGGATAATTACATCCCGAGTTTTTTCTTCATCATTTTCTGAATATTGAATTTTCCGCCTCTAAAGCCTTTTAAAGCTGTCTGCATAGTTTTGTGGTATTTAAGAAGCTCTCTTACTTCTTCAGGGCTGCAGCCTGAACCTCTTGAGATCCTTTTTATTCGGGAACCGCCTATGAGCTTTGGATCATTCATTTCTTCCTCTGTCATGGAATCCATGATGACCTTGTAATTCTTCATCTTGTCACTTGTAGCCTGGAACATCTCATCTGAGAGCTTGACACCTCCTAATCCTCCCATTCCCATAGGGAGCATGGACATTATCTGTTTGAGCGGGCCCATCTTATTCATGGCTTCAAGTTGCTTGTACATGTCTTTGAGAGTGAAGCGTCCCTGCATTAGAGCTTCCACATTCACATCCTCTTCGGTCAGGGTCTCTTCAGCCTTCTCTATCAGGCTTTTGAGGTCTCCCATGCCGAGAAGCCTTGAGATAAATCTGTCAGCTTCGAATTTCTCAAAGTCTTCCGATGTCTCTCCTACACCAATGAAGGCAATAGGTGCTTTTGTTTCGGCAACAGCAGACAGGGCTCCGCCTCCTTTTGCGGTTCCATCAAGCTTCGTTATAATAACGCCTGTAATCCCGACAGAATTATTAAAGGCATGAGCTTGCTGGCTTGCCTGCTGTCCTATACCTGCGTCCAGAACCATGAA
The DNA here is from genome assembly GCF_001304615.2 of Methanosarcina flavescens. Classification (NCBI taxonomy): domain Archaea; kingdom Methanobacteriati; phylum Methanobacteriota; class Methanomicrobia; order Methanosarcinales; family Methanosarcinaceae; genus Methanosarcina; species Methanosarcina flavescens. The sequence continues at coordinate 1,808,345 of NZ_CP032683.1, read as the reverse complement.
CTTGTGATCTGGCTTTGCAACAGCGTTGATCCGTTCCATCTCATCTATTAGGTCAGCTTCAAGGGCGTGGCGCCCTGCAGTATCCACTATTTTTACGTCGTATTTATCCAGGGCTTTGAGTCCGTTTCTTGTGATTTCAACGGCATCGGGATTGTGTTCTTCTCCATAGAAAGCTACATTAAGTTTTTCACATAGGGTTTTAAGCTGATGGTATGCACCAGGACGGAAAGTATCTGCAGCGATAACTCCCGCTTTAAGTCCTTTCCTCTGGAAGTAGCGGGCAAGCTTTGCAGTACTGGTAGTTTTTCCACTTCCTTGAAGTCCAACCATCATTATAGTCTGCGGCTTGAGCTGGATTTCAGCTCCCTTGCCGATAATTCCCATTAACTCCTGGTATACTATGCGGACTACATGCTCCCTCGGGTTCATACCTGCAGGAGGGTCTTCTTTTAATGCACGCTCTTTGATTTTCTGGGACATTCCCATAACAAGTTTTACATTGACATCGGCCTGGAGCAGAGCTCGCTGGATATCCTTTACTACTTCATTGACCGTGCGCTCATCAATTCGTCCCGCGCCGATCAGCTTCTTGAGCGCCCCCTGTAAGGAGTCTCCAAGTTTTTCCATTACCATATGAAAGTCATCCTGCTCAGTTTATGAGGATATTTGAGAAGATACTCACACATCTTTGACCGTGTGTAAGAAAGTAACCTTCCTTAATAAGCCTTGAGTTTTAATAGCTTGAAAAAGGGATAAGTAAATGGATTCTAGATATAAAATCGGTAACCGGCTATAAAAAGGTTGCCTGGTGATGAAAATCTTAAAAGGTAATATCTGAAAAAAATCATTACATAATAAATCTAGAAAAGAATTTTATCATAGCGGGGGATGGATTCGAACCATCGGTCTACGGGTTATGAGCCCGTCGGGATCTCCTGGCTACCCCACCCCGCTACAGGGTTTTATTTGTCAGGTCACTTGGCCTGGGATAACTACCACAACATACGAACGATCGCATATATACTTTTCGGTGGATTCACTGATCTTTAGAAATTTATCAAGAAATAGGTGCGTTTCTCTCAAGAATTCCCGCTACTTTTCAAATTCATCCGAATCTCTTTTTTCCCCTTATTTTTTCATGTTTTCAGGGTTTTCCGGAAACGTATTTGAAATTCCGAATCCTAAATCATATGTATGTCAAGGTGCTTGTTCTGCGGAGCTTATTGTGAAGTGAAGTGTGGAATTTACTGCGAAGGTTATCCGGGAAGTCAGGAGGAAAAAGAAAAGGGAGAAGATACGGAAGTTCTTGGATGTACTCAAATTGGCACATCCTATATATGCGAGAGTTGCCTTAAAGATCTCAAACAGGCTCTGGAACCCCTCTAAAGTGTCAGCAAGAGAGAAATCTAGCATCTGAAGTTAAAAATGCCCTTCTCTTTTTCATTGGGACCGGATAAATCGTGGAAAGAGCAGGATAACTGATAATTTAGGCAATCTCAACATTAAGTGTGAAAGTGCCTCCCTCTGCAGTTTCGTTCTCAGAGGGTCTTTTATATACTGCTGTCACTTGCTGACCGCCTTCAGCCACAGCTTTAATTTCCCATATGCGAACCCCTCCTGCACCTACAAGAGGCTGTTCGATTCCTTCAGGTTGTTCTGGAGGATAGTATCTCCCCGGACGATCATCGGGACCCAAGGTTACATTCAGTCCCTGAGTCAGATTGAGTTCCCAGTGATAACCTGTAGACGGGTTTTCAGGTAGTCTCAGGTAAAAAGTCTCTCCATTTTCAACGCTTATGTTTGTGCCGTTGTCAGCTTCAGTTACTACCTGTTGTCCCGGTGGAATAGGACCTGGAAATTCTTCCTGTATGATATTATCGACCGCCAGCTCAAAGGATCCATTTACTCCGTTCACATTTACAGTATAGTTGCCTGCTTTGAGTCCCTGGACATCAAGGGGAATAGTTTCCGTAAAGCTCTCTATAGTCCGCGTACAGATTGCATCTTTCGGGCGTTTTGTGTTGATACTGACATTGAAGATATTTCTTTCTCTTTCAGTCTTTATTTTGTCTATTTCCGTACATCCATCAGGCAGGTAACCTTCTGCTATCACCCGTACCTGTACAGGAAAAGATTCAAGAATTAAAATCTGAATATTCTCCACGTCTGCAGTGCCGTAAACGTAGTCTTCCCCATCTGTTTCCTGACTATTGTTTGTACCGTTGGTCCCCTGGCTATTGTCTGCCATGTTCTCCGACCCATTTCCATCCTGTCCCTCATCAACACAGCCGGAAAGAACAACTGTAAAGACCATAAACAGGATTGTAGAAAACCTCGCATATTTCCAGAATTTTTTATTTGTTGCAGTTTTCATTTTTCCCCTCCTATTCTCTTTCATAGGTTTATGAAAAGATGAGCCTGTTCGGATTTATCTTTTGCTTAAACTTCAATCCAACTCGCAGCTTTGCAGGTCGATTTTTCTTCTCCGCTGGTTTAAACTGCATTGAATTCTCACTTGATAATAAGTCTATCAATTGAACGTAAGGATTAGCTTGTGGACTTGCGAACGGTATAGTACGAAGATGAAGCAAGAAGCCTCTTTCTCGTTCTCATCAGAAAGCAGGAAGGGGTAGATCACGTTTCCATTTGGACTTATCTGGGATTTTTAAAACTTCTTCGATCAGGGTATCTCTTAACTAACCTGCCTTCAATGCTTTTCTGAAGGAAAAAGTAGGTATAAAACATACCTGGAAATGCTATTAAACAAAAAAACTCATCTAAGGTCGATGGGACTCAGGATTGGATTTCTATGAAGCGCAAGGAATTTCGGAAACTTATTTCTGTAGAGAAGGCACGGGAAATAATGAGCAGCCTGCAGGTTCTTCCGGGAAAGGAAGATTTTGCCATTGAAAATGTTCACGGTAAAATCCTTGCAGAGGATATCATCGCCGAGATCAATGTGCCCCCCTTTGCAAGAGCAATAATGGACGGTTATGCCTTAAGAGCAGAGGATACTTATGCCTGTAGTGAAACTGAGCCAGCAGGGCTAAAAGTGCTCGGGAATATTCCAGCAGGCTCCGATGTCAGATTCACAATATCGGCAGGGGAAGCTGTGGAGATTGCAACTGGAGCCCCTATTCCTGAAGGGGCTGACTCCGTTGTTATGGTTGAATACAGCTCTGAGGAAAACGGAACTGTGTTCATTTACAGGCCCGTAACTGTGGGAGAGAATATAATGAAGGCAGGTTCGGACATCCTGAAAGGAGAACGTGTGCTCAGGGCAGGGCGAAAGCTCGGAACAAGAGAGATCGGGGTGCTTGCGTCTGTAGGTCAAAATGACATTCCAGTCCTTAAGCTGCAGGTAGGAATAATCTCAACAGGAGATGAGCTTGTGAGTCCCGGGGAAAAACTGGCCAGGGGACAGATATATGATGCAAATTCCTACACCTTATGCGCCGGAGTGCAGGAGTGTGGGGCTTCCCCGGTGCTTTACGGGATTGTAAAGGACGATGAAACAGTTATGAGAAGGGCACTTGAAACCGCTGTCTCGGAATGTGCGCTGATCCTGACATCTGGCAGCACGTCATCAGGAGCCGGGGATGTAATGTATCGTTTGATAGATGAAATGGGGGAGACTCTCGCCCACGGGATTAATATAAAACCTGGAAAGCCCGTGATCATCGGCATAATAAAAGGTGTCCCGGTAATAGGGCTTCCCGGAAACCCAACATCTGCGCTAATTATTTTTAACGAATTTGTTGCTCCTCTTCTCAGGAAAGCCCTTGGAGCCGAAACCGAACTTAAAAAAGTAGAAAATGGAATTATGGGTACTAATTTCCGCTCCGAAGGAAGACAGCAACTTCTTCCTGTAGGTCTGGTCAGGGAGCGGGTCTATCCCGCAGATAGGGGATCTGGAGCCATAACCTCTCTTTCCGGAGCTGATGGCTTTATCGAGATTCCATCAAGTACAGAATTTGTTGAAGCGGGAACTCCTGTAGAGGTGACCCTTTTCGGGGATGTCGAGAAACCTGATCTCCTGATAGCGGGCGGCTTTTGCCCGGGTCTTGATCTGCTTGAAGACCTTAGCGGGCTTCGTTTCAGAACCCTTCATACTGGTTCAAGTGGTGGCTTCAGCGCAATTGCCTCAAACACTGCCGATATTGCAGGCGTGAACATGCCATCACGCGATTCCAGAGAGAAGGATGAAATCCTGTATAACACTCCTACTATTGAGAATATGGGGCTCTCGGATGTTGTGCTGGTGAAAGGATACAGGCGGGAAGTTGGATTAATTGTCAGGCAGGACAGCCCGATTACCAAACTCTCGGACCTGCCGGGAAAAAGCTTGATCAACCGGAACCTTGGTTCAGGCACAAGAGCTCTTCTAGACCTCAAAGTTGCAGAACTGGCAGCTGAAAAAGGAATTAGCAAAAAAGAATTTACGGACTCAATTCCGGGATATACATCAGGAGCAAAATCGGAAGTAGCCATCTGTGACGCAGTTGTTTCAGGAAAAGCTGAAGCAGGCGTTGGGATAAGAAACTGTGCTGAGAAGAACTGCCTCAAATTCGTAAAGTTTGCAGAAGAAGATTATGATTTTCTTATAAGAAACGAAATGTTGGAAACTCCCGAAATCCGCAAATTCCTGGAAATACTTAACTCTGCCAAATTCGCTTCAAAGCTTCCCAAAGGGTTGCACGTGTACGAAAGAACAGGAGAAATAATCTCTTTTGAATAAAAAAGAAGATTTCCGTTGATAAAAGGCAGTTCCTTTGAATAAATTTCGGTATAAGAAACGTTTATCAAACAAACTTCAATAAGCTTTAAATATTATTATAATTATTAAGAAATATAAATAATCTTGAGGTTTCTGCAAAAAAGATTAAGTAGGCTTTTTGGTCAAGCACAACCATAGCGCCGGTTGATCACCAACCGTGCACCGCTTGACCACGCCGTCACGCCGTTTTCGCTCAAGCCTTTTTTGAAAAGGCTATAGTAAAACACTCCATAGGTATATATATTGCATTTAACTATTCAAGATAAATATCCAGATACGGATCTGTTTTAGATCAAAAAAGGTTTGTGGAGACTGCTTTGATGCGGTTTCTTTTTCAAGCAATAATAAAAATTATTTCTTCAGTCCTTAAATCGGCAGGTTCCAGATGAGCAGCATACAGGAGCAAATACGGGAAATCGAAGACGAAATTCGAAAGACCCAGTACAATAAGGCGACTTCCCATCACATAGGCCGCCTCAAAGCCAAGATAGCCCGGCTTCGAGATGAGGCTGAAAAGAAAGCCTCGGCAAAAGGAGGGGGAGATGGGTACTCGGTCAGAAAATCAGGAGATGGAACTGTAACCCTTGTAGGTTTTCCATCAGTAGGAAAATCTACGCTTCTGAACAAAATCACGGGTGCCAAGTCCGCAGTGGGAGCATACGAGTTTACCACTCTCACAGTTGTGCCAGGTGTGCTTGAGCACAAAGGAGCAACAATCCAGTTCCTTGACGTGCCAGGGCTTGTAAAAGGTGCGTCATCAGGACGTGGGCGCGGAAAAGAGGTTATATCAGTTATCAGAAACTCCGATATGGTTATATTTTTGCTCGACGTTTTTCAGCCCAAGCATTACGAAGTGCTTATGAACGAACTTTACCAGGCTGGCATTCGTATAGATGAGGAGCCCCCTGATGTGGTAATCAAGAAGAAAGATAGGGGCGGAATTGAGATCAATTCAACCATTGATCTCGACCTGGATGATGAAACTATCAAGGCTGTACTAGATGAGTACAAAATCCATAACGCCAGCGTGCTCATAAGAGAAAATATAACGGTTGATCAGCTTATCGATGTTATCCTGAACAACCGCAGTTATGTCAGATCCCTTATCGCTATCAATAAGGTTGATCTGGCTTACCCTCAGCTGATTGAAGAGTGCAGGGAATTATACCCGAACGCGATCTTTATTTCAGCTCATAAGGGCATTAATATCGAGACTCTCAAAGACGCCATTTACGACAGGCTAGGTTTCATACGAGTTTACTTAAAACCTCAGGGTCAGCCCGCAGATATGGAAGAGCCCCTAATTGTTATGAGCGGGACAAACGTCGGTCAGATTTGTGATCGTCTGCACAGGGATTTCCGCAGGAAGTTCCGCTATGCCCAGGTTTGGGGCACATCTGCAAAGCATCCAGGGCAGAGAGTCGGTCTCGACCATAGAATGCAGGATGAAGATATCCTTACAATTATCATCCAGAAGTAAAAGCATCCGAAAGTAAGGGAAAAGCGGAGTGTGAAAAGGAAAAACGAATCTTTTCTCATTCCGCGCTTTTTTTGAATTTATATGCCCTCGAAAACCTGTAATGTATCGGGAGAGTTTGAAAAAACGCTTTTCTTCCGATCATTCTCGGAGTTCATCGAGCTGGCTTCAATTTCTTCTTCAAACTCGGCAGCACATTCAGCCGGGCTTTTCCTGGACGTGGTTTCAGGCATTTTTCTTGAGAGCTCGATTTTTCTGGTAGTTCCCAGACCATATCTTTCCTTTGCAGCTTCGATGATAGCCGCGAGCATTCCCGAATAGGAGATATTAGCATAAGCTGCCATCTTTGCCAGGTGACCGTCCCAGCACCAGCCAGGATTGGGGTTTACTTCAAGCAGCCTGGGTTTGCCTTTGGCATCAAGCCTCCAGTCAAAGCGGGCATAATCCCGGCAGCCCAGCCTGCTGAACAGAGCAAGACAGGATTTAATAATTTCCTTTCTGGTCTTTTCCGGGAGATTGGCAGGCACGGATTTTATGTTCCAGTATGGAGAATCCGGAAGCCATTTGGCTTCATAGCCGCAGATTTTTGGAAGCTCTTCCGGCACTGCCGTGTAGTCTTCTTCCGTAATAGGAAGTACGGTACATTTGGGCGGATTTCCAATAATACCAACACTGATATCTTTCCCGGGAAGGAACTCTTCGAGCAGGAAAAGTCTATCCGAACCCATTTTTTCCCGGATTGCCGCAAGAATCTCCAGAAGCTTCTCACGGTTATGGGCAATGCTTTTCTGTGTAATCCCAAAACTTGAATCTCCTGAATTAGGTTTCACGAACAGGGGGAAAGATAGAGAAAGCTTTGAAAGATCCGAATCTGCATTTACAAGCATTCCCTTTGCTACAGGAATGCGCATCTCTCGGGCAACTCCCCTTATAATGGATTTGTCATAACAAAAGGCAAGACATTGAGGGCCTGCCCCTGTATACGGGATGTTGAGCTGTTCAAGCAAAGCCGGAATATGGAGCTCTTTTGTGGGATCGTTATAAAATCCCTCATCACAGAGATTAAGTACAAGATCAATTTTCGATGCTTTCTTCTTCAGATCCTCCAGCAGCGTTTCATGCCTGTCAAGGAAAGTAAATCTCATGAAGGGAATTTCAGAGAGTGCCTTTTTCATTCTCTCAAGCGTATCGAAATCATCATCATCGAATACACAGGCAGGCTTTACCTGATCTTCTTTTCTCGGGTCTCCAAGCAAGACTGCAATATTCATTGGCTTTTTACTCCAGGTTGCCTGGAGAGAAGGAGACCATGGTTTTTCAACGGAAGCCGAGACAAGAACTCTCTGTCCCATCATGCCTGCATCCTGAGTGCCTTCAGATACCGGGCTGAAAGTAGTATGGAAAGTGAGGTTGCTAAACCCTGAGGCGGTAAGCAGTTCAAAAAGGCTTTCCTTGTTGTATAAGCGTTCAGCATAAAATTGGTCTGCAATTACCCCTCTGTCAATACGGCTTATAACTTCTCTGCATATCAGTCGATCCCCATCTGTAGAAAGAGCTCTCTCCCTGCAGACAAAATATTTCCTGTCCAGCCATTCCCAGGATCTGGGCTGGAAACTCTTTTTCATATGGTCCCCATCCATGACATCAAAGAAAACCCTGCCACCGGGCTTCAGAACTCGGAAAATCTCTTCAAGAACCTTTCGATCCTGAAGCGTTGAATCAAAGTAGCCAAAACTGTTGCCCAGGATAGTAACTACATCAAAAGTATCAGAAGGGTAAGGAAGTTTTCTTGCATCCCCTTCCCTGAACCTGACCTGCAGGTTGTCTTTTCGTGCTCGGGTTCTGGCTTTCCTTATAAGGTACTGGGATCTGTCATATCCCTCAACGTTTGAAAACCCCCTTTTTGCCAGTTCAAGCACATGCCTTCCCTGTCCACAGCAAAGATCAAGAATTCTTTCTTCAGGGGTCACTCCCAAAATTGAGACAATGAGATCGACCTCTTTCCTGGTAACTTCAATATCATCCAGAAGATCAGCATCGGTCTTAAGGTAAAGGGAGTTAAAAAGAGTCTGCCACCAGTCGGACCGGACATAGGTCTCAAGGTCTTCAACAGGCCCAAAGGTCTTCTTCTGTACGGTGCACCGGACACGCCTGCATCTGGTATTTGAATCTGAATTATTCTGGGTCATGATCTCATATCTTCCAAAAAAAAGTGTATGTGTTTTGAGTATATCAAGTTTATCGGAGGGTTGAGCCTTTTATATACTCCTTCAAGGGGAAAGGTAGGTCTAATAAAAATTATTAAACCTTTAAATTTGGTTTACGGCTAGATTAAGCCTTTTAATTTTATTATAAGATTATTTATGGCTTTTAAAAGTTAGAGAAAGATAAAATGGATAATAGTATCTAAAATTGTTATTAGGATCCCAATTCTAGAGAATTCGGCAAATGAAATAGTTTTTCTCTCTTTTTCCGCATTCTGGATAATAACGTTGCTCACAGTCCCCAGAATCAAAAGGTTTCCTGCAATTGTACTTCCAGCAGCAAGAGCCATCAACTGTCCCTGAGAAACTGTACTCCCCTGGCAGGCAGATAGAGCGCAACAAAGGGGACATTAGAAATTAGCTGGCTAAGTCCAATACTGAGCACAAGGATCATTGATACAGAGCCTAACTGCGGAGACATCCTTGCAAGCAGTTCCTGGCATTTCCGGAAACCCACACGTTTTGCATTAGCACAAATATTGAAACGAAAAAACGAGAGTTGCCCAGTCAATGTTTCTTACGATCTCAATATGCCTTCTGCTAACAACCTTAAAGACCCGACCTGCCTGAGTGTGAGTACAAAGACGCCCAGAAGAATAAGTACTGAGAGGTCAGGTAAAGACACAGGATAGGACACAATATACTGCGTAATCATAGGACCCACAAATCTGGTGACATAAATTTAGAATTTGATGCCCGATTAAGTATAAAAATTCCTGCGCTCGGAGAAATTTTGCAAGAAAACAGTTTTAAAGGACAGGGAGAACAGAAATCCTTAAAAGTGGACTGATAGATATCTTAAAGTGTGACGATCTGGTTTCCATTTTCTGCAACTATCCGTCAGGAACAGGATTTCTTTGTTTCAATCTGTCCTGAAGCTGATATAATTTGCAAGGGTAATACCATCGAAGAAGCTATTGAGAACCTCAAAAAGGAAATAGAAAAATTCCTGGGAGAAGAGCTGTCCCAGGGATTTTCGAGAGTTGTATTCTATTGAATTGAGAATCACGGATTTTTGGGCTTATAGAAAACTGCATATAAAGAGAGATGACTGCAAATACCATCCAAAAGCGAAACCTTTGACAGAATTCTGATAAGATATGGTAAAAACCGTTAATAGAATTATAGCGAAATAAGGAAAACATAAATTAAAAGAGGAAATTAAAGAAGAGTAAGAAAAAGCCCGAAAGCCTTATGTCCCTTACCGCAGCCCCCGATACGGTTGCCCCGAAGATACGCTCCCCCAAGCATATGATTCAGAACAGGACCAAAAGCTCTCGGGCAATTCTTTACAACTTATTCATACCCGTTACTCACTCGTTCTGTCTCTCCCAACTACAGTGTATGATTGTCCCCATAATTATTTTAAATTAATTATATCAAAAATTAGTCTCAAACGAAAAATGCCATCGCATAGAAAGTTTTAAAATCGAAGCATAATTTCGGATTAAACGAGTTTTTAGCATTAGCCGGGGATTAATAAGCCTTGAAAATAGAATCCAGTAGTAAAAAGTTTGAACATGGAGTAATTTGAATCTCATGATTTGACTGGAAATTTCAATAAAAATCTTCAAAGAAATCTCCAGCTTTTCGAAATGCTGAAAAAGACTCAGCAAAGATAAAAATTACTCAAAAATATGTTTTGGAACCATGAGGTGAGAATATGGAGTAGAATAACCCTCTGTACTGGAAGTCACAGCGGAAATAACAGAATAAGATAAAAATAGAATAAGATAGGAAAAGATAAAAACAAAATAAGGTAGGAAAAGATAAAAACAGAATAAGATAGGAAAAAGTAAAGAATGCTTTTTAAGATTTCTAAATAAAAGTTAAAGTTATATGAAAACAAGAAGAGTTATTAAGAGGGGAAAAATTAAGAAAAAGTTGTTAAAATTAAAGAGAGAATCGAAATTAAAAGTTATTTAAAAAACTATCAAAGAGACTTGAGATCCTGGTAAGAAGAGAAGCCCGGGAGCATTTGGTTCATTACTGTATCCCCCACTACAGCCGCTTCCGGAATCTGCTCCCATCAAACATATCCTGAAGCAAGAACAGCCAGCTCCCGGGCAATTCTGTCACAACCCACTACTTCGCTATTCGATCATACCCTTTCTCTTTCAGCTCCACAATATAGTAATGAAATAAATTATTTTAAATTTATTATCTGAAAAATTGCTTGCAAGCGAAAAGCAGTCTCGTAGAAAATATTTCAAAGCCATGAAAGAACTGTACTCATAAATATAAAGAGATTGAGAGTCTTAAAGGAAAATTAATACAAAGCGCAAATGTAGAAAGAAAAGATGGAAATATAGAGAAAGGGAGCTGGCTGGAAAAATTAACACGAAAGAGTCCCGAGCTGGCACAAAAATTAAGTACATGAATTAATCTATAAGTAAAAGCCTTAACGTGCAGTCCTGTAGGGTAGTGGTCAATCCTTCGGGCCTTTGGAGCCCGGGACAGCGGTTCGAATCCGCTCAGGACTATATGAATATTTTTAATAACTTTAATCAAATACTAATTTTTTCGAAAAAAATCATAATCAAAGTGAGCCCTGGCGTTTATTCTCTAACAAGTGCTGCCCAATAACAGGGACGCTGGAGAGATTTCTAAAACGGCCCTGTGAAGGCATAAGACTGTTCTATAATATTGTTAAATTCTTGGTTTGTAGAAAAACCTTTATTAACCGTTATGTATGTTCAAACATAACAGTTAAACTCCATACTGAAAAAGGTGTCTGTATGAAAAAAGCCTGCAAGAAAAAAACGTGTTCGAAAGGTCTATGTATGTTTCTCCTATTGCTGATTATGATTTCAATGTTGCCCATCTCGGGATGCATTGAGAAAGAACCTTCAGTATCCGTTTCTGGAGAAAGCAAGAATGCTTTTGAGGGAAGACAAATCACTGTTTGCGCCGGAGCAGGGCTGATAAAGCCAATGAATGAATTAATTGGAAATTTCGAAAATGAGACCGGAGCAAAAGTTCAGGTCCGTTACGGAGGAAGTGCCGAAATATTTGGAACTCTGGCTTCAAAGGAATGCGATATTTTCATCCCCGGCGACTACTATTACACCGAGCAGGCCATGAACAGACACTATGTTTTCAATGAGAGCGTAAAAAACGTGACCTTTCACGTCCCTGCGATTGCGGTTCCTAAAGGAAACCCTGCAAACGTGACCGGAATTAAAGACCTGGCAAAACCCGGTACAAAGCTTGCTCTCGGAGACCCGAAAGGACCTGCAATAGGCAAAGTTTCGGAAATAATCTGTTCACAGGCAGGTATCCTTCCTGAAATCAAGAATAATACAATCGTCTGGACTGCAACGGTAAACCAGCTTCTTATCTATGTTGTTTCCGGAGAGGTAGATGCAACAATTATCTGGGAAGATATGGCAAACTGGGGAGAAGCCAATGGAAAAATCCAATTGATCCCGATCCCTGAAGAGAAAAACGAGATCAAAACCATACCCACAGCAGTTTCTGTGTATACTGAGGACCCTGAACTTGCAGAGGCTTTCAACGCTTATATTTCAGGAGAGGAAGCGACAGAGACTTGGGAAAAATGGGGCTTTGAACCATGCGCTTTGTAAAGAGTCACTCCGTAAATCGCTCCTTATTCAAGAGTGCAACAGTGGGGATTGCCTGTTTCTTTGCAATATTATTATTCTCAACTGTTGGAACTATGTTTTTTGCCCTTAAACCCTCAGAGTTTCTCTCATCTCTGCTTTCGGAAGAGATAATTTACTCCGTGAAACTCTCTATGCTGACAGCCTCATTTTCAACTCTTCTGGTCATGTGCTGTTCCGTGCCTACAGCTTACGCTCTCTCACGCTTCACCTTTCCCGGGAAAACCCTGATAAAAACAGTTCTCGGGCTTCCAATGGCATTTCCGGAACTGGTGATGGGTCTGGCTCTTCTTCTCCTCTTTGGACAGAATTTTCTCGGTCCTGCTCTTGAAACTCTCGGAATTAATGTGACCTTTAGCAGGTTAGGAATAATAGTTGCACAGTTCTTTATCGCCTTTCCTTATGCAGTCAAAATTGTTTACTCTACATTTGAAGGTATTAGCCCAAGGTATGAGCAGGTCTCAAGGAGTTTCGGATATGGAGAGTTCGAGACCTTCAGAAAAATTACCCTTCCCATGGCACGAAGTGGACTTTTTGCCTCTGCAATTATCACCTTTGCTCGCTGCATAGGGTCGTTTGGAGCCGTGCTTGTCCTTGCGGGAGGGTCGTACATGTATACCGAAGTCCTGCCAGTAACCCTTTACCTGAATATTTCCTATGGAAACCTTGAAATGGCGATTACAAGCGGAATTTTACTAATGATAATTGCTTTTCTTGCAATTCTAAGCTTTGAGAGGCTTGAAGGAGGAAAGCTGTGAGTTTTCTCGAAATTAGGGACCTTTGCCTTGATGTCGGAGGCTTCGAGCTCAATAATGTAGACTTCAGGGCTGAGAAAGGGGATTATGTTGCGCTTATAGGCCCTTCCGGCAGTGGCAAAACCCTCCTGCTTGAGACCATAATAGGGTTTTACGCACCTGAAAAAGGCAAGATTTTGCTTGAGGGAGGAGAGATAACTGCCTTTTCTCCTGATAAGAGGCAAATTAGCATAGTGTATCAGGATCACATGCTTTTTCCACATATGAACGTTTTCGAGAACATAGCATATGCTCTGAGGAAGAAGCTCAGGAACGAAAAACAGGTTGAGGCTGAAATCAGGCAAATAACAGAAATCCTGGGAATTGGTGGACTTCTGCACAGAAAACCAGCAACCTTGAGTGGCGGTGAGAAGCAGAGAGTAGCCCTTGCAAGAAGCCTTGTGGTCAGACCAAAACTGCTCCTGCTTGATGAACCTTTCAGCGCTCTCGATACCAGAACCCGGGAGAAACTTCGGGGTCTGCTGAAAAAAGCAATTCACGAATACCGCACCACTGTACTGCATGTTACTCATGACTTTGAAGATATATGGATGCTGGCAAACAGAGTAATAGTAATTAGAAAAGGTGAGGTGATGCAGGAAGGAGACCCTGATACTGTATTTAGGAGACCGTCTCCTGACTTTGTTGCAGAATTCCTTGGCACAAATGTGATAAAAGGAGAGGTAAAGTCTCGAAGAGGAAAACTCACAGTACTCGAAGTCGAAGGTCTGGAGGTCTACTCTGCAGACCTGGCTGAGCCCGGGGAGAAGGTTACAGTCTCTGTCCGTCCGGAAGAAATTATTCTTGCCCGGACAGCGGTGGAGAGTTCAGCCCGGAACACTTTAAGAGGAAAAGTTTCAGGAATTCTCAAAAAAGAGCATCTTGTTGTGGTAGAAGTAGTAATAGGGAGTACTGAAATCAAAGTAGTAATTACACCAACATCATGCGAAATCCTTGATCTAGAACCAGGTAGAGAAATCTATGCCATATTCAAAGCCTCAAATGCCAGAATAATTAGCAGGACAGGGATACGGACTGATTGGAAGTAAATGATTCACAGGAAAACCAGCAGGAAGGAAATAGAAAAGTAAAAACAAAAAATCTATGAGGTAAATCATGATAGACCTTTTTGAGTTCTATTTTTACGAGGACTGCCCTTATCAGGACGAGAGTGTGGAACTGCTAAGATTATATGGTATTGGGAAAATAAAGATTATTACGAGAGAAAATGGAATCTGTGCTTGCGCCGGTGATCTTGCTGATTATTTTGAAAGAAAAGGCTTGAGGTGCCTGCTTTACCTCAAGGATGGCGACAACTTCAAAGCAGGAGATATAATTTTCGAAGCTGAAGGAGATCTCAAACTTTTGTTCAAATTCTGGAGGGTTTCCCAGACCTTTCTTTCCCTGATGTGTGCTATTGCCACAAAAACCGCTTCTTTCGTGAGCGCAGGACGAAAGGCAAACCCTGACCTTGTCCTTGCAACAAGCCGGAAAACTCATCCCGGATCCCGGATATTCGAGCTTAAAGCTGTCCGGGCAGGTGGAGGAGATATTCACCGAAACTCCCTCAGCGATTCCATCCAGATCAGCCAGAATCACCTGGAAGTCGCCGGAGAGCTGGGTAAACTCAGAGCCCTTAAAAAGATCGAAATCGAGCCCAGAACCAGGGAAGAAGCGTTCAAATATGCCGAGATGGCAGATATAATGCTCCTTGACCACCTTTCCCCGGAGGAACTGCAGGAACTGGGACCCAAACTTAAGAAACTCAATCCTAAACTTGAGCTTGCAGTGGGTGGAATTGAAGCGGAGAGTATCCCTGAATATGCTCCTTTTGTCGATATTATTGTTATAAGCGCTCCCTATTATGCAAATCCTCTTGATTTTACAACTAAGATCGAAAGGGTCCGATGAAAAAAATGATAGGTGAAACGATGTCGGAAACAGAGCACCTTGGTGGGGCAAAACCTCCAAAAAGAGAAGGAAAAAATGTAAAAAATGGAATTAAAAGAGAGGGAAAAGAAGAAACTGAAATCCTGCCAGCCCTTGTAAATGCTCTGAAAAATGATCTGGGTTCTGCCCTTGAGAAAATCGAAGTAAAGGATATCAGAATAGGGCTCGCATATACCGGAGTCCTGCTCTCAAACGGTTACGGAGGCGTCGTCTGCACTCCTCTTTACGAGTTTTCCTGCTGCCCTGCCCTTGGTTTTGCGGGCTTTCTGAAAGGTAAAACCGCTGATAAACTGCTTGAATTTGCCCTGTCAGAAAACCCTCTTGAAGCTGCAATCGGGATTGCAACTGCAAATGCGCTTTCCCACATGCTATGGGATCTTAAACCTGAGAACTTTCCCATCTCAAACCTGGATGCCCTTGACCTTATAAAACCTGAAGATCGAGTTGCAATGGTAGGTTATTTTGGACCTCTTATCCCCAAAATCCTGAAAGTAACCAATAAACTCACAGTCCTTGAAAAGCGTGAAATCGAAGCTCCTCAAACCAGAACCCTGCCCTCGGGAAAAGCCAGAGAAATCTTCCCTGTGTCAGATATAATCATCCTCAGTGCAAGTACTCTAGCCAACAGGACTTTTGACGAACTCCTCTCCCTCCGGGGGGCAGCAAGGGAAGTAATCCTGCTCGGTCCAAGCGCCCCTCTTTACCCTACCCCGTTTTTCGAGAGAGAGATTACTGCAATAATGGGTACCAGAATCTTTGATCCCTTAACAATGCTTACGGTGGTAAGTGAAGCTGGAGGTACGAAAAAACTGCACCAGTACTGTGGGGAAAAGGTTGCGTTCAGAAAAAATGACATAAATGTTATAAAATGACATAAATGTTGTAAGAAGTAACTTTAAGAAAAGCCGGGAATTGTAAAAAAGATTTGGAATGTAAGAGATGTCATACATTCCATTTTAAATAAAGAAATCACTTTTTTCAGTATTTTTTCTTTCGGTGCAGAAAGAGAACTGCAACTTTTACTTCCTTGCTTTTATCTTCTCAAAGAGCTGTTTCAAAGTATCCTCATTGCTCTTTGTGAACTCAAAAGGCGAACTCGTAAAAGGTTCAAAGTGCACAGCCACATCATCTAGCCTGTAGAAAGTCCCATCACATTCCATGGCATCAATGACCCCAGGAAGCACGACATCCGAAGCAGCCGTGGTCGGGCAGGGAGCAATATCCAGGCAGACCATTGGAATTTTGGCGAGGTAAGAAGCGCAATCTGCAGGGATGTGGCAGACAAGATCAGCGCACATCACAAGAGCTGCATCCACATCTTTTTCCCGCAGCAAGTCCACGGTTGTAAATTCCCCGGGGTTGTAACGTGGGTATCCGCGTGTGAAGTCAAGCCCGAAGGGGTAACCGTACATGTAGGAAGCAACCTGGTTGAAGCCTGCCACGTTACAGTGGCCGCGAAGAGCTCCAAGAGTGAACTTTGCGTAGTTGTTCAGCTCCTTTACGAGATTCATGGCAATTTCAGCGTTTCTATGCTTTCCAATAGAGGAGGAAAGACCAAGACCTACTGATATTGCCCCGAAGTTGCAGTTCTTCATCATATCCAGCATTTCTTCCATGACACAGATTGGGACTCCTGTTATCTCTTCCACTGAAGGGTGAGGAGTTTTCCCGTGCAGCAGAGTAAGAAGTGCACTGATAAGTTCGTAATCCGAATTGGGTTTAAGCTGGACATGCAGGTCGGAAGCTACAGCAGTTGGAGTTCTTCTTGGATCCACAGTGATAACAGTCCTGTCGAAACGCCCGCGTTTTGTCCAGTAACCACGCGGGAAAACTGCGTATCTTGACATCTGCCTTGGCATGGATTCAAGAGGATTGGTTCCCCAATAAACTATTAGATCCCCCCTGTTTTTCTTCTGACCTTCAGTTGCACCGACTTTTCCTGATTCCTGGATTCCCATAGCGGTTGGTCCGTGGCAGATTGTAGCATTGGAGTCAACAATAGCACCAAGGTATTCCCCTATCTTGAGCCCGATTTCATGGGCTCCGCATGAGGTTTCGCTCCCCATGAAAAGCAGGGGTCGCTTTGCCGAAACAAGAATGTCGGCAGCTTTTTCAAGAGCTTTATCCCAGGCGGCAGGCGACAATTTTCCCTCAGTTTTCATAAGGGGCTGCCTTAGCCTGTGGGAACTCACAACCTCCTGAAATTTGGCATTTCCCATTTTACATGCATTTTTGGCTTCTATCTTTCCGTCTCCGAATTCAACCTGGATATCATCACAGGCTGCCCCGCAGACAGGACAGACTATGTTTTTGTAAATCATACTTACTGCCCTCCGATATAAACTTTCAACACTACATCTTCGGCACTAAGAACTTCTTCTTCACTGGGCTCAATTGTCACTGGGGCGCCCTTATAGAGTGGAGATCCTGTAGAAAGGGTATCGGGATCAATGACAATATTCGACCAGATAGCCCTTGGCATGAAAACCTGTCCTGGCTGGACTGAATCAGTACATCTGGTATAAACAACAACAGAATGTTTTCCATTCCCACTTGTTACTTTCACTTTATCAGGGGAACAGAGTGATACAAAATCAGCAGGGGAAATCCAGCAGCATGCACATTCCTTAGTGTAGTCATCCGTGAATTTATCCCCACCTTTGGCAAGCCTGCCCTCGTCAATTGTACTTCCGGTAATGAGTAATACTTCCATATCTCTCACCTCAGAGTTCCGGGTTTGTGTTTGCAGCCACGTAGAGAGCTCCCTTCGCCCGCTTGCTGATTGCATAATCCCCTGTGAACTTCTTGAATTCACCTATTAACTCGACTTCACCAACCTTGACACTGTTTTCCATGGAAACATATTCGAAACCAGGGGAGAAACGCTCTATTTTGCCTCCGATAACTATGGTTCCACCTGCCATTTCAGCGCCTACTCCACGAAGAGCCTTGCCCTTAACAACAATAAGTCCTCCATTCTGGCGAATTCCGCAGAAGCCTTCAACGTCACCTTCTACCAGAATTTCGCCGCCGTCCATGCCGCCTCCGAGCTGGTGCCGTGCCGAGCCTTCAATAACAATGCGTCCGCCTTTCATGCCGTGCCATTTGCCCCTGTATGCGCAGCCCACATGATCTCCGGCATTGCCTTTAATGTGCAGAAGTCCGCCTGTCATTTCCATGCCAGCCCAGGAATCAGCATCTCCGTAAACTACGATCTCGCCCCCTTTCATCCCGGTACCTACATGCATGCCTGCAGACCCTTCAATTTCGATTTTTCCCGCACTCATGCCTTCTCCGATTCTTTTGACCCTCATTGCATCGCCTTTTATACGGATCAGGGTTTCAGCTGCGGAAATGCCACCACTGCCGATTACTTCAAAAAACTCAGAAAGAGGATAAGTCTTGGGCCCCTGCCATACGCGCAGGTTTCCGATTTCCTCAGCATTTTTGCCTGCAAAGGAATCAGGTGTAATAACATCAGCTTCCAGTTTAATGTCAATCTCTTTTATAGGAATAAGAACTACTTCTCCCGTTTTCCCAGCACTTTCGATCCTGCCTTTATCAATAAGAACTCCCTCTGTCATGACCTCACCTCTCACCGTTAACCTGTATGGGAGTTGGATTTTCCAGATATTTCTCTGGAGTCGGGTAATTAGCAAAGCCCAGAGTATAATACCTGAACCAGTTCTTTACATCAGCTAGCATTTCCTTTTCCCGCTCGTTTTCTACATGTACTTCAGAATAGTAAGTCCGCTTTTCAGGCAGGGACACAACCTCTCCTTTTACAACCACTATTTCGCCATCTTTTACAGTGTATTCTGCTTTCCTGAAGGCTTTTAGAAGAGTTTCGTAGTTGTTTGCATCAAGCTGCTGGGGATTTATGTTATAAACTGTAACGTCTCCGTCAGCACCAACTCCAAGAGAACCTTTCCTGTGCACCATTCCAATGGTCTTTGCAGGATTGGCTCTGGTAAGGATCGCAATATCATAGAGGGAAAGTTCCCGGTTTACGCCTCCGAGTTCACTCCTGTCATTTGCCCATTTATGGCACTCACTGAAAGTCTGTTTCCTGAAAGCTTCGGACATGAGCCAGGTCATAACTTCAGGGTATTTTGTAAACGGCCCGCCATTGGGGCTGTCCGTAGTCATGATTGTTTTCCAGGTGTCGTTGATAAGCAGGAGACATTCAAGCCCCATTGCCCACTGCAGGCTGTGCACAGGGTTGGATTTGAGGTAAGTGAATGGCAGGACACCTGAACCACATTCCATCTCAACATCAGTATTAGACCATTTGTTTCCCGTAAGCGTGTAAAGGTCGTGAATGGCAGGACCGTCACCCGTCATAACGGTTGCTTCCCCAAAAGGAGTGCATCCACTGTCGATTACTACGTGATCTTTGTTGTTTACATAATCTGCAATATCTTTTACTCCGGACTCGCAGTCTGCCCAGGTGGTGCCTGCAAAACTGTTGAACATTAGATGAGTGAGGTATACAGAACGGTCCCTTGCAGGGTTAAGTTTGGTTTCAGCCCATTCCACGTCCATGTTTTGTGTGGTTTTTACTCCATCAGGAATTTTCAGAGAATCCTTGGTAATTGCATAGCAGCCAGGGTGTCCCAGATTATTTGCATGCAGATGGATAGGCATAGGCATTCCAAGAAGCTCATTTACCTCAGTAAGCCCTTTTATTACTTCTCTCGGGGTAATCTCGAAATGGATATTGGCTTCATCGAGAGAACTTATATTTTTACCCCAGCCCCAGTTTTCTACTCCTGCAGGATTGACACACTTTATTCCATAGGTTTTGTGAGTTTTCATCATCCAGGCTACGTAAGCAGCAGCCTTTTCCATGTCTCCGTCCCTGAAGTAGCGCATCAAAAAGAAGTTGTTTCCTAGTACCAGGTATCCCCCCATATCAAGGAGCGGAGTTGCACGCATCTCCTCATGGGTGTGGCGAGCTTCAAAAGGAGGAACGGCAGCTTCAAAAACTGTTGTATAGCCCATTGCTGCGTAATCGTACCCCTGTTTGTATACTGAGGGAACCGTGTAACCTGAACCTGAATGGGTGAGTGATGTCTTCTGGAGATTTGATTTATAATGGTCTTCAGGACGCATCGACCTGCCGGTGTTAACTTTTGCCCCTGCAACGTGAGAGTGAGAATCAACTCCTCCGGGCATAACCGTCATACCAGAGGCATCAATAACCTTTGCGTCTTTCAGTTCGGCCGTAGAGAGCTCTCTTACAACTTTTCCGTCTTTGATAAAAACATCCATTATTTCTCCTTTTATTTCGTTCAGGGGATCAAAGACACATCCATTCTTGATTGCAATAGTTCCTGCCATTTATTCCACCTCTCTTTTTACAAGCCGGATCGCATCAACAGGGCATATGAGGGCACAGGCTCCATCTGCTCCGCAGCAGTCCTGGTCTACTACCGAAATCCTCCCGTTCTTAACCTCAAGAAGGGTTTTCTCGTCCATATCGTTCAGGTACCCTGCAGCAAGTTCATGGCTATTGAGAGCATTTACTGGACAGACGATAACACAATTCCCACAGCCCAGACATGCGTTTTCATCCGTTTCCAGGCAGGTGCGGAGCAGAGCCTCAGGAACAGGAGTTTCAAGCAACTTTTTCTCAAGAACTGTCTTTTTCTCAACATTCGGGAGAATTGCAGTTTTTCTGACATCAATTGCGTTAACAGGGCAGGAAACTGCACATGCCCCGCAGTAAATGCAAGCATCAGGACGGTGACTTATTTTTTCAACTCTTTCTCCAGGCTTAGCCTTTTTATTGAAAATGGCATTTGCAGGACAGACTTCCACACAGGTATGGCAGGTCTGACAGATATTCTCATCCCTTATCCAGCGGCCCTCAAAGGGCTTTTCCACAGAAATTGCATTCACAGGGCACACCGCAGCGCACCAGCCACAGTGGACACAACAATCCAAATCAATATGGGTCCTTCCGACCAGCTTCAGATGTCCATCCTCTGAAATTTCACGTTTTATTTCAATACAGCCTCTGGGACAAATATCCTCACAAAGTCCGCAGTGGACGCAGCTTTCATTTACTGACGTCGGTTTCATTGCCCTGAAAAGGTAGGACATGTCAGTGAGGGATTTTCCTTCCTGTTTCAACTCAAGAGCGCCTGTGGGGCAAACTTTCGCACAAATCCCACAGACAAGGCACTCTTCACTTTTCTTTACTTCGAGGAAATCCGCATCCAGCAACCCTCTTTTTATAGCTCCCACAGCTCCCACAGACAAATTACCTTTAGGGCATGCCTGTACGCAGGTCCCGCAGCCAATGCATTTTTCAGGCTTGTAGACCAGCTGCTTGTCTTTTTTTTCGGCAAAGACAGACAATCGCATATCATCTTGCATTTCGTTTACCTCTTAATGTTATTCTGTGCATGCGCCGCACAACAGTTCATTGTCATGCTGAACGAACATTTCATTGCAATTTTTACAGCACTGTATACGCTTTTTCTGCCGGACTGGAACTTCTATATCTACAAGTTTCCAGGAATACACTTTTTCCCCTGCATCTAGGAGGATAGGCACAATTTCTACATGAGGAAATTTTTCAGTATTAAGGTACCAGGCATGGAGTTTAGGATAGGCTTTAGTCTTCTCAGGATCGAGGATTATTCGGATGCCTTTAATGCTGTGCACTCCTTCAGGCGCCTGTTTGTTTACCGTAACTGCCATTTTTCCCAGATTATTGATCTTCAATCCGTTGTTCCCAATGGTGGCTCCCGCAAGGATTTGAAACGGATCAGGCATGCAGCTTTTTGTCTCGCAGGTCACGTATATACGCTCCCCATTCTGGATATCGAGCTCCCTCCTTGCAATATTGAGCATCTGAATGCCAATTAATGCCCCAGAGGTAAGGAAACCATGAAAGGAGACTACTCTTTCAATTTGGGAAAGCAACTCAGGGTCTGTTACTTGCTCCAGGATTGTCCCCATCTGGTGTTTTTCTTCATCTGAATTTTTATGCAATGTAGACACCGCCGTGAATCTAACCGTTATGTATGTTCAGACATAACGCTGATAAATACGGAAACTCGGGCAAAATTTGCCAAAAGGTGTAGGGGTCCGATGTATCAGGTTATGTAGAAGTAAACATAACAGAGTGGAAGCAACATATCTTAAGTTATTTTTTGACAGGAAAATCAGCCAATTTTACAGGGCTGGGTCAATAGATCCAACTCCCCAAAACTTCAAGCATGAGGCAAAAGTAACAGGACACAGTCCCATACCTGAATTTCAGGGATATGTTAGGACCTACATATCGATAATTAAGCAAGATAATTTATTTCGGTTAAATTCATATAAGCAAGTGATTTATAAAATTATCGATGGAGGAACTTTTCATGGGAGAGAACGAAGAAATAAATATAACTTAAAAGACGGCTGAAAAATGTTTTTATTGGCAGAGTTACTTATATAGACCTGTTTTACGAGGTCATAAAAAGATCAAATTATACGTTTACAAATCTCCTCGGAAGAATCATTTATACTGGGTAGCGCCTTTAGAAAAATAAAGGATTTCGAACTATTTTTATTAATAAACAAAGTTAAAAAGTAAGGAAAGAATCTATTCTTATTAAATCGAAAGAAGAGAAAATCCAAACAATAAAGAGTTCTTGAACTTGCCTGTCTACTTATATGTGTATATAGCTAGCTGTGCAGGCTATAGCTGTGCAGGCATAGCAAGACTTTAAAAAGGAACTTGAGAGTATAAAAGAGCACACAAATTCTAACTACAGGTCAGAGTTTGATTAATTAGAATCAATTAAATACTGGAAAAAAGATTATTGACAAAAGATTGAAGGAACGCCGGAAGAGTTAATTCCTGCTTACTGTAGCCCCCGATACAGTCGCTCCAAATATATGCTCCCATCAAGTTTTATTTCGGAATGGAATCAATCTCTTCCGGGCAATTTTTATCGTACACAGGAGGAACTCCAGAAAGAGTTGTATTTCTCTCTGTATCTGCACCGTCTCCCAAGATATACCCCCTCAAGTATACTCGGAGTAGAATCAACTCCTCCCGGATAGCGCTTTTCTCACATACCATACCGATTTTCTCATTTCTTTGACCTGTTTGCTCCCGTTATATTATACAATGTCCCGATTGTTATTTTAAATTAATTATACGAAAAATTGTTTCTTAACAAAAGTTATTTTCATAGGAAATGTTTTAAAATCGAAAAACAATTAAATATTAATAATGTATTTTTATTGTATCTTGAGGTATTTAAAGAATAAATTACAAATTATTTCTTAAAAAGATAAGACGATGATTTTATATTAAAATCTTGAATTTAAAGCCTTGGATATTATATCCTACATCTCTACAGGAATTTTAAAAAAGAAAGAGTTTATTCTCCTAATTCAGCTATCTCTTTTTCCATTTTTCTTCTTATTATCTGTTCAGAGATCCAGCCAATGGCATTGTAAACAGGATTAACAGGTACATCCATGTAATACTTTGCTTCCGGGTTGAGCCAGCCTTTTTCTTTCCAGTAAGCATAATCAGCAGAACCAGTGTACCCAGGTTTGCCAAAACTTGCCTTCTGCGCACGAAAAACCAGTACATCTTTAAGTCCCGGAGAGCGCCGTTTTTTCTGGAAGGAATTGTAGAACTCAAGTGCGGCTTTTTCAAGTTTCCGGTTATTTTCCTGCTCTTGTTTTTTGGAGATCATACCTGGGGGAGTTATAAGACCAATACTTTGGGATACCTCAAAACCCCATATATCAGCTACCAGTTTAAGGTAATCGAGAACTTCCTTAAGACCCACAGCGCCTGTAGTGGAGAGAAGAAGAGCTTTTTTATCAAAAAACGGGGTCGGTGGAAAATATAAGAAAATCGGTCAACAAAGATTTTCATGAGTGCAGAAACATTCATACCATAAACAGGTGAAGCAAAGATCACGCCATCGGCGGCATGCATCTTTTGTTCGATAAGGGGAACTCCATCTTTAAATGGACAATACTCTTCACCCTTTGCAAGACAGACATAACAGCCGCGACACTGCGACAGGCATGCATCTTTGAGCATCAGGTATTCGAATTCAACGTTGTCCATAGACCGCATGTATTCTTCAATTTTCTTTACCGCTCTATAGGTATTGCCTTTTCGCGGGCTTCCCATGATAACCAGGATCCTCATAACTTAGGCACATTCCTTCTATACCTTCTATATTATGATCTAAGATACCTGAAAATCGTCCATATAATGTTAAAATAGTTCCTGATCCTAACATTTGCCAGATTCAAGAAATTTGCAAGAGAAAGTAAGTATAATTTCTCGATTTGCTTTCAAGGTCTCTACATTGGTCGGAATATCTAAATAAAGTAGCCAGGTAGCTCTGTAGAAAAGAGAGATTGCTAGATTTACAGCAGAGATGGAGATCAGAGATGGAGATTAGAGATGAGAATCAGAGATGAAAATCAAAGAATAAAATACAGCAAAGATGAAAATCAGAAAATAAAAACCTGAGAAAAACACAATTTATAGATTTAAGCGCTGGGTAAATCAGTGAGGTGGTTCATAAGGTTCTATGTAAACGAAGTTCATTACTGGATCAGTTTTGAAGCTGTCCGGCATTTTCCTTCATTTCATAGCACTCCCTTATGAACCAATTATAAGTATATAACTAATATTATAAAAAACTAACGATAGAATATTTAATTCTTTATGTAGTGTCAGACGTCTATATCAGTAGACCTCGTTTACCTGATTTTTTGTCCTGCGAATTGGACCCAATCAATTAGCCTGTGGCATTGTTCTCAACAGTCTTCAGCGAGTCCGGTTTCTTGAGTTTCTTCTTTCATTAATAATTCTTTGACTTTTTTCTTTCAATTAGAGCAGGCTCCGATACTATCTAGAGTACTCGAAGCTTATCTGATCACTTGCTTCCTGCTTTAATATTTTTCAGGATTTCCCGCAGCTCAGGCCTTTTTCCATACATCAGCAGGTAAGCCCTGAAAAGCCGGCTGGAGAGCAGAATCACTCCATGAACCGAGACGAATAGAATTAATATGCTGGCAAGGATCTGATAAAGAGGCACAACAGTAACCCCCATTCTGGCAAGCATGGCTACTGGCGAGGTAAGAGGAAAGAGGGAAAGAAAAACTGAAAATGGACTATCTGGATTTGTAAGGAGCGGCTGCATGAATATAAGAGGAGTTGCGGCTGTAAACGTCAAAATTCCTGCAACTTGCTGGCTCTCCTGAAGAGAACTCGTTATCGCCCCGATTCCTGCCATTAAACTGGCAAAAAAGATGAAGCCAAACACGAAGTAGATGAGAGCGAGTAAGAGAGTAAAAGGCTCGATATTTACAGGAAGGGCATACCCACTTCCGAACACTATTGCCGCAAGCCAGATAAGAATCTGCAAGAGACCGACTGCACCAAGGCCTGCGATTTTGCCTGTAAGAATTTCGGAAGGGGTAGCAGAGGAAAGCAGGATCTCGATTATTCGATTCTCTTTTTCCTCGGCAACGCCACGAAGCAGAAATCCGGATGAAGAGAAAATACTGAAAAGGAGGAGAAAGGCTGTAAGAATAGGAAGTCCAAAGCTGGCAAACATTTCGGTAAGCCTTTGTTCAGAAGGTTCTCCATTTTCCCCTACATTATAAAACTTCATGTTAACCGGATCCCGAACTCTGTTGAGAATGAGCTCATCAACTTTGTCCTTAAGGAGGGAGGTAATAACAATATCCGAGAGCTCGGCCGACAGTTCAATGTCTGGCACAGGCGCCTCTTTTTTGAGGCTATACAGTTCTATTGTCCCGGTCTCAAGAAAATTTTCGGGGATAATAAGATAAGAAGAAATCAGGCCCGTCTGTAAAGCCTGCCTCGCTTCGGAGATTTCACTGTACTTTACAAATTCAATAACTGAGGTTTCTGCTTCAGAAGGTCTCAGAGAAATACCTTCATTTCGGACAGATTCCGGAAATTCGAAGGTGTCAGTCATATCAATATAACCTACTTTCTGGTCTTCAGCCGGAGTCGTTTCTGAGATTATTGCTGGAAGGAGACTGATCCCCGTAAGTAGGAGAGGAAAGAGGAAAGTCATAAAAAGAAATTCTTTATGCTTGATTGTCTTCAAGAACTCGTGCCTGGCAATAATGAAAGTTTTTTCGGGAAAATTACTCATTGAGAGCACTCTCCAGAGTCTCAATAAAGATATCATTCAAAGAAGGAAGTGACTGCTCAAAACGGAGGATGTTTGTTCTCCGAACAAGTTCTTCAAGCAGGATCTGTGCATTTATTCCCATCTCAGGAAAGATTTCAATCAACTTTCCGGATTCTGTTATTTTTTTTATACCTGAAATTTCCCTAATTGCGTTCAAATCTTCTTTTTCTGCAAGCTCTACAATCAGAGAGTTCCTTCCATGTTCCCTCCTGATTTCTTCCACAGTGCCGTAAAGTACTCTCCTACCTTTATTGAGCATAAGAATCCTGTTGCAGAGGGTCTGGGCCTGCTCCATCATGTGTGTGGAAAGGATTACTGTTTTTCCTGCTGCCCTGAGGTCCAGGATCTTAGTTTTAACGATCTTCGTGTTCACGGGATCGAGCCCTGAAAAGGGTTCGTCAAGAATTATAAGTTCAGGGTCATGGATAATCGCAGAAAGAAACTGAATTTGCTGCTGCATCCCTTTGGAAAGTTCTTCAACTTTTTTGTTCTTATATTGATAGAAATCCAGGGATTTAAGCAGGGATTCGGCGTTTAAATGAGCCTGTTTTTTGGGCATGCCTTTAAGTTGTGCAAGATAGACCAGCATATCCAGAAGTTCTGTTTTTCTGTACAGTCCCCTTTCTTCAGGAAGATATCCTATCCTGTTCTTTGCAGTCGGGTTAAGGAGTTTCCCAAAGACATTTATTTCCCCGGTGTCCGGCCTGATAATGTCAAGAAGAAGCCTGATAAGTGTTGTCTTTCCTGCCCCGTTTGGACCAAGTAGCCCGAAGATCTCACCCCGCCTCATTGAAAACGAAATATCTTTAACGATGCTCTTTTCTGAGAAGGACTTTGATACGCTTTGAAATTCCACAGTATGCATCCAGATTAAATACATTCCAATATAAAATAAGTTTATTCGATATTATTGAAAACTCTAATGGAAGCAAAAGCTCATTCGCCATTTAATTAAAGTAACTGTCCGGCATTAAAGAGATTAATGGAACTCAACTAGAGAGAAATAAGGAAATTCAGGAGATAATATGATACCGAAATTAATCATTCACAACAGTATAAGTCTCGATGGCTCCACCACAGGCTTCGAAGCAAATCTTGATGTTCACTATAAACTCCTGAGCGGTTATCAGCCCGATGCCATAATAGTCGGTTCGAACACTGCAAGAACCGGAACCCAGTTTTTCTGTGAAATAATTCCGCCTGAAGAGGAATTGGATTTCAAGAAGCCTGAGATCCAGCCCGATGATCCCAGAGCATACTGGTTGATTGCAGACTCAAGAGGAATCCTTGAAGGATTAATGCACGTTTTCAGGCGTTCCGAGTACAGCAAAGATGTAATCGTCCTCGTCTCGGAAAAGACCCCTGAAGGCTACATCAATTACCTCAAAGAGAGGAACTATGACTTTATCCGGACCGGCGCAGATCGCGTAAATATCAGGCATGCACTGGAAGTTGCAAACGAAAGGTATGGGTTCGAACTTGTAGTTTCGGACAGTGGTGGGGTTCTAAACAGTATATTGCTCGAGCATGGGCTCGTCGAAGAGATCAGCCTGATTATTACACCTGAGATTGCAGGAAGAAACGGGACAAATCTCTTCAGAACCCTGGAGAAAAGTGGTACACGACTTGAACTCTTAAAAAATCAAATTGTAGAAAAGCAGTACGTGCACCTTGTCTACCAAGTTTTGAAAGAATGAGATAACTGAGTACGCGGTTTTAGTACAGGTCTTTAAACTTAACAGATCTAAGTGACCCTGAATACTAAGCCCACTACAGTAGCGAAGATTATCTTTATAAATAAGAGATCCTGTGAGGCATCTTTGCCCTGGTAAAAAAGGCTTCAGGATAATCTACCTGGTCTCCTCTACATAAGAAAGAGAGAAAAATCAAAAACTTTTGACAAAAGTTTTTAAGAAAAAGTTTTTTCTAAAAAAATTTTCCAGATAAGGCTCAGGTGAATCTTTCTTACGTCCTTTTCGGTACAATGTGGAAACTAATAACGATAGAAAGAAAATTATAAATAGGAGGGAATAATATTCCGAGGGCGTTACTTCTTATTCCGGAGAGAATATATTTGAGAACAAACTTCCGAATGAATTCATGGGTAAAGCCGAAAATTTACGAAGTGTCTTTAGAAGTCCTGTTCTCAAAAGAATACCCTTAAAAAGCTTATTGTTACAGAATGCCCTGAGAAGTTTAATCCAGAAATAATAAATGAGTTGCCCTACATTTATGAGCTAATCAAAAATTTCTCAAAAATCAGTATAAAGGCAGCAAAATTTGCTGTAGAGAACTTAGTGTCAGAGTTTATGAATCCTGTATTGTTGAGGATTCAAAAATGTGAAAGGTCGTAGGGACGATGGATCTGGCCAAAAGTAATCCTGAAAGCAACCTAAGAGAAAAAGCCTGAGAATAAAAAAAATAAATTTGGAAAAGAACTTTTAAAAAGATAGAATAAAAGCAGGAAGAACTGGAAAAAAGCATTTAACTTAAAGAAAATAAATGCTTTTTGGAAAAAGATA
This sequence comes from Methanosarcina flavescens, assembly GCF_001304615.2. Taxonomy (NCBI): domain Archaea; kingdom Methanobacteriati; phylum Methanobacteriota; class Methanomicrobia; order Methanosarcinales; family Methanosarcinaceae; genus Methanosarcina; species Methanosarcina flavescens. Next base: position 1,779,725 of record NZ_CP032683.1, on the reverse strand, counting down.
TAAAGGATCAATTGAAAAGTAGCGCAGTAATAACTGCGAGAAGTTCCTTCAAAGTTCTTCTGGAGGAAGAGAGAATTTTTGCTAACTCAGACCGCTTTCTGAAAAGAAATAAAGGAGAAGTATCTCTTTATACCTAAAAACTTCCCGGGGAGATGGAATAGAATGAAAGTATCACTTATTGATCTGGCATTTCTTTCAGAAAAAAGGAAAGATGTATTGCTCTTGCTGGAAGAGGGGCCTAAAACAGGAGATGAAATAAAAACGGCTCTCAATGTCAATTCGACATCAATTATGCCCCAGATCAAAAAGTTAAAAGAAGGACGTCTAATAGTACAGGATGAGAGAAATACCTATAGGCTCTCCGAGATGGGAGAGATAGTAGTCGAAAAAATGGAACCTCTACTGAATACTGTAAGAGTTTTTGAGGAGAATTACGATTATTGGACAAATCATGACTTTTCTGCAATTCCCGAACATCTTCTTAACAGGATTGATGAGCTGGGGAACTATTTCATGCTTGAAGCCGACCTTAACCGACTTTTTGAAGTACCTGAAGATTTTAAAAAGAATCTTTTGGAATCAAAAGATGTAAAAATGTTCCTTTCATATTTCAATCCTCTTCACGTTGAGATGTACCTGGAACTTGCAGGAAAAGGAGCTGCAGTATGTCTTATCCTGACAGAACCCGTTTTTGACAGGATGAAAAAGGATTACTACGAAGATCTGAAATATCTTGTGGAATCAGAAAACGTTCAGATATATGTCTGTGACAAAAATGTAACCCTCAAAAACGTGGTGACAGAGCGTTTCTGCTCGCTTGTGCTTTTCGACAAAAAAGGAAAGTTCGACCATCAACGGCTCATGAGTTTTGATGAAAGCGCACTCAAATGGTGTGAAGAACTCTTTTTGCATTATAAAGACCTCTCCACACGACTGGAGAAACTATAACCCCCCTTTCGAAGTCAGGATGAGCTTTCGTCCAGATACTTACCTATCAAAGCCCTGAATTTGTGAATATCAATGGGTTTGGAGACATAGTCCACACAGCCCATTTCTATGAAATGCTCCTCACTGCCTTTCATAGCATGGGCCGTAACTGCTATCACAGGGATATCTACAGTCGCAGGGTTCTTCTTAATTCGATCGAGAACTTCAAGCCCATCCATCTTTGGAAGTTGTATATCTAGCAGAATAAGATCGAACTTTTCTTCAGCAAGGCGTTCAAGCGCCTTTATTCCATCTTCGGCTTTAGTTATATTGTGCCCGTATAGTTCCAGAAGATCCATAATCAGTTCCATGTTCATTGGATTATCTTCGACAATAAGGATTTTCTTCATCATTAAGCCTCTTCAGCATAGCTAATTGTTCTATTCTATTAATTAACTCTTTTCTTCCGAAAGTGCCCTTTTTCATAATAGAAATAAGGTAACTTTTCAGTTCATTGTTCAATTCTTCAAGATTCTTCCCGGTAAGTTCGCTGGAAGTGCATACAATAAGAGGGATATCTTTTGTACGTATATCAGCTCTCATGCTGGATATCAGGTCAAACCCACTGATTTCCGGCATCATGAGGTCAACAATCAGTATGTCCGGCTGAGGGTTTGAGAAAAGCTTTTGTAGGCCCTCCCTTCCACTGTAAGCTTTGATAACCTCAAAACCTTCGGACTCAATCATTGAGCTTAGCAGTTCTACAGTATATCCATCATCATCCACGATAAGAACTTTAGGAAATTCGAACCGGAACTTCCCAGTAATTTCTTTGAGGGAATTTACCAGCTCAACCCTTTTTATCGGTTTTGTAAAGGAGTATGTTGCTCCAAGTGTAATTCCAAGCTCGTTGTTATTAGTCATGGGGATGATAAACACAAGTATGGAAGCTGTGTGAGGATCATTCTTCAATTGCTTCAAAACAAGCCCGCCATTAGTGTCCGGCAGGAAAACATCTAGGGTAATAATATCGGGTTTCAGGTTCTTTGCAACCCTCAAAACATTTTTTCCGCTATAAAGGGTAGCTACACTGTATCCAGCGTCCTTAATAATAACTGAGAGAAGTTTATTGGAACTTTTGTCATCTTCGACTACCAGGACAAGTTCCTGTTTAGAGTCTTCCTCTCTAGGTAAGTAGACTTCGGGCATCTCGAGTTCTTCCTGCAAATCCTCCGCACTTTCTTTTACTGAAAGTGCTGCTGCTTTGCTCATCTCAAACTCTATCATTACATTCAAGTTCCATCTCTTTGGCTTTTCTGAGCTCTAAGGGTTTCCTGAGAGGAATCGCAAAGGTGAAGTTGCTGCCTTTCCCAGGTTCGCTCTCAACCCAGATATCTCCCTGATGCAGGCTCACGAGCTTCTTCACAAGAGCAAGTCCAAGTCCTGTGCCGCAGTATTGTTTGGTTGCTGACTTACTAAGTTGGGTAAAGGGCTGGAAAAGTTTTAACTGATCTTCAGCAGAAATGCCTATACCGGTATCTATGATTGAAATAAGCGCTCGATTGCCGCTCTTCTTGCAGTAGATCAAGACTTTTCCACCGGCTGGGGTAAATTTGATTGCATTGCTTATAAGGTTGTAAAGTATCTGAATCAGTCGACCTCTGTCGGCCTCAAGCGTAGTAAGGTCGGATTCTATATTAAAAGTCACTTCAAGAGCTTTTACCTGCATAAGAGGAGAAAGAACGGCTTTAACTTCTTCAAAAATGGAGTTGATCGAAAACTCACTATAGTGGAGTTCCATTCTTCCGGCTTCTACTTTTGAAAGGTCAAGAATATCGTTTATGAGCATCAGCAAATGCTTCCCACTTGTAGAAATATTGCTTACGTATTTGTACTGCTTTTCATTAAGCTCGCCAAAAGCCTTCTCAAGGAGAATATCCGAAAATCCTATAATGGAATTCAAAGGCGTTCTCAACTCATGGCTCATGTTTGCAAGAAATTCACTTTTGGTATTATTGGCGGCTTCAGCTTCAAGTTTTGCCTGAAGCAATTTTTCTTCCGAACGCCGATGTGTAGTGATATCTAGACCTGTTTTCAGAATCCCGGTAATCTTGCCATCTTCATTCTTTATGGGAATTGCGCTAACTGCCCAGGTCTTCCCGTCCATGGTAACTACTTCCCCGAACTCTTCATTCCCGGACTCCAATACTCTCAATACAGGAGATTTGCCTGGTTTCTCTTTATATAATATATATATGTCCTGATAATTTCGCCCGATAACGTCTTCAAGTTTCATGCCCATGTGGTCAAGAGCCGCTTTATTCAACCATATTATTTTCAACTCGGAATCCATAAAGACTACAAGTTCAGTGAGAGAATCGAGAATCACCATTTTTTCATGTTCCTGAGCTTTGAACTTATCAGAAGTAGTTCTCAGGCGGTCAAGTGTCTGGTTTATTCCTTCAGACAGCCTTGAGAGTTCATCATCCCCATCCACAGAAAATCGTTCGGAGAAATTCTCATCTGTCCTCGCCTTTCTCACAAAATTATCAATTGCGACTATCCGGGATATCACTTCCCTGTCAAGAAGAAACTTAAAACTAGCCCCAGTAATAAGTCCTGCGAGCAAAAGTAAAAATACCAGGTATCGGAGAACCTTCTGTCCCTCGGCATAGATAGTGCTGGCGGTGTCAGACTGGATTACAACAATCGGACTTCCGGAAATATCTTTAATGACAGAATAGCTTGTAACTCGGTCTCCGGTTTCATTATACATGAAATTCGGATTTTTGCTTTCAAAAATAGCTTGCTGGAAATCAAGTGAAGAATCTTTAAGATTGTAAAGGGTAACCGTACTTCCTGTACTTTTCTGGATGGATTCAATGAAACTAGAATCAAATTTTTTTCCAAGAATGATCGTACCTGAGACTTCGTTAATTCCGGACGCTGCAAGCACAGGTTGACTGGAGATAAATGCAGGCTCGTTTTCCAGCATGATTAAACCTTTTAAAGGAGTCTCAGCCTCTTTACAGAGGAGACTGCCATCATCTATTCTCTGAAGCACGTCGGGAAGAATAGAAGCATTAGTAGATACTCCTGAATCCGAGACTTTGGAATAAACAATACTCCCTGAACTGTTTACAAGAAAAATGAAGTCGCAACCACTGACGGAAAAAATATCGTCTACTGCAGTCTCACTGAGACTTTGAGGGTGCTGATTGAGCATTAAAGCTCTGACATCATCCCTTGAAGAAAGAGCAGAATTGATGCCTTCAAGGTGTAGAACCTGGAGATCAATAATATCCTTTACCCTCTCTACGTTTTCAGCTGCCTCTTTTTCCTGCAGATCGGAAAAACTGGAATAGAGAATGCTCTGGGATGCAAAAATAACAACTGAAATGAGAAGAGCAAAGATAATATAGATGATAACAAGGATCTTTCCACTAACTTTCATAGTTTAAACTCGATGACGGGTTTCGGGTTAACTGAGTCTGGAAATAAGGTTGGGTTGGGATCTATAGGAAGATTATAGGACAACACTAACAGAATAAATTAAATTATAATCTATATAAAAGTTTTCTCAAACAGTCTTGCCAAAACAATTTCTCTATATTTAAGAACAAGTATAAATACAGACTCTTTTTCACCAGATAAAAGCTTTTGGAGCTTGTATGACGGAAAAAAAGATCTGAAATAGCAAATATGGTTAAAATCCGCTTTAATCTTAGAAGAATAAGTAGAAAGAATTGATCTCAAAACATATATTATTCGTATATTCACTAACAAAATTTTAAGAAAATAATTTTAAGTATCAAATCCAGTACATAACCTGTAAACTATCAGGATAAGTAAAAAATTTGGGCGTCTAGCTGGCATAGAGCATAGAACTATGAGGTCAAAATTTATGACCATATTTATCAAAGAAATAGCAAAAAAAAATTCTTGACAAATAGCTTTTATAAGTTGTTAACTAAAAAAATACCGCACTTTAACGAAATCGTAAGGAGCCTGAGAATTGTTTTTACTGTCGCTGTTCTCATCCCTGCTAGGGAGAGGCAGGAAGGAAATCCAGAGGCACTGTTGGTTTCTCAGGCGAAACCTGTGATTTCTACTGTATTTCTAAGTTATGGACTCTCAGTCCGGAGAATGAGATATTTGGATTGAAAAGTCTATATAATATTATCAAGTAGACTATAAAATTATAATAAAAATAAATGCAAATCGATAAATCTAAAGAAAGGTATGACTATGAGCGAATTTACACTCAAAACGAGACTCTTAGCTGCCCTTGAAGGGAAGCCAGTTGACAAAGTACCTGTTTGCTCCGTGACCCAGACCGGGATTGTAGAACTTATGGATGAAGTCGGAGCCCCCTGGCCTGAAGCTCATTCTGACCCCGAACTCATGGCAAAGCTGGCAATTGCCAACTATGAGCTTAGCGGACTCGAGGCTGTAAGGCTTCCCTATTGTCTTACCGTTCTTGTTGAAGCTATGGGCTGTGAAATCAACATGGGTACCAAGAACAGGCAGCCTTCTGTTACAGGTCACCCTTACCCCAAGGACCTTGAAGGTGCATCCATTCCTGCAGACCTCCTGCAGAAAGGCAGAATCCCTGTTGTACTCGAAGCCATAAAAATAGTCAGGGAAAAAGTAGGTCCTGACGTGCCAATTATTGGCGGTATGGAAGGTCCGGTTACAGTCGCCTCTGACCTGGTAAGTGTAAAATCCTTCATGAAGTGGTCCATTAAAAAGATTGATCTTTTCCAGCAGGCTCTGGATCTTGCCACTGAAGCTGCAATAATGTACGCAAATGCAATGGTCGAAGCAGGCGCAGACGTTATTGCCATTGCAGACCCTGTAGCTTCCCCTGATCTCATGAGCCCTGACTCCTTCAGGCAGTATCTCAAGCCAAGGCTGCAGAAGTTCTCCGCTAGTGTGAACTCAATAACTGTCCTCCACGTCTGTGGAAATGTTAACCCTATTCTCAGTGATATGGCAGACTGCGGCTTCGAAGGTCTCAGCGTTGAAGAAAAGATAGGCAGTGTAAAGAAGGGTAAGGAAGTAATCGGAGACAGAGCAAGATTAGTAGGAAATATTTCCAGTCCTTTCACTCTGCTGCCTGGACCTATTGACAAGATAAAAGCTGAAGCAAAAGAAGCTCTTGAAGGCGGAATTGATGTACTCGCACCAGGCTGTGGTATTGCACCTATGACCCCCCTCGATAATATCAAAGCACTGGTCGCAGCAAGAGATGAGTACTACGCCTGAAAAGGCACTAAAAATCCCCTTATTTTTTCAGGGGCACAGTCCCGGGCTCTATAATTCTTTAGAGCTTCTGGATATCGTGCTCCACTTTGTTTTTCTTGTTTTGACAGGCGGAGTGAGTACTCCAGATCCGGGGCCTTACAGACTGTGAGTTTAGGAGGACTTATCCGAACACAGGATTCAGTATAAATAGCTTGATAGCTTATTCAGCATAAAACTTATTAAAATATATTAAACACAGAATATGTTTGAGATACTGGTTGAATAAATCTTAAACTTTTTTGGAGGAGGTTAAGATATGAGAACCGGAGTTGCAATTGACCTGGGTACTAGCGGTTTTAGGGCCCAGAAGATTGACCTGGAAAGCGGCAAAATCAAAAAGACGGTCATAACGCTGCGAAATCCCTTACCCGGAGCAAATGTAATGGACCATCTTGATTTTGCAATTCATTATGGGCTTGATAAGGCTCACGAACTTTCGGTAACAGCCGTAAAAAATATCCTGACCGAGCTGAATGTAAACTTGGCAGAAATGGAGAGATTTTCAATCTGCGGAAACCCTATCCAGCTTTCCATATTCCAAGGTATTCCAATCGAAGATTTGGCATATGCAGGCGAGCGTAAAAAGCAAAAATACCATATCGAAGAGCAGAATAGAGATGCCCGCGTAATACCTCTGTCCGGAATCGATGGTTTTGAGGAAGCCGTAAACTGTAAACTATTAGTACCTCCGGCAATTAAACATGAAGTCGGAGCCGATGCGCTTGCACTTATTGTAAAGGCCGGCATGATTGAGAACAATGAGATAGCGATTGCAACGGATTACGGGACAAACGCAGAAATGGCTCTTAAAGCAAATGGCGTTATATATACCGGGTCAGCTGCCGCAGGACCTGCGCTTGAGGGCCAGGAGATAGAATATGGGTCTATTGCTTCTCCTCATACAATTTGCGACGTTGAATTTGAGGGCGAAAACCTGCGCTGCTATGTACTTGACCGGGATATGAAGACCACAAAAGCCGACCTTGTAAATCCTAAAACCGGGGAAGTCGTGGAGAAAGGAGAACTGACTGCAAAGGGCATTACAGGTACAGGAGTCATTGCCCTTATAGAGACGGGCATGAGAAATAAGCTCATTATGCTGCCAAAGATTCAAACACCGGATGGCATTATCCATCTACAGGACGGGATAAAATTCACGAGTAAAGACCTTATTGCAGCCGGGAGAGCAATAGGGGCGATAAGAGCCGGACATATCACTCTCTGTGCAGCCGCAGGCATAGAGATGGAAGATCTGCAGGCCGCTCACATGTCAGGAGCTGCGGGCACTTATATGGACGCTGCAAAGGCCCACAAGGTAGGAATGATTCCTTACAATGCGAGTTATGTCTCCCAGATAGGAAATACTTCTCTTACCATTGCCAGGGAAATCCTGCTTTCTGAAGACAGGCTCTGGGAACTGCAGGCGATTGCAAAGGAAATAGTGGGTACCCATGTGATGTTTGCAACCTCCGAGGCATTTAAGGAAGCTTATTTGCTGGAACTTGCTTTCTGGAATGAGGGTATGGCTTTCAAGATGCTTCAGAAGTTTCTGAAAAAGAAAAAACTTCCCATGATCAGCGAACCTTCTGATATTCTCAAAATTGATCGTCAATTTGAAAGAGATATTCCCGAACTCGGAGAAGAAGGGCTTGAGGTACTTGAAAGGGTTGGAACTTACCTTACAATGGTAATTGGAGAATGTGAAGGCTGCCATAAGTGCGTAAAGGTTTGCCCTAACGGAGCCCTTAGAATGGAAGACAACGGGTTTGTAAAAATAAGGACTGACCTCTGTGATGGCGCAAACTGCCAGCGCTGCCTTCATGCCTGTCCAAGTGACAGGTTTAAATGGGAAAACCTGACAGTGGTAGGAAAATAAAGAAGACAAGTTTATTGAGAGTAAAAACGCATAAAGGGAAATAAGCAATAAGCAAGATGAAGGGAGGAGAAAACGTGCAGGTCATTGTGGTGGGGGGGTTTCTGGGAAGCGGGAAAACCACCACTATTCTCAATATGGGCAAGTACCTGGCAGAAAAAGGGAAGAAAGTTGCCATTATCGTGAACGAGATTGGCGAAATAGGGATTGATGGAGACGTTATAAAGAGATTCGGGTTTGATACGAAAGAGATCACAAGCGGGTGCATTTGCTGTTCCCTGAAAGTAGGATTAAGGACGACCGTTACTCTTCTTGCAAAGGAATACAAACCTGATATCCTGATGATCGAACCCACAGGCATTGCCTTCCCGCACGTAATCAGGGATGAGATTGAACTCATGAACCTTGGCGAGCAGGTAAGAATTGCTCCCCTTGTGACCCTGATTGACGGCAGCCGTTTCAAGTACCTTATGAAAGAAGTTAAAGATTTTGCCATGAGGCAGATTATTGATGCGGAAATTCTGGGAATAAACAAGGTAGACCTGATAGAGCCTATCCGTCTTCCCATTCTTGAAGCATCGGTGCAGCAGCTTAATCCGAATGCCAGAGTAGTCCTTCTTTCAGGAAAGGATACGGACGAAAGATTTGAAAATTTCATGCGAATAGTGCTCCCGGATCTTGAAGGAGTGTCCGAAAGAGTCCCGAGTGCTGAATTTACAGGAGAAGCCAAACTCTCCACACTGCAGGAACTCGAAAGTTCTATTGAAGCTTCAAAAGTAGGCAGCTACTCGGCTGAATTTGAGGTTGAAAATGGGGATCTCAGCACTGACGCTGCAAGGGAATTAACAACCGAATTGGTGAATACGATAAAAGCGAAAGTGCAGAAACTAAATCCCGAATTCGTAGGACATATCAAACTCTTCCTGGACAATGGATCGGAAACTGTGAAACAGAGTGTTACAATATATTACGAAGAGCCCCAGGAAGATGTAATCAAATCAAAGGAAGGAGCCGTCCCCACACTTAAAATCCTCTCTGCAGTCTCAAACGTTGAGAAGAAAGCCCTTAAGGGAGCTGTAAACCGTTCAGTCGAGGAAGTCTTTGAAAGAAAAGGAATAAAAGTCAGTAAACCCAAGCTGAACCATGATCATGAACATGGGCATCACGAGAATAGTAAACCTGGAAATCATGGGCATGCGCAGAGGATTTCGAATATTAAAAGTAAAGACAAAGACGAAGAAACGCGTGAGTGAAAGTTAATATTTCCTCACGTCCTTTTTTAATTGTTTTTATAGTATAACTAATCTTTGTAATTTTAACTGATTGCCATAGTTTTAACTGGTTTTCTTGAGCAACCTTTATACCATAAAGCAGAAAAAGCAGGTCAGGCTATATAGCCAGGTGGCAGCAGCTTTTTAAGTACGACAATTGCGAAGGAAACAAGTTTTCGGTTCAGGGGCAGTCGTATCCTGTCACACAAAAACCTTATATACTATAAAATAGTCATCGGTTTTCGTCCGGAAGACGACCCTCAGATCGAGAGAAAAGTAACCTTTCAGACATTATGAAGAATCTGGCTCTGGGTTAACAGCAGGACATCACATAGATCAATAGAAGTCTGCTTAAAAAATTGGAGACAGAACCAGAATAACCTTTGAGGGAAATGTTCAACTTCTGTTTAAAAAAAGATTGAAAAACGGCAAAAAGCTCAAAGTTATTAAGCCCCAGAATAATCAAAAGATCCAAATTTTAGAAGCTCTGATGTATTTTCTGCAGAAACCAGAAAATCAGGTTATCTTTGGGGGAACTGGAGAGAATATCAATTTCATTTGTATGCTTTCAAAACTATGCTTTGACCACCTTATTTTTGCCTGTTTCAAATTACCAATAAATTCAAATCTACTTGATAACCTCCAGCGCTCAAAATAACAATCTCCATATCTTCACCCTCTGCAATAAAGAATTTCCCTGATAAAGGAATAATTGCCCTGTAAATTTTGATTCCATTGTTTAGATCAACGGGGACAAAAAAAATCTTGTTTTTTATAAAATCATTTGCAGAGAAAATTGAAATGAGAATTATAAAATTACAGCTTTTCAAAAATTAGCATCGGTGAAGGTATATGCAATTAAATCCAACTGTGATCTGCAAGTGCATCCCTGAATAATAAAAGGGAGTACACCTATCTGAATTAACTGGAAAAAGGTCCCTTAAACCAGGGAACAGAAGATTGAAGGTCTGTGAACCTGGAAACTAAAAAACCCCTTTAAAATAGCTTGAAAGCGAGAAAAAGGACTGAAATTCAGCTTGCTGAATAGCCAGTACACCACCAAAAGATTACCCAACCCCTCAATGGAAGGAATTCGATCTTGGAGGTTTCGAATTCATTGACATTGTATTCAAGAAGTTTTCGGCTAAAAAGGTTTGAGAACTTCATAGGGATGTATTTGCAGGTTAAGGATCTGAGCAATCCGAGACCTTTTAGCTAAATGGAGGTTAAAATATGTTGGATTTGAAACTGGAAGATATCGATGGCATATTAGTACGTTACAACGTCGCCCTCGAAAAGGAAATGACACCTGACGAAGCCGCAGAAGAGCTTTACCCCAGGGATGAACTCATCTACCCGATTGCAAAAGCCATCTTTGAAGGAGAAGAAGATGACGTTATCGAGGGTCTCCAGGCCGCAATCGATGCAGGCAAGAAGCCAATCGACCTTATTGACGATGCCCTCATGGTAGGCATGGGAGTTGTAACCCAGCTCTACGATGATGGTATCATTTTCCTCCCGAACGTTATGATGTCTGCAGATGCAATGCTTGAAGGTATCGAATTCTGTAAGAGCCAGACCACCGAAGTTCCCGAGCCAAAAGGTAAGGTTGTCTGCCATGTTGCAGAAGGTGACGTCCATGACATTGGAAAGAACATTGTCGCTGCCCTCCTGAGAGCAAACGGCTACGAGGTAGTTGACCTCGGAAGAGATGTCCCTGTAGACGAAGTAATCGCTGCAGTCGAGAAAGAGAAGCCAATAATGCTCACAGGTACTGCCCTCATGACCACCACCATGTATGCATTCAAGGAAGTTAACGATAAACTCCTTGAAAAGGGAATAAAGATTCCATTCGCATGCGGTGGCGGTGCTGTGAACCAGGACTTCGTGTCTCAGTATGAACTTGGAGTTTATGGTGAAGAAGCTGCAGACGCCCCCAAGATTGCTGATGCGATTGTTGCAGGTACTACAGATATCACAGCATTAAGAGAGGAATTCCACAAACACTGAGGAGGGAGCAAAAATGGTAAAAAAATACACTTCGATGGCTTATGCTAATGCAGATGATCTGATTTTCGGGCAGTCAAAATTCCCTGTAAAAGCAGGTCTCGGCCTTGAGATTGGTGGAGGATACACATCCCCCGAAGTTAACTATGCCCCAAGACCTGGAGCCGGTGCATCTAAAGACAAACTCGTAAAAGAGTATGAAAGGATCACCACCGACATTATGGCAAGGATGGTTCAGATCGGAGCTCCCTCTGTAGTGCTTGAAACCGAACACGTTCAGCAGATGTCAAACAACCCTGATTGGGGAGGAGCTGTTGCACATGCCCAGAAGACAATCATGGAAGAATACCATGACGAGTACGGCATAAAATGCGCACTCCGCCACACAATAGGTGACATTCGTGAAGACCGTGACTACCTCCAGCTCAGGGGAGACAAGTACAGCGTCTTTATGGAAGCTTTTGAGCAAGTTGCCACAAATGGTGCAGACCTGCTTTCTGTAGAGAGCATGGGTGGTAAGGAAGTCTTCGACTATTCTATCCTGAGAAACGACACTGCAGGTATTCTCTTCGGCATCGGCGTGCTCGGTAGCATGGACATGGAAATGATCTGGTCCGACATTGCAGCAGTAGCAAGGAAGACTGGCACCGTAGCAGCCGGTGACACTGACTGTGCCCAGGCAAACACAGCAATGTTTATTGCAGGTGGTCTGCTTGACAAGAACCTTGCCCACACGACTGCAATCGTTGCAAGGGCAATCTCAGCAGCAAGATCCCTCTGTGCATACGAAGCCGGTGCAATAGGACCCGGAAAGGATTGTGGTTACGAGAATACTATCATAAAGGCCATTGCAGGTGTCCCGATCACTCAGGAAGGTAAGACCTCAACCTGTGCTCACTCTGACCTCATGGGTAACCTGGTTATGCAGTGCTGTGACCTCTGGTCCAACGAGTCCGTTGAATACCACGGTGAGTTTGGTGGTACGACTGTCCAGTGCTGGTCCGAGACCCTGGCATACGACTGTTCCATGATGAATGTTGCCCTTAAAACTGGAAAGGCAAAGGACCTCAGGGACATTCTCGTGCTCTCTGACAAGTACAGAGATCCACAGGGCTATGTGCTTGCATACGACAACGCCTACAAGATCGGACAGGCAATCGCAAAGGATGGAGAGAACAACTATCTCAGATCAAGGAACGCTGCAATCGAATGTTGCAATATCATTGAAGAGGGTGTCAACTCTGGCAAGCTCAAACTCACAAGATTCGAGACCAATGCACTTGCAAAGGTTAAGGCTGATCTCGAGGCCCTCACCGATGATGCTGACAAGTTCATGAGCGACAATCTGACCAAGTTCAAACAGGAAGTTGCAGTTTTCAAATCCGAAAACTATGGGCTCTAAGCCCTAAACTTCTTTTTTTTCGATTTTTTGGAAAAAAGGCTTTGTCAGGTGGAACAATGAGTGAAAACGTAGGAACTGCTACCATAATAGTTGACAAGACTGCAAATGCTGCTCCCCTTGGTTTTACTGGCCTTGGACTTGCCGCAATTCTGTTGAGTCTGAGCTACATAGGGATATACCCCGTAGAATCAATGATTGTCTCCATGGCAATATTTCTGGGTGGGTTTGCTCAGGTATTTGCAGGAATTATGTCCTGGAAAAAAGGAGATATTTTTGCAGGGACTGCATTCTCAGCTTTCGGCCTATTCTGGTTCTCGCTGGCAGGATTGCTTATTATGCCTGCAATCGGCTGGGCTGATGCCTCCTCCGGAACTGCTATGGCTGCGTATCTCTTTATCTGGGGCGTTTATACCTTTGTTATGCTGTTAGTTACTATGAAAATCGGAATCCGTGCTCTTCAGTTTGTGTTTGTTACGTTATTTTTATTATTCATGTTGCTGGCTGTTGTAAATGCAACCGGAAGTGCAGGGTTGCTTGTAGTAGCTGGTTATGTAGGACTTGTTATGGGTCTTGGGGCCCTGTATATAGCTGTGGGCACGGTAATGAACGAGATCCACGGAAAAACTGTAATCCCGCTCTAAGATAAGTAATCAGCATTTACTAATAATAAATAAGACCCAATAAATAAGACCCTCGAACACCTGGGGAAAAGAACCTGCGCCAACCTCGAAATCTGTATGAAACCCATAAAAATAGCAGGAAAAAACCGAAGAAGCAATCAGGATAAACTTTCAGGCAAGCACGGACTTCAGATCGGTGTTTTCAGTCCTCCAGAATACTGCTGTCTGAATGGCTAAACTCCTTTGTATGACCGCGTTAAGAGAAAATACAGGCATTCGAGGGTCTGTTTAATTTTTAAAGATTTTTTTTGTTTTTATTTGCCTGAAGAAAGGTCCGTTTTACAAAAGAAGACTATAAAAACCAATTAATAGTGGATTTCAAATGAGAGTGGATGAAAAATTCAAAGAGATGGAAAATGTATTATTACACAGAGCTTTATACAAAGCTTGTTTTGAGCCTGGGTTCACTCTTTGTAAACTGCTCTCCGAGCTTTCGACAAACAGCGCTTTGCTTCTTGCCGATACAACCTGTTCCTTGTTAGAATTTATCAATAAATATATAAGACTCCTGGATTTTTCTATCGCAAGCAGACCTCTGAAGGGAGAGAATAAAAAAATAAATTTATGTTACAAGATAAAATATAGAAAAAATAAAATAATAATACGGCAATAATGATGCAAAAACCCAGATATGAAAACCGAAAATTCAGAAAGTAATATATAGCCTTTAAGCCTGGCAACTACCCATTCCTCTATTGCAAGATTTAACAGCTATCAAGACTTTATGTAATAACAGGTTTAACAGGCTGGATCAGAAGAATCTGAATTTCATAAATTACCAAGATGAGATTAATTATCCTGGTTTCAAACATTCTCAAACTCTAGGAAATCTCATATAACTCGTAAAAGAGGTTGAAAATGCACTTCAGTCTTGGAATCGATGCAGGGGGCACTTATACTGATGCCGTTATCGTTAGAGATTCGGACGGATCTGTGGTCGAATCCAGTAAAGCACTTACTACCTATCCCGATCCTCTCCCTGGAATGAAAAATGCTATTGACATGCTGAATCCTGAGTATCTAAAGGACATTAAACTTGTATCCGTATCTACAACCCTTTCTACAAACACTATTTTGGAAGGTACGGGCTTTCCTGTAGGGCTGATTATGGTAGGAGACTATGTAATTCCTGAGAAGCTTCCTACAGACTACTGGGTGGCGGTCTCCGGAGGGCATAATAGTGACGGAGAGGAACTGAAGGCTCTTGACCTCGATTCTGTAGAAGAATTTGCTCTCAGGGTAAAAGAAAAAGTTTCGGCTTTTGCGGTTTCTTCATATTTCAGCAACCGCAACCCTGAACATGAGCTTGCTGTCAAAAAAGCCGTAAAGGATCTTACAGGACATCCTGTAGTTTGCGGGCACGAACTTTCCCAGGATCTTGGAGCCTACGAAAGAGCTATAACTGCATTTCTTAACGCACAGCTAATTCCTATTACTCATAAGTTTATCCAGGCAATAATCAAGGAATTTGAGATCAGAGGTATTAATGCGAATATGCTTATGCTGAAATGCGACGGCTCAGTTGTGGGAATAGAAGAAGCCCTGGAAAAACCTATCGAAACCATATTCTCTGGACCTGCTGCAAGCCTTGTAGGCGCGTCTTACCTCAGCAAATTCGATACCTGTGCTATGATCGATGTCGGTGGCACGAGCACGGACGTAGCTATGATGGTGAACGGGCTTCCTCAACTCAGTAATTCTGGTGCAGTTGTAGGAGGCTGGCAAACCCGTGTAAAAGCTATCCGTATGGAAACCTCAGCAACTGGCGGAGACAGCCATGTCTGGGTAAAAGGCGACCGCATCTATATTGGTCCTCGCCGTGTGATCCCGCTTTGCCGGGCTTCGGTTATATATCCCGGTTTTAAGGAAAAATTGAAACGTAACAGGGTTGCAAAAGGATATCTCTGTGAGAGCATTCAGGTAACGAAGTTTTATGTCAGAACAGGCTTCAGACCTATAGAATTGAGGGCAGGAGAGCGGGAAATCTACAGGCATATCGGAAAAGAACCTGTTTCCTTCGGAGACTTGCTCGTAGCACTGAAAAAACGTCCTTCTCCGTCTATACTGGATTCATTGATCCAAAAAAGGTTAATCCAGGCAATAGGCTTCACACCGACCGACGCCCTGCATGTGCTTGGGGAATATACCGAATGGGATGTAGAAGCCGCAACAATCGGAGCTTCCATGCTCGGGAGAATATTGAAGCAGAGCCCTGAGGCTTTCAGTACTGAAGCAAAACGCAGGGTTGCACGTAATATTGCCGAGGATCTTATTGCCTACCTTATAGAAGGAATGCCGAGAAGTGAAATTGACAGAGTTCTCCTGGGAAGGAATTTTACCCGCTTCAGTGTGGAAATTCCTATAGTGCTTCTCGGAGGACCTGCAAGGGCATATGTTGAGAATCTGAAAAGCCTGATCAATGCTGATTTTATAGTTCCCGAGTATGCTGAGGTAGGCAATGCTGTTGGAGCCCTTGTTGGAAAAGGAATTAAAAGAGTGGAGATTCTTATAAAAACAAAAGTGATCCCAATATCCCACGAAGCTGAAGCTGAAAATTTTGATTATGAAGCTCATGAGAAGTGCTCTGCAGAAGGTATCATGCAGTATGAAACGAAAAATGAGTTCATTGTTTTTTCTCCTTCTGAGAGAAAAAAATTTGAAGTTTATAGTGAAGCCGTTGAGTATGCGGAGAAGCTCGGAAGGCAGCTAGTTATGGATTATATGGTGAACGCAGGACTTCAAAAGGAGAACATTAGAATAGATGTAAGCAGAAAACACCTGGCGCCAAGCGGCTGGACTGATGCACCCCTGGAAACAAATCTTGTTTTCGTAGGAATAGGAACCCCTAAAACCTCGATTTCGGCTTGATGGACAAGATAGAGCAGGGTATATGCAGCTGGATATTATAAGCAGGGATATATATCTTGAGGAATAATTTTACAATTCCGGATAAAAATATGTGTACGGCTGAAAAAGGACATGAATCACGTAACATAAATTAAAAATGGGGCTGTTTTGATATGCAATATAGTCTGGGTATTGACGCAGGCGGAACCTACACAGATGCTGTAATTTTAAGAGATTCGGACAGCCGGATTTTAGATACTAGTAAGGCAACTACTACATATCCGGACCTTATGGTCGGAATTCGAAATGCTATTGACAAACTGAATCCGGAGTACCTTAAAAAAGTAAAACTCGTATCGGTTTCTACAACCCTGTCAACAAATACTATTCTTGAAAGAACAGGATATCCTGTTGGTCTGATCCTTGTAGGGAACTATACCGTCCCAAGAGAGCTTCCCGCAGATTACTGTATTACTGTAAGAGGAGGGCATGACAGCGACGGAGATGAGCTGCATCCTCTTGACCTTACTGCCGTAGAACAGTTTGCAGTAAGCCTCAAAAAGAAAGTCTCTGCATTTGCGGTATCTTCGTATTTCAGCACAAGAAATCCGGAACATGAGCTTAAAGTTAAACAGACAATCCTTAAATTGACAGGACATCCTGTAGTTTGTGGGCACGAGCTTTCCCAGGAGCTTGGAGCTTACGAAAGGGCAGCCACAGCCATTCTAAACGCCCAACTAATTCCGATAACCTACCAGTTTATCCATTCCATCATGGCAGAAGTAAAGAAGAGAAAACTTGATGCAAAAATTCTTATGCTGAAATGTGACGGCTCGGTTATAGATATAAAAGGTGCAAAGCTGCGTCCCATTGAAACCATATTCTCAGGTCCCGCAGCAAGTGTTATGGGAGCCTCTTACCTCTCAGGACTGGATACCTGCGCCGTTATAGATGTAGGAGGGACAAGCACAGATGTTTCCTTAATAAAAAAGGGAAACCCTAAGCTCTGTGAGAAAGGAGCAGTTGTGGGAGGCTGGCAAACCAGCGTAAAGGCAATAAAGATAGAGAGTTCGGCAAATGGAGGAGATAGTCATGTGTGGTTTAAAAAATGTATCAGGATAGGCCCGAGAAGAGTTATGCCTCTCTGTTTTGCTGCCGTACAGTACCCTAATTTCAAGGAAAAACTGGAAAAAAACCCCGTACCCCTGAGAACCATGCTCAATGAGCATATCCAGCCTACCAAATTCTTTGTCAGTACTGGAACAGATCCCATTAATCCTACAGAAATCGAGAGGAAATTACTTGAATACATAAAAGACGAACCTCTCTCTATCCATGAGATTTTAAATAAGATGAGGAGGTTTCCATCTCCGGCAGTTCTCGATTCATTGATTCAGCAGCGAGCGATCCAGGCTATAGGCTTTACACCAACTGATGCCCTTCATGTGCTGGGGGAATATACCGAATGGGATGTAGAAGCTGCTCAGATCGGAGCCAAAAAGCTTTCACGTTTCACTCAAATGGGAACTCACGCATTTTGCAAGAAAGTAAAGCAGCAGGTTGCAAAAAATATGGCTTACAGCCTGATGTCCTTCATCATGGAAGGCAGGGGAAAAGATGGGATAAAGAAACTGCTTGAGGAAGAGATGCCTGTCCAGTACAAGCTGAATATTCCTATAGTCATGCTCGGAGGCCCCGTAAAGGCTTATTATGAGGAAATTAAGGCTCTCATTGATGCAGAGATTATAGTTCCCGAGCAGGCAAGGGTAGGAAATGCAGTTGGAGCGCTCGTAGGAAAAGGAATTAAAAGAATTGAGATAATTATCAGGCCATCCTCAATGGAAAACCCTGACCAGAATTTCCTGGTGTTTACTCCTGCAGGAAGGAAAAAATTCGAGCAATATCGAATGGCAGTAGAATATTCACATAAAGTTGGCGAAGAACTCATCCTGGATTCAATGAAAGACTTTGGACTTCCGGAAAGCTCGATAAAAATAGACACAAGCGTAGAATATCTTTCTCCCCCTGGCTGGAAGCAGACACCAATGGAGACGAAAATAGTTTTTGTAGGGACCTGCACCCCTGGGGTCATAACTTATTAAATAATATTATTTACATATAAAGCGTTAATTTAAAAGCCGGAGAAATGCTCAATTTGAACATGAACAGCCAAGGAACCAGCCTGCCGGAAAGAAGGATCGGCTTTAACTGCAAGCTACTGAATAACAGGAAGTAAGAGAATATGGGTTCTTCACTTATTGACCTTGTTTTCCGCTCCGATAAGAGAAAAAACCTTCTTCTATTTCTGGATAGCGGCTCAAAAAATATTGACGAGATCAAGGACGCACTTGATGTTACAGCCACATCGATCCTTCCCCAGATAAAAAAACTGATAGATAATGATCTTGTTATCCAGGAAGACAAAATGTATAAACTCACAGTCCTGGGAGAGTTCATAATCAAGAAGATAAAGCCCCTGATAAGCGCTCTTGAGGTAGTGGAGAAAAATAACTCTTACTGGACAGGTCATGACCTGAACGCAATCCCGCGCCATTTGCTGGAACAAATATCCGAACTTGGGGATTGTATCCTTATAGAGCCTGACCTGAACCATATCTATGAACCCTCTCCGAAAATTATTGAAAATATGAGCAATGCAAAGCGAGCTTCAACTTTTGCTTCTTATTTTAACCCCGCCTATCTTCCGCTGTACGTTGAGCTCGGCAGGAAAGATGCCGAACTTTCCCTGAATTTTACCCAGTCTGTCTGGGACCATCTCTCAAACGAACAATCAGATATGATAAATGAATTAATGGATATGGATAATGTTAGCCTGTATGTTTCCAAAGAAGGAATTAAACTTACTGAAGTGACCGTAACCGATAGGATAATGCTGCTAGGGCTTTTTGACAAGAACGGTAAGTTTGACCAGCAGTTCATTATGAGCTTTGAACAGAGCGCCCTTTCATGGGGTCAGGAACTGTTTGATTACTTCAAGAGACTTTCAAGACAGGTAAATAAGATATGAAGGGAATAAGGATGTAGATGAACCCAGGATATTTCTAAATCTCAGCTAACTCCAGAGATCATTATAGTCCCAGTAATTCGGAAAAAGAAACACTCTAAGAAAACTGCAAGATCAAGTTTCTATGAAACCACAAAAAAGCAATAAAAATAATTATATAATATTCAGTTGAATGAAAACGGTAATTCTCTTTATATTCCAGCTATGCGTCCCCAAATGTCCTTTGCTCATCAAAAATTTAAATGGTAAGGAGTAAAGGTGTAAGAAGTTAAGAGTCTTCTGGTATAGAGATATATGCAATGTCAGATATAATAGGATGAGACCTAAGAGAGGGAATCAGATGGAGTCATCATTACTGGATGTTCTCTTTCTTTCAGAAAAAAGGAAAAATCTACTTTTACTGCTTCTGGACGGACCCAAGAACATCGAAGAGATCAAAAGTACACTTGATGTCCGCTCAAGCCCGATAATGACCCAGATAAAGATACTGATGAAGAACGATCTTATTGTTGAGAGTAACAGGCTCTACAAACTTTCCAGTATCGGAGAAATTCTGGTTCCAAAGATGAAGACAATTCTGGAAACATTTAACGTTTTAGATAAAAACCACGATTACTGGATAAACCAGGATATGACGTCAATTCCTTCTGAGTTTCTGGATGAGATCGGAAAGCTTGGGGACTATATTGAAGTAAATCCTGACCGGAACCACGTTTTCGAATATCCCAAAGAAGTTGTAAAACATCTTTCCGAGTCTGAGAAAGTGATGATCACATCCTCCTTTTTCCTGCCTATTTATCCTTCCTTATGCATAGAACTTGCCGCAAAGGGTACGGATATAACTCTGGTATTTACAGAGTACGTTTATGACAGAATGCTCAACGATTACAAAAAGGAACTTGAGCACTTCCTGAACCTGAAATATACCAGACTCTATGTTTGCAATAATAACAATATGAAAATTGCTTCAAGCATAGTCACGGAAAAGTTTATGGCGCTCTCTCTTTTCTGTAACAGCGGGATATATTACAATCATAATCTGGTAAGTTTTGATGAAAGTGCACTCAAATGGGGAAGAGATCTCTTCAACCATTACAAAAATATAGCAAGGCCTATTACCAAAATCTGAGAATCTCTCCCGTATCCTGAACATGAATTACCAGATATTCCGAATAAAAGAGAAGAAACCCGGCTGGAGGTTAGTATCATCTTCTGCCGGGAGGGAAATCTGGTAAACCATAACACCGGGCAGATATGAGGATTTCAGTTCACACTTATCATAGTGTTCATTCCAGGGACATCTTTGACAACAAAGCTGTAGGTTCCGGCTTCATTGAAAGTGTACATGAAAGGTACCCTGTATGAAAGTTTTTCGTCCGGAAATAGCCCGTCCTCACTTACAAGCGCGTAATTGCCCTGTCTTTTTTCGTTCTACCAGGAGATGATGTCGCCTTTTGGAATATTAAGTTCCGCAGGAGTTACCACTCCGAGATTTCCAAGACGGACAATATGGCTCTCTCCAGATTTTAAAGGCATATTTTCTCCAGACGATATATCCTCGCCGGCTTCCGGTACTGGGATATCGGGGTCATCAGGTACAGATGATGTATTATCTTCCTCAGCACAGCCTGAGGCAAATAAAAATACAAGCGTTACCAGCAAAATCAGAATTTTCCCGTTCATAAAGATCCCATCTTCTGATGTTTATAATACATATCTTTTGATGATTATAATATAAGTTCAGCTTATGTTCATTATCTTTTTGATTTAAGGGAGGGTGGATGAAAATTGATGAGGAAAAACAGCATAGAAACGAAGAATTGAATTGAAAATTGAAACAAAATAGGGAATTAAATGAGAAACAAAGATAGAAATAAAAGGGAGTAGGATGAAAAGCGTGAAGAGAAGAAAATGAGAAATAAGATTTACGTCCCGACTGAGACTTGAACTCAGGTCTAAGGCTCCGCAGGCCTTAAGGATATCCACTACCCTATCGGGACGCAAGCGAGCAACACTGATAAGCACATTCAAGGATATAAACTTTATTCCTCAAGAGCAGGCTCAACCGCAATTTTACTGCTCTGCCCTGCACGAAAATTGGTTGGACAAAACCATATTTCTCCGGCATCACTATCAATAAAGATTAAATGCAACAAGTTAGATTTTATAATTTATGTCGATGACTATAGGACTTGCAGGAAAACCCAATGCGGGGAAATCCACTTTTTTCAAAGCTGCTACACTTGCAGATGTTGAAATTGCAAATTATCCTTTTACTACTATCAATGCCAACCACGGAGTTACCTATGTACGGGTAGAATGCCCCTGCAAAGAGAAGGAAAAGAGATGTGGAAAGTGTGTGGATGGGGTCAGGCTTGTCCCGATTGATATAATTGATGTTGCCGGGCTTGTCCCTGATGCATATAAAGGAAGAGGACTTGGAAACACTTTTCTGGATGAACTCCGGCAGGCTCAGGCGATAATTCATGTAGTAGACGCCTCAGGCGGGACCGACGCCGAGGGCAATCCTGTAGACATCGGAGATCATGACCCCCTTGAGGATGTAGCTTTCCTGAACAGGGAGATTACGATGTGGCTTTATGGTATTCTGGAAAGAAACTGGGTCAAGCTTGCCAGAAAGATCCAGGCTGAAGGGCTCAAGCTCGAAGTCGTAATTGCAGAACAGCTTGCGGGAGCAGGAATAAGAGAATCTCATGTAAACGCCGCTTTAACAGAAACAGGGCTGGCAAGGCTTGATCATATTAAATGGAGCGAAGATGATATGATCCGGCTCTGTGATGCAATGCGGGAGATCAGCAAGCCTTTGCTTATCGCCGCAAATAAAGCCGACATTGCCCCAAGAGGAAACCTGGATAGGCTTAAAGATCTTGACAGAATAGTGGTGCCTACAAGCGCAGCAGCTGAACTTGCACTTAAATCTGCAGCAAAAAATGGGCTTATAAAGTATAGTCCCGGAGATCAGAAGTTCGAGATACTTGGAGGGGAGCTTACAAAAGCTCAGAAAAAAGGGCTTGAAGCTATTCAGAAAGTGATTGAAAGGCTTGGCAGTACAGGCGTCCAGGAATGCATAAATAGGACTGTTTTTGAACTTCTTGATCTTATTGTCGTATATCCTGTGGAAGATGAAGGAAAATGGTCCGATAAAAAAGGGAATATTCTCCCTGATGCCTACCTTATGAAAAGAGGCTCTGCATGCCGTGATCTTGCTTACCAGATCCATACCGAAATCGGGGACCGATTCTTGTATGCAGTAGATGCAAGGACAAGGCTGAGGCTTGGGGAAAAGCATGAATTGAAAAACGGGGACGTTATCAAGATCGTGTCCACTGCAAAATAAGCAAACCTAAAAACTTGTTATCTGGAAAAGCCTGAAGCTTTATAACAACGGAAAAGATGAAATAGTGGATTGTTTTAGCTTGTCAGGGAGGATATTTTCCAGATGGACTTACTTTCTTTTGCATATCCGTTTTATGAAAGGTTCCTTGCCTGGCAGATAGCCAGGATGCCTTCAAATATTCCCAGGCATGTGGCAATTATACTCAAGGAAACTGACCTTTTCGATCCTAAAGGACTGGAGAGACTATTATCCGCGCTTGACATTTTTAGAAGGTTCGGGGCCGAACTTGTGAGCATCTACGTAGATATCCTGAAAACGGATTTGTCCTTGAAATCAGAGATTGCGTCAACTCTCCAAGCCCGGCTGGAAGAAAGTTTCTCAGATCTTCCGGAAGGTACAGGTTATAGAATTCATGGCGTTGACGGAGAAGTAAATGTCACTTCATCCGGAAAGGATTTTTTCGTTTATGTATCACTGGGATTTGGAGGAAGAAATGAAATTACCAGGGCTGTACTGGCCATCCTTGGCGAAGTTAAGGCAGGATCTGTCAGACCTGAGGAAGTGGATGAAAAAATGCTGGAGTCCCATCTCCTTGTTAATCACGAGCCTGATATCATGATCCGTTCGGGAGGACAGAAGCTTTCGGATTTCCTTGTCTGGCAGTCAGTTTATTCGGAACTGTATTTTACAGATGTCAACTGGAAAGACGTGCGAAGGCTTGACCTTCTCAGGGTGATGAGAGATTTCCAGAAAAGACAGAGAAGATACGGAAGGTGATTTGGACTGGAGTTTGGAGAAAAGCGAAAGAATGCTCGTTATGCAGTAATAGTCTGCCCTAAATGCCGGCAGCATGCACAGATTACTGAAACCGGAAAAAAGGCCCTGAAATGCCAGCACTGCGGTGCTCTCCTCGAAACCCGAAAACTCAGGGTATTTCACTCCTCCGAAGAACTCGAAGACGCCGTACTTTTCCGAACCCGCCTGCAAGCAGAAATCTCAGGAAAAGGCGATGAAACATTTTCGTTGCCCTCCTCCAAAGCCTCTGAACACCGGGACCTCGAAACTAAAACCCCAATAAAAGTATTTAAACTCCCAGAAAAACCCCCATCTAGCGGGCTTCCCCCTAAAAAAGACCCTAAATTAACCCTTCTTGAAATCCTGAAAACTGCAGGTGGAAAAATTGAAAAAAGCGAACTCCGACAGAAAGCCATCGAAAAAGGAATATCTCAGGAAAGATTCGAATCAATCCTCAAAGCCCTTCTCGAAACCGGAGACCTCTACTCTCCCCAACCCGGCATTATAAAAATTGTATGAAATAATATAACTCTACGGTCTGGTTATATTCGTTCATACAATTATTCTGCTTGAGTGGGCAAAAATAATGATGCTTTTCTAGTTACCCTTCTGCATAACGAGAAACCGTTACTCTTGTCCATAAGTTATCCCTTTTGAGCGAAACGAAGCAGGGCGCGAAAAAGGGCAGCGTACTGCTGCGATTATATCGCAACTCCGAGAAAATCTCCGATTTTCTGTGATCCCGAAGCACAATTCGGGCCATCCTCCCGAGACGGGACTCGGGAGACAAAAATATATTTACTACGAAAAGATTTACTATAATTGAATTTAAATAACAGTTGAATTCGTTTTCAGCAAGCTAAAAAAGAATAGGTTTTGCTCAAATACTATTCGAAAATTTTAAAGCCCCGTCGCAATTACATAAAATTCATTTTATCAAGTATAACGGTGTTAAACATGATGGATCCGCAAATTGAGCGAAAACTCATTGAAATTATGAGGGTGATTCACGAGAGTGACAAACCTATAGGTGCCCGGGCAATAGCTGACGAACTTAATAACCGGGGCTATGATATAGGAGAACGGGCTGTCCGCTACCATCTGAGGATCCTGGATGAGAGAGGGTTCACATGCAAACACGGGTATGCAGGGCGTACACTTACCGAACTGGGAGAAAGGGAGATGAGTGATGCCTTGATTGCAGACCGATTTGGTTTTGTAATATCCCGAATAGAAGAAACGGCGTACGGAACCACATACAATCCCGAGACCAATGACGGAGTAGTACCCGTGAATATCTCGTACTTTGATAAGGACGATTTAGAGGCTGTTATTGAAGTGATCTCATATACTGCACACGAAGGGTATATGATAAGCTCCAGAGTAAGGATAATCGAGGAAGACGAGGAAGCAGTTTCCCTTCCTCCTGGAAAAATCGGGCTAGCTACAGTGTGCAGTGTTGTTTTTGACGGGCTTCTTCTCAAAGCAGGCATCCCCGTGGAACCTGCCTACGGCGGAATTCTCCAGATGGAAAACCGAAAGCCTGTACGGTTTTTAGATTTAATTTCCTACAGCGGAACCTCAATCGACCCCATACAAATTTTCATGAGCAGAAAGACTACTTCTGTCCTTGATGTGCTTGAGAGAGGGGACGGTAAAATCCTTGCCAATATGCGGCAGATTAATTCCTCGGCTTATGACAGGGCTAAAGAAGTTATCAAAAGCGCGGAGAAGGTAGGCCTTGGAGGTTGCTTCCCTCCGGGGGGGATTGATGAAACCCTGTTTGGGGCGCCTGTAGAAACCGGAAAGTTCGGAATTTCGATCGTAGGAGGCATTAACGGCATCTGTGCCCTTGAAGAGACAGGAATTAAAATCAAGACAAATCCTGTTTCTACTCTTATGGAATATAAGAGTATGACTGAAATCTGAGGAAAGGATGTTCAGGCTTACTATTGTTTACGGCAATAAAGCCAGTCAGGATTTTACAGGAAGCTGGGGCTTTGCAACTCTTATTCAAACAAATTACGAAACCCTTCTTTTCGATACCGGCTGGGATGGGCCACTCCTTCTAGAAAATTTGAAGAAACTCAAGATTGAGCCTGCAGGCATCAGAAAACTAATTCTCTCCCACCAGCACTGGGACCATATAGGAGGCCTTCCCGAGATTCTTCAGGCAAATCCCGGGCTTGAGGTCTATGTCCCCGCTTCTTTTTCGGAGAATTTGAAAAGGGAAATTAAGAAAAGGGCTACTCTTATTGAGATAAAGGAGCCTGCCAAAATTTCTCAGGGAATCATGAGTACAGGAGAACTTGGAAACAAAGTAAAGGAGCAGGCGCTAGCTCTGGATACTGGAGATGGGTGTTATGTACTTACAGGTTGCGCTCACCCAGGGCTTGCTGCAATTCTGAATAGTGCCAGCCGTTATGGAAGGATAAAGGGAATTCTCGGAGGGCTTCACGATAGCGAGGAATTTGAAAGGCTGAGAGGGATGAGAGTCATAGCAGCAGGCCACTGTACCGCCCACATAGAAAGGATTAAAGAACTTTTCCCGAAGGAATTCATAGAAATCGAAGTCGGTTTATGCCTGGATCTTTGATAAATTAGTTTTCTTGCAGAATTACCATGTTATTAATAAAATTTTTGGTCTAATAGATATGAAAACAGAGATTGTTCCGAAGAATTTCTTAGGATTTTTAATTTTAAGCCTGGACACAAGTCAAGCTCTAAAAAATTCTAAAATTTAAGATTTTAATTCTAATCAATACATAAGATTTACAAATAATGTATAATTAGAAATATAATGTCCTATAAAAAGAATAAAAGATTTGATGAGGGATAGTGGGAGTCATGCAAAGGATCATATTATTCGACTTTCGCTGTTTTCCTGCTATGTGGAACTTACTTTAAAGAGGATAATTTATATTGTTTTTTCGACAACGGGCAAAATGAAGAGGAAACCCGTATAAAAAAGAAATAAAGGGAGAAGTATCGATGCTGGAAATAGAGGATCTGACTGTAGAGGTTGATGGAAAAACCTTGCTTCACGACGTAAACCTCGAAGTCAAGAAGGGATATACCAATGTGCTTTTTGGGCCAAACGGAGCCGGAAAGTCAGCTCTGATGAGAACGATTATGGGCTTTAGCGAGTATAAAGTTGTAAAAGGCAGAATTCTCTTTAAGGGAGAAGATATTACCAGCCTGCCAGTGGATGAGAGAGCCCGTCGCGGACTAGGAATTATGATGCAACGCCCGCCAGATATGTCCGGGATTAAACTCAGAGATCTTATAAAAGTGGTATCGGAAGGAGAGAGAGATCCTGGGACTCTTGCTAAAAACCTCAACATGGATCGTTTTCTTGATAGGGACGTAAATGTGGGCTTTTCTGGAGGAGAAATAAAACGTTCCGAACTTTTGCAACTTGCAGCCCAGAATCCGGACCTTTATCTCCTGGATGAACCCGAATCGGGAGTAGATCTTGTAAGCATAGAACAGGTTGGACTGACAATAAAAGAATTACTTGAAGAAGGCATAAGTTGCCCTGGTGAAAGCTGCATAAGAGGAAAATCAGCCCTTATAATTACACACACCGGTCAGGTCCTTGATTATGTAACCGCAGATAGAGGGTATATTCTCTGTAACGGAACAATCATGTGTTCAGGGAATCCTCTGAAAATGCTGGAAGAGATTAAGAGCAAAGGGTACGAGGAGTGTTTGGAATGCAAAATGATGATGTGAACCTGAAAAAAAGAGCAGAAGAGGCAGCCGAGAAAAAGGCGGCATTCGGAGAGGACTTTGAACTGGAGAAGTTTGAGGAAGGTTCCAGGGTCAGCAAGCCTATAGAAGACCTCCAGACCCTTGATGAGGAGAGCAAAAGAACCCTACTCCAGGTAGGAGTAATACCCAGTGAAGAAGGCCGGTCCGGCAGTCTGCTGGTGCTTGATAATGCGGTTTCCCATTCTTCCCTGAAAGATAAGAATGTAGAACTTATGTCCACCCGGAAAGCCCTTCAAAAATATGAGTGGCTCAAAGAATATTCTTGGAAGCTTGTAGCTGTTGATACTGACAAATACACGGCAAAAACTTACCTTGAAGATGCAGACGGATACTTTATCCGGGTGCCTCCTGGCAAGAAATCGTCCATGCCGGTCCAGACCTGCCTTCTACTTGGCAGTGACAGAGCTTTCCAGACCGTGCATAACATTGTTATAGTCGAAGAGGGAGCTAGCCTTGACATAATTACAGGCTGTACGGCTAAAAAAGAAGTGGAAGAAGGCTTGCACCTTGGAATTTCCGAGATGTACGTAAAGAAAGGTGCAACTCTGAATTTTACAATGATCCATAATTGGGCTGAGCAGATAGGTGTCAGGCCAAGGACAGTAATCCATGTGGAAGAAGGAGGAACCTACGTAAGCAACTATGTCTGCTTAAAACCGGTTCGTTCAGTCCAGACCTACCCGACTGTCAAACTCGAAGGAGAAGGTGCAGTAACCAGACTAAATACTATAGCCATTGCCCATTCAGGCTCCGAACTTGATCTCGGAAGCAGGGCAGTTTTTAATGCGCCTGGTACGAAAGCCGAACTCATTTCAAGAACTATCACAATCGGGGGAAAGATAGTTGCGAGAGGGGAAATGATAGGCAATGCAAAAGGAGCAAAAGGACACCTTGAATGCAAAGGGCTTGTCCTTACCGATAAAGGAAGCCAGCTTGCAATTCCCATCCTTGAGGCAAACGTAGATGATGTCGAACTTACGCACGAGGCTGCCGTAGGGAAAATTGCTAAAGACCAGGTGGAATACCTGATGGCAAGAGGCCTTAACGAAGACGAAGCCGTAGGCATGATAGTGCGCGGATTCCTGGACGTCGGAATAAGAGGAATACCAGAGGAACTGAAAAACGAAATCGAGAACACAATCGCACAGACAGCCTTTGGAATGTAATCAGAATAACCTTAAAAAGGGTTTGTTAATCCGGCAGGAAAAAGGAGAAACCTGCCGGCTTTTTCTAGAGCACTTGTGGATTTTAATGAGCTGAATGTATGAAGATAGATATCTTTTTTAAGATAAAAATAAGAGATTATACCTTCATTTTGCCTCCCATCTTCTTATGGAATATTTTTATTTTTGCACACCGGCAACGCGAAAGCAATAATAAAAAATGCAGTACTTCCTGTTTTTGGCTGGAGAATACAGTACTTGACATCGTATATATACTACGGCAATAATATTACAGTACTGTAGCACTCTAGAGGGATCGAAATGATAGACTTTGCCTGTAAAGAGTTCAAAATCGAAGATGTGATCAAGTGCGCCCTTAACCTTACAAAGGCAGACCTGAATGTTATGAAATACTTCTTAAATGAAAAAGAGCAATGGGTTGGCACAGATCATCTTTCAAAAGTTCTGAAACTGGATATTTCTACAATCCAGCGCTCCGTCAAAAAATTACATGAAAAGGAAATTCTTCAGAGGTCGCAACAAAACCTGGACGGGGGAGGTTATGTTTTCAAGTATAAGGTCAATTCAAGGGCTAAAATAAAAAATATCATAATGACTGTGGTGAATTCCTGGGCCGACCGGCTAGGACAGGAACTTGAAAAATGGGAAAATGGAGGCTGATTTAATTTGCTTAAAATAACACCTTACCTGGGAGTTCTGGTTCTTATTGTTTCTATCGGGGGTCTCTGGTATCCGGCACTTGGGTATTTCATGCTGCTGATTTTTGCCGCGATCTTCCTGAGCAGTCCTTTCAGAGGTCGCTGGTTCTGCGGAAATCTCTGCCCCAGGGGTAGCTTTGTTGATTTCTGGGTCGATAAAATCTCAAGGAAAAAGAAGATCCCAGACACTCTACGGAGCCTGTGGGTCCGCCTGCCAATCTTTTTCCTGCTAATGAGTTTTATGGGGTACAGGATTACAAGCATTCTCGGAAACCTCAATACTTTTGAGAAAATAGGCATGGTGTTTGTAACCATGTGTCTGGTGACAACTGCAATCGCTGTTTTTCTGGGCATTTACCTGAGCCCGAGAACCTGGTGTTCTTTCTGCCCAATGGGAACAGCTCAGCGCCTTATTGGCGGAAAGAAGTATTCCCTTAAACTCGTATATGAAAAATGCATCAACTGCAGCAAATGTGATAAGGTTTGCCCAATGCAACTTAAAATCCGCGAGAATGATATAAAACCTGACTGTATCAAATGCGGACGCTGTGTGAGTGCCTGTCCTAAAGATGCCCTAAGTTTCTAAAGTTCGGTGGCTTTATTTTTTGAATTTTTATAAACTGACCTTGTGGTTGAACTCATGCCACAGATAATGGCAGTGATGTCTGAACCTTTTAGATTTTTTAAAGTTTTATTTTTAAAAGCTACCAATAGAAAGCTCTTACATATCAGCCAAACTTCTCTCACAGGTTTCTAACAGACTATTTTCATTATCCAATTCACTGCAGGTTTTTATAGTAGGTAGCCTCCGAATCAGGAGACTGAGGTTTTCGACCTGGTGTACCAGGGAAAATGACCTTAAAATGTTATTAAAAGGCTCAAGAAGCTCTGTTTTTAAACCAGAAATCTCTGCTCTAGAGTAATTCTTATATAGAAGTGCTTGCATTAAGAATAGGAAAATTACGCACAAAGGTAACGTGCTCAGGAATACAATTAATAAAAATTTATAAAAATTCATAATCATAAAAGGAGATTGAAGCTTGGCAGCACAACCGATCTTTATTTTAAGGGAAGGCAGCAAGAGAACCCATGGTTCCGATGCCCAGCACAGCAATATTATGGCCGCAAAAGCGGTTGCTGAAGCGGTAAGAACCACTCTTGGGCCCAAGGGTATGGACAAGATGCTTGTAGACTCCTTAGGTGACGTTGTTATCACCAACGATGGAGCAACAATCCTCAAAGAAATGGACATCGAGCACCCGGGTGCAAAGATGATCGTGGAAGTAGCCAAGACTCAGGATGCCGAAGTCGGAGACGGAACCACCACCGCAGCCGTACTTGCAGGGGAACTCCTGACAAAGGCTGAAGACCTGCTGGAAAGCGGAGTCCACCCCACAATAATCGCAAACGGTTACAGGCTTGCAGCAGATCAGGCTATAAAGATAATCGATACCATCACTATCAGTGCATCTCCAGAAGACACCGAAACTCTCAAAAAGATTGCAGCAACAGCCATAACAGGAAAAGGTGCAGAAGCCCACAAGGAGCATCTTTCCAGTCTTGCTGTCAAGGCTGTGACCTCAGTTGCTGAGAGAAGCGAAGATGGGAAGATCACTGTAGACATCGAGGACGTCAAGGTCGAAAAGAGACCGGGCGGAAGCATCAAGGACTCCGAGATTGTTGAGGGTGTAATTATCGACAAAGAGCGCGTCCACACAGCCATGCCTGAAGTCGTGGAGAATGCAAAAGTCTTGCTCTTAAGCGTGCCCATAGAACTCAAGAAGACCGAGACCAAAGCAGAAATAAAGATCACTACTCCTGACCAGATGCAGCTCTTCTTAGACCAGGAAGAAGCAATGCTCAGGGAAATTGTGGATAAGGTAATCAACACAGGTGCAAACGTTGTCTTCTGCCAGAAGGGAATTGATGACCTTGCTCAGTATTATCTGACAAAAGCAGGAATCTTCGCCATGCGCAGGGTAAAGAAGAGCGACATGGATAAGCTTTCCCGCGCAACAGGTGCAAGGATTATCACCAGCATTGACGAGATTGAAGAGTCCGACCTTGGCTACGCAGGGCTTGTTGAAGAGAAAGACGTTACAGGCTCAAGGATGACCTTCGTCACAGGCTGCAAGGATAGCAAAGCCACTTCAATTCTTCTGCGCGGCGGAACCGAGCATGTTGTGGAAGTACTTGAAAGAGCACTCGAAGATGCTCTCAGAGTGGTGGGCGTTGCTCTCGAAGACCAGAAGATTGTTGTGGGCGGTGGCTCACCCGAGATCGAACTGTCCCTCAGACTCAAGGAATATGCAGCAACCCTTAAAGGCAGGGAGCAGCTTGCTGTAATGAAATTTGCCGAGTCTCTTGAGGTTATTCCTCACACCCTTGCAGAAAACGCAGGACTTGACCCGATTGACATGCTTGTGGAAATGCGCTCCCAGCATGAGAAAGGTAACAAGCGTGAAGGGCTCAATGTCTATACCGGCAAAGTCGAGGACATGTTCGAGAACAACGTTGTCGAACCTCTAAGAGTCAAGACACAGGCAATCAATGCAGCTACTGAGGCAGCAATCATGATTCTCAGAATTGATGATGTAATTGCCTCAGTTGGCGAAGGAAAAGCAGGTCCGGGTCCAGGTGGCCCTGGCGGCGAAATGCCTGAAGAAATATAAATAATTTTAGGTAGACATTTTAAATCCAAGAGTGCTGGAAATTTCCAGCACTCTGATACTTCTCTTTTTAGAAGCTGTCTTATCTAGCTTCATATTGACTGTTATCTGGCTTCATAGCATGAGATTTCCCTGGCATCTACCCTAACGGGTTTTCCAAGTTCGTTTGAGATAACATTTTTTATCCTTGCTATGCATCTGCACTCAAGCTGGATGCGGGCGGACATGGCTTCTCGTTCTTCGATATAGAGTTCGTTCGAACTGATAACAGAATGGACTGAAACCTGCTTCTTCACAACTTTTGCTATGAGACCCTGAGTCCCATCCGTGAGATCTTGGAGGCTGGTAGAGGTCAAGAGAACACTGTCTCCTGCGTTAAGCCCGAGTACTCCTACGAAGTTTTGAGGACTCCGAATCTCAAGAGTCCTGAGACGATGTCTCTTCAGAACCTCGATAAGAGAATCAGCAATTCCTGTTAACGCGATGTACTCCATGAGATCACCCGTACATTGGGAACTCCTTCTTTACTTCTCCTTTCTGCTCTACAGTCTGAACATCTTCAGCAAGCCTCTGGAGTTCGGTCTCTATACGCTCGGCCTGCTCTATGAGCCGAGCCGTACTTATTGAAAGTCCATAGAGTTCATTTAAGACCTCAATAACAGCAGAAGCAGCCCTTGGATCAGGATTTTGGGTTCTGGTAGCGCCAAGTAAGCTAAATGCAGGAATTCCACGTTGCAAACATTCAGCCATCACGCTGCCCGATATCCCGGAGATTGTTCCCATTTGGAAAATTTCTACCTTGTCCCTGATTCTGCTCAACATTTCTGGAGTGGTGGCTGCCCCGAAGACTTTATGCCCCCCGTTCAATATGGCAATTCCTGCAATGGAAGCAATTTCTCTTACGTTGATGGACTCAGCCCAGTCCACCAGAGCGTTACTAACATCGTAGGAAACAGTATGACTGATAGGAATATCGGAGATTACAACAATCAGGTTATGTTCCACTTTCTCGTAAATCCTCACAGGCATATTTATAAGCCCCTCATAAAGCACTGCAATTGAGGGGAAATACCTTGAGTCAATAGAGCCGATATATTCCATTCTCAATTCTTCTATTATATGCTGACTTGCAATATTCCCCACAAGCCCGATTCCAGGAAAACCTTCAATCAGAACAGGATTTTGTGATTGCACAGGTTTTGTAATAATTTTTACATCATTGTTGTCGTAATCTGTATTTGACAAATAACCACCTCGGCGAAATAAAACCCCTAGATTATATCTAATCTAATCCTAGATAAACAAGTTTCTCTAAAGACTGGGTCTGCACTACTCCTACATACACACTAACTGAAATTCGCAACAACCCCAGGTTTCCAAACGCCACAACCCCTTTTGATAAAAGAGAATCCTTTTGTTATATATCTTTTCTCCTGACAGAAATAAATAATTCAGATGCTCCCAGATAATAAATTCAGGCTTTTTTTCTCCAATGGAAGGCTTGACCGAGATCCTATTCTATAGAAGTAAATCGATAAGAATATAATAGATAGAAAGAACCGTAAAAGAACTCATGGAAGGGAAAAAAGCTCAAGTACAGGAGGAAAAAATTCGTGGAAAAATCTATTCTTTATTTTGACAACGTAGGGGAACTGAATACGGAAGCCGTTATTGAAGCGGCAGCAAAAAGGGCTGCAGAACTTCAGATCTCCCATATTGTAGTGGCAAGCACCAGCGGAAAAACCGCACTGAAAATGGCAGAAGCAGTAAAAGGAAGCGGCATAAAAGTTATTGGAATAAGCCACCAGTACGGGCAGAAAGAAAAAGGCGAATGGGAAGTGGAAGAAGAATACAGAAAGAAACTCGAAGCTCTTGGGGCGGTAATTACCACTCAATCTCATATGTTTTCCGGAATTGAGCGCTCCATAACAAAGAAATTTGGTGGCTATTCACGAGTAGAAGTAATTTCTGATACCCTCAGATCTCTCTTCGGGAAAGGTTTTAAAGTAGCTATTGAAGTCGCAATTATGGCGGCTGATTCAGGTTATATTCCTGTTTCCGACAACACGGAGATTATAGCTATAGGAGGCACAAGATGGGGTGCAGATGTAGCCCTTGTCCTCAGGCCAGCCCACAGTGGGGACTTCTTCTCCCTACAGGTTCGGGAAATTATTGCCATGCCGCGAGCTAAAGAAGATTAAAGTAAGAAATTCAGGAGCAAAAATCTATTTCCTCTATAAGGTTATCCGACTTCTGGGACGAGATTGCTGAGGAAGCCTGGATAGTTCGCCAGACTATGCCCTGGTTTCTCAAGAATTCCCAAAGATAAATATATCTGAGTGGCATGTATAACCCCGGCATGTCAGCAATATTCGAAATTCTCGATAAAGATGCAGGCGGCAGGATAGGCAGGCTCAGGACTCCCCACGGGACTGTTGAGACACCTACCGTCATGCCTGTAATTAATCCAAACATTCAGCTTATCCCCCCGAAGGAAATGCGAAACTTCGGGGCAGAAATTCTGATTACCAATTCTTATATTATCTACCGCAAGGAAGAACTGAGAAGTGTCGCCCTTGAAAAAGGGCTACACGGACTCTTGGACTTTGACGGGCCCATCATGACGGATTCGGGCTCCTTCCAGCTTTCCGTATACGGATCGGTGGAGGTTACGAATGAGGAAATTCTCGGGTTCCAGCAAAAAATAGGAAGCGATATAATTGTCCCGTTGGATATCCCTACGCCTCCTGATGTTCACTTCAGGAGGGCTGAAGAAGAACTTGCGGTCACAGCCGAACGACTTGAGGCAGCCCGCAGGTTTATTCAGGGCGAGCAGCTTCTGGCAGGTCCGGTCCAGGGTTCGACTTATCCTGAATTAAGGGAGAAAGCTGCTTCCTACCTTAAAGATCTTCATTTTGAAGTTTATCCCCTGGGTGCCGTTGTTCCGCTCATGGAAGCCTACCGTTACGCAGAACTTGTTGACGTGATCGCCGCATCCAAAAAAGGGCTTTCTCCAGCTTCCCCGGTCCATCTCTTCGGGGCAGGCCATCCCATGATGTTCGCCCTTGCAGTAGCCCTGGGCTGTGATCTTTTTGATTCTGCAGCTTACGCCATTTACGCCAAGGATGGGCGCTATATTACTGTAAATGGGACTTACCATGTTGAAAAATTAAATTATCTGCCCTGCTCCTGTCCGGTCTGCTCAAGATACAGTGCCGACGAACTGAGAAAAGCCGACAACCGGGAAGAACTCCTGGGAAGGCATAACCTTTACGCGACCTTTGCTGAGATCCGGCTGATTAAACAATGTATAAAAGATGGAAAACTGCTCGAACTTGTGGAGCAGCGCTGCCGTGCTCACCCGAAACTTCTTGATGGGTTAAAAGAGCTTTATAGCCATTCTCCCTGGCTTGAGCAACTTGATCCGGCTACAAAAGGCACTTTCTTCTACTGCGGGCCAGAATCCGCTTCCCGTCCCGAAGTTCTTCGCTTTGGAAAACGGCTGGATAGGTTCAACTTGGAAGGCTCAGTAATAATTCGAACGACCTCTGTAAAAGGAGAGAAGGATTATGATCATACTCTTATCTTCAAAGCGCCTTTCGGGGCATTTCCTGCCGAAATGGAAGAAGTGTATCCCTTCAATGCCGAAGTTCCGAAATTCCCGGATTATGAGGCCCTTAACACAGCTCTTTCAAACACCCTTAAACTGATGGAACTGAACCCGCAGGCTGAGTTTACTTTTATCTGCGAGAAGGAGTTCAGTCACCCGCTGATTGACGAGATAAACAAAAAAGCAAAACTGGTATACAGAGAAGACTGGAGAAAAGAATAAACATTGAAGGGTTCATTAACGACGCCGGAAACTCGTAAGTCCTTGAGACTTACTCAAATCAAAATCCGTCTTAAAAAGTTAAAAAGAAAACTTTTTTGAAGTGCAAACCTTTATAGAATTATCTGCAAAGAACCCTTTGAGCAGGGAGAAAGTCAGAATGCAAAGTTCTGATACAAAAACTCCCGTATAAATCTGAAAAGTTTAGGTGAAACTTTTGTCCCTTACAGCAAAAATTGGCGAACTCAGTCCCTATCTGCGGCTGTTGAGACCCGAACTCTACTACATGGATCTTACCCTACCTGCCTCGAGTGCGATCCTTGCTTCCTATCTGGCGACCGGAGGGCTTCCTGAGTTTCTTCCCTTTCTAATTGCAGTAATAGGCGGCTTTGCAGCTATTACAAGTTCATACGTATTCAATGACTGCTGCGATATTGACATCGATACAATCAACCTGCCTGACCGACCTCTGCCTTCTTCCAGAGTTTCAAAGAATTCTGCACTCGCTTATGCCCTCTTTTTATTAGGAGTTGCTGGCGCCGCAGCTGCTTATCTCAACCCTGAGTCTCTCTTTGTCCTTTTTATTGCAGCCGGAATTATCACTTTCTACTCGGTCTTTGCAAAAAGAAATACCTTTCTCAGCTTCCTACCAGTGGGTATTTCATACGGGCTGGTGCCTGTCGGTGTCTGGCTTGCCTTTGACCCTGCAGGAATCTTGAAAGGCAGTGATGGGGTGATTCTCCCTTTGCCAGCTATTTGCTTCGGGCTAATGATATGCGTTACTGATTGGGCCTTTACCCTCGGAGGAGTTTCCAGAGATGTGGAAGGGGACAGATTGAAAGGTGCACCTACTCTGCCTGTGACCTTTGGAATTCCCTTTACTGCCAGATTCGTTACCTTCTGGTGGATTGTGGGAGTTATCGCTTCCGTGATAATAGGGTGGTCAGCTCAACTCGGACCTGTGTATTTTGCAGGAGCCCTTGCTTCGGGACTCTGGATGCTTACCCAGTGTCTTGATTTTATTAAACATCCTACTCCTGAGAGGGGCGGCACACTTTTCCTTAATGGCTCAAATTACAGAGCTATTATGTTCGGATCAATGATTCTGGATGTCATGCTGTGCATTTACGCAGGAGCATACACCTCCATTCTCTGGTAAAAAGGTAGAGAAAAATGGATGCAGATATTATTGTAGTAGGGGCATCTCCTGCAGGGCTGATGGCTGCAAGGAATGCCTGTGAAAAAGGATCGTCAGTTCTTTTACTGGAAAAAAAAGAGAAAATAGGGCATCCTCCCCATCCTGCAAATTCGTTTTTTAAGGGGATGTTCGATAAATGTGGAGAGAAAGTGGATCCTTCCTATGTGACGCATTATCTCAAAGGTATGAAGATTATTTCCCCGTCAGGAAGGATAGTGGAGGTTGAAGCTCCCGGATATGCGATTGATAAAACCGCTTTTGATAGGTTTTATGCGAAGAAAATAATAAAAGCCGGCGTAGACCTTCGAGAAGGAATTAAAGTTCAGGAGATCCACAGAGAAGATGAGAATTTTATTGTCAACACCTCTGGCGGGATATTCACCTCAAAACTGGTTATTATTGCCGACGGTATAAACTCAAAACTGGCTTCCCTTCTGGGCCTGAAAACAATGAGATATCCTGAAGATATTGCGTGGGGAATTGAATTAGATATTAAAAGCCCCGGGCTTGGTAAACCGAAGATGTTTGAGTATTACATAGGAAATCATGCCCCTGGATGGAAGACTACATATGCCCCAAGAGGAGGCGATAATGCCGCAATTGGAGCCTATGTACGCAGATGTGGAACGGACGCAACGCCTTACCTTAATGCCTGGGTTGAGAATTTCAAAAAGCTTAAAGGGCTCAAAGATCTTGAGGTTGTAAGAAAGCTTTCCGGTGGAGACCCCATAGTAACAATTCCGAAAGAATACATAACCGACGGGATAATGGTTGCTGGTGGAGCAGCAGGTCAGTCAGGAATAGGCTATGCGATGAGGGCAGGCCAGATCTGTGGTGATGTGGCTGCAGATGCCGTAAAAAAAAGAAATGTCTCTAAATCTGCCCTTTTAGAGTACCGAAGGATCTGGGAAAGAGAATTTAAAGCAGAGCATTACCTGGGACGTATAGGGCTTGAGACCCTCAGAAAAATGACGGATAGGGAAATTGATGAGATGGTAAAGATTTTTGAAAAAGAGGATCTTTCATTTATTCATGGAAGCTCAATTGAGCAGGCAATGCAAGTTTTTGCATTCATGCTAAAGAAAAAACCTTCTGCTATCTTAAAGTGCAGAGCACTTCTGAGGAATAGATAAACTGAAGTTTAAAAGAGCAAGAGAACAGAACTTATACTGACATTAGCATCAACTATCAGGTGCAGGAAGCAATATGCAATACGACTTCTTTAAAAGCCCGATTCTTAGAGTTTATACCGAAATCGAAGACGGATACATGAGGATGAAAATCAGCGGGGCTGCATCCGTCCTTATGAGAAAAAGCCTTGAAAAATATCTTTCACTTTTTGAAGGTGAAAAGCCTGTAAAAACAGAGGCAGACAGGCTCATCTGCTCAACCTGGATGCCCTCGGTACCAAGCCCGGGTTTTGACCGCCTGGTAAAAAGCCAGTTTTTTTCCATTCTGGGAAAAATGATTCCGGACCAGGTAACTATATCCATTACTGAAGAATGCCCTAACAACTGTATCCACTGTGCTCTGCCTGACACGAAAAACCGGAAAAAACTTGCCCCCGAAACCGTAAAATCCATAATAGACCAGGTACTTGAGATGGGCGCAACCTTCGTGATCTTTGATGGAGGCGAGCCCCTTACATATCAGGGTCTAGAAGATCTGATAAGGTATGTTAATCCTGAGAAAGCTATTACAGGCGTGTTCACCTCGGGGGCAGGGCTGACCCAAGAGCGTGCCAGCAGCCTGAAAGAAGCAGGGCTTTATTCCCTTACTGTCAGCTTTGACAGCGCATACGAAGAGAAACATGATTACGTAAGGGGCAGAAAAGGAGTTTTTAAAAGTGCAGTTGAAGCCGTCAAAAACGGAGTTAATGCAGGGCTCCTTGTAAATATATATGTTGTGCTTTCCAGAGACAATGTGAACGAGCTTGATGAACTATATGCTCTTGCATCCAAACTCAAAGTCCACGAACTTTCCTTTTACGAGATAGTCCCCACTGGCAGGTGGATGGATCACGCCTCCGAAATAATGACTCCAAAAGACTTGAGAAAATTTGATAATTTCGTATCCAGAGCCAGGGGGAAAGAAGGCCCCAGAGTCTTTCCCATCCCTCAGGTTATGAAGACTACAGGCTGTATGGCAGGCCGTAAGTGGCTCCATATCACCCCAGAAGGGGATATTCTCCCCTGCGCCTGTAT
Organism: Methanosarcina flavescens; assembly: GCF_001304615.2. Classification (NCBI taxonomy): domain Archaea; kingdom Methanobacteriati; phylum Methanobacteriota; class Methanomicrobia; order Methanosarcinales; family Methanosarcinaceae; genus Methanosarcina; species Methanosarcina flavescens. The sequence continues at coordinate 1,740,677 of NZ_CP032683.1, read as the reverse complement.
CCCGATTCCTTATGGAAACGTCCATAGAGACAGGATAAAGGATGTCTGGAAAAAGATCAGGGAAGATCCTGTATATAATGCAAAGTGCTGCCTTATGAGGAATCCCGAATTCAGGGAAAAATATCTGAAACTCCCTGAATAAATCGAAAAACTAATGAAAGCTCTGGATTGAGAGTAATTCTTAATCTTTTACAATAATTTTAGGAACATAGTGGAGAGTCTGAGAATAGATTGAGAATGACAATTGAAAAAAATAATAATTGAAAATTTCAGGCAAAGCACAAATAAGTTATAACCTCTTTTTATTTTTTTCTTGTTCTTTGGTTCTTTTTTTAAAATAAAAAAAGTGGTAACTAAACAAGCCTGGGATACAAAACACTGAAACTGTAACTGACAATAATATAGAAAATCGGAAAGTGTAAGAAGAATCAATCTGGGAAAGATAGAATCAGTGGCAAGTATAGAGCAGGTCGGAAAAATAGGAGTGCAGATCTATCTCGACCTGCAACGGAAATTGGTACTTTTCAGCTAATTTTTTTACTAGATAAGTTAGACTAAACCCGACCTTTGAAGAGTCATAAGGTCTTCAGTGGTGAGTTTTGCTCCGCCCTTGAACTTTTCGAAGATGGATTTAGCATCCTTCTGAAGCTCGGACTTGACAACTCGGGACTTTCCTTCTTTGTCTTTCTTTTTGAGTTTAAAGATTTCTTTGTCAAGCTCCCGAATTTCCTTCTGAGCATTGATGAAAATCTTGTGCTGTTCGTCAGCTGCTTCCTGGGCTTTTACAAATTCCCGATGGGCAATGTCAGACTCTGCCCTGGTTCTGTCAGCCTCTTTGAAAGCAGCAATCATCTTCTCATGGTATTCCTGAGCCTGTCTGGCATATTCAGCCAGCTGGTTGTGGAATTCTGAGGCTTCATCCCGGATCTTCTGGGCTTCGTCCAGAATGTTCTTCAGTTCGAGGTTGCTCTCAAGCTGGACTTTTTTGACCTGGTATTGTTTTTGAAGCTGAGTAATCTTGCCAACGAGTTCCCTTTCCTTGCTTGTGCTCAGGACTTCAGTCTGCTGGGCAAATTCAAGGCGATCAATATCTTTTCTCAGGGCTTTTATCGATGGGCCACCCAGGTTGTTCTGTTTTCTGATGGCATCAGCCTTTGCAAAGAGTTCGTTTGCCCTGGCATTGGTTTCGTCGCGTTTATTTTTGTATTCGCTGACCTTCTCGTTGATTTCGTCCCTGAGGACTTTTAATTCCTGGGCTTCATTGATAAGGTCTTTTGTCTTCTTGTTCAGCTCATTACGCTTTGCAGCGAGGGCGCTGGCCTCTGCGTTTAAAGCATTTCTTTTTTCCTTGGATTCTTCAGAAATGTTCTTCAAATCTGATCTTTTTTTCTGCAGTTCTTTTAGCATCTCTTAGTGTGCCTCCCGATCCAGCAAAAAAGCTGGCATTTTGGTAGTTCTACTGTTCGATGTCGACATGCTGTGCCTGATTACAACATTGATAAGAAAGAGATTCAAGAACAGGGATAACGGCTCTGAGATCTTTTTTTGTTATGACCACATCCGCATATTCCCTCAGGATGGGCTTGGGATTGAAAGCTATTGCAAAACCTGCCTTCTCAAAAATACAGGCATCATTTGCGCCGTCCCCGACAACCACACACTGCTCCGGCCGGACTCCGTTGAGCCGGGTAAGTTCCTCAAATACCTTTGCTTTTGAGTCGCTCTGTGTGATAGGGCCGACAACTTTGCCTGTAAGGCAGCCGTCTTCCACAAGCAGTTCGTTGGAAACAATGAAATCGACACCAAGCACTTTACCTATTACATCAGCAGAGATAGTAAATCCGCCTGAGATCATTGCAGTCTTATAGCCCCTACTTTTGACGTAGAGGATAAGTTCTGCCGCTCCCGGCATCAGATTGATTTTGTCTACCGCGTCAAGGGCAGTTTCGAGGGGAAGTCCCTTAAGAAGTCTGACCCTTTCGATAAGCGCTTGCTCGAAATCAAGGTCGCCATACATCGCTCTCTTTGTAATCTCCTCTACTTTGCTTACAACACCTGCAGCCCTGGCGAGCTCATCGATAGTCTCAGCGTCTATAAGGGTGCTATCCATATCAAAAACAATCATTTTGTTTTCAGTAGAATTGTACGTAGGACAGTTCACTCAATCAAAACCTGGACCTGAATAATTATTAAATATAGCGGGATGATTCCCGAAAAAGGGCACGCTGCCTGGTGTACCTCCTTCAAAGGTACCCCCGCAACTCAATATAATGTATTTGCCCTGACATTAAAAGCCCACCAACGGATAAAGTTTTCAAATTATAATACGGGTCCTGTGAAACAAAACCGCAAAACAACAGCATTGATGTCAACGTTTTTGAGTGAAATAAATCGCATCCCTTTTAAGCTTTTCGGAGGAAATCAAAAACATACTGAATAATAATTATAAATTACATATATATTTATAAAATAAGTTTGATAAGGAACGAAGATTGCCAAAAGGATTATAAACCCTTTAGGAATTCCATTATTGAAGAAATTGGTTAACAAAGGATTTTGAGAAAAATGGTCAACATAGGTTTTATAAAAATGGGCAACCTGGGAATGAGCCAGGTTATCAATCTGATCCAGGATGAAATTGCAGCTAGAGAAGGGATTATAGTACGTGTATTTGGTACAGGGGCTAAGATGAGCCCTGCCGAAGCTGCTGATAGTGAAAGTTTCAAACAGTGGAATGCAGATTTCGTGGTAATTATCAGCCCGAATGCAGCAGCTCCGGGTCCCACTGCGGCTCGTGAGATCTGGAAAGACGTCCCTTGTATTGTAGTCTCAGATGGCCCAACAAAGAAAGAAGCCAGAGAAGCTCTTGAGCAGGAAGGCTTCGGGTATATAATTCTTCCGGTAGACCCTCTTATCGGAGCAAAGAGAGAGTTCCTTGACCCAGTGGAGATGGCATCCTTCAACTCCGATGCAATGAAAGTGCTATCCATTTGTGGTGTTGTTAGACTCATTCAGGAAGAACTGGATAAGGTAACCGACCAGGTTGCATCTGGCAGATCAGGAAAGGAACTGGAGCTCCCACACATTTTTGCAAAACCTGAGAAATGTGTTGAGCATGCTGGCTTTGCAAACCCTTATGCAAAAGCAAAAGCTCTGGCTGCTCTTCATATGGCTGAGAAAGTAGCACAGGTTAATTTCCCCGCATGTTTCATGTTAAAAGAAATCGAACAGGTGTGCCTTACAGCAGCAGCCGGACATGAGATAATGGAAGCTGCTGCGCAGCTTGCAACACAGGCAAGAGAAATTGAAAAATCCAATGATACTGTATTCAGGCAGCCCCATGCAAAGAACGGTACTCTGCTGAAAAAAGTAAAATTATACGAAAAGCCACAGTAATCCCGGATAACCTTAAGGTTAAAATCAGAAGCTTAATTGGAGGATACAAGAATTTCACTGTAAATAAGAGAGACAGATCCTCCAATAACCACTTTTTAATTATCCGTCTGAGTATAAAGCAATTATTACCCGTTTATTTCTTTACCTGCCTCATTTCTTTGAGTCCTCAACCTCTTGCAATATTGAGGTATATTCTTGAAAAATGGACTGCAGGTCTATGATAGCCAGTATATCCACAATCCCGAGAGCTGCAATAACTTTCCCGTCTTTTGAGCGAATGGGAGCAACAACCACATGTTTTCCCCTGTATACGCCTTCTGTAGGAACTTCGTGGATAACTTCATTTGTTTTCAATACTTTTTCGAGCACAGGTCCTGTGTAGTCCCTATCAAGGATTTCCCCTTTTTCCAGGCGAAGCCCTTTTCGCTTGAGGCTGCGAATTGTCGTAGGGAGTCCGGTGACCGAGTGTACTGCGATTGCTATTGCCTCAAGGTCTTCAGGCCCTGAGTCTTCTGAGATAGATAGGGTAGTAATCTTTTTCACCCCCGTGAATAACTGGAGACCGGGCAGAACAAAAAGTAGGGCTTCTCACGAATGAAAAGTTGAATCCCACTTTCCGGTCATATTTACAATATATTTTTTCAAAGAATATATACTCACTCCTCATTTTCAAGGGCTCTTATGAATGCCTGCTTATGCAGTTCCCCTGATTCATGGATTCCTCCAAAGTCGCCACGTGCCGCTCTGCAGGGGTAATGCTGGATATACAGTCCAGCTCTTGGAGGCGCATCCTTTATCTCCATTCCAACTATTTCTTTCGCCATATGCCAGGTACTCCCGCATGGAGCCCCCTTTATTACCTTGACGTCGGCAATCTTTCCGTCTTTTGTCTTTACCTCCAGAATAGGAGACCCAAAGAGATCCGTAAACGGCTTATTGAAAGCATTGGGCTCAAGACTGCAGCAGATTTCATCTACTTCTATATCCATGCCTGAAGCTTCAGAGATCTTTTTGAGTTCGGGAACTGAAGCTCTGGACGGCCCACCCGGAACTATAAGGGTACGCACACCAGCTTCTGCCGCAAGCTTTGCAATTGCTGATGTCAGATCCGGATGCAGTGAGTAAGTAATTATGATCTCGGCAGAGAAAATTTGCCTATCGAAATTAAGGGCATCGAGAAATTCATCAGGCTCTTCGATAAATACAGGCACGAACTCAGGAAGGTCTGCAGTCACGATTGAGAAATCACTATGCTCTTTGATAGTTTCAATCAGACGGTGCCCGTATTTGCCCCGCGTGATAACTCCTATTACAGTCATTACTCTAAGTTAATTTTAATATTGCATAAATAGATGCTTATTTTTATCTGAATTATGCTGTGACTCGACACCTATACATTGAGTTAAAACCTTACCATGAAACTGGGAAGTCTGTAGATTATAAATACAGATAAAGCATTTCACTAAAAGTCTCTTAAAGAAAAAAGACGGTATTTATGAGAGGGAAACTGATCACACTTGAGGGCATTGACGGCTCGGGCAAAAGTACGATTGCGGGAAAGCTTCAGGAAAACCCTGCTATTAAGGTTTTTGAACCTGTGTTTACCAGAGAGCCTACGAGAGGCACTCTGACTGGAAATGCTGTGGAAAAAGCCATTCAGTCGAATACTGACCAGCTTGCCGAGCTCTTCCTTTTTACAGCTGACCATGCCGAGCATCTGGCCAAAATTGTAAAGCCTGCGCTTGAGAATGGAAAAGTTGTAATTTCTGACCGCTATTCTGATAGCCGATACGCTTACCAGGGCATAACCCTGAAAACTCACCTGGAAAACCCTCTTGAATGGGTAAAGAATCTGCACCGGGACTGGACTATCGTTCCGGATGTAACTTTTCTTTTTGATATCAGGCCTGAAGTCTCAATTCAGCGATGTGGAAAACGAGGAGAGCAAAGCAAGTTCGAAAAAATTGAATTTCTACGGAGAGTCAGGGAGATTTTCCTCAGGCTTGCGACAGAGGAGCCTGAACGTTTCATTATAATCGATGCTTCCCGTTCCCCTGAATACATAGAAAAGGAAGTAGCCGAAAAAATTCTGGAGTTCCTTAGCAGGAACTGACCAGATAGATTGAACCGGAAGATTGAGCCCGAAATATCCTGTTAGAGCCCATTATCGTCAGCGAATTTGATCAGAGCTTCCCCTAGCATTCTTACATGGGCAGGGTTAAGGTTAAACCTGGATTTTTTCATGCCTCCCCTTTCCTTTGCGAGCTCGACATACTCCTTCTCAAAGCGGTCGCTGTGTGCAAGGGAGATCGTCATATACCAGCCTCCCCCCATTTTGATTTCCACATATCCGTCTCCGCTTTTCTCCTCAATGTTTTCTTCAATATTCTCTTCAGATATATTCTTCTTTACCATACTATAACCTCATAATCTCCTGGTTTTAAGTGAGATCTGCTGTTCGAATACAAAGACCAAAAATACCCGATTATATACAAGACATATAAGGGCTGAAATAAAAAGTATTTCCGATAAGAATTATTTTTTATTATTTGGTCTAAGTCCTGAACTCAATACAGCTTGTGGAACCAATCCTGAATGAATGGCGGTTGCAACCAAGGCTCCTTTTATCCCAAGTTCTTCAAGAATAAAAAGGTCCTCCATATCCTTGACTCCTCCTGCAAGAAGTACATTATGGCTGGAGCATTTAACGAGTTTCCGGAGGAAATCAGGATCAAACCCTGAGGCTGTTCCAACCCTGTCAAGATCAAGGAAGATAAGATCTTTTAAGGGAAAGCTATTTAACAGCTTTACGATCTCAAAAGGTGACTCTGGAAGCTTTGGGTCCTTTTTCAAGACTTTGCCATGCTTTATGTCAATACTGACACTGATCTTTCCGGGGTTTCCAGAGGCTGCGTCCTTTATTGTCGAAAGCGTACCTGTCTCTGTACCTATTACAGCAGTCCCTGCAATGGAAAGAGCTTTATCTACATCCTGTAGAGACGAGATCCCGAAATCAAGCATTGTGTCTGCTCTTAAACTTACTTCCCGTATTACTCCGGTGTTTGTTTCGAGAGGCCCTTTACTCTGGAGTACGTTAAGGTCGGCAATGTAAACTTCCCTGGGATGCAGGAATTCAACTATATCTACAGGGTCCGAGTTGCTGCATACATTACTTGAATCTGAAACCGGGCGGTAGTTTTCCCTGTTACCGCCCTTTGCAAGGACTACGCTACGGTTAAATATATCCATCACAAGAATTACTCGGAACATACTTATTCAATAGCTGCATCATCCTATAAAAAAGCATAAAATAAAGTGTATTGTATAAAAAGAACAATATTAATGGAAGATTCTAATTCGATGTTTAGTTAGAGGATTTTTATGAAACTGCTTGTAAGTCCAATCAATAGAGAGGAGGCAATTATTGCTTCCAGAGGCGGCGCAGACATTGTGGATGTCAAAAACCCCAAAGAAGGTTCCCTTGGTGCGAATTTCCCGTGGATAATAAGGGATGTAAAAGAAGCTGTAGAAGGCAGACAGCCTATAAGCGCAACCATAGGAGATTTTAATTACAAACCGGGAACTGCTTCCCTTGCAGCATTAGGAGCAGCGGTTGCAGGAGCAGATTACATTAAAGTTGGCCTTTACGATATCCAGACTGAAGATCAGGCTTTTGAGCTTCTGACAAAAATAACACGGGCTGTAAAGGATTATGACTCGACAAAAAAAGTTGTTGCCTCGGGGTACTCGGATTACAAGCGTATCAACTCAATTTCTCCATTATTGCTTCCTTCAATTGCCGCAGAAGCCGGGGTAGATGTAGTAATGGTTGATACAGCAATCAAGGATGGGAAATCAACTTTTGAGTTCATGGATGAGAAAGAACTTAAAAAATTTACCGACCTTGCCCATGAGTACGGGCTTGAAAACGCAATTGCAGGTTCTCTAAAATTTGAGGATCTTCCGATACTTGAGAGGATAGGACCGGATATTATTGGCGTCCGGGGCATGGTCTGCGGAGGAGACAGAAGAACTGCAATCCGGCAGGAACTGGTAGAGAAACTCGTAGCCGAATGCCAGGCTTGAGAAATCCTTTCTGGTATATAACTTAAAGTTGTGCCGGCAGGTCATCAGGCAAGCCGGCCGCAAAATAATTAATTAGTTAGTAACTATATTTAGTCTGATGTTAATATTTGGACATATTGGAATTACTCTGGGAATTTTCTACCTCCTGAACCGCCTATCTTCAAAAAATAACTTCATGGCATATTTTCCGTGGATTGCATTTGGGGCGCTTCTTCCAGATTTTATTGATAAACCCCTCGGCAGGATAATTCTTTTTGACACTATAGGAAGTGGACGTATCTTTGCCCATACTTTACTTTTTGGCTTTCTGCTGGTTCTGGTAGGGTATTATCTGTATAACCGGGATAAACCTGAATTCTTGGTTATTTCAGGGGCATCCTTTTGCCACCTTCTTGAAGATGAGATGTGGAATTACCCAAGAGCATTTCTCTGGCCTCTTCTTGGTTGGGAATTTCCGAAAGATACGATTTCAGGGAGTTTTATGGAGTATCTGATGATAGTTCTCAGTAGAGCGTACGACCCACGATATACAGAAGTTTTTATCTCAGAAATTATAGGTTTGCTTATAATTGTATTTCTTACTGGCAAGTATATTCAAGAGAAAATAAAAGAGAAATCGGTATTATAATAAATAGAAAAAAGTAGAGTTTAACCTCGAGATAGGAGGAGTATCTTTAAAAAAAGAATGAGGACCCTAATTCTAAAGCTGATGTTGCTCTCTTTAAAAAACCTGATTCTAGGGAGAAACAGAGGAAGAGAGGAGTTTATGGGATATGCTCATAGATTTCTATATTAAGGGAATCATATATCTTGTGAACTGGATAATCGGGCTGGACCTTGAGTGAGTTTTCGCCGGTAGGAGCCGATGTTTTATCAGACCTCTGTGCCCTGGCAATAAAAGCATCCGAGAAGGTTGTCTCTACAACATAGAAAGGTTCGTTTTCTGGTACTTTTTTTACAGATATATCATTTTCAAGATCGTTCCTGGAGGTATAATGGGGTTTTTGAGAGCCTTTGTCAGCCGGGCTCGAGCTACTGCTAAGTATGCCTGGCTGGGTGGGGTTTCCTTCCTCCATATCTGGAGAGGACATAATGTACGGATAGGTTTCTTTCACTCCGGATAGCCATTGAATTCCTTCTGCTTCATTCTGCGAAATTGCTTCAGAAACTCCACCTGCATACGGTGAACTGAAACATGTAAAGAATCCTACTGTCCAGAGAAGACAGAGAACCAGGACTGCAGAGCCAAGACCAAGAGTATACCCTTTTCTCAGAAAAATAATGTAAAGGGAATATCCCAGCAAAGGAATTTGAGCAAAAATAATGAAGCTCAAGTTTGCAAACCTATCTGGGGGGTACGGAACAAAGGGATTTAAGAGGAAAGCGAGCTCCAGGAAGAAGGTTGCTATATAGAGCGCCAGGAAACGGGGATACCTGCGAACAAAATGGTGGCAAAATCTTCTACGATTCTGCCATACAATTATAGAATTGATCAGAATCAAAATTAAAGGAATATAGTACTTGCCGTAATAGAGATTTAAGATATATACGAACTCGAAAAACCCGTTATCCATCCCTGGTATTGTGGAAAGTCCCGCAGCTATTAGTAGTTTAGCGCGGAAGACAATGTCAGAAATAAAGGTATCAAAGAACTGGGAAGCATATTTTGCAAATATCAGAAAGCTTCCCGAGGCAACTGATAGGAAGATGAATACGGGTATTTTTTTTCCTGCAGATTGGGAAACACGAGGGGAAAGGAAGTTAAGACTCAAGATTTTACGGAGAAATCCGGATTTCAGAATCTTGCCTGAGAAGGTAAGGAGCAGGGAGAAACAGGCAAGATATGCAAAAATAAAGGGATGGGCTAAAGGAATCAAAGGCATCATAAAAAGAAGGCAGACAGCCATTGCCAGATTCTTATTCGAGAGTGCACTTCTCAGCACAAAAAGGTAGAGGGGCACCAGGCAAAAAGTCAGGTAACAGGAGGCTGCCGAAGTCTGGAAATGCCCGAAATAAGGAATCATCGAGGAAAGAAAGGCTACCAGAACTAGTTTTTCCCTGCTCATAAAAAGCCGATAAAACAGGAACATTCCAGTAATAAATAGGATTGAAAAAAATACTGGTAAAAAGTAGGAGAGTGCTGGCGTTTCGAGACCTGTGATCTGAGTCAAGGTTGAAACTAGTAGAGGTCCCGTAGGAGAAAGACTGGAGAAGCTTGAAAGGTCACAACGCGGACTCTGTCCTGCAAGTCCTATGTATGAGAACTCCTCTCCTCTTCCTATTGAAACATAACCAAGCATGTAAGGTGTGATAAGTACTGCAGTGTGAACGAGAAACAATATGAGAACTGCACTCATTTTTCTGTATGCAAGGAGCAGAACACAGGCTGAAAGGTAACAAAGGAGCAGGGTAAGGTAAAAGTGGAAAGGAAGCTGCTCATAGATATTAGCTGTATATCCTTCAGGCTGAATTCCTCTGAGAGTAAATATGTTGTAAACCAGTAATAACAGAGAAATCGAGGCTATGAGATTCAATATGTTATTGGTGATTTTAGACAATGTGTCCCCCATCCTTTTTGAAAGTTACAGAGTCCAGTTTCCGCACCTTAATATGGACTATCCCTGAGACTGTGGTTCCACCCTTGAAGAGTTTACATTCACAGACAGCAACAAGTCCAAAAACTATCATTCATAAGATTTTACTTATTTCTCCTCTTTCTTGTTTTCCTCAACTCAATCGGCCCAACGAATAATTAATGGTTGTGCCCTGAATGCAGTTTGATATACCTGCCTCTACCTAATTAATGTTTTCATGAGTTAGAAATTTTCAATAATTAAGGGTTTTCAGGTACTGTCTTCAATCTAGAAATTCCAGTATTTCTATATCAATATTATTTTGAAGTCAAACAACAGACAAAAATCGAGGATCTTGTCCACCTGATTGACTATTAAAATTTGGGATTATCAGAGTAATATTTTGTAATACGAAAAATGTGTGGACGAATTTGTTGAAGATTTGCTGACAAGAGAATATATGGCTGATGGTCTTCACGGAGATATGCAACAAAGCAAAGGGATATTGTCATATCTGATTCAGAAGGAGCGAAATTGAAGTTCTGGTAACAACTGATGATATCGAATAAAGTAAGTTCAGCGATCTACAAAAATTAAGATTAAAGCCCAAAGAGTTCCTTCAATCAGTGACGTTAAAGTAATCAGAGCAAATATGCTTTTAAGAATATTAAAGAAATTGTCGATGCAGGGCATGTGAGAGGGTGTAGCAGCTTGGTTGAAAAACTCATTGAAGAAGGGTGTATTTCTGTTATGTTGCTATTGCTTTGTTAAAAATGGCGCTTGAGAATGAGTAAAGAAATGCCAGCAAGAGGTTAATGCTCACAACACACGATAGAGTGAATTCCTCTCCCATTAATTTCCGAATTAAAGGGCAATGAATCAGAAGGGACTTCTGTCATGATCTGCCAGTTTAGAGGAACCCAGGATAACCTCTAGACTATCTTATTCCTGGATAATCCCTCAAGCACAACTTTTCGATACTTTTCAAACTTTTCAAAATATGACGAATTCTACGTTCTACAAGTTTTCCTTTCATGCACCAGTAAAATGGCCTGTTATTACCTACTGAAGGGAATTTAGTACAGGAAATGTCAAGTGGGTGGAAATAGAAAATAGTATGACCTCTTTTCAAGCTCTGAATAAGCCCATTCAATACTAGAGGAGCGCCCAGGAAGCGAAGTACCGGGCCTCCAGATGCCGGAATTTTCAGTCCATTCTGATAATAGGCCCAGGGGAACTCAATAAAGTTTCTGTCATTGCCTGCTTCAAGTCCGCGTTCTACAGGATAGTAAGGAAAAGAAGAAACTGTTTTAAGGGGTGAATCAGTTTTATTATAAAGAGAATTTACGGATACTGATGAGTCATACTTGAACCCGATGCGTTCCAGTGAATCCAGCATCCAGCCACCTACAAGGGCGTTTGGTGCCCTGTAGCCTACTACTTTTTCCCCACTGATTTTTTCCAGATTTCTTTTTGCAAGTAATGTTTTCTGTTCAAACTCCTCGGTACTCATTAATGGCTTCTTCGTTTCAGGATCGATTTTGCAGGCGTGATGTAGCCCGTGACATGCAATTTCATGTCCTCTTTCAACAATTGACTCTATAAGTCCAGGATAGTGCTCTACAGTATCCGCAACTACAAAGAAAGTAGCAGTTATATTGAATTCCTCGAGAATATTCAGAGTCCTTTTTGTAGGTTCAGTTAGGAAATCATATTGACCTTCCCATTTATCAAAGAACTCATTTACACTCCTGTAAACAGCATAAGGAGAACTGCAGACTGAAGGAATATGATACCAATCCTCAATATCCACTGTAACCGAAAAAGTACCCTTCATAAGACCCCCCCGTGCTACCAAATACGCTCATAGTGGCATAATAAATTCTTAACCTGTACTGAAATTACATTAGATTGGAGATTGTACAAATACAACTGGCTAAAATATTTATCATTTAAAGGTGGGTCATCAGAATATAAAAATTTTATTAGTATTTCGGTTAAAATCAAAAATATAAACGTAAGCCTGAGCACTTACTTTGCTTTTAACAGTGTAAACTTAATTTAGACCTAGCGAATAATAAATAGATATAAATACAGGATCTTAGTGCAGATTGTCTTTCTGATTAAGCCTATCCCAAAACCAAAATTGAGTCCCCTGATCTCAAATCCCCAATAACCAATAAAGTTTCCAGTCACGAAATTTGTTCTGGAGATTCTTATTGATGTGAGAGATAATTTTGGTTTTGGGATCACCTCATTGTATAAACCGGAGAATGTAACCAGTAACAGCAGAGATCGCGATATTTATGGATCCAATCCAGAGGAAATTGGTTTACATCCATAACTTTTTAACCATTATTTGAACCAATTGAAGAAACTTTAAGACATAAACTTTTTGTACACTGCCGCAGTCAATGAGTATCGTCTTTGCATTTCCCAGAGGCTTTAAGAAAAAGAAAATGGTAAAAGTTTACTTCAGTTAACAGTACAGCTCATCAAATTATATCGGAACGCTAGCCTATCCCGAAGTTAAATGGATAATACTCCCTGCAGATAGCTTTTCTCACGTCTGGAGATTTATAACTAAAAAAGTACAGGGATAAAAATGAACGGAAAAGATCTGAGACATAGATGGCAAAACAGGAAAAAAACCGGGATCTATTTTGCAATTTTAATTTTTTTGGTTGCAATGGGAATAACCGCCCTTTCCACTACATCACCCAATAAAACTGTTTATATTGCTACCGATGGGAGAGGAGATTTCAATTGTGATGGAAGTGATGATCAGGTAGAAATAAATAAAGCTCTTGCATATGTTGCAGAAAACCCTCAGTTCACAACCGTTCATCTGAAGGGTCCTAATACATATATCATCTCAGACAGTATTTTAATTGGAAATGATACCATTCTGGAAGGAGACCCTACAGCCATAATTAAACTTAAAGATGAGGCTGACTGGCCAAGGAATAAGCCCCTGATTACACAGATGGACAGAGCAGGAAGCTACAACATCACCATAAAAGGATTTGAAATCAACGGAAACCATAACAAAAATCTAGACAAAAAGAGAGGAGAAGGATATTACAATCTGATCCATTTCTTGAATTCCAGCAACATTCAGGTTCACTCCATGTATATGCATAACGGGCATGGAGATGGACTGAAGATAGAAAGAAGTTCGAATATCCAGTTTTACGATAACCGGGTTTATAAACTGGGGCATGATGGGCTTTATGCCATTGAATGCCAGAATGTAGAAGCCTGGAATAACACAATAACCTGCAGAACTAACAGCGCCCTTAGAGTCTGGAACTCAAACCATGTAAAGCTCCATGATAATCTAATTGACTCCTTCTATCACTGGAGTGCAGGCGGGCCTGGAATCCAGATTCAGAAAACAACAGGCGTGATGAATGATATAGAGGTGTGCAATAATACAATCCATCACACATACGGGCCCGGGATCTGGCTGTTAGGCTATGGCAATTCTTATCCCAGGGAAGAAGCACAGGATGTGTACATTCATCACAATATATTTTACAGCACAGGTACAAACCCAAGTATAGATTGGGTAGGTGGTATAGTAGCGAGTGGTTTTTATGACACTCGCATTGAAAATAATGTGTTTGATGGCGCATATCATGCTGCAGTTACCCATATGTATCCTACAGGTTATTCTATCGATCTTTCACCCCAGGACACAGGATATACAACAATTGTCCGCAATAATATTATTGTAAATACCCTGCCACGTACAAAAGAACCGAGCGGAACAGGGTACGGAGTTATTAATTATCTGCCCGGAACACATACTTTTGTGCTGGAGAATAACTGCCTTTACAATAATAAAGCAGGCAACTATAAAAACTGCACATCAACAACTGATATATATGCTGATCCTCTCTTTGCAAATCAGAAAGATCACGATTACCACTTGAAATCAACAGGCGGAAGATGGAACGGAAAAACCTGGGTAAAAGATATTGTAAGTTCTCCCTGCATTGATGCCGGTTATCTAGGTTCTGACTATTCAAAGGAGCCCAGGAATAATGGAGGGAGGATCAACATAGGCAGGTACGGAAATACCGAATATGCTTCTATTTCAGGCGATATTCCTGGATATGTTGTATGGTGGAACCAGATATTTTCACCACAATGGAAGAATTTAAGGTTCCTGTTGAGAACTATTTTTTATTCTTTTTCAATATAATATTAAAACGCCTTAAACCTGCCTTTTAACAAAATCACTTACTGGAATAGGAAAGAGTCAAAGTAAGTGATTTAACTTTAATTTATTAGCAATCATTAGAATTAGTGGCTCTCTTTGGCAATCTGCGTAGCAGTGGCTATAATGTCGTCTGTTCATGTTGCTTACTAAAATACTTATAGATGTTCATTTATAATTCAATCTGGGGATTCAATATTTGATAAAAATAACCATACTTAATGAATTAAAGTGGAGGGTTAATGCCCTATATAAGGGAACTAATTTCTGGCAGTCAGGAACCTGAAGAAGTTAATAAAGTTGTTTATACATGCAGTAGTGTCCTTGGGGATCTGTTGCAATTCTCGAGACTCGAGCAGCGAAAAGAATGAATGTATTTTCGAGTCTATCTCATTTGCAAACTTAACAGGTAACCTTTTTTAATCTTAAAGAGTTATAGTTTAATGTATTGGGGATTTAATATGAACGGAAAAAGGCGAATGTATAAGTGGGGAGATAGAAAAAAATTACTACTTTTTAGTATAATTTTTATTTCTCTAATTGCAGGTGTGACCATCACTTTATCCACCCCATCTGATACAGTAGTTCGTGTTTCTACCAATGGAAGTGGGGACTTTAATTGTGATGGAAGTGACGACCAGGTAGAGATAAACAAAGCTCTTGCATATGTTGCGGAAAATCCAGAGTTTACAACCGTTCATTTGGAAGGACCTAATACTTACGTTATTTCGGACAGTATCTATATAGGGAGTAATACCATTCTTGAGGGAGATCCTACAGCTGTGATTAAGCTTGAGGATAATGTAGGTTGGCCGGAAGGAAAGCCTTTGATTACGCAAATGGACAGTGCCGGAAATCATGACATTACCATAAGAGGGTTTGAGATTGATGGAAATCATGATAACAACGATGGGAAAAGCAGGGGCAAAGGATATCATAATCTGATTAATTTCCTTAATTGTGAGAATATAAAGGTTCACGACATGTACATGCATGACAGTCATGGGGATGGGCTTAAGGTCGTAAAATGTTCAGATATTCAGTTTTACAATAATCGGGTTTATAAGTTAGGGCATGATGCTCTCTATGCCATCTATTCCTCAAATGTAGAAGCCTGGAACAATAAAATAACATGTAGAACAAACAGTGGCTTAAGAATTTACAATACAAATCACGTAAAGTTCCATAACAATATTATCGACTCCGAAGGAGAAGGAGGGGCAGGGATTGAAATCCAGAAGATCGGTCCATCAACTGTGATGAATGATATTGAGATCTGCAATAACCTGCTATACGAGACAAATGCGGCAGGTATCTGGATTACAGGTTACGGAAACGGATATTCTAAAGACTCTGCAAGAGATATCTATATCCATCACAATAAATTTTATAAAACCGGAATTAACCGTGGTGCAGACTGGGCAGGAGGAATAGTGCTTAACGGTTTTCAAAACACTTTGATAGAGAACAATAAATTCGAAGGATGCTACGGCGCTGCTATTGCCCATAAACAGGTTACTAAAGAATTTTTGGCTCCGGGCTCAGGATATACAACTATCGTGAGAAATAATATAATAATTAATACACAGCCAAGTCCTGCAGCCGGAGAAGGATATGCTGTATACAATCAGCTGAGAGATACCCATTCATTTATCCTAGAAAATAATTGCCTTTCCAATAATGCAGGTGGGAATTATCTTGGTGCAAATTCTACCTCAGATATCGAGGCTGACTCTGAACTTGCGGCGAAGTTGAGCAAAAATGAGTCCTTAGGAGAGGATTTCCCCTGGAGTGAAGCTATGTCTGCCGGACCGCAGACGCCTTATGAGATAGATGAAAGTGGAGTCCAGACAGGACAGGAAGAAGAGTTTGAATCTAGCCTTAAAAGAGCCTTTTCAGAATTTCTAAGATTTCTTAAAAGATTTTTTTTAAACCTTTCACTGCAGTCCGATGAAGCGGAAAATCTTAAAATTGCATTACCATTTGTCATTTCTGACAACAGGTTAAGGCAAGAGGCTCCTAACATGACTTTCAGTGAAAGTGAATATATTGACATAGGAAAGAAACCTGATGGGGGCATTTACAGGGGCGTTATAATCTTTGAGTTGAGTTCATTCAATCAAACTGACCAGATCGAAGGAGCAACACTGTCTTTATTCCGGTGCTACCCGGAGAATCAAATGAGACCAAAGGATACTGTACTGGAAATATATAGACCTGTGGAATGGTGCAAAGAACATGTTACGTGGCAGCAAAGAGAAACCAACATTCCCTGGAAAAATTCAGGAGGAGACTGGTATGACAGGAATGGAGTCTTCCAGGGCAGCACCCCATACGCTGCAATAACTATCAGTGGAGATGAAACCCCTGGCAACCGCTACATTGAACTGGACGTAACAGACCTTGTTCAGGAATATATAAGCGGTAAGTACAAAAATACAGGTTTCCTTATTAAAGCCCGAGAGGAAGATGAAAACTATATTGCTTTCTACAGTACCAACTGGCAAAACAAAAACCAGAGACCCAAACTCACTATAGAGTATACCTGAATATCAATAAATAGTCTGAGATAAGTTGATTCGTAAAGGGCAACATTTAGATATAAACGAAAAACCTTTTAGCTTTAGATGCTACTCTTTGGACATCTGGGGATTACGCTGGGGTTATTTTTATTATGCTGTATCTTTGCACCCCGACTGAGAGTTCTAATAGACCTGAGATATCTGGCTATTGGAGCCCTTCTGCCTGACTTAATAGATAAACCTGTAGGGAGAGTTATCTTTGCTTCGGTCCTTGCAAATGGGCGCATGATAGGTCACACAATGTTGTTTTCACTTATTCTCTCGCTGGTAGGAATGTACCTGTACAAAAAAAGTAATGATCGCAGAGGCATTGCTCTTGCTTCAGGTTCTTTTATTCATCTTCTAGAGGACCAAATGTGGGCTCAACCTCTGACTTTTTTCTGGCCCCTCTTCGGGTTAAGCTTTCCCAGAGATACTACTGACTATACCGGCCTGGAGTACTTATTAATAATGCTCGGAAAGTCTTTTGAACCTGAATTCTCACAAACTTTCATCGCTGAAATTCTTGGAATCGGGTTAATAGCTATCTTTGTTGTAAACTGGTTAAAAAGGCGGCTGAGCAAAAAATTCTGATGGAACAAGAGGGTATAAAAAAGATGGAATAAAAAGTATTGGAGAAAAAGGAGTTAAAGGTAAAGATTGGGTATATAGATAATATCCGGAGGGTTTTTCCTCCGGGTCTTAGCGAGCAAACCCTATCTTTTCATTTCTTTTCTTTTCAACCTGCATATCGAAAAGCATTCCGAAGAGAAGCATTTGAAGCCCCGTACCCAGGACAAGGAAGCCAAGCAGTGGGTAGTAGGAAGGGAGAGGATTTTGCAGTAATATCTGCAAAAAGCCCCACAATCCTAACAGAACACCCACAGGCAAGGCTAGCATTCCAAGGAAATAGAATAATACAAGTGGATGGAAGTCCAGCACAGTGTATTTTACCCTTAACCTCCAGAGAAAACCTCTGAAGATCATGGGAGCCACTTTGCGGATAAACTTGCCATACCGAATCTTGGATTTTTCTTTGCCATAACGAGCGGGCATTACAACATCCATTACTCTCATTCCGAAAGCATTAAGCTTGATTAACAGATCGTTACAATAACCATAATAAGGATAGACTGAATCTAGATCGATCACCTCCAGGGCCTGCCTGGAGATAGCTGTATATCCGTTCTGAGGGTCCATAACTTGCCAGTAACCGCTGCCTATTTTTGTGATAAAGCTGAGGAGAAGGTTTCCAAAAGACCTCCATTTGCTCATTCCGGTCATGAAATCATCAGTAAGTAGTCTATTCCCTTTTGTATAATCAGCTCTTCCCTCAATAATTGGGAAAATTAACCTGGGAAGCTGGACTGGGTCCATTTGATTATCTCCAGCCATGACCGCAACGATATCCATCTCGTCTTTGAGTGCAAGTTTATATCCGCTGATTATTCCCGCGCCTACTCCTTTGTTTACTTCATGACGCAAATACACAATCCGTGAGTCACCAAAGTTTTTTACAATTTCGCCTGTACGGTCTGTACTGGCATCGTCAACTACATAAATTCTATCTACATATTCGGGGATGCCACTTAGAGTTTCGCCTATAAGCAGTTCCTCATTATAAGCAGGCACAACAACTCCTATACGAGTGTTCTCAAGTTTCCTGAATATAGGGTCTACATCAAAACTCAAGTAGTTAACCTTAAGTCCTCCAGCTTTCGCCGCAGAAAGCAAGGATTTCAAAGAAAGATGTTCCCTGCCTGAGCTGATTTTCTGCAGCGAATCTGCGGTTATCGCAAGAAACCCTATTTTTTCCTTAAAGGTATTTTTCCCATTGAAAAGCATTATTGTTTCCAACTCACAGGAGATACGACAGGGCCATGAACCCACTGATAGATCAAATCCCTGTCTTAGCGGCTCAAGTACATGGGAAAGCAAATCTATATCCTGCATGCATTCCGGATAGATAAGAACAACAAGTTCTGAATCAAGAGATGCCTTGTAAAGGACGTTGAGTAATGCTTCCTCCCCCCCTGAGATAGGAACAACTCGTGCCCCTCCCAGAGCAGCTACCTCCATAGTTCGATCTGTAGAACCCTTATCAAGAACAAGTACACGGTCAGCGTAACTTGCCGCAATCAAGACCTTGCTTCCAATGGAAGTTTCCTCGTTCTGAGCTGGAATCAAGACAGTAAATTCATGCCTGAGCAACCTATCGGTAAGTTGGGTTGGCGAAGATACTATGCTAATAGGATCAGAGATTAAAGAATTGAGACCAAGTGAAAAGGCTGAATACAAACCCAACCTACCCCCCTATACATATGCATGTGCTATAACCCCCTTTATGTGTATAATTGCAAAAATATTAAAGGCTATCCTACTAAAAATTATTAGATCAAGATATATTTAAGGTTAACACATGATATGGATATTCCAATAAAAATATTAATATGGAAAAAATATCCTTACAAAAGATTCTGTAAATAAAATAGCTTGATAAATGATCGGGAATTTTCTATACATCTAAACAGAAAATTAAACCTGATTCTTTAGAGGTTAAAAACAGGATAATTGAGAGGCCTAAATTATCCATGTAGCTTACTTAACCTTAACTTATAAACTATTTTTTAATAAAGAAAGGTTCCTTGTATGCAATTTTCAGTTCTTATTGTCATGAAAATGGAGTGTCTTAAAGAAATAATTAGTTTGGGAAAGAAACAGAAGAATAACTCTAATGGAATACACTAAAATCTGCTTGAACAAACCATATATCGAGATAAGAATCCTTATTGATAAGGTTAAATTGCAGTTTCTCAAGCATTTATACCACATCTGTGGATATAAATTCCCGATATCAGGCAGTCTGAATTTATCGATCTACTTTCCATGTGGCAACTGCCATAGGATCAAGTCATGCCCTGACTGAAGATAGATCCTCAGATAAGAATAATACTGTAGGAGAGTTCAACTAATAAAAAATGTGCGCGTTAGAGTTTTTTTTCTGAGATAGTTATAAAACTTGGAAGTAGACAACTTGCAGCTCTGAAAAATATAAATAAAAGTCGCAGCGTATTGAGCAGTGTTTATGATCGTCGAGAAGTATAAAATATTATAATAGTAATAAATATTGTGAAAAGAATTTTATTCCAACGCTAAAACTTATATCCTAATAATATTTATTCATTTATGGGGAAACATTATAAATTGGCGGATACTGCAGGGTCTCGACTTATGAACAAAGCTGCGAAATAACTCTGGTTAACCTGGAACCTTATTATTCAGAGGCTGGCGCAATAACCTTGCTTCTCTTACACGTGCTTCTCTTACATATTAATCTATGGCATTAATACATAGCATAAAGGAAAATACGCCTGATGGCTTCAATCATTGAATGGTTAAGGCTAATCTGCAGAGAATAGTAAAAATACAGATTCTCTCTGCTGATAGTTGAACACCTGTGTTAAAACAAAATTTTTTATTCAGGAAATTGCCAGAATGTAGATGGAAGCCGTACTGAAAAAGATCCAGGGTAATAAGAGAATTGAGAGTAGGGTTAGCCAACAGAGAAGCTAATCAGTTTTTGCAATCAAAAGCATAACGAATAAGCGGGACTCTAGAGTGACAAGATAACTTTAGCAGAATAAATGAGATTAATGTTTCTCAGACAGTGGTCTAATGATATAATATAGTCTGTGAGAATAGTACATTAGAGTTCCAGTGGGGATAGGATTGATACGACAAGCTCATCGGGATAAGTTCCTAAAAGATAAAAATAAAGGAACCAGAGCTAACCAAATATTTAATAAAGTTGAAAGTCCAAACAATAAGAGTAAAGGGGATACTTTGTCTAAGAAAATAATGGAAGATGGGGAGCTATGGGACCTATTTACAAAAAAAGAAGAGTACGACCCTATCCTTTTAGATAAGTATGGAAGATTTTCATATTACTTAAGCAGTCAAAGAAATATTTTTGAGCCTCATATCTCGAAATTTCTGATTAAGAATGGGCTAAGTCCCGAATATCCTGAAGGAAGAAATTTTGCAGTATGCCTGACTCATGACATCGACTTTGTATGTCCAGGAATGCTGAATACTGCAGCCAGGGCAGTAAAAGCTCTCAAAAGGGGTCAGTTTGTACAGGCTTCTATCCTTCCGTTCTCAAGAATAAACAAAACTTGGAATCCTTTGTGGAATTTTAGACAAATTATGAAACTGGAAAAAAACTATGGAGCAAAATCTACATTTTATTTCCTGACCCTTGATCCAGGAGACGAAGATTTTACTTTCAGCATTGAAGAACTGGAAGAAGAACTTGGCTATATTTTGGACGATGGATGGGAGGTGGGGCTTCACGGAGGTCATGAAGCTTATAATAACCCAATAGAAATCAGAAACAAAAAACATAAACTCGAGAAGGTACTCCGAAAGGAGGTTATAGGCTACAGGAATCATTATCTTCGATTTAAGACTCCAAAAACCTGGGAATTCCTTGCAGAAGCGGGCTTCAGTTACGATTCAACCTTCGGCTATCATGATTGTGCGGGTTTCAGGAACGGAATGTGTCATCCTTTTAATCCATATAATCTTAACACAGGAAAAAAAATCGATATTCTCGAAATTCCACTGGGTATTATGGATACCACTCTTTTCAGCCAGATGCATCTTGACTTCAATCAGGCATGGAAACTTACGGAAAAGCTCATTGATACAGTTGAAAGCTATAAAGGCGTACTTACAATCCTCTGGCATAATACGTATATGCAAGGAGATTATCTGGAATTCTATAAAAGAATCCTGGAGTATTGTACTCAAAAAAATGCCTGGATGACATCAGGAGCCGAGATATACAGATG
This sequence comes from Methanosarcina flavescens, assembly GCF_001304615.2. Taxonomy (NCBI): domain Archaea; kingdom Methanobacteriati; phylum Methanobacteriota; class Methanomicrobia; order Methanosarcinales; family Methanosarcinaceae; genus Methanosarcina; species Methanosarcina flavescens. The sequence goes on along the minus strand of NZ_CP032683.1, from coordinate 1,718,983 downwards.
GTGGAAGGAGAATTACTGAATATATGATACTAAGGAAAATAACATGGGATTGAAAAAGAGAATTAAACTGTGAGAAAGCCATCTGGATTTACAGGCAAAAAATATTTTAACTTGGTATGGTTTGATTATAAAAGTTATTGATCTGTGGGGTTATATGGAAACTGCAAAAAGATACGCAGAGGAGCTTACGAAAAACCTTGATGTAATTCTTAGCGTCATGGGATTCGGTTTAGGTTTATTTATTATTTCTTTATATTATATAATCAATCTAAACCAGAAAGATATTGGCATAGCCGTTCTCTCTTCCTGCTTTATCTACTTCGTATTCAGAAATAAATTTAAAAGCGAGGCTGCGATATCTTCCCAAGAAGACAGATTAAAAAGTATACTGGGAATCTCATTCTATCTCATTTTTCTGATATGCGTTTTAATATACAGTATGAATCTATATTACAGGCCCATATCTTATTTCATATTGATATGTGTCCTTGCAGCCATTATTGCCTCTCAGATCCTTTATATTAGGAAGGGCGACAGCGTAGCATCCATACTACTGCAAATATTCCTTTTATCGATTCTCATAAGAGTAGGGATTTTTTACAATTTTCCGAGCCTTATGGGCTACGATGCTTATTTCCATGCCAGTATGGCACGGTTTATTACTGATACCGGGTCCATTGCTCCGATTGAGATAAGTGGTAAATATTTCTATTATCCACTTGCTCACATTTTTATCTCAGTGACTCAGATAATGGGTAAAACAGATGTTAAAGACGCAATATTTTACTCCATAGGATTTGTCAGTGTTTTCAGTACTCTAGTCATCTACCTCATAGGAAAGAAACTTGAAGGTCCTCAGATGGGTTTGCTGGCGACTTTGCTAATAAACTTAAATAATCATAACATCGTTGCTGGCATTGCAAATATAACTCCTGGCTCACTTGTTCTCTGCTACTTTATATTTATTATATATGCGATCTTTAGCGAGAAACAGAGCTTGAGATACACAGGATTTATCCTAATAGCTACTATTTTAATGGTTCTAACCCACCAGTTGACCACTTTTGTAGTACTTCTTTCTTTAGCTTCAATCTATGCAGGCAAATATCTGCACAACCATGTTTATAAGAGTCTCCCTATCAAAACAAACAGCTTTAATTATATGCTCTTTTTTGTTATTAGCTTACAAACATACTGGATGTTCACATTTGTCAATCCGAACACCTCATTTCTTGAGATGGTTCTCGCTCCTCTTATGGATGTAATTGAGGTAGGAACAAGCTACTCAAGCGAGGAGCTCATTTTAGGCTCCGCAAATAATCAGGAATCACTGGAAGTACTCTTACTTCACATAAGCTATCTTGCTTTGCCATTTTTCGCAATAGGAGGAGTATTAGCCTGGTTTTCTGGCAGGGATGTCAAAAATATAAACAAATTCTCCGTTGCTCTTGTGGTTGTAATTCTGTACGGTCTTGCATATGGCATTCCTCTACTCGGAATGAGAAATTTTCTGACAAGCCGATGGTTTCCGCTGATAGCAGTGTTTCTGGTACTTGTAGCTGCTTCATATATGTTAAAATTAGTGAGTCTCTTTAATTCGAAAAAAGCAAAGGTGCTTGCAATTTTCATAATCATTTCATTGTTTTCATTTGTGATGGTAACCACGCCAGGCATAAATAAAGACAACCCTCTTGTTGCAAAGGATACAACCGTCAGGAACCAGTTCAAAGAGGTTGAAATCGAAGCAGTAAAGACAATAACAGCAAGACACTCCGGAAACATCCTGATGGATTCTCCATATGACAGTTGTCTTTTTTACAGGGATAGGGGATATGATTCAAGTAACGCAACATATTTTAACATTCAGCATATACAGACTGGAGAGATTGCTGGTAATCCCATGGTCTTGCTGAGAAAGTCAACTTTGAAAGAACCAGTATCCATTAATGATCCTGAACGTTATGGAGTGAACTTTATCCAGAAGATGCCAGAAGAATTCTTCAACAGATTTAAAACATATGATTATGCCCGTGTATATGATAATGAAGAAGTGTTTGCTTACATAAAGGAAGAAAAAACGGCCTGAAATCAAAAGCCCAGGATAAACTCCATTTACTAATTGGGAAATGAAAGAAGAACCCATGTATCTGGAGCCTATATTTTTAGAGTTGAAAATAGCATGTCAAACTTTATCACTAATGTTTTGAAACTTGTATCAGGAAGTGTTGCTTCACAGATTCTGGCTATACTTCTTGTACCCCTAATTACTAGAATTTACAGCCCTGATGACTTAGGAGTTTTTCAGCTTTTCGTTTCGGTATCAGGTATACTGGTAATTTTCTCTACTTTTTCATACCAGTATGCTATTATGCTACCAAAAACCGATGAAGATTCCGCAAACATAGTCTTTCTTTGTTCGGTATTAGTTACCCTTATATCTTTACTCACAGCTGCAACTGTAATAATATTCCCAGATAAAATTGAGCGAATCCTTAATGCTCCTGGAATCTCAGAATATTTAATTTATCTACCTCTAATAGTATTTTTTAACGGCCTTTTCTTCGTGCAGAATTACTGGCTTTCAAGAAAAGTACGTTTTGGAATTATAGCAGGCTCCAGAGTTTTAAACACATTGTCAACCAAAATATTACAGTTAGTTACCCCAATATGGAGTGCAGTATCGCCTCTGGGTCTCATAGCAGGATACACAGTTGGATACGGGTTAGCGGACCTGTTCATGCTCAAGGGTGCAAAAGAAGATTTAAAAATCTTCAAGAAAGTTTCGATAAAAAAAATGAAAGAACTAGCTATTCGGTATAAAAATTTTCCCTTATTTAGTTCCTGGTCCACACTCGCAAACTCGATTTCGCCACAGGTGCCTACCTTTTTGCTTGTGTACTTTTACAGTACAAGCGTTGTCGGATATTTTTCGCTTGCGAATCAAGTAGTAAATATGCCTATGGGGCTTATCGGGACAGCTATACAGCAGGTTTTCTTCCAGAAAATCAGTGAGGTAAAGAACGGGAATGGAGAAGGGGATATGAAAACTATTGTTAGCGAGGTTTACAAAAAGCTAATTCTAATAGGAATATTCCCAATGATACTTCTGCTGATCTTGGGAGAGGAAATCTTTACATTTGCTTTCGGAGAGGGCTGGCATGTATCAGGCACTTATGTGAAAATCCTTGTACCCTGGATATTCCTCGTTTTTTTGTCCTCGCCTATCTCAACCCTTTATAGCGTCTTTGAGAAACAGAAGATCTGGCTCACCTTCAGCATGGTTCTTCTTGTCTCCAGGATAGTAGCACTGGTTATAGGGGGAATGTACGGAAGCCCTGAGTTTGCCCTCGGACTGTTCAGCTTTACAGGAGTTGTATTCTGGCTCTGGAACAATGCGTATTTGCTTAATCTTGTAGGAATTAATAGAATGGAAAGCGTAGAGATCCTTGTTAAATATGCCGCAATAGGAATCGCTGTCTCGATCCCATTAATTCTGCTTGAAGCGTTCTCCGTAAACTTTTATATTATCCTTATTGCAACTGCCATCATAACTCCAATTTATTACGGTCTAACCCTTCGTGACGACCCTGCATTCAGGAGGATATTTTCGGCTTTTCTCGTAAATATAAAAAACAAAACCTGAACAGGAAATCAAACCTTTTCAGAGAAATAACTTTAAGAAAAAGCTGAAAACTTCTAAAACATTCCATTTACAAAGAAAAAAGTATCTGGTCAGGAAAAAGTCCGATTAGAAAAAATATAAAAATTAAATTGGGATTTTCCCGATTTTATAATTCTAAGAAAAAACCGGTTCTGTTAGTAAGTTTCTTTGTGGGTGATTTTATACAGGGTTTTTGCGATTGAATATTTTTTGCTCTCCAGAGTCACGCTATAATAGGGAATTAGCTCAGGAGAGAAACCCATGATAAAATCCGCAAACCTGGGAATATTCGCTGCCATTACATTCATGTACTCGAAGTTTCGGGACTTCAGATCAAGAAATTCATTATAATATAGAAGAGCATTAGGACCCAGACGGCCAAAATCCGGGTTCAGGGCTGAGGTCCAGGTTATGGTGCATTTCTTTCCATACAGATTCAGGTGAGCTGCAACAGCTTCACCTTCAGGAGTCTCTGTGACAAACATATAACCAATATCTTTTTCCTGAATCAGTTTAAATACTCTCTCAAAAAACTCTCTGGGAAGGGGAGGTGCTAAATTCTGTTTTTCGTAAACCATTGAGAGCAGATGGTAATATGTCTCAGGATCATTCCATGCCCTGGTCTTAAGTCCTGCCTCGTTTGCAGTTCTGAGTTCTCTGCGGATCTTTCTTGAAAGGTTGTTGTCCACACTATCTTTCAGATTTAAGTAATGAGTATAATGCACGGTGGAATCCCATCCATACCAGGTAAAAGGTCTTACATCCTTAAACCCGGGAGAAAACGTAAGATGAATACTATCAAATCCCTGCTTGCAAAGAAACTCCCTGAGGGGATTAAGAATTTCGTGAGTCTCCTGTATACGTTTACTTGCCCTGGAACTGGCGCTCTCTTTTATAAGAGGTCCACTATAGCTGGTCATATCACAGGTCGAGGTTGCTACTTTCAAGACTCCCTTAATGTTTTTAACAAAAAGCGGACAGCCTCCTACAAGTTCTCCCTTTCTGAAACAGCCGTAGATTTTGAGATCTTTTGACAGGACATCCCTGCAAATTCCAAGCCATTCACTGGTGTGGAAAAGTGTACCAGGTTGAGCTTTCTCTACAAGCAAATCCCATTCTTTGTATTCGGATGGCGCTAATTCTCTAACTTCAATTCCTTCCATTTTAAGCCCCGTGCAAATAGATACTATCTTATCTGTGATTTATTGAGTTATAGGAAAAACATCAATTAATTTCGAATTCTCAGTTCTCGGCTTCGAGTACTGATTTGCAGACTTCGTTAACCTTTTTCGCAACGCTGTACCAGCTGTAATTTTCAGTAACATAACTTAAACCTTTTGAGCCCAGTTTCTTCCCCAAGCCCGGATTTTCAAGCACTTTTATGATTCCTTCTGCAAGAGCATTCGGGTTTTCAGGAAGGACAGGAATTCCTCCTCCTGAAGCCTCTAGTACATCGGAAACACCACTAATATTACTTGCAACTACAGGTTTTCCGCAAGCCATGTACTCGTATAATTTCAGGGGAGAAAGACCTATTTTTGCATTTCTGGCAAGTATAAAAGGAGCTACACATATATCACTCGCATTAATGTAAAGAGGCACACGATCGTAGGCAACCACACCTGTAAAAATGAACTTATCCTCAACTCCGAGCTCCCTGCAGAGCTTGAGAAGGTTATCTTTCATAACCCCATCTCCGACAATCAGGAAACGGCATTCTGGAATCCTGGAAAGTATAGATGGAACTGCCTTTACCAAATACTCGATCCCCTGCCAGGGAGCAAGATTGCCCACAAAACATATATAGGGAGTTCCAAGATCCAGACCGAGTTTTTTTCTACAGATTTCCTGTTCCTTCGGCCTGAACAAGGAGGTATTTGCTCCATTGGAGACTACGACTATTTTTTCTCCAGGAATGTTATATATCTTCTCAAGATTTGTTTTTATACCTGGAGTCACAGCAATAATTCTGTCTGAAAACCCGAGAGCTTTTTTGAGAATAAATAGTTTAAGCCTTGCATGCACAGAGAAATATTGGTTTGAAAAATAATTCTTTTTGCGTGGTTGCGAAAATCTATCTTCCTCATATTTTGTTCTGAGAAGATTCTTTTCATCCTCAGGAATTCCATTTAACTCGTAAACTATTTTTTTACATCTGGTTTTACAGAAAAGTCCAGCAAGAAATCCAAAATTGGGATTGCGGGTATATAACACATCAAAAGTCTCGGAACTGAGAAGGCTTATAGAACTGCTGAAGTAATTGACAGTAAGTGAAAGGAAATTTCCAGGTGGGATATTATGGCTATGTATATTCTCGATATTCGAGAGAGAAGTACTACCAGCAGTAAATATATGGATTTCATTTTCAAACCTGGCTAGATTGCTAACAAGTTCGTATCTATGGATAAGTGAGCCATCGGCAAGAGAAAGGGGTCTTACCATATCCAAGAAAAGCATCTTCAAATTATCACCTGTGAGTAAACTGCTTTTTCAAAACGTTGCTACTATTCACGGCTCTCCTTCCCGTAAATCTCTTGGGTTATGGCTGGACATTCCCGGGATTTGGGATAATAATCCTGAAAGTCCCTGATTTCTGTAGTAATTCCTGATTTCAGGATCTTGAATTCTTTTCTCCTTTCTGATTGCCGAACTAAAATAACCCAAGAAGTAAGCAGCACCTGTATAATAGGGAGGTTTCAATGAGAAATAAAGCACGTTTACGAGAGCAATGAGAGGTTTTTTCCCAAGATAGTAAGCCATCCAGCCATTTTTAATATATCCACTCCAGAGTCCATCTGCTGCACTTGTTTTACGTTTCTGTATCTGAACGACATCAGCATATTGTATGAGCTGCCAGCCTCGCATGAGAGCTTTTATATTGGAAATCGAATCTGGAGATGGTTCCACCTGGTAGCCGCCAGTCTCAAAGAAGCATTCTTTCCTCCAGATCCTTCCTGTTCCACGAGGGAGATTTTTGTTAGTCACTTCTAGAGAAAGCTTTCCGTCAGTATCATAATATATCCCACCGCTTACAATTCCAATAGAATTATCCTTTTCAAACTCAGCCAGAAGTTTCTTAAAATAGTTCTCCTCCAGAACTGTATCGGCATCAAGAAGGCCTATATACTCGAACTCAATATTATTTTCTCTGCAATACTCAAGCGCATAATCAAAGCCCTGTTTGCAGACATAGCTATAGTGAAAAGTAATGTCTCTTGGTCTGGGAGGCAATCTTATGCTATGGATCCAGGAATGATTTGCCTGCAAGTCTTCGAGAATACGTGGTGTCCTATCGGTACTCCCGTCGTCGACTATAATCCATAACTCAGGTTTTAGTTTCTGTCCTGTTACAGATTTCGAAACTTCGAGCAGGTTTTGTTCTTCATTCTTTGCAGGTGTAACCAGCAAATACTTTCCTTTTATATCAGACCCCATCTCTCCACCACCTGTAAATTTCTTCCCCGCTTGTAATCCAGGCTTTTCTTCCGTAGCAGTAATGAAGCACTTTCTCATACAGCCTGGTCCAATCTTTTCGAAATTTGCAACCGAAAACGAAATTATGCCACAGCAGGGTAATAACGCCATTGAGGCTTGCTGTAGTATCAATAAGGTTCTTTGTACGCTCCCAGGCTTCTTCGAAAGATTTGCAAGTAGCGAAAAGCGCGACATCCATTACAACAAGTGGAATTTCGAGAATATCAATCTCTTTTCCTGTGTTAAGATTATATGGATTAAAAGGATGACACATTCCGTTCCTGAAGCCAATTGAGTATCTATGCCCGAAAGTTGAATCATAACCGAAACCTGCGTCTGCAAGTATTTCCCAGGAATCGGGAGTTTTGAACCTGAGGTAATGATTACGAAAACCTATGACTTTTCTCCCCAGGGCAGCTTCAAGTCTCTCTTTCTCCTGTTTTATTTTTTCCAGACTGTCATATGAATAGTAACCTCCGTGAAGACCTATTTCCCATCCCCTATCTGAGATTTCTCCCAGATGATCCTCTATGTCCTCAATATCATACCTTAACCTTACTGGATCGGCTTCTGCAGTAATGAAATAAAAAGAGGACTTTGCTCCAAATCTGGCTTCAATATCCATTATTTTAGAAAAATTAAGGTAGGGAGAGTAGCTTGTTCCCCTCAACTTCCACATTAACTGATCTGCAGAACCCTTGAGATCCAGCTGCTTAAGACAGTAAGCTGATGACAATAAGCTGTGTGAGAGAGGTGGATAAATATCATCAACATCATGAGTTAAACAAACGGCAAATGATTTGTTCTCAGGAAATTCGACCTGCATCCCATGCTTCATAAGATACCTAGATACCTCAGGCTCAGAAGCATTTCGGAGATCTTTTTCGGAGAAAAGAAAACGCTGGTGCTCGTCCAACTTTTTGGGAGAATATTCTTCTTTTCGAGTGAAAAGATCCCATATATCCTGGTTTTTCATCAGTATTTCATGCATAGGACTCATCCGAGACCGAAGATAAAACAAATTCAGATTTTTTTTCAGGAAAGTTTTCTATGAGCTTGACCATGAACTCGGTCACATCGATCTTATCCTTGAGAAGAGCAGCCCTTTTCAAACTCCAGGTTTTCTTAAGCTCCTGATCCTTGAGAAGCTCTATAGTTTTTGTTAGAGCTGATTCCGAATCACTGTAGTTAAAGAGTAAACCGTACTTATTCTCGAGTTCGGAAAAGTTTCCCATAGTTCCTGCCAGAGTGGAAACATAGATTGAAGGCGTTCCCAGGATTGCACTTTCAACAGCCATAGTTGCTCCCTCACCAACATACAGAGTGGCGTAATAGAGAAGGTGATGAATTTTCTCGGGAGAAACCCGAATTCTATACTTTTCAAACTCTTTTGCTAGTGGTCCTTCTGAGGTTATGAATACTTTTCCGAATTTTTCGACTTCCTGTACGAGTGATAATTTATTACTGATTCCATGCTGGCCTACATCATGGTGTGCACCCCATGAGACAAAGCGAAGGATTATGAAAGGTTCACCTTCTTCTACCCCCAGATCTTTCAGAATCTCAGGACAGGGAGTAAAATAAGATGGATGAAGGTAAGCCAGTTCATGATAACCACTGTACTTTATCTGTTTTCTTCCTTCATTTTTTAGATAGCTTGAAGGAGTACAGATTATGTCACAGAAAGGATAGGTTAGCTTCTGAGCCAGTATTGCATGTTCGGTGTCGTTAAAAATTATGGATTTTTTCCGCTGTATCCAGGCTATTTGAGCTACAGCTGGAGAAAGGACACCCATGATAATATCAGGTTTAAATTGCTGGGTAATTTTAAAAGTTTTAAACTCTCTTATGAACCATTCTTCAAGCAAATTTCCCTTTCCTGGTTTTACTTTGCTCAAAACTGTATGTGGGATCCCGTAGGCGTTCAAGAGCTCTATAACTACATCCTTATCTCGCGAAACTACCATTACTTGATGTCCTTTTTTCTCAAGACTCCAGATGGTGTTTTTAAAAAAATGAACATGGGCTGGATGCCCTATATCGACAAGAACTCTCAACTTTTCACTCCCCAATTAACATTTCCTATAATTACAATACTAAGACAGATAGACAGTCTATTTATGTCTTATTTAGAGAAAATAACAGTTGAATCTTGTTTTTTATCCAGCTTTTATTTCGAACCTTTCTGTCAGATAGACTTCCCATACCTTACTCTACCCGAACATAGAATTACTTTTCTGGATCATTGGCTCAAACGTCCCCTTAGATCAAACGTTCCCCTGGCTCAAACGCCCCCCTCCCCCTAATAGTGTCCTTACGAAACTCAAATTTTTGCTCAGATATAGTCACTAACAAACAATATTACGACTAGAAGATAAATGACTTAAGAATAAATAAGTATGGAAACTAAGTTACTGAACTAACATAATTAAAAATTTTAGAAAATATGATTACGATTTTTCGGTTTTCAAAAATAAAAAATAAGCATTATTCACCCTCTAACATTTAGACAGGAAAATGAATTACAAAGGTAAGAATGAAATACTTAAAATAAAGAAATTTATAAATTCAAGGATGTTTACCTTGTAAAAATTATTTCCAGGCTTGCAAAAAGAAAACTAGCGATAAAACATATAATTAAAGGATAAATTCCCATATCCACTGAATCTAAAGAAAATCGGTCTTCTTCTCTGGAGACCAGTAGCATCTCCTTCATACCCAGAAGAGCAATTAGACCCACGACAGTTATCTGATAGTATTCAGGGATTCCAAAATCTGTCGAGAGGAAGCAAATGCCTAAATCCGGATGAGAGTTTCTCGCAGCAAATTCTGTACCCACATCAAATATTGAAAGCGTTATAAATCCCCCATAATCTCTGTAAAGCAATTGTCATAACATATATTAAACCCTAACTATACAGGATATAAGCATTAAACTATATGAATCTATGAATACTGATGAGATAAGTAATTGTATGAATAAGAAAAATTGGTCATCTCAGAAGAGACATAGAAGAGTGTTTATCAAAAAATAAATACTATTTGGAATTTATTACCCCTCCACTCAATAAAGAGGTTCAATTTATGAAAATTTCCGTTATAGGTTCAGGGTATGTGGGCTCAGTCACAGCCGCATGTTTTGCAGAAGTCGGGCATGAAGTGATCTGCGTGGATATTGATAAGAGAAAAATGGATCAGATAAACGAAGGAATCCCTCCTATCTATGAAGAAGGCTTAGGAGAGCTTTTACAAAAACATGCCGGAAAAAATCTTACAGCAACCACTGACTATGAATCTGCAATCAGGAAGACGGATATTTCCTTTATATGTGTAGGAACTCCCTCAGCAGAAGATGGAAGCATAGACCTTTCAATTGTCCGTGCGGCGACAACAAGCATAGGAGCAGTCCTGGCAAAAAAAGAAGGATACCACGTAGTTGTTGTCAAAAGCACAGTTGTGCCTGAGACAACTGAGAAGTTTGTCATTCCCTTGCTTGAAGAATCTTCAGGGAAGATAGCTGGAAAAGACTTTGGAGTTGCAATGAATCCCGAGTTTCTCAGGGAAGGGAAAGCAGTCTACGACTTCATGAATCCAGATAAAATAGTCATTGGAGCAATTGATCAGAAATCAGGAGACCTTGTCTCGAAACTTTACGAAACCTTTAAATGTGGAGTCACCCGCACAAATCCATCTACAGCAGAGATGATCAAATACGCAAATAATTCTCTTCTTGCAACTAAGATATCTTTTGCCAATGAGATTGGAAATATCTGTAAAAGATTAAAAATTAATACATATGAGGTTATGGAAGCCGTAGGTAAAGACTCCAGAATATCCCCTAAATTTTTGAACTCAGGTGTGGGATTTGGAGGGTCCTGTTTCCCAAAAGATGTAAAGGCGCTTATAGGAAAAGCGAAAGAAATCGGATATTCTCCAGTACTTTTGGAATCTGTAATTGAAGTAAATGAAAAACAGCCAATTCTAATGACCGAGATACTTCAGAGGAAAATTGGAAACCTTGAGGGAAAAAAGGTTGCAGTCCTTGGGCTTGCTTTTAAGAACGAAACAGATGATATAAGGGAATCCAGAGCTATCCCTGTCATTGCCGAGCTCCTCAGGCTTGGGGCAAAGGTTTCAGCTTATGACCCTATGGCAATCGAGAATATGAGGCGGATCTTTCCGACAGTTGAATACTTTGGAAAAGCTAGAGATGCTCTTCAGGGAACTGACGCTTGCCTCGTAATGACAGAGTGGGATGAATTCAAACAGCTTGATTCCGAATTTGAAGCCATGAAAGAAAAGATAGTAATTGACGGAAGAAAGGTAATTAATTCGAAAAAAGTAGATTATGAAGGCCTCTGCTGGTAAAATCCTGCAGAAACCGTGTCCTCTTTTTTATTCAAACTTATTAGTTCAACTTCTCTGGTCTCTAGCTGCCTTATTTATGTGGACCTTATTTGTCAGAGGGGTCATCCACCGTTACCAGAATATCTCTCAGATACTCAAGTACATCCTCTCTAAGACTTTCGTTTTTAAGAGCAAAGTCAATTATCGACTTTACATACCCGAGCCTGTCACCGGTGTCAAATCTTTTTCCTTCGAACCTGCAAGCGTAGATTGTCTGGGTGTTATTGAGGAGTCGGATTCCATCAGTCAACTGAATTTCGTCTCCCACACCGGTTCCAGCTTCTTTTATGCAATCAAAGATTTCAGGGGTGAAAACGTAGCGCCCTATGGCACCTATATTGGAAGGAGCGTTCTCAGGTGATGGTTTTTCGACAATATCCTCCAGTACATAAAGAGAATCGTTGAGAGGCTTTCCTTTTATAATTCCATAGCTGCTCAACTTTTCATAAGGAACTTCTTCCACTGCGAGTGTGGACCTTCCATATTTCTGAAAATTATCAATGAGTTGAGCCGTGCAGGGTTTGTCATTCACAATAATATCATCCCCTAGAAGCACGGCGAAAGGCTCATTTCCAATATGGTTTTCTGCTCTGAGGACTGCATCTCCAAGTCCATTGGGTTCTTTCTGTCGGATATAGTGAATATCCACAAGAGAGGAAACATCCCTTACAAGCTTTAGAAGTTCAGTATTGTGCTTTTTCGCAAGGTGCATCTCGAGTTCAGGGGAATCATCGAAATAGTCCTCAATTGCCCTTTTACCTCTGCCTGTAATAATGATAATATCTTCAATTCCCGATGCAATGGCTTCCTCTACAACATACTGGATTACAGGTGTGTCAATAATAGGAAGCATCTCTTTTGGCATTGACTTGGTGGCAGGCAGGAAGCGGGTTCCAAGTCCGGCAGCCGGAATAAGCGCTTTTTTAACAGTCAGTATAAACCCTCCGATAGAATATCTTGTGAAAAGGTTATTCTTACAGTTGGATTAAAGTACTTTTTCAACCATAACATCTTTAATTTTTCCATCATTATCTCCCTAGACTCATGTAGAGAATGGGGTAAGAACAAATCATGATTATTTTAACACATTATAAAATATATGGAATGAAAGATTATCTGGAGAACTTTTCATGCCTACAAAGAATAAAATACTTGTGACAGGAGGAGCCGGTTTTATAGGGAGCCACCTTGTAGACCGCTTAATTGAAAAAGGAAGTAAGATTACTGTTTTTGATAACCTCAGTTCAGGGAAATTACAGTTTATAGAACATCATCTCGAAAATCCGGATTTTACTCTGATAAAAGGAGATCTTCTTGACCAGGAAGCTATAGAGGCCGCCTGTAGAAATATTGACATTGTTTGCCATGTGGCTGCAAATCCTGATGTCAGGTTAGGAGCCACGGATACTAGAGTTCATCTGGATCAGAATATTCTGGCTACCTACAATCTTCTGGAAGCTATGAGGAAAAACAGCGTTAAAGAAATTGCATTTACTTCTACCTCAACTGTGTACGGGGAGGCGAGTGTTATGCCAACTCCGGAAGATTACGGTCCTCTTATTCCTATATCCCTTTATGGTGCCTCCAAATTGGCCTGTGAAGCCCTTATTACTTCATATTCCCACACTTTCGATATGCGGGCATGGATATTTCGTTTTGCGAATATTGTTGGTCCACGCAGTACACATGGAATCACGGTAGATTTCATAAAGAAACTGGAGAAAGACTCCAATGTACTTGAAATTCTGGGCAATGGCAAACAGGAAAAATCCTACCTTCACGTATCGGAATGTGTTGATGCAATAATATTTTTAATAGAGAAAAGCAGAGATAAAGTAAATATTTTCAATATTGGTTCCGAGGATACCATCAGTGCAACAGAGATAGGAAAAGCTGTCATAGAAGAGATGGGGCTTTCTGATGTTAAATTTATTTATACTGGAGGAAGCAGAGGCTGGAAAGGCGATGTGCCAAGGATGAGGCTAGGGATTGAGAAAATGAAAGCTTTGGGATGGAAGCCAGTCTATTCATCGGAGAGAAGTGTGAGGGAGACGGCAAGAGCATTACTTGGGGAGAGATTAGTATAATTTCCCTGATAACGTTTTTCCAAAATTATCATTTTGCTGACCAATATAATAGTTAAAGTACCTACACTTTTATGCCAGCATACCCTTTTGAGGCTTTCCCTAACTAAGAGAACAATATATCAAACCCTTATTGACACAGATAGTCCAGGGTATATATTTACAGATAGTCTAGGTTATATATTAGCAGACTTACAGATTCCAGTGAGACTAATATTGTGATCTGCGGGTACAGAGGATATAAATTTTTAAAAATTTGAGTGTAGAGTAAGTATGTCTAGAGCAGGGAAAAATCCTGAAAGCTTTGAGAATAAAGGTTAATTAGTGCTTGACTTCGCTTTCAACTCTGAATAAATACCTTCGTATTAAAGAAAGTTCGTAGTCACTGAATCCACCTACCAGAAACATAGCAACCAAATAGATGAGTACACCCATGCCTGTAATCTCGAAAAGCTCAAAGATGCTTGTGATAGCGAAATGAGATACAAAGAGGTACATAGCTACTGAGGACAGAATGCTTTTCGCAATATCATTAAAATAAAAATCAAGTTTAAAGTGTTTTAAGGATAAATGCATACAGAGCGCAGCCATTAAAAAGTAAGAAAATAAAGTTGACAGTGAAGCTCCGGCAATTCCGATAGATGGTATCAGCAGAATGTTGATCAATACATTCGAAATCGCCGCAACAATATTGATGTAAGTTGCGGTTTTTGTTCGTTTTATAAGATACATCGTATTGACAAATATCTGAAAGATTCCTGCCATAAGGCCGGAGAAGGCAATAATAGGAATTACAAACCAGCCCGAAAGAAAATCCTCAGTGGTAAGGATTCCAATCAATGGTTTTGCAAGGGCTGAGAGTCCGAAAACTGCAGGAATAGAAATAAGAAGGAAGTACCTCAGAGAATGAGACATATAAATTCTTATTTCATCCATTTTATTTTCGTCAAACAGCTTTGATAGCTCGGGAAGGAGAATGAGCTGAAGAGGGCTTACAAAAAGCTGTATCAGGTTGCCGATAGAACAGGCTGCCGAATATACGCCCACACTTCTAAGCCCGAGAAAGTAAGTAACCAGATATCTGTCACTTGATTCTGTAATCCATCTTATAAGTGCAGTGGGAGTTAATGGTAGGGAAAATTGCAGATACTCTTTTATGTAAGTAAACCGGGGAATGACGAAGCCTATCTGTGATATGATAATCGAAAAAGAAATTAAAAAAATGGACCCCTGTACAAGTAAGGTCGCTGCTATTACACCAAGAAGTCCGTATCCCAATTTGAGGAGAATGAGAATAAAAAGTAATTTTCCAAACGTTTCGAAAAGGGTTAAGTAAGAAAACTTCTGGATCTGCCTGAAAACTCTGAAATAAAAAAGAGTTATAGACTCAATTACGTTCACGAGAATCAAAAATGAGCCTGCCTGAATAAAATAAGCCGCGTTGGGATCATTAAATCCAAAAGTTGCAAGAGGTTCAGCGAAGATATAAAGTAAAAATGAGGCCAGTAGTCCAGATACAGTTACAAAAAAGAGAATCGAGTATACTGCCTCCCTTATCTTTTTGGTTTCAGTTTCAGAGGATAGAAATCTGACAAAACCCATAGATAGACCCATAAGTGCAAGAGGAGAGATAAGTGATACGGTGATATTGATCTGAGCCCAGAGTCCGTAATCATACGTTCCAAGGGTTTTCGTGATTATAGGAAGCAGGAAGAAAGTGCCCAGGCTTGTAAGTATTTGGACTATTCCGATAAAGCCAACGTCTTTTGCAAATTTTTGATATGACACCATATCACCTTAAAAAACCCCCGTTTTTAGTAATTTCGATCTAAGAAAGTTATGAAAATAGCCTTACGATAGTTTTTCTTAAGACTCAACTCAACTCACTATCCAAAAACTGATACTTAAATCCTTTGAGCGTTGATTATATTGCTCACTCTCCGTCTTCACAGTAGAGGCTCTATTCATAACTGCAGTATAATTTTTCGTTCATTCAAAGTACCTTTAAATTTTGAATTCTAAAGTCTTGAGATATCTCATATATTCAGTGTTAACTTTGAGTTTACCTACCTATATTCAGTGTTAACTTTGAGTTTACTTACTTATATTCAGTGTTAACTTTAAGTTTATTTCGGCGGGGTTCTTTCAACAAAAATCAGGCTTCAACTAACCCCATAAGGGGGTCTCTATAATAGATAAAAGACTTTGTGTTTAAATATTTTTGGTAAAAATTCAATATATGTCTGGATATAACTTCTTGAAAAGTAGATAAATCTAGGTTTTACTTGCAGAACTTCTCTACAGAACCCTGTACTCAGAGTTCGATAGTAAAGTCAAGTGGCTCCTGTAACATTGCAATTTCCAGAACAAATCTTAACAATAGAGTAAAGGTTGGAAAGTAAATAAACTATCAGCAGACATATTACGACTCAGTTGGCTGTATCCCGCTAATAAATTGACGAACCTAGCCTTAGATGCTCCTAAAAGCTAACATGTTTTGCTTAAAATACTTCTTCTTACTGGAGATTCTTGAGAACTCTATATTTCTCACACAGCACATGGAGACATTCCAAAACATCCGGTACTCAGAGCTCTGAGAACAGAGCTCTGTTCTCAGCCCGGAAGCAATGGAAGTCTCATTTGAGGATAATAACCTTAGCTGCATACCAGATTCAATCTTGGTACCTGGTTTTCATTTCCGCAGTCACTGCTGTAGAAAGCAATATAGTTATTGCTTTCATTACGGGCTTTTATCAGGAAACCCGTGTTTGCATATTTGCCGCTGACATACTCTTTCACGAGATCTGTCACATCCAGTTCGTAGTACCTGTTATCAGGCAGGGTATTGCCTTTAAAAGTTATCGTTGCATAGGGGGTACTGCCCTGCAAAACTCCATTTTTATCGTACCAGTCTCCTCCTGCATTACTCCATGCAATTCCTTTTTCCAGTTTGTTCCAGCTAACATAACTTTCATTCCAGGAAGAAGCAGGTCTGTAGACTTCAATTACTGTGTCTTCAGGTCTTGCGATTCCTGCAGGATAATACCAGAAAAGAGAGAGGGTTGCACTATTAATGTCTGCACCAGTATACTCGCTAAGATTAAACGATATTAAATCTCTGTATCTGCCAATACTCGATCCTCCGACATCAATAAAGGATGTATCATGGAAAACAGTTTCTGGAGAATTTTCACGCAAACGGTTGTCAGATACTGTTAGAATTACAGATTCCTGAGATACAGGATCCTCATATTATCGACAGGATAAGTCCCTGAGAGAGATGCATAGATTGTGTTTCCGTATCTTCCAATATTGATCCTATCTCCGTTATCTTCAGGCTCGTTAGCGTAATCAGAGAGGGAATAACCGGCATCAATGCATGGAGAAGTCACTTTGTCTTTAACCCATCTTTCTCCGTTCCAGCGACCTGCTTTTGACTTCAGGTGATAATCATGGTTTTCCAGGTCTGCAAAAAGAGGATCAGCATATATATCAGTTGTCGATGCGCAGTTTTTATAGTTGCCTGCTTTATTATTGTAAAGGCAGTTATTCTCCAACACAAAAGTATGTGTTCCGGGCAGATAATTAATAACTCCGTACCCTGTTCCGCTCGGTTCTTTTGTACGTGGCAGGGTATTTACAATAATATTATTGCGGACAATTGTTGTATATCCGTCACCTGCTGGTGCATAGGTTGAGGAGCCACCAGTCATATCCATATGGGCGATTGCTGAGTGATATATGCTGTCAAAAACGTTGTTTTCAATGACAGTATCTTCGAATCCATTGGTTATAATGCCCCCTACCCAGGTAATGCTAGGATTAGTGCCAGTGTTATAGAAAATATTATGGTGGATATGAACATTTTTACCCTGATCACGGGTAGCCGAAGAGGTATCGTAGCTGAAAAGCCAGATTCCGGGCCCGTATGTGTGATGGATTGTATTGTTGTAAATCTCAATATCATCCATAATGCCTGCGGATTTCTCGACCTGGATTCCAGGCCCGCCTGCACTCCAATGATAGAAAGAGTCAATTAGATTGTCATGTAGCTTTACATGGTTTGAGTTCCAGACTCTAAGGGCGCTGTTAGTTCTGCAGGTTATTGTGTTATTCCAGGCTTCTACATTCTGGCATTCAATTGCAAACATGCCGTCGTGTCCAAGTCTGTAGATAGTGTTATTGTAAAACTGAATATTTTCACTGTATTTTATCCTCAACCCGTCTCCATGCCCGTCGTGCATATGCATATCGCATACAGTTACGTTTTTGCAATAAAGGAAGTAAATCACATTGTAATATCCTTTACCCTTAGCAACCTTAAGATTCCCATCATGGTTTACATCAACCTCAAACCCTCGTATTACGATATTATTATTTCCATAACTGCTCATCTGCTTGATCAATGGCTTCATTGTTGCCCAGCCAGCATTATCAACCAGTTTTATCACAGCAGTTGAATCCCCTTCAAGAATGGTATTGCTTCCAATTAGAAGGGTGTCGTCAATAACATATGTGAAAGGTCCTTTGAGATAGACAGTGGTATATTTCGAGTTGTCTGCCACAAACTTTAGCGCCTGGTTGATCTGTATATGATCATCCTTTCCATCACAATTGAAATCTCCACTCCCATCTCCGGCAACGTAGACAATAGGCGCTGTAGTCCTGCATAAAACAGTAGGAACGCTTGCAAGAATAAGGCAACCTACCAGGAAAAAAATTCCAAGTCCTTTGTTTATTGAAGAAATTAACCGTGCCTGGTTATGATTAAGGGCATTATTATTTCTATTATACATATATTTGTATAGTGACGTGGTAATATCTCTACAAATTTTTCTACTATTTAGCAAAAATTTGCTTAAATTTAGTAGCCTGTTTCTAATAAATTGGGCAAGATTTTTCAAATGGCATCCACTCTCCGAGATTTAAGGCTATAGAATACTTTCTGGGGAATTATTCATCCCAAAGCTATCGAATCCAATCAAATCAGACAAGCAAAGGGTTCAGGATAAATCTCCCCTTTTTCAAGCCAATCATTCCAATTCACATGAATTCCCCCCGCGAAAACATGATGAATAAATTGATTATTAAGCTTCTAATTAAATTTCTATTGTCTACACTGTAATTTAGAGCATTCTATTATAAAAATATTGTTCAAGTCTTTTAATTTTTTAACTGTAGTTCAAATATTAAGAAAAAGTTAACAAATAATTGAAGAGAGGAAAAACCGGATTAAAAGCTGCTTATTAAATTTGTAGTGAAAAGGATTCACCAAAGTAAGAACCTGGCTTCCACTTCCAATAATATTTATATTCAGCTCTGGCAAAAAATAGCATTTTTTTATAAATAATGATTAAAGAACAATTTCATTATAATACGCTTTTAGAAAATACTCTATTAGTCAAAATCAGAAAATATAATTACAATTCTAGCAGAATAAAGAAAAGCAGGGAAAAGGCGCTGGAAAATAGACAAGTAGCATGGAAGCAAGCTTTAGTCTATATGCAATACAGGACTTATAAGTACACGATCACTTATAAGTACACTGTCAGATCATATCACTCCAGAGTCCTGCTGTTTCATACTATCTTGTTGTTAGAATATATTATTGGCCTTTACCCAAAGTTCATGCGTTCTATTTAGAACCGATTTTTATTATCAGTCGCGATTTTTCAACCTCATGAAATTACCGAACTTATTACTCACTCCTACAATCAACTCATTACTCACTCCTACAATCAACTCATTACTCGCTCCTCTAATACAAGAGGCAAATTACTCAAATTTAATCCTTTAGGAGGAACTCCGTAAAGATAGCTTCGTATATTGTGCCAGAGAGGTTTAAAGGAATGGCTCCTTCATTTTCTTCCTCTTCAATTTCTTCTTTGTTTACTTCTTTATTTACCTCTTCACTTATCTCTTCAGTTGTTTCCTCTTCAATTATTTCATCTTCAATTACTTCTCCAATTATTTTCTCTCCATTTGCTTCTCCAATTATCTCCCCTTCATTTGTTTCTCCAATTATCTCTTCTTCATTTGCCTTCTCTACAATTATTACTGCAACCTTAGAATCACTAAACAGACCATCACTCACCTCAAAAGGTATGATATGGACTCCTTCCTGTCCGTCTTCAGGCGTCCAGCTAAAGAACCCGGTCTCATCAAATTCTGCACCTTCAGGAAGGTCTGGTGATGAGAATGTAAGATTGTTTCCATTCATGCCAGAAGCTTTCACTGTAAAGTTCAAATTTTCTCCAATCTTAACCACAGTTTCTGGAATAGATTCAATAATCGGACTCTGTCCAGTATCAACAAAAGGACCTATTTCTGAGTGTGTGAAATTACTCCCATCTGTGTCAAATGTTTCTGTTGTAAAATTTGGATATTCTTCGACCTCATTTGCATCTTCGGAAGTTAATTCCATAAATGGAGATTGTACTGTCTTTACTCGTGAAGCCGGTGAGAGAGATGCATAAATTGTGTTTCCATATCTTCCTATATTGATCCTGTTTCCATTGTTCTCAGGTTCTTTAGAGTAGTCCGAAGAAACATGTCCGGCATCAATACATGGAGAAGTCACTTTATCCTTAACCCAGGTTTTTCCATTCCAGCGGCCTGCCGTTGACTGGAGGTGATAATCATGTTTTTTCTGGTTCACAAAAAGAGGGTTTACATAGATATCAGATTTCGATGCGCAGTTTTTATAATTGCCCCCTGAGTTACCGTAAAGACAGTTATTCTCCAGCACGAATTTGTGATTTTTGGTGAGATAATTAGCCACAGCGTATCCTGTTCCACTCGGGCTCTTTATACGCGGCCGGGTATTTACAATTATATTATTGCGGACAATAGTAGTATACCCAGGCTTTGTTGAATAACTTGGAGAATAAGCTTCTGGATACATGTGAACAATAGCAGCATGGTATGCGCCATCAAAGACGTTATTTTCGATTAGAGTGTCGTGGAATCCGCTAGCCACAATGCCGCCTGTCCAGGTAATTCCAGTATTAGTGCCTGTATTATAAAATATATTGTGATGAATATGGACGTTTTTCCCCTTTTCTTTAGTGGCAGCAGAGGTGTCATAATTGAAAAGCCAGATTCCAGGCCCATATGTATCATGCAATGTATTCCCATAGATCTCGATCTTATCCATGGTACCGGAACCCGCTCCGCCCTTTTCAATCTGAATGCCAGGCCCACCTGTGCACCGATAGTATAAAGAATCAATTACGTTATCATGGATTTTTACATTATTGGAATTCCAAGCTCTAACTCCACTATTAGTCCTGCAGACTATTTTATTGTTCCAAATCTCTACATTCTCACATTCACTTACAAAAAAGCCATCATGTCCAAGTTTGGAGATCTTATTATTATAAAGCTGGATGTTCTTACCGTATTTTATCCTCACCCCATCTCCATGTCCATCGTGCATATACATGTTGTATACTTTTATATTATTACAGTGGGTGAAGTACATTACATTATAGTACCCTTTACCCTTAGCAACCTTAAGATTTCCATCATGGTTTACATCAACCTCAAACCCTCTTACTACAATGTTACTATTTCCTGCACTGTTCATCTGCTTGATCAATGGTTTCATTGATTTCCAGCCTGCATTATTTGCCAGCTTTATCACAGCAGTCGAATCCCCTTGGAGAATAGTATTGCTGCCAATTAAAAGAGTATCGTTAATAACGTACGTAAAAGGTCCTTTGAGATGGACAGTTGTATATTTAGGATTACTTGCCACAAATTTCAGAGCCTGATTTATCTGCACATGATCATCTTTTCCATCGCAGTTGAAATCCCCACTCCCATTTCCGGAAACATAAACAATTGGTGGGGCGCTTCTGCATGAAGCAATCGGTGCGTTTGCAAAGATAAGGCAACTCACCAGGAGAAAAATCCCCAATCTTTTTATTAACATTTCTATCACCCACGCCAAGTATAAAAATCAAATTAAGATTTTGTTTAAGTGAGAGTTAGACTGGGAAGTATCCCTATGTCTTTAGAATTTAAGACTGTCTACTCAATTTCTTACCAAAATTTTTAGTATGTTTTCCTGAATTATCGACAAATTTATCAGATAGTATCCACTACCCGGGATTCAGGCTATAGAAGATTTCTGGAGAAAATATTCATAGCAAAAGTCATTGAATTTAATTGGATTCAACAACAGATGGTTTGAAATAAGTCTCCGTCTTTTTCAGGCTAATTCCCAAATTCACACTGATCCCCCCGAGAAACAATGTGAATAAATTGTATATAAGCCTCTAATTAAATTTCTATAGTTATTGCTATAATTAGATCATTGTATTATAAAAGTATGTATGTTATGTCTATAATTTTTTATGAAGTTTCTATGGACGTAAAAGATCATAATAAAGTAAAAGGTATACATTTGCCTGTGAGATAGATATTATCCCGGGAATAAGGTCAGAATTCATTAATAGCAAAGTAAGATCAGACTATATCTTCGCATATCTTCAGAATCTTTCCTGCAACTCCGTCCCAGCTGTGATTCTCAACAACGTATTTGCGACCCTTTTTTCCCATCTCGACCCTGGCTTCTTCATCGGAGAGTAATCTTACTACAGCATTAGCAAGTTCCTCAGGGTCCTCAGGAGTTACTGGTATCCCACCACCTGATGACTCAATCAGGTCTTGAACTCCCGGAATACTGCTTGCCACAATCGGCTTTCCACAGGCAAGATATTCATATGTTTTCAAGGCTGAAAGCCCTATTTTCGAGTTCCTTTCCTTGATGAAAGGGGCAACGCAGACATCGGCAGCGTTTATGTAAAGAGGAACCTGCTCGTAGGGAACTCTTCCGGTAAAAGTGAACTTATCCGAAAGTCCTAGCTCGGAAGTTATTCCAAGCAGTTTATCCTTCATAACTCCATCCCCGATAACAAGGAAATGAGCATCAGGACATTTTTCAAGAATTAGGGGAGATGCCTGAATCAAAAACTCAACACCTTGCCAGGCTGCAAGGTGTCCGACAAAACATACATATTTTTTTGAGTCCTCGAGCTGCAGTATTTTCCTTGTCTGTCTCGAGTCCAGAGGCTTGAATACATCAGTATTTGCCCCATTGTTGATAATATGGACCTTACTCTCAGGAACCGAGTATAATCTCACAAGTTCATCCTTTAGCTTATCCGTGACAGAAACAATTCTGTCACAGTGCCTGTAGTTGAACTTCTCGGAACAAAGTGCCAGATAAGAGAAGACCCTGTATGCAAAAGACTGCGAATTCGGGTTGACTTTTAACTCATCGAGAACCAGCCCATTAACTTCCACAATTGAAGGGATCTTCAAGACCTTACATAACATTATGGGAAAGAACGGAAAAGAATTCTGGCGAAGGTAAAGAACATCAGGTCTGTTTTTTATGCACGAGTAAAGAAGATAGAAGGAAAGCATAAACTCGTAAGAAGGCTGTACAAGATATTTATTGTCTATTACAGGCACATATTTTGCCCCGGCAAGAGTACGATTTACACTTTTCTGTCCGGGAGCAAAGAGGACTATATCAGTATATTTTTTCAAATTCCTAAGAAGCTCAAGAATATGGACATTCGAACCTGATTTAGCATTGAAGGAGCCGTAATAAACCAGAAAAATATTATTTACTTTTTTAAACATAATTGTAGCCGGTTATCAGAATAGCAAAAGTAGTTAATTAGTTTATCCCATAACTTTTTTTATTATTTTCTCAATTTCAAGAACAAAGGTTTAGTATTTGACTCGAAATATGAATTCAATGCATTTTGGAGAGAAGTATTTATAGGATTAACTCTCTCCTCTGTCTGTTTTGAGGCATTCGAATTGAAAAAGAGTAAAAGATTATGAAAGTATTGGAAGTATGTCAGGAATTTCCTAACAGGTATTACCCTCAACTTGGGACATTCATAAAGCAGAGTATAGACTCAATTGCAAACCAGGGCGCAGATGTTACAGTTATTTCTCCAAAACCTTTCGTCCTTCCTTTTTCCTCATTTCCATACCATAACTTTTTTAAACTGCCCCGGATTGAGTATACTGAAAAATACGACCTTCACTATCCACGTTATATATATGCTGTACCCAAGAAATATTTCTATCCCATCACAGGGATCTCATATTCTCTCTTCGTTTCCGAATATGCTGTTAAAAACATAAAGCCAGTACCAGACCTTATCCACGCACACTTTTCATATCCTGACGGGTATGGGATGATGAAGCTTGCAAAGAGATGGAATGTCCCTCTTGTAATAAGTGCGCTCGGTACAATAGAAAGAAAGGTCGCCTATGAAGGTTCCTACACCTCAAAACAGATTATAGAGGCAATGAGTTTTGCAGACAGAATTCTTTCTGTCAGCGAGGATCTCAAGCTTCACATAGTTAATCTGGGAATAGACAAGAATAAAGTTCACGTTGTCCCAAATGGTGTTGATACCGACAAGTTCAAACCTGCAGGAAAAGTACATGCAAGGAGTATGTTAAACCTGCCACAAGACAAAAATATTGTTCTATTTGTCGGAGCCCTTCGGAAAATAAAAGGTGTGGACTACCTCATTGAGGCCGCACAGAGCTTTGTGGACAGGGATACCTATCTTTTTATGGTAGGCAGGGACGACGGCCTGAAAAAAAATCTGGAAAAAAGGGCACATGAGCTCAAAATTGCGAATTATATTAAATTTACCGGTCCTGTAAATCATGAAGATATTCCTCTCTGGATCTCAGCTTCGGATATTCTTGTATTGCCTTCCCTTTCAGAGGGTAGACCAAACGTAATACTTGAAGCTCTTGCCTGTGAGGTTCCAGTTGTAGCGACAGACGTAGGCGGGATTCCTGAACTCATGGTCGATGGGGAAACAGGCTATCTGGTACCTGCAAAAAGTCCTGACGAGTTATCCAGAAAAATTAATAAATTGCTTGATAATAAAAACCGGAGAGAGAAGATGGGCGAGTTCGGGCGTAAAAGCATAATCCAGAGAGGGCTGACCTGGGAAGCACATGCTAAAACAACTGTAGACATATACCAGGAACTTCTAACAAAATCCTAAAATTGATGTCTAAGCATTTCTATTTACTTCGAGGGATTTCTACTTATTTTTCGGAATTTCTACTTATTTTCGAGGCATTTCCATTTACTTTCCTAGGCATTCCCACTTACTTTCTAGGCATTTCTGCTTACTTTTTAATTCCTAATCCTGTGTACACTGCAGATCTGATATACAACAGAGCAAAATTCATAAAAACTCTTACTCCTGTACAGATGCCTGCTATACCACTTTATCCATATAAGTTGGCAGGCTCAAAGTAAAAAATTATTTTTAAAATAAGTTCATTTAAAATAAGTTCATTTAAAATAAGTTCATTTAAAATAAGTTTCAGGGATTGTTTAATCCCTTATGCGGAATGAAAATATCTGTAGATGAGCTCGAATAAATCTTACTAAGACCTGCAAGGTTGCTTTGCAGTTCAAGCTGATTTTCGGGCAATCCCTGATAGAAATAGTTGGCAGTGTCTCTGAGTGTACTTTCCTCACTACCAAAATATAACCCACTCCTCAAAAATTCTTTGGTTCGGAGGACTATATAACCTCTATATTGTGAGAGTTTGTTTACATCACCGATTCTGTAATTATCGTATGACGAGATATTCATTTCTGCTGATGTTGCAGGAATCAGTGGCAAATAGAAGAATCTTGAAGAATAATAATCGGTATAGATTGAGGAATCGATAGGAACATACTTGAAAATATGTTCAAAACCGCTCAACTCTTCAGAAGTAAAGTATTCGTGTCTTGCTCCCTGACCAAGAAAGTCTGAGTCCCCAATACTGTAGATCGAAGAAACAAGAACGAAAGTAGAGAACAATAAAACCACTATCGTAGCGGAGTTGACTTTTCTGGGGGAGTATTTAGACATATAATTCCAGAATATGTACAAGCCGTACCCCATTACAAAAGCCATAAATGGGCTGACGAAAAGCATAAATCGATCGACTCTGAAAAGGACTTTAAACTGCCAGATCGTGTTGAGAGGATTGGGCACATAAAATATCAGAGTCAGCAGAGCAAACAATCCCAGCACGGAAGCATAATTGTTCCTGTAATTTTTCAGGAGAAAACTTATTCCTATCAAGGCAAAAAATAAAAATATCGATTTATCCAGAAGCCCTACTAAATTAATCAAACTCTCCTGGAGTACCTCAGCGCCTCCTGCAGTTAAGACTATTGAATCCAAAAACTGGCTCTGCAAACGAGGGGCCAGGCTCCTCTGTACAAATATGTATGCTATAAAGAACCAGTATGAAGTGAAAATAACATTAAGCAATATAAAGAAAGGCTTGCTGATATAGCTCCCGTTTCCTATAATATATTCCGATATAAGAAGAATGATCAACAATAAGACAAGTTGGGGAAGGGATACATTATGTACCAGAGTTAAAAAAACCGCAACAATCACTGAGAGGGCTTTTAAGGAAAGTTTATCTTTTTTGAAATTGACACTATAAACCAGGTACAATAATACAATGAACATTATAAATGCCATTGTACGGGTGATCACATTTACACCATAATAGAGCACAACTGAACTCACTGAGAACAGTACACATGAGAGTAGCGAGATCTGCCTGTTGTTTGTTATGTAATTAAAAAGGTAGTAGAGAAAAATTATGGTTATTGCATAGATAGGAGCAGTTACCAAAAAAAGTGAGTTTTTTGTGCTTATATTCAGGAGTTCAGAGGTTTCTGCAATAAGCACATGATAAAGAGGGAAGTAGGCGTAATCACTTAAGGAAGTAGGAATCGTGCGCCCGGACATTGCAGTAACTTCCGAAAGAAAGATGTGTGGCAGGATATCTGTAGTACCGAAGTAGAAATCGTAATTTAATGTAACACTATAAATCAGGTTAATCGCAATTAAAAATGTTTCTGCCAGAATAAGAGGTGGATTTACCTTTTTAGAGAAAATTTGCAGGAACACCGACAGGTAGAGCCCTAAAATAAAGATGAAATAGTATGGTGGTCTACTTCCTTCAGACAGCAGAAGTACAACAAGGGAACTGATATAAAATATCCCAAACAGGTATGTAAGGGACTTTGTGCTCAATGGCGGATAGACGTCTATATCATGTAAGCTTACATCTTTCTTGTAAATGAATAGTATGAAAAGACAGGAAAGTATTGCAGGTATTCCTGTAAATAGCCCACGAAGCGCATAAGCGAGTTTTCCGGCTGCAAACATCCATAAGAACGTGAATATTACCGCGAAAATTATAGCTAGCGGAAACAGAAAGGAAATTAACCTCATTAGACGAGTATTATCCAATTTGAATCCTGCTTCTTTGCTTAATCCAAACATACTATCTCCATGATCTTAAATAATCATAATTCACAAATCAAATAATTACTAATCAAACTTCTGTGTTTGAGAATCGGTAAGAGCACATCAGGACTGTATTGATTAAGAAGATTTTGCCCTGAAAAGCCTCCCATATATATTCAAATGTTTCGGTTGATTTTTAGTATCAAATACATTCGCGAATATTAGATATCTGAGCAGGAATTGGTTTTTGAAACGAGAGGAGAGTTCGTAAAGCTATACAAAAACCCTAGCCCATAAGCAATGTGTTGTACAGGAATAATAAACAGCGCGAAAAGACCGTACTTTGATTTCATTTTGTAGGTAACCTGCATTGAGGTAATAAGAACGAGGACAAAGTATATCGCCATGAGTGTAAAAAGAATCAGGCTTGGAGTGTAATATTTGATAGAAGCGATAAGCAAAGTGACCGCAAACAAGATGGCAATCGAAGGCAGAAACGCATACCAGCGGACAAATTCTCCATGCTTCTTGAAAAGTTCTGCCATCCACATACCATATTTAAACATTCTTATGGAAAAGGACTTGAGAGTTCCTCTTCTATGATGCAGAACCCGTGCTTCCGGGATGTACAAAAACCTGTTGCCTTTCTTACCTATTCTATAGTTCAGGTCTCCATCCTGACCCACAACGAACCGCTCGTCAAAACCTCCGACTTCCTGAATTGCAGCTTTTTTGTACATTGCATTACAGTTAGGAAGAGAGCTGACATAGTGCTTTTTAGCGGAATTCTTAGACTGCGCCGAGCCTCCAGAACCCAAAAAAGATTCCTGGGCATATCCCACCACCCTGCCAAATATAGGGTCAGTGTCAAAGATCAGGTTAGGGCCTCCAAAACACACAACGTCATCAGGGGCCTCTTGCATTTCACGGACAAGGGTTTTCAGCCACTGTGGATCAACCTTACAGTCTCCATCAGTAAACGCAATAAGTTCTCCCATGGCATTTTTCACACCAAGGTTCCTCGCTGCAGCAACATTTTTTCTTTCATTGAGAAGAAGTTTGACAGGATATCTACGTACGATATCCTGTGTTTTATCGGTGGACATTCCATCAACGATAATAATCTCGTAAGAATCTCGTGGGTAATCTAGATTGAGAAGTGACTCAATACATTCTTCAATGAATCTTTCTTCATTGCGAATGCCTACTACGATTGAAACAAAAGGGTATTCCATATAAGTTAATCCCCGTTTTAACATTATTGTCTTCGGATTTGCTCATTTAAAAATATCATCCTTGAAATTGCATGTAGTATTATTCCAGTAAATATCATGAAAGCCCCTATAATTGTAAGCATCACCATAAGGAGTGTAGGCCCGAAGCGCAGGTATCCTCCTAGATAGTAGTCCTGTAAAAATTTCAGTCCCATAAGAAAACCTGTAGAAGCCATAATCAGCCCTGGAACCGAAAAATAATACAGAGGCCGTCTGTATTCCATGTCCTTAAGGATGCGGAACAGGACTCTGGGCCCGTGTATGAAAGGATGTTCGCTTGAGCAGTCCTCAAGATCATATCTGCAATGGATCTCCACTTCAGTAAACTTCAGTTTGTGATCTCTGGCCTGGATGAGAATCTCAGAGCCTGCTGACATATCTGTACCGTTCAAATTTATACTCTCAATAGCTTTTCTTCCATAGGCTCGAAACCCGCTCTGGGAATCAGTGACATTCAGACCGCCTGCCATATAAGTCGCGACATCAAGAACCTTCATCCCGAATTTACGATAAATAGGAACATTTTTACCGTTGCCATTAACAAATCTTGAGCCAATTACCAGATCGAACCCGTTTTTTAGTGGCTCAAGGAGTTTGGGGATCTCGGAGGGGTCATGTTGACCATCAGAGTCAATTATGACCATTGCATTTGCGTCGAGCCTGCGGGCGGTTTCAAAGCAGTTCTTCAGGGCTGCTCCATATCCTTTATTTGTTTCGTGCCGAACTACATAGGCGCCAAGAGACTCGGCAATGTCGACAGTATTATCGGTACTTCCATCATCCACAACTACTACTCTGTCGACGTATTTTTTGCACCCCTTTATAACATCTGCAATGACATGGGCTTCGTTATACGCAGGCATGGCTGCAATCGTAATGGCCATATGCAATCATCTACCTCTGTAAAGATAAAAGTAAGAAATGTCCTTAATAACGTAGTTTATTATAGATGAATCGGTAAAAATTTCAAATTCGGTAAATATATTTTTCAGAGTCATCGCTCCATAATTTTTAAAGGGTTTCAAAAGGTCTTTTAAGGCTATATTTACAGAGAATCGGTTGGGGGACTTTCTTTTCCTTTCTTTTGTCGAAAGAAGGAATATAAATACTCTGTAAGTGCGTCACAGCATTTAATATGAGACCTGTACCTTTTTTAAAATACGAGCTATATAAACATTTAGGCACGAAAAATAATTAACCAGTGTTCCCGACAATGAAAAATAATTAAGCTCGTATTATGGACTTGTTAGTCTGAATAATAGTTTAAAGGTATTTATTGCTTGTATAACACAACGAAATAGTGAAGGAAAAACTTACACTGATATGAGAAATCAAATTTTTTCTTGCTATACGTCAACGGGTGAAGATCTCCTGAACCAGCCCGAGATCTCTAATAAGAAAATTATAAGGACAAAGGTTTAAACGGTAGAGGTTTCTTCCGTAGAAATAGAAAAAAAGGGAAAAGTATTTTAGATATCATGCAGGAAAAAGGGAAAGATATTTTATACAAAAGGTAATTGAATAGTTCGGGTTAAAACATTCTTGAAAACTAATATAATTCAGGAAATAATCTCTGATAAATGTAAGAAAACCGGGTTAAAGCTCGGACATGTTTTTACTTTTCCGTAGTTATTTTCTCAATTGGAGATTAAAGAAGCCGGTAAGAGGAAGTCGGAAGGTTTCCGAAAAACCTCATTAGAAAACAGAAAAATGGTAGATTAGCCCGAATAACAGAAAAATTGGGAAGTCAGAAAAACATAAAATCGTTTTATGAGGAGTCATATGGCCGGAAACCAGAAGTTTCCATCTGATTTGCTATTAGTAGCAAGCCTTGTAATTCTTACGAATATTTTCGTCTTAGTTCCTGTACTTAACGGAAGTTTTATTCGCACAGCCCTTGGTCTACCCATGTTGCTCTTCCTTCCAGGGTATGCCTTGATAGCCATGCTTTTTCCGGAAAAAAGCGGACTTGAGGGGATGGAGAGGTTTGCTCTCTCTGTTGCAATGAGTGTTTCAATTGCGCCTTTGATAGGACTTGCACTTAATTATACACCCTGGGGAATCAAAGAGGTACCTTTCCTTACAAGCCTTTCCGCTTTTACCCTGCTAACGCTGGTAATAGCATACATTAGAAGGATGCATCTGCCCGCGGACAGTACATTTGAAGTCTCCTTCAGGGTTCTTGCCATTACCCTGATATCAGGGGTTATGGGAGAGTCGGAATCAAATACTGAGAAAAAACTCCGAATAATCCTGGCCCTTTCCTTCCTGATTTTGATAGTAACTGGAGCTTACGTCATTCTGATACCTCAGGAAAGAGAACCATTTACGGAGTTTTATATTCTTGGAAACAACGGGATGGCTAATAATTATACAACGGAGTACATACGGGGGGAAAGTGGTACTTACATTATAGGAATAACAAATAATGAGCACAGAACAATGGACTATACAATGGAAGTAAGGCTTGAAAATAAGTCACTGCCTCTTCCGGAAAACCTGCAGCATATCAGACTTCCCCATAATACCACTCTGGAAGAGCCTCTTGAGATTACGCCTTCTGTTGAAGGGGAGAATATGAAGCTTGAGTTCCTGCTTTTCAATGAGACTGAAAAGAATGTGCCCTACAAAGACCTGTGCCTCTGGATAAAAGTTGGAGAGGAGGTATGAAGATGGGAGCGTTTGAGGGTTTGAATATGGAGACTTCGGAAGCCGTTAAAATGAAAGCGCCTGAAAATCTGATTGAAAGGACGCCTGAGATAAAAAATAAACGGGTTTACCTTACAATACCGTGCGCGGCGATTGCTTTTGCAGAACTGTTAATTTATTCAGGAAGGGAACTTGAAGCCATAATAATGCATGCATTAATTTTGCTTGGGCTTTCTTTTTCTACGATGTTCATAAGAAATGAGGAAATTCAGAAAACCTACCAGGCGCTTATTCTGCTGCCTATCCTGCGCCTGGTAGACCTTTCAATGCCATTTTTCTATGAGGAGAAGCTTTACAACCTTATTTTCATATACGGTCTCATGACAATTCCTGTAAGTATTGCAGCCACCAACCAGGGATTTACTGGCGCGCAGCTGGGGATAACATTTAAAAAAATAGGAATATATATTCCGTTTTCAATAGTACTTGGTCTCTTGTTAGGAACGGTGGAATTTCTCATAGTAGGGGAAAATCCTCTCATCAATGATCTTTCAATTCTCAACCTTCTAGGTCTCACGATGATCATGATTTTCTTAGTGAGCCCTGTGGAAGAAATGATCTTCAGATCAATCCTGCAGAATCGGTTAGAGATAGTACTAGGCGGTAGGGAAGCATTGATAATTACGAGTATTTTATTCGGACTAATGCACTCAGGATATGGGAACATAATTGAAATTCTCTACATATCCATTGTGGGCACTCTTCTAGGCTACCTGTTTTACAGAACTCGGAGTTTGCCACTGGTCACATTAATTCATGGTTTTATCAATGTATTCTTTTTCGGGATTATCCCCCTCCTTTGAATTTTTTAATCTCAGCAACAAATTCTGAAAAATAAAAAGAAAAAGGATTAAAGGTAGCAAAGTTAGAAGAGAAAACTGCCACACAGTCAGGAAATTATGTTCCTGACTCCCTCCAATTACCAATTTTAAGAATACAATACCATTTTCAATCACGAAAGGTACGGAATAGAATAAATATGAGCAGTTCTTCCTGGTTACTGCATTTTCACTCACATTTTTTCGATTAGCTAAAATATAGGCAAATTATAGTGGTATGATAACAAGTTTTGGGTCAAAACATTAATGTTGAAACCTTTGAGTTGAAACCGTTATGCTGCAAGCCTTTTACAAAAAGGCTTGAGCGAAACCGTTGCGCCGGTTTATCACCAAGCGTTGCGCCGCTTGACCACGCCGACCACGCCGTTTTTGATCAAACCTTTTTGTAAAAGGCTTGTGATCAAACTTTTTAGTAAAAAGTTCATGCTCAAATCTTTTAAAAAAGACCTGCTAAAAGGCTTGCAGAACCTTAAAAATAAGTAAAATTTCTGTCCCATAAGTAAGCCCTCTTGAGCTAAGCGAAAAGGGCACCGTCCTCCCGAGACGGGACTCGGTCATCCCCCCTAGGCTGAGTTCGGGCGAGGCATGTTTTAAGTTGTCCTCCTGAGGGATCTGGGGGATTCCTGATGCAGCCTTTTGGGGCTCATCTGTACAAAATCAATAAAAGAGTGCGACAACCTTAAAGAGAAGAATCGCACAGAAAGAAAATAACAGTGGAATAATTCCCATATTTAAAGAAACATTAACACTATTTTTCCAATATTCTGATACCGGGAGGAAATCCCTGAGCAAAAGCAGTAAAAGTAAAACTGCCGTAGCTACTGATGCACCGTCAGGAATTCCTGGTATTACGGTCGCAGTTGAGAGCGCATCTGCTGAAATAGAATTAGAAATAGATAGACTTGTAAGCGTAGTTAGAACTCCTCGAGTTGATTAGCATACTTATTTCATAAATATGCTATATGGTATAAAAATTCTCCTCATCCCACCGACAATATTTAGAATAGAACTGTTAAATTTTAGTTTTGAAAGAAGGAGAAAATCATCTTAACAAACAACGAAGGTTCTGTAAGTTTTAGCTTACAATTGAATAAGTAAAATTAAGAATGGAAGAATGCCTGTAAAACCTTAAAAGTAGGTAAAATTCCTCTTAGTCAATGCCTTATTAAGAAAATCTCTTGATCAATGAATATTGGATTTTTAACCATCCTGAGTGGAAATTCTTACCCACGTAAACGTCCTCTATCGCTTAATCACTGGAAAATTTAAGTGAATAAAACTATATAATATTTTACGATGATACCTTCTAAATAATTAGAATGTATGTTGTGAGATTCTTAAAGCAAAAAAGATAGATTGAAATACTTATGAGAAAGGAAGAAATGGTAGATAAATAAACCAAATCGCTTAAATAATTACAAAGTATATCGAACTAAAAAATTAAGATAGTTATAGAAGTAAATTGAGTGAATATAGAAAAAGCAATAAAAATCGCCCTTAGGGGTTTATTTTGAGCGTATGGATTATCCCGATCGCCGGGAATGTGAAAACGAAAAGCTGTGTAAGATTGTACAAAAGAGTAGACAGATACTTTTATGCTCCAAAGGAAAGTTTCTCTGGTCAAACGAAAAGTCAGAGAGACGGGGGGAAAAATGAACTCCACTGAATTTAAAATTCATAATTCTTCTAAAATATATGGTACTTCTGTAATCGGGAAAGGCACAGTAATAATGGAAAATGTAATTCTGGGATACCCCGAGCACAGGGTTCTGATGGAAATCTTGAAGCAGAACGTTGAAATAGAAAATTATGATTTTCCAGGATGTACCATAGGCTCTGACTCGATTATAAGGGCTGGATCAACGATATTTTCCAACGTAAAAACTGGAAAAAACTTCAAAACAGGACATAATGTAATGATCAGAGAAAATACGGAAATTGGAGACAATGTCCTTATCGGAACCAATGTCATTATAGATGGGCACGTCAAAATAGGAAACAATGTCAGCATCCAGGGCAATGTATACATTCCGACCAACGTGATTATTGAAGATTACGTATTCATCGGGCCCTGTGCAGTTCTGGCTAACGATAAATATCCTATTCGAAAGAAGTATGATCTGAAGGGTCCTATTTTGAGAAAAGGTTCATCTATAGGTGCGAACGCCACCTTGCTTCCAGATATCGAAATTGGAGAAGGGGCAATGGTTGCGGGGGGAGCTCTTGTTACAAAAAGTGTACCCGCTTGGAAGCTTGCAGTCGGGGCACCTGCCAGAATACAAGAACTTTCTGAAGGTTTGAGGGAATTGAATCGAATATAAACTTAATAGAAAATCAATGTAAGTAAAAATAAGTTTTATTGAGATTATTTAAAGAGGTCCTAAAATGATCCCAATTGCCAAGCCCATGCTGGGTAAGGAAGAAATTGATGTAGTAACTGAGGTCTTGAGTTCAGGCATGATTGCGCAGGGTCCGAAAGTCGAAGAATTTGAGCTCGCTTTTTCCGAATATAATGGTTGTGAGTACGCAGCCGCTGTAAACTCTGGTACTGCAGCCCTGCACATTGCACTTCTTGCCCATGGCATAGGAAAAGGAGATGAGGTGATTACAAGTCCGTTCAGTTTTATTGCAACAGCAAACAGCATCCTTTACACCGGGGCAAAACCTGTTTTTGCTGATATAGAATCAGATACTTATAATATAGATCCTGAAAAAATTCAGGAAAAAATTACTCCAAAGACCAGTGCTATCATGCCTGTCCATCTCTATGGGCATCCTGCAGACATGAAAGCTATAATGGAAATTGCTGATGATAATAAACTCATTGTGATTGAGGATGCCTGCCAGTCCCATGGCGCAGAATGCCTCGGAAAAAAGGTGGGCAGCTTCGGAACAGGAGCATTTAGCTTCTACCCAACTAAAAATATGACAACCAGTGAAGGTGGAATGCTCACTACAAATGATAAGGAAATTGCAGAAAAGACAAAAATGATCCGGGCTCATGGCTCAAAAGTCCGTTATCTGCATGAAATGCTGGGTTTCAACCTGAGAATGACTGATATTGCAGCTGCAATCGGACTTGTACAGCTTGGAAAGTTAGATGGATTTACCTCTGCCAGGCAAAAGAACGCAAAAATACTCTCCGCAGGATTAGAAAAGGTATCAGAAGTTGTGCCTCCAGTTATAAAAACTGACTGCACCCATGTGTTCCATCAATATACCATCCGGGCAGAAAAGAGGGATCAACTTGCAGCTTTTCTGAAAGAAAGAGATATAGGAACAGGAATCCATTATCCTATACCCATTCATAAGCAACCTGTATACAGGGAGCTTGGATACCGAGATTCCCTGCAGGTCTCAGAAAAAGCAGCAGAAGATGTTCTTTCTCTCCCCGTGCATCCGGCGTTATCCAGGACCGATTTGCAGGAAATAGTCGAAACAACCAAAGAATTTTATGCAAAAGACTGAGTAGCTTTCCAGCCACTGCATTTTCAGAATCAGGAAGTGAGACTTTTGATCAGAGTAGGAGTAATAGGAACAGGTGCCATGGGGCAGAACCATGTAAGGATTTATAGTGAAATGGATGGTGTGGAGCTCGCAGGAATATCGGACGTAGATCAGAAACGTGTCGAGTCAATGGCTACACAATTCAAAACAAAAGCCTTTACAGATTATACGAAAATGTTTGCCGAAGGGCTTGATGCAGTAAGTGTGGTTGTGCCTACCAAATTGCATAAACAGGTTGTACTTGATGCTCTTGATGCAGGGATACATGTCCTTGTAGAAAAACCGATTGCAGATACGACTGAAAACGCGGATCTGATGATAGCAGCAGCAAAAAAAGCGGGAAAAATCCTTATGGTTGGGCACATTGAACGTTTTAATCCCGCAGTCATAAAACTTAAAGAGATTATTAATTCAGGCATTCTGGGAAAGATAGTTTCAATCTCGACCAAAAGAGTAGGACCCTATAATCCGAGGATCAGAGATGTGGGAGTAATCCTGGATATCGGTGTTCATGATATAGATGTGATCTCGTACCTTTACGGTATGAAAATAAATAGTGTTTATGCAATTGCAGGTGCAGATATTCATTCATTTGAAGATCACGCCTCAATTATCCTGCGCATGGATCATAACTTTGCAGGGGTTGTGGAGACAAATTGGCTAACTCCACACAAGGTAAGGCAGTTAACAGCGATCGGAGTTAAAGGTGTTGCTTATCTGGACTACATTAGCCAGACAGTACAGCTGCACGATAATGAGTGGATAAGAAAAGCCAAAGTAGAACACAGCGAGCCCCTGAAAAATGAACTCACCTATTTCATAGATTGTGTTGCAAATGGTAGAAACCCTAATCCCTGCGGGGAGGACGGAAAACATGCTCTTGAAGTGGCATTGGCAGCCATAAGATCCTACGAAGAGGGAAGATTAATTGAAGTAGGACAATAAGCAGAAAAGAATTCCAAAGAGGCAAAATCTGGGAATCCTCTAAAAAGATGAAAGATTTAAAAAAAATCTAAAAAATAC
Organism: Methanosarcina flavescens; assembly: GCF_001304615.2. Taxonomy (NCBI): domain Archaea; kingdom Methanobacteriati; phylum Methanobacteriota; class Methanomicrobia; order Methanosarcinales; family Methanosarcinaceae; genus Methanosarcina; species Methanosarcina flavescens. Next base: position 1,682,674 of record NZ_CP032683.1, on the reverse strand, counting down.
AATTTAGAAAGTGATACGTATGAATAAATTAGAAAAACTTCTCAAGGAAAGAGGCTCAATCAAAAAAATAGGAGTACTTGGAATGGGTTATGTAGGCATTCCTTCAGCTGTTCTTTTTGCCGATACTCCCTGTTTTGATAAAGTTCTCGGCTTCCAGCGTAATTCAAAAAGCTCAAGTTACAAAATCGATATGCTCAACCGTGGAGAGAGCCCCCTCAAAGGAGAGGAACCAGGCCTTGAAGAGCTTATTAACAAAGTTGTGAAAGCTGGTAAGTTCGAATGCACTTCAGATTTCTCAAGGATATCAGAACTTGATGCTGTCACTCTTGCAATCCAAACTCCTTTTGCAAACCCCAAAGACTTGGAACCTGACTTTTCTGCACTCATTGAGGGAATAAGAAACGTAGGAAAATATCTGAGGCCAGGCATGCTCGTAGTCCTTGAGTCCACAATCACCCCGGGCACGACTGAAGGTATGGCAAAACAGATTCTTGAAGAAGAGTCAGGCCTTAAAGCTGGTGAGGATTTTGCCCTTGCCCATGCCCCTGAAAGAGTAATGGTAGGCAGGCTTTTGAAGAATATAAGGGAACATGATAGGGTTGTGGGCGGCATCAATGAGGCAAGTACTAAACGGGCTGTTGAGCTTTATTCGCCTGTATTGACTGTGGGAAAAGTAATCCCTATGAGTGCAACTGCAGCTGAGGTTACGAAAACTGCAGAGAATACTTTCCGCGACCTTCAAATAGCAGCAATTAACCAGCTTGCCCTTTATTGTGAAGCTATGGGCATAAATGTGTACGATGTCAGGACTGGAGTAGACAGCCTGAAAGGGGACGGTATTACAAGAGCTGTGCTCTGGCCTGGAGCAGGCGTTGGAGGTCACTGTCTTACAAAGGATACATATCACCTGGAAAGAGGGATTAAGCTAGGAAACAGGCAGCTTGACTATCCTGAGGGTGCAGATTCGATCTATGTACTCGCAAGAAAAGTCAATGATTTCATGCCTGTCCACATGTACAATCTGACTGTTGAAGCCCTTAAAAGGGTTGGAAAGGAGATGAAAAATTCAAAGATTGCAATGCTAGGCTGGGCTTTCATTCGAGATTCGGACGATGCCAGGAACACGCCTTCAGAACCTTACAGGGAGCTATGCCTGAAGGCAGGCGCGACAGTTACAGTGCATGACCCTTATGTTGTGAACTATCCAGGGATTGAGATCTCAGATGATCTTGAAGATGTCATCAGGAACGCAGATGCTATAGTTATTTTTGCAGGGCATAGTGCTTACTTTGATGTAAAAGCTGATTGGGTAAAGGAAGTCTCAGGTAAGGCAAATCCGGTTATTGTGGATGGAAGAAATGTGATTGAACCTGATGAGTTTATTTCCAGGGGATTTGTCTATAAGGGGGTTGGGAGGGGCGATAAAAACGAACATTTAATAGTGTGAACATAGTTCTCTTTGAGAAATTAGTTCAGTCTTTCAAATCTGGAAATAAGGGTGAAAACGATGATCGAGACACTAGAACAAAACGAGGAATTGTGGAATCTATTTACCAAAAAAGAAGAATACAACTTGTACTTCTCTGACCAGTACGATAGATTTCCTTACTATTTAAGCGGTCAAAGAAACGTTTTTGATCCAAATGTTTCCAGATTTCTAGTAGAAAAGGGTTTATGTCCTGAGTATCCGGATGGAAGGAAGTTTGCAGTTTGCCTTACTCATGATATTGATGTAGTATATCCGGAGAAATTCTACCCCATAATTGAGACTGCCAAGGCATTTGCCAGAGGGAACTTTATAGATGCCATGAAAGCACCTTTTTCCAGAATTAATAAAAAGTGTAATCCCTACTGGAACTTTAGAGAAATAATGGAGCTGGAAGCAAAATACAACGCTAAATCCAGCTTTTATTTTATGGCTCTGCGCCCTGGAGAACAGGATTTCAATTATGAAATTGCGGATCTCGAAACCGAATTAAAGTTCATATCTTCCCACGGATGGGAAGTAGGCCTGCATGGAGGGCATGAGTCTTACAAGAGTTTTGAGGATGTGTTAGAAAAAAAACAGAGGCTTGAGAGGGTTCTCGGCAAGCAAATTATAGGGTACAGAAATCATTTTTTAAGGTTTAGAGTGCCTGATACATGGGAACTGTTGAGTAAAGCCAATTTTAAGTATGATACAACATTCGGATATGCAGATTGCGCAGGTTTTAGAAATGGGATGTGCCATCCCTTCAGGCCTTATAACATAAATACCGGAAAACAAATCGATATCCTTGAGCTTCCTCTAATAGTTATGGATCGAACTTTATTAAGAAGTTACATGCGACTTGACATTAAGCAGGCCTGGGAACTCATAAAAAGCCTTGTTGATAAGGTTGAGCAGTATAATGGCGTAATTACGGTCCTGTGGCATAATAATACAAGCATTGAGGGAGAAAGCCTTAAATATTACGAAAAATTCCTCAAATATGTCTCTGGTAAAAAAGCCTGGATTGCAAGTGGAGAAGAAATATACAACTGGTGGTCCACTAATGTTGAACCGAAATACTGGAAAACATGCCCATAACCTTGTATTCAACAGATAACTACTGGTCATTGGATAAATCAACTATTTTTGAATAAATAAGGTAATTAATCAGGCCAAGAATTATTAATTAACCCCTCAAGCAGGCTTGATTGATAAACCTATTTTCGGCTGCGTATGCCTGATACCTGATAAACTGATTGCTACCAGTGTATAATGTTAAGTTCTGTTCAAACTCTATTTATAACTGGCTTCCTGTCAGAAACCATAAAAGGAACCTATAATAAAGTAATGTTGAGGGGAGTGAAGGGAAATAATATTCTCAATTGTTACGTAAGTTGGGGAAGCCGATAAATTTATTTAGGGAGGGCTTATTTATAGGGGGGCTTAGAGGGGAAAGTCAGAGATCCGATATCAACCTGAGAATATCATACCCCAGGATTGTGTTTTCAAGATAAAAGCCTCTTGAGAATACAGGAACACATGGAGATCAGCTCTAAAGGAAACTTTTTTAAGGTACTGGATATGGATGAGACGACAGCAGATGCAGCAGAAAAACGATTGGGTAACAGCAAGAAGGAAAGCTTTGCTCTCGATGTGCTAACACTTGCAGGCGGGACAACCTTTGCTCAAATCCTTATGATTCTATCTGCTCCTGTATTGACCCGCTTGTATGGGCCTGATGATTTCGGGATCTGGGCTCTGTACATCTCTATTACCAGCATTATCAGTGTCATTGCATGCATGAGGTATGAGTATTCTATAATGCTGCCTGAATCGGACGAAGAAGCTGTAAACCTGTTAGTATTGAGTTTTCTAGCAGTATTGTTTATAAGTGGTTTAACATTTTTAGCCATATGGTATCTCAAAGAACCTATAGTTAATGTCCTGAATTTTCAGCAAATAGGAGATTATCTCTGGTTTGTGCCTCCGTTCATTTTTGTAAACGGGCTATTTCTTGCACTGAATAACTGGAATTCAAGAACAAAACTCTTCAAGAGACTTTCCCTTTCAAAAGTTTTCAGTTCGGTTTCGAGTACTACAACGCAGGTAGGGCTTGGGCTTATAGAGAAAATCGGTGCAGGCGGATTGATAACTGGAAGCGTTGTAGGTCAGTCTATTGCAACATTTGTACTTGGAGGACAGATCTGGAGAGATGACAAGAAACTGATTGTGAAGAGCCTGAACTGGAAAAAAGTCTATGAGGGGTTCAAGAAATACCGCAAATTCTCGCTTTTAGACTCCTGGGCTGCCCTTATGAACTCGGTCTCCTGGCAGCTTCCTGCCTTCCTTCTTGCAGCATTTTTTACGCCTGCAGTAGTAGGTTTTTATTCTCTTGGCTTTCGTCTCCTGCAGCTGCCAATGAGTTTCATAGGAAGCTCAATTTCACAGGTTTTTTTCCAGCGAGCTTCAAGAGCCTTATCCGAGGGTACTCTTCCCTCCCTTGTTGAAAATGTGTTCAGAATGCTCGTAATTATAGGCATGTTCCCAATACTGATTCTGACAATTGTCGGTAGCGATGTTTTTACGGTTATTTTTGGGAAAGCCTGGGCAGAAGCAGGGGTTTACACCCAGATCCTCAGTCTGTGGGCTTTTATATGGTTTATTTCGTCCCCATTAACTACTATATATGTAGTAGTAGAGAAACATCATTTCGGTTTTCATTATAATTTTTTCAACCTTATCACACGCCTGCTTTCCCTTACGATTGGCGGGCTGCTTGGAAACGCACGTCTAGCACTTACCCTTTTCTCAATTTCAGGAGTCCTGGTATACGGTTATCTTTGCCTGAAGATGATGTCTTATTCCGGCGTAAAGATCTCGAGAGCCTTGAAAATTTTATTTTCAAATTTCACTCTCTTTATTCCTGCAGGAGCTACCCTTATTGCTCTGAAGATCGTAGAAATAAATCAGATTCTGCTTGTTATAATTTCCGCTGCAACTATTGGGATTTACTACCTGTATATTTTAAAAACTGATGCGCAGATAAAAAAGATAGTGAGAGAGTTTAGGATGTGACGAGTTTTAATCTATTTTTCATTTCAGCAAAATAACTACTTTACTTAACTGCTCTTTTTTCTTATTTTTTCATCACACCCAAGAACTCTTACATTTTATACAAAAATTCCTTAGCTTATTTCTGAGCTTAGTTCAATCTGTCTCAATAAAGGCATCATTTTACCATTTCATGCTGTTTTTGCTTCATTCTCCAGTCCAGCTACACTATGCAGCAAGATGCCTGTCAAAGCCATGAAAATTCCTACAATGATGAACAGAATCATGAGCATTGTAGGTACAAATTGAAGATTTCCTCCCAGAAGATAAATTCTTAAGAAGTGAGTGCACATATAAAGTCCTCCGATTCCAAGAGAAATACCAGGGACCGTGAAGTAGTAAAGGGGGTTGTTGAACTTTATATCTTTTAAAACCAGAACGAGAACGCTAAAGCCGTGCTTAATCGGGCTCAAAGTTGAGCAATCAACATCGTAACGGACTCCAATTTCGACTTCTTTTATACGGAGACCGGATTTTCCTGCATCTGCCAGCATTTCACTTTCTATCGCCATGCCCTGGGCATTGAAACGGAAGACATCTTTTGTAGATGCTGCAAAGGCACGAAACCCACTCTGAGAATCAGTAATTTTGAGACCTGAGTTCAGATTGGTAACCCTATCCAGAATTTTCTGCCCAACACGGCGGTACACCGGAGTATTTTTATCCAGGCCGTTGAGGTAGCGGCTGCCGTTAACCATATCGGCTTCACCTTTGAGAATAGGTTCAACCAGTTTCGGGATATCAGCCGGGTTATGCTGACCATCGGAGTCCATTGTCACGATTACATCGGCACCAAGAGAGACTGCAGCTGTAAAGCCAGTTTTTAATGCTGCACCTTTTCCCTGATTAACTTTATGGACTATCACTTCAGCTCCGGCTTTCCTGGCAACTTCAGCTGTCCGATCCGAGCTTCCATCGTCAACAACAATTACGTTGTCTGCATAGAACCTGGTAAGGAGAACTATGCTACCAATAGAAACTTCTTCATTGTAGGCAGGAAGGATAACTGTGATATTTTTGGAAGCTGTGCCTTTACTGTACGTCTTTTCTTGGTATTTATTTGTTTGCGTCTCGCTTTTTCCTATAAGCAGTTCATTGCCCATTTTTAATAACTCCAAAATCAGACTGTGAAAATATTAATAAAATACTGGCATCTGTACAGCCAGACTATGGACTTAATTTGGCTACTTTTTCCACGGCGATATCTGAACAGTTGTATGAGGATTTCATACAGACTCCGTTTGCGCGGTTACCTCCACAAAGGAATGCATCAAAATCCCCCTCATTGTCATGTAAACTCCAGCAATTGATAGAAAAACCATTAGAGACAGCGGCCAGAAATGTAGACTTCCGATTCCAAGGAGAGTGGCTTCAAGAAATCTCAAACCCATATAAAAACCGCAAGTGGCAAGGGCAAATCCTGGCACTGAGTATAAGTAAAGCGGTTTATTGTTCTCTATATCCATCAGTACAGTTTTCAGAACTCCAAGAATGTATTTAATCGGATCTTTAACCTGGTCTCCGAAGTTACGATGTGCACCGATTTCGACTTCTTTTATGCGGAGGTTGGATTTTCCTGCATCTGCAAGCATCCAGTTATCTACAGTCATGCTCTGGGAATCAAGATGAGCAGCGTTTATTGCAGAAACTGAAAAAGCCCGAAAAATGGTCTGAGAATCTTTGGTCTTGTACAGATTTTTGTTAGTAAACTTACCCAAGATGTTCTGCCCTACACGGTGGTAAATTTGAGTGGGTTTATCCGGGCTGTTCAGGTACAGGCTACCGTTAACTATGTCTGCATGACCTTTAATAATCGGGTCAACAAGCTTGGGGATGTCCGCAGGATTATGATGCCCGTTAGAGCTCATTGTCACAATTACATCAGCGCCAAGGTTAATTGCGGCTTTAAAACCAGTATCAAGAGCTATATCTCGACCTCTGTTTGTCTGATGTACGATTACTTCAGCCCCTGCATTTTTTGCTATTTCAGCTGTCCGATCCGAGCTTGCATCATCAACTACAATAACATCATCACTATAGAGCTTCGTGAGAAGAACAATACTTCCGATAGAATCTTCTTCATTATAAGCAGGAAGGATTACGGTGATATTTTTAGAGCCGCTTCCTGCATTACATTTTATTTTTTTGTCTACTGTTGTCTGAATGCAATTGACCTTAGATAATTGATTATTCATTTAATAACCCCCTAATTTATGTTATACATTCCATCTAGTAAATATATGAACATCTAAGGCGAACATATATGTAAATATCTTAAAATTAAATCAAGTAAGACTAAATATTATCTTAATAGCTTTTAAATAACAATTCGGCAACAATTTTTTAGATTTAAATTTAGATGAAGAGTATATAAATTTATTGACAGTAGCACTATCTAAAAATATTAATTCAAGAATAACAATATCGGAAGAGTCTGTATCAATAAAGACATAAAATTATACGATTGAGATAATGTTTTTTTGAAAATGGTACTAAATTGTTAACTTTCTCAAAATATAATATCAAATCAGTAAAAAAAGTTTCAAAAAATAGCAGCATAGAAACTCAATGCATTCATGATCTCAGTCCCGCAGACTTATGGATTTTTGTGAGAATTCATTCAGCAGCATCTGAGATCTAAAGCCTGTACCATTGCTTTTTACTACTCGCCGCAATTTGTCAAGACCAAAAAACTTTGAAGAATCCAAACTTCCTCTCTAATAAATAATCCGGAAATATTGAAAGAAAAAGATCTAGGAAAAATAGAAAAAAGATTATAGGCAGAATAGAAAGCTTATAACAAAAAATTGCATAGAAAATATATGGGAAAAATAAAGATCGGTATAAAATTAGTGGAAATATTATAACATCTATGTCCTAGGAAAAAAGCGCGAAAGAATTAAATACATTAGAAAAATATTTACTTTTCTTAAAAATTATTTCAATTGAAGAAACTAGAAACTTATTATTTTAAACTGAAATCAGATGACCCGCATGAGGAAAAGAATTCCTTCAGACCTCTTGATTATCATGGGGCTTATGCTCCTTACAGATATTTTTATGCTTACTCCTAGATAAGTGAGACCATGCCCCGCAATTCGGTAGGACTACCTTTTATGCTTTTCCTGCCAGGATACGCTTTGACTGTACCCCTCTTTCTTACAAAATACGGCTTTGATATGATAGAATGGATGGCTCTCTCTTTCGGCTTAAGTATTGCGGTTGTGCCTCTAATAGGTCTTTGTCTTAACTATATTCCTTGGGGCATCACACCCTTCCAATACTTGTAAGCCTGTCCATCTTCATAATATGAGGGCTTGAATATCTGAGATGAGCATTTTTAATCTTTCTGTCTATGGTGACCTCACTTTTGTAGTCATGAGTCCAAAAGAAGGAGAATATTTTATGGAGTTTTAGCTTCTTGGGTTTGAAGGAAAGGCTGACAATTATTCTACAAAATATATTCTTGGGGAGAGCAGAACCATAATAGTAGGGAATTATAAATCATGAGTATAGGTCATTATACAATGGGTAAAGCTTGAAAATATGTCACTGTCCCTCTCAGAAAATGTGAAGCATATTGCCCTTGCCCATAATGAGACCTGGGAAAAACCAGTTATTTTTACACCTGCGTTTGTGGGAGAAAATATGAAGCTTGAGTTCTTGCTCTTTAATGGGATTGAGAAAACTGTGCCTTATAGGGATCTTTCTCTGGATAGATGTAAATACAACATAAAAATGATGTCTTAAGGGTGTATAGAGTGACAGATGCGACTGCAATAGGTGGCCTCCCAAATCATCGATAATCTCTTACGTAAATTTTAAGTTGTATTCCCTTGTTGTTTAAAAGCTTCTGTCTATGTTATTCGATAGATAGTCTAGGTGAACTATTTCTCTTAAAAGCTTCTAAATTTAATTTTTTTTATATTTAGCCTTCAACTCATTCTGGAGTCATACTTTCCGTAGTTAGCTAATGTGCAAATTATTCTGCACTTTAAAAATATTTATGAGGATTTACTTTTCTTATATTCTAGGACTCATAGAAATTGATTAAGCGGCGAAGAAGATTATCAAAAAGAATTTATAGGAACTTAGAGTAAAAGTTTATACAGTATTTGAAATACGGTATTTGAGGATTTACCTGAAAATCCTAAAGCCCGTACTCACGGTGCATACAAGATAAACTTAAACTCGCCCCATTGAAAAGGAGTTACTTCATGCAGAAGCCAGCTAATTCTTATAAATATTCGTTTAAAACCTCTGAAATAACTAGAGCTGAGAGGATAAATCAGGAAGATTTTGAATTAAGAAAGCGCAGACTTCTTTCTGCAATACCTATCCTGTGTATATCTCTAGCCGAGATTTTGATATTTCTAGGAGATGTGGGAATCGCTGTTATAGTGCACATTGGGGGTTTGATTGCACTTTCTCTTTCTAATATATATGTAAATGATCCTGAAATTCAGAAAATCCACCAGGCTCTGATGCTTCTTCCTATCCTGAGACTGATAAATCTCTCAATGCCCATTTTTTTTGATACAACCCTTTATACCTTCGTTTTTATCTACGGCGTCTTGGCAATACCAGTCGCAGTTATAATAATCTCTCAGAAGCACTCACTTGAGCAGATAGGAATTTCGATGAAGAATATAGGGGTGTATATGGTTCTTTCGGTTCCACTGAGTTTTATTCTCGGTTTTGGAGAATATCTAACCATAAAGGCAGAGTACATAATCCCCGATCTCTCTTTCGAAAATCTACTTAGACTTACAATTATTATGGTTTTCTTTGTTGGTTTAATTGAGGAGCTTATCTTCAGGTCAATCCTCCAGACAAGGCTCGCACAGGCACTAAGTATTGGTGAGTCATTATTAATTACAAGTCTCCTGTTTGGACTTATGCACTCAGGGTATGGAACCTGTTATGAGATCCTCTATACATCTTTTGTAGGTTTTTTATTGGGCATTATATTCTACAAAACGAAAAGCTTGCCCTTTATTACCGTCCTGCACGGCTTTATTAATGTCTTCCTTTTCGGTATTATTCCACATTATATGAGTAGTTGGACAGGCTTATGATGTTTTATAAAATCCTATTCTATATCTGATTTTCCAAATTTATTTTTAAGTTTTATTTTCAATTTCCTTTAACCTTCACTGACACTTCACAATTAACTGTTTTGATTTTTTATACTTTTTCAAAAATTAACTTTTTACTTAAGGGATGATAAGGAACGCACCTTAAGCAGTGTATCAATAGCTAAAAATATAAACGATGTAAAAGATCCGGATTCCAAGAAAAAATTAACAGTAGTTTACAGTAGAAGTAGAATTTAAGTTTTGTATAAATACACATGATTGATCTAAAAAAATATAAAATGGGTATGAGAGCTATTAAACTACAAAAAACAAATAATGAATTTTGGGTGCTGAAATTAGATACATTCTAATATTTTGTAACAAACAGTCCCTCCAAAAGCTAAAAGTAACGGTAGAATTGCCATATTAAACGAGTTGTTGAGGGAGTTACTCCATATTTTAGATGCTGATAGGACTTCTTTTATAGAAAGAAGAGCTATAAGCCCGAAAATTACCAAGGCTCCATATTGTGGAAGCCCAGGAGATGTACTCATTGAAACTGCGCTCGAAGAGATAACACTCAATAACATATTGATGCCCCCATAATATATAGTAGACTTTTTTTCTTTTGTTGAATGGTACATGTAACAAGAACTACATGGTATAAAAAACTTTTGTCAATTTTGTTAATTGATAATATACCAATTAAACAATAAGGAGAATAAAATTTAAATTTGACTAACGTACCAAAAATGAGTTTATTTCTGTTTATTAAAAGGAATTGAGAGCTATTTGGTTGGGGAATACTATTAAAATATTCAGCAACACATAAATAAAAAAAGAGAACAATACAAACTTTTGGGACCTTCTACAAAATTGAAATCAGTTTATTGCATCATAAGTAGAGCCTGATCAGGGAGTTTAGGGCATCAGCTACCAATGTCAGCTAAATTGAATTTTAAAATTTAACCATAAAATACTTTATTTTTCTGCATATGAGATTTAGTACAGTAGATAAAAATTTATACTTTTGTGTAGAATAAGTTTTGCATAATTTCTTGAAAGTATAATCTTTTAATAGGTATACATTGTTAATTATTTAATATTGTATTGTCAATATGTATTGGAAAAAATTGTATAAAGATCAAATTTTAAAAGGAGAAATTCCTGTGCACAGATTTACTAATTTCACTAATAAAATGAAAACATTGGTTTATATAGTCGTCGTCCTTTCAATTCTTGTTTTAGTTGTAACTTCTCCTGCAGCAGCTTCCGTTAATAACTGGGAGTTTTCCCCTCAAGAACCTGTTCGTGGAGATACTATTAACATAAAAGGGAGTGCATCTCCGGGAGAGGAAGTCGGTGTATACGTGACCTTTGATAAAACCGTTCCTGTCTCAGGGGGGAAGTTTGAATACATTCTTGAAGATGTAAAAATTCCAGGGAGCTTAGACAACTTTTTTACAGTTGAAGCAAGGGGAGCCAAAAACCTCAATGTGAGGGTAAAGATGGTTGTCTGGATAACAAAAAGTTCAGAAGCCTCAGGAGAAACAGTAACTGTATCTCAATCAAATGTCCCTCCAGGAACCTATGATATAAAAATTGACGGAGAAGCTAAGAAAGGAATTTCAAATGTGAACCTGAAGATTAAAGCTTTTCAGAAGATAAAAGCTGATTCGAATGGGGAACTAGGTTATTCATATAACACAAAAGCAATTCCACCTGGGGACTTTGAGATAAAAGTAGGAGAAATCACGAAAACAGTAACTATTAAGTCGGGCGAAAATTCAGGCTCAAATACAGATTCCTCCTCCAACGAAGATTCTTCCTCCAACGAAGATTCTTCCTCCAACGAAGATTCATCTTCCAACGAAGATTCTTCCTCCAACGAAGATTCATCTTCCAACGAAGATTCTTCCTCCAACGAAGATTCATCTTCCAACGAAGATTCTTCCTCCAACGAAGATTCATCTTCCAACGAAGATTCTTCCTCCAACGAAGATTCATCTTCCAACGAAGATTCATCCTCCAACGAAAATTCATCCTCCAACGAAAATTCATCCTCCAAAAAATCTGCTTCTAGAGGCTCTTCTTCCCCAAAAACCGAATCTTCTATGAAACCAACAAGCTCCGAAAATGCAGATAGAAGCGAAGTTTCTGAAGTTTTAAATTTAGATAAGAATCTCACAGAAGTGAGCAATCAAACAAAGCTTTCCGGAGAGAACATTCAAAAGCCCAAATCTTCCAGACAATCTGTAGATAAATTATATCTGTTAGCAGGAATGGGGGTAGGAATTCTGATTCTGTTTGTATATTCAAGAAGGAAATGAAAAAAAACGGCAATTCAAGGTGATTATTATGGAAAAAAATCAAGAATAGAATGGAGGTATGCCCTTGAGAAAGAGTCTATTGATAGTTGCACTAGGAATACTCATATTAACCTCTACAACAGCAACTGCTGGTAATAATGAAAAGAGTGTTGTCCCTATTGAAAGTATAAACTTTATAGATAGTAATAATGAAAAGAGTGTTGTCCCTATTGGAAGTATAAACTTTACAGACAGAGTTGTTTATGTCTTGGATCATACCAGCAACCCGACACAAGGAAACTGGATTATAATGGGAAACCCGTTTGCAGAGTCAAGAATCCAGCTTCCCCATCCGATAAAAATCACATACGAGGGACCGAAACATATTGAGTTTGGGGGAGCTTCTGGAACCTTGTATAAAGACAGAGATGGAAAATTCACTGTAAACTACCCGTCAGCTTATGTCTATAGAACCATTCCCATTTACCAGCCGGGAGAAGATGCAGTGATGTTTTTCTTTGGGGAAGCCGGTTTAAAAGGAAATGTGGAGATATTCCTTATAAAAGTAACCCCGGACACAGTATTCGAGATCCTTGATGCCTTTAGAGAAAAAGATATAAGGAACCTAAATAAGCTCTTTAACAGCAGTGTAGACGGGAATTATAAAAAATATTCCGCTGTGCTCGGAAAGAATGGAGATTTGCTAAATTATAATTTAGGGCCGCTTGATGCTGGACAGTATGTTATAGTCATGACTCAGGAAAATGAAGACGACAGCTTGACAGTCATCTCCACAACAGCCTTTATGGTCTCAAAATACAAGTTACTCGTTTCAACTCCAGGGAGCATAGTAAATGTAGCAGACCTAGACATAAGCATTCCCGTAGTAATAACAAATGAGGAAAATTTGGATCTAAGAATGAATCTTGTGAATGCTCCCGATAAAAGTAATTGTACTTATGGAGCAGTACTGATCAATGAGCATGCATATAAGGCAAAAATTGAGGTCAATACTAATGGAACAAGAAGCGGCACATCAGTAATAGTAAATGGTGTGGACGTCATTGAAGAGTTTGGCATAAACTCCTCAAATTATAAGTCAAAGCTAACTAAAAACGAGCTTCAGAAAGAAATCCAAACCCTGATAGGGGAAGGAAATGGTTCCATAGCAATAGGAGAAAAAGGCGAGAAAGCATTATCACTTACCACTCTTGATTTACCTCCAGGTGACTATTTGCTCTTTGTGGGAGCATATTGTCCGGGAGAAGGGCTTGTAGGGCTTACTCAGCTCAACGTTTTGATTATACCAGAAAGCGATCATCACATACCTGGAGGAGATCATGGATCTGGAGGGGATCATGGACCTGGAGGTGATGGCGGGTCTGGAGACGATGATTGTTCAGATGATGACGGGTCAGGAGGCGACGATTCTGGAGATGACGACTCTGGAGATGATGACTCTGGAGATGATGACTCTGGAGACGATGGTCCTGGAGATGACGACTCTGGAAATGATGACTCTGGAGGTGATGACTCTGGAAATGACGACTCCGGAAGTAGTGGTAGCTCTGGACGCGGTGGTAGCTCTGGACGCGGTAGCTCTCCAGAATCTTCCAAGAACATCAAAGCAAAAGAGCTCTGTCAGCAGTTTATTTCAAAAGGTAAGACTATAAGGTTTGAGTTCACAAAGGGAGACACCTGTATTAACTACATAGAGTTCAAGGCAAAGAAAACTGCTGGGAAAACTACAGCAATTGTCGAGGAGTTAAAAGGAAAGTCCAGTCTAACTCCAAATGAACCTGAGGGAGAAATATATAAATACGTGAATATTTGGATCGGAAACAGTGGCTTTGCAAACTCTAAAAACATTGAAAATGCCACCATAGGTTTTAAAGTAAGTAAGGACTGGATTGATGAAAACTACATTAACGCAGACTCATTAGTCCTTCAACACTTCAACAACAAAAATTGGGATTTCCTCCCGACCGAAAAGATAGATGAAGATGAAAAATATGTTTACTATGAAGCTAAAACTCCCAGTTTCTCCCCGTTTGCAATCACAGCCGAGAAGAATATGGTAGTGATTGATGAGAAAGATGAAGACCAAGTATATTCCGGAGGAACACCACAGAATGAAGTAAAGGCAACCAATGAGACTGGTACAGCTCCTCAAGAAAATAAAAACAAAACGATTTTGAAAATTGCAACCTTTTTTGTAGGGTTAGTTATAGTCCTTGTTATAGGCGCGATTATAATGAGGAAAAAGGAACCTGAACAATGAAAAGGAGATTATAAAAGGTGAAAACAGGAGACAATTATGTCTTCTGTTCTAACTCTATTTTTTAAAGAAAACTCTCTTAAAACTGTTTAAACCAGACTTTTTAATCCGTCCTGCAGTTCAATCTCTCCTCTCCACCAATCGGAGATTTTTGAGACATCTGCTCTTGAATCTTTAACATCGCCTGCTCGTGAGGCGGCATGTACGATATTGCTAGAGGAGCCAGTTAACTTAATAATATTTTCCGCAAGCTCCAGAATGGTCACGCTTTTTCCCATAGCTACATTAAAAACCTGACCATCGCCATGCTCAAGAGCCGCAACGTTTGCCCTGACTACATCTTTAACATGCACAAAATCCCGGCTCTGAAGTCCGTCTCCGTAAATAATAAGGTCTTTTCCTGCTTTTGCCCTATCAAGGAAAATTGGGATAACAGCCGCATATGGAGATTGTGGGTCTTGGCGGGGACCATAAACATTGAAATAACGCAGGCAAGTAGTGCGCAGCCCATGATTCTCGTAAAACATCCTTGCCAGATACTCTCCATCAAGTTTAGATATAGCGTAAGGAGATGACGGTTCAGGATACATATCCTCGTGTTTTGGAAGGACTGGATTATTTCCATAAACGGCAGCAGAAGAAGCTGTCACAAATTTATTGACATCAGCTTTAACGCAGGCCTGCAGTATGTTAAGGGTTCCAAGAGTGTTAATCCGGAAAGCCTCAGCAGGTCTTTCACAGCTTAAAGGTACGGATACAAGGGCAGCTTCATGAAAGACGTAGTCCATGCCCGAAACCGCCTTTTCGACTAAGGGAAAGTCGCAGATGTCTCCCTGAATGAACTCGATATTTTTATTCTGCGGGATATTTTTGATGAAACCTGTGGCAAGGTTATCCAGAATCCTGACAGTGTGTCCTGCTTCCGCAAAATGTTCAGCTATATGGGAGCCTATAAAACCTGCTCCTCCTGTGACCAGTACTTTCATGCTTTCAGAGAAGGAAAAAATACAAAATAAAATTTTCTATGTCAGTCCAGAGATGTATAAGTAAAATTAAAAAAATCTCTAATGTATACAAACATAATAAGGGCTGGAGAAATTCA
Source organism: Methanosarcina flavescens (assembly GCF_001304615.2). Taxonomy (NCBI): domain Archaea; kingdom Methanobacteriati; phylum Methanobacteriota; class Methanomicrobia; order Methanosarcinales; family Methanosarcinaceae; genus Methanosarcina; species Methanosarcina flavescens. The sequence goes on along the minus strand of NZ_CP032683.1, from coordinate 1,667,325 downwards.
TCAAGGAAAAGGAAAAAATTTTCATACAAAGAGACCTTATCAATAAGGGGAGTCGAAAAATTGGGAAACTAAGGGTACTTTTTGGAGAAATTTAAGTCTGACAAAGAGCTGTATAGAATTCGAAATTCAGGCTTAAATGTAAAGAATAACACCACTAAAGATTGAATTCAAGATGTAAAGGCGCCTTCATCCTTACTTTCCTTTAAAGGACCACCTGAAAGGTTAAACCTTACTTGAAGAAATTTCAAGGAAGATAGGTTGATGAAGGCTCACATAAGTATAAATCCAAAGAAGTTAAATATAAAAAGATTCTACCAGTGGTAAAAATGGCCGGAAATAGAAAACTTCCCATAGACCTTTTAATCATTGCAGGTTTTGTATTTATTACTAACGTTTTCGTACTCGTGCCTGTGCTTAGCGATAGTTTCCTGCGAACGTACATGGGGATCTTTCTGGTGCTTTTTTTGCCTGGTTATGCCCTCGCTGGAGCCATCTTTCCAGCCAAAAATGATCTTGAAGGGATTGAAAGAGTTGCAATCTCTTTCGGATTGAATATTGCAGTCGTCCCTATAATGGGACTTATCCTGAATTATTCCGTCTGGGGAATCAGGGAGACTCCTTTACTGATAGGACTTTCAATTTTTATTCTCCTGATGTGTGCAGTTGCATATTACAGAAGGAGATTGCTGCCTGAAACTGAAGCTTTTGGGATTTCATTCAAAACATGTTTCCTTAATATGAAAGCCAATGTACTTGAAAAACCCGAATCAAAAGCTGACAAGATTATTGCGCTTATTTTTATCCTTTCTATTCTGGCATCTATGGGAAGCCTCGCCTACATAATAGGACACCCTAAAGAAGGAGAACCATTTACGGAGTTTTATGTTCTTGGAATTAACGGGACAACCGCGGATTATCCCACAGAATTTGTACAGGGGGAGAAAGGAACAGTTATCATAGGAATAAGAAACCATGAATATAGACCTGTAGATTATACAATGGAAGTAAGGCTTGAAAATCGGTCTCTGCCTATCCCAGAAAATCAAAAATCTGTAAGTCTTGAGCATAATATGTCCTGGGAAGAGCCGATTACTTTTACACCGCTTTTTGAAGGAAAGAACATGAAGTTAGAGTTTCTGCTCTTTAACGAAACTGAAAAAGCAGTACCCTACAGGAGCCTGCATCTCTGGATCAATGTTACTGAGGGGGCCTGAAGATGGCGACTCCTGAATTTCCGCCTTCGGAGTTGAAAGCAAAAAAAATCTCTCTGCCGAAACTTGGGAAGATACTTAAAATTCAAACTGAAGATAAAATAGGATTTCTGAAAAGGATATTCTATACAGGAGTTCCTATAACTGCAATTATTCTCATCGAATTGTTAATTTTCAGTGGAAGATTGAAAGAAGCTTCAATAGCTTATACTTTATTGCTGCTGGCGCTTTCATTTTCAATAGCCGTTACTGAAAATTATCAGGTAAGGAAAATTTACCAGGCTCTTTTGATTCTAACAATTTTCCGATTGATAAACTTTTCTATGCCAATTTTTTTTGAGATAAATCTTTACTCGTTTATATTTATCTATGCTCCTCTGGCAATTCCAATAACTATTGCTACTACTCATCAAGAAATTGTACATGAAAATAAAAGAGATACATTGAAAAAGTTATGGATTTATATTCCTCTGTCTGTACTTACAGGCTTTGCCTTTGCGCAAGCAGAATATATACTTATCGGGGCAAGAGGGCTTATTCCAGATCTCTCATCTGCAAACTTGCTTGCACTAATAGTCATAATGGTCTTCGTTGTGGCATTGATAGAAGAACTAATGTTCAGGGCAATTCTCCAGACGAGCCTGGAGGAATTCTTAGGACCAGCTGGGGGAATCATCCTTGCAAGCCTCCTTTTCGGAATAATGCATTCCACTTACGGCACCCCCTTTGAGATGGTATATACCTTTTTTGTAGGAGGTTTTTTAGGATACCTGTTTTATAGAACCCGAAGTCTTCCCTTAGTGGTAATGATTCATGGCTCAATAAATGTATTTTTATTTGGAATACTTCCTCTTACTGGTTCGGGATCCGGATTGATGTAAGACAGGTAAAAGGATTGAGAGAGTAATATGAAAGTTAGTGCATTCTCCACTTTAATAGAAGTAAGGTAAATACATAGTCCTGATCATTTACTATATCTATTTACTATCAGAGATTGTCTTTTTCCTGCTGCAAGATGAATCATCTGACAGATCATTCCTCAAACGCGAATATGAAATGACGCTGATAGCCAGCAAGATGCTTTGAAGCTACTTTAGTTATAAATCTCAAGTTTTTTAGATTTAAAATTAATAAAATAATAAAATTAACTTCTTCTACTTTCTAATCGGGTTCTCTATGTCAATCCGCAAGAAATGAATAAGAAATCTGCGCTCTTTCAGGAAGGAACACAAATTATAAATTACATCTTTAAAAGAAGATTGTCATTCTTTATAAATAGAATTTATTCGATTAGGAGAAGAAATCTATGGTCAGATGTACAGATCGTTTCTGGGAGATTGATTGTGTGAGAGGGTTTGCTGTCCTCTTGATGCTCCTGTACCACTTTCTCTATGACCTGGATTTTTTCGAGCTTGCAGATATTCAGCTTAGATCCGGTCTCATCCTGTATGCAGGCAGATTCTCAGCTTTACTTTTTATCCTCATCTCTGGAACTGCCCTATGCATAAGTCATTCAAGAGCTCTTAATAAAGATTTAGACAAAAATGGCACAGAAAACTTCTCAAAATATTTGAGAAGAGGGCTTAAACTTTATTTGATGGGGCTTTTGCTTACAGGTATAACCTGGGTCTTTTTACCTGAAGAATACATCGTCTTTGGGATCCTGCACTTTTTCGGGGTCTCGGCCGTACTTGTATATCCCTTCCTGAGATATGGGAAAGAAAATATCTTCTTCAGCCTGTTCTTCGTCCTTTCAGGGCTTTATCTAAGGAACATAACCTTTGGATTTTCCAGTCTGCTCTGGCTCGGTTTCACTCCCGAAAACTTCAGTACCCTTGATTACTTCCCCATTTTTCCCTGGTTTGGAGTACTGCTCGCAGGAGTTTTCCTTGGAAATCTTCTGTATGCAGATGGGAAAAGACAATTTGAAATCCCTTATACTGGAAAAAATCCTCTCTTCAGGCTGTTTTCCAGAATGGGACAGCATTCTCTTGTCATATATTTCATCCATCAGCCAGTCTTTCTTGGATTACTGTTCCTGAGTGGGTTACTCGATCCGAATATTATATGAGAGCTACTTAAAAAAGTCAAATCTGAGAAGTGTTATTTCTCTATTTACCCGTGTGCCTTTAAAATTACTATAAGATCCATTACCAGAAGATCCAAACCTGCTGGTTTTATATCATATGACATCGGTAATTTGCATATTCTGCTTGAATGTATTGATATGCTGATAAATTTTAGCCTGCTCTGTACAAATGATTAGAACATAAGGTCAGAAGTAAATAAGGCTTATTTTTAATCTGATAAAGAAGCAGGAATTACAAAACCAAAAACAGAAGACGGAGAAAAGAATGTATCTTGAGATCGCAATGTTTGCCTATTTTGTAGTTCTTTTCCTGACCCTTCGGGATATCCGAATATTTAAGAGAACAGGTTATCGTTCTTACAGGAAAGGAGCCATGAAGGGACTTGCAGCTTCTTCCGTGATTTTAATAGGAGCAACTGTTGTCAATGTAAACCCGAACATCGGGCTGCTTTTTGTATTAATAGGATTGTTTATTAATCGTAAAGGAATAAGAGAGCGCGTTTTCACTCATGCAGGAACCTTTGACCGTTTTCTTGGGAAAACGGATTATATAAAGAGGAAATAAGATATATGCCTAAAGACATGAATATATTTAAATGCAGGATATATTAAATTCATATAACGAGATTATGCTTGAAATATAATTATCAATGCTCCAAAATGCTGCAAAAAAAGAGACATTCGAAAGAAAATTGTCAGCGCCTGTTGCACGCTCAATTAATAGAGGAAAAGAATGATAAGCCTCACAGCTTTAGACTGGAGTATCGACCCCAAAACTTATAAATCTCAAGTGATCTATTAGTCGACAAAATCATTATCAATCAAATTTTTACATCCAGTTTTCACTGAACCGATCAATTCGAGAGAAGGAAATAGACAACGAAACTATTTTCTGCTTCCGGCTTCACGTTAACCATAATTCACAGGAAAAATGTGAGACAAACTAGAAGTAGAATTGAGTAACTGGACTAAAAAAACAGCAAAAACATCCAAGAGGAGATACGATGGGAAATATAAGACAGACTAATATAAAAAGAACAGCATTAGAATTACTTGAAAACCATGGAGATGTCTTTACAAAAGATTTTGAGACCAACAAGGCTCTTGTGACAAAGTACACGACTATTGAAAGCAAGGTCATAAGAAACAGGGTTGCAGGTTACGTCACAAGAAAAGTTGCACGCATGAAAGTATACTAAATAGGGAATTTACTTCCGGTACACTGGTGGGGATATCTAACATGTTTGAAGGAGCAATGCCTGCCCTGATAACTCCTTTTACAAAGGATGACAGGATTGACAGGGAAGGCCTACAAAGGAATATTGCATTTGTTGAAGAGGGAGGAGTTGCAGGGATTGTACCCTGTGGAACTACCGGAGAGTCTGCAACTCTTTCCGCATCTGAGCATCAAGAAGTAATAGATATTGCAGTGGAATACTCAAAAGTTCCTGTAATTGCGGGAACGGGCTCAAATAACACAGGAGAAGCTCTCCAGTTTACAAAGCACGCTGCAGATGCGGGTGTAGAAGGTGTGCTTCTGATTTCTCCCTATTATAACAAGCCAAATCCTGCAGGCCTGCTTGCACACTTCAAGAAAATTGCAGAGTCAGTTGATATTCCTATGATTCTTTATAATGTCCCTTCCCGTACAGGGCAGGACATGCCAGTAGAAGTTATTGCCGAACTTGCAAAAGTCGAAAACATCGTGGGAATCAAGGAAGCCAGCGGAAGTATTGGTAAAGTTTCCCAGATTCTGGAAAGTACTGTAGATGAAGATTTTGTGGTTCTTTCAGGCGAGGATAATTTGACTCTTCCAATTCTTTCTGTTGGAGGTCGAGGAGTTATTTCTGTTGCTGCAAATATCGTACCCGATAGGGTATCCAGAATGGTAAATGCAGCTCTTTCCGGAGACTACGAAACCGCAAGAAATATCCATTTTGAGATTTCCCCTTTGATTCGTGCCCTTTTCCTGGAAACGAACCCGATTCCGGTCAAAAAAGCTGCAGAACTTGCAGGCCTTGCAAGCGGGCACCTGAGGCTTCCACTCGCGCCCCTCAGCGGGACAAATACTGAAAAGGTTGCAAATGAACTCAGAAAACTGGGGGTTATTGAATGATTAACGCAGCAGTACTTGGAGCTTGCGGCAGGATGGGCTCTTTAATTGTAGAAAATATTACCAGCTATCCGGATATGCAGCTTGTTGCTGCTTTTGATATCAATAATTTCGGAAGAGATGTAGGAGAATTTGCTCACGTCGGCAACCTGGGAGTTCCGATCTCAGATGTTAAAGATCTTGAAACTGTTCTGAAAGAGAGCAGGGCTGATGTCCTTATCGACTTCACAGCCGCCGGCGCAACCGCAGTTAATGCTCCAATCGCCGCCAGAACCGGAGTAAACCTTGTAATAGGTACTACAGGACTAGCTCAGGAGCAACGAGCAATAATTGATGATGCTATCCAGAAAGCCCAGGTAAGTGCAGTTATTTCTCCGAACTACTCAGTAGGAGTTAATGTCTTTTTCAAGATAATCCGAGAAGCTGCAAAGTACCTTGCAGACTATGACATTGAGATCATAGAAGCTCATCATAACCAGAAAAAAGATGCTCCAAGCGGAACCGCTCTTCGTGCAGCTGATGTTATCAGCGAGGCTCTGGGTGGAAAGGAATATATTTACGGCAGAGAAGGTATTGCCCCACGCGGAAAAGAGATCGGAATTCATGGAGTCCGCGCTGGAGATATCACAGGTGACCACACCGTCCTTTTCGCAGGTAATTCCGAAAGAATTGAGATCAGGCACATGGCTCATTCTCGACAGATCTTTGCCAAAGGTGCAGTGCGCGCAGCCGAATGGGTCTGTAAACAAAAACCTGGAATTTATTCCATGGATGATGTGCTCGGTTTATAAAAAAATACTTAACAAGCATTTTGATGGAAGTTTTAGATCACAGGCGTGGGGCTGAGTTTCCTTATCAGACCCGCCTGCATTCTCAATCTAAGACAAATCATTTACTTTCTTTCAACCCTGTGCGCAACAACGACATTTCCCTGTATTCCCAGCTTTTTCCCCCTGTACCAATTTCCACGAATATGGAGCCTATCCCCCGCTGAGACGAGGCAGAAACCGTGATAGAGTACAACTATGATTTTTCCTTCGTATTCAATTGAGAAGATACTTTCATATTTGCTTCCGATGCCTCAAAGACGATAATAAAAAGTATACCAAGAAAAAAGGACGGACGTTCATAGATTCTGGAATCGACACAGGCCTTGACTTCATCTCCAAACTCTTCAGTACTTTTTTTACTTTTTCTTCTTCATTTTTGGTTTTGAATCCTCAGAAAGATGTATAAAATCAATAACATCACGATTAGTTTCAAAATCACCTTCTTTTCGCATAAAATACCCTCAGTAGCCATGCAGTTTAAGTTTATATTTCTTAAATTGATTTAATGGCTAAACTCATAAAAACATTTAAAAAATATAATCTATTGGACAATTTTTAATGCTTCTATATATTTTTTATGGACAGATTATTAAATTATTCCTGGGAAATTTTTATAATTTTTTTAGAAAGAAACGCCTTTTAAACAAACAGTTCTAAAAAACCTTCGGAGCAGAAACCTATATATAGTCAACATTTAGATGTTTACTTATGTTCCTTCCGGCAGGCGAAAAACAGTTTGAATTCTGGGTTCTGCGCCGAAGTGGGCTTCCGAATATCAATATTGCAAAGCATTTCGGAGTCTCCAGGCAGGCAGTCTCGCGAGCCCTTCTTAGTATGGACAAACGCATTGAAAAAGTCCTGTTTGAAATGGCCAGAGCAAACAGGATCGAAGTCGAAAAATTGGACCCAAAGAAAGGGATACTCTTCGGAAAATCGATACCCTTCAAAGCCAACGCAGTAATTTTTGTCTCGTCAAAACATGGAATGCAGGTCTGGTATGAACATGAAGGAGAATGCGGGTCTTGTGAGAGGTACAGAGAATGTATCGAACTTCTCTGGGACTTTGCAGATGAAATGCAGCTCAAACTCCATAGCACGAATGATCCCACAAAAGTAGCTGATGAGCTCTTTGAGAAATTAAAGAAATCGATTGAATAAACCTGATGAAAGGCAGGTAGAATGGGGAAATGGTAGCAGTGAAAATAGTCATAGAGGGTATAAGGAAACTGACGGGATGGTGCCCGAATGTAAAAGCGCTTGAAACCCAACATTCCATCCGCCCTGAATATTTGGAAGCGAATAGTCAATCAGGGGGGAAAGATGCCGAAAATTCTCCGATTTCATCTCCCAGCTGGTGGAACAAACGCCATAATAGGGTATTAATAATATCCTCCGGGCTTACCTTCTTTTCCATATATTTGATTATATTCCAGGGAGTCCGTCCCATGGATAAAGGTTTCATGTTTGGGTTAATTATCGGAACTATTTTTAATCTGCTTTTTTGTATCTGGAACTGGCATTATCTGGATAACATAAAAAACTCAAGTAGAAAAATAAAAATAATAACTGTATCACCAAAATGGAGAGTTATAAATCAAATACTATCCTTGGCATTGCTGTATCTCTTATTTTCACAATTTAATTGGGGATTTACTTTGTTTTTAATCTCTGCTTTTTCTTTGATAGTTTTGTTGTACTACTTTAAGTTTGATTTATTGCCTCTAATTTTGCTTCTTTACTTCGGTTCGCGCAACATGGCACTTATATCTGGACTTTGTTTGACAGCTTATCTGTATTATTTTACAGATATATACTGGGAAAAGAAGAATAAAAAAATCGTGCTTATCTACGGGCGTAACATGCCAGAGATCCACATTGTAAATATGGGGACAGAATAATGACTATGATCCTGAAATACATAAAAAAGTTGATGGGATGGTGCCCATACGCCAAAACATATGAAGCTGAAGCCCGAAGACATGCTAACCTTGAAAATTTTGATTCCAATATTCCAGACAGAGCAAGGGGAGAAAATGGAGATTTAAAGAACTCTGGATGGCTCCAGAGAGAAAGTAATCAAATTCTTTTGTCTGCTATTTTTTTAACTTTTGTTCATTTCCTTATATATAATCACATGGGCCTGCTCCCATCCCTTTTCGCAACATTACCTCCCCTATTTTATTTTGTATTTTACTGGAATGAGCGGATTCAACGGTTCAACGACATTGCAAGAAAACCTATTGTCCGTTATGTCTCTAAAGTATCATATCTTTGGGATTTGATATTCGTAATTTTTATTGCTCTGCTTATGTTGCTCACTTATATGATAAGGCAATCTTGGCACTCAGCCTTATTCGGACTTTCAATTCTTTTGTTCTTTACGTGGGGTTTCTATATTCAATTAATTTACTGGGAAAGGAAAAATCACATGAAAATTTATGTAAAACATGAAAATAGCTTCGAGAAGATGTATGCTGTTGGGGAAAAAGAGGGAGAACTATGAGCCTTAAAGTCGAAACTATAAAAAGACTGATGGGGTGGTGCCCAAATGCAAAAACACATGAGGCGAGACAACCTATTAACTTTGAAAGTTTTGAATCTGGTATTTCGAGTAGATCAAGTGGAGATGACGAAAAACAGAAAAATCCTGGATGGTTTCGTAAAACAAGTGTCCAAACTTTTTTAATTACCACATTTTTTACACTCACGTATCTCCTAATAATTAAGCAATTAGGTGTAAACCTTATCTTTCTACTTGCCGGATCTTTAGTTTCTTCGTTTTTCATTATATTTGACTGGAATGCTCAAATGCAAAGATATGATGCTCTGATAAAACAACCATTAATCGATTATTTAGGTAAGAAAAAACTGTATTATATACTCGCATATACGTTCGTGATTGTGATTTTCTACCTTTGGTTTAAAGGTCAAGAACTCGCTATGCAAGCAATATTTTCACTATTGGGGGGTTCTCTGGTTGCGATGTGGCTTAGTTATTTCCAGCTAATATATTGGGAGAAAAAGAACCACAAAACTATTTATTATGGCAAAAAGCATGGGACCTGGAAAACTTCGTATCTAATTACGGAGAAAAAATAAATGTCTATTAAAGCTACTGCTTTTGAACAAATCAAAAAGCTGTTGGGCTGGTGCCCAATGAAAGATTATCTTAAGAAAGATGGGCAGGAAGGCTGCTTCCCTGAATTTAAATTAGAAAATAGGAATATTCAGTTAGTACCATCTTCCCTGGGTCTGCACGAAAGTGGAATTCTTAAGGTGAGGGCTAGTCTCTTTGACGGGGGATGGGTATTATGGATATTAATAATCACTTTTTTCACAATAATAGTCTCATTATTTTTCTGGACATGTATTCCTGAAGGCTCTTATTTAGTCATTTTTTCAGGCCTTATTATGTTCCTTATGCCTCTTATGTTATTTCTTAACCATCCAAATACTGCTTCAGTAATTCCCGGAAAAATCATGATCAAGAAACCTATGCGTAAGTTAGTTGTGATCAAGAAAGAGGAGATTAAACAAATCTCAGTAAAAAGGACGGGAAATCGTTTCGGTTGCTGGCTGATACGCTTAATTTACGTAATCTGGATACCACTTTACTTTAAAAAAGAGATAATGACAACTTTGTACGATCTGAAAATGTTATTTCCAGACTACATTGAACTCAGTCAATTTCTGAGACAGCTTGCATTACTAACAATGTTCTTTATAATGTTTTACAACAGCGAACTCGTGGCACCTTATCAGCAGGCTCTTGAAGTAACCACAAACTCAAACCTGAGAATCTGGTTGTATACCGAAGAACCTGAAAAACTTACCACGATCCTCAGAAACTAGATGGAATAAGAAAAGAGATCGAGAAGGGAAAGAAATTGTAATTCTCTGGATATTTAATCACTTGGAAAATACAATTAAACTCTTATTTCAAACTTTTAATGAGTTCCTGCCAGCGTTTTTCGTCTATAAGTCTCTGGGCATTAAGCATCCTTTTAAACTCATCAGCACCTTTTTCACCGCCCTTTCCTTCAAGCCTGTCCTTTAATTCCATTACAGCTCTTAGAAGCCCCGTAGCTTCCTCATATAAAGCCTCAGCTTCAGTCTTTGTAAGTTCCTCAGTTTCCAGCAGTTTTTCATTTGCTCCTGCCTTTTCCTTGAGTTTCGGGATAATAGTCTTTATTTCGGCAACCTTATTCGAGTTAATAATTCCCTTTTCTCCCAGTTCCCGGATCAGATCTCCTAACTTATACTCCTCTCCATCTATCTCTATGTTTTCAGGAATTTTCTTTCCTGCCCAGGCAAAATCACTCCTGAGGCTCCAGAGGAGTTTATTCCGTTCCTGAGTGCTGATGTATTCCACATCTGTTTCTTTTCTATTTCTCTCGCCCGGTAACATGGATTTTTTCCCCGATTCAGGTGTACTAAGTATTTCTCTGCCCCAATTCATATCTTTTTCTATACAAGCCTGAAGAAACCAACCCAGCATGCATTTAAAGGAAAATCCGATCTTCCTTGTAATCTCAGGTTAGGGTGTCACATGGATTGAGAGCAAGAGACTTTATAATTAATCGTATAATGAAATGCTTCAAATATTTAAAAATATTAGTAAGTATTTGGGGAAAAATAGACTATATAGTATTAAACTAGACAAATCTGAAGAATTATGCACTGTTACTAATCTTTCCATGCGTTTATTCTTCATAGCCTATTACATAAAATAAGGGGAGTGAAAAATTTGAGGTATATTATTAAAATATTATTGGTAACTGTGTGCCTTATTGCATTCAGTGGTATTGCAGCAGCCTGTGAGGAAAGTTACACTGAGAAAGAATGTAAAAGCCCTGGGTACTAGAAAAATCACCCAGATGCCTGGCCTGTTAGTAAATTTACCTGTGGAAAATTATACGTCGGGTCCGAATCATACAATGTATTACAAGCAATAGAGATGATGCAACAACCCGTAAAAGGAGATAAAACATATACGATGTTTAATTCACTTGTTGCTGCCAAACTGAATGTAAAAAGCGGCTGTCGCGCGCCCTGTGAGATAAACAATATAATTACAGGAGCTGACAGGTGGATGAAAGCCTACAAACTTGGAAGTGGCGTAAAGGGGAGCAGCGAGGCATGGAAGAAAGAGTTTGAGTACTGCGGATGCAAGTATCCGTCTGGAGAGGAAATGCACAAGAAGCTTGACGCCTTTAATAATGGTTACTACTGCTGATAAAAAAGCAATCAATACAACAAATTTACAAATCTAATAAATCTCTGTCAGTAACATAAACTTCGCCCCACCGATCTTCCGGTGGGGTTTTAAGATAAATCTCTATTGCTTGTAATACATTGTATAACAGGTTTCGGATCAAATAGATCAAAATAAATGAGATTTAAGCAAAGTGAGAATAATTTACCGAGAGAGTTTCCTGCGGTTACAATAAATTTTCCCATACCTTTTTAATATTCTTCTAATTTTGATAACTTTCTGAAACTACCCTAATCTCAGAATTTAATTTCACAAAAATACTCAAAGCAGATTCTCGGCTATATTTTCCGAGATCAAATGTTCACAGTACAGACAGTGGAGAGTTACTCCTTCTTCGGACTGCAGCACAGAGAATTTTGATTTTATAGGTTCGCTGCTGTTGGAAATACATTTTGAGTTGGTGCAACGAACAACACCCACAACAGAGGGAGGAAGTACAACATTATTCTTCTGGACGACTTCAAAATCCCTGATAATATTGATGGTAGCTTTCGGAGAGATAAGGGCAATCTTGTTAAGTTCTTCAACGCTGAGTTCTTTACCTTCGATTTTCACAACGTCTTTTTTTCCTCTGGAGCCTGGAGCATTCATAACAAAGCTAATAGTGGCTCGGAAATCACTGGATATTCCAAGTATACGCAGAACATTCAAAGCCTGTCCTGCCTTTATATGGTCAATTACTGTTCCTTTTTCAATTGCCTCGACTTTGAGGTTTCGTTTTCCCTTCATTCAATTACCCCCATAGCAAGAGCGAGAAGTGCCATCCGTGTAGGAATACCATAGAAAGCCTGTTCGAAATAGCAAGCATATGGCGTTGAGTCTACTTCGGGAGAAATTTCGTTGACTCTCGGGAGAGGATGAAGAATTTTGAGGTTCGGATTAACATTTCTCAGCAGGTCACGTGTAACCTTCAACCTGTTTTTAACCTTCTCATATTCCTCGGGATCAGGGAAGCGTTCCTTTTGGACCCTTGTCATATAGAGAACCTCGACGTCTCCAATTATTCTTTCAAGAGAGTCAGTCTCTTTTATATTGATATCCATCTTTTGAAGATCCCTGACAATATCTGGAGGCATCCTGAGTTCAGGAGGCGAAACAAAAGTCATTTCAGCTTCGTAAAGGGATAGAGCATAGCAGAGAGAATGTACTGTTCTTCCATACTTCAGGTCTCCTGCCAAAGCAATTTTCAGGTCCTCAAGATGGCTTTCTCTGCGGATAGTGTAAAGGTCAAGGAAAGTCTGTGTAGGATGGTTAACAGACCCATCTCCACCATTGATTATAGGAACACTTGCAAATTCAGCAGCCATCCGTGCCGATCCGTCAAGAGGATGACGCAAGACTATAAGATCCGCATAATTGCTGATCACACGGATGGTATCGGCAAGATTTTCTCCTTTCATTACCGAACTTGCCTCCACTGAACCAAGGTTGAGAGTTTTTCCTCCAAGCCTCTGCACAGCAGCTTCAAAAGACATTCTTGTCCTTGTGCTCGGTTCAAAAAAAAGAAGTGCTATAATTTTTCCATCCAGAAGCCTTAATCTCTCTTCGCCTCTGGCCACAGGCTCAAGCCTTTCCGCAGTATCCAGAATATGATCAATCTCTTCCCGCGAAAAATCTTTCATAGAAATAACATGTCTGTTCTTAAGTGACATCCTGCTTCCATAAAATGATACACTGAGATATAATTTTTGCTCTAGAAATTTCTGAGAGACCAAAGCAACTGAATTCCATTCCCATATCTAAGTTATGCACTTTACTTGGATACCTTTCATCAAATTCAATCCAGAGCCTTGAATCTTTGATCCTCTGATTGACGAACTGTTCCTGAAAGCATTTCACGTCTCTTTAAAGCATCCATTCTCGATTTCCTCCTAATCTAATACCGTGAGTAACAGACCCAAATTCTCATTTATAGAGCTTTCTTGCTTCTTCCGAGGTAAGGAACTTTTCTTCCAATACTATTACGTCCTCTTTTCCTATGCTGAGAGAATTCCGATGCATTATCTATCTTTAATTCCTCAACTCGACTGAAGTCGCCTTTTTGAATCAACTCCCCTATTCATTTGTGTAGAGGACAATTTTCACCCCAGATCCCATATTGTCCATGAATACTGACCGGCTCAAAAAACGAAAGTGCAGAATAGAAAACGACTGCCTGCATTCTTCAATGGTTATATTTTTATAAATTTGTCTCTTGTTTATTTCTTGCTTATGTTACTGTTTATCCTCACTATTCTGTTCTAGGAAGTTTATATATTCATCAAATCTCGCATTGCAATTGTTTAATGTTTATTGTTTATCCATGAATTTTAGATATAGAATAACAACAGTGAAATAAAATCAGTAGAATAAAGTTAGAACAAAATCAACAGAGATTGATCTTTGTAACATTTCCAGCTTCCAAAGTAAAGACCAGGCAATAGAGTACAAGTCTATAAGTTTAAAAACATAGTCAGAGGGTGTATTATGAGATGGGTGACGAATTTATCCCACCTTTGAGAAGGCGGGGATTCTTTCGCTCTACTAAAATCGTAAACTAATAGAGTAAACCCGGAGTAACAACCAGAATAAAAGCATACAGGACAGCTGATATAAGAATGCTTGAAAACTTCAGTTTCTTTGATTTCTCATTTGAGGTGATACTATAACTCCCATAATTCAGGTTGCACTTGATCTTCTGGAATTAGATCGCGCGGTAGAGATTGCAAAAGAGGCAATAGCAGGGGGTGCAGATTGGATCGAAATCGGAACGCCCCTTATCAAAAGTGAAGGAATGGACGCAATCCGTACCATGAGGAAAGCTTTTCCAGAACGAACAATTCTGGCAGACATGAAAACTGTAGATACAGGTGCTTTAGAAGTCGAGATGGCAGCAAAAGCTGGCGCTGATGTCGTTATTGTGCTGGGGAGTGCAGATGATTCTACACTGCTTGATGCTCTTCGTTCAGCCCACAAATATGGAGTCAGACTGATGGCTGACCTCATCTCGGCTCCTGACCCTGTAAAAAGAGTAGTTGAGCTTGAGGCTCTGGGTGTGGACTATGTTAACGTCCATGTAGGAATAGACCAGCAGATGATGGGAAAAGACCCCATATCACTCCTCAGGGAAATCTCACATAGAGTCAATGTACAGCTCGCGGTAGCTGGAGGACTTGATGCAAATACTGCAGCGCAGGCGGTCAAGGCTGGTGCAAGAGTTGTCATTGTAGGAGGGAATATTACTCATTCTGACAATGTAACCGAAGCAGCCAGAAAGATCCGGCAAAGTGTAGACTGCCCGGATGCTGTGGAAATCTGCAGTGTCGGCACTGTAGACCAGGAAATCAGGAAAATTCTTAAGGAAGTATCCACTTCAAACATTTCGGATGCCATGCACAGAAAAGGCGCAATGAAAGGCATCCATCCTCTGGTAGGAGGAAAAATAGTAGGAACTGCAGTTACCGTACAGACTTTTCCTGGAGATTGGGCAAAGCCAGTGGAAGCAATTGATGTTGCAAAAGAAGGAGATGTAATCGTTATTTACAACGAAAACAAGGATATTGCCTGCTGGGGAGGACTTGCAACCTGGAGTGCCTTAAATAAGGGAATTGCAGGCGTAGTAATAGAGGGTGCTGTCAGGGATATTGACGAGGTCAAAAACTTGGGACTTCCGATTTATACAAGCAATACAGTACCCAACGCCGGAGATCCTAAAGGTTTTGGAGAGATCAATGCTGAGATTACTTGTGGTGGTCAGACCGTGAAGCCAGGAGATTATATTGTGGGCGATGAAAGCGGTGTTGTGGTAATTCCAGCAGAGAGGGCGTACGAACTAGCAAGAAGAGCAAAAGAGGTTTACAAAAACGAAAAAAGACTCTTCGATGAAATTAAGAGGGGTGGGACGCTCTCTGAGATAATGGAACTCAAAAAATGGGAAAAACACTGAATAGTCTCATTTTTCAAATTTTAGCTAAAATCCAGGGTAAAAGAGAAGAAATGAGAATTAAAAAGAAAACGAGAATAAAAAAACTTCAGAAAGCTATTAAAGTCGAAGAGATGCTGAGAGACCGCAGAAAGATTTTTACTCACAGTTCTCAGGTCGAGAAAAACAGATTCTGGACAGAAGGAGAGCCTTGATAAATTTCATTTCTTCTTCTTGGCAGTTTTCACCTACTCTAGCCCGAATCAGGGAATCCACTTCCAGTTCGAGGGATTCCAGCGCAGCTTTTATCTGTAACTGTCTTTCCGGGGGAAAGATTCTTCCAGTACCCCTGACATCTCCAGTAAGAGCGAGCTCTTCAAGTTGTCTGAAAACGACTCTAGTATTTATTCCCTGGATTTCAGCAATCTCATATACACTGAACCCCTTCTGAAAGAGAGAAAAAGTTCTTTCAAGGGAATCCGTTTCAGAAAGAACAGATTCGACAGGGCTTGCTTTGATAACATCTACAGATTCTGATTCAGGTAAAGCTTCTGCCGAGTCTATTTCTCCTGAGTTGCCTGTCAATGAGTTTCTCTCTGACCAGTCCTGAATGCTCGTGTCCAGATATCTTCTCCTTTTTGTTAGTAAGTCGCCAGTTTCCAAGCTGCTCATGTCATCAGCTTCAGAATCAGGCATTTTAGTCTCAATAATCCCAATTTCAGTTTCAGAATCGTCACCATTTGGAATTAATTCCTCTGATGTTATCTCCTCATATTCAGGGTCTCTGCGGGTAATCTCTGGACTTTCAGGTTTTCCATCAGGCATTAAATTATAATCCCTACAATAATTCTCAATTTCCTTGAGGAAAACATCCCCGTACTTCCTCAATTTATGCTCTCCAACTCCTGTAATGGAATGAAATTCCTCATGGTTGCGCGGAAAGCTTGTAGACATTTCCTTAAGTGTGGTGTCAGAGAAAATGATGTAAGGAGGAAGATTTTTCTTTAGGGCAATTTCCTTTCTCAGAGCTTTTAACCGCTCAAAAAGAATAGGATCAGGCTCTTTTCCTGATTTTAGATTCTTTCTGGCTTCTGTGTTTTTCAGAATATCAGCCGCAACTGAAAATTTTCCTGAGAGAGCCCCTTCTGAAGACCCTTCTACAGGGTAACACAAATCATCAGCTTTTTTGCCTTTTATACCGGCAGCTATTGAAGAAGGAATCGAGTGCTCTTCAGCTTCAGGCACAAATCCTTCAGGACAGACAAGCTCAACTCGTTCCGTCCCTGCCAGTATCTTCCTGCTCATTGCGTTAAGTTTCAATATGGGGTACTTCGCGCCACTCACGTTTAGAAGACCGGTATTTATCATTTCGGAAGCTAACGACCTCCATTGTTCTTTAGTAAATTCCCGACCAATACCGTGACTTTTCAACTTTTCATGTCGATTTTGCCGGATTTTTTTATTTTTTGAGCCTGTGAGAATATCGATAACATAGTTAGTGCCAAAGCGCTGGTTCAATTCCTGGATGCAGGTAATCAATTTCTTTGTAGCTTCGGTTCCATCAAAAGTGCCTTTTGGAGTAAGGCAGTTGTCACAGTTCCCACAAGGTTCTAAAAGAACCTCCCCAAAGTATTCCATTAAAGTCTGACGCCTGCATTTGTTTCCCTCGCAATAAGCTACCATCTGCCTTAACTGCACAAGAGAAATGTCTTTCTCCTTCTCGTTTGTCTTCTGTGAGATAAAGTATTCTATCTTGAAACGGTCACCCCTGCTGAAAAAAAGAATGCATTCGCAGGGGCTACCATCCCTTCCGCCTCTGCCGGTCTCCTGATAATAACTCTCAAGATTTCTGGGAAGGTCATAATGTATTACGAAACGTACATTAGACTTATCAATACCCATCCCGAAAGCGATTGTAGCTACTATGATATCCACATCGTCTTTAATGAACATATCCTGGTTTCGGGCTCGATCGGCATCTGAAAGACCCGCATGGTAAGGAAGAGCCCTGAACCCTGCGAGATTCAGTTTTTTTGCAAGTGCTTCGACGCTGTTTCGGCTCTGGCAGTAGATGATTCCTGCTTCACCTCTATGCCTGCGCAGGTAATCGGTGATTTCGGAAAATGTATCCTTCTTTGGCCTGACCTCATAATAAAGATTTTTACGGTTAAAACTGGCTACATAAGGCCCTTTTTCCGGATCAATATTAAGGTTGAGTTGTGATACAATATCTTCTCGAACTCTTTCTGTAGCTGTTGCCGTGAGCGCGATAATCGGAATATGAGGAAATCCTGTCTTCGGATTTCTCAAAAGTTTCAGTTTTCTATATTCAGGCCGGAAATCGTGCCCCCACTCGGAAATGCAATGCGCTTCGTCAATTGCAAATAGGCTGATCTTCCCCTTCTTTAAAAAAGAAAATGTTCCTGGCGTCATGAGCCTTTCGGGAGCAATATATAGGATTTTTAACCTGTTTTCGAGAAAAGCTGTTTTCACATCCCGAATTTCTCTAGCACTCTGGGCACTGTTCATGCAGGCTGCAGCAATCCCGTTTGCTTCAAGCCCGTCAACCTGGTCCTTCATCAGGGAAATCAGTGGAGAAACAACGATTGTAACCCCATCAAAGAGAAGAGCAGGTAACTGATAGCACATCGATTTGCCCCCACCAGTAGGCATGAGCACAAAAACATCTTTTTTCTCAAGGACATCCCTGATAATTTCTTCCTGCAAAGGGCGAAAAGAGGTATATCCGAAATACTGGCGCAGGGCTGAGTACATTCTGGCAGACAGGGAGGGCTCGGGCTCAAGTTCACGTTTACTAGTTTTTAAGAAATTATATTCAGTACTCGTTTTCAAATCCCCCTGACCTGTAGAACTAATTTCAAAGCCAGAATATCAGTACCAGAAGATCCGGTAAAACCAGGCATATGTATGCCTTAACACAATAGTTATACTCATAAGATTCTAATTTTTATAATAAAACTTTCCAACGTTTATGGTGAATTAGTCTTATATTGATGACAATAATTCCATGCTTAAATAATTTTTTTCATTTTATGATAGTCAGACACAATAATCAGATATGCGTATAAAGTGAACCTGATCTGGAATCCTGACGCTGTGATGTTTCAAGTTCATCATATTTAAGTTGCAGGTGTGCGGGGTGAAAGTATTCGGTTATGTCGGGTGTAATCTCTTAAATAAATTCAGATATTTTTCGAATAATAAAACTAAAAAGTCAGTTTAGGAAGAGAAAAATGAGATTGCCAATTTCTGGAAAAATCAGAATAGGATTGAAAAGTGGAAATAAATAATAAATTTATTTATTTCTAGCGTCAACATTATTAATGTTTGATATGAGGTAAAGATAGGAGGATAAGAAGTGTGGCTACACCCAGGCACTTCTTGTCTTCCTCTTCAGTTATGTTCTATTACCAGCCAGCTACGCTTTCAATTTCCCCAGACTTCCCATTTTCATCTTTATAATGTGCATGAGAGTTCTCATATCAATATACCTGTCTTGCTGTTAGAATTATAACTCTGAAAAAGCTCTTAGTTTGAAAACCCAATACTTTGAGATCAGTTTCTCCTGCAGGATACAAAAACTTGACTTCCAATTTACAGCAAATCCATGACACTGACTATTTTTGTTTCTTCAACTATACCTTTAAATATCAAAACCTCCATGCACCAACTCATATATTACAATAAAATAATCAGATTCAGATAATTCTGGTAATTTTTACAGATCATAATCATTTTTTCCAAAGGATTTCAGTTTAGCATCATTTCAGGAGCATTTCAATGGTAAAACCCGAAAAGTTCATTCCAGAAGCTATTGAGAAAATTAGCAAAGAAATAAAGGACGGGAGAGCGATTATTGCGCTTTCGGGCGGTGTGGACAGTTCTGTTTGTGCAGAGCTGGCTTACAGGGCGATTGGGGACAGGCTTCAGCCGATCTATATTGATACAGGGCTCATGAGGAAGGGAGAAACCGAGAGGATAAGGCACATTTTCTCCCATATGAACCTTGATATTGTTTATGCAAAGGATAAGTTCCTTGCAGCCCTCAAAGGTATAACTGACCCTGAAGAGAAAAGGAAGGCTATAGGCGAGACCTTTATCCGCGTGTTTGAGAAAGAGGCAAGGAAACTTGCAGCCGAGTACCTTATACAGGGTACAATTTACCCTGATAGGATCGAGTCCGAAGGTGGAATCAAATCCCACCATAACGTTGGGGGACTGCCCAGTGTGATGGATTTCAAGCAGATCGTTGAGCCTATCGCGGACCTTTATAAGGATGAAGTTAGGGAAATTGCCTGGGCGCTCCAGCTACCTGACGAGATCTGCGAAAGAATGCCTTTCCCGGGTCCTGGTCTGGCTGTGCGAGTTCTTGGGGAAGTTACAGAAGAGAAACTTGAGGTTGTTCGGGAAGCCAACTTTATAGTTGAAGAGGAACTCCTTGACAGGTTCTGCCCCTGGCAGACTTTTGCTGCTATCCTCGGCAAAGGAACAGGTGTAAAAGGAGACATCAGGGCATACGGATGGATCGTAGCTGTAAGGGCGGTGGGGTCCAGAGATGGAATGACTGCAGAAGCGCTAGAACTTCCCTGGGATGTGCTCAAAAAGCTTGAAGCCAGAATTACCTCCGAGATTCCAAAAGTAGCCAGGGTGGTTTACGATATTACACCCAAACCGCCTGCAACAATCGAGTTCGAGTAATTTCGAATGTAGTTAAGTAAACAAATAAAGAACATAATAGAAAGCATAGATAATGAAGCTGTTTTTAGCTTCAAAACCTTTTTTTACAATAAAGCAAGCTACAAAGTGAGTTTTTACGCCCATGACCTTGAATAAAGCAGTAATGGAAATCCGACAGCGGATTAAAGTTAAACCTTCTCCTACAGACGAGCCTGCGGCGAGCTGGACAGGGGTAGACCTTGTAAATGGAATCCAGGTAAATACTCTAACGATAATCTTCAAGAGCGCAGGCTGCCGCTGGGGAAAAGCTGGAGGGTGTACCATGTG
Source organism: Methanosarcina flavescens (assembly GCF_001304615.2). Lineage (NCBI taxonomy): Archaea > Methanobacteriati > Methanobacteriota > Methanomicrobia > Methanosarcinales > Methanosarcinaceae > Methanosarcina > Methanosarcina flavescens. The sequence continues at coordinate 1,646,881 of NZ_CP032683.1, read as the reverse complement.
CGGCTATGTCTATGACTGTGCAAGTGAGCCCCCAACTCTGGAAGATTACAAAGCCCAGCTTGCAAGAGCAATGAAGAAGGCTGAAAAATTCCCTGAGTTTATGGTCAAGATATTTACCTCAGGCAGTTTTTTTGACGAACTGGAAGTGCCTATTGAGGCAAGAGATACAATCCTCAAAACTCTTGCAGACAATCCCAGGGTAGTCAAAGTGCTTGTTGAAACCCGTCCCAACTTCGTAACTGAAGAAAATGTGCAGGAGTGCCTTAAAATTCTGAGAAGTAAGCCTTTTGAGCTGGCTTTCGGGCTGGAGACCAGCTCGGACAGGATTCGCAGGGACTCTATTAATAAAGGTTTTACCTTCGAGGATTTTATCCGTGCTGCAGAAACTGCAAGAAAGAGCGGAGCAACTGTAAAAGCATATCTGATGCTAAAGCCTCTTTTCCTTTCCGAACGCCAGGCCATAGAGGATATTGTTCGTTCCATAGATGATGCAGCCCTTTACGCAGATACAATTTCTATCAACCTCTGCAATGTCCAGAAAGGTACCCTTGTCGAAGCTCTCTGGGTAAAAGGGCAGTATCGTCCTCCCTGGCTCTGGAGCATAGTAGAAATCCTCAAAAGGGCAAAAGCGGCCCATCCAGACCTCCCCCTTATGTCAGATCCCGTTGGGGCAGGCTCAAAACGCGGCCCCCACAACTGTAAACTGTGCAGTTCAGACGTAGCAGACTCTTTGAGAACTTTCTCACTTACTCAAAATCCGGAAGACCTCAACAAAACAGACTGTGAATGCAAGGAACTCTGGAAAAAAGTCCTGGAACTTGAGGATTTTACTTATGGGACACCAATTTTAGATTAAAAACCGTAAAGAAAAATTTTATTTGAACTGAGTGGGAATATTATACCTGGCCATCATGAGAAGGTCAGCATATCTCCCATCCTTTCCGCCCATACTCCTCAGGAATTCTTCTGTAAAGCCAACGCTTTCAGTAGTCAGGGCAAAGGGTGTTTGCCCTGACTTCTTTTTGCCTTCGCATCTCATTGATGTCTTGAGCATCACTTAACCTGATAGGTCTGATAATTAGATTCACAAAATACTTCTCAAATCATCTTATCAAATTTCGTGTTAGTTATAAAATTGTCGGGTTGTCTATAATTATTCTTATGACTTTTCTAACTTGCAGACCATAGTTCCGACACCGCAATCGGTAAAGAGCTCAAGAAGCATGGAGTGAGGGACATTTCCATTTATTATATGGGCCCTTTCGACCCCGTTTTCAACCGCAACTGCTGCGCCTTTAAGTTTTGGAATCATACCTCCCTGTATAACGCCTTCTGAGATTAGAGGCTCAATATCTTCCAGAGCCACACAAGAGATACGGCTGTTGGGATCCTTTATGTCTTTAAGCAGGCCTGGGACGTCAGTCATCAGAATAAGCTTTTTAGCGTGTAAAGCTGCCGCAATGTCACCTGCTACTATATCTGCATTAATATTCAGAGCATTGCCTTTTACATCCACTGCAATAGGAGAAATGACCGGAATGTAACCGTTCTCAAGCACTATATGAAGGATGTCAGGATTGATCACTTCGCACTCTCCAACCCAACCAATGTCGACTTCAGTTTCGATACCGTCGACTATTACCTTCTGTGCACCCTGTTTGTGCCCAAGTATCATTCTACCGTCGTGACCGCTGAGCCCGATGCCTTTTCCTCCAAAAACTCCTATGAGGGACACGATTTTAGTATTGATATTCCCGACAAGTACCATTCTGGCAATCTCCATAGTCTCGTCATCTGTGATACGTAGCCCCTGAAAAAATTCAGCCTTCTTGCCCATCCGCTCCATTTTTTCCGTAATCTCAGGCCCGCCCCCGTGAACAATAACGGGTTTGATTCCCACGTAGCGCAGGAGCACAACATCTTTTATAATATCCTCCATGATCTGGGGATTAACCATTGCGTTTCCGCCCACTTTGATAACCATGATTGAGTCATAGAACTCCTGCATATAAGGCAGGGCTTCAATGAGTACGTTTTCTCTCTTAAGTTCCATGATGTAGGAATCAGAAAATCAGTTTTTAAACTTATCGTTGAAGGCTCTGATTAAAACCCGAAAAATGTGAAAAATACAAATATGACATGATTAATTTAGAGAAGTACTGGAAAATAAGCCAGCCCGGATAGTAATAAAATTAAAGACCAGTCCAGGCTAATTCTACATCTGGATATTAAAGAAAAAGAAAGAACCCCAATTTCAGGGCATGTGAAAGAAATTAAGTTTGTTCAGTTTATTCGAGCTTTTCTATCTTTTCTTTCTTGACAAAGGGCTTGCTGATTTTCTCAGGCATCCAGTCAGGCCTATTTTTAGGGGCGTCGACAATTTCCTTCCATGCCTTGAAAACGTGCACCTTCTTTGTCCCGCGTTCTCTGAGGCGGATGATATCCGGTTTGGATTTAGTCCCGGAGCCCCGGTTTGCAGCTTTCAGGGCAGCCTGCCGAGGCTGTTTTCCAGTGAAAACTCCGTGCTCATTGCCATCTTCGTCTCGTAAAACAAAATTTCTTGTGTTGGACATAAAGGTCACCTCGCAAATGTATTGCTAGACACTGATTAAGTTTTAAAGTATATAAAATCTTTCTTCAGGATGTTGCCTATAGTTATTGGTTTATACGAAAATTATCTAAATTTGCGAAGGATATATAAACTAAATTTTTCCATATTGTCGGTAAAATGAGAAATATTTAAATAATTATCCCTTGTTAAAAATGCAGTCCAAAATAAGTTTCAGGAAATGGGTTTTGGACACTTATAATACTTAAGTTTATTGTACTTTTGGAAAAAAAGTATGAAAAGCACAAACTTTACATGCTATAACTCCTTATGATCATTATATTTTTCCAAATGGAATAAAATTGTATATCTATCAAGACACATTTTATAAAATCAAACTCATCTTTTCATGGATCTGGTTAATTATGGAACATTGTATCTTCAACCTCCCGGACGTCCAGGCCAGCAAACCAAGTATAGCTATAAACCTTACCCGTGTAGGGGTAACAAATGTGAAAAAACTCGTTGAAATCAAGCGAAAAGACAAACGCCCCATTGTATTGATTTCAACTTTTGATGTTTTTGTTGATCTGCCATCCGATCGGAAGGGAGCAAACCTCTCGCGCAACTTCGAAGCAGTAGACGAAGTACTGGAGAAAGTACTCAGCACACCTGTATACGAAATAGAGCAGTTGTGTAGTGACATTGCACATAACCTGCTTGGCAGGCATGAATATGCTAATCAGGCAGAAGTTCGGATGAAAAGTGAATACATGATCAGACGTGCTTCCCCATCAACTGGAATCAAATGCCAGGAAGTTGTAAATATCTTTGCTGAAGCATCTGCCGTAAGGGGGGCAGGGAACGATGACTATTTTGACGTAAAGAAGCTAATAGGCGCCGAAGTTGTAGGAATGACAGCTTGCCCCTGCGCTCAGGAGATTATGAGAGATAAGGCTGCAAATGAGCTTTCCGAGCTTGGAGTTGACAGGGATACAATTATAAAATTCCTTGAGAGGGTCCCCATGGCTACCCATAACCAGCGCGGAAGAGGTATTATCTCAATCAAGGTAGCACATGATTTCGATGTTTCCCTCGAAAGCATCATTAACATCATCGAGCGCTCTATGAGTTCCAGCGTGTATGAGGTTTTGAAACGCTCAGATGAGAAAGTCGTTGTAGAAACTGCACATATGAATCCAAAATTTGTAGAAGACTGTGTAAGGGCTATGGCCGACAATATAGTAAGAGAGTTTCCGGATCTTCCTGATAATGCGGTAATCACCATCAAACAGACCAATGAAGAAAGTATCCACAGACACAATGCTTTTGCCGAAAGGGTCGCTCTGATGGGAGATCTCAGGATGGAAATCAATCAAGAGTAAAAAGATAGGAGAGCATAAACAAAAATAGGCTAATTTTATACTTTTAAGTCATGGAAGTCTCTGAAAAATACTCCTTAGAGACTCCCTAAAAGACTCCTCCAAAATAGTTTTGAAAACCATTATCCTAAAAAGTTTTTCTAAAAGGTTTTTACAAAGATTTCACAAAGGCTCACTACTCAGCTTTTGATAACACTTTTTTCTAAAAAGTTTTTGATAAAAATTTTTTCTAAGAATCTTTTTGGTAAAACTATTTCCTAAAAAAAATTCACACAAACTTTATTAGAGGGCCTTGACAACCTATAAGCAGTTAAATAATAAGGGACTTACAGGGCCTAAGATGCCAGCGTCCTGGAAGCCCTCGAGGTGAGAACATGGCTGAAGCTGAAGTAATCACAGCGGTAGGGCGAAATAAAAAATCCATTAAAGCGGGAGACACTGTCAAATACGTGAACAGTGATACAATCAGCCGCGTAACTGAAATCAAAAAAGACGAGCAGGGGAATGTATGGGTTCTGCTCGAAAGTACAGACCTCTGGTATAAGGAAGAAACTCTGGAGCCAACTGAGCTTAAAGCTAAAGAAAAGAAAGAAGAAAGGGAACTCACTGCGGAGGAACTGGAAGAAAGATTTAGAAAACAGAGAGAAACAATGCAGGCCTTCGATCTCGGGAAAGCCGGTGGCGGTGGAGCTGGAGGATAAATCTTCTTCCTGCACTTTAAGAACTTTCTCTTTTAATATTTTCCATTTTACATAAATACCAAATATTTTCTTGTAGTTCCCTATCTTCAATATTGTCTCATTGTGCTCAATATAATTAATTCAGTTTATCTTTTCTGTAATTTTATCCTCTGCGCAAGAATACACTTGCCGCCGTGCCTGCCGCCGAGAGGGCTTTGAGGCGAACCCAAAGAGTTCATACATCGAGCCATCACGGCTGCACCTCTGGCAAGTCCGTCATCTACAAAGACTACTCTTTCATCTATTTTCGGAGCAAGATTCATCTCATCCAAGCATTTCAGGATCAATTTGGGTTTATTTCCTGTAATACCTGCTCTGCCTGTGATTCCTATAGTTGTGTCCTCAAAGATAAGCCCTTCTTCTTTTGCAACCTTGATCAACCTGCAAACCACGCCTGCCATAACCTCGTCAATGACAGCATAGACAACTTGGAGTCCGTGAGTCTTACAGATTTCCATGCCTATAGCACTGAGCTTGCCCATATCGGAGCCGTTTTCTCCTACATCGCAACCTATGAGTATTACGCCTATCTGCTCGGCAGCATCCGGTCTTACAGGTACGCTTCCGTACCTCTTTCTATTCTTTGGGACTTTTTCTATAATGATAAGTTCATGAATACGCTTTGCAAACGCTTCAATTGTCTTAGCCTTCATCTTCAAGGTAAGAAAAGAAGGAGTTTTCTCTTTCTCAAAGACTTCAAGAGCAGTTCCTACTTTTGAATCCACGATCTTCGAGCCACGGATAATCGCATCAGGAATTGCTCCGGCATATCCACAGAAGTTGCCTACTGTTTTTGCGTACGGCTGGTCAGGACTTGTAATCCTGCCATCAAGGGTTGTCCCAAAATCGATAGATATACAGGGATTCCTGAAGTCGACATCTGTAAGCTGAGCTGCTTCCTTAATTCCAGCTGTGGCAAGTTCTCCTTCCATTTCATTTGCAACAATTTCAACACCAGTTGAGCCTATTGGCGGCGTTACGCTTGCGACAGCTCCGTCAAAAATTACCTCTTCCAGCTTACTGTATTTCTGGAACCTTTTGGAAATATTTGAAATGGACATGGGAGGTGTCATATTTTTGGGTGGAACCCCTGCCATCAGGCACCCATCTGCCAGGGCTTTAATAAATTCACCTACCTCATCAGGAGAATCAAAACCTGCAACAACCCCTGTGGAACGAACTACAAAGTCCAGATCGGTCTTTATGTCAAGGTTAGCTCTTTCCACCGATTCTGTGAGGGTATCGCGCACCAGTTCTGCAACTGACTCACGAGTAAGTTCAACACCTGTAAGTGTCTTACCGAACACGATTTCACCGGGGTTGGGAGGACGGACATCTCTTGTCATCCGCACGACCTTGTTTATGATATGAGTCCTTCCAGTGTCCATATTGGTAGCCGTAAGAATAGATTTGGTTGTTGTATTTCCAACTTCTACAGAAGCTACAATAAAGAAGGGCTTTGACTTAAGATCAATCAAACGAACTTGGGGGGATTGTGTAATTCTAGGTTTCAGAGCCATTTTTAATTCCTTCCTGAGGATCTGCATATAAATGCAGTTTATATAACAGATTGTTTTGTAAACTTAATCTGAAGACAATTAAGGTCTACTTGAAGATTATTCAAACGAGTTGAGGCCATTTCGAACGAGTGAGATATTAAGATTTAGGAGTCAGCGTTTGAGATTAGATATTTCCGAGTTATTGCTTTTCCAGAACCTTAAAAGATATCTAAAAAGAATATAATTAATCAATAAAGAAGATTAACAAAAGCTTATAATAACCTTTGCTAAAATATTCAGATGGGGAATTCAATAAAGTTTAAATCTTTCTTCAGATTCGGCTTTTTAACTTTTAGTTTTTTCTTTATATTAATTTATTCAATGTCTATGTTCATCTATATCATCTTTTCTATATATCTGTCGCTTATTTATTATTCCTGTTTGTCATTCTGATCTCAAGTAGATTTTTCTCTTCTACGACCTGCTTCTTACTACCTTTTTTGACGCCGCCTCTATGTTTATTCAGATATCTCCTGTAAAGAAGGATTTTGATTTCAGAGTAATGTTTTCAGAGTTCATTTGACAGATGTACATAAAAATAAATATACGCCTAATTATAAAGAGCATAAAATATAAACGACATAACTATAAAAAAAGTGTATATATTTAATAAATATTATAATCGTATGTAAATATAATAATCACATGAGGCAGGCACTGAATCGATTTCTGAATAACAATCAAGCCTGAAGCCACTTTCTGAGATTTTTAAGTAAACCTGCATTGGAGGCTCATAATGCCACTTGATCCTATCTGCAAGAAAATTATACCTGACAATACTCAATACATTTCGGACTACGGGGGGAAAAGCTATTATTTCTGCAGTCCTGAATGCAAACAAAAATTCGATGCTCTGGAAAAAAGTGTAATCCGACTCAAACGGAGTCTTAGTGAAAAAGAGAAAATCTCCTTTGGAAAACTGAGAAAAGATATCATAAAACCAGGCATCTGTACTCTCTGTGGAGCCTGCGCAGCAAGCTGTGAATACATAACTATCGAGGGCGGCGTACCAAAACTGGTAGGTCCCTGCAAAGCCTGTGGAGTCTGTTACTACCAGTGCCCAAGAACCATAACAACGGAAGAAGGGCTTGTAGGTTGTTTCCGTTACGCATACGCTGCAAGATCTGCAATTCCTGAAGTAAGAGGCCAGGACGGAGGGGTCGTTACCTCACTTCTCCTTTATGCTCTGGAGGAAGGATTGATAGATTGTGCTGTGGTTACTACCCGCTCAAAGGAAGAGCCTTGGAGACCCATACCTATTGTCGCGAGGACCAGGGAAGAGATTCTTGAGAGTAGCGGTAGTATTTACTCTCATTCCATGACGCTTGAAGCCCTTATGAGTGCAATCAAACAGGGAATGAACAGCATTGCTTTTGTAGGGACAAGTTGTAATATAGACGCTGTTACTAAAATGCAGAAAAGTTCTTACGGTTTTTTGCACCTCTTCATGAGGGCAGGGTACTCAAACTTGGGCTTTTTTGTATGGACACCTTCTCATATGAGGGAATTAAAGCCGTGCTAGGGAGCTATGGAATTTTGCTGGAGAACGTAAATGCTATGAAAATCCGGAGAGGAAAATTCGAGGTCACTATGAAAGATGGAAAGCAGCATGTCCTCGACCTCAGCGAGTTTGATGAACACCGGAGTTCTTCCTGCCGCTTTTGTACGGATCTTGCCGCCGAAAATTCGGATATCTCCTTCGGAGGAGTTGGTAGTCCCAGAGGCTGGACTACAGTCCTTGCCCGCTCAGCCATAGGGTATGAGATCTTCAACGAGGCTGTAGACAATAGCTATATTGAAGCCCGGCATCTTGAGGACGATGAACTTGAAAGAGTACTCAACCTCGCAAAAATGAAGAAAGTCCAAATGTATGATATAAGCAAAAGGCAGAAAGCATAAAAATGAAGAACGAAAAGAAGTTTATCATCATGCCCCAGCTAAAAATTTGAAATTTTTCTATTTTTATGACATAATTCGGCAGCTAGCAGGCTTAATCTCTCGCTGCTAGTTACAAATTCAAATATAAAATTTGTTTACAGTAAGCTACCCAAATTAAAGATTTCATTTGTCATAAAGCACCTGTCATAAAGCACTTCTCCAAGCGAATTGAAAAGCGGCTTATCTTATTCTTAAGTTAACCCTGCTGACTCAGGTAGATATTCTTTTTCCAGATTAGCCCCCTTGAACAAAGTACAGCGAGTGAAAAGGACCCATCCTCCCAAGACGGGACTCGGGCAAAACGGAACTCGGGTGAGACAGAACTCAGGATACAGTTCTATTTTCTCGAGGGGGCATTAGACGCAGGGGGAGATGAATATATATTTATTCAATTAACCTGTTTCTATTATGCAGCAACCAACGGCATTCTATTCAGGATTATTCTATTTTTGAGGAACTTTCATGATCACAAAAGAAGATGTAGAACACATCGGCTGGCTTGCTCGCATTGATATCAGCGAGCAGGAGACAGTCGAATTTATGGAAAAACTTAACTCAGTACTGGGATACCTCGGACAGCTTGATGAACTGAGGACCGAAGATGTAGCTCCCACTTATCACGTGGCTGAGATATATAACGTATTCAGGGAAGATGTGGTGGAAAAATCCATCCCGCAAAAAGTTGTTCTTTCAAGCACCGAACACAAACAGGATGGGGCTTTCAGAGTTCCGAAAATTGGCTGAGGAGGATTTTTGATGGCAAAATGGATGAGTGTTGCACAGGTTAAAGAGAAAATTAAAGAGAGCTCAGCCGAAGAAGTAACAGCTCACTACCTTGAAACTATAGGAAAGAGCAAAATTAATGGTTATATAACGGTATCTGACAAAGCCCTTGAGCAGGCAAAAAGAATTGATAGCGAAGGACACAATGGTCCTCTTGCAGGCGTGCCAATTGCGATAAAGGATAATATTTCCGTAGCCGGATTGCCAAATAGCTGCGGTTCGAAGATTCTTGAGGGGTATGTCCCTCCATTCAATGCTCATGTTATCGAGAAGCTTCTTGAAGCGGGAGCAGTAATCCTCGGAAAAACCAATATGGATGAGTTTGCGATGGGCTCTTCTACGGAAACCAGTTACTACGGGCCAACTGCAAATCCCTGGGACCTTGAAAGAGTGCCGGGCGGATCTTCCGGAGGCAGTACAGCAGTTGTTGCAGCAGGAGAAGCTCCTTTCGCCCTCGGTTCGGACACAGGCGGATCCATACGCTGCCCTGCGGCTTTCTGCGGGGTTGTTGGGCTTAAACCTACGTACGGAGCCGTTTCCAGACATGGAGTAGTGGCTTACGCAAATTCTCTTGAGCAGATAGGGCCTATTGCAAATAATGTAACAGATATTGCTGTCCTTATGGATGTCATAGCTGGCTACGACCACAGGGATTCTACTTCCATTGACTGTGAAATTGAATATCAGAAAGCCCTTGTCGACAATGTAAAAGGACTTAAGATCGGGGTACCGAAGGAATTTCTCGGAGAGGGCACACATCCAGATATCGAAAAAGCCGTATGGAATGCCATACACAAGTTTGAAAGTCTCGGAGCGACCTGGGAAGAGGTCTCCATGCCGAATATAAAGTATGCCCTTGCTTCATATTACATCATTGCAATGAGTGAAGCCTCTTCAAACCTTGCCCGTTTCGACGGAACTAGATACGGGTTTAGAGGAAGTGGCGAAAACTGGCATGCGATGGTTTCGAAAACAAGAGCTGAGGGTTTCGGGAAAGAAGTTAAACGAAGAATTCTGCTTGGAACCTATGCCCTTTCAGCAGGGTACCACGACAAATACTATTTAAAAGCCCTGAAGGTCAGGACCCTTGTGAAGCAGGACTTTGACAGTGTGTCCTCAAAATTTGATGTGCTTATGGCTCCAACCACACCGAACCCTGCTTTTAAAATAGGAGAAAAAATCGAGGATCCGCTCACCCTCTACCTTTCGGATGTTAACACCTGCCCAATCAATCTTGCAGGAGTTCCATCAATTTCCGTGCCCTGCGGTTTCACTGACGGCCTGCCAATAGGGCTTCAGATAATTGGGAGGCCTTTTGACGAACCTACTGTACTGCGTGCAGCATATACCTTCGAACAGAATACCGATTATCACACAAAGAGACCCCCGGAGGTGGCATAAATGGTCTATGAAAACCCTGATGGGGTAAGAATCGGGCTTGAGATCCATATCCAGTTGAACAAACTTAAAACCAAGATGTTCTGCGGCTGCTCTACGGACTATCACAATGCAGCTCCCAATACTCACACCTGCCCTGTTTGCCTGGGTCTTCCGGGAGCGCTTCCTGTACTGAACAAAAAAGCAGTGGAAGCTGCAATTAAAGTGGGGCTTGCCCTCGAAGGGAAGATCGCAGAAGAGACGCAGTTCCACAGGAAGAACTACTTCTACCCTGACCTTCCCAAAGGTTTCCAGATTACGCAGTATGATTTCCCAATCGTAAGCAGAGGAAAAGTCGTAATTGAGGGTGAAGACGGGGAACATACGGTAGGGATCACAAGAGCCCACATGGAAGAAGATCCTGGAAGGCTTGTGCACATAGGGAGCATAGAGAAATCAAAGGGTGTACTTATAGATTACAACAGGTCAGGTATGCCTCTGATTGAGACTGTTACAGAACCCGACATGCGCAGCCCCAAAGAGGCAAGAAGGTTCCTTGATAAATTCAGAAATATCCTTGAGTATCTTGATGTGTTTGACGGCAACTTGGAAGGCGCAATGCGTGTGGATGCAAATGTCTCTGTCCACGGGGGTACCCGCGTTGAGATCAAGAATATCTCCTCTCATAAAGGAGTGGAGAGAGCCCTTCTCTATGAGATTATGCGCCAGAAGAATGTGATCAGGCGTGGAGGAAAAGTCGTACAGGAAACACGCCACTTCGACGAGGGCAGGGGTGTTACTCTCCCAATGAGGACAAAAGAAGAAGCTGAAGACTACCGGTACTTCCGCGAACCCGACCTCACGCCTATGTGCGTTACAGACTGGATTCCTGCAATTAAAGAAACCTTGCCTGAACTTCCGGATGCCAAGCGCTCCCGTTTCATGGAGCAGTATGGAATTACAGATATGCATGCGCGGTCTCTTACATCAAAGATTATGCTTGCTGACTTCTATGAAGGGGTCTGTGCAGAAGGTGTAGATCCAAAGCTTGCAGCCACCTGGACGGCTGACGTATTCCTAGGAGAGTTAAACTACCGTGATCTTGCAATCTCTTCTTATGATGGGGAGAAGATAGGCTTCATCCATGCAAAAGATCCGAGAATAAAGAAGTCCTTTAAAGTTTCGGATATGGTAGAACTGGTTAACCTCTTTGATGAAGGTAAAATCAGTGACAGGGCTGCAGTTGAAGTTATTCGAACCATGCTGAACACCACTGAGGAAAAAACCCCATCCCAGATTATCGAAGAAAAGGGGCTTTTCAAAGCCGAAGACGATCTGGTAACTAAAGCTGTTGCCGAAGCAATCACCGAGAATGAAGCTGCCGTACAGGACTATCTTGGAGGCACGGAGAAATCCCTGAACTTCCTTGTGGGGCAGGTCATGAAAAAGACAAAAGGTACGGCAGACGCAAAAACTGCACGCGAACTGATAATCAAAGAACTAAAAGGGTAACCCGGCAGGGTTCACCTTTTATTTAATTTAAAAACAGGTACCATTTTAAACCTCTTATAAGACTATTTATCGAATTGCTTTTACTATAAGCGCTCTTTTGAGCTTCTTTTCTCTATCTATTATTGAATAAATTTTCTGCCTGGATATGATTTAAATAATTCTTAAATTAATAAAGTTCAGGTCTACGATCTTCCAGAATCGAGCCAGTTTGCCTGATTTTTTTTGCTTCCTCAAGATCGATTTCTCCGAGAAGAATACATTCCTTTTTTCCAGCTTCTCCCAGAATCCGACCCCATCCGTCAGCAATAAAAGAGCCACCTGGATAATTTGAGTACCTGTCTTTTCCCACCCTGTTGCAGGCGATATGAGGCAGCTGATTTTCAATTGCCCGGGATAAAGACATAATTCGCCAGGGATATAGATAAAAATCTGGTATTTCGGCAGCTGATACCAGCAGGTCGGCTCCCTCAACTGTCAGTTTTCGAGCTACCTCAGGATACCGGAGTTCGTTACAGACTATGAGCCCTATGGAAAGTCCATGTTTCTGCAGCCTAATAGGGTGTATCCGGTCTCCAAGTGCAAAATATTCTTTTTCAGGACCATAAAGCTGAGTTTTCCTGTGTACGCCTGCAAGCTTTCCGGATTCTATGCAAAAACCGAGGTTGAACTGAGGAGAAAGCTGTCTTTCTTTACTTACGCCTTCCATTTCTCTCTTTTCTATTATTGAGCCTGCAAGAATACACTCATATTCTTTTGAAAAATCACATAAAGCTTCCAGCGTAGGGCCTGAGACCGTCTCAGCCACTTCCTCTATCCGATCATAACAAAATCCTGTTGAGAAAACTTCAGGATAAACGAGCAACTCCGCCTCTTTAGAAACCGCTTCTTCGCCCAGGTCGAGGGCACGCTCAAGATTTTCCTGTTTTGAGCAAAGTGAGATATTCATCTGGATGCAGGCGGCTTTCACGTTAGTCACTCTTTAACTTTGATAGTCTTAATCGTAATTTTATATTTTTAGATTGGAATCGCAATGCAAATTGAGAATAGTTAAAAAATAAATACTGTCGAGCAACGCTTTACATACAAAATTAATGAGCATATAAATAATTTTCTATTATTTATATGGCTAATCCAGAAGTCAGCACTTGCCGTTAACTGGGGTACTTAATTGCAGGAAAATAGAAAAACCACCTGTGAAATCTGGAGGGTTATCTTCTATTCTAATCTTAAACACTTCTCCAAATTTCCTTTTTGTTACTGAAAACTCTCAGTAATCACTTTTTTCAAACTTTCTCCTCACTTCAGACGGAACCATGTTAAAAGGACATCCGAAGTAGATGCAGTGTGAACATTCGTATCTCCATATCGTCAGCAAGAAAATCAAAATGGAAACTGAGTAAGTAAACATCAGAAATGGCTCTCTCAAAAGCCAGGGAATAGGGAAAAAAATCACGATTAAAAATCCCAGAGTAGTAATAGCAAGATCAAATTTGCCTGGAGGATACGGTCTGGGTTTGAAATATTTTGGCCAGCCCCAGTTCATCATGCATCTCATTTTTTTCTCACTCGTTACATAGTAAGGGCAATGGGTGCAGAAAAAACGCTGCTCTAAGGCGTAAAAGTGAAAAAAGACTAAAAAAATGTAGGCAAGCAGCCACCCTGTTGAGTAAATCCCAATTGCAAGTCCTGCCGAACATAAAATAGTCAATGTTATGAGATTCCAGTACAGAAAGTCCTTAAATTCGTGCTTCTTTTTAAGAGATATACATTTATATGAGCCTGATTCCTGCAGCTCTTCTTCTGAAAACCCAGCATCCCAAGAAAAATCGTCCCCTCTCTTAAACGCTACTTTCACGCCTGTAGGTGCCCTATTCACAGGGCACTCGAAATTAATGCATCTTATACACTCATACCGGTGGGCAGTCAAAATGAAAAGAACCCACGCAACGATATAGGCTCCCAGCATTATCGGTTCCCTGACCAGCCAGTAGACCGGAAAAAGAAAAACAGGCAAAGCTCCAAGAACAATCATAACCTTCTCAAAAAGGCTGTGAGGACCGGGTCGGGCTTTAAAAAGTTTTGGCACTCTCGGGGGCATGATACATTTTACGCAGCCTTGACTCCTGATATAATAAAGGCAGTGGATGCAGGCAAAACGGAGTTTAATAATAAGGAAGAAAAACAGGGCTATTCCTATGTAAACAGCTACCCATTTGATTGAATTTCTGGCAATCGCTATTGAACCGATAAGAAAAGGGATAAAATTAAGGAAATTCCAGTAAAGGTGGTCCTTTAGAGAATGTTTTGTTTTTAGGGGTATCGACATGTTCGGAGAAGACATATAAGAAATAAAATCACATAAAATCAGATAAAAGTTACTAAAGGGGAGGAAACATTGAAAGAAAACATGTCTAGAATTAAACTCTATATCGCCTGCAGTCTCGACGGCTTCATAGCCCGAGAAGACGGCAGCATAGACTGGTTAACAAAATATGATAACAATCCTGAAACAGACTACGGCTATTCTGAATTCTATTCCTCGATAGGAACAGTCCTAATGGGCAGAAAAACCTATGAACAGGTTCTGGACTTTGGAAACTTATGGGGAAAAAAGTCATATGTTTTCACACGACAAAGCGAGCCCCTGCACCGGGAAAAAAACGTAGAATTTGTTTCCGGAAACGTCGGGGAATTTGTTTGCCGGCTTAAGGAAAGTACTGATGAGGATATCTGGCTCGTTGGGGGATCACAGCTTATAAAGGCATTCCTTGAAGAAAATCTGGTCGAAGATCTGATTGTTACTATTGTTCCCATTATTCTTGGAGGTGGGATTCCACTGTTTGATCGGATTGGGAAAGAAATAAGATTAAAGACCGGAAGGGTTGAAAGATATGAGAACGGGCTGGTGGGAGTGGGGTATAAGGTTCAGGGTTGGTCACAAAAATAACCGGAATTTAACTTATTGAAAATGACCCAAAGGCACTTTCAATAAATATATATATCTTTAAATCCAATATTAGTTTGATTTCAAACCAATTACGTCAAGGCCACATTAAATATAAATATATATAGAACGAAATACTAGTAATTATTTGGAAGTTGGATTATCCCAGCTTCTTAAAGAGAAGAATAAAACAAACCAGATAATGAAGGAAATTTTCACTTTTGAGAAAAAGACTTTCCATTTTATGGAATTTGGAATCAATTTTGGATAAAGAAAATAATCAAAATAATACAATTGTGTTAACCTGTGTAACCGAGAGAAAAATTATATATCGGTAATCAGAATAAATAATACTAATTCTACTTGAACCAACTTAAGAAAAAAAGTTCCAAACTAAAAGTCAAAGACCGAAAACCCAGACATTAGCCTGGGAGGACGTCGTGTGAGAAGTCATGAAGAACATGCTTAAAACTACAGTTTTGCTTGCCGCCCTTACTGGTCTCATGATCGTGATAGGAAGGGTTATTGGGGGACCGACTGGAATGGTTATTGCTTTTCTTTTTGCAATAATCCTGAACTTCGGAAGCTACTGGTACAGCGACAAGATCGTACTCAAAATGTACAGGGCAAAGGAAGTTTCCCCAGCGGAAGCTCCGAACCTGCACAGGATTGTTGATGGGCTCGTTATGAGAGCAGGGATACCAAAGCCTAAAGTATATATCGTAGAGTCCGGAATGCCGAATGCCTTTGCAACCGGCAGAAATCCACAGAATGCGGCTGTGGCTGTTACAACCGGGATTCTTCAATTGCTCTCTTATGAAGAAATGGAAGGTGTGCTGGCACACGAACTTGCACATGTGAAGAATAGGGATACCCTGATAAGTGCTATAGCTGCAACCCTTGCAGGTGTTGTCACAATGCTTGCCAACTGGGCTCAGTGGGCTGCAATTTTCGGCGGTTTCGGAGGCAGGGATGATGAAGATAGCGGCGGAATAATAGGTCTTATCGCGATGGCAATTTTAGCACCTATCGCTGCAACCCTGATTCAGCTTGCAATCTCAAGATCAAGAGAATTTGCAGCCGATGCAGAGGGGGCCAGCATTTGTAGAAAGCCCTGGGCACTTGCCGATGCCCTTGAGAAGCTTGAATACGGGAATTCCCATTACAGGCCTAGCATTTCAGACGTGCAGGCAAAGGAAAGTAGCGCTCATATGTTTATTGTCAACCCATTAAAAGGCGGAGCGATCCAATCTCTCTTCAGAACTCACCCTGTAACCGATGAAAGGGTTAGGCGCCTGAGAGCAATGAGGATCTGAAAAGATTCCTCAACTATCTCTTTTAGTCCAATTTTTTTGTCAATTTTTTCTTTAGTTCGTGTTTGATCTCTTTTCTCTATACTCTTTTTTTGCCCGGAACTTTTTAAATCATATGTGATATACACTCATGCAGAAAAAATCCCGGAATATGCCTGTGAGAAAGCACATATAAAAGAAAGTGGTAAATAAAGAAAAAAGGTAAATTCCTGATTTTATTGGGGAATCTTCAATGGAAAACAATTTTGAGATTGGCAGGATCGTCAGAGCTAAAAATATATCTGATGCATGGTACCGTGGGCTTAACATTATCTGGAACCACGGGAAGGTGATTACCGATGAAAGGGGAAGCCAGATAAGGGAATTCATGAATCTGATGGTAGTTATTGAAGATCCTTATACTGATAGAATCCCGCACGATACTGCCTGGAATGAGGAAAGGCTTGAGGAGTATGCAAAGCAGCTGATCTCAGGTGAAAACATACAGGACTTTGAGTACACTTACGGACAACGCCTTAGAAACTGGAGCGGGGAAGTGGACCAGATAAAATATGTAATCGAAAAGCTGCAGGAAACCCCGACATCAAGGAGAGCAATAGCAGTCACATGGATCCCATCAGTAGATACTAAAGTTAACGAAGTCCCCTGCATGATGCTCGATGACTTTAAGATAAGAGATGGAAAGATTCACCTTACTACTCTCTTTAGAAGCCACGATTTTGGTGGAGCTTATCCGGCAAACCTTTACGGGCTCTCGAGACTCCTCGAGTATGTAGCCGATCGGGTTGGAACCGAGCCAGGCACAATCACTACTGTTAGTATCTCAGCGCATATCTATGACCATGATTGGGATCAGATAGAAAACATCGTAAAAGGGGTAAACTGAGCTTTGATCTCATCAATCGTTCTTCGAATTTACTCGAATTAATTTAGCCCATTAAATCTTATAACTTTGATTAAGTTTTTTGCAGTTCTAGAAAACAGTCTTCAAAATACTAAAAATAAGCACCTTAGTCTGAGGAAAATCAAAACAAAAATAAAAGAGTTCTGGTACACATGCGTGTTTCTATCGATAAATCCTCAATTAAAGGGGAGGTTTTTGCCCCATCTTCAAAGAGTTACACTCACAGGGCTATAACTCTGGCAGCTCTCTCAAAAGAATCAATTGTCAGACGTCCTCTGATTTCAGCCGATACCCTTGCTACAGTCAGGGCTTCCGAATTATTTGGAGCTTCGATTGAGAAAATGGAAGACAAGCTTATTATCCATGGTAATAATGGGAAACCCAAAGTCCCCGATGATGTGATCAATGCCGCAAATTCAGGGACAACCCTTCGCTTTATGACTGCAGTAGCAGCCCTTACTGAAGGGATTACAGTGCTTACAGGCGATGCTTCCCTTCGCACCAGGCCAAACGGACCTCTTCTTGAAGTTCTCAATAAATTGGGAGTAAAAGCCTGTTCCACGCGAGGAAATGAGAGAGCTCCGCTTGTGGTTAAAGGAGGAATAAAAGGGCAGGAAGTGAGCATTGATGGTACTATTAGTTCCCAATTCATCTCTGCCCTCCTCATAATCTGCCCACTTGCTGAAAACAGCACCATTCTTTCCATTAAAGGCCAACTTAAATCAAGACCTTACATTGATATAACCCTTGAGATGCTTGAACTGGCAGGTGCCAAAATACACACAGATGACAGTAATGGTACCAGATTTACAATACCAGGCAAACAGAAGTATGATTTCAAAGATTACACTATTCCAGGTGATTTTTCCTCTGCATCCTATCTGCTCGCAGCCACAGCCATGATCGGCGGCTCGGAAGTTACAGTCAAAAGCCTTTTCCCTTCAAGACAGGGAGATGAGGTAATCATTGAGACTTTGAGACAGATGGGAGCAGATATCATCTGGGATAAAGAAGCAGGTAATGTGACCGTCAGGGGGGGAAGAAGATTAAAAGCTATAACCTTTGATGCAGGGTCAACTCCTGATCTTGTTCCGACCATTGCTGTTCTGGCTGCAGTTGCCGAGGGAACGAGCAGGATTGAAAACGCTGAGCATATCAGATATAAGGAAACAGACCGTCTGCGTGCCCTTGCAACCGAACTTCCAAAGTTTGGGGTAGACCTTAAAGAGGAAAGGGACAGCCTGACCATCACTGGCGGAAAACTGCAGGGAGCACAGGTTCACGGTTGGGATGACCACAGGATCGTTATGGCACTTACTCTGGCAGGAATGGTTGCAGGAAACACAACCATTGACACAACCGAGTCCGTTTCTATTTCTTACCCGAATTTCTTTAAAGATATGCGCAGTCTTGGAGCAAGAATTAAGGATATTTCAGAAGAATAAGTTAAAATAAGATCTGGATCTCTAGGTGCAGATTAGCTGTAAATTAGATGCTGTTTTAATGCCAAAATTTAACATTGATAGCTGATAGTGGGAAAAACTCTCAAACACTCAGTATTTTCTTTTTTGAATCAACCTCCAGTCGGTCAAAGAAATTATTCACATCTTAAATTAACCAGAACAAGAATTAGGTAAATAATAAGAAATAAGAAATAAGAAATGGCATAATACTTATACAAAATATCCATATCTAAACTTATGGAAATAAACTGTAAATGTGGAAATAGGTGCATAAAACCAGTTTCGGAAGTATTAAAAGATATTGATTTGTTCTATAAGCCCTGTAACAATTGTAAAGCAGAAAATATAAAGAAATTTTCTCCTCTAGCCGATCAGATTAACTTAGATAAAATTGATAATTATTTTGGGAGTTGTAAATGCGGTAAGAGGCACCTTGATGTTGTAATGTCTCACGTGCTAAAAGTAATGATTGATGAAGGAATAAAAGATAAAAAAGCTAATTTAAGGAATTCATGTATTCCTCTTGTGACTCTAGGCTATCCAATTAATTCTCCTCCCTATTTGTCTGAGAATTCTTTAGTAATATTATCTAATGAAATGGATAAAAAAAGTGCTGAAAGAATTGTTAAAGAGGTTGGGGAGGTCAAAGGAGTTTTAAAGGGAGATATAAGAAAAACAGTGGGTATAAAGGATACTGATTCTAACCCTCACGTATACGAACTTCTTGCTGGATGCGATTTGAGATGTGATATTATACAGACTCCTTACGGTGCTTTAGGAATATACAAATATCAGCATGAAATCCATGTAGAGTTTCCAAGGATAGAATTTCCCAAAATAGAGATACTTGAGAAAACTTTGAAAAATTATGATAGACCTGCTGTTCTTGATTGTACATGTGGTCCAGGGACTTTAGGAATCACATGCCTTAAAGCCGGAGCGCGAAAAGTAATTTTTAATGATATATGGAACCCTGCAATAGAAACTACTTTAATTAATTTGGGAGCTAATGGATTTCCAGTTAAACCATCAGATAGTGGAGATGAATTAATAGCTTCTGGAGACAAATTTGAAGTTTACAGCATGGATATAAGAAAACTAGTGAATTGTGTGGATGAGAAATTTGATATCTGTATTGTAGATACATTCCCTGGGGTAGATACAACAGAATTCGTAGAGGCTGCAGGGAAATTAGGCAAAAAAGTTGTCGTAATTTAAAGTAAAAGTATATGGGGCTAAAAGGAAGGAATGTTGTTTGAAGATCCCTCTCAAGTTAAAGATAAAAACCGTTGTCGAATGCTGGAATTTATGCTAGCATGAAAAAGCCTAAAAATTTATGATAAACTGCACATTTATTATATTTGATATTCTGGAAAACTCTGCTCGTTAATTTTTTGGTATTGCTTTAGAGCAGGCTCTTTAATAAATAGCCGTTTTCGGAAGAATTAATAAGAGTCATTGTAGAAAAAAGAGACAAAAAGTAGGCCGGAGGCCTACTCTGTTTTAAAGTTTTTAATTTGTTGAGTTTACCTTGCTGGAACGACGAGGGATCTCTCACCAGCAGGCATGAACTCTCTCAGGGCACCGCGGCCGAACTCTTTCCTGGGCTCAGCGAAGTTGAAGGGCAGGAGTTCGTCAGCGAAGCAGACCTTTACGAGTGGGTTGACGGTGAATGCGTCTCCACGACCTGCGTGGGCTGCCTGAGCGATACCTGCGTATCCACCCTGGTGACCGACGTTCATTGCGTAGTTGGGGTAGTTTGGACCACGGAGTTCGTTTGGAAGACCTTCGTCGCCCTGGTAGGACAGAACGTTTGTAGCACCGCACTGGTCCTGCAGGTCGTATCCGAAGAATCCAAGTCTGCCCCATGCTTCCTTGTGCAGGTACATGGAGAGGTACCAGCCTGAGAGTCCGGCATTGGCGTTTGAGGTTGCGAGGGCAGTTGCGACACCGGCTGCGGCTGCGAGCACGGTTGCTCTCTGGGAACCTCCGAAGTGGTCTTCAAGGGCAGTCGGGAACTTCTCGTAGGTCTCGATACCGTAGATTGTGGATTCGGTTGCGATGTCCTTTACGACGTCGAGGGTTGCTTTTATCTTGTTGTCCTTGCCGACGTTTGCAGCACCGTTGTACTTGTCGTTGATGTAGTCAACGTCATAGTACACGTTGTTGTCGAGGATGTCATCGGTGTATGCAGCTGTTGCATACTGGGTGAACCCGACACCACCGGACATGTAGGATCCGAGCCAGATCTGGTCGTAGAGCATACAGCCTGCACCGACGACTTCAAGGGCTACCTTTGCTGGGTCGTCAAGGACTTTGCGGCTTGTCTGGATGATGTCTGACAGGTGACCGAAGGATAGTCCACCGGGCTCGTTTGGACCACGTGCACGCCTTGCTGGGAGCATTTCGCCCATTGAGACAAGAGCTGCGTGCTTTGCAGCGAAGGACAGGTCAGCGACGGCTGCTTCACCGGCGCACATTGCGTATGCGGAGATGAAGGACATACCGATCTGCATGGCTGCCCACCTTGAGGTCTGAGCACCGTCAGTTGTTCTGGAGACAATTGTTGGGATGTGGATTGCCTGCCAGGAGGTCTTGCCGATGGAAGCCTTAATCTGGGCTGCCTGTTCTTCTGGGAATTCCTTGTTGATGTCAATGAGGAACTGCTTGTCAATTTCGTCTGCAAGTGAGTCGTCACCGGTAAAGACCTTGACGTAGCAGTCGTCAACAAGGGCAGGGTGGGTTTCAACCATCATTTCCTGAACCACTGCTGCACCGGGCATGGCATGGTTAAGGACTTCAAGGTAGTGGTTAATGGTTTCAGGGGTAACTTCCTTACCCAGCCTCTTCTCAAGAGTCTCGTGAGCCATGTCAAGACCGACAATACAGGTTCTCCTGATGTCGTCCCAGAACTGCTGCATTGCAGCGTTGTTGACGAAGTGCAGGTCGTCAGGTTCACAGACCATGTCAGTACCGGAGATGGTGTAAGGAGTGATTGCACGCTGACCGAGGGGAGCACCAGAGTGCATCATTGGGTTGTAGAATGCAAGGCCTCTCTTTTCTGCAATTTCCTTACCGGCCTTAATCATTTCGACCTTTCTGTCGTCCTGTTCAGGGCCCAGTCTCAGGAACTTTGTGGTATTGCTGGTGATGTCGCCGCCTGTCTGCTTGTTTGAACCAAATTCCTGTGCGAATTTGACTTCCATACTCTTTTTAAATTTTTCAAAAATGTCTGCTGCCATCGTGATCACCTCATTTCGGCTGGAATCCGTACTTTGTTCTCAGATCAAATATCCTCTGTACCCATTCAATGACTTCTGCATCGTCCCTGAAAGGTACATTGTCCACACGGTAAATTGTGGTCCTCTTTGCGGCTTCCTCGCTGGACATTGGCTTTCCGAGGTCTACTTTCCTGTCGAGTGGGATTGCAACCTGGTCCTTGTCCATTATAATGGTGCCACCTTCGAGTCTTCTCCTGTCGAGCATGTCGAACATCACACCATCTTCCTGGAGACGGACAGAGTGACCGTGGACAGTTGCTCCACGCATACCTGAGAGTGCGGGGTCTGTGATTTCGGTTTCCATCTGGACCTTTGCGCACTGTTCCATGTCCCTCTCACGGGCCTCTACGATCTGACGTCCGGAAAGGGTACCTGGGTCTACGCCTCTGAAGTTGATTGCTGCAAAGTATGATCTGAAGTATGGGGTTGCAGGCGCGTTGTACATGGAGTCAGTAAACTGGACATACCTGACTCTGTCACCGGCCTTTGCACCGGGTGTAGGTTCAACATTCTCGCGAATCGAGCATGCCGGCTCTCCCATCTCTGCAAGTGGTGGGTGGGTGCTTGGATAGTCACTTCCTGGGGCTCTGTGCCCGAGAATTGCTGTTAAGTCTTCGTCTGAAATCTCCCTGAGTTTCTCAAGTTTTCCAGACATGTGTTTTCTTCTATTTTCGGCAACTGATGTTGCGCCTGGATAAAATTGTCTCTCGTATGCCATCTCATGCAACTCCTTTATGATCTTCTAACTGGTCTAATGTAGTCTTGACGTATTTAATGATCAAATTTAGCTTGTCCCTGGGACAGGAGTCACCACGTGTAACTCCGCTTATCATATCCATCACAATTCCCTTTGTAAGAATATTTTCATCCCTTGGCATCACTAATCTCGTCTTTATCCCTGCTTCTGCAAAATCCTCGAAATCCACTGGGATCTGGCTGACTACAATCGCCGGGATATTAGCCTGGCTCAGGATTTCCCTGGTTTTTCTAACAACATGGTCCTTGATATTTCCGAGGTGAATAACAGCCAGTTTGTGCATTTCAATCTGTGCGACTTCTACCGGACTCAGTACAAAAGATCCGGTTCTCATTCCGGATTCAGGAATTCCGGTGCCTGAGTATAGTACCAATACACTGACCTGGATGTTCTCTTTCCTCATTCCGTATGTGATCTCGCATACCGGTTTTGTGATATGCCTCTGTCCGGGACTCATGGCAATAGCTACGACCTCAGCACGGCCGGCTTCCGACAGAGTACCTCGCTGAGCAAGTCCTCCTCCTTTGCCAAGTCCGCCACCGCATCTGCAGTCAACTACCTGCGTTTCCCGGTCGATCATCATACTTTTTCACTCATTTTTATCCTTTTTTTCTTGCTTCTCTTGTTTCTCGATAAAGATGAGCTGGTCTGCTCTGGATTTGGGATCTACCATACCAAGAAACCGAGGATCTGCTCCAGGACCGAGTTTGGCATAGTCAGTTACAGTAGGCTTCTTTTTGAGGAAATGTCCTTCCCTGAATTCAAAGGGAAACGGGAACAGTTTTTCGCATACTTCCCTGATCTGCTCTTTAGCTTCGGCGTTTGAAAGTTCAACCCTGATCCTGCCCACACAGATTTTCAATTCAACAACCTGATCTCCAATCTGAATAGGCTTTTTCAATGGATGTTCCACCTTTTCCCCGGTGCCGGGACCAGAACATACCTTATCAGGCAGCCGGTTGCCCTGCACCATGACGCGGATTACCCCGTCCACCTTATAAATCTCAGTTATGAGTTTCTGAGCTGTTTCAGGGGACAGGATTCTACTGGGAAAAATTTCGATTTGAATAAAATCTTCAGTATTTGAAGCAGAGTCTGACATCGTTAGACCTTTTGAGTTATATGTTTAGAGCGCTCCTGCAACTGCCTTAATCGGCTCGCGGAATTCTGGTATTGCACCGAACACGTCGCCTATCAGGCCAGATGTTGATTCGATTGTGAACATCTGGGTACCTGCGTCAAGGGCTACTGCTGCACATACGCAGGGGATTGCGAATCCTCTGGAGTGTCTGGTAACAACGTGGTTACCGTTGAAGACACCAGGCCCACCGCCACCATAGATGGAGTGGCTGAAGAATGAAAATCCTACTGCGGTACCCTCAACTTTACCGTAGTCGCATCCTGGGAGACCGGTTTCCTTCTCAAGAATATCGTTGAAGTAGAGAAGAGTTGAGGAAACGTTCTGAGCTGCACGCCCTGCACCACAGTTCACCATGGTGGCTGCAAGGGTACCAACTGCTGCACAGGCATTCCACATGGGGACATCGTTTGCCTTGTAGAATTTGTATCCAGAAGGAGCAGTCTTGTCAACGGAGATAATACCGTCTTCAATTGCCCTGCGGACAACGGACTCGATAACGGTTCCAATGGTACCGTCCTTACCGTTTTCCTTTACAATGTCATATAAGAGATTGTTGGCGTTAAGGCCCTGGTATGCAAGACCGAGGAGCTGCTGTCTCTCGAATATACCGACTGCTCCACCCATCTCGAAAATACCACTCTGTTCGTAAATAGAGGAGAGAGCTGATGTGTTCATTGCATTCCGGTTGCAGATTGCTGCAACGTGGTTGGCCATAATGTTCCTGAGGGAGAAACCGAGCCCTTCGTTGTTTTGGGGGATACTGAGAATGCCCTGAACCATTCCGCCCATGAGGTCCATTGTCTGTGGGTAGCTTCCCCAGACAGCTCCTTTTACTATGGGGGCGTCATACGGATCGGTTCCGAACATGTCAATAATAGTCTGGGTAACTGCTGCTGCACCGACTGTGGTTGCGGCCATATAGTCAGCACCGGCAATTATCCTGGATGATGGGGACTGAATCAGAAGGCTTTTTCCACCCTTAACGATCTTTACTTCGGTGTCATCGCCTTCGTCGACCTGGACATAATTTTTAACACTTTCTGCAATTGCTTCGGCGTTGCCGGTCAAGTCATAGTTGAGTCCACGGCCTAAAATCTGACGGCCCCTTCCGCCCATCTTGCCGCTGGCAAGTGCACCCTGAATACCTGCGAGGTTGACTGCGACGGACCTCTTGGTGTCCATGATGATCTTTTTAATTGCTGCGTTTCTTGTTGGAGCAAGACTCTTAATGTCGACATTGCTCTCGAGCAGTTTTCCTCTGTCGTCGTAGATGTCTACTGTGTCAGACACTTTAATTTCCTCCTTAATTTATTAAAATCATTTTGGGACTGGTCACCTACTAAAGTGCTTATGCACTCAATAAATCAAGTACCGCGTCGTTTTTAAGTGTCCACTTTCCCAATGAAATCTCATTCGTTTAGAAGGTACTTAAATCTTTTGTGTTCTTTGAACGGGGAATTTATGGATTTTTTTAAAAACAATTTTATTAATATAAAATCTATTTTTGTATAATTATATAAAAAAAACGATATCAACCGACGAACTATATTTTAACATTATTTAAAGTTGGCAGAAATTAACGAAATTACATAAATATATTTTTTTTTAAGATAACATGAAAATTACGTTAATATTTTTTATACGTTATTCTATTAACTAAAAGTCATACCAAAAAGATTTAGTAATATCTTGGTAATACGAAAGTTTAATATGGAAGTAGTTATCGACGTAGGCGGAAATCCAGGGGTAGACTGTAGAGGCTTCTGTAAATATTGTTATTTTAAAAAGGTCAAAGACATTCAGCCTCTAGGCTGCAAGTACTGTCTACCTTTCAAAAAAGGATGTGACTACTGTACTCGCAGTGTAAAGGAGTCATACTCAGGTTTTAAACCTCTTCAAATTGTGCTGGAAGAAACCGCAAGAAAACTCTATTTTGCAAATGGTGAGATAACAAAATTCACTATCAGCGGAGGGGGCGATTTAAGCTGTTACCCGGAACTGGGAAATCTTGTCGCTTTCCTGTCTCAATTCGGAACTCAGATACATCTGGGATACACAAGTGGAAAAGGTTTCAGCAAGCCTGATGATGCTCTTTTCTACATAGACCACGGAATTACAGAGGTGAGTTTTACAGTCTTTGCAACCGATCCTGCTTTAAGAGCTGAATATATGAATGATCCGGAACCTGAAGCTTCTTTGCAGGTCCTTCGGGATTTCTGTGCTCATTGCGATG
Source organism: Methanosarcina flavescens (assembly GCF_001304615.2). Lineage (NCBI taxonomy): Archaea > Methanobacteriati > Methanobacteriota > Methanomicrobia > Methanosarcinales > Methanosarcinaceae > Methanosarcina > Methanosarcina flavescens. Next base: position 1,621,006 of record NZ_CP032683.1, on the reverse strand, counting down.
TGTACGGAGCTATTGTACTAATCCCGGGAGTAAACGATGGAGAGATCCTTGATAAAACACTCAATGACCTGGAAAATATGGGTGCAAAAGGAGCTATCCTGATGAGATTTGCAAACTTTCCGGAAAATGGACTTATTCTCAATAATGCTCCCATTATTCCAGGTATAATTCCACACACTGTTCAGGAATTCACGGAGCTAGTACGGAAGTCCGCAGCAAATCACCCTTCCATAAGGATTACAGGAACCCCGCTTGAAGACCCGTTAATAGGTTCTCCTTTTGCCATCAGGAATGTTCCCGAAGCCCTTGAAAAACTTCCTAGAACCACAAAAAAAGCCACCATCATTACAGGTCGGATAGCAGCTCCAAGACTACGGGAGATTTTTGAGGCTCTTGGAGGTTCTGTGAATGTTGTTTCTCCGAAAAAAGACATTGGATGCCTCATTACTATTGAGGATTTCAAGAAATTGGATCTTTCAGAAGTAAGCGAAACCGTTTTTATTCCCGGAAGAGCCTTTGTTCACGATATGGAGGTTAAAGAAGCCCTAAAAAGAGACGGGATTGACAGGCTTGTCCGCAGGGGTCCGGAGCGTCTTTCCGTAGACGGTGAGATGTCAATAGGCATGAGCAGAGAAGAGGTTCTTGAGCTGGAGATTGAAAACTTTACTGAACTAATAGGGCAGATTAACTCTCTTGGATTGCCTGTGGAACAAATCCGGTCATAATTATATAGTTAATCTGCTTGAGTTTTAGAAAAAAAACATTATACAGTATAAAAAAAACAAATTCAGTAAAGGATATAGATAATCAAAAAGATAGTATATAAATAGCCTTTTAATTATATAATTACATGAAAAATCTATAGAATGCTGTTACTCTGATACAGGCAATTCTTTCTTTGGAGGGGCAATTAAAACCTGAAAATTACCTCTCTCCAGAATGATAGTAAGAATGTGGGCAGTAAAATTGGAGAACTTATTAATAAATGCTCCTGCGTTTTTTGGCTCCCAAATTGCCCTGCCTCCTTTAAATTCATCAGAATAATCTTTTTTTATATGTTTATTTTTCTTTCATCCATTCTCAACGCGCTGACCCGGGCATGAAATCCGTAAGTCCCAATTGTTTAATCCTATGGTTTTCAAATAGAGAACGTATATCTTTATCAAGAAGTTCAATTCTCTGTCGAGTATAACTGGAAACCCTATACCTTTCCCCGATCTCTTTTGAAACCTCAAGATATTTACGGACAGCTCCTTCGTGTACAGTCAGCACTACATTACCTCCGCATTTAGGGCAGTTACCGGTCAGCGGAGGACGCCGGAATTTCTCTCCGCACTTTATGCAGCGCATTCGCTGCCTGGAAAAGGAGCGTAAATTTCCAAGAAGATCAGGAAGGAAATGGGACTTGAGCACTCTTTCAGCTACATCCGAAGCATCTACTGCTCTTATTTTGTTGGCAAGGGAAAGTTGAGCCTCCATTTTTTCGATCATGCTTCCCAGAGTCTTATATGATGAATTGAGCGGGCCCGCAGCAATATCTGTAGTATCATGTGTAAACATAAAATGCTCATACTGCTCCGGCGTTCCAAGCCGGCCACTCACAAGGTCCATAACACCTTCAAGCTCTGTGGGGTTTTTAATCTCCTGAGTAGCCCTGTAGAACTCCAGAGGATATCTTGCAGGTACGTCTATATTATGCGCCTCTTTGTCTACTTCTTTGGGATCTATTCTCGTAGTAAGTACAAGAGGGGCGTCCATTTTTCCACCCCTCTTATCCGGGAGATAAGACCGTGAGAAATTAAGGATCCCATCCATGAGAAGCATCACGCAATCTTCATCCCCATCGCAGTTCCTGCGTTTTGAAGCATGAAAGAAAGGATGAGCATAGCCTACTGAAGCTTTAGTAAACCCAATCAGACGTCCCAGCACGCCTGCTGAGGTATGCGGAGCAAGCCCGATAAGCAGTACGCCTATTAGATCCTGAATTGTCTCAGCATTGTAATAAGGCTCAACCTTGTAATATTTAACAAGCAGGTCGTCCACATATTTTGCCGTACGCAGCATATACTCGCCCGCATCGTAAGAAATCACAAGATCCTGGACCTTCAGGCAGACAACCTGATCATCCTTCTCAAGGGGTTTCCCATAAATATCCTCAAAGTAGCCGAGTTCTCGGAGCTTCGCTGCTGTTATCCCGATCTCATCAGCCCTGATATGTGTAAGTGGAATATCTGACATGTCATAACGAACAGTCCCATCTTTAAAAACGTAAACATTATGTTTTGCTCGCAAAATGCCTTTCTCCAGAGGCTCGGGAGTCATCTGGCCGTTCATGAGCCGTTTTACACCTTTAATAAGGTCCATTTTTTCCCTTTCCCCTACATTCTCAAAAGCCTGCTTGTAAATTGAGCGAAAGTCCAGTTTGACATTTGCAACGGAATTTGGTTTTCTACCGCATTTGGGGCAGGTTTCAGCACCTCTAACCTCTATTTTACAGCGGGGGCAGGAAAGTTTGGGATGGGTATATTCTCCGCAGTCGCAGCGCCAGAAATAAGTCTCTTTCCCACAGCCATGGCATTCCCTGAGTCCGAGTTCCACTTCAATTTCGCCTATCTTTCCATTCATGGAAGCCATGTAATCTGAAGCAGAAACCAGATTCCGTGTAATTCCCCCTGCATTGCTTATCGGAAAGAGGACCTGAGCTGCGGGAGACATCTTTCTCAGGTCGGATTTCTCCGGTCTTCCCATTCTTGCCCCTATTCTCGAAGGAGCCCTCGGGAAAACCCTAAACCCGCTTAAAAGAGCTGCAGCCTCCACCATATCCTCGGTATCAGGCATTTGGGCTTTCACATTCAGGTGACAATCAAGTCCAAGACAGAAAATAAAAGGAAGAGCTTCTTCGATCAGTATGGTTTCAGTTTTTACTCTGTGGAGCACAAGGAGTTTTTCAAGTATAAATTTGATACCACTTTCAAGGCAGGGTTTCAGGGGCAGCCTGAGAATTTCATCTTCAGCCGAGAAATTCCCTTTTTCAGCCACGAATTCCCTTAAAGCTTCAAACTCACTCCGGTTTATATCGTGCCAGAGATACGTAAATTTCGGATGTAAAGGAATATCATATTCTTGCGTGAGCCTGAGAGCCAGAGCTGCCGATGGTTCTTTTAATTCTTTCTCAGGTATTGTCTCAGGGCAGGCTGCTTCGTAGTCATACAGCCACCATTCAAAGACATAAGGAGAAGGCATGAGAGGATGGTTATTTTCCAGGAAGTCGCCATAATTAATCAGGATCTCTCCGATATCTATTATTGCCTCGACCTGTGAACGAAGTTCATAGGCTTCGTTTATATTATCTATGCGAATAAGGTCTCCAGAGTAAAGGCGAACAGTTGGCCCTTCTATCGAGTCTACGGCAGACATAGCTGCAGCTTTTCCGGGCCTTTCAATCTTGAGCTGAGTCCCGTTAGTAATAAAATCATCAAGCAAAACCATTGTAGAGGGATTAATTCCTGCAGCCGCAAAAGAAGTATTTCTGGATCGCCCGTAGCGAAGCCTGAATCCTCCTGGTCTTGAGGGATGGGAGAAGACCGACCTGCCTGCAATAAGGTCTCTTATGTACTTATCCTTAGGTTTAATCTTGTTTTTCTGTTCATTTTCCTCATCGTCACCTCTTTTTGTACCTCCAATGAGGGTTTCCAGCCAGTCCCATCCATCCATGTTTAACTTATTAACATGTTTCTTGACTTTAGGCGCCTTAAGTGCGAGCCCTTCTGCAAGTACAAGGCACATTCCTCCTCTAACTCGGTTTGTCCCTATCCTTTCCAGATCCCTGTGTCCCTCAACCTCGGCATCCTCGGTTGGGTCGCCGTCAATACAGACAGGGCAATTCTTAACTATCAGGCGGATCTCCTCTTCCGAGGGCGTGTACTGTAGGCTTGCAACCCTTTTATAAAGCAGGATCTCTTCCACATAACGCTCTACTTCTTCAGGCCTCGGCTTGTAGCGATCAATACCCATACTTCGCCTTACGTAGTCGCCAACAAGCACAGAAAGAGCCTGAGCAGTCCCACCTGCACTCCGGATGGGTCCTGAGTAGAAAATCCGTATATATTGCGAACCATCATCATTCTTTCCCAGCTCAACCTTGTCAATACCTTCAATAGGAGCTGCAACCACTCCTTCCGTAAGGGTTGCCATGGAAACCCGAATCGCAGCTTCAACTGCATCCTTTTTTGTCGGAAAGCTTCCAACCTCTCCCTCAGCTACCTCACGCCCGATTTCGAGAGCAGCTTCTTCCCTGGACATCCTTTGCTCAAGCTCGCGGAGCTTTGCAGCAACTCCTTCTACTCCTATAAGGTTCTCAACCCTATCCGCAAGGTCCTTAGCAAGGGGAATCTCTACAGTGGGTTTTGGGTCTCTTCCGCGAGCTCGAGCCTTATTTGCAATCTCGATAGCGTCATTTAGTCTTGCTTCAAGCTCGTCGAAGTATTCGTGCACTTCCTTACTTGCAATCGTTTCTCCCATTTGAAAGCTCCTCTAAAAAGAAAATCTGTCTTATCTCTGCCTGCGCAGGGACCCAGATGCAAGAATGCCTGAAATTCCTGTTATAAGAAGAACAAACATACCTACCCAGAGAAGATAGCTTCCCACTTCCTCCATGCCCAGGATTGTTAAAAGCAGGCCTGCAGCCAGCACTACAAGATTGATTTTGTTTATTCTTTTATTTTTATCTGCGACTTTTTTATAAGCCCGCATTCTCATCAGATTTTCCTTTTTTTCTGCTTTCAAGACCATCCCTCTTAAACATTTAACTGAATCTTCAACTTTGCATTACAGTTGAGTTTAAACAACAAATTTTCTAGAAGATGCTTCTCTAAGTCGGTTAATAAGCGCCTCGCCAAGTCCTGAACGGTTGAAAGACCCATCAGCCACAATAACGTCCAGCCCTCTTCTGTCAAGTTCTCTTAGCCCTTCAAAGAGTTTCCTGGCGGCTATCTCTGGTTCTTTCCTGGACCCCAGTAAAAAGCAATCATCCAGGCTTAGATTTCTCATAGAAAGGAAAGCTGCAGTTTCCTCACTGAGAAGAAACCCGACTTTCTGTCCTTTACTTCTGTAATTATCAAGTAGCTTGACAAGCTTATCTGAAACTGGTTTGCCTTCTCCTTCAACAAGCACGACTTCTGTATCAGGGGTATAATGCCCGTATTTCTGACCTGCCTTTTTTTCGGACAGATCCGGTTCATTCTCTACTTCGCTGCCTTTGTATCCGGGTCTGACCTTTCCTATAATATTTTCAAGCTCTTCAATACTCACGGCTCCGGGCCTGAGCACAACAGGCGGCTTGACAGTCATATCAATTACAGTTGACTCAAGGCCGATGTCAGCCTTCCCTCCATCAAGAATTGCATCAATCCTGCCTGTAAGATCAGATATAACATGGGCTGCAAGGCTGGGACTAAGTTTTCCTGACAGGTTGGCACTCGGAGCAGCAAGAGGAGTGCCTGCCCTCTTTATGAGTTCCAGGGGAATTCTATGATCAGGCATGCGGACTCCTATTGACTGCAGGTTTCCTGAGGTAATATCAGGAACAATATCGGTTTTCTCCAGGATAATCGTAAGAGGGCCGGGCCAGAAAGCATCCATTAGCCTGAAAGCATTCTCAGGAACATTTTTTGCTACCTTCTTAATATCTTCCTTTGAATGGACAAGCAGGCTAAGGGGATTTCCCGGAGGGCGCTCTTTTGCCTTGAAGATCTTCAGAACTGCTTCAGGATTCAGACCGTCAGCTCCAAGCCCGTAGACCGTTTCCGTGGGAAAGGCTACAGTCCCGCCGTTTTTGATTATGTCTGCCGCCCTGTCAAGGACGGAATCGAAATTCTCATCGGAAACCCGGAAAACCAGGGTCTTTGCTCTATTTCCGTTTTCTGCCTGCACAGAGGGTAAGCTCCTTTCCGGTTATTACTCCTGTTGTTTTTATCCGGCAATCCGGGTTATTTCTTCAGCCACTTATCAAGGGCAACTTCAAGTTCTTTGTGTTTTTTCGCATATTCCTGCAGGCTAACTCCTTCAAGGGTTGCCTCAAGTGCCTGTCTGCAAGCAGTAGCTCCTGCTGCCGTACCCATAGGATGTGCATGAATTCCTCCGCCGAATTGCATAATAATATCCCTTCCAAAAATAGAGTACAGGTCAGGAATCATAGTTGGGGCAAGCCCTCCTGATGCAACCGGGAACATTGGTTTCAGTCCTCCCCAATCCTGGGCAAGGACGTGCTGGCTTTCATCTGCAGGCACATTGTCAAGTACGCACTCATCCCTGAGGTTCAGAACCTCATGCTTTTCTCCGTGCATTTTTCCAACAACCGTACCTATGTGAAGCTGGTCAAGTCCAATCAATCTGCAGAGCTTGGCAACGACAAGCATGCTTATTCCGTGGCGAGGATTCCGGGTATAGGCTGAGTGCATACAGCGGTGGGCGTGAAGTACCAGATCTGTGTCTTCAACTTCTTCTCTCAGGGTCTGAAGCGCAGTCCAGCCTGCGGGCACAATGTCGACCATTGCATAGTGAGCACCCAGGTCTTTAAGGACATTCATGCGGCGGATCATTTCCTTGCAGGTCGGGGCAGTAATGTTGCATATATACATTTTGCGCTCTCCGGTTTCAGCTTCCGCCTTTTCTGCAAGTTTAAGGGTGAGTTCGGCTCTTTTTTCAAAGCTGTTAAATTTTTGATCCGTAAGGTTCTCATCATCCTTGACAAGGTCGCAGCCTCCAGCAAAAGAGTTGTAAGCCACCTCGGCGTGTTTTTCAGAGTTTAACCCCACTTTCGGCTTGACAATAGTCCCTATCAGAGGTCTGCCTTCCACACCTGTAAGTTTCCTGACTCCTAGCAACCCGAATTTTGGTCCTTTGAACTCACGGAGCATTGACTTCGGGAAAGCGATATCTTGCAACCTCAGATTCTCAACGACCTTCATGCTCAGGATGTTTCCTGCGACCGCACTGAGAACCTGCGGGACCGAACCCAGTTCAAAGAGTTCTTCGGAATAAGCTACCCTTACAGTTTGTGATCCCTCGTCCACATAAAATACGTGGGGCTTCAACCTGGCCGCAAGTTCGGGACTGAGTGTAGCAATCTCAGTCCAGGAGTCTATAGAGCTTTCCCCTGCCATATGGGTTGCAGCTTCCTCAAAGTTCACTCCTGCTGATGGCTCGATATGGAATTCACATGTTAGATCGGTATCCTTCGGGCTATAGCCCGTGTCTATATAGTCCCTTCGCATTGTCTTCCTCCTCGTTGAGTAAGTTAGTCTACAGAATAGAATAGGTTAGGTAGAATTGATAATCCTGATTGAAGGAAGTAACTAAACATAAATAAAAACTTGTTTAATTGAATGGAATAAATCTGGACCGAGAAACATAAAGGTACGGCAAGGGAATAAAATAAGGAATTATCCCGTTTGTATTCAATTTAGCGTCGCCTTCTTTGAAAAAAGTTTAAGATTAGTTTTCCACTGTAAATCCTGAACAAAGCTATTTTCTGAAGTTTGTAACGTTTGAACAGTCTCTTTTATCCTGGTCAGCATGAAGGATGAGAAGAAAAATCGCTGGGTTCCGGATAATTTATTCCCATTGCCAGTCCAGCCAGGAGTTTTGCCGCTTTATCTTTCCGAGACTATGCAGAAACTAAAAATTTAAATTATTAGATATCCGGATAAGAATTGTAAAAAGGTATAGTGGACTTAAGGGTGCACGTGGAGAATGAGGAACCTGATAGACAAATTTAGGTGCTGGTTATCTAATTATTATCTTGAAAGACAATGAAAAATACCGGAGAGAAACTTAACTGAATAAATAGTACCTACTCAAATTCGATAGAAAAATTCACTTGAGGGGTAAAGATGCAGTCTTATCCTGATATTCAAGGAATTAATTCTTTTGGATGCGTTTCTCAGATCCTGGTAAATTCAGGATATAATGAAAACTTTTGAAAGCCATATTTTCTATCGAATTTGAATAGGATAATAATAAAACTGCAATTAGTTCTTACAGCTTTTATTGTTTAGGCGGTTTATCACAATTCGGTTTCAAAATCCAGTGATTTTTTGATTCCTCATTAATCACTGGATTGAAACTCAATTATTTTAGACTGGGGGCAATTCTTGAGCTTATAATCCAAGCACAAAGATGACGACGAAATAGATAGCCATTGCGATAAGCCCCATGGGTACCCCAAGCCTTGCCCATTCTCTGCTGGTAATACCAAGCTTGCCTGCAGAGATGATGTTCGGGATATTTCCTGGGATCAGCATTCCGCCTGCAATCAAAAGTCCCATAAGTATACTCCTTATCTGGAGCTCACTCAGAGCAGGGCCTATCTCAGCAGCAGCCAGGGTTGCATTGTCAAGGATGGCTGAAACCATGTTAACCCAGTAAAGGACACCTGAAGGAATCTGGATAAAGTATTCAATTATTAAAGGTTTGAAACCTTCGCCAAGCAAAACGAGTGCTGCAATAAACACATAGACTTTAATAGCTCTCATTATGACGTCTTTTAAAGTCTCACTATAATCGGCTGCTCCCATTCCCTGGTCTTTTGGACTGGTTTTTCCGAGGAAGAACACTCCAACAATACCAAATGCAAGGATACCTGGGATTATATACTTACCCAGCATATTAAATAAGAACATGAAATCGGCATGGTAAGGCTCGCCGGCGAGTTTTGAGACAGCAATTGTTGAAAGCGGTTCACCGAGGGGGGTAAGTGCTGCGCCAAGCCCTATCGAGAAACATGCAATGATTGTAAGGTCTATTTTGGATCTTCGCGAAAGAGGCATTGCATTGACTACCTCAACAAGAATAATTGACGCAAGAATAGCCGACATAATACTGGAAGATAAACCAAGAACAACAATAAGAAGAAATCCTAAAACCTTAACGGAAAGAATGTCGGTTAATTTTCGGATTGCTTTGTGGATTGGATCATGCCATTTATAGATAATAAGCCCGACAATCAGAACTATCTGGAATATACCAATCCAAATGCCGGCTATCTCTCCGACATGCAGCGGTGAAGTCAATGCTTCTTCGATTATTTCCATTCTCCAGCCTGTTTCTTCGCCTGGAATCTCAACAAAACCTGAGAGAGTCATTGCTGCTATTCCGCACACAAGCAGAAATGGTTCCAGATTTTCCTCAATAACGCGTATTTTAAAAGGACCTAGTAATACGGCCAAGAAAATCACAAGAAATCCAATTAAAACTCCTGGTTCAAGAGCCACTAATTTTTTTCCTCCTTTTTAATGCTATGCTAGACTATGAAGCCTGAACGGCTTACTGTTAAACTGTATTAGAGCCTAGAATGTTTTAGTCTTATAAAGACTTGCTCTATTTATTCTTTGATACTATAATATCTTTAATATTCAATTTGACATTTTAATATTCAATATAACATTTATATTTTTTGTAAAGAGAATTTACTTAACATTAAGGATTTAGCCCACGATTTATTTTGATGTTTATGGAAAATACTTTCGGTCCAAATTTTCTATGATCAAATGTTTGTGTCATTTAATCCAACCAATCAACCTGTGAAATTGCTTTATCTATAACGGCTGATATTCATTACAGAAGTTTTGTCTAGAATCGATCCTGAGAGATAGAGCGAACTATTTTTAATACATTCTCACAGTCCCGATTTTAGTATCGCTTCCCGCACTCAGTAATAGAGCTTTAACACACCCTCTGGGGGATTTTTTGCTCGGTTTGCAAATTTGAATTTGTCAGAAAAGAGAAGAATCTCCTGCTAAATTTAACAGCATTAACCGTAATTAAGCTCATCTATAATGTGAGAACAGATATGAAAGGATTCAACTAAGTAAGGTATTAAGATATTGAGAAAAGAGTTATAAACTGATATTGATTGCCTGAGAATATTCGGGATAGATTGAAATTGAGATCGAAAGTGACGTCGAACAAATTAATTAAATAAACAGTACCTTCTTCAAATTCAAGGTGAGGATTTTCCAATCAAAATAGGAGAAACTCGCTATCAAGTACCCTATTTCCCGATATGTTTTCAATCTAGTTAAACTGGAAATTTTCATTACATCTCTTAATTCTTTTTTTCCCTTGGATTTGAAGACGATACAATAAGCCTTTAATTCATTCTATACAGTTTTTATTATCTAGCAAGCTTTATTAAGACTCTGTTCCAGAATCCAATGATTTTAATTGAGTTTGCCACCAGATTCCGCAGCTGAATCCTATCAGGTAGGGGAGATTTTAAGCTTAAATTCTAAATACGAAGATAATGGCGAAATATATACCCATTGTGACAAGTCCCATTGGTACTCCAAGCCTTGCCCATTCTTTACTGGTTATACCCAGTTTGCCTGCAGAGATAATATTCGGTATATTTCCTGGGATTAGCATTCCGCCTGCGATTAAAAGTCCCATAAGTATACTCTTTATTTGCAGTTCACTCATAGTCGGTCCGATTTCAGCGGCTGCCAGAGTGGCGTTATCCAGGATAGCTGAAACCATGTTAACCCAGTATAGTACCGCTGAGGGTATTTGTGTGAAGTACTCGAATATAATAGGCTTGAAACCATCTCCAAGAAATGTCAGAGCCATGATAAACAGATAGACCTTAACAGCTCTCATTATTACATCTTTCAAAGTTTCGTTATAATCTTCGGCTTTTATTCCAGAGTCTTTCATATCAACTTTCCCAAGGAAAAACATCCCAACAATACCGTATGCAAGGATACCTGGAATTATATATTTACCCAGCATGTTAAATAAGAACATGAAATCAGCATGGTAAGGCTCACCTGAGAGTTTTGAGACGGCAATTGTTGAAAGCGGCTCGCCAAGGGGAGTAAGCGCCGCACCAAGCCCGATTGAGAAACATGCAATAACTGTAAGATCTATCTTTGATTTTCGTGATATCGGCAATGCATTAACCATTTCAACGAGAATAATTGCAGCGAGAATAGCCGACATAACACTTGAAAATAGGCCAAGTACCGCAATAAGGATAAAAGCCATAATTTTAAGAGAGAGTGCATTGGCCATTTTCCTGATTGCTTTGTGGATAGGTTCATGCCATTTATAGATAATTAAACCGACAATCAGCACTACCTGGAATATGCCTATTGGAATGCCGCCGATGTTTAAAGAATTCAGTGGCGAAGTCAATGCTTCTTCGATTATTTCCATTCTCCAGCCTGTTTCTGTACCTGGGATTTCGACAAAACCTGAAATGGTCATTGCTGCTATTCCACAGACAAACAGGAATACCTCCAGATTCTCCTCAATAACGTGTATCTTAAAAGGGCCGAGCAATACGGCAAGGAATATTACAAGAAACCCAGCTAAAATGCCTGGTTCAAGAGCCATTATTCTTTCCTCCTTTACTATATATTCTATAGTAGTCTATAGTGTTCACAGTAAAGCAAGCATATGGACTGTTTGTATACATCTGAACCCTCTAAACAGCCTGAAGCTATGTTTTTAAGGAATAAAATAGCTGATTGATACGTAAATAACAAGTATACTGTTTAAAGGAAATATAATTGTTAATGTGAGCACTGTAGATTACAAATGCCTGAAAGCGTTTTTCGCTGTTAAGCATTTCAAAGTCCCAAGTTTTTCAGCATTATGAGGGTCTTCTCTATTATTTTCCCATAGATCAATTCAATGCCCATGCGTATGAGAAAGATTTTCAATTTGCTCCTGATGGGAGCCTTAATCAAGTTATGTTTTGTGGCGCTTGAAGAGTATAATTTTGATCTGAATTTATAAGATAATATGCTACTTTACCTCATAAAAAGATCTTAAATCATTTTTGGGTTTTTATCTTTCTTACACGCATAAATTGAGTTTTCTATAGGTGAGAATTTCTCTGTTTTTTACAGATGTGCACAGCTATCCAGCATCTCCTGCACAAGACTAATTTCGGGGCTTAAAGGCTGCGGAATTAAGTTTTCCTTTAGCCAGAAGTATTACCTTGAATTTCCGTCCCCAATCACACATGCTTTTCTTATTTTGGGACTACAAATTCCCTGTTAAATGATCAAACGTATATATTTTGTGATTTTTTTCTTCTCAAAAGCACTATATTTTATACAAAAAATCTCTAATTATAAATTTTATAACAAAAAAACTCAAATTTTTTAGTCATTTTTTATAATCAATCAAATCTTTTTTATACTAATTTGTAAAACAGAACTATTTTGTAAAATATACGGTATTTAGTTCTATAATGTCCTCAATAGTTTAGATTGACCATTGTTTAGAGCGCCAATATGAAAGTTGAAAAGGAAATAAAAAGGATATGAGATAGGACAATTGAAATAGTTGCACAGGCGCATTGTGCTGACAAGGCAAAATATAGTAAGCTAACTTGTAAAGTCTAACTCTTGGGCAAAACAGAAAATAATCAGATAGGATTAAAAAATGAGATATAAAAATATAAAGTGGTTAAAAAAGGCGCAGAGCGCACAAAATAGAGATACGGATAGTATGCATTAAAAGGCTTAACTTTACTTTAAATTAACAGCGCGATAGTTTCTCTGCAGAAATTCTGCATACCATCTATTTTAACGTGCATACTATCTGCTTTGAGTTACTGTTTGGCATGTGATTATCAGGACTTTGGACTGAGTTCTCAATTACAGTTCTCAAAAAGGTCCCTTAGTGTGACCTCTTTTATTTAGTTGTTCACTCAATTCTTGAAATCCGGTGACCTCAGTTAATTTCGATTTCAACAGGCCTTTCTTCATTACAGCGCCTGAAGGTAACCTCAAGCACTCCATTTTTATAGCTGGCTTTTGCGCTTCTGGGCTCTACCCGACTTGGAAGCTCTATATCCTGCGAATATTCAGCGGCTCCAAGGATCCTGATTTCGAGATTTTGAGCGGTCGCATGCAACAGGAGATCTTCCTTTTCGATATCCGGGAGCTCAGCAAGTACGTGCACCAGTTCTTCACTCTCAAAGATATCAATTAAAGGATCTCTTATTTCGGAGGGGAAGAAATCCTCTTCATCTTCAGAGTGTTCCGGAATATTTCCGAACTCCCGGAGTTCGGCGTCTTCCCCCGGGCGACGAATGATAGAAAATCCATAGACGAAGGGTCCGGACTCTCTCATATCTTCCAGGAGGGCTTCGATCATTTCTTCCAGGTTGTCAAAAAGTTCAGATCCAAAATCTTCAAAGAAATCCTTTCTTTTTCTTATGCCCACCATTATTACCTCTGCTTTTCCTCGTGCTGTTGCACATTCAGTGCAATTCCCTAAAGATCACTCAATATTTATTGAGGTTCGGGAACTGGACTCCAGCCGCTTAAAGGTAACTTCCAGTACACCATTTTTGTATGTGGCTTTCGCACTCTGGGGGTCCACCTTTACTGGCAGTTCCACACGTTCGGAATATTTTGGATTCCCATTTATTGTTTCGATGTCAAGTATTAAATCAGTTGCGTTCAGTCTGATATTTTCTTTTTCGATGCCAGGAATCTCGGCAATTACGTGCACGGTCTCCTCGGCTTCCAGTACATCAATCAGGGGTCTTCTTGTGTCAATATAATGCTTTTCTCCGGTCTCGGTTTGTTCAAACCTAGGAATATTCCCAAATTCACGGATTTCAGGTTCCTCTCCTGGCCTCTGGGTTACAGAGAATCCATAGACGAAGGGATGCTGCCCGAAGTTCTTTAAATTCATACCCATTGCCCTGCTAAGGCGTTCGAACATTTCATCCATGTCCTCAAGCGGATCGATTCCGAAGATCTCATCGAAAAAGCTTCTTCTTTTTCTTCTGTATCTGTCCATATGATCACTCCGTTATTAATTTATCTATTAGTAGTTTATTTTTAGGGAAATATAATCAAACAGTTGTTGATATTAACTGTTACTATTATCAGTAATTCACAGGCCCTTGAGATAAAAGGTCGGGATTTGCCGACCTGTCAGTTGACTGACTTATTCAGCCTCAAAGAAGCCCGGAACATTCTTATGTTCGATTTCTTTTTCCTGTTCTCCAGTTTCAGGAGCTTCCTCCTCAAACGCAGTTGCATACTTAGCGAAGAGTTCCGCAGTCTGTTCATAAGCCGAAAGACTTTCTCTGGATGTCGTTGGCTTTACACGGCGGATTGCACGTTCAAAGTGTCTCTTTGAAATCCTGATTTCTCCTGCCCGTTTCTCTATGTCATATCTGCTAACTCCCGGAGTAACTACCTCCCTAAGTGCCAGCATCGCAGCTTCCCTGCAGATTCCCTCAATGTCCGCACCCACGTATCCATCAGTCATATCCGCGAGTTCTGAAAGGTTAACATCGTCTGCAAGAGGTTTCCCCTGTGTATGAATCTCAAAGATCTTTTCCCTGCTAGCTTTCTCAGGTGGCTTGATATAAATGAGCCTGTCAAAGCGGCCAGGTCTCAGCAGAGCAGGATCCACCATATCTGGACGATTAGTAGCCGCGACAATGATTACATCTTTGAGTTCTTCTACTCCATCCAGTTCGGTAAGAATCTGGCTGACAACTCTTTCGGACACGTGAGTATCTGAAACAGAGCTTCTTTGGGGGGCAATTGAATCAATCTCATCAAAGAAGATAACCGTTGGTGCAGCCTGTTTTGCTTTCCTGAAGGTTTCCCTGATCGCACGTTCGGATTCACCCACGTACTTGCTAAGCAGTTCCGGACCTTTGATACTAATGAAATTAGCTTCGCTTTCACTGGCAACAGCCTTTGCAAGCAGGGTTTTACCTGTACCTGGAGGTCCGAAAAGCAATATACCTCTTGGAGGTTTTACACTGATGGCGCTAAAGATCTCGGGATACTTCAGGGGCCACTCTACAGCCTCAATAAGTTCCTGCTTTGCATTCTCGAGTCCTCCGATATCATCCCAGCTTACGTGTGGGACTTCAACGTAAACTTCCCTCATTGCCGAAGGCTCGATATTCTTGAGAGCTTCCCTAAAATCCTCTTTAGTAACTACGAGGTTATCAATAATCTCCTGAGGAATCTCTTCTTCAATATCGATTTCGGGAGTTATTCTTCTCAGAGCGTGCATTGCAGCTTCCTTACACAGGGAAGCTAAATCAGCTCCCACGAAACCATGAGTTACATCCGCAATTTCACCAAGGCTTACCTCCTGTTCAATTGGCATACCTCTTGTGTGAATTAAAAGAATCTGCTTCCTGCCGTTCCGGTCCGGGATTCCGATTTCTATTTCCCTGTCAAATCTTCCACCACGGCGGAGAGCTTCATCTATTGAATTCGGACGGTTTGTGGCAGCTATTACAATGACCTCGCCTCTGGACTTAAGCCCGTCCATGAGGGAAAGCAGCTGGGCGACCACCCTGCGTTCCAGTTCTCCCGTAACTTCACCACGTTTGGGAGCAATGGAATCTATCTCATCTATGAAGATGATAGAAGGTGAGTCCTTTTCAGCTTCTTCGAAGATCTCACGGAGTTTTTGTTCACTTTCTCCGTAGTACTTGGAAACAATCTCAGGACCGCTGATAGTAATGAAATTGGCATCAGTTTCACTTGCAACCGCCTTTGCAATCATTGTCTTGCCCGTACCAGGTGGCCCGTGAAGCAATACTCCTTTGGGAGGCTCAATCCCAAGCTTCTGGAAAAGTTCAGGATGCCTTAATGGCAGCTCAATCATTTCCCTAACAAGCTGAATTTCTCGCTTAAGCCCACCGATATCTTCGTATGAAATACCTTCTGAAACCTTAATCTCTTCAACCGATTTCTCCTTGATGGCAATCTCGGTATCCTTGGTAACAACAACAGGTCCTGCAGGCCTTGTTGATACCACCACGAAAGTGAGTGGGTTATTTACAGTTTCCACCCTTATCTGTTGACCTTTATTCAGGGGCCTTCCCTCGATAATTCTGAGGATGTAATGGGCACCTCCGACAAGTCTTACAGGCTGGGAAGGAGCAAGGGTAACTCTCTGAGCATGTTTTGCCTGGACTTTCCGGATAGTGACCCTGTCATCAATCCCAACTTTTGCATTGCTGCGCAGATTTCCGTCAATTCGTATCCGGTTTTCCTGGTCACGCTCTACGTTTGGCCAGACAATCGCATAGGTTTTGGTTCTTCCTGAGATCTCGATTATGTCCCCACTTACAAGCCCCATCTGCTGCATCAGCCGGGTGTCGATTCTTGCAATTCCCCTGCCCACGTCCTTATGATAAGCTTCAGCAACTCTCAAGTTCGTTTCTTCAATCATTCATTCTCAACTCCGGTCTCACGTATTTTCCAGTAATACTGGTTATTCTTGATACTATATTCAATAAACCCCTTCTCTTCAAGGTCTATCAGACTAGCGTTAATAACACTGGGATGCAGGCGCAGGTTGTAACACAAGGAAGCTAGAGTGGTTTCATTTTTCAGTAGCTCAAATAGAAGCTCACACTCTACAGGATTAGTGGCGACCTTTTCAATTGAATCCAGGCATTGATCCATAATTTCTGTGTATTCTGCCTGAAGCTGTTGCTGCATCTGTGTCAATTCCTCTTGCCTTTTTTTGAGCTTTTGAAGTCTGCTGCTCAACTTAAGTAATAAAGCAGATGATTCTTCCCTGGCGGGAGCTTCCTTTTTTGAAGGAATCTCGTCTTCTTTCTCTCTGTTAAAATGGATGTCGTGAAGCGTCACTGTATAGGTATACGGGGATACCAGCACTTCAAGCCGCATGTTATTTGCAATATTGAAGTATTTGCGCCTCTGTTCATCCACACTGCACTCTATAATTCCTGCCTGCTCAAGCAGATCCAAGTGACTTATTATGGCTTTTGGTCCTACTCCCAACCTGCCAGAGATCTCACTGACATAGCAGGGGCGGCTTGCAAGGAGTTGTATAATCCTCCTGCGGTTTTCATTCCCCAGAATATCAAGTAATTTTGCCGGGTCCATTTTCCCCCTCTGATGATCATTTAAATTTATGGGATATTAAGGCAATGACGCCAGATTTTTGCTACTATTATTTTTAGATTGTGATGTATCCAGTCTTGAGTAGTTCTGACAGGGATCAGAAACCCTGCCCGATTTTACCCGGAAGATTAGCTGGAGAGGTGTGTATAAGATAGTAACCTAGAGTTAGCATTGATGGTATATAAATATTTGCATTATCAGCTATTTAACCTGTAATCAAAATCAGTATGTACTGGGTATGAGAGAACATAGAGCGATAAACTGGGTTGCTGTATAAGTAACAAAAAGCTAGATGTAGTGTAAGCTAAAAAATAAAATTATTCTCAAATACCGGTAAGGATCTGCAAGTCATGTTTCTCATAGTTTCTGACAAGTCTTATGTTAAATCCGAGCCACGCAGGAAACTTAGAGGATTAACATATCCTTTACCTTATCTCTTTCATTTTCCCAATTTATCAAAAATACTACATGAACGGTTTTTCCATCGTACTCTTCAGATGTTACCGCGATAGTATACGTCAAATCGCAAAACTCTATCGAGCCACAAAATACATCGCCATAGATATAAAACTCAGCTTTACTGTGGGGCATACCTTTAACTTGCCCGGAATAATGACAGGACCTGCCTCCATTAGAAACTGTGATCTTATCTAGTTCTATCTCAAAGTCTCTTTCCAGTAATCTAATACTGATATTTCCGCTTGCAGCAGATTCCTCGAACTTCTTAATATCAATAACAAAAGACTCAGAATCATCCCAGTAACCATTAGAATCAACAGGATTATCCTGAAGATGTATCTTCTGAATCATACCGTTCCCCTGAGCGTCTGTCATTACCTTTGGCGAGCTTTCGTTAGAAGCAGTTTCAACAAGCTGCTTTCCAGAACACTTATCATCCTTGTTATCAACCAGAACAATAGTTCCTGAAAAAACAGCAAATCCAAGAAAGATTAAAAGTACTAGTATTTTACAGACAATGTCGATTTTCATTTAAATCCCAGCTCAGAGATCATAATAACAATTCTAGTGTCAAGCATGAAATTGAACTCTTGATAGAATAACTTTTCTAATAAAAGAAAATCCCTAATTTTGTATATATAATTCATTTGAATATAGAAAACATTTTGAAACTATACCGGGAGCCCTTAAAGAGAAATTTAGAGTAAAGAACAGTGAAGACAGGATTAGTTAATTTTTGCTCTCTAGGCTAAAAGGATAAACCTTTAGATTTTTTCTATAATCGTAACCGGAAATTATTCTTAAAAATTCGCAGGCAAAAGATTTCCGGGAAATCTCAGAAAAAGTTAAAGATTATTTCTGCTTTTTTGGTTTTGCTCTTTCTTTTTTTTGATTGAAAACTGAGGGTAAATGCAGGGCATAGGACCCTTCTTCCCGGATTGCCATGACAAGCTCCTTTCTTTCAAAAAGAGTATCCAAGTTAAGCTCGTAGGAGCCGGGCCCAAGAATTCTTACAGACTCCACTCTTTCTTCATCTGTTCTCCTCTCTGCTTCAGGTTCCTGTTTCACATTTTCCTGCTCACTGGCAAGAGCCTCATCAATATTTCTGACAACTTCATCCAGAGAAGATTCCAGATCCAGCTTTTGTTCTTCCAAAGAGAGTCTTCCCTGGTTCTCCATACTTTCGGGTTCTTTTTTTACATAAAGGAACTTATTCCAGCCGCAGTTCGGGCAGCCGCTTAGGATGACAGAATCTCCGTCTTCAAAAATGGTTCCGCATCTGGTGCATCTGTGGGGCATGAATTCACCGGTAATAGATAATATAAATGATTTAATGTAAATAATGTAATCATGTACTTAGTACATTAGACCTATTAGGTATCCGGGGCCGTTATTTTAATGGATATACAGTGACAACAATGATATCTTCTGGGTACTTTAAAGATACCCTGAATAGATATGTATATTTGTATTTACGACACAACATTTTGTTTTAAAAGAAAGAGATAGCTCCAACCAGCAAAGGTAAAACACACTCTTAGGTTGTAAATCTCTTCCAACTTTTAAGCAGGAAGCCAGCCTGCATATTAGCTTGCTGATCAGGAAAGTTATAATGGACTTTTTACAAAAGCCTCCAGTGCTTCTTTCCATTGATGATTTCGGAACTGACTCTGCGTACTCTTTCCATTTCTTCCAGGACTTCCGGAAGTCTTCCTGGCTGGGCGATTTCAAAGACAACAGAGTCCAGGCCATGATTTATGTAAAGGCTGTGCTTGAGATCCTCAAGACTCCAGGGTTTTTTAGGGTCTTTTCTCATGCACTTTGTCAGGATGCTTATCATATCTTCCATGAAGTTCCATGGATAGACAATCCAGGCCCAATCCTCGAGACGTTCTCCTACATAATCGGGGTCGATTTTCGAGCTTCCCAAATATTGTAATGACGCTGTCCTGACTTCTGCTGGATTGTGGCTCTCTACATAAGCCTTAGCACTTATCATACTCTCTCCTGTATCAACGATATCATCTACGATAAGTACCTTTTTGCCCTCTATCACGTTGTCTGAGAGAGGGTACCGGATATAAGGTTCACCAGTATCGATAGCTGCGGTTCCTACATAGTGCTCGATCTTCAGACTGGATAGATCATCAAGCCCCAGGAAATCGCAGAGCACTCGTCCTGCAAACCAACCTCCTCTGGCAAGCGCAATAATAACGTCCGGTTCGTATCCAGAACGTTTGATTTCGATTGAGACTTTTCGGCACAAGTTATAAATGTAATCCCAGTTTGTAAGCACACATTTAAATGATTCTATGCAAAGTCCTCCCTGATCTGGAATTCACGCATCCGGTCAGGATACTCACCAGTTAAGGGTATGTACTTCCCAAGTTCTACATTTGAGCTATATAATTTAGGTTATAGACTTTAAGGTTTCTTATCTTGCCAAAAGACATTACAGAAAAAGGTTAAAAAATAACCTGATAAGATTTAAAAAGAAATATTTAAAAACTAAATTGGAAGCTTCTATTATACTGAGAGGGCGCGACTAAGTTAATTTCAAATACCTCCAGAGTATCTCATATAAATATTAAATTTCTTTATAAATCCTTTCTGAATAATCGAAGGGAAAAATGAATCTTTCGCAGAAGTGCGAGATCTGGAAAGTGAGATCAATGGACAAAGCCCTTATAGACCTGCTCTTTATGTCCCAGAAGAGAAAAGACCTTTTGCTCCTGCTCAAAAATGGGGGGAAAACGATAGAAGAAATTATAGACACTTTGAACGTTAACCCGACAGGTATGCTTCCTCAAATCAAAAAATTGAAAGACGAACATCTGGTTCTTCAAGAAGACAGGGAGTACAGATTAACTCCTCTTGCGGATATTCTGGTTGAAAAAATGGAACCTCTGCTCGATACTCTGCAGGTCATTGAGGAAAATGCGGGTTACTGGCAGGAACGTGATCTCACCGCTTTACCCAGAGAGTTCCTTGAGAGGCTTAATGAATTAAAGTCCTATTTCATTGTTAGACCTGATCCTGACAATATCTTTGAGCCTCCTGCCATTTTTCTGGAGAATATAGAGAAATCAAGAAAAATCCTCTCTTTTTCTTCAATATTCCATCCGATATTTTCCGAAACCTTCCTGGCAAACAAAGATGACGATACCGAAATAACCCTTATAGTAACAGAAAAAATTTATGAAAGATTGAAAACTGATTTTGAGGGAGAACTGAGACTTTATCTGACTAGGGAAAAAAAGAAGCTTTTTCTATGTACGGATGATATAAAGATTGCAATGCTGGTTAAGACCGAGCGTTTCATGGCTGTTGATTTTCTTACCTCAAAAGGATCTTTTGACCAAGAAACTGTTATATGCTTCGAGCCTGCAGCTCTTAAATGGGCTGAAGACCTTATTCTGCACTACCAAGAGCAGGCTCAGGAAATATAAGGGTAAGCCCGATCAGGGAGATTTGCAGATGAAAGGAAAATGTTAACATATGTTCCCGTCTTACAAACAAAAAATAGTTTGAGTCCCCTTTATAAAGTTTCTTATTTATATCCGGCAATATTACATTTCTCCTTATCAGAATCTTAATCCTGAACCCAAGCCTTTACAGATCGTTTTTCTCTTTAATTTTCTCTTTAAATATCTAAGTCATGGCTTTCATGTATAAAAATAATAAATCCGATAGGAAACCAGGGCTAAAATTCAACCACTTATGTTAAAGAAACCTTATTAAAGGACACTTAATCACTTATTCCCAAATAACCGGGTGGGAAAACCTCCTGGTCTAATTGACTTTTTTATTCCTTTCGCTCTTGAGGATTGATTTATTTATAAATTGGTGTGCCCGTATTCTGGGTTATCTTCTCAAAAGCTTCAACCATCTTCTTTGTAAGCGGCCCAGGTTTGCCTGTACCTATTAACCTTCCATCAAGCCTGGTAAGGGGAGCGGCTTCGGCTGCAGTTCCTGTAACAAATATCTCATCTGCTGTGTAGAGGTCAAACAGACCAAGATTTGTTTCAATGGTCTTGTATCCCATTTCATCCAGGAGTTCTATGGCTGTAGCCCTGGTAATCCCTTTCAGGTTACTGACTGTATTAGGAGTAAGAACCTGATCGTTCTTGACTATAAAGATGTTATCCCCAGAGCCCTCACACACAAAACCGTTCTGGTCGAGGAAAATAGCTTCGTCTCCTCCTTTCTCATTGGCTTCGATTTTTGCAAGGATATTGTTCAGGTAGTTCAGGGATTTGATATTCGGGGACAGGGCATCAGGTGCATTTCTCCGGATACAGACACTGACTCCTGTGAGCCCGACTTCATACAGGTCACCGTACATGGCTCCCCAGCCCTGGGCTATAACAACCACACAGGGTTTCTCACACTTGCGAGGGTCAAGCCCAAGATCCCCGATTCCTCTTGAGACGATAGGACGGATATATGCATCTTTAAGGTTGTTTTTCCTGAGCGTCTCAAGGATTATTTCGGTCATCTCTTCTTTTGTAAGGGGGATGTCCATTGCAATTGCTTTTGCTGAGTCATAAAGCCTGTCAACATGTTCTTTTAACTTAAAAACACGCCCGTTGTATGCCCTAATTCCTTCAAAAACACCGTCACCATAGAGGAAGCCATGGTCATAAACCGAAACTTTGGCTTCGGATTTGGGAACAAAGTTCCCATCAAGATAAATAAGTAACTCACTCATTTGCGAACAATCCTTTACAATTTTAGTACTTTATAGGGTTTACCTCTTCTCCTGACACTTTAATCAAACATAACCTTAATACAAATCTGATTGCACTGCTCGCTCCTCTCATTCATTGAAGTTACGAGTTATGCATGGGTTCTTAACGGAACTCAAAGCTTGAGGGGAAGTTTTCCGTACTGTAACTTTTAGATGAAACGTTAAATATAGCGGTATATACTGAATATATTTTATAATTCCGCTTCGACGTAGATACTTTTAAGATTTTTACAGTACTGATTCGCGCGTTCATACAAAAAGCTTTTATGTTAGAAGGCTCATTTCGTATTCCGCAGTAGGAACAGCAAAGAGGGCTCGTGGCTTAGCCAGGATATAGCGCTGGGCTTCTAACCCAGACGTCGGGGGTTCAAATCCCTTCGAGCCCGCTTTATTCTCTACTATTTTCCAATGCTGAGCAAAACACTCTCATTCTCTTATCTTCTACACATCTATCTTTTTCTGTAAAACTCCATATTCCCTCTACGTGCTCCTTTCTTACTCAACTCTTTGTGCGTAGAGACTCTCTGGCACAGATGCAGCTTTACTAGAGCACGCGCAATTTTTACTTTAAAACGTTTGAATTCAAAACCGAAGATTCACAAAATAAGCAAAATCGAAGATTCACAAAATAAGGCTTAAACTCTTAGATATCGAAGAATTAAGTAAGTAAAAGCTAAAAAATTGAATTAAAATGCAAAATTAAGAAAAATCGCTTGCCGGAAAACATTGAAATTTTCGATTCAAATCCTCATTTTTCCAGGCATGGATAAAGTTTCATCGCTGGATATCGCTTCCCTTGGTGCTGGGAACCATTTCAAATCTTTCTCCTGATGGCATAAGTATTGCCAGAAGGATATACAGGAAAACGCCAATTCCTCCCTGCAAAGCAAGAGCCGCAAAAGCGAGCCTTATGAATGTAGGGTCAATTTCAAAATATTCCCCCAGTCCGCCGCAGACTCCAAAGAGCATACGGTCTTTCTTGCTTTTAGCCAGGCGCTTTTTCATGGTATAAGTGGTGCGCTTCTCTTCCCTAGTTTCTTCTCTCGCTTCCCTGGCCTCTTCCCTAGTTTCTTCTCTTATTTCCTTGGCTTCCTCCCTTACTTTTTCTCTGGCTTCCTCTTCTTTTCTCTCCCCTGGTTCTATAATGATTCTCTCTTCCATTTCTTTAGGCTTTGTCCAGGATTTCTCTGTATAGCCGGTTTCAATTTCTCCCGGAGCCTTGAAATCGCTTTCATCTGGGACTTTTATCTCTTCGATTGTGGGACTTCCTGCGACTTTCTCTTCCATACCTTCAGGTTTCTCCCAGGATTCTTCTTTATAACCAGTTTCAAGTTCTCCTTGAGGTTTGAATTCGCTCTTTGTCGGTTCTTCTCTTTTTAGGGATTCGCCGCTTCCACTGGTCACATCGGTTTTTCTCTCAGGTTTCGTACCTCTTTCAGATTCGGCTTTAACTACCCCTGGAACTTCAAAAAAACTCCCCTTAGTTACCTTTTTTTCTTGAGATTCGGGATTTTCCTGCATGATAGTTATTCTATTTTTGAGGATTTATATTATGCTGGTACCTTTTCCATCTTCTTTATTATTTTCATTTTCTTTCTTCGATTTCAGTGACGTTCCGAACAACCGCATTCTTTCTCACTGCGAAAAGCTCCGTATAGCATCAGAGGCAAAAGCAAAAACGCAAAACCCAGTTTCATGTCTTCGGGAAGCAATTCTTTTGCAGTACCAACGGTTGCGGCCGCGCTTATTCCTAGTTTCAGGTAGAACCAGTCCAGCACAAATCCTGCACCTAGGGCACAGAGGGAAATCACTCCCAGATATAGGGCTGCCGAACGTTTTCCCAGGAAGCGGGCAACCATAGTTATAGTTGCTGCATTGGTTGCCGGACCTGCAAGAAGGAAAACAAAAGCTGTGCCCGGACTCATCCCTTTGGCTACGAGGCTTGCTGCAAGTGGGGTAGAAGCTGTAGCGCAGATGTAAAGGGGAATTCCTACCAGAAGCATTACAAGCATTGATCCAAAACCGCTTCCCAGATAATTCTGGATAAGGCTTTCAGGGACTGCATATGAAATTATTCCTGCAAACACGATCCCTATGAACATCCATCTGGAAATCTCTCCTGGCAGCTCGATATAGGCATATTTTATCCCTTTAATCAGTCTGGCTCTTATCGATTTTTCAATTTTTCCCTCTGTAACGGGCTCTTCTTCGCATTCACAGCCTCCGCACCCGCATGAAGGGCTATCTTTCTGGAAATCTGGGCTCACCAGGGTAAGATTCCGGATACCTTCGGGCTTATTACTGATTCCCAGGTATTTTACCCCTGAAAGCTTTAACTCTATATCCTTAACCAGAGTTGTTACATGCCCGGTTTTCCCGTTAACCAAGTCTGCTGGTTTATTGCAATTACATGAAGAGGAACTGCATGGGTAAGGGTTGCAATGGTTTCCCTGTACAGAAGCCCCTATCAAAGTCGAGACTGCAAGGATTTCTGCCTTTTTTCCGGGATTTTCCTGTTTTTTTATGTTCTCTTTTCCCGTCTCTTCCCCTATCAAAAAGTTGTCTGCGAGCCCTGCAAGGATGGCAGTCATAAGGGCGACGAACGGGCGAAAAACTGCCATAAGAGGATCCAGAAGAGCGTAAGTAACTGCTATCGAATCCACTCCGGTTTCTGGAGTCGAGATAAGAAAGGAAAGAGTTGCACCCCTATTTGCTCCTCTTTTTCTTATTGACATAGCTGCAGGGATAACTCCGCAGGAGCATAAGGGCAGGGGAAGACCCGCCAAGGATGCATTGACAACAGAACGGACTTTTCCTGCCGATGCTCCGAGGTAATCCACAATCTTCCGGTCAGGCACCAGGACATTGAGAAGACCTGCAATTCCAAAGCCGAAAACAAGATAGGGAGCCGCTTCGACGAAGATCTCCCAGGATGCAAGGAGAATGCCTGAAATAAGGGACAGAACAGAATTGAGAAACTCGAGGCTCATGCTTTTTCCTCCACATGCTCAAGGCACATCTCAATAAGTGTGCGGACGTGCTCATCCGCAATATAGTAAATCGTAAATCTTCCTTCCCTTCTGACACGCACAAGGTCAAGCTGCCTGAGAGTGCGAAGGCTGTGTGAAACTGCGGATTGGGTGACATCAAGTGCCTGCTCAAGCTCACAGACGCACATCTCTTCCTGCCTTAACAGGAAAAGGATCTTAAGACGGGTATCGGACTGGAGCGCCTGAAAAACCGCAGCCATCCTTATTATGGCGTCTGAGTCAGGAATATTTTGTAGCAGGTTTGCTATCTGCTTTGAGTCTACTTTTTTACATTTATCTTGCATGAATAAATGAACAGTTGTTCATATATTAATATCTTCTTAAACTTGTGGTAATCAAGGAAGTAGCCAGAATTTCACTCCACCTTTAATTTTTTTGTGCCTTTCATAGGAGCAGTACAAAGATAAAAAAAACCGCAAGGACAGAGAGGGCTTTCCAGTCGTCCTTCTGCATGGAAAGCTCATGCATTGAGGTCCGCCTGCTTCCCTGATATCCCCTGCTCTCCATTGCAAGAGCCAGCTCTTCAGCGTCCCTGATCACGCCTCTCAGCAGGGGAATCGCAAGGGCAGGAACGGAACGGAGAGGATTTTTCACAGAGTCCATGCCTCTTGCAGCCTGAGCCGCTTTTGTACGTTCAACTCTCTCAAACAGAAGGGGAAGAAACGCTATAGAGATATTCATCATCGTAGCAAGCTCAAAAGATGTGATTCCAAGCCATCGCAGGGGTAAAGGCCTTAGCATTCTCTCTATGCCGCAGGTAATTGCCGATGGATCGGTACTGGCCGTCAAAAGGGCTGCAAAAAGCAAAAGGAGTACAAATCGAGCAGCAAGCTTTAGCCCTGTCTCCAGCCCCTCAAGCGTCGGTTGCAGAATCCAGTACGAAGCAAGAGATTTTCCATCGGTGAAAAATAGCTGTGCTAGAAAAATGAAAACTATAAACAACATCATAGGCCTTACTGCTCTAAAAAATATTTTCATTGGCAGCCCTGAGAGTGAAGCAAGGGCAAAGAAAAACGCGAAAAGCGCCGCTACTCCTGCAAAATTCTCAATCCTGAACGTCAGAATTCCAAGCAGCATTACTGCTGTAATTTTTGTTCTGGGATCAAGCCTGTGAAGAAAGGAGACTCCGGGTACGTAACTGAATACAGGTTCCTGCATATTCCATCACGTTTCCCCTGTAAAGCATTTTTCAGGAATTTTTCCGGTTCTTTCCGTTTCAATCCCTCTTAGTTCAGTTCTCATTACTTTTTTCCAGTCTAATTTCCGTTATCCTCTTTTTCAAAAACGGATTTTAATTTCAGGATCTCTTCAAGAGCATCTTCGACCGTGAATATTGCAGGGTTTACTGATAATCCTCTCGCCCTGAGTTCTTTCATCATGGAGGCTATGGGCGGAAGAGGTATGCACCCTCTCTCAAGGTAGCTTTCCCGGCTGCCCTGAAAGGCTATTTTTCCCTCCTTTATGAGCACGATTGTTTCCAGTAATGGGAAGAACCCTTTGAGATTATGGGTAACCGCTATAACTGCAGTCCCTTTCTCTTTTATTTTTTTGAGAGCTTCAAGAATTTCCTTTTTTCCAGCCGGATCAAGCCCTGTTATGGGTTCGTCGAGTACCAGGTAATCCGGCCTGAGGGCAAGGGCACTTGCGAGAGCAACTCTTTGCATTTCTCCTCCACTCAGGCTGAAAGGATCCCGAGTAAGTACGCTCTGATCAAGAGAAACAGCCTCAATTGCCTCATATACTCTTTCCTCGGTTTCTCTTTTCGAGCACCCGAAGTTCAGAGGCCCGAAGGCTATTTCTTGATATACAGTCTTACAAAAAAGCTGGTCAGCAGCCTGTTGAAAAACCATTCCTATCCTGCGTTTCACCTCTTTTAAAGAGGGATCAAGCCCATCCACGCGAATTTTTCCGGTTTCCGGCTTCAAAAGCCCATTGAAAAGTTTTGTGAGAGTGGATTTCCCAGCACCTTTTTCTCCCAGTATTCCCACAAACTCTCCTTTCTCTATTCGCAGGTTAATGTTTCTTAAAGCAGGCGTTTCCAGAGGAGTCTTTCTGGAATAGGAGAAACTTACGTTTTCAAGAATAATCGGCATATTTCCTCTGCAAAGTTTTGCGGGGAAGAAGTTTTTTCCCAGGGAATTGTTACTCCATGCATTCTCAGTTTCTCAGCGAGCTCAGTCAGGGAAGGCAAGGCAAGTCCCAGGTTCTGGAGAGAAGTATCAGAAAAAATGCTTTCAGGGTCTCCATCAAGCCTTATTCTTCCTTTTTCCATGACAAGGATTCTATCGGCGTCATGGAGTTCTTCGAGATTATGAGTAATATATATAATTGTTTTTCCTTTTTTATGTAATTTTTTTATGGTTTCGAGGATAGCCATTCCGGACTCCGGGTCCAGCATGGAACTAACCTCGTCAAAAATAAGGCATTCAGGTTCCATTGCAAGAATTCCTGCCAGAGCCACACACTGTCCCTGTCCTCCACTTAGCGTTTTTGGAGATCGATGCCTGTATTTTTCAAGCTCGGTTTCAGCAAGCGCCATATCCACACACTTTCTGATTTCCACAGGAGGAAGGCAGAGATTCTCTGGGCCGAAAGCTAGATCTTCTTCAACTGTCCTGCCCACAAATTGAGTTTCAGGATTCTGGAAAACAATACCCACAAACTTCCGGATTCCCTTAAGTTTTGAAGGGTCACAGGTATCCATTCCCCTTATCATTACCCTGCCAGTTTGGGGTTTCAGAAGCCCGCTGAGCAGAAGGGCAAGTGTGGATTTTCCGCTGCCATTTTTTCCTACTACCCCTATAAATTCTCCTTTTTTTATATCCAGATTTATATTCTCAAGCGCAGGGGTACCGTCAGAATAACTATAACTTACTTTTTCAAGCCTGATCATGCTTAATCGAAATTTTATTTCTTTATCTTAAATTTTCTGGAAAACTCGATTTCTTCTCAACTTCAATCCTATTAAAAAAATTAGAAATAGGAGATTTTAAAGTTCATAGGTTGAAGCAATATATGCCGCAACTGCAGCTTTTACGACCTCTCCAGGCAGAAACGGAATGACACCAAGAGTAAAGGCTGCTCTGGGATCAATTTCAGCTACAAACATCAATTGAATAAATCCACAGGCATAGATAACGAGGACTGCTGCGCTCATGTTAAGCGCATTAACGAAGAAGCTGGATTTGTCAGCGCTTTCAGCCTTTTCGGAAAGCTTTCCTACTATATAAGCCGCCAGGATGAAGCCGATTATGTATCCGCCTGTTGGCCCGAGGAGCACTCCCATTCCGGAAGTACCTCCTGCAAACACAGGAAGCCCTGCTATACCGAGCAAGGTATACACTATCATGCTCAGGCCTCCCCATTTGCTTTTCAACATGCTTCCGGCGAGCAGGACAAAGAAAACCTGCAGTGTAACAGGGACAGGAGAGAAAGGTACAGGAATCTGTATGTAAGCTCCTGCGGCAGTCAGGGCAGCAATAAGGGATGCGAAAACCATCATCCTGAGCTCAGGAGTATGGGCGGAATAATAATCGTTGTTTTTTATATGCAAACTTTTTCCTCTTAATATTTTTACCCAGTTTTTCAATTTTTCGCCTTTTTCGGGTCTTTCAAAGCTTTTCTGCCTCGAAATTAGCAGTCAAGATAATTCGGTGCAGTTAAAAGCTAGTAATAAAGACATAGACACATAATTAGTATAGATTGAACCTAACTGATGAAATTCCAAACTAATATAGATTGAATATATCTGATCTATACTTATGTGAACTGATGAAGATCGCGATACTTATGTGAACTGATTAAATCGAAATTGACTAACAGAGTCTGAGGTGCTGATAGAAACCGGGAATTGCGGTAGTCCTGTCAGCCTTATAGTGATAACTCCATAAACGTCAATTCCCAACTTGTGAAAGTGGAAGCGGTTGAGAACCTAAGGTATTGTTAACTTTGTTAGGATTAATGGTTTACATTGGATTTAAAACTTTCCTGAAAAATCAGCTCTATTTTACTGGCTTACCTTTCTCCCTTCAGAGCGATAATTTGATATATATCTTATGCCGGTATTATGGATACTTCACCTGAGATACAAATTCAACAGGCGGATGCTAGATTGTATTCTTCAGAGAAACGCTTTATGGGCGCGTGGCCTAGCCCGGATATGGCGGCAGCCTCCTAAGCTGTAAATCGGGGGTTCAAATCCCTTCGCGCCCGCTAATTTCCTTTAATCTGCTTTTTTATAAAATATTTCCGTGCGAACTATGGAAAATTTCTTATTTGTCGAGAGTAATTTCATTGCAGTACACGGTGTATTTTTATATATAAGCCAGTGCAGCCCATTCTATTAAAAATAAAATATCACCTAAGAGGAAACACGAATTGATCAGGAAAGCCAGGGTAGATGACGTTGTTGTAATGAAGCAGATCATCAATACTTATTCGAAGGAAGAGCTAATGCTCGCCCGTTCACTGAGTGAGATGTACGAAAATATCAGGGATTATTACGTCTGCGAGATTGATGGAGAGGTTGTGGGTTGCTGTGCCCTGCATGTAGTATGGGAAGACCTCGCAGAGATACTTGCCCTTGCCGTGAATCCCGAGTGTGCTAGGAAAGGAATAGGTACAAAGCTTGTCTTGGCCTGCCTTGAGGATGCTGAAAATCTTGGCATGAAGGAAGTTTTTGCACTTACTTACGTGCCTGAATTTTTCGAAACTCTGGGCTTCAAGATTATAGATAAGAATAGCCTTCCCAGGAAAATCTGGTCTGGTTGTCTGAGATGCCCCAAGTTTCCGGATTGTAATGAAATTGCTGTCCTGAAATCGATCAATTCTTGAATTTCTTCCGAAACTGTTCTTTACTATTTTTTTCCTTAAGAATTTAAATAGAATCCACAGTGATTTGATTTATAGTATTTAAAATAAATGTAAACTGCTAGAAACAAAAATTATTTATTCAAGCGGTTACTTTTTTAGGTTATCCTAATTATCTGGTCTGAAGTCAGGCATATGTTGGCGAGATGATATTAATGAACATCGATAGATTTGAAGAATATCTTGAGACTATTCTCTATCTTATTAGAAAGAACAAGGGACCTGCAAAGACCAAACAGATCTCTGAAGAACTCAACGTATCTCCGCCGAGCGTGACGGAGATGATAAAAAAATTATATTCCTCGGGACTTGTAGAGTATACACCTTATCAAGGAGTCGAATTGACAGAAAAAGGAACTGACCAGGCTATCAAGATTAAAAGAAAGCATCAGGTGCTTGAAACTTTCCTAGTTGACGTCCTGGATTTCGATAGGAAGGAAGCCCATAAGGAAGCTTGCGAACTTGAGCATGCAGTATCTGATGCCGTACTTGAGAGGCTCTACGAGTTTCTTGGAAGTCCAGAGTACTGCCCTGATGGAAACCCTATCAATCTTGATAAAAATAACATTACACAAGATGAGAAGTTCATTCCACTTGACGAGATGGAAGAGGGAAGTTCAGGCAAAGTCGCGCGGGTAACCCTTCCCAGGGAAACAAAGGAACGCCTGATCTCCCTCGGTATTCTTACCGGAGAAGACATTGAGGTAAGGCGCAAGCAAAAACAGGGTTGTATTTCGGTCATGGCAATAGGATCAGAAATTGCTCTTGGAAGAGACATTGCAAAGAAAATTTTCATATCTCCTAAAAGCAAAAACGTGTAAAAACGCAGAGAAGGCATATTAATGGCACAAAGCTGAATAACTGGAGATGTGATCAGAATTTCCAGCTCATGTTGCACTTCCGAAAGTGGAGGTAAGAACAAAAGTCCCTATGATATGACAATTGCTTTCATAGGGAACCCAAGCGTTGGAAAAAGCGTTTTTTTTAGCAGGCTTACCGGGGTAGGTGTTGAGGTCTCGAATTATCCTGGCACGACAGTTGCACTTAAAAGAGGAATTGTAAAAGCCAGGGGGAAGACTATCGAAGTTGTTGACCTGCCAGGCATTTATTCCCTTGGGACTACAAACGAAGACGAGAAGGTAACCAAGAGATTTCTGATTGAAGACCGGCCGGATATTATCGTTAATGTCCTTGATGCGAGCAGGCTTGAGAGGAATCTGTACCTGACCCTTCAGCTTCTGGAACTCGATATTCCTATGGTTATTGCGTTAAATCAGGTGGATCTGGCTGCAGACCTTGGGATTCTCGTTGATGCTGATGGACTCTCTGAACTGCTTGGTCTGCCTGTAGTGCCAACTGTTGCTACCCGGGGAATAGGACTCGATGACGTAATGCTTGTAGCCCTTGCAGAGCAGGGTAAGACTCAGGAACATCACAGGGTAGGATACAGCCAGTTGATCCGCCAGGCTCTTTCCAGCCTGGACTATGCTTTTCCAAATGTCCCTCCAAGCGTAAAAACAGCAGCTCTTCTGGACGATGCAGAGTTTGTAGATCTCTGCTGTATGCCACCTGAAGCTAACGCGTTGCTCTCTTCTGCCAGGCGATTAAGGAAGAATCTGGAGATGGAACATGGAATTTCGGTGCCTGAAACTGTTGCAAGAGATCTTTATGGGGAAGCCGGATATATTGTGGACAGCGTGGTTTCAAGGTTCGAACCTAAAAAAAGCTTGAGAGAAAAAATAGATGCCATCCTTACCTCCCCTAACTTCGGAATTGCTGTACTTATATCTGCCCTGCTCCTTACTTTTCTTCTTGTTTTCCGGGTAGGAGGTTTCCTTGAAACCTGGATTGTGGATGAGGTTTTTGAGCCTTATGTGATCCAGCCTGCCGAAGCCGTAACTTCAGATATGCCGCCTATCCTGGGAAACCTGATCGTATATTCTCTCAGGGGGGTAGAAGCCGGATTTGCGATTGCAATTCCCTATATTGCAGTCTTTTACGCCATTCTTTCCATATTCGAAGATTCGGGCTATCTTACTAGGGCAGCTTTTCTGCTGGATAATCTCGCGCACAAGCTTGGGCTTCATGGGAGAGCCGTGATCCCTCTTGTTCTTGGCTTTGGCTGCAATGTTCCTGCAATTATGGCAGTGCATGCTCTTGGTACGCGGCGGGAAAAGAGAATTGCTTCCGTTCTTATTTCCCTTGTTCCCTGCTCTGCAAGAACGGTTATCATCCTTGGGCTTGTAGGAACATTCGTAGGCTTCTGGCCTGCAGTTTCAATATATGTTCTTGAGATGTTTATCATTGTCAGCCTGGGATGGATTTTGGGAAGAAGTCTTCCAGGTCAGAAGAGTGGGTTTATCATGGAAATGACTCCTCTCAGGAAGCCTGAACTGAAATCTACCATCAAGAAAACATGGATGAAGAGCCGGGAGTTTGTCTACATTGCTTTCCCACTTCTACTCATCGGAAGTGCTTTTCTAGGAGTTGTCGATGCCCTGGGACTTCTTTCCATCTTTCAGGACTTTGTCGAGCCCATATCTGTAGGTCTGCTGGGGCTTCCATCATTTGTGGTAACAGCTCTGGTCTTTGGAATTCTTCGAAAAGAAATGGCTCTTCAGATCCTTGCCGTACTTGCAGGTACAGCTAACTTTGCAGCTATATTAACACCTGTTCAGATGTACCAGTTTGCTGTAATTACAACCATCTATATTCCCTGTGTGGCAACAATTGCAGTACTGAAGCACGAACTTGGAACAAAGGATACAGCTTTGATAGTCTCCTTTACCACATTACTGGCTCTCGGTATGGGTATCCTCATACGGGTTTTTGGGCCTTCTTTCCTTTAACTTCTTTTTCCCTTTTATTCGTGGTTTTAGAGTTTTTCCTGTTCTTACTGGTGTTAAAAAGCAGCATTCTTCCTTTATAGCTTTTCAGGTTTATTTTATGAAAGACAAGTTTTTTATCAAGAACATAACATTTATATATTAATAAGCTTGTTTTCTCTTTTCCAAAGTATCTTGCTTTTACCGCAAATTATTAATATCTGATACATAGTGTTTATTCCCGATGACCCGAATTACCAATCACTTACACAAAAACGTGTTGAGTGTTATTATGGATATAATTGAAATGGATCATTTCCACGAGCCTGAACTTGACGAGGTCCATTTTTTCCTTGAAAGTACTGGAACTCATGGTTCTGTTGTTAACGAAACTGCTGCGGAAATGGAATGTACATCTTCCAAAATTCAATCACGGGAGAGTGTACTGGTTTTCAAGGATTCCTTTTCATCCAATAACTAACACTTCCCTTTAAATATTTTTCAACCCCGACTGAAATCCAGCTCTTTAACTCATTTTATTTTTGAGTTAAGCTTGGGTTTCATTCCCCTATTTTGCAGTATTGATACCTTTTTCTCTGAACCCTACACTGTGAATCTTACTCAGGGTTTGAACGTTAACGTTATTCCCATCCGGCTGTTCAGGAAGCGTGAGGTTCCTCAGTTTCTCCATTACTGATTTCATAATGTATATATCGAAAATTATTTATCCAAATTATTTTTCTGATTTATTCTCTCTTTTCCCCTGGAAAGAACCTTTTCATTTTCTAATATTTCTTCCTATATTTTTGCCTGTGATTCCAGATGGTTTATGCGAAATATTTCCTTAAATTTAAGTAAAAAATATTCCATTCTTATTTAAAGAAGAGTTCTATAAAGCCGCAATAATACTATCGATTACCATATATATTTAAAGTAAGATTACATGTACTTTGTACATATTATTTAAATTTCTATGATCTAATCGATTTAATTGTAATTGTGCTGATTTGCCTTGCCCCCCAGAAAATTTCAGGCAATCAGGAAATCGGAACCCGAATTTATTATAAGAGGTATTTTAATGAGAACTGGACAGAGGGACGTGCATAATACACCGCTTAAAAGGCGACTGTCAATAACCTACGAGGAGCTCGAGACTCTCAAGAAGTCGATAAAGGTTTCGGTTCTCAATGAACTGCGGGCCGAAATGGAAAACATTTCCGATCATGACTCTATCAAAGATCTTGTCCTTTCCGAAATCAGGACAGAGCTTATGGGAATCCCCAACCCTGCTTTGCTCAAGGCCTCAATACTTAATGAATTAAGAATGGAATTGAAAGTATCTGGGGAAAACGAATCGGAAGCAGCTGACCGGAAGCTAAAGGAACTTGCGGGCATTCAGGATGGGCTTGTCCGCGAATTGCTAGACCAGAAAATGCTTATAAAGAAACTGGAAACACAGATAGGAAATCTAACCAAACAGCTGGAGGATGCGAAAATTGCTGCGTCAGTAGTTCCGCCTTCTGTTGTTTCGCCTTCCATTTCTCTTGCCCTTCCTGAGGATCCTCTGGATCTTCCACCTCTCTCCAGAAAATTCAGGCAAAAACCTGAGCCCCGAAAAGAAAACCCGGCATACAGACTAGGTGAATTCAGAGAAGCACCTGCCTCTCTTCCGGGCACAGGTGCAAAGGTTCAGCTGAAGCTCAGAGAGATAGAGCCAGCAGAACTTGACAGGGAAGAGGTCGAATCAAAGTGTGAATATATTATTGCAGAAAGCGGGGATAAAAGACGGCTTAAAGGTGCTGTAAGACAGCAGCCGTCGATTAGAGAACTTCCAAGGCAGCAATCCTCGATAAGAATGGGGTCAGGACAGCAGTACTCAGGACCCTCATTCCCTCAAAGACAATCCCCTGTTGTTAGAGCGGACCCTGTGAAACCCCAACCTGAAGATGACTATAAGTGTGAATACATAATCGCCGAGAAAACTACGAAAAAACACTTCATAGAAGAGTTCGTGGATGTACGGGAAAAAGAAGATGCTGAGCTTATAACTTGCAGCCGGAAACCTTCTCGGGCTAAATGAGACTTAAAAAAACAGAAACTTTCTCAAAAACGTAAAATTACAGAGGCATTCTGTGTATATAAAAGAGATTGAATTTGTTAACTTTAAGTCCTTCGGAAAAAAAGTAAAGATTCCCTTTTATAATGACTTTACCACGATTTCCGGTCCTAACGGAAGTGGAAAGTCTAACATAATAGATGGAATTCTCTTTGCACTCGGGCTTACCAGTTCAAGGACTCTTCGGGCTGAAAAGCTGACTGATCTGATTTACAATGGTGATGCGGCGAAAAAGCCTGATTTTGCCCAGGTTACAATTCGTTTTGACAATTCTGACCGCAAGTTGCCTCTGGAACTTGATGAGATTGAAATCTCACGAAAAGTCCGTCGAACAAAAAGCGGATATTACAGTTATTTTTACTTCAATGGAAGAGCCGTAAGCCTTGGAGAAATCCATTCCCAGCTTGCTAAAGCAGGGGTAACGCCTGAAGGGTACAATGTGGTCATGCAGGGAGATGTAACGCAAATTATCTCCATGACTCCTGTGGAACGAAGAAAAATTATCGACGAAATCGCAGGGGTTGCAGAATTTGACGAGCGTAAGCAAAAGGCACTTGGGGAACTTGAGGTTGTAAGACAGCAAATTGAACGTGTGGATATAATCCTTGAAGAAGTACGCACCCAGTTAGGAAAACTGGCTGGGGAACGTGATCAGGCTTTAAAATACCAGGTTCTTAAGGCTGAGAAGGTCAAATTCGAGGGATATGTCCTGCTTTCCAGGCTCAAGGATGCAAGGGCTGAACTGCACAATGTAGATAAGGAACTTGCAGGCAAGGAAGAGCATCTTGAGAAAGTCCAGCTCATCCTGAACGAGAGAGTGCAGGAACTTCAGGCTCTTGAAGAAACCCTGGAAAAACTTTCCCTTGAAATCCAGAAAAAAGGAGAAGATGAGCAACTTCAGGTTAAGAGGGAAATTGAGGAGATAAAGGGGGAGATCTCCCGCTGCGCAGATAGTATCGAGGTTTCGGAATCCGAACTTGAGGAAGCAGACTCAAGACGCAGGAAAGCCTTTGTAGAAATCGATTCCACCAAGGGCAAGGTCAGGGCACTTGAGGAAAAAATCGAGACAGAGAACCTGAGAAAAGACAGCATCTCCTCAGAGTTTTCCGAGCGCAAAACCGAACGCATGCTGCTTCATAGCAGGATCGCGGATATTGACGCAAAGTTCGCTGCTACACGGGATGAGCTCATGGCAGCCAGGAAGAACCTTGAGGACGCAAAAAACGAGAAAAATGAGCTTATCCGAACTAAGGATCGGCTCCTTGATGCCCTCAGAAGAAAATCTTCGGAACTCAGAGAGATCGAAAACCAGATCCGGGATGCTGAAGCTGCAGTTGCTTCTTCTGACAGTGACACGCTTTCTGTAAAGTATGAGCTTGAAAAGCTTTCCGAAAGTCTAGGATCCCTTATTCTTGACCGGGATGATATTGAAAGCAGCCATTTCAGGATAAAGGAAGATATCAGGAAACTTGAAAACAGGCTTCATAGCCTTCAGCAGGAATACACAATCACGGAAGCAAGAGTGAGGGCTTCAGAACAGGGAGGTGGTTATTCCAGGGCTGTAGAGATGGTAATAAGGGCTGCAAGGCAGGAGGATCTTCTCGGAATTCATGGAACCATTGCCCAGCTTGGAAAAGTTGATAGGCAGTACTCAACAGCCCTTGAGATTGCTGCAGGAAACCGGATGCAAGCAATTGTTGTGGATACGGACGCCAATGCCGCCGAAGCAATCGAATACCTGAAGCACAGAAAAGGAGGGCGAGCTACTTTCCTTCCCCTTAACAAGATGAGAGAATCCAGACGTCTTGAAGACCTGAGTTATGAAAGTGGGGTAATAGGGTATGCAATTGACCTTATTGAATTCGATCCCTATTTTGAGCCTGCTTTCTGGTATGTTTTCCAGGATACCCTTGTTATGGAAAACCTCTCAAGTGCCCGCCGCCTTATGGGAAAGGTGAGAATGGTCACCCTTGAAGGTGAACTTCTGGAAAAGAGCGGAGCAATGGTAGGAGGGTCAATTTCCTCTAAATCAGGAATTTCCTTTGCTGCTGCGGAAAAAGATAAACTCCTTGAACTTGCAGAGGAGATCAGGTCCCTGGATGCAAGCCGGAATGCAGCTATAAGTAAACAGGATAGCATTGAAGGTCACCTTTTTGAGTTAAACCGGAAGATCCGGGACTGTGAGGCTACGATTTCACGCAAGGAGCGCCAGCTTGAGGAGATTGCAGGCAGGGAGGCAAAACTTGCCGAACTTCTTGAAGCCAGGCAGGCTGACCTCAAAGCAATCGAGGAGTCAAGGACAGAACTCAGGGCTGAAATGGACAGAGTGATTGCGAAGAAAGCAGAGAAGGAAAAAGCTGTATCTGAATTTGAGGCTCAGATTTCAGGGCTTGAAGCAAAACTTGCTGATTCTCCTCTGCCTGAAATTAATAAAAAAATCGAGTTTGTTGACGAGGAACTCCGCCGGCTTGATGGTAGAATTCGGGATACTGAAGCTACCCTGAATGCACTGAAGCTTGAGAAAGAGTATGCTGAACAGAAGATTGCTGAGGCGAAGGAGCTTATCCGGGAACTTGATGAAAAGAAAGCTTCAAGACTGGATAAAATTAACTCCCTGAAGATAAAAATAAAAGAACTTGAGAAAAAACTTGAGGAAAAGAGAGCCAGGGAGCTTGAGCTCTCGGATGAGCTAATAGGGCTCCAGAGAGAGCGGGAAAGCGTTCAGGCTGAACACAGCGCCGTCAAACGCAGGGTGAGTACTGCTTCAACTACCCTTGAGAAGGCAAGGCAGCAGGTGCTTACGCTCACAGCTACGAAAGACGCTCTCTTTGACCAGGAAAAGCAATTAGTTGAAGAAATCCTGAAAAGAGGCATAGAGGAAACTGATGAGGTTCCGAATTACGAAACCGTTTATATGCGGATTCAGGCAATCGATGAGGCTCTCAGGCAGCTTGAGCCCGTGAACATGAGGGCGATTGATGAGTATAATGAAGTAGAACTCAGGCTTTCGGATTTGCAGGGAAAACGCGACATTCTCTTTACCGAGAGAGAGCAGCTTCTTGAGCGCATCGACCAGTATGAGCAGTTAAAGCGGGACGCTTTTATGGATGCTTATACAAGCATAAATGCCAATTTCAAGGAAATTTTCCATGAACTTTCCGACGGCATGGGCGAGCTTCTACTTGAGAATCCTGATGACCCTTTTGCAGGAGGGATGACTCTCCGGGCTCAACCAAAGGAAAAAACTCTCCAACGGATCGAGGCCATGTCTGGAGGAGAAAAAAGCCTTACCGCCCTTGCCTTCATTTTTGCCATCCAGCAATACCGTCCTGCTCCTTTCTATGCTTTTGATGAGATTGATATGTTTCTGGACGGCTGGAATGTTGAAAGGGTTTCAAGACGCGTAAAAGCCTCAGGATCAAAAGTCCAGTTTATTGTTGTATCTCTAAGAAAACCGATGATCCAGGCTGCGGTAAGGACAATAGGGGTTACAATGCAAGAAAATAATCTTACGAGCATTACCGGAGTGAAGCTCAATGGCTGAACTTATGGATAACGGGGGGGCAGCGCTTGAAGTTCCGCGGCTTCAGGCTCATACGACTCGTAAATCCGAAAACAACTCTCTTTTTGCAAATCCTGAGACTTATGGGCTGCCAACCACTCTTTCTTGCCTTGGAATTGATTGGAATCTCCTTGATATTTCGGAATTTGAGACTTACGAACCTCTGGGTATACTTGTTGAACTCGCACGGGACGGAAAGATCAATCCCTGGGATATAGACATCGTACAGCTCACTGACAGTTTTCTGGGAAGAGTGGAAGAGCTCAAACAGATGGACCTGAGAATCTCTTCAAGGACGCTTCTTTATTCTGCAATTCTCCTGCGCATGAAATCTTCGGGAATCCTCGAAGTAGAGGAGGAAGAGGGCGATGCGTTTGAACTGGATTTCCCTGACGATCCAGATTTTCCTGAACCTGAAGAGTTTCCCGTCCCTAAGCTTCCTGTCCGCCGGATTTCCACAAGGCCAGTAACGCTCAATGAATTGATTCTTGAACTCAAAAAAGCCGAAAAAAATCTTTCCAGAAAAAAAGAGAAAAAAGCCAGCAAGGGTTCAGAAGAACCCAATCTTCGTCCCCAGCTTACTACCGGGGACGTTCTGGGGATTGCTCACGAAGAAGCTATTAGTTCACGGCTAGCTATTATATGGTCAAAGCTCTCAGAGCTATTTACGAAGCAGCCTGTAGTGGAGTTCTCCAGTTTCATTGAATCAAGCGATGACAGGATTATGGACTATCTTTCCCTTCTCTTCCTTGCTTCAAACAGGAAGATCTGGCTTTTTCAGGACGAACTTTTTGAGGAATTATATATCTATCCTGGAGAAGAATCTGGATTTTCCACGGAAGCTAACCCATCTCTTTTCCACGAGATGAAGTTAAAATCAAAAGCTGAACTTTCGAAACCTTAAACTAAAGGTTTTCCAGTATCGAATACCTATTAGCCTGATTAAAGAATACTTTTATTCTTTCTGGAAGTGAGATTTATGAGTGAGCTTGAGATTATTGAAGCCGCACTTTTTGTTGCTGGCAGGGCAGTAAGCCTCGAAAAGCTTGCGAAAATCACAGGGAAACCAAAAAAAACAGTCCTTTCGGCAGTAAAAGAATTGACAGAGATATATTCTTCCCGCGGATCCGGAATCGAAATCCTTGATCTTGGGGAGCGTTATGTTATGCAGGTCAAGCCCGAATATTCCGAACTCATGCGAGAAGTCGCCCCAAAGGAGCTTTCAGCCCCCAAACTTCGCACTCTTTCAATGATTGCCTATCATCAGCCCCTGCTCCAGTCAGACCTCATTGATATGAGAGGAAGCGGAGCTTATGACCATATAAAGGACCTTGTAGATCGAGGCTTTGTGAAGTCTGTGCCCTGTGGGAGAAGTAGGCAGCTTTCAACAACTCCTCTTTTTGCCGATTATTTCGGGCTCAAAAGAGATGACCCAAAAGCCATAAAAGAGAAAATTCTTGAACTTTTGAGATCCCAGGGAGAGCAAAGTGAAATCAACCTCTGGATAGGGAAGAAGACTATTGCCGTGACTCCCATGTATGAGTCTCTCATGAGTATGTGCGGAATCAAGGAATACTTCGTAACCAATGCTTATTCACCTTCAAAGGAGGAAATTTCTCGCCTGCTTGAGGCCGACGTGGTCGTGATCTCGGCAGGTTATTCCGATACTGTACGGCAGTATTGTGATGGAGAAATCCTTGAGGTACATTCAACAACGTTTGAAGACCTTATAGAAGCACTTACTCTACTTGTCGAAGAACTTCCCGATGAAGTGGATCTCAAAACTGTTGAAAATACTATTAAGAAAATTCGAGAAACCAGGGAAAGATACGTTTCTTCTGCTGTCCTTATCAAGAAAAAGGTAAAACCGGCAACTGAAATGGTTTCAAGAATCGTAAACGATCTCTCTCTCGGGATTTCTGCAGATGGAATTCTTATTGCTCCTGATTATGGGGTTTCAAAAAATGGGGTTAAAATCGCAAAAGGAGCCCAGATTCTGATTCCTACTCACCGCAGTATTGAGGGTGATCTTCTCCAGAGAGTCAGTGCAAAATATGACTCTATTCTTGAAGGTCTTAAAAAATTTGAGAATTGAAGTGCCTGAAAGAGAGCTTAATCATCTCTATCCCTATTAATTTATTTATAAATACATGCGTCCTAAATTTTAGTTTTTCTGTCGCATTTATATTCTATATATAAAGCATTTATATACTTATGCAGGGTATTTAACTATATCTTTATATACTGGTTAGAGGATATTACTCTTGCTTTATATACTGAGGGTTGACTAATGAGCGAATCTAGCATCAAGATCGAAAATGTGGTTGCATCCACCAAACTCGCTGAAGAATTCGACTTAAATGTTATTGAATCCGAGTTCGAAGGAGCCGAGTACAACAAGCAGAAGTTCCCCGGGCTCGTTTACAGGGTTTCGGATCCTAAAGCTGCATTCCTGGTCTTTACTTCCGGCAAGGTTGTATGTACAGGGGCAAAAAACGTTGCTGATGTACATACCGTTATAGGCAATATGGCGAAAAAGCTGAACAGTATCGGGATTAAAACCGTGGAGAACCCCCAGATTACTGTCCAGAATATTGTTGCTTCTGCAGACCTGCACACTATTTTGAACCTCAATGCAATTGCAATAGGGCTTGGGCTTGAAAATATCGAGTACGAGCCTGAGCAGTTCCCTGGTCTTGTGTACAGAATCGATGAGCCTAAAGTAGTCGTGCTTATCTTCAGTTCTGGAAAACTGGTAGTTACAGGCGGTAAGTCTCCTGAAGACTGTGAGAGAGGCGTAGAAGTCGTCCGCCAGCAGCTCGACAACATGGGACTTTTGTAAGAACCCTCAATCTCCATCATCCCTTTTCTGGAAATAAGGTACTTATAAGTTTTACAACAAAACGGGCGCGTGTAGAGATTCCGGCAAAGGATATGTGTGAAACGTGAACAACGCAGATGTTTGCATTCTTATTCCTACCTTGAATGAAGCTGCGACAATAGGGCAGCTTATCAAGGATTTCAGGCAGGAAGGCTTTTCCAATATTCTAGTAATTGATGGAAACAGCAAAGACGGCACAGGACAAATTGCAGAGGCTGAAGGTGCAAAAGTTGTCATGCAGACCGGAAAAGGCAAAGGGCAGGCAATAATTCAGGCTTTCGGGCTTATAGAAAACCCTTATGTCGTGATGGCTGATGGGGATGGAACATACCTTGCACGTGAAATCCATTCTCTCCTAAAGCCTATTCTGGAAGGGCGGGCCGACCATGTTATAGGCAACCGGCTGGATAATTATTCCCCTGGTGCTTTTACAAAGCTCAACCTTGTGGGCAACCATCTTATAAACATGTTTTTTGATATTGCTTATGAGGTCGAATTAAAAGATATCCTCTCAGGTTACCGTGCATTTACGCTCGAGAGTGTGAGGGAACTCGAACTTAACAAAACAGGTTTCGAAATCGAGACCGAAATTTCCGTGGAATGCGTTCTTAAAAAGCAGAGGGTTGAAGAAGTTCCTATCACTTACCTCCCTAGAAGTAAGAAAAGCACAACCAAGCTAAATCCGGTAAAAGATGGATTCAGAATTGGGTCTACTATTTACGGACTTGCAAAAATGAATAATCCCATGTTCTATTTTGGAATTATAGGTTCTATCTTTATTCTGGCAGGCCTGTTTACAGGAACTTTTGTGGTAGTTGAGTGGCTAGATGGAATTACCCATACCCTGCTTTCTGTCCTTACATCCCTGCTAATCATATTCGGTCTTCAGATGTTCATCTTTGGAATTTTGAGTGATTTCATATTAACTCTTCACAGGCAAACCCTTCAGTTAATTAAGGAAATGAATAAACAGAGAAAATAAAAATTCTATTTTTTCAGCCTACATTTTTAAATTCTTCGTTAATTACTTTTTTAGAATTTAGAAACTAATACAATAGCTTATAGCATCAGTTGTACTAATGATTTTTTCAATTATTTTCTAAAAATTTTCTATCTATTACACTAGTTTCAAAATTATTGTTTAGTCTATATTGTGTGATTTATAAATTAGTTTCCTGTTCTCCTCTTTTAGAAAGCGTACGGCTTACACTTTCAATAGGTTAACTCGAAATCTAAAGTTCAGGTAGGAAACAGCCGATAGCAATTATCCTATAAGTAAATTCTGTCCAAAAATTCTGATTGATTTCTGTTTTCCTATTTCAGGTCTGTAAATTCCCCTTTCTCTAATATAAGAAGCAATGTTTTATTGTCCAAATACTTTTGGATCTGATTTTAATCTTATATTAATCACAACAGGTGCTCTATTGAAAAAAGTAAGCACAATACGGAACTCATAGAGTATTAGGAAATAATTTTATACTTTATAAAAAATATAAGGTGGGATAAACGTGAGAAGAAAAAATCTACTGCTCATTCCTATCTTTTTTACTCTTTTTGTTATAGGCATACTATTTTTCTATGTTGTTTATGCCATAAATACGGGTACGTACCTTAATAGGGAGCCAGTTCAAAGATACTATTTTGAGTATGATATCAAAGTTACAGGACTTTCCGGAAAGGAAGTGAATGGAACGACTGTGATAATGGTTCCTATCCCTGCATCTAAGGAAGGCAAATTTTTTACTCCCTTTACGCAGAAACCTGATTCTTTCCAGAAGTTTCTGCGTAAAGTCATGCGCAAGCCTGAACGAAATTATATAGGTCCCTATTTTAGAAATATGAGTGAGGAACTTGACAACAAAGAGTTAATAGGAAACTGGGTAACTTTCATTGCAGAAACTGATAAGGGTTATATGTATGGATTCAGAACAAATGAGACCAGGCTCAAAGATATTCATGGTGGTGCCTGGTTTGTTGCAGATTATTTTGACATTTTTGATCCCATAAATAATGGAAGCCCAATGCTATTCCCTATTGAAAATGTGTCTAATATTTCTTCTGTCCCTTATGGAGAATACACTAAGTATACCTCAAATCCGACATATGATACCTACATCTACTTAAGCGATAATCTAAAGGAAGGAGAAAATGTATCTTTCTTTGTCTATTTGACTGCAAATAATGATCCATATGAGTGGCCTAAAAAATACAGAGGTAGGTACAATAATCTACTAGCAGCAAAAGTTAATGACACAGGCTATGTAAAAGTAAGGGCTATTATGGGACAGGAAGTACCATGGGGAAATGACAGTCTTGATGTATTAAGTAGTCAATATGCTAGAGATTATTATGAGAATAAAGATTCTCATGCTGTAAACAAGACTTCACGCCACCCAGAAGTTGCATGAAGTCCTTTTAAGACAGAGGAAGAGACAAAATATACGTCTTTGGGTTGGTACAAGCGGGCTAATAATAACTAACCATATATCTTTTTTTACACATTAGCTTATATTCATTCACGAATTGGCTTAAAATACCGATTTTCTACTTGATCTTATTATAAACCTAATTTTACCTTTTTCAATTTTCCGATCAAAACAATTTTACTTGCCTTTTGCTCAAAGAAAGTTTAGCTTTTATTTATAAAACATTTATTTTAATTTTATTTCTTATATTTTTCAACACCTATAGGCACCTAAGTAAAGTAAACTTGATTAAGATTAAAGTTAATTTTTTAAAAAGTGTTATATATAATTACACGCCTTTTATTTTCTAACTCAACTTTGCCTTAATTACAGCTTAATCCTACAACCAAATTTTACAGATTATAGAAAGCTTGAGGTTAATAATATGACAATTGTAGAAGATGCAAGGAAAGGGATTATTACTGAGGAAATGAAGATTGTTGCAAAGGATGAAGGGCTTGACCCTGAATTCATCCGCCGTGGTGTTGCAGCCGGAAGAATTGTTATTCCAACTTCACCTTACAGGCAGGTAAAGATCTGCGGTATAGGAGAAGGGCTCAGAACCAAGGTCAATGCATCCATAGGCGTATCCTCGGACATTGTTGATGAGGAAATGGAAGTTAA
Organism: Methanosarcina flavescens; assembly: GCF_001304615.2. Taxonomy (NCBI): domain Archaea; kingdom Methanobacteriati; phylum Methanobacteriota; class Methanomicrobia; order Methanosarcinales; family Methanosarcinaceae; genus Methanosarcina; species Methanosarcina flavescens. The sequence goes on along the minus strand of NZ_CP032683.1, from coordinate 1,576,465 downwards.
GAAAGCCCAGGCTGCCGAAGCCGCAGGTGCAGATACTCTGATGGAGCTCGGTACAGGGGGTGACTTCCTTGGAATCAGGAAAAAAGTTATTGACAGCGTTTCCCTTTCCGTTGGCTCAGTGCCTCTCTACCAGGCTTTCATTGAAGCTGCAAGAAAGTACGGCTCAATTGTACATATGACTGAAGACGAGCTTTTCAATGCAACCGAAGCCCAGGCAAAACTCGGAACCAACTTCATGGCAATCCATACAGGGATTAACAACATCACCCTTGACAGGCTTAAAGCCCACGGCAGGTACGGCGGACTTTGCTCCCGCGGTGGCGCTTTCATGAGCTCCTGGATGCTGCACAACGAAAAGGAAAACCCGCTTTATGAAAACTTCGACTACCTCGTTGAAATCCTCAAGGAACACGAAGTCGTCCTTTCTACAGGCAACGGAATGCGTGCAGGGGCAGTCCACGATGCAACCGACCGCGCCCAGATCCAGGAACTCATCATCAACTCCGAAATGGCTGACAGGGCACACAAACAGGGTGTGCAGGTCATTGTCGAAGGTCCTGGCCACGTCCCACTTGACCAGATTGCAACTAATGTAAAGCTCATGAAGGAAATGAGCGGTCACAAGCCTTTCTACATGCTCGGTCCTCTCGTTACAGATATTGCTCCAGGCTACGACCATATTGTAACTGCAATCGGAGCATCCGTTTCCGCAGCTTATGGCTGTGACTTCCTCTGCTACGTGACTCCAGCAGAGCACCTTGCACTTCCGAACGTTGAAGACGTGATTACAGGTGTTAAGACATCAAGAATTGCAGCCCACGTCGGTGATATGATAAAGTATCCTGACAGGGCAAGGCAATGGGATCTTGATATGGGCAGAGCCAGAAGGGAACTTGACTGGGAAAAGATGTACTCCCTTGCAATCGACCCTGAACATGCAAGAGCAGTCAGGGACAGCAGGGCTCCCGAAGACTCAGATGCCTGTACTATGTGCGGCAACTTCTGTGCCCTCAAGATCGTCAACCAGAACTATAACCTCGCAAAATAAGCAGTTACTGGTAAATTTCAGAGTGAAGCCTTCGGGCTTTACTTATCTATTTTTTAGGATCATTCTATTTCTTGAGACTATCTTATTTTCTAATTAATTCTCAAGCACATAGCTTCTCCTTTTTCGGCAAGTTTCGTTTTCTTTCTTTTCTGACTTCTATGTAATTTTGCAGTTTCGCCTTTTTGCCCATAGAACAGTTTAAAACCGATAGCTTTTTACATCATTATTCTAAAATATCCAAACCTATTGTTGCTGATTTATTAAAATACCTGGAACTTTTCTTACAAAACCTGGATAATGGTTTTGATATTCTGTCAGGGGTTGTGGTTTATGAGACTAAAATCAGTTAAAGGGCTCATGGCTCTCGGAACAGTTAAAGGACTCATCACTATTGGGATATTTCTATTCTTTTCGATTTTTTCAGAATGCGGGGCTGCTGCGGAGCTAGGTAACCCATCTGAGATTATAAACGAAGAATACACATTTGAAAAACTTAATCCCGATGAGGTTACTACAGAGTGGAATGATTCCTATCTTTTCAGTAGCAGGGGAGATGCCCTAGAAGAACTTGAGATCTTAAGAAAGAAGCCTGAGGAAATAAACGAAACTTTCCGTCCACAATTTGAAAATTTGTCTGGGTCGGTTTTACTTGACTTCCTGAATGCTGAAAAGGAGTTCTCAAAATCTCTTGAGGTTCTTTACATTTATGCATATACTCAATTTAGTAAAAATGTGAGTGACCCATTCTTTGTTTCTCTTCTAACGGATTCCCAGAATCTGGTTACCGAGTATGGGAAAGCCAACTCATTTACAGTTGTGAAGCTGACTTCACTCAATGACGAGGAATGGAACAAACTCTTTTCCGAAGAGCCTGAACTTGAGGAGTACAGACCTTATCTTGAAGCTAAATACAGGAGATTCGCAGATCACAGGGCAATGAACGAGTCTCAGGCTGTATACATTGCAGAGCTAGAAAACCAGCGCATGAAATTGGAAACTGAGGCGATGTCGAAGGTAACAAACAACGTTACAATGGCAGGAAATATAACACTTGAAAACGGGGAGAATTTTTCTGTCAATTCTCAGTCCTATAATACTCTACTTTCAACAGACCTTAGCCGAGAAAACAGGAAAAGATGTTATGAGAAGAGATACTACCACATGCGAAATGAATCCGATTCCATGGCATCTATCTATTCCAGAAAAGCTCAGCTTGACGATCTTATTGCCCGGGAATTGAACTATACAGATTTTTATGACTACACATTGTACAGTTCCTATCTTAACCGCACTCAGATTGATGACATGAACACTGTTTTTAAAGAGAGAAAAGGGGTATTCGAGGAATATAACGAGTTCAGGAGAAGTAAGCTCGGGATTGAGACCCTCAGACCATATGACCTCATGCTTCAGTTGACAGATCAGCCTGGGAATAACTATACATATACCGAAGCCTTGCAGGAAATCCAGAAATCCTATTCTAAAATGGATCCTCGTTTCAATGAAATCTTTTTAAGAATGGTGACTGGTAATTTTGTAGATGTATATCCTGATCCTGAGCATGGAAAACAGCCTGGAGGTTATACTATTGGATTATGTTCTTTGAAGTCTCCTGCCCTTGTTTTCCTCAACTACAATGGCACTATTAGAGATCAGAAAACCATAACTCATGAACTGGGACATGGTATTAACTTTTACCTTATTGGGAACTCTGTCGATTACTTCTACTGTTCAGGCCAGATTTATGAGATGGAAATCCCTTCTACTTTCAATGAAGAACTTTTTGTTGATCACGCTATCCAAAACTTTGATAAAAAGACCGCAGTTAATGTTCTCTCCCAGCATATATCGGAGTACCAGAACTACTTTACTCGTCAACCTATGATTGCGGAATTCGAATATAGAGCACACCAGCTATGTGCTGAAAACGGAACAGTCAGCGGCGAAGATCTCAACGAGATCTGGACAAACTTATCTAATGAGTATGGGAGTGAGTCAGTCGAATATTACATTGAAGATTCAGGTGTAGATTCAGCCGAATGGACCTATATTAATCATATTTATCTGACAAACAACTACTATACCTTCAACTACGCGGTCTCAAAGGCAATAACTCTCTCCCTTTTCAAACAGTACAAGGAGGATCCTGAGACTTTTAACAAAAACTACATTGCATATCTATCGGCAGGTTCAACAATGCCGCCAGAGGAAAAACTCAAAAAGTATTTCGGAATCGAAATCAACAGGCAGCTTTTTGAAGATGCAATGGATGTCGTGGAGTTGAGGATTCAGGAACTGAATGAACTGGAGAAAGAAGCGAAGGCTCCTGAATTTGAGTCTGCAGTAGATACCCTGAACATTTATTCGGGATCTCTCTGGAAAAGTTAATCTAAAAGTGAATATAAAAAAGAATGAGTTTGATGCCTCAGGTAAAGAGTTTAGGTAAAAAACTTGAGAGGGCTTGTGAGTTTAAGTGCTCCTAACCTTCAATTTTTTTATTTTTCGGATCTGGTTTACTTTAGCTTCCTTTACCCGGTTATCGAATAAACATCTATTGAATAAACATTTCTACCAGAACGATACAAGTATTGATATTTGCGCTACAGGTGACAAAAAAGTGTACTACGATATAATCGAATCACCAATAGGTCCCATTCTTCTGGCAGGAAACGAAAATGGGTTAAAACGTCTTATTTTTCTGAAAGGCAAGAAGAAAGCGGATATTCCTGAGGACTGGATACAAAACAAAGATTTTTTCAAAGAAGCTGCCAGGCAACTTGAGGCTTATTTTTCCGGGAAATTAAAATCTTTCACCCTTAAACTGGCTCCTGAGGGAACTGATTTCCAGAAGTCTGTCTGGAAAGCTTTGTGCGAAATCCCCTATGGTGAAACCCGTACTTATAAAGAGATAGCAGCATCTATCGGAAATCCCAGAGCTTACAGGGCTGTGGGGCTTGCAAACAACCGGAATCCAATAGCGATAATTATTCCCTGTCACAGAGTTATAGGATCAAACGGAAAACTCACGGGTTATGCATCTGGTCTGGATATTAAAGAATATTTATTAAAGCTTGAGAAAAGATAAACTGCAGTGAGAAACAATTTGATCTGGTCTGACGTATCAATGTCATTTTCCTTACCGGTTATATTTCTCATCTGTTATTGCTAATTTCTCCAACTTATAAGTAATTTTAAGTAAGGCGACCTGCAACCGAATATCCCATAAGTAATTACAATAATCTATGAAAATGGATTTCCGGAGAAACTAATATGCGACTTAAAAATAGGATAGAGAGTATTATCAAAGCAGCCGCCGCAAATCCGGGTACTGAGACTCGATACCGTGAACCTATTGTCGGATATGCTTCAACCGATGACCCTATTTTTGATGAGATGAAGAAAATTATTGGCCCTCATCACCTGCACCCAAAAGAAATTTTCCTTGAGGCAAGAACGGTTGTCACCTTCTTTTTGCCTTTTGAAAAGGACCTTGTGAAACGCAATTGGAAATCCCCTGACCCGGTAAAAGAATGGATTCAGGCTAGAAGCGAAACCGACTACCTGATAGAAGAAATCAATAAAAAGTTGAAGGCTGAACTGGCAAAGGAAGACGTAAAAGCAGTCGTGCCTGAGGTTACTTTTGATTACAAAAATAGAGGTTTTGACTTTGCCTGGTCCCACAAAAGTGCAGCTTTTGCAGCCGGGCTTGGTACTTTCGGGTTTCATCACATGCTGATCACAAAAGCCGGGTGTGCAGGCCGCTTCGGAACAATACTGATTTCAGCAGAAATACTTCCTACTCCCCGTCCTGCTGAAGAATTCTGCCGTTATAAAAAAGGAGAGAAGTGCCTCGTCTGTGTGGATAGATGTCCAGCTGGGGCTCTTACTGAAAGAGGGCTTGATAAAGAAAAATGTTTCAAACTGCTTCAGGAAAACGCAAGAGTTTTCCCCGAATTCAATCAGCTTGCCTGTGGAAAATGTGCAACCGGACCCTGCGCTTTCAGGTCTCGCTGAAACAGGAAACTTATATTTCTCTTCTTCTATACAAGATCTGTAATTTTTAATTATTTTCTTTCTCAGAGAGGCAGAGCCGGTTGAACCTCAACATAGTTGCTTATACTGCCGTCAGTGGAGTTTTGAGGATTCAGATTCATTAAAGGAATCCTGTGACGATTCAGTAACGTTTTCCTGTAATGATTCGGTAGAGGGTTCACGTATAGATTCAGCAATTTTCAGCATTTCGGCTTTCTCAAGATACCCTATAAGATCTATTTCGACTTCTCCAAGTTTCCAGTGCAATATTTTCAGATCTCCGAATTCATTTAGATATGCTTCTCTTCCGTTGATGCTGATCTTTTCGCCTTCCAGCATGGAAGTATCTTTTTCTGGCTCGTTTTCGTAAACAGTTTCCATTATCTCTATGCTTTCGGTTCCTTTCTGGTAGCTAAGAGTTACAGTTTCTGAACTCTCACTTATAAGGGCTGTATTATTGAATTTTTGTACTGTTGCTGCATTAAACACGTAGCCATCCGGAATATATTCCGGAGTAAGAATCTCAAAACTAGCTTGCTGTCTTGCTTCTTCAAGGTTCAGGTTTTCAGGAATTTTGAATTGTTCATCCAGATCCATAGTTACTACTTCTGTCCCATCAGGAATCTCAAATTTAAACTCCGAATCCGGAATCCCAACATTTACTTTCAGGTCGCGTATTTCCACGTCTACTGACAGGTTTCCCTCATTGTCATACATACTGAACTTAAGTACCATCCATGTCTCTCTGTCAACCCATACTTTTGTCCGGGAAGCTAGCTCTGACAATACACTCTCCTCAGCTTTTGGTCTGGTTTCAAGAACATATGCACTTCTTCCATCCACCTCTTCAACTCCGAGCATGGAAACCTCGCTTTCATTCAGTAAATTGCCTATGATACTGACAAAATCTTTTTCCGTTATGAGTGGTTCCTCAGGCAATTTTATTTTAGTGACAGTATTTGTTTCAACGTCATAGCTCCATACGAACTCTCCGTCCGATACAGATTCGACTTTTTTTCCATCCTCTACACCAGAAGTCCTCATAAGGTTAGGTTTTTTATACACCATCTGGATTTCCTCTTCCAGATCATTTTCCCCGTTGAGATATACTGTCGTGTGTATTGTACAAGAGTAGTCCTCAAGGCTGGCTTCTTTCTCCTGCATTTTTGTTGCAATTTCTTCTGTACTGAGTTTCTCTTCGCAGCCTGATGCAAAAAGAGCAAGGCTTATGAAAATCAGTATAAATAATATTTTTGTATGCTTCATGTTCTATTCTTCTTCAATTTTTTATATCCTGATGTTAGCCTGTACACTCTCACATCTTAATATATTTTCTTCTTCTGCATATGATAAAATAGAAAAAAACCAAGTGATTTTTATGCCCTTAATTTCCCTGACTACTGACTTTGGGGACCTTTATCCCGCAGCTATGAAAGCCATTATTCTGGGAATTAACCCGGAGGTGCAGATAATCGATATAACCCATTCCATCCGGCAGGCTGGAATACGGGAAGGAGCTTTTGCTCTTTATTCACTTGTTCAATATTTCCCTCATGGGACTGTGCATATTGGCGTCGTCGATCCAGGTGTCGGCACTTCCCGCCGCGCTCTCGCCATTAAAGCAGGTGATGAAGGAAAAGAACAGTTTTTTGTCGGCCCTGACAACGGGCTCCTTATACCTGCAGCGTGCCGCCTTGGGAAGATGGAAGTACACGAAATTACAAATCCCGAACTCATGCTTGAATCCGGAATTTCTGCAACTTTTCACGGAAGGGATATTTTTGCGCCTGTAGGAGCCCACCTCTCAAAAGGTACATCTATCGATGCTGTCGGGCCCGAAATATCGGACTTTGTGAACCTTAATTTCGAAAATTTCGGAATTGACGGATCCTTTCTTGTCGGGGAGGTTATTTTTACAGACAATTTCGGGAATGTAATCACCAATATTCCGGAAAATATCATCTTAAGATTCTCTACTTTCGGCTCACAGATGGAAGTAAACGGCAGAAAGGTATCCTTTGTTCAGACCTACGGTCTTGTCGGGCAGGAAGAGCCCCTTGCCCTTATAGGCAGTCATGGTTTCCTGGAGATTGCGGTAAACAAGGGAAGTGCTGCGCGCCAGTTCGGGCTGAAGAGCGGAGAGCAGGTGGTAATAAAGACTGTGTAAATATGATAATTTGAGACGATGACTGTTTAAATAATAGCGTGGAAAGATACTCCGAACTCCGGGTTACTGCAGTTTGTGCCTTTGGGAATATAGGTAGCCGAAAAGCAGTTGATGCGCTTCTCGAAATTCTAAAAGACAACAACCCCTAGGTCAGGTGGTATGCCGTAGAAACTCCTGGAAAAATTGGTGATCAAAAGGCAGCACCCCCTCTTGTTAAAATCTAAACGATCTAGACTTTGAAGTCAGATGGGTTACAGTTAAAGCTCTAAGGATGCTGAATAAAGAAAATTATAGAGGGAACTCTAGATAAAAAAGCCCTTCCTTTATTTTATATTCTGGCTTTTCAATAAAATCTTCTTTAATTTTCGTTATTTAGACAGGAATAAGTAAATTTCTATTCCCTAAATTAGCCCTCTTGAGCACAAGCGCTGCACCGCAACCCTTTTACGAAAAGGTTTGACTGAAATCGTTGCTCCGGTTTATCACGTCTCCATACCGGTTTTTGATCATACTTTTTCTTAAAAAGTTTGCGTTTATCACGCCGGACAGGGTTAGAGGATAAGGTTATCAAATCCAAAAGTTCGCTGTTTTCGGTCAAGCCTTTTTCGAAAAGGCTTGTGATCAAATATCTTTCTCAAAAAATTTGCGCTCAAGCCTGTTTGAAGAAGGCTTGTGAAAAAGGCACCATCCTCTTGAGACGGGATTCGGATCGTGTTCACGAAGCGGAACTCTGCTGTTACATCCACTCATAATGCATTAGAACTTCGGGATTAAAACTCTGCATCAAACTATTTTCCGTGTATCCAAAAAAGAGGCAACCTGTGCAGTTTTTGACAATCTCCTTTCGGCGCTTTTCGGAGTTTTTCCAGACGTTCTCAAAGCCGTCCCAGATAACGTTTCCAAGGGGCTCGTTTTGCACACGGCAGGTCTCCAGAGTGCCGTCATGTGTCACGTTCATAATAATCCCGCTGGCAAGGCATCTGTAGTCCATTTTCCCATCCCTGACCATTTTAAGATAGGTTCTGGAGTTTATGATCGGGTAATCCTGCGCTTTAAGCTCGATTATGCGGTCAACTGTACTGCGGAATTTCTCCATGTCACGGATTCCAATGTCGTTCCATACTTCCTTACTGATTCCGGGAAACTCATGGACAGGCTCGAAGGAAATCTTCACTTTCAGCTTTTTTGCAAGTAAAATAAGGGTCTCGACATCGTCAAGATTTTTTCCTGTGAGTACGCAGTTCATCAGGATGGGATTCCTCTGTTTCTGGAGTTTTCTAACCTCAATAGCTTTCTTTAAGCCCTTCAACAGAGTTTCGAAGTCCATTCGACGGATTTCTTTATAACTTTTTACCCCATCCACAGAAACCGAAAGATAATCCACATCCACAAGCTCTTCCGCTCTCTCGTAAAGCAGCTTTCCATTTGTGACCATGGAAGTGATCATCCCGATTTTTTTGGCATATGCCATAATCTGGGGCAGATCCTTTCTCAGGAGAGGCTCTACAGTCCAGGCATTATAAACTCCTATCCCGAAATCTCTCGCATCGTCTAACAGCTTGAAAATCTCTTCTTTAGTCGGTTCTTCCCCGGTTTTCTTCCAGTACCCACAGAATTTGCAGCGCATGTTGCACCGAGCATTTACACCGTGAGAAAGGACAAAAGGACGCTTTCTTACTCTGATCTGCCAGAGGGCTCTCATAGCGAGGATAGGATTAAATCGGGACATAGAAATCTCTTACTTATTTTTCTGCAGAAGACTACTTATTATTCATTATCTTTTCTATTATAACCTTTTGGAGAGCTGGTTTGTGTAACATACTTTTTCGACTCCGTCTAGCTTACTGACTTATGAGTCGAAGTTCGTGGATGATTTGTTAATCCATTTAATATCTAAAGTGATCAGATACGATATTAAAGTAAGCTTAAAGTAAGCTAAGTCAAAGTTATCTACCAAGAATCGTGTGAAGATGCTTTGTAAATAAATAAAAATTGAGTTAACTGCTAATTTACTAATAACTAATTTTGAGTGGGCTTAACAGTTACTAAATTCTGAATATTTCTGGGATTCTTGTATGTTATTGCTCTAACTAAAAAACATATCCTGTAACCGGCATCGCAAAGCACCAATAAAATTGCTCGTTACATATGAAACTGCAGGATATGCATTCATCGAGTCAGGATATCTATCCAGTACAGAGAATTATGTAGAAAAGATAAATATTTTTAGAAAATGAGGAATTTAAGAAAAGATAAAGAATTCTACAGAAAAATCAGCTAATTCCAAGTTATAATTCTAAGTTATTAAACTACTGTTAAAGTTTCTATTGAAAAAAGGAGTGCCCGCCTTACGGCGAGCTGTATGTATTGAAGTTTTATTGTGTTTATCCGAAGAGGGCGCCGAGACCGGCCATTCCGTCTTCTTCAGAGGTATCTTCTTCCTCTTCTTCCTCTTCTGCTGCAGGAGCTTCTTCTGCTGCAGGAGCTGCTGCTGCAGGGGCTGCTGCGGCTGCGGGAGCTGCGAATGCTGCCTTTGAGATTGCTTCTTCGATGTCCACGCCTTCAAGGGCTGCGACAAGTGCCTTTACTCTGGCTTCGTTAACTTCTATACCTGCTGCCTGGAGAACGGCAGTGACTGCATCTTCGGTAACTGCTTTACCAGCGTTGTGTAGTAAAAGAGCTGCATATATGTATTCCATTGTTGATCACCTAAATTTCAATTATAGTAAATTTATTTATCCGAAAAGGGCACCGAGACCGGCCATTCCGTCTTCTTCGGCGTGGTCTTCTTCCTCTTCTTCCTCTTCTTCCTCTTCTTCCTTTACTTCTTCCTCTTTCTTCTCGGCTGCTGCTACACTTGCGGCTGCTGCTGCGCTTGCGGCTGCTCCGAGAACTTCCCTCAGTTCGTCATCTACGGCATTTGCATCTTTGTTTGCGGCTTCGGATGCAACGGATGTCATCTGGATATGAGCTTTTGCCAGCAAAGCGTCCATGACTCCGGAATCAAACACAACAGCATTGACACCAAGGTTCTTTGATTCTGCAAAGGCTTTTGACAGTAGGGTGCCGATTGTTGCGCTTGTCGGGTACGCAGTGTTAACAGAGAGATTGAAAGCGTTCTGGGCTGCTCTGATAATGTCAGAGAAGTACTGACTTTCGTCAATTGCAAGGAGTTCCGGCTCGTAAATTGTCCCATCGTCATAAGCGGCTCTTAAGTCAAGCCCTACAATAAGTGGGTATATTTCCAGCTTTGAAAGCATGGTTGCGAGCTTCTGTGGGACTGCCTCACCTGCTTTACAGACAACCTTTGTTTCCTTTACTGCAACCTTCCCTGCCTCAATTGAAGCTGGAATTCCTGCGCTCTGGAGTTCTCCGAGAATCGGGCCAGGTGGGAAACTTGTAGGTCCCTTCTGAACAACAATATCCACAGGAGCTATTGCGCCTCCTTTAATCGGAGAAGGGGTTTTTGTCTGTTCAAGTGCTTTGTAAAGTTTGAAGGGACTTTCGTTGGTAAATATCAAAGCCGTCTGCTTGTCAAGATATTTATTCATCTCGGGAATGCTTCCTCCGAGCTGGTTTAAAGCCCGCTCTGTAAGGGTGTTCCTTGAGACTTTGAGCACCGCAGTGTCTTTAAGGTCACGGCGAATTTTCTGGATCTTGGTTGCAAGAATGCCCTCGATCCCGACCATCCCGAATACCTTATGCGACTGAATGAGATTCTTTATATTTTCTACCTCATCCTTTTTCCACTGTGGGATGTGCTCCGTGTGATGCTTCTCCTCTGCCATTTAAACCACCCTTTCGGATTTTCCCATAGTTGTCGTGACAAAGACAGATCTCAGGTTGTGCCTGCCTTTATCCAGGACACGCTCCAGTCTGGACACTATAGTTTCTATGTTTTCGGCAAGGTCATCAGGATTCATATCCCTTCGGCCTACAGGCACATGGAAAGTGAGCTTGTCTTTAGACCTCAACCTTACCGCATTTTGCTTGCTCTGGATAAGTTCGCCTATATCCTTGTTAGGCAAGAGCGGAATAGGCATTTTCCCTCTGGGTCCGAGAACAATACCAAGATTCTTACCAATAGTTGGCATGAATTGGGTTTCTGCGATAAAAAGGTCACATTCGTTTGCAAGAGCCCTGGCTCTGTTTTTGTCAGCCGCCAGTTCATCGAGCTCAACATCAGAAATAACATACGCAGCACCGGCAGCCTTTGCTCTCAGGCCCACATCACCTTTTGCAAAAACGCCGATCTTCAGTTCTTTTCCGAGCCCGTGAGGAAGAATTACTTCTTCATCGACTCTATTCTTCGGTTGGTTCATGTCAAGATTCTTTAAGTTAATCGCCAGGTCTACACTTTCAGAGAAATTGCGCTTTGGCGATTCTTCAAGTACTTTCTTGACAGCTTCCAGTATAGTTTTTTCTGCCATCTTGTTCCTCCCCGTAGTGTTTGAACTTGCTTGTTCAAGCAGCCTCTTCGGCTTACTACGGTTGGTCTTAGGGCTTCCCCATTAATCCGGGTTCTGTTACTCTTAACAGTAAGCCGCTAATAGCTATTACTTTAATCTATTGCAACGATGTGCAAGATTCTTGAGCTATTAGTGCTATCCGATTTAAAACTATTGGTGGTAATGAATTTCCGAATTAAATAGTAAAGGGATGGAAGGCTTACCACTCCTCACCGGCAAGCAAATCATCGAATTTGCCCTGGTCGAGTGCCTTCTGGCTGTCTTTTGCCTTAACTCCCTCTACGGTTACGCCCATGGGGACACAGGTACCTATTACCTCTTTCATTGTTGACTTGAGATCGTAGGAAAGTACATCCTCCCTTTTCATGCGGGCAATCTTTGCAACCTGCGAGATGCTGAGGTTTCCAACAACCTCGCTTCCTGCATTTCCTGACCCTTTCTGAATCCCTAGCTCTTTCATGATCAGGGATGCGGTGGGTGGAGTGCCTACTTCGATCTCGACATTTTTCTTATCGTCAACTATTACTTTAACAGGAACCTGCATTCCATCATAGTCCCTGGTTTTTTCATTGATCTTTTCGACCACTTCTTTTATATTGACCCCGAGTGGACCAAGCGCCGGACCTAAAGGTGGTCCAGGATTTGCTTTTCCTCCCGGGACAAGTGCTTCAACAATACTTGTCATCTGAGTCTCACCGGTTTTAATAACTATAAACTTTGTAGATCTTTTTCAATCCACTCTGAGTACTGGTGATTTTATTTATTAATAAGCTGGAATTTTTCGGTGTTTACCATCTCGCTGCAGCTTCACTCTTCCTCTTTTTTAAGGATTCTGACAGTGTCGCCACGAATCGTTATGGGAATCGGAACCACAGCATCGAACAGTTCCACAGTAATTTCCTCATGTCCTTCATCAACCCTCTTAACCCGGGCTTTCTCCCCTTTAAAGGGTCCTGAAGTGACCTCAATTATAGCCCCTTCTTTGATTCCTGTCACTGTTGGTTTGGGTTTAAGGAAGTGCTCGATTTCAGCAATTGAAGAGCTCCCTTTCACAAGAGCCCGTGCATGGGGAATAGTCTGAATTGCCTGTTCTACAATTCCGGATTTAGGAGCCTCGACCAGGACATATCCTTTTAGCTCATCAGGAGCTAGAATTGCCCTTATATCCAGCTTCTCCTTTTTTGAAACCCTGGCAAGAGCTGTTGCAACCGATCTTTCCTGGTTTGCCGTGGTTTTAATTACAAATATCTGAGAATCCTCACTCATTGGGCCACCCACTGGGGCAACATTGTCAACAATACATATACTATAAATCCGATTGCTCCCACAACCAGAATGCCAATACCTGCAACTTTGGCAATGGTCAAGAATTCTTCCCTGGACGGTTTTTTAGTAAGTTTCAGGACTCTCAGGTGTGCCCGAATTGTCTGGCCAACGCTTTCTATAGTTATATTCGGTTCAAACGTGGATTCTACCATCAATTCACATCCAGGTTTTCTTATTTTATTTATCTGTCTTGAAATTTTTGCCTGTAACTCTTCCTGTGTGTTTTCCGTTCTCGAGATTCACTTTTTTTATATGTGTGGAGTTTCCCGATTAAGATATGGAAGGAACGGGCGGTTTATATTATTAATTCCTATTATATGAAGATATCACCGACACGGCATTTAAAATATCAAAAGATTTTGGTACTGTTTTTTTTTCAATTTCATCTCGAATCTTAATCGCGTATGTAAAAATATTTCTTTTTTGATGCCGAATCGCATCGGCATCATACTGTATTTACCATAAAAATAGTTTTCGATTGGTTTTTATTCCTAACCCTTATTTTAAAGAGAGGAAAACAGTATTTTTTTCTCCAATCGAAGGTTTAGATCCCTTTATCTCTGGTTTGATCACTCTACAAAATCAATTCCATATTTAAAGGTAATGCTCTTGTTACTCCCATGACCATAAATCTGAGCAGATGTGACTCCTGTAACTACGATCATTGTACGTACAGTCTGTTCAAGGTCAGGGTCGATCTGAGCTCCCCAGATAAGACGGGCGTTTGGGTCTATCCGGCTGTAAACTTCCTGAACCACACACTCAGCTTCTGAAATAGTCATGTCAGGGCCTCCGATCACATTAACAAGGGCAGAAGTCGCGCCTGAGATGTCCACATCAAGAAGCGGGCTGCGCAGGGCTTTCTGTACGGATTCAGCAGCTTTGTTCTCCCCGTCGGATTCTCCAAGACCTATCATTGCAACGCCTCCGTTCTGCATAACAGTTCTGATATCGGCAAAGTCGAGGTTTACAAGTCCTGGCTTTGTAATCAGTTCGGTTATACCCTTCACGGCTCTCATAAGAACTTCGTCTGAGACTTTGAAGGCAGCCTGAAGTGGGAGCCTAGGAACAACTTCAATAAGCTTATCGTTGGGGACCACTATTACAGTGTCTGCGACATCTCTCAGGCGTTCAAGACCTGCCTCTGCATTGGTTCTGCGGACATGGCCCTCCACACTGAAGGGCAGGGTGACAACTGCAATCGTAAGGGCTCCTGCGTCTCTGGCAGCCTCAGCTACTACGGGCGCCGATCCTGTACCGGTTCCTCCTCCAAGTCCTGCGGTGATAAAGACCATGTCAGAGCCTTCGACAACTTTGTTAATCTCGTCGATACTCTCGATTGCTGCATCTTCTCCGATCTGGGGGAGACTTCCGGCGCCAAGTCCACGGGTTTTCTTTTTCCCGATGAGAATCTTTTTACCGGAGCGTATATGAAGAAGGTGCTGGGCATCGGTATTTACAGCTACTAGGTCAGCTCCCTGGATTCCTTCGCCCATCATGCGCTGGATGCTGTTTGAACCGCCACCTCCGCAACCTATCACTTTGATGGTTGTTTTAAGGCTTTTGAGGATCTCTTCAAGTTCAGCATCAACATCTGAGTCTACGTTAGAGTAATCTAAATTTGAGTACTCTCTCTGCCCGCCACGCTCTTCCAGGGCAGATCGAGCAAGGGCTTCTTCCACAATGGATCTCATGCTACTGTTTTCCTCCATCTTACGGGGTAATTTTAATGGCTGGTATTAAAGAGTAAATGTATTTTTAGGGGGAACACGTATATTTCAACCTTCACATATACAGTTTCCAATTTAATAGTTTTCCTTTTCCAATCTTTAAACTTATACTGTATTTGTTTAATAATTTTATTAAATTCTTCGATTTTCCCGCTTAACCTCAGGTTCTTCTATCCACGGCTTATTATAGTCCGTTTTATTCCCTATGTTCTATTCCCTTCTTCCCAATCTTTTTTAATTTATTTAGCCAAATTATTCATTTTTTTATTATTTTATTTTTTTCAAGTCGTTCCTGTATTTTTACCTTTCCCTTTTCTCCGAATTTATATGCACTAATTTATGTGATTAATTATCATACATGATATTCGGTTTCATGTTTGCGCATTCTCTGGAGAATTGACAGTAGTTATGCTTTTCCTCTTATGCTTTTCCTCTTGATTCTCCCAGAACAATGCCTGTCGCGATTAAATGGGCAACCCTGAGAGGCTCAGGAACACTGCTTCTTATTGAAGTAAGCTGAATAATTTTTTTCACAGTTTCCAGGCCTATGCCGGCTCTCTGGATGTAAATAGATTTTTTTTTACCGGGAATTTTTTCTATTTTTCCAGCCCGTTTTATCATTGCCCAGCGCTCTCCTCCATCTGGAAGATATTTGAGGGCGGATTTGATTTTCTCAAAATCCGGGCAGGATCGCATAACCACAATTACAGGGATTCCGGTTTCCCTGTAAAGTTTCTGTATATCCACAACATTAAAGCCTCCATAGGTAACTCCATCGAGAATAACCGTTCTTATCTGGCCATAATGTTTGCTATTCCTTATCATACTGCAGATAATATCAGTAGCATCAAGCCCGTCTCTAGTTATCTCTGAACGAAGGACCCCATCAATCCAGTCCCCGCCCCTTAAAACAGCCCCGACTATCATCACTCTTTCACTGAGGAGCGCAGAATCATCTATACCCAGAATTCGAATTTCGGGCTTAATATGAAAATCTGAATTCACAGGTGCTCTTATGTCTGGATTACAAAAATAGTTTGTCGGTTCCCCGTACATGCCCTCTAAAAAGATCTTGTCCAGGGAAACCCTTAATTCTTCCGGCAAAACCCTGATTCTCTCGGTTAATATAAAAATGAGCCCCCAGAGGGGCTTTCTATTCAGTTTACTTAAGAAGACTTTTATACGAACATGCTTTCAGGAAGATTGGAGGGCATCATCTTCTGCGTATCTGCAGCCATAGATACCTTATCCACTGCTTCGAGGAAGTCTGCCATCTCAACAAATTCTTTGTCTTTCCTGACAGCAAACATACCTGCCTCTGTAGCTACTGCCTTCAGATCTGCTCCACTCATTCCTTCGGTAGCTTTTGCAAGCTTTTTAAAGTCAATATCTTCTGCAAGAGCCATTTTCTCACAATGAATTTCGAGAATCTTTCTTCTGGCTTCTATTCCGGGCATCGGGACATGGACATGCCTATCAAAGCGACCTGGTCTGAGAATAGCCGGGTCAAGGACATCAGGACGGTTTGTTGCTGCAATAATCCTGATATTTTTCCTTTTGTCAAAGCCATCCATCTCTGCCAGCAACTGCATGAGTGTCCTCTGAACCTCACGGTCTGCACCGGTCGTCTCATTCAGACGCCTTGCGGCAATCGAGTCCAGCTCATCAATGAAGATAATACTCGGGGCTTTTTTCCGGGCCATCTCGAAGATCTCCCTTACGAGTTTGGAACCATCCCCTATGTATTTCTGCACGAGTTCTGAACCTACTACCCTGATAAAGGTCGCATTAGTTCTGTGAGCCACAGCTTTTGCAAGCAGGGTTTTTCCTGTTCCCGGGAGCCCATAGAGAAGAACTCCCTTAGGAGGCTCGATACCTATCCGGGCAAAACGTTCTGGCTCAATGAGAGGAAGTTCGACTGCTTCCTGAAGTTCCTGGATTTGCTCATCTAGACCGCCTATTTGGTCGTAGTCCACCTCCACGCTTTCGAGGACTTCCATTGCAGCGACAAAAGGTTCTTCCGTAGAAGGAATAACCTCGGCAATGGCGAGCGTATGCTGGTTCAGGGCAACCTTTGCCCCTGGCAGCAGTTTCTTTTCATCGATATATTGTGAGACATTAACCAGGAACTGAGGTCCGTTGCTGCTCCGGACAATTATCCTGTCATTCTTAATCACGTCAATGACCGTACCAATGATGAGCGGAGAGGTCTTCATCCGATCGAGTTCAGACTGCAGCTTTCGGATTTCCCGTTCATACTTTATCTTCTGGTTTTCCAGATAACGTTTTTCGGATTCAATCTGGCTGCACTGCTCTTCCAGAAAACTGTTTCGGCTTTCAAGTTGCCTCATTCGGTCCTGGACGCTTTCAATTACTTCCCCCAGCTCTCCAGGCTCGATTCCGTCATATAAAGGTCCGGGCTTACCAAGGTGACTGCGCATGCTTTCATCCTTACTTCTGGTACTTTCCGTCATGGAGCTCCGAATAATATTTAAGTCCATACCGTATATAGCGTTTTCGAAGTGATCAATATGCAATGCGAAATATGTGGTGCAGAGATCCGCGGAAAGCCTATATGCATTACAATTGATAACAGTGAACTCCAGGTCTGCCAAAAATGTGCTTCGTACGGTAAACCCGTTGATAAGCGAACTCCCGTGTCAAGAAAAATCTCTCCGGTGGTTCGAATGGTCACACGAACCGAAAATAGGCCAAAAAAGGATTTTTTCGATATTTTGAAAGATGAACTCCTGGATGACTATGATCATATTATCCGGGAAGCCAGAGAAGCCAAAGGCTGGTCTCAGGAGGATCTGGCTGAAAATATCAAGGAAAAAGCATCTCTGATCAAAAAAATAGAACGCAAAGAAATCGTACCGGAAGATTCCGTCCGAAAGAAACTCGAGCACGCTCTTAATATCAAACTTACGGAACGTGTAGAGGTCTCAGGGCAGGAAGTCTCTCACATGAAAAAAGATACTACCCTCGGAGATATTGTGAAAATAAAGAGAAAGTAAATCTCAAAGTAAAAGACGAAATAGTAAATTCCAAAATAGGGAACAAAACAGTCAATTCACAGTAAATAAAAAATAAAGTGAATTGGAGGAAATAAATTTCAACTACAAGCCTTGTTCCTGCAGCAACACATAGTTCCAGACAGTTTTCCTCTCCGGGAATGACAGAGGGCTCAATTAGATGGCGTTTTCTTAAGCCTCTTCCCCCTCTGCTTTTAAGTATTTTTTTATCTTATGGGGCTTTGAATCTCTTTTCGTGTTGAGCCCTTTTCTCAACCCTCTTTTTTGAGCCTTTTTCCTGAATCAATCTTTTAAGGTTCTTCTTTACTTCTAACTTCTATACAATTCTTTAATCTAATGTTCCTTTTCCAAAAGTCCTTTAAATTTTGATTTCAATATCGTATACTTTTTCAGGATTTTCTTTATGAATGATCCAGAACGGTTCCTCACCATAGGTTTCCATGAGTTTTATGGTTCTTTTAGGGATTGTCTTCGGGCCAAGTACTGCGCCTGGTCTGTCAGGATCGTCAATGTAATCTGTTTCCATCATAAATCGTGTACCCTCTTCAAGCGCATGCTCTATTGCCCCTTTAACCGAGATTACCCCCGGGAAGAGTCCAAGCTCTTCACAGGTTTTCACTAGGGGTGGCGAGTAGTGCTTGACAACCCTATACATTTTTATTCCTGTTTTCTTTGCCCTCTCTACTATATCGTGAAGTTCAGGCTCTTCCACACTTTCGGTATGAAGCTGAACTGCACAGTCCTGTTCTTTTCCCAGGGAAAACGCATATTCCATAATTTCATTTGAAGCTTCCCAAACTTCTGGAGTTACAGGATAGTGAGGGCGTCCTGACTTTATCCCTACGGCAAGTCCTTTTTCAACGTATCCCGAAGCAAGTTCGAGACCTCTTTGCATTATCTCAGTAGCTTCCTGTAGATCCATATATTCTGTAAGCTTTGAGATTTCTGCCGGATGGACTCCAAGCACTGGAAAAGCTCCAACACCAAGCTCCCGAATTTTTGATGCGATCTCTACTGTTTCGTCAAAAACCATAAGGTAATCTTCGGGTTTTTTGACGTTTATTCCAAGCGACCAGCTTGGCTTGGTGACCAGAATTATATGAGTTCCACCTGAGTTTTTGAATTCCTTTACTGCTTCTAGCCCCCTGGCTTTTGGATCGATGTGCATGTGGTTATCGGTAATCGGAATTTTTGCAGGCATTTTTTATTCCTCAGAAGTCTGAAGTTCTAGCTTCAATTAAAGTTCGCATTCCTTATCGGAAGTTCCGGCAAATCAGGATAGGTACTTCC
Source organism: Methanosarcina flavescens (assembly GCF_001304615.2). Taxonomy (NCBI): domain Archaea; kingdom Methanobacteriati; phylum Methanobacteriota; class Methanomicrobia; order Methanosarcinales; family Methanosarcinaceae; genus Methanosarcina; species Methanosarcina flavescens. The sequence continues at coordinate 1,557,368 of NZ_CP032683.1, read as the reverse complement.
TGAATATCGAGTTTTGATTTTTTTAGAAATGTGCTCAGATGTTTGTGCCCCGGAGCTTACTTCAAGTTAAAGATTATTCGGCATAGTATTAATTACCCAAAACTTGAAATATATAGCCTTACGTTCAGTACGCGGGAAGATCCAATTATTCTTACTGAATTTTCGAAAAATTCCCCATTTTTTAGCTTTTCAGTCGCTACGGTTCTTTAAATACGAACCATAAGATCTGGTGATAATATGAGTAAAACCGCAGCAGTAATCAAAGGTGACGGGGTAGGTCCCGAACTTGTGGATGCAATGCTTAATGTTGTAGAAGCCGCTGGCACAGATATAGAATTTGTTATGTGTGAGGCAGGGGCTGAATGGTGGGAAAAGCACGGAGGCATTTCCCTTGTCCCGAATGAGACCTGGGAAATTCTTGACAGTTCTGATGCTTGTTTTAAAGGCCCGACAACCACACCTGGAGGCATAGGCTCTCCAAGGAGTGTGGCTGTATCCATAAGGAGAAAGTATGATCTCTATGCAAACGTGCGGCCAATCAAAACTTTCCCTAACTCAAATGCACCTCTTGGGGATGTGGAAATGGTCTGCGTGCGCGAGGGCACAGAAGGTCTCTACATTGGAGAGGAGATCCAGCTCACAGACGACGTTTCTATTGCAATCCGCAAAATTACACGTACAGCATCTAGGAAGATTGCAAGCTACGCTTTCGAGGAAGCTAAGAGAAGAGGCTATGATGCTGTTGTGCCAATCCATAAGAGCAATATCCTGAAACTAACTTGCGGTTCTTTCTTAGAAGAGGTCGAAAAGGTCGGGCAGAGCTATCCGGATATCGAAATATGGCCTTATCATATTGACAATATTGCTCAGCAGCTAATTAAGAACCCACAGATTTTCAATAAAAAAGTCCTTCTTTCTACAAACCTCTTTATGGATGTAATCAGTGAGGAGTGCTCGGCTCTGGTAGGCAGCATCGGGCTGATTTATTCTGCCAATATCGGGGATTCCTTCGCAATGTTTGAACCTGCTCACGGCTCAGCTCCAAAATATGCAGGTCAGGACAAGGTAAACCCCGTCGCAACCGTACTTGCTGGAGCATGGATGCTTGATTACCTTGGAGAAAAGGAGAAGTCCAAAGCGATATTTAAGGCTACGGAACGTGTAATTTCTGAAGGCAAATATGTAACCTATGATCTCGGAGGCAATGCCAAACTCAGTCAGATGGCTGGCGAGATTGCAAAATATACAGCAGAAATTCTCAAATAAGAAGGTACTGAAGGAAAATTCCTTTATTCCTTCAATTTTCCTTCCTCACACTCAGCTATTTTCCCTTTGTTTTTCAGTTTTCCACGACCTGTATGCACAGGATCGCAGATAGGCTGGTAAAGGAAGTATTTTTCTACATAAGCAAGCAGTTCTTCATCAGAGATACAGGAAACCCTTTCCTCTTTATCATAGAGCTTCTGGATTTCGGTCTGGATTTTCAGGAGTCGGCTGTCATCTTTTTCCACTATTGTCTCAACATCAAGAAGGTCATTTAAGGTCTCTTGAACCTTATATCGTATAACTTCCAGTCCCGAAGAGTCACCTATAAGCAGGAGCCGCTTTCCTCCCACCAATTCCGGAGGATAGGGTTCGTAATTGAAGGGATTTTTGAGGACGCCCGCGGCATGTATTCCGGACTCGTGGGCAAAAATGTTCTTCCCAACCACAGCCTTGTTTCTCGGAACCCGCAGCCCGAGTTCTTTTTCCATGAACCTTGCAAAGCGAGTAACCGGCTCAAGGTTGTATCGATCAAAGCCTTCTACCCTATCTGCCAGGAAAAGCAGAATTTTCTCCATTTCACTATTCCCTGCACGTTCTCCTATGCCCAAGAAAGTCACACTTGTCCAGTTTGCTCCATACCAGAAACCTGCAATTGAGCTTGCCGATCCTAATCCGTAATCATCATGGATATGTGTTTCTATGTTTTTAACCCCGATTTCCTTTTTGAGGTGCTGAACAATTTTCGGAATTCCGTAAGGCTCATCAATATTCATGAAGGGCATTCCGTATCCTACAGTATCACAGACGCGAATAATACAGTCAGGGTCGATTTCCATGATTTTCTCAACAAGCGGGAAAACAAAACCGTAATTATCTGCCCTTGTCATATCCTCAAGGTGTGCTCTTGTGCGGAGTCCGTGATCTACCGCATATTGCAGGGCATCCAGGTATTTCTCTTCGGCTTCCTCCCTGCCTGTGAGCCTCATTTTGGAGAAAATATGGGTATCTGATACTGACATCAGGATTCCAGTTTCCTTTATCCCGTCGACCTCAAGAATTTTGTCAATGTCGGCTCTTGAGGCTCTTGCCCAGCCTGTGATTTCGGGAAACTCGTACCCTATATCGAACATAAGATTAACGGCATCTCTATCCCTTTTATTGAATACAAATGCCTCGAGTTTTTCAATCCCTATCTCGTGCAGGTACTCATAAATTTGAAGCTTGTGTTCTCTGCTCAGGACTATTCCCGGCATCTGGGAGCCGTCACGAATAGTGCTGTCACTTATGTACACATCGTTTCCATAAGGCAGCTTTAATTTGGGCAGATCGTCATATGATTCGTAAATTTTCATCGCTTTTCCTCCTTTCTTTCAGGCGGCAAGGCCCTGCATCGAGAGAGGGCTTTTACTGCTAGCTTTTCCTATGAAAATATGTTTCAGATATACCGATCAAAAAATCAGTTGTATTTAACCGAAGAACTTTAGCTTTTTGTTTAAAAAAAACACTTTTTGGAGGCAATTATGGTTTTTTCATCAAACAGCATCTTACTTTATATATCCTTTTATGTGCCCTGATTTTTAAACGCCAGTGCTTACTTTATACGACCGCGATCAGTTTATGATATGTTCTTATGGTTAAAATCTCTTTCTTTTAAAATACAAAATGTATTTATCTATTTATTCTCTTTATCTTATTAAGATTGATAAAAGATACCATTTCTTTTTCTTCCAAATAACTTACAGATATCTTCTCTGGAATAAAAACGGTATGGTATTAATAAAGAATTAGCATAAGCATTTCTCACGGAAATTTTTCTCGCTTTTTTCCATAGTTTTGTGAAAGTTTATTTTCCTATCCTGCCCTTCTTGCCGATAATAAGGTATATCTATAACAAGTTATATTTATAATCGAGCTTACCTGAAAAAACTGATTTGAATTATTAAATATCCAATTTCGATTATGTACTCTATAATTATCTCTGAATGAAGCGCGTCTTCCTGCTCAACTTAATATATATTCTATTTAATAAAATTGAATATTATGTCGATATATATTTAATTTACATCTCATATATTTGCTTTACTTTCTCCAGAGGTAGAACATGTCCGAAATAGTAAGTGTTAGTGGAGGTCCGACAAAGCCCGAAATCATTGCGGTATCCCTTTTCAAACTGGGGCTGCGGGATGGAGATCGGTTTGCAGACGTAGGCTGCGGAACGGGATCGGTCTCAATTGAAGCAGCAAAAATTACCCGAAACCTGAATATCTATGCGATAGATGCGCGAAATGAAGCTTTAAGAGCTACTGAAACTAATTTCAAGAATTTCAATATAGAAAACGCCAGAATTTTAGCTGGTGAAGCCTCGGATCTCCTTAATTCGGAAGATTTTACTGACTTTATCGACTGTGCTTTTGTCGGCGGAACAAAGAACATTGACTCGGTACTGGAGATACTCGTTAAGAAAAAAGCTCGAAGTATTGTGGTAAATGCTGTCCGTATCGAGACGGTTGTCAGAACAATTGAGGCAATGAAAAGACTCGGGATTTTTGATGAGGTAGTTCACGTTTCGGTCTCGAGAAGTGCACCAATTGCCGGAGAAACGATGTTTAAACCCGAAAATCCCGTATATATTATTGTCGGAAAAAAGCAAAACTGAAAATTTTCTTATAATTTAATCCTGCTTTAGATTTATTTTTATAACTTACGGAGCAATAGTATGTTAATAGGAGTAGGACTTGGTCCCGGAGACCCTGAACTTCTGACCCTCAAAGCAGTGGACGTTTTGAAAAATAGCGATAAGGTATATGTCCCAGGCCGCATGGCAAAAGATTTGGTGGCTCCTTATGCAGATGCCGAAATCCTGGAATTTCCCATGATAAGAGACATTGAAGTTCTCAATGCTCTCTGGAAGGAAAATGCTGACAGGGTGGCAGAAGAGGCGAGAAAAGGCACTGTGGCTTTCGGGCTTATCGGCGACCCTAACTTTTTCTCTACGTATTCTCATCTAAAAAAGGTGATGCGCAAATACTATCCTGACGTTGAACTTGCAACTGTGCCTGGAATAAGTTCAATTACCTCCTTTGCTGCTAGGACTGATGTCGCGGTTGAGAGCTCTTTTGAAGTTAGCGATGGCTCTGAGGTGGGGTATAAGATTCACCTGAAAGCGACGCAGCCGAAAGCTATAGTTAAACAGCTTGAAGCTGAAGGATACACGGAATTTATCTTTGCAGAAAGACTCTTTTCGGACAACGAGCTTATAATCCGCAAGAAAGAAGAAATCCCGGAAGAAGGGAATTACTTCAGTATCATTTATGGAAAGAAATAAATCACCCTGCGTAATAATCGCGGAACTCAGTACAATCTAGAACAAAAACATGAAATAGAGGGAATGGTCAGATGGAAAGAAAAGTGTATTTTGTGGGGGCAGGCCCAGGGAATCCGAAGCTTATTACTGTGCTCGGGCGTGAACTGCTTGAAAAAGCCGACCTTGTAATGTATGCAGGTTCTCTGGTAAATCCCGAAGTCCTTAATTATACGCAGGGAGAAACAGTGGACAGCTATGGGCTGACCCTTGACGAAACCACTAAAATAATTGTGGATGCAGTTGATGCCGGAAAATTCGTTGTTCGTCTCCACAGCGGAGACCCATCTCTTTACGGCTCCGTCATAGAGCAGATGGAAGAACTTAGAAAGTATGATATCGAAGTCGAAAGGGTTGCCGGAGTTTCCTCGGTTTTTGCAAGCGCTGCTGCTCTTGGTACACAACTGACTCTTAACGGCGTTTCAGATACTCTCATCATTACTCGCCCTGCCGGAAAAACCCTGGAAAAAGACCTTATCCCTGAGCTTTCTGCCTACAATACTACTATGGCAATCTTCCTTGGTACACAGAAGATCAAGGAAATTATGGAGAAGGTCCGTTGCCCGAAGGACACACCTGTAGCAGTGGTTTTCCACGCGTCCTGGGAGGATGAAGAGATTATTACAGGAACAGTGGAAGATATTGCAGACAAGGTTAAAGAAGCAGGAATTAAACGCTCTGCAATGATAATTATCGGTGGAGTTGTTGATCCTAAAAACTACAGGAGGTCCTACTTATACGGAGTAGCCCAGGAGCCGTTGTAATCACTTTTGAGAGAAATAGGGAGATTGCGACAAGGATAGCAGAACACCTTAAAGCCGATCTGCTCCTCTATGAGAAGGGCATATTCAAAAAAGCTTTTGAAAACTATGGTGCAATAATTGCAGTCTTTGCCACAGGCATAGTGGTAAGGGATATTGCTCCCCTTCTCAATAACAAGTGGTCTGATCCCGCCGTGGTTGTGGTTGATTCAAATTTAAACTTTGCAATCCCACTGCTTGGAGGGCATCACGGCGCGAATGAGATTGCTCGAAAAATTTCTGAACTCGGAGCAGTCCCTGTACTTACGACGGCGACCGAAGTTCATGGTAAGCCCTCAGTCGAGGGCATTGCCGACAGGTTAAGCTGCGAGATCTTCAATAAAGAATCCACTGTAGCTGTAAACTGTGCACTCCTTGATCAGGAAATAGAAGTTCTTGAAGTTAAGGGTCCCAGAATTGTTGTTGTGGATGAAGATGTATCAGTGCTGGTAAAAAGGCGGCAGGAGAATATAGGAGTAAAAGGTGACAGCAGTAATAATAGCTAACTGAACTGTCAATTACTTCTTTATACTTACGTGAATTAGCCTGATCGGGACTATATTAAGAGTCTGAGACGATAACGAATGATTATAGGAATCGGAACTCGCAGGGGCATTACAAAAGAAGAGGTTGTTGAAGCTGTAAAGCAGGCTCTTGATGAGTACAACCTGAGCCTTATAGAAGTTACAGCTTTAGCTTCTGCGAAACTTAAGGAAAATGAACAGGGGCTTCTGGAAGCGGGAGAGATGCTCGGCATTCCGGTGAATTTTTTACCGGATGAGCTGTTAAATAGCTATAACCCCCCTTCATCCTCCCAGGCTTCCCGCTTTGGATTAAAAGGAGTTGCAGAACCTGCAGCTCTGGCCCTTTCTGAAGAAAAACAATTAATTTGCAGGAAGAAAGTCTATGGCAGAGTCACAATCGCAATCGCAAGATAAAACAACCGGAGGAAAACTTTACATCGTAGGCATCGGGCCGGGATCTGTAGAACAGATGACGGTCAAAGCCAGGGATGTAATCCTTAACGCCGATTATATTCTCGGGAACAGCACTTACCTGGACCAGATAGCAAGCCTTCTCGGAACCCAGGAAGTAATCCGCAGTTATATGGGTAAAGAGGTGGATAGAGCAAGAAAAGCTGTGGAGCTCGCAAAAGTTGCGAATGTTGTTATGGTCAGCGGCGGAGATACCAACGTCTACGGCATGGCAGGTATCGTGCTTGAGGTTGCTGAGCACGAGGAACTTGAAGTTGATATAGAGATTCTTCCTGGAGTCACGGCAATTTTAGCCGGGGCTAGTATGCTCGGTGCACCGGTTGTAACGGACTTTGCAGTGATAAGCCTGAGTGATCTCCTTACTCCCTGGGATGTTATTGAAAAAAGGCTTAATCTTTCTGCAGAAGCCGATTTCGTTATAGCTCTTTACAATCCAAAGAGCCGCAAGAGACAGTCTAACTTCTCCAGAGCCATTGAAATTATCCGACAGTACAAAGCTGACTCCGTGCCTGTAGGGCTTGTGAAGAACGCTCTGAGAGGAGAAGGCGAGGGCAGGATTGTAACTACTCTCGGAAAGGTCATGGAGTACGAAGATTGGGTAGATATGAGCACTACGATCCTTATCGGAAATGGAGACTCCAGAATCTGGAGTTCTCAAAAGAAGGATTTCATAATCACTCCCAGGGGGTATCACAAGAAGTATGACTACTGAACAGAATGCCACTGAGAAGGCTGGAAACCTCGAAAACCTCGAAGAATTTACCGAGCTTACGGTTGATGTTAATCCCGAACTTGTGAGTATCTGTAAAGACTCCGGGGCAAGAACTGAAGAAGCCAAAGCCATCTATATGAAAAGCCGGACAATGATCCAGGAAATTATCGGCAACAAGACACCTGAAGATCGCTTCCGCCAGCGCTGCGTTATTGCAACAGGAGACCTTTCCGTAGCAGATATTATGCGTTTTATGCATGACCCCATCCCTGCAGGTGTGGATGCAATTAAAAAGGGTGCCCCGATTTTCGTGGACATTAACATGGTAAAAGCCGGAATTACAAAAACCGGACACAAATCCGAGATTATCTGCGTGCTCGATGAAGATCCGAATGCTGAAATTGCTAACAGGTACGGAATTACGCGCACATCAGCAGGTTTCCTGGCTGCCCGCGACCGACTCGATGGGAGTATTATTGCAATAGGAAATGCTCCTTCTGCCCTTATCATGGTCTGCAAACTTATAGAAAAAGGTGTAAGACCAGCTCTTATCATCGGGCTCCCGGTAGGTTTTGTGAACGCAGCCGAATCCAGAGAAATGGTCAGAAACCTGAGTATTCCCGTGCCCTCTATAAGCTGTGTAGGGACAAGAGGTGGAACACCTATGGCAGTTGCATGTGTTAACGAGCTCGTAGCAATCGCAAGAGAAAGTGAAGAGTAATACTTTCTCTATTTTCTTCTCTTTTCTGTTTTCCCTCATTTTTACTTTCAATGAGTTCAGTTAACTGTTTTACTTCCTAGTATACTCCTTCTCATTTGATATATATAAGAAAAGCTATGATTAGAGCAGGATAAATTTGTAGATCTTGTTTTGAGTATGTTACTGCTATCCTCTGAAAAAAGTAAGGTGTGATAAATGGTAGCTGAAGGTATTCTTATATTTATCTAATTGAACAGGATTTGCACCTTCAGGGGATGGATCAGAACCTACCGATCCATAAAGCCCCTGGTTTTTATCTCTATCTAGCTTTCTTAAATAAACCACTGAATATGATTCTGGCGTATCATCCAGAGTCCTACCAGGATAAGTACTATTCCCGCTCCCTTTTTGAGAATCGCATCCCACCTTGAAATAAGTCGAATTCTAGAGGAAGAAAAGTGGGCTGAATATGCGAGCAAGAGCATTGGCATAGCAAATCCCAGTGAGTAAATTGAAAGCGTAAATGCGCCGTTAGCCAAGTTTCCCTCCAGAGCTACCATAGTCAGGATAGAAGCCAGAAACGGGCCAACACACGGTATCCAGAGCACACCGAGGGAAAACCCGAGCAAAAGTCCGGAAAGAGATCCCTCTCCATTCATTCCTGATAGCAGGGGGAATCTTGAAAATACATTGAAAAGGCTTATATTAAAAAGTATTGCAATACCCATTAAAAGGATAAAGTTCCCTGCCAGAATCTTCAACTGGTTTATATAAGTCTGGAAAGCTGCACCAAAAGCCGATGTTACTACTCCCATTATAGTAAAGGATATCGAAACTCCGATTACTATCGCAAAGGGCCTTAGTTTTCCTCTTCCTGCAGACGTTGCCAGGACTGCAGGCAGAAGTGGGAGAATACATGGGGAGAAGACACTGAGAATTCCTGCAGCAAATGCAGCTAAGATATTGATAATTCCTGTGCCAAATGCAGCCTGAGGGGAAATTACATCATAAAACATGGTTCTTCAGGTTTGTTGTTTTAGTTTTTGTTTTATAGTACAGTTTTTATCGAATCTTAAGGTTGCTGGAAACCAGTCTTCAAGTATGCAGGTCTCTTAGGTAAGTCTATTCGTAGGCTTTTTTCGGTTAAGACTTATTTTTCTCAGCCTGGATAAGAGCGTGATTCATAACATCTTCAAGTACGCCTTTTTCTGTGGCACCTAGAATCCTTGCCTGGAGCCTGTCTGTGGTAACGCTTCCATCTGGCTTCATATAGATGTATTTTCCGTCCTTAATACCCACGATTACAGTCGAGTCAGGGATATAGCCTATTCCGAAATAGACTGCAAGCTCGTGGCTCCTGTCTATATCTACAGAGATGACCCTGGCTCTTCCTTCGTATTCTGTTGCCAGTTCTTGAAGCATGGGTTTCATGGCATTGCATGGCCCACATCTTTCAGACCCGATTTTCATAAGAACTGGCCCCTGATGGATGGATGTGTTTATCTGTTCAAGGTTGGTCACCTCAACAACACCACCTTCCTCCTGGGTTTCCTGAAGGGTTGCGTTCTGTTCAGGCTCGGTTGCCTCAATAACGCCAGTTCCTTCCTTAATTGCCTGGGTGCTTGTAGAGTTTTCCTGACTTTCTTCAGTACAGCCCGCAGTAAAAATTATAGCTGCAAGGAGAACCAATAGTATAACCGATTTCTTCATGTTCTCAACGTTAATCTTTTATTTTGTAATATTTTGCCTATATGTTGTATTTTACCTATATGTTGTAATTGCACATAACGCAACAACCACATGTTATGTGCAAATAGTTCTCTCTTTTCACAAACAACCTTTATTTTGTTGATTGTGAAATCCTAATTCTGAAGTAGAATTCATCAATAAACCTCAAATAATTAACCATTAGGAGAGGGAAAAATGACCAGTTTAAGAGGCTCTCAGTATGCAGAAAATATATTAAATTAGACTTAAATGACAGAATTATGAAAACAAAAGTAAGAATTCATGGAAAAACAGAGAAGGAAAAATAGAGAAGGAAAAATAATATAAGAAGAAAAAGAAATCTCAAAGCAGCTAATTATATAGCCTTAGTCAGCCTCTTGAAAGAGGTTAGCTGCTAAGAAGTTAGCCGATTGGAAAAATTAAAAATCAGGAAAAATTGCAAACTTTTTCCTTGTATTATTCTTTTCTTATTTCTGTTCTACCTTACTCCTCTTCCAGAGTCTTTTCTACTGCGGTAATAACGGCTTCAAAGTTTTTCTGCCATTCAGTACTGTGTTCAAGCAGACCCTGGACAATAGTGCCTTTATCTTCCATTTCTGCTACTTTGGGTTCAATAGGAAGTCTGGCAAGAATAGGAATATTGAAGTCTTTTGAGGCTTTTTCTACGCCTCCGGTTCCGAACACTTCTATTGGCTTGCCGCAGTGGGGGCAGATAAGCCCATGCATATTGTCAACTAGTCCTATAATAGGTACGTTAAGTTTCTCGGAGAACTTAATTGATTTTCGGACGCTTATCAGAGCTACGTCCTGAGGGGTTGTAACAAGCACTGAACCATCGCAATTGGGAATCAGCTGCGCTACACTCAGGGGTTCATCTCCTGTGCCTGGGGGCAGGTCTATAATCAGGAAATCAAGTGCTCCCCAGCTAACTTCTTCCAGAAACTGTTTAATTGCCCCCATTTTGGCAGGTCCTCTCCAGATTATAGGAGAATCTTTGTCTCCAAGCAGAAAACCGACAGACATTACTGAAAGGTTGGGAAGTACCTGGATTGGAAGAATACCTTCCTCATTAACATTGGGCCTTTCAGATTCTAGTCCGAAAATTGTAGGAATAGTTGGGCCGTGGATATCGCAGTCAAGAAGCCCAACTCTGTGTCCACGCAGAGCTAACCCGGCAGCAAGGTTTGCTGCAATTGTGCTTTTCCCTACTCCCCCTTTCCCACTCATTATCATAATCTTGCGTTTGATGCGCCTGAGGTTGACTACTATTTTTGGCTCCTCTGGCTTTTTAGATAAACTCTCAAGTGGTTGAACCTTATCTGTCATTTTTACCGCCTGTTTAATATTTACGTATTTTCCCGGTTTTTAGATTTCTCGTTTACGTGTCAGCATCTTCACTAATGTCAGCGTTCTCAGGATTGATATAATTGCCGCCCTTTATTTCGATTGCTTTTCCTGTGGTAAGGGCGAGAGCTACCTTTGTTCTGGCAGCTTTCAGGTCTTCCCAGAAAGCTCTCCTTGATATTCCTACCCTGATGGCTGCATCTTCCTGCCTGAGTCCCTCAACGTCTACGAGTCTCAGGGCTTCAAGCTCTTCAACTGTAATGGATACAACCTCAAGATTCGACAGTGGGACCCCTCTGGGCTTGAAATATGTGACATTAGGCGTTTGTTCTACACGCCTAGGGCACTTTGGTCTTCCTCTGCATTTTTTCATAGGTTACTTATGCACATTGCAGAATAAATATATAACAATTTCTCTTTTTAAGTAGAAAAATATAAATATTTCCGTACAAAAGAGTGAAATTAAATCAAATGCCTGTCACCCCAGTTAGGATCAATTCTCATGAGAGTATGCATGCAGAAAGATCAGGCAGAAAGCATTTGATATATTCGGCTCTTTTGGAATCCGTATCTTTGCAGGCACAAAAGACAGAACTCTTCAATGGGGTGACAACATGGACTGCCTGAGCAAAACGTGAATATAGAGACCATTAATCAGAATTCTTGTTTCTGGAATTTACTGCTCGGATTTTTCATCTACATTTGGTTTTTCATCTGTCACTCTATGAATATATTATTATATCCCTCTTAGGAATATTTATATCTTTACAGCTTACTTGTGACTATAAACCCTATTTATGTTAATTACCCGGGAGAAAAAAGTGTGCAGTGTGCATTGTGCAGGATTAAGGAATGCGTGAAAGGCAAAAACTGTTCTGTCATTAAATTTGGGCTTGAGTATACGGGCGACGATCTGAAATCAATCCAGATTTCTGCCTGGCTCGAATCCGATCATTTAAAAAGGACAAAACTGGAAGAAATAACGATTTATGCAAAAAAACTTGGATACACGAAAATAGGAATCGCATTCTGTATTGAGTATGAGCGAGAAGCCAGGCTAGTTTATAACATCCTTTCGAGATATTTTGATGTGTTCTCAGTTTGCTGTAAAGTTTCCAGCTTCGAAAAAGCCAGCCTCGGAATTAAGAAATCTGAAGATCTGGAGTTTGAAGCAATTTGTAATCCAATAGGCCAGGCTCAGCTCCTAAATGACGACCTCACCGATCTCAATATCATGATTGGGCTTAAGACAGGTTATGATATTCTCTTCGCAAAATATTCGGAAGCTCCTTCGATAACACTGCCTGTTAAGGAATTGCCTCAGTTAACCGATTCAGAAATCGATATTATAGAATGAGACTTATATAGTAAATTCTTTGGTTCTATAAGTTCAAATCCTGGAGATACACATGCTTGAAAAGTCAAACACATCTGGACCTGATTCTGAGATCGGATCTGAATGCCTGAAGATTCGAGCCCATCACCTTTGCTGCATCCAGGGTTTTCAGGGCTATGGGTACAGCCCGGCTTTTGTAGCCAATCTGCGGGCTGTAATTTCGGACATAAAGGCTTCCCCTTCAAGACCTCTGGAACTTGTATCCGAATGTGATGTAATCTGCGCTTCCTGCCCAAACCAAAGGGAATGCATTGCACAGCAATCAATAGCCTCCCGCAGGATCAGGAATATGGATCTTGTTGTTATGGAGAAATTAAAAATAAAAGAAGGAATTGTTATGAAGGCAGATGAAGCCTTCAGGTTAATCAATTCACAACTTGCCAATGCATCCGATATTGAGGAAGTCTGTGGAACCTGCAAATGGAGACGGAAATGCCTCTGGTATATACGGGATAAAGATAATTATGAAAACAAAACCTGAACTACAGGCTATGAAAGATGAAACCTTTTTCGGATTCGTAAAAATGAAAAACCCTTTTTGACTATTTTTTCTCAAATTTTTACATGGGATTTTTCTACCTGATACTATTATCTTAAACCCGCATTGATCTCGTAGACTTTTGAAAGAAACTCGATATTCTGAACTGCGTTCTGTTCTATCCCGAGTTCATATGGGGTAATGCCAAGAGCAAGACCCAGTAGCTGGGTATAATGCAGAACCGGGATTGAATAGTCCGTTCCGAATTTCTCATTGACTGCAAGCTGTCCCCTATCAAATTGAAGATGACAGAAAGGACATGCATTGACAATACAGTCCACTCCTGCTTGCCGAATACAGGCGAGTTTATGCTCAAGCATCTCAAGGGACTCGGCAGCATGCCCTGAACGTACTCCTCCTCCTGCTCCACAGCACATCATCTTGTCGGTATAATCTACACTTTTTGCACCTGTAGCTTCAACAAGCTCATCAAAGAAAACCGGAGCATCTGTTTCCCCAAGTTTACGGTCTTTTGAAGGTTTGATAAGATGGCATCCGTAGTGCAGTGCCACTTTAAGGCCAAGCGGGATTGTGACATGCTCCTTGAGTTTCTCAGGTCCAAATTCCTTATATAAAAATTCGACTATATGCCTCACTTCAACAGTACCCTTGAATTCCATTCCGATTTCTTTAAGGCACCTGTTCGTGCGCGCCTTTAGCTCAGGATCCTTTTTCAACTCTAAATTGGCATCTGCCAGGGAGCCATAGCAGCCATTGCAGACTGTGAGGATATCCCTTTCCAGCTTTTCTGAGAGAACTATATTCCGGCTGGCAAGGGCAAGCCAGGTAGCTTTATCAAAGGACTTGAAGACTCCTGGAGCGGGACAGCAGGAGGCTCCAGGTAGGTCGGCTGCATCTATATTAAGCTTCTGCAGGCAGAGTTTAGTTGCTTTTTCAATTCCCGGGTAACGATTGTGTACAATACATCCAAGAAATAGAGATAGTTTCTCCATATTCTGCCTCCTTAATTTTCAGCCGTCAGTTCGTCAAATTTGCAGGCTTTGAGAAGACTTCTTACCTCTTGAAGGGCTTCAGAATACTTTTGGACGGTCTCAGGTATGGGATCAAGCCCAAGCTCTTCCCTTTTATGTTTTGTCTCTTCGTCCAGAGGGACTGCATGCCCGCACTCTGCAACCATTTCCGATATTCGCCTGTGCTCGGGAAGCATGAAACCTTCTTTTATCGCGAGCCTCCTGAGTTCAAGGAGAGCATCAGTAATTGGTATGTCGCGTGGGCAGCGCTCCTGGCAGGTATAGCAGGTGGTGCAGAGCCAGAGAGCATCATCTGAAAGGACTGCCACCCTGTTCTTGCGTGCATCCCGAAGAATTCTTCGCGTGTTAAGCCCGGTATGCCTTCCAGAAGGGCAACTTCCTGTGCATGTGCCACATTGCATGCAGGAGAGTAAGTCAAGCCCTGCAGCCTTTAATTCTTTTGACAATTCTTCACTCATACAGGTTCACTGTCTGATTCAATCGATTCATCCTTTTTAGAAAAGAAAGGTAAGCAAAAAATAATGAGATCAAGAGAAAACTCCGCAGCAGGAAGTGATCTGCGAATTTTCACAATAAACAGACATTTTCCTGTCAAATTTCCTCGTAACAAGCGTTTTTCCAGCTTCCTTACTCGTCAATTCTCTAATCACAAATTTTTCTCATACTGATTATTTCTCTCATAATATTTAACATAAACTAAATCTGTTCGGAATTATTGATAATAGTTAAAAACTCGGATAAAGACTGGCAATTATGAGTTATCAAGGTTTATTTTTACTCATCAGTTATCAGAATCACTTTTATTAGAATTATTTTTTACTGATTAATTATAAGTTTTTTACTAAAAATTACAAATTTGTCTTTATTTATCAAGAATTATAAATTTGTCTTCATTTATCAAGAATTGTGAATTTGCTTTACTGACCAGATTAAATAATTTATTTTATCGGTAATTCCATTAGTGAATTATAAATTGTACCTTCAGGCAGAGATTATTATTTGATTCATCATCTGTGCCTTTAGATATATTATATCTTCTATTATATAAAAATAAGTTTTCTAAGCGGTGTTCATTCTCTCGGATTTAAAATTATCCCTTCATCGTTCTTTTTTCTGTATATTTTTCATCTTTTTGCAAGGTCCTATCAGGAAAAATTTATTCCCAGGTCTTTAAGTTGATTAAGCCTTGCAAGGTTTATCATCAGTGGTGTAAGCGATTCAATAGTGCTTGCCTGTTTAAGAGGTCCTCCATCCAGGGGCTTCAGGCATCCCATATGCTCTGTAAGCTCCATGACCAGCTTCTTTGCTTCTTCGTCATCACTGCATACTATTGCGTCATGTACAGCCTTGCATTTTACTATATCCCTCAATTTCCCTGCAGGGATATTATGGAAGGCTGCCACAACTTTCGTAGAAGACGGGACTCTTTTCTGAATTGCAAGGGCGGCTGAGCCTTCTTCCGGGGGCTTATATACGAATAAATTTCCTTCCTTTACCATCGGGACTACTGGAGTGATAAGAATCTTATTTTCAATAGCCTCCTGAATCTCATTCAGCAGAGGTAAAACATGGTCAAAACGAATAGTAAGGATTACTACATCAGCAACCTGTGCGGCTTCAAGGTTACTGCTTCCTGTTACGCTTGTTTCGGATGTATCAAATCCGCAGTTCTCAAGTTCGGATAAAGCTTTTTTTGCGGCTTCATCGGCTGCTTCCCTGGATCTGGACCCTATAATTACCTCGTTTTTTACACCTTCAGCCATAAGGTTTTGAAGTGCCAGCCTGAGCACCATACCCTCCCCTATGTTTCCGGTTCCTCCCAGGACAGCTATTTTCAATTTCTCAGAATCCAATTTGAACTATACCTCCAGTTTGCTATATCTTCCATAAAATATATCCGAGAGTTAATATAACTTCTGTCTTCAATAGTGAATTTCCAGAATTAAGAAGCTTAATTATTAGCCTCACTTCTCTCACATACTTCTTCTCTTCCCCTCAATACCCCTGTTAAATTGGAGAAGTTTTGAGATGTATGCAGTGTATTTCTTCAAAATCCTGTTACCCGAGTTTTCATTCAAGCAGCAAAACCCCGACACATGTAGTTCTCTCAGGCTTGCAGAACTCAAGTACAAGTCCTGCTTTTTCCATTGCCTTCTGAAGGTTTATTCCTACAGCTTCAGGTGCAAAGCGTCTCAATTCCGGTTTTATGCACTTTTCAAGGTTACATATATCGCACTCGTTACAGGAGCCGGGTCTCAGGAGATGGGCAAAAGTGAAACCTTCCCTGAAGGCTTCATATTCAAGTTCCAACATTTTATGGAAAGAATCCTTACGAATTTCTCCCCAGGCTTCCAGTATATCTGGAATCTGTGAAGTATCGCGTTCATCGACAAGTAGAAGCGCGCTGCTGTATTCCCCTATAATTTTTCTGAAATCCTCCACCGTCATGATATGAGGAGGGCAGCTCAACCTCTTTCCATAACCTCTGCAACCGTAAGCACATTTCAGGGCAATCCTGTTCTCAACCGGAATATCCCCTGCATTCACGAAATAAGCTTTGAGCCCCATCTCTGAAGCCTTCTCAATAAGACCTTCGAATTTTCCTAACATGATAACCCCTTATCAAAAAGCCCTTTTGTATCCTTTTAATTGCTACTTTTTAATTTGTATCCTTTTAATTTGCTTCCTTTCTAATTATTTTTTCTGTTTTCAAAAGTGAACTGAAATTCTACTACCTCGAAAATCCTTTCTATCTTTTTAAGTGAGCGATGTAAGAAATAGAAATTTTTGTTGGAGAAGTAACAATTACTGGGGTAGGGAATAAGAAATCCTGCGAGAAAACCAGAATGAAATAAAGTTTTTGTTACGAGGAATAACAGTTATTATGCATATCTATTATGTACATTTATACATCATTATAATTTCCCATTATATTCCCCACTACAGGTTACACTTCTATAATTGACAACTGATATATTAGTAAAAGGGACCCTTATGATTAAGAAAGTACCTTTAACCGAACTGAAAAATCGCATGTATAATTTTAGAAAGCAAATGGATATCTCAAATCCAGAATGGGAGATAGCTGTCATCTTCAGTAAAATAAACCTTTATTATTTTACGGGTACAATGCAGGATGGAATGTTAATTATTCCCAGGCACGGGGAAGCAACCTTATGGGCACGCCGCAGTTATGAAAGAGCCTTGGACGAATCTCTTTTTCCCAGCATAGAACCTATGAATAGCTTTCGTGATGCTGCAAAAAGTATAAATGTGCTTCCGGATACGGTATACCTGGAAACGGAGGTAGTTCCTCTGGCTCTGTACCAGAGATTCCAGAAATACTTCCCTTTTAATAATTTCAAACCCGTAGACCCCCAGATTTGTGCTGTCAGAGCAATAAAAAGCGAATATGAACTTTCCCTGATAAGAGAAGCCGGCAGGATTCACCAGCATGTGCTGGAAGAGCTTGTACCTGAAATGCTGCAGGAAGGAATGAGTGAAAGCGACCTGGCAACCAAATTGTTTTCAGTTCTTGTAGAAGAAGGTCATCACGGAGCATGCCGTTTTGGCATGTTTGATACAGAAATGATTCTGGGAAATGTCTGTTTTGGTGAAAGCTCCATCTATCCGACTTATTTTAACGGGCCCGGAGGGAAGTACGGGTTATGCCCTGCAGCACCTGTGCTAGGCAGCCGTGACAGAAAATTGAGGAAAGGAGACCTTGTCTTTGTTGATGTCGGATGTGGGGTTGATGGTTATCACACGGATAAAACCACGACATATATGTTTGGCTCTCCCCTTCCACAACATGCCATAGATGCCCATAATAAATGTGTGGCTATACAAAACGAAGCTGCCTCAATGTTAAAACCCGGCACAATTCCCTCAGAAATCTACACTACAATCATGAATAAGCTTGATTCAGAATTCCTGCAAAACTTTATGGGTTTTGGCGACCGTAAAGTAAAATTCCTCGGGCACGGAGTCGGACTGCTAATTGATGAAACTCCTGTAATCGCAGAAGGTTTTGATGAACCCCTTCAGGAAGGAATGGTATTTGCCCTGGAACCTAAAAAAGGGATTGAAAACATCGGAATGGTAGGAATCGAGAACACTTTTATAGTGACTGCTAAAGGTGGAGAATGCATTACAGGGAACAATCCGGGCTTGATTCCTGTATTTTAATTTCGAATCAAGCATGTAGGGAGGTTCCTTATCAGCTGGATAATCTTATTTCCAGATGCCTGAAAACGGCATCTTTCTTTTCTGAAAATTTTAGATAGATATATTGCTTGATGCGATTATGTTGTGCAGAAACTGTAATGGAAATAAAAGATATAAATTCTAATAAGTGTATAGCAATATATTATGAAACTTTAGGATGTATTTGGAAAATGCACGGGATTTAATGGTCGCGAATTCATGTTAAGAGGCTTTATTATATGGTATATATGAGATCAGCTCTAAATAAAGCTCCTGAAGTAGTCGGAGTTTTATTTGGACTTGTATTATTTTATTTTTGGCTCATATTTATAGATAAAATAAAAATGTTGTTTTTTTCAGAAGCGGTCCTTGTAGATGGCAACAAGATAATCAAGGCTCAATATTGGGGTCAAATAGATCAATGGCTTGTAGCGGGTCTTATTTTATTTTTTTTAATTTTTGGACACTATTCATTATGTAGTAAGAACATGAGCAGGATTGAAAAAAATCGCGATATTATCGGTATGAAAAGCGCATTAATAGGCTTTGTACTGTGGCTTTTTATAACAATAATAAGTTTTTTATTTAATATTACTGTTACTTATTCCTTCAATATAGTCGGTGGATATATTACGATAATTTTTGTTTACTTTTTGATGAGAAAGAGTTATATCTAACCTTACATTTCGAGATATTATTACTTCCTTACCAAATTGTTTTGGCGTTATTCTTTTCTTTTGTTGGGCATGTACGTTGCTATGTTTTTTGTTAGTTTTATGGTTTAGTGAAGAAAAGGGAATCAAGATTATTTGCTAAAAGCAGGTCAAATTTCAAACGTCGATTAGAACTCTAAAATTCTGTTGTTCTCGATAAGAAAGAAGTGGTTTAATGAGTGTTAATCAGACTGATGAATCATTCATCATCACAATAAATTTATAGAAAAAGTTTAAAATTATCTTTGAATTTGAAGTTCAAACAAACCTTCCAGAACACATTTGAACTTTACATGCGCTGTGGCAAGTAAATGATAGCTTTAAGAGCACTTAAGGTTTGCTTGATCCTGTCTCTGGAGTAAAGAAAAGAAGTGCATAATATGTGTGAAAAGCAAAAAAGTGAACTCTTAGAGCCAAACGTTGTTTTAGCAGATACACTTATAAATAGCTGCACTAGAGAATATCTAGATGGTACTGGAGACATATATCTAAAGTTTTCTTCCAAATTATACCAGCGTCCTAATGGAAGTCGATACATGAATGTATCATGGTTTGTAAGTGGCTGTCAAACAACTTCTAAAGAATTTCCTTTTCCTGCCCCTTGTGAGATGAAAATAACAATTTGGATAAGTGAACCAATTAATTTGCCTGCAATCGTTCACCAGGTTCCAAGCTCATGTACAGCTTCCGGGGCAGAGATGATCGATGTACCAAGCAGTGGGAACTACAGGACAAACGTGAAATTGGAAGCAAGATGTTACGCATATCTGCCTGTAAAGACTTTAATCGCAATTCAAGAGGGCTCCTGCAATTGTGTTATTTAAACTCAATTTTTGAAAGTTGATGTGTTGAAAAGGCAATGTTGAGTATCTATTTTGAATTTACACTCCTCCAGATTGGTATTTGGGATTATCTAAACTATAATATCTTGATTTCGAGCTAATAGGTTAGACTCAAAAGCTGGATGGGTGTAAATCTAAATTTCTACCTATTATTTAAAATATAAGCCGTGTGGGATCTCTTGGAAGATAGAATTAATACAAAATGTCTTTAAATTGGGGTAAATAAATGAAGATTAATTCCAAAAGATATTTACTGCTCACCCTGTCCCTGATAACCCTCCCCATTTTTATTTCAGGTTGCGCAGAAGAGTCCGGTGCCGAAGAAGTTTCATCTAACACTCAACTCAATGTTGAAGAAATTGTGTCTAACATGCAGATGGAAGTGGACAGTCTTGAAGACTATTCTTTTACCATGTATGTAAATTCAACTTCAAGGCGACAGAATCCAGAAGTGCATGAAATTATATGGAAAAAATCCGATTTAATGAAAACGACTATTTTAAGTCCGGATAAAGATACGGAAGTAATCATGATATCTGACGGAGATTTCCAGTGGATCTATAATTCCGAGCCTGGGACTGTTTTCAAAACAGAGATTTATGATGATTTTAATGATTTGAAACTCTTCGAGCCTGATGTTTATGCTGAGTTTTTAAATGGAATTATTCTTAATGGGAAACTACCTTCCCTCCTAGGGACTGAGAATATCGATGGGAAAAACGCGTATGTACTTGAGCTCACCCCTTCCGAGAAAAATGAATTGTTCCAATGGAAATCAAAAATATGGGTTGACGGCGAAAACTGGATGCTCATCAGGTATGAACTGTATGACAATGAAGGGAATCCTTATCTTGAGATAGAAATCCGGGATGTGAAATTGAATGCTGGAATCCCAGACTTTGAATTTGAATTTAAAGTTCCAGATGGCGCGCAGGTAAAAGTACTGGGGCCTGAAGATCTAAAAAGTGAACCTAAAAAAATGACATTTGAAGAGGCAAAGGAGCTTATTGATTTTAAAATACTCACTCCTGAATATCTCCCTGAGGGCTATGAGTTTGATTATTCAATTATCTCTTCCAGCACGGATACGCCTTATTCAATTTTTGTCCATAGTGGTTTCAGTGTTTTTGCAGGTCAGCATTACGAAAAAATCACCCTCGTGTATACAAAAGGAGACAATGAAATACGTATCATCGAAAGCGTTTCTGAAAAAGGTTTATCTGAAATTCAGAATTTTGGAAGTGAAGGAGAAAATATTCAGGTAAATAACATGAACGGTACGATTTCTCCGATATTTGGTGGAAATATGAAAGCTCTGACCTGGAAAAATGAAGAGCTTGAAGTCACTATTGTCTCTTCTCTCGATAAGGCAGAGTTGCTTAATATAGCAGAATCTTTTTCCTGAAGCTTAATGAGTTCTCAAAAAAGAATGAATGAAGATGAAGTTTAAAGCTTCATCTTTTAAGTTTCTGTAGTTTATTCCAGTTTTCTTATCATTTTTTTCTTTGCAAGCTTTTCAATTATGCCGGTGCTGACTTCACCGCCGACGCTCAGTTTCTTGTTGGCAATTGCACTTTCAAGTAGGTGCTGTCCTACGAGCGTGCGGACGACAAGGGTAGTATAGCCGTCCGAGCTTCCAACAGACCCGGCAGAAATATCGGCTTTAAGAGCGGTAAAATCCGTACAGACGCCGCAGCCTGGGCGGACAGTGTCCTCAAGTTCGTTAAGAGGGATTACATACTGTATCCCATCGTTTAAGGTAATTTCGAGCTTGCCCTTAACGTCAATACGGCATACTTTCATAGGCTCAAGGGCGTACTCGCTTTTCAGCTTGCCTGCAATAAGTTTTTCATAGTCGAAACTCTCCGTGCAGAAAAGCCCGAAAACGAAACGGATGGATTTTTTGTATGGTTGCACAAGCTGGTGGTCGGTTTCAAGCATTTTGCGGACTGCCTGGACGACACAGGGAACTCCGACAACTGCAATGTTTCTGTACTTCCTGTTTACGACTGCTTCCTTGAGGGAAGAAACAAGAGGAACCCACCAGTTGTAACGGCTTCCTGCCTGACCGATAAGGGCTTCACTTCTGGTTATTACCATGGAATGCGGCTTAAGAGTCCAGGGATCTTCCGTAACCGTAACCACGGCATCTACAAGGCCTGTATCAAGCGCGTTTACAAGGATTGCTGTGACTGCTCCGCCGCTCTGTTTTTTCGGGATATCGAACTCGGCTCTTCCGGCAGTGATTTCCAGGTAATCCCCGAGCAGGCTTGAGGGTTGTTCATCGAGTCTAGGACAAACTTCATAGCAGGCTCCGCAGGGGACTCCATCAACAGCGGCTTTACAGTAGTTATTGCTCTTTGGGTGTGTAGAATCATCGCCGGTTTCAAAGTACAGGGAATCAGCAGGGCAGACTGCAATGCAGGCCCCGCAGCCTGAACAAAGGCCTTCGTCCCAGACTTCTGATTTGAGATCAAGGTAATTTTTGCTTATTGGTTTTTGTTCTGCCATCTCTCATCACTCCCAGACATATTTGCCTGCGAAAGGCCGGCTGCTTGCAGGTCCGATCTTCGTGTAGCTGGTATTCAGGAACTCTGCAGGGTTATATCCAAACTGCTCGCAGAAGGTCTTTATAATCGGGGCAATGCGTTCAAGATCGCTCTCGGTAAACTCGAACTTCTTGGCTCCTATTCCAAGCAGGTAATCATCCACTTCTCCACGGATGATAATTTCTCCACCATGGATTCCGCTTCCTATACCCCTATCTATCATCGCTTTGTCCTTACCGATGCCCAGTACGAGCACAAGACCACCTGCCATATATTCTCCGAGGAAGGAGTGGGCTGTACCACCGACTACAAGTACAGGTCTGGCTTCCACTTCATACTGTTTCATGTGGATGCCTCCCCGATAGCCAATGTTGCCTTTTATAAAGACTTTTCCTCCTCGCATGCTGTGGGCAACTGCATCTCCTGCGCTTCCGTGAATTACAAGCATGCCGCTGTCCATAGTGTTGCCAGGAGCGTGTTCAGCGTTCCCATTTACAATACATGTCGGCCCGCTCATGAGCATCCCCAGGTCCCCACCGGGGACTCCGTTAATTATTACCCGGACGTTGCCTTTTAATCCACCACTTATAAAGCGCTGTCCAAGCACATTATCGAGTATAATTTCCTCTGCTCCGTCCGCAACTGCAGCCCGGATCTTCTGGTTCAGGGGGGTGTAATGCATACTTTTTGCATTAATTCTTACCGTCTTCATCTCAATCAGGCTCCCACTGGCAGTACATCCAGGATTTTAAGCATTCCTTCATCCAGCATATATCCACGCAGGCGATCTCTATTTCCACGCAGGCTTTCAATGCTGTTAATGCCTGCAGCGCCCATAAGTTCGCCGAGTTCTAAAGTCCAGCCCTTGATCAGGTTTGCAACCTGGGCTGCACCTCTTTCAGGGTCGATTCTGTTCATGAGATGTGGCTCCTGGGTAGCAATGCCCCATGGGCAGAGATTTCTATAACAATTACCACAGACTCTGCAGCCCAGAGCAATAAGTGCAGCAGTACCAATATACACAGCGTCCGCACCAAGTGCAATTGATTTAGCAAGGTCTGCACTGCTTCTTATTCCACCGCTTGCAATAATCGAGATCTCGTTTCTTACGCCCTGGTCACTGAGTTTCTGGTCAACACTTGCAATTGCAGCTTCAATCGGTATTCCCACATGATCTCTGAATACCTTGGGGGTTGCTCCGGTTCCACCTCGGAACCCATCAATTACCACTGCATCTGCAGAGGAGCGGGCGATACCTGCTGCAATTGGAGCTACATTATGCACGGCTGCAATTTTCACGAAGACAGGCTTTTTCCATTCGGTTGCTTCTTTGAGACTTCGAATTAGCTGGACAAGATCTTCGATGCTGTAAGTATCATGGTGAGGAGCCGGGCTGATCGCATCACTACCAAGTGGAATCATACGGGTTTTTGAGACTTCTTCGTTCACCTTTTCACCAGGCAGGTGTCCTCCGATACCCGGTTTCGCACCCTGACCGATTTTTATCTCAATGGCTGCTCCTCTTTCTAGATAGTCAATATTGACCCCAAAACGGCCTGATGCTACCTGAACAATCATACGGTCCTGGTAGGGGTAGAGTTCTTTATGCAGACCTCCTTCTCCTGTTCCCATGAAGGTTCCTGTCTCTTTTACAGCTTTTGCCATGCTGAGGTGGGAGTTAAGGCTGATAGCTCCGAAACTCATATGTCCAATCATGATTGGAGTATTGAGTTTGAGGTTTGGAGCCAGTTTTGTCTCAAGTTCTATGTCTCCGCTCTTGGTCTTCCTGAACTTGAGTCTGGATGGTTTCTTTCCTATGTAAGTCCTGAGTTCCATAGGTTCTCTCAGGGGGTCAATGCTCGGGTTTGTAACCTGACAGGCGTCAAGGAGAAGGCGGTCATAGACAACTGGCAAATCCCTGGCGTTTCCCATTCCTGAAAGAATAATTTTTCCGCTGCGAGCCTGATTAATAATATCCTCTCTTACTTCTCTGGTCCAGAGGGGGTGGCTACGATAGTCAACAGGTTTCTCTGTAAGTGTAATTGCGTCCCTCGGACACATAGCAACGCATCGGAGGCAGGCTGTACATTTTCTGGATTCCACTAGGATTCTGTCGCCTTCTCTCCTGTAAACGCCGTAAGAACAATTCTCAATACAGCGTCCACAGTCCATACACTGGTCGCGGTCAATGCTTACCTTAAATTTTGTGGGCACGCTTCCAAGCGTCATTCAATAAACCTCACTACTATTGGTTCTCCTGCCCTGGGAGTGTATATATTTTTAACTTCGGGGTCAATGATCCTTATTGCGGCTTCTTCACTGGAAATGTAGAGCCGATTTCCATTCTCACCAACTACAAGAGGGCGCAATTTAATCCTGTCAGTAAAGCCGACAATACCATCTTCTGATCCGACCACAATTGCGAAGGGTCCATTCATGAGGGCAGGTCCATAGGTAAGGCGGACTGCCTTGTTCAACTCTGCCTCTTTTGCTGGCATCCGGTCTATATCGTCCCAGAAAGGAGGAGTTAAAGCCTTGACAATCATTTCATGTGACAGTCCATGCTGTCTTCCAAGCAGGTCAAACAGATAAGCTACAACTTCAGTGTCAGTAAACAGGGCGCACTTGTATCCGTATCCTTCGACATAGCGCCGGTTTGTGCCATAAGAGGTAATTTCTCCATTATGCACTACTGACCAGTTAAGCAGATTGAAAGGATGAGCACCTCCCCACCAGCCAGGGGAATTTGTAGGATAACGGTTATGGGCAAGCCAGATATATCCTTTGTAGCTCTCAATTCTGTAAAAGTTTGCCACATCCTCGGGCCAGCCGGAAGCTTTGAAAACACCCATATTTTTTCCTGAGGAAAAGATTGTAGCTCCTTTTATGCTGGTATTTACTTCCATAACTATGTAAGTGACAACATCATTCTCAGAATCCATCCTCTCTGCCATCAGGTCTTCTGAGGGCTTAAAGAAGTATCTCCATGGGATGTGCACTTTCTTCATGCCCGGCTGAGGGGTTGTCGGGATCTCTTCCTGGTGGGCAATTTCTCCCCACTGTTCAAGGAGTTCGTCTACCTTCCTTTTTGGTTCACCTAGATTGTCAAAGAAAACATGAAGAGCATAGTAATCTGCATATTCTGGATAAATTCCATATGCAGCGTATCCTGCCCCATCTCCACTACCTCTTTCATTCATGAGGCTGAGGGCAGCTTTTATGCTCGACCCGTCCATTCTGGACTTTGTTCGGTCTATTAAGCTTATTATTCCACACATTTTTATCACTCTGGAAATGGATAGGAATGAACGTAACGTGGTATATTCATCAATAACTTTCTGGATTATTTTTACGGCTCATTTTTGAGAAATAGTTCAAAAAACTTGCCAGCTGGAAAAACTGGGTTTCAGGGATAGTTTTTGCCAGTTTCCGCGATTTGAGGAGCTTTAACTAAATTTGTCTCATCTAAATTATCTAATTAATGTGAGTGATTAATAGCGCTCCCATATATGGTTTCATTTCTTAACATACATTGAGAGGGTTATCACTAAGGGAAGCAAGTAATTTAGTACCTATTTGACAATATATATATGTTTCTTTTTCCAGCTAAAAATTCTTAAGGGAAACCAGCAAAGCACAATGTGTTATGATCTTTTGTTGAACCGGGTGTTAACCGGTTGAACGGGAACTAACTGATTGAGTGAGAAGACTCTTCTCTGATCTATTGGATTTTTTTATAAATCTGGGACACATCTTTCCGAAGGTGCCTTCTGAATGAATTTTTTTCAATCTGCTTCAGTGAATTTTGATATCATGGGTTCCAGGAGCTGGTAAGATTACAACATATGAAGATATTTGTCAAGTTCCCAGGGGTGAACGATTGCTTTATATTCGTCCCATTCCATTTCTTTAGCACAGAGGTAGTGACTGAAAACGTGTTCTCCAAGTGCTTCTTTTACGAATTTACTGCTTCGCATTTCGTCAATTGCCCCCTTGAGATCTGCAGGCAGGGAGCGAATACCTCTCTCCTCTCGCTCTTTCTCTGTCAGATGGAAGATGTTCGCGTTAGTAGGCTCCCCCGGGTCGATCTCATTCTTTATCCCATCAATTCCAGCTCTGAGCATAAGGGCAAAAGCAAGATATGGGTTACAGGCCGGGTCCGGGCATCTCAGTTCTACTCTTGTCCCATTGCCTCGGGTCGCAGGAATACGAATCAGGGAGCTTCTATTCTTTGCAGACCAGGTGATATAAACCGGTGCTTCATATCCGGGCACAATTCTCTTATAGGAGTTAACAACCGGATTTGTGATTGCTGCAAATTCCTTTATGTGTTCCAGTAGACCACCAATGTAGTACATGGCTTCCTGAGAAAGCTGGGCAGGAGTGTCTGGATCATAGAACGCATTCTTGCCATCCTTGAATAGAGACTGGTTGGTATGCATGCCTGAGCCGTTTACTCCGAAGAGAGGCTTTGGCATAAAGGTGGCATAATAGCCTTTGTGATATGCGATCGATTTTACCACGTATTTGAAAGTTACAACATTGTCTGCAGTACTGAGTACATCCCCGAACCTGAAATCAATCTCATGCTGGGAAGGTGCTACTTCATGATGGGAGGCTTCAATCTGGAAGCCCATATGTTCGAGAGCATAGTCAATATCTCTGCGCACATCCTGTGCCCGATCAAGGGGTGCGAAATCGAAGTATCCCCCCCGATCCGTAAGTTCTGTGGTCGGATTTCCATTTGCGTCAAGTTTGAAAAGGAAAAATTCCAGTTCAGGACCTACATTCATTGAGTACCCCATTTCTTCGGCTTCTGCAATTGCGCTCTTAAGCACATATCTAGGGTCTCCCTCAAAAGGCCGGCCATCAGGCAGATACACATCTCCGAGTATCCTGGCTACTGCACCGGTTGCAGGTCTCCAGGGAAGAATCCTGAAAGTCGATGGGTCAAGTACAAGTTTCATGTCAGACTCCTCAATCCTTGTAAAGCCCTGGATGGATGATCCGTCAAACATTACCCCGTTTTCGAAAGCTTCTTCCAGCTGTTCAACTGGAATTGCCCAGCTTTTAATGGTGCCGAGTATATCCGTAAACTGGGTCCGGATAAACTTTACGTCTCTTTCATTTACAGTCTCTATTACATCTTCTTTGGTTGTACACTTTTTTGTCTGCACCATTTGATTTCCATCCATAAATGTACCTTAGATAACTACCCACTAGGTATCCTATTACCTATCTGAAAATATATATAACTTTCCTATGCCTCCATAAAGCATTAACCTATTAGATTATCGAAAAATATGTCACACGTAAAAATAGTCGTATGCCTTATCCCACTCTGTTGAACATATTTCTAATCTAGTATGTATAAAGTCGTTAAAGCTACCAAAAGATTCGATCTCTTAACGCAATTTAAGTTTTTTTCTGACAGCACATATTTGCAAAAAGACTGTAAACTATAAGGAAAAAAATTTTAAAGCTTTCCTTTTAAACTTAATATTTATAATGGTTGGAATACAGAATAATTTCCGGGTATAGTATGGTTAAAAAGATTAATTTTTTCAAACTTCTCGTTTCTATCTTGCTCTGCCAGTTTGCAGGGGCAATAGGCTCGGTGTTTACAGCTTCATCTCTAGAGAACTGGTATCCTTTACTGCAAAAGCCGATTTTCAGTCCTCCATCCTGGGTCTTCTTTCCAGCCTGGGTTACGCTTTATACGCTTATGGGAATCTCATTTTACCTTGTGTGGGAAAAAGGGCTCCAAAAAGAGGGGGTCAAGATGGCGATGTTTATTTTCTGTGTTCAGTTAATCCTTAATGCCCTATGGTCTTTTATTTTCTTTGGGCTACAATCCCCCTACTATGCTTTTATCGAGATTATCTTGCTATGGCTTGCAATTTTTCTGACAATAGTGAAATTCATGGAAGTTTCAAAAACAGCTTCTTATTTGCTGCTCCCCTATATCCTTTGGGTTAGCTTCGCTATGCTGCTTAACTACTATCTCTGGATTCTTAACGCGTAACTGGAGGTTTATATTACAGAGCTCCACAGCCGCAACTTCTTCCCAGAAGGGTCGATATCCGATGCTTCAAATGACGACGGTCATCTTCGGACATACTCTGAAGTTCTTTTCCATGCTGTTTTTCTATATGATCTAAAATAGCATTTTCAACTTCTTCCAATTTGCTACCAACAGCCATAAAGTTACACTTGAACCCCAGATCCCCGCATTTTATTATTTTCATAATATTTCCTCTGCGCAAACCGCTCTCAATCAAAATTATCTTATTCAGAAAATATAATAACGATTAATAGGGTGCAAAATTAGTTTTTCAGATTATTTTTCCGATAGTTCATCTCTTGTTGAGTTACTGAATCGGAACGTATCTTGCACACGTGAAGCTCTCTTTATAGGGAGCTTTGATAGTAAGCATGCCTTTTTCATTGACAGCGGTTGCTTTTTCTGGATCAACGGGTCCATCTAGAAAGAATGACCCGAAGTACTCTACCGTTTCACTGAAAGCTTTAAGGTAGAAGCTATTTTCATGCATCAAAAGCGTTATGTTTTCACTTTTTACATCGGGAAGTTCAACTTCCAGAGTAAGAAGCTGGCGTCTGTCATCGTGATACATTGCTAGTATTGGAGTTTTCAATATTCTGGGTATAGTACTGTCCATTGCACTCTCTCCCCTTTAAAAGATTTGCCGTGAAATTCCTTTACTCAATCAGTTTTTATGTCCACTGCTTTTTCAAAAGCCTGCTGATAAATCACTTTTACTTTAAATATGCTTTTGGATAATTAGCACCCTTTTTTCCGGGCTTACTGGGCAGCAGATATATAACGGTCTGCATACCCAGTACCTTCCTTGGTAGCTTTATGTAGAAGTTGTTTTTGATAATTTAAAAGTAATATCTTTCTTTTCCACTCCTGAAGGAATTACTTCAATTTGCAGGTTCTAAATCTCGTTGTAAGGATATGCACTGATGCTAATGGATTTTCAAAGTATTTGCTATTATCTATCCCAAAATAACATCACCGATTAATGTATTTATATTCTTCTCCAAATACCCGAATCGAACATCCTTAAAATATGCAAGCTGGAGATTTGTTTATATAAGCTTCAACCCAGATAAATTCATTTTAAACAAGTAAATTTGTGAGGAAGATCTTATTCAAACTCATTATTTGAATTCATATAATCCTACTCTGTATAAAAATTTCTAAGCATTTGGTATTAGGAGCCTTAGTTTTTATTTAATCTCATTAGAATATATTTCATGTTTATATATTTTATATAGATAAACTCTTTAAATTATAAAGCTCGTTAGAGTATTATTTGGAGTATGAGATACTTGTGGGTAAAAGATAGCATTAATTCTTGAAACGGAAAATTACTTTACATAGTGCGAAATCTGTTCTTTAACTGGGAGTAATATTAATATATATCCACAATTATTTTTAAAAGGAATTTGAATTTAAACTTAATGGAAGCTCGTCTTGAGGCATGTCCCATGATATAAAGTTATCTTTCTTATATTTTTAGTCTTCTACCTTAAGTTTAATAAGGAAGAGGTTTCTCAATAAAAAACAAAAGGAGAAGTTATTGGGGGGATATTTCAATAAGTGAAATTGATTTCGACAATCTATCTGGTATCTTTGAAACGTCTAAACGGAAAATGGGGAGCTTATCAGAAGTTAGTTTAGAATCTTTATTTCCTATTTATATAAACCATCAGAAGCATAACTACTTGTGTAAAACTATTAAGATATTTATCCAAACTCAATTGTTACAACAATCTGCTTACTAAATCCATACCCATTATAGATTGGGGGTCTAATAATGGGGTTAACAGATCTAATAATCGGATCTAGTATAAATGACAGGAGTGATCTGATACGGTAGAGGGAAGGGGTTGATTTATCAATGACCAAAAATGTCATAGAAGTAAATAATCTTGAACATTCATATGGTTCTATAAAAGCAGTCGATAACATAAGCTTTAATGTAAAACAGGGGGAAATTTTCTCGTTTCTTGGTCCAAATGGGGCGGGCAAGAGCACCGTGATTAATATTCTTACAACGCTGAAAAAGATCCAGAAGGGGGAGGCCAGGGTCAATGGGTATGATGTCGCAAAAGAACCAAAATCTGTAAGAAAATCAATAGGCATTGTTTTCCAGATGCTTTGCCTTGATCATGAGATGACAGTATCTGAAAACCTTGAATATCACGGTAAAATTTATTCCATGTCAAAGAAGGAAAGAAAAGAACGCATCGAGGAGCTCTTAAAGCTGACAGATCTGGAAAGTAAAAGGAATACCCTGGCAAAAGATCTCAGTGGTGGTATGAAGCGAAGGCTTGAACTTGCAAGAGGATTAATGACAAAACCCGCAGTCCTCTTTCTTGATGAACCGACTGTGGGTTTCGATATCCAGACGAGAATGAAAATGTGGGAATATCTTAGAGAGATTAAGAGAGAAGGCACAACCATATTTCTGACAACACACTATATGGAAGAAGCAGACCAGTTGAGCGACAGAATAAGCATAATTGATCATGGAAAAATAATTGTCACCGGAACATCGGATGAATTAAAGAATAAACTTGGTAAAGACCTTATTTACCTAGAAACTACTAATAATAAAATTGCTGCAGAGATTTTAAGGTCTCTTAGATCAGTAAAAAGCGTAACAGAAGATACTAAGTCTCTTAGAGTCATAATAGGGGAAGATGTTACTCATGCACTTCCTCAAATTATGGAAAAAATGCGGGGAGAAGGGATAGATATTACAACTGTGAATATTAAAAAGCCCTCAATGGATGATGTTTTTGTTCATTACACAGGTCATGGATTAAGAGAAGGCGATGAGAATGGAAAACAGCAAGGAACAGAAATAGGGGGGAATTTCTGAATGAACTTCGAATTTCATGCCATATACTGGAGAGAAATGGTGAAATTTTTTAGATTTAAATCGGTACTCTTCAGTTCACTGATCCAGCCTGTGATGTGGTTGGGGTTTTTCGGGCTTGCTATGTCAGATAGTTTTGACAAATTAACTTCGCTTGTTTCCAGTGCATCCGGAGTTCCTGTAGTAGATTACCTTTCGTATATGGGCGCAGGAATAATTGCAATGGACGTCCTGTTCAGCAGCCTGTTTGGGGGCACAACCCTTATGTTTGATAAGAAGTTCAGCCTTTTGAGGGAAACCTTGGCAAGCCCGGTTCCCAGGTTCCACATAATTCTCGGGATTGGGCTTTCAGGTGTGACCAAGGCCTTTATTCAAACTTTTATAATAATAGGATTTGGGAAACTTATAGGAATGGATTTCTTTAATGGATATAGCTTTGCTGAGACCTTTATCGCAATCTTGGGAATTATGCTACTGGTAGCGATCTTTACTCTGGGATTCCTTTTCCTCTCGGGTTCCATTGCGATTACTATTGAAAATCCTGAAGGGATGCAGTCAATCCTTACCCTGCTCAGCATGCCTCTTTTCTTTATAAGTAACGCCCTTTATCCTATCGACTCATTTCCTACTATACTCAAGTTTCTTTCAATGTTTAACCCACTTACGCTGCTGGCAGATGGGATCCGTTATTTTGCTTTAGGATCCAATTTCTCTGTAATGGGGAATCACTATGCTTATACAACCGCAGATATCACCTTCTCTTTCCTGGGCCTCATTTTCTTCGCCCTTACAATGCTATCTGCTGCTATGTGGAGGTTTAATAAGGTGGATATATAAGTATGTATATCCTTATTCCCCTCGATTTTTTACCATGGAAATTATAAAGATTGCTTGTCTAACAGGCAATCTTATTCCCAAATTTTAATTGTAAGTTTACAATCCTAATTCTATAATTCAGAAAAGTGCTTAAGGTTATAATTAAAAACATGCAGTTAAGTTCTTGTTTTCCGAGTAATCCAGGCTTTTTAACGTGCTTAATCACTCAATTCGAATTATATAAGTAACGATTATAATTGTGTAAGTAATTTCTCTCCTGGGGGCTCTGAGTCTGACCCTTTTTCTAGCAGGATATTGGAAGAATCATTTAGGCCTGGAAACCCTTTCTGGACTAAGGACTTCAAACTCTCATGCTTTCTCTGAAGCGTGAATAGTATCATACTGTTAGAGGCTATATGCGGCAGATCCATCCCTAATGTAATTTTAAGTTAAGGATTCATTTTCATTTCCATCATTCGGTTTAGATCTACTATTACTAGAGAAAACAGGAGCATTTTTACTATATCTCAAACCGCAGGCAATTCATTTTAAAAATTTACAATATAAAAATAATACATAAATTTTCAAGCTATTGATCTTGTATTTATGATGCTTAGACGGAGTTCTGTCATTTATGATTATAGAATCTGAAACGATCGTAAATATGGGGTGCTTATGAAAGTTTATAGCCTTGCCTATAATGTCAGTTCACTACATCGATTATCTGATGGCGGTTAAATTTGATGATAAAAATGTTTATAGACGGTTCCACAGAGATGTTTCACCTAGTATAATCAATTAAAATAGTAAAACCTCTTCTCATCTCAAAAACCTAAACTTCTCTCATTTTCAAAATTCAAGCTCTCTATTTCTCAAAAATTTAAATTTTTCTATACTTTACAATTTTTTGATTGTTTTTCAAAAATCCCTGACATTTCCATTTTTATGTCAGGGTCATCTACTATTTACGCCAAGATTAACCATTCGATGGATCATTAATCGCACTCAAAAAAGAACTTACATTAAAAATTTGTGCAGCTGAACTTTCATGTTATTTAGTTAATGATAGTATTAGTATTCAGGAAAAGGCTTGAATCCTTCCATCTATGTTTAAGAAAATCATCAATTATTCTGAAAAAAAGATTATACAGGCTACACTGTTGCCTGAGCATACAGTCTGAGCCTGTATTGTGGCACCACTTAATAATGGTTGCTAACGGTTGCTGACAGTAGACATATACTATTTGTTTCATCTGAGGAATCTTCCAAAGCCGCCAAAACCCTGGCCGCCAATATAGATCAACTTAAACTTTATTATCTGTACAAGCACTGTGACTTTTGTATAACTTATATAGTAGAACATTGTAATTCCCTCCAGTATTGTAGTTTTGTTTATCCTCACTCAATTGATGGTTTCCTACTTACTTAACTCAACTTTCGGATCTCTTGGATATGATCTGCTTTCTCCAAACCTCCTTCAATTCCCATTTTTATTATACTCCCAAGTTATACCCTCGGAAACCAATTTTTGGGATTGCAGGGAGGTATAAACAATTTTGGATATTTCCAGCTAAAAGATTTAAGGATCTAAAGTATCTTTAATCTTATATCTGGATTGTATATATGCTCTTACAGAATATTATATAGATAACCTGAAAAAATATAATCAGGATAGTCTATTTTAATTCACATATAAGCATCAATACTAAGGTATACTATCAATTTACATATAACGTGAGGAATGACAACTCCTTACAAATAATAGTTTTCCAATATTTGGAAACAGAAGTTTTTGCTGTAATTATCATATGAGATTTCCCAGCATCTCGTTTTTTAAATTTAATTTTAACTTCTCTGGGGTAAATTGTCCCTTCAGAAGCCATAATGTTCTAAAAATATTATTTTTCCCCAAATTTAGGGCCCTCATAACCAATCTGAAACCTTACCGCTGTTTCTTTTTAATATCTCAATAAGTTTGTTCAGAATCACAGCGTTATTAAAAAGAGTTAGCAATTAGAAAATAAAAAGTAAGTAGAAAAGTGGTAATATTATATTTATTTTGTAAAGATGAAGTTGCCCGAAGGGCAGGCAACT
Organism: Methanosarcina flavescens; assembly: GCF_001304615.2. Classification (NCBI taxonomy): domain Archaea; kingdom Methanobacteriati; phylum Methanobacteriota; class Methanomicrobia; order Methanosarcinales; family Methanosarcinaceae; genus Methanosarcina; species Methanosarcina flavescens. The sequence continues at coordinate 1,523,404 of NZ_CP032683.1, read as the reverse complement.
TCATATATTCTTATTATCTCTTCATCCAAACACTGCCTATTTAGAAGCAGTAGAAGAATTTGAAAACTTCTGCCTGGAAGATCTTTGTAATCTTTGAATATTCGAAACTTAAGATCATTTCAATCCCTCACTCCTTTCTCTATTTTGTTCGTCCTACGTTACATCCTATTTAGAAGCAGTAGAAGAATTTGAAAACTTCTGCCTGGAAGATCTTTGTAATCTTTGAATATTCGAAACTTAAGATCATTTCAATCCCTCACTCCTTTCTCTATTTTGTTCGTCCTACGTTACATCCTATTTAGAAGCAGTAGAAGAATTTGAAAACTTCTGCCTGGAAGATCTTTGTAATCTTTGAATATTCGAAACTTAAGATCATTTCAATCCCTCACTCCTTTCTCTATTTTGTTCGTCCTACGTTACATCCCGGTTATGCAATTGGGTTTATAACTCATCTCCCCTGCAGAACCCATTTCTTCACAGCTTATTTAGAAGCAGTAGAAGAATTTGAAGCATTCTGCCTGGAAGAACTTTGTAATCTTTGAATATTCGAAACTTAGGATCATTTCAATCCCTCACTCCTTTCTTGATTGTTCAACCCTCGTTATACCCGGTCTTTTGCAATAGGAGTATAAGGCCTTATGACCATTCTCCGTAGAGACCTATTCTCTTCCGCTTTAGAAATTCAGTTACCACAGTTTGATTGAGAAGCAGAAATTGTTCATGAATGCGAACAATTGACTAAAGTTGAATGTGAAGATCACTTCTATTCCCTCCATATCTCATGTTTATATCAATATCTGTATACTGTAGATGGTACATTTTTCGAGGTCCCTGTCAGCCACTTATCAATATTCTATGATGCGTTTTCTCTTATTTTGAGATACACCGTTTGAAATTTTAGCTAACAGTGACTGTATATAGCTATATAAAGCAAGTTATATAAGCTCAATAGAATTTAATTTCCTTATGAATAATAGTTTCTAAATGTTTAGAGTAAAGTTTCTACATACACCCATATATTTTTTAGAATTATATAATGTTTAAAAGTTTAGAGTTTATTCACACTTTAATATAAATATTAGACTGTTTTCCCAGTATTAATAAAAAAATATTTGAAATGATTGGTTTAACTATTCTAAGTCTGCAAGTGACTTTTATGAAATCTTTATAAATAATACAATGTAAATTTATGAAGGTTAATCCAAGGAAACAGTTATAAATTTTCTAAAAAAGCCCCTGTCTAATGAAGTAATTACTGCTATCTGTTCTCACTGTCTCTGTTTTAACTAACTATATTTTCAATATTTTTTCGCAAAGTAATTAATTTTATATTGATCAAATCTATATAAAGTGGGAAGCTGAATATTTCATGATATTTTTGTAGATCCATTTCGAAACATTGCACTCAATGCAAATAATCAATATCTATACCTCTATATGAGAACTTCTGGCGAAAATTAATAAAGCATAAGTTAAAATGGACTGTCTTACATAATTAGTAAAAACATTGAGATTATTCAATGTGATTCTTCTATCACATTTCAGTAACTTTGTGACAGGGGGAAGTGAATATTAACAAAAATAGTTTGCCTGATGACGGACTTCCTATTGTCGAAGTTTCCAATGTCAGGAAAACCTATGTACTTGGGAATTTGGAGATTCCCGTTCTCTCAGATATCAATCTTAAAATTGAACGGGGAGAATTCCTAGCTATTATGGGTCCATCTGGCTCCGGAAAGAGTACTCTTGTGAACCTTATAGGTTGCCTTGACAAGCCTACCGAAGGGCAGGTTCTTGTAAGGGGAAGGGATCTAAATAGAATGTCAGATCAGGAGCTTGCTCGCCTTCGGGGGCTTGAGATAGGTTTTGTTTTTCAAACTTTTAATCTTGTTCCGCGCCTGACTGCTCTTGAGAATGTTTTGCTCCCTACTTTTGCCAACTATAGAGGTAGTATCGATCCAAAAAAGCGTGCAAGGGAACTCCTTGAAATTATGGGGCTGGAGGACAGGATGCACCATAAGCCGGGAGAGCTTTCAGGAGGTCAGTCACAGAGGGTCTCAATCGCACGTGCACTTATTAATGACCCAGCGATTCTTCTTGCAGATGAGCCGACTGGAAACCTCGACTCCAGAACAGGAGCCGAAATCCTTCGAATATTTATGGATTTGAGCATGGAAGGAAGAACAATAGTAATCGTTACACACGACCCTGAGATTGCAAAATATGCTGATAGAGTTATCCTGGTAAAGGATGGAATAATTCAATACAATTGAAGGTGGAAGTATATGCAAATGATTAAGAAGAATATTATAGCAACATTTTTTTCTCTACTGTTGATTTCCTCTCTTTTTGCAGTTCCTGCCTGTGCAGCTGTTGGGGGAGCCAACCTGAAAGTTACAATAGTCGAGACAAATCCCTATCCTGCAAAAATAGGAGAATACCTGACCCTAACCGTTCAGGTGGAGAATATCGGAGGGGATAAAGCTGACAATGTTGATATAGAAATCGTACCTCAATATCCTTTCTCTCTTGATTCCCAGGCAAATGCTGTAAAGAACGTTGGAGTCCTCAATCCTGGCAGGACTGCTACAAAGGAATTTCATCTTTTTGTAGACAAAAATGCACAGAAAGGTGTACGTTCTATTGATATCCGTACAAAAACTGGTAAAGACAGTCCCTGGAGTGAGAAAAGTTTTGATATACGAATAGGTACTGAAACGTTTAACAGCAAAGGTACAGTTGAACTTAAGGAAGTCGTTTCGGAGCCTCAGGTTTTCATGCCAGGGGACAGGGGTACAATCACTGTAACTCTCACTAACACTGCAACCACCCCGACTGTTACTATTGGCGGAAATGATTTTGATACCAATGCCCGAATTCAGGCTGCGGTTTTAAGGCCTTTATCTGACGGGATAGTTGTGCTTGACGCCCCCTACGGGGATATGGGTATTCTGGGGCCTGGAGACAGTATCAAGCTGACCTTCAATGTAAAGGTTACAGAGGAAGCTACAGACGGAACTCATAATCTTGAACTCGCAATAGAGGGTAACTCCTTCGATTACAATAGCAGAAAGAACATTGCTCTAAAGGTCGACTCTTCAAACATAAAGGTAATCCCTTCAAAGGAACTTACAATGATCGATGGAAAATCCACAATTGAATTTGATGTTGCAAACACTCATCCTAACGAGTTTAATTCGGTAAGCATAAAACCCGAAGCTGAGGGTATAAGATTTTTCCCTGCTGAATATTTCATAGGACCAATGAATCCGGACGAACTCTTTACTATCGAATTCAACGCAGTGGCAGATGATTCATGGAATCCCAGAAGCGAGAAAGGGACAAACATGAGTCTCACTGCAAATTACAATAATGGGATCAACAGGCATGTAAATACTGTAGGCAATCTGAACTTTACAAATGTTTCGGGATCTACGGAATCTAGTCCAAAAGCCGTACTGGCAGGCGGACTTATCATAATTGCTGTTCCCGCAGCCTTCTTGTTCTACAGAAGAAGAAAACATTAATCAGAAAAAGTCAACTGACCATCATATTTATGGGGTGGGATATGATAAAATTTGCACAGGCAGTTCGTATAGCATCTGGGAGCATAGGAAGCGCTAAGCTAAGGTCTGCGCTTACGACGTTAGGAATAGTAATCGGTGTAGCCGCCGTAGTTGTTAATGCATCCCTTGGTGCTAGCTTTAATCAGTTTTTTACTGATGAGATTTCTTCTGTAGGCTCTAACTTTATTATTGCAGCTAGCAAGCAGCCAAATCTCTTCTTTGATAATGAGTATAATCTTATGAAGAACACTCCAGGGATTACAGGCGTATCTCCCAGAAAGACAATGAGTGGAGATCTAACGTATCTTTCAGAAACTAAAAGTGTCAATGTTGCAGGGATCAATGAAGATTTTCAGGAGATCCAGGGTCTGCAAATGGAAAAAGGTACTTTTCTATCGGATAAAGACAGCTTTGCTGCTGTCCTTGGATACAATATTGCAAACGAGGAGTTCAGTAAGAAAATCTCTCATAGAAGCACTGTGAAAATTGCTTTTCGACAGGAAGACGGCACTCTTGTGACGAAATCCTTTAAGGTAAAAGGGGTATTGAAAGATTCCGAGCCAACGGTTGTAAGTCAGGACAGTGACTACGATTTGACAGTTTTCATTCCCATTTCCACTATGAATGAGATGATCGGGGAAAAAGACTATGGAGCTTTCCTTGCAATGGCGGACAGTCCTGAGAAAGTTCGTGATATTTCAGATGAAGTGGATAGAAGATTAGCCCGGAATTTCGGAGTTCCGGAAAGAGAAATTGGTGACGAGGATTCAAAACCCTATTACGTCTTTAATCAGGAGGAAGTTCTTGAACAAACAGGAATAATTGGAGATGCTTTGAACTCTTTCCTGCTGGCTCTTGCCCTGATATCTCTCTTAGTGGGTTCAATAGGAATTATGAATATTATGCTTGTAACCGTAACTGAAAGAACGAGAGAAATCGGGATAATGAAATCTGTAGGTTACAGCAATTCCAATATTCTATCCCTTTTCTTGCTGGAATCTGTGATGGTCAGTCTCTTTGGAGGGATTGTAGGCACTGTAATCGGTGGTTTGGGAGCTTATGCTCTTGAGAGTGCCCTTGATCTTCCTCCAGTTTTCCCCTTAAAGTTGATTGAAATCGGGATTGTAATTTCTATCCTTGTGGGGATAACTGCTGGCTTATATCCTGCAAGAAAGGCTGCACGCATGAATCCTGTGGATGCTTTGAGATATGAGTAAGAATCTGTCCATTGAATAGGGCTGTTCTGCTTGGAGAAAAGCCCTTTTCTTTTTCAATCCTATCTTCCTGACAAGCCCATTCAGGCACTGGATGGCTAAACAAAGCTTCTAAGTAACTCCTTAACGTTTAACTCCTTAAATTTCTTTAACAAAATTACATGAACGTTTATCGGCAGGTTGACAGGAAACTATTACATCTGTCAGTACGCTGGTAAAGCTATATTATAAACAACTCAGGTGCAAGGACTCAAACTTTGCCGAATAACAGGAAACTTCTAATAGAAAGCTAACTGGATAGCTCTCGAGAGACTGCCTATTCCCTGGCAGTTCAGTCTCATACTGTGAGGATTCCGAAGATATCACAGTATGACAGATATATAAAACCTGAACGAAGATGGAACCTAAGAGAAACTAAAAACATGTGTGGCACTGAATAGGTGATCTCTCCTAATTCGAAAAACAGTAATTACTTCTCTATAGTTCTGGTTTTAGCATCCTGAAAATTCGTCCTATTACTTGAAATTTAAAACATGGATATTATACTAGGCTATATTAGGTACGTATGAGCTGATTAGATCATTTGAAAGATAGAGGAGTAGATATGGAAACGAAGACATCCATTAATGATGTTTCTGCTCCCGGAAATTCAATATTGGAGACAGGAACTGAAAATTCCAGACTTGAAGGACAACTGCCCTCAGGAGAAAACATGGTTACTTCAAATGAAGAACCGTTTAAATGTGATTTGCGCCGTTTGAAAAAACCACAGAGTGACGAAATATTATTGACAGCAGCTCCCATTATTGAAGTGATTGATGTCAAAAAGAGTTATATTCTTGGAGACGTGGAAGTTCCGATTCTTCACGATATCAACCTAAAAGTACGGGAGGGAGAATTCCTTGCCATCATGGGACCTTCTGGTTCGGGGAAGAGTACACTCATGAATCTTATAGGTTTTCTTGATAGACCTACGAGGGGGAAAATCATAATTAAAGGTCTTGATATCAATAAATTATCTGACAAAGAAGTTGCCAGGCTCAGAGGGCTGGAGATCGGTTTTATTTTCCAGACATTCAACCTGATCCCCCGACTTACAGCTCTTGAGAATGTTGAACTTCCTACCTATGCTAACTCGAGGAGTGGGGTTAATACTCATGAGAGAGCAAAGGAGTTGCTTAGACTCGTGGGGCTGGAGGACAGGATGCACCATAAGCCGGGTGAGCTTTCAGGAGGGCAATCACAGAGAGTTGCCATCGCCCGAGCTCTTATAAATGACCCTGCGATCCTTCTTGCAGATGAACCGACCGGAAACCTTGACTCGAAAACAGGTTGTGAAATTCTAAATATATTTAAAAAACTTAACGAAGATGGCAGAACCATTATAATGATTACCCACGATTCAGAAATTGCAGGGTATGCGGACAGGATAGTGTTCTTAAAGGATGGGATAATTCAGAGCAATGCGGAATAATCTCTGGCACTCAAATCTCGAGATTCAAGCTAATAGGGGTGAAATTGTAATGATAAAAATCAAAAACTCACTTATTCCTCTTGTATTATCTTTGCTTTTTGTTTCTTCTCTTTTTGCAGTTCCTGCCTGTGCAGCTGTTGGGGGAGCCAACCTGAAAGTTACAATAATCGAAACAAATCCTTATCCGGCTAAAATAGGAGAATACCTGACCCTAACCGTTCAGGTGGAGAATATCGGAGGGGATAAAGCTGACAATGTTGATATAGAAATCGTACCTCAATATCCTTTCTCTCTTGATTCCCAGGCAAATGCTGTAAAGAATGTTGGAGCCCTCAATCCTGGCAGGACTGCTACAAAGGAGTTTTACCTTTTTGTAGACAAGAATGCACAGAAAGGTGTACGTTCTATTGATATCCGTACAAAAACTGGTAAAGACAGTCCCTGGAGTGAGAAAAGTTTTGATATACGAATAGGTACTGAAACGTTTAACAGCAAAGGTACAGTTGAACTTAAGGAAGTCGTTTCGGAGCCTCAGGTTTTCATGCCAGGGGACAGGGGTACAATCACTGTAACTCTCACTAATACTGCAACCACCCCGACTGTTACTATTGATGGTAGTGATTTTGATACCAATGCCCGAATTCAGGCTGCGGTTTTAAGGCCTTTATCTGACGGGATAGTTGTGCTTGACGCCCCCTACGGGGATATGGGTATTCTGGGGCCTGGAGACAGTATCAAGCTGACCTTCAATGTAAAGGTTACAGAGGAAGCTACAGACGGAACTCATAACCTTGAACTCGCAATAGAGGGTAACTCCTTCGATTACAATAGCAGAAAGAACATTCCTCTAAAGGTCGACTCTTCAAACATAAAAGTAATCCCTTCAAAGGAGCTCCAGATAGTAAATGGTGAATCTACCCTTGAATTTGATGTGGCAAATACTCATCCTAATGAGTTTAATTCAGTAAGCATAAAACCTGAAGCTGAGGGTATAAGATTTTTCCCTGCTGAATATTTCATAGGTCCAATGAATCCGGACGAGCTTTTTACCATTGAATTCAATGCAGTAGCAGACGATTCATCAGATACTAGAGAAACCTCAGAGCCTGTAAACCTGACACTCTCAGCAAGTTATAACAATGGAATAAACAAGCACGAAAACATAGTAAGCAACCTGTATATTCAGCCTGTAGAGGAATCAACAGGGAGCAGTTCAAACCTGCTTATCCAGGGTTTATTACTCGCCTTTATTGCTGTCGTAGGGATTTTAATTTACAGAAAGAAGAAAAAGAGCAAAAAATGAGTATTTCCGGGATAGAAATTCCTAAAAACTAAACTTCAAAAGATTTAAAGGTCGGGAAATCCAATCGGATCTCTTTAGAACATAGAGGCATCTCAGTCTTTCGGTCAACCGTTTCTTTTGAAAGAAACGGTTGCCAGTCAGCTCTCTTTGGAATATAGAGTCAGCCTTGTACTGTTCTTTACCTTTAAGATTGTATCCTGATAGAGAGTACAAAACGATTACCAATTTAGTCAATATTCTTTCAAATTCTCTCTTTCTGATCCAACGGAAGAGTAAAGATAAACATACTGCCTTTTTCCACCTCCGATTCCACCCATATTTTTCCTCCGTGAAGATCTATGAAATTTTTAGCAACATACAGCCCGAGTCCAGCGCCACCGTATCCCGTGGAAGAATCAGCCTGAATAAAAGGCATAAATATTTTTTCGTGATCCTCCTTTGACACCCCAATCCCGCTGTCAGAAACTTTAATCTCGAGCATCCCTTCATTTTTGCGGGCACTTACTGTAACTCTTCCTTTTTCAGGGGTGAATTTTATAGCGTTATTCATTAGATTGTACAGGATCTGTCTTAGTTTTATTCTGTCAGCCCGGATATTCTCAAGGGAAGCATCAACCTTGACTTCCATACTGATTTTCTTATTTGAGGCAAATGAGAGGAGACTCATTCTCACTTCCCTTATAAGGCTGGCAATATCCACATCTTCATAGTGAAGGCTTCTTTCACCGGCTTCAAGCTTTGAGATATCAAGCAAATTGTTGATAATTTCCAGAAGATTCTTCCCACTTATGAGAATATTACCTACATATTTTGATTGCCTTGTGTTCAGGGATCCGAAAGCCCCTTCTAACAGTAAATCCGAGAAACCTATGACCGAATTAAGGGGAGTTCGAAGTTCATGACTCATATTCATTATTAACCCGTTCTTGGTCCAGTTTGTGGCTTCTATATTCTTTTCTGCTTCGAGAAAGATATTTTTGAGTTCTATTTTGCCTTCTGGTTTGTTCAAAAGCTTCCATTTTCCCTTTCTTTTGGCAAGAACATTATTTTCTTCCATTATTTCAAGCAATGATTTACCTGAAAGTTCTTCAAGAGGGAGGGTACAGAGCAGTGTGAGACGTTTGTTATTCTCGAAAGCCGTTGTTTCGACAGCCTTCTCGCACGTCTCAAGACAGGGCTTAAGGAGGTCTCCATACCCTTTAAAATCAAAGTTTGTTCTAAATCCTGAAAATCCTCCAGAAAGGGTCTTCCTATATCCGTTTTCTGTAAGTTCTTTTACTGCTGATGCAAAGAGGGTAAGGTCTTCGGGGAATGGATGCGCCGGTAAAATGTCCAGCTGAGAGGAAGCGAGAGAGTGCTCGACGCACAATCCTGCCTTCTCAAATTCAAGTTTTACTCGATCAGCGGTTAGTTTATCAGGGGAAATCCATAAGCAGTATTCTCCCCTTTCAATTCCTTCCTTAAAATAGGCGACAAGTAGTTCTGTCAATTCTTCGATATCCTTGTATATAGCAGAAATCCGGGGACTCTGCGGAGAGTTTGAAAAAAATCTGGGGTCTTCAACAATATTTTTTCTCAAAATCTTTCCCCCTAACATCTCAAGTGTGTTCTAATATTTTGCAACGGAGTTTGAATAGGGTATGAGACAGACTCTATAGAGGCATAAGCTTTAATATTCAGCAGTTTAAGGTGACTTAGTGTATTAGATTGATCAAAGAATTCCAAGCAATATTATTCTCTTTCTAAATTTATAACACTTTACACCTACATTTCATTTTTTCTATGTATGTCGTTAGCATATATAAGAAGTATTCTAGTTTATACTGTTCTTTTTAAAAGCAGCTTAATATCTGGCAATTAATATTTATTTGGGTTTCTAGGAACTGCTCGAAACATGCCTTATTTTACGTTATTCTCAAAAAATAGTCTGTGCTGCATTTTTGCATCCGAAAACTAAAGTTCAGATATGAAGTCTCAAGTAAGGTTACGGCGTCAGGGATAAGAATTGGAAGGTTTTATGTAAGTATAAGGCAAGCTATCAAAATCTCTTTTGGGAGTATTGGAGGTGCAAAACTGCGCTCAGCCCTGACAACGCTCGGAATTATTATAGGAATTGCTGCAGTGGCTGCAAATGTCTCTCTTGAGGAGAGTTTCAAAGTTCTTTTTGAGCAGGAGATAAGCGTTCAGGGCTCTAATTTCGGACTTTAAGGAGGATTTTCTCCGGTAAATTATATCCTAATTTATATTGATAAAAACCGGAACACTAATTATGTATCCTGAGAATAACTTTGAAAATATAACTTCCGGTGTATTTTGCCGACAGATTTCGCTATATAACTTAAGCCAGAACCAGGGTTGACCTGCGCAGTTTTGAGGAGGACTGAATATGGAAACTGGAGAGAAAAGGGCAATTGGAGCCAAGAACTTTCTTTATCCCATGCCTACTACCCTCGTAGGGGCTCAAGTAAATGGAAGGCCGAATTACCTGACAGTCGCATTTTGTGGAATAGTACAGGCAAGCCCTCCTATGATCGCGGTGACCCTGGGGAAGATGCACTATACAAACGTAGGAATAAAGGAAAACCAGTGTTTTAGTGTAAATATCCCTTCCAGGCATATGATTGAGGTCACAGACTACTGCGGCATAGTCTCCGGAAAAAGAATTGACAAATCCAAAATTTTCGAAACTTTCTATGGACAACTTGAAAAGGCTCCAATGATTCGGGAATGCCCTGTGAATCTTGAGTGCAGGCTTGTAGATACACTGGATCTCGGAGGCGCGAGCGAAGTGTTCATAGGAGAAATTATTGAGAGCTATGCAGAAGAACGGTTTCTCTGTAATGAGATTCCTGATATCGAGAAGATCGAGCCTATAGTTTTTTCAATGTATGATAACAATTACTGGGGAATAGGAGAGCGCCTGGGCAAAGCCTGGTCTGCCGGGAAAAAGTTCGGCGAGAGCAGTAATGAAAAAAAAGCTGAAAACAATGAGCTGAAGGAAAATAAATATTGCAGGTGTGATTGGAAGGAAATAAGCAAAAACTAAGAAATATAAAATCGGCCTTTTACTGGAAAGACTATCCTGATCACTGGTTCAGCTCACAGGTACTTTATTTATGGGGGAATGGGGGTTTAGTAATTGAAGATAACAGTATTCAGCGGGAGCCATAAAGGCAGGGAAGGAAACACTCTAATTATGGTTGAGGAATTCCTGAAAGGGGCAGAGGAAGCAGGAGCAGAAACCGAAAATATTTTCCTGATCGAGAAAAACATTGGGTACTGTAAAGGAAAGTTTGAGTGCTGGCTCAAGACACCTGGAATGTGCACGATGCGGGATGATATGGATGACCTGCTTCCGGCTTTTATGGCATCGGATATTGCAGTATTTGCATGCCCAGTTTATTTTGATAACGTGCCAGCTGTTATGAAAAATTTCATAGACAGGCTTGCTCCTGTCCTTTTGCCTCATTTTGAAGAGGACGAAAGGGGTGAGTACAGGCATGCAAAACGCTATGAGAAGTTTCCTAAAATTGCTGTAATCTCAAATGCCGGGTTGCCCGGTCAGACAAATTTTGAGGTTGAAAGCCTTTTTTTCAGGAGGCTTGCAAGAACCTTTCACACTGAACTCGTTGCTGAGATTTACAGGGAAGAAGGAGAGATTTTCAGGGGCAAAAGCAATATCATACTAAAACCTCTTCTGGGAAAATATAAAAAATTGCTCAGGTGCGCAGGAAGAGAGATTGTCGAAAACCAGAAGCTCTCAGAAAAAGTAGTCCGTGAACTTGAAAAACAAATTGTGCCCGCAAGCCTGTATATAAAATTCGGGAATGAAGAATGGGATAGACTGTGCGAGCAAAACAGGGTTGACTGAAAGAGGCTGCAAAAAGCATGAAGACATCTCAAGCATTATCGGGTACTCAAAATAAATAAAAAAGGAGCAGTTCTGGTAAACCGAACTCTCTTTTAGTTACGAGAAAAGAAAAAAAACTTTTTTCTCCTCACTAAATAATTCAGCTGGGCTTTTTTTGACCTGTGGACTGCTCTTCTACAGACCATCTGCTGTCTTTAATTAGCCCAAGAACTGCCTTCTACAAGGTCTTGCAGGCTGTATTCCATGTAAGGGGCATTGCTCCTGTTAATAAGTTCCTGGCAGACTTCATCCGGTTTTCCATCCATTATAAGAGCTCCGTTTTCAATCAATATGGCTCTATGGGCAACTTCACGGACAAAATCCATATGGTGGCTCACAAGCACAATGGTTGTGCCAAAGCGTTCGTTGATTCTTTTTAAGGAGTTTGTGACATCCCTGAGGGTTACAGGGTCAAGGTCTCCGAAGGGTTCGTCAAGCATAAGGTACTCGGGAGAAGTTGCGAGGCTTAAGGCAATGAAAGCCCTGACATGCTCTCCTCCACTGATCTGGTAGGGTGTCTTGTCAAGAACCTCCATTGGGAGATCAAGTGCTTCAAAGACGGGCTTTGCATATGCATCAACATCAGTTATCGGGATTGAAGGAAAGAGTTCGGAATAGATGGTATCGCTCAGGTTTAACTCCCGCAGTGCAGTTGCTTTTTCATCTTCGGGCATATCAGGCAAGCGGTATATCGTATCAAGGGTTTCATCTGAAAGCCCCATATCCATAGCTTTTTTCCTTGCGTATTCGATTGCACCCTGCTTCTTCATGCTTAGCCTGAACCGGATCTGGTCCCTGACAGTAGAGTTAACGGACATAGAGAACTCCTGATTCATGATACTCATAATCCGCCTGAGTTCCATACGCTTTTTGCTATATTGGGTGACATCTACCCATTCTCCGTTGCAGAGGTACTCAACAGTTCCTTCCTTCGGCTTGATGAGCCCTTCCATAAGCTTCATAAGCGTTGTTTTTCCAGCTCCAGATGAGCCTATAAGCGCAAGAATCTCTCCTCTGTAAATGTCGAGAGAAAAATCTTTTATATTAAGGACTTCCCCCATCCGGATAAGGGAATAGCGTTTCGAGATTCCCTTAACTTTAATGCAGACCTCTTTTTTCTCAGGCTGTGCAAGCTCTTCCCTTGGTTTCATATTCCTGAGGAAATTTTTTAGCACCCACGCAGGGTCTCCGTCGGCTACGATTTTTCCATTTTCAAGAAAGATTAACCTGTCAGCAAGATAGGCATGAATTTCCGGAAGGTGAGAAACCACTATAATCGGGATATTCAATTTCTTTTTCAGGCTCTTTATTACATCAAGAACTTCCTGTTTTGTGTCTGGCCCGGTCATTGTAACAGGCTCATCGAGGAGAAGGAGCTTTGGCTTTGCGGCAAGCTGCCTTGCCATTACGACTCTCTGCTTTTCTCCCCCGCTAAGGAGATTGGTTGAATGAAGTGCTTTATGCTCCAGGCCCACGAGCTTCATGTACTCCATTGCTTCTTCAAAGAGTTCATCGTAATCGTTAGTTATCTCATGAGGAAGGTGTTCAATCGGGGGGAGGGCTTCGTGCCCTACTCTAAGGTAATTTAGTTTTCTCATTACATTTTCAATTGCAGGTCCGTTCCAGAGTCCGAAATTCCGCTGGAGGTGTATTGCACTTACGCTTTTTAGAAATTTCTCCCCTTCAATTCCTGAATCAGGGGTTATAATTTCTCCATCGACCTCCACGGTTCCCTGCTGAAAGGGTTCCACTCCCCGGATAATGCGCAGCAGTGTTGATTTCCCACTTCCGCTTCGACCTGTAATCCCGAGAATTTCTCCATCTTCCACCGTGAGGTCGATATTGTCCAGCACTCTTATCTTTTCGGAACGTACCTCATAATCTTTAACCAGGTTGGAAATTCTGAGCATAATCATACCTCTTAGTGTTGATCGCAAGTTAATGCCGGACCCGTACTCTGTTCTGCAATTCTGCCAATCGTATGTGGTAATTTGTTTTCATTCTCTCCATTTTTCGGATCCTTTTGCGCCATACAGTCTTATACTAAAATAGGAGTCAAATATTACCTTATAACTATTTATTACAATCGGCTGCTGTGACTTGGGCTTCAACAGCATACAATTTCGCCCTGAATGTTCAAAATTTTCCGGAACAACAATATCTCAAATTTAAAACTAAATGAGAAGTTTCCTAGGACTGAAAACCTTATTTATTTTTATTTAGCCTCTTCTGATCTTAATAAAATCTACTTAATCAAATAAATGAGTTTTCATTCCTGTTCAGCTACTAAAAAGTGAATTTTAATTTCTGCGCAGGCGTTAAAGATAGTCTCCGCTCTGGAAAAGTTTTCTGGAAAAATAAATATTTTAAAAGAAGTATGGAATTAAATAAGCTCTTTTTAAGTAAGCTCTTTTTAAGTAAGCTCTTTTTAAATAAGCTCTTTTTAAATGAGCTTTTTTTAAATAAGTTCTTTTTAGAGCAGGCAGCACATCCCGAGTCTTTTTTCAGGCATCATCTTTTTATCGCTGATACAATTTCAGCCACCTTTGCAGTAACATCTTTTACTTCTTCAAGAATGGTGCCGGTAACTATCATATCTGCACCTGCAGAAGCACAAAGCTTTGCAGTTTTTGCGTCTCTGATCCCACCGCCAACTATGAGTTTGTTCTCTCCGAGTACTTGCTTGACAGCTCCTATCATCTCAGGGCTGATAGGCGTATCAGCTCCAGAGCCAGCCTCAAGGTAGGTGTAATGCATGCCAAGATATTTGCCTGCAAGGGCATATACAGCAGCAATTTCAGGCTTCTTCCTGGGAATCAGTTTTGCGTCTCCTACCCAGCCAACCGTTCCTCCGGGCTCGACAATAATATATGCCATGGAGATAGGTTCGATCTTGCTTCTGTACACAAGCGGAGCTCCAAGCACCTGATTTGTGATCACATACCCTATGTCTCTCGAATTCAGCAGGCTCATGAAAAATACGGCATCTGCATACCTGCTGAGCCCGGCTGAACTTCCCGGAAAAAGAATGGTTGGGACATCTACCTTTTCTTTTATTTTTATGACGGTTTCATCAAGCAGGGTTCCCGACGCTCCGGTTGAACCCCCTATCATGATGGCATCGGTGCCTCCCTTAACTGCTGCAAGGGCGATTTCAGCGGCTCGTTCAGGCGTCTGGGAAGCGGGATCTATAAGGGTAAGATGAACTTTTCCTTCTTGATCAATGATTTTCTGAAGGTGTGCTTCCACCTGCAAAAAAGATCATGCTCCCTTGGATTCCTTGGATTTAACCCGAAGAGCACTGCTGCCGCATTTTCTGCAGCGGGTTGCTCTTATTGCGTTCCTAGCATTACACTTCATACAAATCTTCTTATTTAATAATCTTTCTTCTGCTTCTGGAAAACGAGCCATTTTTGTAACCTGCTATTATTTTTCAATATTGATAAGGTATATAGCCCGCTTAATGGATGTTAAGGGATATAACGTTTTTCATCAAAAAAGCCCGTCTTTTATTGAGTTTGCAATCTTTTTTACTTTTAACAAATTCGTTGTTCTTTTGTCCTGCCAACTCAAAGTTTATTTATTGGTTACGTTGTTTATTCCCTGGCTCTATGCTTAACCCAAAAGCTAAACTGTAATCAAGTTGGCATTGAGCTATAATTAAGTTAATCGAAATCTAATGATACTAAGAATCAATAAGGCTAACTAAGGCTAAAATCATTAATTTAACCTGAGACTTTCAGATTCGAAATATAATTCCCTATTAATTTAATTCCCTCAGAATTAATTAATTCTTATCTTATGAATGGTGATTGATGTGGCGATTCATCCTATAGACTACCGTTATGGTACGGCAGAAATGAAACACGTATGGAGCCAGGAGAACAGACTTGCAAAGATCCTGCAGGTAGAAGCTGCCCTTGCCCTTGCTGAGGCAGATATGGGTTTGATTCCAGCAGATGCGGCTGAAATCATATCCCAGAGTATTTCTTCTGTAAAAGCCGAAAGGGTTGATGAAATTGAAGCTGAGATCCACCATGACATGATGGCTGTGGTCATTGCGATTTCTGAACAGTGCAGAGATGATGCCGGAAAATGGGTACATTTCGGAGCTACTTCAAATGATATCCTGGACACGGCGACAGCTCTCCAGATTAGAGACGCAATCGATATTCTGGAAGATAAACTCAGAACTTTACTCAGGGCCCTGGTTAACCAGGCTGAAGCACACAAGCAGACGGTCTGCTGCGGAAGAACCCATGGACAAATCGGGGTTCCAACAACTTACGGATTGCGTTTTGCGATCTGGGCTTCGGAGATCTCAAGGCATCTGGACCGTCTCAATCAACTCACTCCGAGAGTGACAGTTGGGCAGATGACCGGAGCAGTCGGGACCCAGGCTGCCTTTGGAAAGGCCGGAATTCTTATCCAGAAACTTACTATGCAGCATCTTGGAATCGGGACTGTAGATGTTTCCAACCAGATTATTCAGCGGGATAGGCATGCCGAATTTGTAATGTGGATGGCAAATACAGTCACGACTCTGGATAAGATAGGTATAGCAATCAGGACTCTCCAGCGCAGTGAAATTGCTGAGATTGAGGAAAGTTTTGGAAAAAAGCAGGTAGGTTCATCTACCATGCCTCATAAGCGTAATCCTATAAAGTCCGAGCAGATATGCGGACTTGCAAAAATTGTAAGGGCTATGGTCGAGCCTGAGCTTTTAAATAATACCCTGTGGGATGAAAGAGACCTGACAAACTCTTCCTCTGAGAGGATAATTTTCCCTGAAGCCTGCGTGCTTACGGATCACATCCTTAAGCTCGGGATAGACGTGATTGAAAACCTGAGGTTCTATCCTGAGAACATTCGGAGGAATCTGGAGCTGCTCAGAGGTCTCAATATGGGCGAAGCTGTAATGATCGAGCTTGCAAAGCGAGGAGTAGGCAGGCAGGAAGCCCACGAACTTGTGCGGACTGCGGCAATGAAAGCCCATGATACGGGGCAGCATTTTAAAACCGTACTCCTGGAAACCCCCGAAATTGCAAGATATCTAACCGTTATGGATATTGAGAACCTTGTAAACCCCGACAAATACATAGGGACTGCAGTTGAGCAGGTTGAAGTACTTGTTACAAAACTTCGCGAGACCTATTCCCTCTAACCTTTTTCTCTTTTTGAAACCACCTGACGAGAGATCCTGAGAACACTTGTCATGAGAGCACACTTTTTATTCCTGCAACTGTTGCTCGAAAACCTCAAGATTCTCCCAGCTAAATTCTTCCGGAGGGCAGGCTCGTATGCATCGCTGGCAATGGGCACCTTCACACAGATCAGTACTTATCATAATTCTGTTTTCTTCATCAATTGATATGGCTCCAGTTGGACAGACTTTAATACACTTCTTACACTCGGGGCAATCGACAACCATGGTCATGTAGGTTCCGACTCTTTCAAGTACATGAAGCCCCTCCTCTCCGAGAACCGGAATGTCTCTCTCCACACGTTTCTCAATACTGGGCTTTTCTATAGGATCTCCGAGCGCAGGAAGTCCCTTCTTTTTGAGGTGTTTCTTAAACATCTTAAAGGGCATACCCTCTTCCCAGTATGCAAGTTCGAGTACATATGTATCCCTGAACTCCGGAGCGGTAGCAAACATTATGTGTGTGCCTATTATCTTGCTTGCAATGTCCTGGAGCTCCCATAACCTCTCTTCTGAAAGGAGGATTTCGCGGGCTACTGCAAGTGAGGTGTTCCCAAGCTGACAGATTTTTCCTGTCGCGTATGGGATCAACCCCACTTTCTGAGCTTTTGCCGCATCCATATATGTGCCGGCAGCGCCCGCCATATAAGCTGTGTCGATATCCGTCATTTCAATACCTGCAACGGAACAGAGCGTAATATGCCCTGCACGGATAGCACCTATAGCTTTTCCAGCTTCTACCAGGTCTTTCTCAGAGAAATCTATCTTGTTCTGCAGATGAATGAGTCTGTCAGGGGTATTAATTTTAGGGAGCTCTATAAGGCCGCTTTCCATTCCTTTCTCTATTAGCGCTATAACTCCGGTACCTGTAATTCCTTTAGCTTTGATCTGACCTTCATTAAGCACTTCTCCTGTTGCCGGGTCTACGAGATCTCCCTGAACAGATTTCATCTCTTCGCTAAGGACAAAATTCCTTAATGCTCCATCCTCAAATTCGATATCTGATATGGCATATGGAGATGCAAGTTTTCCGTGCTTTATCTGCTGTCCTTCAAGAGCAGGGCCGGCAGCTGCAGACCCCGTATAAATTATATCTTTTACTTTAAGGGCCATTTCTGCATTTGTCCCGTAGTCCGTAGCAATTGAGATATCGTTGCTATCAAGCATTCCAGATTTTACTATCAGGGCAAGAGCATCTGCCCCGACTTCGTGCTTTATTGCAGGAGGAACTACGACTTCACAATCATACTCATCAAGCCCGGAGATTTCGCTGCTATGTATTATTCTGGCGCTTCTATCCTGTTCCTGTATGTTGTACTTCTTTTTCTTACGTTCCCCTGCATAGGCCAGGTCTTCAATGCTTATCCCCTGAAAGATGGATAGCTGGATTGGATTTCCGCAGATTGAGAGTCTTTCAAGTTCCTCACTTTTCACATCAAGAGCACGGAACAGAATCTTCACCGCATTTATGGAAAGCCCATGTGCAAGCGCCTGCCCGTAGCGAATTCCAAAGTCCATGTGATCCATCACATTCGCTCCGGGCAGAGGGTTCCTCAAAGTTATCACTGTTCTTCGGATCTCTTCTGTATCCAGATCGATTTTCTGAGCTCGATACCCGCTGGTTCCAAGGTCAATTGCAACTCCATAACTCATAGAACTCCCCTTTATCTCCCTATTTTGCCGGGTATTTAATTTGCTAATAAGCCGTTTGAGATTTATTATACATTATTTTGAAAAATAACGTATAAATAAATAGGGGGATTTATTCCTCCCCTTATATTTTAAGATCTGTTGAGTTCCAGTTTATTACTTCTTCTCAGTTTTTTAAAGAATGCCTTTTTATCTTTGTCCTTTTCTTTTGGAGGAATTGAACATTTTGATTCTATAATTAGAAAATAGATATCGGGAGGAATATGGTTACGATATACTTATATATTAAAAGTGTCTTTCTATAGCTGATGAGCTAGTCCGGGTAGCCCGGCGTTACCTGTAACCCGAAATCGCCGATATGCGGGGGACGAAGCCAAGGGAAGATGCGTCGAAGGGGTTCCAGCCTGGAACCTCAACGGAGAAGCCCCGTCCTGCTGGGATGGTGCAGGTATGAGGGTTTGCTGGAGAGCAGGTTCTCATACCCTAACTGCGGAAACCGGTCGAGGCCCGGAAGGGAGCAGACTTACCGTGGGCAACTGTCGCTTGCAGGGGTGCGGGGTGGAGGAGAGGGTCCAGCCTACTGGGGTCTCCAAGATGCAGCAACCTGAGGCGTGCTCATCACTTAACACATAAGGTAATTTGGAACAAATAAGGTAATTTAGTTTTATAGCACAATTATGTATCTCTTAAAAGATAGTCTGTGCGAGACCTTTTCCCCGGAAAAGATTAAATATATGGACTGCGTTTAAGGGGACGCGCTTCTTAAAATCCTTTGTGACGAGATAGCCAAGCCCGGTATGGCGCGGGATTGCTAATCCCGTGATGCTCCGCATCTCGGGGGTTCGAATCCCCCTCTCGTCGTTCTCTTTTTCAAGTTTATCCTTGAATTATTTCTTTTTAATTTCCTGATCTGTTTTATAGCAATCTGCAACTGGATTCTATACAAACTGTTATCCTGGCAGGTTTTCATCTCGAATTCATAGATTCTGGTTTCTGATTATTTTTATACTGAACTCATAGATTCTAACTATTCCCATACGAAACTTATCAGACTTCTCGAATACACCTTTTTAACGTAGCTACCTTACAGCAGGATGAATCCCTCAGTATTGAAAGCATGACCAAAATAGGTGTCAGAGATTAGTACAGATATAAATAGATCGTAAAAACACCAAAATAGGTCGTAAAAACACTAATTGCTCGATGAGATTAGAAAGCTTTGCGAAGATAGTTTGGAATAAAAATCAAATACTCTCTGTATAAAAAAACATAGACCCCGTGGTTTTTGAGGCTGGAGGTTTTAGTCACCATATCCTTTCTTCTATTGCTATACTTTTTCATATTATCGTTAGAATAATATGATATTAACCCTTGTTTGTATTGCCTTCCTGTTTGAAAACCAAACTAACTGAAAATAATCGGTTAAAACCAGAAAATCTGAAGGTCTTTGTTGGTTCTTGGAAAAGAAAATTTAAAGGCAATCAACAGGGACCACATGCAGAAAAGGGAGAAAACCTGTAAACGTGCGAAACGTGTTTAGAATCCTTGTCAGGAAATATTAAGTCTTCAGTTTTGGAGTTTCTATCATAAAAGTCGTCAATTTTCAAGATGAATCTTTATATCATATTAATTCAGATAGATTTTAATTCAGATAGATTTTAATTCAGATAGATTTGTACATACAGATCCAAGTTATTACATAAAGAGCTTAAGATGCAGGCTTCAATTCTCTAACGGGTCAAATTAAATCTTAATCTCTCTGGGAGTCAAATTGAGAATTAATATATTTACTGAATTTTTAATGCATTCCTGTACACACAAACAGTAATATATACGCATCTTGTTTAATATATATATAATCTGGTGGAGCTTTTATGACTAATATTATTAAAGAAACTTTTCAGGAAGTAGCCCAAGCGGTCTTTCCCTTAGCGCTAGCAATAGGGTTGCTGCTGATTTTGTTCGTCGGTATAAGTTGGAACGATCTTATTTCCTTTTTAATAGCTACGGCAATAACTGCAATAGGAATGATTTTTTTTCTAACGGGGGTTAAGGTAAGTATGCTCCCGATAGGAGTGGCAATTGGAGGTGACTTGCCTAAGCATAACTCACTGGGGTTCATTGCATTAGCAGTATTTTTATTCTCATTCTTTGTAACCATTGCGGAACCCAATGTAATTGTTTTAATTAACTTGGTTGATTCAGCTCTGCAGGGTAGCATAGATAACAATTTACTGTTATTCTCCATAGCTTTTGGAGTAGGTTTCCTTATGGCTATTGCCATTCTGAGGATAATCTATGGAACTCCGATCAGATATTTATTTGCTGCAATTTATTCATTTATACTCGTGCTGTCCTTCTTCGTACCTGCTGATTTCCTGGCAATCTCCTTTGATTCCGGAAGCGTAACTACCGGGGCTATAATTGTGCCTGTGCTTATGGGACTTGGAGTCGGGGTAGCTTCAGTATTGCAGGATAGATCTGAACTGGATGGATTTGGGCTTATAGGCTTGGCGACTACAGGTCCCATACTGAGTCTCATGCTTCTGGGGGTTCTATCTTCATGAGTTTGAGCATAGGAGGAATTTTACCTGTAATTTTAGAAGTTATTCAGTCAATTGCTCCTCTAATAATTTTCTTCACAGTATTCCAGATATTGTACTTAAAATTGCCACCGTCACAGTTGGTGAAACTTTATACAGGGTTAGCTTTCACTGCAATAGGTCTGATTTTGTTTCTTTATGGAATCTATAATGGCTTTCTTCCTGCGGGAACGAAAATAGGCGAATTTTTTGGTGATTCTAGAAGAAATTTCTTGATCCCCATAGGTTTTATCCTCGGTTTACTTGCTACTCTTGCAGAACCTTCTGTAAGAGTATTATGTTATCAGGTCGAGGTGTCTTCCAATGGGTATATAAGATCAAATCTTATGCTTTACACGCTTTCCTTAGCAGTTGCCCTGTTTGCTGCTATTACAATGGCAAAAATTGTCTATAGAATTCCATTCCTGTACATAATAGTTCCAGGTTATTTATTTGCCCTTGTTCTATTATGGCTTTGTGACAGAGATTTTATAGGTATAGCGTTCGATGCAGGAGGAGCTGTAACAGGTCCGATGGCTGTATCTTTTCTTATGTCTATGGCTGTAGGAGTAGCTACAGCATATGAGGGTGCAGACCCTGTAGCAGACGGCTTCGGTCTGATCGCAATGATAGCACTCGCACCTATTATTTTTGTTATGTTGCTGGGTGTTTATATAAGATTTAATGGAGGTATAAAAAATGTGCAATAAGAGTGAGTTTGTGTTAATAGTAACAATTGTCAAAAAGGGCTGGGGCGATGAGGTTATTAAAGCCTCAAGAAAAGCCGGTGCTCAGGGGGGAACAATCTTATTTGGTCGTGGTACAGGGATTCATGAAAATAAAAAAATTCTTGGCTTGATGATTGAACCGGAAAAAGAAATTGTACTTACAATAGCCAAGTCAGATATTGAAGATGATATTAGGAATAGTATTATTGAGGCTATAAACCTTAACGAACCCGGAACTGGCATAGGATTTGTAGTTTCCCTGGATAAAGTATTTGGGATTTGTCATCCTTTTTATGAAATGGGGTGTCCTGAGAAAGAAACCTGAGCTTTTGAGGGTTCTGAGCTCATGAAGCTTATAATTTTTGGTTCTGTAGAGATCTCTAAAGCAAGAGGACTTCAATATTTGAATTAATAAAAATGATGTCTTCTTGCTTGTTTATTTTTTTCTTTTTTTGAGCTAATTTAAATGAACTTTCTACAGAGTCGGTTTGAAATCTTCGCTTAGTGAAATTTACAGTTTTTTCTGCTTTAATTGTTATTTAGATAGAATATAAGATGCACTTTTTTGGGGGGAAACTATTCTCTGGTTTAATTAGTAAAAAAGAGGAAAAATAGTTTCTGATTAAATAGTAGATTTAAGAGGATCCTATTAATCTTATATACTGTTGGAGAGAATGGGACCCTAGATTTTATGCAATATGAGTTAGATTTTTACGCAGTATGAAAGCAAGAAATCAGAAAAAGTATGGTAAGGCAAACACAAAATATAATCTCAATATATTTTAAAAACTTATCTTCCATAGTTTTAGTATACACTAAACCCCTATAAATTATTTCTCCTGTTTCATCTGTACAGCATAAAATTTAAATGTAAAAATTTCCAAAGCAAGGTTGAAACCTTCAAATATTAACATGTATCCTTAATTTGCGTCTTGATCTTCGGAGCATTCTCATATAGGCAAAATACTCTAGCCTAAAAAACTTAAGTAATAACTAGAGTAAACTTAAAATTGCTATAAAATAGATTTGGGCAAAAGGATAGTATGTACAATCTGCTTAAAAACTCAGTTTATATATACACATACTTAATATGCTTTCTAACTGCTTCTCTATTTCTATCACCCAGTCTTAAGTTCGGCACTTGTATTGAAAATATTTTCATGTATGAAGGCTGTGAAGCTGACAGTTCGGAATGAAAAACTCGATTGGCTTCATTTTGAGACAAAAACATCGCTTATTTAACGGTAGAGGGTTTCTTCATCAGAAACTAGTGGCAAGCCTGAAACTTAATCTCTTTTACCAAAATATTAAATCCATAAAATTTATTCAGATAAACTTAGCTTTCCCGATTCCATGAGGCAAATAAACCCGCAGAAAAAAAGTAAAATAATTTTTTTTATTTCCTGAAAAACGAGACCTGGCAACTGTGCGGCTCCGGATTAGTAAGTTAATCTTTCTTCCATGGATTAATGGCAAAGCATCTCGAAAATCAATTTTAGTTTCCAAATATATTTATATAGAATGGAAGATAATTTATTTAATGGGCATCTGTGGATATAACGACTGCTAGCTTATGCCATCAGTCAATCTGAAGCCTGAATAAACAGGTTAAGAAGAAAATAATCAGGAGGAGTAATCTATGATGCAATCATTTATAGTAGAACATTATCTAAATAAGGATGTAGATGTTTACTGTGGTGGGCCTGACGTTTTCAGGGGAAATGTAGTAGCCTGTGCCGATAATGTATTGACGCTTGATAGTGAAGGGAAACTTACCCATATAGCAATCGACAAAATAATAGCCCTGTGGGGTCAATAAGCTCAAGATTATATATTAAAAACATCATATTAATTGGGATAACCGGAACAGGTGAAATCTTATTTGTTTTCTAAACCTGGATAAAATTGGATAAAGTGCTTGGCGACTGGATCGGACTTTGTTCCCGGAAAAAGAAGTTAGTTCAAACCAGCAGGGTAAGAGAGTCCGTCATATGGGGAAAATATCTGAGGTGCAAAGAAATGCAGTCTTTTATAGTGGAAAACCTTCGAGGTGAGGTTATAGATGTCTACTGTGGGGGTCCAGATGTCTTTAGCGGAAGCGTAGAAAGCTGCGCAGACAATGTGCTCTGTCTTGAACAGAATGGAAGGTATACGTATATAGCAATGGATAAAATCATAGCTGTATGGCGTGCACAAACTCCATAAAAAATTTACTGAATGAGGGTATACTGGATATAATGGAAAAGTCTGGAAGTAAGAAGTTCCTCCTTTTCCACCAGTTTTTAAGCTCTCAAAAGACTCAAGCTGTCCTGCCAGCTTAAAATTTTTGTATATGTTGTCACTTTTTTATTTTCGTAGCTTATGCTTTTATACGGCTTTTCGCATGGGAAGCAATAAACTCCCTCATCAGTTTCGCCCCGAGCATGGCGGTTTGACCGGAATCATATTCAGGGGCAATTTCTACAACATCAAAAGCCATTGAGAAAGGAGCAAGCGTCCTTATTGCAGTCCTTACGTCCCTTGCACTCAGGCCGAAAGGTTCAGGCGTGCCCAAACCGGGGGCATAAGCCGGATCTATTGCATCCATGTCAAGGGAAAGATATAGCTGGCTGCAGTCAAGCCATTCGAGAGCTTCTTTAAGGATCTCTACCATACCTGTGGATTCCACATCATCGGCTGTATAGTATTTCAGGTTATTTTCCCTGGCAAAAACCCACTCTTCTTCAGGACCGCTTCTTATGCCTATAGAGACCAGGTTCTCTGTAACCTCATTGAGAATATTTCTGGACACGCAGGCATGGTTATGCTTAAAACCCCTGTACTCTTCCCTCAGGTCGAAATGAGCATCCAGAATGAGTATTCCGAAATCCTCTCCTGCAATTTCGGCACAGGCCTTTGCCATAGCAAAGGTCAGGGAATGCTCTCCTCCAAGCATAATGGGAAGCTTTCCATCTTTCAGGAGGTCTTTTGTAGCTTCGTAGAGGTTTTCCAGGGTCTCGTCAACCGAGGCTGAGGTTTCCAGGTTTCCGGCATCATAGATAGGTAGGTCCACAAGATCTATGTCGAAAGTCGGGTTATAACTCTCAAAATTTGCAGAAACCTGCCGCATTGCATCTGGAGCCCAACGGCTGCCTGCCCTGTAAGAAGAGGTGTTGTCAAAAGGCACACCGAAGATAACATAACGAGCAGACTCATAGTCTGCAAGAGCATCTATAAAGGAATTGGGTAAAAACATAATGTAACCTGTATAATTATTCGTTTAAAAAAGAATGGTTCAGGTTTTTTAACCTGAGTTTTCAATTGATTCTAGTAGTTTAAGTCCTTATGTCGAGTTTGATCTTGCCGAGGGCTGTGATGTAAGAAACTTCCTCACCCTCTTTGACCTTATCCTTGTACTCATCGGGGATTACAATCTCAAAGGTTGAGAAGTCTCCCATGTCCATGAGCTGGGCAATGTCACCAGTAATCGAGATTACCTGCGCGGTTTTTCTTTCCACGATCGGGACATAGATTTTGTTTGCAACGGAACCTATGTAGGAACGCTTCTGGCCATCAAAGAGGCCGATAGCCTCTACCCTTGCCTTTGCAGCTCCATGCTTTCCCGGTTTGGATTTTGTAATGCTCTTTATGACGCATGTTTCGTCATCAATAATTACGTATTTCCCTTCTTTGAGATCTTTTACTTCTACCTGCTGTTTCATAACGATTCTCCCTTACGTTTTTAGGATATTTATAAATAAGCTGTAAAACACAGTTCCGGGTTCCCTTGATAAAAATTCCGCGATCTGGTGAAATAATATAAGAAGGCTTTCTTGATTTTTAAGCCTGCCTCTTACTCTATCCATGCATCGCTTAGACCTGCATGGAAAAACTGGAAAATATTCCGAGCTTGGGGGTGCCTGCAGAATTCATCCATAGATCGAGAACTAATACGATTAATTATCCATGACTATATAACGCTTATGCGAGATTTTGCGCCTTTGAGCCAACTTTCGGGTAAAACTGCCCTGAATATCCCAAAAAATCGTGGTTAAGGATAACACCAGACTGAAGGAAATACTGTATCTCAAAGAACATTGTCCTTCCGGTTCTCTCTTCAAAAATTGAGTCCAAGCTCTTTTAATTTCTCCAACCTGGGTACTCCTTCATCATCCCAGCCGCGGTAATGGTAGTACTCCTGAAGCGTAGCTTTAAACTCCTGCCTGGAAAGTCTATATCCTTCATTCTCTCCCCCGTTTTCAAACAACCTCTTAGGAAGGGTGTCATCTTCGCAGGTAAACCCTGCTTTAAGGTTATAAATTCTTTCAAGATTATAGATTCTTTCTCCAACCTTCAGGAGTTCTGCAGGTGATATTTCTATACCTGTTCCCGAAAGCAGGAGAGATGAACCGAGTTCTTCAGTAAGGGCAAGACCTGAGAAGGGACAGAATACAAAAGAGTCAAGCACAGCAGTCAGGTTTTCAAATACCTGAAGGATACCTGTTTTTCCTTTGAGGCTCAGGCGGTCAAGATTCACAGGTTTTCCAAGCACCTCGGGTCCTACCATGAAAGCAGTCAGGTAGTCTCCACCGTGGCTGGATGTGGCATAAGCCAGTGCCTGTCCCTTTACTCCTCGTGGATCAAAGCCTCCGAGTTCAAGCCCCTTCACATCCATGCTTAAATCCTCTCTCTCAATGCCTGAAAGATATCTTTTGGCTCCGCTCCCCATTTTTCTCCCTTCCCCGATTTCCAGGAGCAGGGATTCCAATCCTTTAGATTCTATTATTCCAGGCTTGAGTTCTGAGCACGCACCGAGCACGGAACCTACCGAGACCGGATCAAGCCCGTAATCCTTGCATATCCTGTCCGCTCTCAGCACCGAAATCAGGTCAGGGTTTTCAAGGTTAAACCCGAATGCCCAGAGGGAATCATAATCAGGCACAATCTGCCCCGTTCCTTTAATCTTTTTCTTGCAGCCCAGGGGACAGCCAGGGCAGCTCTCTTTTTCAAGCTCAAAAGCGGATTTGATACTCTCTCCTGAAAACGCATCTGCAAAAGAAGTTCCTCTCTTGGAAAAGTTTCTTGTTGGGATGAGATCCATATAATCCAGTAATTTTACAAGAGCGCATGTGCCGTAATTTGCAAGTCCTTTAGATAACACGGGGCTCGCATCAAAAAGTTTCAATACTTTTGTCTCAAGCTCCCGGAATCTATATGGATCGGAAGGTAAAAGTTCGGTTTCTCCTCTCACGACCACGGCTTTGAGCATCTTTGAGCCTGCAACCGCACCAAGACCCCCTCTTCCGCTGTTAAGAAAGTCTACAACAAATGAAGAAATAAGAACCTGTTTCTCTCCTGCCCTGCCTATACAGGCTACGCTGCCTTTTTCCTTAAGAGCTTCAGTACATGCCCTGACATTCTTTCCCCAGAGCTGTCCTGCCGACAAGATTTCAACATTTTCCTCCCCAATCTCTATATATGAAGGTCTTTCTGCCTTTCCGGAAATGATCAGGGCGTCAATTCCGGCTTTCCGGAGTTCTCTCCCGAAGCCCCCACTCACATTCCAGCTAAATATTGTACCTGTCAGCGGCGACTTCGATGTCAGGACTGCTCCAGAAGCCATTGGAGCAAGACCAGAAAGAGGTCCGGAAGTAAAAATTAATGGATTCTCCGGGCCAAGAGGATCATTATCAGGATCTGTAAGTTCAGTAAGCAGTTTTACCCCAAGTCCTCTGCCGCCCAGATATTTTCTAATTAAACTTTCTTCAGTCCTGAAGGTCTTCACCGATCCTGAACTAAGGTCTACATATACTGTTTTTCCTGCCCAGCCATCCATATTGATTCCTCTATTCTCTTTCCCGGTTTGCTCTTTAATCCTGATTTCTGATCTTACTTCTCTAATGCTTCCTTATTTCTGATCTTACTTTTCTAATGCTTCCTTATATCTTTTCCAGGTTAGTTCTCTTTATATAACATGTTTTAGAGTTTTTTATCCCTTCTTGCTGGTTATAGATTCGATTTTAACTCTTAATTTGCCTCGATCTGATCTATTATTTTCTTTGCTTCCCTTACCATATAATCCGCTTCATCAGCCGAAATCTGCTTGCATGCCTTCATTTTTTCAGCGAGATGAATGAAGGATTTAAGCATTGAAACGGCTTTTGCGTTGTCACAATTTTCATAGTGGCACATCGAGGTATCCAGAAGGGTAGCCAACTCTGTTTTTGTTTTGACCTGGCATTTATATGTACATTCTACATATTCCTTAAGAGCCAGTGTCCTGTAGAGGGGCGTTAACTCAGAAGAACAGTTGTCTGGAGTCTGAGTTTCGTCGTCTGTCCCGTCATCTGTTCCCGCATCGGATTCATTGTCTGGAAACTCAGTACAATTGTCTGTATCATTTTCTGTCTCGTTTCCATTCACAGGCGGCACTTCATCCAAAGCAAGGGTAAACATGTAGATATCCTCGTTTCCATTGCGGGAGTCCTGCCAAACTATCCTGTTCTCATAGATAGCAGGATAATTTGCTGATCCAGTGCTGCTGATTTTACTTTCAGTGGCAGTGGAGATATTGTACATGTAAATATCTCCCGGTCCCCACTTTTCTTTATCAAGCTTTCTGTTCTCACGCCACACTATCCTGTCCCCGTAGATGGCTGGGCCCTCTGTCTCTTCTCCTCTGGTAGTTATTCGAGTTTCAGTCGCAGTAGAGAGGTCATACATGTAAATATCCCAGTACCCGCTGCGATGATCTTTCCATACTATCCTGTCCTCGTAGACGGCGGGTTGCTCTGCGAATCCACTGCTGGAGATCTGAGTTTCTTTCTGAGTAGAAAGGTTATACATGTAGACATTGGATCCGTTGCGTCCGTCTGCCCAAACTATCTTATCTTCGTAGATCTCGGGACTGGACGCTGATCCGCTGGTACTAATTTGAGTTTCCTTTTTGGTGTTGAGATCATACATGTAAATATCAACATATCCTTCGTTGCGCTGATCCATCCATACTATCCTATCTCCATAGATAGCAGGGTCCCACTGGTCTGACTTATTGGTAGTAATCTGAGTCTCTCTGGATGTGGAAGGCTCATACATGTAAATGTCCCAGTTTCCATTGCGATCATCTGCCCATACCACTCTATCCCCATAGATATTCGGATTCATCTGGCACGATTTATTAGGAGTTACCTGGGTCTCCGTGGAGGTCGAGATACTATACATGTAGATATCTCCGTTTTCAAAGTCATGCTGGTTTCCATTACGCCAATCCCTCCATACTATCCTGTCCCCGTAGATAGAAGGAAGCTCCTGATCTCCTTCATTGGTTGTAATCCGGGTTTCCGTACCTGTCGCCAGCTTCTCTTCTGCAACAGTGGTAATCCGGGTCTCTTTTGAAGTTGAGAGGTCGTACATATAGATGTCCGACATGTCATCGTAAGTCTCAGCATTCCTTTCATCCGCCCATACTATCCTGTCCCCATAGATAGCAGGTTGCTCCTGATTTGATGTATTGGTTGTGATCTGGGTTTCCTTTGAGGTGGATAAATCGTACATGAAAATGTCGCCGTTTGGTCGGCTAACGTCAAATATATTACGCCCATCTTTCCACACTATCTTATCTTCATAGATAGCCGGCGAGCCTGAATAACCAGCTTCGCCGATAATTCTTTCAGTAGATGTAGAGACATCATACAGTTTGACAATGTAGTTTGATCCAATTGTTTCAGCCGAAGAAACAATCCTATCTCCGTAAATGAACGCGTCATAGTTCAAGTCCCCAGTCTCGCCAGATCCTCTATCCGCGCCCCAGAAATATGGTGTGACCCGAGTTTCTGTGGAAGTAGAGATATTGTACATGTAAATTGTTCCGTCCTCAACCCAGACTATCCGATCTTCGTAGATATCAGGCTCAATTTGATCGTACGAATTATTTGTTATCCGGATTTCCGTGGAAGTGGAGAGATCGTACAGGTAAATATCCTGGTTTCCATTACGGGAATCCTGCCATACGATCTTATCGCCGTAAATAGCTGGGTTGATCTGATGTGATTCGTTGGTTGTGATTTGAATTTCTTTCTGTGTGGATATATCATACATGTAGATATCCCAGTTTCCAGGAGGATCCCAGTAATTTTCGCTTCCTCCGTTGCGGGAATCCTGCCAGACTATCCTGTCGCCGTAGATATCAGGATTTTGCTGCTCTGCCTCATCGTTTGTGATCTGAATTTTAGCGGAAGTGGAAATATTGTACATTTGAATATCCCAATTTCCATTACTATCATCCTGCCAGACTATCCGGTCTTCGTAAATAACTGAGTTTCTTTCCGAACCTGCAGTTGCATTCCCTATGGTCATCAAAAATAGAACAAAGAATATTCCAGAGAAAATTACAGTTCTGTTATCAATTTTCATTTAACTTACCCCTTAATCCATAAAGGATTTCTACCCCTGGTTTGAAGTGTTCCAGAATCCGGTTTTCATTTTTGCACATTGAGTTCTAATTTGCAGGAAGAATTTTCTTTACAACTATTCAGGTGTACGAGACCTTCAGCTTCCACTCTGAAAACCTTTTAGAACTTCAATCACAATCTTCAAACTTAGTCTTTTAATCTACTAAAGGCACTGAGTTCTGGAGCCTAATTGTGACTGTGACATTCAAAAAAACAGATCAAAAAAAGTCTCAGCTTTTTCGCTGGTTCCAGGAGACCAGGTTGAAAGAATGGATTTTACCCTTTCAATTCTAAAAAAATTATATGCAGTACAGAATATATATTTTTCGATTTAAGCTAACACCTAATATTTTAAATTAATAATTAATAATTTAAAATAATAAATAAAATTCTTATTTTTTCCTGGATGTTTTTTAAAAGGGCAGATATGCTTTTTTTACTAATTTGAAAAAATAAATTTATTATCCATTCTCCCAGAATTTACCGATTTTAGGATCATATCCTGAAAATCCTGAAAGAGCTAGTCTTTAAGACAGGTAATCTCAAATATTATTGTATGAATCTGGAGAAACCTTACATCGTTTCTATATATGCCATTCTCCGGAATGAGAAAGGCGAATTCCTGCTTCTCAGGCGGTCGGAAAACTCTCACAGCAATCCGGGAAAATGGGATCTGCCAGGGGGAAAGCTGGTCCGTGGGGAACCCCTTGAAGAAGCTGTTGTGCGGGAAGTCTGGGAAGAGACCGGGATTTCAATCGTGCCTGGAGATATCGCAGGATATGCCACCTTTGAGCTTCCGGAAAAAAAGGTAATTGCTATAATATATAATGGAGGATATGTTATTGCTGATGTAAAATTGAGTCACGAGCATGTGGAATATACATGGAGTTCTCTTAATAACATCCTGGGAATGGATACTCTTCCTGACCATTTCAAAGAATTCTTTAAGAGATTCGCCACGGAAAATAAAGAACCTCCAGAACTGCCTATTTAATCCAGATTTACTTTGAGGTCACTTTAAGAAAAATTTACTTGAAATCAAATTTACTTGAAATATTTCTCCTCAAGTGTTTTCCTTTTTTTCCTGCTGTGCAGCCAGCTTACTCCGAGATAGAGGAGAACTGCCAGAGCTGCAAAACTTGCTAGACGCAGTACATTGCCGTACTTGCTCAGGAGGAGAGGATTTATGTTATCTCTCAGCTCATACTCGGGATACATTATATCTCGCCTGTTGCTGCTGTGACCCAGGCCGAGGGCATGTCCAAATTCGTGTTTTGCAATAGAGAGCATTGTAGCATCCCCGTACTGACGCCAGGCTTTCCCCTTGTAGTTTCCGACCTCAAGAACTATATCCACCCGTACAAATCGCCCATCAGATACCGTGGGGCTTGCATAACCGGCTACGCCTGAGGGAGCTCCTTCAACACTTTCCAGGTTTTCTACCCATTTTATCCTGATATCAGCATCTTTCGAATCAACAAATTCGAAAACAGGTTTGTATTTCAGGTTTCCATTTCCTCCTTTCTCCCAGTATTCCATAGCCTTTTCTATCTGTGTATAATAGGTAGGGCTATAGTGTTCGGGAACATTGGTGTTATCTATATATACAGTAATAGGGGAATGGTCCCACGGATAGTCCAGAATCCTTTCTTGATTTGCATTGGATGCAGCCGAAACAGCGGGTAAAATAGGTACCATCAGTAACAGCACAAAAAACAATTTAATTCCGTAAATACTGTTTCGATTTATACGAATCAGCCTCCGTACTAAATGCTATCTGACCCCGAAAACTTGACGTAAATGTATCGATCTCCTGAATATATCTACATATCCCACAGGTCTCTCGCATATATTCGCATAAGTCTTATGCAAAAGCGTGGTCTGATTGGCGGATAATATTATTTTAATTGTTTACGGAGATACTCCCGGCAGTAGCTTCTCTTCAGAGAACTATTCTATAAAAATTAGAAATTTTTTATAAATTTTGTAAAAATTTATAAAAATCTGACTGATATGATTGATATATTACTGGATCTTCCTATTCATTTAAGAGTTGCTCTGGAGATGTCACATATCTCACAGTTGGGATCAGGACAGTGTTTTTCTTCTTCCTCTTCCTCACATCCATCACCCGGGAATTCTGATGCAAGCGCCCTTGTACTTTCGGCAAGCACGGCAGCATTGGAAATGGATGCTCCTATCATAATGGCGTAAAATATCTTTTCTTTTTTTATCCCTCTTCTTTTTGCAATTCTAATGTGCATTTTCAGGCAATGCTCACAGCGAAGAGCAGAAGCCACACCTATGGAAATAAGTTCCACCGTCTCCGGGTCAAGATTCTTAAATTCCCTCATTATGGAGTTATCATAAAGCGTTTTTGGAATAAAAATCTCCGGAAGGTCCTTCATGAAGTTCATGATGTAAGGAACTTCGCCATACTGATTCCGGACATCCTCAAGGAGTTCAGGAACGGCTCTCTCAGGGTCCTCTTTCAAAATTTCCACAATATCCTCAAGCTCCATACGAAACCACCAGCATAGATCAACGTGGAAAAAGGGTTCAGTCACCGTTTTCCGGGTCAGGCTTTACAGTTTAAAGGATAAGTGAAAATACACGAATCCAATAAAAATGCAAAGTTGATAACTCTTAACACAACAGAATTCGGATCAAATTGCAAAACCAACGTCAGACTTAGATTTGATTTTTATCAATATATAATTTTTCATTTTTGATTTTGAAATACTTGCGAGTTCGGAAAGTGTGACCCCTTCATCAAATTCAAGTTTCTCAATCCTTTCATGGAATTCATCATAAGGCAGTTTGACTCTTAACCCATTGAGCTGAAGGGTAAGTGGGGCTGGCGAAAGTACAGTTCGGATTTCAGGAACCTGGTTTTCAATCTCTTTCATAACTCTGGCAGGAAGCACTGCGAGGGGATCTTTTGCTTGTTGCTTACGGATATTGTCAGCAATTTTCCCAACCCCTTCATTGAGTTTTTCAAGGGCGTTAATTTCTTCTGCTTTCCTTAGTCTGTGGGAAGTCCTTCCGATATTCCCAACATAGAGATCTGCTCCGGCAACTTCCTCGGTTTTCAGGTCAGGCCCACCTGTTACCACGATCGGGATTTCTATGCCTTCAAAGAGTTTTGGCTTCTTGTTTATTATACAGTCACTGAAAGACCCGAATGTGAAAACTGCAATATCGTGCTCATTTATCAGTTTTCTTTCATAATCCATAGACAGAGACACTCTGCGCCCCATCCCCCTTGCAAGGCCTATCATGTTCGTGTTGGCTCCAGGGTGGCGGAGGTACTCGGCTACGTCACAGGCTGAGTGCGGAAGGTGATGAGAGGCAAGGGTAGGGGAAACAACTGCAATCTCAACTCCGGTCAGGGGAGCTTCTACCATTATCCCTAACAGTTCGTCAGATAGCTTTTTTACTACTGGGATATCTTTTTCAGGGATAAGCATTATGAGATTTACTTCAGTCCCTGTGACCACTTTCTGGATTATGTAGCCTCCCAAATCTTCCAGCAGCTCGATTAAAAGCCCATGCTTGTGGACACCACCTGTGTAAAGGTAGGGTTTGAATACAGCCATCTTACGTTTTCCCTCCTTCCATCAATTTCTCGAGCATTGTTTTTGTTTCTTCGATCCATTCATGTTTTAATGCTTCCTCGGACGCTACGAAAATAAACTTGTTGCCTTTATACAGGTGATAACGAACTCTGAAGCCCTCGGGAGTAATGCGGATTGCAAAATCAACAAGATTCTCATGAAGTCTGTGCCTGGGGTCTGTGACAATCATATCTTTAAGAAAACTCGCTTCTTCCTCTGGCCTGTCCGTACTTATGGCCACAGTCCAGCGATCAGGCTGGCTGATATTAGCTCTCCCGTAACGTTCCCAGAGTTTTCCCAGTAGCTCCGGGATATATTGCTCTTTCTTTATTGAGATTATTATCTCGCCTGCAACCGGTTTTGCTTCTACATCGGCAATATCAATTGTTGTATCTCTGGTTCCTACGTCCCTAAGGATGATTGCCATTTGAAAGAGGGAGTCTTCAGGTCTCAGTACAACCTTTATTCTCCCTATTGCCGGGGCAAGCCTGAGACTTGCCATGTTGTCTTCGATTATTTTCCTGTAAAATTCCTGCTCAGAAGCGATTGCGGACTCGACAGCAAAAACCTCAAGCGAATCCATCTTTTCCTCACTCCTCTACATATCCTGAAGCAAGCAAAGCTGCTCCTACTGCTCCTATAAGGTGAGAATCTTTGGGCACGAGGACATCGATCTTGAGGAGCCTTCCCAGGGCTTTTGGAACTCCTTCAATCAGGGATGAGCCGCCCACAAGAATCAACGGTTCTCTTACATCCACTTCCTGCAACTGCTGCTCGTAGATCTGTTCCACCACGCTGTAACAAGCCGCAGCCGCCACGTCTTCAGGTGTAGATCCTTTAGCAAGGGAAGTTACAAGGGACTGGATTCCGA
Source organism: Methanosarcina flavescens (assembly GCF_001304615.2). Classification (NCBI taxonomy): domain Archaea; kingdom Methanobacteriati; phylum Methanobacteriota; class Methanomicrobia; order Methanosarcinales; family Methanosarcinaceae; genus Methanosarcina; species Methanosarcina flavescens. The sequence continues at coordinate 1,488,857 of NZ_CP032683.1, read as the reverse complement.
AGACTATACAGTAGCTGTTCATGGATACCCTTTCGTGCATCCCTTTGACTGCCAGGGCTCCGAGTTCGGTGATGTCTACCCCAAGCCGTTTTGAGATCATTTCAAAGAAACGTCCTGAGGCACCTGCACAGATCCCGCCCATTGTAAACATTCCGGGTATTCCGTCTTCAACCGAGATTGCCTTGTTGTCCATACCACCTATATCAATAACGGTTGCAGGGCCTTTCTGCTTGTCTGCAAGATAGACTGCTCCTTTCGAATTGACGGTAATTTCTTCCTGGATAAGCTGAGCTTTAAAATGGTTCCCTATAAGGAAGCGTCCGTATCCGGTAGTACCCAGAGCCTGGATTTCTTCCCTGGAGACCCCGGCTTCTTTCAGGGCAATAGAGTACGCCTCTTCGGCGCTTTCAAGGACTTTTGTTGTGGGTACCCATCCCTTGCCTATTATTTTGTTATCCCTCATTATCACGGCTTTTGTAGTTGTCGACCCAGAATCTATTCCCGCAGTCAGTCCTGTCTGAACCTCCCTTGTAAGGAGGTGCCTGCGTCTGACAATCGTGGTCAGGGCTTCCAGACGCGTGAGCAGGGTACCTGCCTTTGTGCTTTCAGTAAATGAGTAACTGATTACCGGGATTCTGGAGTGCCTGAAGATGTACCTTCTGATCTCATTTCGTACAATAGCCCCTTCGGCACAGCGGAAGCAGGTAGTAATAAAAACTCCATCCACATTGGTTGTGCCTTCGACGACAGCCTTTGCCCTGGCCATCATAAGCCTTAGGTCCCCGCTTGCAACCTCAAGCCCGAAATCCCTGCCTATAGTATCTATAGATGCAATATCAACCTCAGGGAAAACAAATTTTGCATTCACTTTAGCTGCAGCTTCTTCAAACTCGGGCTGAACTCCAGCATACTCAGAGCCACAGGAAACCAGCGCAATCTTTACAACCCCGGATTTTTGAGCGCTCATTCCTTTCCCTCCTCTTCTGATGATTCTTTCTCTCCCGCCTTTTCCTCTTCTTCAGGTTTTTCCTCGGGCAGCATTTTAAGGAATTCTGCAATTTTGTTTACAAAATCGCGGGCTTCTTCGTCGGACTCCGGATACTTTACCTCAAGAACAGGGACACCTTTTGAGCGAATCAGATATTTTATCAGTTCGTTTGTACGGTTACAGCCCACACAGCCGAAGTCTGTGGGCGGGTTCTCAACTATAATTGCAGCTTCTGCCTGTTCTATAAGGGGACCCATAAGGGACATTCTTCCTCTTACTCCAGCCGGGACTTCAATTGCAGCATATTTAAGACCCAGTTTAGGGTCTTCCGGAGTTATATTTATAGGAGGAGAATCCAGGCTGAGACTTGTAACTTTTTCTCGGACCTGGCTCATAATGGTTAAGGGTTTGTGCCCGAAACGTTCAACTAGGTCAGCCAGAATAAGACTGTTTAGAGGGTAAATGAAAACTTTTGCCAAAAAACTCACCTCGCAAGCTCCTTTTCAATAACTTTTTCAAGGTCCGAAGTTTTAAGCCTGCATTTCGTTTTGCATTTCTCTTTTACATGTTCCTTTGCTTCAAGTTCGTCAAGTGCAGCTCCTATAGCCGGAAGCATTTCCACTTCTTCCCTCAAAAAATGGAATCCAGGCCGCGGGCCTCCACCCCTGCTTGCGCGGCAGCGTCTCTCATCTCCTGGAGGGAATCCCCTATCCTTTACAAAAATATGATTTTTGTCCAGCTGTCGGATCTCTTCGACCACTGTCTGGACATCGTTTTTAGCTCCTGATACGATAAGTCCAAAACATGTCTCCTTTACCGTAACTGGAGACTCTGATTCGTAAATCTTCATAGCTGCATCTGAAGGCAGCACTTTATCCGAACTGATTACAATGTACTTTGTTGTAATCTCTTCTTTTTTAGTTTCCGTCATCTTTCGTCTCTCCTTAGCCCCGGGAGACTTAGCCTCTATAAATCAATGTGAATTCGTTCAAACGTTTGAATTTATTAAATCAATGTGAATCCGTTCAAACGTTTGAATTTGTTAAATTAACCAAATTATAACTGGTTGATCTGCTTATCAGCCAAGTTTAACCTTATACTGGCAAGCCGATATTTTGCTCAGTTGTTTATTAGCCTGGTACTTATTATGGCTATTTTATCTGTTTGTGCTAATATATATTACTTCTTTTATATATTATTATGTGCGCTCAATATTTATCCAGTTTTTTATTGTCTGAGTTTTTAAGTTTGCTTGCGCACAATTTCAGTTACATATATAGTTTCTCCTTCTTTGACACCGAGGAGTTTTTCAGGATTTATTATCCGACCGACAATATTGGTTGAGGAGAATCTTTCTCCGGTAGGGCCAAAGAGCTCGTCGTCGCCAATTCTTACTCCAATAGTTCCCATTCTCTTTGCCGCCTGATTTGTAATTCCTATTTCTCCTCCGAGTACTTTATCAGTTGGTGTGTTTTCCGGAAGGATTTCTTTATATTTGACGACTTCTTTTTCAGTTTTAAAAAGATAGGTGTCGTCGTATATCATATAAACAGGCAATTTTCCTACGGTTTTTGTCTTAAGTTCAAGAGCATGCCGGAAAAAATCCACAGATTTGGGGGCTTTTTCAGGATAAAGTTCAATTTCAATCAATTTTTCTTTGGATACTGCATATGCAGTCACCTTTGCTTCTCCAAGAATCTCCAGAGTTGTTGGCGGATCCTGACTGACAATTATTCCATCCTCTTCGGTATATCCGTCCCTTACCAGTTCAACTCCTATTAAAGAAAGTACGGGCTCAACTTCCTCAAAGGTGTGCCCCAGAAGAACTATCTGGGGAGGAAGGCTTTCAACTGAGAGTTTCTGTCCTTCTTCTGCTAGCTTGATCAGTTCGATACCTTTCGTTACCTGCCCTACAACCGAATGTACGAGGCTTGAAGGTCGATCTTCTTTAGAAATATATATCCTGCCCAATCCGTATCCTACTGTTCGGGCAGAGATTGCACCTTCTTTCCTCGGCTCGAAATTTTCGTAAGGGGCAGATTCTCCTTTCAGGCCATCGTCTGAAATAAATGAACTGGTAGTAACATCTACAGCAAAGGTTCCTTCACGGGTCAGGGCATAGAAATGCTCTGCCCCGTTGGGAGCATTTCTGGAAAGTTCTACCTCAAAATAAGTAAATATGCTATCTCCATCTTCAAGTGGAGTAGAGAGATCAGTTGTACAGACCTTCTCTGAGATTTGCTCCCACTCTATAATTGGCTCAATATTAAGAATAGTATCCTCTCTGGAAAGCCTGGACAAAATTTTTCTTCCAGACACAACTTCTGCAAAGACTCCGTCTTCAGCAGTCCCATACTCCGCAGCATGTCTTTTCAGTGAAAGGATAAGATGAGTGTTACGGGGGTCAAACCCACCTGCTCCAAACATCACTTCAAACGCTTCAAAATTACCTGTCTCATGCGAAGGTTTAATAGCGGCTTCAAAGGGCCCAAAAGCTAGAGCTTCAGGGCTTGCCCAGTGTACAGGCTTCCCTTGATATTCTTTAAAATGTTTAGCCCATAAGTTTCCTGAAGGTGACTCAGGGTCTCTTACTTCTATCCTGAATTCTCCTCTGGAAGTATTGATAGCGTACTCGGTGGTTATCTCTGTCTTTTCTTCAGCGGTCTCTTTCAGAATTCCGATCGCTGTACCCTCCACGTAAGGGGCTCCGGAAACTTTAAGGGAGTCTCCAAGAGTAGAACCTGCAGGTAAGGTATATTTTTGCCCGTTCACCTCTACGCTTATCTCATTACTCGTAATCGGCACCTCATTTCAGTATTTTCCATACTAAGAGGTGGCAGCATATTTATATTTCTTCTGTAGCTTTGATCCTTTCTTCCTCAGTGAGCTGAGATAGTACGCTCTTCGGCTTACCTATGTCTACAATCTTACCATTACGCATAAGTGCAACACGGTCACAGACCTCGTTTACAAAATCGATATCATGAGAAACGATAACAAATGTCTCTCCTATCTCTTCCCTGGCTTTCAGGATGGAATTAGTTACTGATACCTTGGTAATAGGATCCATAGTGCCTGTCGGCTCATCCATAATGACGATTCTGGGCTCCTTGATCAGGACCTGTGCAAGTGCAATTCTATGCCGCTCCCCTTCACTTAGTTCATCGGTCATTTTGGGTAAAATAGCTTTTGCCTTGTTTTCCTCAAAGCCTGCAGCTTTGAGAGTCATTACGGCTTTCCTGACTCCGAGTTCAAAAGGCAGGTCAAGGCTAATAGATTCAGTGAGATTGTCAATTACGGAGCTGTGAGTGTAAAGGCCATACTCCTGATGCAGGAATCCCATGTACTTGGTCGCCCTTCCTTTGTTTTCCACTCCGAGCTTTGTCATATCAACCCATTCATCTCCCACGCGAACCTCAACTTCCCCGGATGTGGGTGGTAAGATTCCCATAAGAATCTTTGAAGTTGTGGTTTTGCCTGCTCCGCTCACCCCGACAAGTCCGAAGATTTCTCCTTCTTTTACATCAAAGGATATATCATCTACAGCTTTTACTACGCCACGGTCAACTGAGATATAACGTTTGGAGAGGTTTCTTACCCTGATTATAGGTTCCCCGACCATGACATTTCTTTCCTGTTTTACCACGGACACGCTCTGCATAAAGATTGCAGAAACCTCAAGCGGGTCACCTTCCTGGACTACCTCTCCATTTTCAAGCAGGATGGCCTTATCTGCCATCTGTTCTATAACTTCAGGCCAGTGAGAAGTCAGGATCATGCTCATATTATAGTTCTTTACCGCCCCGGTCATAGCATCATGGACCAGTCTTGCGGTCATGGGGTCAAGGGTGCCTGTGGGCTCGTCAGCTAACAGAAGCAGGGGATTCCTCACAAGTTGCCTTGCGAGCACAACCCTCTGTTTTTCTCCACCCGAAAGTTCTCTTGCAACATGCATCATGCGGTGACTCAGGTTTACTTCTTCCAGCAGTTCGACTGCTTTTCTCATAGAGTCCTTTCCAGAGTATCCAATTTCATTCAGAGAGTTTATAACGTTTACAAGAACTCTCTCGTCTCCATAAAGGGCAAAGGTACGCTGAAGCATGATAGCTATACGCTTGGTAACGTCTTTCCTTATTGGGTCGTAAAGGGAAAGTTTCACGAAATCCGCATCGAAAGCTTCCAGGGTTTCTCCACATACAGGACATCTCTGACCTGTTTTGCTGGGACGATCTATATATCCGCACTTCGGGCAGCGGGCAAGATGATAAATCACTTCACCTGAGACGTTTTCAAAAGATTCTGTACCGCGCAGTACGTGCATCAGGATTGTTTTCCCGGACCCGCTTTTTCCCAGAATTCCAACGACTTCTCCTTCGTTAATGCTTAAATTTACGTTTTTCAGGGCTTTGTGACCGTTGAAATCTACGGTTAAGTTTTTTACTTCAATAAATACTGGCATGGATTTTCCTCCGCATTATGAGCTGCAAAACTTTCTGGTGGCTCTTGCCTGCCTGGGCATATAGCTCAAGAGCGAAAAGCAATTATTACAGGTGAATAACACAATAATATAAACAATGAATTTCGCACATTTGGGCAACAACTACATAAGAGTAAAGATTACATAAACATAACGCATTATTTTTTCACTGTTAACATTTAAAGCAGTACTTAAAGCGATTCATCTGGCGAGTTTGCTTATAATCAGTGTTAATTTCGCTCTATTATATTGACTCGTTGTGTTATTATTGATTCCTCTTACTATATTGACCCGTCGTAATATATCGGTTCGTTTTATATAAAAAATGTTTTTATACTGGTTACAATGCTTTTACCACATCCACAACTTTTATTATGTTGTCAATTATCACGTCTGCTGCCTCTCTGAGTTCTTTGGGCCTTTTGTCACCCTGCTGCGTTGTCATAACTCCCACATCCGCTGCCCTGAACGCCAGTATGTCATTGATTCCATCCCCTACCATGACTACTTTTTCATACTTGCTTTTTAGCTCAAGCACAATTTTTTCCTTCATCAGGGTGTCTGAAAAGGCAAAGACCCTCTCCTGTGGAATGTTTATGAACTCAGCAAGTTGTGTGAGAGCGAACAGACTATCCCCGGATGCTATATACGTATCTACTTTCATGGTATGGAGAGTCTGAACCGTTTGTAGCGTGGTATTGAATACGTGTCCGCCTGTGCTCAGTATATAAGGTACGCTTCTGGCCTCAGAGTCAACTATCAGGCCAGCTGCAAGGTAAAAAATATTCGGGCAGCGGGCTGAGACTGCCTCCAGCACATCATGTACATCACCCATTCTAGGTGCTGTTCCTCTTATAATTTCACATGCAATTTCCGGGGTAAATTTTCCTTTTGAATAGCTTATACCTATTGAAATCCTGTATTCCTTTATAAACTCAAATAGAGGCATGTCTTTTCTTGAACCCAGAATTATATCACTTTCGGCGTTCAGGACTACAAGCCCACATCCGTTTTTTTGTGCGACAATAGCAGTACTCTCTATATTTTCAAGGATGTTCCCGGTGCTGGCTTCCTTTGCTACTCTGTACATTTGTAGAAGGGTTCCGGCGCTATCAAAGACCACTGCAATTCTTTTGGGCATACCAAGTGATTACCCTATAAATAAAAAAATCTTTGCAAAAATTCGGAAATCCAGCATGATTTCATAAAAATAAGTTTGAAGAAAAGTTAACTTCACATTATTGAAGCCCCTGAGATCAGAACACCAGCAAAAAACCCCAGAATTACCCCGGAATTCAAGAAGGGAAGTCCTGCCTGGGGTTTTCCTTTCATTACCAGAATGGAGAGTACTGCATGCCCTACAAGAGTACCCAGGATAGCCCCGAGAACTGGATACGAAATCCCGTTGTTCTCCATAAAGACGTTTGCCGAGACTACCAGCAGGGTAGGCATAACCGCATCTCCAAGACCCATGAAAAAAGCTTCACGCGTTTCTCCAGGTTTAAAATTTTCCTCCAGGAAGGAGTAACTCAAGTGTTTTGGTATTACGAACAGGATTGGAAGCTTCAGATCCATTATTCCCTCAGCCATAACGATCATATGTTTTGTCTTATATACCGAAATGGCATCATAGATTGCAAGAAGTAGCAGAAGTACTATTATAGGGATTACTGAAAGGGAAATTCCTATCAGGGCACTGACCCCGGCTGCAATACAAACGCCTACGATGTCAACTATGTACCACTCTGGATATTTATAGAGCAACACTGTTATTCCCATAGATAGCACAGCTGAAGCTGCTTTGACTTCAAATCCCGATAGATCCGGAATGAGAGTAAATAGGGCGAAGAACACATAGTAAAGTGTGCTTATTATAGCTAGGTAAATAAAAAAGCTGATTGCCCACTTCATATTTCTCTTTAGTGCTATCAGGACAAACAGGGTAAAAACCAGGATCATTACAATATAATATATGGAATAGGACACCTGGGTTGGGTCTTCAAAAGCTTGCATCTCGTTAGCTTTCATGGGCATGGACAAAAAAAGTGCAAGAATCTGCACTATCAGGATTAATCCTCCCATGGAGAGAATAGGTAAATAATCTTTAACTGATTGTTCGCTGGAACTCAAGTGTTAAACTCCTTAATTCTTAACAGTATCCCTCATCTATTACTTTATATATTTACTGTATATTTATCTTCGATTCTTCTGAAGTATTTATATAATGATTTTACCTGGAAAGCATTTTTCTTTTTATGTATCTCAGCACTGAAGTTTCCCTCAATGATACTTTCGGTATATATCCCTGAGGCACTGGCTTTTTTCGCAGAGACAATAATAAAAGTGACAGGATAGGACTATAGATAAGTAGCTTGTAAAAAAAACTATATATTATATCTGTTTAAAAAATAAACGAAAATGGAAAATAGTAAAAATAGAAAATAGTAAAGATAGAAAAGCAGTAAATACTTAAACGAAAGTATCTCCGCTTAATAATTTTGAAATATGCTATCACAGAACACTTGTGTATGTGGAAAAATATTACAGGTATGTTAGAGGTATACGATGGAAACTAGAGATACAGTATTTCTTGTTGTGATGGTTCTGTCAGCCTTTCTTCTATCCTTTGAGTGGCTTAGAAGGTTTGCATACAGACCCACAAACCCCCTGATTATTCTCTCTGTTATGGTCCTGGTTGGAACGCTGGCTGTTATGCTCATCTCTATCAACAACACGCTTCAGGAGCTCGGAGACAAAATGGAAGCTAAGGACCGCACTCTCAAGGTCAATATGGAGAGCACGGGAATAAAGATCGAAGAAAGAATGAATGAGCTCTCAAGCAAAGTTGATAACGCAATCTATGAATTCAACCGCAGAAAGTACCACTAAACTTTACTTATAATTATTTTTTCATAAGGCTCTGATTTTAATTTTTGATTTTTAAAAAGATTATAATTGTATATTCAAATTTTGCTAAAATGCAAGTATAATTTTTTATTTAGATTTATTTAACAATCTTTCAGTATACATTCTATATTGCGGGGTTTTTCCAAATAGAGATATTAATTTAAAGGAACAGTAACTTTAAGATTTTTAAAACAGATTTTCGAGTTTCATTTGATTTTGAGCATAAATTTGTTACTAACAATCTTCGTTTTAACCGTAATATCCACTAATTTTCAATCTACTTTGCTTCTAATTAGGGAATTTCGTGCGCAAGCTCCATAGTTTAGTAAAGTATATATACGGGTTCTTCTGTAGTAAAGGGGAATATCTGAAATTATGATCATCAAAAAATAATAATTCAGATATTGCGCATCGTAAGTTATTATTACTCATAGTTAGTATTATTTGATTACTTGTGTAAGCAGGTAAAGAAGGAAAGCTAATATGCACCTTAATCTGGAACCGATTGGCATTATCAAGAAGGTTGCAAATAAATCGGAAATTTTGATTTATTCTGATTTTGAACAGGTCATAAAAAATATTGTGTCGAAAATAGAGGAAGGAGCTGAGAGGGGACAGAAGCTCCTGGTCATCCATAAAAACAACAATATAAAACAGATGGATGGCCACCAGGTACAGGTAACGAAAGCGACCTTACTGGAGAGAAATGGTAATTTGCTGACAATATCCAAAATAGAAGCAAACGAAGACTCAGTGATCGATGTTCGACTTGACCTTACTGCCTGACTTTTGAGGTACATGTAAAGGCTTAAAATCTTATATTTTTTTCTTTTTCCATACTGGATAGCTTTGATTAGCTCTCAGGAAGGCTTGGTGGATATAAACTCTATAACCTGGTTGAAGTTCCATCCTTGGTCTGAACTTCATGAATTTGACTAAAAGATCCTGTTAATTTGACTGTATTTCCATTAATTTAGGTAACATTCCGTGAATTGAACTGAAACTCCATAAATCTGATTGCTTCACTTTTCCTCCTTAGCAATTGCTATTTCTAATAGTATCTATCTTTCAATAGGTTCAGGATAACCATGAGTACGCGGTAAATATAAAGCCATAGCATCTATAAGACGTATAGATCAACAAATAAAATAACTGTGATAAAAATAAAACTCATCTAAAATATTGGGCGCTGCATTGCGGTAAAGTTATTTGATATCGGCCAGCAGTAAAAATCTTGATCTACATCCTGACCTTGGCTTTCTAAAGAAAAGTTGAAAGCCATAGATTAAAGACGGACTAAGAAAAAAAGTAAAGGAAGCTCTAAGCTTCAGGGAAACTTCAGATACTCGAGGGAAAACATGGGTACAGATATAGGCAGCCTGCTCCAGAAAAGAAAAGCTAAGCTCTCGGATTTTACAAACCAGGTGGTTGCAATTGACGGTTTTAACACGCTGCACCAGTTTTTGAGCATTATTCGCCAGCGGGATGGAAGCCCTCTGATCGATTCCACAGGGAGGGTAACCTCTCATCTCTCAGGCCTGCTCTACCGGACAGCAAGCCTTGTTGAAGCCGGGATCAAGCCTCTTTTTGTTTTTGACGGCAAGCCTCCTGACCTCAAGTCCAAAACTCTGAGTAAAAGGAAAGAAGTAAGGGAGTCTTCATGGGAAAAATGGGAAAGCGCAAAGGCTGCAGGAGATTTAAAATCGGCTTATAAGTATGCTCAGGCTTCTTCAAAGGTAAATCAGGAGATCATTGAAGATTCCAAGTACCTGCTTGATATTATGGGAATTCCTTTTGTTCAGGCTCCCTGTGAGGGAGAAGCGCAGGCTGCACATATTGTTCTTAAAGGAGATGCGAACTGTGTTGCATCACAGGATTATGATTCATTCCTTTTCGGAGCTCCGGTTGTCGTCCGGAATCTGGCAATCACGGGAAAACGCAAGCTTCCCGGAAAAAACGCTTACATTGATGTCGAGCCCGAAATAATTGAGCTGGAAGAGACTCTCAAAGCCCTGGAAATTACTAGGGAGCAGCTCATAGATATAGCAATATGTGTGGGAACGGATTATAACAAAGGACTGGAAAAAGTAGGTCCTAAAACAGCACTCAAACTTATTAAAAAGCATGGAGATATTTACGCCGTGCTCCGTGAAAAAGGGGCAGAGATCGAAGCTGTGGACAGGATCAGGGAAATTTTTCTCCATCCTGATGTAACGGAGAACTACGAAATAAAGTGGGGTAAGCCTGACTCCGAAAAGCTCCTCAAATTCCTTTGCGAAGATCACGACTTCTCGATTGACAGGGTGGAAAAAGCTGCAGAACGGCTTAAAGCAGCCTCAGGAGCCAGACAGAGGACCCTTGACCAGTGGATTTGAAGGGGGTTTATTCAGAAATATCCTTATCCCAAAATTTTCTTTTATAAAATCTTATCTCAAATTTTCAGTCAAGGAGGTCTGAGGCAGATAAAAACAGGCCCGAACACTTCCCGGAAAGAGCACTCGCGTGCTCATACTCATGGAGTTGTGGACCCTGAGCTTCTCTCCACATCCAAAGGGCTTTATGCAGTCAAATGGTCCTTTGCCGGGCTGATAGCTACAGCTCTTTTTCAGGTTTCCATTGTCTGGGTCTCGGGAAGTGTAGCCCTTCTGGCTGACACGCTCCATAATTTCGGTGATGCCGCAACTGCGGTTCCTCTGGGTCTCGCCTTTTTTCTTTCCAGGAAAAAGCCCAATAAGCGTTTCACTTACGGCTACGGCAGAGTGGAAGACCTTGCAGGCCTGATAATTGTCTTTTTAATCTTTCTTAGCGCAGTTGTTGCAGCCTATGAGTCAATTTCCAGATTTTTCTTCCCGCAGCCCGTGGAGTTTCTTGGAGGAGTAATGGCAGCTTCTATTGTTGGGTTTCTTGGAAATGAGCTGGTTGCGAAATTCCGAATCAAAATAGGAAAGGAGATTGGAAGTGCGGCTCTTGTGGCTGATGGTTACCATGCTCGGGCAGATGGTTTTACAAGCCTTGCCGTGCTTTTAGGGGCACTTGGGATCTGGCTGGGTTATCCAGTTGCTGATCCTCTAGCAGGATTTCTCATCACAATTGCAATTCTTAAAATCGTCTGGGATGCTGGCAAATCCGTGTTTTCCCGCATGCTTGATGGTGTGGAACCGGATATTGTTGACGAAATCTACCTGATAGTCAAAAAAGTAGAAGAGGTAAGAGATGTGACCGAGGTAAGGGTTCGCTGGCTAGGACACAGGTTATACGCAGAAGTAAACATTGCTGTAGACCCAGTGCTTTCGGTTGAAGAAGGGCACGCAATTGCCGTGGAGGTACGGCACAGGATGATGCACAGCCTGGATTATCTCTCCAACGTAGTCGTGCACGTGGACCCACTCGGTTCAGCAGGGGAATCATTTCACAGACTGTCTGAGCATGAGCACGACAATCTCCCTTCTCACTCGCACTGAATCTTAAGGTTTTAGACTCTGGATATCTCTGCACCACTATTTTTTGCCTTTGTAAGGATGACAGTCCCGCCAACGGATTCGTTGAGCATTTTCTGGACTTCTGCCTGGAGCCTCCTGCCTTCGGATTTATTGTCTACAAAGGAATATACTACAGGTCCAAAGGAACTTACCCCGGCTCCATAACTCCTGCTGCGCATGAAAGAAGCAATATTCTTTACAAACTCAGGCCAGATAAGATTCTCCCTTTTATTGAACCCGACAGTTTGGACATGATTTACTGCGGCTCCGAAACTTACGATATCTTTCTCTATTACGGCAGGCACCATCTGCATGAGTACGACATGGGAGATTTCCCTGACTTCCTCTATAGGGATAGGGCAGAATTTTTTGAAAGTGTCAATTTCCTCCTGGTCATGCATTCCCTTATCTTTAGGAATTGCTACTACCATATCCCATTCAGGAAAGTCCTCCCTAAAAAGTACGGGTCCTGGGGGCGCGGGACAGGCAGCCGACGGCATAAAACCACCTTTATCCTTAAATCTATGGCCTCCGTCAACTATGAATCCGCCGTTCTCAAAAGCTGCGACTCCGATTCCGGAAGTGCCGCCCCTACCTACCGCAACTGCAAGTTCTCTAACACTTTTATTAAGCCCATAAAGCTCATTCACAGCTGCTGCTGCGGCCAGTGAAGACTGAGTTCCTGATCCAAAACCCACATGGGCTGGGTACACTTCCTGTACGTTGATTCTTATTCCTTTCCCTTCAGGGAGCAGAGATTCTGCAGCTCTTTTCATTCGATCGGCAAAATCCTGCAGACCTTCTATACTGACTCCTTCGGCTTCTTCTGCCGTAATCTTTATATTGGGAGAGGAAAGGGTCAGTCCAGCTCCTCCATCAACTCTTCCGATCTCCCCATTCATATCAATAAGAGTCATGTGAATTCGGCAAGGGGTGGTTATTTCGATCATTAGTGTTAAGCTCCAATACTGGATTTAAATCTCATGACTTGCGAACTATTTGTGCTCTTTTATTATAACTGCTGATATTTAATCTTTTAATAATTATCTTCATCAAAACTTAATTTTAGTGAAAATGATATAAAAGAGTAAGACAAAGGCAAGAGGAGAGCAGGGAAGAAGAGAATATAGATGTCTGAGGACTCATATGCCTTTTTTCTGCTTAATTCTATATCTACACTCTTTTTTTGTCTAATTATTCTTTTATAATAAGGGACTCCCCTTTCATATCTTCAGGTTTTTTGATCTTGAGAATTTCCAGAAGAGTTGGTGCAAGATCACACAGTTTTCCATTCTTAAGAGCCTTCACTTCACGATTTCCAGCGTAAACACATCTTACCAGATTTGAGGTATGTGCAGTGTGAGGTTCTCTGGTAGATGAATTTTCCATCTGTTCGGCGTTCCCATGGTCCGCAGTTATAAGAGCTACACCTCCCACTTCTCTCAGAACCGCTGAAATTCTACCCACACAGTTATCCACAGCTTCTACAGCCTTTACTGCGGCGTCAAAAACTCCGGTATGTCCTACCATATCCATATTTGCGAAATTAAGGATTATCACGTCATATTTTCCTGATTTAATTCTTCTTATCACTTCGTCCGTAACCTCGTATGCACTCATTTCAGGTTTGAGATCATAAGTAGAGATCTTTGGGGACGGGATGAGGCAGCGGTCTTCTCCTTCATAGCATCTCTCCTGCCCTCCATTCAGGAAAAAAGTTACATGGGCATACTTCTCGGTTTCGGCAATCCGAAGCTGGGTTAACCCCTGCTTGCTCAAAACCTCACCAAGTACATTTTCCAGTTTTTCCGGTGGAAAAGCTATGGGCAAATCCAGAGTCTCATCGTACTGAGCCATACAGACATAGTACAACTTCGGATGTTTTTCCCTGGGGAAGCCTTCAAAATCTTTATTTACAAAGGCCCAGGTCAGCTGCCGTGCCCTATCTGGTCTAAAATTAAAGAAAATCACAGAATCATTATCGTGTATGACTGTTTCGGGTTTTCCTTCTGAATCCGTGATTATAGTCGGTTTCACAAACTCGTCAGTTTCTCCTCTGCTGTAAGCCTCAGAAACCGCAGTCTCTGCATCCGAAGCTTTATATGGGGCAACCCCCAGAGTCAGGGCATCATAGGCAAGTTTTGTCCTGTCCCAGCGTTTATCTCTATCCATTGCATAATAGCGCCCTGATACTGTCGCAATCTTAGCATCCCCATTCTCCTTACAAAAAGAATCAAGCTCCTTTATATCATTGAGTGCAGCCTTGGGAGGCACGTCTCTGCCATCCAGAAATGCATGTATATATACTTTTTTTAACCCCCTCTCCTTTGCAAGTTTGATAAGGGCATAAAGATGGGTTATATAACTATGAACGCCTCCATAAGAAACAAGCCCCATGAGATGCAGGCTTGAGTCATTCTCCCTGGCGTTTGAGATAGCATTCAAAAAAGCCGGATTTTCAAAGAAATCTCCATTCCTAATAGCGAGGTTTATGCGGGTAAGATCCTGGTAAACAATTCGCCCTGCTCCTATATTCAGGTGCCCTACCTCAGAATTTCCCATCTGACCTTCCGGAAGACCGACTGCTTCACCTGAGCATTCCAGAAAGCACGAGGGATATTCTTCTATCAGGCGGTCAAGGTTTGAAGTTCTGGCTGCCAGAATAGCATTTCCTTCTCTGGCTTCCCTGTAGCCCCAACCATCAAGAATAATGAGCATAAGAGGTCTTTTTGCCTGAGTCATATGAAGCAAATTCCACACATGTTCATAAATATCTTATTATGAAATCCTGTATAGTTGCAAAATATCGTACATTGTATATTTATAAGATATTATAATTTCTATTATATAATATCTTATACTATGTAATATATTTGTAATTTGTCGATCATAAACCCATTCTCACCAGCTATAGGACACTTATATAATTTCCTTCTATGACTACGCTATCTATAACTGTATATGGTTGCTCTCATGATTTTGGGGCCAGCAACAGCTGCCTGCAAATCATTCCAGCAAGTGAAATAAAAGACCTCTATCTTACCCCTACTCTCCTCATTCTGGACTTCAGACCGTAGCTGGCAGCAAACTCCTTATTTATCTTGATTACCTCTTCATTGAAGTGTTTAAGGTCGTCCGGGATATATCCAAGTGCATCGGCTTTATACTGTGTATCAACTAAAGTAGCAGGTGGTACAAACTTTCCATCTGCGAGCTTTACGCCTATGACTACTGCCCCGTGGGCTACAAAGCACTTCTCTCCTAGAGTAGATGCATGCACCACTGCGTTAAAACCCACAAAGCTATCATTGCCGATTCTAATGGGACCGTGAATTACGGCTCCATGGGCTATTGAGACGCGTTTTCCAAGTTCAATTGAGCTACCCTCAAGGCCGTGAAAAATTACGCCGTCCTGAATATTACACTCGTCACCTATAATAATAGGGTAGGCTTCATCCGCCCGGAGTGAGACCGCAGGCGCGACATATACATTATTGCCAATCCTCACATCCCCTATGAGTGTAGCTGAATCATCCACATAAGCAGTTGCCGATACTGTCGGCATGCGCTCTGTGCTATTCCACGAAGTCTTTGGATTGCTCTTCAGCATATTAACACCACCCCTTTTCGTTTCTGGTCTCTTTAAAAGAAACCACTATCAGGACCAGTTCCCTGTAGAAAATGCCTCTTAAATAATCGATGCGAAGGGCAGTAATATTTCTTTTGCTACGCTTTTTTATTAATTGGAGAGTTAAGCTTATACTGTAAGCCCTTAGAGGCAACTCTTAATACTATAATGAATAATCCTGATAAATCGCCACCAAGTTTAAATATGGGAGGAGCCGAGTAGAATAATGGGGGATTGGTAAAACTAAATTGCACAGGTCTTTGTTAAATAGAGGTAACTATTCGGCCTGGGTAAAATACCGGTAACCATTTCTTTGGATTTATGAAATTCTTATGAACTGGATTTTAATTACTGGTTACTGATTGTGTTTTTCATTTTATCGGTTAGTGTTATGCTAACATGTTCCATCAAAAACGCCATTCACAAGCCGTTTTTGAGCAGGCTGAGTATTTGCTAATCAGGTTAATACAGGACTTACGCATGAGATCCAAAGATAAACACAAAAAAATTGCAGTTCAGTTTACGTTTTAGACAGCTAAAAAGTTTAATGCCGTTCATTCTTTGTTTCAACTGCGTAAGTCTTTGACATTTATTGCCTGCATCGAAAAAAGTAGATAATTTTCTTTCAGAGGTGTTAAACTTATGGCAGATGATGTCAAGGTATTAGGTATGCCCGCAGAATCGGGGCGATGGATATTAGTTATCATCGGTACCATTATTGAACTCTGTCTGGGTGCCGTTTATGCTTATAGTATACTCAGTGTACCATTAAAGAAAATCTTTACAGATCCTGTATCATCTGGAGGCTTTGGTTTAACGGTCAGTGCAATTGAGATGCAGCTACCGTATATCGTGTCCCTGGCCATGTTTGCGGTAACCATGCCACTGGTCGGCAGATACATAGAAAGCCTGGGGCCCAGAAAGGTGGGAATGATCGGTGGTGTTATTGTAGGATTGGGCTGGATTCTGGCATCCTTTGCGACTTCGCCGATAACTCTGGCTCTTCTATATGGTTTTGTTGCAGGTGTGGGTGTTGGCATTGCTTACGGCTGCCCGATTACAACTTCTGCAAGGTGGTTCCCGGACAAGAGAGGTCTTGCAGTAGGACTTACACTGCTGGGATTCGGTTTCTCTGCGTTTGTTACCGGGAAGGTAGCGGATATATTGACCGTAAACTTCGGGATATTTAATACTTTTCGTCTCCTGGGCATCGGTTTCCTTGCATTGATTGTGATTCTTTCAATGTTCCTTGTCTTCCCACCAGCAGGATGGTGCCCGAGAGGCTGGACTCAACCTGCACCGGTAGGAGGTATCTCTAAAGTTGATTTTACCAGAGAAGAAATGATAAGGACCAAGACCTTTATCGGTCTCTGGGTCTGTTACACTATAGGTGCTCTTGCAGGACTCATGGCTATTGGTGTTGCGAAGCCCGCGGGTATGGAAGTTGCTGGCAATGCAGGCATAGATGAACTAGCTGCAGGTGTGCTGATGACTAACCTCATTCTTCCGTTTGCAATTTGTAACGCAGGTGGAAGACCTCTCTTCGGCACGTTAACGGATAAGCTTACTCCATCAAGAGCCGCAATTTTATCATATGTCCTTATTATAATCGCATCTCTGTTGGTATATCTCAATCCGGCATCGGTCAATATGTATACTATTGCATTCTCCCTGCTCTGGCTCTGTCTTGGTGGATGGCTGGCTATTGCTCCCGCAGCCACAGCCAGTTATTTCGGCACCAAAGATTATGCACGTAACTATGGCTTAATCTTCACAGCTTATGGTGTAGGTGCTATTATCGGAAATCTGATGGCGGGTGCAGCAAAAGACATCCTGGGTGGATACGTCAATGTCTTTCCGTATGTCGCTGTGCTGTCAGTACTTGGCATTATCGTAGCATTTGTACTGATGAGACCACCTGCAATGGCTGCCCCAAAGACTGCTCCAGCGAGTGAGAAAAAGGAGTCTGCTACTTAATTTTCACTTTTTTATTTTTTATAATTTCGGACGTTATATCTGTTAAAAAGGCTTAGAATATAAAAGTGTAAAGTTAAATTATATACCTTTATTGCTAGATAAATCCGAGAATTTTCGGGATTTATTTAGCAAGGGCTGATCGAAAACATTATTCATAGAAATTATTTATTAAAATAAATATTTGGGGGATATTTATGCCAGATGTTGAATATATGCTATTTTGTTGCAGAGATCTAGAGCAGCAGTGTGGCTTCCGTGTCCAGGCAAAGACAAAGGAAGAAGCTATGGAACATGCTAAAGCCCACATGGCTAGTGAGCACGGTATGAAAGAAATATCCGAGGAGACAGAACGCAAGATTGAAGAAAAGATAAAACCTGTGAAGGTCGAAGAATGAAGCCAAAGGCTAGTTTTATATTTTTTCAGTTTATTTCTGGAGCTATGAATTACTCATTTTGAATTTTCTGGAGTAAAGCCAGTAACACAGTGCTTTAAAAGGTAGTTTTCAGGTACACAAATAGTCGGACAACACCCTCATAGCTGATTAACCAGGCAATTAACGTTGATAAGCGCTTCAACGAAAATAGTCTATGCAGTCAGTTTCATCTTCTTATCGTGGCTTACGCCTGATTACTGGATAGTTAACCATAACCAGTGTTAATCCTAAGTCTGATATTGGAATAATTTGTCTAGATCAGATACTCATCTGATCTCCTTGTACAAATGTTTACCCTTATATCCTTGCACCTGAGTTGCAGTTAGCTACTTCAGCACCATGGACTTTGCGGCAACTATAGCCTGATCTTCACAGTCTGTGGTGCAGGTACTATCTCAGGAAACCTGATGGCAGACGCGGCAAAAAATGCCCTGAGAGGATATATTAATGCCTTTAAGTACGCAGTGACACTTCGGTATCAGGTTTAATTGTGGTCTTTGTGCTGCTGAAGCCGCCTTAGCAATCATCTTCAAGTACTCAACAGTTAACAGACAAAGATGTAAAATTAACTCTTTCCGCCACTTTTTTCAATTTGTATACTGTTAGTTACAGAGCAAACTATGGCTTAAAACAAACATTTTATTATTCATTTGTCTAATATGTCAAACAAATGACTGGTCTTTGCTTTTTTTCTCTTGACTGTATCGTAAACTCTATAACTATTAACAATGACATATTTTCAAGAGGTAAAAAACAGATCCTAAAAACAGTCTAATATCTCTAAATATGTTTTTCATTAGGAGTTCAGGCTAAATCACCGGTTAACGGGAAGGAGGATCTGAATCAATGAGTCAAGATATTAAAGATGTTATGAACATTCGTGATGTAAAAATAACGGATTTATCCGCAAACCCTGCTCCTCTGGGCTTGATGGGTTTCGGGATGACGACTGTACTGTTGAATGTACACAATGCAGGCTTCTATCCGATAAACGCTATGATCCTTTCTATGGGTTTCTTCTATGGTGGAATAGCTCAGATCATTGCCGGAATAATGGAATGGAAGAAAGGTAATACTTTTGGAACTACAGCTTTTACCTCATATGGGCTTTTCTGGCTTACTCTTGTAGGAATTATTATGATCCCTAAGACTGAGGAATATGCGGTATTTCTTACAGAGTCACTTCCTTTTGCTATATACCTGTTTATGTGGGGGCTTTTTACCCTTGTCATGTTCATAGGTACGCTCAAAGGCTCAAAGGCTCTTTCTGTAGTTTTTCTGGCTCTCGCAATTCTGTTTTTCCTGCTTGCAGCTGGTAACTATCTGGGTGCCGAGGGGGCAGGTGCTGGAATACTGAGAATAGCTGGCTATGAAGGAATCTTTACAGGTCTCGCTGCAATCTACACAGGTCTTGGTCAGGTATTAAATGAAGCGTATGGAAGGAAAATTGTTCCTTTATAATTATACTCTGTTATTTCCGGGCTTTTTGCCCTCTATTGTTATTTTTTGGTAGTTGCCTGCTGGGACTTCTCTTAATCCCTTATTTTTATTATTGGACTGTTTCTTGTTTAAAGACTATTTTCCCAGGATAAAAAACTTTCAGAGGGAGCATTTTCTTGAATTTTCTTAAAGATATATTTCCTTTAACAGGAAAATCAGAGATAGGAAAATCATGATTAAGCTTATATCTTTGAATTTTCCACTTCCAATTTTTATCACGGTGTAGGAAATTATGCCCCAGACAATTCCTTCTGCAATTGAATAGCTGAATGTCATCACCAGAATGGTAATTACTGCAGGGACAACCTCGGTCCAGGTCTCAAAATCGAGGTCTCTTAAGCTCTGAATCATAAAAATTCCTACCATAATAAGGGCAGGAGAGGTAGCATACTCTGGAATAACAGCTGCTATTGGTGATATGAAAATCGCAAGCAAAAATAATCCTGCTACTACAACTGAAGTAAGTCCTGTCCTTCCTCCTTCCTCAACCCCTGATGCACTCTCAACATAGGTAGTAACTGTAGACGTTCCCATAGCTGCACCGGCACATGTGGCTATGGCATCAGCCATAAGAGCTTCTCTGGCTCTGGGAAGTTTTCCCTCCTCGTCCAGGAAATCCGCCCTCGAAGAAACTCCAACCAGAGTGCCCACTGTATCAAAGAAATCCGTAAAGAGGAAGGTGAACATAATAATATAGAAGTCGGGATCGGTAAGGATTGAGAAATCAAACTTGAAAGCTATGGGAGCAAGAGAAGGAGGCATTGAAAATAATCTGTCAGGAAATTCTGCAATACCAAGAACCATTCCCAGAACGGTCACTGCAAGTATTCCCCATAGAATTGCCCCCCTTACTCTGTAAGCCTGCAACACTATCATGATAGTGAAGCCAAGTATAGAAAGAAGCACCGTTGTTTCCCTCAGGTTTCCCAGAGTTAAAAAGGTGGTAGGATCCTGAATAATAATCTTTGATCCTGTAAACCCGATAAAAGCAATAAAGAATCCTATTCCTGCGCTTATTGAAATTTTAAGATTTTTCGGAATTTCATTAACTACGGTCTCTCTGAATTTTGTCAGAGTTAGCAGGATGAAGATAATTCCCTCGATAAGAACCGCAGTAAGGGCAGCCTGCCAGCTGACATTCATGCCGAGGACTACAGTAAATGCAAAAAAGGCGTTCAATCCCATTCCAGGAGCCAGGGCAAATGGGTAATTGGCCCACAGCCCCATAATGAGAGTCCCGATTGCTGCTGAGAGACAGGTTGCAACCATCAAAGCTCCGAAATCCATCCCTGTGCTGCTGAGGATAGTGGGGTTTACAAAAATTATGTAAGCCATTGTTACAAAAGTAGTCAGCCCGGCGAGAATCTCGGTTTTAGGGTCGGTTTTATTCTGGTGTAATTTGAATAACTTTTCCAGGATTTCCATTGGAGCCACTCGGTAAATTTATTTGATCTTACTGATTCTGAATTTGCAAGTATTACGATTACTTATACAGCGTATGTTAATATCTTTTTATGGAATAATAAGAAAACAATTTCATTAAAATAACGGTTAGTTTATTCGACTAATATTAGTCCATTCCTCTAAAACATAGTTGATTCCTCATATCTTACACACATTATAAAATCTTATATCGAATAAATAATATTTGGAAGTCGCCCAGTATTAATTTTATGAGCTCCAATGTATTTTTCGGAAGATTTGAACGATTTCTCAGGTACAGACGAAATAATACCCCCGAATTTAAGCAGAAAAATGCTACACTTGAACTCTTAAAAAGTTCTATTTTAGTTGCGTTTTCAGGCGCACTAAGAATTCACATTGCTTTCCTCTTGCTTCAGACCGATTCAAGTATATTTACCTGCATTGCGGGAGGACTCGTAATCTACAGTGTATATACACTTGATAGGGGCCTCGGCTCTGAAGAAGATATTGTAAACCGGAAGGAGTTAAGCGGCTCAAGAAAGGAAATAGGACTTGCAGTTTCTATGCTAACCTTTGTAATAGGAAGTTATGTACTCGCAAAAGAAGGAATGCTTGCACTTGCATTTTTACCTTTCATAATTGGTTTCCTTTACAGTAAAGGCATTACAATCGGAAAATTCACTTTGAAACTCAAAGGTGGACTTGGAGTCAAAAACTTTGTTGTAGGTCTCACCTGGGGTGCTTTTATTTCAGGACTTGCAGGCAGTGCCTGTAATAGCATGCTACCCATAGTTCTAGTTTTTACTTTCTTTGGAATCAAACTTTTTATCAACTCTGCCATATATGATTTCAAGGATATCAAAGGAGATACTCTTGCAGGTATCAAAACTCTCCCTGTAACTCTCGGGGCACGAAATACCCGTAATTTCCTTCTCGGATTGCACCTGCTCTCACACCTGATGCTCGGTATTGCTTTGATTAATGGAGTTCTTGGTTTCGAGCCTCTCATTGTTCTCTACAGTTTCATATGCGGGTTGATATGCATCCAGAACTATACTATAACTGACGAAGAAGAGACTTCTTTCCTGAATTTCGAAAGAACCATCCTTGTGGATGGAGAATCTGCTTCAATTGTCGGACTGAGAACAATTTCAAATGCCTTCCTGGCATAAACGTATTCCTGAAATGAGGTCTATGCTCAAATGCAAAAACAATAACACAGTCAAATTGTCAGAAAAAGCGATCCAATTCCCCGGAAACTTACGGGAAAAAAATCCAAAACCCTATTTCTCTATTAGTTTTAAGGTTTCTTTTCTGAAATCTTTAACAGACTTACTAAAGCTTCAACAGTTTCATAAACTCTTTATCTCGATCGAGTTCTCTTTGTAATACTTAAAAAGATCCTCTCCCCATTTGATTGAGGATGAGTCGAAGCCTATCAGATCGTTTCGGGGATCAAAAGTTCCGTTTTTGAAAAAGAGCGAAAGGGATAGAAAACGGTCTGTTATTACAAAGGCTATCTTTGCATTGTCGTACACATGGAAGCTCGTGTGCTTGTATTTAAGGAACTCTTCAATCTCGGCGCTGTGTTCACTTTTTATTTTGAAAAATACATTGGGTGTAAGGATTATGGAAACAGGAATATTCCTGCGGGCTAACTCCAAAAACATTGAGGGATGGCTTGGAAGGAAAATTGATGAAAAGCCTACGAAGTGGGTAGCAGACATTACATTCTCACTAAATGCCTTATGAGTATCATAAATATGCTCATGTTCATCTCTTATGACTCTGCATTCTTTAAGTTCTTGAATTCTGTTTAACAATACCTCAGGGATTGCAGTAAGGTCATGATCTCTCCAGAATTCTTCGTTTGTCTCTATAGCTGTAAGAGTATCCAGGAAAGGCTTGTAATATGTGGCTGAAACTCTCCCCAAAGATGTTAATTTGTACATTCCCTCCTGCCTAACAATCAAATTTGCAGCTTCCATTTCTTTAAGACGAGGAAGGATCTCAGGTGATCTTACATCAAAATAATCTTTGATCTCGGAGAGAGTTCTTGGATTCTCCTGAAGTAAAAACAAAATCTCCTTTCTTTTCTCTGAGAAAGTCAGAACGCTTAACAATCCGCTGGATTTCACTTCTATCAACTCATATTTTTACCATATGTTTCGGGGGCTAATTGGAGTTTAATATCTATAAACATTCTATTTGCTTTCATTTTACAATAAATAAAAATTTAAATTTTATATTTTTTAATTTTTTATATTAAATTAAGGTGAGAGTTATAATAGGATGATATACTAATGCTAGAATGCTATACGATTTCAACATATATTTCTTTTTCTACAGTTTATTTGGTTATTGGTAATTTTTCTATCCTATTCCCAGACTATATGTGTCTGCCTCCCGAAAATGCAATTAATCTTTTTGAATAATTTTTTCTCAAAACCAAAAAAAATTTATATGTCAATAGTATCAGATTATCTTACTAATATAAAATTCGGAACTAATTTGCTTAGAAACATAATCAATTGATTATTAAAAAATTAATATTCAAAATTGAGAAATAATCCAATAATTTAAAAAAAGTATATGAATATTTGTACGAAAAAATATGTTCAATATGAGAATAAATAAATTATATCTGTTTATATTTTAATTTATTAACAGCACTATTATTAATAAACGTCCGGAACTTCTTTTAATACTCAAAACAGGTGCTAGAGGAGAGTATCTGGGCTTTCCAGGATCAAATTTGAGGGGATCAAATTTGAATTAAGTTTTCCCCTGCCCTAGGCGGCAGGGTTGTTCGGACTTGGGCTTCGTTTTATTTATTGATAAATAAGGAGGTCTCAGTGGAGGAAGTGGCGCATGCCTGTAAAAATCATGGAAACTCCGAGCCGGTTTGCAGTAGCAATGACCTCACTGTCACGAATTGATCCTCCTGGAGAGACTATGTAGCGGATATTATTCTGTGCGGCATAAACTATGCTGTCATCGAAGGGGAAGAAGGCATCCGAGGCCATTACGCATTCCGAAATAATTTCCTGTCTGTATGCCTCAAAAGAGATTGCAGGCTGTTCTCTCTCATAAATTATCCTGAGGTTTTCGACGGCTTTTGTGGCTGCCAGTTTGCGAATTGAATCTACTCTGTTAGGCTGTCCTGCGCCCATGGCAAGCACCATGAAGAATCCTGGTTCGTATTCGCGAGCAAGAATTACTGCGTTGGATTTGGTTGTTTTGCAGGCTTTCAGGCAGAACTCTGAGAGCGGACGTTTTTCTTCAGGATACGGTATGTCGGTCACAGACTCCCATTTTTCGTAGATGCCGATGTCGCGGCTTTGCTTTAGCATACCTCCGATTATATACTTATATGTGTAGTCTGTCCCGAAAGCTTCTCTAAGTTCAGGCAGTTTAAGGAGTCTGAGATTCTCGCTTTTCTTTTTCAGGTACTCAAGGGCATCAGGCTTGAAGTCAGGAGCAAGGATAATTTCTACAAATTTTCCATTCAGAAAAGTTGCAGCCTCCAGGTCAAAGATTTCATTGGTGCAGATTATGCTTCCGTAAGCTGAAACAGGGTCTCCGTCCCAGGCAGCTTGAAGGGCTTGCAGGAGCGTACTTCCTGTAGCAAGCCCGCATGGGTTATTATGTTTAACGATTGCAACTGCAGGAGAAGCATTCCCGATTTCTTTGACTGTCTGAAGGGCATTGTCGGCGTCCACATAATTATTATATGAGAGTTCTTTTCCATGAAGCTGGACAGCTTTTGCAAGGGTAGGACCTTCTATTTCGGGATCTTTATAGAAAAAGGCTTCCTGGTGCCAGTTCTCTCCATAGCGGAGTTTTACGCCGTCAGTAAAATTCAGACGAAGTATGTTTTCTCCGAGCAGGGTTTTGCTTAAATAGACATCAATGGCTGCATCGTAATCCGCAGTATGCCTGAAAGCCTTAATTGCAAGGGCAGCCCGGGTTGACTCCGAAATTACCCCGGTTGAACGCAGTTCTTCCAGTACATGCTCGTAGTCCGACGGGTCGGAAAGCACTGTAACAGAACGGTAGTTTTTCGCTGCTGAGCGAAGAAGGGTTGGGCCTCCGATGTCTATATTTTCGATGGCCTCCTCAAGTTTCACACCTTCCTTTGAGACAGTTTCTTCAAAAGGATAGAGGTTTACAGCCACCATATCGATGAGTGAGATATCTTCTTTTATAGCTTCAGCCATCTGTTCCCTGCTTTCCCGCAAGCATAAGATCCCGCCGTGAATTCTCGGATGGAGAGTTTTAACCCTTCCTCCCATCATTTCCGGAAAACCCGTGATCTCTGAGACATCAGTAACTTCTATGCCGGCATCGCGAAGAATTTTCGCGGTTCCGCCTGTTGAGATAATCTTCACGCCAAGTGATTGAAGCCCGCGTGCGAATTCTGTAATTCCTGTTTTGTCTGAGACGCTGAGCAGTGCCCTTTTTACCAAAAAATCACCAATATACTTGCTTTAAAAATTCTTAGCTATAAAACTTATGGTCTAGATGTTATTATATTGAAAAGAGGCTTTTTTTGAATGCTGGACTTCATTTTGCAAACCCAGTATTCTGTCAGTATTCTGTCAGAAATCTTCTGGGAATATAGTTCTTTAAGTTTTTGGTACTTTTTACGCATAACCCCAAAGAACTGTAATTTTGTTCCTCAGAGGGATAATAGTAAGGTGAAATACTTCTTTTCTAAAACCAGAACTCAAGTGAAGTACCTCTTCTTTGAAATTCGAATTCAGCTGAAATACTTATTCTTTGGAATCACAGTGGATAAAGAATGTATGGAAAATATGCCTTCGGATTTCTTTTTAATTTATTTTCAAAAATAATCTCAACAGGTAGGGGAGTTTAATGGAAAATAAATATGATATCATAATTATAGGGACAGGTACTGCAGGCAGAACCTTCGCGGGTAAAGTTTCACATTCAGGATTAAAAATTGCTATTATTGACTCAAGGAAATATGGGGGCACTTGCCCTCTAAGGGGATGCGATCCGAAAAAGGTATTAATTGATATCACTGAGGTCGTTGACTCGAGCAATCGGTTTGTAGGGAAAGGTGTAGGGACAGATACTTCCCTGACTATCGACTGGGCTTCACTTATCGAGTTTAAAAGGACGTTTACAGAAGAATATCCCACCAAAATAGAGAAACGTCTGGTTGAGATGGGAATTGATACATATCACGGAAGAGCTTATTTTGAGAATCAGAACACAATCGTTGTCGGAGAAGATAAACTTAAAGGAGAGTATATTTTCCTTGCTACAGGCGCAAAGCCCAGAAAACTCAATATTCCAGGCGAAGAGTACATTACCACAAGTGAAGGGTTAATGGAAACCAAAAAACTTCCTGAGAGGATTATTTTCATCGGAGGCGGTTATATATCCATGGAATTTGCTCATGTTGTGCGAAGAGCTGGAGCCGAAGTAATAATCCTTCACAGAAGTGAAAAAATATTGAAAAATTTTGATCCTGATATAGTGGATATGCTTATAAAAGCATCCGAAGCCGCAGGAATCAAAATTCTTACAAACAAACCCGTTATTTCGGTAGAAAAAGAAAACAATGGTCTTCTGGTCAGGGTCAAGTCGAAAACTGAAACCGGGTCCGAAACTCAGACTTTCCGCGCTGATATGGTAGTGCACGGAGCAGGTCGTGTTGCAGATATAGAAGATTTGCAGCTCGAGAAAGCCGGAGTTAAAATTGAAAAAGGAGCTATTGTAGTTGATAAATTTATGAAAACCTCAAACCCTCGGATCTATGCAGGTGGAGATTGTGCACTGGAGGGCGTGCAGCTTACTCCTGTAGCAACCCTTCAGGGAATAATTGCTGCGATTAATGTCCTTGAGGGTGACAGCATCGAGGCAGACTATACGGGCATTCCAAGTGCAGTCTTTACCATTCCTGTTATGGCTTCCGTAGGAATCAGTGCGCCTAAAGATAGCGATAAATATAAAGTAATTTTTCAGGACAGAAGCAGTTGGAATACAACTCGGAGAGCAGGAATAAAGTTTGCGGCTTCAAAAGTTATTATTGATGAAGCAAACGACCGTATAATGGGAGCTCATATTCTGGGTCCGCATGCCGGAGAAGCTATCAATATCTTTGCTGCAGTAATGCGGCTCGGACTCAGAGCCTCGGATATAAAAAAGCTGATCTTCTCCTATCCGACTACGTGCTCAGATATCCCTTATATGCTATAACTTGAGGATTGGATACAGGAACTGAAAAACCTTAATTTTCTCAAAAAACACAGTTTCAAATACAGCTTCTGCAAACATATCATTCTGACTAATACCTAATACCTGAAAGCAATCTGAAAATGGAGCTATTATGCCTGAAAAAAAGCCAGAACAATCGAATACACAGGATCTAGTCTCTGAATACGATATTCCTGACAATACACATAACTTCGACAAAATCTGGGCTCTTCTAAAGGAAGAGTATCCTGATGTAAAACCTTCTCTCAATTATTCCAATCCTCTTGAATTACTTGTGGCAACAATACTTTCAGCCCAGTCAACTGATGTCCAGATTAATAAAGTGACTGAGAAATTGTTCAAAAAGTACAGGACTGTAGAAGACTATGCCAGTGCAGATCTGAGGGAGCTTGAGAATGACCTCTATTCCACAGGCTTTTACAAAAGCAAGGCAAAGAACATCAAAGCCGCTGCCCAGATAATTATTGAGAAATATAATGGAGAGGTTCCAAAAACTATGGAAGAGCTGATTACTTTGCCAGGCGTCGGAAGAAAAACAGCCAATATAGTGCTTGCCAGGGGATTTGGGATAATTGAGGGAATTGCTGTAGATACCCACGTAAAAAGGGTTTCAAGAAGGCTGGGACTCACCAGGAACTCCGATCCTGTTAAAATTGAAAAGGATCTTATCGCGCTTGCTCGAAAGGAAGACCTTGACTCGATCTCCATGACCCTCATTTATCACGGGAGGAAAATCTGCCAGGCAAGAAAGCCAAAATGCCCTTCCTGCGTTGTTAATCAGCTCTGCCCTTCGAGTATAATCTTTATGACGCGAGATTATTTGTAAACCAAACTTTTTAGAAAAAAGTTTGATCAAAAACCGGCGCGACGGCGTGGTCAAGCGGCGCCACGGTTGGTGATAAACACAAACTTTTTAAGAAAAAGTTTGATCAAAAACAGCATTTTCGGTCAAGCCTTTTTTGAAAAGGGTTGTAGCGCAACGGTTTCGGTCAAGCCTTTTCATAAAAGGGTTGTGGTGCAACGGTTTTTGAGCAGCCAAATTTGTGAACCAGTATTAAAACTTCAGGCTTTCTTTTTGAACACTTTTCCAAACCCAAAACTGATTGCCAGCACTGCGAGCGTCCCGGCTACTATTGCTGCTACTTCTCCGCTTTTGCCCATGCCTTCAATTGAGTAATCAGGCATCGGAGAACTTACAACTGGTCCACTTTCTTCCAGCTCGGAAAGTTTTGATTCTTCAACCACGCCTGCTGCTGCACTTTCCAGTCCGTCTGGGTCCGGGGAGGCAAGGAAGGGGGCAAGTACTGCAATCAAGAGTGCGACTACAACCCCAAGATAAAAAAATTTCTTATTAGCTTTCCCGCTCATGCCATAGCCTCCGTTTCAGCTCTGTCGGTTCTGGTATTGAGATCATCTTCAAGAAGATCAGGCCTGGATTTTGCAATGGCTGCAATTGCAACCGAGGTAATAAGCCCCTCTCCTATGAAGCCGATGATAAGGTGAAAAGTTCCCATAGCTATAAGTCCTGGAACTAGGGGAAAAGTGCCAGCCAGCCATAACTGGATAGTACAGGTAATTGCCGAGATAAAAAGGCCAAGCCAGGCGCCTACGAAAGCTGCAATATTTACGCTCAGACCTCTACGAAGGATACTGTAAGTGTAATACCCGATAAATCCAGACACAACGCCCATGTTCAGGATGTTTGCGCCCATTGTAGTAATTCCTCCATCAGCAAAGGCAAAACCCTGAACTAGCAGCACCAGTGTCAGTACAAGCACTCCTGCCCAGGGACTCCCGAAAACTATGGCTACAAGGGCTGCCCCGATCATGTGTCCGCTTGTCCCCATCCCAATTGGTATATTCATGGCCTGGATTGCAAAGATACCGGCTGCAAGAGCCGCAAGGATCGGCACTTTCATCTCATCAAGCTCGTTTTTTGCCCACTTAACTGACATTATAATAAATGGAAGGGCAAGAGCCCAGTAGATTAACGCTTGGTCAGGCGGTATGAACGAATCAGGTATATGCATTTATTTTCCCTCTTTTACCCCTATCTCTTATTTCCTGTCAACTCAAACAGGAATCTTTTTTTACGTTGGCGAATATTCCTGAAACGAAGACTAGAAAATGTTCTAAAATTAAGCCTGAAATCCTTTCTCAGGGAAGATCTCAATATTTGAGATCCTTTTACGCTGTTTCGGACTGTCGTTTTAGATGAATATTCTTGACAATAACTGATTGTCCAGTATTACATATATACGTTTTGATATTACTTTGTTTGACAACTTTTCACTTTCATCGGATTCAGTATCTCTTTATTTATATATACGTCAAATTATGTATTCTATCCGGCTGTATATATATATATATATATATAACCGAGTATCCGAGAATAACCATTTAGTATTATATTTTATAATTTATAATCTGTTATATTAGACGCTCTTTTTTTCTATTTTCCGGATTGAAAACCGCTTAAAAAAAGTACGAAAAAGAACAAAAAAGGATTTTGAAAAATAAGAATAACAGCGACATAACCCTTCAGACAAAAAAATGAATACATGCTATACTTGCAGTACTGAGAAGCAAAAAGAGTATATCCCTGGTCCGAATCTTTGCTCTGTAATATGCTTTTTCATGGCCGCTTCCATAACCTCTGCAGAGCATGCTGATATATGTCCTTTCTCCCTGCTCATAAGAACGCACGAAAATTGCACTGATACTGTATCCGATCTGCTTAAGAATCCATTTTCTGGGCACAGCATTATTCCATATATCGAAAAGACGGGTTTCCTGTGCAATTTTTATTCGTTTCAGGACGGCCAAGAAAAGGAAAAGATAACGTACCATCATACTGATGAGCTGGGTAAATTCCCTTGGAACGCCCATCCTGTCTGCGGCTACAACCATATCCTTGAGCCGTGTGGTGGAAGAAAGAAGGACTACGGCTGTTACACATACCAGGAATTTCATGAGCAACATACTCCCGAAGGCCAGTCCTTCATAGGTGATGCTGAGCCCGAGAGGCAGGTCAAGAGGATATGGTGTGTAATTCTCCACAAAGGAAGGTCTCAGAAAAGGCTGTATAATGGCAACCCCAAGCCCGAAAGGTAAGATTGCAAGGATTCGAAGGAAAAAATATTTTAAATCCAACCCTGCGACAAGCACAAGAAGCATCAAATAGACTTCCATGGCAAGAAGACGGATTGTATTTTTTTCGTGAATTCGGGGCAGGCTGACTGCATATACGATTATTGCAAGTGCAAAAATCAGTTTTATCCTTGGATCAAGCCTGTGTACTGGACTGTCTTTATATGATTCACGTTCAATATCCGTAAGGGTTACCATTAAAAGTTCTCCTGCGCAGAAGTTTTTTCTCTGGCTGTTATTTTATCTCTGCCTTCTGGTCTCTGAGCCCGATAACCCTGAGGATTTCATCCCTGGCTGTCTCGGCTGTAATTTGTATATTGACATCCAGTCCCTCATGCTGGAGCATCTCAAAAACCTCAGCCACTCTCGGAAGCCTCAGATGGGCTTTCTTGAGGAGTTCGGGATTGCTGAAGATCTCATTCGGGCTTCCGTCAGCTTCAAGTCTTCCATGATGAAGGACAAAAACCCTCTCTGCAAAATAAGGCACGACGTCCACATCATGGGTGGAAAGGAGCAGGGTGATTCCAAGCTCTCGGTTCATTTTCATGATCAGATCAAGAATGCGGGCAGAACTGAGAGGATCGAGGTTGGCTGTAGGCTCATCAAGGACTATAACTTCAGGGCGCATGGCAAGAATGCCTGCAATTGCCACAAGCTTTTTCTGCCCTCCACTAAGATGATGTGGGGCTCTCTCCTCAAAACCTGTGAGTCCTACCATTTTGAGGGCTTCTTTAACTCTCACTTCGACCTCGCTTCTCGACAGACCCATATTAATCGGACCAAACGCTATATCTTCCTCGACACTCGGCGCAAGCACCTGGTCGTCAGGATTCTGAAAGACAATCCCTACTGTTTCCCTGCAGGCCCGAACATTTTTCCTGGTCAACTTTTCCCCTTTTATCAAGACTTCCCCTGAAAGGGGGCGCAGGATTCCATTAAGGTGCTTAAATAAAGTCGATTTTCCAGCCCCATTAGCCCCAAGCACTGCAACTCTCTCCCCTTTAAACACTTTAAGGTTGATTTTATCAAGGGAATTTGAATCAAGATGAGGATACCTGTGACAGAGATCTCTGGTTTCAAGGATAGGAACAATGTTTCTTTCGGAGACCTGACTCTTTATCTCGGGACCTGTTCCGGATTTATGCCTTCTCCCGGCTGTCGTTTCTTCCTGGAAAGTTGCTGCTTTATCGGGGTTATGTGGGGAATTCGGAGTGTTCATACTGAAAGCATCCTGAATGAAAATCGCGTCTAACTGCGGAAACTAACTTTTTTCAAAATAGTGCTACTATTAATGAATTTATCTTTTTTATGCGTTATGGTTTATACTTTTCTGCTTCTGAAGTTTAAGAGATAATTATACAAATCTTCCCGGCATATTTTTTCCAATGCAGCGCGTCGTTCTACATGTGGATATGGACTATTTTTTTGCAGCCATTGAAGAACGGGAAAATCCCGAGCTTCAGGGAAAAGCCGTTGTTGTCTGCATGCTCTCTGGAAGAGGTGGACTGAGTGGGGCTGTAAGTACCTGTAATTATACTGCGCGAGAGTCCGGGATCAGGGCAGGTATGTCCTGTTCAAAGGCAAAAAAGCTGAATCCTGAGGCTGTCTTTTTGCCTGTCAGAAAGGATTTTTACATTTCGGTTTCGGACAGGGTTATGGAAATTCTCAGAAATTATGCGGATGCTACGGATGTCGGGGCAGCGTTTGAGCAGATCAGCATAGATGAGGCATTTCTGGAAATTACCGAGAAGACAGGTGGGGATTTCAGTGCAGCTCTTGAAATAGGGTCCCAGATTAAAAACGAAATAAAAGATAAGGAGAAACTGACCTGCTCAGTAGGTATAGGCCCAAATAAGCTTATTGCCAAGATGGCTTCCTCAGTACAGAAACCAGAAGGGATTACTGTTATAAGCCCGGATAACCTCGCGAGCTTTCTCCAGCCCCTTAAGGTGTCTGAACTCTGGGGGATAGGGAATGTAACCGCAGGAAAGCTGCAGGAAATGGGTGTAGTTACACTAAAAGATCTTGCTGAACACGATGTTATTGATCTGATCTCCACCTTTGGGAAAACGCGGGGAATCTGGCTTAAACAGGTAGCGGCAGGAATCGATGATTCTCCTGTGAAAGAGAGGGATGGCTCTGAACAGATTGGAAGGATTGCAACCCTGCCTGAGGATACCTTAGAAATTAACCTTATTTCTCAGTTACTTAACAGGCTGGCAGGGGATGTAATCTCAAAACTTGATTCAAGAGAGCTTTCCTTCAAGACTGTAACCATTACGGTCATAAACTCAAAGTTCAAAATGTATACAAAAAGTCGCACACTAAACCATCCAGCCTATTCAAAGGAAGCCCTTCTTGAAGTCGCTCGGGAAATCCTGGGTGAATTCCTCTTGGAAAGTCAGACCGAGTTCAGGCGTGTGGGCATCAGGGTAGGGGGACTCAAGAAAAGAATGGGTCAGAAAAGCCTTTTTGATTATTGAGTTTTGCCTTTTTGAGATTTACGTTTACCTCAATCTGGGAGCAAAACCGTGTTGGTCCCTTACAGTAATACACTCCCAGACTGCCTTTTCATATGTCCTGCCCCAATTAAGGGAATATAATATTACATTTTTCCTTTCTATCAATTCCAATGTGCTTTTTTCATAAAATTTATCACACAAGAAATGTAATAATAATATGAGATATATTTCAGAATTGCATCCATAACCTGAATTTCTACTCCCATATTCTCAATGGTGGCTATTTTCTATTTGGATTTTTTGTCGGAATGTGTAAATTGGGACATGAAAGGACGGCTGCAGACAGTGACGGTTAGGAGAGGTTTGTATGATTAAAAAACCGTTTACCATCCAGTTTCCAGAAAACCCTATCAGTGGGTTTAGCTGGGACATTGCAACCAGTAGTGGACTGCAGGTAATGAGGGACAGTTTCGTCCCTGAAGAGGAGGGAAATGTTGGTGGCGGGGGGTACCACGTATGGGATATTCAGGTAACGTCCCAGGGTAGTCAAAAACTTAAAGGTACATACCGCAAGGGTAAGCAAATAGTAAGTTGCTTTGAGATTACTATTGATGCAGAGTAACGCCCTGGTCCCCAAGTTCCTACACCCTGCCAGAAACGCCTTCTCCGGCAAAGCCAGATTTGCCCGGCTTTGCTGGAGGTCATTTTATTACTTTTCAGATTTTTTCAGATCTTTACTACCTCATCTCTCATCTATTCTTTCCTCTCATTTCTCGTTTTTGTAAGCTGCTCCAGCCCTATCTCTTGAAACTCTCCTTTTTGCAAGCCGCTTTTGTTTTGACTTGTGGCAATTAAATAAATTTAACAAGCGGGCAGACTTCAATACATGCCCCGCAGTGAGCACAGTTTTCTTTAATCTTGGCCTTCTTTTCCTTTATCTCAATCGCGTTATACTCACAATGGCCCACGCAAACTCCACATCCCTGGCAGAGCAAAGCTCTTCTTACCGAAAACTCAATAAATCTCATAAGCCTCTTCAGAGTCTTTTCATTGTCACTTCTTCCGTTAACATTCCCCGAGGCAAAAACTTGCGCTCTGGATTCTCCGAAGGTGACCGACGCCGCACCCTCTATAAAAAAAGCCTTTCCGATCGGGGATAGCATTCCGCTTTCTTCCAGGGTCTCTATGTCGATTGCCTGCCCAAAACTTCCATCCGCAGATATTCCTCCTGCTTTGCAGGGTCTGTATCCTGTTGCTACTTCAAAATGTAGCTCTTTTGGGGTTTCCTGTGACGGAAGAAGGCGAATTCCTTTTTTTTCCGCAAGTGTCTGGAGAACCCTGGGATACCGCTTGTAGCGCCATAAACCGTACTTTACCCATTCAGCAGAGAGTCCCATTTTCTCGGCATAGGCGAGGAGATGGGAATTGAGCTTTTTTGCAAGCTCGGGATGGCTTTCTTCAAGCTGGAAAAAGTCGGCAAGCGAGGAAGACGGACAGAGCCAGCAACCCATCCTGTCATATCCTTTTTCATAAGCCGGATTATATGGGGTTTTTACCCTGAAAAGATAAAGCCAGATATGAAGGGCAGTCCATTCCTGTATAGGGGAAGCTCCGACCTGGTTTCCAACCCAGGGATTTTTCCATACTTTCTTGCTGATTGAACGGGCGTGGGACTCATACTGCCGCTGCCCTATAAAGCTCAGGCATCCGCCTTCGTAGTTCTCATCAATTAGCCTGGTAATTGGCCCGAGTTTGCAGATCTTGCAGCACCAGCGGGTATCCATTGTAGGAGGGCCAAAGACACTTATCGAATCCCAGAAAGAATCTCCTGCACTTGCAGTCCTGAGCTCTTTCCCATAGTGCTCAGCAACCTGTTTGACATTATCGAGAGTCTCCGGAAACTCAAGCCCTGTATCTGCAAACATGATCTCATAATCTTCAAGGCACTCATCAACTAGCTGGAGCACGGCAAGGCTGTCTTTTCCCCCGGAGTAAGATACGCTTACTTTCATATCCATGCTGTCTGCTACGTTTTTGATGAAAGCATGGGATTTTTCTATCATGCTGTCCAGAATTTTCTCGTTGGCTTTTACGGCATCTTCCCAGTTCTGACCTGCAAAATTTGTTTTTTGAGGTGCTGGCTCTCCACTCCAGCGTGGTTTTACAGCATGTCCGCGGTTTTCCTCACACATTTCTTTCCCTGACATTCGGGCACGCCCACAGCAGATTACCTCTCCCACAGGGTTCAATACAACAACCTCATCTTCTTTCTTGATATCAGGATCAGCATCAAGAACTCCAGGAGCAAGGACACTTGCGCCCTTTTTCAGAATAAAAGGTACAACGGACTGCTCAATAATGACCCATTTCTTCAGGGCTTTTCTATCCCTGCCCTGGAAAAGTCTTCTTGCCCCTTCGAGCCTTGGAAGCAAAACCCATTCACAGCTTTCAATCTCAAATCTGATAGATGCAAGCACTTCTCCATCGACTATAATCTCATCCATGCGGTCTTCATACGGGGCTTTATTCAACACTACCAGGTGCCCTTCAGGTATAAGGGGCGCATTGAATTGTTTTTTAGAAACCGAGTTTATGCGTTTAATATCGTAATCAAAAGCTGGACGGATATCCGCAGGAGGGGTTACCTCGACTTTTTTTGTACTTTTGCCGCATCCGCACCGTTTTCCCAGTACAGGCACATTGCAGGCCTCGCACCAGTGCAGAAGCATTTTACCAAGATATGCTGGTCTGGACATGACATGCAGATTGAGATAAGTTCCCCTTTAAAAGGTTTTGGCTTTTTCGCAAGCGTTTTAAAAAAGCTTGATCAAAAATATCTGCGTATTTATTCACTGGATGTTTTTAATATCGTATTGCCTTTGGGTCGGATCTTCTAGTAACAAGTAGACTGAAATTTGCAGGGTAGACAGTTACTTTTTTCCGAATAATTCTGAAAATTAGATTGTAATCTTTTATAATATGAGATTACAATCTTTTAAACGGACATTTGATGTTAAATATTGATGATCTAATCAGAAACTAAGGATTTCAGTACGCAGATTTTAAGCATATGCCGTTCTTACAATCTAATTCTTTCAATAATTTGAATCTTGAAAACCAGCATTTACTTTCAGTAAATATAGTTTCTATCATTCGAAAGTAAAATTATAAGTCCCTCTAAATTGTTCGGAAAAAATTTATGTAAATTCATTCATTTATATAATATATGTATAGTTAATTTATATAATATGCATATTTTTATATAAAAACGGACCAGATTAATTGAATGCGTCTGTAACTCTAGTTGGGGTATATCGGAAATTTCCAAAATTTAAAAACTTAGTAAGGGGGATTATTCATTATCAGATCAAAAGCAGATTATGATTTTTATCTTAGAGCAGATAAGTTAGCTTCTGGGAAAAAATATAGAAGACCTAAGCTAATTGGCGATGATATATGGAAATTTCAGAGACTATTAAGACAGGCTGAATATTATACTAATTGTAAGAAGTCCCTTCTTTCTAAATTATATCTAAAATATATATTGTACAGATATCACAAGATGAGCATCCGTCTAGGGTTTACTATCCCACTAAACGTTTTCGGACCTGGATTATGTATCGCTCATAGAGGAACTATTGTTGTAAATAAAAATGCTAAAGTTGGAAAGAATTGCAGAATACACGCCTGTACTAATATAGGATCTAACATAGATGGTGTTTCGGCGCCGCAAATAGGTAATAATGTCTATATTGGACCAGGCGCTAAAATTTTTGGAGATATTACAATTGCTGATAATATCGCAATTGGAGCAAACTCCGTTGTAAACAAATCATTTTATGAAAAAGGGATTTCAATTGCAGGAGTTCCTGCTAGAAAAATAAATAATAAAGGAACAGGCGGAACCACAGTCTCAAATAATGAACTATTCCATTCTAACACTTCTGAAATTGCTGCAAAGATGGAACGCTCTCCAGTACCCATTACTAAATAAATAATTCTCGTGATAGAAGTGCATATTCTATAATCTTTTTTATTGTGCAGTAACCTTTTTCCATCCATTTCTAATTCAGAAAAATTTTGACATAAGGGACGAATCTGGAGCGCAATGTTCCAAAAAGCTACATTCTTTGCAGAATTTTCCTTCTTTTCTCTCGGGCATAAGTCCTGCTTTAATTTTCTCAACTTCCCTGGAGATTTTGAGTACTTCCCGCCTGTCTGAGCTTCGGACAACTACACGTCTGAGCAGGCCGTAACTCACATATTCAACAAAGGAAAAGGGAACTTCTTTCTCACTCCCAGCTTCAAGAAGCATGGCGAGAGCTGCGGCATGTATCCTGTCAGAAGCCCATACTCCCTGTTCAGGGCAGCTTCCAGGCTTTAAAATCGACGGGACTTGTGCGCCCTCAAAGCAAACCAGTTTGGAGGGAACACCTTTAAGGTTGAGTTTTTTTGAAGAAAGAAATGGCTCGGTTTTAACAGGTGTGAGTGCCGCAAGCATGGGCTCTTTCCCATATTCCTCAAGTGCTCCTACAAGATTGGCTGCAATTTCGGGAATTTTGGCTCTTGCCCGCGCTTCTCCTTCCTCTAGAATCTCCCTCGTGACATCGGCAAGTTCTCGTGGAAACAGGAGCGGTAAATCTGTACATGTCTGTGTCAGAGAAGCTTCAAGCTCTTTACGGAGGGTATCGGCGTTTAACGAACACTTTCTCAAAATTTCAGGATAAGTAAGGGACAGTTCTTTCAGGATCATCCTTTCGAGCCTTTGCCCATTCATTTCTGGGAACAATTCATACCCCCGGTTGATAAAGTATACCTTTCGTGGGCAGTTGACATATAGAAGAAGATCTGAAACATTTGTCTCTTGATTGGGTGATTCGGCTGGCATTAGATAATAATTCTTTCACAAGTGTTATATATTTTTTTGAAAGTATTTGCCGTAATTCGATACAAAACACCTGCGACAATTGCCGAACTCCTATTCGTTAGATATATATGGTAATGTTTCCTCTTAGAGTACGTGAGTCATGACATCTAATGAATCCTCAGAAAATCTGCGCAACCGTTTGGCGGAAAAAATGGCTGGAGATATCACTCTTTCAGAAAAGCCAGGAGAGTCACTCAAAAAATGGAGGTCGAATTTCGAGATATCCCAGACCGATATTTCAAATTATCTTAAGGTTTCCCCTTCTGTTATTAGCGATTATGAAAGCGGGAGACGTAAGTCTCCGGGGACACTGATTATCAAGAAAATTGTGGAGTCTCTTCTTGAGATTGATGCTGATAGGGGAGGCAAAAAGATTCACGCTTATGAATCAATACTTAACGCCGAAAGCAGTATAAAGTCCATTTACTCAACATACGAATATACCCTCCCTATACAGCTTGCGAAATTAGTCAACCTTATCGAGGGAGACATTGTCTACAAAGGAGTTGAGAAGCCTCTTTATGGTTTCTCTGTTGTTGACAGCCAGAGGGCAATCCTGGAGCTTTCCTCCCATGAGTTCCAGAAACTCTACGGTTGGAGTACGGACAGGGCTATGGTCTTTACCAAGGTCAGTACCGGGAAATCCCCTATGGTAGCCATCCGGGTTACTAACCTTAAGCCAGGCGCGGTGGTACTTCACGGGCTTCGAAAGGAAGAGGTAGAACCCGTTGCAATCAAAATGGCGGAGGTCGACCGCATACCTCTCATCGCAACTACAATGGATCTTGACCAGATTGTCCAGTTACTGAAAAAATACAGTCAATATTATGCCAGGGAATAAACTCCCTGATTACTGATGCCCTGAAAAACCCAAAAACAGGTGGAAATAATGACTATTGGAATTGTATCTTACGGTGCTTATGTTCCCCGTTACCGTATAAAAATTGAAGAAATTGCCCGGCTCTGGGGTGATAACGCAGAGGCTCTTAAAAACGGTCTAATGGTACATGAGAAATCCGTGCCTGATATAGACGAAGATGCAGCTACTATAGCTGTGGAAGCGGCAAGACACGCAATGGCAAGAAGTGGTATCGATCCAGGCAGAATTGGGGCAATATACACTGGTTCTGAGAGCCATCCCTATGCTGTTAAACCGACAAGCACAATTGTTGCCCAGGCTATTGGAGCGGCTCCAAATATGACTGCAGCAGACTTTGAATTTGCATGTAAGGCAGGTACAGCCGCAATTCAGGCCTGTATGGGTTTGGTGGGTTCAAGGATGATAGACCTGGGAATGGCTATAGGGGCAGATGTTTCCCAGGGAGCTCCAGGTGACGCACTTGAGTACACTGCGGCAGCAGGCGGAGTTGCCTGCCTCATAGGGAGAAAAGAGTCTGAGCTTGCCGCAATAATTGAAGACACTTATTCTTTTACAACTGACACCCCTGACTTCTGGAGAAGGGAAGGAATGCCCTATCCTGAACACGGGGGCCGTTTTACAGGAGAGCCAGGTTACTTTAAGCATGTAACTAATGGCGCCAGAGGTCTTATGGAAAAACTCGGAACGAAGCCGGAAGATTACGACTATGCTGTTTTCCACCAGCCAAACGGGAAGTTCCCAAGCAAAGTTGCAAAAATCCTTGGTTTCAACAAAGCCCAGATTGCTCCAGGGCTTATAGTTTCAAAAATCGGGAACACTTATTCAGGCTCTTGCCTTATGGGAATTGCTGCGACTCTGGATCAGGCGAAACCAGGAGATCGGATTTTTGCAACTGCCTTCGGGTCAGGCGCAGGGTCTGACGCTTTTAGTATCACAGTTACAGATAGAATCGAGGAAATCCGAAACAAAGCTCCGACGGTTTCCGAACTGATTAAAAACCCAATATATATTGACTATGCAAGGTATGCCAGGCATAAAGGCAAGATTCGCCTGGCCTGAGAACGGAGTGAGTATAAATGAGAGATGTAGCAATTGTCGGAGTGAAAAATACTAAGTTCGGAGAACTCTGGGAACGTTCCCTGAGGGACATTGTGGTAGAGGCCGGAATAGGAGCAATCGAAGATGCAGGTGTTAGCGGAAAAGAAATCGATGCTCTTTATGTAGGAAACATGAGCGGAGGCCGTTTTATTGAGCAGGAACATATAGGAGCTCTTATTGCGGATTATTCTGGGCTTTCCAAGAACCTTCACGTTCCCGCCACACGAGTGGAGGCTGCCTGTGCCTCGGGGGGGCTTGCTCTGCGGCAGGCTATCATGTCTGTAGCATCCGGTTATAGCGAGATCGTGATTGCAGCGGGAGCCGAGAAGATGACAGATGTCGGGTCTGAGGAAGCATCTTCAGCTCTTGCGGCAGCAGCTGACAGGGAGTGGGAAGGCATGGCAGGAGCCACCTTTCCTGGACTTTATGCAATGATTGCAAGGCTGCACATGCACAGGTACGGGACTACAA
Source organism: Methanosarcina flavescens (assembly GCF_001304615.2). Classification (NCBI taxonomy): domain Archaea; kingdom Methanobacteriati; phylum Methanobacteriota; class Methanomicrobia; order Methanosarcinales; family Methanosarcinaceae; genus Methanosarcina; species Methanosarcina flavescens. The sequence goes on along the minus strand of NZ_CP032683.1, from coordinate 1,448,805 downwards.
GCGAGCAACTTGCTGAGGTTGCCGTAAAGAATCATAGAAACGGAAGCCTGAACCCGATTGCCCAGTACAAAAACATAATTACTGTTGATAATGTGCTGAATTCAACTATGGTGGCCGACCCTCTGCATATTTTTGACTGTTCCCCAATAACGGACGGAGCTTCAGCTCTTGTGCTTGCCCCTGCGGATGTTGCACACAAATATACTGATACTCCCATTTATATCAAAGCAACTTCCCAGGCAAGCGATACCATTGCGCTCCATGACAGGCGTGATCTGACAACCCTGGATGCCACTGTAATCGCTGGACAGCGGGCATATTCCATGGCAAAGCTAAGGCCTGAGGATATCGACCTTGTGGAAGTGCACGACTGCTTCACAATTGCCGAAATCTGCGCAATTGAAGATCTCGGGTTTGCAGAGAAAGGAAAAGGTGGGATTGTTACTGAAAATGGAGAAACTGCAATTGGAGGCAGGATTCCTGTCAACACATCCGGCGGTCTTAAAGCCTGTGGACACCCGGTGGGAGCAACAGGCATAAAACAGGCTGTAGAAATTGTAACTCAGCTGCGCGGAGAAGCAGGAAAGCGCCAGGTAGAAGGTGCAGAATACGGCATGACCCACAATGTCGGAGGGTCAGGTGCAACAGCAGTAGTGCATATTTTTTCGAGGGAGAGGTGATATAGATGTCTTCCGTTCCTAGATTTTGGAGAAATCTCGGCAGCCGGTACAATCTTGAAGGTACTCGCTGTAGTGAATGCGGGGAGCATTTCTATCCCCCACGCAATGTCTGTGTGAACTGCAGGCGTGAAGGAGAGATTGAGCCTTATATGTTCAAAGGCACTGGCGAAATAGTAACATATACATTTATTCACACAGCTGCGGAAGGTTTTGAGATTCAGGCTCCTTACACCCTCGCCATAATCCAGCTGGATGAAGGGCCCAGATTAACCTCCCAGGTAGTTGGCGATCCGGGAGAGATTCATATTGGAATGAGAGTAAGATCCGTTTTCCGCAAGCTCGGGGAAGATGGCGAACGCGGTATGATTTACTACGGCACTAAATTCGTCCCCATAGATGCATAAAAAGATCCGGATCTTCCGGATTCTATTTTTCCAGCTTATTTAAGTAAATTTTTAGCAAAGCAGGCATCTAATATTGCGTTTAGCCAGTTTTAATCGGAATTAACTGGAGATATCTGGAAACTATGATCGAAATCGAGGTCAAGGTCAGAGCAGATCATTCAAAAGCCCGTCCCATTCTGGATAAAATTGGGGCAATAAAAATCGGCGTTGAAAGCCAATCTGACATTTATTTTGCGGTTCCTTACAGGGATTTTGCGAAAACCGATGAAGCACTCCGAATCCGTTCCTTAGATGGCAAGGCTGTACTGACCTACAAAGGCCCTAAACTCGATAGCGTTTCCAAAACCCGGAAAGAATTCGAAACTCCTGTAGACGAGGCTGCCACAATAGAAATCCTGCATGCTCTCGGCTTCTCGGAAGCCGGAGTAGTCCGCAAAAAAAGAGAAGTTTTCAGCGCAGGAGAAATAACCGTCTGCCTCGATGCTGTTGAAGAGCTCGGAGAATTCCTTGAGGTCGAAATCATGGCTGAAAGTGAAAATGAATTCGAAGCTTCAAGAGCGAAGTTATTCAAATTGCTAAATCAGTTCGGTGCCGGTGAAGAGGATTCGATCAGGACTTCCTATCTTGAGATGGTGCTGGAGAAAAGTAAAAGTTAATAGTTGATTAATAAAACCCTACTCCTTTCAAATTTAGCATTTTTATTAGGTTTCTATTTATAATATTCAATTAATTTACGATACAGTTAGAGTCTTTTTTGCAGTGCTACTTCCTGCTGCATTCTTTACAGTCAGGGTAACAGTGTACTTTCCTGCTTTCATGTATTTATGCGTGGGACTCTGGTCAGTTGAAGTGGTTCCGTCGCCAAAGTTCCAGGTCCAGTAATATACATCCGTACTCTTATCTGCAAATTTTACTGTTAAAGGTGCCTTTCCAGAGGTCGGAGATGCGGTAAAAGCAGAACTGATAGTTCCCATGTAGATGTCCGGGTTTCCATTGCGGTAATCCTGCCATACTATTTTATTACCATAAATAGCAGGATTCTGTGAAATGGATGGGTTTGTGGTTATCCACTTTTCGGTAATAGATGCCGAAGCTGCAGACGAAACAAGAATTAAAAATAAGACCACAGCTGCTGAAGCTTTGGCTATTGAACAAAGTTTTTCCTTATTTTTCATTTATCCTACTTCTTTATTTTCTTAGATTTCAATATTTTCTAAGACACGTAAAAAAACATTAAAAAAACATTAAAAAACATTAAAAGCTTATGAATAGAATATATGAATAATTTTAACTAGTAAAATACTAAAAATAAAAGGCTTTGGTAATTAAATAGAGTTAGATATTCTGATGAGATGCTAAAGTACTCGTTTCTTCTAATAATGAAATATAAAAATAAAGATTTAGCCATATTTAGTTGATAATACCAAATAAAAAATGATATTCCACCATCTATTTACAAATTTTTATATTATTTCCTGTTTTATTCAATAAAGTTACTCTCTATAATTTGAAAGATCTGAAAACAACTTTTTAAACTGAATGCTGCTAACGGATAATTTTTCACAGGGAGTGTAGAAGACCATGAATACTCTGGTTTCTCAGGCTGAGAGGCAATCAATTTCATAGTGAGAAAATAGCAAAAAGTTTAAAGCTTTTAAATTAAAAAAGAAGAAGTTAACTTATTAGAAATTAATTGTTAGGCAGCCTCTTTATGGTAAGGGAGCTGCCCACAATTAAATTAGGTTCTCTTGTTTTTCACCTTATTCTCGAACCGGGCTTTATCTCTTTGTCCGGCGTCAGGGCTGCTACGATATCATTTGCACAATCGTCGGCTGCAAGCATCATGCCGTTTGATTTAACTCCGCAGAGTTTCGCAGGTTTCAGGTTGGCGAGTACGATTACATATTTACCTACTAGTTCCTCGGGAGTGTAATAAGGAGCCATGCCTGCAACAAGCTGCCTTGGCTTTTCTTCGCCGATATCCACTTCAACTCTGAGAAGCTTTCTGGACTTTTTTACGGGTTCGGCAAGTAAAACCTTTCCTACACGGATATCGAGTTTCGCAAAGTCTCTGTACTCGATCGTGGGAAGGATTTCTCCTTTCTCAGCGGCTGCTTTTTTCGCTTCTGCGACATCTCTGGCAGTGCCCATTCCTTCGGATTTCGAGGGTTCTTTTTCTTCCACCCTTCCCGCTGCTTTCGCGTTGGCAGCTTTTACCCTCTGGCTTGCGATTTCTTCCATCTCCCTTATCCTGTCGTCTTCGAGTTTGGTGAAGAGAATCTGGGGTTTTGCAAGCTTTGTGCCTGCTTTTATTGGCACAAGAGCCTCATAATACAGGGCAGTATGCAGGTCTTCTTCCTGTCCGAGTTCTTTCCAGGCGGTTTCTATGGTTTCCGGAATTACAGGCTCAAATATAAGGCTGAGAGCTTTTGCCAAGTGGAGGCAGTTATAGATCACATGTCCGCAGGCTGCTTTGTCCTGTTTTATCAGGTTCCATGGCTCGTGAGACTGGAAGTAAGTGTTTCCGAAAGACGCAAGAGCCATTGCAGAATCAACAGCTCTTTTGAACTCGTATTCAGCCATTGCTGCTTTTACTTCTTTTAAAGTTTTTTCGATCTCTTCCTTTATGGCAGGTTCGAGTTCTCCGGCTGGAACTTCCCCGTAATTCTTGAAAGCGAAAAGCATTGTCCGGTACAGGAAATTCCCTAGCACGGCAACAAGTTCGGTGTTGACTTTTTCTTGGAGCACGTGCCAGGAGAAGTTCAGTTCTCTCGTGTGGGAGGTGTAGCTCGCGAGATAGTACCTCAGAAGGTCGGGATGGAAACCGTGATCAAGGTAGTCCTCTCCTACCCAGACCACATAACCCCTGGTCTTGGAAAACTTCTTCTCCTCGATTTTGACCATGCCTGAAGCTACGACAGCCGTAGGCACCGAATAATCCGCACCTTTAAGCATTGCCGGCCAGAAAATGCAGTGGTGATAGGTAATGTCCCCTCCTATGAAATGGACAATTTCCCCATCATTTTTCCAGTATTTCTCCCATGAATCCCCGGCTTTTGCAGCCCACTGCTCGGTAAAGGCAATATATCCTATAGGGGCATCTACCCAGACATAGACCACAAGGTCATCATGTCCAGGGAATTTTACTCCCCATTCAAGGTTCCGGGTAATGCACCAGTCTGTAAGCCCCTGCTTTACCCAGCCCAGTGCATAATTCCGGGCATTTGCTGTTCCTCCAAGATCGTTTGAGAGGTAGTTCATGAGGTAATCGCTGAAATCAGAAAGCTTGAAAAAGAAGTGTTCCTGCTGTCTGTACTCGGCAGGTCCCCCGCAGATAGTGCAAACAGGGTTTTGAAGTTCTCCGGGCTCAAGGTGTTTTCCGCATCCCTGGTCGCACTCATCTCCTCTTGCGGTTTCACCGCAGTGAGGGCAGGAGCCTTCAACATAGCGGTCAGGAAGAAAACGATTGCAACTCGGGCAGTAGGCAATCTCAATAGTCTTTGGGTACACGTAACCTTTTTCAATCAGCCTGTTGACAATATCCAGGGTTCTATTGTGATTCTCAGGATCATCCGTTGTCCCAAAGGCATCAAAGTAAACTCCCAGCTGCTTGAAGGTCTCGTCAAAATGTTTGTGATATATCTCTACAAGTTCTTTGGGAGTGATCCTGAGTTCTTCGGCATTTACGACAATTGGGGTGCCGTGAGTGTCTGAGCCGCAGACAAAGGTAACGTCCCTCCCTTCCTTTCTAAGGGAACGGACAAAAATATCAGCCGGCACATAGGTCCGGAGGTGCCCGATATGAGCTTTGCCGTTAGCATAAGGCAGGCCGCATGTGACAAGTACGGGTTTACTGGATGATTTTGGCATTTTTATCTCCATACATTTTTTGTAAATATATTCCTCTTCGATGATTGTAATTCTAAAATATATTTCGTTTATGCTTTTTGAAAAAGTTTGCTTACAAGGTAACCTATTTGAGGGATAGTTAATTATCCTATATAAAGAAGAGTGGAATGTAGATACAGATAACTAAGAGCTCAGATAATTGAGGCTCTTAACAATTCTCTTGCCTTGAGGCTTTGCAAGTTCTCCTTCCTGCATTCTGGCTAACTTAATATATTTGTTATCTTAATTAAGTTTCAACTACAATTAAGATCGCAGATTAAGGTTACGAGCTCAATATATACAGTATTATTATATATGAACGATAAAAGCTCAAACCCTGAAGGTACGAACTCAGAAAAGCAATCTGGAGAAGGCAACTTACAAAACAGTCCTCACAATGGAAGAGAGGATCTCATCTCTGATAAAGGAGCTTACAGCACTAACGAGGACTCCTCAGGCTTAGGCTTTGCTTCAGGCACTCCAAGAAAAACAGGTAATCATGAAGCTTCCTTTAAAGATTCTCCTCAAAATAAAGAAATTGAAAATAAGAGTTTAAGTATGAATTCCGATCCATCTCCACAGAGAAAAAAACATAATTTGATGCCCTACGTGCTGGTAGTACTGGCTCTGATTGCTGTTATAATGGTAAGTATTGCGGTTATTTCCTTCAGTCTCGGTGCTGGAGGAGATCTGCGGAGTTCTGAAAAAGTGGCTGTTATCTACGTCCAGGGTACCATACTTTCCGGAAACGTTCCTACAGGGCTTGGCTATGCTACTTCTGAAGAGATTTCCGAAAATATTCGCAGGGCTGTTGCAGACAGTGGAGTCAAGGCAATTGTGCTCCGGATTAACAGTCCAGGGGGATCTCCTGCAGCAGCACAGGAAATTGCGGGAGAAATTGAGAAAGCCAGGGAAAAGGGAATCCCTGTCGTTGTGTCAATGGGAGATCTTGCAACCAGTGCTGCATATTACATCTCTGCGCCGACTGATTATATTATTGCAAACCCTTCAACGAATACCGGGTCTATTGGGGTGATCTGGGTCTTCCAGAATAAGTCTGCCTCTTATGAAGAAGGAGGTATAGATCATTACATTGCAAAGTCCGGAGAATTAAAGGACATGGGAAGCAACTGGAGAGGGCTTACTGATGAGGAAAAGGAATATGCTGACGCCGTGGTAATGGAAAGTTATGAAGATTTCATAACCGAGGTTTCAGAAGGACGCAACATATCCCGGAGTGAAGTAAAAAAGATTGCCGATGGCCGAATATACACCGGAGCCAGAGCAAAGGAACTTGGGCTTGTAGATGGACTCGGAAACCTTTATGATGCAATTGACAAAGCTGCGGAACTCGGAGGAATTGAAGGGGAACCTAGAGTTGAATACATGAACAGGGTAAGTATCTCAAGACTGCTTCTGGGTTCGGGTTCTGGAGGATCTAATGAAACTGTCGGGCAGTTTGTCAGTTACTTTGAAGAAAGTCCATATGGAAGAATCCTCGCATGAAAGTGCTCAAAAGCACATAAATTTTAAAAGGGAATACTGAAGCAGATAGATAACTCAAATTATAGAAAATTCAGGAGTCTCCGATTCTTTCTTTATTTTTATAATTTCCTTTTGATTCTCTTTCTCTTTAACTTTCATTTTTACTCCCGGCTTTTCTCCTGCATATTTTGTCCAGCAGCAGAATGTTATCAAGCATCAGGGCTCCGCTCCATCCGAGGGGAATTGCCCAGGCAGGCTTGCCTGTAGACTGATCTACTTGCTCCGGGAGAAGTCCTGTGCTGGTTGCCCCGGCAAGAGCCCACTTAAGGCATTTAATCCCTTCACTGGTAAACCTTTTTACGTTCTCATCATATCTGTCTTCTTTTTCATAGTGGGTCTCCTGTATGGGGGAAGATATTGCTTTTTCATAGGGAAGATCAAGGGCAAATGCAAACATAGCTTTTGAAAGCCATAGAGTGGTCACTACCCACGGATTTCCGTTTATGTAACTGTCATTCTCATACCTTTTGATGCCATAATTGAGATTGATAGGTACTGAGAGCTTTTTCTGAATATTCTCTATCATAAACTGGATCATATCCCTCTCTATGGGATCTTTCGGGGAGAGCATTCCAAAAGGAACATAGGTTCCAAGAATGCTTGCATCAGCGGTTTTGTCCAGTTTTCCGTTAATAACTCCTTTTGCAAAATAACCTTCCTGAAGCCAGAAACGATCAATCGTAGCCTGTTTGATGAACTCCGCCCTCTTCTTCCAGCGTCTTGCCATACCAGTTTCCCCGTTCTCTTCAGCAAGGTGGGAAGCACCCATAAGCCCGGCGTAGATTGAAGCGTTTGTATAAGTGAAAATTCCGTAATAAGTTTCCCAGAGATCCATACAGCTTTCGTGGATTCCTGACTTGGTTCGTTTCATCAGGTATTCCGCAGCCCTGAGTATGGAAACCCAGACTTCTTCGAGAAACTCAGCTTTTTTCAGACCCTCGAGAACCCTGTAATAAACATCCATAGCATGAAGCGTGGATCCGGTTTCATCTATCTGAGTTGAGTAATCAAAATTGCCCCAGGAAGGAGCTATGTCCCCGTTGAGCCAGTAGCGTTGAAACCAAGATCCATCAGGAAGTTGGGTACGGATACACCATTTGAAAAACGTATCACAATACTCTGGATAGCCGGAACGTTTTAGTGCAAGCACGATTTCTGAAGTGTCTCGGTTCCAGCAGAAGCCGTAACCTCCGCATTTCTCAAAGTTGGAATCAAACTCCGGAGCAGCCACAAAAGACCCGTACTCGCGGTCATTAAGGAGATAAAGCACAAGGAGAGCTCGATTATAAGCACTGAATAGCTCCTGCCGCAGGCTATCGTATCCCTCTATTCCAGGCATCCTGAGCACCTGCTTTCTTGAAAGCCACATGACCCAGTGTTCTCTTGTCTTTTCGAAAATGTATTCAAGGGGCAGTTTTGAGAGTTCGTATATCCTCTTATACAGGAGGTGTCTGGAAGATGCAGCTCCTATCAGGATAACAAATTCGTTTGCTCCGCCAGCCTCCAGTTCAAGGTCCCAGCCAGCTGCGTTATTAATATTTCCTATATCTTCCTTATTTCTCTGGAGTTTCCCATCTTCCATATCATACTTGGAATTAGTCCACCAAATAGTATCCATTGCCTTTCCTATCTGCCATTCGGTAAACTCTGGTAGGGAATAAATCCCTATATAGTGGTTTTGCCAGTACTGTGCGAGCAAATGAGTATCGGTATCGCAAAAACCTGAGTTTTTCTTAGAGGTTTCCCCTACATTAAAATTAGAATAATAAAAGAATTTTCCCGAAATTTTTCTCTGGGACTGAACCTTAAACCTGCGGATAAGAACAGGCACATCGGGATGTACAAGATCAAGAATGGAAATTCGGATTCCCGAATCATGATAGAGTTTTGTGGATACTATATTGGTATCCTCTATATAATTCTGGATGCAGTGCCAATCGTTATCGTTGGTCCAGAGAAGCTTTTCGCCTGTATGGATACAGGCGACGGATTCTTCGACGTGCTGAGCGTGGTCTCGTCGGGGATAAAAAAAGCCCAGGATTTCTCCTTTTCTCCCCATTGTTACAAGCAGCTCATCATTTCCTAAAACGGCATTGGGTAGCCTTATCACCGCGTCTCCCCTCTCAGCTGGTATTCCTGACCTGTGCCGCCCGACGGTGCCGGTGAGATTATATGTTCGCAGACATTCTTTCCTGTAGCTTTACAGCTTACCTCCCTCACACTAATGTTTTTCCCAAAATAATCGGTCAGGTAACCTGCAAAATAGCCGCTCATAAAGGCACAAACTGGCTGGTCCGATCCTCCGTAAACGTCAGCTATAAACGAATCTTTAACAATAATTTTTCCTTGATACGTCTTTGGATCGCATTCGATCTCAAGGATTCCCCAGCCTACAGCCCTGTAGAGTTCTGCAAGCACATCTGCGAAATTACTATCATTAAGGTTCAAAATACTCTTAAAATATTTTGCTGAGTGAATCCCTCCCTTAAGTCCTGACATTGTGAGAAGTCCCTCGGCATGTGGCACATTCTGGTTGAGAGTCTTAATGATATCGACAATTGTGAGTGCTCTTGCCGCAACTCCTCTGACTCCTACGACATTAAGGGGAAAGTCCGCAGAATAGATCATTCTGTACTTTGAAATTCCATATTCTACCTCACTTACAACGTCAAGCTCCTTTATCTTCCTGGCAAAGTCTTCTGGATCGATATTTTTATCAAGCTCGATAAATACTGAATATTCTCCTGTTTTTTGTGTTATGTTATCCAGATGACCAAACATAATGAATGCGTTCTCTTTTTCCAGAAAATTGATTATTGAGGATAAAGATCCGGGTTCCTTTGAATAAATAATTTTAAACCATACAATCTGCGACCTCTCATTGAGGCCTGCAAACATGAATAAGTCCCTTACCATGTGACTCGACTCCCATGAATTAGTATGTGCACATTTAATTAAGCTATTGCGCTAAGTTTCCTGAATACCTGCGCTTTGAAATCCATAAGTACAGCCATGAAATTAACAGCGGCATCGAAGGGCGTGGAGTGGACGCTGAAATATGAGTGGACATCCCCATCCCCGAGCCACTTAGTACACATGTAGTAATAGTGATCCGAAGTTAGAAGGTGCTTCCAAATGCGCAGGATTTCAGGATCCTCTGTTTTCCTTACAAATGGCTCAAGCAGCTTTATCTCTTCAAAGCAGCGCCTTTGCATGTCGTTGCCAAGCCATGCGCTGGTGTCGCGTTCCATATCAGCCCAGGAGATTGTAGAAAAATCCCCTATATCAATCTCGGTAACGGGTGAGTATTTTTCGGTAAGCTCAAGGGGAGTGCTGAAATTCAGGCGAGTCTTGAGAACTTCCTCTGGCAGCTTTTCCAGAAAGGAAAATATCCCGGTTTCTTCCCATTGATGCTCTCCGAAGGTCTCATAGTCCATAAAGATATTAATACAATCCTCATTAATCCCAGATGCCCATGAGGCCCATTTTTCTGCAGTCAGAGGGTATCCTTCCCACCACCTTGCCGAAAATCTGTATCCTATATCGTCACTCAGTTTATAATTCCTGAGTATAACTGGAAGTCCCGAGCCTTTTGCCTTGTAAAGCACGTTGGGAGACCTTCCATCAAGTATATGATCCGCACCCTCAGTAAGGATAGCCCTATACCCGAGGTCAGAAACAAGCTTTGCTATCGTGTTATTGTAAAGCAGTTCGGTATTCCGAAATACCTCAGGTTTAACTCCCAGAAGATCAGACATACTTTCTCTGTGCTCTCTTATCTCCTCAACAAATTCGGTTTTGTCGTCAAAAAGGCTTGAGAGAGAATGATAGAAGGTTTCGTCTAGGTACTCCACTGATCCGGTTTCCGCCATCTGTCGGAAACTCTCGAGTACATCTTTTCCCCAAAGTTCGCATTGCTCGAGCAGGGTTCCGGTGACTGAAAGAGAAAACCTGAATTCTCCTTTATACCTCTCAAGCAAGTCCAGAAGTACTCTGTTTGCAGGAATGTAGCATTTCCGGGCTACTCTTTCAAAGATTTCCCTGTTGCTTCTCTCGTCGAAATAGCGGAAAAACCCTGATCTGTCATCCGGCCAAAACCTTCGTAGTCTGAACGGTTGATGCGCTTGGAAGTAGATACAAACCGAGGTCATGCTCCCTCCTCCAGCACAGCTCTTCTGAAATCTGACAGAATGGAAAAATAGTTTACAGCTCTTTCATACCCTTCTCTTATATTTCCAGGGTTCATTGAAAAAAATATTTCACTTTGCTGGAGATAACCGTATACATCTCTAAGTTTACTATAATCTTTTTTTCCCTTAAGTCCTGAGAGTTCCTCGCCAACTCTTACCAGTTCTCGCAGGTAAAGCTGTTGAGCATGGTTTCCTAATGCATTATGCATCCCATAACGTATTGTCTGTTCAGTTGCCAGCGTCGGAAGTTTCAGAGGCTTGAATCTCTTTACAGCTTCAGCTGGTGTCAACATCTCAATTCCCCTGGATTTGAGTATTTCGGGAAGCAACCGGATAAAATCAGCTATCATACTTTTATTTCTATAATGGAAGCAGATATTCTCATAATTAATATAAAGGGTCAGGACGTCACCATCCATACTGTCAATCCAATCCACAAACTTTTCCGGAATAAGAGGGTAGCCTTGCCAGTTTTTCTCCGAAAAACGCAGTTCAAGATCCTCGCTAAGGTTTATATGTCTTAGAAGGGTCGGAACGTGGTTTTCAAAAACATGTACAGGGTCGTACCCATTCATAAGATTTCTCGACCCTTCTGCGATAAGACACTTAAAACCCAGATCGGTAAGAATTCTCCCTGCTCTCTCAGTATATAGAAGTTCGGTATTTACAAATGTTTCGGGTGTAATGCCAAGTAATTCCCTAAGTGTTTTCATGTACATTAGCACTTCTTCATTGAACCAGGATAGATCGGGATATAGTGAACTCAGGGAGTGATAATTACAGCTCCCTGTAAACTCTACACTACCGGTTTCCCCAAGTTCGTAGAATGATTCGAGAAGTTCAGGGTCCCATCTACACTGTTCAAGGAAGGGCCCGGACAGATCAAAGGAATATTTTCCTCCCCTTTCAATAGATTCCATAATCAAATCATTAAGGCGTAATAGTTGCCTGCTCGTTTTTAAAAATTTTGAAAAAATACTATTCTGGTCAAAATATCTATCCATTTCAGGCATCCCCAAAAAACCCTCTACAGGCCAGTACCACTTGGGACTGTAAGGCAAATGCACTCCCATACAGATGCATACGGCTTTCATAACAAAGTAATCTAGTGCGGAGACCTACTAAAAACTATTGTTTAATTTACTTCTAAACTACTTTTCATGTTAAATCTAAACTTGCAAAGTATCAAAAAGAGCTAAAGATAAGATGATACAAAGGCTAAATAAGATCAGCTTAGATTAAAAACAGTTTAAAAAATAAGAAGGGATGTTATCCCATCTAATTGGAGCAAAGAAAGTCTTATACCTCCAAAACAAGACCGCACAAAGGAATCACAGTCTTATAAGTCACTCCGTTTGAGCAGAACTTGATTATAGTCTATAAATCTGCCCTCTTCGGGACTCGAGCTATAGTTTTAGAGTATAGTTCGGACCGTCCTCCCGAGACGGGACTCGGGCCGTGCTGTTGCACTTGTAGTGCAACTCCCAGAAAATCTTCGATTTTCTGTGATCCCGAAGCGGAACTCGGGCGAGACAAGACTCGGGAGGATCAGCCCATCATAAATCTTGTAAGGCTGCCGTAAGCATCGGAGATCTCTTTGAAGGAAAAGGAAATCTCAAAATCTTTTCCTTTAATCCTAAGTGAATTGCCTCCTACCTTACCGATTATGATGTGGGGCACATCTTTGAGGATCTCCAGTACAGCTTCCGGCTCGTTTGTAGCAAGCAAAGCCCGTGCAGGAGCTTCTGAGAATAGCAGTTCATCAGCTTTAACTTCTGCAACCTCACTCAGGTCTACTTCTGCGCCGAGGTCTCTGCACATCCTTGCAAGCCCTGCAGCAATTCCTCCAAGGGAAAGGTCATGTGCCGAGTTTAGTTTTCCACTCTTTACAGCTTCAATTATGGCTTTTATTATCTCCGGGGAGTTTATCGGGACAGGGGGAACTTTTCCGGCATTCTGGGCTCCAAAACAAGCATAATATTCGGAACCTCCCATGTCGGCAGTTGTTTCTCCTACCAGGATAATGGTGTCTCCGGATGCCGCAAAGAAGCCTGAAGGAAGTGGAGTTTCAAGGTCAACTTTACCTATCATTCCAATCGAGGGAGTTGGGAGAATTGCAGTCCTGAACTCATCGCTTTCATTATATAGAGAGACATTTCCCCCAACGACAGGGATCGAGAGTTCCCTGGCTCCATCCCCAAGACCGAGCACGGCGTTTTTAAATTGCCAGTAGATTTCCGGACGGTCGGGGTTTCCGAAGTTCAGGCAGTTTACAATTGCAAGCCCATCTGCACCTTTTACTGCAAGGTTCATGGCGTTTTCCACAATTGCGGTCTTTCCTCCGTTGTAGGGGTCAAGAAGGGTAGCTCTTGGCTGGCAGCCGCAGGAAAGTGCAATTCCTTTTTTATCTGTAATCCTGAGCACACCAGAATCTTCTCCGGGTTTGGCAATTGTTCTCAACTGAACCTCATGGTCATACTGCCTGTAAATCCATTCTTTTGAGGCAATATTATAGGAAGATAGGACTTTTAGGAAAGCTGCTTTCAGGTCTTTCGGAGTTTCTGGTGCTTTACTCTCCTCAACCTGGGAAATAGGAATTACTGAGGGTTTCTCGCAGGTCGGAGCGCCGCCTGTCAGTAAAGCTATTGGTATATCGGCAACAATTTCCCCTTTAAACTCAACTGTATAGTTTGGTTCTTCTGTCAGGTGTCCTACTACAGCTCCGTTAAGGTCGTATTTTGCTACCAGAGCAAGTACGGCTTCGACGTCTTCAGGAGCTACCTCAAAGAGCATGCGTTCCTGAGATTCCGCAAGCAGGATTTCATAAGCATTCATATTGGGTTCGCGTTGCGGCACGGCGTCTGTAATGATCCGGGCTCCAAGTCCACCTTTTGCAGCCAGTTCCGAGCTCGCCCCTCCTAAGCCGGCAGCTCCAAGGTCCTTGCAGGATTTTATATATCCCTCCTTCATAGCTTCCAGCGTCATTTCAATTACAAGCTTCTCAGTATAGGGATCTCCTACCTGGACACTTGGTCGATCCTCAGCTTCGGCTGATTCGGAAAGATCCCTGGAGGCAAAGGAAGCTCCTCCAAGCCCGTCTCTTCCTGTGCTTGAACCTACGAGCACGAGTTTGTTTCCGGCTTTCTGGGAGCGTCCAGTTATAATTTCTTCTTCCTTGCAGAGCCCTACTGCAACCACATTTACAAGAGGGTTTCCACTGTATTTTCTGTCAAAGAAAGTCTCACCATTGACCACAGGCACTCCTATGCAGTTTCCATAGCTTGCAGTTCCCTTAATTATCTGCTCGAAAAGGAATAGATTTTTCGGAGTGTCAAGAGGCCCAAAATAGAGAGGATCCATGAGAGCGATAGGGCGGGCTCCCATAGAGATTATGTCCCTTACAATACCTCCAATACCGGTAGCAGCCCCATTATAGGGATCGACATATGAGGGGTGATTATGGCTTTCCATGCCTATGGCAAGTACGTATCCATCCTCGAATCTAATAACTGCAGCATCGTCTCCTGGACCGATAATTACGTTCTTGCCAGTCGTAGTAAAAGTTTTCAGGAGAGGAGCGCTTGAGCGGTAAGAACAGTGTTCGCTCCATAAGTTTAAAAAGCAGCCCTGTTCTACCAGGGTGGGCTCTCGCCCGAGTTCTTTTTTAATAATCTTAAGATCTTCTTCAGGTAACATTGCCTTGCCTCTGATGCTAATCCTTTTTGGATACTGAAATCTTGTTTTTAATAGGTTATTTTTTTTAAATCCAGAATCTTTAGTATTAGCGCTAACAGCCTATGGCGACATAAAGGGATAAGGATTAGATAAATATTTCTGACTCCTGAGTCCTATCTCGCCAGAGTCCTGTCTCGGGAGGATGGTGCCCTTTTCACAAGCCATTTTCAAAAAGGCTTGAGCGCAAATTTTTTGAGAAAAAGTTTGATCACAAGCCTTTTCAAAAAAGGCTTGAGCGAAAACAGCGAACTTTTGGATTTGATAACCTTATCCCCTAACCCTATCTGGCGTGATAAACACAAACTTTTTAAGAAAAATTTTGATCACAAGCCTTTTCAAAAAAGGCTTGAGCGAAACCGTTGCGCCGGTTTATCACGCCATCATGCCGGTTTTTGATCAAACTTTTTTCTAAAAAGTTTGCGGTCAAGCCTTTTCGTAAAAGGGTTTCGGCGCAACGGTTTCTGCATAGCGATTGCGGCTTAAGGGGATAATTTATGAAACAGAAACTTTCCGATCCTTATAATTTCCTTCAGTTGTAAATTATGATGAGCTTTCAGGCTCCCGGACTTTCAATGAAATCTGAATTAATGAATGTAAATATGTAAGAAGTAATTCAAAAATTAGTTGTGGGAAGATACTGGATAGCTCCTGAGTAAAAAAATTCAGTATTTAATATAAAAGGAAAAGATAAAAATACTACTGCTTTACTGGTGACAGATTAACTGGTTCTATTAGCGGATTTTTATTAAATTTGCTGGATTATTTTTTCTACTTTTACTCCTGATTCGGTCAGGGAGTATGTTTCACCTTTTTTTGTGATTAATTCTTTCTGCTCAAGTTCTTCTAGTGTTTTTGCGACGGTGGGATGTGCAACTCGCATAGTTTTTGATATTCTTTTCCCTTCCATTTCTCCTTTTGAGGAGAGTAAAGAGAGTACTTTTTGCCTTATACTGTTTCCGTTCACAAAACCTATTAACTCGTTCAAATCATTCATTTAAAGCCCCCAAAAGTGAATCAGGTTATTCAACGTTTTTATGTGATCATATTTATATAATAGAAGTACATACATGTGTTTACAGAATAGAGAAAGAGATGGGGTTCAAGATATATTTAACTTCTTGCCAGGAAATAGAAGTTCTTCCCAGCAAAGACAGAATTTCAGGATTCTCCAGCTTTTTAGGCTTTTTAACCTTTTTAGCTTCTTCGACCTTTAAACTTTTTCAGCCTGGATTCGTCCCTAACATATGGAACTCTCCTATAACTCCAGCTTTTTCGCTTACGATATATACTATTCAATAATAAATTTATTGTTAAATTCTACTTACATACGAACACAATGTTATATAAAATTATAAAAGCTCTGGCTGTTTTTTCACGCTTTCGTGAATCCTTGTTATTTACTGAAATTCAGCGTAAAGTGCCTTAAAAATACCATTAGGCTTTAATACCATCATTGATAAGTACTTTATATCTATTCAGTTATTTTTTGATGCACATATACTATGATTACAAATTCGGAGGACATACCAACAAATGAGTAGCGGAATGTGCCCGGTATGCGGGCTTCCAAAAGAACTTTGCATTTGCGAAGAGGTTGCAAAAGAGCAACAGAGAATTACTGTAAAAGTCAACAGAAGAAGATACGGAAAAGAAGTTACCGTTGTAGAAGGTTTCGACGCAAGTGAAATTGACCTTCACGAACTGTCCACTTATCTTAAATCAAAGTTTGCATGCGGCGGTACGGTAAAAGGAAATACTGTGGAACTTCAGGGTAATCACCTGGCCCGCATGAAAGAAGTCCTCATGGAAAAGGGTTTCTCTGCTGAACAGATTAAAAACTAAACTCTGACGCTTCTAAGGATAAACCGGGTCTGCAGAATAGAAAGGATTTTCAGGCTCGGAACTAATATATTTTCACATATTTTTCGATAGCATGCATTTTCTATAATTAAGGGAGACATGCTCTACCCGAAAAATAAAAATATACAGATATATGAAAGGTTATAAGAGATATAATATCTTAAAATTTACCTGACTTATCCGGTGTCGGTCTCCCATGAAAACAACATGTGAAGTTATGGTACAGAAAGTCTTGCCTGCAATTCGGGCAGAGCTCTCCAGAACAATGATTTTTGAGTACGGGTGCACGCAGCAGGACGTAGCGGATATCCTGGAACTCTCAAGGGCTGCGGTATCCCAGTACGTTAGTGAGAAACGCGGTGCTGAAGTTGGTTTTTCCGAGGAGACCCAGAGTGAAATCCGGAAGTTTGCATCAGTGCTTCTAAGTCGAGGTCTATCCTCTCAGGAGAAAGCAAAAGGCATGTGCGAAATTTGCAGTTTTGTTCAGAAATCCGGCTGGCTATACAGGAACGCTCCCGAAGCTAAACCCTGTATCATATGCGAGGACATGGATCCAAAGTGAATGATACACTGTGTATTAAATGTAAAGGAAAAGGACTTTGTGGGCGTCCCCGCTGCCCAATTCTTGAGAAGTTTAAATCCTTACAATCGATTTCTCCTGTAATCTCAGGAAACTCGGTTTTTGGAGCATCTCCCCCAGCTATTTTTGTTGGAAGCTATGGTTACCCCAGGGTATCGGCAGGCCCGCTCATTCCCCCCCTGGCAAAGGAGAGTGAAGCTTCTATTTTTGAAGAACCCTCAACCTGGGCAAACATGCAGATTGAAGACATTATTTCCCTTCGTTCCCGCATGATCAGGGCAAACACAAACTTCCACGTAAAAGAAGCTCTAGGCAAAGAAAATCCTCTCCTTGTAAAGGCTCAGGAACTTGCCCTCTCCAGAAAGCCCGTAGATACCGAAGCCTGGTTTTTCAAAGCCCCTAAACAGGAACTCAAATTCGATGCAGTGCTCACACCTATGGGACCCTCAGGGCTTGTAAAAAACTTTGAGATTGCCGAAAACCCAAAAGTCCCTAAAAAAGTTGATTACCTTGTCTACGACACTGATGCGCTGGCGAAAGACGCTGTGCTTGAACTCTATAAAGGAGATATCCCGGCTGAACATATCACGCGCTTGCTTTCCATTGGCCTGCTCGGAAAAGCACGAAAAATCGTGCCAACACGCTGGTCAATTACAGCTGTTGATGATATGGCTGGAAAGGAATTTGCAGACCGTATAAAGGATTTTCCCTGGATTTCAGAAATCCAGCTTTTTAGCGGGACTCATTTCGGAAATCATTTTGAGGTCCTTATCCTCCCACGGGCTTATTCCTTTGAGCTCATTGAAATCTGGCTCCCAAAAACAGTCTGGTCTGGAGAGTCAAGCTGGATTGCCGAAGACAGTGAAGGTTATGACGGTAAGAAAGGATATTCTCCCCTTGCTGGGGGCTATTATGCTGCAAGACTGCCTGTACTTGAATACCTTAAGAAAATTAAAAGGCAGGCTTCGATCTTCGTACTCAGGGAAATAACTCCGGACTACTGGGCTCCCCTGGGTGTATGGGTTGTCAGGGAAGGCATGAGAAAGGCTCTCCAGAACCCTCCAAAGAAGTTCGATTCTCTCGAAGCCGCAGTTTCAGATCTTGCAGGCAGAGTAAGCACACCAAAAGCCGAATGGATACAACAGGCAAAGCTGCTTTCAGACTTCCGTTTTCAAACGACTCTCGATTTCTTTTTTAAAGGATAATTGGGTTAAAAGCGGGAGTAACGTAAATGATAGAGAGTCTAAGTAGCAGAAATGGCTTGAATAAAAATACTAACTAAATTAAGGTAATGGGTAGGAAGCCTTGAAGCTTTTCAAGAGGCTTTTCGAGCTTTCTACCGTTATCAGATTTATTTGAAGATCTCGGGCACTATACGCCGCGCAACTTCTTCGTAGGCTTTGGAAATGTCCCCTTTGTCAAACCTGAAGACATCCTTATCCATGGACTGTCCGGTGCTCTTGTCCCAGAACCGACAGGTATCGCAGGAAATTTCGTCTGCAAGAATAATTTCTCCGTCTCTTCTTCCGAATTCCAGCTTGAAGTCCGGAAGTACAATATCTCTTTCGTCCAGATAGGGCACAAGCAATTCATTGATTCTCAGAGCGAGTTTTCGGAGTGTGGCAAGTTCTTCCTCTGTCGCCAGCCCAAGCGCTAGAGCAATGTCATCATTCAGCATAGGGTCCCCATATTCATCGCTCTTGAAGTCAAAAACAAGTACTGGTGACTTGAAAACAGTACCTTCTTTCAAGGGGTATTTCTTTGTAATCGAGCCTGTGGCAATATTCCTGACAATGACCTCAATTTTTATGATATCGACTTTCTTCACAAGCATATCGATGTCAGAAAGCATTTCGATAAAGTGGGTTTTTATCCCCTCTGCTTCAAGCATCTCAAAAAGTTTCTTTGAGATCTGGGCGTTGTAATACCCTTTCTTTTCCATTTCCCCTCTCTTCTCTCCGTTAAATGCAGTCAGACTGTTTCGGAATTCGGCAATAAGGGTGTCAGGATCATCCGTCTTGTAGATAGTTTTTGCTTTCCCTGAATAGAGCTGTTCTCTTATCATGCAATGGTCCTCTCTAGGGATAATTCTGGGTTTCCTTAGATAGAGAGATCTTAGGAATGATAGTTTTAATATACTAGTTCTGATAATGAAGGAGTTTTGATGGTGCCGTGGTATTCCAGAGATAAGCTATATAGATCGAATTCTCTCTAAAACGCGAGTATTCTCACGGAGACAATTCGGTTATTTCCAGAATTCACGATTACTCTCCGGGTGTGAGACATTTTCTGGACACGGCAAAGGCCTTTCCCGAAATATGCCTTAAATCTCGAAAGAGATAGAGTAGATGATAACGTCTTCTGCTAGATAAAGCTATCATCTCCAGCCGGTCTTTCCTCTTACCGCCGATGGCTTCGTAAATTTTATCATTGAAGAAAATCAATTACTAGGTTTAGCAACTTAAACAAAGATTTAAGAACTTACCGCATTTGAGTGCCCAACACTTGATAGTGGATTAATCCAAGCACGCAACAGGTAAAAACATGTCAGGCACTATATTAGATATAGTAGAACTACTGCTGACTGCAGAGATCTATAAACGCTACCCAGAACTGGATGTAAACGACCTACCAAAAAACATTCGGAAAAATTACTGGAATAGCACAGAAAAAACAGTTCCCAAACCTATTAGAGCCACGTTTATACAAATTGAAAAACTGTATGGGATTAAGGATATCGAAAAATTTGTAAGAAATATCCCCTTCATAAATACTGATAAGTCTCATTTTGAACTTCATCTCAGTGCTTTCGAACTTGCTGCGGAATGGTTTGAAAAGCAGGAAGGCTCCCAGGAGCGGATTGAAAATAACCCTGTCCTGGCTTATTACTTTGGAGAGATAAGAAAGGTTGAGGCTGCAAACTACGCACTTGCAAAGGCAAAAATAAGACCCAAGGAAGTCGACAGGGAATGGATAGAGTCCCTGATAGCAGAGATCAAAAAAGAGGACAAAAGCGAAGAGATGCTTAAACTCGTGGTTATTATTGCCCCTGAAGATGTGAAGCAAAAAATCCGCGACCTTGTACTTACCGAAGAACAGAAAAATGAAGTCGAAAAAATCATGAAAGCCATTCAGCATAGGGAATACTTGCGGGAAATCGGACTTCATGATATCGGAAAACTCCTGTTTGTCGGTCCTCCTGGCACCGGAAAGACCTCGGTTGCTCGCGCGCTCTCTGAGCGGCTCTCAATTCCGTTTGTTGAGGTCAAGCTCTCCATGATAACGGATCAGTATCTTGGTGAGACTGCAAAGAACATTGATAGAGTCTTTCTGCTTGCAAAGAAACTGAATCCCTGCATTCTTTTCATAGATGAGCTGGATTTCGTAGCAAAGGCAAGGACTTCGGACGAAAATGCTGCCATCAAGCGAGCAGTCAACACTCTCCTTAAAGCCATAGACGAGATTAGCCTTGTAGAGCATGGGGTTCTTCTTATTGCTGCAACCAATCACCCCCGCATGCTTGACAGTGCGGCATGGAGGCGTTTTGATGAGATCGTGCATTTCCCTCTTCCTGATATTGATATGCGTAAAAATATCCTGGACATTGTGACCCGGCACATTGAAGGGGATTTCGATACAGGGGAAATTGCTGAATTAACTAAAGGCTATTCGGGTTCGGACCTGCGCATGGTTATAAGAGAAGCTGTCCTGAGTGCTCTTCTTGAGGAACGTAAAATACTTACCCAGGAGGATCTGCTGGAAGCTGTAAGATCCTTTGATGAGAGGTCTGATCTCAAATCCGAGGAGTACGAAAGGAAGAAGTAAAGATGAGGTTAACACTGCTTGGGACTGGTGATGCCGTCGGTACTCCTAAAATCGGATGTTATTGCCCTGCCTGTGAAGACGCCCGAGAAGGTGGAAAGAGCCAGCGTCTTCGTTCTTCCATCCTAGTGGAATCCGGGGAAGGTAAAATCCTTATTGACACAAGCCCTGATCTCAGGCAGCAGTTCCTCAAGCAAAATCTTTCCTGTGTAGATGGAGTTATCTGGACACACGGGCATTACGACCACTATTCTGGGTTCGGCGAGTTCTACAGGGTTCAAAATAATGTTGATGTCTATGGGATTCGTGAAACTCTCGAATACATAGATCAGTATGTCTCCTTTCTTAAACCAAGGTATCACTACGTAAAGCTTTATGAGCCGTTCGAACTAATAGGGCTGCAATTTACTTTTTTTAAGGTAAATCACCCCCCAGTGGAGGTTCCTATAGGGGTTATAATCCTCGAAGGCGACAAAAAAATAGTGATTACAGGAGACACAAACTCGGAGATTCCCGAAGCGAGCCTTGAGCTGATGCAGGATCCTGACCTTCTTGTTGCCGACGCTATAGTTCCGCCCCATATTCATATAGAAAAGCACATGAATTCAGAAGAAGCTATGGCACTTGCAGAGCGGCTCAATGCAAAAGAGGTGGTTTTGACCCATCTCAGTCATCTGTTTCGTCCTCACCATGTTGAGGCATTATTTTTGCCCCTTGGATATGACGGACAGGTTTTTGAGCTCTAAAAATTTCTACGTTTTTGACTACATTATATATCGAGATTCAGATAGTTTATGAGTCCTATAGATATTCAGATTTTTATGCTAAGGTGCCGGATAATGAACCAGTTATTTAACGGAATTGTCAGAGCATTGAAGGAGTTTGTTATCATGCCTGGCAGAGTAGAGAAATTTTAGAAATACCAGGTACATGGGTTATGAGCGCTGTAAAAGAAATCAGATTTTTAATCATATACTGCAAAATCTCGCGTTCTGTAGAAATCTTAAATTTCACCCAGGCAACTTATACATATTTTCTGTTTAAGTTGTATTCCAAAATCTTAGCTTTTATCGATATGTATGCAGGCTTATTAAAGCTTAAATTTGCGCTTTTTCCGGATAATTAAGGTGTTTCGCCTGCTTCCTGAAATATAGCTAAAAATGGATCTATTTCTTTAGATAGACTGGCCTTCAAATCTGCCAAACAGCAGATAAACAAAATTTGCATAGAGCATTAAATTAATATTTATCTTAATGTTTTAATATAACTAAAAGACTTTATACGGTGTATAATTATGAATCAGCATTCCTCTTCTTTAGATAATTATTATAGATATTTCATAGGACTTGATGGCATTATACTTACTTTTTTAATAATAAAGAGTTATCCAGTTGTTGTTAATTTAGCAACAAAAGCTAGCTTTTTAATTATGCTAGTAGGAGGATTTTGTATATTAATTGACAACTGGAATCGAAAATCAATAGATTACAGATTATATGTTGAGTTATATGAAAATGAGCATCAAGCTAAATCTGATTATAAAGCGGGTAAGATATTTATAAATTTAATTTTCTATGTAGTCTCTCTATATTTAGTGCTATCTGGAATATCTGGTGCTCTCTAATACGGAGATAAGGGGCGGGAGATAAGAGACTCGCCCACCAGACCCAACGAAAATATAGCTCACCAAGCTTTATGCCTGAAAATTTTTTATCTTAAGTGCCAGAGTATTATCTTTTTGGATACCCTTTCTAAAAACAGACACTTAATTCCCATATAGCGTTTAGAAGTTTCATCCAAAAATTTAGAGTAGAAAGTTTAAGGCTGGTATATTCTCTAATGCTTCTGACAGTTGGTTGAAATAAAGGAAATTTTATTAATTCTCTACAGATTAAAACAACTCTTTCAAAAATATGTAAAATTCCTACAGATTATCTGAGTTATCTCAAAATATCCGGTTAGAAAAGTACCTGAGAAATAAAAGATTCCTGCACCTAAATAATAATTTAGTTTTATTTTCTATTTTTTCCTCTAATAAGTTCCAATTTTTTTCTATTAGTCATATATAAATACAAGTACATCCAATTTTAATATTGGGTTTATTATATTTCTCCCTATTATGAAATATAGGGGAATAAAACAAAAAGGGAGTGATATCTATGGCAGTTAGAAATCCGGTAGACTTAATTGCACTTATACTTGTTATAATAGGCGGATTAAACTGGGGGCTTGTAGGGCTCTTAGATTTTAACCTTGTAGACGCTATCTTCGGGGCAGGAAGTACTCTCTCGAGGATTATATATATATTAGTCGGACTTGCAGCGCTTTACATGATTTATTTCACTGTTAGAGCTGATACGTATCAAACTCATGAGGCCGCTGTTCGTCACTAATTAAAAAAGATTAGAAGAGCTCCTTTCAGGTGTAATACTATGAAAGGGTCTTAACCAGCTGTTATTTTTCAGAAGGCTGGGTATAAAATTAAAACAAAGCGTTTCTCATTTTTAGGGACATATTTTTATTTCTTATCTTGTTTCTTTATTTTTATTCATTCATTTTATTTCTTTTTCCTTAATATTTGAATACCATAAGTCTACTCATATAACTTGAATTATATTATTTAGTTACTATTGTTTTTAAATTTCATACATTATTCTTTACGTTCCCGGGAAGGAGTGCAGCTTCAAACGCCAGGAACGGTCCTATGAGCAATCCTGCCCATAATAAAAGTCCGGCTATTCCCAGAGCAAAGAAATAAAGCCGTTTTCTTATCGATCCTGTACCGTACCTTTTATCTTTAAGGCTTAAGGCAATTGCAGCAACTCCAAGTCCTGTGCTGGCAAGGATCAGGATAAAAGTAATAAATATCTCTGGGGAATACGAACTTTTACTCAGTGACAGGAGCATCTGGAAGATATAGGACGCTCCTGTGCCCAGAAAGAAGATACCTGCAAGCGTTCCTGAGATGCTTGCAAGACTGAGCCCGGCTACGGTTTCCCTTTTTAAATAAATTGCCACAAACCCTGCTGCAAGAGTAAGCGCAAGCGGAGTAAAGATCAAAAGCAAACTCTGACCCTCCCAGCGATAAACCTTTATCTGGCTAAGAGGTGTGGTGATCCATTCCTTCAGAGTGAAAGTTTCTCTGTATCCCAGAACTACTCCGTAATTTCCTTTTTCTGGAGTTTCCCTCCCCTGTGTATTTTCTTCCTGTACTGAGTCTTCTTCCCTTGCTACGCCTGTTCCCTGTACCGCACTTACTGCAACGTAATATGTCCCGCTTTCAGGAGCTTCCATATCGAGCCGGGAAAGCGAATAAAAAGTACTCGGGGTAAACCCTTCATACACAGGACTCTCTGGAAGGTTGTAGGAAAGCACTTTTGCCCCATATCCTTCGGGCACTTCCAATCTCTCGGGGGACTGCCCTCCATTCTCAAATCCAGGCCCGATAAGAATAAGACCTGGGGTAAAATCCTGGTTTCCCTGTTCAACGGGAACAATAAGACCTAGTATAATTCTCTCTCCCTTTTCCATATTAAAACTGTAATACCTGATGTCTCCGAATGCAAGCTGCCCGTAAAAAACTCTTGATTTCGCAGGATCTTCAATCTGGATTGCGGTCTCAGGACTTTTACCCTCCCCTCCAAAAACCGGCACATGAGCAAGTGTAGGAGTTAGTATAAAGCATGTGACAGCCAGAAGAAGCAGAAAGAAGCCAGAATGCTGGAATACCCGTGGTCTCATGGACTATGTTTTCTCAGGCAGTATGTAAATATGTATAAGAACAAAGAATCAGACGCAGAACATGAGACTTAATTTTTGTGTTAAGTAAAGCTCTCCTCCTTCCGAAAACCCTTTCTTAAATGCGCTCTGAATTCATCTTATGAGGATCTGGGATGTACCTCCTGAGAGATTATGCAGAAATCACCTGCTTGGGGAACACCGTGAGCTCCATGCTTTATGGTCAATAATTATCAATAACAAGAAGGGTTATGCACATCATCCCGAGACCATGCGCTGGAGGGGAAAACTCAAAGCTCTGTACCTGAGGCATGAAGCCCTGGTTGAGGAAATGACAAAACGCGGTTATAAGCACCACACTCCTCTCGACCCTACCTTTGCGATAGGAGAAGCAGTTCAGGACGAGCTTGTGGATTCTTATGAAGAACAGATCCGGCTCCTAAAGGAAAGAGGGTGTGATTGCAGGGTTTGAATCCTGTTATCTTGAATTTTACGGCCTGGTAAAAACGAATAAATCCGGCAATCGCGACTCATAAAAATATTTCTTATTTTGTAACCTGCCCGGCATGTAGAAAAGAAATTCCTGGAGTTGAATACATTAAAGTGAACGGGAGGATGATATGCGAGGACTGTTATCTGGAAGAGTAATAGAGAATCAAGTTTGCAGATCCTGTGGCTGTGCGCTCTATAAAACTTTTTAGAAAAATGCATGGCTTAGAGGGTATAGATGGCCTGACCGAACTGCAAAAAGCCATTTATGAGTTTATTGTTTCTAGTGGAGGGGTAAAAAAGAAGAAATTGCAAAAAAATTCGGAATATCTCTGCTGGAAACCGAGAACCAGTTTGCTCTCCTCAGACATTGCGAGCTGGTAAAAGGTCAGAAGAGGGCAGATGGTGTATACCTTGTACCCTTTGATGCTTAAATAAGCTCTGAGACTACTTTGTTTTTGTTCCGAACCTGTTCACTTAATCTTCAGAAAGAAGATTCTTATATTTCTCAGGTTTCAAAATTAATGTAAATAACTTAATTTTCCGACAGACTAATTTTCGGCAAGCTAAATAGGTCTGAAGAGATATATTTTGATGGACTCTTTCATTTTATTTTTCCAGAAACGGTTTATGAAAGGGTCTGAACATGAAGGAGTTTTATTTGAAGGAGCAGTATGTTTACTGCATTTTACCTGGGGCAGATTGCTTTGAGCCCTGAGGCGACATCAGCCAGGAGTTCGATCGGGATTCCCATAATCATTTCTTCATCTGCGATTTTGGTATAGTTCCTGCTTCCACTGCAGCCGACTGTAACTCCTATTTTGCCTTCTTTGTAGACTTTTACAACCCCGTCCGAACACAGGCTTTGTTTCCCTGCGAAACTTGATTTAATTCTGCCACCTGTTTTATACATCATAGCCTGCGTAAGCAGCATAACCTGTCTGGGAGTGCAGATAACCACAACAACATCCGGTGTAAATGAAGTGTTTTCCAGGGGAGAATACAGGATAGCTTCTGTTGAGTTTGCGGGAAGTTTGGAAACCATCTCAAGGGTACGCCTTGCTGCACCCTGGGTGCTGAATTGTTTTAACCCTTTAAAATAGAATTCTCCGCTTGCGACTTTCGGGGGCATTTCCCCAAGACCCATTGCACCGGCTCCGCCTTTACACATCTGGTCTTCGACCAGGGTATAGAATTTCTCGCCGGTCCTTCTTACCCTGTCAACCAGCTGGCAGTGTCTCATAGCTTCATCTACTCTGGTAATCCCTTTCGGGATTTCTCCTCCTTTAGGAATCAGTTTTACTGCAACCGGGGAAGTTGTGAGTTTCAGGCACTCTACCATTTCCTGTCCATATCTGTTTATCTCTCCTACATCCATATTCTCAACTCCAGTTCTCAATAACCTTTCATTTTAGTGATGAGAACAACTGCAAGTTCCATTCATAAATAACTCTTGCAGCAATCCGTTGTTGTAATCCTGAACTGCATCAGATACTTTGCCTGCAGCTCCTGCAAATACTTTTATCTTCTTTTCCTTCAGTGACATTAGAGGTCTTCCGCCAATACCCGAGACAAGTACGGTATCGACATTGTGTGATTTCAGGATTACTGAGGGAGCGGCGCAGTTATGCACTCCATCAGGAGAGCTATTAATTATAGTGTCAATGCCTGTAATTGTGCCGTTCTCGACATTTACAATAGTAAAATATTCACATGAGCCATAATGGGCACACACATCCGATTCCAATCCCTTGTCACTTATCGATGGTACAGCAATTTTTGTCATTCCATCACACTCTGGTTTAGCGTTTACTGCCCTTTTTCCTTTGCTTTTTGGGCAGCAGTAATTGTTCTAAATTAACCTCTTCCCTCTGTTTTTGCTGCCAATTCGGTAAATAGTATCAGCATCGTACATCGGATATATATGTGGCTTTTGAAGGCACGATATCCTGCGCTTAACTCTATTTACCACCAATTCCCACATAT
This sequence comes from Methanosarcina flavescens, assembly GCF_001304615.2. Lineage (NCBI taxonomy): Archaea > Methanobacteriati > Methanobacteriota > Methanomicrobia > Methanosarcinales > Methanosarcinaceae > Methanosarcina > Methanosarcina flavescens. The sequence goes on along the minus strand of NZ_CP032683.1, from coordinate 1,421,888 downwards.
GGGATATATTATAAATAACTTCTCAATTTCATCGGTCATTTTTGGAATTTTTTACGTCACTCTGTTTAAGTCCCTGACAGCTGCTTTGATTTAAGATATGGAATACTAAACTGCTTTTGTCAAACCCGAAAAAAGGTTAAAACTCTTAATTTACTCACAAATGTTTCATGTTTAGAACCAATAAATAACAGGTTTTTATATGCGCTAAATAGTTAATTTACCTGGTATTGGTGTTTGGTATGGACAGCTCAGAACCTTATTTTAACCCAGAAATCGAAACTCTGGACAGAGGAGAACTTGATGCTCTTATCGAGGAGCGGGTGCGGTACACGGCAAAATATGCGGCAGAAAATTCCCCTTTTTACAAAAAATGGTTTGAGAAACAGAGTATAGACCCAGCTGAAATTAAAACCCATGAAGATCTTCTGGATCTACCTATAATCTCTGGCAAAACTATCCGTGAGAACCAGCCTCCCGAGATGAAGGAATTTATGTTCAAGAGCGTGCCCTGGGAAGATGTTTTTACAGTTCACGAAACCAGCGGAACTAGCGGAACTCCTAAAAGCTTTTTTCTTACATGGGAGGACTGGGAACGATACTCGGAAAAATATGCCCGGATTTTCAGGTCACAGGGTTTCGGCCCTGGAGACAGGGTTGTTGTCTGTGCTTCTTACGGAATGAACGTAGGCGCAAACACCATGACCCTTGCAGCCAGGCAGCTTGGCATGAGCATTATTCCTGAGGGGAAATGCACATTTCCCCTTCGCGTTATCGAGTCCTACAGGCCTACAGGCATAGTAGGCAGTGTCTTCAAACTCCTGAATCTTGCCAGAAGAATGCGGATAGAAGGCATTGATCCTCAGGAATCAGGTGTAGATAAACTGGTCGTGGGAGGAGAAGCCTTTGCTGAAGAATCCAGGAACTACCTTTCCGAGATTTGGGGTTGTCCTGTGTACAACACGTATGGGAGCACAGAAGGCACAATGTGCGGAGAGTGCAGTGAGGTCTTCGGGCTGCATGTGCCTGAGGATTTTGTTCACCTTGACATTTACGATCCCCATATAGGGAATTACGTACCTGAAGGAGAATGTGGAAGGGTAATTCTGAGCACATTGCTGCCTGTTGGGGCAAAAGCAGGAAACCTTCTTTTAAACTATGATACTGAAGACACAACTGTGGTGCTCACTCGTAAACAATGTCCCTGCGGAAGAACTCATATGAAAATTATGACTCCCCAGAGGGAGGCTGAAACTGTGTGGGTAGGAGGAGCTCCCTTTAACCGCGTAGATGTGGAAAAGGGTGTTTTCCAGCGTGAGAACATGGACTATCTGACAGGAGAATATGAGGCTTTCCTTTATGGTGATGAGGACGAGGGAGAGACCATACTCAGGGTCAGTATAGAGTGTGAAAATCCTGATATATGCGATCGGGACCTTATAGAAGAAAATTTTATCAGGGCTTTTCTAAGGTATAAGCCTTCGCTTTCCAGGGCTTATACTGAAGGCACTTTCAAAATAGTGTTCAACTTCACAGACCCTATGGGGCTTGAGTTACACAGGATAAAGGGCAGACCTAAAAGGCTTGTTGATAGACGATAACAGCGCAACTGCATGAGTGGCAGGTTCTTTTCATACAGACAATTACGTTCAGAAGGAAATTGTGTTTAAGCCGGAAAATCACATCTGCACTGCCAGATATACTCATGCGGGAATGTATGTTCAATATAATTTTCTGAAAGTCTTGTTTAACAAAAAGCTGATTAAGACTTTCTTTCACTTTTTTTTGCATTTTTATATTATTTCTTCTTAATGAAAGAGCCCTCCGTTTTCCTGATGGCAAATGTAAATCGTTCCCAAAGATTAATATTACTGAAGAATAATTATCTTTTAATCAACTCTTTTATATTAGTATCCAAGTGAAAAAAACATATATAGTAATACTTACAATATTCTAAAGTATTATCTTGTAGACGAATCCAAGATTACCCGGTGATACGATGGAAACAGAATTGATGAGGATAGGGGTTTCCCTTCCCGGTACCCTTCTGAATAAATTTGATGAGATTATCGAAAAAAGAGGTTATTCTTCCCGTTCGGAAGGCATAAGGGACGCTATCAGGAGTTATATTTCCTATTACGAATGGATGGGTGATATTAAAGGCCACCGTGTCGGAACGGTTGCGGTTATTTACGATCACACCAAAAGAGGGCTTTCAAATGCCCTTGCAGACATCCAGCACAACTACTCTCACCTGATAAAATCCTCAGTGCATATCCACCTTGATCACGATAATTGCTTTGAAGTAATCGTCCTGGATGGAGACGGTGAAGAGATTAAGGAGCTTGCTGAAGCTATAATGGCCCTCAAAGGGGTAAAGTTCTCAAAGCTTACAACGGTAGCGTCAAACGAAAAAATCTGACCTTACTTGGCAGGGCAGGACTAACACTCTAAGCAGTAAAGAGAATCAGACAAGAGAAGAGGAAAGCGTTCCAGAGAGAATTGTGCCCCCTAAATGGAGGAAAATTCCAAAGAGAGATAATTCCTCCCCATTTTTCCAATTCAAGTTTTTTCAAAATATTTTTCAATGTGTTTCAGGAGTAAGCACCCGAACTCCGTGAGGTAGTAGATCTGGAAACTGCGTTCTCTTCGAGAGTCTACCAGGCCTGCTTCTTTTAACAGCTTAAGATGATAGGAAAGTGCTGAATGCTTTTGATCCGTGCACTCTACAAGGACACAGACACAGAGGCTCTGGACTTCAAGAGCCCTGAGAATCCTGAGGCGCGTCGGGTCTGCAAGCACCTTAAACAGGCTGACAATTTCTTCCATTTCTTCATTGATTGCTGTATGCACGGCACTAAAAACGTCTTCCGGAAGACAATATGCATCCTTTACTTTTATTATTTTTTCCTCAGATACTTCTTCCACTTGACCACCAGTTCGAATAAAACATGTGGTTATTGCTTTAATTCTTTGTGTTAAGTTTACAATTGCCTCTCCGAACTTCATCTTTAAGACTGTCAGACTCAGTTCACGCTATCCTGAATTTATCCTGCTTTATCCTTTCAAAATATCCTTATCCGTGCAAAGTACTTCTTTCCACCTCAATCCGAGCCCCGAGAGGGCAAAGCCGCCTCCAATAAGAGTAATTGAATTTTTTATAATATGATCAAGCACGGCAACCGTAAACCCTATTTTCGGCTCGATTCCCCCAAGAGCAAAAACTGCAGTAAGAGCAACTTCGTATGTTCCTATAGCACCAGGTGTTATTGGGAAGGTTTTTGCTATATTTCCGAGAGCTACAGCCAGGAAAATAAGAGATATCATGTACGTTGAGGAAACATCTACTCCTGCTATCGGAAAAGCTTTAAGCACCAGAAGGCAGGTGAATATATCTATTCCCCATATAAGAAGAGAGGATGCGGTTACGGCCAGAAATGAGCCAGGTCGTACTGCAACAACGCTCATCTGGTGGAGAAAAGTTGATGCAAAACCCTTTATCTTGCCAGAGAGCCCGTTCTGGAAGTTTTCTCTTTCCAGTGTTGTTTTAGCGTGGCTTTCCCTAAAAGATGCAATAAAAAGAATTGAGAAGAAAAGCACTACTGCAAGCCCGGATAGCTTTATCAGGGAGCTCATCCATGAAGCAAGCTCAAAACGGGACGCTGCACCTGAAGATGCAAGTATTGCTATGGAAGTAATTGCAACTATATCAAAGACCCTTTCTACGGTCAGTGAGGAGAAACTTGTTGTAAAGGCAAGATTCTTGCTTTTTTTCAGGATATACATTCTGCTTAGATCTCCTATGCGTGCGGGGAGAACTACGTTTGCTGATTGGCTGATAAAAATGCTGCCTATAAGGAAACCAAGTCCGTACTCGCTTCCGAGTCTTTTAAGGATCTGCTGAAAACGCACTCCCCTTAAAGGCCAGGAGATGCAGTACACCAGAGAAGCGAACGCCAGAGTCCTGAAAGAGGCAGCTCTCACATTTTCCAGAATATCGGACGCGCCCAAGAAAGTCGCAACAAATGCAAGGATCAGAATCGCAAGGCAAGTTGCAAGAAAGACCTTCCTTTTTCCTGAAACGATAAGTGGGAATGAGAGTTCCCGCCAGAGCCGGAATATCTCTGATCCCATTCCTTTGACATCTTTTGCCAGATTAACCTTACTTGATCCTCCATGCCTCCAGTAAACAGGAAACTCTATTACCCTGTATCCTCTGTGCTGGGCTCTTACGAGTACTTCTGTATCCCAAAACCAGTGTTCATTCTCGATATCATCGAGAAGTTCAAAAAGAGCTTCTCTTCTGAAAGCCTTAAATCCGCACTGATGATCACAAAGCTTTGAATGCAAAAAGATCCTCACCAGAAAATTATATCCCCTGCTTGCGAACTCCCGTTTAAAAGGCCTTTTTGCATCGCTTTCACGCATCATTCTCGAGCCTGTGGCAAAATCATAGCCATCCTTACTCACAGCCCTGACCAATTTTTCCAGATATTTCATATCCGTTGCAAGATCCACATCAATATAGCAGAGGACTTCTCCTGAAGCGATTTTAAATGCCCTGCTCAGGGCTTTTCCTCTGCCCTGCCGCTTATCCGAATGCAGGTGGACAACATAAGCGTACTCTTCCGAGAGCTCGGAAGCTATTCTGTCCGTACCATCTGTGCTGCCGTCCTCTGCTATAATGATCTCAAAATGATCAGTTATTTTAAAAAGTGTTTCCGCTGTAGCAAAGACAGCCTTTTCGATATTCGCTGCCTCGTTATAAGCTGGTAAAACTACCGAAACGCTGGTAATGGATAAAACCTCTCTATTTTCATTCCAGTATTAGGAGCGAATTTACGGTTTGTATATCCTGATTTTTATATGAGTCCGAGTTTAAGGTCCCCCCTAAAAACCGAAAACTCTCAGAACTTGTTTTTTACTTTATAAATCCGGACTGAGCCCTGGTAAACCGGTTCAAAATAAGTTTCATCCTCGAACTTATCCGTCTTTATGTCATACATTTGCCTTTCAAGTTTACCGATATACACATAGCTTACGTTATATTTATTCATAAGCTCAAGAGTTTTTTTTTCACTGACTGTACTGTAAGTGGTATTTACATCTTCAAGTCTTGTCCTGATTTCTTCATGGTCTCTTCCCCAGAACCGCTCATGCCTTGTCCAACCGATAACTGTTGGAAGCCCGGTATTTGCCGAGACACGTGATGTATACTGATAACTGCTGTTAACATCGGAAGCCTCAAGAATTACAGGAGTTCCTTTGATATTTTCCTGCATCCATCTTATGGCGTCGTAATCTCCCCTGTCCAGTTTTTTCATATATTCCATGCCATCAAGAGTAGGTTTTGCATTCATATCTTCAATTCTTGTGACGGTTGCTACCACAGGAAAAACGCTACATGAGAGAACAAGGAGCACAAGCGAGATCATCCAGACTTTTTTTCCATAACCTCGCTTAGTCGAAAAAAAGATATTTCCGGGTGATAATGCCCTGTAACGAAGATAGAGTTGAGAGTACGAATAGGAAGCTGCAATAGCCAGAAAAATCCATAAATGCATATAAAATTTGAAAACTGTATTCATACGAGCAAATTTCCCTGGAATAGGGTCATCAAGGAAAATAACTTCACAGAGAAGTGCTACAAATGCAGCTGCTGCTATAAGAAGGAATACAAATCCTGCACTGCTCCTTTCCGGAAGATCTTTAAGGAATGAATACAGCGAGAGGGCAAACAAGGGGAGAAGAATTACAAGCAGAGGAATAGATAATTCTCTGGCGAGAATTGCAGTAATTCCTATCCACAGAATGAAATATTGTACTTTTTGTCTGGATTCCAGCTTGGTCATAAGGAACGAGAAAGTCAGAAAGAGGAAAAGGCTGAACAGGATCAGAAACTCTTTAATTGTTGTTCGAAGTTCCGGCGGAACAAAGTCAAATCCACCTGCAGCTTGGGGTTTAAATGTCAGGTAAAAGGGCAAATAAGGAAGAAGGCTGAGAACGGAAACCAGAAAAATTGTTCCCAAAAAGCCTGTAAAGGAGCCGGGTAAGTTTTTATTGCGAATATAACACCCGCAGTAAAAAGCAAAAATAACTGCAAGCGTCAGGCTGAAATATACTGGGAAATCCCAGGAATTGGAAGGGAATAAGAAGCCAAGAGATACTGAAAAAATCAGGAGTGCTAGCACGTTTTCAAAGACCCATTTACTGTCTTCTCTTAAATATATATTCAAAAGGAAAGTAAGTACCACCAGCTGGAAGGGAATTGCAAGTACATGGGAATGCAGGTCCCCGTGTATGAAACTGAAGTAAGGAAATTCATTTATCGTATAGGGAATAACTCTCGAACTGCTCCAGTAGTATCCCATTGAGATTGGCTGTTTGACAATATACAGGGTAAGGAACTCTTTAAGTCCCTGCAGGTTTCCGAGCAGAATCACAGATAAGGCGGTCAGGACTCCGTACCTGGCTTTTCCATGAGAAATATTATATCCGAAACCGAAAAGGAGGTTGAAAGATAGAGCGAAAGTGAGTGCAATAGCCAGATTGAAAAGCATTGAAGGCTCGACAGAAAGTAATTTTCCCGGAACTCCTACTGAAAGGTATCCCAAGTAGTAATAAAAGTCGAGGAAGCCACCTGCAAACCAAGGATCTGCCGGGGGAAAAGAAGCAGTTCTCATCACTGCGTTCAGAAAGGCAAAGTCCATAAATTTTTCGTGCCTGTAAATCTCAGGGAGATGCATGCGTACAAACAGGAAGAAAAAAAATCCTGCTGTGAATACAAGCTCGTTTGACAGCATTACCTTCTTTTCCGGTAAAATACTTCGTTTTCTATAAACTATTCCCGAAATAAGGCAAAGCAAAAGAACTGAAATCAGGATCGTACTCCGGTTAAAGCCCCATCTATACGAAAAAAACCAGGTCATGTAAGTAACAAGCATTATTCCCAGAGTTCTGGCTGCAGAATATCCTCTGTCAGCAAGCCTGTTCCCAACTATTCCGGCAAGAGGAATGGAAATCAAGCCCAGTATTTCTATAAATACAAACCACAAAATCACGTTAAAATACTCTAGCACTGCTCTCTTCCCTTTAAAATCGGTCGTTTAACGTGCACTTCTAAAGCCCCACTTTCTTGAGGTGCACTTTCTATAAATAAAACCTGTATCCAAAATCTAAGCCTTTTATTAGCTCGGAAAGACCACTAAAGGTTATGCCGTTTCCGAGAGATTATTGAGATCTTCCAACTACTTTTGCAGTCGGTATTCCTATTTCCCCAACTTTTATTTACCTGACATAAGTGCCGATAATATTTATTTTATGTATTTTGTAAATAGGTTTATATTTTTATCGTATGGAATAAATTTCCTTTTTCTTCCGATTTTATCTTTTTTAAATTTTACATGATTGAATTCTCTCTTGAGGCTTGTAGCAAGCCTTCATTATTCACTATTCCTCTGTATTCAGGTTTTTGTTACTTTGTGTTCGGCTTTGCTAATTCTTATCTCGCTAATTCGTATCCTGATTTGATTTCATTAGTAACTACTTAACATTAGTAACTACTATATACGCTAAAAATGTATAAAGATCAAATTAGTTTCATAATGTAACTAATTCAAACATAGTACTTTTAGAACAGTTATCCGAGAACAGCTATCCAAGAATAGTTCAACATATGAAAAAAGGCTAGATCGAAACAGCTTCTGGTCTATTTTGCCTCCAAACATATACGGTAAACCTGCATGCTAGCTCTCCGAATTCAATTATGGCTTTTTAAATACATAAAAGTGGCACGTTTCACTAATCTTAAGAGTTCCTCATAAGAAAAAGGAGACATAATGAGACATAATACATGAATCCAAAAAAAACAAGATTATGGACTAACGATTTTGTAGTCGTTTTCGTTGAAAATTTTATAGCTGCCTTAAATTTTTACTTATTAATGATAGTTATGTCTGGATATGCGATGAGTAAATTTAATTCATCCCCAGGTGAAGCGGGCTTTTCTGCCAGCATATTCATAATTGGTGGACTTATCGCACGTCTGTTTGTCGGAAAATGGATTGGACAAATCGGTCATAAGAAGACCCTTTATGTTGGAGTTATTTTAAACTTAATTATGACGCTATTATATTTTAGGGTTAATAATATTCGTCTTCTGTTTGCTGTCCGCTTTCTCCATGGCATGGGATTTGGCATTACTACTACAGCAGCGGCTACAATCGTTGCAAATATTATTCCTATGGAGAGGAAGGGTGAAGGGATTGCCTATTTCGGATTAAGTCAGATACTCGCAACCGCTATCGGCCCCTTTTTGGGTATGTTAATTAGCCAACATGGCAGTTTCGTCATAATTTTTGCTACCTGTGCAGTTGCCTCAGCAATCAGTCTTGTGATTCTGCCATTTTTATCATCCTTACATGAAATAAAATTAACAAAAGAACAGCTGGAGAAAATGAAGGAATTCAAATTTAACAACTTCTTTGAACCCAGGGTAATTCCAATTTCAGTTGTTGGTATGTTTATTTTCAGCTGTTATTCGAGTGTTGTGTCCTTCCTTGAAGTGTACTCCAAGGAAATTCATCTCGTGGATGCAGCCAGCTTCTTTTTCATAGTATATGCCACAGTAATTTTAGTTTCGAGGCCTATTATTGGTCGACTGTTTGACTCCAAAGGTGAAAATGCAATCATGTACCCGGCAATTCTGATATTTACGGCTGGAATGGTATTATTTAGCCAAACTCATCACGGCTATACACTTTTGTTAGCCGCAGCTTTGATAGGGCTTGGATTTGGAGCTATACAGTCCAGTACTCAAGCCATTTCTGTTAAAATAACCCCACAACACCGTATGGGATTGGCAAACTCAACATATTTTGTGTTTTCAGATATAGGAATGGGAATTGGACCTTTGGCGGTTGGATTTATCATTCCTTTTACTGGTTATAGAGGGATATACATGCTCATGGCAGTTTTTGCGGTAGTGTGCTTACTATTGTATTATTTGTTACATGGGAAAAAAGCTATGTGCAGCAAAGGTGTTGGACATTTCTAAATAGTGCCCGAAAGAAGATATAAACGTGAACTAGCGCTAAACTAAAAATTTAGTGGATTCCTGAGTCATCCTTCCTCCCATTGGAGACAAGTCATACAGGCTCTAGCCCCGCTTACCTCAGGTGAAAAAATCCAAAGTGGAATATATGATCGTGAGATTGTACCTGAGACGCTTTACAACTTGTGATTTTCTCCGGTTTAGCGTTCCCGATCCCTCTTGTTATCTTAAAATAGAGCTTTGCAGATAGTGATAAATATGAAAATGCAGATTGGCGGAAAAGCTGTGGAAGCATGCGGTTGTGAGTTTTCTGATATTATAAACCCGGCAACAGGTGAGTTTATTGATCGGGTTCCAAGAGGCACTGAAGAAGATGCGGCAATGGCTGTTGAAGCTGCATGGTCAGCCTTTAGTGATTGGGCTTCCACATCCCCGCAGCAAAGAGCTGGAATACTTTACAGGGCTGCGGGAATTGTAAGAGAAAGAAAGGATGAACTTGCCGTCCTGCTCACCAGGGAGCAGGGAAAACCTCTTACCGAAGCTAAAAACGAGATAGAAGGTTTTGCAAATGTCCTTGAATATTATTGCGGGCTTGCGAGCAGTTTCCACGGAGATTTTATCCCGATCCACCAAAGCGGATATGCTTTTACCGTGAAGAAACCTCTTGGAGTCTGTTCCGCTATAATTCCCTGGAATATGCCTGCCCTTATTATGGCGTGGAAGATAAGTCCTGCCCTGATCTCCGGGAATACGCTTGTTCTGAAACCTGCAAGCAGCACTCCCCTTACTAACCTCACCCTGTCTTCTATCCTTAGTGAAGCAGGTTTGCCTGCGGGTGTGCTCAATATCGTTACAGGTCCTGGTGAGGTTGTAGGAGAATCCCTGGTTAAGAACCGTAAAGTGAAAAGAATTTCTTTTACCGGAGAAACCGGAACCGGGAAGCGTGTAGCTGAACTTGCAGCCAGTGGAATGAAAAGAGTAACACTTGAGCTTGGAGGAAGCGACCCTATGCTTGTCTGTGATGATGCAAACCTTGAGGCTGCAGTTGCAGGAGCCCTTCGAGGAAGGTTTTACAATTGCGGACAGATCTGTACTGCCGTAAAAAGGCTGTTTGTTTTTGAATCCGTGGCTGAAGAATTCATAAAAAAGCTTGAGGCTGGTATCCGGAATTTAAGAGTTGGGAATGGACTGCACGAAGATGTTGATATGGGACCCCTTAACAACCGCAGGCAATGGGAGTATATAAAAGAACTTGTCGCAGAATTAAAAGAAAAGGAGGAAGGAAGGATACTTACAGGGGGCAGGGTTCCAGAGGGCAGCGATTATAGTAAGGGATATTTCTTTGAGCCCACACTTGTTGCAGATGTGTCAGAGGAATCCAGACTTTTAAATGAGGAAGTGTTTGGCCCGGTGTTACCTGTAGTCCGGGTAAAAGACCTTGATGAAGCAATTGAGAAAGCAAACAATACATGCTACGGCCTTGGAGCATCCATCTGGACAAAGAATATTGATAGAGCACGTATAGGATGCGAAAGGCTGAATGCAGGAATTATCTGGCTAAATCAGCACCTTAAGGTCGCTCCTGAGGTTCCTTTCGGAGGCACCAGAGAGAGTGGGATAGGAAAAGAAAACGGGCCTGATGCTCTTTCCGAATATCTTGACCTGAAAACGGTAATGCTGAAAACCTGATGTAATGATTAATCTTGAACTTAAAACAGCAATGCTGAAAACCTGATGTAATGATTAAAATCGGATATGAGCCTGGAGTAATTTAAAAAGCTATAAAAAGCCCTGTAATCGAGAATAATAAAATAAAGATTTTTCGATGAGGCTGTTAGTTTGCAGCTCATCGGCAGTTTTTATAGAGCCTTGCTGACAGTTCAGGCTTTCTTTTGATATTTCGGCAGAAGCTGCATGAATTCGGAAGCTTCCATAACCGGCACGCTGTCAATTACGCAGATATCCGACCAGGGCAGATTGAACGCTCCATAAGCCTCTGCACTTTCAGCTTCGTAAAGAATATAATATCTATTTCCAGAAAGGTCAATCCACTGGTTAATGACATCAATTCCTTCTGGAATCTCCAGTTTCTTAAAATGTTCTAGGATCTTATCGCGGTTCGAAGGGTCCCAGGTACTAACGTCCATGAATAACATCTTTTACCACTCCTCTTTATTTCTACGCTGCCAAAACCCCTTCCCGGAAGCCAGGGCAGCATCTTTACAGCATCCGGGCTCTTTGAGAGCCAAGCCTCAGGGAAAAACAAGTTTATTCTCCTGTGCCATCTCCGCTAATGCGGGTTTGACCAGCATGCCCCCAGAATGCCGATTACGGCAGAAATCCAAATTTTTAGATTTAACTGTCTTTTCCTTCTTCATCATCGCTAAAGTCCCCATGAATGATAAATCTGGAAGGACAGGTAATCATGCAGAACTTCTTTCTGCATGTAGCTACAGACAGTATATTATCATCCCTTAGGCTATATAATAGTTCGTCCTGAAAGATTATATTAAGTCAGGTGGCTTCTTCAGGTATGCAAAACTCTTAATTAAAATACAGGATGCCACTTTCTCAGTTCTCAGTCAAGCCAGCAAACCTCACATTTTTTATCTTTTTTCGTGAAGAAATTTGCAGCCTCCAACCCGGCTTTTACAGAGCCGTTCATGCTTCTTTCAGGGTAATTGGTTGATGAGAACATTCCTGCCAGGTAAAGTCCCGATGGACCTGGAGCAAATGGTAAAACTTTTTGAAGATATCCCTGTTCATACACAGGTGCAGTATCCATTCTGCGGAAGATTTTTGCCCATTTAATATCAGTCCTTTTAAAATCTGGAAACATCCTCTCCAGACCTTTTAGATAAGCATCCAGGACTTCTTCTTCCTTTTTAACCCAGAGAGCATCGTTCTCATTCTGGAAATAAGAAGTTACATAGAGAAGGTGCTCTCCATAATCCTCAAAAGGCATAAAATTGGTGTGCTCTATCACGGCTCCAAAAGGCACGTCAGCCTTTATATTCAGCCAGTAATTCCCATCTTCCATAAGCCTTTTCTTAAGCCCTATCAGGGCGCATGCTGTGCCCTGGTAACGAATACTTCGCAGGGTTTCGTGAAGAGCTCCAAGCTTGCCTTTTGTGAGAATATCAAGTACTCTGGGTTCAACAGTTGAAATCACGGCATCACAGGGTATGAATTCTCCGTCAGCGACCACACCCTGCACAGCATTATCTTTGATAACAATTTCCTCTACAGCTTTATTTTGCAGAATCTTGCCTCCCTGTGCAGTGATTTCTCTTGCAAGAGCTTCTATCAGGGAGTTGAATCCTCCTCTCAGGTACCCCAGTTTCTCCCCATCTTTTCCTCTATCCGACCTTATTTTAACGCGCCCTATAAGCCAGGCTGCAGAAACATTCTCGGCGTTATCCCCGAACTTGCTTTTCAAGAGAGGAGCAAAAAAGTTTTCATATACGGAATTTCCCGTGGTCTCAAGAATCCAGTCTTTCGCCTTTATACTGTCATAGGGGGTAGTATCTCTTATTAACTTAATCCTGAGCACCAACAGGCCAAGTTTTACCAGATCTGTAAATGAAAGCGGGTCAAATCTTAGAATCTCAACAGGAGTATTCATAGGATAGCTTTTACCTTCTACAAAATAGGCATTTTTCCCCTTAAGCCACAGCATTTGATCTTCAAGACCCAGTTCCCTTATCAGATCAAGAAGTTCCGAATCACTCCTGAATATGTGGTGGTAATACTTCTCTATAAAATAACTTTTTCCTGCACAGTCCTGGCAGTAACTTGCAGCCATCCCCCCTATTTCCGCATCTTTTTCAAAAATAATGATCTCATTTGATTTGCAGAGCCTGTATCCGGCTGTAAGTCCTGCAACCCCACTTCCGATTATTATAATTTTCATACCCAATTTTCCTTTACCTGTTTTAGCTTTTAATCGAAATCTAAATACCCCTTAAGATTTCAAACCCGATCTTGATATCAAAAAAGCTAATGTCTTATATTTCTTTTCCACAAAGGTTCACTACATATCTGTATTCCTTTACAAATCTTGTAATATATCGACACGCTTAATCATTATATATGCTTTGAACTAACTTATATTGAAGGAACGAATATATTAGGAGCGAATATATTAGTTGAGGGATATTATCCTGTTAATCCAAAGGCTTGAGAGGTAGGGGAGTGTATTACGACCAAGAAATAAATTCCGTTTTTGAAGAGCTTGGGGTATCAGAAGAAGGTTTAAGTTCAGAGGAAGCCGAAAAAAGACTTGAAAAATATGGCGAAAATGAACTTAAAGAAGAGGAAAAAGTTTCAGTCCTGCGACTCTTTATCTCACAGTTTAAAAGTGTACTGATTATCATTTTGATAACTGCCTCTATTATCTCAGCCCTGCTTGGGGAGTTAATTGATGCAATAGTAATCATTTTCACGGTCTTTCTTGCAGGTACCTTGAGTTTTGCGCAGGAGTACCGGGCTGAAAAAGCAATTGAACTCCTGAGATCCCTCACATCTCCGGAAGCCACTGTTATAAGGGACGGGGTCGAGAAAAAAATTCCCTCAAAAAAGCTTGTCCCGGGAGATCTTATTATTCTCCAGACAGGGGATCGCATTCCCGCGGATGCTAGGGTAGTTAAAGAATTCAATCTAAAAACTGATGAGTCTTCTCTTACGGGAGAATCTGTCCCAGTTAAGAAAAGTACTGAAGCTTTGCCTTCAGAGACTCCAGAGGCTGACAGAACAAACATGGTCTATACAGGAACGTCAGTTGCTTACGGAAGAGGCTGTGCCGTTGTCACGGCAACTGGAATGAATACGGCTTTTGGAGAACTGGCAGGGCTTTTAGGAACAATAGAGAGATCCAGAACTCCTCTGCAGGATAGTCTTGATAAATTTGGTCGATTGATTGGTATCGCAACTCTCATAATTGTGGCTTTTGTTGCAATACTTGGGGTTCTTTATGGCTTCCCCCTTTTCGATATGTTTCTCTGGGGAGTCGCCCTTGCAGTCGCTGCCATTCCTGAGGCTCTTCCTGCAGTTGTTACAGTAGGGCTTGGGCTTGGAGTTCGGAGAATGATCAAAAGACATGCCCTCGTAAGAAAATTGCCATCTGTAGAAACTCTTGGAGCTACAGACGTTATCTGCTCGGACAAAACAGGCACACTTACACAGAATAAAATGACGGTTGAGATAATTTGTGTCAACGAACAGCTTTTAAAGGTTACAGGAGTTGGATACTCTCCTGAAGGAGAGTTCTTTAAAGAAAATCAGGAATTTCCTGCAGAAGATCCCCATCTTCAGGCTCTCTTTCTGGGGGCTGTGCTTTGCAATGATGCTGGTCTTTTTAAAAAGGATGGGATATGGGAGATTAAAGGGGACCCTACGGAGGCGGCTCTTGTGGTTGCAGCCGCAAAGGGAGGACTCCATAAAACCGAGCTTGATCAGGAATATCCACGGCTTGGGGAAATCCCCTTTTCCTCTGAAAGAAAAAGAATGGCTACCCTCAATAGAGTGGAAGCTAACTCAGTCAGTTTTCCTGTAAATGGATTGGTTGCTTTCTCAAAGGGAGCTCCTGAAGTAATCCTTGAATCATGTACGAAAATTTTTCATGATGGTGAAATAAAAGCTTTATCTCCTGAGGTAAAACAATTGATCTCAGGGAAAATCAGGGAAATGGCTGACCAGGCCCTAAGGGTTATGGCTTTCTCATTCCGCCCCCTGGCTGAGGATATCTCTCCTGAGAAAGTTTCCTCTGGAGAACGCACTGCAGAGGAAATTGAGGAGGATATGATTTTCTCAGGCTTAATGGGCATGAGAGATCCCCCTAGAGAGGAAGTAAAGGTTGCAATCCAGAAGTGTGCAGACGCAGGTATTAAAACTGTAATGATAACAGGAGATCATAAAATTACGGCGTCTGCAATTGCAAAGGAACTCGGGATTTTAAAGGAAAACGATCTCACTCTTACAGGATCAGAGCTTGATAGTCTTGGGGATGCCGAGTTCGAAGAGAAGGTTGAGAGGATTTCAGTTTATGCAAGGGTCTATCCTGCCCATAAATTGAGGGTAATAGACGCTTTTAAGAAAAAGGGTTATGTTGTGGCAATGACAGGGGACGGGGTGAATGATGCCCCTGCCCTCAAAGCTGCAGATATGGGAATAGCTATGGGAATCACAGGCACGGATGTCAGCAAAGAAGCTTCAAGTATGATTCTCACAGATGATAATTTTGCATCCATTGTTGCAGCGGTTGAAGAAGGGCGCAACATATTCAAAAATATTAGGAATTTTATTACTTACGGGATCTCAACTCATACTGGCGAGGTTCTCATAGTCCTTATTGCGATTCTGGGATGGCAAATCCTGCCTCTTCTTGCAGTTCAGATCCTCTGGATTAACCTGATTACAGATGGGCTTCCTCCAATGGCTCTTTCAGTTGAGCCTCCGGACCTCAACATCATGAGACAAAAGCCAAGAAATGTTAAGGAAGGGGTTGTCACCCGCAGGGAAATCATAGCCGGGCTTGGAATAGGAGGGTTGATTGCTCTTCAGGGTCTCATCGTTTTAACCTGGGCTCTTGATAGAGGCTTCCCCATTGAAAAACTCCAGACTCTGATCTTTACACTTGTGGTCTTCTCAGAGATGTTCAATGCCTTCAACTGGCGTTCTGATCGATACTCGGTCTTTTCCCTGGGGCTTTTTACAAACAAGCCCCTGGTTTATGCAGTCATGACAACAATAATCCTGCAACTGATAGTAATTTATGTTCCTTTCTTCCAGAATGCTTTCGGGACTGTTCCACTCTCTCTCTCTGACTGGGAAGTAATACTGCCGCTTGCTTCTACTACGTTTATCGCTATGGAACTTGTAAAGTACTTCTCCGGAAGAGGTCATAAGGAGAATAAATATGAAAAAACAAAGTCTGACTGAGTTAAGATTTTCAAGACTTAGTTTAAGTTTTTAATTTATTTTTAACTCTGAGACCTGTCACTGCTGCTCAACTTTTCGTTGCCTGGCATGGATAGCCCATTTCATACATGCAGGTAATTTTGAAGCTCACATCTTTGTATTCGGCAGTGAATAGCAGGAAGGTTGACTCAGCTCAGCAAAAAAATAATTGTGTCAATCTCTACATTATGGAAAAACACTCCAAGTGAGGCTCCAGCCAGGATTTCCCCCATAACTGAGGGGACACTGATTCGTTCTGCAGCTTCCCCGAAAATCTTAACACTGAATATCAAAAACAGTAGCTGGAAGCACTCACTACTCTTTCCCTGGTATTTAACGAGGATTCCCTTTTCAAAGATCATCGCTCACTATTTTCAAGTTTTTGTCATAGTAAAGGGTAAGCTGCTTTCCTGGGCGCAGGGAGAAGTTATATGAGGCATACCTTTCTTCGGGTATTTCCTCATACATCCGGTACGCCGCAGGCACGATTATTGCATCGTATTTTTCGTTCCCAGGAGGAGCTGTATAATACTCTGCTTTTTCATAGTCCCTGAAGTACCAGGGCAGGGGCCAGTAAAGATTATATGGATCTACAACAGCTATCCTTAGGTTTTCAGGCCCTTTATTGAATCCTTCGATTTTCCCCATAAGTTCCCTGATATCCTGAGGCGCTTGTGAATAAGTCATCAATTCGTCATGTTCCATACTCCTGTAAAAGTTTACAGAAATGCACTGAAACAGGGACATTATCAGGGTAAGTGCTAGAATTCCCACTACGAGATTGTAGGTACTGGAATATCTCATTCTGGACGCAGGGGTTTTGTCTGCTCCGAAGCTAATGTTTTCTGCTCCTGATGAACTTACCTGTTCTCTGCCAGAAGTCCTGGAAAAAAGGTCACCCAGATAAGCTCCTGCCAGAATTCCGAAGGGCAAGACAATATGCACAACAAGCCAGGGAACCTTTTCTTGGAGATAGGAATAGAGCAGCAAACTTGCAATTGCCCAGTAGGAGACAAACAGGAAAAAAGAGAAGTTTTTACCTTTCTTTTTCAGGAAATGGACAATACCTGCAGTCCCAAAAATCAGAATAGGGCTTTCATACACGAAAAGAATAGGAATGTAAAAGTAAAAAGGACCTCCTATGCGTTCAATTTTGTGCATCTCCATCCAGTGGGAGAAAGCTCTCCCCACAATTGAGAAAAGGGTCTCATGGACCCTGAAAAGGCTTGTATAGAATAACATTACCGTAAAAATAAAGAATACGCCAGATAGCAGGATATCGGGAAGAAATGGAGAAATAGCAGTGATATTGAGAGAAAAAACCTTTTTAAGATTAATTCCCCCTCTTTCCCAGTCGGAATAAAACCTGTATAAGGAATAAATCCCTGCGTAGGCTCCGAACATCACAATGACAAGATAGGCGTTTTCTTTTGAGGATACGGCAAGGGCAAGGGAAAAAGCTGTAAGGATAAGATAAGGATATCTCTTCTGGCTGTGGAGGTTTTCAAGGTAGCGAATCCCCCCTATAACCGCAGCAAGGGTACAGAAAACAATGATCAGGTCGTTCCTGAAAAATCTTGAAAAATACACCATACTCGGAGAAAAAGCAAGCAAAAAAGCCGCCCAGAGTACACCTCTTTTCCCAAGTTCCTTCTTGAGCAAAAAGACCAGCAGAATTGCCGCTACTCCAAAGAAAACAGGAATCAGGCGTGCGGTTGTATCACTGATTCCTAGAAAATAGAAGACTGCAGCGGTAGAGTGGAAAAGAAAGGGACCGTGATAAGCCGGATTATAACTGTATTGCCCGGCATCCAGAAGTTTAAGAGTGAAACTGGCATGTACGCTTTCATCATGATGAAAAACTCGTTCTCCCAGGTCAAACAGTCTTATTAACAGGGCAAAAAGAATGATCAGAATTCCTGATGCTTTATATTTTTTCTCAGAAAGCCCTGATGAGTTCTCTATATTGTAATCCTGACCCTGTTGCATTATTCCCCAAACCTTCCAGCATAGCTGCTTCTTAATAAGGCATAGGTATATTTAAGGAATAGGATAAAATAGTCTCTCATGGCTGAGGTAAAAATCAAGTTATTTGCAAATTTGCGTGAAAAGGCAGGCACATCGGAACTGCAGATCTCAGGAGAAAAAGTTATTGATGTCCTTTTATCCCTTACTGAAAAATATCCCGAATTAGAATCTCTTATTTTTGAACAATCCGAAGAGGAACGCGAAACTCCTGTCATGTGCGGTTCAATTAATGTCCTTATAAATGGAAACAATGTCAGGCATCTTGACGGACTTGATACGCTTCTTTCAGATGGCGATGAGCTTGCAGTCCTGCCTCCTGTCTCTGGAGGCTAATTCTCTTTTCAGGAAGGGAGACTATGGGCAGGATATTCAAAGAGCGAACCCCGGTTAATGAAGCTTTAAGACTTTTCCTTGAAAATATTTCCACTCTGAGAAAAACAGAAGAAGTTTCACTCGAAGACTGCGCAGGCAGGGTGCTTGCAGAAGCCATAATTTCTGAGAGGGATGTGCCTCACTACAGACGTGCTGCTATGGATGGGTACGCGGTAAAGGCTGTCAATACTCTGGGGGCTTCTCCTGCAAACCCTGTTCTGCTGCAGCTCTCTGATCAAATAGAGGAAGGAGGCTCGACCTGGGTACATACCGGAGCAGCAGTGCCTGAAGAAGCTGATGCTGTCGTCATGGTTGAAGATACTGCTACTGCAGGAAACCTTGTTGAGATCAGGGCACAGGTCTACCCGAATAGGAATGTAGGACAGATCGGGGAAGATATAAAAAAAGGAGACAGGGTTTTTGAAGAAGGGCATCTCCTTCGTCCGTGTGACGTAGCCGTACTGGCATCGCTTGGATTTGACAGAGTGAAAGTCTTCAAAAAGCCTGTCGTTGCAATCATTCCGACAGGGGATGAGCTTGTAAGCCGTAAGAAGAGTGTGGATGTTCCTCCACTCGGCAAGATGATTGAAACCAATGGGTTGATGTCGGCCCTTTATGTGAAGAAATGGGGTGGAATTCCTCGATGTACTGAGATCGTGCCTGATAATCCGGATAGTATAAAAAGGGCTGTAGAAGCAAACCTGGACGCCGATATGATCCTTCTTTCGGGCGGAACCTCGGTAGGGAAAAGGGATCATGCCCCTGAGATTTTGGCAGCCCTCGGGGAATTACTCGTACACGGCATAGGAGCCAGTCCAGGAAAACCTGCAGCGCTTGGGATTATAAATAGTGTCCCTGTTGTCTGCCTTCCCGGTTATCCTGTCGCCGGACTCGTTGCTCTCTACTTCTTTGTTCGTCCCGGAATTAGGAAACTGGCAGCAATTCCAGAAGTTCCCGAACTTATTCTTAAAAGGCGCCTGGCTGCAAAAATCAGTTCTAAAATAGGATACGTTAATTTTATCCGCGTTGTCTTTGAGGGGGATAAGGTTCGCCCCCTTACAGGGGCTGGAGCAGGGATCCTTAGTTCGGTTGCAAAGGCTGATGGGTACGTGCTTGTGCCCGAAGATATTGAAGGGTATGATGAGGGAGAAGAAGTGGATGTCTTTTTGATAGAATAAAAGCCCTGTATTTTTCAAAATTTCTCCTTTTCAAACCCTGCTATTTAAAGGAAAAAACCTATTTTCTGAAGAAAATATTTAGAATTCCTTAAAAATATTAAAAATACTTCTGAACGCTTAAAAGAAAATTAAAAAAGTTAAAATTAAAAGCCCTTAAAATCACTTTACAAGGGCTTTTGGAGATCTTCTGATAAAGCGCCTCTTATGACCAGAAGAAGTAAATCGCTGTGCAGGTCCTGGGTGTGCTTTTTGAGCATTTGATTTCGGGACCTTAATTACTCTGCCTTTTCTGCCTTTTACCTTTACCCATTCAATGCTGCCGGTTTTGCCCATTATCATTCCTCGCTAAAATTTTTATCTTAATTTTCTCTGAATTATTTGTAATTTATCACATTGTAACAAGTATTTGCTTGTTGCTGGATACTGCCGGTTGCCGCGGATTTTTTCTTCTATCCGGCAAGTCCCAATAAGCAAGTATTCAAACAGGTATTTCCTGACTCGATAACGTTAAATTGATAATTCTCAATGATACTTGAAGATATTTGATATTCCTTGAGGCCTGAAGGTGCAAAATTATAAATGTCATCAAGCCTTGGGTTTATCATAAAGAGAAATGCTAGTAATTAAATGTTACGGATATTAGGTTAGAATATGACTAAAAGTTGTAATTAAACCGTTGAACTGCAAGTGTGGCATCGCTTGACCAAAACCGTTGCACTGCAACCCTTTTACGAAAAGGCTTGACCGCAAACTTTTTAGAAAAAAGTTTGATCAAAAACCGGCATGATGGCGTGATAAACCGGCGCAACGGTTTCGCTCAAGCCTTTTTTGAAAAGTCTTGTGAAAAATTTTGTGAAAAAACTTGTTTCTTAAAAGGTGATTAACGTTAAAAAGGATAATATTGAATCAAGGCTTGAAGATGCGCGAGAAGAACTTGCAGGCTTAAAGAAGTTTCGGCTCTGTAGAAATCCTTAATTTAATCCATAATAATTGTATTACTTTTTTGTTTATATTATAGACTATTAGTTTAACTTTTACTTCTTTTACTTGATTTCTAACCTTTCTTGCTCTTAATGTTTCTCCAAATTTTCTTTTTACAACAGATATTATTGTCTCTACTATATTCCTTCTATTGTATTTGATCTTATCAAAGTCTTTGTTTAATTGTTTTCTATATTTTCCGTTTATTCTCTTTCTTTTTCTTTCTCTCAAAGGTACTATTGAATCTGCTTTTATCTCTTCTCTTATTAGAGTATGAATTTCTTCGGAATCATATCCTTTATCCATCACATAACATTGAGACTTTCTTGACTTGTTTGATTGTCTTATCAGAGTCTTTGCATGCTTGACATCATGATCTGTTTTTTGGCTAATTTTCCATCCTAATATTACTTTTTTAATAGTGTCTACTGATATTGAAGTTTTAAGGAAGCTCCTTCGGAGCTTCCCTGTTCTCTTAGAATAATAATGACTTGCATAAGAACTCGTAAATCCTGTTGCATCAATTGCCGTAATGAGAACTTTTTCTCCATGTGAGTAAAATAGTTTTAGAGTTTTTGACAAAATTAGGTTAAACAATGAAGAGGGAATTCTGGACACAAACTTTTGAAGAGTAGTGTAATGAGGAACCTTATCAAGGTCAAGTTTTTCCTTTATATTGTTCATGAGGTCAACAAGTTCTACAAAGTCACGGTAGTCTGTACTTATATACTCCTTCAATAAAACAAGAACAAGAAGCTGATGTTGAGTATAAACACGTTTGGAATATTTGCAGGAGTAAAGGTTCAGTCTGGAAGACTGAACCGTTTTAAGACTGAGATCAATAAATTTAATATACTTATTTGATGACAATAGCAATTGCTCCTTTGTTTTTTGTGTGGACAAAAAAATTAAGGAGCATTTTTACAATTTTATTTTTATAATTTTTGGGTAAAAACAGAATTTAGAGGATTTCTACAGAGCCGAAGTTTCCTAACTCTGAATTTGTTGGGATAATCAAAGAACTGGGGTTCAGATGTGAGTTCTGTGCACGCTGCTGCACTAAAGAGTTTAATGACCATGTTTTTCTGCTTGATGCAGACCTGGAACTAATAAGGCAAATAGATCCTGATGCCGTTACTCCTGCTCCAACTCCTGAATTTTGTGACCAGAAGGGGAATTTTTATGTGTCGGGCTATGCGCTGAGAACAAAGCCTGACGGCTCCTGTGTTTTCCTTGAGAATAAAAGATGCAAGATTTATGACAACCGTCCCACAATCTGCAGGGTCTATCCTTATATGCTCCATCAGGAAGCTGATGAATTTGGAAAAGTGGACTGGAGGCAGATTAGCGGCTTAAATGAGCATGGGAGATATAATTCCAAAATTGAGGATTCGGAATGTGAGGCAATTGTACGGGAAACCAGGGCTTATGAAGAAGCTTATCTTAAACAGATGATTGACTTTTTCGGAGCTGTGATAACTCATTTCAGGAAAAACAATTTAAAGAATGTCCAGAGGATTTATGACCGCAAAATGAGGGAGTTTCTTAAAGGCGAATGTGGACTGGAAGTTTTTGTATATTGCAAAGGCGGGTTTGAAAAGCAAAAACTCAAGCCTTGATCGGACATATGATCAGCAGAATTGCCCGATGCAAGGGCACGACTAATCAAGATAATAAACTTCAAAAATAAATTAAAATGGCTGAACGCCTGCATTTGTGGAAAAGGCTCGATTTTGGGCCTAATCCAGTAACTGGACTTTAACTGCGTTCTATTCTTCTGTCCGGTAATTGCCCATGTCGATGATTTTAAGGATGCTTTTTGAGATATCTCCTTCCTTGGGTCTCAGGAAGTTGAGGAAGATCCAGCAGGCTATTGCAGCATTTTGATTTTGTCAGTAAGACTGGGCACTTGCAGCACTCACATTTTATCCACAAATGCATGCCTATTCTGGTATTAACCCTGAATCTTCAATATCAGGCGTTCAAGCAAGATTACAGTAATTACCCCCATAACAAACCCATTCCCTACAACTGGTCTCAGTACGGGAGGAAAGGTTGTCAGGAGCCCAGAAGGAATAAAAGCCAGAATCGTTGCGATCAGGATGGGAAAACCGACTATCAATCCTTCATTAAACCCACTGATGGCACTTCTTTCTGTAAGCATGAGCAACCCTGAAGCTATCTGAGCACTCATCAGATAGACCAGAACACTTCCTATCACTACCGGAGGAATATTACTGATAAAATTGACTGCTGCGGGGAAAAAGGACAGGATAAGCAATCCGACACCGGCCGGGAGCAAAGAATAGCGTGAAGCGCAACCCGTGGCTGTGATCAGCCCTGGGCTGAAAGAGAAATTAACAGGTCCGACAACTCCGAAAAGACCTGCTGTGACATTTCCAAGCCCTGTAATCCCAACTCCTTTGCAGACACGTTCTTCCATTGAGCTGGCGTTTAAGAGACCTCCTACGGATTGTATCGAACCCAGGTCGTTTATGGAAAGTGCAAGATAACAGAACAAGAACGAGAGCAGGATTCCCAGATCAAGGGCAAATTTAAACGAAAGATCTCCAAAGAAAAGGCCGAACATGGGGAGTTCTTGAACGGAGACAGAAGACGCAGGGACTAAAACTGTTTGTAACAAAGCATGAGTAATGCTTCCGAAAAGAATCCCACCAATTACTACAGTTGCTTTCCAGACCCCATTTAGCAATTTATTAGCAGTGAACATACCAAGACAAAGCAACATGGCAAAAGATAGGTTGAAAAGAGGGGAGATGGCTGATTCAGGAGAAAAGATAAGGTTAAGAATTACGGGAGATAAGGTAAAGGCTATAAGGATAAGGATTACGGAAACTACTCTCACCGTAAAAAGTTTCTGCACATGAGCAAAAAGCCCGGAAAAAGCAACCAAAGCCAGTACTAGACCCCCTATAAAAATAGAGGTTGATATGAATTCAGGTCTGGTGCTTTGAGAAGCTATAATTCCTATCAACAGGACGGTTGCAGGCCCTAATACCAGAGGCAAACGGTGCCCCCACAATACCTGAGCAATAAGTACAATGGAAGTGACAAAAATAAGTTTTTGTATATATATTATCTGCTGACTAAGATCATCATATTGCATTGTGGCAATTAGCTTTCCTATAATTAACAAAGCCGGGATGCTCACTACAAACCATTGCAAACCGTATATTATCATTTCCAATCCTTTAGGTTTGTCATCTAATCCATATTTAAACTGCATTTCTTTTTCAGGTCTCCATCATATAGACTCTGTTCCAAAATCCAGTAATTTTCAATTTATATTTATTACGAACTTTGGTACTGTGTCCTCATATCCACTAAATAATTAGATTATAAAGAAAAAGACCTCGGAGTTATATATTCATGCTGAAATAATATAATGTCGTATAAAAATCGATGATAAATTCGATTGAACGCTTAGAGTTTTTGGCCACTCAGGAAGGGATTCCTATTTCAAAACCAGATTGTATGATTAAAATTCTGTATGGAGTTGATTACTGGCACCTCCTCTTAAATCAAAAATATAATATGACGGCTATACCCCACCATTAAAACGACGGGGATTAACTTCGAGGCTCTTAAGAAGTTTATTTTTTGGCTCTGTAGAAATCCTTAATTTAATCCATAATAATTGTATTACTTTTTTGTTTATATTATAGACTATTAGTTTAACTTTTACTTCTTTTACTTGATTTCTAACCTTTCTTGCTCTTAATGTTTCTCCAAATTTCCTTTTTACAACAGATATTATTGTCTCTACTATATTCCTTCTATTGTATTTGATCTTATCAAAGTCTTTGTTTAATTGTTTTCTATATTTTCCGTTTATTCTCTTTCTTTTTCTTTCTCTCAAAGGTACTATTGAATCTGCTTTTATCTCTTCTCTTATTAGAGTATGAATTTCTTCGGAATCATATCCTTTATCCATCACATAACATTGAGACTTTCTTGACTTGTTTGATTGTCTTATCAGAGTCTTTGCATGCTTGACATCATGATCTGTTTTTTGGCTAATTTTCCATCCTAATATTACTTTTTTAATAGTGTCTACTGATATTGAAGTTTTAAGGAAGCTCCTTCGGAGCTTCCCTGTTCTCTTAGAATAATAATGACTTGCATAAGAACTCGTAAATCCTGTTGCATCAATTGCCGTAATGAGAACTTTTTCTCCATGTGAGTAAAATAGTTTTAGAGTTTTTGACAAAATTAGGTTAAACAATGAAGAGGGAATTCTGGACACAAACTTTTGAAGAGTAGTGTAATGAGGAACCTTATCAAGGTCAAGTTTTTTCTTTATACTGTTCATGAGGTCAACAAGTTCTACAAAGTCACGGTAGTCTGTACTTATATACTCCTTCAATAAAACAAGAACAAGAAGCTGATGTTGAGTATAAACACGTTTGGAATATTTGCAGGAGTAAAGGTTCAGTCTGGAAGACTGAACCGTTTTAAGACTGAGATCAATAAATTTAATATACTTATTTGATGACAATAGCAATTGCTCCTTTGTTTTTTGTGGGGACAAAAAAATTAAGGAGCATTTTTACAATTTTATTTTTATAATTTTTGGGTAAAAACAGAATTTAGAGGATTTCTACAGAGCCTATTTTTTGATAAAAAGGAAACCATTTGTTTAAGTCATAAGGCAAGAAAAAAGAAAAATAAATGAGGGAGAAAATAAATGAGAGGAAAATAAAAGAGAGGAAAATAAAAGGAAGGAAATAAAAGAAAGAAAAAATAAAAGGAAGGAAATAAAAGGAAGGAAATAAAAGAAAGAAAAAATAAAAGGAAGGAAATAAAAGGAAGGAAAAATTCAATTCCTTTTTTTAACCTTCCATTTAAGGAGTATACCGTTTTCGATTTTTTTAGCTGAAAGCAGTTCAAGTCCGAGAAGTTCGGCTTCCGTGAAACCTTCCCCGTCCGTAAAGGTTGGAGCTGTTTTCCCTCCTATTATCAGATTTCCAACGAAAGTATATATTTCATCAACAAGACCTGCGGAGAGCATGCCCCAGTTCAGGGTTGCCCCTCCCTCTACCATAAGTGTGTTTATGCCCATTTCCTTTAATTTTCTTACAAGCTTCTCAAGGTCAACTTTCTCGGTACCTGTTCTGATAACAACAGCTTTTTCTTCCAGCTTTCTTACTTTTTCGGCAGGCGCAGAGTTTGAAACAGCAATAATTCTTGTTCCTTCCCCTTTTTTGAAAATGTCGGCATCCAGTGGAGTTCTTGCCGAGCTGTCTACAATAATTCTTGCTGGGTTCTCGTCTTTTCCGGCGACTTTCCTAGCTGCCCTTCTTTCTTGAGATTTTACGGTCAGGCTTGGGTCGTCTGAAAGGACAGTTCCTATTCCTACCATAATTGCATCTGCCTGAGCTCGTAGTTCGTCCACTCTCTCAAAATCAAGTTTTCCGGAGATCCTGACCTGTTTCCTTTCCTTTGTTGAAAGTTTGCCGTCGGCTGACATAGCAGAATTAATGAAAATAAAAGGTTTTTCCATTTTTCTGGCTCCTGAAAAAAGTTTTATCGGAAGTATCTTTCATCAGAGTGCTTCCTGAGTGGAGAATATTGAGTAATTTAATGTTTCCTGGCTTTTTCTTTACCTCACGTTAAAGGATTTAACGATTTTTAGGAACAAGTCTTTGTTTAAGTTTACTCCATTTCTATCAGTGGCTTCAAAAGGTCATGGTCTCTCAAAAGCCCCTGAAGCTTGCGGTTAGAATTAATAATTGGAATCTGGTCAATCCGGTTGCGTTTCATTTTTCGTGCACAGTCACTGACAGATGCAATATATGTAGCTGTAATCGGCTCCTTGATCATTATATCGCGTCCAATCAGGTTGGGGACCTTAATCCTTGATACGCTGTAATAAATGCTCAAGGTATCTCGCATTGATTCCCAGGTCCAGGCATCATCGTCCAGACCTGAAGACATATCTGACATCTCTACACTATCTTCAATTACGCTGGCAGCAATAATATCCCTGTCCGAGATTATTCCTACGAGCTCTAGGTTTGCATCCAGCACAGGGACAGCTTTGACGGCTGCAAGCTCCATAATCCTGGCAGCAACAGGCAGGGGAGTCTCACTGTAAATCGCAACGACTTCCTTCTCCACATAGTCCTTAATTGGAATATCGATGTTCATGTCTGCAATTGTGCCTACGACATCTGCTACGGTAACGAGTCCTACAAGCTTACCATTATCCACTACCGGAAGTCTTCTTATGCCATGCTTCAGAAGCAAGCGTGCAGCAGTCTGCAGATCTGATCCAGGGGATATTGTTATCGGATCCCGTGTCATAAGAAGGGCCAGTTGCTCTTCTTCAGGGTTCTGTAAAAGGTTTGTTCTGGTTACAATTCCCACAACTTTGGAGTCTTTAAGTACTGGTACTCCCGAAATGTGTTTGTTCTTAAGAATTTTAAGAACCTCATCCCTTGAACCTGGAAGGGTTGCGCTTGCTACGTCCCTTACCATGATATCCTCAATGAAGATGTTTTTTGGCATGTGATCTACACCTTTGTATATGCTTAATCCTGGTTTTCTTTTCTTGTATATCTGTTCTCAAAAGGCTTCCAGTTGACAGAAAATCTTAACTCTGCTTTTCACTCCGGACTACCAGGACCGGGACTTTTGAGCCTCTTACTACTTTCTCTGCAACGCTTCCCATCAGAAATCTATCGAGCCCGGTTTTACCGAGGGTACCTACAACTATCAGGTCAGCATTATTGTTCTCTGCAAAATCTGTAATCTCATTGCTCGGATGACCTTCCAGCAGAACTTCTCTCACTTCAACCCCTGAGACTTCTCCGCGTTTCTTAACCTCATATATCGCTTTTTCCCCTTCTCTTCTCAGGGCCTCATACATTGCTTCCCAGCCCGCGTCCATAGGTATCGAGGAAAAAGAAGTTGTATCTACTACGTAAAGAGCGTGAACTGTGGCTCCGCTAAGTTTTGCAATCTCAATACCGTAAGAAACAGCTCTCTGGTTGTTCTCGGATCCATCTGTTGCAATCACTATATTCCGGTAAAATTCGCTCACCATATTTGTTCTCCAATTGCTTTACGAATGAAGTACCGATAGTATATCATCGGGTCTTGCCCGCCTTGTGATTCCACTTATGGGGTTCTTTATCCCTGCAAGATTATTTGAACTTCCATTCAGGATCATGAGATTAGCTTTATTCCCCTTTTGTATCGAACCCGTAGAATCAGGCCCCATTACAAAAGAACCATTAAGTGTGCAAATTTTAAATACTTGCCTATCATCAATAGAAAAAATCTTAGACATAAATTCCATTTCAGCAAACATATTTACAGAATTTAACATTACATTATCCGTGCCCGCAGCTACTCTTATTCCAGCTTCCAGCATCTCGGCAATAGGTGGCATTCCGGCTCCTGTAATGAGGTTAGATCTGGGACAGACAACGACCGGAATCTTCGCATCAGCCACGTATTCAAGATCTCTTTTTGTAGCATTTGTTAAATGAATCAGAAGATCCGGTTCGAGTGATAACGCTTCTTCTATATCGCTCGTATCTTTCTCTCCTGCATGGATTGCAAAGAATTTTTTGTACTGCCGTGTGCTGGCAGCAATACTCTCAAGCAGTCCGAGATCAAGGTCGTTTGTCCCGCTCATACCAATTCCGGAAGAATGCAAAAGAATCCTTCTTACTTCAGCCATTACAACCTGAAGAGGCAATTCTGGTTCAGCAGGTCTACCCAGTACCATGGGATGAAGTTTAAGTCCTTCGAGAGCTTTATTCAGGGCTGCTACCCCCACAACCCCTCCTTCCCTGAAATCCGCAAAAGCACAGGTTCCGGTTTCTATCATATCCAGTAGAGACTTTCTCATGTACTCGATAAGGGTTTTGTATGGCGTTTCTCTTAGAATCCTGTGTTTTAATCCGTCAGGAGGTTTTACAAGAGCATCTAGGTCTCTTTGAGTCCGGTATCCTGAAACTTTTCCCAGAGGAGGGTCCTTGAATACCGAATCTCCAAGGTGAGTATGAGCATTGACAAAACAGGGAGCTATTATGTTGTTAGAGTGTGTACGTTCCTCTTCAACCTCTGTAATTACTCCTCTATGTATGCAAACATATCCTTCGATAGGTTCCAGCTCAGGACCTGCAATAATTGTCCCGGGAATTATCTTTTCAGTGCCGTACATATATACGCACCTCTGCTATTCATTGAGCATCTGCGCCCAATTTGTGGAAAAGCAAACATATACATAGTATAATAAGTTTTCCTTCAAATTTTTACTATTATAGCAATCTTTTTGAGAATGTAGCTATTATAATGCCGTTTACAATTGAGGTCACTCTTTTAAGAGAAAATTGATTTTTATTATAAATATCTCCCATAAGTATATGCAATGTAACATACCCGCCGCTCGCCGACATTTTTATATATCAGTATGTATATAATATGGCTTCGTCGCATTGTATAGGTCCTTGCACGAGATAATGGAAAATCCTGACTGTGAGTGTATAGACAACCCCAATGCGGTACATCTATAGTGTGACACTGCCCGGCACGAGGGTAACTGAAAGTGACTGCGGAGAACCAGAGGATGAGCTTTCGGAGTTAGTGCGCTCGGGCTACAGCACTATTCTCTGCTGATTTTAAAACACTTAACTATAATTTTTGAATTATGGATCTATATCTTATCTTAAATCCGATTGGAGACTTTCTTCTAACTTAGAAACTTATCATTTCCAATTCTTTGCTTTGACAGGTATTTATAGAATACTTCCAGAAAGGTAAAACATATGTCTTTTGAAGAGGCAATCACAGATCTGGGTTCCGATATAATTGTTGATATCGAAGTTACTCCTGGTTCCAAGTCAGTCTTGGTTCCGAGCGGCTACAATGAATGGCGCAAACGGATTGAAGTAAAACTGACCAAAAGCGCCCAGAAAGGAAAGGCAAATGAACAGCTAGTTGAATGCCTTGCTGATCTCTTCAAAATTAGCAGTTCAGATATTCTTATAAATAGTGGAGCAACAAGCAGTAAGAAATCATTATTATTAAAAGGAGTTTCATACCAACGGGCGATTTCTATTTTTGGAGCTTGTTTAAGGAAATAAAATAGAAATTTAGGGAAAACTAGAGCTCTAATAACAGAATTTAGGTAGTAACTAAGTTTAGAGTAAGTCTTCAAGTTTTAAGAGTAAGTTTTTCCTCCTCTGAAAAGTATCTTATAGATTTTAAAAAAGCGTAATTTTAAAAGTTCGTATAATAACAGGTTGCAGACAAAGTGGCTGATCTTGATATTTACAGAAAAAGGCTTGAAAGGATTGAAGAGTTACTCTCCGAAATCTCTGAATATTCTTCACGGGGAGCAATTATCATAGTTGAAGGAAAAAGAGATGTTCTCTCATTGAAAAAGCTTGGAATTGAGGGCAATTTCGAACTTGCGACCCGGCACTCCCTCTTTAATTTTTCAGAAAGGATTGCCCAGCTTGGCAATGAGGTGGTCATATTAACTGATTGGGACAGACGGGGTGACCTGCTGGCTATAAAGCTTTCAGGATATTTCGAGAGCTTTGGCCTGAAACCTGAGCTTGAAATTCGAAACAAACTCAGACTCATCTCCCAGAAAGAAATTAAAGATATAGAAAGTCTTTATACCTATGTTTCCAGGCTTAGGTTGAAGACCGGGTACTGCTCAAAGCAGGATTTTCAATAAATCGATTTAAAAAAATATAAAGTTAATTTATAAAGTTAACTTTAAACTAAATTAAAATTTATAAAGTTAATGTTATTAATTGGCGAAGTTATTTTATTCTCTTTGCATCGGATTGGAGGTCTCTCCTTTCTCCTGAATGACCTCCATATTTTGTGGACTCTTCTGATGGTTAAATGTTCGGTCAAATTCTGGATATTTTGAAAACTTGCCAGCCAGTTCTTCAAACATTTTGTGTCTTGGACTGATAATGATTATATGAGCAGGAGGATGGATTTTCTTCAGCCTGCTAATTGCTGCACCTGCATGATTATTCAATTCTACCAATGCGGCAGAGTTACATTTTGATTTGAGGGATACGCCCATTACACTAACAAGAAGCTCATCAGCATAGGTCGGTTCTATGCGTTTTGGAGTAGCTGAAAATTGAATATGTCCGTATCGTTCCAGATCATGTAAGGCTATTTTTACTTTGTCCGAATCGTCTGCCCGGACTAATGCAAATGATTTCATTTTTTACACACCACCAATATACTGAAGTTATCCCCATTTCGATATGGATGTACCCCTATAATAATCTTTGTGTATGAGAGATGTTGAACAGGCAGGGGTTTTGGCATTTCTAGCCTCTTATGACCTTTTAATCACTTTTATACGCTATATATGGTCTTGGCCCCCGGCTGCAAAACTTTGTCTCTCTGCTGCAAGAAAAACTAAAAAATTATAAGGGTGCCTTGCAATTTCCTTTTTCAGATGTAGCACGCTCCTAGGTAATGGAGTCGTGTAAACATAGTTATATTCATCGTATATATATTCGTTTTGAAATAATATCGATCATTAAGAAAGCTGTTTTACTTATTCTTGTCGAATTTTTAATAAGTTATATTTCCTTTTATAATATAAACTGTGGGATCTTACCTTATAAGACAGTGTCATTAATATACTGTCTCAACAAATTAAAGTGAAATTGATTTTATCCTGTTGATTTTATCCTGTATATAGAACTATTAAAGATTAGCTTTCTATTTAACGAAATTGAAAATAAACTTTATTAAGATAAAGCTATATTTCATATGAATTTAAAATAAAGAAGAACTCAGCAAATTTTACTTCAGGCATAAAGACCTCAGATAAAAATATATGGAGTTAAGCCCTCCGAGTTATCAGCACTGCAAGTAAAAAGCTACTTGATAAGCTGTTATCTTTTGTCCAGAACTTCACTGTATCATTTACTGCAACAGTGTATAAAAGGTATCGAAAGTATTACAGTAAATGTCTTCACTTCTTTTCTTCCATGCCTACTTTCTAGATGTGGCGGGAAGATTTAATATATCTTAGAATTATGAATATACCGACATTTAAAGAAAATACCCTCACTTAAAGAAAAAGACACTCAATTTAACTCAGTACTCTGTATAATAATTTCAATATTCAATTTAACTCAATACTTAGTTTAATTTCAACATTCAATTTAACTCAGTACTCAATATAATAATTTCAATATTCAGTTTGATCTTATCATTGGTTCAATAGCAGGCCAAATCTGATGGCAGGATTCTTATTTAATAGTAAGATCACCGTTATAATTCTATAGTAAACTTATTATAATTTAATAGTAAGATCAATTATCTATAATTAAATAACAAGCTTGATAATTATATAGCGTATCGAAAATACCTAACCTCCAGATTCAATACTGAACCTTCAGTAAATTCATTAACATGATTACAATTTGGCTGCCCGATTATCGATGTGGGCACTCAGAAGTCATCATATCAAACGGTGTGATCATATGGCTGAAGATATCAAAACCAAAGTAATTCAGGCAAAAAGAGCATCAATTGAACTTTCCAGTGTAAACACAGAAATAAAAAATCGAGCGCTTGAGGCCATGGCTCAGGCTCTGGATAAGGAAAGGAAAGCTATTCTGGATGCAAATTCAAAAGACCTTGAATACGCAGCTGAACTGAAAAATAAGGGAAAGCTTACTCAGGCCCTTGTAGACAGACTTAAAGTGAACGATTCGAAGATTGATGGGATGATCGCAGGAATCAGAGATGTAATTAAGCTCGATGACCCTGTAGGAGATACCCTCTCTACTCTTGAACTGGACAAAGACCTCGTTCTCTACCAGGTGAGCTGTCCAATCGGCCTTATAGGGGTAATCTTTGAATCTCGACCTGATGTGGTACCTCAGGTTATGTCTCTTTGCCTGAAGAGCGGAAATGCGACCATTTTCAAGGGCGGAAGTGAAGCAAAAGAGTCCAATCGCACTATTTTCCAGATTCTTGTAAAAGCCATAGAATCCACCGACGGCATGCCAACTGGAGCTTTCCAGCTTATGGAAACCAGAGAGGAGATTATGGATCTTTTAAGCCTTGATGCCTATGTAGATCTTCTTATCCCCAGGGGCTCAAACGAATTTGTCAAATTTATCCAGGAAAATACGAAAATTCCGGTGCTTGGGCACACAAGCGGAATTTGCCATATCTACGTGGACGAATATGCGGACCTCGATATAGCCTGGAAGGTCTGCTTTGATGCCAAAGTTCAATATCCTGCAGTATGCAATGCCATTGAAACCCTTCTGGTTAACCGTAAAATCGCGGATGCTTTCCTGCCCAGGATGGCAGAAATGTACCTTGGGGCAGGAGTTGAGCTGCGCTGCGATCCTGACACTTATGCTCTGCTTGAGAATAAAGGATTTTCCCCACTTTCAAAGGCTACTGAGGAAGACTGGAGCCTTGAATACAATGATCTCATTCTTTCAATAAAGTACGTTGATACTATCAAGGAAGCAATTGACCACATAAACACTTTCGGCTCCCATCACACCGATGGAATAATAACCGAGGACGCCACCAGAAGAAATGAATTTACAGGGCTTGTTGATTCTTCTAGTGTTATGGTAAATGCTTCAACCCGTTTTGCTGACGGCTATCGTTACGGGAAAGGAGCTGAAGTTGGAATTAGCACAAATAAAATTCACTCCCGTGGACCCGTGGGCATGGAAGGACTGCTGATTTATAAATACATCTTGCTCGGGAAGGGGCAGATTGTTGCAGATTATGCTGGAGAAAATGCAAAGCCCTACACGCACAGAAAACTTGATCTTAAATTCGAAGATATAAACTGAGACCTGTCGAATGTTTGTGATATATTTATATATCTGAACTCAAATACCAGCGCAAATTGAATTCAAGCGATGGAATTCGGACTGCGGTTGCATTATATTTCAGCCGCACCTCCAAAATACCTTATGAGGCCTTGTGATTGATAGACAGAAAAAAATTTCTCAATGAAGTTAATAAAGTCGTTGTCAAAATCGGTACATCCTCAATTACAAAAAAGAACTGTGATAGTACAAAAGAAAATTGCAGTATTGATCCTGACTTTATGGAAAATATTGCAGCCCAAGTCTTTGAGCTTCGAAGGAGCGGAAAAGAAGTAATTGTGGTAAGTTCAGGGGCGATAGGTGTCGGGCTCTATGAACTGGGCATTGCTCCTAAACCTCGGGAAATACCTATCCGGCAGGCAGCAGCAGCTGTGGGGCAAAGTATCTTGATGCAGTACTGGAGCGAAGCCTTCGCAAAATATGGGATAAAAGTTGCTCAGATCCTCCTCACTTATGATTTCTATTCTGACAGGATATCTTACCTGAACCTGAGGAACAGTATCTCCACCCTTCTGGAATATGGGGTAGTTCCCATAATAAATGAAAACGACTGTACGTGTACGAATGAGATTGAAGCTATCTTCGGAGACAATGACAAACTCTCTGCAATGGTCGCAAGTAAAATCGATGCTGACCTCCTGATTATCCTTTCGGATATCGATGGTCTTTTCGATAAGAACCCCAAAACACACAGCGACGCCAGGCTCATCTCTCTCGTTGAAAAAATAACACCTGAGATCGAAAGTTATGGGGGTGACCCTACGAGTTTCAAGGGTGTAGGAGGAATGAGAACAAAAATAAAAGCTGCAAAGATCTGCAGCATGGCAGGCTGTTATGTCCTGATAACAAATAGTGAAATTGATAACGTGCTTCTGAAAGCTCTTTCCGGAGAAGAGATAGGTACCTTTTTCCTGGCTGAAAGGCACATTCGGAAGAACCGCGCCCGCTGGATCATTCTTGCAAAGGCTTCAGGTACTGTCCGTGTGGATGCAGGGGCAAAAGCCGCAGTTCTGGGGAAAAACAGCCTTCTTCCTGCAGGGATTATAGAGGTTGAGGGAAATTTTGACCGGGGAGATGTGGTAAGACTCGAATGTGAAGGTAGAGTCTTTGCAAAAGGAATTACAGATTACACTTCTGAGGAACTTGCCAAAATTAAAGGAGCTCATACCGACGAAATTGAGGGTATCCTCGGCTATAATAATTACAGTAATGTTATAAAAAAAGAGAATATCGGCATACTGGAAGAGTTGTATTGAATCAATTCGCAGGCCTGAAGAATCAATCTTGATTTTTCGGACCTGGGATTTGAATTAATTTCTTCTTGTCCGGACCTTTTATCAATCTGTCAAATTCTTTTAAACCTTCGATTCCTTTAAATTCTAAGCTGCTTTAAATTCTAAGCTGCTTTAAAAATTACTTAGTTCCTTTAGATTACTTAGTTCCTTTAAATTACTAAACTGATTTAAACTACTAAATTTCTTGAGATTACTCAATATTAACTGTAGATAAGTTTTAAAAGGCAAGTGCCTCTTTATTTGCTTTTATCTCAATAATAGGAGAAGTAATATATGACAGTTCAGAACCGAAAAATAGGATTTATCGGAGCAGGAAAAATGGGCTCTGCTCTTATGCAGGGAATTATAAAGGCCGGAATTGTAAAACCTGAAAATCTTGGTGCAAGTGACGTATATGAACCTTTTTTGAATGAGCTGAATTCTCAGCTTGGCATCAATGTATCAACTGATAATGCTGTTATTGCTCAGGCATCCGATATTCTTGTTCTTGCGGTGAAGCCCCAGATTCTAGGCTCGGTACTAGAAGATCTTAAACCTTACATAAATGCCGATAAACTTATCATCTCAATTGCAGCCGGTGTGCCTCTTGCCACTTACGAAAATGCCCTTCCTGAAGGCACAAGAGTCGTCCGGGTGATGCCAAATATTGCAGCTACAGTTTCCGAAGCCGCCTCAGGAATTTCCCCGGGCAAAAATGCCACCTCCGAAGACCTGAAAACCGCGCTTGAGATCTTTTCTGCAGTCGGCACTGCGGTACAGGTGCCTGAATCCCTGATGGATGCCGTTACAGGCCTTTCAGGCAGTGGGCCTGCATTTATCTTTCCTGTAATTGAAGCAATGGCTGATGGCGCTGTACTTGAAGGAATGGATAGGAAAAGTGCCCTCACTCTAGCAGCCCAGACTGTACTTGGGGCTGCAAAAATGGCACTTGAAACAGGCCTGCATCCCGGAGAACTCAAGGATATGGTTACCTCTCCTGCTGGAACTACCATTCAGGGCGTTCGTATCCTTGAAGAGGCAGGAATCAGGGCTGCATTCATGAATGCGGTTATAAAAGCAAGCGAGCGTTCAAAGGAGCTCGGAAAGAAGTAATTCCTTTTTTCATTTTTTTACTTACCATTTTATTCTTTTCTCCCTTATCGACTCTCGCCCTCAATTCCGGTTTTTATTAAATTTCTCTTCTTCATCTCAGTTTTATCCAGAATCAATATACTTTAATGATTATTTGTTATAAATTGGAGTAAATTTTATATAGCAGTTCTTCGTATAATATTTCGGATATATTAGACCAACCACACAAAATTGGAGATTCAAGAAGGTCATATTTCGTCTTTTCAGATTTTATTTCAGCTTTTGAACTTTTGCACCCTGTTTGCGATGAACTCTGGTGAAACGGAGTCTTAGACCTTCTTCGGTTCACCAGGAGGATCTCTTATTGGGGGGTAAGAGATTCTTCTATACTTACGCAACTCTTAAACTAACTCCACCAATTTACCTGTGCCTTACTTCCAGGCCCTTGAGATTTTTAATTCAATCACTCCAAATTATTTTTACTGTCTTTCTTCAGGCAAATAAACCAGTCAAGGCAGTAAACTTCATCCTGGACTTTCTCTAGCCTTTCCTCTACCTCATTCATTGAACGAGGAGTACGAATTATAACATCATCGCCTGGCTGCCAGTTTGCTGGAGTTGATACACCTTCAGCATAATTCTTCTGCATGGCGCTGATGAGCCTCTTGAATTCCTGAATGTTCCTGCCGTTATTTATAGGATAGTAGACCATTGCCCTGATTTTTGACTCGGGATCTATAACAAACGTTGCTCTTGCAGTCTGGATTCTTGAACCCTTTAACTGAACCATACCATATTTTTTGGCAACATCCATTCTTAGGTCAGCGATCACCGGAAATCCTATCTTTACATTTTTCATCCCTTTGTACTCGATTTTCTCCTCAATTCTCTTAAGCCACGCAATGTGGGAGAAAACGCTGTCTATAGAGACCCCAATGAGCTCAGTATTCATTTCTCTGAATTCTTCCTGCATACTGGCAAAAGTCATAAATTCAGTAGTGCATACGGGTGTGAAATCTGCAGGATGGCTGAAAAGAATTACCCATTTGCCTTTATAATCTTCAGGGAAGTTTATTGGTCCCTGAGTTGTCACGGCTTCAAATGAGGGTGCATCTTCTCCAATTAGCGGTATACATATTTTCTCATACTCGGCTTCTACCATACTCTCACCTGCACTTTTGTTTCAGAAGTTCCTGTATATGGAAACTGACTTCGAGTTACCGGGAGTGAGCACTAAAAAGAACACTAAAAGCATTGCTCTTCCCACGTCCTCCATAAGTAATTTTATGTATATTTTCATTCTTATAAATCTCTTCTCAAACAGCAATAAAATATTTTTCTGCTGAAAATTTTTATTCTTTAAATATTTTAATCAAACAGAGTCTGATACTGAAAAGCTAAGTGCTGATTTCTGTTAAAAAAGGGATTTCTGAAGTAAGTTTTTCCAGAAATTTTTTTCATAGAGCTATTCTCTATTAATAAAATAAAAAAAAGGTTGATAAAATAATGTTTAAAGAATTTTATGCTCTACGTTACTTTTTACTATCTTTTTTCAGGCACAAAAACCAGTCAAGACAGTACATGTTCTCCTCTGAATTACCGGCTCTTTCTTTTACGGCTACCATTGAACTGGGGGCTGGAATAATGACATCATCTCCTGGCTGCCAGTTAGCCGGCGTTGCAACTTTTTCAGCTGCATTCTTCTGAAGGGCCATAACTATCCTCTTGATTTCCTGCATATTCCTTCCGGTTGACTGCGGATAGTAAAGTATTGTCCTGATTTTTGCCTCAGGATCTATGATAAATACGGCTCTTACAGCCTGCGTAGTTGAGGCATTTGGCTGGATCATACCGTATTTTTTCGCAACATCCATCTTCAGGTCTTCTATTACCGGGAACTTGACCTCAAGATTTTTCATCCCTTTATACTCAATTTTCTCTTCTATCCTCTTGAGCCATGCAATATGGGCATAGACACTGTCTATGGAGAGCCCTATAAGTTCGGTGTTTATTTTTCTGAAATCTTCTTGCATGCTGGCAAAAGTCATGAATTCGGTAGTGCATACGGGTGTAAAATCCGCAGGGTGGCTGAAAAGAATAACCCATTTGCCTTTGTAGTCATCTGGAAAATTAATTGGCCCTTCGGTTGTCACAGCTTTAAATGCAGGTGCATCGTCTCCTATTAGCGGCATATGTATCTGTTCATACTCGGCCTGTATCATGTTTTCACCTATATTTTTAAGAGTATACCGTTTTATTTGGGATCTGGAGACTGACTTCTAGTTCCGGGAACTTAACCCCTAAAAACACTGCCCTTCCCCCTGACCTCCTCCATAAGTCATATCCTATAATTAT
This sequence comes from Methanosarcina flavescens, assembly GCF_001304615.2. Taxonomy (NCBI): domain Archaea; kingdom Methanobacteriati; phylum Methanobacteriota; class Methanomicrobia; order Methanosarcinales; family Methanosarcinaceae; genus Methanosarcina; species Methanosarcina flavescens. Next base: position 1,383,709 of record NZ_CP032683.1, on the reverse strand, counting down.
TTTTGTTGCTATAAAGCTGTTCCCGAAAAAAGAAAGAAATTACCTTTGACTAAAAAACTTTTTAATAAACTCCTCCTCCATAAGTCATATCCTATAATTATTTTTGTTGCTATAAAGCTGTTCCCGAAAAAAGAAAGAAATTACCTTTGACTAAAAAACTTTTTAATAAACTGCCTTCTTCGAGATTTCTGTCTTATAAAATCTGTTGTATAGCGATTTTTAGTAAGTTTCTGATTAAGTTTAAACCATTTATTCAGTCGGACTTAGTATTTTTCTCTAACAAGTGCTTTAAAGCCTTTTTTAGGAGTCTTCTACTTTCTGACTCTATATTTTTAAAAAAGGAGTCTTTTGCGGCTTTCTTCTAGAAAGTAATTTATGCTGCAAATCCTTTCTTATATGGGGGTTAAATGAGGGAGTTTGTTAGGCCAAAGGTTGTGGTTAGTGGATGCCTTGAGTTTGATCACTGCCGATATAATGGGGATATGATAAGCAGCCCCATAGTGGCAAATCTCATGGAGTATGTTGATTTCCTGCCAGTTTGCCCGGAGGTGGAGTTAGGGCTTGGCATTCCCAGGGATCCGGTAAGGATAGTCCTTGAGAACGGGGAACAGCGGCTTGTGCAGTCCGCAAGCGGCAGGAATGTAACTGAAGTTATGGAAACATTTTGCACTGATTTTCTCAATTCTACAGGAAACATTGACGGTTTTATTCTGAAATATCGGTCTCCTTCCTGCGGCATTAAGTACGAGAGGCATCTTTACAGTGTCTTCTCTAGACCTTCGAGGTACACTTCTAACATTAATATACTCGTACATGCTTTCGGATATTTCTCAGAGGGAATATCTACTCAGGAGAAATCATTATTTTTTGATCCGATTCAGAAATACAAGGACGGAAAAACCTCTCTTTGCTCTGCAATTAACACTATCAGGGCGTGGGCTGTGCGCTTTGAAGATCAGTATCTTATGAATCAGACTTTTTTTGACCCCTTTCTGGAGGGTCTGCTGGAAGTGGACCATGTAGATTCCCACCACAGGGAAGATCTTTGGAAATGAAATCACAGACTGCAATCTAGATGGGGGCTAATTTGTGAAAAGAGCAGCCACTCTTTTTTGCTTCTTCCTGTTCATTTATCTGGTCGACTTCATCCTGGTATCGCCCTGCCCTGAAACTTCCACGGGTTCCTGTATAGGCGATACCATGGAGAATCTGGTAGGAGTAAATATAGTAAATAGTGAGCCTTGCAGTGCCTGGGTTACAGAGGAATCCATCAGTTCAGGAACATCGTCCCGAACTTACTCGTGGGAATACAAAAGCCATAGCTGGCAGCTTACCCTGCCTCTTGACGATGAACTTTATGAATCATATAAAGCCAGGACTCGAAACAGGGACTATGATCTATTTGCTTCGGACCCGTATGATGACTGGTTAATTAAGGAGATTGCAGACAGTTTGATCTCCCTCTCAAAAGCTTGTGGGCTTGAGGAAAGTGAAATACCGGGTTTTTGTGTTTCTTTTGTTCAGTCCTTGAACTATACCTCGGATCTCCAGAGTTCAGGTTACGAGCAGTACCCTCGTTTTCCTTATGAGACTCTTTATGAGGGAGGCGGGGACTGTGAAGATACCGCAATTCTCTCTGTAGCGCTTCTTCAGGAAATAGGTTGTGATGTTGTCCTTCTTGAACTCCCTGAACATATGGCTCTGGGAGTAAAATGCAATCCTGAGCAGAAGGGCAGGAGTTTTGAGTACGAAAGCCACAATTATTATTATTATCTGGAGACCACAGGTACTGATTGGCATATAGGGGAAATTCCCGAAGAATATGAAGGCCAACCTGTACGTGTTGTCCCTGTTTCCAGAAGACCCAAGATTAATCTTGATTTCAAAGCTCAATGCAAGTACTCAAGAACAGAGGGAATTGTCGATGTCAGTGTCACCGCAATCAATGTGGGTTCAGAAAAAGCTGAAAACATAACCTTTTACGTTGCCCTTCAGGCTAAAGATCAGCTCTCTTTCTGGGACGAGATTGAAAGTTCTCCAGTTGTAATTGAGCCGGAAGGGGTTTACAACTATACCGCAAAAGGGCTTAAGATTCCTGCAGGGGAGGAATTCAGGATATATGTGCAGGCGTTCGGGGAGAACTTTGTATCTGAAGATGTAACCAGCGATTGGGCTAGAATCTAAAAAAACATGAACCTCTGAAAGATCCTTCAAAAAAGAATTATGTGTAAAATTCTAACTTAAAACCGTCGTAAAAATCAATAATTGTTAACTTTCTAAATAAAACGGATTGGCTTCTAAGGGTTTAAATTCTACATGTTTATCTAAGAACTTATGAGGAATGTGCCAAGATATTTAGAAAAACTCATTTTCTATCTTAGCACTATTCGATGACTAATTTGATACTCGTTAGTTGACCCTTTATGATTAAATCAAAAAAGGATTATTTGTTCTATTTAAAAGCAGATGAGATTGCACTCAGGAAAAAAAGAGGTACAATCCAGTATTATATAGATTACTTTCTGGATGATATCTGGAGATTTGAGAGATTACTAAGAAAAAGAGAGTACTATATAAATTGTAAAAAAAGTATTATATAAACCATATAGTCTGTATCTTTTTTCAAATTCCAAAGACTAAGTACGAAATTAGGATTTACTATCCCTCCGAATGTATTTGGTCCTGGATTATCTATTGCTCATAAAGGTACTATAATTGTAAATAGTAATGCAAAAGTTGGCGAGAATTGTCGCATTCATACCGGCGTAAGTATTGCAACAAACGTCTTTAGTAGGGACTACAAATCCAGACCAGATTTTGTATTGCCCGTGCCAAAAATAGGGAATAATGTGTATATCGGTCCTGGTGCTAAAATTTTTGGAGATATTGAAATTGCAGATGATATAGCAATAGGTGCAAATTCAGTAGTAAACAAATCCTTTAAAGAAAAGGGAATTACAATAGCAGGAGTTCCAGCAAGAAAAGTTAGCAATGAAGGATTTGATAAATGCTATTTTAAAGCTACAGAAATTTTAAGAAAATCTCAGTAGATTTCATGATTGGTTTGTTATATGTGAGGATTTTCAGTAGTTAGCCTTAGCCCTTGACACTGATTTAGATCGGTTTTCTACAAAGCTATTAAAAAACCAGCTAAAATCAACTCACTTGCAAACATATAGAGATTCTCGATAAAATCTCCTGTTTTCAGAGTTACTTATTTCAGAGTTACTTATAAATTGAATCTCAGCAATCTATTATGTAGCTTTTATAAAGCTTAAAGCATTTTGTAATTAGGGGTGGTCAAATGAATAGGTTGTACAGATCAAAGAAGAACAGGATTATTGCAGGGGTATGTGGCGGGATAGGTGAATACTTTAAAGTTGATCCTACGCTTATACGGCTCCTATGGCTGCTTATCACTATAATGGGTGCAGGAACAGGTATAGTTGCCTATATAATAGCATGGATTATAATTCCTGAGGAGCCCTGAGCTTCTCCGATAAAAATCTAAATCTCTCCTCTGGAAAACCAGAAATTTAAAAAAGCTAATATTTTCTTTCAGATTAGTCCTTTAGTAGAATTCATAAAATAGTGGGTCTCCCAAAACGCTTTGATTGACTCACTATTCTATGCTAGCTCAAAGCTTAAGCGGCCTGGTTAAAAAGCTGGTCTATGAACCATTCGGGATCGAACTTTTTTAAGTCCTCATAACCCTGTCCTATCCCGAAAAAGAGAATTGGCTTGCCTGTGATATAGGCAATGGATATCGCAGCTCCTCCTTTGGCATCAGCATCTATTTTTGTCAGAATTGAACCATCAATTGGCACAGCTTCATTGAACTGTGCAGCCCTTTCAACTGCATCATTCCCTGCGACGGCTTCATCTACAAAAATTATAAGATCTGGAGTGCTTACCCTGCAGATCTTTTCCATTTGTGACATAAGGTTAAGGTTAGTATGCATACGGCCTGCAGTATCGGAAAGCACGAAATCTATCTTATGGGCTTTTGCATATTGCACTGCATCGTAAATAACTGCCGCAGGATCGGCTCCGGGTTGATGCTTAATCATTTTTACTCCGAGTCTGTCGGCATGAATCCCGAGCTGATCAATGGCACCCGCCCTGAAAGTATCTCCTGCAGCAAGAACCACAGAATAATCCGATTTCAGCAATCTGTGCGCCATTTTTGCAATGGACGTTGTTTTCCCTGTCCCATTGATTCCAACAAAGACAATATGGACCGGTTTTTCCCTGTTCCTCACATACTCGTCAAAGTCGAAGGTATTGGCAGAGACCACATCGTAGATGGCTTTTCTAAGGGCTGCCTCTACAATATCTCCGGTATTGCTCCCAATCCGCTTTGTAGTACCTGTAAGCTGTTTTTTCACGGACTCCACAATTGCTTCGGAAACTGAAAGAGCGAGGTCACTCTCAAGAAGCCCCATCTCAAGTTCCCAGAGAGGCTCTTCCAAGTCTTTACTATCCAGATAGACCTCCCTATTGAATACAAGAGCTTTCGCTTTCTGTGCAAACCCGACCTTCGAGGAAAATTTTTTAAAGAAGGATTTTTTTTCCTCAGGTACTTTTTCTTCTTCCACAGGTTTGATCTCTGCAGCCTTCTTTCTCTCTTCAAGTTTTTTCCCGTATTCGGCCTTTTTCCAGTCTTCAATCCCGACCTTTGAAGGGGCACTCGTTACAGGTTTGACTTCTTCAGGTTTGACTTCTTCAGGTTTGACCTCATAACTTTCCTCTTCTAGGAGTGTCTCAGGAGCTTCTTCCTCTGGAATGGGCTCGATCTCCTCTTCAAAGCCCTCTTCGGACTCAGGCACAGGTTCTATTACCGGTTCGATTTCTACAGCTTTATCATCAATAGTTCTGCTGAGTGCCTTCTTAAAATTCCCAAGCTTTTCTTTGAATTTGCTGAACACAAGATCCCATCCCAAAGGAATTCAATAAAAAATAGATAATTAATTAAAAATAAAAGATTTTGTTCTCAAATGGGGTTTTGAGTTTTATCCTTTTTATCCGGGCCAGGTTTTATCAGGCCTGGTCGGGTTGCTGAAGCCTTGCAGCCTCGGATTCTAAGGCTTGCATACCCTGTATATAGTTAGTCAGTGAAGCATTCATCTGTTGGAGAATTTTCGTAAGCTGCTCTTTGCGGCGGTTAAGAGTCTCAATGGCTTCATCTGCTGTTTTCTCTGCACTGAAGCCTGATCCAAGGTCTACAATAACCCTATCTGTATTTTTTATTTCGGCATGAACGAATGAGCCAAATCCTATAGGGACCATTGTTTCGGTAATCTTCCCCTCCACTGAAGCGGTCTTAAGCTCGTTGATGGTTACCATTGTCTGGTCACAGCTTGTAATGGAAGCCTGAACCATGTTCATCTGCTGCCTTAAGGCCTCAGCCTGTCTCTGGAATTCCTGATATCTGGCTGCCAGATTTCTGACATCTTCACTGACTTCTGCCATATCCTTCACTCCTCAGCAATGCTTTCGATCTGGATCTGGTTTCTCTTAATACCGTGCTTGCTTCCGAAGATAGAATAAACCTTATCCGTTGCGTTCTTTTCATTCTGACTTTCGATCTTTTTTGTGAATTTTTCCCAGGAATTTCCTGCTTTAAATTTGCCTTTAACAATATAATTCTTCATCTTGGTCACACTCTTGCTGTAGCTTTATTCCGTAACAGATGGATGATTTGTCTCACTCTACGAATCCCAGAGCTTCTTCAATTCTACCGAGTTCGGGTCCTGTAGTATCCGAACCTGCCAGATAGCTCTTTGAGTTCGCAAGCAGGCCTGAGCCGAGCATCTGAGTTCCATAGTTCGTAGTTCCTATATATACCGGAAGCTTGAAGATATTTTCCAGTATCTCCCTTTCTGAGGATGTAACTTTCGGGTGTACCAGAAGTCCTTTGTTTGTGACAACTCCTGCCATCCCTACATTCTTTATCCCGGCAATCGTTCCCCTGTAAACTTCTACCTCAAGGACACTGGCAATTGTCTCAATAGCTCTGTCCGACAGCTCAGGGTGGACAAGTGCTGCAGAGTCGTTTGCAAGTACAATGTTTCCGACTGCATTCAGCCTGCCCGGGAGAATTTCAGCCTTAACTCCTGTCAGTTTTTGGACCTCTCTGGTATCGGTCCCGTATGAAAAAAGGAAGCCGTTTGAGTTTCCTCTGGAAAGGGCTCCGATCACAACGCTTCCATTAACAAGAGTCTCAATAGCCTTTACGTCAAGCGAATCCTCAAGTATGGCACAGGTTTCGGGCTTTGTGCCGCGAGGGACAAGAACAAAATCTTCCGTGCAGGTTGCAAAGACCCCGATAACCGGGGTTTCGTAGATATCCACTGTTCGAATCATATTCTTTGAAGCTTCGCGTTTTCTTGTATATTTTACTGGGCGAGTTCTGCATGTACCTCGCCATCTGCGAATTTTACAGCTCTGACCCGGATGGAGAGAGGAGGCTTCTTACAGCCTTTTTCCCAGAGACGCTCGTTAATTGATTTATCCAGTTTGACCTGTACAGAATCAACCTTCATGTGCCTCATAAGAAAACCTCTTACTTCAGTAACTGCCCTGTTGGCTCTTTTCCAGGCAGGTACTCTCTTTACGTCCCTGAGAGGGATGGTATATATCTGTTCTTTTACCATGTCGTCTGCCATTTTTCCCACCTTCCTTGCTTACTTCACATCAAGGCTTCTTCTTCTCCAGTGCCTGCGTCTGGGATGACTCACGACCTTCCGGTTAGTTTTTACAATAACCCACACTGGAACGCGTGTGTTCTGCTTGTGTGCCTTTGCCAGGCGCCTCTTCTGTCCTTTCATGTTATGACTCAAGTGGATCACACCTGTTGACCTGTAAATAATTTAATTCTATTAACTTCTGGTTATATCCGATAATTAGCTGATTGTGATTGTAACCCTTGCATAATTGAGGTTTTACCCTGCTAGCTTTAATGGCAGTTTTTAAAACCATATCCGGTAAATTCTATGAGGGTCTTGGTTGATCTGCAGCAGTATAAGGGTTGAATATAACTCGATTATCGTATAAATCTTTATTCCAGGATTTTCCCTTCCGGAAGACTTCCCGATTTCGGGGAATTTCTTCTTCAGGGCAGTTCTTTTCTGGAAAGCACGTGGGACTGGATATGGGCAGGAAACAGTTCCTTTATTTTCTCTTCACCGTCTCTCTGCCTGATTAACTCCCTGAGCTCGGTTTCGTAGTCCGCTTTCGGAGTACTCTCACTCGGTCCCTCTTCAATCCTCAGATAGCGCTCTACAAGAATACTCACGGTTTTTCTGCCATATCCCTTCAAAGGGCAGATATACTGAACTCCCAGCCGGTCTTCGATACTTCGTATCTGTGAGATCGAGAGCACAGGAACTCTATCATCCCTTCGGGTTCCGTCTGCAATGAATTTTACTTCAGGGTCCGAAGCAAGAGTTTCTACGGCTTTCTCGTGAATGTAGTTAATGGCGTTTTTCGGGAAACCGTCTTGCATTATTTTCTCGTAAGCCTTTTCAAGGATTTCCCGCTCCAGAGTAAGAACCCTGTGCGGAAATCCTAATTCTTTTGCAGTTTTTGCTGCCAGCTCGCCATTTGAGAGCAGGCCAAAGCTGCAGGTTATGAGTTCTATCTCAAAAAACGGTTCCATCAAAAGGGCAGAGAGCGAACTGTCCTTGCCTCCGCTAAAGAGGACCGAAATTTTCATTGTTTTTAAATCCGGGTTATGGATGTCTTACGTTTTTTCGGCTGCATCCTCATAAGTAGCTTTTTTAGTTGTTCATCGTCGATTTGAGACGGTAGCCTTCCAGTCTGAGCAAGCGAGATCAGCTGCATCTCTAGCTGTTCTCCAAGAGCCGGTCTTGACATTTTTAGGGCGGTAAGGCGTTCTCTGGCTTCAGGAGTCAGGATTTGCCTCAGGATAGCCTGCTTCTGAGCTTCCATTTCAGCTCTGGCCTGTTCCTGCTGGTAAGCTGCCTGAATGTCAGACTGCTGGTTTTGCGCCTGCTGCCTCTGGATCTCTGCTAGCCGCCTTTTTCGGATTTCATTGAGTTCATCATCCATTGTAGACATGGCAATCACCCAAAAAACCGGTTTTCCGGAGCAATCTGGATTAAACTTAGTTATCTGTAAGAGAATCCCTAGAAATTTTCAGGATCCTTCTGTATGGGATGTTCTCAGTATTTTGCAAGTTCAGGGATCTTCTCAAGAAGTTCCTGCTTGAGCTCATTTGCTGCATTGTCAAGCATGGAACGTCCCTTTGCAGATACTGTTCTTCCGTCCTTTACTTTTTGCAGGTAACCTGCAGCCTCAAGCTGCTGTACTGCTTTTCTGGCTATCGAACCGCTACCTTTTACTTTGTGACCCGGCTTTGATCCGTTGTCTTTCTTTCCACCGTATACTGATCTGAGCCTTTCGATTCCTATAGGTCCGTCAGTATAGATTTTTCTCAGGATTGCGGCGGTTCTGATATACCACCAGTCGTCGTTGTTCGGAGGGAGTTCCTTGTGAACTCCAGTCTTTACGTTCTTTGCCCACTCAGGGGGAACGATATTGTCGTTTTCTTTAAGGATAGCTGCAACCTTCTCAATAAGCTCCGTTGCAGGAACATCAAATACTGTTGTCATGCTCGCCACCTTTTCTAAATCAGGTTATCTTTGTGCCGGGAAGAAGCGCCGATTCCTCTCCCTGGCTGCCAGAAATATTTTTCCCGAAGTGAGGTAACTCTTCTCTTTCGGGAGATTCTTTCCATTCTTTGTAGCTGGATTTTGTGGACTCTATGGTTTGGGCTTTCAGCCCGATAAGCCGGTAAGCGTGATTTTAGTTTAAACTGGAACGAGGTTGATGCATTTATATATTACTGTGTATGGATATTCATATACAATCGATCAGGTGGTTTTGTATGTAAAACTTCAAACTGAAAAACGATCTAATTGTATAGATTGGCTCCTGTCAATTGACGCAAGTGCCAACATCCAGCGTAATTACCTTCAAGCTATAAAAGCATTGTGCGAGTTCATATATAAATGCTTAATGAACATATTTTGAAAGCTAATATGAAGATAAATCCAGTTTGTTGATGAAATCGATATGAACCAAATATATCTTATTGGTTTCAAGAAGTTTCTGTTTTGGCAGGACTTTTCCTTAATCCGATAACCAATTTCATCATGCAATTGATTAAGGAACTATAATATTCTCTTTGATATGTTCTCTTTGATATGCTCTCTTTGATATGTTCTCTTTGATATTTCAATCATTATAACAACCGGTAAAACATTTAAACCTCTTAAAGGTTTTCTAGGATATAATAATGAGAATAAAAATTTGTGGTATTAAAAGGGTCGAAGACGCTATTATGGCTGCATATTGTGGAGCTGATGCGGTTGGATTAGTAGTGGGACAAAAACATAATTCAGATGACTTTATTGACAAACATTTAGCTCAAAAAATCGTGAAAGAGTGCCCACCTTATATTTCTCCAGTTTTAGTTACAGAACTGGATGACGCTGAGGAGATCTCTAATCTAGCGAATGAGATAGGTGTTACTTCTATCCAGTTGCATTCTGATTGTACAGTTGATAGTATCATATCACTGCGCAAAGCCTTCCCCTATATAAAAATAATTAAAAATTTTCATGTTAATGGGTTAGAAGTTATTCAAGCTATGAAACCTTTTGAATCTGTGGTAGATGCTTTCATCCTGGATACTCTTGATTTAGCCAATGATAAAGTAGGTGGGACAGGTTTGGTCCATGATTGGAATATTAGCAGAAACATTGTTAAAGAGATATCAAAACCAGTTATCTTAGCAGGTGGTCTGACTCCTGAAAATGTTAGAGAGGCTATACGGTTTGTAAAGCCATATGGTGTGGACGCCAGCTCCGGGCTTAAAGATTCTGATGGTTTCAAAGATAAAATGAAAGTGGTTAATTTCATATCTCGCGCAAAACGCGAATTCTTCAATATCAGAAATCTACCTCTATAGAACTGAACCCGGGTTTTTAGAGACAAACACATAAGGGGAGAACGTAAAGCCAGATAATAGAAAAAAAGCAAGCTGCGAGGGCGAAAGAGCTTCACACACTCCGAATAAAGAGGTAGGAAAACGCAGGAACCAGAAAAGAAGACAACACAGGGAGGAAAGAAGGCAGAGCAGAAATGGGGAAAATACAAAAATAGACAAAAGTGATATTGACAAAAGTGACCGCAAAAATAACAGCATTAGAGGTTCTATGATTAAAAAAGCAACAGTTTTTAGGCTCCGTAGAAATCCTCTTAAATAGCCAATCTTAACAAATTAAAACTAAATTGCCTGATTCATTTTGCTGAAGAACTTTAAGTCTATTGATGACGATTAAGTAGGTTTTCTACAGAGCCGTTATACATTTCTTTAAAATAAGTTATTACCAGCAATTTCCCCACATCATTTAATTCTGGTACTTAAGCGGTCTCTTAACCAATCAATTAATCCCTGAAACGCAATAAGTAATTATTACATATATTTATCAGTTGTGTTCTTTGATAATTTTCAGATTCTCTTCATCATAGAAATCACCAAAAATAATATAAAAATATATCTATAAAATATAAATGTGCATTTTCTTATTTTTTGCTTTCTTTATAGAGGGAAGGATTTATGTAATATTGTGTTTTCGACTCTTTTTAATTGTAAGTTAAATATTAATATACTGAGGTAATAAGCACTGGAGAAAGTAAGGGGTTAACGTACCTGATGTACGGGTAACTATCTTAGAATAATCACACAGGGAGTGCCTTATCTACGGTACCGCCTGAATAACATTGAATCGAAAACGAGGCATACAATTGACGAAAGTTGTAGAAATCTCTCCAACCACGAGACATGAAGGCCATTCAAAGCTTACCATGAAGGTGAATGATGAGGGTATTGTCGAGCGAGGAGACTGGCTCTCCATCACCCCGGTCAGGGGTATTGAGAAACTCGCCATAGGTAAGACGATGGAACAGGTCCCGAAGATCGCTTCTAGGGTCTGCGGTATCTGTCCCATAGCCCACACCCTGGCAGGCATCGAGGCTATGGAGGCCTCGATTGGCTGCGAGATCCCCACGGATGCTAAACTCCTGCGGGTAATTCTCCACGCCGCGAACCGCCTTCATAGCATCGCCCTGCACAACATCCTGATCCTTCCGGATTTTTACATCCCTGGGACGGAAAAGAAATTCAACGTTTTCGCCAAGGAGGAACCTGTCAGAAGCGTTGCGGCAAGGATTATCCGCCTTCGTGAGATCGGGCAGACCATTGGAGCCATCGCGGGTGGCGAGGCAATCCACCCCTCCAACCCGAGAATTGGTGGAATGTACCGCAACGTGAGCCCTCTTGCAAAGCAGAAGATGGCAGACCTGGCGAAGGAAGGGCTTGTCCTTGCTCATGAGCAGATGGAGTTCATGCTCGATGTCATAAGGAATATGCAGAGCTTGGAATACATAGACGTCGCAGGCAAGCAAATCCCGATCCCCAAGACGCTCGGGTACCACAACCAGGGGGTCATGGCCACATCCCCGATGTACGGTTCATCCAGTCTTGACGAAAACCCCACATGGGACCCCTTCCGATGGAAAGAGACTCGGCCATGGGAATGGTACATGGGCGAGGTAACCATCGATCTTGAGGATCCGAGTTATCCAATAGGAGGCACAACAAAGGTCGGCACCAAGGCCAATCCCCAGATGGATGCCTGTAACAGCGTTCCGACATATGATGGTCAGCCTGTTGAGGTCGGTCCGAGGGCCAGGCTCGCCACCTTTAAGAATTTCACCGAGAAGGGCACCTTCGCCCAGCACATCGCCAGGCAGATGGAGTATCCTGATTGCCTTTATACCATCCTTAAGTGCCTTGATTCCCTGAATACCTCAGGCAAGGTTGTTGCCGACCATATTCCACAGGGAGATGGGTCTATGGGCTGGGCTGCAAATGAGGCTCCACGCGGGACCGATATCCACCTCGCACGGGTTAAGGACGGAAAGGTGCTGTGGTATGAGATGCTTGTGCCCACCACCTGGAACCTTCCGACCTGCAGTCGCGCTCTGACGGGAGCACCCTGGCAGATAGCCGAAATGGTTGTCCGGGCTTATGATCCGTGTGTATCATGTGCAACCCACATGATTGTGGTGAATGAGGAGGATAAAGTAGTCGCCGAGAAACTCCTCCAGTGGTGAGACGAATGGAATCGCTGTACTCCGAGATCGTGGTGGCAGGCTGCGGCAACCCTCTCTTTGCGGATGATGGGTTCGGACCTGCAGTTGTGGAGAGGCTCAAGGAACTCGAGCTTCCAGAGAATGTCACGGTCGTTGACGCGGGACTCGGGGGACCCCATTTCATCTTTACCCTTCTCAATCCCGAGTCTACAAAGACTCTTATTATCGTGGACATCGCGGATTTCAGGGGGGAACCAGGCGAGCTCAGGTGGCTCTCAGTTGACGAGCTTCCTGTAGGAAGCTATCGGGACGCCCATTCATGGGACCTGACAGAGCCGCTTCAAGTCATCAAGGACGATATTAAGATCCGGATTCTTGCATGCCAGAAGAAGTATGTGTCTGCCCCTGAGATGGTCATCGGGATTACAGACGAGGTACAGAGATCCATTCCAGAAGCCGTATCTGAGATACTGAAGGAAATCGGGATGAACAATTGAACGCTTAACTCCATCAGGGGAACTATGGGCGGAGAAGCAAAATCTGCTCAGATCTCGATGGAGAAAAAGGTGGAAGCTAAAAAGGAGACAAAACCAGTGGCAAATAAGATCAAGCTCGGGCATGTACACTTGAGCGGCTGCACCGGCTGCCTCGTGTCCGTGGCCGACAATAACTTAGGACTCATCAAAATCCTGGACGACTACGCTGACCTTGTCTACAGCCTTACACTCGCCGACGTCAGGCATATCCCTGAGATGGACGTCGCGCTTGTTGAAGGATCGGTCTGCATCCAGGATCATGAATCGGTGGAGGATATCAAAGAGACACGGAAGAAGTCAAAGATCGTGGTGGCTCTTGGTTCCTGCGCGAGTTACGGGAACATCACAAGGTTCAGCCGCGGCGGGCAGCACAATCAGCCCCAGCATGAATCCTTCCTCCCCATAGGGGATCTCATCGACGTAGATATCTACATCCCAGGATGCCCTCCGAGCCCAGAGCTCATAAGGAATGTTGCTATCATGGCGTACCTGCTCCTGGAGGGGAACGAGGATCAGAAAGCTCTTGCAGGCAAATACTTAAAGCCCCTCATGGACCTTGCGAAGCGCGGCACGTCAGGATGCTTCTGTGACTTGATGGTTGATGTAATTAACCAGGGTCTCTGCATGGGCTGCGGCACCTGCGCTGCCTCTTGCCCAGTACGGGCGATAACCATGGAGTTCGGGAAGCCGCAGGGGGAGCGTGACCTCTGCATCAAGTGTGGCTCCTGCTACGGCGCCTGTCCTAGATCGTTCTTCAACTCCGATGTGATTGAAGAATTCGAGAACATCAATGAGATAATTGCTGGAGCGCTTAAGTGAGGTGAGAGAGTGATTGAAGATCCATATCTCGGCAAATACATAACTTGCGTCTCGGCAAGGAGCACGGACAAGGAGATTCTCCAGAAAGCACAGGACGGCGGCATTGCCACTACCCTCATGGTCTATGCCCTCGAACAGGGGATAATTGACGGGACTATTGTGGCAGGCGAGGGCGACCGGCCATGGGAGCCCAGACCGCTCGTTGCTATGAGCCGCGAGGAAATTCTCAAGGCACGAGGGACGAAGTACAGCATCAGCCCTCAGATCTCCTGGCTCAAGGAAGCAACCCGGTCTTTCGGCCTCGATAAGGTAGGTGTAACCGGTGTCTGCTGCCAGATGCAGGCAGTCAGGAAGGCTCAGCTCTACCCGATTAACATGCGGGACGTCCCTGACAAAGTTGCTTTCACAGTTGGTCTCTTCTGTATGGAGAACTTCCCATACAAGTCTCTGCAAACCATTGTCGAGGACCATGCGGCGCAGAGCCTCAACTCTGTGAGTAAAATGGATATTGGGAAGGGCAAGTTCTGGGTTTACACTAACCGGGGGAACGTCGCCAGCCTGCCCCTAAAGGCTACCCACAAATACGAGCAACCAGGCTGCCACGTCTGTCTCGACTATGTCTCCAACCTTGCCGATATTTCAACCGGCTCGGTCGGAAGCCCAGACGGCTGGTCCACGGTCTTCATCCGCACCAAGAAAGGTAATGAAATCTGGTCCAAAGCTGTTGCCGCGGGCATGTTCGAGACAAAACCCATAGAAGAAGTCAAACCTGGTCTTGAGCTTGTCAAAAAGCTTGCAAAGGAAAAGATCGATAAAAACCGGAAGACAGTTGAAGAGCGTAAGAACTTCGGTGTCAACAAGGCGCTGCGGAACCCTTACGCCTAAATTTTCTTTTTTTAATAAGAATTATTCGCGTTGTTTACAGCGAATAAAGGGATGGGATTGGTTCTCATCCCTGATTTTTGGTTTTATCGTTTTATCATAATATTATTTCGTAAATTCAAAAATTGTGGCATACACAATGAGAAACAGATATGAATAAAATATTAAAAAGCTCGCGTTTATTGAAAAATATTCAAAATAATGATAGAAAAATAAGTGATTTTTGCTTAAAATACGAGCCTTCTATGGTGAAAGACTCATATTTCAAAGATCTTTCAAAGTTAGATTTTTACGAAAATTCACAGGTTCTATCACAAAATATATGGATAAATTGGAGCAAATCCTACAGAAAAGTAAGCAAATTACAAATTTTTCGGAAAACTTAAAACGTTTGTTTAAATCATTTAACATGTTTAAAGAAGTAAACTTTTGTAGCGACTGTGCTGTTGAAATTATATAGACATGGTTATTATGAAAAATCAAAATTTAGATATTATAACAGTTGAAGGTGAATTGAATAGAATTAATGAAGATTTAATGAAATTGTTGAAAATAGCTCTAGTAGAACTAAAATACATAAATAGTGGTATAAAGAAACCTATTGTTGAAAGACCGACATGCAGAATAAAGAGCCTAGAAAGCATATGCAACAAAATCTCAAAAAAAGAAGAACTTAACTGTAAAAATTTTACAGTTAAAATGAACGATTTGTTAGGGATTCGTGTAATTTGTAGTAATTTATCAAGTTTGGATGAAGTTTGGAGAAAACTATATTTTTCAGAATCTCTAAAATTTTACGAGATAGGCATAAGACTGGAAGACTCAGCAGACGGTTATCCTGAAATTGATTTTAGTAAGTTTGATCCTAATATTGTACGGATAGAAAAACCGGTAGATGGGTATCGTGGAATACATCTTATTTTTTCAGCAAAAGAAAACATCTTATCAAATCCAGGACTAAAAGGTAAAATTCAACTACGGACTATCGCTCAGCATTACTGGGCAACTTTTTCACACGACGATATTTATAAAGAAAATCCTTATCTTGAGAATGATGAACAAAAACAGCTAATTTGTCTCAGCAATAAATTATATGACATAGATAAAAATTTTAGTAGCCTTGGTTTTGATCTCAAGGCGAATCCGTTAGAAATCAATAAAAAGATTCTTTATTCATTATTTAATGAGTTTGGATTCCACTTTGATAATGAAGATGTAGATAAACTAATTGACTTGATATTTAAACATAGATTAGTGTCTCTTGATCTTACAGATCACAGAATTAGAGTAAAAGATTATGGAAAATATCAAAAATGCGCTTTCTTCAGGGAAAAATAAGTTTAATACCGATATTTCTGGAATTGATGAGTATATAAATAATTTATATAATCGGCTCTGTAGAAATCCTCTAAATTCTGTTTTTACCCAAAAATTATAAAAATAAAATTGTAAAAATGCTCCTTAATTTTTTTGTCCCCACAAAAAACAAAGGAGCAATTGCTATTGTCATCAAATAAGTATATTAAATTTATTGATCTCAGTCTTAAAACGGTTCAGTCTTCCAGACTGAACCTTTACTCCTGCAAATATTCCAAACGTGTTTATACTCAACATCAGCTTCTTGTTCTTGTTTTATTGAAGGAGTATATAAGTACAGACTACCGTGACTTTGTAGAACTTGTTGACCTCATGAACAATATAAAGGAAAAACTTGACCTTGATAAGGTTCCTCATTACACTACTCTTCAAAAGTTTGTGTCCAGAATTCCCTCTTCATTGTTTAACCTAATTTTGTCAAAAACTCTAAAACTATTTTACTCACATGGAGAAAAAGTTCTCATTACGGCAATTGATGCAACAGGATTTACGAGTTCTTATGCAAGTCATTATTATTCTAAGAGAACAGGGAAGCTCCGAAGGAGCTTCCTTAAAACTTCAATATCAGTAGACACTATTAAAAAAGTAATATTAGGATGGAAAATTAGCCAAAAAACAGATCATGATGTCAAGCATGCAAAGACTCTGATAAGACAATCAAACAAGTCAAGAAAGTCTCAATGTTATGTGATGGATAAAGGATATGATTCCGAAGAAATTCATACTCTAATAAGAGAAGAGATAAAAGCAGATTCAATAGTACCTTTGAGAGAAAGAAAAAGAAAGAGAATAAACGGAAAATATAGAAAACAATTAAACAAAGACTTTGATAAGATCAAATACAATAGAAGGAATATAGTAGAGACAATAATATCTGTTGTAAAAAGGAAATTTGGAGAAACATTAAGAGCAAGAAAGGTTAGAAATCAAGTAAAAGAAGTAAAAGTTAAACTAATAGTCTATAATATAAACAAAAAAGTAATACAATTATTATGGATTAAATTAAGGATTTCTACAGAGCCAATTATTAAGTAGTTTATAAACTCCAAGATCAGTAGCTCTGAGTTCGTCAAAGAAGTATTTTTTTATCTCCATTTCAAGTTCTTCAAGATCTTTCTGGCCAAAAAGGAAATTTAGATTTGAAAAAAAGTCATGAATTGCATCTTCATCATTAAGTTGAGACTTTATTTTTTCATAAACTTCAGGAAAGGTGCTTTTTACTTTATTTATATCAATCTTATTATCTAAAATACATTCCTTAAGTTCAGTCTCTGGAAATCCATTTGTAATAAATTCTATGAGAGATATCTTTTCAGAATTGCCAATATATGATTCGAACCACTTTTGAAAGAGTGACCTTCTTGGACCTTTTTTTCCTTTTTCCTGTTTTAAAAACTCATCCCATGTCCAATACTCAGTAGCTGGATTCTGTTTATGTTTTAGTTGATACAAATAATAACTATCGTTTTTGTCGCATAATACAATATCATCAAAAGCAAAGTAACCTTCTATCTCCTCAGGTTTAGTCTCGAATTTGATCCATTTATATTTGGAAGGATCTCTGATCCAATCCATAAACAATTTTAGAATCCATAAATCCTGAAAGTCAAATCCCTGTCTCAGTGGGCTTGTTCGATTTTTTCTGACCATAATAATTGCCCAAAAGTTGTAAGTTTTAAAATGATACTCTTATAGAGATTATAGTATATAACAAACTATAATTTGTTACATAATATTACTTAAACAAGGATCCACAAAAATAGAAAAAAATCAGAGTCAATTAAATACTCCAAAAATAAGTATTTAATTTCCTTCGACTCAACTGATTCTGTCTTATTCCGTGTCTATTTGCACCAATTCTCTTATTCCCAAAACTTCTTCGTCTTCACATAATTCCTTTCCGCAACCAGAATATCCCTGTAAAACATTTCTTCGTCCACTCTCATCTTCTCAATCACCCTTGACGCTGTTTCAGGTCCTATTCCCCGGCTGGCAAGTGCAATAACTGCTTTTTTCCCCTGGGAGCGGATTATGCTTGCGTTTCTGTAGACGCGCTGTATTCGTTTCTTTTCTTCGGGGGTGACTTTGACGTTTTTTGCCTGTTTTTTGACGAGGTTGATTTCCTCCTCTTCCCAGGGCTTGAGGGCTGCAATCATCTGTGAGCTGCAGACCGGGCAGAGGATTTCTTCGGGAACGTTTTTTACCTGGCGGCGGGAAGTCCATTTCTTGCAGTTCGTGCAGAATAAAATGATCCGGTCGTTCATAATGCGTTCCTTAAGGGCGAGGACAATTGAGCGGTCGGCTTTCTCCGGGGCGACAAGGTCTTTTTTCATGGCGAAACCGGCTGATCCGATCGGGGTAGGGCGAGAAACTTCGACTGAGATCTCGCCGGAAGCGAGCATTGTAAGGACTTTTTTTGCCCGCTGGACGTCCAGGAGGTCGTGGAAGATCTCCCTGATAACCTCATCGTACATTGAAGAGCCCTGATAGATCTCAAGGAGTTTTTTCATGCTGATCCGGTCGTAGTCGATGTCGCGTGAGAGGGCTCCGAATTTCCGGGCGATGTGGACCATTTTCCATTTCATCAGGGTTGTGTTTTTCAGGGTCATTTCTATGATCGGCTCGACGTGTTCAGGGCGGAGGGAAAGCAGCATGTCCCGGATCTGGACAGAACCTATCCGCCGCGGAAGAGTTAGCCTTATCCTGTAGGGGTCGACTTCCTGAGCGACACTGCTGCCGAAGCGGGCTGAAAGAAGTGAAGCCAAAACTCGGGCAAGAGTGCCGTTTGTGTTATGGCCGAAACAGGCGTTCAGGGTTACAGCATCGCCTTCGTCTTCGATCACGATTGTATTTGCATCGGGAAGGGGAAAGCCTCCTTCTATATGTTCGCGCACAAGGCGGATCACATCAAGCGCGGCATTCTTTACCACGGGGTATTTTGTCTGGAGCTGTCCTGCAATGGCTTCATCGTCAAGGCCATCACGAATAAAGGCTGCAATTTCTTCCCTGAGCTTTCCTACGTCCTGGGCTACTTCAAAAGGCACAGGAATTTCTTCGCCAGACCAGCTCGGAACCTCACCCATGCCTTCCACAGGCTCTACTTTGATCCTGTCTTTTCCCTGTTCCCGGTCAGGCATTTCAACAACCCGCCACATGTAACCTTTTGTTATGAAAACGGCGCCAGGCTCTGCAAAGTTCACGACAAAAGCTTCATCCAGCACGCCGACCGATTTTCCGCTCACAATGTCGTAAATCTCGTACTTCTTCTCGTCCGGGATCATGGAAAGATTGTCGTAATAGTATTCCCAGCTTTTCCTGCGCCTTTTAAGCACGCTAGAGCCTTTTTCATACCAGACCAGTTTGTAATCCCCTATCTGGTCCACAACCCTCCGTAACTCTTCAGTTTGCAAATCCCGGAATGGGTAGGTCCGCCTGAGAATTTTAAGAATCTTATCGATTCCGACCTCCCCAAAATCCATAGCCATGCCTGCAAGCTGGTTTGCTACGACATCAAGGGATTTTACGTGCGGGGAGACTTCTTCAACCCTGCTTTCAAGTGCAGCTTTTGTTATTGCCATACTTTCTGCAGTATCATCCGTCTCCATTGAGATAATAGTACCCCGTGAAATCGCATGCAGCTTATGCCCTGCTCTTCCCACTCTCTGGAGCAACCTTGAAACCTGGCGCGGAGACCCGTACTGAACCACACGGTCAACATTGCCGATATCTATACCCAGTTCCATTGATGAAGTGCAGATAAGTCCTTTCAGAGCTCCGGATTTGAAAGCCTCTTCGGCTTCAACACGGGCTTCAAAAGAGAGCGACCCGTGATGCACCCCTATGGATGCTCCAAGCTTCCGAAAACTGGCAGCGAGCGCCTCGGCACTCTGCCGCGTATTTACAAAAATCAAGGTGGACTGACTATTTTCGACAATTTTCCTGATGCAGAGCAGGTGAGAGGCAAATTCGGGCTCGCAACCTACCGTATTTGCAATTTCCAGGACTTCTTTTTCCCGCATCTTCCCGCCTTCTGAGATCTGAGGATTGACAACATCAAACTCAAGCAATTTCAGCAGGGCTACCTCAATCACAGTAAAATCTCTTCCATTGCCTGCCAGAAATTTAGCAATTTCCCAGGGGTTCCCGACTGTAGCGGAAAGTCCGATTCTCTGGAACTCCCCGGAAATTTCCACAAGCCTCTCAAGACCTACAGCCAGCTGAGTTCCTCGTTTCGAGCCTGCAAGCTCATGGATTTCGTCTATCACAACGTGAGTCACGGTCTCAAGGTTCTGCCGCAGGCGGGAGCCAGTAAACATAGCCTGCAGGGTCTCAGGGGTCGTGATCAGCACGTCAGGAGGATTTCTTGACTGGCGCTGCCTTTCACTCTGCGGAGTATCCCCATGCCGGACCTGGACTTTGATATCGAGCAATTTCCCGAGAATTTCTATGCGAGAAAGCATATCCCTGTTAAGTGCCCTCAACGGGGTTATATAAAGGGCAGAAATTCCCCTTCTGGCTTCGGGTTTCTTTTTAAGAATACTGTTAAAAACAGGAAGCACTGCAGATTCTGTCTTCCCCGACCCAGTAGGAGCTATCAGAAGAGTATGCTTGCCATCCATTATATGTGGAAATGCCCTTTCCTGCGGCTCTGTGGGTTTTGTAAAACCAAGGGTCTTAAGGGCTTCCTGAATCTTTGGGTGAAAGGAATTAAAGCTGTTATGAAATGTCATATTTATGAAATGTCATATTTTTGTAATCGGTTTTTAGTTAAGATGTCCAATTGTTATGCTGGTAGTCCCAGTATAAATATTTCTATGCAAGCGTGGAAATAAAGCGAGTGAGATAAATAGAAAATATAAGAAGAAGAGTATAAGAAAAATGTAAGAATTGATATGGGTATTAAGATATATAAATTAATCCATATTAAAATAAAAAGTAAAGGTATGGAAACTTAAAACCTGGACGGAATCAAGTAAAGGTTGTAAAGATTCTTTTGGAAGTATGTAATATTTATAAAATATTGGAAAATAAAGCCTTCCTGAAGCTATGCCGCACTAAAATCTGGAATTATTCATCCTGAGAAGTTAGCTGATACCCCAACTTTGGTGGCACTATCTTTAAATGCATTATCCGGATTTTTCGTTTCGTCCGGACCGTTTACAGGAAGCTCAAATATAAAGGTTGAACCTTTTCCCTGAACACTTGTAAACCATATTCTGCCCTTATGCATATCAACAAACTGTTTTACCAGAGCAAGCCCAAGACCAGTACCTCCATACTGCCGGTTCATGCCCGAATCAATCTGTTTGAACGGTTCAAAGAGATATTTCTGGTTCTCGGAAGATATACCTATTCCTGTATCTGTGACCGAAAATATAGCTCTGTTTCCGCTTTTTTTACAGTAGATAGAGATTTTGCCCCTGTCCGGAGTAAACTTGACAGCATTGCTTGTGAGATTATAGAGGATCTGAATAAGGCGGCTTTTATCTGCCTGTATATATTCTAAATCCGTATCTATCCTGAATTCCATTTCGAGATTTTTAGCCTGAGCAAGGGGAGAAATTGTGGATTTAACCTCATCGAAAATCGAGCCAATAGAAAACTCACTGTAGTTAAGTTCCATTTTACCGGCTTCTACCTTAGAAAGGTCAAGGATATTGTTTATAAGCCCAAGGAGATGTTTTCCGCTGACAGAAATGTTACTTACATATTTCAGCTGTTTTTCATTAAGATCCCCAAAAAGTCTTTCATACAGGATATCCGAAAAACCAATAATGGAGTTAAGTGGCGTCCTTAATTCGTGACTTATATTGGCAAGGAACTCACTCTTTGCTCGGCTGGCAGCTTCAGCGTCCAGTTTTGCCTGAAGCAGTTTCTGTTCAGTTCTTTTACTCTCGGACAGGTCAATGAAACATTCAACAAAGTAATCTTTGCCCTCTATAGTTACCGGAACCACACTTTTAAGGATTGGAATGATTTCCTTTCGAGCATTGATCATCTTTTTTTCTGAATTATCCACAGTCAGTCCAAGATCACTGATAGGACATTTTCCTATTTCTGTAGGACAGATAAATTTGTGACATATATTTCCGACAATCTCCTGTTTTGATTTCCCGATCGCTTTGATTGCAACAGGATTTACATCAACTATTTTGTGGCTTGAGGCTTCGATTAACAATATTCCACAAAGACTTTTTTCCAGTAAAGCACTTAATATCTCTCTCTCTTTCTGTATCAGACGTTCTGATTCTTTACGTAAAGTTATATCCCGGGCAGTTATCAAGATAGTTTTTCTTCGGTTATCCATGGCTAAGGAATTAATTTCTACGTCGAGGACACTATTGTCTGACCTTTTGAACTTTGCCTCAAAAACCGCCGATCTATTCTCCAGTGTTACTCTCATTGCATTCTGGAAGCCGGGAAGGGATTCTTCAGTAAATATAGAGAGGAGGGAAATTTTTTCAAGATGATCCCTATCATATCCGAGAAGTTTACAGCCTTGAGGGTTGACTTCCAGAATGCACTCCTCCTCTGTTATGAAAATTGCATCATTGGACTGCTCAAATAGAGCCCTATATATTTCTTCTTCAGCCATAAGATTGTCCTCGGCCAGTTTACTTAAAAATTGATCGTCTTCTCATTTTTGTCTCAGTTTAGCATATAAAAGCACTCTTCTGGGGTTGAAAGAATTTAAATCAGGAAATATCATGACATAAAAAATTATACTGTAGAACTACTTATTACTTTTTATTATAAAGATTTATTGTTGAAGACAAGATCTGGGAAAAATAGAATTAAAAATAATTTGTAGGATAATAAAGTAATGACAATACAAAAATGCGGAGAGCCTAATGAAATTCTATGCTGCCCGAGGAAGAAGCTATTCAAGTTTCTCCGGAATAAAAATGAAGGGGATTTTCTCCCCTACTGCCCTGTCCGTTTAGCAGGATAAACATGGACCTGCAAAACAAAACTAAATCTGAAATCAATCAGTCTTCTCTTTTCATCTGTGGGAAGAGGATTACTTCCTTGATGGATTCCAGACCCGCAAGGATCATAGTAAGGCGGTCAATTCCAAGCCCCATGCCGCCTGTAGGGGGCAAGCCGTATCCGAGGGCGTTTATGAAATCGTAATCAATGGTTTGTGCTTCAAGGTCTCCGAGCATTCTTTTCTTATCCTGTTCCTCGAACCTTTTTTCCTGTTCAATAGGGTCGTTTAGTTCGGAATAACCGTTTGCCAGTTCCCAGCCGTTCAGGAAGAGCTCGAATCTCTCGACAAAACCTTCTTTTGACCTGTGGTTTTTGGCAAGCGGGGAATTTTCCACAGGGAAATCGTATATGAAAGTAGGATTAATCAGCTTGTCCTCTACCAGGTCTTCAAAGAGCAGGGCAAGGAATTCCCCATACGTCTTTGCCTTCTCGTAATCTTCGATCCTGTTTTCAATTGCGATTTGCCTCAATTCTTCAAGCGAGTGTGCAAAGACGTCAAGTCCGGCATACTCTTTTAAGGCATCTTCCATGGATATCCTTTTCCAGGGAGAGCGTAGATTGATTGTGTTTTCGCCCATTTTGATTTCATATCCGCCAGTCAGTTTGAATACGAGTTCCGAGATAAGGCCCTCGGTTAAGTCCATCATGTCATTGTAATCCCTGTAAGCCTCATAGACCTCTATCATGGTAAATTCTGGATTATGGGTCGTGTCAATATCCTCGTTCCTGAAGTTCTTGGCGATCTCAAAGACCTTCTCGTACCCGCCAACAACAAGCCTTTTAAGGTAGAGCTCAGGGGCTATTCTCATGAAGAGATTTTGCCCGAGGCAGTTATGGAAAGTCGTGAAAGGCCTTGCATTTGCGCCCCCGTACACAGTCTGGAGCACAGGGGTCTCAAACTCCAAAAATCCCCTGTCAGTAAGGTATTGCCTGATCTCGGAAATGAGTTTGCTCCTCATGACGAAAATCTCTCGCTTCTCGGCATTGACTATAAGGTCAAGATATCTTTTTCTGTACCTGGTTTCTACGTCTTTTAATCCATGGAATTTTTCAGGAAGGGAACAGAGGGATTTTGAGAGCAGGGAGAATTCCAATACATTGATGGAATTCTCGCCCCTTTTTGTCCTGAAAAGTTCACCCTGAATGCCTATTATATCTCCCGAGTCGACCAGATTTTTGAAAATCTCGAAATCCTCATCAGGAAGATCTCCTTTCCTTAAGATAACCTGAATTCTGCCTCCCTGGTCTCCAAGATCGGCAAATATCATTTTTCCAAGTTTGCGAATATTATAAAGCCTTCCTGCGGTTCGTACCTTTAGACCTTCGTTTTTTTCAAAATCATCAAATTTCTTCAGGATTTCACAAATATCCCCATTCTTTTCAAACCTATAGGGGTAAGGGTTAAGTCCCTGGCTTCTAATATCGTTTAATTTTGCAATCTTTGAATCATCAAAAACCCTGCATTTTAATAGGTTATTGTTATCAGAAAGAGTAGCATTGCTGTCTGACTGGATAATTTCATCCGACAGTTCCGTGTTATTAAGTTCTGTGCTCATTGAATCAGTACATCCTATTCAGGTGAATGAAAATAAATCTCAATCAGTGACAAACCGGTAGATCAATTGTTACCAACCAGTCAGTCAGTAATTAATCAAAAGATCGATAATTAAATCGATTAGATGGTTACACTAATCATAAATAGTCAAAGATAGAATTCTCAGGAATTCTCAGGAATAATGACTGCTTATTAGCCTTGTTCCTCGCATTTATTTTTTTCCATAGATCCATGCATTTTATATAAAAATTGAGAAGAAGTATCAATATTCTTATTAGATCAATCTCACTTCTTGAAGAGAAAATATCTCATAGGTTAGACTTTACAGGACATCGAATTTTTCTATCAGGTTGAAAGTAATTCTGAACTCAGTCCCCTGATCTCGCTTAATCTCTATTTTTCCATCCAGCTGGTCAACGAGGGTGCTCACTAACTGCAGCCCAAGAGAATCAAGGCGTTCAAACTCCAAGTTTTCGGGAATCCCTTTCCCGTTGTCTGAGATTGTCAGACTGAAACATGATTCCTGTATTTCGTTATTTTTTTCTTCCCTGCACAGTTTGATTCGAATTTCCCCTTTTTCCTCTTCAGTAAATGCATGTTTGAGAGAATTGGAAACAAGTTCATTAACAATTATTCCCAGCGGGACGGCAATGTCCATGTTAAAGAAGGCATTCTCCTCGAGATCCATTAGCAGGTTGAGATTTTTACTTCTAAGGCTGTAAGTCTGGAAAAGATTCTCAGCTAGTTTCTGGAGATATGCGGAAAAGTCCAGTGTATCGGTTCCTTCCCCTTTATAAAGTTCCTCATGGATAAGGGACATCGAAAATACCCGGTCCTGGCTTTCTCTAAAGGCTTCAAGTACCTCGTTATCAAAAAACTTCTCAGCCTGCAAATCCAGCAGAGAAGAGATTACCTGTAAATTGTTCTTGATTCGGTGATGAATCTCTTTTTTTCTAGTTTCTTCGATTTTTGCCAGGATTTTTTCTGCCTTCTTGCGTTCAGTAATATCCCTGGAAATAGCCGAGACAGCTACAAAATCTCCGGACGAGTTAAAAATCTGGGAGAGACTTACTGAGACATTTATTGGTGTACCGTCCTTTTTTAGCTGCAAAGTTTCGTAGTACTGGACTTTGTCGTTATTTTTAATTTTCTCGATTAGCTGTCCTATTTCCCCTTTTAATCCTGGAGGTTCAATTACTGAAATATTTTTTCCCAGAATTTCTTCAGCCGAATAGCCATAAACCTGCTCTGCGCCCTTATTCCAGCTGGTAACAACACCCTCAAGGGATGTGGTTATAATTGCATCGTTTGATGATTCTACAGCATTCACCAGGGTCTTAATTTTTTCTTCAGCTTTTTTACGCTCGGTAATATCCTGAACTATTCCTCTTGCCCGAACCGGAAGATTTTCCTCGTTAAAAATAACTTCAAATCGTACATGGATTGTGCGTACTTCTCCATTATCCAGAACAATCCTGTGATCAACACTGGAAAATCTTGAACTTACGGCTTCTCTAAGGGTATTATCCACATAGTCTCGATCATCGGGATGTATATAGCTTAGATACTCATTATAAGACGGTGCCAGTTTTTTAGGATCTCGCCCGAATATACGATACATCTCCTCAGACCAGTTAACCTCACCAGTTAAAAAGTCCCAATACCAGCTTCCAATATTAGCCATTTTTTGAGCTTCAGCTAGACCTCTTTTGCTTTCTTCCAGGGATTTATAAGTCTTCTCAAGCTCTGCTGTACGCGCTTTAACCAGCTCTTCCAGGTTATCGAGGGTATCTTTTAACCTGGCTTCCGCTTCTTTTTTATCTTTAATATCACGCGAAATAGCAAGAATAGAGCATACTTTACCATTGGTGAACTCCGGTACTATCCGTGTATTAAAATAGTATTCTTTTCCCTGAGGTGATATGTACTTGAATTCCATTGTCTCGGGTTCTCCTGTAGCAAAAACCTTCTGGTGGCACTCTTCCCAGAAATTTACAAGTACAGGATCCATTCCAAGTTCACCATGCGTTTTTCCAATTATTCTGGCTTGAGATAGACCGTAAGCCTTTGCAGCTGCAGGATTTGCATACATATGGCGGTTTTGTTTATCAAAGCGGGTAATTACATCAGGAGAGTTCTCGGCCAGAGTACGGAATCGCTTTTCACTTTCCACCAGCTCCTGTTCAGCTAGCTTACGCTTGGTGATATCACGGACGATGCCTCCGATAAAAGAAGGCTTCCTATTTTGATCTTTAGTAACCCTAAAGTGGTCGGCAAGCCACAGGTATTTGCCGTCCTTGCACCTGAACCTGTACTCAACAGTTCCAAAACCTGAGTCAGATGCCCGAGTCAGTTTTTCAGTAACCATCTGGCGGTCTTCTGGATGAATACGATCAAGGGTTTTACTGGTAGTCATCTCACTTATTTCCCTGGCAGAGAAACCTGTGAGCTGCTTTATTACAGGGCTCATGTAATCATAGCGGTCAGTCTGAAGGTTTCGCCGGTACGCAGCATCGAGCGAGTTCTCAATAACCCACCTGAACCGCTCCTCACTCTCCCTCAGCGCATCTACCAGAGCGTCACGTTCATTTAGCAGCTGGCTCAACTTGATATTGCTGTAGCTTAACTGTGAGACCATATTGGCAAACGCCATTAAGAAAGCCATGCCTGTATCCACGGCTTCCCTGCTCAACCTCGGGACTTTTTCAAGTGCAGCTATATATTCCTCTTCATTGAAACCATATTTCCTGGCCTGAGCTCGGAAAAGCTCGTAGTTAAGAAGCTCATCCTCAAAAAAGAACTGCCCTGAGAGGATACTGCCAACTTGCTTGCCTCCTACCATAACAGGAGTTGCGACACTCCACATATTGTTCTTGCACTTATGCAGCTTAAACTCTCCAGGCGGGGTAACCGTAGAAAGCTCGATGTCATTCTCTATACAGTGCTTGCAGGTTTCAGGATGAACCCTGTGGAATTTCGTGCAGATGTCCTGCCATCCGACACCTACCAGAACATTACCTTTTAGATCATTCAAGCCCACAGTCATGTGAACAAGCTTATGGAAATCCTCCATGAGGGACTGGACCGCCTGGACATCAATAATCTCGGCAAGCTCCAGGTTAGCCATTTCCCGGTCTGGTGAGAGAATATTTTCTAGCCTAAGTCTTGGACATTGCTCGCTTTGCCGCAGCTTTTCTTCAGCCTGCTGACGCTCGATAATATCTGCAGCCTGCCGGGCAAGGATATCAATCAGCATCAGCTCACGCTCATCCGGAAAGTGAGCCTGGCTGAAATAAGTAGAGATAACACCAAGCAGTTTGCCCGACAGGCTCACCAGAGGCGTTGACTGAATAGCTCTTACTCCTTCATCCAGCAGTACATCAAGGGCTTCACTTTCGAGTAAGCCCGGACTGCAGGTGATGTCCTCAACGACCACGCGTTCCATTCTTTCTATTGCAGCCCCACATGTCGCTGCTTTCCCTGCATCCACAAGCTCGAAGAATTCTAAAAAACGAAGGCTAAACCCCTTCTGGGCTGCGAGCTTCAGTTTTCCTGTTGATGAATCGAGAATCTGTATATTTCCTTTATCCGCTCTGGTAATTGCAATTGCAGCCTCAACCATTTCCTGAAAAATCGAAAATAAATCACTGTCTCCGAGATACCGCTTGCTGAGTTTATGGAGAATACTAATGTCTCTAGTCTCTACTCCAAGTTTGCCCCTGGGTTCAATCAGCTCATTCTCCGAACGCTTGCAGTCGAAAATCCCGGTATGCAACTCTTTATTTGTATTGTCCGATTCGTCAGCATTCAGGCGATCAAAAGTAGTCATAGTTCTCCAACCCTGCTTTAATTAGGGTTTTCAGTATTGCAGTTGAAATTCCTTTATCTGATGGAATTTACATGATGGGATATGGGAAAGATTCCATAAAATCGACACCAAAATTTCTCGGTTATTCTTCCGTTCCAAGCCTCCTAAATTCCGAATAAAAAATTTAAAAGCTTTTATGAATTACCTGCTGGTAACCATTTTGGCACCTGGGAACTTTTCTGGAGTTACGGTCTCACCAGCCAGAGTAAATTCTGTGATTGCTTTTCAGTAAAATAAGGGATCATCTGCCTAACAATCTTATTATATCGATTATTCAGTCTGAATAAACTGTATGTTAATTCATCAGGATTCTTTATTATTGCTACTCATCAAATTTTCTCTAAAATATTCAAAGATTAATAGCAATTATAAAACATCAATTTCATAAAAAGATTTGGATATGGCGTAAAAAAATTAGAATTATGAGGGAAATCTCAAGAGAAAAGATGCAGAAAACTGGACACAATGTTGTTTCTAGTTGATATCTGAGAATTTCTTTCAGAATGCAGCACTTTTCCTTTAAAAGTTTTAAGATCTGGTACAGAGCTCAAAACGATGAGCAATTTTGTAAGGGTTGTTCTAACACTTAAAATTTTATCCCCTGATTATCTTCTGATCAGCTCAGACGGGTTTTTTAGAGTTCTTATAGCTCCTGCCCGGCGTCCTGGTTCGAACCCTTGTATGTTGCAGTTTCCGAATATTCCTGAGCAGTCCTAGTCTTGTCCCATCAAGCAAATACACTTCTGAAGCCTCAAGTTCGATCCCGCCTGAGGAAAAAGCAGGGCCCAGGAGATCTTCCAGAGTGGATTCGTTAAAAGGCACGCCTCCACATAATTCATTAAAAGCCGGCATTATGAATAGTTCAGGGTCGCCCCATTGTGCAGTGTCTTCAAAATCGAGGTTTCCGAATCGACTCGTCAGAACATCTGCATTGAATTTTGTCCTGATCCAGGCAGGCTCAGTTATGGAATAGCCGAAAGCATCCGTAAAGCGAACTGTAGGATGGTTATGGGCGACAATTATATGAGAGGCACTTAGCAGTTCAGGATCAGGCCAGGTATGCCCGTGAAAATATCCTACTCCGTCGAGAACCGCCCCGCGTGCGGAATGAACCCTGATATCCTTTTGTCTGTTAAAAAGAAGTTCGATCCCTCCGTCATGGTTTCCAGGGAAGATATCCACATGTGTATGTTTTGCAAGCGTCTCAAGAAAGCGAGGAATTTCATCTTTCTCCTGCCAGGAAACTTGAGGAACATTGTGCTTTATATCCCCAAGAAGTATTATCCGGTCGGGGGAATTTGCATGAATATAGCTCAGAATCCTGTCCAGCCGTCCTTCCATCTGGCTGGGCAAATTGATCCCGCTCCTGTAAAGGTCCCATTCTATCCCCAGGTGGATGTCGGCAACTACCAGTGAAGTTTCGGTATTGGATACAATGAGAGCAGGCTCTTCAATAATAGGTATGATTTCTGGTGACATAGTTGATGAAAGATTGTTTTTCAGAACTTAAAATTGCATATCAGATGGCAACCTGAAACAGGTTCAATCTCACGCGTATAAATATATACTTTGCGCTATATAAATAAATAGAGGGTATAAAATTGAAGATAGTAAAGAAGAGATAATTCCGGTGAAAAATGTACTTGGGTTACAGTAAAAATTCAGATCCGGATTTTATCTCTGATACCTCAGTACATCATCTATCGTATCTACGTATTCGACATCGATTCCCACCTTTTCTTCTATATACTCCTCGGCGTCTACGATCTCTGCCTCCCTTTCAGTAATTATAAAGCCGCCAAAGTTTCTTTCTACCAGCTTGTAAATAACAAGTTGACTATTTTCCCTGGGAATGAGGAAGAGTGTTTTGCCTCCTGCTTCTGCAGCCTTGGCTTTTTCGAGAATGCCACCGACCTCTCCTATATTGCCTTCACTATCAATGGTACCTGTTAGAGTAATGCTATCATTTAGCCTGGTATTATTATCGACTGCGGAAATTGCAAGGAGGGTCATTAGAGCGCCTGCACTTGGACCATCGACCCCTCCGGGAATATCTTCTTCAGCAGTTACACTAAAAATAACATCACTGCTTGAAAGCTGATGTCCGGTTTGACTCTCGGCTACGAAGACAGCAGTGTTTGCCGCATCCTGGAAGCCTACACCGGTTAGAGGAACTGTTTGAACAAGTACGCGGCCTTTTCCTGGTCTAATCTCAACCGATATATCAAGTAAAGCACCTTCCTCAGAAATACTTTCCCTGATAAAGGGGCCAGACCTCTCCAGTTCAACTTTCTGGAAAACCGCAGGTCCCTGAAGGATAGCAAAACCTTCAATTCCTGCAGGACACATTTGAGAACTGTTCTCAAGCTCAAAGATTCTCCCACGATAGGATTCCAACTGAGAAGCATAAGACTGAAGCGACTGATTACTCTGATTTAGCTGCGCCTCAAGGTTTTCATTTTCAGTCTCAAGGAAATTTATGCGATCCTGCATTTCCTGGATTTGCTCTTCATCAAAGGAAGGCTGTTCCTCAAACAGGACAAAGTAAGCGTTTGCAATAAGCGAAACGGCAAGTAAAAAAGCAAGAAGTTTGGACTTCATACCACCTACCACTTTCAATTTGTTTTAAATCATACTTATTTCTTCCTTCAGGGACAAAGAAGAAAAACAACAAGAACCATTATAGATAGAACTGCGGATTTAATTTGAGAGCAACTAAGTGAATATTGATTCAGAAAATCTTCTAACGTATTCGTATATTTGCATTAAAAAAATTATGTGATTATAAGCAGAGTTTCAGCCTTACTCCTCTGGAACTTCCTTCTCAATCTCATCTCCTTTGTCTTTCCACCTTAGCACTACTTTAAGGTTTTTCTCCTCCTCTGATTTGGTTATAACTGCTCTCCCATTCATAGTCAGAAGCAGATTAAAAGTTAGCTCCACCTGAGATGGTCTGAACTCAGCAGGGGTTTCCTCCATATTGTCTACAACTTTTTTAGAGATTTCCTTGATCATAAGCATTGCATCGTCAATAGACTCTATGGATTTTTCTTCCAGGGCTTTAGAAGATACGAGCCTCAAGGCTTTTACTGTGCCTGGAGCATGCCCCAGTTCGGCTAAAATATGCCCTGCTTTCAAGGCATTCTTACTGGAGACATCAATAACTTCTTCATCAATAATCACTTTATCCAGAAATTGCCCCCCTATAGGCGATAGGGCACGCATAATAGAAAAGGAGAATGCGACCCAGAATAAGAATAGATTAACGCAAATAAGATATATATATTTGCATAAATAATTATTGACGTCTTAAGGATTTCAGGTGAACTACCTTCCCTGCTCTCTGATAAAAGTGAGGAAGGGAACCTCCTGCCTTAGAGTTAAGGAAGCTTATACAGGAATTTAATTAACTTTATTCAGCTTCCTTTACATTTGGTCCTTCTTTTGTATCCTGCACGATATAGCCCAGAGATTTTATTTTTTCCCGGATAGCATCCGAAACTGCCCAATCTTTCTTTTTTCTAGCGTTTTCACGCTCTTTAACCAGTTCCATGATTTCTTCGGGAATTTCCTTTTTTCTGGATTCGGCAAAAAGACCCAGAACATCCGAAAACTGCCTGTAAAGGGAATGGAGCTTATTGAGAACCTGCTGGTTTTTTCCGGACTCAAGATATTTATTGGCTGTACGGGAGAGTTCCCTGAAAACAGTTATGGCTTTAGGAGTATTGAAATCGTCTTCAAGAGCTTCCCTGAACTGAATCTCAAGTTCGGGAAGGGCTTTAAGGACTTCATCGTCTTCAGGATAAGCTTTATTTTCTGCGTTTGCCAGGGCAAATTCAAGGTTTTCGAGCGTTTCTTTGAGTTTCAAATAGTTGTTTTTAGCATTTTCTGCAAAGGCGTCAGAGTAATCCAGTTTTTTACGGTAATGTACTGAGAGAAACATAAAGCGTACAACTTCCCCGCCATACTTCCCTACAATCTCGGGCAATGTGAAGATGTTTCCTTTGGACTTGCTCATCTTCTCCCCTTCGACTATCAGGTGTTCGCCGTGAATCCAGTTGCATGCAAAAGGTTCACCTGTTGCCCCTTCCGATTGCGCTATTTCGTTTTCGTGATGAGGGAAAATAAGGTCTACTCCTCCTAGATGCATATCCAATGTGGGTCCAAAATAGTTCATAGCCATTGCCGAGCATTCGATATGCCAGCCCGGGCGGATTTTACCCCACGGGCTTTCATAGTAAATTCCCCTCTCGATCTCTTCCGGGGTTGAGGCTTTCAGGAGAGCAAAATCACGTGGGTTATCCTTATCATATTCGTCCACATCCACTGATGCGCCAACCTTTATTTTATTGAAGTCAAGCTTTGAGAGTTTACCGTAATCAGGAAATGATGAGATTCTGTAATAAACCGACCCGCCTTTTTCGTAAGCTAGTCCTTTGTCTATCAGCTTTTGTGCTAGCTCAATCATGCTGCCAATGTTTTCCGTGGCTCTCGGATAGGCTGAAGCTCTTTTTATGTTCAGCATATCAAGGCCTTTAAAGAACTCTGCCGTGTATTTATCCGTAAAATCCTTAAGTGACACTCCGGCTGCTTTTGAATCCCTGATAGTTTTGTCATCTATGTCGGTAATGTTCATTACAAGTTTTACTTTATATCTAAGGTACTCAAGAGTTCTCACAATATTATCGGTCATCAGGAAAGTACGATAATTGCCTATATGCGGCATACTGTAAACTGTAGGCCCACAGGCATAAATCGATACTTCGCCTTCCTTTAAAGGTTTGAAAATTTCTTTCCGTCTTGTAAGGGTATTGTAAACCTGGAGCATCCGGAACGCCTCTGGAAATTTAAGCACCTGAAATACTTAGCAAAAATTAGACTTATTTTCTTTAGATTCACCCGAGTTAAGAGTATCGGTTAATTCGTTGTTATCTAATTGGTCAAAGATACTTTATTACTTTTGCCACAAGCCTTTTGAAAAAACTGCTTGATCGCAAACTTTTTAGAAAAAAGTTTGATCACAAGCCTTTTCAAAAAAGGCTTGAGCGAAAACGGCTGATATGCGTGGTCGGCGTGATAAACCGGCGCAGCGGTTTCGATGAAACGGCAGCGGGTCGACCGTTTCAGGATAAATCTTTCTCAAATATGCAAACTCCGGCTCTTTGCAGTATTTTTCCCAACCGGAAGAGGGGAAGCCCCACGATATTAAAGAAATCGCCCTCGATTTTTTCCACAAGGGCTGCACCTTTACCCTGAGCAGCAAAAGCTCCTGCTTTATCAAGAGGCTCTCCAGTTCTGACATAAGCTGAGATCTGTTCTTTGCTCATCTTATCCATCCAGACTGTCGTGGATTCCAGTTCACTGGTTTCCTTCCCGCTGTTAAGGTCAAGAACCGTAAGAGCGGTTATAACCCTGAATTTCTGACCACTTAACATTTCCAGCATTTTCTCTGCCTTTTCGGGAGTGCCTGGCTTTCCAAGAAGTTCCCTATTAAAAAGTACCGAGGTATCAGCAGAAATTACAAGCCCGGAATCGAAATGTTTAGCCACTTCCCTGGCTTTTTCGATAGAGTGTTTTGTGAGTAGTTCTTCAGGGCGCAGGTCAGGATAGGGGTATTCTCTATATGAACTGGCATGAACCAGGAAATTATTTCCTATCAACTGTTTGAGTAACTCCTTTCGCCTCGGAGATGCAGACGCAAGAATGATCTGACGCATGGGAAAAAGTCAGGATGCATGGGATATATTTGTATGCATATACAGTGGAAACGGAAATAGACTAAGGAGCTAATTAGGGAAATTAATTGAAAGAATAGATTAAGAAAATTATTTGGGAAATTAATTAAAGAAATTAGCAGGCAAAACTATCCTCATCCTTGAACACTTTCAAAGAACCTTCTGATACTGCAAAGATCCTCAGGTTTTCCAAGAAGAATACAGGCATCCTTTGCCTGAAGAAGGAAATTGCCTTCTGGAGTATAGATAAGGTCAGAGCCCCTGCTGACCGAGAGTACAGTTACCCCATGCTTTTTCCTGAAGTCCAGGTCTGCCAAGGTCTTTCCATCGAGACTTGAACCATGCCCAACTTTAAGGACCTGAATCTCAACTCCTGGAAGCCCATCCTTTATATCGAATTTATCATCAACACCTGTATTAACTGACAATTTTCTCAGCATCCTGTAGCCGTTAGCCCGCACTTCATTTACCAGCTTTTCAATATCCTCTCGTGGAACCAGATACTTTTCCAGCAGGCGGACAAAAATTTCCACAGAGGTTTCATATTGCACGGGAATGATTTCATCCGCGCCAAGGGCATTGAGGTGTTTCATTTCCTGTAAATCCCGTACTTTTGCGATAATGCAAATATTCGGATTTAGTTGTTTTGAGATCTCCACTATTTTCCCTGTAGCGGCTGCATCTGAAATCCCGATAATAAGCACTCTCGCATTCTTGACGCCTGCGTGTTCCAGTACAGCCTCAAGTGTTGCATCTCCATAGTGAATATTTTCCCCTTTCTGTTTCTCTTGTTTAACGGTTTCAGGGTTCGCTTCTACAATGAGATAAGGGATACCTGCGGCTTTTGCAGCCTTTGAGACTGTTCTTCCGGAAAAACCGAAACCTACGATTATTAAATGATCTTTCACCTCAGGTTCAGCCTGTTCCTCTTCTTTGATGGGTTCTGAATATAACCCGTGTACCAATTTCATTCCATGAGGCATACCTGAAACCTTTCTAATAAGGGTATCAGCAGACTTATAAGAGGCATTGATCAAAAAAGGTGTAATTGCCATACTAAGAATTGAAACCGCCATAAATTCTTGATAAAATTCCCGCGTCAGGAGAGAATATTCAACTCCCAACGTAGCAAGAACAAAGGAGAATTCTCCTATCTGTGAAAGTGCAACCCCCGTCAATACAGTAGTGCGTAGAGAGGACCCAAGAAGAAAAGTTCCCATCATTCCTGCAATTGATTTCAGGACAATAATACCAATTGTTGCAAGAGTAAAGACGGGGAGGTTATCAATTACATAGTTTATATCGAGCAGCATGCCTACAGACACAAAAAAGAAACTCATAAACATGTCTTTCAAGGGTGAAACATTCCCCATTGCCTGCTGGCTGTACTGAGATCCAGAGATAACTATCCCTGCCAGAAAAGCCCCCAGTGCAAGAGATAATCCTATACTGGAGGTAAAGACAGATGCTGATAAACAGATGAACACAACACTGACAAGGAATAATTCCTTATTTCCAGTTCTGCCCACATGGTAAAATATCCAGGGAACAATAAATTTAGCACTCAGGATAAAAACCAGGATAATCAGAGAGCCTTTTATGAAGACATCAGGAAGCGCTCCCTCAAAATTTACAGAGCTCCCTGTAAGCATTGGAACAATCAGGATCTGAGGTACGATAGCAAGGTCCTGAAATATCAGAACTGCAAGCGAGGTTTTTCCATGAGGGGTAAAAAGCTCATTTCTATCCTGAAAAATTTTTAGTGTTACTGCAGTACTGCTATGTGAAACCAAAAAACATATGAAAATAGAGGTAACAGGACTGAAACCCAGAACTGAGCATAAAATAAAAAATAAAATTGTTGTGAAAAGGAAATGGAGAGTCCCCCCTAATAATAAAGCTTTTTTCATTTTCTTGAGCTCATTTAGGGAGAGTTCAATTCCTATCGTGAAAAGCAAAAAGATTACACCGAGTTCGGTACTCAGGTCTACAATCTCTCCTCCATTAACAATCTCGAGCCCATAAGGTCCTATCAGCATTCCGATTACAAGAAAACCCAGCACAGGAGGGAACTCAAATCTGTAGAATATTGTAAGAATTAGAATGGCAAAGCCCAGTATTACATCAACATTTGCCAGTAACGAGAGTGCCATTTATTTTGTTCCTCCAGAAGTGAAATAAGTTTCTGGGCTTCCTGAAATCTCAGAGAACCAAGATAAACCCCGCATTGAACACTGCCACCATTTATATATACATATCTCAAATATTTTGGCTGTAAGATAAGAATATTTACGAAGATATATCATTTTCGGTAGGTAGGGGGTTTAAAAATCCATTTAATTAATCCGCCTCAAAATAATAATTAGAAAAATAATTAATAACCAAAACGAAAAACTAGCCAAAAGTTAATGAAGAAATTAATTATGTTGAATAAGTAGTTTTAACAGAATTATACGACAAAGTACTGAGCCCTGTGTTTGAGTACTGTACCTGTATTCACCATATTTTAGGAATTAGCCTGTATGTTCTCTTTGTGTAGTTCTCATAACCTTTGACCTCCCGAACAAGGACTTCTTCTTCGCGTTTCAACCTGTATAAGAACAGGAAAACTAACACTGCCGATATGCTCAGGGTGAGATAAGCATTCAGGATTAGTGGGACTCCGACTGCCTGTAATATGTTTCCTGCATAAGCCGGATGCCTTATGAATTTATAGGGACCTTTTTCAACTAACTGATGGTTATTTTTTATCTCAATATGGACAGAGAAATATTGACCCAGAGTCCGCATGCCCCAGACTCTGAGTCCTGTGCCTATCAATGCAAGTGATGCTCCTGCAGCTGTAACTGTTATATTGTGCTGTGGGAAAAAGTCGAATTTAAGTCGCAGGTAAAAGATATACTCAAGAATGGGAGCAATCAGAAGAAGCCACCAGAAAAATAAGAGCAGACTTCGAATCCATCTTTGTGATTGCCGTCCTTCAAGACCTGATCCCCTGTATGCAGCTTTTTCTGCCAGTAAATAAAATAACAGGATCCCGATATAGATGTAAATTAGCCTATGGTTTAGGAAACCCCAACTCTCAACCAGAAGCTTCCATGTTTCGGCAGCAAATAAAAGCATAACTATGTTTATAGCCCGGTTTATCCATTCTCCCTTACTTTCTGATGCTTTCCAGTTCTCAAACTCTACCATTGCTTCTTTAATTAAATTAATTGTTTTTCTATTTTTCCAGGTGGTTACAAACTGCAGGCAGAAAAAGCGGTGAATGCGTAAAAAACAATCTTTGAACTCAAAAAATTGGTCTTTAAGTTGAGAACAATGTGTCTTTAAGCTGAAAACAGTTCACTGGCGCAAAAATTAGGAAAGTTTTTGAAAAAACATGTAAGAAAACAAAAACGGCAGTGAGTAAGCGAGAAAACTACCGTCTGAAGGCAGAAACTCAGGTTGCTCTGCCGTTGTGACAGAAGTGATTGTTTGGATTTGCATCTTTGAGGTCATACTCCTTCCAGACCTCACATGAGCCGCAGATGCATTTTCTATCAGGGTCAAGATCCGAACAGGTTGCCTCACCTTCCGAGCAGTATACCCCCGGAAAATCCTCAGGGTCCGGAACCTCGCCTTCTGGAAGATTTTCCATTAATTGTTTTGAACTTTTAAATTTATCCTGTGCACACTGACTGTCATCCTGCACTGGACACTGTGGACACCTGCACCTGTTAACATTTGCCCGATTATAGGGAACCAGGAAATTCGTACTCCTTTCAAAAGTTATATCTCTATCCCTGGGTGGAATAGGACTCCCCTCTTCAGTAGATATATTTCTTCCCATACTCTGTTACCCCAAACTTAATACTCCACTGGTTTTTCTATTTCAGGTTTCGGCTTTAGGGCATAAAAGCATTTTCAGTAGCCGAAAGAATATACGCTAGTGAGAGAGCAAATATAAAACATGATCCTGAGACGAGATCTGCAGCTTAGATAAGCTATCCAGCGAGAAAAATAAGGAATGAAAAAAAGTTGAAAAACGACGAAATTTATGCTTACAGGAAAAATTAAATGATATTTGTCTTAACCTTAGTGAGCAAATCAGGTTGCTCTGCCGTGAAGGCAGAAGTGATTATTTGGATCTACTTTCTCAAGACCGTACTCTTTCCAGACCTCACATGTACCGCAGATACATTCTCTGTCAAACTTGAGATCCTCACAGGTAGCTTTGCCTGTGGAGCAGTATATCCCTGGAACCTCTTCCGGATCTGGAACTCCCCCTGCGGGCATGCTTTCCATTAATTCTTTTGCGCTCTGAAGTTTTTCCTTCACACATTTACTGTCAGCCTGCACAGGGCACATTGAACACATGCATCTCTCAATATTTGATTTTATATAAGGAACCTTAGAATCTTTACCACTCTCGTTGGATATTATAGAACCCCCTTCCCTGGTTGATGTATTTTGCCTTTATTCATAATATTCTCCCAAATTAGTACTCGGCTAGTACTCGGTCTTAGGCTTTGTTTTTGAAGTTTAAAAGCCTTTTCAGTTATAGAACGGATAAACTGTAGATATTTAGAAGCTACTGCACTTGAAATTAAGTTATTTTATTTAAAATCAAACAAATGTTCTTAGAGCTTATCTAACTCTACATGAAAGTCAATCAGTATTATCTGGATTAATCTAATTAATTAAAGCCAAACTGGTTTAATTGAGATTAAATCAACTTAATTAAACCAGTTTTAATTGAGAATAAGCAGGGAAAAAATATTCCACCTGAAAGAAGTGAAGAAACATATCCAGCTGAGTCCTCGAATGATTGCTTTTTTCTCGTTTACCATATCAATGGAGCACAATTAAGGATTAGCAGATCCACGCTGAAAAAGGATAATATTGTCATGGAGCTTCAGGATAAATTTGGGTTGTTCTTAAATTTCACTGACAGGATACAGTTCTCTTGTTTATTTGTAACCTCCCATGTTTAAAGTTTCAACCACGAGAGCCGTCATCAGTTTCTATATCTTCCGAGCTTACAACCGGATATCCTGCATCTATCCAGGCATTGATACCTCCTTCCATATTATATACCTCGGAATATCCTGCATCTACAAGCATTGTACTTGCCGACACACTTCTGCGCCCTGATTTGCAATAAACCAGTACTTTCTTCCTAGGAACTTCATCTATGCGAGCTTCGAGCAAACGTTCTGAGCTTAAATTCGATCCTGAGACGTTGCTTACGGGAATAAGGGTTGCCCCTTTGATATGCGAGGAGTTAAACTCGTCAGGCGTGCGCACATCAAGTATGAATACATTGCCTTCTTCAATCATCCCTTCTGCCTCATGTACGCTTACATTCTCAAACCCTGAAGGATTTTCTATTTCCTTTTCTTTTCCCTGTTCTGTAAAGATCAGGAATGTTGCTAAAAACAAGAGAATAAGAACACTGAGACATATCAAACTCCGTTTGTTCGATCAGATTCCTCCAGCATTATAAATTTAAAACTCGAATAAATTTAAAACTCGAGGTAAATGGACGCATTTACTTTTTTGCCAGTATGAACAGGCATTCTATATAAATTATTTTTAACTGTAAAAACTATCTCATGATATAACTATCTTTCCTCGAAAGAAGAGTAATAACTCTTAAAAATTGAGCTTTTTATTCTTAGTCCAGGTTGGCTCCATTCCGGCAATTTATCAGGCAAATCCAGAAATAAAAATAAAAATTAAGCAGATCGAAAAGTAAACTGAGACTCTGGAGAAGAAAGATTATCTGAAAAATAACCAGCAAGAAAAAAACGGAAAGTTGACCGTCGGATAAAAAATAAAAACAATTATTCAGATCTTGGGATAGTTTTATGGATGAAAACAGGATAAATGCAAGAAAAACAGGATAAATGCAGAAAAAGCAGGAATTAAAAAAAAACAGATTTAAAAATTAAAAACCGCCGCAAATCTTCAGAGTAAGAAGCAAAGTATACCTGCAGAGACATCAAATAAGGTTCATCCGCCGATCTATTTTGAGTCTACAGGTAAGTGAAGGATTGGAAGATCCCCTTACAAATATTTCCTTATTTCCTTATTTCCTTATATGTTTTAAAATCTAGCAGGGTCTTTCACCCCTGAAATCTAACGTGGGACTGTACTAATGGGCTTACGAATTTGCATGTTTTGCAGCAGGTTAATCCAGTTATACTTTATAACTGATCAGTTTAGCACCAGCATTTGTTCTTTCCGAAGGAATCAAAACCAAAGAAATTACATTTGCCTCCAAAACCAAACTTTTATTTGTCCCAACATTTACATCTGTCAAATTTGTCAAATCTATCGAATTTCTTATTTCGTATCAAATCTGTCGAATTTCTTATCGAATCTGTCGAATCTATCGAGTCGAATCTGCCGTATCCATCCTTTGCTGCGCTCACTGTAGTAGCTGAGATTGCAGCCATGAAAGAGATAAGCATGGGCATACACAATGCTTTCTTAAGCTTTACCATTTACCACACTCCACAAATTTTTGTTATACTTTTAAATTTTATCTTTTCATTTAGATTCAGTAGGTAAGATGCAATCTAGGGTTAATTACAAATTCTGTTTTTTCATCGACGTAGTATTTAATGAATTATTTCCATCAATTCGTCATCCAGCACCTATCATGGATAAGTATACCAGTTATAAAAATCCTGTATTATCCCCATATAATATACAGAAAGCCGATGAAAAGTAAATCCCTAATTATATTAGTACGTGATTATAGTTTATAGAACATAATATTTAAAGAAATAATAATCAGGAGCCTATAATAATTGGAAATAGGCATTATCCAGTCCGGTTTAAGGAGAAATCATCTCAAAATTGTTATTATGACAATAATTTTATATTAACAGCATTACCCAGTCTTTAAGCTCGGGATTATAATAATTTAAGATCCAAACTTAGGATCTATTTTCAGCTTCATATAACTAATTTTTTAATATGGTTAAAAGCTCAGTCTTGTATATACATTAAAGGAATTCATACAAAAATCAATATTTATCGATGAATTTCAGGAAAAGTGAACATCCAGTCAATTTTACACTGGAAGCTATTTCACAATCGGGAGAAATCCCATACTGCACAACATAATTATCTAAGTAAATTTCTGTTCATTAAAAAGAAATGGATGTTAAACAATTTCCTTGACTGTTTGAAATTTTCAGTAACGGGTTACCCTGATTAGCATAACAGATAAATCTCCTGATATTCGAGACAAGAAAAATCGCAATAACAAGAGAAATCACAATAATAAGAAAAATTTAAAAATTATAAAAATAACGTTAACTTTTCAGACGTATAATTATAAAAAAATTAATGAACTCATTCGTAAGCTTGCTTCGGTAATTGCTGGTAAGCAAGGCAAAGAATTTACGCAATTCGATAAAAAAGATTAATCGCATGCGGCTTCAACTATTTAATTCATAACATCTGTCGCAAACTTATTAATATCTTTTTTATCCATCAAGCACGTAAATCCTGTAAGGAGAATGCCTCCATCGGTATTTTAGATACTTTTAGATACTAGGAAGCTGAAGATTTTGCTGTCCCAGAAATTCGACGCAGAGCTATCGAATGAGTATTAGTCTGTTTATTCTTTATACTTACATTCATGCAAGTTTAACTGTTAACACCATC
The DNA here is from genome assembly GCF_001304615.2 of Methanosarcina flavescens. Lineage (NCBI taxonomy): Archaea > Methanobacteriati > Methanobacteriota > Methanomicrobia > Methanosarcinales > Methanosarcinaceae > Methanosarcina > Methanosarcina flavescens. The sequence continues at coordinate 1,342,096 of NZ_CP032683.1, read as the reverse complement.
CGCACCAGTTACAGCCGCTTCCAAAGAAGCCAGAGAAATTAAAGAACCCTACAAACTTGAAGCAAAACTGGCTGAAGATATACTTGCACTGGCTGAAGTTGCACTTGCCTTTCCAGTCACACTTATCTTTCCAATCACACTTGCCTTTCCAGTCACACTTGCCTTTCCAGTCACACTTGCCTTTCCAGTCACACTTGCCTTTCCAGTCGCACTTGTCTTTACATTTACAATCTTTCCCGTCACATGCACTGGCTGACGCAGCTGTCAGTGACAGTACAAAGAGGACCATCACCAAAATACTCATTGTCTTTTTAAATATACCCATTTGTGTACACTCCCTAAATTGCTATGTTTCTAAATGTCGGCTTTGTAACACATTTTCATCGTCAGATGGGGCGCTTGGAAATGATTTTTACCAGTTAATCATATATCCATGAATACTGGCTAATTAATCATCTTTTACTGCTGAAAATGCTCTAACGATGAAATGGATACAAATCACGCCAACAATTGAGACATAAAGGAGATTATCATTTGAAGGATATAATATATACAGAAATATAAATAAGGAACAATAATCAATTAAAGAGATATATTTAATAATATATATTTTACAAGTGCGTTCTGAGCATCCCGGACAATAATTTTTAATAAGAAAATTATAGAAATTCTTATTTTTTAGAAAATTTCCATATGAGATCCTATTTCAGCTTGACTTAACAGCCTCAAGGAGAATTTCTGTATAAATTCTATAATTAATTCAGAAGATAAATTTAAAAAGACAAAATTAAACCCTGACATAGCTTGTAACCATGCCTGCGTAACACCCGAAAATGGCAGATAAACACAATTTAACAATAAGATTCAATTTTGTTAACTGGATTCGCCTTTAATGTGACTAAAATTAATCTAGTAATAGTAACAAAGGTTAATTCTCGACACATAAGGATTTAATCTGGTCTTAGCCGATTTTTTGAGAAAGCCAGTAGACTACTTTATTAAAAGCACTGATGTCATTGGGAAAGAATAACAGCATTACTTTCGGGGGAAACATTTTGGATAAAGAGAAGGCGGGAAAATACACAGGTCACAGCAAAGGTAGGGAAAGTTCGGGCAAAGGATCCTCAAATAAATATTTTTACCCGATCTACGGCATACTTCTACTCGTAACCATATTTATAACGTATATTATTCTTCAAAACACTGAAGAACCTATTAGGACTATACGCAGGTTTGCAGGGACTTTCGGCTACCTGACCGTGTTCCTTGCAATAGTTACATCCGAATATATGGCTAAAATGAAAAAAATATCAGGACTTCCTTTTATGAAAGCTCACCATAATCTGGCGAGAATTGGACTATTGCTAATCCTTATTCACCCACTTACTTTTGTTTTACAGGGGAGAGGAATAGGAATCTTTTCGCCGATTTCTCCGACAAACATTTTTATTGCATTGGCAGGACGTCCGGCTTTTTATCTCTTCTTTCTGGCTGCAGGTATTGCATTGTACAGGAAGAAATACAAAGATTGGAGGAAAGTCCACTACCTCAGTTACCTGGCTTTCTCACTCGTCACAGTACATGCCCTGATGTTAGGTGACGACTTTGAATTAGCTATAATGAGAATACTTGCGATTGCAATGGCGATTACTGTGATAGTTATCTTCATACATAAAAGATCGGCGTCAGGGCGAAAAAGGAAATGAACAACTGAAACTCGGGACAGAACCTGCAATTTAAACTGAATAAATATTGACACCAGATACACGGCATAAAATTTTAGAAAATTTACTTTTTTTCCTTTCCCAAAAGCCTGTTAATTTCACTGGAGAGTTTCTGTACCTCGCTGCGCATCTCTGCAATTTCTTTTGAGGAAAGTTCTTCTTTATCTTTTCCGACAAGCATGCTTGCCAGGGCTGCAGTTATGTACCCAAAAATTGAAAAAGCATAAACCGATAATGAAAAAGCCAGTATTCTCCCCTCGGGGGTAACTGGCCAGTAAGCGCTTCCTATTGTAGTCATAATCATGGCTGTCCACCATAATGCATCCCAATATGAAGTAATCCCCGGGTGCTCAAAATTGTACATTCCCGCTGCTCCAAGAAAGGTAATTAAAACCGTAAGCAATAGAACGTATCTCAAGCCCCGCTGCCTGATTACCTGTCGGACTGTTCTTAAGCTCCGATTAAAAGAAGAAAGAATCCGAGCCAGGTTAAGAGATCGGACAGAATTTGCAAACCTGACAAGCCTGAATCCTTTAAATAGTCTTAAAACCCTCAACGCAGGCAAAAATAGGGAAAAGGTAACAAGCCAGTTACTCTTTAAATAATCTTTCTTTAACGGAGAAATGTACAATTCAATAAGAAAATCGACTATAAATATTCCCCAGATAACCAGACTTAATTTTTGCAAAGAAGAAGAGAGACCATAAACAAAATCGACAATAATGAGAACAAGCCATAATAGTGACAGCAAAGTTAAAGGGAGATCAAAAAGATCGTTAATCTGATAAAGAAGCTCTTTTCTTTCGTCTTTTAGTTGCTTTTTATCCATGTCTTTATGTCTCACCGAAATTTATCAGGTTGTCAGGTGAGTGTGGACCTGCTTTTAAAAGAGAGGTTAGATAAATATTATTAGATTTTTGAGCACTTATAGATATCTTTGTTAAATCCAATTTCGGGTTAAGGAAGAAAACAACTCAAAATGACTCAAAAAAGGATAACCGTTTTAAAAAATTCTTCAGTTATACAAACGAAGGATTATGTAAAATAAAATATTTAAGTAGATTGAATATTTCCTTCATTCAGTTCACTCTAAAACCAAACTCATTTCTCCTCAACTATTACAGACCCCCGCATGGAAGGATGAATCAAGCAAGAATATTCATACGTGCCTGCGTCAGTAAACTGGAACTCATACGATTCTCCTTCTTGCAGTATGCCGGAGTCGAAAGTAGAACCTGTAGCTGTATGATTAGCTGAATCAAGGTTCGTCCATCTGACAGTATCACCTGTTGATATTGTAACTGATTCGGGATTAAAGGCAAAATTGTTGATTGACACCTCAACATTCTTTCTACCCGCAGCCACCACTTCATTCATACCAGTCATGTTTTCCATGCCTGTTATGTTTTCCATGCCAGTCACGTTCTCAGCCATAGCTGCGGTTGCGTTGTCGAAATCAAGGATCTCAAGACCTTCGAGCTGGGGATCGTCGAATATTATATGGATAAAAGTCTGGTTCTCGCCACCTGGCAGAGTATAGTTGGTAGGCACTGGCTGTTCCTGCATTGTTCCATTGTCAGCCATCACCTTCTCAGGCAATAAGAGATGAGCCTGTATACCCCTGTGAGGCAGTTCGTTATCAAGGAGCAGTCTATAACCCTGCTGGTCAGGACTCCTGATGCGCTCGGTTGCCATAGCGTGTATGACCCTGTTATTGCTGACAAGAGTATCATTTACGTAAAGCGAACCTACACCCCAGAAAGCTCCATATAAGTAAGAGGTTGGCTCCAGGCGTGTGCCTATTCCAGTTTTCCCATGAGCAATTCCATCAACAATAACCCCGCCAAAAACCGGATGGATCTGCCCAACGCGAGTAACATTTGTCAGAACAACCCTATATCTGATTTCTCCTGTCGGATCCGTGAAATTAAATTCGGCTTCAGCCATATCTTCGGATTCATTCACATCTACAGGAGTATTGTCTGTCAAATTCATGTTGAAGGAACCATTAATACGCGTAAAATTATCAGAGTACGGTGTAGGCACCGATGTTGTGGTAAATTCGTTCCCACTCACAGACCTGTTAGCTAACGGCACACCAATCTCTGGCTCATATCCAATTGGCACATCCGGAGTTCCGAAAATCTGAGGATCGAGTCTTCTCGGGCCTGGAAAAATCCATTTAACATCCTCACCGGCTTGCTGGCTAACATTAATAGTTTTATCTACAGTTGCAAGTGTGCATATTTCACCTGTTGTGGTTAAGTTTCTCTGCTGAGATGCATTATTAGATGTAATATCCCCTCCCATCTGCGCCTGTGCCAATCCAAAAAAGAAAGCCAGGCAAAGTATTAACAGAGAAACTATTAACTTTATTTTCATTCTTTACCCCCCGTATGCGAATTTGATCAACTAACCCAATTAAATATATTTAATAAAATAAAAATTAATTTAATATAAATCTATTAAACAATAATGATCGATTTATAAATATTTAATCTATATTAACTACAGCAACTAGTCAGGTTTTCGTAATCAAGGGTCTTTTAAGAAGTAGATCTATCACATTTTATTACATTAGTAAAATCTGACTCATAAATTGCCAGATTCTTCCTTAGAGCATTAATCCTTCAAAATTATTTTTTTGATTGGAGAGTTACTTAACTCTGAATGTTCAGTAAAAGTGGAATCAGAATATATTGAGACCTGATCTTAAATAATCAGAGATCAGATAAAAAGAGAATTATCAGATAAAACAAAGAAATGAATTGGCAGATAAAATAAAGAAATGAGTTGACAGATAAAGTAAAGAAATGAGTTGACAGATAAAGTAAAGAAATGAGAACTGCAAACCATATACAGGTTTGCAGCCTCTATTTTCAAGCTGGCTTCTGTAACCAGGACAGTCGATCGTTCATTTCTTATCCTGGCCTTATATGTACATCTTCATCGATCATTGACTACAACATGCTTCAGGTCATGTTCCTTATCTCAGTCCATGCTTTCTACTTCAGCAAAAGTTGTAGTCTGATTTACATCACAGGTGGCGTTCTTGGTCACGATTGAAATCGTGTCTCCAATGCTCCTGATTACAGCCACCTTTCCAGTTATGTTATACGTGTCCTCATCCATACCTTCGTCATCGGATATATCAGTAATATCCCCAACTATAGTCTTGTTTCCATCCATTGTGGTAAGGTCAGCCAGATGCTTGTCTATTTTCTCGGCCGTTCCGATCATGTAATCTACATTGCTAATTATAGCCATCTTTCCATCAAGATTACACTCCACGGGTTGATTGCCTGTATCTCCAACCATTCCGGTCATATTACCCATTATTTCGGACATCTCATCGATGTCATCGATGTCTTTAATCACAATTATCTGTCTGGTCATATCACCTGTTACATTTCCGGTCATACTTCCAGCCATAAGTACAGTCATGTTGCCAATGCTTTCGGTTGTGCTGCCCATATCATCGCTCGGGTTGACCGTGATGGTTCCAGTCATATCTCCGATCAGGACTACAGTCGTATCATTCATGGCTTCAATCATGGTTTCAATCATATCGTCCATGTCTTCAGTCATGTTGTCGGTCATATTACCGGTCATGTTGTCGGTCATATTACCGGTCATGTTGTCGGTCATATTACTGGTCATGTTATTGGTCATGTTGTCGGTCGTGTTACCCATGCCAGTCATGATTTCTGTCCTTCCGAAGATAACTACGCTTCCGGGCATATTATCCATTCTTCCGACCATAACCGCTTTTTCTGTCATGTTACCCAAGTCTTTGATTAAAATTATCTTTCCAGTCACATCAAGTTCCATGCTTTGGGAGACATTATTCATGCCTTCAGTCATGTTGTCCATGTCTTCAGTCATGTAATCGGTCATGTTGTCGGTCATATTACCGGTCATGTTATCGGTCATATTATTACCCGTCATGTTATCCGCTTTTTCGACTATAACCGCATTTCCGGTTATGTTGCATGTAACGGTTTCAGTAATATTTCCAGCTATGATTACATTTATTTCATCCATGTCTCCGATCGGATTACCCTGTGCCTGCACGGGTACTATAGAAAGAGCCAGGCATAGCGCTAGCATCAGAGGAAGTATCAATTTCAATTTCATTCTCTACCCCCCGGGTTGATTATTAAGTTTTTGAATAAAATAAAAAATAATTTAATACAATTATCTTAATAATAAAGGATCAGATTATAAATAATTAATCTCTATGAACTATAGAGATTAGTCGAGTTATAGGTGTCAACCGGCATTTTAAAAGTAGATATTTGTCACATATTTATTATGTTTGACATAACAGATATTAAGCAATATCATTTGAAAAGCTTAGGAAAATCACGTTTAACGTTTATTTTAGATTGTCCATACTCCAGTTCCTAATCTCAGCCTTCTTTATACTCTGTATAGATGTAATCTAAAACCCTTCCTTATTAGGCACTTACGGCTACGCAAAATTATTTGGGAACATGGCAAAAGAGCCACAGTAAGGCCTTGAAATTCTTATTAAAGCTTTAAGATCACATTATTGGAAGTGTTCAGGGTAGCAACACGGTCAGTTTCAAGGGGAAAGAGCAGAAAAAGCGTGCTTACAGGCGCAACAAAAAACATAACTTTAATTAAAAACACGAAGAATAGAGCACGACTTTACTGACAATAACCGGAGTTGTTATATGGAAAATATTAAAGAATTTTTTAAGAATGATAATTTTGCTGCAATGTCAGGAATCGAAATTCTTGAAGTCTCTCCAGGGTATGCAAAAGCTGTCATGAATATAGAAGAAAAACACCTCAATGCCCTGAAAACCGTTCAGGGAGGAGCATTGTTTACCCTTGCAGATCTTACTTTTGCTGCAGCCTCAAATGCACACGGCAATGTTGCTGTTGCTATCAATGCAAATATCTCTTTCGTGAAAGCCGCAACAGGGAAAACTCTTACAGCCGAGGCAAAAGAAACATCTATTAACTCCAAAATTTCAACGTATACCGTAAACATAACTGATGATAGAGGAGACCTGGTGGCGATTTTTCAGGGCATGGGTTACAGGAAAAAGACTTCACTTGCTGATCTATCCCGCATTTGAATTAGCCGGATTAATCTAAAACAGATAGGCAGGAGTCACCAGAAGATTTCCTGCTAAAACCCTTTTAAGGTGTTCTGAAGGTTAACTGGAGAAAATATAAAATATATTGCTTTAAAACATAATTTAAGCTTAGAAAAGAAACTAGTTTTAAAAAGAGCTAAGAAGAATTTTCAATGCGACTGCCGGGATTCGAACCCGGGTTCTAAGCTTGGGAAGCTCAGGTCATAGCCACTAAACCACAGTCGCATAAGGATGTAAAGAAGTGCTGTGTATTCTTCTCATGCATCTTTTAGATATTAAAGGTTTCGGTGAAGGGACGGAGCGGCGAGGAAAGCTGTTTTATTGGCAAAAGAGGGAAAACTCTATTTCTGAAATTTGAGGGTGCAAAGCATAAAGACCTGAGGGTGGAATAATATAAGAGAAAAATTTCAAAGCGTTTTTTCGGGGAGAGGGCAATGGCTCGGTTTATAGAGCTTGCAGAGCTTTTTGAAAAACTTGAGAAGATAACATCTCATAAAGAGATTGTCAGGAAGATTGCTAACTTTTTCTAGGAACTGGAAGGAAAGGAAGTAAAGGACAGTGCATACCTTTTTCTCGGAAGCATAGGACCTGCGTTTGAAAACACGACACTGGGAGTAGGGGATAAGATTGCTTTAAAAGCAATTGCGTCTGCATACAGAGTTTCAGAAGAGGAGGTTAAAAAGAGATATTCAACGACAGGGGACCTTGGGGATGTGGCGTTTGAGTTAAGCAGGGGAGAAAAAAAGTCGCTTACAATTGATGAAGTATTCGGAAAGCTCAGGGAAATAAAGGAAACCTCAGGAAAAGGGAGCCAGGAAGAAAAGGTCAGGCTACTTTCCAGTATTCTGCAACGAGCCAGCCCGGAAGAAGGGAAATATATAGTCAGGATTGTGCTGGGAAAGCTAAGGCTGGGGTTTGGAGACCAGTTTCTGCTTGAAGCGTTTTCTATTGCTTTTACAGGGGATAAGAAATATGCTGCAAAGATTAAGGAAAGCTACAATGTTTGCACCGATATTGGAGAGCTTGCAGAATCCCTTTCAGAGCATGGTCTCAGAGCTCTTGGGCGCTTTTCCATAAAACTGGGACGGCCTGTCAGGTCAATGCTTGCTCATCGAGTAGAATCTTTCGAAGAGCTTGAAAAAAGGATTCCCGGAAAAAAGGCAGCTGAAGAAAAGTATGATGGGGAAAGAGTGCAGATCCATAAAAACGGAAACGAGATCAAAGCCTTCTCTCGAAGGCTCGAGGATATAACTGCCCAATATCCTGATCTTGTGGAAGCAGTCAGGAGAGGCATTAACGCAGAGAGAATCGTGCTTGATGGGGAAATCATTGCATACGTTGAAGGCAGTAAAGCCGATGACTCTACCCAAGAATTTTATTCATTCCAGAGACTGATGCAGAGGCGCAGGAAATATGAGGTTCAAAAATATGCTGAAATCTTTCCTGTTGCAGTATTCTTTTTCGATATCCTGTACCTGGAAGGAAATTCCCTCCTGAAAGAACCGCACCCCAGGAGAAGAACTCTTCTCGAGGAAAATGTAAAACAATCGGAGGTTCTTCGCCTGGCTGGAAGAATTGTTACGGACAATCTTGAGGAGATCGAGGACTTTTTCAACAAGACTCTAGAAAAGAAGCTTGAAGGAATTATAATCAAATCCATGAGCAGCAATGCGGTTTACGAAGCCGGAAAAAGGAGCTGGTTCTGGCTCAAGTGGAAAGAAGAATATGCCGAGGGAATGCGAGAGACCTTTGACCTTGTAATTGTAGGGAAATATTACGGGCGAGGAAAGAGGAAAGGCTCATTTGGAGCCCTCCTCTACGCTATTCTCAACGAAGAAGAGCAGCGTTATGAGACTTTTACGAAAGTAGGTACAGGATTTACGGAAAGGGATGCAAGGGAAATCGACAGCCTGCTTTCAGAGCATATAGTGAATGAAATCCCTAAAAACGTGCTCATAAAAAGTAGGATGCTGCCAGATATTTTTGTAGAACCCGCTGTGGTTATCGGGTTCTTGGTGCGGAAATCACGAAAAGTCCCGGCCACACTGCAGGACAGGGAGAAAGAGATACAGGGCTTGCTCTGCTCTTTCCTCGATTTTTGCGTATAAGATACGATAAAGGACCTGCTGATGTCAATACAGTTAAAGAGATCATGAATTTGAAGGAAGGAATAGGCGTTTAAAGATTCAGGCAGGAAAGTAAGAAAGAAGTACAGAAAGAACAGAAAAGCAAAATAGAGGGGAAAGGGGGAAGCAGTTGAGAAATCGCGAAGTAGCTGAGTTATTTTATGAAGTTGCTGATATTCTTGAGTACCAGCAGGTTGAGTGGAAACCGCGAGCTTATCGGAAAGCAGCCCAGATGATAGAAAACCTCGGGAAAGACATAGAAACTATTTATGCCAGAGAAGGAAAAGCCGGCTTGACCAGAATTCCAGGTGTTGGGGGGTCCATTGCCGACCACATTGCTGAGTATCTCAAAACAGGCAGAGTTGAAAAATTCGAGAAACTCAAAGGGAAAGCCCCTTCAGGTGCTGCGGAACTCATGGAAATCCGCGGGCTTGGCGCAAAAAAAATGAAAAAGCTTGCCGACGCCCTGGGGATAAGGACGCTCTCAGATCTTAAAAATGCGATCGCTGCCCACAGGCTCAGGAGGCTCGAAGGCTTCGGAGAAAAAACTGAAGAAAACCTGGCAAAAGCAATTGAGCAGTATGAGAAAAGTCATGCCCGAATAGCTCTCGGGAAAGCGCTTCCAATCGCAGACGAGATAATATCCGCTTTAAAAGCCAGGTGTAAGGATACGACCTCTAAAGTTGATCTTTCAAAGATAATCTACACCGGCTCACTTCGCAGGTTAAAAGAGACGATCGGTGATATTGACATCCTGGCAGAAGCCAAAAAAGGAGAAGCTTTAAAGGTAATGAATTGTTTTGTCTCCCTTCCTGATGTTGATCAAGTTATCTTAAAAGGTATCACAAAAAGCAGTGTGATTCTAAAAGAAGGAACTGCTATTGACCTGAGAGTAGTTCCACCTGAAAGCTACGGGGCAGCTCTTCAGTATTTCACGGGCTCAAAGGAACACAACATAGAACTCAGGAACATTGCCATAAAGAAAGGTTACAAACTTTCGGAGTACGGGCTGTATTTAAAGGAGTCCGGAAAACAGATTGCAGGCAGTAGTGAAGAAGAGATTTATAAAACACTTGGTCTTGCCTACATCCCGCCCGAACTTCGTGAAAACAGGGGAGAGATTAAAGCCGCTGCAAAAAATGCCCTCCCAAAACTGATAGAACAAAGCGATCTCAGGGGAGATCTCCATGTGCACACAAACTACAGCGAAGGAAAGGATAGCCTTAAAACCATGATTGAAAGAGCAGAAGCTCTTGGCTATGAATATATCGCAATAACCGACCATTCCCGCTCCCAGAAGATTGCCAGGGGCCTGGAAATTGAGAAATTAAAAGCTCAGTGGGAAGAGATAGACAAACTTTCAAAGCGCTTCCGGATAAAAATTCTTAAAGGCTCCGAGGTTGACATCCTGAAAGATGGGAACCTTGATTACCCGGATGAAATCCTCAAAGAACTCGATGTTGTCTTAGGGTCCATACATTCCGGTTTTGCCTTGCCTGAGAAAGAAATGACCGAAAGAATTGTCATGGCTCTGGAGAACAGGTATCTTGATATCCTTGCCCACCCTTCAGGCAGGCTGCTTGGGAAAAGGGAGCCTTATGCCGTTAATTATGAAAGGGTTTTTGAGGCTGCGGCTGCAAACGGAAAATTGATCGAGATCAACAGCCAGCCTTCAAGGCTTGACCTTAACGACGAGCTCATCCTTCGGGCAAAAACCTTTGGCATTAAATTTTGCATCTCCACTGACAGCCATTCCGCTACCGACCTTTCCTTCATGCGATACGGAATAGGACAGGCACGGCGCGGCTGGATAGAAAAAGAAGATGTTGTAAACACTTACCCCTACTCCAGGCTTAAAGAAATTCTAAAAAAATCCAAAGAATAATCAGTCTGTGCCGCAAGCCTTTTCAAAAAAGGCTTGAGCGAAAAAGACTGGTAGGCGTGGTTGGCGTGATAAACCGGCGCAACGGTTTCGGTCAAGCAGTTTTTTCAAAAGTCTTGCGATCAAACTTTTTTCTAAAAAGTTTGCGAAACAGTAATAAAGGAGTAAAAGTTCAAATTGATGTAAAACCCATTAAACAAAAATCAGGCAAAAGGTCACAATAATGGTTTCAAAAAATCTCCCTTTTACAAAAGAAGATATCCTTAAAATTATGGAAAAATATCCCACTCCTTTTCATATTTACGATGAGAAAGCTATTAGGGAAAACGCCAGAAAGATGAAATCCGCCTTTAAAGATGTTCCCGGCTTCAAGGAGTTTTTTGCAGTAAAAGCCCTTCCTAACCCTTTTATCCTTAAGATCCTCAAAGAGGAGGGCTTCGGGGCAGACTGCAGTTCTCTTCCAGAACTTATCCTTGCGGAGAAAGCAGGGATGACCGGCGATGATATTATGTTCAGCTCAAATGATACGCCGTCCGAGGAGTTTATAAAAGCAAAGGAACTTGGCGGCTTTATCAACCTTGACGATATCAGCCATATCGATTACATGGAAAGATCTGCAGGGCTTCCGGAGATCATTTGCTTCAGGTACAATCCCGGATCCCTGAAAGAAGGAAATGCTATCATAGGAAAGCCGGAAGAGGCGAAGTATGGATTTACACGAGAACAGATGTTTGAAGGGTACAGGATCCTCAGGGACAAGGGCTTGAAGCGCTTCGGGATGCACACTATGGTAGCCTCGAATGAATTGAATCCTGATTACTTTGTGGAAACCGCAAGGATTCTTTTCGAACTTATAGTTGAAATCTCAAAGGAACTCAACATAAATTTCGAATTTGTAAACCTGGGCGGAGGCATAGGCATCCCCTACAGGCCCGAAGAAGAGCCTGTCTCTTTCGAAGCCATTGCAAAAGGTGTAAAAGAGGCTTACGAGGCTACTATTACAGCTAACGGGCTTCATCCGCTTAAAGTCTTCATGGAATGCGGCCGCGTGATTACAGGCCCCTACGGATACCTGATTTCCCAGGTAAGACATCTCAAGCATACCTACAAGGACTATGTTGGCATGGACTCCTGTATGGCAAACCTGATGCGTCCTGGCATGTACGGAGCCTATCACCATATAACTGTGCTCGGAAAAGAAAATGAGGCGCCTGCCCGCAAATACGACGTAACCGGCTCCCTCTGTGAAAACAATGATAAGTTTGCAATCGACCGCCCGCTTCCTGAAATCGAAATCGGGGATATCCTTGCAATCCACGATACAGGAGCTCACGGGCATGCAATGGGCTTCAATTATAACGGAAAGCTCCGTTCTGCCGAACTACTTCTCAGGGAAGACGGAAGCGTTGTACAGATCAGGAGAGCCGAGACTATTGAGGATTACTTTGCAACCCTCGATTTTGAAGCCCTGAAAGACTTCAAGTAAGAAAGTGCCTCCGCTAAAACGGAAGAAATGTCTCAAAAATTTATTGAAGGCTTAGACATAGGTAAGCAGGAGAGAAATTTTATTGATTTATCTCACTGCTGTACCTGAATTATCCTTTTTATACAGGATTTCATATAAAAACGAAAAAAATTACCCTTTGACTTTTCTTGTGGATTCCCGATCAAAAAAGATGTTTTTTCCTTTAACACTCAGCGGAAGCCCCATAGCCACATCTGCATCTATAATTTTAAAGTAACACGCCGCAGCGCCTGCAGAATAAAGAACGCGGTTGTCGATACAGAGATCCTTTGCTTTTGCTGCTGCCGAGCCCACGGCAATTCCGAGGTCAAGGTACTTGATCATACAGTGGGGGCCTGAAAATTCTTTCTGAACCTTTCCGTGTTCAAGCATTTCCTTACAGGTTGCAAATCCGCAGGCTCCACAGTCGAGGTTGCTAATGCCTGAAGCCTTCAACCCTATAAGAGTAATTGCATCAGCATCCCTGACATTTCCGGCATCCCGAAGAAGGAACTTCAGTCCCTTGATTTCGCTTAACTCTTCCATTCGGTCAGCAAGCTCGTCTTTTTCCTCCTGAGAAAGAAGGTAGGTTACAATATCGTCAATTCCTTTTCCTTTTGGGGCAGTCCGGGCAGCAGTAAGAATTATTTTTGCAAGCAGTTCAATGGACTCAAGTTCGGGATTATGTTTCATGGCAGGAAGTTGAAAATAATACTATTTATATCTGAACCAGCCGGAGCGATTCTACAGTTTTCTTTTGTAATTTTCGCTTGTAATTTCCGACTATAATTCTAGCTTATAACTCTTGCTTTTTGCAAACTTATTTAGATACTCAGGCTGATATATTAATGATCAGATATGACACCTGAGGAAGCCGCAAAAAGAAAAGAAGAATGGGTTGCAAAGATGAAAAAGGAAGGCAGGATGAAAGAGGATATGACAGAAGATCATAAAGCCTGCCTTAATGCACTGCAAAACCCAGTTCGCAGAAACATTCTTAAAGCCCTGGTTGAGCAGAAAAAGTCACTGGAAGAAATTAAGACAGAGCTCAAACTCACGGATTCCCAGGCAAGTTACAACCTCAATACGCTGGAAAGTACTCTCTGTATTGAAAAAGAGGAGAACGAAGGAGTTACATATTATATCCTGACTCCCAGGGGAGAAGGGTATATGAAAAATGTGGAGCTAAAAAAATAAAGAAGTCAGGAGAAATAGATCTTCCTGGCACCAGATGTCGTCCGGTTTAAACGGACGTTAATTTCCTGACATTAAATATCTTCGTATTTTTTCAAAATATCTTCAAAGGAGTCCACGACAACTTCCAGTTTTTCCTTTCCAAGCCCGAAAGTGCTGAGTTTGAAATATTTAGTGAGCCCTGATTTTATGCCGTGGATATTGCGTTCCTTGAGTTCCCGGTAGAGGAAGTATCTTCCATTCTTGACTTTCTCGGAGATCTCATAGAAACGTGGGGTTTCGAAGAACATCAGATCATGAGAATGGGGTTTCTGACCGCGCTGGATAAAGCCCATTTCCTCAAGCCTTGCCGAGAACCAGCGGGCGTTTTCGACCTCCTTGTCCCAGTTCCTAACACGCTTTACAACATCCGGGAAGGAGGCAATGAGAGTCATAACCGTAGCGCCCCTTGCCGTGCAGCCAAGAAACTCAACCTCTTTTACCTTGCTGTGTTTCGATTTCCTGAACACTACAGGAGCATATTCTTCACTTACTCCGAGTACCCCGACAGGTCCTGATGCAGCCATCGATTTATGCCCGCTGCCTACAATAAAGTCGGCACCGATCTTTTTTGCCGATACAGGCATTCTTCCGACGGCGTATGCACCGTTCAGAAGGAGGGGGACATTGTACTCATGGCAGATCGAGGCTATTTTTCCTGCATCTGGCACGTTTCCATAGCTTCCGTCCGGATATGTAACAAGTGCAAGAACAGGTGGTTTTCCATTTTCCTTTGTAACCTCTTCGATTGCTGTAGCATAGCCTTCGGGGTCGAGGTAGTAATCAGGACTGCCTGAGTGCGGTACAGTTTTGATATTCAGGCCAGCTCTTTCGGCTGCAACATATGAAGAGTAGTGGGCAAGCCCGTCAAGCACAATCCAGTCACCCGGCTTCCCGATAGAATGCATGACAGCAAACTTGGACTCCCGTGCCCCATTTGTAACTCTTGCCTCGTCACAGCCAAGGAACTCGGGAAGCGCCTTGTGTACGAAATCATGAATTGGAGGTTTTTTTATCTGGTCCAGAACCCCTCCACAGAAATCACATACCGAATATCCGTCTCCCCATTCTACAAGCGCCTGTTTTGCAGCCCCGGTCAACAGCCCGCCTGTCTGAAGAGGGTCAATATTTATGCTGCCCAGAGTTTCTCTTTTTATAAAACCGAACTTCTGAAGGGATGAGTCATCAAGTTTCATTTTATTTCATACCTCATATTAATTACAGGTTAATTATTGTCTTTAAACTGCAGATGTAGGATGCGATCCTTAAACTAAAAAGAATCGGTATATTCTATCCGTTCAATATTTCCGGAAAGATTGCCAAACCTGGGATTTCTGTCGGATTTTTTATTCATTCTGGATATGCATAGAGTTCATAAAAAAGTATTCCAGGGATTCTTCAGGTCTGAAGATAGCAAAGGCTCATTAAATACTATCGGAAGCCCCCTACAAGTAAGGTTCCGGACTGCCGGAAAAAGAGAGCAGAACGCCTTTAGAAAGACGTCATGCAGTCATTTTTAAGAAATTTCAGGCGTTTGCTGCCTTGCTAAAGACTTCGGTAAACTCGTCGCACTGAGCAATTATTTTTGAAGCAGCGTCCTTTAAGACCTCAATGGGGTTCGTACCATCGGTTCTGATGTAAAGGATAGGCTCACTAATGCTCACGTATTTCATATCGTAAAAGGCAACCTCAACCCTTTTGTCCCTTATAAGGAGGTCCTTAAGCATATTGAGAAGAGTATGTGTCTCGCCTTTGAGCTCGACTTCAAGCTCATTGTCTGTTTTGGAAAGAATGTTCAGTTCCATTGGTGATCACCTGTGAATGGTGAGTAGTGTGGTTTATTGTGCAGAAACCCTACCTGCAAGGAGAAAGAGATTACTTGATCCCTTTCCCGTACTCGGTTGAGATTTTGCGGGTTTCAGTCATATTGCAAGCCGGGCATTTAAGCTTTTTCCCTTCAAGCACAAGTTCCCCTCTGCAATTTGAGCAGTAGGCTTTTACAACTCCGAGAGAATCTTCAGCTGTTGTCAAGCGCATCCTTTCAGCGTCGATGACCCTGGCGCGGATTATATCAGAGGGTCTGAATTCATCTGAAAATCTCTTAACATAGGAGTCACGTACATTTGAGACGTGAATGTCTCCAGTCCGCACATTGACGATTTCCCGATCCTCTTTGCCTTCAATTCCTGCAATTTCTACCATTGCTCCGGACTCACGCACGTCAATTATCTTTCCATAAATAACATCCCCCACTTTAAGGATATTCGGAGTAAGTGTACTGGGCCTGACCGAAACTATTCTCGCTTTCCTGTCAATAACAACATTTCCGGTAGCTAAGGAGTAAATATCACCGACAGATACCGTTGTTCCTTCACCGGGTTTAAACTCTTCTATGGTTCCAATGAGCTCTCCAGGGAGAACAAAATCTCCTTTTTCAAGCTCCTCTTCAGGGGTCGCGGGTTCACAGGGGGTTCTAGACTCAGGTGCTTCCGTCCTTCCCCTGGGAGCTTTTTTCGGGTAGGGGAACCTTCTCTTTTTACTCTGGTCTCCCCTGAAATGGTCTTTAGACTGTTCCCTGGGCTGGCTCCTCGGTTGACCTTTGAACTGGTCTCTGGACTGCTCTCTGGGTTGTTCCCTGGGCTGACTTTTAAACTGATCTCTGGACTGGCCTTTGAATTGGTCCCTGCTTTCTGGAGCGACTTGAGATGCTTTTTCAGCAACTGA
This sequence comes from Methanosarcina flavescens, assembly GCF_001304615.2. NCBI lineage: Archaea > Methanobacteriati > Methanobacteriota > Methanomicrobia > Methanosarcinales > Methanosarcinaceae > Methanosarcina > Methanosarcina flavescens. The sequence continues at coordinate 1,325,771 of NZ_CP032683.1, read as the reverse complement.
CTTTCCTGCGCTCGGGCCAGTCAATTTCTTTCTCGTAGTTTTACTTTTTCGGATTCTAATCATAATCCCTCATTTGAATTATCGTTAATAGTCAATATAATTAGTAATTGCAGTAATTGTCATTGACATAGAATACTGGCAGCCGTCCAATCGAATATCGGCAACATTCAATCGACAGATAATCAACTATCAGGAGAGGGGACAGATTACCACGTCCGCATATCTGCCATTTTTTGTCCCTATTGATGTACTTGTCTAGTTCGATAATGAACAGGCATATCTGTTATAAGCAGTGTTATCGCTCTCCTTTTGAGGTAAAGCCCTGACACTGACGCTATAAAATCCGATGCCTTAAACGATACTGCGCCTTGATCATCCAGAGACCCTAATCCTGTAGATCTCAACCTCAATAACCTCTCTTTCTTTTTTATGGAAGTCAAAGGTTCGTTTTATAGGGAATTTTGCAACGTAAGAATGTGTAATGACCGCAGGCTTAATGAACTTTTGGATAAAAGCAAGGCTTCCACGGTTGTGAATTGAGTATATCACTTCACTTGTTCTTAATGCTGACGAAAGAAAAGGCCTGTCCCTACCTTTAACTCTTGCCCCGAAAGGAGGGTTCATGACCGTGGTTTTTACATGTTCTGTAATATCGTTAACGTCCGATAATACAAACTCCACTTCGACTCCCAGTTTTTCGGCATTCTTCTTTGCGATCTCAAGGGCCTTTTGATCCGTATCATACCCAATAACCCTCTTTGCTCCCATAAGTTTAGCCCCGATTGCAAGGATTCCGGTACCGCAGCCCAGATCTTGCACCGAGTCATCAATATCTCCCTTCATATAAGCAAAGTGAAGAATCTCCGCAGCCAGAAGAGGAGGAGTCTGGTACTGTTCCAATTCAAGTTCAGGATCGGAAAAATTTTCCAGTTCTTCAAGCAGTATCTCAAGCTTTCGTTGTTTCATTCCATCGACTTTAATTTTCTATTTACGTTTTAATACAGTATTTAGTTCTTTATTTATATATTTTAGCACTTAAATTATCTTACAGGATCGAGGGTAAGATTACACAGGTTCCTCGGTTATTTCATCGAGCACAAGGTTTTCCCATTCACGTTCTCCAAGCACAATTTCAAATTCCTGGGGCGTAAGCATTGGAGAGGGAAAACGTCCTACCTCATCGATTGCGAGCCTAGGGCAGGCGGTGTTTACGAAAGCATCCACTTTGAACTGGAGAAGCTGATCCGGAGTTACAAGATCAATCAGGATAAGGTGTGCTTCTTTTCCATGATTTTTCGCGAGCGCTTTCAAAGAGTGAGCCAGTTCCATCCGTTCCTGCCCGTTTTTGCTTGAGACGATTATTCCGAAAACCTCCGCATCCAGAGACTTTGCAATTACCGCACTCCGTTGGCGAAGGATTCTTGAGGGATCAACCTCACGAACTTCCCCGGAGAAAGGATCGGCTGCAAGAACCCGCTTCTTTGTGGAAAGGGCTACACCCAGAGGATGGAAGTCACCGCTTCCTATATAGAGGTATTCATCACAAACCTCGTCCCTTGCTGCCGAAAAATTGCAGCCCAGTACCTGACCCGGATACGCAAGCCTGGAGTCCCCACGCCCGATTACACAGGTTTTCCCATTCGCCTTAAGGATAGTGCAGGCTTCAGGGAGCTTATGGATATGCTGGACAGTAGTAATCAGCCCTATAACCTGCTCCTTAAGTTCAGGGACAGCCTTCTCAACAACAGGTCGAATATTAACTGCCGAGCGTGTTTCTATGAAATAGACCTTTTCGGAAAGTTTTGTGTCCTCAAGCTCGGCATGTCCAAAATGGAAGAGGATGTCAACCTGCCCGAGCAAAGTCCTATCCAGGTCACACGCCCCAAAACAGGGGTCTCCTGAAATAATAATCTCGGCACCAGTGGCATCTTCAACCTTTTTTGCGAGCTCTGGACCTTTTCTTTTGAGTCCTTCAGGAAACTGGAAACCTACGGTTTTTGCTTCCAGTTTTTTTATTACACTGATAATGTAGTCAGGCCTTAAGTCAAACGCGTCACTTGTCCCCAAAGACATTCTTGATCTCCACGCCTTTCTCGCCCACTTCGATCGTTACCAGGATTTTAGGCTCAATCCCGTGTTCCTTTATCTGTAAATAACCTGTCCCGCGTCCGATAACGGAAATAACATCCAGAACCTCTACACCCATGTTTCTCAGGGCTTTTACAAGTGCTATCAGGGTTCCACCAGTACTGATTACGTCATCTACGATAATTATCCGGTCACCTTTCTTGAGCCCGTTTATGTAAAGGACTCCTTTCGAATATCCTGTGTTCTGAGAAAGTTCCACCTCTCCTTCAAGGTAATAAGGCCGCTTCCGGATAATGGTTAGAGGAACTCCGGTTTTGAGGGAAAGAGCGTTTGCCACAGGAATACCCATAGCCTCCACAGTGACAATAGTATCAACTTTTTCCATATCGGTAATCGTAAGGATATAATCCGCGATTTCCTCAACCAGATGGGGGTCTATAGAAGGCACTCCATCGGAAATCGGATGGATAAAGTAATTATATTCCCCCCGCTTGATTACAGGAGAATTAATAAGTGAGCTTTTCAGTCTTTCAAGCATAGTTTTAACTCTTTTTTGGCTGTTGCGATATTCCTGTAATTAAAGAATTGTATTGTATTAATAAAGAATTATTTTCTACTAATAAAGAATTCTGTATCTTTATCCTTAATTTATACGCATACACCCCTCGCCAAAAGCGAAGACCTGAATATGTCATGGGGAAAGTAAACTGACATCAGGAAAGGTTAAAAATGCTATATTTTATTTTCCAATCTCTGTATGCCTACAAATCATATGGGCTTATATAAGTAATTATGCAGCATTGACAGGTTTAAGAATTTAAGTTTAGGTAGTCCGGAGGGTCAAAACGAGAATCAAACAGTTTGAGAGAACTCAGGTGTGAAAAGCCCAGAAATTAAAAAGGAAGAGAAAAACTAAAAAATAAAAAGGAAGCGAAAAAGGAAAATTTAATGATTAACAGAAACCTCTGGCATAGTAGATCATCCTTTCTACATAGGCTTAGACACGTTTTATTCCCGTCGCTTATCCATAAACCTCATTTTTTTAGGGATTGACATTCTCTTCTGAATCAAGCAGCCCGAGAACCACATAAGGATTATTTCCTGCCTGCTTCATTTCGTTCAGGGTAGCTTCATCAATATCAGTTACTGAAATTACCGAAACAAGTCCCTCGGTATCCCAGTTTTCTTTATCCATAAGCCAGAGATCCGCTAAATACTTTGAAATCCAGGCAGGATCATCGGCTTTTGCCCCGCATTCGGCATTGACAATATCAAAGTTAAATCCAAGAACCACAGCCTTCATAGTCCCGGCATTCTTATCCGTAACCACGAAGATTCCTGCAGGAGAGCCTCCAAGAGCTTCTTTTTCATCATCGGTCAGTGAGGATACCCAGATTCCTCCTTTTCCGGGAGTTGTGTCCCAGCGTTTTACGAAAACATCTTCTTTGCACCAGTTGGGGCAGGAAAAAACCGTATAGCTTACATTTTCCTCAAGCGGGTAGTTTTCTTCCATCCAGTTTGCAAGTACGAAACCACTGGAGATCCCTGGACAGAAATGGTTGTGAAGCTCCAGGCACTGCATAAGCTCATAATCGAGTTTTCCGGTAGCCCAGCCATTGCAAATCGTAAGAATTGCAAACTCGCGCCCGTTAAAAATCTTTGAGTTTACCTTCTCGCCCCATGCAGCTTTCGACTTCGGTGTTTTCGAAAGCTTATCGAAATCTATGTTTTCCGTTACCTGATAGCTTATTTCACTTTCGTTTTCGTAAGAGACCTCGATATAAGTACAGTTCCCGCTGCATTTATCGAAGAACGCAAACCATAGAGGGCTGTTCCTTGCGTTCTGGACTACAAGAAGATTCTGTGTATACAGGAGATCTCTGTCATAAAATTCCGAGTAAAAATCGTCCAAGAAAACATAAGATTCCGCAGGAGAACCTATATCCGTAATAATAAGAGTCTTTTCCGATCCTATACCTCCAAGATTTGCTTCGGTTGCACTAAAGACCTCAGCCATAAGCTCAGAATTATCATCTTCGGTTGCCGCCCCTATAGTAGACCCGAGGGATAAAACGAGGGCTGCCAGGAAAACCAGGAAGATGATCCTTGCTTTGATATTCTTCATATTCATAATGCCTGCTCCTATCATGCTTTTTCCTCTACTATTCATTGACCCGATTTCTTTACAGTCTGACAATAGAGATAACACATATCAGAAAGCAAAGTTTAATGCTTAAGATAAAAATTTAATTTAGTATTTTTTAGTGTTACAAAAAATGACAAAAATAATACATAAAGCTTTCTAGTTTTGTTAACACTGAGAATAGTTAGAGAAATATAAATGAGGCGTAAAAATATGCGGTGGCAGGTGAGCAAAGAAGTGTAATGAGAATGAATCTAAAAAGAGTTAGAAGTGATTGAATTATTAACTGTTCAATAAAGGACAAGTAATAGGTTAATAAGTAGTTAATTGAGAGTTACGAAACTAATCAAAAAACTAAATTGGAAATTTAATAAAAAGTTAATAAAAAGTTAATAGAAAGCTAATAAAAGGTAAATAAAAAGCTAATAAAGATGAATAAAAAGCTAATAAAAGGTGAATAAGGGATTAAAACAGGGAAGTTAAGGACAGACAAGAGTGTCAAAGAGCTCTAGTATGATTTCTGCCAGTTCCCTGCTCTTTTCCGTTGAGGTCATTATGGTGTCGGCGCGGATGGCACGGCATCCAACCCTCTCAAAAGCGAATTCATCTGCCTGATCCCTTTCATCGAAAACAAAGACATCCAGGAAATCCTGATAATATTCTGCAACTCCCATTGAAGAGACCTCAAGCCCTGATGCTTCCATCAGTTTGCCGGCAGGCCCACTTACAGGGGCATTGCCAATAATCGGGCTGACTGCCACGACCATTTTCTTTTTCAAAATATCTTTCATGCCTGGCAGGGAAATAATAGGACCGATACTCGTAATCGGGTTACTTGGCCCTATAAGGACTTTGTCATCATTTTCCAGGGCTTCGAGTACCTTTGGAGAAATTGAAGCTTCGGAAACTCCCTTTATGTCAACCCCCAGCACGTCGGGTTCTCCATGTTTTCCAATCCAGAAATCCTGAAAATGCATAATGCCTTCTGGAGTTTCTATATAGGTGAAAATTGGATCGTCAGACATAGGCAAAATTTTTGCGTTAATTCCGAAGATTGATGCAAGCTCTAAAGTTGCATCTGTAAGGGAAATTCCCTGTCTGAGAAAATTCGAGCGAATAATATGGGTTGCCCGGTCCTTGTCTCCCAGTTTCATACTCTCTGTGACGCCAAGTTCCTGCATACGCTCATAAGTAAGGAAGGTGTCGTCTTTGATGCCCCACCACCTTTTTCTGTCAATCTGGTCTGAAAACAGATAGAGCACTGTATCCAGGTCGGGACAAATCATGTTTCCCGAAACCCAGAGGTCTTCGGCAGTGTTTACAATAACGGTCAGTTCCTCCGCAGGGAGGATTTCCTTGAGTCCGTCAAGGAGCTTTGGAGTTCCAGTGCCGCCTGAAAAAATAATCATGATAATACCTATTCCAGCTTTCTTTTAAACTTTCGGGTAGAGAGTATTTCTGCAAATCTACAATATCAGAGTAATAGTAACAGCAATATATAATGAAATCTGTCTAAAGAATAATGAAAGTTGTCCTTGATCCTGTACACGGTTACATCGAGCTGGATAATCTGGCTCAGGACCTTCTTTCAACACCACAGATGCAGCGCCTCAGGAGGGTCAGACAGCTTGGTTTTTCAAACCTCGTCTATCCGGGAGCTAATCATACACGTTTCGAACACTCGCTTGGAGCAATGCACCTTGCCTCCACGCTAACAAGAAGTCTCGATTCAATTGAGGAAGACAGGAAAATTGAGGTTAAAGCTGCTACTCTTCTGCACGATGTAGGGCATGGACCTTTTTCTCATGTTACCGAGAACATTATTGACAAATACACTCGGCGCAGACACGATGATGTAAAGGAAATTCTCGGAAAAGGAGAGATAAAAGAAGTCCTGGGCAAACATGGAATTTCTCCCGGAAACCTTGTGAAGCACATTAAAGGAGAAACTTCCCTTGGGCAGATCCTTAGCAGTGAGATTGATGTAGACCGGATGGACTATCTTGTACGGGATGCCCATTACACAGGTGTGGCATTCGGGGTCGTGGATTACAACCGCCTGATAAACCAGATGAATTTTTATGAGGACAGGCTCGTTGTGGACTATGGTGGATTGAAAGCTGCCGAATCTCTTCTGGTCTCACGTTTCTGGATGAACACATCAGTTTATTATCATCATGTAACCAGGATTTCGGAAGCTATGTGTTCCAGGGCAGTGGAGTATATGATCGAAAATAACGAGCTTGACCCGCTCAGGCTCAGGCAGATGGATGATATAGACCTTATTGCAGCAATGCGAAACGCAACAGGATATGCGGGAGAGCTTTCAAGGCTGCTGGATGCCCGTAAGCTCTATAAGCGGGCATTATATGTGGGTCTGGCAGACACAGGAAAATCCGTACTCAGGCATCGCGACCGAATTCGAAGAGTGGAAAAAGAAATTGCAGAGATGGCAGGGGTTGAAGCTGAGTATGTGCTTGTGGACATTCCAAAGATGCCTGAAATGCTGGAAATGAGGGCAATGATAAAAACTGACCACGAACTGATTCCCCTTAACGAAGCTTCCCACTTTGTATCCATACTGCAGGAAGCGCATATAGACAACTGGAGGATGGGCGTATACAGCCCAAAAGAACACTGTGGAGCAGTGGGAAAAGCCGCAAGAGACTATTTTGATGTAAAAAAATCCTTAAAGCAGTTTAAACTAAGTGATCTTTGAATTAGATAAAGGAAAAGGAGTAATTAGGGGAAAAAGGACTCTCTTTGGGATTTAAGGGCTAAATATAACAGTCCTGAGACCATTAATAGGCTTGAAGCCAATTACACAGTTGATAAGGTTTTGAAACTAAAAGCTGAAAAGTTTGAAGGGCAGAGGAAGGAATTTGTTTCATATTAAACGGAAAGTGGGGAAAATCGAGATAGCACTTGACGCAAAAAAGATTGGAGAAGATTATCTGCTGACTCTCACAGGTGGAGAGGAACATGTGGGAGCTGTAGCCACTGGATTTTTCGATGAGAGAAGCCAGAGAGCAAGTTCATCGGTTGTAACAATGCCCGGCCACAGGGAAGAATATCTCGCCCTGCATGGAGCAAGACAGGTTAGCAGGGCAACGAAAAGGACTTCTGTATTTGTTGTCGGAATACATCAGGATGATATCAGCCCTGAGGAGATAAGGAATATAGTTTCAGCAGCAGAGGAAATGGTAGAAAGCTTCATTGCCTTTTGCGAAAAAGAAGTCGAACTGCCTGGGCAGGATAATGCCTGAAGTACCGGGCTAGACATGAAAAAATGGATATGGCAGAGATATGAGTATGGAAATAACGGCAGGAACATTAATGGTAGGGATAAAATGGAGATAACGGTAGGGATAAGCGGAGCATCAGGGGTCCAGTACGGAATTCGCCTTCTTGAAGTACTGGCGGAAAAAGGAATAAAAACCCATCTGGTTTTGACAGATGCGGCAAGCCAGATAATAGGGATTGAAACGGACTATACCCCTGAAGCAGTGAAGAAACTTGCAACCTGGAGCTATGCCCAGAAAGATTTTTCAGCACCGATAGCCAGCGGGTCTTACAGGATAGGAGGAATGGTTATCGCTCCCTGCAGCATGAAAACCCTTGCAGCCGTGGCAAACGGGGTATCCGATACCCTTCTTACGAGAGCTGCAGATGTCTGCCTTAAAGAGGAAAGAAAACTTATCCTGATGACCCGGGAAACCCCGCTTAACCTTGTACACATCGAAAATATGCTGAAAGCTAAAAAAGCAGGAGCGAGTATCCTGCCAGCCTGTCCGGGCTTTTATTCACGACCCCGAATTCTCGAAGATCTCATAGATATAATGGTAGGAAGGACACTCGACCTGCTCGGGATAGAGAATGAGCTTTATCACCGCTGGAAGTGAAAGAATTTCAAAAAACCTGGGAATTCTGACATCACAGGCAGAAAAATTTTCAGCTTCCAGGAAAGACTTTTTCAATGAAAGCATGACTGACCCATGTTCTAACGAAAGCTATTTAAAGGATAATCTCCTTTGAGAGGAGGTACCCCTTGGGATAGTAGGGTAGCTTGGTCCATCCTCGAGCGTTTGGGACGCTTGGACTGCGGTTCAAATCCGCGCTATCCCATCACACATTTTATCCACATTTTTCTAGAAACATTCTTATCTTGTGTTACTATCTTTTCTGATTATTTTTCTTATTATTCTCATACCTCTTCTGTTTATTTCTTACTTCTTCTGTTTATTTTTTTGTTTATTCTGTCTATTTTCTTTTTTCTTATTTCTTCTCTTCATTTTCTTGTTAATTCTGTCAATATCCTTCTTTTCTGTTCATCCTTCTGTCTTTTTCCGCTCATCTCTCCTTTTTTCTGTCATTCTCCTGTTTCCCACAAGCTGGAAGTAAACCATATTCGAGGCAGGAAAATATGCTGTTATCCTGAAAGTAAAAAATGTTAAAGCAGCAATATCAGAAATATATCTAGATAAAACAGTTAAAAAGCAGTTAAAAACAAAGAGCAATTTAAGTTAAAAAAGTGCAGGAGCGGAGGCAGAAAAAATTGAAATTTTTCTGTTCCCGACTTCCTATACATGGATTATATTGACCCGCATATGACTTATACAGAGCTCAGGAATTTCTCCTCCTGTTATAATAGCCTTAATCCTGTTATAATAAGCCTTAAATTTCAAGCATTAAAGCATTCTGAGAGGCCTCATCGGTGCCTGACAACACAATTTGAGAGCCCGATTATCTCAACAATGTCGCTGTTATCCGGGGAATGGACTATCATCTGTCCTTTTTTAAGATATGGAATTCTGCGCTCGTATTCTTTCGGGACTTTGAGGGACGTGATAGCTGCATCATTGTTAAGGTTAAGGATCAATTTTGTATTTACCTGCTTGAAAACTGTATCATCGATATCCTGGGGATCCTGGGTGATTAAAAAAAGACCAAGTCCTTCTTTTCGGCCCTGTCGCGCTGCATCTGCAAAGCGGGAGATTATAAGGCGAGAATGTTCCCCTTTTGCCTTTGAGAGGTAACGGTGAGCTTCGTCCAGAGCCAGAATGATCGGGGTCTCTTTAATAGCTTTCTCTCCTGTTGTATTTAACTTATTGTCCACGATCAGGCTCATGATTGTGAGCACTATAAGGTCGCGGATTCTGGGATCACTTATATACTCGGTAGGGAAGACCGAAATCTGCCCTGGTTTGAAGATCTTATCCAGAAGCTCGGTAATTGAGGTAGCATCCCGATCAAAGACCTTTGAGAAGAAAGGACTCCTGACTCTTCTCACGATCCCGTCATATGAGGATTCATGCAGCTTCCCGCTGTCAACATAGTAAGAACGGGTACCCTCATTATCAATATGGTTGATAAAGTTCAGGTAAGTGTGCGGTACGTTTGATCTGAAGAAATCCCCAAGAAGCACCTCAAGTCCTATGTACTGGAGTTCGGACATCCCGGCTGCTGCAATAAGCCAGGAATTATACCCTACAAGCGAAAAGGGAATTGTAAACTCAATCTGCTCCGCTCTTGACTTGTCGCCAGGATATCTTTGCCCATCAACTTTTGCGACGAAAGCTTTTGTAGAGGTGACCCTGCCGTAAATCACGTTTTCGGACTCCAAGCGGAATTTGTCATCCTCATTCAGAGTTTCGTTATCTTCGAAAAGCTGGGAATACTCATCCTGAGGGTCCATAATTACCAGGCAGGGGTTTTTCCGTGCCTTATCAGGGGAACTTCGTAGCCTGTACCTGTTATTTTCCGCCATGAACTGGCGCAGGATATTTTTTGAGAGGAAGGTTTTCCCTGTTCCAGTGCTTCCACAGATAAGCATATGTCTGAAAATAAGGGGGTCGCCCATGGAATAGTCGTTTCTGAGATAGTATGCAACTGTTTCGGGTTCGGAGTGGGTTTTTAAAAGCTCGCCTCCCACACTCAGGTGGCCGAGAAAGATTCCTTCTTCAGGAATATTAAGTCCTGTTTGGACCTCAAGCCTATCAGTAACAGGCAGGATAGGAGTGTTAGGGTGGGGAATCCGGTCTGCCATGCGCCTTGTAAGTGTGCCTCCGTTCTTCAGGTACAGAATACAGAGCGGATCCAAGTAGGCAAGAAACTTATAATCTGCTTCGTTTACTGGATTCCCGCGGGCGCTGAGCATACGCCTCGAGTGAATCTCGGTTGCATCGTCTACGACAAATTCCTGCCTGTACTGGAGTTTTCCTACCTTCGCAAAGAGTTTTTCTCCATTTTCATAAGGCACAACAACGTATGTTCCTAGCCTTATATCGTGCCGCCTGGCAGATGTAATGTAACCTGTGATTACAGCGCCTGAAGCGGTTAATTCGAGGGGCTCTATGCCTGTGGTTATGATTCCGAAGGCTTCTGAGGTCTGAAGAGCTTTAAGGGCATTATTGTCGTACCCGACAAAGGGTTCAAAGGGAAGGGTTTCCTTTACAGAACTCCCGAGAGCTTCGGATTCAAGAGAGAGATCCGGGGAAGGTAAAGAAACAGTCTCAGACAGAGGGGCAGCTTTAGACAGAGAGGTGGATTTAAAGATAGCTTCGGTAGAATCTGAGAAAATATCAGATTCAGCTTCCGGAATAAGGTCTGATATGTCCTCCTGGCAGTCTTTTAAGAGAGTATCGGATAAGGGAGCCTGCAATTCTTCATCAGTGTCAGGTGTGAGCGCAGAAGTAGCCAGATCAGAAATGTCTTTGATGGAGTTTGCGGTTTCACCCATATTCTGGTCTTCAGGATTGATTTCGCCATGACTTTCCTTTAAACCTGCATTTTCTTCCATTCCTGAGCTTGCAGGGATTGATTCCTTTTTCGGTTTGTAAGAATTAAAGGTAAAAATGTCGGTATTTTCATATTTCATTCATTTTACCCCACCGAATGTCATTATAAGTAATATCGGGATTCATATTTTCAAAGAATTTATCAATCTCTTCCTTTTCTACTTTGCGGATTTTTGCAAGATGATCCGCCTTAGTGAGAGTTAGGGGAAAACCATGCAAAGAAAGGTCAAAGAGCACTTTTTTGGTAATTTGCATACGGAGATAATCGTCTTTAATAAGCCCGTATGGGGCTTCTACCTTAAAGACAAAATCCTTGGAAGGCATATAAAGCATGAAAAAACAAAGGGCATAATCCTCAGGCGGGAAATTGTGCTTGAGTTCCTGCTGGAACGGATCTGCGGCTGCAAGGGGGGAAGTTCCGTTAAGCATTTTCTCGTAAAACCTGTTGGGCTGCAGGAACCAGTTGGTATAAGTAATGTAGGCATTCCTGAAATCGGTGTGCCTGCCATTTTTCCCGTTATTTTTCGAATTCCTTCCGCTGTTACCTGATGAAATGTCAACTTTTTCAAGGGAGAGCAAATTCCTGAAAAACTGGGAGTCAAGCATCCAGGGCAAGTCGAAAGCTTCCTTTTTCTTCCGGACGCTGTCCATAATCTGCACATCAGTAGGGTTTTTTACAAACCCAACTACAGGCATCTGGTTTTCCAAGAAATGGTCCATAATATCGATATAGTTCTGAAGGATCTTCCTGGCATCGCTGTTCTGCCGAATTCTTACGTCCTCGTCATCCAGTACCATCCAGTACATTAGCTGTTTGGGATAAATCGGCCCGTCCATTATGAAAAAGCTCTCAGGTTCTATCTTATCCTTCATAAAAATAATATGTTCGGATTCAGCCAGGTACATGGCAAAGCTGTGAACTATGTCAGGAGCCTTTCTTTTTAACTCATCAGGAGCGATTGTGACAAGTTTTGCCCGTCCAAATTCTTCATCAAAGGTTTCCCAGTCCAATGTAGCCTGTATGGCTACCCTCTGGGAAGAAGAATAAGCCGCACATACGATCGTCCTGAATCTCTGAATGTCAAGGTCAGTAGGCGTTGCAGCCAGCCCACAGTGACAGAAATCCACAAAAAGCCCGCTGTCATAAGTTCTGGGATTGGTACTCCCGCTGTCGCAGGCATAAGTAACCGGATACGGATCCTCGCCCTGTGCCATGAGTTCAGTCCTTACAATCCCTCGATAGAGCCTGTCTATCGCCTTAAGTATAACCTTCCCATCTAGCCTCAACTCCTCAAGCAGAGAATAGATATTTGCAGCCGTATTCACCTCCTCAAACTCAAACGACCGGTCAATCTTTCTCGCAAGCTCCGAGATCTTACGCATATGCACGGGCTCAAGGGTCATAAACAAAAGATACTTTAAGGAGTTTATATATTTATTGAGTGGAATGGGGGAGCAGCATTTTAAGATAAATATTGCTATGAGAATAGTATTTAGTGTGTATTTTCTACTCTTATTTTCCTTCTTTCGTTTCTCCCTTCACACTTGAGGAGTGCACAGTGAATGGATTTTTCATAATCTCATACATAGCAGGAAGTAACTTACCCGATTTACAAAAGTTATAAGTCTTCTGTACCATCAGAGAGGCCTTGTTATAAGATGTCCTATACAGTGCGTTTGAGAGCCGCTGACCACCTAGATCAAACAACTCATAAAAATATGGAGCAACTAAGTATACCAGAATAATAGTCGACACAATACTGACAATGGCTGCGATATTATAAGAGAAAAGCTGATTAAGCAGGCTGAAGACTATGCAACCATAACTACATATTATAATCATTTGGATTACGTAAACGCTGAAAGACATACGGCCCATCCATACCAAAAACTTATTGGATAGAAGTTTTTGTAAAATGGTGCTAAAGACAACACCAGCCAACACAAATATCGCCCCAAAAGCTAGATCTGGATATTGTACACCAGTATGTAATCCGATTATTGAGAGTAACCCGTTCACATTGTAAGTGACCGCAGCCATCCATAATCCCACGGCTGTAATGCCGATGCAAACAGGTTCTGGCAACCTATAATTCATATTGTTTCTCAGGTCACACAATGCCACACCTGCAAGGAAGTTTATCATGTACCCATCCTTAAACAACAGGAATCCAGCAATGTAGGCTAATAGGCGGTCCCACCGATCTCCAAAAAACAATAGGAATCCATAGACAAGAAAGCTGCCTCGTAGTTCAGTGGCCATTGTCCATAAGGTACCATTATATCTATTGTCCCCGGTGATAAATACTCCAAATAGGCCATTATATATTGCTTCAAATATATCGCCATGAGGAAACTGGAATAAAGTGTTTAGCCATAAAACTGAACCCGTAATTGGTACTATCTCCATGTGACGATAAAGTCCCAGGGAGCCTACAACGAAGGAGATCATTACAGTCGCAAACACTGGTACTAAAAGACGGAAATATCGTCTATATGCACTGCTCCTTAAAGTTTCAGTATTTTTACTGATAAAGTATTTGTAGCTCAACACATACCCACTCAGTGTGAAAAACAGGCAAACAGCAAACGGACCGTTATATAGTAAGTGCAAGGGCCCGTCTCGGATGGTGTCCTCAAAACTAAAATGAAGCATAACGTCTCCGAAAAGTAAAGCTGGATAGAACGTACAGAACAGATGTCCTATCAAGACCATGAATGCTCCTATTCCTCTCAGACTTTCAAGTGCTTCGATCTTTTGGGACATAACTTATTCAACTTATATTGCTTAAATCAGTATTCTTTTCTAAAAATATTATAACGAGTAACCTAATATTATTGATTGAAGTATTAATAGTTATTCGAAAAGTTTGGCTTGTGGCGCCATACATGTTTTAAATAAAAATGTGCTATAAGGCCCCGGATCTCCCAAATGAAGGTAAAATGAGGATTTTTAATATTAATACATTTGTTCTTAGTAACTAATACTGCTGCAGAAATAACTATGACTACAGAAATAACTATGAAAGTGGATTAATTTTACAATGTTTGCAGAATAGTTAACACTTAAGTTTGAGGTAGGACAGGTTCATAACACTATTCACAATTAGCATCGTTATATCCTCATGTATTGTTAAGCTCGTTGGCTTTTGCCTGCGCTGCTTCCTCGGTTTCGAAAATCTCGGTGTCCACAGGATAACAATATAGATACATTCCATCTGTAACCTGCGCACCTCTATATATAAGAGTGTACACAGGGTTATCCATGTCATCTGCTTTCAGGTAACTGATTTCATGTTCACCAAAATTTACCAATGTATATTCCGAGCCTTCTATTTCTATCGTCTCAGGAAATTCTATGCCGTCAAATAGCTGTTTCCCGACTGAAAAATTCAAGTCCTTATATAGTAACACCGGTCGAATAAGCACTTTCGGAAACTTTGATTCCGTGCCTTTATCTGAAAAATGTGACACATCCACATTCTCATCTGCATAGTTAGAGAAGTTTGCGTTTCGAGATGCGTATTCATATACTGATTCGTATACCTGTACAACGATTCCATTGATCTCGATATGAGTTGTCATAGATTTCAGCCCCGCAGGCTTATAGACCGGTCTATAAAACATTGGATAAAAACATATGAAAATTAAGTTAATTTAACTTATTTTTAAGTTATTTCAGTTTATTTTTAACTGATATTTAAGTTATTTTAGTTTATTTTAACTTATATTTAAGTCACTTTAACTTATATTTAAGTTACTCATTTTTTTATAAAATAGAAACTTTTTCAGCAGCGTCTACCAGTATGGTAGTATCATTACGACTCAAAAATATCTTTATCGCAACCTCGATCATTGATTGAAGAATTAAACTCAGTTCGGTCACTTTTTCTGACGAAAATCCATTAAACTAATTTCTGATAATATATATCCTTCCACAGGCCATAAACTTCTATGCAGGTCTCTCGTAAAGATTCGTTAACGGAGCTGTCTCCAGAGCTAGCAAACTGATAGAAAAACAACTCACTTGATCATTTTCATTGAGCTTCCGTGCTAACCCCAGGATATACCCCCTGAATATGAAAGACTTACTTTTGTGCTATTTCATTTAGCTGAGTTATCTAGCCTCTTTCCGGCTTTTTCCTCAAATAAGAGTAGATTTTTCTCTTTTATCTATTCAATTCTTACCTGCTATAGAACAATTAAGTCCAATTTAGAAAATAATCGCTTAACCCAACAGTATATTTATATTAAATTATTCTTTTAATTGATAAGCTGCTCTCAGATTTGAATTGTCTTTCGCTGGAAGGGCATAAGCCGGAAAGAATACTCTAGAATTATAGAATATTGTAGTCTTTGATATGCATTACGGACTTTTCAATACGGATTTGTTGATAGGTTTTAAAAACAGAAGGAAGTACATTGATGAAAAAGAGGAAAAAAGGAAAGAGCAGAAAACAGCGTCGCTCTGGTAATGATTTATTAAAGTTGATGCTATATCTTTTGATAAAACCAATTAAGCTATTATTGAGTTTTTCATTTTACTTACTGAAGTTTATATGGTTGCTGTCAAATTATTCGATGCGTTTACTGCATAGTCTTATAAAACGACTATTTAAGAAAAAACCATCAAACCCAGCCCTATCTACATTAGCTGAAATCGATAAGATGAGCGGATACAAGTTTGAAGAATTTATGAAACACGTTTATGAACAGTTAGGATATTCAGTTTATCATACTCCGAAATCAGGTGATCAGGGTGCAGATCTTATTCTAACCTCAAAAGAAAAAAAAAGAATCGCTGTTCAGGTCAAAAGGTACTCGGGTAAGGTTTCAAACAGTGCGGTACAGGAAGTTGTAGCTGCAAAAGGCTTCTACAAGTGCACCGAGGGCATAGTAGTTACAAACAGTTACTTTACCGATTCTGCCAGACAATTAGCTAAAGCGAACTTTATTGACCTGGTTGATAGAAACGAACTTGAGAAGATGATTAATACTATTCTGAGTTAAACTCTGAATAAAGACAGTTTATTTTTTTGTGACCTCGTTAAGCTGGCTTATCCGATAATCCATTCGGCTTATCTGGTCACTGATCATTAATATTTCTTTTTTCAGATTTTGTGTTAGTTCCATCAAACCCATCCTTGAATCCCCGTGATACATTATATTCGTAATTATTCTCGTATTATCTCTATCGATTACTATTAAGTGTATATTCCCTACGAGAAAATGAAGATATACGCATCAGATGTTCTAATATAATTTATAAAAGATGCAATTGAAAACTTGGAATCATTTAACTTTTACTGGAATTTGGCGAGAAAGCAAGACAAAAAGCAAATTGTAGCACGGATAAATTATGCTTTAGAACATCTTCTTAAAGTCGGTGACACGAATAAAGCTTTCTATTCCACTAATATTTGCTATATCTTAATAATTGATCAATTTAACAAATCAGTAAGAAAGGATATTTTATTCAGAGTAAATGGCTTATACAAAGAAATTAACAAATTATACTTTGAAATCAATAACATAAACAGTCCTGAAAAGCAAAACAAGATAGTGCATAATTAAAAATGCACCTCAAACTCATAAAAGATAAAGATTTAGACAAAATTCCACCAAGTGAATTTGAAATAAAAAATTCAGATTTTACTTCCCTTATAATTCAGATGATTTTCTTCCTCAATAAAATATTAGAATTTATTGTTTGGTAAGAGAACAGATGGAAGTAGCCCATATCTAAATTACTAGTTGAGCAGAGCAATTGATAGCTATTATATTTAACTCTCTTTTTTCATTCAACCGGGTGAATGCTATGGATAGAAGACAACGTTCTGAAAAACACGATTGGTTAGTCTCAAAAACTCAAAGCATACTTAAACACTATACTTGTCCTGAATCATGTAATGCAAGCTGCTGCAAAACTCACATTATTGACTTTCGTAGAAAAGAATACGAGAAAATCTTAAAAAATGTAGACAAAGAAAGTGCGAGAATCTTAAAATCTAATGCAGTAAAGTCAGAGTTGGAAGGATGTTATAAAGCAATCGTCGGGCACTGCCCATTATTGATAGACACAAAATGCAGGATATACGATAACAGGCCTGAAGCATGTAGAAATTTTCCTTTTGTAATTTTTCCTGACGATGATATAGGATTTGGTTTAACGTTGTTATTGTGTCCGATGTCTGTCAACATAATTCAAGATTATGCGCAGTGGTATAAATCAGTAAACTCAACAATGTACAACCAATTAAATAGCTTATACGAACACTATAAAGACATAGATAAAAACAATGATTTTTGCATTGAAATGAAAGAACGTAATTTGGATTCTTTCATAGAATTTCTTGAAAGGAAGTAATCATTATTAATTTTCTTTTTCTTGCCTGCTCGTGTTAAAGTACAGAAATTTCAATATGCAGGCCGTGGAAAACTGAAAAAGTAGTGAATAGTGACATATATAAAAATTGGTTTTTAATTCTTAGAAATATTATTGTTTTTTTTACTGATAAATTTCTCACTATTCCTGCATAGATGAACAAAAAGCAATATTTTTATTATAATAAACATAACGATTAATTTAATTAAGCTGCAAATACTTCGCCCTTTCGTAAAATAAAATATTTTATAAAGAATAATAAATAAAGCCTGGAGATTATTATGAATCTTGTCAGTAAATTTTTTGGAATTAAATTAGCAGGGCTGCTAATTATTATTTTATTTATCTCTATATCGGGCTGCAGTTCAGCCCCGGATACGGAGAGTCAAAGTGCCAGTGAAAATGCACAGTTAGCCGATGACACAGTTACAACGACAAACATATCCCACATAGATAAAAATATAATACCTCTAGAGAGTACCGAACCGATGTCAAGCTCAGCAAAGGTTATATATCTTCATCACAGCACCGGCGGAGTTATCTGGGACGGTGGGGTGCAGGATACGATTGAAAAATATAACGCTGATCACGGCACAGACTATAGTATAACACCCCTGGAATTTCCAAAGGTATCCCCCTATGGATGGAATAACTATCCTTATGATTATTGGAACATCTGGGTAAATCATGCAGGTCCTTCTGCCTATATGGAAGAACCGACCTTAGAGATGTTGACTCAGACTTATGACGTCATCGTTTGGAAGCACTGTTTCCCGGTTAGCAACATAGTTGCCGATACAGGTTCTCCGGATATAACTTCCAGTGTCAAAAGCCTAGAGAATTATAAGCTGCAGTACAACGCTCTTAAAGAAAAGATGCATGAATTTCCGAATAAACGCTTCATCGTTTGGACAGGTGCAGCTCTGGTCGAAAGCGCAACCAATCCCGCAGAAGCCGAAAGAGCAAGAGAATTTGCTAACTGGGTCAAGACAACCTGGGATGAGCCCGGTGATAATATCTATGTTTGGGATTTCCATGAACTGGAAACCGGAGGCGGACTATACCTCTTGCCGGAAAATGCCGTATCAGCTTCGGATTCTCACCCTAATCCAGAATTTGCCGCCTCCGTTGCTCCACTGATCGGTCAGCGTATCATTGATGTCATAGAAGGACGCGGTGATAATTAATTTTATTCCAAAGCTTGACCATCCTCTATCATAAACGCTTTGTCAGGAGTTAGAATCCAGGCGTAAAAACAACTCTTCCTCTTGAAGAGTTGTTTTATTTTTGCAGTTTACCACACGCCTTTCAAAGAATAAACTCTGGAGGAGTTATCAAATTTCTTTTTTAAATTTATCTGAAAACTTCCCTCCACGCCCGCATGTTCACGAAGTGAGCAGATATCGGGCGGTTACTGGCAAAAAGAAAGGAAGTGGAATATACAGCCACCATAAAAAGCATGTTATATATTATTGTCCACAGTAACTATAAGAGCCAATCTGTAACAGGCCTATCCTAAGAAATTGCGATCTCTATTTATCGACTCTAAAATAAATACTGATTTAGTGAACTTGGAAGTAGTTTTGAAACAAGCTCATATAGAACGTTCGGATTTAGGCAAAAAACCACTCATTTTACTATAAATTTTCATGAAGGAAGTAGTTTCAGCATTGCTGTCATGTATTACGAACAGGATTTTACGCATTACAGTATTCTCAAAAACTTATTCGAGGCAGAATACTTAAATCATTATATTGTGGTGTCAATAGTAAACGCGTTGTATAAAGCTGATTATAGTTATTCATAGTCGTTCGACTGCTTATGACTTATGCGATGAACATTATTAATGAAATGTGATTATAACATATTGACTTTTCAGCACATGACAGCTATGCTGTAACTAGGCCAAGTTGTGAGATATTCAAATAAAATAAACTTCAATCAATTACCTTTTTAAGATAACCTAGATTGTCAGTCCACCAATCCTCAGTTGTTAATTCTAAATCACGTTCCATAACCCATTTTTTCTTTTCAAAAACTGCAGTTAGCCTGGGAAATCCCCAATATGATGGATTTTCATATGGAAAATCTTGTTTTGGGAAATCTTCTATCTCCAAGTTAGCCAAGATTGACTTCAAATTTGAATTATTATGGAATAATTCTTCGATTATCTCTTTTGCAACTTTTTTCCCCTTAGGTGTACATTTTACTTCATATGTATCTTTTTTATATGAAAAATTATCTGCATGAGGATAAGGATAACTCTTTATATTTTCATAAAATTTCTCGGTTATTAATCCTATCTCTGATAATTTTTTTATTCCCCTGTTAGAAAGGTAAAAAGAGTCTGAATATTTTTCACCCTCATTTCCACTAAAATAGTAACTATGTTTTTCTACTTTCTTATGAATAAACGCCTCTAGTAAAGTGACTAAATTACTAGGGAAATTACTTCCAAGTACAGTGCTCCAATTTTCAGTCTTTAAGCTTAGTATATACTCAAGCAAACGGCGTTTTGGCCAGTAACAGCCTTTAAAATAAGCATATAAACGACAGAAAACAGCTTCAATTTTACTTTCTTTTCTTTTAAAAATAAGATTATATAGGCTCTGTAGAAATCCTTAATTTAATCCATAATAATTGTATTACTTTTTTGTTTATATTATAGACTATTAGTTTAACTTTTACTTCTTTTACTTGATTTCTAACCTTTCTTGCTCTTAATGTTTCTCCAAATTTTCTTTTTACAACAGATATTATTGTCTCTACTATATTCCTTCTATTGTATTTGATCTTATCAAAGTCTTTGTTTAATTGTTTTCTATATTTTCCGTTTATTCTCTTTCTTTTTCTTTCTCTCAAAGGTACTATTGAATCTGCTTTTATCTCTTCTCTTATTAGAGTATGAATTTCTTCGGAATCATATCCTTTATCCATCACATAACATTGAGACTTTCTTGACTTGTTTGATTGTCTTATCAGAGTCTTTGCATGCTTGACATCATGATCTGTTTTTTGGCTAATTTTCCATCCTAATATTACTTTTTTAATAGTGTCTACTGATATTGAAGTTTTAAGGAAGCTCCTTCGGAGCTTCCCTGTTCTCTTAGAATAATAATGACTTGCATAAGAACTCGTAAATCCTGTTGCATCAATTGCCGTAATGAGAACTTTTTCTCCATGTGAGTAAAATAGTTTTAGAGTTTTTGACAAAATTAGGTTAAACAATGAAGAGGGAATTCTGGACACAAACTTTTGAAGAGTAGTGTAATGAGGAACCTTATCAAGGTCAAGTTTTTTCTTTATACTGTTCATGAGGTCAACAAGTTCTACAAAGTCACGGTAGTCTGTACTTATATACTCCTTCAATAAAACAAGAACAAGAAGCTGATGTTGAGTATAAACACGTTTGGAATATTTGCAGGAGTAAAGGTTCAGTCTGGAAGACTGAACCGTTTTAAGACTGAGATCAATAAATTTAATATACTTATTTGATGACAATAGCAATTGCTCCTTTGTTTTTTGTGTGGACAAAAAAATTAAGGAGCATTTTTACAATTTTATTTTTATAATTTTTGGGTAAAAACAGAATTTAGAGGATTTCTACAGAGCCTAATAATTTGCATAACGAATGCAGAAAACAGTATTCAACATCTTTAGATATTGAACGTATACTCAAATGGTGTGAATTTGATACCCCTAGAACTTTGGAACAGAACTTTGGGATTCCTGATGACTTTGAATTTTTTGATGCTAATATTCAAGATAAAGTATTAACTGACCTTGCAAATCCAGAGGGTGGAATTAAAGTATTTTGTGGGAAGCCCGGAAGTGGAAAGAGCACTTATCTTTCAAAACTTAATCAGGTTTTAACGGAAAAAGGTGTAATTGTTTTTAGACATCATTACTATTTGTCTTCTAAAGACCCAAGCCAAAGTGAGAGATTAGTATCTCAACGTGTTATTGAAGGTATAAAAGCTCAATTTAAAGAATATTCAAAAGAGCTTGGATGCTTAGCAAATAAAAACTCAACAAATATATCTTTAAGAGAATTTATTTTGCAATTAGCCCATTATTTTTATGAAAAGGGCCAATCTTTCGTGATAATTATTGACGGACTGGATCATGTTTTAAGGTATTCAGATTCTTCCGAATTAACGAGTTTTCTGAAAGAAATCTGTTTTCCTCAATCAGGATTATGGCTCATTTTTGGGACACAAGAAATTTCTAAAAGTTATCTTCCTCAAATAATCTTTGATAAATGTCCTGAAGATCAATGGATTGAAATAAAGGGATTAAGTGAATACTCAGTAAAAAACATTATTCTCAAAAATACTATTGAACTAAAGCTGCCTATCCACGAACTTCATATTAAATCACTTTCAGAAAGAATCTATGAATTAACTGAAGGAAATCCACTACACCTTAGATATACCCTTTATCAATTGAAAACAAATTGTGAAAACGGATTTGTTACAGTTTATGATTGTGAAAATATCATTCCTTATGAGAAGGATATTGAAAAATACTACACTACTTTATGGAAGCAACTCCCAGAAGTGAGTAAAACAATAGCTCTAGTTATTTCGAGTGTAGAGTTTAGTTTTCACGAAAAGGAACTTTTTGAGTTACTATCTTCAATCACGAGTTCTCCTTTTGGAATAACCAGCGATTACAATTCCATATCACATTTATTATTTAAAAATAAAAGAATCTTATCTATATATCACAGTAGCTTTGAACTTTTTGTGTTAAGTCAGCCTGAATTTGAACAACAGAAGTTATTTTTAAAGAAGGCAATACGGAAATGGCTAGTAGAATCCGACTATGAAGATTTAAAATGGGCTGAACTGAAAAAACTTGCTTATGAACTCGGTGATCCTAAAGAACTTCTTGGAATTGACAGGGAGTGGCTTATTGAAGCTATATGTTATCCAAGATGTTGTGAAAAAATTATTTCTCAACTTTCATTAGCCGTCAAGGCTGCTTTTGAAAATAACTTATTTGATAAGGCTTTTGAATTAGGAACTCTAATGGAATATTATGTAGACTCTTTCAGATTTCGTGAAATCCAAAGTTCCAAAATTTGGCAAGAGTCATTTAAAAGAAGAAATCCAGATTTGTCATATATTGATGTTAATAAACTTTCTTGGGAAAGGGTGTTTAGGTCTCAAAATAGAGATACAGACATGGATTTCATTTCTTCACCGTCTAAGCACATTCAATTGATTGCCGAGATGTCTGAGAAACAGGGAAACTTCGATTTAATTTCTGTGTCGATAGATAAACTCGCTGAATTCCATAGTAATTTGAAAGTTCTAAATAAAGAAAACATGAATGCTGAAATCCCTCAGCTAGCTGTTTCTACAATCAAAACTGTTTCTCTTGACCGCAAGCACGATGTGAAAAGAATTTATTCCTATATTAAGCAATTTTCTGACTCTGGCTGGTCAGCAGAACTTTTTGGAATATATGTAAGTTCTTTACTGAAGACCGATCAAATTTTAAAAATAGAAGAATTAATTGAACTCGCCACTGAAAATGCAGATAGACAGGAGATTTTGGATAAATGTGTAGAAAATGATCTTGAACTAAATAGACAGCAATTTTTAGAAATAGTGTATAGTATTAAACATGAGGATTTAGATAACCTATGTTTACTATACTTGTTATTAAACGGTAAAAGAATCAGTTATATTCCGCCTCTTCCTACCTATGAAGAATTTCCTTATAAGGTTCCAATGCTAGAGACTGGAAAGAGAATTGAAAGATCAAAGATCTTTTCTAATAATTTTATTTTAGGATTAATCTATGGAATATTAAACGAAGATCTGGACATTAAATACTGGACTCAAGACATTCAAAAAAGATGGCCTTTAGAGATAATGTCACAGATTTTCGCATCTTCTTTAGAAATTTCAAAAAATATCGTAGATCATCGAAATCCAAGCTTTATCTGTTTATTTGAAAACATCGCTAAAGTCGGTTCACTAAGTTATCCTCATAATAGGGATCTTTATGAACTTCAAGAGTGCTTGCGAATAGCTCTGTCCAACTGTTTAAAAGTTATTTATATCTATAAATGCAAATTAGGTTTCTCTTTTCTATTTGACGATATTGAACTGAATAATGTAATTTTTGAAAGGAATTACTATAATGAAAGTGATTTACTCCAATTCTTGTTGAGTTTCAATAAGCCAGTAATTTCAAATGAAGTATATACTAAGTTTGTTTCCGATGAAAAAAACCGCTGGAAACAAACAATAGTAAATTTCTCAGAAAGGGCAGATCATTATTCTGATTTGGCAAAACTTGCAGGTATTCATAAGGATAAGGAAAACCAAGATTACTTTTTAAAATCAGCTGCAATTAACTTATTGGGGTACCATTACCATAAAGATATGTATCTCGATAGAGTCCTAGATTCGATTAAACTATGTCAAAAAGCTGGATCTCTGAGTATAGAAAATTGGATTCAAAGAATATCTCCAGCTATTGAACATATAAACGAATATACAGATCAAGATCATACACGTTATTTTCCTATAGATTATGCAGAAATTTTGTGGGAGCATGATCCTAGACTACTTTATAAATATTATTTCTGTATTGTAGAGAAGGAAAATTGGTTTTTAGCCTCTTATCTTTTTAGGTATATTCTTCGATCATTAAATTTTGATCAAGATGAAGATCTTGCACTTGCTTTTACGGCTTTAGATGAATACTCTTTAGATGAACTTAGGTCTATGGCAGAAGAGAATACTGACGTTAAAAGAGTGTTAGAAATTGTTGAAATTTCTATAGGAAAGATAGAGTATCCTAAAAATGAACCTTCAAATATTTATTCGGAATCTCAAGCACATGATTACTCGGAGATAGAACCTGATACATTTGTTGAACTTGTTAACTCTCTTAAGTCTGATTGGGAGAAAGATAATTTTTTAGTAAATTGTTTTAAACATTGGTTAGATGAGCAAAAGTATGATAATAATAAGATTTATAGAACATTTGTCAGATACATAGATGAGCATGGAATAAAAGGTGTCTCGTATAGAGTTTTAGATGTTCTTTTCCCTTTAATATATGAATTCGAAAGCAATATGGCTTTTAAATATCTAGACTCTCTTGAGTCTGATTGGGAAAAGGATACAATTTTAGCAGATTGCGTTACTTTGTGGTTAGATGAGCAAAACTATGATAAGAGTAAAATCTACCAAGTACTTGTCCAATATATAAGTGAACGTGGATTAAAAAATCTCTCGTATCGAGTATTGGATATTCTCTTCCCTTTAACATATGAATTCGATAGTAGTATGGCTTTTGAATATGTTTGTTTAGCTCAAGCAGAAAACTATTGGTTTACTTACACAACTGACAGAGAAAAATTTATTGAAAAATGTAACTTTGTAAAAAAGTATTATCCTGAAAGATATATGGAATTTTACAGTGAAAGCATAAAGAGATCTTTTAATATTTTAGGAAGAAAAGAAAATTTTTTTGTTCCCATTCCTCGTTCAATAGAATTTTTTTCCATTTTTGAAGAACTTAAGACTATGGAAAAAATAACTAATGCGAGTGTTAATTTTGTCGATTTTTTAATGGGCGATCTCGAATTTTCACCTATTAAATGGACTGACAGTGGAGACATTGACAAAATAGATCTATTGCTACAAAGATTCGAATATCCAAATGAGTTTGTAATAGAAGGGGCTAGGTTAGGAATAGATAAGTTAAAGGAGAATCCATTAATGCATGAGATAATTCTAAAAAGAATAGAAAACAAAAGAGTAATTCTATAACATATTTTTCAGTATCTTCATTTTTTTAAAAAATGCATTTTTTCTTAAAATCCAACTAAATTTTAAATTAGAGGCGCAACATTTTGATTTTCAATCGAAGGATTTGAGGGGCTAGGGCGGAAATATAATAAAAAGGTAATATCGCTCCGAAATTTCTAATTTACTAAATCTGTTTTCTCCCTCTTTTGTCGTCACTTTACTCCAGCATACCTTTAAATGATCACAAACAAAATATACTGACATGGAAAACGCTGCCCGGCACAAAGAATTGTTCGAAAAAATTTCTTCATTCCTTGAAAAAGAAGGAACAATCAAAAGTCTTCAATTTTGGCTGTAACAACTTTAAATACTCACAGATTAAATGTTATTCTGGTAAAGATGGAAGGCAAGAGCTTGAACTATACGGTTCTGATCGAGCAAGATGAAGATGGGATATATATTGCAAAAGTTCCTGACATACCGGGTTGTTACACTCAGGGAAAGACAGTTGAGCAGGCTATGGAACGTGTAAGAGAAGCTATACAGGTCTGTCTTGAAGCTGAGGAACTTGAAGATGTTACGGGCGGCGCAATTGGAAGATTTTGATGGTACTTGGGAGGAAATATAATAAAAAAGTGATTTAAAATCGGTTAGTTTTAGTTTTAGAACTCTCGATATATGCGCTTTCTCGAATCGATATTGACGATGATTATGATAATTTCTTCATATTCGATCCGATAAAGAATTCTAAAATTCCCAACTCTTATTCTAAAAAGCTTTTCTCGGGTTCCGTAGATTTTCTTGGCATCATGGGGTATCGGATCTTCTGAGAGTTTTTCGATAGCTTCGAATATCCGTTGCCTGTTGCTTGTATCGAGCTTGCTAAGAAACTTGAACGCAGCTTTCTCAAAGAGAATTTCAAACATTTAGAGTCCCAGTTCTTTCTTTACTTCCGAGATAGGTATCAATTTTCCTTCTTTTTTGTGCTCATAACTTTTGTCTACAAGGTCTCTTTCTTCATCGGTAAGTACACAGTCTATATCTATCATGTTCTCTCTTATTTCGATAAGTTGTTTTTTAATAATATCTAGTTCCTTGAATATTCTTTCTTCAAAATCCGCCTGAGCCATAATAGAAAATTGCTGTGGATATTATTTATACATGCTCTTTTTCTAGATCTGTTTCTCTCAGGTACTATCACGTTAGTTTCTTTGTCTGACTATTCGAGGAGGCTGGGATGGATATAATAAAAAAGTGTTCAATAAAAGCTTATTTCTGATTTAGAACTCACAATATACACTCTTTCTTAAACGATTTTTCCCTATTTATATAGAATCTATCACGGAAATCTTATAATACACCCCCTCTAAATTTCTATAGTCAGAAAGGAAGTTTAGGGGCGTGTATATGAAAAAATACATCTACTTCACATTTTTTGTTTTACTATTTGCACTCGTTATCGGAGTTTTTGCCGGATCACAAAACGATGGAAATGCCTCTCAGGCTCAACAAGATTCATCGCAGAATCCCCTTAAGTCAGCCTACCAGGATATTACATGGGGAGCTAACGTCCAGAAGCATTTGAAGATACTTAAAGCCGATCTGGAAGGCGTATCTGATGCTGCAAACAATTCTGATTATATTATGCTCGCGATATATGCACAGAATATAGTAAATGATACTCAGATTGCTATTCAGGAGAATGACCAGTATACAGTATCTCTCAAACTCCAGGATGCACAGAAAGAATGGAGAGCGGCTCTTCAGGACTATAACTCTGCAGGTCAGTTTTTGTTGCAGGGAGCAAATGAAGCGAAAAATGGGACTGGAGGGATTGAAAATTTTCAAAAAGCCAGAACATTTAGGAATTCCGGTACAGGTCATCTTATGAATGCATCGGAGTTAGCAGGAATAACTTAAATATGTCTCCTCTCTTTATAGTTTTAAGAATAGAAAAAAACTTTCAATGTAATGTAAGCAGGAGAAGATTGCTGTTCCGGTAAAAATAAGGCAGGAGTTTGATTTTTACGGTCATGATGGAGCAAGAATGGTCAGGCGAATTGAGGTTACAGGTTAAATAAGTGGCTATCAGTGACTCATTTTCCAGGCTCTATAATTTTCCAGGTCACCTTTAATAAGTCTGGATGCAAAAGCGAGCACAGCGACATCATCCACAAATCCAATTACAGGAACAATATCCAGAACGATGTCAACTGGATTTATAAGATACAGAAATGTGAGTGTTAACACTATTGCGGTTCTCTTTGGGAGCGGATATTTTCCTTTAAAGGAATCTACCAGCATAGAGAACAATAATTCTAAATACTCCCAGATATTTCTGTAATCTGTCGAACTGTAACGATAGTCTCTGACTTCTTCTGGAAAACCCACACTTGTATCGGAAACCTTGTCTGGAATGGGGTTGAAATGTTCAAGATTTGCTTCAATATGTTTCGTTCTGATGTTATCGGTTTTATCCATAATAACCCTCCAGTTTTATCGGATTTTTCCCACAAAACTAAATTGAATTCTCGCCTTGTATCGGCCAGGGTTCGCAGGAGTAATAAAAATAATTATATTTAAATAAAAATAGAATTAATAGGTATATTAAGTTTATTGAAACAGGTTTTATAAAAACTTCGTCGGCTGATCATTATACGGTTAGAGCCGATATTATTTTCTTTAACTTACAATTCTCAGCTTTGTATTCACAATTTTCATGCATATTACATGAATGGTCTAGAAGGTCCACTAAAATGAAGAAAATAGTCAGACTATATAGATCACAGGATTGCAGAGAAATAGTTAAGCTGTTTTACGATACAGTCCATACAATTAATTCGAAGGACTACAGTTCAGCACAACTTGATGCCTGGGCACCGGAAGAGAACAATGTAGATATGTGGAATAAGTCACTTTCCAGTACCTATACGGTTGTAATTGAAATTAATGGTTCAATTGTCGGTTTTGGAAATCTGGATAAAACCGGATATCTTGACCGGCTTTATGTCCATAAAGACTTCCAGGGGCAGGGAATAGCAACCATAATCGCAGATGAATTAGAAAAATACGCACAGCGGCGTGATATTATTATTACCACCGAGGCATCAATTACTGCAAAACCATTTTTTGAGAAGCGCGGTTACAAAACAATTAAGCAGCAAAGCGTTGAGCGTAAAGGTCAAACTTTAATTAATTTTATAATGGAAAAGTATCTCGTTAAATGAAAATCGATCTAGGATGCGTTCTCCCGTTTATCTGATTTTCTTGATTTCCAAATTGACAATTCCAGAATCCAGTGGTTTGACATGCACGTGGTAAATCCCATTTTCTTTCACAGTAAATTCCGGATGGTAAGGGAGGTAATCTTTTCCTGAGTGTGCCATAACAAATGTGTTTTCAAAAGCAACATAGGAACCTTTGCTTATTGTCACATTCATTTTCTCGGGGCCATCAGGGCTCTCAAGCCAGAGGGTGTAATTCACACCTTGAGTGAGGTTGACTTCAAAATCGGACTCCTTAGACACAGATTTTGAAAGGACATTATCTCCGCCTCCCTGAAATGAGGTAACTATATAAAATAATACTATCATTATGTAAAGCGGGATGAGGCTCCTGGAGTTTTTTTGCTTTTCTGACACCTTTTTCTCTCCCTTCGTGCAATCTGGGTATTTACATAACTGGCACTTATCGTCCCCATTGAAGTTTGTTCTCGATGACTCCTTTCCCTTACCGCAGAAAAATCATAATTTTACAGGCAAGCCGGTAAAAGTTACAGGATTGGATATCATCTCCATTTCAATGTTAGAGCAGGTCTCCTGCACCTTATCAATACCTGCAGGCGGATTCAGGTTTTATCTGGGATCCTCTGCAACGCGCAGTACGATCTTTCCGCGGATATGACGGCTTTCACTCATTTCATGCGCTTTTTTAGCATCAGCTAGAGGAAGCACAGTCGTTACGATTGGCTTGATTTTTTGTTCATCTACTATGGCTGCTATCTGAGCAAGTTCTCTTCCGTCAGCCTGAGTCATAAGAGTTTTTGCACGTACCCCATACTTTTGCGGCATCCCTTCGGGAATGCTGGCTACGGTCGATACCAGGAATCCGCCGGGTTTCAGTACTTTCCACGACCTTTCGAATGTATCTCCACCTATGGTATCCAGAACTACGTCCAGATTATTGACGATCTCCTCAAACCGCTGGTTCCTGTAGTCGATCACTTCGTCAGAGCCTATACTCTTCAGGAACTCGGCATTTTTACTCGATGCTGTGCCGATAACATGTGCTCCCTTCCATTTGGCGAACTGGACTGCAAAAGTCCCTACCCCACCCGCAGCTCCGTGAATGAGTACGCTCTGTCCACTCTCCAGGCCTGCAATATCAAAAAGTGACTGCCAGGCAGCAAGGCCGGCAGTAGGAATGGCAGCACTTTCAACAAACCCGATACTTCTGGGTTTTTTCGCCGCCTGCGTAGAACTGGTAACGGTATACTCGGCGTAGCCTCCCTGCCCTATAGAAACTTTAGCAAAAATTTCATCTCCAGGCTGGAAGGAAGTTTCTCCCTGCCCTACAGCTTCCACGATACCTGCGACATCAAGCCCCATAATTGTCGGCAGAGGCAACTCACGTATATATCCGCTGCGAATTTTCCAATCTATAGGGTTAACTCCGGCTACAATAATTCGAATCAAGATTTCCCCAGGTCCTGGCTTAGGCTTCGGGATATCTTCATATCTGAGAACATCTGGTCCCCCAAACTCATAAATCTTTATCGCTTTCAAATTTTCGCCCCAAATCCTTCTTTAAAAAGTTATATCTGATAATTCCGTTCAGCAAATTTTCTCTCAACGTCCCCAGTTTTCCCCAGTATGACATCTGCGCCAGCGTATATCGCTCGAGAACTCCTTTAAAAAACCTACTTAAGCATGTTTATGCATCCTTTTACCGATTACAACCCTGTTTTTTAATATAGTTATAATTCTATAAATTGGTTCTTATTGATTTTTTCTGAAATTTTAAGACGAAGAGATTCTTGTGGAAAACGAAAGTTTTTGGCTACTTCCTGCTCTTCAAAATACAGATAAATATGGAAAAGAGTTAGAATACAGGTGGTATTAATCAAGACTGCTAAAAATCAAGATTACTAAAAGTTTTTAAGTAGACTGCTCAGGATTAGAAAAAATAGTAGGCATAGTATTAGGAGCGCTTGTTACGCCAAAAATAGAAATTGAAGATGATGGAGCATGGTTGTGGGTAAGCTTTGCACCTGAATTCAGATTAATAAGTGATTTTGTATTGGGACCAAGAAAACATTATGTAGCAACTGAATTAGTAAAGATTACAGATAGACACCTTTCAAATTTAAAATCTCTTTTTGTTACAGATGAATTAAAATTCTATGCTAAAGCTCTTTTAGAAAAATATGGTAAATTGGTAGAATTTCCTAAAACAGGTAAGAAAGGAAGACCTAGAAAACCGGCAATTGTACTGATGAGAATCTCAGATGTGCTCAGGTTATCAAAAACAAACAAGGAAGCTTCAGAATATTGAAAAAAGAGCTATCTTTGGTCAAAGTATAGATGACAGGAGATTAGCTAAAGAAAAACAAAATGGAATTTCAGAAAGAAAAACACCAGCATGAGAAGCTGGAATTACTAAGCGTAAATGGACATTAACAGGTTTGTTAATTACAGGAAGAGCAAAATATCAACTAATTAATGAGGCAGCACCCGGAGGAGAAAATTTTGATAAATTTCTCGGGATGCTGAATGATACCAGCAGGAGAGATATAACTGAGGGCAGGAAAAAATCAGTTCAAATGTCCGGAGTTTCGGCTTATTCATCCGAGTTTGAAATTATTTCGCAGGAAATTTCTCTTGAGACTGCAGTTTCGATTTCGGAACAGATCTTGAATAATATAAAAAATAAAGTAAAAGAACTTAATTCCGAGTTTATAGGGCATATCAAGCTTTCATTTGCTCATAAAGGAAATTTTGTAAAGGGAAGTGTGACATCAGCCCATAGAATCCCGGAGATAGAAATTCTCAAAAAAGAGAAAAGCGCACGGTCCAGAGTAAAGGTACTTTCTGCTGTAACCCTGGTGCCCCAGGATGAGCTCATTAAAGCTGTAGACCTGGCGATAAAAAAGCAACTGGAAGACAGGAGGCTTTCTTTCAAAAAAGTAGTAAAAAACTGTCCTGGTTATAGCCGGATAACAGTAGTTTCTTAAACTGGACAACCCTCCTTAAGCCTGTCATACCCGGCAGCGACAAAAAAACATATTCTATTTGTATAAATGGCTTCCCTGTTTCATGTAAAACCTGGAACTGGTTTTTCTTTTTATTTAATACTAAATATTCAATTTTCGTGCCTCAGAACTCATAGGGCTCATCATAAATCAGCAAAGTTTTTCATCACAGGCACTCAATTGATCAGATAATATATAGTTAAATAATAAATATCTCTCAAGAAACGGAAAATATTTTTAAAAGAAATAAATTCTAAAAATATTTTTCAGCCCTCTCCTCTGAGTTCAGCCTCAATCTCGGCAGCAATCTCGCTGGCAGCCTCTTTCGGTAATTCTGCTTTATAGATGCTCCTTCCTACTATTACCCAATCGGCACCTGCGGCAATAACATCAGAGGCTCTTCCTCCCTGGGCACCGACTCCGGGCGAGATAATAGTGAGTTTATCTCCGATAATCTTCCTTATTTTCTTTACTCTTTCCGGCCTGGTCGCAGGGGCAACAAGGCCAAAGGCTCCTGCTTCAGATGCCATTCTCGCAATTGCTTCCCCGACAGGCTGGAGGAATTCGGCTCCTCCTGGGTGGCTCATCTCGCTTACTACGAACACATCTCTCCTGTATTCAGAGGCAACCTCAATGCAGGCATCAAGGCTGTCACGACCTGTGAAACCCTGGACAATCACGGCATCGGCTCCTGCTTCAAAGACCTGTTTGCAGATAAGGCGGTTGGTATTGGGAATATCGGCAACCTTGAAATCTGCGATTATTGGAGCAAATTCAGCAAGTTCCCTGATTATCTCAAGCCCGGTTGCGAGTACAAGGGGGTAGCCTACTTTTATGGCGTCCACGAATTCTGAAACATCCTCTGCAATTTTAAGTGCTTCTTCCCTGTCAGAAACATCCAGGGCAAGAATCATACGGGTTTTCCTTTCCATAAATTCATCTCTTTAAAAGGCGTGTCCGCACAGCTGCAACTATAAGTGGAAGAGTAATAGTTGCATCAGCGTACACAGTTACAGCTTTTGCATTTTCTCCGACCTTTCCCCAGGACTGGGCTTCGTCAAGTGTTGCCCCGCTTAGACCACCGGTCTCAGGGCGGTCCATGGTCAACTGGATTGCATAATCAAATGACCTGGGGGTCACAAGCATAGACTGCAGAATATAGTTTTTCGGAACTCCACCCCCAAGGAGCAGGGCGCCTGCACTCTCGGTCTCATAACAGATTTCCATAAACTCGTGCATATCAGCAAAAGCATCCACATGCAGAGGATTCCCTTCTTTATATAGCCAGGCTTGAAGCCCTATTACAGAATCCTGAAGGGCAGGGCAGTACACAGGCACACCCATATCTGCTGCGGTTTTCAGGATAGAGGAATCGTCATCAAGGTTTTTCCCTATCTCAGTGAGAACCTGCCGGATAGAAAGCTTTTCCTTAGGAAGCCCGGCATAGGTGCTCTGCAGAAATTCTTCAAGTTCGGTAAAATGGTGGTCTGGCAGGTAGACGTCATATATCCTGTCGATGCAGTCGTGCCTGAGCTGGATATCATTTGCACAGGCTGTACCCTTATAATGGTGAAGACCCAGAGCCTCAACAGTATCATGTACCATATTCGCTCCAGTAGTAACAAGCACATCGATATGGCCGTCGCGTATCAAATCAGCGATAATATTTCTCATGCCTGCTGGAGTCATAGCTCCTGCAAGCCCGAAGAATTTCGTAGTTTTCTCGGAAGCCAGCATATCATAATAGATATCCACGGCTTCAGCCAGCCTGCCTGCTCCAAAGGCACAGCCACTATATTCCCTTACAAGATCGTCTACGGTCATATCCGCAACTATCTTTGCACCCCTGATCGGAGTTGTAAGGTTCTTAGAAGAGTCTTCAAAGTCCATTTTTATTCCTCAAAATTTACAGGATTAATTAAGAAATTATTGTAAGAGTAATTACAGGTTCATGTCTCAAATGGAGTACTGATCTGAGAGAGTTTATGTGGGCATGTCTGTATACATAAACCTTCTCTTCTGATAAGTTTCTTTTCTAAGAATATAGTAAAAGATTTTAGAAAAGCTGAAGTTGAATATCGTAGGAAAGACAGGCGTGTCAGTATCCTGGCCGCAGTTCAGGCTACATTTGGGAAGTTCGGGCTTGTGAAAAAGGAATCTACAGGCAGAAAGAAAAGGAAAAAAAGAACCTGGGTGCTGACCTGCAGGTCAAACGTATCCCGTGATGTCCTGACCGATTGGAGTGCTTTTCCTTATACACTCTTCTCCGTAATTAATCATATCTTCAACTGCCTTTTTCAGTATGGAAGGATAGATCTGGCCTACCTGCTCCCACACGGGTCTTCCCTGGCAGAAAAACTTAAACGTAGGCGTGCCCAGAACGCCGTACCTTTCTGCAGTCCATGGATTTGTTTCAATATTCAGGCGGGCAAAAACTGCCGAGTTCTCGAATTCTCTTGCATAGTTTATAAAATAAGGTTCCATAGCTTTGCAATAAGGGCAGGTAGAGCTGTAGAACATTACGATAACCGGTTTTTTAGAACTCTCTACTATTTCTCCCCAGTTCATATCTCCAATTTCAATCACACTGCTTCCATTCAATCTATTACCCCCGCGAGATTATATAGTTTAATAGAACGAAACAAACAGAATTCCATGCTTATAGATATCAGTCGTTCTATTTGTAAGATTTTATTTATCTGTTTTATTTATTCTATTTATCTGGTTCTATTTGTCAGTCTCCGTTTATTGGATTATGTTTGTCAGACCTGTTTATTAGATCAATAGTCTCTACTTTTATAAGATTAATATTTATGCTTTATAAAATCTAATTTCATGGATCCGCGAATAATTGTATAGGAAATACGATGAACCATCAATTTTCAAATGAAGAATTCTTAGATAGCTTAAGAAGAAAAAGAAGCAAAGAAAGATAAAAAGTAAAGACAAAAACTGGTACCCGATTCGTGTCTATTGATTAAAAATTCAGGTAGAGGGATTAAGTTTACGCATGGATTTCCGTTTAATCTTCTTCGTCACCCTCGGGATTCATTATCTCAGAAAAACATGTGCTGCAGATATATTTATCGTCAAGGCATATCTCTTTAAAGTCAACTTTGGGACCGCCAGGTTTTGTGGTTGCCTCCTTGAACACATAGAACTTTTCATTAAATTCGATTGGCTGCCCGCATCTTGAACATACAAAGGGTGGATTTTCAATCGAATCAATTGCACACTCAATGCAGATCAGATCGGACTTATCCCCGTGGACCTCTTTGAACTTTATTGGTTTCATATCCAGGCTAGTGTCCACAACCAGTACGTCTTCCAGCAATTCTCGACCACAAATATTGCAATACTCCTTCATTGTGTCGCCTCCCTTACTCAGAGGGTTTCTCACCACGCCCTGTGCTGAGCCTCCACAGGGTTTCAATGTCTCCGTGTTTGCACTCAAATTATATACCCCATTTTCAGCTTATTACCCATACTATACCGAATCGGACTATTTTGAGATGTCCAATCCGGCTCAATCTTTCACAACATTGAGCTGTGTTCTACCTGCCGGTATTACCCGACTTGCACATCGATCTCGAGAAGATCGGTCCAGAGCTGAAAAGCAAACAATAAGGATTAACAGTGCAATATTTATTCTAATGTTGGTTCAAAAATGCTTTTCGCATTTGAATCGAAACAACATTAGGAGACACTTTATAAAATGCGTTTTAGACAGCTTTCTAGCCTCTGGTTTTAACTTCCCTATGGAAATATATGTCTTAAAACTATATACAGTTATTGATTTTAATTAAAAAATAAACGAATAATAAAATAAAGAAGGACTATAAAAACAGAAAAAAGATAAAAAGTTAGTAAATAATCAGGTTAAAACAAAGAATTTTATTGATCCTTGATCAATACATAAAATGGGTAAAGAAGACTGTTCTTAAAGGTTTAAAAAATGCTCAAACAGAGATTCGTGCTGGATACTACAGCATTAACGGACCTGCAGACGCGTGAGGTTATGGGCTATGCTTCCCTTTGTGAGGGAATGAAGGCAATCCTTGATCTGATAGCCAATGTTCGCCTGCAGTTTGGTATAAGCTGTTATGTGCCCTATCCGTCAGTGTATAAAGAGATGTATGAATTCGCAAGTCACAATGGCTGTGACAGGGAAGTTATGGCAAAAATAGATACCTGGCTTGTGAAGAAATCTCCTGACCGATATAGGGTTAGTGTAACTTCTCAGATTTTTCATGAATATGTTGCTTATATGCGGGAAAGGATCAACCGGGGCATGGGAGTTGCAGAAGATGCGATATGGGAAGCCGCTACTGAGTGCCTCTTCATGGAAAATCCGCAAAATAAGAAAAAAGAGTATAAGGAAGAAGTTGAGAGGGAAGTAATCGGGGGGATCATTGGCAAATTTCGGAATAAGTATCGTGCTGCCCTGAGATATGGGATTCTTGATAGTGCTCCTGATATTGATGTTCTCATCCTTGCCAAGGAGCTTGACGCCGCAGTTATTGCAAGCGATTATGGGATTGAGAAGTGGGCCGAGCAGCTTGGAGTCCGTTTTGTGCCTGCAAATACTTTTCCCATGATGATGAAAGAGTACCTGAAACATCTTCCGGAAATCGAAAATGAACCCGAACCCGGAAGCCGGGACAAAAGCAAAAAAAGATCATCTGAAGAATTGGAATTCATTTAATAGGTTAATCTTGAATAATAATAACAACAAGATTCTTGAGATTCATCGATAAAGGATTTGAATTCGACAGATTAATATCTGTAAATTTATTATGAAAGTTGGTTTCGGGCTATATTATTGAAACATGAATCTCAGTGAAAAGTAGTATCATTAATCTTTATCAAGCCTTAAGGGAATTATTGCCTTTAATGCAACTGCCTTTAGTGCAACTGTGCTTTTAGAATTTGGGGGACGAGAGTTTGAGAAATATAGTCATAGAAGAATTAAAAGCGTCTGAGGTTTACCGCCAGAGAGTTGAAGTTGTTGAAAGAAAGGGGCTGGGGCATCCGGATTATATCTGCGATGCAGTTATGGAACAAATATCAGTGAATTTGAGCCAGAAATACCTTGAGACTTTCGGGACTATTCTGCACTATAACATTGACAAGGGCATGCTTGTTGCAGGAGAAGTGGAAGGGAAATTAGGAGGAGGCAGAATACTAAGCCCTATGAGGCTTATCATCGGGGACAGGGCGACTTTTGAAGCGCAGGGAATAGAGATTGACGTTCCCGAGCTTGCGGTCAGTACAGCGCAGCAATGGATTCAGGATAACCTCCGGTTTGTGGATCCTGAGAATCTTATCTATCAGGTAGAGTTAAAAAAAGGTTCTGCAGAACTTATGGATATATTTAGCAGAGGAGGGGAAATTCTCGGGGCAAACGACACATCTGCAGCAGTCGGATATGCACCATTGAGCCCTACTGAAAGGCTTGTTTTTGAATGTGAGAGATACCTGAACTCGAAGAAGTTCAAAAAGGAGTATCCGGAATCAGGAGAAGATGTAAAAGTTATGGGACTCAGGCACAGGGAAGACATGCATCTGACCGTTGCAATGCCGTTGGTGGACAGGTTTGTTGAATCCGAAAATGAGTATTTTAAGAAAAAAATCGAACTGCACGAGCGGATAGAGGAGTTTGCTGCCGAGTTTGCAGAGGAAGCAAGGGCTGAATTTGAAGCCTGTATGTGCCTGAAGCCGACAGCTTCCCTGAACACTCTGGATGTTCCGGGCAGGGGGCTACAGGGAATTTATACCACTGTAACTGGCACTTCTGCAGAAGATGCGGACGGCGGGCAGGTTGGACGCGGAAACCGCGTAAACGGAGTAATTCCCCTGAACCGTCCTGTTAGCAGTGAAGCCGCGGCAGGCAAAAATCCTGTGAGCCATATAGGAAAAATTTACAACCTTCTTTCCCACAGGATTGCAGCCCGGATCTATAGAGAAGTGCCTGATGTTTCCGAAGTTTATGTCTGGCTTTTGAGTGAAATCGGGACCCCAATTGATCAGCCCCAGATCGCCACTGCCCAGTTGATAATGGAGAAAGGATCTGCAAGCGAAGTAGAAAAGGAGGCAGCCGAAGTAATGGAAAAAGAGCTTGAGAATATACAGGCTTTTTCAATGGAACTGGTCGCAGGAAAATGCCCTGTTTGCTAAAAATCACTTAGCTGGGAAGAGATTA
This sequence comes from Methanosarcina flavescens, assembly GCF_001304615.2. Lineage (NCBI taxonomy): Archaea > Methanobacteriati > Methanobacteriota > Methanomicrobia > Methanosarcinales > Methanosarcinaceae > Methanosarcina > Methanosarcina flavescens. The sequence goes on along the minus strand of NZ_CP032683.1, from coordinate 1,288,128 downwards.
TACCCCGGCAATAAAAGCAATGAGAGCAAAGAACATAGCGATCTTGAACATTCTTGAGGACTTTGTAGGATTGTTCCTGACAAGTAACTGGTAGATGGCTGCGAAAAATCCCATATCTGCCAGAAGGACAAGATAAAGATAACGTACGCCAAGCATCTGCATAAAGTAAGGAAGAGGGCTTAAAAGCACGGCAAGGAGTCCTATAAATACTGCAAGGTAACCTGCCTTTTTTGCCCCGACCCTGATAGGCAGGGTGTCTGCCCCTTCGACCTTGTCCCCTTCAATGTCCTCAATATCCTTTACGATTTCCCTGGCAGTAATCGCGAGGGCCGCTAGCAGGAAGAGTACGAAAAGCACTTCCAGTCCTTCAAACCCAAAAACTGAGGCTCCGAACAGAAAGGTTGAGCCCGTGAGATAGCCTATGCTCAGATTTCCTAAAAGAGGAGTACCTTTGAGAGTTTTCGCATAGAAGATGAGCAGCAGGGAATTAAACAGGGCAATAAATCCGCAGATTAAGTTAATCCAGAAAGCCAGGAGTGTGCCAAGGGAAAACAGAGTGTAAGAAAAATAGAGAGCTTCTTTTAACGTTGCCCGTCCTGAGGGGATAGGTCTATCAGGGCGATTTATCGAATCTATCCTTACATCAAAATAATCATTAATAGTATTTCCTGCACCTGAGATTAATAATACGACTAGGAATACAAGGCCAGAATAAAACAAAGGAAAATTTTCAGGGCTATAAGACCCTGAGGCATCAGAGATCAGGATATTAAAAGCGATCAATGTTCCAATTACGGCTGCAAAACCCGCCATCAGGCAGTTTTCGTATCTCATAAGTTCCAGATATGTGCGTATGCCTGCAGACATCAGTACAAAGCAGTATTATAAAGTATTAAAGGTATCGGATTTTCTCGCCCGAATCCCGTCTTGGGAGGATGGCTCCTTTTTCTTTCACCTCGTTCGCTCAAGAAGCGTATCTATTGGACAGAATTTATAATATTTCCACTCCAATTCCGCAAATTTCTATAATGTTTGATCAAAAACGGCATAATCTTGGATTTTAGAACTTTATCCCCTAACCCTATCTGGCGTGATAAACACAAACTTTTTAAGAAAAAGTTTGATCACAAGCCTTTTCAAAAAAGGCTTGAGCGAAAACCTTTTGAGAAGGTTTTATCGAAAACGGCGTGACGGCGTGGTCAAGCGGCACAACGCTTGGTGATAAACCGGTGCAACGGTTTCGGTCAAGCCTTTTCGTAAAAGGGTCGCAGTTCAACGGTTTCGAGTCAATGGTTCTGGTATAAAATTTGCATTAGAGAGTAAATTACTGGTTATTACGAGAGGTTACATGAAGGACAGGATTTCAGGGAGGAAGAATACAACTAACAAGGGAATAAAAAGAATTATAATATGGGCTTCTTAAAATATTTTATTTTTCGATTTATTTAAAATTATGCGATGTAAGAGGAAGCTATATAGTAAATATGCGGATATTGAATCAAAGGAAATTTATAGTAACATACTAATTAAAAAGTTAATATTAAGTAAGACGGTTTTATGTCCTGCCGTTCTTCCCTTTGATATATAAAAGGTTTACCAATTTCAGAAACAGGCAAACCCAAAAAATGCCCTAAACTCAAATAAATATTTGTTCAATCTTAAACAGATTCAAATATTGAACTGGAGCAAAGAAATGTGTTGACTTAGGATCTATTAAAAATCTACTATAATCAAGATCTTAAATTTTATTTATACTAATTATATACTATTCCGTTAATAATTAGGAAAGAACCGGAAATTTTTGTTTACTGACGCATGGGTGGAGGCCAATAAGATGAAAGCCGATTTTTTTAGCTCTTTGATTTATATATTAGTTATAATACTAATAATTCCCGGGACAATCTCCAGTATGGCATCTGCTATAGATCAGGATCCCGGAAATGATGGAAGTGATACAGCAGGTCCCAATCTGAATGAGGAAAATCCGAGAGATGGAACTTCGAATGAGGAAAGCCCAAATGAGGAGGATCCAAATGAGGAGAATCCAAATGAGGAGAATCCAAATGAGGAGAATCCAAATGAGGAGAATCCAAATGAGGAGAATCCAAATGAGGAGGATCCAAATGAGGAGAATCCAAATGAGGAGAATCCAAATGAGGAGAATCCAAATGAGGAGAATCCAAATGAGGAGAATCCAAATGAGGAGAATCCAAATGAGGAGAATCCAAATGAGGAGAATCCAAATGAGGAGGATCCAAATGAGGAGAATCCAAATGAGGAGAATCCAAATGAGGAGAATCCAAATGAGGAGAATCCAAATGAGGAGAATCCAAATGAGGAGAATCCAAATGAGGAGGATCCAAATGAGGAAAGCCCAAATGAGGAGAATCCAAATGAGAGAAGTCCAAATAAAAAGAGTCCAAATGAGAGAAGTCCAAATAAAAAGAGTCCAAATAAACAAAATCCAAACACCAAAAATCCGAATACTGTAACTTTAGATAACAGGGAAAATAAAGAAGATAATAATTCCAATTCTTCTACCGATAGTTCATCCCCTACTAACAATTCATCCTCTTTTGGCAGTTCGTCCTCTAGCGGTTGGGGAATGAACCTTGTTTCTAGTGAGGATGCGAGCAATATTGCCGCCAAGGAACTTGTCACCAGAAGCGTTATAAGTGGTTATCCTGTCAAATTTGACTTTGTAGAAAATGTCACATGCGTTACCTATATCAAATTTGATCCGAAGAAGACCTTCAGGAGAACGACAACAGTTGTAGAAGAACTTAAAAGCAAATCTACTCTTGTCCCGGCAACTCCTCAAGGCACAGTTTATAAACATGTAAATGTCTGGGTAGGAGATAAGGGAGCAGGACTTCCCACTTCCATTAGAAACGGACTTATAGGGTTTAAGGTTGAAAAATCGTGGATTAAAGATGAGAATATTAATGAGACTCTGATAACTCTCCAAAGGTACGACGAAGATTGGCATCCTCTTTATACTGAAAAAGTCAGAGAAGACAAGAATTACGTTTATTTTGAAGCGGAAACTCCTGGCTATTCTTTCTTTGCAATAACGGAATATGAAGGAAATGGAGAAATCCGAGGCGCAAATAAGATACCCCTGAGAAGCATTGGAAGCGAAGGAAGAATAGCTATGAGCGGAAACGCGGGAGGAAATAGTAGAATCAAGAATCCGATGGGGGCAGCCAGGATATTTATGGCAATTTCCTTACCACTTTTCATGATTATTGCCGGGTACTGCGTATTAAAGAAAAAGATCTGAGAATGAATTTATATTAGATGGGGAAGGTGGATTTTTTATACCTGTCCCTTATCATTTTTATAATTTCAATTGAATAAATTGTTACAGGCAGCAAGGTTTAAAGTACCAGAAACTTATCGGATTTTTACTGCAAGCATACGGTCAAGTGCTTTTTTTGCCCTGGTCCTGATGTCATAGGGAACGGTCACCATATGCTGGATTTTCTCAAGGGAGATCAGGACTTTCTCAAGATTGATCATTTTCATGCTCGGGCAGCAGGCGAATTCGGAAATGCAATAATATTTCTTTTCCGGGGCTGCTTTATAGAGACCGTGGAGAAGTCCACATTCCGTACCTATAATAAACTCTTTTGCAGGAGAGTTCTTTGCATACATAATCATCCCCCGCGTGCTTGCTATGTGGTCTGCAAGCTCCAGAACCTCAGGGCGGCACTCGGGATGTGCAATAAACTTAGCTTCAGGATGCTTTTCCTTCATTCTCAGGACATCCTCTCTCAGGATCTGGTGGTGAGTGGGGCAGTGTCCTTCCCAGGGAATGATTTTTTTGTCAGTCCTGGCTTCAACGTAGGCAGCCAGGTTTTTATCAGGCACAAAGACAATTTCATCGACATCCAGTGAATTTACCACCTCAACGGCATTGGCCGATGTACAGCAGATGTAAGATTCAGCCTTGATGGCAGCCGAACTATTAACATAGCAGACAACCAGGGCATTGGGATGCTTTTCCTTTTCTCGCCTGAGACCTTCAATATCCACCATGTCTGCCATAGGGCAGGTGGCATCGATTTCCGGCAAAAGGACAGTTTTGTCAGGACAGAGAATTGCAGCGCTTTCTCCCATGAAATGAACACCGCAAAAAACAATAATATCAGCAGTCTGACGGACAGCCTCCTGGCTCAGACCAAGAGAGTCTCCAACAAAATCTGCAATATCCTGAACCTCAGGACGGGCATAGTAATGAGCAAGAATAACTGCATTTCGTTTTAATTTGAGTTCTTTGATCCTTTCAATAAGCTCTGCTTGCTGCATTTGACCACCTGGTTTTTGGAACAAGATCCGAAAAGTAAGATTCGGATCTGAGATTGAAGGTCAAGCTTGAAATAACCAATTTTAATTTAACGGAAGTTTAACAGGCAAATGGATGTAAAAAAGAGTTAAACAAAGGAAACCTTATCCAGTATGCTCTTTTTGTACATATACCATTTGCTTCTGGGAACTTACGTGCTTAACTCCCCCGCACTATATAACATTTATGAGTCTCGCCCGAGTAGCTTCCCGAGTCCCGATCGGGAGTGCCCTGCCCATTTCACTTCCCGAGTTCCGTCTCGCCCGAATTGCGCCTCAGGAGTACGCCCCGAATTGCGCTTCAGGATCGCAGAAAATCAGAGATTTTCTCGGAGTTGCGATATAATCGCAACAGCACACTGCCCTTTTCACTTCCCAAGTTCCGTCTCGTTATGATTTGACAATTTCTTCAATTGAGGTAAACTAGAGAAGAAACATTAGATTGCTGATTGTGAAAAAAGAGCTAGGCGGCAAGTTGATTTCTTGCTTTTTTCGAGCTCAGGTTCCTATCTGGACCGGGTTCAGGATTTTCTTCAGGGTTGAGATTGCAGAGAGGGCTGCAAGGTAACTTGTTTTCGGGTTCTCAGGGGAGGGAACATTCTCGACTCTGGTGAAAAATTTGCCGAATTTGCCTTCTACGGTTATCTCATGCACATTTCTGGAAAGGGAAGGGTCGGCTATTACTTTTACTTTCGTCCGGTCAAAGCCTATACCTGCAAGGCTTATCGTAGCTGCAACATTTACGTTTGCAGGGAAGGCTTTGACCGCTTCTGAAGCAGGCCCTTCGAAAAGCAGGGTTTCTTTTTCGATCTTCTCAAGCTCAATTCCAAGGGCTTCAATGTGTGGGGCTCCTGCAAGATTCAGAGGCGGTTTTCGGGTAGTAAGGGTAACTGAGGAAATTTCGGAAGCTGAGGCGGAATTTATTCCATCTATACCGACGATTGCTCCTGAAGGGAAATACAGCTTGCAATTGTTCTGTTCTGCAAGCCTGAAGAGTTTTTCCCGGAGCTCTTCATCCGCAAGCGCACCCACACTGAGTACCATTACATCACACCCTGCTTCAAGAGCCTGAGGTACTATGAGTCTGACAGCGTTTTGAGAGGCGCTTTCTATAACAAGGTCTACGCTTTGCAGTAACTCCTCAATTCTCATATATGCAGGGCTGCACCTTTTCAGGGAGGCTGCAAGTTCAAGGGCTTTGCTCTGAGAAGAGTCAAAAAGAGCATACAGCTCCGCATTAAAAGCCCCACTATCAATAGCTCTGCAAATCTGTCTGCCAATAAATCCACAACCAATAATTCCTATTTTCAGCATTCCAGGCTCCTGAGAAACAACCAATAAATTTATCGTCGTTTTATTATTACTTTTAGCAGCAGGCTTCATAAGCCTGAGGACAGGGATACTGTATTCCGTTTCCTATCTTTAAATCTTCTGCTGGGCTCCTTTAGTAGAAGACCTACCTTTCTCTATTTGTATGCACAGACCGTTTTCTATTGTTTTTACAAAATCCGGCAGCAAGGACACCGTACCTCTTATTAATTACGGGATCATAACATAGCAGGGTAAAATTATGCTTATTAAAGAAGTTGAAAGATTTATAGAAGAAGATCTGGGATACGATGATGTTTCGTGCACTATTGTACCTGACAGACCTGTAAAAGCCATTATTTTCACAAAAGAAGCCTGTGTTATTGCCGGAATTAAAGAAGCCGAATCAATTCTTTGCTATCTTGGAGTTCAGGCTGAGACGACGCTTAAAGATGGAGACCATGTCAATGAAAGCGATATGATTTTCAGGCTAAAGGGAGGAGCTGTATCCATCCTTAGAGCAGAAAGGCTTGCCCTGAATTTCCTCGGTCACCTCAGCGGGATTGCAACCCTTACCCGAGCATGTGTGGATATAGTAAGAAGGCATTCTGAGACCACAAGGGTGGCATGCACCAGAAAAACCACTCCAGGCATAAGGAAATTCGAAAAACTGGCTGTGGCTGCGGGCGGAGGAGACACCCACAGGTTCAACCTTTCGGATTCGGTTATGATTAAGGATAACCATGTCAAACTGATGGGAATAGAAGCTGCGATTGATGCTGCGAAAAAAACCAGCTTCATCCGAAAAATAGAAGTTGAGGTGGAGTCTGCAGAAGATGCTGTGCTCGCTGCAAAACTCGGAGCTGATATTATAATGCTGGATAACATGCAACCCGAAGCCGTCAGGGAAACACTGGAAATCCTTAAAGAAAAAGGGCTTAGAGACTCGGTTATTGTGGAAGCATCCGGAGGGATTTCCCAGGAAAACCTTGAAGATTATGCAAAAACAGGAGTGGATGTAATATCTATGGGTTCTCTTATCCATAAATCAAGATGGATAGATCTCAGCCTGGAAATAATAAGTTAAAACTCTTATTAAGGAAGCAACAGGAAGGAATATAAAATGTAAAAACGGAGATAAGAGAGACAGGTAAATCATAAAACTTATGTTGTTAATAGATCAGGAAAAAATCCGTTAGCTTTAAGTTCGTTTAGAAACCGAACTCACAGGTTTAAGGGCTTATTTTCATATTTTTCTTTTGAAAAGAATAAAAAGAAAAGATCACAAACTTTATATTTGTTTTTGTTGAAGATATTTAGGGTCAAGGGAGTAAAATTACTGTTAAAGCAGCTTATCTAAAACATTCAAGTAGTAACTGTTGTAGACAGGCTTTTTTATCAGGTCTTTGGGGTAGCAGAAGTGAAACTGAAAAAGATCCATATGACTTTGTTACTTGCGTTTTTCATTCTGCTGGAATCTGGCAGCACAGCATCGGCAAAAACTGCAGTATATGAAGGTAACATTAAGGAAGGGCAGGCATACCAGCTTAATAATTACATAATCGAATTTACTGATATTTTTCCGGAAGCCAATACAGCCTCATACTATGTGTATGAGAAAGATAGAGAAGTAAAGGACGGCTTGCTGGGTGTAAACAAGTCTGCCGATTTTAGTTTTGAGAAAAAAGGCAAAGTCGAGATGCGCCTTAAGTCGGTGCATGGTGGGAGAGTTGCCACGGTTGTGATCATGCTGTCAAACTACAATCCGGGAGACCTTTATATAAACAAACTTCTTGAAAATGGGCGATCAGAAGCAGTTTTTGCAGGTGATCCTGAGGTCGTGATAACAAAAAGCATAGATAAATCGAAAATCAAACTCGGGGAAACTGTAACTGTTACGGTAAAGGCAAAGAATACCGGAAATGATACTGCAAATAACGTCACGTTTATGGACCCGAAGCAGGAACACTTTGTCCTTGAAGAGACCGTATATGAAGTCTCAAGTACGATTCCTAAAATGGAATATGGGGAATCAGTCCCTGAAACGCTAGTTTATATATATAAATTAAAGGCAACCGATGCGGGAACTTTTGACCTCAAAGCTGTTAATGCGAGCTACACCAACAGTGCCGGGCAGATCTACCAGACGTCTTCTAACATGCCTTCCATAACCGTGAGTGAAGGAAACAAATTGCATGCAAATGTGGAAGCCAGAATGAACGTTGACAGCTTATCCGTAGAAAGGAATGAAAAAATAGTCTCGAACGTTATCCTGAGAAACACAGGCAATGCTCCTGCACAGGCTGTCCGGGTTGATATCCTTCTTCCAGAAAACTTTGAATATGTGGAAGGGGAAGAAGGCATCGAGTCCGTCGGCGGAACCCCCAGGATATACATTGAGACCCTGGAACCAAATAATGATAAAGAATTCACATACACTTTAAAGGCAAAAGAAGTGGGAACCTATAACATCAATTCCAAGCTTTCTTATGAATATAATAACGGCATAGAGACACAGAATCAAAAGGTGAGTAATAATTCAACCACGCTGAATATTTATGTGAAAGAAGGAAAGTTCGATTTTCTCATTAAAAATCCGCTGTATATTGTAGTTTCTACCATTATTCTGGCAGCTGTGAGTATCCATATATATAAAAAGCATAAAGAATATCGATATTAGAATTGGGTGGGAATATTAGAAAAGCAATTCGAGGTAAAACTCCGGGAAGTGTAACCGTAGATCATAAAAGCTGAGAAGTAACTCCAGCAGGAAGATTTCGGATTATCCTCGAAACGGAGGAGTTTTTTGCTTAATATACTGATAATAGGAAATGGGCAGTGTGGGAACAGAATTCTTGATTCTATTAACCGGCATGCTCTGGGAGGGGGGAAAAGCTGCGGCAGGCTTGCCAGGTTTTATTCCAGGCAGAGATTTAAGAGTCGTGTTGAAACTCTTGCATTGAACACCGCAGTTAACGATCTCAAGGAAATGAAATTTACGAAAGCAAGGGATAGAATCCATATCGAGCACCTGCATGGGGTTGGTGCAAACCGGAATATCGGGAAACAGGTTTTTGAGGATAAAAAAGAGAGAATAATGCGGCAGATCGAGGAAAGGGGCAGTTTTGATATTGCTTTCTTGATAACCTCGGCATCGGGGGGGACAGGTTCTTCTTTTACTCCTCTGCTCGTAAAAGAAATGAAAAATCGGTATAACTATCCTGTTTATTGCCTTGTTGTGCTTCCTTTCAGGGAGGAAGGAACGCTTTATCTGCAGAACACCGCTTTTTCAATCCGGGAAATCCGCCAGAGCGGAGCAGATGGAATGATCCTTGCAGATAACCAGTACCTTAAAAACATCGGAGGAAGCATTCAGGAAGCCTATAATGGCATTAACGACATGATTGCCGAACGCATTCTTTTCCTGCTCGATGCCCTTGATAGTGAAATGATGATGGTAACTGACCTCGGGGATTTTAAATCTGTTATGAGTGGGGGGGCAGGTCTTGCAACAATGGGTTTTTTCAAATCTGACAGGGAAACATCCATAAAAACTGCAATCCAGAGTACCCTCTCTCCAGCTGGGCTTCTCTTTTCCACAGATGTGTATAAGGAAGCAAGCCGTGCAATGGTCATCATAAAAGGCGACCGCAAGTACCTGAACGTAGATGATATCTCAGATGAAATCGAAAAACTATCCAGAGCCATAGGGCATGTTTTTAAGGGAATAATCGTACGCAGTGGAGAGTTTCCCCAGGTTCTGTCCGTACTCACTCTGGAGTCAGCTCATGAGATGGAAAAACTGTATAGTGTAGCCATCCAGGCGATTCAACAGGAAAAGGAGAAAAAGCAGAGGGTAGAAAAAGAAGCCGAACTGGACAAAACTTTCTCCATGATCGAAGGACTGGAACCTGAATACTGAATTAACTTTTTTGTGGATAACCTCAAAGTAAGTATTATTATTCGACTTCATCCTATATTTATTTAGTTTTCATTTATTTTTCACTTATTTTAACTTTCATCAGACCTTTATCTACTTTTGAGGACTTTACCTAACTTTAATCAAAGTTTACCCGATCAGTTTTCATAAAGTTAACCTTTTTTCAACCTTAAATCTACGAAAAAACAGAAGCATTCACAGGATATCGATTTCAATGATTGAACTCAGACTGAACTCAGGTAGTGCTGTTAGTTTATTTTCATCTGGCTTTAAAAGTCACAATAACTCACCAATTTCGGGAATCTTTTAAGGTTTAAATAATAAACAGGTGAATTAAGTTAGCTTTATGTAATACTTTCACTCTCTAATTATAGAGGAAAGTAATATGAAAGTAGGCCACGGTATTAAATTAAATAAAATTATTCTAGTTGGAATACTCATTGCTGCCCTAGTTATTAGTTCGGGATGTGCTGAGGATTCTACTTCGGCTGATAATTCGGAAGTACCGGCTCCAGCGGAAGCTTCAGGAGTTGCAGATGCCGATGAAGGAGTTGAATCAGCAGAGCTTACACTCACGGATGGTTTCGGTAGGAAAGTCACAATACCCGGGAATGCCGAGAGGCTTGTTTGCTCGGGATCCGGCTGTCTGCGCTACCTTGTATACCTCCAGGCTGAGGATTATGTAGTAGGAGTCGATAGCATGGAGAAAAAGGTAAACGAGATTGAAGGCCGCCCCTATTTCCTTGCAAACCCGCAACTTAAAGATTATCCGCTTATTGGTGAGTTCAGAGGCAAGGATGATCCTGAGAAGCTCATTGAGGTTAACCCCCAGATTATCTTGAAAAGCAGCACAATTGGCCAGGCATCGGCACAGGCTGCTGCTGAAGCTGACACCCTTCAGAGTAAAACCGGTATCCCTGTTATCTCATTCCCTTACGGGTCTTTGAACAATGAGGAGCAAAAAGCCGAAATGTATAGTTCTCTCAGGATTATGGGCGAGGCTGTAGGCAAACAGGAGAGAGCAGAAGAGGTAATTGCTTATATCGAGGCTACCATGCAGGATCTTGAAAGCAGGACTGCGGACATTCCAGAATCCGAAAGAAAGACGGTCTATGTTGGTGGGGTAAGTATGTCAGGAGCTCACGGAATAGTCTCCACAGAACCGGCTTACGCGCCGTTCCTCTGGGTAAATGCAGATAATGTTGCAGCCGGCATGGGCACAGAACATGCGGATATTGCTAAAGAAGCTCTCGTAGGCTGGGATCCAGAGTATATATTTATTGATGTCGGTACCCTCCAGCTCGGTAATGAAGGCGCAATTGGAGAACTCAAGAGTGATGCGTCCCTTACAGGGCTTTCGGCAGTAAAGAACGGCAAAGTGTATGGAGTAATCCCCTATAACTTCTATAGCACCAACTATGAGTCCGTGCTGGCAAACGCTTATTTTATTGGAAAAGTGCTCTATCCGGACAGGTTTGAAGATGTCGATCCTGAGGCAAAGGCTGACGAGATATATACTTTCTTTGTTGGCAAACCCGTGTTCTCGGACCTTAACGAACAGTACGACAATCTAGGGTTCAAACAGATTTCACTATGATGGATGGAGGGTAAAAACAGGTGCATTTTGCCAGTGGAGCAGTTCCGGAAGATTATCTCGCATATGTGCGCAGAAAATACTTCTGGATCATGGGGGGGCTACTGCTCCTCTTCTTTATGCTTGTTTACTCAATCTCGGTAGGAGCGGTAGAGATCCCTTTTTATAAAGTGATACAGACATTATTAGGTCAGGAACCTGTAACCAAATCTGATGAAAACATATGGAGGATTGTCTGGAATATCCGGCTCCCTCAAGCTCTGGCTGCAATAGTTGCAGGAGCTGGACTTTCAGTTGCAGGGGTTGTGATGCAATCCATCCTGCGTAATCCGATCGCGTCTCCATTTACGCTTGGCGTTTCAAATGCCGGCGCTTTCGGAGCTGCAGTGTCTGTGGTAGTTCTGGGCACCGGCAAGGTGCAATCCACAGTTGCAGACGCTATCATAATCAATAACCCTTACATGACGACAATGGTAGCTTTCCTCTTTTGCCTCCTTGCAACCGGAGTGATCCTGTTAATCTCGAAAATCCGGGGAACTTCACCCGAGGTAATGGTGCTTGCAGGAGTTGCACTTTCGTCTCTCTTCACCGCAGGCACGATGTTTCTCCAGTACTTTGCTGATGATACTCAACTTGCAGCAGTCGTATTCTGGACTTTTGGAGATGTAGGTAGGGTGAACTGGCTGGAACTTGAGATAATGACAGGCGTTGTGCTGCTTGCAATCCTATTCTTCATTGTCAACAGCTGGAACTACAATGCCATAGACGCAGGTGATGAGACCGCAAAAGGTCTTGGTGTCAATGTGGAAAGGATAAGGTTAACAGGCATGGTAATCGCAGCCCTGGTCTCAGCAGTGATTGTTGCTTTCCTTGGGGTTATTGGGTTTGTAGGGCTTATCTGTCCTCATATGGTTAGAAGAGTAATAGGAGACGACCAGAAATACCTGATACCCGGTTCCACCCTATTTGGAGGAATCCTGCTTCTGGTGTCGGATACCGCAGCCAGGCTTATAATATCACCATACGTGCTTCCTGTCTCTGTCCTTACGGCTTTCATGGGAGCACCTGCTTTCATTTACTTACTTCTCAGGGGGTACAAACGATGATTCTATCTGTAGAAGAACTTGAATTCCTATATCGAAACCGTAAAGTCCTTCACGAAATTGCTTTTTCTATTGATGAAGGAGAAATTGTAGCGATACTTGGACCCAATGGAGTTGGCAAAACTACACTTTTAAAATGCCTTAATAGGATTCTCCGTCCTAAAGGAGGAGCAGTTCATCTTGATGGGAATAACCTTTTTGACCTTGGAACAATGGAAATTGCACGCCTTGTAGGATATGTTCCCCAGAGGGTGGAAACCGGAAGGTTGACCGCTTTTGATGCAGTCCTGCTCGGAAGACGGCCCCATATCAAATGGGATGTAACCGAAAAAGATCTTCGAATAGTCGATTCTGTCTTCAGGCTGCTCTCAATGGAAAAACTGCGCCTGGCTTATATCGACGAAATGAGCGGGGGGGAACTCCAGAAAGTCGCGATCGCTCGTTCCCTCGTACAGGAGCCAAAAGTCCTCCTCCTTGACGAACCCACAAGCAGCCTTGATCTGAGAAATCAGGTTGAGATCCTTGCCATTATCAGGCAGATTGTCCTTGAACACGGGATTGCAGCCGTTATGACCATGCACGACCTTAACCAGGCTCTCAGGTACGCAGACAGGTTTATTCTCCTGAAGGGTGGAAAGGTTCATGCACACGGAGGAGCTGAAGTGATTACACCTCAGGTAATCGAGGAGGTATACGGCTTGCCAGTAGTTATCGGAGAGATTGCAGGTATGCGGTGCGTGGTTCCCGGAAATCCTGAAGTGGCACTTGTAAATAACCTGTAAAAAATGTAGGATTCTGGAATTCCTTCAAGAAATAATCAGCAATAACTTAAAAAGCAGTAGAAAAGGACGAAAATAACTGGTACAGCGAAGCAAAGCCGGTTGGAAAAGTCGGAAAAATCGAAAAAGTGGAAAAGATAGAAGAGAACGGAAAAACAGAGAAAAACAGAGAAAAACAGAAAAAACGGAAAAACAAAGTAGGACAGAGAAAAACAATAACATAAAAGTGAAAAAAAGATTTCCAGGTGTTTACCTGGTAATCATCATCTCTGCAGTTTCAGGCTTGTAGAACCAATCTTTCGGAAGTACCTTTTCCTGCTTGTAGTACTTAACAAGCCTTCTAATCTTGGATTCGGTAAGGTTAAGGGAACGTTTGTTATGGATATCTTTCTTGTTAATAGAAAGGTGCTTTCTGAGTCTGAGAGCCTTTACAATCAGATTGGTAAGGTCTTCAGGGACATTTGGAGCAACATTGTTCTCCTTAAGAATATTTGTGATTTTCTTGCCTGTGATAAGCTTGGCATCTGGGACACCGTAGCGGTCCCTTAAAGTCATTCCAATTTCGGCTGTGGAGACTCCCTGCTTCCAGAGATCGAGAATAATTGTAGTAACTTCGTCTGCGCTGATCTTGCACCACTCAGGCGGCTCAGTTCTGATGGGCCTGGTGGAAGAGGACTTGCCTTTTCTTTTGGTATGCATTTTTGCCATAATATTTCTCCTGATATCAATTGATCGATGCCTGAAGAAGCTCTTCGGGCTGAAGTTATATCTTTACCGACTATAACGGACCAACACATCGATCGGGAGATTTTAATCCGCCACAGCAAACTGCTGCGTGGCTTTTCAGGAATCCCTGCAAAAGCGTAAATTTTTCGGTAAAAACATCACTAGAGAATGCACCATACCATATATACTTTGTGTTGGGAAGAGGAGGTATTGGGCTCCCTTTGAAGCTGGAAAACCACTATGATAAACAAATTTGATAATGCTCAGAAGGCTTAAAAATGCCACTCTTTTAATAATTCAATGAGCCGGCAGATTCGTATTGTGCGGTAAAATGATTGGGATTCTACTCCTGCACTAGAATCTATAGGGCTGAATGCGTTGAGTTGTATCCCTGATAGAAGGAAGGATTAAGTCTTTTTCTAAAGTCCTAAAGAATATATAATCTGAGTCTTATAAGAAAGGAATATGACTGGAGAACCTAAAAAACCACCAAGGACCACTGCTATGAAAATTTTGTGTAATATGGTATTAATCCCGAACCTTAATGATGAAGTTGAATACTTCACCGTTGATTCTAAGGGATATCCAGCTCCGAAAAAAACAGAATATGCCAATAGAGAAGCAACTATAATTGTAGGACACAAAGAACGAAGTTACCTTGTGGTTACTCCTGAAGATCGAGTATTCACTGGTGCTTTTAGGAGCAATGGACGACTTTCTTCTGTGGGGCAAGAACTTGAAGGAAAGGAATTGACAGTTATTATACATATGCCTGAGTAAAAATAAAAAAACTCAACCTTATATATAGAAAAATTCAGTGATAAGTAAATTTTCTATGCTCAGGATGAGGGATTCCAGAAGCTCAAAACTATACGCGCTCCGCCCGGGTTTATCTGCCTGTAAATAGATTCAACCTGCTTGTCCCGAAGCGTCCGGGCTTCCGTGAGGTCTTCAGTCTCAAGAATGGAAGAAACTGTTTCATTGATTTCACCTGAGAATTCAGTTTCAAGTGCGTTTCTAATTTCATCCCTTAAATATTGGGTCATCTGTTCCTCAAGCAAAGGAAGATCAGCCGCCGACATATTTTCAGGAAGAGTCCCAGAATCTATCGGGAACCCGGCTTTAAGCAGATTCGAAAAATATGCTGTGAAAGCCTCTTCCCCGGATATTTCCCCAGCGGGCTGTTCGGAAACTCCGTAGAGCAGGATCTGGAAAGATTCTTCATTTTCCTCTCCGAAAACCGGCCCGAAATAATCCGAAGGGAAAAGCAACCCGGTAACTGCTTCGGCTCTTTCAATAGCTGCGGTGTCAAGTGAAGCATTAAAAGCCTCAAAGAGTATCTTACTGGCTTCTTCATCTGAGGAGTTAAAAGAAGTCTCAAGCACGGAATCGTTGACACAGGCAAGCAGAGAAGTTTTTGAAATAGCGCTGGCATAGAGGGGCATTGAAAGTTCTGTACTTTGCCGGATAGCATTTCCAGGAGGTTCCTCCCCTATAATAAGTTCGCTTTGAATGGGAAAAGCTTCTACGGGATGCCAGTAGGCTTCAAACCTGTAAGAGAATCTCCCTGCAGCCTTTTGATCCAGATACGCTAAGAGGACCTCCGCATCCCTGGAAAAGTAGTTCGCAGCAAGAGGGTTTAGAAAAACCGAAGAATCATTATTTGAAACTGCCAGGGAAAGGGCAAGATATTCAGCAACCAGGTCAGCAAAAGTCCTGTGTTTCTGCTCTTTCCCGAAGAGGGCATGAGAGGAATTTTCCACAAATGAATTTTGAGGTACTGAGATATTAAGAGCTGCAAGAGGAGAAATTACATATTCGAAATCCTCAAGTTTACAGGAAAGCAGCGACTCAAGCAGATAAACATCAAGTTCTGAAGAAGTAGTGTACCCGGCTGCATAATACTGATTTTCGGCCTTCATGGAGGGCATTAACACGACACCTGCAAGCGAAATCAGAACAAGCAAAAAGATAGCATCAAAAACAGTGGAATAACCTGAGCACTCTGAAGCCAGCCCGGCTTTTTTCCTTCGGTACTTTCCGGAAGTCTCAGAAGATCTTAAATGCGCTACTTTACCCTGCCTTCGGAGCTTGGATCTCTGGCTTTCTTTTATAATTTCTTCAGTTTTTCTTCTTTTCATGCGACCTCTCTCATCTCAACCCATATTTACACTTTCGTTCCTCATTTCTCGCTTCGAATTTACTTATCTATCATTTATTACTGGTTTTCTTACGTCCATGCCGTCTTATAAATCACGACAGTAAGGAACCCAGGCACCGATTGTGCAGGATTCAACTCAATAACAACAGGTACAGAGGCTGCAACCTTTTCCTTACCGTCGGCAAAAGCTTCAGGCTCAACATTGTCCGGCATAATCCGCCAGCAACACTGGGCGTCCCCTGTGCGGATTTCAACCAGAAATCGGTAGTTCTCGGAAAAAGCTGCAAAAAGCCTTTCTCTTTCATTGAATCCATCTGGGCCTGAAAGAGAATCAAGGGCAGTTGCCGACAGCAAACCTGAACTTCCTGTCTTCAGGATAGGATTGTCAGCAAGGGTTTCGGCAAGAAGGGAAGCGCTTTCATAATTCTCCAAGGCAAATGAACGGTCCTCATAGCCGAAGTAGGTCTGCGAAATCAGGGCTGCAAAAACCATAAAACCTGTGACAGCAAGGGCTACGGAAAGCAAATCGGCGTGGGGTTCAATTATTGCTCGTTCGTCAGTGAACATTGCAGCGCACGTTTGTTTTACAGGCGTTATGGCAGTGCAGGGTAGATACACAGTCACTAACCGACCTTTGGGCAGCAGTTTCTCGATGGGATTTTTGAGAAGACTTTTGAGATGAACCTTGAGCCAATCATTGATAAGCAAGGACACAGCCAAAAGCAGAAACTCCCTCCTCATCTTTTACATAAATAAGCTTTTTTTTCAATGAAATTTTTTCATTTGGATCTAAAACTGCTTCTTCTGTCCCGATTGCCTGAAGGAAAGCTTCTATTTCGGCATAATCAGCTGTAAGGGAAGTTTCTTCATCGCCTCGAGCTCCGAATTTTGTACTGAGCTTTTCATGCAGGACGGATTCATTAAATGGTAAAACTTTGAAT
Source organism: Methanosarcina flavescens (assembly GCF_001304615.2). Classification (NCBI taxonomy): domain Archaea; kingdom Methanobacteriati; phylum Methanobacteriota; class Methanomicrobia; order Methanosarcinales; family Methanosarcinaceae; genus Methanosarcina; species Methanosarcina flavescens. The sequence continues at coordinate 1,271,229 of NZ_CP032683.1, read as the reverse complement.
GTAAAGGGTTTGACAGCCCTGAAACTCCGTTCTCGATACTCGGTTTCAAGACAGATGTATTCTCCTGAAATTTTTACTTTTATATCTTCCATAAAAGGCGAATTCCTGAAAATTTCCTCATCTTCAAAACAATAGTAAGCATCCGCCTGAAGATTATTTGAACCTGAATTACCTGGATCTGAATTATCTGAACCTGAATTATCTGGTCTTAGGCTATCCGATCCTGAGTTACTTGATCCAACCATATCTACCGCAGTTTTAAAATCCCGGGCAAGAATATCAAGCTGTTCCTGAATCTCAAGCTCTTTAAAGCTTGCAGCCAGATGAAAGATTGCTGCAAACAAAATAACGCTTGCAAGAATAAGTGCTGCCTTTGAGATTAGAAAATCGGCCCATGCCGAGTCATCGTGAGCGAAATTTCTCACAGCAAATCTTCTCCTGAGTGTCAGATTTTTTAAAGGCTTTCTTTTTCGGAAATAAGTACGAATAATCTTCCGGATTTTGGTTCGAGCTTTGTAGAGAGAAAGAGCCTGTGCCTGCCTGAAGCAAGGGATACGGACCCATTAAGCTCAGGATTTGAAAATGAAGCGGCAGAATAGTAGAAAGTGACCTTTTCTGCTGTACGGACGCAGTAATCATTTGCATCCGCAGGCCATTTGTCTTCCCGGCCGGGCAGAGCCCCAAAATCCACGCTCACACCTTCAGGAAGCCTGAGTTCCAGGGAAATCTCACTTCCTTCCCCATGTAGTGAGAGCTGCTCGGCAGCAGCCGTAAGCTTTGAGATCTCGTTCAGAGCTGCATTTTCTTTTGCCTCCTCAAGAAAATCAAAAAGGTAAACTGAGGAGAGAAGTAAAATTACAGCAAAAAGGATGCCTGAAACCGTAAGCCTGAAAGGAAGCGAAGTAACAGCAGATTCGTCAGTTCCAATCCGACGAGGCAAAACTGGACCTTCATTAACCGTAAATTAGCCCCCCATCCAGAACTCCTGAAATTCTGAGTGTCGAGAATAGAGAATAATGAATTTAGTCTGCCAGAGTATAAAAAATTTGCTACTCTTCTGGCTACGAAATAATAATCTGAGTGAAGACGTAAATCCAGAGGTTAAGGTATTCTTAATCGCAGCTTTATTCAATTTGCTAATGGGTGCATCAGCATTCGCTATGTTTTTGTTGAAAAATAGATAAAAATATGAAAATTAATATCTGAAGGGAGTATTTAGCTTTTATTTCTCAAGGAAATAAATATTGTAAAACAGAATTTTTTTTGCGTTAAAGTGCAGTCCAGCCGCCGTCAACTGTAATTATCTGACCTGTGATAAATGTCGACGCATCGGATGCTAAGTAAATAACTGTCGTATCGAGCTCTCCGGACCTTCCTGCACGTCCCATCGGAGACATATATTCAATGATTTTCGCAAATTCCGGATCAGCAACAACTCCTTCGGCCATTCCAAGCGCAAAATATCCGGGTCCGATTGCATTAACCGTAATGCCTTCTTTTGCCCATTCAGTTGCCAAAGCCTTAGTAAGCATTAATACTCCGCCCTTTGTTGCACAATAAGCTGTGACAGGTAATCCTTTCATTGACACGGTTGAGTGAATCGACCCTATGTTAATGATTCTTCCGTATTTTTGCTTCAGCATTACTTTTCCGACCTCGCGGGCGAAGAAATAAACCCCGTTCAGGTTGGTATCAACCATTGTGCGCCACATTTCATCTGTTGTTTTTTCAGCAGCATCAACAAGCCCAAGCCCGGCATTATTTACAAGAATATCAATTCTGCCGAAGTCTTTTTCCACCCGCTCTACAACATCTTTAATTTGATCGGTTTTCGTTACATCACACACGTAATAGCGGCAGGTTACGCCGAGTTTTTCAATTTCCTTCTGTACTTCCTTTAATTTTTCTTCCCTGCGTGCGACTAAAGCAAGATTTGCACCCTGATTTGCCAGAGCTTTTGCAAAATCCACTCCAAGCCCTGAAGAAGCCCCTGTTACAATAGCAACTCTTCCGGTTAAATCAAATAGATTCTTCATTATAATCCTCCCCTTTAATTGTTGTTTCAGTACATAACTAAAAGTAGGCTCTGTATAAATCCCCGAAATTATATTTTATTCAGAGTCTTTATAAAATTTAGTATCGACTCTATATAAACTTTGAGAGTAGATTTTTATAGGAGCTCATCTGTATTCAAAATCAGTTTCTTGTTCTTGTTTTATTTGAATTGCAATGAGCTGTGAGCATTTATGTGCAATGAGCTGTGAGCATTTATGTGCAATGAACTGTGAGCATTTATGCGATTACTCTAATAATGTATATGATTTAAGAAAAATCTAACAGCGCATATAACCTAGTTTCACATATGGAAGAGATCTATAAGTTTTCAGCCGTAATCCACAAAGAAGATAAATGGTATGTCTCCTGGTGCCCGGAGCTTGACGTAGCAAGCCAAGGAGAGACAATCGAGGAAACTATTGATAAGCTCAAAGAGGCTGTATAACTCTATCTTGAAGATGAAGATGTTCAGATAGTTAAATTTCAGGGCAAAAACATGTAAAAAAATAATGTTTAAAAATTCTAAATAAAAAAAGAAGTCCAGTTAATTACTTATAGTAATTGTCGGACGGCTTCTAAAGGGAGGGGATATTCGCGATCTCTGCTATCTCTTAGTAATAAAAAAACTATGGTGGGAGTTTTTGGCAATGACTAGAAGACACATCATGAATATCACATCTTTAATGCCTTAACATATTGATTCCAAAATTTACTCACTATATCCACGCTAGGAAAGTTTTCATATCTCCACAATCTTCTCAGTTTTTCAAGTCTGCATCCTGAAGCCGGTGATGTAATCAAGATAACTGTCAAGAACCTCATAATGACTTCTCTCGTATCTTGCCAGCATCTCGAAGAAGTTTTTCTGTGTATCGTCTCCAACTCTTTTTGCTAGTTCCGAATAAAAGTCCTCGCTTTTTCTCTCGTGCCTCATAGCTGCAATATGGATGCCGGCGTCCCCAAGTTTAGCTTCACCACTTGTCGTTCGAATTGTATCGAACTCAGGAGGGAAAGTTGTCTGTTGATCGTACATGTGTAACATTATATATTGTTTTGTTTGAGTAACATTGAACTCTGGAGTGAAAGACTGGCCGCTTTTTGTTTTCGTACTGATTACGGGCAATTGTTTTGTATCACGGTACACTTCAAGATAGGTTATATGCCCTGCTTCTTCATCTGCCAGGTATTCATAAAGCTCCTTAAATTTAGGATCTTCCATTAAAGCGGCTTTACTCAGGTAGAAGTCCCTTGCTTCTTTTTCTCTCTCAATCGCCAGAGCTACTGCTTCTTCAATTCCCTTAAGATTTTTTACTTCCTCCACTACATCCTGATATGCGCTCCTTATTCCTTATACCCCCTCAGATTTTTATTTTTTCATAAATCCTATCAAAGTTCTTGATGCTGGTTCTTTTTAGTCTACTATTCAGTTTATTTTTTTCGCGTTCCCGGATAGGGTCCAAAAGATCATCCAAATCTAAATATGTAGTAGATCTTATAAAAACTTGTGAATGCCGTGGAATTCTGGTCGTACCCATGAGTCATTGATTAATTTTGCAAAACGTATTCCGTTGCAAAAAATATCAGATCGATACTATGAAATAACAGGAATTTATGAGTATCGATATTCAGTAAATGCCTTTAAATGAAAACACTTTGCAGGATAAATCATCTTGCAAACAGTAAGGTGGTACTTAAAATAAATATTGAGTTATCGAAATTTAAAGAAAATAATGACAGAAAAAGATAGTAACTGATCTAAATTACTCTGTTCTTAATGAAGTCAAATATATTAATCAATTATTTGGTATAATTTTATAATGTCGGTACATTTTCCTTGGATCTTTTGTCTTTTATTCATTACTTATAGATTTACATGCTTATGCTGAATTTTTGCAATGGAACCCAATTTATGGGTAAAAAGAATGGAAAAAGAAGCTTTCAACTTTAGCTATGTGAAACCTTCTCAATAATCTCTTCCAGCGTCAGAAGTTCCTGTTCTCCTGAAACCATATCTCTCAGCGTAAGTTTTCCAGCTTCTAATTCTTTTTCCCCGACTATGACAACGTAATCGGCATTGATTGTATTTGCATAGGAGAGCTGGGCTTTGAAATTGCGTTCCATGAGGTCTATGTGGACTGGCACGTGCTTTCTTAATTCGTTTGCAAAGCGAATTGCTTCGAGGTGGACATCGGGTTTCGATACAAGGACAAGGGTTTTGGGGGTGGGCGGGGTGAGAGGAGAGATTTCCATTACCCTGTCGAAACCGATTCCGAAGCCGGTTGAGGGTACGTCTCCACCGCCGAAAAGCTGGATAAGCTGGTAGGAGCCGCCTCCGCAGACCTGTCTCTGGGCGCCGAGACCCTCGGCATAGACCTCAAAAACCATGCCTGTGTAGTAGTCCAGCCCGCGGGCAATCCCGAAGTCAAGGGAATAGTCTACCCCATAGGCATCAAGAAGATTGAGGGTTTTCTCAAAACTGACGAGTTCGGAAATATTCCCGACAATTTTTATTACTTCGGGGAGGATATACTTGCCTTCCAGCTTAATAAGGTGGAAGAGATCTGACTTGAGCTTTTCCTCGGCTCCGATCTCATCAAGCAGGGCTTCAAGGCCTGCATATTCTTTTTTATCCACAAAGCGCATGACCTTGCTCACAATTTCGGCTTCAAGACCACTCAGGAGTGTGCGTATGACTGCAAGATTTCCAATTTTCATATCCCCCTTCACTCCAGCAGCTTTTAGCAGGGCATCGGCAAGGGCGATAACCTCGGCATCTGAATCAGGTTTTCCGCTTCCTATAAGTTCAACCCCGAACTGCCAGAATTCCCTGAAACGACCCTTCTGGGGGCGTTCATAGCGGAAACAATTCTCGAAGTAGAATAGTTTCAGAGGCTTCGGGAAGGATTGGAGTTCATTCACATACAGGCGCATGACAGGGGCTGTAAGCTCGGGTCTGAGGGTCATTTCCCTGCCGCCTTTATCCTCAAAGTTATAGAGTTCCTCTATTATTCCTTCCCCTGACTTCAGGGTAAAAAGGTCAAGATGTTCAAACGTGGGCGTAATGATCTCACTGTAGCCCCATTTGCGGGCGACATCGCGCATAATACTTTCCACGTATCTTCTCCGGGCAGTATCGGCAGGTAAAAAGTCCCGGGTCCCTCTTGGTCTATTAACTATCATTTTTAAATGCACCTGATAATCTCAAATATGTTCCTTATGTTCCTGATTTACTGAGCTTCGAACCAGGTTTTATTGTTCTTCTAACTTTATGCATGTCGTTAATGCATGTTGCTGATAGATGCGATCTTTTTCAGCTAGTCTGGATGATTCTGATGATTCTTGTGATTCTGAACGATTCCAAATGACTCTGAATGATCCTGAATGATTCTGGATTGTACTAAGTTAAAAGCAAGCTATTTTACTTTTTCGATACTATATGAAACCGATAGGAATGGAATGCTGAAGGATAAAGAAAAAAGTAAGATAAAGATAAGGAAAAAAACATAAATAACAAAGAAAAAATCTGAATTAAAAAAAAAAGCACAAATAACAATGAAAAATCTAAATTAATATATTTGTCCTGTAAGATAAAGTAGAATGGATTCCGGAAAGAGAAGTTTTCGCAATCAAACAATTGTAAAGCAAATAAAGGCAAGTTTAAAATGAATAATATAATAAGCAGCTTAATATACATGATTTACACTAAATAATTGCGATCATCGTGTCAGAGCAAAGAAGTGTACCTTTAAGGAAGCATCTGATGAACCTGAAGCCCTGCAGACATGGAGGATTAATTCAGGAAACATCTGAGACTTATAGGATCCCTGAAAGCGAAATTCTTGACTTCAGTGCCAACTTTAATCCTTTGGGAAATCCTTTTGAGCATCCGGAAAGCGGATTGAATTTTGATGAGGTTCTTAAAAACGGCTTTAAGAAACTTACCGAATATCCTGACAATAGGTATCTTGAGTTTCGGGAAGCTGCTGCAAGGTTTGTAGGACTTGGGGTAGCCCCGCAGAATATAATCCCGGGTAACGGTTCAACAGAAATTATAAGGCTTGTAGTGGAATGTGTGGTTGAAAAAGGAGATCTTGTCCTTCTTCCTCAGCCCACTTTCGGGGAATATGAAATGCAGTGCCGGATTATGGGGGCGGAACTTCAGTACCCAAACCAAGACGAGGTAGAAACACTTCCTGACGAGCTTCTGGAAAAAGCAAAAATCCTGTTTATCTGCAACCCCAATAACCCTACAGGGAAGCTCCGTACAAGGAATGAAATCAAAGCCCTTGCCGAGCGCTGTGCAAAGCATAAAACCCTTCTTTTCGTTGACGAGGCTTTTATCGAGCTATCGGATCCTTCACAGAGCATTGCAGACCTTCCAATAAGCAGTAATTATGTTTTTGTCATGCGCTCCCTTACAAAAGATTTCGCAATCCCTGGAATCAGGATAGGTTTCGGAATAGCTTCTCCTGAGGTGGCTGAGATTCTAGATACTGCAAGGCTGTCGTGGAACCTTGGAACCCTGGCAAATGCCATGGGAACTGCGCTTCTTAATATTGAAGGCGGGGTAGAAAATCCGTACCTGAAAAAAGCCAGGCTTATGATCAGGGAAGAAGGCGAGAAGCTCAAAGCGAAACTCGACAGGATAAGGGGTTTTAAAGCCGGAGAAGTAAATGTAAATTTTATTTTTGTCAATATCAGCAAATTCATGCTTGACTCGACTGAGTTAAGTGCGCGCCTGGCAGCTCACGGAGTCCTTGTAAGGGATTGTTCTTCCTTCCATGGCCTCGGAAAGGACTACATAAGGGTTGCAGTTCGGACTGCAGAAGAAAATGACAAGCTGATTGCCGCAATAGGGGACGTAATTACCCAGTGGGGCAAAGAACAGGCGAAAAGCGAACTTCAGCATGTAATAGAAAAGGCTTCTGAAGAAGGCATCGGAGGCAGGAAAACCTGCGAGTATTATCCCTGCCACTTTGAAGGCCAGAACTGCACCTTCTGCTTCTGTCCGTTCTATCCCTGTGAAAACGAGCGCACAGGAGGAAAATGGATTGAGAGCTCAAGAGGCGGCAAGGTATGGAGCTGCGTTGACTGTCATCTAGTTCACAAGAAAGAGACCGCCCAGAAAATCCTTGACTGTCTTATGCAGGAAGGAGACACAGACGAACTTGTGAAAGTGGCATGGAAGAAAGTTATGGAGCCTATCCTATGATTTTGCCAGACAGCGGGCATCTTGCTCTCGTGCTTCTGCTTGCAGCAGCAATAGACATAGTTTTCGGGGAACCGCCTGCTGCCGTACACCCTGTTGTGTGGATAGGAAAATTAATCAACTTTTTGAAAAATGCGGCTCCTCGCACTCACAGAAAGATTTACGGAGTTGCAATGGCTCTATGCTGCGTTTTTTTCGCAGCTTTGCTTGGATACTCAGTGCTTTACATTGCAGCCCTTCCGGGAATGCCAGGCGTACTTGGGCTCCTTCTCGAAGCCTATTTCCTGAAAGCTACCTTTGCCATTAACTGTCTGCTCAGCCCTGCAAGGGAGATTTACGGGCATCTTGAAGCAAACAGGCTTGAGAAAGTCCGAGAGATGCTCCCGATATACGTGAGCCGTAACACTTCCAAACTGACCAGAACCCAGATGTCGTCGGCAGTCATCGAATCCGTATCAGAGAATTACGTTGATGGTATCCTGAGTCCGATATTCTATTATGCCCTTTTCGGGGGATACGGGCTTATTGCCGCGTATGCGTTTAAAGCCATAAGTACTCTGGATTCAATGGTAGGATACAAAACCGAACCGTATAGGGAACTCGGATACTTCTCGGCAAAATCCGATGATGTACTGAACTGGATCCCTGCCCGAATCTCAGTTATATTTATTCTTGCTGCAGCCCTTACAATGGCTTTGCTCCCGAAAAAGCCTGGGCAAATTTTCCCCTTAAACAGCATAAAGAGCGCCCTTGAAGACGGAATGAAAACTCCGTCCCCCAATTCCGGCTATCCCATGGCAGCTACTGCAGGAGCGCTCGGAATAAAACTTGAAAAACCTGATAATTACATACTTGGGGCCTTATATCCCCCGACCGAAGTAAAAGATATAAAAAGGGTATCCCAGTTAATAGCAGTAGCTTCAGGCTTCTCGCTTGCTGCCTTTGCGGCAGTAATCCAGATAGCAGGGATACACCTGCATCCGTGACTTTTCCTTTGCCACCGGAGCCAATTCCGTTAGACATCCAGAACTTCATGTGGAAGCAGGTCTCCCAGAAAAGCCATGTGATGTTGTTAAAGATTTTCGAAATCTAATAGAACCGTTTAACAACCCCGAAGTGATCATATGAAGTTATCCGATATTGAGGAAAGGGACCTGAAAAAAGGACAGTCTGAGAAAGTACAAGAAAAAGCTACAGTCGACATTCTCGACGTCCTGGCTGAAGAAGGCATCAGTATTCAGGATCTTACAGATACGGCTCTGGAAATGTATGTTCCACATCCGGGGCTTGAGACCAGGGAGAAAGCCGACGCTCTGTTCAAAAGGGAGCTCAAGTACGCGCTTTCTGATCCAAACCTCTGCCTTCTGATCTATTCCGGAATCCTGCTGGAGCGAGAAGGCAGGGCAGGAAACCTTCCGAACCTCAGCAAAAAAGCCTATGAAAAGGACCTTACTTTTATAATTGCAGATGAAGTGCTTGGCATAAGTATTGCAAACTATATCAGCGGTTCCAAAGGCACGTTTGAGTTTGTCAGGTACGATAAACAGAAACCCGGAATCCTTTCAAAGCTCGGGCCTTTTATGGATGACATAATAGGAGGCCTCATAGGAGGCGTGTCCTCCAACATGTATTCAAGAGGTATGGCAGAGTTTGAAAGAAAGGATTGAAAAACAGGCGATATCCAATGAATTCATATTTGCTGGCTTTTAAATCAGGCTTTGGCTTCCTGTCCACGATCCCTGTGGGAATCAGCATGGAAGGGATCGATGAGCTAATGAAGAAGATCTACTTCTATCCCGTGGTAGGAGCCGTTCTCGGGCTTCTTATAGGGGCAATTGCATACATCGGGCAGATAATATTTCCCGGACCAGTGCTTGCAGCCCTTATTATGGGATTCATATATTATATAACAGGGTTTAACCATCTCGATGGAGTTACTGATATGGGAGATGGTTTCATGGCCCACGGATCGAGAGAAAAAAAGCTCAAAGCTCTCAAGGATACAACCCTTGGGACAGGAGGGGCAGCTTTTTGCATGTTGCTGCTGCTGGCCCTTTATGGTTCCATAAGGGCAATCCAGGAAGAAGGCCTGGCTGTTGTCGGACCTGACCTTCCGGTTCTAATGTTTGGATCAATGTTTATTGCCGAAGTCAGTGCAAAACAGTCAATGCTGACTATTGCTGCCTTTGGGAAGCCAATACCTCCACGGGAAAAACAGGCTTATCCTGGCCTTGGAACCATGACTATAAACGGAGCAACAAGAAAGAATTTCCTGATAGGCTTCGTATTCGGTGCCGTTGTTTGTTTCCTGCCCTTCGGGTGGATAGGGCTTCTGGCTTATCTTGGAGCCTGTATCTCGGCTCTGGTGATTCTTAACCGGAGTTATGCCCATTTCGGCGGCTTAAATGGCGACGGAATCGGTACTGCTAACGAAATCGGCAGGGTGACCGCTCTTACTATTCTCGCAGTTATCCTGAAGCTCTCATTGAACGGACACATGGGAGGTTTAGAATGGACGCTATTGTAATGGCAGGGGGATTCGGGCAGAGGCTTGGAATGGGGGAAAAGCCATGTGTTGAGTTGCTTGGAAAGCCGCTCATAGCCTACGTAATAGATACCCTCAGAGCCGCAAAGGGTATTGACAGGGTTTTCGTAGCGGTCTCACCTGTTACTCCCAAAACTGAAATCATGATTCAGGAGCGCTACAAAGGAGAAGTCCGCGTAATAAGGACCTTTGGCGGAAACTATGTAGGGGACATGATCCATGCGGTAGAAACCGCAGGAACAACTGGCCCTGTAATGATTATCATGTCCGACCTCCCCCTGATAAACCCTGAACTCATCGATTTAGTAATTGAGAAATATAGAGAAGAAGGAAAGCCTGCACTTTCGGTCTATGTCCCGATAAATGTCTGCAAAGGAGCCGGAATCAGGCCGGACACAGTTTTTAATAAAGATGGGAAGCTCATAGTACCTGCCGGAATTAATATCCTGGACAGTTCTCAAATCCGAAAAGAACAGGAAGACTTTAATCTGATACTTGACAATCCCAGACTAGCAATAAACGTAAATACTGTTGAGGATCTGCAGCGCTGCAGGGATCTGCTGCAGGTTTAAAACTAAAAACTTACTAGAGGTGTCGTATATTCTATCATTAAAAAACCTGGTGCTGAGCCGTGATGGGAAGAAAATCCTGCATGGGGTCAATCTTGAGGTAGGCGACCGGGAAATTCACAGCATTATCGGTGCAAACGGCGCGGGAAAAAGTACACTTGCATATACCCTGATGGGACTCCAGGGTTACGAATACGAAGAAGGCAACCTCATCTTTGATGGGGAAGATATCACACAGCTTTCAATAACCGAACGTGCAAGAAAAGGCATTACTCTTGCCTGGCAGGAGCCTGCTCGTTTTGAAGGGCTGAAAGTCAGGGATTACCTGGCAATCGGGGCAAAAGGCAATGGGGGCATTACTGAGGAGGAACTTAAAGAGGCCCTGAGGAAAGTTGACCTTAAGCCCGAAAAATACCTGGAAAGGGAAGTTGGTGAAGCACTCAGCGGAGGGGAAAGGAAACGCATAGAACTTGCATCGATAATCACGATGAAACCAAAACTTGCAATCCTTGACGAACCGGATTCCGGGATCGATGTTGTCTCCTTAAAAGAGATCGTGGCTTTGATCCAGACCTTAAAGGAAAACGGTTCCTCGGTACTTGTAATTACACACAGGGAGGAGATTGCAGCCGCATCCGATAAGGCGTCCCTGATGTGCGAAGGGGCTATCCTCAGGAGCGGAGACCCCCTGGAAATCAGCGAATTTTTCAAAAACAGGTGCATACCGTGTGATAACAGGGTATACCCATCAAAGGCGGCTTAACAATGACCCAGATAACTGTTAATACGCTTTCCAGCGAAATCAAAGAAATGGACGCAGCCTATTCGGCAGCAGGAGGGGATGCTGCAGTACTGCATAAGCATGAGCTTGCAAGCCTTGTGGTAAGCGGGAATAAAGTGCTCAATGCGAACGGGACAGAAGGAATCGTGCTCGAAAAGCGTGAAACCGAACATGGAGTGGATATTAAAATGACCATTAAGAAAGGATATAAAATTCCACATCCTGTTCACCTATGTTTTGGACTTATCCCGGAAGACGGGCTTCAGGAAATTAAGATGAATTTCGTGGCAGAAGAAGATTCGGCTGTTGAGCTCATTGCTCACTGTACATTTCCTAATGCTGTGAAGGTTATTCATAGAATGGATGCCCAAATGGTCATAAGGAAAAATGCCTCATTAAGGTATACGGAAACTCACTTCCACGGTCCCCACGGAGGAATTCAGGTGATTCCGAAAGCCCATATAAAGATAGAGGAAGGAGGCAGTTACTTTACTAATTTCTCACTTACCTCGGGCAGAGTAGGATATCTTGAGCTTGATTACAGCGTGGATGCCGAGAAAGATGCTATCTGTGAGATGGTTACCAAAGTCTATGGGAAAAAGAACGATAAAATAAAAATCCTAGAAAAAATATCCCTTAATGGGGAAAATGCAAGAAGCGTGATTAAAAGCCGATTGGCCATTACCGATAACGCGGAATCGGAATTCAGGGGAATTACCGAGGGTCATGCCCCGAGAGCTAGAGGGCATGTGGACTGCATGGAGGTTATCCAGGGCAATGCAAAAGCCGAAGCTGTTCCCATCGTACGTGTTGATAACCCTCTTGCCAAAGTAACCCATGAGGCTGCAATTGGGTGTGTGGACAAAAAAGAGGTAGAAACCCTGATGGCTCGCGGCCTTGAAGAAGACGACGCAATTGATGTCATCGTGAAGGGAATGCTGGCCTGAGACCCGTTTTATCCCCTTTTTCACGTATAACTTAAGAAACTTAATTATCTCTCCAGGAATACTGGAAGTCTATCCCGTAGACTGTTAAAAGGGGATCCCAATTTAATCTGAATGAGATCTGAACAAGAGGTGAGAGATATAGTTGGTGAAATTATTATCTTAGAGAAAAGGTATTCTGAAAAAAACCTGCAGCTTATTACAGGGAAAAAAGATATATCTTCGCATTATCAGGATATTCCCGAAGAAATGCTGCTTTTAAGCGAAGTCATTGAAGATCCCCTCAAACTCCCTTACCTGCTAGAGGCTTTCTATACCGCGCCGATAAAGAACGAAAAAGCCTTCCATTTTGCTCTCCTGCGAGTCCAGGTAGATTCCGACCTCAGGATGCATGAGGATATCCAAAAATATCAGCAAAGGAAATATGTAGCCGAAACCCTGGAAAAGCTACTCTATGGAGAACTTATGCTTGCAGTGGGAGAAAGTTCAGGCATGGAAAACGACTGATTAGTCCAGAAAGCAAAATTGAATCCAGAACGTGTGAGGTTTGAAAGATCTTCCAAAGCTCAGGAGGTTGGAAATTTATTGCGCTGGCTTATGGACTTTTCAATCTGCCCTTCTGTTTTATAGATATAATATTTCTGAACAGTCGTGAAATAGGATGGACATCTACGCCTATTGAGTGCATCGCGTTGGCGCTATATATCCCACTCTGGCTCTATTCATAGCAGAAGGCTACAGAGAAGAAGCCAGGACTGGAATATTGACCTAATCAGTTGTATTTCTCGAAAAGAGCTTGGTAATTCCTGCCTGAAGTATGGCGGAAAACCCTCAGAAATTGTTGGAAAATAAAGGTACCATACTGTAAACACCTGGAAGCTGTCATATAATGTAAGCAAACTCTATAGAGTTTCATGGAGTTTAAATTTTCTAGAAAGCGTATTGGATAAAATCTTATTGTATTTGCATAAGTCGGAAGATTTAATTAATGCATAAAATAGTTTCTAAGATAAGAATAAATACATAAATCTAAAATAATATATAGGGAAGCTCAGAAGAATATTAATTTTTATCAAGACTGTCCTTGGAGTTCAAAATGGAAGTTTAGATAGGACGGCTTGCTTGAAGATTTCAAAAGCTGAATCTTCCCATAGAGAAGAAGTATTTGGGAACATTATGATCTGGTTAGAGGGGTGAAAACCAGATTTAGGGGTTTACAGGCAGCAAGGGATTATAAGAGTTGTAGTTATGGAAAAAACTCGATTGGAAATGTTCGATCATTGTATTAATAAGGATGCTGAAGTTGAAACCCCTAGATCCTGGCAGCCATCTCTGCAGTGAATAATTTTCTAACTACAGCGAGAATTAGAAAAGCCACGCCTTCTATTTATAAAGGATAAAGGTTGATAAAAGCTTTCTAAAATAAAACAAAAATCTGGATAACGGGATTGAAATGGCAAGTAAAGAAGAGTTACTTCAGGAACTTTCAGAATCAATTGTTTCCTGTAAAAAGGATAGAGTAATTGATGCCGTAAACAAAGCAAAAGAAGTAATGGAACCTTCAGAAATAATTGAAAAAGGACTCGCTGCAGGTATGAACGAGGTAGGTATCCTTTTTGAGAGAGGAAAACTTTTCCTTCCACACGTAATGATGGCCGCCGATGCAATGACTGCAGGAGTCAAGATTCTTGAGGCTGAAATGCCTGCAGGAACTCAGACAAAGAAACTGGGGGTTATCGTAAACGGTACCGTAGAGGGAGATGTGCACGACATTGGAAAATCAATCGTGTCCACAATGCTCCAGTCTGCTGGTTTTGAGGTGTATGATATCGGCCGTGATGTTCCAATCAAGAATTTTATCGAAAAGGCAAAGGAAGTCAATGCTGATATGATTGGAGTTTCCGCCCTTATGACCACAACTCTTCAGGGGCAGAGGGATGTAATCGAGCTCCTCAAGGAAGAAGGGCTCAGGGACAAAATAAAAGTCATGGTAGGCGGTGCACCTGCAACCCAGGCATGGGCTGACAAGATTGGTGCAGACTGCTATGCCGAAAACGCAAGCGAGGCAGTGGCAAAGGCAAAAGAGCTACTGGTCAGGAAGTGAAGAGAAATGGCAACAGAATATGCTTTGCGTATGGGAGACGGAAAGAGAATCTTCCTTACAAAAGAGAAGATTATGGAGGAAATTGAGGCAGGTACTGCAAATGCTGCTGACCTTGGTGAAATTCCCACTCTGAATGCCAATGAGGTTGACAAGCTTGCAGAAATTCTGATGATGCCGGGTAAGGCCGTAAGTGTGGAACAGGGCATGGAAGTTCCTGTAACGCACGACATTGGTACTATAAGGCTTGACGGTGACCAGGGTAACAGTGGCGTTGGAATTCCTTCAAGCCGGCTTGTTGGGTGCATGATGCACGAGCGGGCTTTTGGTGCCGACACAATGGAACTGGGACACATTGACTACAGCTTCAAGCCTGTAAAGCCTGTTGTTTCAAACGAGTGCCAGGCAATGGAAGTTTGCCAGCAGAACATGATTATTCCGCTGTTTTACGGTGCAATGCCCAATATGGGACTCTATTATACCCCTGATGGTCCTTTCGAGAACCCCGGTGACCTTATGAAAGCTTTCAAGATTCAGGAAGCCTGGGAATCAATGGAACACGCTGCAGAACACCTGACAAGGGATACTATATGGATTATGCAGAAACTCTTTGCTTCAGGAGCCGATGGTGTCAACTTCGACACAACTGCGGCTGCAGGAGATGCTGATATGTACGGTACCCTCCATGCGGTCGAAGCCCTTAGAAAGGAGTTCCCTGATATGTACATTGAAGTAGGAATGGCAGGGGAAATGGTGCTTGGCATGCACGGAAACCTTCAGTATGATGGAGTGACCCTTGCAGGGCTCTGGCCTCATCAGCAGGCTCCTCTTGTTGCAAAAGCCGGAGCAAACGTTTTCGGGCCTGTGGTAAACACAAATACAAGCAAGACTTCAGTCTGGAACCTTGCCCGTGCAGTTACCTTCATAAAAGAAGCAGTTAAGGTTTCCACCCTGCCCTGCCATGTTGATATGGGCATGGGAGTCGGCGGAATCCCCATGCTTGAAACTCCTCCGATTGATGCTGTTACGAGGGCAAGCAAGGCAATGGTCGAAATTGCAGGCGTCGATGGCATATAGATCGGGGTCGGCGACCCTCTGGGTATGCCGATTTCCCACATAATGGCTTCTGGTATGACAGGAATAAGAGCTGCAGGTGACCTTGTTGCAAGGATGCAGTTCTCAAAGAACATGCGCATAGGCGAGGCAAAAGAATACGTGGCAAAAAAATTCGGAGTCGATGTCATGGATCTCGTAGACGAGCATGTCATGCGCGAGCTGCGTGAAGAACTCGATATCGGTGTGATTACCTCAGTCCCTGGAGCTGCAAAAGGCATTGCTGCAAAAATGAATATCGAGAAGCTGCTCGATATAAAGATAAATTCCTGCAACACCTTTAGAAGACAGATAAGAGAGTAAGAGGAAAATTTTATCAGAAAAATCAGAGGAAATTATCAAGAAATTATATTAGGTGTTATAAGGTATATGGTTATATAATCTGGAAAAATTAAAGTTACAGGGATTTAATCCGTAAAAAGTATGAGATTTTGCCAAAAGGCAGCGCGGTTTTTCTCTGTAAATGCAATCGAGGAGAATGGCTCTTTAGGGTTTTGGAGAAGCGGCTAGAGGAGGCGGAACAGGAATCTCAGGGGTGTGGGGATATCAAACTTTTCTTTTTTAGACATAGGTAGAATCGCCAGGCTTTGTCAGAAAAACTCTTGAAGTTGTTTTAGATCCATCCCAGAAAATTTATTCCTGCTCACATTTCTACCGAATCCTGCCCTAGAGAAAAAACAGGTTTTCTCTGGTGCGGTAAAAGTGAACAAAAGCAAATTTAGGAAATTCGATAATAAGGAGAGAGGAAATGGCAAAAAATAATGCAGTTGCAGGATTTAATGCACTTAATGGTGTAGAATTAAACCTTTTTACTAATGACGAACTTAAGGCAATTCACTATGCAACCATGGAAGTTCTGATGAACCCAGGTGTTCAGGTTTCTGATCCCGAAGCAAGGCAGATCTTCAAAGAAAATGGCTGCGAAGTCGACGAGAAAACCAACGTTGTAAAAATCCCTGAATATCTTGTAAGAAAAGCTCTTCAGCTTGCGCCTTCCAGATTTGTCCTCTGGGGCCGCGATAAAAAGAACAATACTGTCCAGGAATGTGGTGGTAAAGTGCACTGGACCTGTTTCGGTACCGGTGTCAAGGTCTGCAAATACCAGGACGGCAAGTATGTAACAGTTGACTCCGTTGAGCAGGACATTGCAGATATCGCAAAACTCTGCGACTGGGCAGAGAACATTGACTACTTCTCACTACCAGTTTCTGCAAGGGACGTTGCAGGCCAGGGTGCACAGGATGTCCACGAAACCCTCACACCACTTGCAAACACCTCTAAACACTATCATCACATCGACCCCGTCGGCGAAAACGTCGAATATTACTGGGACATTGTAAAAGCATACTATGGCGGTGACGAAGAAGAGGCAAGGAAAAAACCGATTTTCTCCATGCTGCTCTGTCCGACCAGCCCGCTCGAACTCAGTGTCAATGCCTGCCAGGTTATTATTAAAGGCGCCCGTCTCGGAATTCCGGTTAACGTTCTGAGTATGGCAATGTCAGGCGGATCTTCTCCTGTTTATCTTGCAGGCACTCTTGTAACCCACAATGCCGAAGTGCTTTCAGGAATTGTGCTTGCCCAGTTGACTGTTCCAGGAAGCAAAGTCTGGTATGGAAGTTCCACAACTACCTTTGACCTGAAAAAAGGAACTGCTCCTGTCGGATCTCCTGAACTCGGCTTGATAAGCGGCGCTGTCGCGAAACTTGCCCAGTTCTATGGCCTACCCTCCTTTGTGGCAGGTTCCTAGTCTGATGCGAAGATCCCGGACAACCAGGCAGGACACGAAAAAACCATAACCACCCTCCTTCCAGCCCTTGCAGGAGCAAACACTATCTACGGAGCCGGAATGCTTGAGCTTGGAATGACCTTCTCAATGGAGCAGCTGGTAATTGACAATGATATTATCAGTATGGTCAAGAAGGCTATGCAAGGAATTCCTGTCTCAGAAGAAACGTTGTCAGTGGAATCCATCCAGAAAGTAGGCATCGGAAACAATTTCCTTGCCCTCAAACAGACCAGGCAGCTTATAGACTATCCTTCCAGCCCAATGCTCATTGACAGACGCATGTATGGAGATTGGGCAGCAGCAGGCTCAAAAGATCTTGCAGCAGTTGCGCATGAAAAAGTAGAGGACATTCTTAAGAACCACCAGGTAAAACCAATTGATGCAGATATCCTCAAGGATATGCAGGCTGTCGTGGACAGGGCTGATAAAGCCTTCAGAGGTATGTAAAGACAGGATATCAGGAGATCTAAAAATGGCAAGCAAAGAAGAAATCATTGCAAAAGCAAAAGAAGCGATTACCGAGTTCGACGAGGAAATGGCGGCTGAAGTCGCAGAAGAAGCCCTTGCTGCAGGGATTGATCCTGTAGAGCTTATTGAAAAAGGATATACTGCAGGCATGGAAGAAGTAGGGGAACAGTTCGAACAGGGATCTCTTTTCCTGCCACATGTGATTGCAGCCGCAGAGGCGATGAAAGCAGGAATAAATATCATTACACCGGAAATGGAGAAGCGTAAGTCCGAGACAAAGAACCTTGGAACTGTTGTTATCGGAACCATAGAAGGTGACATTCACTCCATTGGAAAGGACATCGTAGCCTCCATGCTCAACATTGCAGGTTTCAAAGTTGTGGATCTTGGAAGGGATGTTCCAATTAAAAACTATGTCGATGCCGTAAAAGAACACAATCCCGTGGTTGTCGCATCCTCCGCACTTATGACAACCACAATGGTAAACCAGATCCAGATTGAAGAACAGCTGAAAGAGGCAGGTATCCGCGATCAGGTAAAGACTATGGTTGGAGGCGCTCCTGTAACCCAGGACTGGGCAGACAAGATCGGTGCAGACATCTACGGTGAAAGCGCTAACGATGCAGTCGCTAAGGTAAAAGCAGCCTTGAAAAACTGAGAAACAGCCCTAGTAAACGGTTTAAACTGTAGAAAATGTGATCTTCGGAACGCATTTTCTGCCACAGTTTATTGTGCAGTTTTTGCGGATCCCTGATGTTGACATAAGCAAGAAATATCTTGCAGATATTCGCAGGCTGCACCTTCAGGCTGTGGAATTGGGACTGGGAGACCCCCACCCCTGAGGGAGTTCCACAGTATTCTGAAAAATGGAGGGAATTTTGTGGATTTAATAACTTTAAAAAAACAGGAAAGTAAAAGAAAAATCAATAAAGGGTATATGTGGGCCCTTTTCTGTGCTGTTTTCTGGGGAATCTGGTATCTGCCAGGAACTGTTGTCTGGGTACTCAACCCCTTCGATGAGATGTATGCTGCCATTGCCAAAGCAAGCGGAGACGGTATGTCCCTTGTTGTTACTGCTGTTCTGATCACTGCCTTCAATGCACTCACTGTTATGCTTGCGCTTATGCTCTGGAATGGAGTGCTTGGAAAGTACGGAGAACTGGGCAGGACCCTTAAGGAATTCCATCCCTGCTCCAAGTGGTTCTTCGTTGCATCTATCTTCGGTGGCCCGATGGCAATTCTCGGTTCTTTTATTGCTATGGGCTTTATAGGAGGAGCATTTGCAGCTGTTGCCGGCCTTCTTTATCCTGTTATAGGTTCGATTCTTGCCTATTACTGGTACGGAGAAAAAATCTCAAAGAGGGCAATAATCGGCATTGGAATCATCGTCCTTGGAGGTATTTCTATTTACGGTGGCGGAGTTCTGTCAGAACTTTCTTCAGGTAACATCCCCTGGATAGGATATCTCGGAGGTTTGATGGCTGCTGCTGGCTGGGGTATTGAAGGTGCAATTGCAGGTAAAGGACTTGACATCGCAGAGCCGGATGCGGGGCTTACCCTTCGTTTCCTTGGAGAAAACATAATCTGGTGGATTATTATCGTGCCGATTTTGGCAATCCTTGGCTTTCCGATGTACTCATTTGCATTCCAAGTTTTCGAGCCTTTAACTCTGCTGGTCTTGGTCTTCGCAGGTATCACATTTGGTTTCTGTTATGTTACCTGGTACAAATCTTTTCCGCTAATAGGAGTTGGAAGAGGTCAGGGCATTGGAAACCTATACGGGTTCTGCGCTGTCATATTCATATTCCTCTTCTTCGGAGACGTGCCAGAATGGACTATTGTTTTAGGTGGTTTGCTCTGTATCGCAGGGAGTTTCATCATGTTTACTGAAGATACAGGTGCACTTGAAACCCTGAGAGGTGAGTGAATGAGCCAAAGACGTCCTATTAAGTTCAGGATTCTGGAACTTTTCCTTGATGGGAAAGAGTACTGGAATTACGAGGTCGTTTCGAAGATTCAGGAAGAATATGGCATGAAGAGCAGCTACGGCAGGGACAGTATAAACTTCGATATTATCGAACTGGCATCCGGAGGGATGTTGAAAGATCTGGAGCAGAAAGTTGACGAGAATGGAATCTACAAAAAAGGTTTCCTTCTGCACAGGTACAGGATAACTGACTTCGGAATAACCAGGGCAACCGATGCCTGCCTTAGAGGCTTATAATCTCAAAGAGGGAAAAATATGACACAAACAGCAGTGGCTCTGGAGGCTTACAACAACTACTGGGCGAATTCTTTCATACCGGCAGCCGATATCATGTGGATGGTTTTTATCCTGATTTTGGCAATAATAGCCCTCTGGCAGGCCAGAACCTTTGTATCCAAATTCTGAGCCCCAAAATACAGCTTATTAAATTGGATTATTAAAGATAAATGGAAAAGGTGAGAGAAAAATGGCAACAGAATATGCTTTGCGTATGGGAGACGGAAAGAGAATCTTCCTTACAAAAGAGAAGATCATGGAGGAAATTGAGGCAGGTACTGCAAATGCTGCTGACCTTGGTGAAATTCCCACTCTGAATGCCAATGAGGTTGATAAGCTTGCAGAAATTCTGATGATGCCGGGTAAGGCCGTAAGTGTGGAACAGGGCATGGAAGTTCCTGTAACGCACGACATTGGTACTATAAGGCTTGACGGTGACCAGGGTAACAGTGGCGTTGGAATTCCTTCAAGCCGGCTTGTTGGGTGCATGATGCACGAGCGGGCTTTTGGTGCCGACACAATGGAACTGGGACACATTGACTACAGCTTCAAGCCTGTAAAGCCTGTTGTTTCAAACGAGTGCCAGGCAATGGAAGTTTGCCAGCAGAACATGATTATTCCGCTGTTTTACGGTGCAATGCCCAATATGGGACTCTATTATACCCCTGATGGTCCTTTCGAGAACCCCGGTGACCTTATGAAGGCTTTCAAGATTCAGAAAGCCTGGGAATCAATGGAATATGCAGCCGAGCACCTGACAAGGGATACTGTATGGGTTATGCAGAAACTCTTTGCCTCAGGAGCCGATGGTGTCAATTTCGACACAACAGGTGCAGCAGGAGACGCTGATATGTACGGTACCCTCCATGCAATCCAGGCCCTTAGAAAGGAATTCCCTGACATGTACATAGAAGCAGGAATGGCAGGGGAATGCGTACTTGGTATGCACGGAAACCTTCAGTATGACGGAGTAACCCTTGCAGGGCTCTGGCCTCATCAGCAGGCTCCTCTTGTTGCAAAAGCCGGAGCAAATGTTTTCGGGCCTGTCTGTAATACAAATACCAGCAAAACCTCAGCCTGGAACCTTGCCCGTGCAGTTACCTTCATGAAGGCAGCTGTGGAAGCTTCTCCAATTCCCTGTCACGTTGATATGGGTATGGGAGTCGGCGGAATCCCCATGCTTGAAACTCCTCCGATTGATGCTGTTACGAGGGCAAGCAAGGCAATGGTCGAAATTGCAGGCGTCGACGGCATATAGATCGGGGTCGGCGACCCTCTGGGTATGCCGATTTCCCACATAATGGCTTCTGGAATGACTGGAATAAGAGCTGCAGGCGACCTTGTTGCAAGGATGCAGTTCTCAAAGAACATGCGCATAGGCGAGGCAAAAGAATACGTGGCAAAAAAACTCGGAGTCGATGTAATGGACCTGGTAGACGAGCATGTCATGCGCGAGCTGCGTGAAGAACTCGATATCGGTGTGATTACCTCAGTCCCTGGAGCTGCAAATGGCATTGCTGCAAAAATGAATATCGAGAAGCTGCTCGATATAAAGATAAATTCCTGCAACACCTTTAGAAAGCAGATAGCCTGAGGAGAGAATTCAGGTAGCAAATTAAATGTTCCTCCACAGCAGGGGTAAAAAGATCTAAAAGAACAAACACATGCCACTAAAAGGAGCTCTAAAATACCTGTGAATCCTGAGGCAGGTTTGAAAAGTTATCCTTAAAAAAACGGCAACTACCTCCCCTGCTGTTATTCTATTTTTTTAATTATTTCTTTATAGCTAGCAGAACTTCGACCCTGTTCTACTTTGTAACCATCCCTGTATCTGTTAGATTCCGTCACAAGTTAGTAAGTCGTCTCTAAAGTACTTGATTTATATTTTCTGAATTCCTGATTTATACGCTTCTGAATGTGTTTCCTGGTTAGATAATAAGTTACTACCTGCTTCCTTAAAAATAGCTTATATCTTTTTGGCACTTGATTTTCAATTACCAGATATATTTTATACCCATATCCCAGTAATTTCCCGTACCACTTTTATAAAAAATAAATAAGACTTATTCTTTTATGATAATGAGTGCCATTTATAATGAATGATTTTATATATTTCATATATGAATTATAATGTGAAAAATAAAACTATAACATGAGAATAAAACATAAAAAAATTTTATATAAAATTAAAAATAATAGAGAATCGGGGGGCGAATTACTTCTAATTGAGATAAATTTTATTTAATCTGTTTTTATATCCAGGAAGTTTATCAATGTGTTATATCCGGTAAATAAGGTTAGAGTAAACATAATAGACGGATCGATTCTGGAAATACCATGAGAGTGGGAAGAAAATAAGAAAATTAAAATACTGTAACACAAAATAAAAAATATATAGAGGTATTTCATATGAAGAGAACCCTATTCACAATATTAATAGTTAGTTTGTTAGCAATTAGTGTTACTGGCTGTACATCTACAGAGAACGCGACAACGGACACTGCTGATGAAGCAGCATCCCCAGCAACTTCTGCACCCTCTCCCGCAGATGGGAATACTACCGGCATAGGCAATATTATCACTATGGAAGAAGCAAAGGAAATAGCTCTTACTGATGCCGGACTTACAGAAGCTAATGTTACTTTTGTTAAAACAGAGCTTGACACTGACAATGGTAGACAGGAGTATGAAATCGAGTTTTATAGCGGTAATAAGGAGTATGATTATGAGATTGATGCGTCTACCGGAGAAATTTTAAGTTTTGACTCTGATGTGGAAAACTATTCGATATCAAGCAATATGCAATTAGGCCAGACTAACACGTATATTGGTGAAGAAAAAGCCAGGTCCATTGCACTTGCGAGAGTTCCAGGAGCAACGGAATCCAATATTCGGCTTCATCTGGATACAGAAGACGGAGTGGCTGTATATGAAGGATCTATTGTTTATAACAATGTGGAGTACGAATTTGAAATTGATGCAGCTACTGGAAAAATTGTAAAATGGAGCTCTGAACCTGTTTTTGACGATTGATCCTTGCAGAAAACTTAAACTGTTTAATTGTAAAAATAATAGGAGGACGTTTCAGGGACAGTAAAACCATTAAAATTGCTAGGCATATTAAGAATTTATTCGCTAATAGGCTCCTACAACTGCCTGCTTTGCAGGCAGCCTTTAATTCCTTGATATTTAACTGGTCATATATTGAATGAATTTTTCTTCAACATTTTTGAGCTGTACCGTATTTTTTCCTGAATTTCATAGCTGTTAACCTGTGCCTTAACATTTTTCTCGGAATAGCTTACATTTATATTGTTTTCATCTAGCTTGTTCTATCAGTTTTAATCTTTCTTCCCATATCCGACCCATTTCGATATATTTATATATTTTTATGTGCTATTATATTTTGGTAAATCAAGTTTGTTTGATTTGTTTAGTGTAGTGCCATATTAAATCTCCGTAATCTGCAGACTCCTGAATAATTTGCCTTTGAACCTCCATTATTTTCCTTCTTTTTTTATTTTTTTATCTGGTTTTCCTTTACTGCTATTTCGTTTTTACCAAACGTATTAATAAAATGTAAACTTCAGTTCTTTGCCTCCGAGCTCAAGGTTTATTAATTGATATGATAATTATGAAGTGAATTCAAGCTTCTGATCAAGACTATGCTGAAAAGGTTTGCGTAAACCGCTGCGCCGGTTTATCTCCAAGCGTTGTGCCGCTTGACCACGCCGACCACGCCGGTTTTTGATCAAACTTTTTTCTAAAAAGTTTGCGATAAAACCTTTTCTCAAAAGGTTTCGCTCAAGCCTTTTTTGAAAAGGCTTGTGATCAAACTTTTTCTGAAAAGACTTGCGATCAAGCTTTTTCAAAAAAGCTT
The DNA here is from genome assembly GCF_001304615.2 of Methanosarcina flavescens. Lineage (NCBI taxonomy): Archaea > Methanobacteriati > Methanobacteriota > Methanomicrobia > Methanosarcinales > Methanosarcinaceae > Methanosarcina > Methanosarcina flavescens. The sequence goes on along the minus strand of NZ_CP032683.1, from coordinate 1,247,512 downwards.
GTGCTTGTAATTCTGGTGAGAAATATGGTTGATACAATTCACTGGGCAGACGTCATAGCCGAAGACGTGTTAAAAAAAGGCGACAAGCACCTTGTTGCTACAGGCATCACTCCATCAGGGCACATTCACATAGGCAACATGAGAGAAGTCGTGACTGCCGATGCAGCTTATAGATCGCTTATTGATAAAGGAGCAGATGCTAATTTCATTTATATTGCAGATAATTACGATCCCCTGCGCAAAGTTTATCCGTTCCTTCCCGAAAGTTATGCTGAATACGTGGGAAAACCGATATCTGAAATTCCCTGCCCCTGCGGAAATTGCGCAAATTATGCCGAGCATTTTCTGAAACCTTTCCTGGAAGCCCTCAGGCGCCTGGGAATCAATCCGCAGGTTTACAGGGCAGATGAAATGTACAGGGCAGGCAGATACACCGAAGCAATAAAAACTGCCCTGGTTAAAAGGGATGCTATTGCAAGAATCCTTGAGGAAGTCTCGGGGAAGACTGTAGCACCGGATTGGAACCCTTTCAACCCGAGATGCAACCAGTGTGGAAGGATTACAACAACAAAGGTTACGGATTTTGATCTTGAGGCTGAGATTGTGGGTTATGTCTGTGCATGTGGGCACTCCGGTACTGTGCCAATGGCAGGGGGAGGAAAACTCACCTGGCGCGTAGACTGGCCTGCTCGCTGGGCGGTTTTAGGAGTAACAGTCGAACCTTTTGGGAAAGATCACGCTTCAAAGGGTGGTTCTTACGATACTGGAAAGAGGATAGTAAAAGAGATTTTCGGGCACGAACCTCCTTATCCTATTGTCTATGAGTGGATAATGCTTGGAAAGCAGGGTGCAATGTCCTCTTCTACTGGAGTTGTCATCTCGATTTCGGATATGCTTGAAGTTGTGCCTCCTGAGGTTCTTCGCTATTTGATTATACGCACAAAACCTGAGAAACATATCCAGTTCGATCCTGGACAACCGCTTCTAACCCTTGTTGACGAATACGAAAGGCTCAGAACGCTGTTCAGGGAAAACAATCCTTCGCTTGGGGTTTTCCAAAGTCGAGTTTATGAGCTTTCCAGGGCAACAGGCATCTGCCAGTCTGAAGTTCCTTTCAAGCAGATGGTGACAATCTATCAGGTAGCAAGAGGGGACTTTGACCAGATATTGAAAATTGTAAAACGCTCAGGCTTTTCAATTGAAGATAAAAAGTGTATAAAGGAACTTACAAAAAATGTCTCTAAATGGCTTAAACTCTATGCTCCACCTTTTGCCAAGTTTAATGTGAAAGAGAAGGTGCCTGTGCAGGCTGCAACCCTATCCGAGCCCCAGAAAGCTTTCCTTTCAGCCATTGCAGATCTTATAGAAACCAGAGGGGAAATTAGCGGTGAAGAATATCATATGCTGATCTATTCCGCAAAAGATGAGGGTTCAGAACTGAACAGGCTGATTGCAGAAAAGTTAAATAATCCTGCTCCGCAGGTGGACCCCAGGGAGCTTTTCAAAGCAATTTATATCTCAATACTTGGGCAAAACTCGGGCCCCAAAGCTGGGTGGTTCCTGTCTTCCTTTGAGAAGGAATTCCTGGTAGAAAGATTCAAAGAAGCCTCAACCTACAGCCCTGAAAAACAAGAATAAATATGTATAAATCGGATGCTTACAGCCTCTCAAGTTCTCAGGCAACGCCTGCAAAAAATCACTTCCTTGCCTGGGACAGGGAATATGCCCACCTGAAATGGGGCGGGCCTGCACCTGTCCGGGATATACAGGCTCATCTTCTGCCCGGGTCCAGGGTGCTTGATGCCGGATCAGGGAATGGCAGATACCTTGGTGAACTTGCAAGGCATTACGACGCAATTGGAATTGATGTTTCTTTAACTGCCCTTAAAGCTTCCAGAGCTCAGATAGTACGGAGCGGCAGGTTTGCTGAACATCTCGGGGCAGATGTGTCAGAACTTCCTCTCAAAGCCCATGCTTTTGACGGAATTCTCTGTTATGGAGTGCTCCAGCACCTCTTCAAAGAAGAAAGAGAATCCGCAGTCAGGGAGTTTCATTACATACTCAGGAAAGGCGGGTTTGTTTTATTTGAAGCCTTCGGCTGTGAGGATATGCGCTGCGGGGGAGAAATTTCAACCCCTTATGAGGAAAGGACTTTTGCCCGACAAAGTGGTATAATTTACCATTATTTTACCAAAGGGGAAGTAAGGGCACTTTTCGGGAGATTTGAGGTCATCGAGCTAGAAGAGGTAATAAAAGAAAAAACATTCAGAGGAGAAACTTATAGAAGGCATCTGGTAAGAGGAATCTTCCGGAAATCCTGAGATTATTTTCATACAGGAAATCCTGAGTTTCTCCTTTCCTGAACCTTTAAAAAACTTCTTCTAGGTTTGTATCCTCCTCAATAGCTTTCAGTCATCTCTGCTATCTTTCCCCGTTTGCCTATTATACGAATGCTATTTTCAAATAGTTTAACACAATTATGGCAAGCGCTCCGAAAATGCCGCCTATTGCACAGATAATAACTGCCACCCACGTAATTGCAATGTTAAGTCCAAGAAAAACTTTTGCTGCGAACAGGACTAAGACCCCGAGTACTGCATTTATTGCAAGGCCAGTTGCGGTCTTCAGGACTTTATACAGGAGGAAGGCCACTACAATTGCCAGAACCAGTACTAAAATTTCTATAATTTCAACTACCATGAGTCATAAATAGGATCTCAACTTATTTATAATTATCACTGAGTGTTATAATACCTTTGCAGAGAATAAAAGCTCACATTTCAGGTTTAAGCAACATATCTATTGGCTTTTCGTTTAGAACAGAGGTTAATATAGATTTTTTCTTCTCAGAAATTCCTTATAAATTCAGTAATAATATTTTTGAGTGAGGTTTTATCCGGATAAGCCCTTGCCTCAAGCAAAGGATCTGGATTTCCGAGCACCATTGCCGAAACTGCTGCGTTCGGATTGTAGAGACAGAGCACAGGAATTTTACGGACAAGCGCCCTGCAGATTTCGTAACCCACCCCGGTGGAAGGTACCGTAACCTCTGCAATCAGGGCATCACTTCTTACAAGCAAATCCATATCCCTGGCATAAATCTCTTCTTCTGTCATCCTCATCTCCACTTTTTCCAGCTCAGGGTCGGCAACGTGCCAGGTGAGTACTTCAGCCCCTGCTTCCTCAAGGGTATCAAATATAAACCTGTATGTCTCAAGCAGTTGCCTTCCTCCGCGGATCGAGCCAGAAAGAAAAATTTTCGGGCTTTGTTTTTCGGAAATTATTGCTTTATCCAGATATTCCATGTTCTTTTCACCTTTTAACTCGTTTTTCCGGCAATCTCAGCTTTTACTGTACACCTCTAAAATAGTGTCCTGTGGTAAAGCCCTTTCCAAGCTTTTCGCAGTTTTCCTTTCCATGCTTCCCGGTATCAATATATGCATCAATTGCGTTCCTGTAAGCGCGAGTTACTCTTCTTATTTCGTCAGGATTCTCCATCCCCAGAGTTTCGATCCTTATACTTGAAACTCCGCTTTCAAGGATTTCAGGAATATATTCGAGCATGCAGAGTGATCTTGAGTTAAGGAGGTGCATTCTGCATTCATAGTCCATAAGCAGAGGAAACTCGTAGTTTTTCTCGTCTATCAGTGCAAACTTTCCTGACCTGCATGGAGCATTGCACAAACCTTTATCGTCCCCAAGAAGCCCGCCTGTAAGGCAGTGCTCCGATTCCATGAGTTCAAGGCGGCCGTGAACGATGCACTCTGCAGGTCCATAAGAAACAATATTTTTTAACTCCTCAACGGTGAGTTCTGGTGAAATTACAGTCATTTGAGCCCCTTCCTGCAGCATAAGGGCAAAAGTGTGACTGTTAAAGATATTAAGTGGACTATCTGCAATAAAAGGGATTTTCCTAGCTTTTGCAAGGTTCAGAGTTCCAAGATTTGAGACAACAATGCCATCAGCCCCCAGTTCTCTTACGCGAAAGAAGGTTCTTTCGACAGATCTCATTTCGGAGTCTTTCACGACTTTTGGGGTAATGAGATAAATTTTCTTGCCTGCATTTTGCGTCTCTGAAACCGCATTTTCAAAAACAGCATCAAGCTCCTGTGCAGAGCTTTCTTTTTGCCCTGCAGTTTCTGGCCTTCTGAAGAGCCCTTCTCCGAAATAGACCTGATCGGCTCCACCCGCAAGCGCCCCTTTAAGTCCCTCAAGAGAATACACGGAAACCGAGAGCATAGGAAGCGTTGGAATTTTTTCTTTCACAGGTTTTCCTGCATCCAGGTCTGCTTTTTCTTCAGATTCAAAGAATTGCAGAGTATCGATAGGTTTTCGTTTCCACCTGGAAATCCGCAGGTTTTCAAGTTGCTCTATTGCCTTTGTCCTCAGTTCGTTTAACTGTCCGACAGGAATAAAAACGTCCCCTTCCACAGAGACATGAAGTTCAGAAGCCTCAAAAAGCGTGTTTCCGAGTTTTGAGAGCTGCTTTTCTATCCGGTCCTTTGAAGTAGGCTGCTTTTCAGCCTTCTCAACCATATACTCAGATTCAATTGTTATTGTGTTTGAATCCCTGTCTTTTACCTCAAGCCTCACAGGCATTCCAGGTGCAATGTCAGCCTTGATGAATACAGGGATTTTAGGTCTCAGGTTTCCGGATTCACATTCTTTTTTGAGGGAGTCCATAAGCTTTTTGTCATATGTCCTGTATATTGTGCTTCCTGCTGGAACCCTTGAATCGAAGGGAATCTCTACTATATCTCCTGCTCCTGCGCTGTATACCGGGCTCTTTCCGGAGTACATTGAAGATATGATTTTCCCTTTATCCTCGGGCCTTATTCCTGCGTTTTCAACCATTATTCCGTCTCCCAGACGAAGGGGCTGCGAGAGTTTTACACGGATACGGTTTGTACGCCTGTAATATCCTGTAATCGTACCTGCAGGAACTCCACGGTTGTTCGGATTTTCCCGGCTCATGAGCTCCCAGCGTGGATTTTCAAAAAAGTAACCTTGAGTAAAACCCCTGTTAAAAAGCTGGATGAGTGTTTCCTGCTCTTCTTCGAAAACAAAATACTTTGCAGGATTTTCAATGTACCTGTCAATCAGGCGGCGGTAAATTCTGACAACGCCTGCTACATACTCAGGTCTTTTCATGCGCCCTTCAATTTTGAAGGACTCGATTCCGGCTTCTATAAGAGCTCCCAGGCCTGAGGTAGTGTTAAGATCTTTCGGACTCAGGAGATAGCTGCCTGTTGTTTTGATCGGTTTCCCTTCACAGTAAAGCCTGTACTTTTTACGGCAGGGTTGGGCACAGAATCCTCGATTTCCGCTCCTTCCCCCTATAAGGCTGCTAAGAAGGCACTGGCCGGAATAGGAAATGCAAAGAGCCCCATGTATGAAAACTTCAATTTCAGTCCCGGTTTTCTCTTTTATCCGTCTTATCTCTTCAAGTGAAGACTCTCGTGAGAGCACAGCCCTTTCTATACCCAGTTTTTTTACAAACTCGATCCCTTCGCTGTTGTGAAGGGTCATTTGTGTGCTCGCATGCAGTGGAAGATCTGGGAGATATTTTCCTGCAAGCGAGATTAGTCCGAGATCCTGGACTATGACCGCGTCTGTTCCTATTTCTCTCAGGCAGGAAAGCAGTTTAAGGGCATCTTCCACTTCTTCTTCCTTAAGCAGCGTGTTTACGGTTACATATACCTTCACGCCTCTGAGATGAGCATAGTCAATGGCCTCCTCAAGTTCTTTCTCTGAGAAATTCGAGGCATACCCCCGAGCACTGAAAGCCCTGGCTCCAACGTATACGGCATCCGCTCCGTTTTCTACGGCTGCAACAAAAGCTTCCATGCCGCCTGCCGGGGCAAGCAGTTCCGGTTTTTTAGGCTTCATCAGATGGGATTACAGAACCTGCCCTTAATTAAGCTTTGGCATTCCCTTCCTTTCCGGGAAACCTGGAACTGAATTTATAAGAGAAAACTACGGCATTCTAAAGGCGGCGCAAAGAATCTTGTACTTATGACAAAAGCAGTTATTGAAGGAAAAATCAAAAACGAAACGGCTAATCCGATCCGTTTTTCTACAGACTTCAAAAACTATTTGAAAAATATTATAAAATCCGTTTTTATTGACGATCAGTCACAGATTACCTGGTATAATTATAGATTACGGGCATTATTGATTAAATTAGCAGAGCTTTTTGTCCGCTCTGCTATAAGATATTAAATTACAACCAGGGTCGTAGCATAGCCAAAATAACAAAGAAGCTATGGATTAAAAACATTATCGGACAAAGTCCAGTGAGCATTTCTTTTGGGTTTACTCCTTTGGTCCTATTATCCAGCTCACTATTCTTCCAGTTTTCTCGTCCGTTGAGGCTTCGCAGAGCATCTTCCCATCACGTATGTGGCATTCACAGGAGTAACCTAGTTTGTTTGTTTTCCCCACGTATCTGAAGTGTATCTTGCAATACCCTTCCGTACATCCCAGCCCGTACTTTACCCATCCTTCGATATCTGCTCCACCTTCACAGCTTCCTTCACATGCAACAAGTTCAAAGCTTTCTTCCTCATAAGACCCGATTCTAGCAGGAGCCCGCTGACCTTTCTTGAACATTCCTTTCTCAATTTTCTGAGCCTGCAGCACAAGATCCTCGCCAGTGTTGTTAAGTACCTTAATCTGCACACCCTCAAGAAGTTCCATGGTTTCGACTTCTGACATTTGTGTTCCCCCGATAAATGAAGAATCCAGATAAGAATTCCATATAAGATATTGACTTTAATAAATAAAAAAGTATCTCAAAATATATGAAAGTAAATATGTAAAAGATCTCACAGATGATGATTCCGGCATGATATAAGTTCCAAAAAAAAGCCTGGTATTCAGATTTCTCGAATAAAATACTTACCACTTTCAATCCGTACAGATGCAAGGTTTTTGTTTGCAGGTAGGGCATATGCCAGGGTACTTTTTAAGGAAAGCTTCTTCGAGGTTCACGCCGTAGAGATTGGCAAGCGCCCCTATCCAGGCGAAGCAGTCTGCAAGTTCTTCCTCTATATTTTCTGGCTCTTCTCTGCGGATGGCTTCGGCAAGTTCTCCTACTTCCTCAACAAGCCAGAGCATTGTAGCCTTACCTCCCCTTCTCCTGTCGTTATGTGCATAGAGCTCGTACATTATCCTCTGGAATTCTGAGACTTCCATTGTTCTTCCCCATTCCCTTATTTTATTCCGGAAAATTTTTAGTCGGCGTGATGTTAGTTGCCTGACTTACTTTTTGCCTTTACAACCTTTTCCTGAATTTTAGAGTCTGACAGGGATTCCCCGTTCCTTAAGATATTCTTTAACTTCCTTAATTGAGTATTCCCTGAAGTGGAAAATGCTTGCTGCAAGGGCGGCATCGGCTTTTCCGATTGAGAATCCTTCATAAATGTGCTGAGGGTTTCCGACTCCTCCTGAAGCTATAATAGGGATATCGAGCTCTTCTGAGAGTTTTCTTGTAATTGGCAGGTCATAACCGGCACATGTTCCGTCCCTGTCCATACTTGTAAGCAAGATTTCCCCGGAACCCAGTTCTTCTGCCTTTCTTGCCCACTCCACAGCATCGATTCCTGTAGCTTCCCTACCTCCGTAGATTACCACTTCATACCAGGCAGGAGTTCCGTCCTCAAGTTCCAGGATAGTTTTGTCCGGATTATTTTTTATATCGAGATTTCTCTTGCAATCAATCGCAGTAACAATGCACTGGGCTCCAAATATATCCGAAGCCTCTTTGATGAAATCAGGGTTCTTGACCGCAGAGGTGTTAACTGAGACTTTATCTGCCCCAGCTCTGAGAATTTGACGAATTGCGTCTATGGAGCTTATTCCCCCTCCAATTGTAAGAGGAATGAAAACCTCGTCTGCAGTCCTCTCAATCACATCGATCATGGTTTCCCTGCCGTGAGCAGAAGCTGTGATATCCAGAAAAACAAGCTCATCTGCGCCCTCTTCATTGTAGCGCTTGGCGAGTTCCACAGGGTCTCCAGCCTCTTTCAGGTCTACGAACTCAACGCCCTTAACAACGCAGCCGCCTGCTCTGTCAAGGGTCACATCAAGGCATGGTATTATTCTTTTGGTGAGCATCTATGGGATAATAAATTTAACTGTTATTAAAAGCTTGTTGAAATTAAGCCAATAAGAGCCACAGATAGCATTCTCTAAAAGGCATTTAGATCAATATTATAAAAATTATATAAAGAAACACCTTGCAGGTTACTAACAACGAAAATAGCTTCTCAAGAATCGAGAACATAAAACCAGGCTGAGGTAAACTTAAGTTCTCAGGCTCAAAAAGAACTCTGAGCACCTCAATTAACCTAACCGAAAATATTTATCACGCGGGCGCCTTCAAATCTTGACATCTCGACTTCGGAACTCTCAAGAACCTTTTTCCTAACCCTTATCGGTGCTCCAACACGCAGAGCAAGGGCGATACAATCGCTTGGTCTTGCGTCAAATTGCATAACATTATTATCCTTCTTTAGCAAAAGCCGGGCGTAATAGATTTTATCTATCTTTTCATCAATCAATACACCCTCGATTTTTACCTCAAGCCGCTCGAAAATGTTAATCATAAGGTCATGCGCCATAGGTCTGGGCGGAGAAATATTTTTAATCACATTTCCAATTGAGAGAGCCTCTAGATGCCCTATATATATAGGGAGCATTTTCCCCTGTGTATCTTCAAGAAGCACCACAGGAGTTGGGTCCGTAAAAACGTCGACTATATAGACATCCTTGACTCTAATTTCCTCAAAGTCCTCATAGATGTCGATGCCCATGCTCATTAGATGATTTTACACTTATTAATACCTTATTTAATTTTTTAAAATTTATTGAAAGGATGCTTGAACTCTGGTTTGGTTTTTTTCCTTACCAGAACCTCTAGCATTCCAGACTCTTTCTAAAGCCGTACTTGCCTATCAGAGGTACGAAAGCAACTCCCCCTTTTCTCTTTTTATAAATATTCCCCTTGCTGTCCTTTTTGACTTTATAAAGCTCCTGGGAATCGCTCCCAACAGGAATAACCATTATGCCTCCGGGTTTCAACTGTTCCAGCAAAGGCTTAGGGATACTGGGAGTTGCGCATGTTACAGCTATCCTGTCGTAAGGGGCACACTAAGAATACCCCTTTGATCCGTCACCAAGTACTACTGTAATATTCTTATACCCAGTATTTCTCAGGTTCTCTCTTGCAAAATTTGCAAGATCTTCAATGCGCTCAACCGTGTACACATGCCCGCTTAGCCCTACTAGCTCTGCCATCACTGCAGCGTTATATCCTGAACCTGATCCTATTTCCAGGATTTTGTGCCCTTCCGAAAGTTCCAGAAGTTTACACATAATCACAACCATATGAGGAGCAGATATCGTCTGCCCGTGACCGATGCCAAGAGGTCTGTCCGTATAAGCTGCTTTTTGCTCATATTCCGGAACAAACTTATGCCTTGGAACGCGGAGCATAGCCTCGCGAATTCTTTCTTCCATCTGCACGTAAGCCCCAAGATTGTCTACGAGGCGTCTGCGCATTGCTTCGAATACTTCTTCATTTTCCCTTTTATTCTTTCCTTTACCACGGCCCTCTTCGGAAATCACGCTGACCCGAACCTTCCCCTTTCTTTCTCGCAAAAATTCTTTTTACATATTTTGCAAGCACAACATCGCCTTTCCTTGACCGGAAGCCCCCATCCCTTATTTTAATCTTCGTTATGAGAAGGCGTTTATTTCCCGCTTTTTCTTCGGCTCCTACTACAAATTCATAATCTCCAGGCACGCGTTTTTCAATTACTTCAGTTATTTCAGTCCCTGACTGAGCAGAAAACTTTACGGTTACCTCATCAATGGCTCTGCCCCAGATTGTTTCAGTATCTTCCGCTCTGGCAACCCGTACCCTCTTTCCTCCTGCATCAAGAGCGGTAATCAGGATAGGTACTACCACTCCTGTCTCCTCGTCATCCACAACCAGCTCGTCGTCTACCTGAAGAATCGTCTTGGAATCCAGTTCAGTTTTATAAGTGTTTGAGACATCCATCTTGCTAACTATCACTTTCAAAGTAACGGATTTAGGGATTTTGATTTTAGCTGCATGCACCTGTCCGCACTCCAGACAGCGGACAAGCGGACTCTGTCCCTCTTTCAGAACCTCGTGCCTTACCTCTTCTTCCGGAGAACATGAGGGGCACTCAACTTCAATTTCTTTTGTCATGGTGTAATCAATAGATGGATTCAGGATACTAAATACTTAACTTCTCCGGTGATGTTTTTATTGAAGAGGCATGGGATAAAACGATGCTATCAAAAGTTTTATTATAACGGAATGCATAGTCTAACATCTCATTATTGAGATGCATCTCAAAATTAAGATGGGTGGCGACAGTGCCTGACATTGAATACCTGAAAAGACTTGCACTTATAGGAGCAGTAAACAAAATTATCAAGGTCTCATCGAGCGAGTTTCAAAAACATACCGGGGCAAGCTCCAAAACCGTAGCAAGAAAGCTAAAGCAGCTGGAAGAAGAGGGGCTGATAGAAAGGAAGATAGTCCCAGGTGGCCAGTTGATAAAAATGACAGAAAAAGGGATTGGAATTCTTAAGAGCGAGTACATCCAGTACAGCAAGATCTTTTCTCCGGAACCGGAGATTCTGGAGCTGGAAGGAAAGGTACTCAAAGGTCTAGGTGAGGGCAAATATTATGTAAATATACCCGGATACAGAAAGCAGTTTGAAGAAAAACTGCATTTTTCACCTTTTCCCGGGACTCTAAACGTACAACTTACTGAAAATAGTTCGATTTTTCAGAATCTTCTGCATGAAATGCCAGCTGTCAAGGTAGAAGGCTTCAATGACGGGGAACGCACCTTCGGAGGCGGGAAGTGTTATCCGGTCGTTGTTGGAGGTATCGAAGCTGCTGTAGTCGCTCCTGAAAGAACACATTACCCACCGGATTTGATCGAGATTATTGCGCCTGTTAAGCTAAGGGATGCCCTGGAATTAAACGACGGAGATAGAGTTGTAATACAGGTTAAAAGCCAGGTGACGGAGAACCAAAAATGAGCGGAAGTACAGTTTACAATTGTCTTACGTATAGAAATGAGAACATCAACAGGGCGCTGGAAGCCCTGAGAGCAGGAAAAATGATCCAGATTTACGATTCGGATTCAAGGGAAGGGGAGACAGACCTTGTAATTCCTGCAAAAGCGGTCACTTTCAAAGATGTAAAATGGATGCGAAAAGACGCAGGCGGTCTCATCTGTGTGGCTGTTGACCCTGTAGCTTCAAAACAGCTCAGGCTGCCTTTTATGGCTGAACTCGTCCGGGAAGCAAGTAAAACAAGTGACATGCTTGGGGAGATAGTGGAAAAGGAAGGCGACCTTAAATATGATTCTCATTCTTCCTTTTCCCTCTGGGTGAATCACAGGAATACCAGAACCGGCATCCCTGACAATGAAAGAGCCCTGACAATCCGGAAAATAGGAGAAATTACAGAAAGAAAGCTGTCTGGAGATACAATCCATTTTGGTGACGAATTCAGAACTCCAGGACATGTTGCGTTGCTCAGGGCTGCAGAAGGACTTTTGGACGAACGAAGAGGACAGACCGAACTCTCAGTTGCACTCGCCCGTATGGCAGGAATTACCCCTGCAATGGTAGTCTGTGAGATGCTGGACGATTATAGCGGAAAGGCACTCTCCAAAGAAGACTCGAAAGAATACGGTAAAGAACATGGACTTGTGTTTCTAGAAGGGCAGGAAATAGTGGAAGCTTATATGACGTGGACAGGTTCGGAATAAGAAATCTCTTTTCTTCCGCTTTTTTATATTATTTTTCCCCTTTTTCCTGTTTTTTATTTTTTAAGCCGCAGAATTTTATATAAAGGTAAACCAGTATATCATTGATAGCCTCTTGACAGTTCTTAACGGTGTTTATTTTTCATTTATGCGCCGATCATTTTCGGTTTTTTACAGTTCGATGTAAGGGAGTCAGGAATATGTTACAAAAGTTTAAGAAAGTACAGAGAGTTCTTATCTATGTACTATTTCTGAACCTTACAGTTGCGTTTGCCAAAATTATTTATGGAAACCTGACCGGCACCTTAAGCATGATTGCAGATGGCTACCACTCCCTTTTTGATGGAGTTTCCAATATTATAGGACTGGCAGGAAGTTTCATCGGAGCCCGCCCGCCTGACATGGGGCATCCCTACGGGCACAGGAAATATGAGACTGTAGCTTCTATTTTCATCGCTTTACTACTGATCTTCGTAGGCATTGAGATTTTCAGGGACGCTCTCAACCGTTTCCTAATCCAGAGTAACCCACAGGTCACAGCTATAAGCTTTCTTGTAATTCTCGGGACAATGGGTATTAATTATCTGGTAACACGATATGAGCATAAGCAGGGCGAGCTGCTCAGAAGCCAGGTACTTATAGCCGACTCAATGCACACAAAAAGTGATATTTATGTTTCCCTGTCGGTTTTAGTAAGCCTTGCTGCTGTAAAACTTGGTTTTCCTTTTATGGATCCCTTAATTGCTGTAGTAATAGCTTTTCTGATTTTCAGGGCAGGATACAGGATTATTAAGGAGGGCTCAATGGCTCTTATGGATATGTCCAGAATTGAAGAAAAAGAAATTTGTGACCTTGTTCTGAGCATTGAAGGGGTAAAGGGCTGCCATAAGATCCGGACTCGCGGGAGCATGGGGGATATCAGGGTCGATATGCATCTGCTTGTTCAGTCGGATATGAAGCTTGAGGATGCACATCTTATCGCTCACAAGGTCAGTAAAAAGCTGAAGGGAGAATACAAAGATGTTTCTGATGTCGTCGTGCATCTCGAACCATCCATTGGGCAACCCCAAGAATCAAATACCAAAAAAACCAGTTAAGATGCATGGCTGGAAACGTTTTCGGGCAGATGTTTCGGATTACAACCTGGGGCGAGTCCCACGGCAGGGCTGTAGGTGTTGTGGTAGACGGATTGCCTGCAGGACTTCCTTTCTCCGAGGCTGACATACAGAAAGAACTGGACAGGAGACGTCCAGGGCAAAGTGAAGTTTCCACCCCCCGCCATGAGGCTGACAGAGTGGAAATCCTCTCTGGGATTTTCGAAGGAATGAGCACAGGCACTCCTGTTTCCATGCTTGTCTGGAACTCGGATGCCAGATCTTCGGCTTACGATGCAATTAAAGATACTCCCAGACCCGGACACGCCGATTTTACCTATATGGCTCGCTACGGAATGAGGGATCACCGTGGAGGAGGCAGGTCTTCAGCCCGGGAAACAATAGGCAGGGTTGCCGGCGGAGCACTTGCAAAACTCCTGCTTTCCAGATTTGGAATCCGAATTGTCGGGCACGTGATTGAACTCGGGACAATTCGGGCAAACCCTCTTCCCTTTGAAGAAATCTTAGAAAACGTAGAAAAGACCCCTGTGCGCTGTGCCGATCTAGAAGCTGCAGGAAAAATGCTTGAGAAAGTTGCGGCAATGCGACAGGAAGGAGATAGCATTGGAGGCATCGTCGAGCTTATTATAAAAGGTGTGCCCGTCGGTCTTGGAGAGCCTGTTTTCGACCGGCTGGACGCTGACCTTGCAAAAGCCCTTATGAGTATTCCTGCCGTCAAAGGCTTTGAAATCGGAGCCGGATTTGAGGCTGCCCGCCTGCATGGGAGTCAAATGAATGATCCTTTCAGGATGGAGGGAGGAAAAGTAACTTCTCCAAGCAATAATGCCGGCGGAATCCTCGGAGGAATCTCAACAGGCCTGGATATTGTATGCAGGGCAGCCGTAAAACCAACCCCGTCGATAGGAAAACTTCAGCAAACCATTGACCTAAAAACCCTTGAAAATACGGAAATCACAATCAAAGGTCGGCATGATCCCACAATTCCCCCTCGCATGGTACCGGTTGCGGAAGCTATGGTTGCCCTTGTGCTTGCTGATCATATGTTAAGGAGCGGCTTTATTAATCCAAGAACTTTGCTGGAATAGAAGGATGAGTTCTCAACTAAGATATTCAAATCGGACAGTCATTGTAGGTTCAATAAAACAGTACAGATAACAAAATAAATGATAAAGAATTTAAATGATAAAGAATTAATATTTATCTGTCATATGGTTGACATAGCCTTGTGAGCTATTATCTCTCACTTAATGGGGGTTTTGATTTTTTTCTAATAGCGCTCGGTACACGGTTTTTAAATGAAAGTATAATTATGAGCACGGAAAGGCAAGACCAGACACTATAAAGACAACGAAATTTTTGCCTTATATATCGTCAATTAGGAGAAAGTTTTGGGATGAGAGAAAGCCTGAGAAAATCTGGCATCAATATAATTGGAGATGTGCCCTGGGGAACGCATTTCTGCCAGTTTTACCAGACAAAAGAAGATTTGATGGACATACTGGTCCCTTACTTCAAAGCAGGGTTGGAAAGTAATGAGCTTTGTGTGTGGATAACATCATACCCTATGGAGGTAGAAGAGGCAAAGGAAGCCATGAAAAAGGCTGTTCCTGATATCGATGTCTATCTGGAGAAAGAGCAAATAGAAATTATCCCTTACATTCAGGGGTATATAAATGGAGAGGTTTTCGATCCGGATAAAGTGATGAATAATTTGGTTGAAAAAATCGATCAGGTTATGGCAAGAGGCTATGATGGATTAAGGGCTTCAGGGATAATCGTTGGCTGGAAAAAGAAGGCTGGGATGATTTTGTTGACTATGAGAAAAAAGTGGATGCTTTTATTGACAAACACCGCGTGATAGCCTTATGCCCATATTATCTCGATACGTGCAGCACAACCGAGATTGTTGATGTAATCTCCAACCATCAATTTGCTTTGATCAAAAGGAAAGGAAAATGGGAGCAGATAGAAAATACTGGAAGGAAGAGAGCAGAAAAAGAAGCTATTCAGGCTGCAAAAAGCTGGAAATCTACCTTTGATACTGTTCCAGACCTTATAGCCATAATAGATAATGAGTGCCGGATTGTTCGTGCAAACAGAGCCATGGCGGCAAGGCTGGGAGTGACACCGGAAGAGTGTGTAGGGTTAACTTGCCATTGTGTCATCCATGGAACAGACCATCCCCCGTCTTTTTGCCCGCACCGGCAGTTGCTTAAAGACGGGGCTAAACACACCACAAAGGTTTGCGAAGATTGCCTTGGCGGGCATTTCGCGGTAAGTATAGCGCCACTACATGATTCGGAAGGAAAACTCATTGGAAGTGTTTATGTCGCCCGTGATATCAACGAACTCAAACAAAGAGAGCACAGGATATGCAGATACAACACAGTATTCTTGAAGGAATCAACTGGATTTTCAGCAATGTAATGCAGGCAAAGACAGAAGAAGAACTGGGAAACGCATGCCTATCTGTAGCCCTGGGGATTACTGGCAGCCAGTTTGGGTTCATAAATAAGATGGGTGACGATGGGCTGCTGCACGATATTGCAAAAAGCAAGCTTGGGTGGGAACAGTGCCTTATGTATGATAAAACAGGGCATGGTCGTCCCCCGAGCGATTTTATTGTCCGTGGTCTGTATAGCAGTGTGATTAAGAGCGGGAAAAGCTTCTTTACCAACGATCCCCTGTCACACCCCGACTGCATGGGTCTTCCGAACGGACATCCGCCTATCACATCGTTTCTTGGCGTGCCCCTTATTCAGGACGGGAAAACGATGGGCTTGATTGCGGTCGCAAACCGCGAAGGAGGCTACAGCCTCGAGCAGCAGGAAGATCTTGAAGCTATAGCGCCAGCAATTACACAGGCTCTCCAGAGGAAAAAGGAAGAACAGGAACGTGAACAGGCTGAGAGAGCGCTGCTGGAAAGCGATGAACGGTTTCGCTCAGTTCTTGAGAACTCGCTCGATTCTGCATACCGTGTAAACCTTCAGAACAGAGGCTTCGATTATATGAGCCCGGTGATAGAGCGGATTACAGGCTTCTCTGTTAAGGATATAAATATGACAGGCAGCAATGGTTTTCTTGACCGCATCCACCCTGATGACCACCCACAGGTAATTGTGGAAACTACTCGGTCACTGGAGGAAGGTTTTGGGGCACATGAATATCGCTTTAAATGCAAGGATGGAAAATATCGCTGGTTAGCTGATCACTTTTCGATCATTAAAGATAAAACCGGCATGGCATGCTTCAGAGCAGGAATCATCCGCGATATTACCGAGCGCAAAAAGGCAGAAGAAGCTCTCAGGTTATCAAATATTTACAACCGCAGTCTTATTGAAGCCAGTCTGGACCCTCTGGTGACTATTGGACATGATGGTAAGATTACAGATGTGAATACTGCTACAGAGCAGGTTACCGGCTACTCCAGAGATGAGTTAATTGGGACTGATTTTTCCGATTACTTTACCGAGCCTGAGAAAGCCAGAAAAGGGTATCAGCAGGTCTTCACAGATGGTAAAGTCTGGGATTATCCTCTGGAAATTCAGCATAAAAATGGATATGTAATACCGGTGCTATATAACGCTTCAATTTACAAAGACGAGAACGGCAAAGTCATTGGAGTATTTGCTGCAGCGCGTGACATCACCGAGCACAAAAAATCGGAAGAAGCCCTGAAAAAAGCATATGATAATCTGGAATACCTAGTTAAGAAACGAACACAAGAGCTTGAGAAGGCTTATGAGTCATTGAAAGAAAAAGAAACCGGACTTGCTGAAGCTCAGAAAATGGCTCATATTGGAAATTGGGATTGGGATCTTGCAACTGATGAGGTACACTGGTCTGATGAGCTATACCGTATTTTTGGGCGCAGTCCTCAGAAACCAGCCCCATCTTATAATGAGTTGTTAAATTACATACATCCCGACGATCGGGACTATGTAGCTAGAAGCATTAAGAATGGGTTAAAAGAAGGACCTAAAACTGGCATTGATTATCGTATTGTTTTAGCTAATGGAGAAGAACGTACAGTTCATTCACAAGCTGAAGTTATCTTTGATAAGCATAATCACCCTGTCCGGGTGAAGGGAATAGTTCAGGATATTACTGAACGTAAAGAAATTGAGGCAGAACTGGAGTCAGTAGCGCGCCTGCCTCAGGAAAATCCGGACCCAGTTATGCGCCTGAGCCAGGGCCATATAATCAATTATGCCTCCCCCTCTGCCGAGGCGTTGTTGACAGATTGGGGTAGTGCGATCAGTAAGGAAGCTCCCACAGAAATTACAGAGCATGCCATTGCTGCCCTTGGTGATGGCATCCGGCGTAAACTTGAGTGCACCTACGCCGATCGCACATACGTGATAAGTATTACTCCATTTCCATCCGCTGGTTATGTTAATCTTTACGCCCATGATATCACAGAGAGCAAAAAAGCAAGAGAAACCCTGGCAAAAATGGAAAAAGCCAGGATAAAAGAAATTCATCATAGAATTAAGAATAACTTGCAGGTAATTTCTTCCCTGCTGGATCTCCAGGCTGAAAGATTCCAGGATGAGAAGGTACTGGAGTCTTTCAGAGAAAGTCAGAACCGTGTCATTTCAATGGCACTCATCCACGAAGAGCTCTACAAAGGAAAAGGGACAGATATTCTGAATTTTTCTGCCTATCTTCAAAAGTTAGCTGAGAATCTTTTCCAGACTTACAGCCTCAGGAGTAAGGGCATTCGCCTCTATATGGATCTGGAGGAAAATGCATTCTTTGATATGGATGTTGCCGTCCCGTTAGGAATAATTGTTAATGAACTTGTTTCCAATTCCCTCAAACATGCTTTTTCTAAAGAAGAAGGGGAAATTCGAATCAAGCTTTGCAGGGAAGAAAAGAATTATGAGACACAGGAGTCACTCTTCAGCCTGACAATTTCAGACAATGGAAAAGGAATTCCCGATAACATAAAGCTGGAAAATTTTGAATCTCTGGGGCTGAAGTTAGTAAATATTCTTGTTGACCAGCTTGATGGAAAAATCGAGCTTGAAAGAGCACATGGAACGGAATTCAGAATCATTTTCAATGTAACGGAAAGGGAATAAGCCCGAATAGAATTACAGAGAGCCAGCACCTGGATGAAACAAAAGCAGCTGTTTGCAGTACAGGCTTTTTAAAGAGCGATATGGGCTTTTTAAAGGTCAGGGCTACTATGTGACAGGAGATACCCTGGACAGATAAAAATTCTAAAAAATAGTTGAATGTAAGAGAAAAGTTTATTTTTTCTCGTGGCCTGTGAGACATTTCCTATAATTCCACACCGTTGGGAAGCTTTCTGCTGCTCTCGTTTAATGATAGAAGTATCTCAGTTAGAAGATTTGATCTGTACGTTGCCTGAAAATTATAGTTGTTTTCGTTAAAATTTTAAACTTGTTCATTTTCTATCTCTGTACCACAAATTTTTCCTCATTTTCTTATTGAATTCTTCTAATATAGAGCTCATCCCACAACTTGATTTATTCTCATTATTGCTGCTAACATTACAACTCCAAGTATGATATTTCTTTGACTTCATATCTTGGAAAAACTTTCTTGTATGACTCTATCCAGCTAAAGAACCTTTCTATTGCACTTTTCTTTTTGAACTCTTCCCAATCTACCTTTATTGGTCTTCCTTTCTTCTTTTTCTTTCTATTTCTTTTGTTTACTGGTATATTGGACTTTATTCCTCTTCTTCTATTATATTTTCTGATATCAGCTGTATCATACATCGCATCAGCTGTCACTCTGGAAGGTCTGTTTATAGGTCTTCCTCTAGGTCTTCTTATCTTGAAGTTTTTAATTGTAAGGATATAAAGCGTAGAGTCATTTTGATTTGCAGGGACAATAATAATGGATAGAGGCAGCTCCTGTGAATCTACTAAAACACTTAATTTTACTCCTTTTACTTTCTTGTAACCATCATATCCGATATTTCCCCTTTTTTGGTAGGAATATCCTTTGTATCGATAAAACAATGAGAAAGATCTATTTTATTCAAGTCATAACCTTTGTTTAAAAGTTCATTAAAGATTTCCTGATAAATTCCATGTTCACACAGATAGAGATGAAATCTATGAACTGTTGATTTAGAACCATATTTACGGGGAACATCTTGCCAGGTACAACCTGTTGTAACAACATACAAAATCCCATTCATTAACTTTCTTAAGTCAGAACTAGGTCTTCCTGTATGTGGTTTCTGTGGAGGAAGATGTTGTTCTATGGATTCCCATAGAACATCATCGATTTCATGGAAAGACATAATTCTAAATTTATAATTTCAACATGATATTAGTTTCGGGATAGGCTTTTTATGCACATGCTAAACGATATGCATAAAACCTATTTTTACGTGTGTATTCTATGTTAGGTCATTACAGCAAAAAATTGCTGTGAGACTTACACAGTTAATGTAAAAAACGCTAATTCAAAAAACCTGCATTAATGGAAACAAGATAAACAAGAGAGCAGGCCATCCCAAAACCAACTTTATTCTCAGAATCATAAAATTTTCAGAATTGCTTTCATTATCCGAAGCTCAAGTATCGATTGCAAATTCGAGATCTGAGTAAACGATTTTGAGTTTTGGGATAGGCTCAATAATAACTTGTCAATAAACCTAGATGAAACGAGAATCCTTAACATTTGATCTTTTTCTTTTTACAGTTTTTTATTTGAAATGGCAGAATTTTAATATTACTTTATTAATATGACCTGTCACATTTCAATTATACCAGCTTTAAATAATAATTGTTTGATCTATCTTTATTCTCTAATTCGCAATGCAAACCCTTGATGTTGAATTTATATTTCATAACTCCTAATTCAATTAAATAGAAACCCAAAATTTATGATTGCCATGACAAATCCACCGCGGCTTATTGCATGGGAACTAACTGCGGGATGCAACCTGAACTGCGTGCACTGCAGGGGAGCTTCCACCTCCTCGGTTCCCGAAGGCGAACTCACAACAGAAGAAGCTAAACACTTCATTGACGAAGTTGCAGAGCTTGGAAAACCCATTCTTATCCTGAGCGGAGGCGAGCCTCTAACCAGATCTGATGTTTTTGAAATCGCACGCTATGGAACGGATGCCGGGCTTCGAGTCGTGCTTGCAACAAACGGCACACTTCTTACGCCTGAGATTGTGGAGAAATTAAAAGAGGCAGGCGTCCAGCGGCTAAGTATCAGTATTGACGGAGCGACTGCAGAGACGCACGATAATTTCAGGGGCATGCCCGGCGCTTTTGAAAGAACGCTTGCAGGCATCGAGATCCTCAGGAAAGCAGATTTTCCCTTCCAGATCAACGCCACGGTCTCAAAACGCAACCTTGAAGAAATTCCAAAGACCTTTGAGCTTGCAAAAGAGCTAGGAGCAGTTGCATATCATGTCTTTTTCCTTGTACCCACAGGCAGGGGGGAAGAATCCGATGAGGTTTCCCCAGCAGACTACGAGCGCATTCTGCACTGGTTCTATGATATGCAGAAAGAATCGGAAATCCAGCTAAAAGCAACCTGTGCCCCCCATTATTTCAGGATAATGCGCCAGCAGGCGAAAAAAGAAGGCATTGAAATCTCGGTTAAAACCCACGGCTACGAGGCAATGACAAAAGGCTGTCTCGGAGGCACCGGTTTCTGTTTTGTGTCGAGCGTGGGTGAGGTTTACCCTTGTGGCTACCTCCCGGTTCTTGCCGGGAATATAAGGGAACAGCCTTTCAAAGATGTCTGGGAGAACTCCGAAGTCTTCAGGAAATTGAGGAATCCTGAAGAGCTTAAAGGAAAGTGTGGGATATGTGAATATAAAAATGTCTGTGCAGGCTGCAGGGCAAGAGCCTATGCTGCAACAGGCGACTACCTCAAAGAAGAACCTTACTGCATATACAGGCCCGGAAAGAAGTGATCGTGATCAAGATGATTGATATTGAAAATTATAGAAATAGGCTTAAGAAAGAGGCTGCCGATTTTTCCTGTGACATGGATCCTTATGAAGGGGAAGTTCCGGTAATAAAACTTGATGAGACTGACAAAAGGATCCTCAACCTTATCCAGCAGGAAGTCCCCCTCGATGTCGAACCTTTTGCAAGGTTAGGCGAGATTCTCGGGCTTCCGGAAACTGAGGTAATTAATAGGCTGCGTGAACTCAACAGGAAAGGGGCAATAAGAAGGATAGGCCCTGTCCTCAGCATGAGAAATATGGGGGGCGTAAGTACTCTTGTAGCTTTGAAAGTGCCCGAGTCCCGCATAGAAGAAGTTGCCATTTTTATTAACGAGTATCCCGAAGTTTCCCATAATTATCTCAGAAGTGCTGCACAATATAATCTCTGGTTTACACTTTCGGCTCCAAATAAAAACAGGCTTGAGGAGATTCTCAGCGAAATTCGGGAGAAAACAGGCTGTCCGCTTCTTGATCTTCCTACAAAGCACCTATTTAAGATTCAGGTAAGGTTTGATATCAGGTGAAATTATGGATAAAACGGATGTAAAATTGCTAAAACTGATGCAGGACGGAATTCCAATCACTCACTCTCCTTTCAAAGGGTTTGCTTCTGAACTTGGGATCAGTGAACAGGAGGTTGTTGACAGGCTTAAAAACCTCCAGAAAGCTGGGAAGATCCGTCGCTTTGCAGCTTCAATCGGGCACAGGGCTATAGGCATAAAAGCAAATGCAATGTGTGTCTGGAATGTTCCTGATGAGAAGATAGAAATAGTAGGGAATATCATGGCAGAATTCCCTGAAGTGACTCACTGCTATGAGCGCCCGCGCTATCCTGACTGGCCGTATAATCTGTTCACTATGGTCCATTCCTATACGCCTGAGGAATGTGAGGAGGTAGCTGTTAGAATTTCGGAAGCTACCGGAATTAAGGATTATACCCTCTTTTTCAGTGAACGGGAGTTCAAAAAAACCGGAGTCAGGCTTTAAGGGTCAACCTGAAGGTCTTCTGCGAGGTTCCTGGCTATGGCTGAAACAAATAACTTTCTCCCGCTTATGCTTGACCTGTCTGGCAGAAAAATCGTTATATTCGGAGGCGGTTCGGTTGGAGAACGCAAAGCCGAACTATTCTCAGGCTGCGCAGATACCCTTGTTGCCAGCCTCGAGTTCTCCAAACGGCTGTATGAGCTTGAAGCTTCAGGCAAGGTGCGGCTTGTTCGGCTTGACCTGTTAACGGCATCGGATTCTAAACTCAGGGAACTTATCTCAGGAGCTTTTATCGTCATACCTGCAACAAGCAATTCCGAACTAAACAGAAAAATTACAGCCATTGCACGGGAAAACGATATTTTGATTAATCAGGTAGACGCTTTAGGTAGTGTCGTAATCCCATCAGTAATAAAGATAGGAGACCTTATAATCGGGATTTCCACTCTGGGACACAGCCCCGCAGTCTCAAAATATACCCGCAGGCAGATTGAAGGCGTAATTACCCCCGAATATTCTGACATGATTCGACTTCAGGATGAGCTAAGGAACTATCTGAAGGAGCATGTGGGAGATCAGAGAGAGAGACAGAAGATTCTCTGGATAATTCTTGAAAGCGAAGCTATATGGAATGATCTTTCCGAGTCATATGAAAAAGCGGCTGAAAGGGCATATGCGATGGTTTCAGATTACCTGGAAAATTCTAGCAGATGACGGCTGCAGGAAGCAAAGGAACCTCTTATAAAGTTAAAAGCATAAGTGGTTTCAAAGAAGCTTGATAAGTCAAACATTCTCGAATCAAAATATTCTCTAAATGGAAACTTTAAATCAAAATATTTCGTAAATAAAAATCATTTACTGAAAAAAGGTAGGAGTATGGACAAAGATTAATTTACAACTCCTTATATTATTATTCTATTTCCTTTATTCATTCTATCCGGAGGCTCTCTGTGACAGAAATTTCAAGTATGGTTATATCCCATAAAAAAGCAAAAATTGAGGAAATGGAGTCCGCCTGGCACGGAGATCTGGACGGTCTGCTCCACCATCTGTACAATCACGAGTACGTTCATGAGTGCGTTGTCTTAAAAACCTGCAACCGTGTTGAAATTTACGTTGTTTCCCCCAAGAGCAGCAGTGTACTATTCTCTTTTGCAAAAGAAATGGGAGCTTCCACCCATATTATCGACTTTTATGGGCATGATGAGTCCCTTGAACACCTGCTAAGGCTTGCTGGCGGTCTTGAATCCATGATTGTAGGTGAAGATCAGATCCTTGGACAGATAAAAGAACTCTATGCTTATTCCAAGAAAGCAGGGACGACCGGAAAAATCCTTGACACTGCTTTTGAGAAGGCTATTCAGGTAGGAAAACGTATCCGCAATGAGACCAAAATTAATAAGGGCTCAGTTTCTATAGGTTCTGCGGCTGTAGATCTTGCAGAGGACATTCTGAAAGGGCTCACAGGAAAATCTGTGCTCGTAATCGGAGCCGGCGAAATCGGAGTCCTTGTTGCGAAGGCTCTGGCTGAAAAAGATATTGAAGCAATATACATTGCTAACCGCACATTCCAGAAAGCTGAAGAACTTGCCTACGAATTGGGAGGGCATGCAGTAAGGCTCGATGATATACAGGGTTACCTTAAAGATGCTGATGTTGTAATCAGTGGTACAAGCGCTCCTCATTACATTTTAACCAGGGAAATGGTTGAAAATACTATATGTGATCGGGATAAAGCCCGTAAACTTCTCTTGATCGATATCGCAAATCCCAGGGATATAGAGGAGTCGGTTGCTGAACTAGAAAATGTGGAACTGTGCAATATTGACAATCTTAGGATAATCAGCGAAAAAACGCTTAAAATGAGAAAAGAGGAAGCTAAAAAAGCCGAAGCTATAATTCAGGAGGAGATCAGGCTTTTAAATCTTCAGTATAAGCGCCAGAAAGCCGACAGAATTATTTCCAACCTTTACAGACAGATGTACGATGTAAGAATAAGGGAAAGGGAAAAAGCTGTCAACAGGCTCTGTGCCTACCATACCATAGGAGAAATCGAGACTGAAGTGCTTGATGACCTTACTCATTCCATTGTAAATAAAATTCTTGCCGAGCCTACCAAAGTTCTCCGCCAAGCCGCAGAGCTTGGAAATGAGGAGTTCCTTGATGTGGTCTCAAGGATCTTCTGCCTCGAAAAAGAAAGAGCAAAGGTAGAAAAAATAAAGCCAGGCTGCGGAAGCCAGTTAAATCAGGTTTCTGAAAAAGCAACTCATAAAGAATAATTAGAAACTATATGAATTCGCAGTTACAGAAGTGATCAAATGTTTCCAGATGTCAGGTTAAGACGATTGAGAAAAGGGAAAATCAGGAACCTTGTGCGTGAAACTACGTTATCCTTAGACGACCTGGTTCAGCCTATCTTTGTGAATGAAACTATCGAGTCCGCTATTGAGATTTCCTCCATGCCCGGAATATATAGTTTTCCTCTTTCGGAAGTTGTAAAAGAGGCGAAAGAGATCGCAGAACTCGGAATTCCTGCAGTAATCCTTTTCGGAGTGCCTGCTTTCAAGGACGTGGAAGGCAGTTCCTCCTATGGGGAAACTGACGTCATCCAGGAGGCTGTCCGGAGAATCAAAGCCGAACTCGGGGATGAACTTGTAGTGATCACAGACATCTGCATGTGTGAATACACAAGCCATGGGCACTGTGGGATTGTTGATTTCGGAACAAAAGAAATCCTTAATGATCCTACCCTTGACGTTCTCGGAAAAATCGCGGTCAGCCACGCAAAAGCAGGCGCAGACATGGTAGCCCCTTCAGGAATGATGGACGGAATGGTAGAAGCCATCAGGCAGGCGCTTGACATGGAAGGTTTTGAGAATATTCCGATTATGTCCTATGCCGCAAAGTTCCACTCGGCTTTCTACGGGCCCTTCAGGGAAGCCGCCGAATCGGGTTATTCTTTTGGAGACCGTTCAACATATCAGATGGATCCCGCAAACAGCGATGAAGCTCTCAGGGAAGTAACCCTCGATGTGGCAGAAGGTGCCGATATAATAATGGTAAAACCTGCCCTTCCTTATCTTGATATTATCTACAGGGTAAAGACAGAATACGCAATGCCGACAGCCGCATATAATGTAAGCGGGGAGTATGCAATGCTCAAAGCCGCCGCAGCTAACGGCTGGCTTGATGAAAAGAAAGCCATGTACGAATCTCTTATCTCCATCAAAAGGGCAGGAGCTGACATCATCATTACCTATTTTGCAAAGGATGCTGCCCGCATGTTGAAGTAAGCGCCTATTTTCCAGGCGTTCCTTCTTTTAGAAAATTTATTTCGTTTTCTTCAATCCCCTCTCCCAGCCTTTCAAACCTGTTGCTCGTTTCATGAACCTGCCCCATAATTTCATCAATAACTGCTTAATAGGGGAAGACTCTGTTATAAGATAAAAGGAACATAGCAAGGTACAAAATGCCTTTACTTCAAAATGCAGTTTAATATAAAATTAATTTAATATAAAAAACGGTTTAATAAGAAGATTCAATTTAACACATAATATAAATTGGATCCAGTATACAATTTAAACTCAGTGCAGAAACACACTTTAATTTATGAATAATTGTTAAAATTTTTCAGTTCGATCCGGTGAAATTTCCATGGTATCTGAGGCAACACTTGAGAAGTCCAGACAGATGTATGAGAAAGCAAAGACCCTTATTCCGGGTGGGGTAAGCAGCCCCGTACGCGCAATCAAGCCCTATCCTTTCTATACAGCATCAGCTGACGGCTCAAAAATAAGGGATCTTGATGGGAACGAATACATCGATTACTGCATGGCTTATGGCCCTGCAATTCTTGGACATAACCATCCCGTGATAAAAGAGGCTATTAAAGCACAGCTTGATAAAGGCTGGCTCTACGGAACCCCTACCGACCTTGAAGTAAACCTTGCAGAGAAGGTTGCAGGCTATTATCCAAGTATCGATATGCTCCGCTTCGTATCAACAGGTACTGAAGCCACGATGAGTGCCCTCCGCCTTGCCCGCGGCTTTACAGGCAGGAACAAATTCATCAAAATTGAAGGCGGGTTCCACGGCGCACATGATGCAGTGCTGGTAAAAGCAGGATCAGGAGCTACAACTCTTGGAGAACCTGATTCCCTGGGCATTCCTGTGGATTTCACGAAGTACACTCTTCAGGCTCCATACAATGATATTGAAGCAATGACCGGGCTTGTGGAAAAGAATAGAGATGAGCTCGCTGCAGTGATAATAGAGCCTGTACTCGGAAACATAGGCCCTGTAACTCCCCTTCCCGGCTACCTGGAGGAACTCAGGAAGCTCACTCAGGAAAATGATGTGCTTCTTATATTCGATGAGGTTATCACCGGATTCAGGCTTGCAATGGGAGGAGCACAGGAATACTTCGGAGTAGTGCCTGATATGACTACCCTCGGAAAGATTGTGGGTGGAGGGCTGCCTATAGGGGTTTTTGGCGGCAGGCGAGAAATTATGGAAATGATCTCCCCATCCGGGCCTGTCTACCAGGCAGGAACTTTCAGCGGAAGCCCTTGTTCCGTGGCTGCGGGAATTGCAGTGCTTGACTATCTGGAAAAAGAGAAGATTCATGAAAAACTCAATTCGAAAGGCGATTATATGCGGGCTGTACTCACTGAAATCGTTGAGGATGAAGGACTTGATTACAGCGTATGTGGAATTGCTTCAATGTTCAAGATCTTCTTCGGGGCTGAGCCACATAACTACCAGGAAGCCCTGAAGTGCGATAAGGAGGGTTACCTTGCCTTCTTCCACAAAATGCTCGCAAGTGGAATTTTCCTTCCTCCCTCACAGTTTGAGACCAATTTCATCTCTGCATCCCACAGCGAAGAGGATATAGAAGAAACCCTTAAAGCATATACCGAAAATCTCTGAATGGACTTGCAGCTTTAAAACGAGGATTCCATATGATAATAGGTACGCGGGGCAGCCAACTTGCGCTTGCCCAGGCTGAGAATGTCGCACGCCTTTTGAAAGCACAGGGCGTTGAAACCAGTTTGAAAATTATAAAAACCAGCGGAGACAGGTTTACGGACCGGCCTCTGCATGCGGTATCAGGCGGAGTCGGAGCTTTCGTCAGAGAACTGGACGATGTTATGCTTGCAGGAGAAATAGATATTGCTGTCCATTCCATGAAGGATATGCCAACTATCCGCCCTGCAACCCTTCCAACCGCTGCCGTGCTGAAGCGGGATACCCCATTCGATATTCTGCTCACTTATGACGGGACTCCGCTGGATGAGCTTCCCGAACAGTCCATTATAGGGACCAGTTCCCTGAGAAGGGCTGCCCAGATCAAGCGTTACAGACCTGACCTTATTACGCAGGATTTAAGAGGTAATATTGATACAAGGCTCAGAAAGCTCAAAGAGGGAAAATACGATGGTATCCTTCTTGCGAAAGCAGGACTTGAGCGCCTGGGTTGGGAGCTTGAGGGAGAGATTCTCTCTCCCGATTTCTTCTGCCCTTCCCCGAACCAGGGTACGGTTGCAGTTGTCACAAGGGCAGGCACTGAAGCTGAAGCTGTGGTCTCCAGGCTTGACCATACCGATAGCCGGATTGCCACAGAAATCGAGCGCATCCTGATTTCCGAGCTCGGAGGAGGCTGTACCACTCCGGTAGGATCATACGCCGAAATTACGCCTGACAGAAAAGAAATCCATGTTCGAGCTGAAGTCCTTTCCCTTGATGGGGAAGAATCTGTAAGAATAGACGAATTTATCCCCATGCTGGGGGGTCTTGAAGAAGCCACGGAACTGGGACACAGGCTTGTAGAGATGGGTGGCAGGAAACTCGCTGAAGATGCGCTACTGCAGCTCTCTGGAAACTCATGTGGCCCGGACAATCTATACGACTGATGATTACCGCCCAGAAAGGAACCAGCTATGTATACACTTACCGGACTTAAACTGAAAAATCCTACCATTCTTGCAGCCGGGGTGCTTGGTACAACCGGAGCATCGCTGTGCAGGGTTGCATGTGAAGGAGGAGCAGGAGCGGTTGTAACCAAATCCATAGGTTCCACACCTAAAACCGGGCATCCCAACCCCAGCATGGTCAAGCTTGACTGTGGATTTTTAAATGCTATGGGGCTTCCAAACCCTTCCTATCCCGGATTCCTCCAGGAACTCGAAACTGCAAAAAAGGACTCCGACGTTCCGGTAATTGCAAGTATCTTCGGTGGGAGCCCTGATGAGTTTAAGGAAGTTGCCGAGGGTCTGCTACCCGGAAAGCCTGATGCTTTCGAGCTTAATGTAAGCTGCCCGCATGCAGAAGGGTACGGGGCTGCTATCGGTTCTAACCCCTGCCTGGTAGAAGCAGTTACTGCAGCAGTAAAAGATGTGGTAAATGTACCTGTCTGGGTTAAGCTTACTCCGAATGTTTCTGACATTACGTGCATAGGAAATGCGGCTGAGTCAGGGGGCGCAGATGCAGTTGTCGCAATTAATACCGTAAAAGGTATGGCAATAGATATTGAGTCCGGATATCCTGTCCTGGGAAACCGCTCAGGCGGGCTTTCAGGAAAGGCTATAAAACCCGTAGCTGTCAAATGTGTTTATGACCTCTACACTGCCCTGGAAATCCCTGTAATAGGGGTAGGTGGAGTATCCTCTTGGCAGGATGCCGTGGAGATGATGATGGCAGGGGCAACGGCTGTTCAGGTAGGGTCTGCGGTTTATGACAGGCTTGATATATTCTCCGAAATCAGTATAGGGATAGAAGCTTTCCTTAAGAGGAGAGGTTATTCGGATATAAAAGAATTAATAGGACTTGCCCATGAGATGGTCTGATGCTTCCCCTTAATGCTACAGTAGTAAAGATAAATGAAGAATCTCCTTCTGTCAGGACTTTCTTTTTCGACTATCAGTTTGAGACTATGAAAGCAGGCCAGTTTGTAATGGTCTGGGTCAGAGGCGTGGATGAGATACCCATGGGTCTCTCAAGTAAGAATTCAATAACTGTCCAGAAAGTTGGGGAGGCAACCTCAAAGCTCTTTGAATTGAAAGAAGGTGATTCTTTCGGGCTCAGAGGACCTTTCGGAGTCGGCTTTTCCCTGCCTTCTAAGGGAGAGAAAACTCTAGTTATCGCAGGTGGTGTAGGAGCTGCACCTCTTGCTCCTTATGCTGAAGCTGCCCGTATTGCAGGCTCTGAAGTACACACAGTCCTTGGAGCACGGAGTGCAGATGACCTGATTTTTGAGAAGCGGTTTGCAGAAGCAGGGAATGTCTACGTTTCTACGGATGATGGCTCAAAAGGGACAAAGGGCTTTGTTACCGATGTACTTAATGATCTCGATCTTTCAGCTTATGACAGAATTGCAGTCTGCGGGCCTGAAATAATGATGGTTTCTGTTTTCAGGCTGCTTGAGGACAGAAAGCTTCTTGAAAAATCCGAGTTTAGCCTTCACCGTTATTTCAAATGCGGCATCGGAATCTGTGGGGCGTGCTGCATAGACCGATCAGGGCTCAGGGTTTGCAGGGACGGGCCTGTATTTTCAGGAGTGCAGCTCCTCGATTCCGAGCTGGGAAAATATACGCGGGACGCCAGTGGGCGAAGAGTTAAAATTTAAGTTTGAATATATCCTTTTAAAAAATAAAAGAAAGCAGGTGAATTCATCCGGAAAGCAGGAGAAGACAGAGATATGATTGGAAGGTTCAGATCAGGAGATGAGATTTTCTATGGAGAAATCGAAGATGAGCGTGTGTATCCAAAGGGAGGGGCTTCCGCAGGAATCTTTGAGCTTTCGGAACTTCGCGTCCTTCCGCCTGCGTCTCCCTCCAAAATTGTATGTGTCGGCCTGAACTACAGAGATCATGCTGAAGAGATGCACATGGAAATCCCGGATACTCCTGTTCTCTTCTTAAAACCTCCTTCAGCCGTTATAGGGCATGAAGATAAGATAATTTATCCAGCATCCAGCTCCAGAGTGGAATATGAAGCCGAACTTGCAGTCGTGATAGGCAAACGCTGTAAAAATATCTCAGCCTTAAAAGCCGAGGATGTAATTGCTGGCTACACCTGTTTTAACGATATAACCGCACGGGATCTTCAGCAAAAAGACGGACAGTGGACAAGAGCAAAGAGTTTTGATACTTTTGCAGCTTTTGGACCCTATCTTGCATTTCCAGATGAACTTGATGTTAAGGATGCAAAAATTACCTGCAGGGTGAATGGGGAAACCAGACAGGCTTCCAGCACTTCAAACCTTATTTTTGACATTCCTTACCTTATTGAATTTATCACCGAGATCATGACCCTGGAAGTTGGAGATGTTATTACCACAGGAACGCCACCTGGCGTTGGAGAACTTCAGCGTGAGGACATTGTGGAAGTTGAAATCCAGGGAATCGGAATACTAAGAAACGAGGTTGTCTGATGCTTCTTGAGCATATCGGAACTGAACTTGACCTTACTGAGCGCCATTTTCTGGTGCTCAAAAAAGTGATTGAAGAAGCTCCTATCGGAATCCTGAAACTTGCAGAAGTTACCGGAATGCAGAGCCATAAAGTACGCTACTCACTCAGGGTTCTTGAGCAAGCTAACCTTATAAAGCCTTCTGCCCAGGGTGCAGTGCCAGGGGAAGCAGTTCCTAAATTCCTTGAAGAATTCGAACGCGAGTTTGAGAAAATCAACGAAAAATTGTCTCGTATACGGGAGATTGAAGCTTCTATCCCGAGATAAAATCCCCGCAATCGTTGCGCCGGTTTATCACGCCTCCATACCGGTTTTTGATCAAACTTTTTCCGAAAAAGTTTGCGATAAAACCTTTTTTGAAAAGGCTTGCGTTACGCCGCTTTACCACGCCGCCATGCAGGTTTTCGTTCAAGCGTTTTCGAAAAAACTTGTGAAAGTGTTTGTAGACTTGCATTCTTAATCAATCATTTAATCCAGTTTTATTTTTGGAGAAACTCCTATGACTTTAAGTTCTGAAGACCTTAAAACAATTAAAAAATATGCTTATCAAAACGCTGTAAAATATGGAAAAGCTCCCCAGCCCAAGGCTGTAATGGGTAAGGTAATGGGGGAGTGTCCTCAACTTCGATCCGACCCGAAGGCGGTATCAGAGGCTCTTGAAGCCATTGTCGCCGAAATTAGCAAAGAGAATCCTGAAACCTGGGAGGCAAAACTTTCGGAAATTGCCCCCGAACTTATTGAAGCTCTGAACGTGAAAAAAGAACCTGAAAAAGGCTTAAAACCTCTTGAGGGGGCGGAAATGGGTAAGGTTGTGATGCGTTTTGCCCCAAATCCCAACGGGCCTGCAACCCTGGGCAGTGCAAGAGGCATGGTAGTTAATTCCGAATACGTAAAGATGTATCAGGGAAAGTTCGTCTTACGCTTTGATGATACCGATCCTGATATAAAACGACCCATGCTTGAGGCTTATGACTGGTATCTCGATGACTTCAAATGGCTCGGGGTTGTGCCTGACCAGGTGGTTTATGCCTCTGATCATTTCCCTCTCTATTACGATTACGCAAGAAAACTCATTGAGATGGACAAAGCTTACGTTTGCTTCTGTAAAGGAGGAGACTTCAAGCAATTCAAGGATGCTAAAAAATCATGCCCGCATAGGGGTACCAGCCCTGAAGAAAACCTTATGCACTGGGAGAAGATGCTTGCCGGGGAATATGAAGACCAGCAGGCAGTGCTGAGGATAAAAACGGATATAGAGCATAAAGACCCTGCTTTGAGGGATTGGGGTGCTTTCAGAATAAGAAAGATGTCGCATCCCCGCCCTGAAGTAGGGAATAAGTACGTAGTCTGGCCCCTTCTGGATTTTGCAGGGGCTATTGAAGATCACGAACTGGGTATGACCCATATCATTAGAGGAAAAGATCTTATAGATAGCGAAAAGCGGCAGGGCTACATTTACAAATATTTCGGCTGGAAGTACCCCAGAACAACTCACTGGGGCAGGGTCAAGATCCATGAATTCGGAAAGTTCAGTACAAGCACCCTTAGAAAAGCCATCGAAGCAGGAGAATACAGCGGTTGGGATGATCCGAGGCTTCCCACAGTTCGGGCTATCCGGCGCCGTGGAATCCAGGCTGAAGCCCTCAAGAGGTTCATGATCGAAATGGGAGTCGGAATGACCGATGTAAGCATAAGTATGGAGTCTCTCTATGCCGAGAACCGTAAGATCATAGACCCCATCGCAAACCGCTACTTCTTTGTCTGGAATCCGGTAGAACTGGAAATCACTGATGTCGAACCTGTCGTTGTTAAAGTTCCGCTTCACCCCACTGACCACACAAGAGGATTCCGGGAAATCGCGGCAGGAAATAAGGTGCTTGTCTGCCTTGATGATGTCGATAAGCTAGAGGTGGGCTCTATCATCCGCTTGAAGGATTTCTGCAATATTGAAATCACTTCTCTTTCCCCGCTACAGGCAAAAACTTCTGATATTTCTCTTGAAGCTCTTAAAAAAGCAAAAGCAAAAATTATCCACTGGGTTCCGCTTGACGGAATAAATGTGAAAGTGCGCGGCCCGGAAGGCGATATTAGCGGAATAGGTGAACGTGGGATTGCAACCGAACTTGATAAGATTGTACAATTCGAGCGTTTCGGTTTCTGCAGAATTGATTCAGTGGATGAAGAACAAATTGTGGCGTATTTTGCCCATAAATGATTGCCCGGAGAAAAGGGACAGAGAACTGTGCCTTTTCTTTTATCTGTTTTCCATTAACTTTTTAATTTTTCCACAACAAGAAAATGTAGATTAATCAGTTTCTTTAGTATCTAATCGTTTGAAGCAGTTAATATTATTACTATCCAATTAAAGAAAATAATTTAAGCTCTAAGATGGTTATTGAGATAATTATTGGCTAAAAATTAATGTATTTATTTTTATAATAACTCTTAGTTAATGGATTAAGAAAATAAAAAAATATTTGCTCCTTCAATTTCTAAAAGTTTTTATTATTATATTTTAAATTTTTGTCATTAGCAGTAGAAATATTCAATTATATTCGTTTATTTTTTTGATAACTTCTCTTCCTTATGTGTACAGTTCTTTCCAAATTTCTCTTCAAAAAAGCAAAAATATTTTATAATATAATCTGTATAAACCTTGATGTCAACCTGTAATTAATAATAAATAAATGGAAACTTTTAAGAAGAGTTTCCCTGGCTAAAGACTGCCATTATTGAAAACAGGAAGAATTGACCGGAAGAGGATTGTCCTGTAATCAGTAACAGATTTTGAGTGGTAGAAGCCAGAAATTCTAATCCGACCTCACTTCCAATGACTGATCCCTATAATGTGATTGGAGTGTGGGACTCTGTGTGCAGCGTGTCCGCCCCACATTGGTCGCAGAGAACCGGATTGGATAGATTCAAAAATATTACGCAGACGTAATTAGAATCTTTGAATTACTGTATAGACCCGGAATAATTAGATGTTAGATACAGACTCGGTCTAATTAGATAGTTCGGAAAAACATTACGAGTAACGTAATATGGAATTTTGAGGAATATCTGGGAAAAAATATACAATAATCCTAGAGTGTTTGAGTTTACTCAAATTCTAAATCCAATCCAGAGGCGATACAATGCTAAAAAAAGAATTCAGGAACCCTATTCCTGACAGCATGTTTTGCTTAAAAAACGTATCAGCTGTTGGATACACAACTACCCTGTAGTTTTTTGAGTTTTCTCAGATTCTAAATCCAACCCAAGGTGATACGATGCAAAAAATGGAGCAGGAAACGCTGTTCCTGACAATGTGCCTTAGCTTAAATGCCGTATGTGCTTTGGGAAATTATACTAGGACCCCAGAAATTTTTTGAGTCCACTCAAATTCCAAACCCAACCCAAAGGTGATACGATGCTAAAAAGACAGATAGGAACCCTATTCCTAGCAACATGCCTTATTTTAACAACCGTACCCGCTGCGTTAAGTGCACAGAATACAATAACTGTAAATCCTACTTCTGGGTCAGGTGCTCAGACTGCAATTAATAATGCAATAAATTCCGTAGCATCAAAAGCAACTCCAAGTAACCCCGGAGTTGTTATCCTCAGTGCTGGCACTTATAAGATAAGTGCACCTATAGTTTTGAAATCTAATGTAGTACTGAAAGGTTCAGGCGACGGTACAATAATCTTTGCCACCGGTTCAGTCTGTAACTCCGAAGGAGCGCCTGGATATATATTCGGATCAGGTGTTTCTAACGTTGAAGTATCTCATCTTCAATTCCAAAGTACGGCAACCGGACCTAAAGATGGAGGTCATGGATCATATAGAAACTGCATAAGATTCATATCTGTGAGTAATGCTAAAGTACATGACATTTTATTCGATCGCTATCTGTATGGTGATGGTGTCAGAATAAGTAAAAGCTCTGGAATAAACGTATATAATTGCAGAATACAGTCCTCAGGGCATGATGGCGTATCATTCCTGTCCGGAACCAAAAATTCCAGAATGTACAACAATTATGTTGAGGTTCAGACCAACACAGGTGTCAGAGTAGACAACTGTGCAAATATTGAAGTTGACCATAATACTTTCACAGGTAGTGCCGGATCTGGATGGTGTTGCGTTCAGCTCCAAAATACGCTGACAAATGTGAAAGTCCATCACAACATTATGCATGATTTTAAAGGATCAAGCAGCAGTGCAGGTGTTGGAAATTGGAACGCAAAAGGGTCAATTAGCGTTCATGATAACGTTATGTGGAACGTGTCTCCTTACGTTCAGGTAGGTTCAGGCTCAAATATACTGGGACCATCTGATCACAATGTTAATAATTGGGTGGCGAAAGGGTACGGATACGGCTCTCTCGGCAACTCCTAAAGTTCACAGATACAAAACTGTGAAGCGCTACATCTGAAAAGATGACAAGATCCCAACTAATGAAACTCTCGCAACAGAGAGTGCTACTGAACAGGTAACCGAAGCCGATATTTACTATGAAGTCGAATTGAGATCCTGGGTAAATTAAAATGAGGAAGATCCTCATTTCTTTTTTATTGAACACTTGTGGCTATTCAGCCTGTCAAAGTTCGTTTACCAAGAATATCTAATCCGAAAAGGTAGCTACTTAATTCTTATTAATCTTAATTGAAAATTTCAAAGTAACTATTTTATTATTTTTATATTTCAACATTTTGTTTGTACATATTAAGTTCGGTTTTACTCATATTTTTGGAAATTATACTAAGTTCTGATTCTATTATAATTCAATGTTTCTTATAAATCATCAAATAAATTTGATTTTTATAAATATAGAAGTTAAAAGAAAAAAATTAAATATACTGCTTAAATTATTATTAATTAAATTAAATTTTTTTATTTAAGAAATGGGGATGAGTATAAATGGAGAAGATGAAGAAATTTTATAAGACGGGTTTAATTTCTATAGCTTTAGTTTTGTTTTTAATTGCCTGTACAGCATCGACAGTTACTGCGGAAAATGTTTCGCCCACGGTTACTGTGACTCGAATCGCTACTGGTGTATTATCATATTGGAATCAACCTGCTATCTATAATGATAAGATAGTGTGGGAGGATTATCGCAATGGGTACGAAAACTCAGATATTTACATGTACGATATATCTACTGGGAAAGAAACTCAAATTACCACTAGCGGATCGGCACATTTTCCGGATATCTACGGTGACAGAATAGTTTGGATAGATGAGCGCAATAAAGGATCTAACTCCGGTTATTACTATGATGTTTACATGTACGATCTTTCTACTGGGAAGGAAACTCAGATCTCCGCCGATGGATCAGCATATGATTATGAATCTCCTTCAATTAGTGGTGATAAAATAGTTTGGCAAGGATCCGAGGATAACATTTACGTGCATAATCTCTCCACTAACGAAACGATTGAGATTGTCACCGAACAGCAGTACCCAGGAACAAATCTACGGCTGGATATCTTCAATGACAAGATAGTATACTGGGATACGCGCGATGCATATGGAACCGAATTTAACGATGGGATCCTGAATCCTAATATATATATGTACAATCTTTCCACTAATAAGGAGACTCAGATTACCACTAGTAAATCAGCAGTAGGAAAGCCTTCAATATATGATGATAAGATAGTATGGGTAGATAATCGTGACGGAAAAGACGATATCTACATGTATGATATCTCCACTAAGAAAGAAACCCTGATTAAAGCCAGTGAAGAAGTAGGATGTTCAACGGGATCTCCTAAGATATATGGTGACAGAATAGTATGGAGTGACAGTTGCTATTCGGATGAATACTCAAATATTCGTATGTATAATCTCTCCACTTCCACTGAAACTCTAATTGCTAGAGGAAATGCGTGGTATCTTGATGTCTATGGGGATAAGATAGTCTGGATTGAAGGGCATAATGGAGATGGTGGTATCTACATGGCCACTCTTACCTGGGATGAAGAGCCACCTCTGGATGACAATAACACAGATGACAGTAATGGAATCGATAATGAAACCCAGGTTCCAGATAATTGCTCATCCGAGTTAACACCGCTAGACAGGACACAGGCTCTCAAAGAATACGTGGAATGCACATATAAATGCAATGTGAAGACAAAAACAGGGCTGGCTACACTCCTTGATACCTCGATGTGCCACTATGAGAACTGTGACAATAAAAAAGCCGTTTCAATGCTTAAGTCATTTATTCACCTCGCTGAAAAAATGAGGGTATGCAAGCAGATCTCGGCTGAAGAAGCGGATTACATGGTCAAAGAGGCAAGGAAAATTATAGACCTGATTGAGACGCATTAAGGGACAAGGTTGAATTTAGTCGTGGTATGTAACAAAGAAACAGTAATACTCTGATCAGTAGTTTCGGATCAGCAATACTGTGTTTTTACATTCATGACATTTTCTTTTTTGATACTCTTTTTTGGTTTTCTTTGTGGCCTATTGCAAACCTATTTTTCCAGTAAATTTGTTTCTCCAGACCTTCCCAAAAACTGAGGGAATCTCAGGAAACTTCAGTTTCTCCAGTACAGAGATTTCCCTCAGCATCAGGAAAACTTCCCCGGTGAGAAAATTATTAAATTTTTCACTTGTGTTTACCTGCTCGTCTAAGGAAATAAGCAGCACCTATAGCTACCGCCACAATTCCAGCCCCCGGACCAGGTGATTCAGCTTCCTCCTGAACTCCTTCATTGGTAGTGTTTTCGGTTTCCGGTTCTGCTGATCCTTCAGTTTCATTTACTGGTGTTTCCAGACTGGTTGCGTTCTCCCTGTCGGCGAGTCCCTGCTCATAAGCACTGACATTCAGTTTACTTTCAAGGGTTTTGACAGCGTTTGGGACTTTAGGGTAAAGTGGGGATTTATCAGTTCCTCCACCTGTAATGTTATACGAGGTGTCGCAAATTCCGTTATTGTTTTCATCCACGCAGGTTTCGCTGAAACCTTTGCCTTCAGGGTCAGACCAGAAGTTTCCGGCAATGTAAGGGCCTTTGACTATGTTCTGTCTTGTTACGAGAGGGCTCTGCCAGATATTTTCCGCATTTATACTTTTTTCTTCGACGTTTTCGGCGTTCTTGAAGTAATTGTTATAGATAAGGTTCCTGCTGCTTGCCTCTAGGGAGATTCCGGGACCGTAATTGTAGGCAATTACATTATTCAGGATATCATTTGAGTTTGAGCTTTCAAGCCTTATTCCTATTTCATTGAGGGTAACGAGATTATTTCTTATGGTATTCCTTTCTGAGCCGTTGAGAAGAATGCCGTATTCAGTTCCCAGGACTCTGTTGTTATTGATATAGCAGCTTTTGACCCCTGTGAGCAGGATTCCTGCTTTTTCCGAGCCTTCGATGCCAAATCCGCTAAAAAATACCCGGTCAACACTGATTTCAACAGTACTTTCCTCAGGGTCGGCTGCCCTTATGATCGTATTTTCTGGGTTTCTAGAGTCCGACCAGATTCGTACTTCTTTATTTATTTTAAGATTTTCAACATAGGTTCCAGGGCTTACAAAAATTGTATCTCCTGCTTCTGCGGCATCTACTGCAGCCTGTATGGAAATATAATCTCCTTCAATAGCCGAACTTACTCTCAAATTGGAGGCTGAAACGGCTGAGCAGGTGCAGAGAACTATCAGAATAACCGCAAACACTGTCAGCTTAATAGCTCTAAAATTCTTTCCTTTTGTTCCTCTCATATTCAGTTCTCACTTCCCCTTTTCAAGCTTCCATATCCTTTATCCAGACTTTAACTCTCAATAGAAAGAAAGTTTCCCTTTCAGGCTTTTTATCACTTTTTAGTGAAAATTCTCTCAAGACTTCTCCAGAAAAGAAATTTTCTCTGAAATTAATATACTTTTGGAAACCAAAAATTCTAAACAACTATCCTTAAATAATAGTTCATTATCCTCTACGATAAAGGAAATTAATTTCAATTAAGGTTTAAATACTGTAGAATCCGATATTGTTATAGAATTTTATCGTGTTAATAATGTCTCGAATGGAGGCCTAAAAATGGATGAGAAAACTGCGCCCCACCTTGAAGAATTAACCAGGGCGTTTGGAGACCTTGAAAAGACTGGCATCCGAGCAGAATTTGAGAAACTCATTGCTTTTCGCGTGCCGCCTTATGTTGCAAAAGAGACTATACTCCGCAAGTTCGGAGGAAAAAGGAAAGCCCTGAAAATAAAGGACCTGTCTGCCAACCTTAAAAATTTCGAACTCACAGGCAGAATTCTTGACCTTGGGGAAAAGCCAATCCGCCCGCAGGAAGGGACTCATAAAGGTTCCTCCAGGCTTTACACTGGGGTTCTTGCGGACGAAACCGGCTCAGTTCTGTTTTCTTCCTGGAAAGAGCTTCCTGGCTCGGTTGGGGATGTAATTACCATTAAGAACGCGTATACACGCGTCTGGCAAAATAGGATCAGGCTTTCGATAGGGGATCAATCTGTTGTGTCGAAGAATCCTGATTCTACGCTTCCTTCTCTATCCGAACTCTCAGGAAGCCAGAAAAAGAAGTTAATTGACATAGGAGCCATGGATTTTTCCGTAAATACCGTAGCCTGCGTGCTTCAACTCTCTCACAGGGAAGTGCTTGTAAAAGGACGCCAGTCCAGAGTGATTTCAGGCGTACTTGCTGATGAGACCGGAAGGCTGCCCTTTACAGCCTGGGTTCAACTGCCAGGCATTGATATTGGGAGCATTATCCGAATTGAAGGAGCCCAGATTCGGATGTTCAAGGGTATGCCGTCGGTCAATATCCTCAACAGCACAAAAGTCTCCCAGGTTGAGCCAGAAGAAGCAAAAAACCTTGCTTTTACCTTCGAGTCCGCAGTAAAAGATCCTGCTCCAATCAAAATAGAAAAGATCAATTCAAGAGAAAGTATGTTTGATGTAGCCGCAGCAGGCAATGTGGTCTCAGTCCGTCCAGGTTCAGGCATTATTTCCCGCTGCCCCGAGTGCGGTCGTGTAATCCAGAAAGGAAATTGCAGGGTGCACGGCAAGGTCGAAGGCGTACGGGATATGCGGATCAAAGCCATACTGGATGATGGAACAGGCTCAATGTCAGTTATGTTTCCAAGAGAACTTGCAGAAATCATTTATGGAAAAACCCTTGAAGAAGCCGAGCAGCTAATGTTTTCTGACGTCTCTAAGGATGCGGTCTATGAAGATTTAAGGCGCTCTCTTACAGGTCGACATCTTGCAGTACGAGGCAACGCTTCAAAAGGTGAATACGGGGTTTCTTTTGTAGCTGAAAAAGCCTGGGTACCTGAAGAGGACCTTGCAGTCAGGGTAGTGGAACTGCTTCGCAGGCTCGGACCGGATGAAGAGAATAAACAGGATGAATATTCTTCCACTGGAGGAATTTATCTTGCTTAAGCGAGAAGTTGCAAAACGGGTTTTTGCAAGGGAATTCGAAGCCTGTAGAGAACTTGAGAAGGACGCACGATCTGACTCTGAAGCCCTGGATTCGAAAGTTCCAAACTTTCTAATTAGCCCGCTTGGGCTAATTCTTAACCGTGTCTTTGTGGTTGGTGTGGTCACGGAACTTGACAATATCGGGACACAGGGGGAGATGTGGAAGGCCAGGATTGTTGATCCTACCGGAGCTTTTACAGTGTACGCAGGGCAGTACCAGCCTGAAGCATCTATCTTCTTTTCGACGTTAAAGGTTCCTGCTTTCATCGCCCTTACAGGAAAAGCCAGGATTTACGAACCTGAGCCAGGTTCGGTTTTTGTCTCTATTCGGGCTGAAGAGGCAAATGTTGTAGATGAGGAAATCCGCAACAGATGGGTTGTGGATACCGCAGAACAGACCGTTGATAGGCTTGTAGCCTTTTCGGATGCTCTTGCCAGCGGATATCATGGAGAAGAACTTCGGGAATACCTTATAGAGAGAGGCATTTCCTCCGAGCTTGCTCAGGGAATATCCATTGTGCTTGAAAAGGATGTTTCTCAGGAATTTATAAAACTGCTTCGGACTTCCATCAGGGAAGGGCTCAAAGCTCTTGATTTCGATGGAGGTGCAGGCGCCAAGGCTGACCAGAAAGAATTTGTGCTCGAACTGCTCAAGGAGATGGGTGGTAGCAAAGGAGTGGATTATGCAGCTTTCATGAAAGAAGCGGTCGCCAGAGGCATTCCTGAGCAAGTTGTAGAAGAGGTCATCCGTATATTGCTTTCAGGCGGGCAATGTTACGAGCCGAAGATCGGAATAATAAGACTGGTAGGATAATCGTGCAGGAAGAAAATCCATAATAGAAACAGAAAGAACAGAGTTTCCCTAAGTATGTGTGATAACGCTTAAGTGTAATCAGGTTGATTGGTATTCTCTGTTAAAATTTAATATCTCATGCTTATCGTATTATCTGGAGAAATTGAAATGAAAGTATTGGTCAGCGACTCACTCTCCAATGAAGGGTTGGAGATTCTAAAAGAACGCTTTACGGTTGATGTTTCCACCGGGCTTTCAGAAGAAGAGCTGGTGAAAAAAATCAAAGATTACGATGCTCTTGTTATACGCAGCGGTACCCAGGTTACTCAGAAGATTATCGAGGCTGCCGACAACCTGAAAGTTATCGGGAGAGCTGGGGTCGGAGTTGACAATGTTGATGTGGATGCAGCTACTAAGAAGGGCATTATTGTGACAAACGCTCCCGAAGGCAACATGATTTCGGCAGCAGAGCACACCATTGCTATGATGATGGCAATGTCCAGGAATATCCCCCAGGCAAATGCTTCCCTGAAATCCAGGGAATGGAAACGCAATAAATTCATGGGCGTTGAGGTAAAAGGCAAGACCCTGGGAATTATAGGTCTCGGAAGAATCGGTTCTGAAGTTGCAAAGAGAGCTTCAGGGCTTGAAATGAACCTTATGGGGTACGATCCTTTTATTTCCGAGAAACGGGCAATAGAACTTGGAGTCAAGCTGGCTACAGTTAACGAAATCGCAAAAGCAGCCGATTATATCACAGTGCACACCCCTCTCATCAAAGAAACCAGGAATATTCTTGATGAAGAACAGTTTGCCCTGATGAAACCCGGCGTCAGAATTATCAACTGCGCTCGCGGTGGCATTATTAACGAGGAAGCTCTGGCAAAAGCTATTGAAAGCGGAAAAGTGGGCGGTGCAGCAATAGACGTATTCGTCGAGGAACCTCCTTTTAACAGTCCTCTCCTGAACTTTGACAATGTGGTAGTCACTCCCCATCTTGGAGCCTCTACACAGGAAGCTCAGGTAAATGTGGCAATCGATATCGCAAAAGAAGTAGTATCTGTCCTTTCAGGCGGGCTTGCAAAGAACGCAATCAATATCCCCTCGGTAAAACCGGAAGCTATGGCAGTCCTCGCCCCTTACATCAGGCTCGCTGAGATTATGGGCAAGATTGCAGGGCAGCTAGTAGATGGAAATTACGAAAAGGTAGAAATCGGATACAATGGTGAGATTTCCGGAAAGGATACCAGACCTCTTACGGTTTCTGCACTTAAAGGGCTGCTTGAGATGGCACTCGGCTCCGGAGTAAACTACGTTAATGCCCCTACCCTTGCAAAGTCTAGAAAAATTGCAGTTGTAGAGAGCAAATCCGAATCTTCTGAAGAATATTCTTCAACCATCAGTATCAAGCTTAGCAGCAATGGACAGGCGAAACTGGTTGCAGGCACTGTTGTCGGAGATGAACCAAAGATTGTTGCTGTCGATGACGACAGAGTTGATATCTTCCCTGCAGGTCGTATGATCTTTGCCAAGCACATTAACAGGCCTAATGTTATCGGACCGTGCTGCCTCGTGCTCGGGAAAAACAATATCAACATCTCAGGTATGCAGGTTGGCAGGGCAGAAATCGGAGGCGTTACCATGATGGTTCTTAACGTAGACT
Source organism: Methanosarcina flavescens (assembly GCF_001304615.2). NCBI lineage: Archaea > Methanobacteriati > Methanobacteriota > Methanomicrobia > Methanosarcinales > Methanosarcinaceae > Methanosarcina > Methanosarcina flavescens. Next base: position 1,205,268 of record NZ_CP032683.1, on the reverse strand, counting down.
CTGAAGTTTCTGACCCGATCCTTAATGAAGTCAGGAAAGTTGACGGAATACTCGATGCCAAACTTGTAACCCTCTAAATTCCAACTTCAGGAAGACCTTACTCCGGCGAAAGTTTAAGGTGAGTATTCCGCGCCGGAGATTCTAATTTTGTAGTCTTTACTTTAAATTTCTTTATTTTCATTTATCTTAAATTCTATTATCTTAGATTTTGTTTTATCCCAAAATTATTTCACTTTTTTTAATTTTTTATATATGGTGTAAATCGAATACAGGGAACTCACTATTTTTACTTCTACTTCAAATTTATTTCATGCTATGTGGTCGTTTCACATCTCTAGATAGAAATGAATTTCCCTCAATGATTAAACTTTTGAGTCATCCGATAGTGTATTATACATCAAACAATGCAATAATTTTTAAACTGAGGAATCACTTCAGGATATAACAAATTAGATGCTCGGCACAATCTCCGATATGTACAATCCCCCCAATAAAGGCCCTATTAATAATAAGAAAGAAAACAACAAAACAGAATTGACCATGCCGTAGTAGCTAATCCCTAATAACTCAATAATAATTATTATGAAAAAAGCTACTACAGGGAATATTTTAAGAACTTTCATGTTTCGTGTGTCTTTGCATCCTACTGAGCGAGCAAATATATAGTAACTTAATGGTACAGCTACCAATAATAATATCAACATAACTGTTTCTTGAATCTGACCATGAAAAAACTCGTAATCACGTCCTAAATTCATTTTCATGTGCAAGAGAATTGCCCAAACTCCGACTATTCCAGAACAAATAAACAAAGGCAGACCAGTGATATTCCTGTTCTTTATAGTCTTAAATCCAATAACTGTCATTGGAAACAGATATATCATACCTACAACAAGATGATATAAATTCAGCTCTGGTACAAACATGTTAACTAAAGTCATTCCAAACATTGACAAACCAAGCCAAATCCAACCAATAAAGAAAAGAGATGCCTCCCATGGCACCTCCTTAAATCTAAACTTCATTTAAATTACCTTTTCCTCACATTATATAATCATATAATCCATGGGTATATCTTGCGCACATTTGGACACACTGGGCAGTATAGTAAGCTACGTAGATATCTGAGCCAAAATTTTGAGGGTCTTCGTACATCTCGGTCCAGATATAGTCAAAATACTGGCTACTATGCTCAGCGTTGTCTTCAACCGCTTCTTCAGGATCATTCACAGTTATTGACTGAGTATTATATTGCACATAATCTTTAAACTTATATCCTGAAGTCCAATTGCTTTTCACATAATTCTCATAGATGCTATGGTATGTGTTTTCATAAGAATCCCAAATGTACTGATCACCCTGTCGGATTACTCCAGCGCTATGGAACGGGATACCTGGATCAGTTAGATAATGACTTGAGTAACCAAATCTCTGATGTGCAGTAGCCCAATCTCCATTATTCACTGCAGAAATGGCAGAATCCGCAAACTCATCGCACCTACCAGGTGCTCCTCCAATATGTAGCAACCCATCTTCATAGTGATTATAATATCTATAGAATGGTTCCGGGTCCATCACACCATTATCTGGGTCGTCGGCTGCATTTTTAGCATAATTCCTATAGGAAGATCCATCGCAAGCATAGTAAGCATAGTCCTGATGTGGGGTAGAAAGCCACATCACGGAGACAAGCTTATAACTTTTCAAAGACTCATTGACTAGCATAGGACCAATCTCACTCATAAATTCATAGTCGTCTTTGGTGATCTTATCTGGATACCTATCCCAGATATCTTTGATACCAGCTTTATATCTGTCTTTCTCCTCCTCAGAGACATTAAAACCATCAATGTACTTGAAGGTGATAGACCTACTTTCCTCCTGAGTGCCAGCAAAAGCAAGCGCTCTATAAGGCATCGCCTTAACGACATCCGGCAAAGAGGTTTGCAGTTCTAAGTAATCTGCAACTTCCTCCATTCCTTCTTCTCCCAGTTTGGCCTCTAAAGCCTCAATTTTTAACTGAGCAGCATCTTTAGTTAGGCTGGTTTGCTGTTCTTCTGTGGAGGCCATTGCTGATGGTATCAACGCCATACTAACTAGCATTGCCAAAAAAAGTATGCTTATTGTAATTTTGATCTTAATCATCTGTTTCACTCCTAATGATTTTAACCCCAGGAGGCAGAATCAGGCAAGCTTAAATAAAAGCAAAGCTAACATAATCCATGCATCTTGGGTAGATTTATAGAGTTTAGGGTGTATTGGGAAAATTACTTCCAAACCCTATAAACTATTTTAATTAATTCTTTAAAAGTTTTTTGTAATCTTTTAAACAATTCGATTTTAACTAATTTTGAGTTTGAAATTATTACTTTATCTCTGACAGTTAGATGATTTAGCCGGAATTATTTTATATGAGCATATCTGGAACAGATTGCTAATAGAAGCGAAATTCAGAATTGGGATAAGGCTTTTTGTGTTGTGAAAATATGGACAAGAGGAAAAGAGTTTCGAAGCGAAATTATTTCAGGATAAAACAACTTCTTACCAATATCAATTTTAAGGGGTTAGTTAATGGAAGAACTTAAACGAGTAGTTTCCGTTCCGTTTAAAAAAACACTTGCATCTTCCCTTTCAGAAAAAGATTTTGAGTATTCCCTGGCTTTTGACCTGAAATGGTTTTCCCCGAAAATTGCCTCAAAGGTAAAGGAAAAAGCTCTTGAAGCAGGCGTTCTCTCCCTTAAAGCCGGAATTCTTGTGCCATGCTTCGATGTGGAAAGTATCCGGCTTCCACATGCATTTAAGCCATCGGAGAATTTCCTTGAAAACCAGAAAAATTCTGGTGCAAAAAAGCCGGTAAAGGAAGAAATTTCTTTTGAACAGATTTTGGAATTTATCTCAGCAGATACCAGAGTAAACCGGCAGAAACTTGTTTCGGAAATTAACTCCATGCAGGACCGACTTTCCTACCTTGTGGATATCCGAATAGTAGCACTTATTGTCGGAAAAAAGTTCGGGTGCAATATAGAAGCAATCTTCGAAAGAGTTGCCAAGTCTGTACTCGGCATCTCTTTTTAATAAGTCTCCGCAATTAATCAAATAGATTTGATGGAAGCCCCCCTCTAAGCCGACGTTCTTATAATCTCCTCAAGGTTTAATCTACAAAGTTTATAAATTTTCGTGGATTGCTTTCATAAGTGGGGGAGCCGAGAGTTCTGGCGTAACTATTTCTATATATGCGCCGACCTTAGCAGTATCCAGCTCTCTCATGATCTTATCAAGGTCACCACAGGTGGTGGTTTTTCTTGTTATCCAGTTATTACAACCAAGCACCTCTGGCAACTTATGGTATTGCCACTCTGGAATGTCATTGTAACAGTAATCTAATTTTTTAGATAGCATTCTTTCTATCAGGTAGCCGTGATTATTCAGCACGAAAATAATAGGCTTTAGACCATAGCGGTAAAACTGGCTGATCTCCTGGACTGTCATCTGGTGTGACCCTTCGCCCGTTATAAGAATTACTCGTCTGTCTGGTGCAGCCAGTGCAGTGCCAAAGGCAGCGGGAGTAGCCCAGCCTATCGCTCCCCAGAGCATCTGGCTCAGGAACTTAACTCCTTCTGGTAAAGGTAAAGGCAGTAACCCATAAAAGGATGAGGTTGAGTCAACTACAACTATGTCATCGAGCTTAAAAAATTCGGCGTACTTGGCGTATAAATAGTCAGCTGTTATTGGGTCTTCAGCATTTACCTCTGGAACTGCGGGATGTTTTGCAACAGGTCCCCTGACATCAGTACGCTTATTAAGCCTTCTGGAAAGCTCCTCCAGTACATCAAGCATTTTTACATTGATATAATCAGTATTTCCTATATGGACACTGAAAGGCATGATATTGATAACTCGGGATTTATCCAGCTTCGCCGTGAACATGCCCATATTAATATCAGACATGACAACGCCTATGGCAAGTATGCAGTCGCAGGATTCCACAAATTCCTGAATTTCAGGATTGATAAGCTGTCCCATATATAATCCCATGTAGGAGGGATTTGTCTCATCAAGTACGGCCTTGTCCAGCGCCATAGTAGCATAAGGTAGGCCTGAAGCATTAATAACAGCCATAGCGAGGTCTTTGAGACCAAATCTGTCAACAAGGAAGCCCGGCATAATACAGGCTTGTTTTGCGTTTGATAACTTAGCTGTAATAATCGAGACCACTTCTTCAAGAGTCGCAGGATCGCTTTTTACAAACACATTCTTTGGTGCCGTAAGGGATGAAATCTCTGCATTCACATAGTCGTGAGGTATTGCAATGTAGACAGGCTGGCGATTTTCCAGGGCCGCCTCGATAACGCGCTCGACTTCATCAACGCAGTTTTCCGGAGTAAGCATTGTACTGGCGCATACTACTGGCGTAGCCATATCCATAAATGTGCCGTACTCTCCGTCACCCAGCGAATGATGCACTATGGCATGCCTCTTCTGTGTCTGCATTTTCGGAATTCCTACAATATGAAATACCATATTGTTCTCCGCATAAGAGCCTGCTATACCGCATAATGCCGAGAGCTCACCTACTCCAAAGGTAGTAGACAGTGCTGATATACGATTAATACGAGCATAGCCGTCAGCAGCATATGCAGCATTCAGCTCGTTGCAGCAACCTATCCAGCGAAGTTCATTATCATCGCATATCGCATTGTTGATAGGAAACGCAAAGTCTCCTGGCACACCGAAAATATCCCTTATTCCCAGTTGCTTTAATCTACCCAGAAGATATTGAATAACTGTCGGCATTAATAGTACCACCTGGTTGAGTTACTTATTTCATCACATAGATCAAGTACAGCTTTCATAAGTTTTGAGAAGTCCAGTCCATTAATTTTGAGAAGTATAGATATAGGCTCGAAAAAGGGACTGATGTGGGCTTCCCGGTAGTTATCGGGTGCAGACAGAGCAAGCATGGCAGGACTAGTTATATAGTCTTTTTTGTCTTGAGGCTCTTGGCTAATATGCCTTTTACTTTAGTTGCATCTATGAAGGAATCCTGTACTCTCAATGCCCACTCACACATAAAATCTTGGCAAGATATTCGCTCAACAGGTTATTGCCAGTTCCCCCTTAACTGATCAGTCCCATGGGAGTATATTCATTTAATAATATAAAATAGGGCTTCTTTCTCATTATGTCCTGCCCAAACTTATTACCTATCTGGTTGGATTTTTAATTAATAAATGACGATACCGGTATTTAGTGAATGAATTACCCGAATTACACCAGTATGTCAGCAAAATACCAAGAATTCCAGATGGGAACCAGAATCCAAAATGATCGGATTATTCGAAATTACACAACAGTATATTAGTTGTTTTTAATGGGATACACTTGCATAGCTTTAACTGTGAAACATTAAGAAGGTACAGGTAGACGAAGAAGAAATAAACACTTTTAATTATCCGAAATTATAGTAAATTGAGATTAAGGATGCACATAATCTTTATGTACTAGAAATGTTATTCACATCATACCAATTCCGATTAATCGCTTGTTCTTTAATTTGCCATTCCTGGGATTAAGTCCCGCACAGGCAGTTATAGCGATGTTCGAACGCGATAGGGAATTTTTTCCGCGTGAGTGGGATTTATGCAAATCTTGCGGAGGAACATACATTGGGTAAAAAATCACTGGTAAAACTGATAAGAAAAACAAATCCAAGAATCGTTTCCCTGATTCTTACCCTGAAAGAGAGGGCAAATGCTAACGCTGCCCCCATCTGGAAGGATATCGCGAGACGTCTTGAGATGCCGTCCAGAGACTATGCGGCTGTAAATATAAGTAAGATCAACAGGCACACTGCGGAGGATGATGTGCTGCTTATCCCGGGAAAAGTTCTGGGCGCAGGTCTTCTTGACCACCCTGTAACGGTTGCAGCTCTAACCTTCAGTGACTCAGCAGTTAAAAAGATTACTGAAGCCGGTGGCAAGTGCCTGAGTCTCGAAGAGATAATGGAAGCAAATCCGAAAGGATCCGGTATCCGGATTTTCCGCTGAGGTGTCGAAGATGACGGTTATCGATGCAAATGGACTTATTATGGGGCGTCTTGCAAGTACGGTTGCAAAACAGTTGCTTTCAGGAGACGACGAGATTTATATTGTAAATGCTGAGAAAGCTGTAATTTCTGGCTCAAGGGCTACTACCCTCAAAGATTACCGAGAAACCCGGGAGAGAGGAGCTACGGAATTCGGGCCTTACTTCCCGAAGCGCCCGGACCGCATCCTTAAGAGGACTGTTCGAGGCATGCTGCCTTACAAGAGGGCAAAAGGCAGGGATGCAATGTCCAGGCTCAAAGTCTATGTAGGCGTTCCCTCTGAACTCAAGGGCGCTGAAACAATCACTATTGCCGATGCTGATATGAGGCGTTTGAGCTCTAGCAAATATATCAAACTTGGTGAAGTGAGCCAGAAAATGGGTTCAAAGTTTTAAAGGGTGAGTCCTCATGGTCAAAGTAATTAATTCATCTGGAAAGCACAAGACTGCAACTGCACGTGCAACAGTCACGAAAGGAACCGGTAAGGTCAGGATCAACAAAATTCCGCTCGAGTTATATGCTCCAGAGCTTGTAAGGATGAAGATCTCAGAACCTTTGCTGATCGCAGGAGACGAAGTGGTCTCAGGGCTTGATATTAATGTAGATGTCCGGGGCGGCGGGATTGTCGGGCAGGCTAACGCGGTAAGGACCGCAGTTGCCAGAGGTATTGTGGAATGGACAAATGACACAGTAATCAGAGACAACTTCGCAAGCTATGACCGCAATCTACTGGTAAACGATTCCAGGCAGAAAGAGTCAAAGAACTTTGGTGGTCCCGGAGCAAGGGCTAAATACCAGAAATCTTACAGGTAAAAATATGATCCCAGTCCGATGTTTCTCATGTGGAAAAGTAATCTCAAACTATTGGGATGAGTACAAAAGACGTGTCAGTGATGGCGAAGACGCTGCTGCAGTGCTGGATGATCTCGGGATCACCCGCTACTGCTGCCGCAGAATGTTGCTGAGCCATGTCGAACTCATTGATGTGTTTTCGCCGTACCAGTAAGGGACCGTAGGGTAGCTTGGTCCATCCTTCGGCGTTCGGGACGCCGGAACCTGAGTTCGAATCTCAGCGGTCCCATTTCCCTATTTTCAGGGTGCTGGTTTTAAGGCATGTACTGTAAAATATCAAACTTTTCATTATTCTCAATTATCGGAATTCATCGGAGCGTTTTTAAGTTTAAGGGTGATCAGTTGGTCAAGGAAAAGTATACCCGGTTTGAGCGGGCACGAATTGTAGGTGCAAGATCATTGCAGATTGCAATGGGGGCTCCTGTCCTTGTAGAAGATGACGGGCGGCTGGATCCTCTCAGTATCGCTATTGAAGAGTTGAAGGCCGGAGTTATTCCTATCACGGTCAAACGTAAAATCAGTTGAAAACGCAGTGGGATACATTTTCAGATATCGAATGTGTTTTATTGTTGATTCTATATTATGAGGTGACTTTATGGAGGAAATTGAGAAAACAGGGCAGGAGGAAAACAAAGCACAGCCTGTGCCTGAAGAAAATGTCGCGGCTGAAGCAAAACCTGCACCTGAAGAGGAAGCCGCAGCAGAAACCGGGCCTGTGCCTGAAAACGAGGATGAAGCAACTTCTGCTAGAGAAGAAGGTTCCACATCCCTTGTGTCCATTGACGAATACCTGGCAGCAGGTGTTCACATAGGTACTCAGCAAAAGACCCAGGATATGATGCGTTTCGTATACAGGGTCAGAACTGATGGATTATATGTTCTTGACATCCAGTCAACAGACGAAAGAATCAAAGCTGCATCGAAATTATTGTCCCATTACGATCCCTCAAGAATTCTTGTGGTTTCTTCAAGGCAGTACGGGCAGCATCCTGCAAGGATGTTTTCCAGAGCACTCGGTACCAAATCAATGCTTGGAAGGTTCATTCCTGGCTTGCTTACAAACCCTCAGATTCACGGTTTCTTTGAACCTGATATTGTAATCGTTACCGACCCTGCAGGCGATGCCCAGGTTCTGAAAGAAGCTTCTAGCATTGGAATACCAATTATAGCACTCTGTGATACCAACAACCTGACTTCAAATGTGGACCTTGTAATCCCCACAAACAACAAAGGTAGAAAAGCACTTTCTCTTGTCTACTGGTTGCTTGCGAGGGAAGTCGCACGACTTAATGGTATTCCTTTCAATTACTCGTTGACCGACTTCGAAACACCTCTGTGATTCTGAAAGGCAGTCCTGCATACTGCAAGGCTATATAAAAATGATTCATATCTTATATGGGTGATATAAATGAGACAGCCAGCGGTTGCAGGGCAGTTCTATCCCCTGCGTCCTGAGAATCTAGAGAAAGAACTCAAGCAATGTTTTGAAGGTCTGGAGATCCGGGAACGAAATGTCCTCGGGGCTATCTGCCCGCATGCCGGGTATGTTTATTCAGGTAAGGTCGCTGCACATGTCTATGCAGCTCTCCCTAAAGCCGATACATATGTCATTTTCGGTCCCAACCATACGGGATACGGCTCACCTGTATCAGTGTCCACGGATACTTGGAAAACTCCCCTGGGATCTCTCGAGGTTGATCGTGAACTTGCAGACGGGCTATCAGGAAGTATTATTGACTTGGATGAGCTCGGACACCGATACGAGCATTCTATCGAAGTTCAACTTCCTTTCCTTCAATATCGCTTTGATCAGGATTTCATGATCCTTCCTATCTGCCTTGGTATGCAGGATGAAGAAACCGCAGTTGAGGTTGGAAATCTTGTTGCGGAGCTTGCTTCCAAAAGTGGGAAAAAATTAGCTTTCATTGCATCCAGCGATTTTACTCACTACGAGCCCGCAAATGTTGCAAGGGAAATAGACAATGAAGTTATAGGCGCTATCCTTAACCTGGACATTCCGGGAATATATGATAAGCTTTACAGGAGAAACGCTTCCGTGTGCGGATATGGGCCAATTGCAGCAATGTTAACAGCGTCAAAAAGGCTTGGTGCAAATCGGGCTGAACTGCTTAAATATTCAAATAGTGGAGATGTTTCCGGAGACACTAGTGCAGTAGTAGGGTATGCCGCGATTATTGTCGAGTAAGGAAATAGTGGAGTAAGAAAATTCTGCAGGGAAATGGAGCATACTCATTTTTAATTAAACAGCGGCAGGATAGTCACATATTCAAATAAATTTTTTATAAATTTTTACCGTTATCTACTTATTATAGGTTTGTAAAACAGGACAAACATCAAAAAGAAGTATTTTAGCATTTGGAAACAAATTAACGGTAAATTCATAAGTAAATTCGCTGTCACGTTCCAAGATAAATTCACTCTTGCATTCAAAAATGAATCATTAAACTCAAAAAAATTGCCTTCAAATTCAAGTATAAATTTATTGCTTGCCTGCTTCAATCAAATTTGTAATTTTCAGAGGAGTAATATGGTTTCATGTTCTGCCCCCGGGAAAATCTACCTATTCGGAGAACATGCGGTTGTTTATGGTGAAACCGCAATAGGATGTGCAGTTGAATTAAGAATTCGTGTGCGAGCGGAACTAAACAATTCTATAATAATTCAATCGGAGATTGGCCGAACAGGGATTGATTTTGAGAAGCATCCTTATATCTCCGCAGCTATTGAAAAAATTAAGGAAATCCTTCCAATAGCTGGTGTCTTTTTGGAAGTCGATTCTGATATTCCTGTGGGTTCAGGACTCAGTTCATCTGCTGCTGTTACAATTGCAAGTCTAGGTGCTCTCAATGAACTGTTTGGCTGCGGTCTCTCTCTCGAAGAAATTGCTAAAATGGGGCATGAAATTGAAATTCAGGTACAAGGAGCTGCAAGTCCTACAGATACCTATGTCTCTACATTCGGAGGAGTTGTGACTATTAACGACAGGAGGAAGTTGAAAACTCCTGATTGCGGGATTGTCGTAGGGAATACAGGTGTTTTCGCTTCCACAAAGGAGCTTGTAGCGAATGTTAGAAAGCTCCGTGAAAGTTATCCAAATCTTGTAGAACCTCTCATGGCTGTTATTGGAAGAACTTCCAGGATCGCAGAACCCTTTTTTCAGACAGGAGATTACCCTTCAATTGGCAAGCTTATGAATGTGAACCAGGGTCTTCTGGATGCTCTTGGAGTAAATACCTTTGAACTCTCTAATCTAATTTACTCCGCCCGGAAAGCTGGAGCTTTCGGAGCAAAACTTACAGGAGGTGGAGGTGGGGGATGTATGGTTGCCCTTACAGCACCTGACAAATGTATACAAGTTGCTGAAGCCATTGAAGGCGCAGGGGGTAAAGCAATCATAACAAAACCCACGGAGCAGGGCTTAAAGTTAGAATGAGCAACTCAAACCTTAAGCTTGTCAGAGTTTATCTCATAATTTCATATTATTTATAACGAAGCTGGAAGTTTTAAAAGGTATTAAGTGATATGGTATGAAGGTTTCAACAGAACCTGTTATCCTGAAACTTGGAGGCAGCGTCATCACAGACAAAGCTGCAGATCAAGGGATTGTAAGAGAAGCTGACCTCCTTAGGATTGCAAAGGAAGTTTCCGAATACCGGGGAAAAATGATTGTTGTGCATGGTGCAGGTTCCTTTGGGCATACCTACGCCAAGAAATATGGACTTGATATGGGGTTTGATCCTGATGGAGTAATTATAACACATGAGTCTGTCAAGAAACTTGCATCCAGGGTGGTAGATGCTCTGAATGAGTATGGAGTCCGGGCTATAGCTGTACACCCCATGGGCTGTACGGTTTGCAGGAATGGGAGGATCGAGAGCATGTACCTTGACAACATAAAGCTCATGCTTGAGAAAGGTTTTGTCCCGGTGCTGCATGGGGATATGGTCATGGATCTCGAACTCGGGGCGTGCGTGCTCTCAGGAGACCAGATAGTCCCCTATCTTGCAAAAAAACTCAGGATTACCCGGCTCGGGCTTGGCTCTGCCGAGGATGGGGTGCTTGATAATAATGGAAAACTCATACTTGAGATCACCCCCAAGACCTTCGAGACTTTCAAGCATTACATAAGAGGTTCGGGAAGTACTGATGTTACAGGCGGAATGCTTGGGAAGGTACAGGAACTTCTGGAACTTAGCAAAACGTCTTGTATTACATCGTATATATTCAACGCCGGAAAAGGAAATAACACATATAGGTTCTTGAATGGGGAATCCATAGGAACCAGAATCAGTCCGGATAAAAGGGTAGAAGTATGATCAACACGACCTCAAAGCGAAAGATCGAACACCTGAAATTGTGTGCTGAAAGCCCGGTTGAATCCCGAAAAGTCAGCGCGGGCTTTGAGGATGTGACCCTGATCCACAGGGCGCTTCCGGAACTCAATATGGATAAACTTGACCTGTCTATAAACCTTCTGGGGAAGCGTCTGCAAGCTCCCTTTCTAATCGCTTCGATCACTGGAGGACACCCAGATACTATTCCTGTAAACGCCGCCCTTGCCGCTGCAGCCGAAGAGCTGGGAGTAGGAATAGGAGTTGGCAGCCAGAGAGCTGCAATTGATGACCCTGCGCAGGAAGAATCCTTCAGGATTGTCAGGGAAAAAGCTCCCAATACCTTCGTGTATGGGAATGTGGGCGCTGCCCAGATTCGCGAGTATGGAGTTGAAGGAGTTGAAAAACTCGTAGAGATGGTTGACGCCGATGCCCTTGCCATCCACCTGAACTTCTTACAGGAAGCCATCCAGCCAGAAGGGGACAGGGACGCAACTGGCTGTCTCGATATGATAAAAGAGATCTGCTCTGTACTGGGCAAGCCAGTAATCATTAAGGAAACAGGAGCAGGAATCTCAAGGGAGGATGCCCTTCTCCTCCAGAAGGCAGGCGCATCCGCAATTGATGTAGGAGGCGCAGGAGGTACAAGCTGGGCAGGCGTTGAGGTCTACAGGGCAAGGGAAAGTGGAGATTCAGCTTCGGAACATCTTGGGGAACTTTTCTGGGACTTCGGAATTCCTACAGTTGCCAGCATTATAGAATCCAGGGTTTCTCTGCCAATTATTGCAACAGGTGGGGTCAGAACGGGAGTAGATATCGCTAAGTCTATTGCTCTCGGAGCCAGTGCGGCAAGTGCTGCCCTACCTTTTGTGGGACCTGCCCTTGAAGGAAAAAAGTCAGTTGTCAGGGTTCTTTCCCGCATGCTGGATGAATTCAGGGTTGCAATGTTTCTCTGCGGTTGTGCAAACATAAAGGACCTGTGTAGGGCACCTGTGGTTGTTACCGGCTGGACCCTTGAGTATCTGAGTCAACGCGGCTTTAATGTAAAAGACTATGATGTGGCAGGAGAAGATGCATTTTAAAGTGCAGCACAGATGTCCGGCTACTTTTACCTGTAATCTGATATCAAAAATTGCATTACACCGGTAAAGTCAAATAGCTGATGCGCTCATTAGAAAGTCTGTTCCATAACAATCTTTATACATGATACCAAAGTAATGTTCGGAATAAATCGTTAACATATGAATAATGGTTCGTACTCTCGAACAGTGGAAATTCACACAGAACTATCAAGGATAATTAAATCCGACTGAACTTCTGGAAGTTATTCACAGTTATATAGAATTTACTTTACCTGAGATCGGTATAACTAAGGAATTATTCTCATAAATTACTGTAAAACTAATTAAATGAAGATCAGTTTTACAGTTATCCAGGCTGAAATACTCGTTATCAAGTGATTTCTTATCGGAATTGGAATAATCCATGATAACTGTCACCCCAGGAATCGACTGTAGAGAGTTATCGTAATATCAAGAATTCACTGATCAATGTAAGAATGGGTTAGTTAGAATCAGCAGGAATGAAGCTACAAATAAAAGTAGGAACAAAAAACCAATAAGTAAAGACCCAATTGTAACAAAACAGGTTATTGAATAAGCTCTCGAAGAATAGGCTGAAATAGAGGACTGTACGTTTTCAAAATACTTTAAGGTTGGAACCTGCATGATTGGTTGGAGATGAGGTTCCTGAGAAGTACTGGCCAGTAAGGGAAGAGTGCGTAAAGGCTTCTGTTAATTAGGTTAATAGTCAGAATTCGTTCTATCTGGCAGATAAAAATCCATTGAATGGATGTGCCTAAAGAATTCTGGAGCATTTAACAGGCATTTGAGTATTTGTATACAAAACAAATATATGAAGTATATATCTGAAGTAAGATTCTTCTGTAAGGGATGTAACCTGAATTGTCTCATCGGGGGTTGAGTTCTTCCTGCGAGCAGGTCTGAGTAGTGACTGCTCTAAGCTGATTCTTTGTTAAATTGATATTATGCGCTCTGCTCAAGTCATGGTTATAACTTTAAGGTCATCACCTGATCCGTTTTCTGAGGATTGGGTTCACAAGGATAAAAAACAAATCAAGAGGTAAAAATATGACTGAAATAGGAATTGTTGCAGTCGGCGGTTACAATGAAATGGGCCGTAACATGACTGCAGTTATTATAGGTGAAGACATTGTCATTCTGGACATGGGGCTCAGGCTCGATAGGGTTCAGATCCATGAAGATGTCGAAATTGACAAAATGCATTCTCTCGAACTTATCGAGATGGGGGCAATTCCTGATGATACCATTATGAAAGAAATTAGTGGAACTGTCCGGGCAATTGTCTGTACTCACGGGCACCTTGATCACATAGGGGCAATCCCGAAACTTGCCCACAGGTATAACGCCCCAATTATCTCCACGCCATATACAGCAGCCCTTATCAAACAACAGATCGAGGCTGAGCGCAAGTTTGAGGTTTGCAACAGGGTTATTCCTTTGAATGCAGGAGGGACTTACCAGGTTACGGAAGATATTGCCGTCGAATTCATTAACGTTCAGCACAGCATCATTGACTGTGTACTTGCAGTGGTTCATACTCCAGCTGGAGCAATCCTGTACGCTTGCGACTTTAAGCTGGATAGGACTCCGACAATGGGTGAAGCTCCGGATTTCGAGCGCCTCAAAGCCCTCGGAAAGGGAGGGGTTATCGCAATGATTGTCGAGAGCACGAACGCCGGGCGCTCAGGAAAGACTCCTTCCGAACAGATTGCAAAAGATATGGTAAGGGATGTGTTGCTCGGAACTGAAGAGTCCGAAGTCGGGATGATCATTACAACCTTTGCCTCCCACATACCCAGGCTAAAAGCAATTATTGAGGCAGCCGGAGAAATGGGCAGGATTCCTGTACTTATGGGCCGTTCAATGGAACGCTATGTGGGGGCTGCGAGAGATCTGGGTTATCTGGAATTACCTTCCAATGTCGAGATGTACGGGCAGCGTAAAGATGTCGACCGGGCTTTCAAACGTATTATCCAGGAAGGAAAGAACAAGTACCTTCCAATCGTCACCGGACACCAGGGCGAGCCAGGCTCCATACTTGTACGTGTTGCGAACGGGGAAACCCCTTATACAATTGAACCGGGAGACAGGGTTATTTTCTCTGCAAATGTAATCCCGAGTCCCATGACTCAGGCTAACCGCTATGCTCTTGAAACCAAGCTCAAGATGCGGGGCGCCAGGATCTATGACAATGTTCACGTCTCAGGACATGCATACAGAGAAGACCACTGGGAGCTTCTGCGCATGATAAATCCTGAACATGTAATCCCTGCTCATGGGGATATGGAAATGCACGGGCACTACATCGAGATGGCGGAAGATGCCGGGTATGTACTCGGAGATACAGTACACCTTCTCAGGAACGGTGAAGTGTTATATATAGAAGAATAATTGAATAGGAATAGATTCCGTATCTCGTGATGTTTATGATGCTGATTGATGAGATCAAAAAAAGAAGTGTCCATGTTGATGACGCAATTAATGAACTGCTGCCAGTAGCCCGTCCCGAGGAATTGTATAAAGCTTCTCGCTACTTGGTCGATGCGGGAGGAAAACGCCTCCGCCCCGCAGTTCTTATTCTGGCAGCCGAAGCCGTAGGCTCAAATCTAAAATCGGTGTTGCCTGCAGCAGTAGCCGTGGAACTTGTACATAATTTCACTCTGATCCATGATGATATAATGGATAGAGATGATGTTCGCAGAGGGAGACCCGCAGTCCATAAAATATGGGGTGAAGCCGGGGCAATTCTTGCAGGTGACACGCTTTATTCCAAAGCTTTTGAGATCCTGTCAAAAGTCGAGAATGAACCTGTAAGGATTTTAAAATGTATGGATGTCCTCTCAAAGACCTGTACCGAGATCTGCGAAGGGCAATGGCTTGATATGGATTTTGAGAAAAGAGAGAAGGTTTCTAAATCCGGATACATTGAGATGGTGGAAAAGAAAACCTCGGTTCTCTATGCCGCTGCAGCCAAGATCGGAGCCCTTCTTGGAGGAGCCTCTGATGAAGTCGCTGAGGCTTTATCCGAATATGGACGTCTTATAGGAATTGGCTTCCAGATGTACGATGATGTTCTGGATATGGTCTCCCCCGAAGAAGTTCTTGGAAAAGTGAGAGGTAGCGACCTTATGGAAGGAAAGCACACTCTTATCGTAATCGATGCTTTCGAAAAAGGTGTGAAACTGGACATTTTCGGGAAAGGGGAAGCAACTCAGGAAGAAACCGACGAAGCCGTCAGTATCTTAACAGAGTGCGGATCAATTGATTATGTGAAAAACCTTGCAATTTCATATATCAACGAAGGCAAAGCAAAGCTGGACGCTCTGCAGGACTGCCCGGAAAAAGATCTTCTCCTTCAGATCGCCGATTATATGATCTCAAGGAAATATTGAATGAAATAAAGAATAATTGAATAAGTAATAGCTAAGACGCCAGAACTAATGAAGGCTCCAGGGAAAGTTGTGGCTAATGAAGGTCGCAATATAACCTGGTTTATTGTTTTGCTGGGTTCTAAACAGAACTCAGGCTTATTTTCGACTGAATTTAGATTAAGTTTAAAACCATTTTACTATTTCTTCTACCTATTAATATATTATAGTAATTCAGGAATTGTACTTTGTATTAACTTATTATATTATAGCGTATAATATTCATTGAAAACTAATTTTTTAAAAATCAAGGTTTTAAAAACAAAATTACAAGTCTTCATCATCCAGTTAAGTTTTCCAAGAAAAAGCAATAAGAGCAGGATGGGAGCCCTGCCTTTCTTTAAATTAATATTTAAAATTTCAGGAATTATTCATTATTTCTCATTTTAATTGTGCTCTGGGCAGCTACGAGCCTTGCAATAGGAACTCTGTAAGGGGAGCAGCTTACATAGTCGAGGCCTACCTCATGAGCGAAACAAATGGATTTCGGTTCTCCGCCGTGTTCTCCGCAAATTCCCATTTTGAGATCGGGTTTGACGGAGCGGGCTTTTTCTATGCCGATTTTCATTATCTCGCCAACGCCTTCCTGGTCAAGAACTGCAAATGGGTCGTGCTCGAGAATTCCTGCCTTCTGGTAGATTGGTACAAACTTGGAAACATCGTCGCGGCTGAACCCAAAGGTTGTTTGGGTCAGGTCGTTTGTCCCGAAGGAGAAGAAGTCAGCTACCTGTGCAATCTGATCTGCGGTAATTGCAGCTCTGGGCAACTCAATCATTGTTCCAACTTTGTAATCAATCTTTAAGCCTTTTTCAGCCATGACCGTTTCTGCCATCTTGCAGACTTCTTCCCGGGTGACGGAAAGCTCTTTTGCCAGGCCTACGAGCGGTATCATAATTTCGGGAATAACCTGCACTCCCTCGTTTGCAAGTTCACATGCTGCTTCCATAATTGCACGCACCTGCATATTATAGATTTCCGGATAGGTTATTCCGAGCCTGCATCCCCTGTGGCCAAGCATAGGATTGAGTTCTTTGAGGGAAGTCACACGCTGGATGATCTTTTTTACCTCGTCGATCTTTCCGCAGTCTTCTGAGGCTTCAAGCTCCCTGAGCTTTGTGTCCAGCTCTTCTTTGTCAGGAAGGAATTCATGGAGAGGCGGGTCAAGCAGCCTGATGGTTACAGGCAGACCTTCCATGCAGCGGAAAATGCCAAGGAAGTCTTCCTTCTGCATAGGAAGTAATTTTTTAAGAGCTTTCTTCCTGGATTTTTCGTCTTCGGCCATGATCATTTCCCTTACTGCGGGGATCCTGTCTTCTCCGAAGAACATGTGCTCAGTCCTGCAAAGTCCTATCCCCTCAGCCCCTAATTCGCGGGCAAGACTTGCATCTGCCGGATTGTCTGCGTTTGTTCTCACTCCGAGAGTCCTGATTTCATCAGCCCAGAGAAGAATCTGCTTCAAATCGTCATTTATTTCAGCATCAATCAGATCCACTTTCCCGATAATTACACTGCCCGTACTTCCATCAATGGTGATATAATCGTGCTCTTTGACAGTGTGACCATTTACCATGAAGAAATTATTCTTTGTATCGATTGAGATTTCCCCGCACCCCACAACGCAGGGCTTGCCCATACCTCTTCCGACTACTGCCGCGTGAGAGGTCATACCTCCGCGTACGGTAAGTACACCCTGAGCAGCTGCCATTCCTCCTATATCTTCAGGAGAGGTTTCGTTTCGGACGAGAATTGTCTTTTCTCCAATCTCAGCCATTTCCTCGGCATCTTCTGCAGTAAACACAACTTTTCCTACGGCAGCTCCGGGAGATGCAGGAAGTCCCTTTGCAACTACTTCAAGTTTTACTTTAGGATCGATTCTCGGGTGCAGGAGAAGGTCAATATGCTCGGCTTTAACCCTGGTGACTGCAGTTTCCTTATCAATTAGCCCTTCTGCTACCATATCCTTTGCTATCTTAACGGCTGCGGCAGCTGTGCGCTTCCCTGTCCTGGTCTGCAGCATATAGAGTTTTCCTTCCTGGATGGTAAATTCTATGTCCTGCATATCCTTGAAGTGGGCTTCAAGCCTCTGGCAGATATCTACAAGCTGATTATAGGCTTCAGGGATTTTATTTCCAAGAGTGTCAATGAAATCCGGTGTCCGGATACCTGCAACAACATCTTCACCCTGTGCGTTGATAAGGTACTCTCCGAAGAACTTCTTTTCTCCTGTCGACGGGTTTCTTGTAAAAGCAACTCCTGTACCTGAGGTGTTTCCTCTGTTCCCGTAAACCATGGTCTGTACATTAACAGCTGTACCCCAGCTGTCATCAATCTCATTAAGCTTTCTGTAAGTGATGGCTCTCGGATTATTCCAAGACTCAAAAACAGCGTTAATTGCCATCTGCAGCTGAACTCTTGGATCCTGAGGGAATTCGAATCCTTTTTCGAGTTTGATTACTCCCTTAAATCTCTCAGCCAATTCTTTCAGGGCTTTTGCATCGAGATCGGTATCTGACTCGACTTTAAGTTCTTTCTTCTTGTCTTCAATAAGGGACTCGAACTTGTCGAAGTCAACTCCCAGAACCACATCTCCAAACATGGAGATAAATCTGCGGTAGCAATCATAAGCAAATCTTTCGTCGTTGACCTTATTTGCGAGCCCGATAACAGATTTGTCCGTGAGCCCAAGGTTAAGGACGGTATCCATCATCCCCGGCATGGACACCCTGGCTCCGGACCTTACAGAAACAAGCAGTGGGTCTTCTGGATCCCCCAATTTTTTGTTATTTAAGGTCTCTAGCTTATCAATTGCTTCTTCGATCTGTTTGAGTACTTCGTCAGGATATTTCCGTTCCTTTAAATAAAGTACGCAAACTTCGGTTGTTATTGTAAAACCTGGCGGTACCGGCACTCCGAGATTTGCCATCTCGGCAAGGCCTGCGCCCTTACCTCCAAGTAAGTCTTTCATACTACCTTTGCCATCAGTTACATCCTTTCCAAAAAAATATACGAATTTGGACAATGAGTCTCCTCCCTGGAACGAGATCATTAATCGGAGCTAGTGACTATATATGACCAAATTTATGGTCTGATTGCTGCCAACAATGTCCATTTAATATATAAGGTTGTGGATTCCCACTCCTATATTTTATATTTTACTATCTCAATTCAGTTAATATTAACGTATAATATAGGTCTTGCGATATCTTTATATAGGATGAGCATAGACTACATATGCTTTTCAGTCTATGATATATAATCTTATTTATGACTGACAGAATAACATGCTCAAAGCCAGGCAATTTTGCCCTGAGCTGGAGAAATAGCTATTAATTACTCGTGGCTAATATGAAACGACTCGGTAAAGTGCTGCACAGTTCAGGTGTTAAAAACCTGATAGTTAGAGGGGATAAGATAAAACCCGAGAATGTATCAGGTAGTCTCCCTAAATTAAATTCAATCGTTGTAGATAAATCCTTGAATCGGATTGGTACAATTGTCAATGTTTTCGGACCTGTAAACCACCCATATTTTTTGGTGAAGGGCTTTAAACGAACTCCTGATTCAGAAATTCGGGCTCTCGTTAATGAAAGAGTCTATATTCGGTGAGATCTCTGACATTGAATGCGCGTTTGAATTCTTTATTATGGTTTAACATTAACTGGTTTATATATTTTTTGCTGGTTATAGCCGTGATTTTTCTTCTCCTTCCTTTTATATATACTGTGATTTAAGTGGTGCAGCCAAAATACCGGGAAGCATAAACATATGGTCATTTTAACTTGTAAGGTGATATGATATGGTAGAAGTCGAAAGGGTTCGCTATTCGGACACTCTTGAAAGGGAAAAAATACGTGCCATGATCAAAGCTCGCAAAGAGAAACAAAAGGAGCAAAGTTTTGAGACGGAAAAGGCAGTGTGTCCAGAATGCGGTAGCAGAAACCTCGTTCACGACTACGAGCGAGCCGAACTTGTGTGTGGGGACTGCGGACTTGTCATTGATGCCGATTTTGTAGATGAGGGCCCAGAATGGCGAGCTTTCGATCATGATCAGCGTATGAAGCGTTCCCGTGTGGGTGCGCCAATGACATACACAATCCACGACAAGGGGCTTTCCACAATGATTGACTGGAGAAACCGTGATTCCTACGGAAAGTCAATCTCCTCCAAAAACCGTGCTCAGCTCTATCGTTTAAGAAAATGGCAGCGTAGAATCCGCGTAAGTAACGCAACTGAAAGAAACCTCGCATTTGCACTATCCGAACTGGACAGAATGGCTTCTGCTCTTGGTCTCCCGAGAACGGTCAGGGAAACTGCAGCAGTCGTCTACAGAAAAGCTGTGGACAAAAATCTTATCCGTGGAAGAAGTATTGAGGGTGTCGCTGCAGCTGCCCTTTATGCTGCCTGCCGTCAGTGCAGCGTTCCAAGAACCCTTGATGAGATCGAAGAGGTATCCAGGGTCAGCCGGAAAGAGATCGGAAGAACTTACCGTTTTATTTCCAGAGAACTGGCACTGAAACTTATGCCTACCTCACCAATTGATTATGTCCCAAGGTTCTGTTCCGGCCTTAACCTTAAAGGAGAGGTCCAGTCCAAGAGCGTTGAGATCCTGAGGCAGGCTTCCGAAAAGGAACTCACAAGCGGAAGGGGTCCCACAGGAGTTGCTGCAGCTGCAATCTATATTGCATCCATTCTCTGCGGTGAACGCAGAACCCAGCGCGAAGTCGCAGATGTAGCCGGCGTAACGGAAGTTACCATCCGAAACAGGTACAAAGAACTTGCAGAAGAACTGGATATTGAAATTATCCTCTAAGTTCTTCCTATTGTTCTTTCACTAGCAGATTTTCTCTATTATTACATAGAGAGATATCCTATTTTTGCATTTTGTCTAGCTGCATTAGCCGCGCGGAGATTATTTTCAAACAGAGTTTTAAAAATTTTAAAGTTTTGAATTTTTGATCTATAATGCTAAATATTGAAATTTTGAAAGCTTTGCTTTTAGGATTCTCTGTAGGGCTTACAGGCGCACTCGTTCCAGGCCCTATGCTTTTTGCAACTATAGAGACTTCTTTGAAAAAAGGCTGGTTTACAGGTCCTAAGGTCGTATTCGGGCATATAATTGTGGAAGTAGTGATATATCTCATGATTCTCTTTGGGGCTGCTTCACTCGTAGACAGCGGCGTAATCTCTGCAATTTTTCTTATAGGAGGGCTTTCACTTCTGGTCTTCGGGCTTCTCACCATAAAGGACGCCAGAGCCACGGCTTCTTCTGCACAGATCTCTCAGGGCTCGCCAGGCTCGAAATTGACTTCCAATCCCATCCTGATAGGCGTGGTTACTTCAGTATCCAATCCTTATTTCTGGATCTGGTGGCTGACTGCGGGCAGTGCCCTTATACTTAAGGAATATGAGCTGGGAGTTATATTTGCAATAGCTTACATGCTCGGGCACTGGATAGCAGATCTGAGCTGGTTTACTATCGTATCCGGATCGTTCAGCCGTGGGAAAAACCTGCTCTCCCAAAAAATGCACAGGTATATTCTCTATATCTGCGGGATATTTTTGGCAATTTTCGGGTTTTATTTTATGCTTAACTATAATAATTCAGTTAAGCTGGCCTGAAAGCTCAGCTTTCATGAAGTCCAGACCACACTAGACCACAATGTCCTGAAAGTTCAGTCATGTATCGGGAAATTGTCGCCAGGTTAATCAATCATCCTGAGACTTGTATATGGTTTCCGGCCTATGAAGTTATGAATTTATGGTTTTATTAGTACCTTTTAGCTGCAAGTTTCTTTTTAATAGATCTCTTTTTTGCAGCCGCATCTCTTTTATAAAACTTTGAGAACATGTAAACACCTCCACTGAAAGTAGACAGGAATAGAAGCACAAGAATCCTCATGTTTCTGACAGTTTTCCAGCTCCACCTATTAGCCACGAACAGGGAACTGAGAGCCAGAGTTATAATCCCAAAGAAGCCGTGAATATACAGAATTAAAGGAGCTGCCCTGGCAATTATTAGCCTTATTCCGGAGTATAACATAAACAGTAAAGATAAGGCTCCAAGGGTATACCCAACAGTGTTTATTCTTCCATGCCTTAGAATTCCATCTTTCTTTAAGCTGCTTAACTTCAGTGCAGTAAATCCAAATATATAAGTCAATAAAGTCGAAACCTGCAAACCAAGTGAGATTTCCCTGAGCTGATTAATGCCCATTCCCATTACCAATTTTAGCACCCCATTAAAGTTAAGTTGCGTTTTTACCTTATTTGAAAATAAGGTTCACGCTTAATGATCTCTTTGGAAGCAAAGATTCTGAGAAATCTTCCGTTACTGAAAAGCTCAGTCGGACTTCTCAGATTTTTCAGAATTTTAACGTCCGAGAAAATAGCTGGATAAGTGCAGGACAAGTAACCGGACAGTTATTGAGACAGCTTATTAATAGAAGGATAGCCTTAGGCTTTCGAAAGGTCGATTTTCCATGAGAAGGCAGTGCATAAAAGTCCCTAAAAAGAAAGGAGAATCAATAAGAAGAATGCTCCTTGAGCTTGAGATTCTTGACAATTCCGTAAAAATAAGTGCAGATGAGATGTTTCTTTATCTTCCTCTGACCAGAGAGCCTGCTCCTGACGAACTGAGGAATTTCCCTGAAGAAACTGAGCTTAATGAGTGTGATTTCGAAATTCAAGAAAAAAAGCCTGTTCCTGAAGATCTGCTTGGTTTCAGCCCAGTCTATGAGGTTATAGGAGATATTGCCCTTCTGGAAGATCCTGATCTTGATACCCAGAAAGCCTCAAGAATTGCCGACGCCCTACTCCGGGCACATCCGAATGTAAAAACTGTACTTAAGCCTCTTACACCTGTGATTGGGGAATTCCGGGTCAGGGAGTTTGAGGTTATTGCAGGCGAGCCCAGGACCGAAACAATTCACAGGGAATACGGCTGTCGCTATCAGGTTGACCTTTCACGAGCTTATTTTACTCCCCGCCTCTCGACCGAACGCTCAAGAGTTCTCTCCTGGGTTAAAAAAGGCGATATTGTTGTTGATATGTTTTCAGGCGTAGGCCCTTACAGCATCCTGATTGCGAAAAACAAAAAACCTTCAAAAGTTCTGGCAATCGATAAAAACCCGGAAGCTGTACGGTATCTCAGGGAAAACATAATTCTTAATTCTGTGAAAAACATCGAAGCAATAGAAGGTGATGCTAGGGAAGAAGCAAAGAGGTTTGCAGGCACTGCCGACCATGTGATTATGAATCTTCCCCATAAAGCTTTTGAATTTCTGGACTCTGCGGTGCTCCTGACAAAGCCCGGCGGAATAATCCATTATTACGGAATAACCCCTGAGGACGACCTCTTCGAAAGCTCTATTGAACTAATAAGGGCGGCTGCGGAAAAAGCAGGAAGGAAAATCGAGATTCTGGACAAAAGAGTAGTTCGCTCTTATGCCCCTCACCAGTATAATATCTGCATAGAAGCCAGGGTTATTTAAACAATATAGGATTATTAATTACAGATTATTAATTATAGGATTATTAATTAATGTCAGGGTTATTAAGGGACGCCATAATTATTTAAGTGGATCAAGATTATCCAGAATCTGTAAAAGCAGATAGCTCCGCCCGAGCGAAATAATTAAATTCTTGATTGCTATTTTAAGTCTGCTTATTTTTCTTATTCATTTGCCGTCGTGGCTTAGCGGTATAGCGGCTGATTCGTAATCAGCAGGCCGAGGGTTCGAATCCCTCCGGCGGCTTAATAAAATTTTTGTCCGGTACCGCATCTCTTCTATTTACTGTACTTAATAATTACCCACCGGATTATATGAGCATACCTTTAATGGGTTAGGTAACGCTGAATGTATGTGTTGGTCTATCCATATGGTTGCGTTTGGCTTGCGGGGTGAGAAAAATATAGTAATTCTATCACTTTTTTGAGTTAGGATAAATGTGGATTATGTTTAACTATCCAGAAACGGATAAATATTTGCTGAATTATCCACACTATTCTTTGTTAAGGGCAGAATTAAGACTGAAATTGATAAATTTAATATACTTATTTGATGACAATAGCAATTGCTCCTTTGTTTTCTGTGGGGATAAAAAAAATTAAAGAGCATTTTTACAATTTTATTTTTATAATATTTTTTGGTAAAAATAGAATTTAGAGGATTTCTACAGAGTCGAAAATAAGGAGTAATGTTAGCTAAAGTAATAATCTATCCTGTTTCATTGAGAAATAGGCATATTACTATCAAAGAAGATCCTGAGGGGAAAAATGGAAAAAATGAAGCTATTTCCCGCAAAGAACCCGAATCCTGTGATCAGTGTGGGAAAGGATGGGCGGGTTCTTTACTCAAATGGAGTATATGAGCACTTATTGCATGGATGGGGTATGGGATTCGAAGAAAAATTGCCTCCCTTTATCATAGATTTTGTGCAAAGGGTAATTTCACGGAATAACGCCGAAGAAATAGAAGTTAAAGTGGGAAATAAAGTATACCTGGTCTCTTTTCACCCCTTACCAGTAGAAGAATGCGTAAACATTTATGGATTTGATATAAACAACCAGAAAGATCTTAATGAAAAAGTTCAGGAAAATGGATCTAAGGAAATAGCGAACGTGGAGCTTGCCGAAATCATTGATATCCAAACGGTTCAGTCCCTTATCAATGATTTCTATGAACTTACTCATATTCCAATTGGCTTAAGAGATCTCAAAGACAATGTTCTGGCAGGTGCTGGATTCCAGGATATCTGCTCTAAATTTCACAGGGTTCACCCAGAAACTTGCAAGCATTGCATAGAAAGTATTACAGAACAATCCAGGGATATACTCCCTGGAGAGTATAAGCTGTACAAGTGCAAGAACAATATGTGGGATATATTGACTCCTATCACGGTGAGTAACCAACATATAGGCAATATCATCGCAGGGCAGTTCATTTTTAATAACGAGCCTCTGGACTATGAGCTTTTCCGATCACAGGCTAGAAAATACGGCTTCAACGAAGAGGAATATATAACAGCACTTGAAAAAGTTCCGCGGTTAAGCAGGAAAGCCGTGGATACAGCCTTGTCTTTCTTCATGACCATTGCCAATATACTCTCACAGTTAAGCTATAGCAATAACAAGCTGGCTCAATCGCTAGCTGAACGCGAAGCTCTTTTAGAAGCGTTGAGCGCAAGTGAGGATAAGTACCGCAACATCGTTGAGACCGCAAATGAAGGCATAAGCATAATTGATGCTGAAGAAAGAATTACTTTTGTCAATAAGAAGATTGAAGATATGCTTGGCTACAGTTCAGAAGAACTTATTGGCAGATCGATGTGGGACTTTCTCAGTAATGAAAGTAAGGCTATTATCAGCCAGATGATAGAAAAAGGATGTAAAAGCGCCAATGAAAGTTTTGAAATTAAACTTATACGTAAAGACGGTCATCCTATCTGGATGCATACAAATTCTAAATCTCTTTTTGATAAGGATGGTAAGTTTATCGGGGTTCTGAACCTCCATACTGACATTACAAAGCGAAAAGAAGCTGAAGAAGCTCTAATGAATTTCGAGACTTTCCGTAAAAAGGAAATCCATCATAGAATCAAGAATAATCTTCAGGTAATCTCCTCTCTCCTGGATCTTCAGGCTGAGATGTTTAAAGGCAGAAACAACATTAGAGATTCAGAAGTGTTGAACGCTTTCGCAATAAGCATAGACAGAGTTCTTTCTATTGCTCTTATACATGAAGAACTGTACAAAGATGAAAATATCGATGTGCTTAATTTTTCTAAATACATCAAGGACTTAGCTGATAACCTGCTCCTTACATACAGGCTTGAAACCGATGTTAACTTGAATCTCGATCTGGAAGAAGACCTATTTTTAGATATGGATACTGCTGTTCCGCTAGGGATAATTATCAACGAACTGGTTTCAAACTCTCTTAAATATGCATTTCCTGACCGGGATAAAGGAGAGATCCAAATCAAACTCCATAGGGACGAGATAGGAAAATGCAAAAACAATGGCTGTAAGTGTGCCGACTTTGTTCTAATTGTTTCAGATGACGGCATAGGCATGCCTGAAAATCTTGATCTTGATATTGAAGAACTCGATAGTTTGGGGCTTCAGCTTATAACTTCCCTTGTAGACCAGTTAGATGGTGAACTTGAACTGAAAAGAAACAATGGGACAGAGTTCACTATCCGGTTTAGTGGTATAAGAAATGAACCTGAACCATTACAGCGTATTGCTCGTTCCTAATTCCCTTTCTCTCTATAACTCTAGACAAACCAAATCCCACTCACACCCAAACCCCTTCAATGCCAGAGAAATAAGTGTACCTTAATTGGAGAAGGGCTGCTGATATACAAATATACAGGAATGATTAGTTGATTGGCTGTTCTTTGTAAGTGCAGCATTGTTGTGAAAATAATAAGCTTTTTTTCCTTAAAATACTACATATGCGGTCCTGTAATACCATAAAAAGCCTTAATAACCCAGGCATACAGAAAAAAACTTTAGAAATGTGGTGTGTTTAGATATGAAGAACTATAAAGAGATATAAAGAGCCACTACTTCTTCATATATGTTAAATTTATTATTTAAGAGATATGCATTAAGAGTAAAAATATTTTTGGTTTTATAATGTTTTAATTTTGAGTACAAAGTATTATGAAGTTTTAAATTTCATTTTCTGTTTTTATAAAATATAATAAAAATAAGTATGTATATATTTGAAGATTTCCAAGTAATTTCGATTATAAATGGCTCTTTATTAAACCCAGCCTATTGGGTAAAAAATGTAAAGAAATCGAATAAAACAAGGAATTATCAGTGATCGTGATTTTTAATCCTTAAATATTTAAGTCCTATGAGATTAAAAACTTTGCAAGGGGAAAGATATGAAGATTAGAGTAGTTAGCTCAAAAGAAGAAATCTTTACATTAAATCCTAATGAACGTGTTGTTCACCTGGCTTTCAGGCCGTCGAACAAGGATATTTTTACACTTGTCGAAACCTGCCCGAAAATTGAGGCTATACAAATTCCAAAATCTTACAGACGTACGGTCTCAAAATCCATTGGAATGTTCCTTGAAATGCAGAGAATCCAGCTTATTGAAGGCGATGTTTGGGGTCACAGAAAGGATATAAACGAGTATTATATCATTCCCACCTCGGTCTTTGAGAAAATAAAGGAAATGAAGATTGCAGGTAAATCCAATGAGGTGATTGAGGAGAGAATCTTAAGGGAAAGCAGACTTAACCCTGATATGGTTGCCTACATTATGAGCAAAGAAGCTCAAGCCTGGGCTTGAGTCAAATAAAAAATTTCTATAACCGGTAAAGCCAGTTATACTATTATTATTAATTTATTGACTTATATTTCTGTAAGAAACTCAGAGATTTATAAAGGGTATATGTATTAAAATCAGTGTTTTCAATAGCAATACAAACCGTCATTCCCAATTTAAAATCTACCATATCCCCAATTTAAAATCTACTACAATATTACCCTCTTGATTTCTATAAAACTCTATGTTAGAAAGGCTCGATATTGGAATCATCAGATAATGTGAGTCACACATTTTCGAATAGGCTCTTAAATAAGATAACATCTTATGAGATATTGTGGCATTATCAACAGCTATCAGTATAGACTCTGAAGCGGAAGAATTGTTGATAGGCTTGAAAAATATATCCTCAAGAATCTCTTGATTCTATAATAAAAAGATTAGCTACTTATGCTTATGATTGGCAGCCTCTTAGTGAAGAGGATATGAAATCAATAGAAGAGGGGTCAAAAGATTATAAGGCTGGTAATTTTACATTGAGAAAGAAGTATGGGGAGATTTGGAAAAAGAATAAAAATTAGGATTGAAGCAGCTGAATTACAAACTCAGTAGCATAATCCTTCATCTAACTCATACTTGACTTTATCTCAAGTACGTAGTCTTGTTTACAATAACCTTTGGGTAAAGCGGGGGGATAGTTATAGTATATTTTTTTATAAAGCACAGGGTCGAAGATTATTCAAAGTGGGAACCTGTTTTTGATGAAGATGGATCAAGGAGAGAAAAAGCAGGCTGTAAAGGCTGGCAGCTTTTCCGCAGTTTGGATGACCCCAATGAGATCTTCATCCTTTTGGAATGGGATACAAAAGAAAACGCAACCGGGTTCGTAGAATCTGAAGAACTGAGAAAAATAATGAAAAAAGCAGGAGTAATCACAAAACCTGAAATCCACTTTTTTGAGAAAATCGAGGATTTTTCATTATGAATTGTAAAAGTTCAATGTGATAGTGGAAGAAATTCACTTTAACTGGAACTACACATGATCGAAAAATTTTTATATTTACTATCATTCGTAATCAGCAGGCTGGGAGTTCGAATCCCTCCGGCGGCTATTGTTTACATTTAATAACGTTAATAGCTTGAGTATTTTTTATTTTTCAACCTTGTTTGAATATTTAACCGACTTTACATCTCACTGTACTGGCGGCTGGCAGAATATCGCAGGTTTTACTGCCTTGAATTAGTGTTCATTGTCAGCGTCCCTTTATTGCAATGGAGGGCCACCGCGGCTGTATTCCGTTGAATCCAAGACAGCAAGCCAGTCAAAGTCAGTGAAGCTTTGCGGAGTTAGTGCGAAGTAAGTCGAATTCTTCATACTGCCCGAGCGAATTGGAAGAGCTTCAATTTCAGAAGCTGGAAGTCCCTGACCTTTATAGGTTGGAATGAATCGCCCCGGTCCTGGTGAGCTGGTCAATCGAGCCTCAAGAGTACCGGCTTCGGGTTCACTGATGCCATTGGCTTCTGAAACGCCCACGGCTGTTCCGATTACGGCATAATGTGAGCCGAATATCTCATTGAGTTGGGCTCCTGCTGGCCACCAGATGAGTAAATCAGTGCCCAGTTGCCATTGCGCCTTTCCACGCTGCAGGTGGCTGTTGTGAGCGAAGGCAAAAACTTTTCCCCTGCCGCGTTCACGGAACACTATATACGTCAGATTATCTGCCATTATCAGGTCACGAATGCCGAGGCCTTCGACAAGCCTTTCTTTTGGTTTGGCAGAAGTCCGCGCCAGCACCGCATGATAGTTAAGTAACTGCCTGGAGAGCACTGCATATTGCACAGCTTCCAGATAACGGCTCTCATCACTCTTAGCTACCAATTCGGGACGGCGTAAGCGCAATTCCATAATGAGATCTTCCACCTCAATCCGAAGTGAGGTTGCAGCCGGGGATAAGCCTATTGACTTAGATGGGTCCATCATTGCATCAGGATTCTCCCAATCAGAGTCCTGACCAAGAAATGCGTCTATACGCTCCCGATGTT
Source organism: Methanosarcina flavescens (assembly GCF_001304615.2). Classification (NCBI taxonomy): domain Archaea; kingdom Methanobacteriati; phylum Methanobacteriota; class Methanomicrobia; order Methanosarcinales; family Methanosarcinaceae; genus Methanosarcina; species Methanosarcina flavescens. The sequence continues at coordinate 1,176,116 of NZ_CP032683.1, read as the reverse complement.
TCTGGCTGCTGACACTATCGATCGAGGCAAGGTAATCGAGAATAAAGTATAGAATTTGCCTTGGGCTATCGCTGAAGGTCATTTCTGTCGGGCTATCGAAGCCATAGAATCGAAGTTTGACTGGATGGGAAGAATCAGCGTTGTATTGCCGTATCCACTCCACCAGCTCTCGATTCGCGTCGAGCCCGCCAAAACCGTGGCTAAATCCGGAATCCTGCAAATCCTCATACGATGCCGGACCGTGGCCAGCTATGTACTCATTCACAAGGTGCGCTCTGGGGAAACTGCTTTCGATGGCAATGGCACTGTAGCCGTGTGCTTCTACCAGGCGCTGGAAAAGCCGGTTGCGAAGTATAAGAATATCTTCGCCGCCATGAAGTGCTTCTCCAAAGCCAAGCAACTTCACCGAGTTATCAAGTGAGGTGATAACCCTGTCGACGGCGACGTTGAAGATTTCGGGTGAATCTATAGAGAAAGGAATCGTTTCGTGTAAAATCCAGTCGTCTAGAATGGTATACTCCGGGCCGGAATTTCTGTGAAGAGATAGATTTTTTTTCATTTTCCAAGGACTCCTGATAGTCGGGATAATCCAGACATTGTGTATCTAATACTTTTTTGTTAAAGTTAATGGGCTTTAATTCTTGGATACCGGGTGCTTGATAACTAGCAACGCTTATTCCGATTTTGAAGTAAAGATATTAACTGATGATTTATCCGATAAAACCGAGAATCTCTGGATCGTAATCTGTGGAGGTTTCAATGCGGAATTTGATGAGGTGCCTCTTGATCCCATTCAGGAAAAAGTTGAAAACATAGAACGAAAAACTGCCAGGATGCGTGATACTGCCCTGTAAAATAAGCATCCCTGAATCCTCCCGTTTTTCGCTTTACCACCAAGGCAAAGGGAGGATTGGATCATCTGCAGATTAAGAGACCTGTTTGAATACTTTAAGCATTTTGAGGTACACAACAAACTGCGGCATGATGAGACTATAGCTTTTGCAACTGATACCGAATTCCCGAAGTCGGACCATGCGCAAGTAGTTGTCGAGCTGGAATTGCCTTAAGAATCTGAAATTCCAGAGAGCTGCAAAATGCTTTGAGGGCTTAAACTGGAATTTTTACTTCTAAAAAGCCTTTTTACAGGCCTTCTTTTCATTATTCAGACACGAAATCATCCCAATTTTTGTTTATTCTATCAGAGATTATAGAGGCAAGAGCCATAATATTCATCTGAGGGTTTACTCCAACTGCTGTTGGAAAAACACTTGCATCACAGACAAAAAGGTTTCTGAACCCGTATACTTTACAGTTAGAGTCTACAACGCACCTGTCCGGATCGCTGCCCATTCTGTTGCCTCCCTGAGGATGGGCAGAACCTACCAGAAGATTTTTAGGATCCTTCTTTATGGCGTTTATCAGTTCAGGGATTTCACTTTCGCTTTTTAGTTCACGCTTTACCATGTGAGAAGTAATAACCCTTTTTGCACCGAGCCTGAACCACATCTTCGAGATTATTGAAGCGCCCCTTGACATAATATCCAGTTCTTTTTCGCCAAAGGAATATGACATTCTTGGAATACCAAAATCCGATAAGGTTATTACACCATTCGACTCGTCCCTTGTTTCCACTCCTGCCATTGTAAAATAATTGTATCGGCTCATAAGATCCTGTCCCTGCCTGCCGGTTGCTGGAAGAGCCATTGAGAACTGTAAAGGAGGTAAATATACAGCCTGTATGAGAAACCCTCCGTCTTCCACTCCATTCGTCACTCCAAATTCGTGCAGGGTATAACTTATAGGTATGCCCTGATTAGCCCTTATTTCAAAGGGGAAATCACCAAGGATAAAAGGTGCGGGGTGCATAGCAAGGCCCTTTCCGGTCTTATCTTTTGCGATGGAATTTTTCATCAGTACCTGTGTCGAACCAATGGAGCCTGCAGATATGATTACAAGCTTTGCGTTAACCCTTATGCTGTGAATTGCACTACCTATCCTGTTTAAGAAATGCCCTTCTACCCCGTCAATAATTCCATGTGAACCTGTTATCTTCTCAGCCACACAATTGCAAAACACCCTTAGTTTTGATTTAGGATCATTTAGAGCTTTATATCGAACTTTGTCTTTCCAAGCAAGTCATCGTTAAAACCAAAAAGGTCTGGATCATTATCGTAGGCTTCTACGGTGTAGCCTTCAACAGGATTATTATCCTTATCCCTGATCCTGCCAGTAATTATATATTCCCCTGTCATAATCCCACTAATTAGAATTACCATTTAAAATATTTAGATATAACCCTGGTTTTAAATTCAGAACAAAATTCTTAATCCTGATGTAACTCCAGAGATTTAGAATTTTTTAAAACTTTCATTGAGAAGAAAAGTAAAAAAGAAGTTATCCAGCGACCCAGAATAATATATTTGAGTAACAGAATATGCTTAAAAATATAATTGCGTTAGTTATTTATTCCTTTAAAAATATAACGTTACAGAGAGCGTATTTAATCTTAAATGTTTTAGAATTATAGTTAATTTTTCTTTTTTGCTACAACTATATTTTATAAGTGTTTAAATAATGCTCTAAGATGGGGATTAAACAATATCATGGGGGATAGGAGTTTGGATCATATTACAAATTTAAAGGTTAGCCATAAATGTTTCTGCACGTTTGTACCACCTTTTATTCTCGAAAACCTGGCAAAAGCCGGGATTGAGGACGCAACGCGAACCCTTCATCAAGAAAGGAGTAGCTTCAAACAAATAGCATCTGTAGTTCCGGAGATAGGAGCGTTTTTGGGTACTGCTCCGGTAGCAGAGAGAGGGAGATCCGCCAGGCGGGTGTTTGATTCGCAGAATAAAGCGGAGTATCAGGTGAAATTAATAAGAGATGAAGGAGGCCCGGTTGTAGAAGATGATGCTGTGAATTATGCTTATGACCATATTGGGAATTTCTGTGACTACTTTAGAGAAAAATTAGGTAGAGATTCCATTGATAACAATGGGATGGACATAATATGCAATGTTCATTTTGGTGTAAAGTTCAATAATGCCTTTTTCAATGGTAAAGAAATCACCATTGGGGATGGGGACGATATAATATTCACCAATTTTTCCAGATCACGTGAGGTTATAGCCCATGAACTGGCTCATGGCGTTGTACAGTGGACGGCTAATCTGGAATATCGTAATCAATCGGGGGCATTGAATGAACATTTCTCTGATGTGTTCGGGACCGTGATTACACAGCATGCTGAACAAATAACAGCAGATGATGCCGATTGGCTAATCGGTGACGAAATTATGGGACCAAAATTATATGGAGAAGCTCTTCGGTGCATGGCTTCACCTGGGACTGCATATGATAATGATCTTATGGGCAAGGACCCGCAACCTGACCATATGAGAGACATTTATAAAGGCCCTAGCGATAACGGGGGCGTGCATATTAACAGCGGGATCATGAACAAAGCTTTTTACCTTGCAGCAAGGGAACTCGAAACCGAAAACGCAGCATTAATATGGTATACTGCATTACAGAATCTCTGGCCTACATCAAATTTTAATGATGCTGTCGCACAGATTGTCAGAGCTACCCAGCTTCTTATAAAAAATAGAAAAATAAAAAGTGGGTCCACGCAAAAAGTGAGGGCAGCATTCAAAGAAGTTGGACTTCCAGCCAAAGACGAGGCCAATATCCTGGGCAGCCCTACCGCTCAGTTAATACAGTTGTAATTTTTTATACTCCCTGTGATTTAAAAGTGCAGGGAGCTCTTCTCACCGAGACAGGAATCGCTGATTATGCACATAGAATTTGAGATTTCAGGCGGATATGTCAACATTAATTTAGCATATCGTGAAGATACCGAGAAACTTCCTCCTGATGTTGCCAGTAAGCTCCTGGGACTTATAAAAAGCTCCAGAGTACTTGAAATTCAACAAAGTGAAATCGATTCCACTATTGCTGGCCCTCCTGATGCGTTCCATTATAATCTCACGCTTTACGAAGGCGGTCAGAAAAAATCATTATCCTTTAATGATGCTACGGTGCCAGATCAATTGAAACCGTTATTAGAGTTTTTGCAGGAGCTAGCATGGGAACAACTTAGAAAAGACTAACAGTTTAGAGAAGACAAACAAATGATAACTTAGAAAAGACAGACATGAACATTCGGCAGATGGCTGGAATAGATAAATTTTGTTCAATTTTTTGAGATTTGCAATCTCAAACAAACAACCGGTAGGAAGTATAACACATGGCAGAAATAAATTGAAAATAAGGAGAGCTGGGAGGAGCCTTCGGAAGTATCAACTCAGCGTAAATGCGAAGATATGGAAGTTCATCACAGGCTGCTAGCGAATGAATCATATGCGAAAGCAGTGACCAGATCGAGACTCTGGCACTTGAATATAATAGGACTTACGCGGTTGCCTGCTTTGCAGACAACTTTTGAATTTTTCTCTTTTTATTCTAAGGTGTAAACTGGCTTTCTTATAAATTGGTTAACAGCGTTTCTTATAATGCTCCACTTTGTTTCAAACCATGTAATCCCTGTTGTTATTCTCTGGATTTCAAATCAGAACAGACAGGGCAGCTCGTATACGACAATGATCTTCAGAATGACAGGCTTTATTGGCAGGTGCTGTTGAAGAAGTTTTCGAGTACAACTTGGAGGAAGTTAAAAACTTTACTCTGGAAGACTGAATAGCACATATCTATCCAGAAGACCGGCCTTCTGTTCTTAAACAGGTGATGAGGATCAAAAATCCCGCTCGTGCTCACGATACCGAATTTGAGTTCAGAATAGTACGCAAGGATGAAAAAATAAGATGGATAAAGGAGCTGTATCAGAAAATTCCGGGAAGGTATGGAGAGCCAGATAATACTAGGGAGCAGTTTACGATATTACCGAAGAAAAAGAGGCAGAAGATTCAAAAGCATCCTGACAACCGGCAAAATGAATCAGCAAATTTGTAAGAGGTAAGAGCAAGTTTATATAATATAAAATAGCATAGATAAAAATGGGGTCAGACTAATTTGAATTTCTGACTAATTAGATTTCTGACTAGTATAGATTTTTAAATCCCTGACACGCTTTAAAAATGCTGATCTGAACAGAAAATTACAGAAAAAGGTATGGAGAAAAACGCAAGAAAGGAGTCATAAAAATGCCAGCAAAAGTTAACAAAGAAGAATGTACAGGCTGTGGAACCTGTGTGGAGGAGTGTCCTGTAGAAGCAATCATTATTGATGAGGACGAAGGTTGTGCAGTTGTGGATGAAGAAGAATGCGTAGAATGCAAAGCATGTGAAGAAGTTTGCCCCATACAGGCTATAGAGGTCAGATAGCCTCAAAGAAATCAGATAGTCAAAAGAACAGAACTGCACGCTAGAGTAGCTCTTATAAACAGAAATCATAATTATCTGGAAATTGTAAGAGAGTGGGAGCAAGGAAGAGCCTATCAATGCTTTAAAGCTGCTTCCCATTCTGATTTTCTACTTTTCAGGATCCGCCGGTTAGCTCCGCTTGACGAAGGAAGGACTTTCGTTTTATATCCCATTGCCCTTAGAATTGGCTCATATTCTCCTGACTTTTTGCCATTAAAAAGAACCAGTTTCAAGTTCGGAGCCTTATCTTTCAGCATTGAGAATTGGTTTATTTCTTCGTCCTTTATCTTTGCATCCCCACTTCCTTCTCGTTCTCCGGCTTTAAATACATCCCAGAGCCCTATTTTGTGACGTTTAAGAGTATCAAGCCTATCTTGATAGCTCATGTCCTGAAGGTTTTCTCCAATAATACTGCCGACCAGCCTCCAGAAGTCATTGCCCGGATGCGCGTAGTACTGATGTTCTCTGATAGAAACGTCACCTGGAAGGGATCCGAGAATAAGGATCTCGGTATTTTCATCAAGAACTTCTGGGAAACCTTGCTTTTTCATAGATTAAAGAAGTTACAATGTAACACTATATCAAACTTTGGAGGCAAAAATTTAAATTCCAGTTAAACCTCAGTTAAATTTCATTTGAGTTTAAACTGATTTCATTTGAACTTCAACTGGATTCCAATTGAACTTCAACTGGATTCCAATTCAGTTATCTCTTCGGACAGATCTTTGTAATATTTAAAAAGCTCCTGCCCCCAGGCAAGGGCACTTTTCTCAAAGCTTACCATTTCATGATTATAATATCTTCCTTCTTTAGAGATCATGGATAGGGAAATAAAGCGATCTGTAACAATACTGGAAGCAAGCTCAATTTTATCGTCACAGACAAAAAGGCGCGTATTCTCCAGACTTAAGAACTCTTCAGCACCTGCCCTGTAGTCAGAAATCAGTTTTTCATAGATTGACCTTTCCAGAACAAGCGAGACTTCAATACCTCTTTTTGCAAGGTCCAGATAGAGGCTCGGATATCCAGGGCGGAAAAATGAGGATATTTCCATAACTGTCTTTGACCTGTAAAGAGGGTCCATAATTTCAGGAGGGTAATCAAAAATGTGGGTTCTTTCGGGCAGGATCTCCTTACAGCTGCCAAGTTCTCCGATCCGGTCAAGCAGATGGGAAGGAAGGGTCCTCAAATCCTGCCTTGCCCAGTAATCATGGTTTTCATCAAAAACCCGGAAGGTAGAGAGAAGAGGTTCCATTTTGGGGACAATAATTTTTCCTTTTATAGAGAGCTCATAACTATCTCCTTTTTGCACCAGCAGCCCTTCCTTGAGCAGAATGCGAATCTGAGCCATTATAGGGCTGGAACTGACATCAAGCTCGGTCTTGATTTCCTCAATTGTCTTTGCCCCTTCCCTCAGGAGTAGAAGCAATTTTTTCCTCTTGTCCGAAAAAAAAATTGTGTCTATTAATTGTAGTTCCGTGCTCATTAAAGTTAACTCCGGAAAAATTCTTGGTTAATATCAGGAATTTGGTTGAAAATCTGACTCTAAAGTTAAACCTGCATAAACTACCTTATAAACTACCTTTCAAATCGCCTTTCAGATTACCTTTGAAGCTGCCTTTCAAACTACTTTTGTATCTCAGTGCGGGCTGAGTAGCATGGATTCCGGGAAAGTTTCACTTTCAACTGTACAGACAAAGTTATCAATACTTTTCTCGCTATCGATCCGCCATGCTCTTGATTTATAGAATTCAAAAAGTTCCTTTGCCCAGTTTACAGCTTCAGGCTCGGAACAGGACATGTAATTATGATAGAATCTTCCATTACTATCAAAGAGAGAGATCATCATTCCACGGTCCGAGACCATGAGTTCAGCCAGCTTGACCCCATCATTACAGACAAAAAGTTCGGCGTTTTTCATTGTAGAAAGTTTCCTTATTTTCCTCTCATAATTATACAGGAATTTTTCGAGTACTGACTCCGTGAAAATAAGGGTAACCTCAGACTCCAGCCTTCCAAGTTTTGTATAAAGGGGCAGGAATTCAGGTCTGTAGAAGGACGAAAATACCATAAGAAAACGTGAAGAAGAGAAGAAATTCAAAAGTTCTGTGCGTGGCTCAAAAATCTGGCTCGGATCGGCTTCAACCAGTTTACAGTCCTTAAGGTCACCTATTCTATCGAGAAGGTACTGAGGAATTCCACTGAGGTCGTGCTCGATCCAGTAATTGTCTCGCTCAAGCAATGTGAGGACATTGACAAGGGATTGAACTTTTTTAAATACCTGTTCACCCATATCTGTCAACTCATAGCTGCTATTTTTTTGAATAACAATATCGCTGTCTGTAAGCCTTTTGATCTGGGGTAAGATAGCGGTGGGAGAAACTTCAAGAAGGGTCTTAATTTCTTCCATTGTTCTTGGTTCCTCTCCCAAGAGTAAAATGAGGTCTATTCTTTTCTGGGAACGAAATACGACATCTATTAACTTATGTTGCATTCAAACCACTTCTATCGCGTTTTTATGTAAATATAAAATGTCTGTATCAAGTGACGCTAAAATCTCCGCGCAAGGTCTGATGAAAATTTAAGTTCCAGTCTGATCCTGTATGACCTGAATAGGAAGAAGCGTTTGTGCCATATGTTTGGGGTATCCGATATACCCATTTATATAAAAGAATTTGGATGAATAATTTTAGACGCGAGGGAATCTAAACAATATAATTATATGAGTTTGAGAAAAATCTCAGATCCCCGTAAAAACGGTATCATTGGCGAGAGTTTAAAATCGATAGGACCCTTACAGACTGACTAATTGAATTATGTAAAATTGAAAAGAGTGCAGCATGAACATTGAAATTTTTGAAAGGATTTATCTGAATAATCGCATTGTTCAAAAGATTTTATTATGTATTCAACCCACGTACAGGAATTGAGACGCAAAAATGTATACATCTGACAAATTTGCCTCAAAAATTTAAGGGTTGTTTATCAGGAAAAAAACCAGCAAAAAATTTCAGGATAGAAAACTGCATAGTCGGCTCAAAATTTTAGACCTCATCTTGCACTATAAAAACCAGGAAAAAATTTCCGTCGGTTATGGTATATGTGATGATTTCCCCTAATTATGCTGTATACGCTTGTTGGCATTACAGACAGGCAATTAACTCAAAAAGGAAAAGTTCCGGTGAAAAGGAGAAATTTTTTCGCAGGAAGGTTGCTGAGGATAATCTGAAGATAAAATCCTGTGGCACGGATATATTGCAGATTTTTCAGAACTTAATGCCCCCGGAAGAGGAAAACTTCACGGAGGAAAAGCCGGGACCTCAAGGTGCCGAACATTTCCGGGACTGCAGACCCGGAAACGGTAACGACCTTTTTGCTAAAAACCAAAACGGAGGTTTAGAAATATGTTGGACTTTACAGAAGCAAGTCTGAAAAAAGTATTAACCAGATACAATGTGGCTCTGGAAAAGGCAATGACACCTGAAGAAGCCGCAGAAGAGATCTATCCTAAGGACGAATTAATCTACCCGATCGCAAAGGCCATCTTTGAAGGAGAAGAAGATGACGTTATCGAGGGTCTCCAGGCCGCAATCGATGCAGGCAAGGACCCCATTGCACTTATCGATGACGCTCTCATGGTCGGTATGGGCGTTGTCACAAGACTCTATGATGAAGGTGTAATTTTCCTTCCAAATGTCATGATGTCCGCTGATGCCATGCTCGCAGGTATCGAATTCTGCAAGGAAAATTCCCAAACTGCTCCTGTAACAAAGGGAACTGTTGTCTGCCATGTTGCAGAGGGTGACGTTCACGACATCGGGAAAAACATCGTTACCGCTCTCCTCAGGGCAAACGGTTACAATGTAGTCGACCTCGGAAGGGACGTTCCTGTGGACGAAGTCCTTGCAGCAGTTGCTGAGAACAACCCAATAATGGTCACAGGTACTGCCCTCATGACCACCACCATGTATGCATTCAAGGAAGTTAACGACAAACTCCTCGAGAAAGGATATAAGATTCCATTTGCATGCGGTGGTGGCGCAGTTAACCAGGACTTCGTATCCCAGTACGCACTCGGCATTTATGGTGAGGAAGCCGCTGATGCACCCAAGATTGCTGACGCAATCGTTGCAGGTACTACAGATATCGCAGCATTAAGAGAGAAATTCCACAAGCACTGAGGTGAGTTAAATGGCAGCAAAAAGATACACTTCAATGGCATATGCAAGCGCAGACGAAATGACCTTCGGCGTGTCCAAGTATCCGGTAAAGGCAGGTCTCGATCTCGAGATCGGTGCAGGCTACACAATTCCTGAAATTAACTATGCTCCAAGGCCAGAAGCCGGTGCATCCAAGGAAAAACTCATAAGGGAATATGAGAGGATCACCACCGACATTATGTCAAGAATGGTTCAGGTTGGTTTCCCGGCAGTTATCCTCGAAACCGAACACGTTCAGCAGATGTCCAACAACCCCTCCTGGGGAGCAGAAGTTGCACATGCCCAGAAGACCATCATGGAAGAATATCACGATGAATATGGCATAAAGTGTGCACTTCGCCACACAATTGGTGACATCCGTGAGAACAGGGACTTCCTCCAGCTCAGAGGCGACAAGTACTCTGTCTTCCTCGAAGCCTTTGAAGAATGCGCCAAGGCCGGCGCAGACCTGCTTTCCGTAGAGAGCATGGGTGGTAAGGAAGTTTTCGACTACGCAGTTCTCAGAAACGACATTGCTGGTATTCTCTACTCAATCGGTTGCCTCGGCTCCATTGACATGGAACTAATCTGGTCCGACATTGCCGCAATCGCAAAGAAGACAGGTACTGTTGCAGCTGGTGACACTGACTGCGCCCAGGCAAACACGGCAATGTTCATTGGCGGTGGGCTGCTTGACAAGAACCTTGCCCACACCCTCGCAATCATTGCAAGGGCAATTTCCGCCCCAAGATCCCTCGTTGCATACGAATGCGGAGCAGAGGGCCCTGGTAAGGACTGCGGATATGAAAACGTTATCATCAAAGCCATCACTGGTATGCCGATGACCCAGGAAGGTAAGACCTCCACCTGTGCCCACTCTGATGTTATGGGTAACCTCATTATGCAGTGCTGTGACTGCTGGTCCAACGAGTCTGTTGAGTACCACGGCGAATTCGGCGGTACAACTGTTCAGTGCTGGGCTGAGTCCCTCGCATACGACTGCGCCCTCATGAACACTGCTCTTGAAACCAAGAACGACAAAGTTCTCAGGGACCTTCTCATGCTTTCCGACAGGTACAGAGACCCACAGGCCTATGTGCTTGCATACGACAACGCATACAGAGTCGGTGAAGCAATTGTCAAGGACGGAGACAACATCTACCTCAGAGCAAAGAACGCCGCAATAGAATGCTGCAACATCGTCAACGAAGGTGCAGCTGGCAAGCTCGAGCTCTCCAGGTTCGAGACCAAGGCTCTCGGAGACGCAAAGGCAACCCTCGAAGCTCTTCCAGACGATATGGACAAGTTCATGGACGACTGCCTCACAAAATACCAGAGTGAAGTTAAGGTCTTCCTGCCAGAGAACTACGGCTTCTAAGCCCTCTGTTCTCTTTTTCTTTTTTAAATTCACTTTGAATCCGTGAATTTCTTCTCATTTCTTATTACTTTTGACCTCTGCTTTTTGCAATGATTTTACATGGTTGTTATCATTTGTACCCTTCTTTTCTGCCCTTTGATTATTCACTCAGTTGACAGACTGATAAAAAAGAAATATAAAGGGTAGAAATAGAAGAAGGCAGGACAACAAAACATAAAATTAAATTTGAGAAATAAATATATTCCATGAGCGTAAGAACAATACTTAATTAAGGAATTACATAGAAAAAAGAAAAGTATATATACCTGAGAGGTGTATCGATAAATAGTAGCGTGGGACAAAAAAATACATGAACAGACCAAAAACCGTGCCATCAGTAGGAAGTTTTATATAGCTCTCCCATGTTACTTCCTTTCCTTTTATTTTTAGAATCTTCATAATTATCCAATTCTAAAGGTTAGTAAGTCTCACTCTATAGATTAGACGCTGTTCTAACGTTTTCCCAGTAGTTCTCAGAGATTGGATGTCAAGCCGGAAGTTGTCCGCAATTTTTTTTAAGAAGACCTGAAATATAGAATTAAAAGTTGAAAACTAAGGGGAGAATAAAGGGAAAATAAATGCAGCTTTAAAGGAAAGGATGGGAATGCGAATAATTATTTTAATCTGTGGAGAGGGACTTGGTCATACCAGCCGATGCCTGGCACTTGGAAAAGAATTTCTTGAGGGCGAGCACGAAGTACATTTCGGAGCTTATGGATACTCAAAGGAAATGGTTGAGAAGACAGGTTATCCGGCACATGAAATTCCCTCTGAAATAAAGCTGATCGGAAAGGCTGGAACCCTGGATTTCAAGGGTTCAATTGAGGCAACTCTTAAAAACGCAGATATTTTAGGAGGGCCAAAGCTTCTGAAGCTGATAAAAGATATAGATCCCGATGTCATCTTTTCGGACAGCTATTATCTGGGAACGCTTGCCGGCTTCACACTTAGAATTCCAGTATACCTTATTTTGAACCAATCAAATATGGAGGAATTTTTTAAAAATCGAGGAGTTTCTCTGAGGCTTCTTGGGGAAATGACAAGAAGATTCTACAACCAAATTTTTGAGAAAGTAAACAAAATAATTATTCCTGATTATCCCCTCCCCTATACCGTTTGCAGGAAAAATCTGAATTTCCGGGGTAAAGTTCAGGAAAAAGTATTCTACAGTGGCCCCCTTTTAAAAGAAAAGTATGAAGAAGTGGAGCAAATTACCCTTAAAAAGCCACATACTGTTTCCCTTATTGGAGGTTTCGGATACAGGAGACCTATTTTCGAAAAAGTAATCGAGACCGCAAAGCTCGATACTTCTATCAATTATACTCTAATCTCAGGTCCCTCCCTTGACCCCTCAAAGCTTGCTGACCTGCCGGAAAATGTAGAACTCCTTAAGTTCATAGAAGATACATACCCATACATGAAGGGCTCGGATGCAGTAATAGCCCCTGGGGGGCACAGTACCATTATAGAAGCCCTGAGCTTCGGAATTCCTATCCTTTCTTTTCCTGACAGGGAGCATAGCGAGCAGGAAAATAACGCTGAAGTGATTGAAGAAGAGGGCTATGGTAGGATGCTCAGTTATTCCACACCTCCTGAGGTCGTTCTCGAATGTATCCGGGAAGTTCTTGAGGAAGAAAAGTATAGAAATAAAACTCAAAGGTTGCGAAGGCTTGCCCGAGAACTGAATGGTCCCAGTGCTGTGAGAGAAATGCTTGAAAAAGAGTTTAAAGAAAAAGCGTTCTGAAAAGCCTCCTCAATTTCCGTCCATAATATCTCTGGAAACTCGGGCAGAGTGAAGAAGTGATCAGGAGAGAACTGCGATCACTTTGGGATAAGGCTCTTCAGATATTCGAGAAGGGCAGCATGGTCTTCGAGTACAAGATCCGCATGCTCTACTTTTTCAGGTTCAAGCATACTTGCAACTGCGACACAGTAAAGCCCCGCCCTCTTGGCAGCAGTTATGCCCAGAGGTGCATTTTCAATTACTATGCACTCATTCTTTGTCAGGTCGAGCATCTCAAGGGCTTTGAGATAAGGATCGGGATCAGGTTTCCCACGCTCAAGGTCGCTACCGGTAATTATGACGTCAAAGCAGTTAGAAAAATACTTATTTACAACCCCAGTTACCGTGTCGATATGTGACCCGGAAACCATGGCGAGCTTAAAGTGCTGTTTTAATTCCTTAAGGCAATCCAGAATACCTTCAAAGGGTTTTATTTTATCAAATTCAAGAACCTCGCGTTTCTTTTCAGGCAATTGCTCTAAATGCCAGGGATCAGGCTCTTTTCCAGCCTTTTCGAAGATCGATTTAATTAACCTCTGGTTATTTGAGCCTTCAAGCTCGTAAATATCTTCCCTGGTGATGTTAATACCAGCTTCCTTGAAGGTTTTAACCCAGGCATCGGCCTGGTAAAACATGGAATCTACAAGAACTCCATCCACATCAAAAATTATTGCTTTTAACATCTATTCAATAGATTGTTGTAATCTATGATAAAGATTATGAAGATCAAAGTTCAGTAAAATCTCTATATAGACATATCTTAGATTGTGAAGCCAGAATATTTTTCGATCAGGCTTTTTCACTTTATATACTTCTCATACAGGATGCCTCCTAACCAATACCCAAATAAAGCAAAAATGAGTGTGCCCGGAGCATAGATAGGTGCATCTGAGCCCTGAATAGGAAATAAAAGGTTGAAAAACAGAAGGTAGAAGATTAGAAAGATTAAAAATCCAAACATCTCGAAATACTTTTTTTGCAATTTCAAGTTCCGCCCAAACCCCCTTTCTCCAACCGCAGAATCTGTAAATCTCAAAGATCAGGCTTAACCTGATCTGGTTTTTGATATTCCTACTTTCTTTGTGGTTTAATCTTCCTACTTTCTTCCTGGTTTGACCTTCCTACTTTCTTCCTGGTTTGATATTCCTACTTTCTTTTTGAGCTTACTTTCCTTCTTCTCCTTGCTTGTCTTTTTCCCCTTCTTTCTTAAAATTAAGAGAGATGGAATTAATGCAGTAACGCTTCCCGGTTGGCGCAGGTCCATCGTCAAAAACATGACCCAGATGACTTCCGCAGCGGGAACACACTACCTCGATTCTGCTCATGAAATAGCTGGTGTCCTCTTTGAGCCTTACCTTGTCACTCGAGATTACATCATAGAAACTTGGCCAACCTGAGCCAGATTCAAACTTTGTATCCGAGGAAAATAGTTCTTGCCCGCAGGCAGCACAGGTATAAATTCCTTTTTCCTTATTATAGTACAGATTGCCGGAAAAGGGTTTTTCTGTACCTTTCTCCCTCAGGACATGATATTGCTCGGGCGTGAGCACCTTTTTCCATTCTTCTTCGGATTTTTCTATTGTTTCCTGTGCCAGTTGCAAACCCCCTGTGTATTTATGTTAGTTTTTGTGGAAATATCGCTTTTTCTTGAAATAAGAAGCGGATCAATAAATTACGTATTCGAAAGCAGGATAATTAAGCAAAATGGAAATTATAAAGAATTATATAATATTTAATATAAATAAAGTTTCAGGAATAAAGCCTATTTAAAAAGTTTATCTGAGGCGGAATGTGGAATCGGGTGTTCACTCGTGCCTGAGTGAGTCTACAGGTTTCATTTTTGCAGCTTTCCTTGCAGGGTAGACTCCCGAGACGAAGCCCACGAACACAGCCACAAAAAATCCGGCTGCTATGAGGTTGAAAGGAAATATGACAGGAAGCTTGAGAAAGGTCTCAACGCTGTATGCGCCTGCAATTCCTACTATACTACCGAGAATGCCTCCGAAAACTCCAAGTAAGACTGACTCAACCATGAAAAGGAAAAGGATATCAAAGCTTGTGAATCCCAGGGATTTGAGCACTCCTATCTCCCTTGTTCTTTCAGTCACGCTTACGAGCATAATGTTCATTATCCCTATAGAGCCGACCAGCAGAGAGATCAGCGCAACGGTCGTCAGGAAAGAACTGAGGGCTGCTGCCATCATATCTGTTTGTTTTAAGATCTCAGCCTGATTGATGATGAAATAAGGACGAGCCTCTTTATCTTCAAGTGCCCTCTCGGAGATCCCAAAATTTCGGGCAAGACGTTCATCTACTTCATCCGAAGTCTCCTGAATCGTCGCAGGATCCTCAGCCATTGCAAAAATCCCGCCATAATCTTTTTCGCCAAGAATCTTGTTCATGACATCGATCGGGATAATAACAGCCTCATTGTCGTCATATGCCTGGACAACAGTATTTTCCGGGTTCTGGATTATTGCCTTGACTTTAAAGGTCTTTGAAACTTTTTCATTTTCTCCTACCGTGAAGGTTATGTTTATGGAACTCCGGGCAGAAATGTTACGATCAAACTTTTCGTTTGCAACCTTGTGCCCGATGACAGCCACGTACCCGTCATTGTCGGCGATAAAGTCCCCTTTCTGAAGCTTTGTATTCGCTACCTCATCATAAGATTCCCCGACACCGCTAACCATGATATTTTTGGTTTCGGACATGTACGTGACTTCTGCGGTCTGTGACTTCAAAGGCGAAACTCCCGAAATTCCGGGCGTATTTTCAACAATCTTGAGCTCATTATCGTAAAAAAGCTTGGGCTGCATTCCCTGGATATAGATAAAGTTCGACCCCAGGTTGGTCACTTCATTTGTAAAATGCTGGTTGAAACTTGCCCCGAGGGATACATTTGCAATTACGGCTGCAACTCCTATGACAATTCCAAGTATGGTAAGGGTTGAACGCAACTTTGCACTTCTAATGCTTCCAAGCGCGATTTTTCCTGCACTGAAAAGGGGGATCATAACTGGGCTCCATTTTATAGATTTTTATAGGGAAAAACTGGGGTGATTAAGAACTAAAATAGAACTGATCTTCCTTAAGCATTCTTTAAATGAATACATTAGACATATAAACTCTACAGAGAGAAAAAATAGGGATAATAAATTGTTATTATGACAATAAATTGTTGTTATGACAATAAATTGTTATTATATGAGATTATAAGAAGAAAAAAACACTTGTTTAGGAAAAAGAGAAACATGCTTAAGGAAACAAACAGGAAGGAAAGAAGTCTATTAAAATCCGCCCCGAAACTCTTTCAGACTGCCCGGCAATAACCGAAGTAAACAATCTTGCCTTCGGGCAGCCCAATAAAGGAAAACTAGTTGAGAACCTCAGGAAAAATCCAAAGTTTATTCCCGAACTTTCGCTTGTGGCTGAAATTGATTGGAAAATAGCTGGCCACATTCTCTTTTTCCCTGTAGTTATCAAACTGGAGAACAGCGAAGAAAAAGAAATTATGTCACTTGCCCCTGTTGCAGTTTTACCTGAGTTTCAGAGGCAGGGCATAGAAGGCGAACTTATAAGAGAAGGGCTCAAAGCCTGCCAGCGGCTGGGATACGATTCTGTTATATTTCTTGGGCATCCTGAATATTATCCTAAATTCGGGTTTAAGCCGGCAAATAAGTGGAGAATAACTGATCCTTTTGGCGTGCCGAATGAAGCGTTTATGGCGCTGGAATTAAAGGTAGAAGCACTTGAAGGGGCAGGCGGGGTCGTAGAGTATCCGGGCGAGTTTCTTGAGGTTTGAAAAAGGAAGATAGATTAAAAAATAAAATTAGGTTTAAATGAGTAAAAACAAGTCCGGAGAACCAAAAACCGCAGACAAAAGGAAAATAAAATGAATTAAATCAGAGAAGCGGGGTTAAGCTTGACTCGGCTCTCCTAAACTCAGGACCAGTAAGGTTAGGAGTCGAGACCAGTTTTCCGAGCTCCCTTGCTTTTTCAAGCAGCCTGGGTCTGAAGGACACTTCAAGCTTATCCGTGCCAGCAGCAATTACGGTATCCAGAACATCAAAACCGAGATAGTAAAGAAGGCCGGCTGTGTATTCAAAATATGGTTTGAAGGCGTCCCTGTCCGGACTGCCCTGGGAGAAGACAAGAATCAGTTTTTTATTATCAAGTCTGCTCGAAAGATTAGGTTTTAAGAAGGCTGTCATGCGGTCAATCAGGAGTTTAGTCTGGGCAGTCATCTGCCACATGTAAACTGGAGAACCGAGTACAACCATGTCTGCAGTCTGGATTTGTTGATAAATTTCCTGCATATCGTCATCTATGAGACAGCAGCCTGATTCCTGGCATTTGCAGCAAGCATCACAACCTTTAATGTTTAGTGAGCCCAGATTGTAAATTACTTTTTCTGCACCGTTTTCGGCAGCTCCGTCGAGAATTGCGTTTATAAGCTTTGCAGTGTTTCCATTTATATTAGGACTACCCACCAATCCAAGAACTTTAATGCTAGAACCCCCGTTCAAACGTTTAATAATTTAGAACTTTAAACAGAAGTAAACAAGAGTATAAACGAACAATCAGCATAAAAATGTTTCTCCTGTTGAATAAGGAAAATAATTTGGCTCAGAAAGCACGACAGAAAAGAGGGAAAAGGAATTAGAAAGTGAATGGAAGAGAAAAAAGGAATTAGAAAGTGAATTAAAAAACGAATAGACTGGTAAGAAAGGAAAAATGGAAAATTAAAGGGAAAAGAAAAAGAGAAAAGAAGAGTGAGATCAAAAAAGATAGGAAAAGAGAGAATAATTCTCTATTAGCTTTTCCCTGTCTTTTTTCTGCTTGATTAAACTTTCTTTAATTTCATCTGACTACTCTTTGATTTCTCTTGTTTTTATCTAATTTCTTTTTAATCTCTCTTTATCTTTAAAAGGGCGAAAGCTCCAAGACCTGCAAGAAGTACCGGGAGAGCTTTGAATCCAGGAATCGGAAAACTTTTCTCATCTGGTTCTGTGCGAGGTAATGCTGTATAGGTATCGTAATTGAAAACCGAGACTCCCAGGAAAGCCGGATCACTTGAATAATAATCTGAAAGTCCGGCAAAGAGTTCCTGTATAGAAAATTTATCCTTAAAACCTTCTTCCACAGAGACTTCGATTATTCCTCTTGAACCAGCGCCTCTTATCTCTCCCATCTCAAGTGCAACGGTATCAACAATTCCTGGCACTGAGTTAAGCCCTTCAATTTCCGAAGGATAAGCCCTGATGATGAAGAAATCGACAAAAGGAGCTGTTTCTTCGATTCTGGATGCGTTATAATTTAACGGGAGGCTTGCTGAGATGGATACATTTTCTTCAGCCTCTTTATTGGCTGTTTCAAACAGTGTCCTGTAGTCTATTGAGCTTTCTTTATAGCCTTCCCCAGCAGAGGAGTTTACGTAGATATCTATCCCGTCAAAGGGGGCGAGGGATTTTTCATTGTAACCCAGTATCGTATCCAGTAAACCCTGGCAGGTGTCGTCGGCTCCGTTTTCTGTGCAATTTATGTTTTCCAGGAGCACTGCGTGCACCGAAATTCCTTCTTCATGAGCCATCTTTACAAAGCGCTCGTATTGCCATACGTCCTTGCTGTCCACACTGAGGAAAATCGTATCTATGCCTGAGGAGTTGAGTTCCTCTACAAGGGCTGGGAAATCGAACCTGTAAGGGGAAGAAAGCCTGATTCCGGAGATATGCACATCGTACTCAGGGAATAGAGGATCGGGAGAGCCGATCTCATTTTGACTCAGGTTTTCCTGCGCCTGGGCAACTCTCTCAGGAGCCGAGGTTTCGGAGTTTAACTCGGACCCTTGAGCTGCCTGAGGCTCAGAAAGAGTTCCCGACTGAGAACTATTCTCAAAGGCGTTTTCAGAGTTGTTTCCGGAATTATTTTCGAAATTATCGCCATAATTATTTTTAGGAAGGTTTACAGAATTCTCCTCAAAGGTACTTTCTGAAGAAACTTCGTCTTCACCATGAACTGAAATAACCTTGACCGTAGGCTCGGCTTCGACAAATTTCCGGACAAAAACGTAATCGACTGCCATATAGCCTGTATTCTTCGATGCATCTTGGTAGGAAGCGGCATACAGATAAACACGCATTGGGAAATTGGTGATATAATCATTTGAAGCAAAATCCATTTTAGAGTCCCGGACGCCGTTTTTAAACCATGACACCTTGCGAGTACTGTTTTCTTCATACCAGGCGATTCCTGAGACATACCATTCTCCTTCAGGAACATTGACATCAGTTACGTCATGGAGAGTATTCTTTTGCTTCCTGTAGGTTGTTCCAAGGTTAACACGGCTTTCATTGGCAAGTTCGGTTTCATGTTTTATTTCGTTTTTTCTGCTGTCTATCTGATCTATGAAACCCTGCCGTAGTACAGGCCCTCTAGTATCCGTGCCTGTAGTGACTTTCATTCTTTTGACCACAAACATAGAATTAATTTCAAAACTCTTTTTGCTGTAAATCATTGAGGAGTCGTAAGCATGGACCTTCGGGGCTGCAACATTACAAATCCCATCTTTAACCTCAACTAGGCCTCCCCCTGCACTTTCAGTATTCCATTTAAGCTCGTTGAGGTTATTGCCCTCGAAGTTATCAAAAAAGTCGAATGTTTTCTCTCCATTGCTCATGGCTTCAGCATCTGGGTTCCCATATCTCATGAGGATTTTGCCGGTCTTGTTTGCAGGAAGAGACGGAAGCCTGACCCAGATAAGAGCTTCTTTATTTTCAGGGTCCCAAGTTTCAATCCAGTAATTGAGCGTTCTATCTCCTGACAAAAATCGAATATCTGAACCATCATTTTTTGCTTCTGAGAAATTGAAATTGGATGAGTTCAAACTAACAGGGACAGGATATCCTTGCAGAGTTTTGCCGGCGTTCTCAGTAACTACAATTTCCTGGGAAAAATTCCATGAATTTTCACTTGTGGATAGGTTCCACGTATTGTTTATAGCGCCCAGGGCGCAGCCTGTTAACAAAAATATGAGAAACAATGAAGTAATCCCGAATACAGTAGATCTTTTTGCCATCTTTAGAAGCCTCTCGTAAACCCTTTATTAAACCAGATTGAGATTAATATGAGAATTTTGACAGGTAATGGTTACTTACCTGAAAACAATAAACCTTTTCATAAATAATGTCTAAAATAATAAAGATAATGATATTAGTGATTCTGATAAAAAATCTGAAAAATGACGATGTTTAGGGAAAGGAATCCGAAACTGTAATAAAGAATCTTCGCAATTACAATTCAGATGACGCTTTTATCCAGTACCGAATTGAGAAAACTTATACAGGCAAATCCTCCTTTGCTTGAAAACGCTGTTGACATCGAGACCCAGATCCAGCCTAATGGGATTGAACTTACCCTGAAGGAAATAAAAACAATAGAAGGTCCTGGAGCTGTGGATTTTGATAATTCTGAAAGAAAGCTGCCAGATGGAAAATCCCTTGAATTCGGCAGTGATGGCTGGATTCACCTGCCTGAGGGAATCTATAAGATACTTTTTAATGAGGTTGTAAATATTCCCATGAACCTGGCTGCAATTGCAAAGCCACGATCAACACTTATTCGCTGCGGGGCTACCCTTGAGACTGCAGTATGGGACGCGGGATACAGGGGGCGCAGCGAGTCATTGTTGGTAGTTTATAATGCTTCAGGCTTCAGGCTGAAAAAAGACGCACGAATTATGCAGCTTTTATTCTATACGCTGGACACCGAGGTAGAAAAAGGATATTCAGGGATATACCAGAACGAAAATACAAAATGAACTCTTAAAAACGATGATAGAGATCTTTAGAAAATATATCGATAAGTATTTATTATCTGATCTGCAATATAACAGCATGAGCACTATAGGTAAATCCATAAGGATGGAACGTATCTTCAATCGAAATACGGGTAACGCGATTATTATTCCTATGGACCATGGAGTTAGTGCAGGTCCGATTGAAGGGCTTAGAAACCTTCAGGAAGCTGTAAACAAAGTCGCAGAAGGCGGGGCAAACGCCGTACTCGGGCACATGGGTCTTGCCAAACATGGACACAGGGGATACGGGCATGATGTCGGTCTTATAATCCACCTATCAGCTTCAACTTCTCTTTCCGCTGATCCGAACCATAAAGTTCTGGTAACAAAAGTAGAAGAAGCTATAAAAATTGGAGCCGATGCGGTATCGGTTCATATAAACGTAGGGGCTGAAGACGAGTACGAGATGCTGCAGGGACTGGGCTATGTGGCAGGAAAGTGCGATGAATGGGGAATGCCTCTCCTTGCCATGATGTATCCACGCGGAAAAAAGGTTCATTCTGAATATGATGTGGATGTTGTAAAACATGCAGCCCGGATTGGAGCCGAGCTTGGGGCTGATATCATTAAGACAAACTATACCGGAAGCCCTGAAACCTTTAAAGAAGTCGTTGAAGGATGCCCTGTACCTGTAATCATCGCAGGCGGCCCGAAAATGAATTCTGAAAAGGAACTGCTGGAAATGATTGAAGATTCTCTTGAAGCAGGAGGAAGGGGTGTAGCTATTGGAAGAAATGTTTTCCAGGCTCAGAACCCCACAGGTCTTGTCCGCAAAATTGCAAAAATCGTTCATGAAGGCGTGAGTGTGGAAGAGTTATCGAAATTAGGCAGGTAAATCTGAAGATTAAAAGCCTGATTTAGAAATTATAATTTGAAATTAAAAAAGACAAAAACGGGCGGAATTTAATTTGACAAAAACGAACGGAATTTAATTTAGACAGAAAATATAGTGTTAGAAAAAACGATGTTAAATCTTTCCAGTGGAAATGAAAGGGTTTTAATTTTTTTAGAACCTGAGATGAAACACCCTCAAACTAAAAACTTAATTCTCATAGCCCTATCCACCTGAAAATCCTTTAATCGGTTGCGATCCCCAAAATACTATTTTCTACTTTTGTTTATTTTATTATTATCGTTATTTTCTTTATCTTCTTAATCTTCTTTATCTTCATTGCTTTCTTTATCCTTTTTATCTTCGTTATTTTCTTTGTCCTCTTTATCTTCTTTATCCCTTCTTTTCAGATTTTTACCTTTGAATCTCTCCGGTTTATTTTTTTCTAAACAGGAAACATTTAAAATTTTATATGAGTCAATCTTTTGGACTCTTTTTTTGAATTTATTACCCTTAAAGTTGTAATTTTAACAGATATTTCTCAGGAAAGATTCCCCAGAATAAATCACTCAAGCATGGTATTCAGAATAGGGAGAACAACTGAGAAGAGTGAAAGAGATCAACTGAGAAGAGTGAAAGAAAACAACTGAGGAGAATTAAGCCGGAACTCATGTATATATTTCATTGAAAACAGGTTGTTAACCTGTAGATTCCAGTGGAAATAAGGGGATGCTGAAGCTCCCAGGAAAGTAGATAAAAAGATAAGAATGAATGCGCTTAAGTGAATAAATATTTACAGGCCCTCAAGCGAACTTTAAGAGATAAAATTGCAGACAAAGTGCCTGTGAGTCCTAAACAATCAAACCAAAACGGAAAAGAGAGACTTTCTAATATGAAAATGAAAATATTAGAGATAAATTGAGGAGTATATAGAAAAGAAGCAAAAAAGAGATAAACGAAAGAAACACAGATAGTAAAGAAAATTAATCCGCAGAAGTTTCCAGTGGAAATGAAGGGGTCCCTCTTTACAGAGATAAAATGAGGTAAGAATCTCAAAAAACAGAGCATAGATAGCGGAGAATTGAAGTAAAAAATAAAAAAATCTGGAAAATTACAAGTAGATAAGAAAAATTGGAGAAAAGTTAGGAATTAGAGATCAACAAAGGGAACAAGATCACAGCCTGTACATTTCAAGCACATGGTCTTTGCAAGCCCCGGATTGAGCCCATACTTCTTGAGGATTTCGGCTTCAAGTTTTGCGAGTTTTAACAGGCGTTCAGGGGACGGACGCTCAGTAAAACAGTCTCCAGCCCTCAGAGGATGCGGGTTTACCGGCCGCAGAATAGGGATTACTCCCATTTTTGCAAGTGTATTGACTCCCTCCCTTACAGAATCGTCACTTTCTCCAAGCCCGATTATAAAGTTACTGAAAACCCGGTTTTTTCCGAAAATGTTCACAGCTTCCTTCAGTCTATCCAGAATATAGTCAATAGAGAGATCTTCGCAAACTTTTTTGAAGATATCCCTATCCATAGTCTCAACATTATATTTGACTTCAGAAACCCCTGCCTCATAGAATTTTCTGGAACAGCCTTCCGTAGGATACACCGAAACTCCAATAGGAACGTTGTACTTTTTGAGAGCAGGAAGCAATTTGAGCACACGCTCCACCTCTCCTTCGAGAGAGGTTTCAACACCAGAGGTGAGGGAAATGGCTTTAAGATCTCCAGCCTGTAAAACCTCATCAATTATGCTCAGAACTTCCTCCTCACTTTTAATATGTCCCTTCAATTTGGGCACAGGGCAGTATTTGCAGTCAAATATGCACCTCTCACAAAGAGTTATAAAAGCCTGATCAGGACAGTGGGCAAGCGCAGGTTCAAGTTTCCCCTCCACAAGTTTTTTTCCCATATAGAAAAGCGCAACACTACCTTCGTTCTCATCTTTCAGAATAGAAAGTGGAGAGTTTTCTCTTACGCTCAGCCTTACTCGCGTTTTTCCCGATCTGAAGAATACTGAGCCTGTACCCGCTCCGGGACCCGCAGTTGATCCCCGAGCTCGTGGAATAAGTGAGGGATCTACGGAAACTGAACCTATTGAAATAAGGAAAGCTTTCATTTCCGGTGTAATTGACCTGCTTTGCATGCAAATGCTCCTTAAAGTAATTACAAAATGTAATTAATATAATTATAGAGCGATTGTAAAGTGATAATAAACAGCTACAAACGATCGTAATGTTAACACAAAGGAATTCAAGTTGATTATTTTTGTAGTTCCGATCTTCCCTCATCTTTACCAGGAGATATATAAATTATTCTTTTGACACAATTTATATTGTTTCCGGCCAGACCGGACCCGAGAAAATTTCCTGTTTTGCTTTGAATTCATCCTCTCAAACCTGAAATTCGAGCTTGAGAGGTATCTAAATTTCCTTAGTAAGACTAACCTTATTTCATAGATAGCTCTAAAGAAAATCCTATTCTCATTAAACTATCAATCAAATCTCGAGTTTAACGGGATAAAAAGAAGAGCAAGAGTTCAGCTAACACAGGCTAACTATGTTATAACAGTAGTATGATGTTAGAATAACATGCTAATGTTATAGTTATGCAATAATTTATAGAAAATAAAATAACGATATATGTTAAAAATTTTAAATATAGTTAATGCATAGTATAAATTGCGTTCTCATCCCTTTAACACCCCACTATTTAAATATCTACTCCGCAAGAAAGTGGATAAATCGGAAAGAGAATCAATCAAAACTCGCAACCCATGAACCCTATACCTCAGTATCTCTTCTCTGAGAATAAATCCCTTAAAGTCGTTCGGAACTTCCAGGTTCTTGGATGAGAACGCAATCTATTTTCAACAAAATTAAATTATATCGTCGGTCCTCCCTTCGAAGTACCTTATTTCTCGGACCGGCTATCTTGCCAGAAAATCGAAGATTTTCTGTGATCCCGAAGCGGAACTCGGGTGAGACTGCCAATTTTATATATTAAACAGATTATATTTCTCATACCGCCTAAAAACAAAATTACTGCACGAAAAAGAGGAAAAAGGCATGAAAGTCATGATCATAGGAGGTTTTCTCGGAAGCGGGAAAACAACCACTATACTGAGAATCAGCAGGCAGCTCAGCAATGCAGGAAAGAAGACTGCAATCATTGTAAACGAGATTGGGGAGATCGGACTTGATGGAGATATCCTTACAAGCCCTGGAATTGTAACCGAAGAGCTCACAAGCGGCTGCATCTGCTGCACACTCAGAATAAGCATGCAGTATACCCTTCAGACCCTTGAAGAAGAATATGAGCCTGACATTGTTATCATCGAACCGACAGGGATTGCCTTCCCGGGGCAGATTAGGGAGGAAATAGAAACGATGGAACTCTCCGAGCTTTCTTTTGCCCCGGTAGTGACTCTTGTAGATCCCGGTCGTTTCGGGACAGAAGCAAAAGAGATCCCAAAGTTTATCGAAAATCAGATAAGGGAAGCTGAGATTCTCTGCATAAACAAGATTGATATAACCCCTACCGAAACTATCCTTGCAGTTGAGAAAATGCTCTGTGAGATAAATTCTGCAGCCAGAATCCTGAAATTCTCGGCAAAACATGAAGATGAGAATTTCGAAAAGCTGTTTCTGCAGCTTGCTGTACCTGGGTTTAAAAAACCTTCCGAAGAAAAGAAAAACTCTGTTGAACTCTCCGAAGTTTCGGCTTATTCAGTTCTCTATACCCTTGGACCACAGTATCTAAGTCCTGAAGGAAGCAAACAATTTATAGAAGAAAATCTCCGGAAAATTCAGAATGAAATCCGGGAAATTAATTCTGAGTTTGTAGGGCATGTGAAGCTTTCCATGAAACTCTATGAATCTACGGCCAAGGGCAGTGTAACCTCTCCTACAGAAGTACCTCAGATAGAACTTATTCAGACCGGGGAAAGTGAGAAAGCAGAACTCAGGCTTCTTTCCGCTGTTACAAAGGTCCCGAAAAATAAGCTTATAGAGATTGTGGAGAGTACTCTTGAAGAGAATCTTGGGAAATCAGGAATAGTTTTTGAGAAAGAAATTCAGGAGCATGAGTATAATACTGGAAATCATATCGAACATGAAAAGGAGCAAATATGCAGGGTTAATATATTGAAAGATATGAAAACTTGAGGCTTAACTAAGAAAGTTGCAATTACACACTTATCCTTTTCGGAACTTTTTAAAAGAAATGGCTTTAATAGAAAAATAATGGTGTTTCTGCATGAGTGAAGAAGTCGATGAACTTGATGCGTATTTCGATAAAATAGGTGAGCCTACTGAAGGCGAAGCTGTCAAACTGGAACATATAATGATGGAAAAAGTTGCCATAAATCCTGCAAGAAGAAAGCTTCTCCGGATAGTTGGAATCTTCGGAAAGACTGAAAAACAATTAAAGGAAGAATCAGGATTAAACGATTTCCTCTTTAAGTTCAATATGGACTTCCTGCTAAAAGAAGGCTTTCTTAAATATGAAGAAGGAATGTATCGCCTGACTGATGCCGGAATTGCTATGCATGATTCAGTATGTTGAATTCGTTTTTTTACTTTTTTTATTTATAAATTAAATAGTATATTTTAATCCCCGGCTAGTTAACTCCATCCTGATTTTGAAGGCTGCATTTTGTTAAAAAGCGATAAGTTTTTATGTTTATCTTGTCAATGGCGTTATGACCAAACTTTTCGATAACCTATGGAAGTTTCAAAAACGTGATGTACAATTTCCAGGTATATATCGAGCAACCAAAAGGAGTGTGAAAAAAATATGCCAACAGTAGTTAATGCAGATGAATGTTCAGGATGCGGAAGCTGCGTCGATGAATGCCCCTCTGAAGCAATCACCCTTGATGAAGAAAAAGGAGTCGCAGTGGTCGACCAGGACGAATGCGTAGAGTGCGGCGCATGTGAAGAGGCATGCCCGAACCAGGCAATTAAAGTAGAAGAATAAAACGGCAATTAGTTGGAATAAGCTCTTTATTCCACTTTTCTTTTTCCTTTTTATCAATCATTTTTTCTTTTTCGGAGGTAGCTTTTTAGATGGTAGCAATTAAAGCGGGTATTTTAGGCGCCACGGGCGCTGTAGGGCAAAGATTTGTAGAAGCACTTGCAAACCACCCCTGGTTTGAGATTACAGCCCTTGCAGCATCCGAGAGAAGCGCTGGCAAAACGTATAAAGAAGCCGCAGGCTGGAGGTTAGACACTGCTATGCCGGAAAGCGTCGAAAACATCGAAGTTGTCCCGGTAGACCCAAAAACCGTAGATGCAGATGTTGTTTTCTCGGCACTTCCTGCAGACCTTGCCCTGACAGTAGAACCCGAATTTGCAAAAGCCGGTTTTGCAGTCGCAAGTAATGCCTCCTCCCACAGGATGGAAAAGGATATTCCTCTCGTAATTCCCGAAATAAATTCAGAGCACCTCGAGCTTCTCGAAATCCAGCAGGACACAAGGGGATGGGACGGATATATCATTACAAACCCCAATTGCTCCACAATTGTCATGGCCCTTACCTTAAAGCCTCTTATGCAGTTCGGGCTCGAAACCATACAGGTGGCTACAATGCAGGCTATCTCAGGCGCAGGTTTTTCCGGAGTTGCCGCAATGGCAATCTATGACAATGTAATTCCGTACATAGGAAGCGAAGAAAAAAAGATGGAGACCGAAACTTTAAAGCTCCTTGGAGAGTTCAACGGCTCTGAAATCGTGCCTGCAGATATAAGTGTCAGTGCTTCCTGTCACAGAGTTCCTGTTGTCGACGGGCATACCGAAGCTATCTGGGCTGGAATGAGAGATAAACCAACGCCTGAAGAAGTAAGAGAAGCTTTTCTAAGATTCGATCCAAAGCTTGGAGAACTTCCTTCCGAACCTGAGAGAGCCCTGATAGTAAGGGACGAAATCGACAGACCTCAACCGCGCCTTGACCGCAACATGGGGAAAGGCATGAGCGTCTCAGTAGGCCGTATAAGAGAAGGAATCCGTTATATCGCAATGGGACATAATACCGTCCGAGGCGCAGCCGGAGCAAGTGTACTGAACGCAGAACTCTTGCATTCCATGGGCAAACTCTGACTTGGATAGAGAGAATAATGAAAATTGAAGTGAAAGCCTTGAAGTTTCAGGCTTTTGCTTTAGAATTATATTCTTATTTCTATATATCAGCACCCTTTCGTGAATCTCAGGAGAAAAGCTTTCTTGCAGCCTCCTCTGACTTTCTCATAACCTCTTTAACAGGAACTCCACTCGCTTTTGCGATCTTTTTGCAATCCTCAAACTCAGCAGAGATATTCAGCAGGACGCCCTCAGAATCCCTGGCGACCTTGACCGCAGCTTCATATATCTGCCCGCCAACCTCAAATTTAACCGATTCTATCCACCTCGCAGCCATCAATCTGTGCCGGGTAGGGATAACCCTTACTCCCAGTGACCCTGTCTCGATAATTATCTTCCGGGCAAGCTTTGCAGTGTCCTCTGGTTTTGCAATAACTTTGATAACATGAGCCGGACGGCCTTTCTTCATTGTTGCCGGGAGAATTGCGACATCCTTTGCCCCCATAGCAAGCAATTCTTCAAACAGGTTGCCCAGGATTTCTCCGCTCACATCGTCAGCATTCGTTTCAAGCACTTCAATAATGTCAGGGATCAGACAGGAGTCAAGTTCAGACAGCACCCCCTGAAGCACATTGGGTCCTGCAAGTTCGGAATCACCAGCGCCGTAACCTATTGAAATCACCCTGCCCTGAGGAAAAGCTTCAATGGATCTTGCGAAATGGGCGAGAATAGCAGCTCCTGTAGGAGTAAGAAGCTCTTTTTGTTCAGTTTCTCCCCTGAAATAGAATTTTCCTTTTCTGAGAATCTCAAGGGTTGCAGGAGCCGGCACAGGCAGAATACCATGTGCGCTTGTTATTGTTCCACTGCCCACGTTTATAGGAGTACAGTAGATGGAATCACATTTAAGGGAATGGATAGCTGCAGACGAGCCAATTATATCGGCAAGGGCATCACTCTGACCAACCTCATGGAAATGGAGGTTTTCAAGGTCAGGCTGTCCATGAACAGAAGCTTCGGCTTCAGCCAGCCTCATGAAGATATCAAGAGCACTTGCTTCCACTCTGGGGGGCAGTCCTGCAGCTTTTACCGCGTCCACAAGTTCAGGATATGTGCGGACATGCTCTTTTTCAGGCACGTTTATCCGGACATCCAGGGCTTTTATTCCTTTTTTCACAACTTCTTTTATATCCACGGATACATTGGCAGAAGCTTCTATCAGTTCTTTAACCATATTTCGATCAGCCCCAAGGTCAAGAGTGCATCCGAGGATCATATCTCCTGCTGCTCCAGAAAAAGGGTTGAATACAAGAGCTTTCATAAGACTCCTTCCTGCATTTCAGTCCACTCCGCTGTTACTTTCCTTCTTGCTCAACTCTGTCTTCCCTGCCGCGGGTGTAGGCAGCCGCGATCATATTTGCGATCCTGGCAGCGTACGCTCCCGCAACAAATCCTGCATCAATATTTACAACTGCAAGTGTGGAACAGGACTGGAGCATGGCAAGCAGGGCAGCTTTTCCTCCGCCACCCGCTCCATAACCTGTCGAAACCGGAAGCCCGATTACAGGTGCGTCAACCAATCCCGAGACTATGGTGGGAAGCGTCCCTTCCCTTCCGGCTGCAACCACGATTGCTCCCGGCTTCGTAGCTTTCAATTTATGCAGTGCCGGGATCAGTCTGTGGATTCCTGCGACTCCCACATCATAAACCGTAACGGTCTCACAGCCCATTTCCGAGGCTACAACCCTGGCTTCTTCCGCAGCCGGGATATCGGCTGTGCCTGCTGAAACAATCCCTACAATCCCACCTGTTCTGGGGGCAGGCGTACCGTCATGGATAACAACTGTGCGAGCCCTGCTGTTCCATTCAAGTTTATCCTCGCCAAAAGCTTGCTTTAGGACTTCAACATGTTGCGGCGAAACCCGCGTAATAAGGGCTCTTTTGCTCTCTGCAACCATGACCCTGGCAATCTCCACAACATCGTCAGGGCTCTTACAATCAGCCAGGATGGCTTCGATCACTCCTGTCCGGCTTTTCCTGTGAGAGTCAAGCTTTGCTATATCGGTATAGGAAACAAAACCAAGACCGCGTGCTTGCTGCTTTGCAGTTTCAAGATCCATTTTTCCTTCCTTGACAGCCCTAAGTATATCAGTAAGATCCATGTAACACCTGCACTAAAAAAATTTACCTGCTTTAAAGAACCATGAGCTTAAACAATAAGTGGTCAAGCAAGAATTTATGGTTTAGGGGTTTTT
Organism: Methanosarcina flavescens; assembly: GCF_001304615.2. NCBI lineage: Archaea > Methanobacteriati > Methanobacteriota > Methanomicrobia > Methanosarcinales > Methanosarcinaceae > Methanosarcina > Methanosarcina flavescens. The sequence continues at coordinate 1,146,315 of NZ_CP032683.1, read as the reverse complement.
AGGGCTTCTCGTTATATGGGATTTTTGGTAACTTAGCGAAAAAATACACAGCGATATATTTAAAAATCCGAATTGTTAATGTGTAGAGATCATCATGCTCATAGTACTCTCATTAGGCGGTTCAATTCTCGCAAAAAATCTTGATCCTGATAGTTTTTTAGAATATGCGGAAGTCCTTCGGAAAATCTCCAAAAAACATACTCTGCTTGTGGTAGCCGGGGGAGGAGAAGTGGCACGGAGTTATATCGATACTGCAAGGGCAGTTGGTGCTGATGAAGTAACCTGCGACTATATAGGCATTGAAATCACTCGCCTGAACGCACGATTGCTTGCCGCAGCCCTCGGGCCCGATGCCTCTCCGGAAATCCCGACGAATTATCTTGAAACTGCAAAGGCTATTCGTCCCGGGAAAGTAGTTGTAATGGGCGGGGTTACTCCTGGCCAAACTACAGACGCTGTTGCTGCAATTCTTGCGGAGTTCCTGCGGGCAGACTTGTTGATAATCGCAACATCGATTGATGGAGTTTATTCCGCAGACCCCAATTGTGATCCTTCGGCAGTAAAATATGATCGGATCTCCCCTGAGAAACTCATAAACATAGTCATGTCAATCGAAATGAAGGCAGGCTCCAAATCTCCTGTTGACCCTGTAGCCGCAAAAATTATCGAACGCTGTAAACTCGATGCCCTTGTTATGGATGCCCGGAACCCTGCCACGCTCGGCCAAATTCTCGACAGAGAAACCGCCAAAAAATCTCCCATATCCTGCGGAACCTGGATCACAGCAAAATTGTAAGGGTTAAACAGGACTCAGACAAAGCTCAGCCCAGTTTTTGGTTCAAGCACAAACATGGCGTCGCTTGACCAAAATCGTTGAGCTGCAAGCTTTTTAAGAAAAGGCTTGACCGAAAACGCTGTTTTTGATCAAACTTTTTTCCAAAAAGTTTGTGGTCAAGCTCTTTTTTGAAAAGGCTTGCGGAAGATGAAAAGTTAAACATAGGGGTTCCGACATACATTTCAATTAGCTTCTAACGTACACTCCAATTAGATTCAGATATACATCTCAATTAAGTTCTGATATGTTCCATGTATGGAAAACAGACCAGAATGCTGGTTTCTGTTTCCTGAGGTTTCTATCCTGAAGTTCCTAAAAAGAAGGAGGATTGGGGTCTTGAACCGGCTTGAAAAAAATAGTTCTTTTAAACAAAAAGAAACTACTTTCCGCTTTTTTTCCGCGCTTCTACTTCTGATTATGGTCTGCTCCTGGATCAATCCTGCTTTTGCAGCGGCAGGTGAGAAAGCCATTGGAGAGAAAAGGCAAATGGATGCCGTTATTACAGATTTTTTCTCAGATAATGAATTTGCGGATGTCACAGTCCAGTTTGAAAAACCTCTTGAAAATGCCTCTCTTATTTTTACTTTGAATTCGGGAAAGAAACTGCTTAAATCGGAAACTTTCTTCCTGGGTTCCGTGGAAAAAGGTCGGAAATTTACGAAAGTCCTGTTCTGGGGAGTTGAGAAGGATTTTAGAGAAGACAGAGATTCTTATACGGCACAGGTTTTTGTGAAAAATGGTAGTGAAAGCGTGGGCTTAAAAGAACTCTCATTTTCCTACCGGAATCCAGCGCTCTCAAAGCTTAAGCTTGTGGATTTTTCGGCAGATTCCGAGAAGGCTTCCGTTTTGATGAGTCTTACCAATCCTGCAGGTTTTGGAAGTGTACAGCTACCTGAACCCGGTGTGGTAGATCTTGATCTGAAACTGCTTTCGGGAACGGATGTGATATACTCTGAAAAACAGAAAAATATCCCTGTTACAAACACCTATTATAACGCAAGTTATTGGCCTTTCCTTCTGGAGAAAGGTAAAAACTATACTGCTTTTTTGAAAGTTCATTCCCACTCTCCTGACATTACCACAGCCTATAGATCAGATTTCATAGCCCAGGAAAAGGTAGAGATTCTTGATCTTGATATCGATGTGGATGAATACGGAGCAAGTATCACTATTATCGGAAGATCCCAGGTACCTTTTGATGGCTTTATAAGGGTTGTGCTGACGTCTGAGAATGGAGAAGTGCAGGTTTTTGAAGAGACTCCAGATATCCTGACTGCGGGAAAGGAAGATACTGTAGGAATAATCTGGCAGGGAGTCCCGAAGGGGGACTATAATGTAAAGATTTATGTGCTGAACCTCGAAGGAGAAATTCTGGACAGCCATGAAACGGTTCTCAGGGTCTTTGAGCCCGTCACCGAAGCAAACCCTATCGAGGAGTCCCCAGGCACTGGCTTTCTCGCAGCTATGGGAATTATCCTCTGTGCTGGAGTTCTTTCTAGTAGGAAAAAGTAAGCAAGAAGCTCTAAAAAAGAGAGAAAAGGCTTGAGAGTTTTAGAAATTTTTAGGGCCCTTAAAATCTCAGAAACTCTGGAAATTCTTAGAATTTTAAGAATTTAAGAACTTTAAAAGCTATGAAAGTTTAAAGCTGTAGAATTCAAACACAGGATCATCATGTTTGACCTCATTATTCGAAATATAATGAACAGGAAGGTCAGGAGCGGGCTGACAGTTTGTGGGATTGCCCTCGGGATATTTGCAGTTATCGTTATGGGGGCAATGTCTGAAAATTTCCACCAGACCTTTGAACGTTCCATGAGTGTGACAAGCGATAAAATCCGGGTTTTTGCCGAAAGCGGAGTCTTCGGAGGCGGACTCACGGATGATAAAGTAAGCGATGTACTCCGGGTGGCAGGTGTAAAAGACGCTTATGGGCTTTTAATGACCACTTTCGATGAGGACAAAATGGGAATGACCGGAAAACAGATCCTGGGTGTTCCCCCAGAGAAATCCAGTGTTGCCCTTTATCCCGTAGAATTGAAGGCAGGCCGTTTCCTCAATCCCGGGGATTCATACAATGTTGTTGTCGGGAGCAACATACAGAGGGAATATAAACTCCAGATAGGGAGCAAGTTTGAGATCCATGACAAATATTTTACGGTTGTAGGAATCCTGGATTACACTGGCTCGATTTTTGACAATGCGGTAATTATACCTCTCGAGACTGCGCAGGACCTCTATAGTGTAGGCGATTCAATTTCCTATATCTTCGCAGTGCCTGATGAGCGGGTAGATGCTGAAATGCTCTCCAAACGCATAGAATTCAGCGTTAAAGGCACAAGCACCCTTTCTCCAGGTGAGCTTGAAGTGCAGGCAAGGCAATCTTTTATGATTTTTAGCGTAATCACTATCAGTTCAGGTCTCCTTGCAGCAATCATAGGCGGGCTTTGTGTGATGAATACAATGCTCATGTCTGTTGCCGAAAGGACAAGGGAATTCGGGATTTTGAAAGCCATTGGAGCCGAGACCAGGGATATTTTGCTTCTTACTCTCGGAGAAGCCTCTGTTATGGGTTTCCTCGGGGGAATCCTTGGAATTCTTGTAGGCACAGGGGCTGTTTATATCATGAATGCTTGGCTTGCAAATACAAGGATTGTACTCTTCCTGATAACGCCCAGGCTTCTTATAATTGCCATGCTGTTTGCCTTGCTAATAGGGGCTCTCTCAGGGCTTTATCCTGCATACAGGGCTTCAAAAATGAGTCCTATGGAGGCTTTGAAGCATGCTTGAAGTGGTAACTGAAGTAAAAAGGTTTAAATTTCTGAAAGAGCCGGGGAAAGAGGTTGATAAGCAAGATTGGAAAAATAAAGGTCAGAAAATCATACTGCAGGTTGAAAACCTTTCCAAAACCTATTCCCAGGGGAAAATTTCTGTTCATGCCCTTCGCTGCGCCTGCATAACCGTGAGAAAAGGGGAATTACTTGCTATAATGGGGCCTTCAGGTTCAGGGAAATCCACTTTTCTCGCCCTTATAGGCACACTTGAAAAAGCTACTGACGGCAGAGTTATTCTTGATGGCATAGACCTCACAGCTGTGCCTGAAAAACTGCTTCCTCGCGTGAGAAGGGAAAAAATAGGTTTTATCTTCCAGCACTATAACCTTATCCCAACCCTTTCTGCGCTTGAAAATGTTGAGCTTTCCCTGCGCTTTTCCAGAGTGCCGAAGAAAGAAAGGGAAGAAAGAGCAAAGGTACTGCTTGAAGAGCTTGGCCTTGGAGACCGCCTTTCCCATAAGCCTTCGGAATTATCTGGAGGGGAACAGCAGAGAGTTTCTATTGCCAGGGCACTTGCGAATAAACCTGCCGTTATCCTGGCTGATGAACCTACAGGTGAAGTGGATAGCAAGACCAGGGACTCGATTGTGCGGATTTTTAAAGAATTGAGCGAAAAAGGGCAGACAATTCTTGTTGTGACACACGACCCAGAGGTAGCAAAAGAATGTTCGAGGGTGCTAAAGATTACGGATGGGATTATTAAAGATAATTAAAATCATTGAAAGAGTGGCTGGAAACTGGAGAAGTGTCGGAAAATGGAATAAAAATAAAAGAAATATATAAAAACCAAAATTTATCTTTTCTCAAATTTCTCCAAGCTCCCAGCCAAGATGCTCTTTTATAACAGTATATGCCATTGCAGGCGGGATGATTCCTATATCGGTTACGATCATATCGATATATTCGGCAGGTGTGAAGTCAAAAGCCGGATTTTTTACCTGCACGTGAGAAAGCTCTTTCAGGACTGCTGGATCTATGACCTCTTCTGCATCCCTTTCTTCGATCTCTATGGGGTTTCCGACAATAGTGCTCGGGCTAAACTTGAAGGTCTCGGCAGCGACCATGAAACTTTTCCGGGCTTCATGGGCGGCAAGGGCAAGCTGGGAAGTTCCAATCTTATTTACCAGGGCGCCGTTAGCTGCAATGGCGTCAGCCCCGACAATAACTTTATCCACGTCTTTCATGTAGTAACGCACTGCGGAATCTACAATCAGGGTTGTAGGAATTCCGAAATCGTTAAGATGTTGGATTGTCAGTAAACCCTGGCACCTGGGACGGCTTTCAGTGGAATATACCGAGATGTTTTTTCCGTCCTCAAAGGCTGTCGTGATAATAGAAAGAGCAGCGTGGGAGTTGCAATGGGTCATGATAACGTCCCCGTCCCGGATTCTTCTTGACCCGATTTTCCCAATTTTTCCAAGAGCCCTGTCAGCTCTTTCAATAAAGAGGTTTGCGTTTGTAATGATTTCCTGCCTTGCGTCCTCCACATTTCCCGAAGAGTACTTTGAAGCGAGTTTTACGGCATTTGGAAGGGAGACAGCGGTCGGGCGGGTACTTATGAGAAAATCCGAAACTTCCCTTATTTTGGCACTGAATTCTTCCATTGAGGTTACGTCCAGCCCTGCGGCATAGTCCCTTATAGCCTCAGCAGCAGCTTTTGCAATCCTGCCTGCGCCCCGGATTTCCATTGTCCGGATTTTTTCTGCGGTTTCCTGAACTTTTTGCATAGTATAAAGGATAGTGAGAGTGCAATTTATAACTATCTTCCACCTGTTCTGTAACCTGCCCTGACAGAAGTTCAGATTTCGGTTATTCTGTGAGAGATATTTCTGTAGTAAGCAAAAAGGTCTTCTCCCCACTGGAGGGCAACCGGATCGAAGCACAGGACATCTTCTTTATGGTCAAAAGTGCCGTCAGAAAAAGGCAGGGTAAGAGACAGAAACCTGTCAGTAACTACATGGGAGAGTTCTATTCTGCCATCACAGACGTAAAAACTCGCATTTTCGAGTTTAAGGAACTCACCTAACTCGGTCCCGTACTCCGTTTTTGTTCTTTCATAAACCGGACGGGTTACAAGGATGGAAATTTCAGCTCCCTCCTTTGCGAAAGTAAGGAAAAGAGATGGATAAAGAGGATGAAAAATAGATGCAATGCCATTTATTTTTTTTGATTTCATAAGGTTTTCTACAAATTCCCTGTGAGGCTCAAACAAACGTGTCCTGTCAGGAGGTTCGGAAAACGTGCAGTTAGCCAGTTCTCCTATCCGTTTCCGCAAAGGATCGGGTATGGACTCGACTGCATGATTCGCCCAATATTCGTATTTACTTCCGAAAACGTTCAGGACATCAATCATTGGCTGCATTTTGCCAGCTACCGCTATCCCGAGAGGAGACAGGTTGTAAACGTCGCCTGCCTTTAAAACCAGAGAGCTTTCTCTCAGTTTTTTCAACTGAGGAAGAATTGCCACCAGACCTACGTTCAAGCTTTCTTTGATCTCTGAGATTGATTTTGGCCCATCCTTCAAAAATAAAATAAGATTTTTCCTTTTTTCGGAGAGAAAAATCAATTCCAGAAGCTGGCTGTTCATGTTTTTGTTATATATGCAGCTACTTAATAAATATCTTCCTCATTATGTAGATGCAATTATACTGAGAACCGAACTATTAACAACCTGCTAAAGGCTTAAAATAAATGTCTGACTAATGCCAAATTATATATTTTTTGTGCAGAATCAAATATTAGAGATCATTAAAAACGTTGAAGTATAGAAAATACAGAATGTACAGATCATACTCTCAGTCCAATAAATTGAGTTTTGAGACGGCTAAATAATTTAATGCGAGGCAAATTTCAAAGTCGTATAGGTTATATACGTCTATAACATAAAGAGGAAGTCAACGATTAAGAGTTAAGGGGTTTTTCTCTTAGTCGTAGGGGTTGAATCACGCGATTGGGAGCCTATCAGAGGTGGCAAAAGGCTCCCAATTATAACAACTATTTTTGAAGAGTCGTATGTACAGTAAGATATTACTCTTAAGGCTTTTTTCACTTATATACTGGACAGGACAGATTATTGATTATTTATACTATATAAAGTAAACTGAATCACGTCCTTCACTAATAACGGAAAAGGTTAAATTCTACCTGCATTTTTCCATAAGTATCCAGGCACATTGGAAAATTCTGAGTTAAGGTTCATTAAATCTGAGTTGAGGTTCATTAAATCTGAGTTGATGTTCACTAAATCTGAGTTGAGGTTCATTAAAACTGAGCTTCGAAGACAAGCCTGTTCTTATTACGAGAAATTATTTTTGTAACATTAATTGAATAAAAAATCTATAAATAGTATCTGGATTATATGAAATTATTTAACCAAAGTTAATCACTTCCGTATGAGTCTAAATGAAAATTTAATGGAATAGGAACAAAGAATCAGGAGTCAAAAAGTTGAATTTCGATACCGCAGTACAATTTCATGGACATGTTTGCCCTGGGCTCTCCATTGGCTACAGGGTAGCAGTACTTGCTGCTGAACGCTTCAAAGATCGAAGCAAAGATGAAGAGCTTGTCGCAATTGTAGAAAACCGGTCCTGTGCCGTGGATGCGATTCAGGCAATTAACGGCTGCACCTGTGGGAAAGGGAACCTTATTTTCAAGGATCACGGGAAACATGTTTACACGTACTTCAAAAGGGGCGATAACAAAGCCCTGAGGATTTCTCTGAAACCCGATGCTCTCCCTCAGGACGAAAAGCATATTGCACTCTTTGCAAAGCTTAGAGCTGGTACTGCCAGCTCTGAGGAGGAAAAAGAGTTTAGAGAATCTCACAACGCAAAAAGCCAGAGAATCCTGGAAATGCCGGAAGAGGAACTTTTCCGTGTCAGTGAAGTGAATATTGAGCCCCCGGAGAAAGCCATAATCTACCCCACAGTCATATGCAGCAAATGCGGAGAAGGATTTATGGAACCCCTGGGAAGAGTTAAAAATGGAGAAATTGTCTGCATCTCCTGTTTTGAGGCAAAAAATGAGTGAAAATTCAGAAAATGCTCCCGAAAAAGTTGAGTTTACCCCCATAGGCTACGTGGAAAATGACTACTTTAAACCGGAGTATAAAGAAGAGGTCTATGAGAAGGTTTCAAAAATTGTCCTGAGAGAAGATCTGGTAGACGGCCTTTACAGGGTAGAAGAGCTTGAAAAACTCTATATCCTCTTTTATTTCAGCAAATCGGAAGGTTATAAGCTGATACACCGCCGCCGTTATGACGGAGAGATGTCAGGGGTCTTCGCAAGCAGAAGCCCATACCGGCCCAATGGGATAGGTCTTACCCTTGTGGAGCTCTTGAAAGTAGAGGGCAACGTGCTCTATGTAAAAGGCCTTGATGCCATCAATGGGACGCCTGTACTGGACATTAAGCCATACATGAAAGACCTTGAAGAAAAAGAGAAAGAAAATACGAAGTGAAAAATCGCAAAAAAACAGTATCTAAAACCGATAAATCAAAAAATAAAGCCTTTTTTCAAATAAAAAAGAAAAGGGGAATTACCCTTTTCTAAGTTTCATTTACATTTTCTTTTTCCGGAATCCCAGATAAATTCCACCCACCACTGCTACCACAAAGAGAGTTCCAATGATATCAGCTCCTGAGAAGGACATACCACCACTTTCCGCTCCTTCAGACGATTCTTCTTTCTGCATCTCATAACCTTCCACGTAGTCAGGATCTGCAGATTGTCTGACCTCAGGGGCAGGTTCAGGGGAATCCACACCATATCCTGCATCAGAATTCTGAACGGTCTGGTTGCTGACCGGTTCTTCGGTGTTTGATTTGGCAGTCTGGTTAAGTTTTTCGGCAACACTCGTCTGGTGCCCATTGCTGCTCCTATGCTCTTCAGTCCTTTCCTGCTTAAGAGATTCCTGCGTAGCCTCTTCAATCGCTTCGACAAAACCGGGTACTGATACAAGGCCCGATACGTAGTTGTTGAGGAGAGAATTCCCACAGGTGTGGTGGCAGCAGGTAACCCCGTCTTCAACCACGGACTCTGCATATTCCTCAGCCAGGCTTTTGAGGACATCATCCGATGCATCCCAGCTCCCCTTGCGGGCGGTCTCCAGCATCCGGGCAGTCATGGACTGGTATGCGTAGGGGTTGTTCTGCTTTACCCAGTCGCTGAGTTCCTGGTCTGCCATATAGGTCTGGTATACCTTATTCCACATATCATCGCTGATCAAATCCGGGTTTGTGGCTTCCCAGCCCCAGAGGTTTTCAACGAAATCCGACATTTCCCTTGCTCCTGCATAGCCGTTTCCCTGCATGCCGTCAATCCATCTGGGATTGAAATATCGGGAATAAGTTTCCCTTTTGAGGAATTCTTCCAGGGTTTCGGTTTTCTCATCCCCTCCGGCCAGCATATTCGTAATAAATGAATCAGGATACTCCCCTCCGGAAACGGAACTGACAGCAAGATTCAGCCCTCCCAGATACTGGAAAAAGTCATCGTTGTCAAGGGTCCCGTAAAGGTTTGTGCTCCGGCTGTGAACTGTGGCTTCAACCCCTTCAAGGTTCTTTTTGAAAAGGTCCTTAAGGTTTTCGCCCCAGACGTTTTCTCCGTAAGCATTGCACATCCTGTTGATGTAAAGATCTGCAAGAGCATCATTGCTCTCCCAGGTATCACTTGCTGAAACAGCGTTCGGAAGCCCTGTGCCGTAGGCGCCGTCCTCAGACCCGAAAATCCTGAGCAAGGAAAGGTCCAGTGCCTCACTTTCATTAAGGGAACCCTCACTCATCAAAGAGGTCTTCAGAGCATCAGCATTTTCCCGGATATAGTTAGGGGAATCCTCCTGGGCATAAGCAAGTTTTACAGCTTTATCCAGCAGGCGCACCTTGTCAGGATACATATCCCTGTAAAGCCCGGAGATCTGGATTACCACATCAATCCTGGGTCTCCCCAGAGTCTCCATAGGGATAGCTTCCACATCAACCACCCTGCCGCTGTTCCATACAGGCTTTACCCCGAGTAGAGAGAGGATCTCTGCTTCCATAACCCCTTCATGCCTGGTAGTCTCTCCTGCCCATAGGACATAAGCCACTTTTCTCGGGTAATTCCCGTGCTCGGCGAGATATGCTTCAAGCATCTGGTCAGCCATCTCCTGCCCGAGAGTCCAGGCGGCTTCCGTCGGAACTATCCTCTGGTCAAAAGCATAAAAGTTTCTCCCCGAAGGCAGTGCTTCAGGGTTTCTAACAGGGTCTCCTCCCTGGTTTCCGGGGATGAACCTGCCTTCAAGGGCATTTAGGACCTGCTGGATTTCCTCTTCCCCGAGAGCCAGGTTTGCAGCGTATTCTTCTGCACTGACGAGGAAGGTACTGACAGTCTCATTGCCTGTCCCGAGGACCTGCACCTGAGCCTCCGTGGAATTGACTCCCTGGTTAAGGACAAGATCAAGCAGATAGAGCTGGGAACCTTCGGTTTCATTGAATTCACTAACAGAATCGGCAAAGTCAGTCCCTAGCATGGAATTCACCATACCCACAAGCTGTTCCCCTTTCGGGCTTGTACCCAGGATATGCAGCCCGTAAGGCATTGATTGGCCCTTGTATTCATCCAGCAGCTCTTCAAGCCCTTCAAGGAAAACGGCATTAAAGTAAGTCTCGTTATTTTCCGCCTCTGTCATATTGAATTCTTCATCCAGGGAGAGGGATAAGGTTAGGTTTAAAACTTCAGACCTGTGAGCAGCTTTAAGGGAAGCATCTGCCTCTGCCTGCCCATAGTTGTGGATAGCTTCGCTCAGGTTTGCATAATCCCCATAGCTTCCCGCAGAAACAATCGGAGGGACAAGATGGTCGACTATTACTGCTCCTCCTCTGCGTTTTGCCTCATTTCCTTCCCCAAGCCCGTCCATAACGTAAGGATAAATAACAGGTAAGTCCCCGATCATCAGGGAAGGCCAGTCATATCTCGAAAGCCCGAACTCTTTTCCGGGAAGCCATTCCTGAGTCCCGTGCCTGCCGAAATGCACAAGGGCATCACTACCAAATCCGCCTTCTTCTTCGGAGTGCTGGAGCCAGAGATAGAACGCAATGTACTGGTGGTGAGGAGGAAGTTCAGAATCGTGATAAAGGGCTTCACTGTCATCAAGCCAGCCTCTCGAAGGCTGAGGAGCCAGAAGCACGTTATCCCCTACCTCAATTCTGGGGATTACAAGATATCTTCCACTCTCGTTTTCCCAGACCATGATCTCTCCAGGAGCAGGGCCCCACTGTTCAATAACCTCCTGCTGTTTCTCTTCAGGAAGTTCAGAGAACCATACTTCATATGTGCTTTCAGGGACGAGAACTACCTTGCCTGTAGCAACCATCTTCTCGAGTTCTCCGGGAGCCCAGGTACCTATATTGATGCCCTGGGTAAGCATCAGATTAAGTAGCTCGGTTTCATTCAGGGACTGGTTTTCATTAATGGCATATCCTCCGGCAGCCATAGCATCAAGCAGGCTTGACAAACTTGGGACGACATCGAGGTAAGAAGCCCCTATGTTGTCCTTTCCTCCTCCGTGGTTATAATAAATGATAGCAACTTTCTTGTCGGAGTCAGGAATTTCCCCAAGGTTTACCCAGCTTTCAACCCGGTCAATGAGCCAGTCTACCTGGTAGTCTATAGAAACCGAAGTCTCGGTCCCGGTTTCGGGATCTATTTCAGTGGCAGCCATTATTACCGGGTCAATAGCTCCCCAAAGTTCCTGCAAATCGAGTTTCATCATTTTATCCGCGGGAAGCGGCCTGCTGCTAGCTTCATACCCGGTCCTGTTCATGTAATTGTTAACTATGCCGTTGATTACAGGCACATCAAGCCCCTCGGCATCAAACTTGTTTCCAAAGTACGTAAAAGAGATGATAGCGTCTACAAGTACCTCGTCACCCTGCTTGAAGAAATCTCCCGAGGAAAGGTTATCAGACCCGTAAGTAGCAATAACATTGTATTCTCTGGCTTCCAGTTCCGAAATCAGAGCGTCAATGGGCTCAATCTGGAAGGGGAAATAACTCTGGTACATGGTAATAGCAACCGTGGGCTTTGCCGGATCGTAAACATGTCCTCCGTCACTCCTGTTAGAGTACCAGGTGAGGTATGTATCAAGGGAATCGGTGAAGTAACCTGTCATGTTTGTATGGTAGATAGCCCTTTCAGGAAGTGTGTGTGGGTCCTCGTACAGGAGGTCAGTTCTGCCGCAGCAGTCACTGGCTATGCAGAATAAAAGATTTTTCAGGTTACTCTGGTCGTAAGCCCCGTTGAGCCAGTAATTGTTGAGTTTTTCCCTGTAGCTCTCTATCAGGTCTGCAGGAAGAGGGATGCTCTCGTTCAGCAGGGTATCGTCGTCGATAACCACACACCCGTTAGAAATTGCGCTGTCTACTGTGGGTGTAAGCTTCCGGGCAGTTGAAGGGCTGAGCATGTTGATGTAGATGATATCCATACCGCTCAGGTCAACATCGTTTTCCATAACATAATCAGCCATAAAACAGCTAAGGGAAAGGTTCAGGCTGCTGTTGCCGTTGATCTCCTCCATCAGGTTTTTGAGGGGAAGTTCATGGCTCCGGTACCCGGTAACAATAGCAATATCAAGTTGCTGACCGGGGCTTGAGTCTACAGGAGTTTCCTTTACCTGCTCTCTCAGCAGAAGAACTTCTGTGAACCCCAGAGAAATAGGGTCTCCTCCCATCTGTTTTTGTCGGGTGAGCCCGCGGATTGAAGAGGCTCCTTCCAGGGGAACTCCACTGCCCTTCAGGTCAAGAATTGCCTGGGATTCGGTTTCATCAATATCCCTGCTTGAAGTATCGAGGTTTACAGAAAGATCTGCCCCCTGAACCTGGATCTGTTCATCGGCACGACGCCATTTGTCCTCACTGGAAATAGCAACAAGAGTATAGTTTCCATTGGGAATACCGGAAAGCAGATAGTTTCCCTCAGCGTCACTTGTAGTGTTAGCAACAAGTTCGTATTCCGTGCCTGTACTGCCCGCCGCCGGAGAAGAAGAAAATAGCATTAAAAGGATTAAAATTGTCAATCCGGAAGCCTTAATTTTTTTGTTAAAAGAATTTTTATCAACATTAACCTGTTCTTTCATAATCCTGCTCCAGAATATGATTAAGCTTATTGCTGTGAGAGCCACTTATCGCGGAATTGTTCGGATGCCTGCAAAATACTTTATAATTTTATTTACAGGATATCGCCGCCAGAGATACCAGTACATTCTGGTAGAAAACCCGGACTACACAGCAAAGAAATAACAAAAGTAAACTTTACCTGTCATTCAGGGAAAAACATCACTCAAATATTGGTTGTCAAAAGCTGTTTTTGATAGATATAGCCCAATAAAATATCAGTACCTCACCTCAAAACATAAATAATACCGGATAATTTGAACGCAATTTTACTTTATTTGCATAAAAACCTGCGATTATTGGTAACAATTATTAGCCTTGGAGATAACAAGAACGGAAAAGCGATAAAAAGAACAGAAAAGGATACGGAAGATAAGAAAAAAATATCAGGAAAAATTTAAGTCAGGGCTAAAAAAAGGAGAGAATTAGAGAGAGGAAAATGAAGAGAAAAGAGCATAAAAAAGCCCTTTTCTTCCAAAAAGCATTTAAACCTTCTTTTTACGGAATCCCAGATAAATTCCTCCAACTGCTGCCAGGACGAAAAGAATTCCGAATATGTCAGAGCCGGAGAAAGACGGACCTCCACTTTCTTCTTCCGTTACAGGAGTTTCTTTCTGCATCTCATAGCCTTCCACGTAATCGGATTCCGAATTCTGGCGGACTTCAGGAGCAGGTTCTGGAGAATCCATTCCATAGCCTGTGCCGGAGTCCTGAACAGTCTGGTTGCTTTCCTGTGATTCCGAACCTGATCTGGATGTCTGGTTAAGTTTTTCAGCAACACTTGTCTGATGCCCTTTACTGCTACTGCTGCTCTGAGATTCTGTTATTTCCTTGGTCTCGACTCTGGTCGCTGATTCGATCTGCTCAGCATAGCCAGGAACAGATACCATCCCGCTTACGAACTCGTGAAGCAGGGGGTTTCCGCAGGTATGGTGGCAGCATGAAGCCCCGTTCTCAGCCACAGACTGTTCATATTCCGTTGCAAGGCTTTCAATAACGTCTTCCGAAGGTGCCCAGTAATCGTGCCTGACAGCTTCAAGCATCCTGGCAGTGATTGACTGGTAAGCGGCCGGGTTATTCTGTTTGAACCATTCTCTCATGGCAGGGTCATTGGAGTAGGTCTCATACACCTGCTGCCAGACAGTGTCATCCACAAGCTCAGGGGAACTTACTTCCCAGCCAAAGAGGTTGTCCACAAATTCGGACATCATACTGCCGCCTGAATACCCTGAGTTCTGCATGCCTTCAATCCACCTGTCATTGAAATATCTGGCTCTCAGGTCCTTGCTGAGGTATTCCCGCATTCCAAGCATCTGAGCCCCGTCGGGGTTGCTTGTATCAGAAACATACATTTCAGGAGTTGTCCCGTCACCTTTTACATACCTTGTTGCAAGGTTCATGCCTCCGAAATACTGGAAAAAGTCGTCGTTGTCAAGAGAATCGTAAAGGTTTGAAGAGGCTGAATGTACCGATGCTTCAACATTTTTCAGGTTCCCTTCAAGGAGGCCTCTGGACTGTATTCCCCAGAAATCCTCTCCGTAGGCGTATCCCATCTTGTCCAGGTATACGTTTGCAATGGCTTCTTCGTTTTCCCATGTCCCGCTTGCACTGACAGCGTCCGAGACCCCTATATCGTAGGTGCCGTCCATTACCGCAAAGCAGCGCATTGTTGAGAGTTTTGTTGCAGTATCGTTGTCATATCCTGTCTCAACAAGGGAACCGTAGAGTGCAAGTGAACTCTGGTTGACGTAGTTGGGATAGTTTACGGGGGGGAGAGAGCTTGCAAGTTTTACAGCGCTGTCCACCATTTTGATCTTATCCGGGAAAGCATCCCTTATCCCTGCCGTACTATAGACAATATCAATACGCGGCCTCCCTGGCTTTGAGCTGTCGTAATTCGGCAGCAGTTCTTCTTCGGGAATAACTTCGACTCCTGTCACATACCCGTATTCGTCCCATACGGGCTGGATCCCAAGCAGGTAAAGAATTTCGGCTTCCAGGGTCCCGTGGTCGCCGATAAATTCAACACCGAACCTTGAGAATGAAACCTTTTCAGGGTATTCCCCGTGCTCACTATAATAGTCCTCAAGTAACTGGATTGCAAGGGATTTTCCAATTTCCCAGGTCGCCTCCGAAGGATAGAGCTTTGAGTTTACACTGTAATAGTTTCGGCCTGTCGGTACGGCATCAGGATTCATTATGGGATCAAGCCCAGAAGCCGGTGGTACAAATCCTCCATTCAGGGCTGAAAGAATCCTGTCAATTTCTACATCGCAGTCAAGAAGCCGGTTCCTATAATCCAGCCCCTGTTCAAGATCAAGTGTAACTGTGCTATTGGTTTTTCCATAAACTGCAAGCTGTGCACTGGAAACATTGGTATTATTCGTTACAACCTCCCAGACAAGTCTTGTAACTTTTGTATCGTTTAATGGAATTCCAAGAGGATAAGCAGATTCAGAGTAAAAGGCAGCAGTAACATTCTTCTCAAAACTTCCTCCAAGCATAGCCCTTACCATTGCAGAGAGCTCGTCTTTCTCAGGGTCTGTCATATTCGTTCCGGGAACACGGCTGAGGATATGCATTCCGTATGGGATATTTTCATTCCCTACATCTTCAAGATATTCATGAAGGACATTTTTGATGAAAGTCTCAAATTCTTCTTCACTGTAATCCTGGAGAGAGGTTACGTTTTCAATTCCCAGATCGACACTGAGGTTGAGCGCTGTGATCTCGTTTATTATGGCTTGCCTATATCCTGCCCTGGTCTGGGAAGTAATGCTAGGGTCGTAGTACTGCTGGACACCAATTGAGAGGTTCAGTAAGCCTCCATAAAGCCCACTGCGTTCAAGAGTCGGAGTAAGGTGGTCGATAATAAGGGCATTTCCCCTATACTCCGCAGTTATCCCTTCTCCAACATTAGCAACAATATAAGGGTAGATATTCGGAATGTCCTGAAGCAGCAGTGGAGACCACTCTGAAGTCCGGTTCATACCGTAAGTTGAACCAGGAAGCCACTCATGCGTACCGTGGGTGCCCATGTGAATAACTGCATCTGGCTGCCAATCGTGGTTCAGCCAGAGATAAAAAGCTATGTACTGATGTGTGGGAGGCACAACACTGCTATGGTAAAGAGTATCATTGTTTTGCCCTGTACCCCTGGCAGGCTGAGGCATGAGCCAGACATTCCCGAAACGCACTGTGGGAATTACAATGTATTTTCCGGTCTCGTTCTCATAGATCATGACACTCTTGTCTTGAGGCAGGTCTTCAGACCAGGGTTCTCCCCATTCAGCAGTTACATTGGCCCTCAGGTTTTCCGGAATTTCAGACTCAAACCATCCTCTGTAAGTCTCCATGGGTATGAGGTGCAGTCCCCATTCAGCCCTATTTTCTACCATTTTATTCAGGGCCCCCGGAGCCCAGGAACCGACATTGATACCCTGCGCCTGAAGCATCTCCAGGAGTTCGCTGCTGTTATCCGGAATTCCGGAGACCTCATACCCGCTTTCATTCATTGCTTTGAGAAGATCAAACATGCTCTGGGTGGTGTTGAGGTAATTTGCCGCTATATTGTCTTTTCCCGAAGGGTAGTTGTAATAGATGACAGCTACTTTCTTGTCTTGATTTTCTTTTAACTTTAGTTCTGCCCAGTTAATTGACCTGTTTGACATCCAGTCAATCTGAGAGGGCAGAGGTTCGTAGTTGCTTTCACCGGTTTCGGTATCGTAATTATCAAATCCTATCACAATGTACTCGAAAATCCCGTCAATGCTTGGAAGCAGGGTCTTGTATACAATTTCGCTGCTAGGAATACCCCTGTTGCTGTCAGCCACATCAATAGAATTAGAGGGGTTTGTAACAACCAATCCCGTGAGAACAGGAACATCAAGGTCTTCTAGCTCCTGTACACCTTTATCAGGATCTTCGTAATTCAAGCGGAAACTCTTAAGAGAAATTACACACTGAACGAGAGGCTCTCCGTTCTCATCAAAGTAAAACTTGTGGATATCATTGAAGGTCTCAAAACCTGCAACTACATTGCAGCCCTTTCCTTCCAGGTCACGGATGAGCGCATCTATGACTTCAAGGTTATCACCCGTATAATCGGAAGCGTGGAACCATATTCCAATAGTTGGCTTGCTCTTATCATAAATATGTCTTGATTCGTTTGAGTTAGTTAAGTTAGCCGAGTTAGAGTACCATTCAAGGTAATCAGTTGTGTTTTCAAACCAGTCGGGCTGAGATTCATTTGTAGAAGAGCGTGCATCCGGATGGTAGAGTCCGGCTTCAGGGAAATCTATTGGGTCCTGATAAATCCAGCTATCCGTAAGCTCAGGTTTATCTCCATAAGTTTTTGCTAGATAGATAAGGAAGTTTTCAGCGTTTTTCTTCAGGACTCCTCTTGAACCCATATTGTAAAAGAATTTCTCTTCAGTAGAATTGTATGGTTTAGTCCCGGCAAAGATCTTATCATAAGTTGAAGCGTTGATATATGTCGGGTCCATCATAGAGGTAATGTCTATGAGTGCAGCTCCTTTTTCATGGGCCCTTTCAAGGCCGTCACCTATATACTCGAACTGATTCCAGAGCATGTAGGTAAATATTACGTCAGGGTTTCCCAGATCAATATTAGAAAAATTGGAATAACCTGAGATGTACGTTACATTTATACTCACATTGTATGGATTGGACTCCTCTGCCGCAGCAAGAGCACTTCCATCATAACAGATAAAAGTAAGATTTACCTGATTTTCACCAGCCGCTACATTCTGTGCTAGCAGTAAAAGTACCACTGCACATAAAACCAATAATCTGCTTTGTGCCGTACGCATTTTATCCCCAAACATTGCATAATGAAACCTTGGGCACCCGGGAGAAAAATAACCAGAATGCCCGGTACACAGAACGATTTTATTTTAAAAGATTGTGAATTTTAGATATTTACACATAAACAGCTACTAAATATCAAAAGTGGAGTTGGAAGCTCTCGATATAACATGCAACAAAAATCTAGAACATCCTGAAACTAATGAGCAGCCGATTCTGTATTATATCTTTAACACTCAGCATTAGGGAATAAAATACATAAAACAAGGTTTTTGGCTAATAATTATTAGCTGTTTAGGTAAAATGGTTAATAAATAGTGTTTTTAGACAAGTATGTTCAGAATATTTTCAGAATATGTTCAGAGTATGTTCAAATTATATAAAGTCTGGAAAAAGAATTTCTAAATAATTGAGACTCTTTTCCCCGAAAAAGAAAAATATGACATTTATTATTTCATACTGAGATTTTAATGCTAATTTAACCTTTTTGAATCCGAAGTAGGCTCCGCCAATACAGAATAATTGATAATGATGTAAACAACAATAGGACTAAAACTGATATCGTTATAGATTTTTCTTGCATGTTATCTCCAGATAATGTGTTACGAATCCTAGAGCACCCTAGCAAAAATAACCAGGATATCTGATCTGCTAGGCGATTTTGTTCTAAAACATCTCTAATTTTTGAAAACTACAACGAGATAAACTTCAATTTTTCAAAAAACTAATGAATAGCTGATTCTGGATTATATCTTCAACATTCGGAGCATTAGGGAATAAAATACATAAAACAAGATTTTTGGCTCACGATTATTAGTTATTCAGATGAAATGGTTAATAGATAGTGTTTTGACATAATATATATTTATATAATACTCCAGAACAAATGTGTAAACAAAGAACTAAAGATGTCTATTTCTGATAATAAACTACATGAAGTTTTTGGAGGTTTGCTCGAGGGTATATACCCTCGAACAATGTTTGACAAGGTATTACATGGTTTTTTATAGGGTTTTTTGGAGGATTACCCATCACATATTTTTTTGGAGGTTTGCTCGAGAGTATTTACCCTCGAGCGATATTTGATAGATATTTGGTAGGTATTTGAAAACTGGGTTGTTTTTTAGGTTTTATCATTAAGGCTTCTAAATTTCATTCTTCATCTATCGCACCGAAGTACCTGGAAATAGGAGCATTTAATTCTCCTGATAAGATATCCCATTTTCACTGATATCAATTCCATACGACTTTAGGGCTCTTGCTATTGTTTTTGCTCAAATCATCTTATTCCTCCGAATTTCATATCATTTAAGAATTTGTTCTTTTTCTATCTCGATGTATCCCGGGATTGCACACTCCCGGGATAAACACCAGCTTATTGCATGTCTGTTTACTATGTCTGTTTACTTTTACATAGAGGATTGAATTTTTAACCATCATCTAATAAACTCGAGAACTAAGTAAGGATATGGATTTGAATAATGGATTTTAGCTTCAGAGATAATATAAATACGAAAAATAAGAGAGTATCCTTTTTTAGAGAAAGCCTAGTCAATGCAGGAAAGATTTACACAAACAAAAACTATAACCTTAAGTAATATCCCTGGAAAAAATCAAATGAAAACATAAATCATTGAAAGCGCAGGAACCAAGAAAGAGAGGAAAGTTTGAATTTCAAAAAAGATAATTTTTTAAGGAAAGTATTAGATCTAAAGCTCTTTAAGAACTTTTAAATTAAAAAATCAGACATCAAGCGGCCTGAGAAGCATATTTCGCATCTGATTATACGATTGTTGCACTATTTCAGTGCTTCCTTCCAGTTCTATTACCTCGAAACCGAAGTTACATGCAAATTCTTCAATTTTTTTCTCAAAAACCGATTCATAAGACAGTTTTGTGTTAATCCTGGCAACTTTTCGGTAACCGAGTTTTCTCAGACGTTCAGGAGAAAATTCAAAACCCGAAAGTGACTCATTGCCAACTCTGAATGCAGTTTTCCAGTTTACAGCCCACATAGGAGTTAAGAAGAAGGTATCACTGTGGCTTTTCAGGATTTCCCGGTAACGAGAGTTGCCCCCGAGGGCTGCTGCAATGCAGTCATCAAGGGGTTCGGTTGATTGGCCTGTGCTCCTATCCTGCAGCAGCTTTAGAAGGCATCCTGTATGAGCAAAATCTCTTTGTATTCTGGAAAACGCCTGCCCACAGGAGCCGTAAAAAAGTAGAATTCCATCCGCAAGCCGGGACATGAGGTTAACGTTTGTGTACGTCTTACTTTTAAGTTGGGCAGGGTCTATATGGAGTCCCATTCCCTGAAGCTGGACAATAACGCTGAATTCATTACTACATCTCAGGTTTTTTTTGATTTTGTAAAAAGGCAGGACTACTGGTTCAATCCCTTCAGCTTCAAGCTTGTGCAGAAGACCGCTGTTTTCTTCATCCTCTATAATGCAGACCCAATCTATATCAGGGTCGCTTGCGAGCACGTGGGCAATTTCGTCCTCAAAAACTCTGCAGCCAACTATGCCCAGAACTGTCATGGCTATAAGTTTGATCCTCAGCTATTAAAGAATATCCTTAACGGGAGAGCTAATAACTCTTAGCAGAAAGCAAAAATATATCTATATATACCATTCCTTACAATGTTTTCTTGTCCACAAATAAGCCGACTTTTTAAAAAACGAACATGTAATTCTTCGCATAACAGGAGCAAATAAATGAAAGTACTTGAAATCACTTTAATGCCAAAGGCAATATTCTGACAATGAGTAAAAAGAAAAAAATACGGCACTCATTGTTTTGCGCCGATTTTCAAATAGGGATTTAAAACTTCTTTTTCCTGAATCCCATATAAATTCCACCCACTGCTGCTACCACGAAGAGAATTCCTATGATATCAGCCCCAGAGAAGGAAGTACCTCCACTTTCTTTTTCTTCAACAGGACTTTTCTGCATCTCATAGCCTTCAACATAGTTGGAATCAGATGTCTGAGAAGTCTGCCGGGCTTCAGGAGCAGGCTCAGGAGAATCCATACCATACCCTGCATCCGAATCCTTAACTGTCTGATTATGAGTCGATTCCCTGGCACTTGAAGTCTGATTTCTGGGGGCACTATCTTTTGAAACCACAGTAGCACTTCCAGTACTGTGGCTTCTGTGACTACTACTGCTACTACTGCTCTCGCTGGGTTGCTGTGGGGCAGTCGTTGCTTCCTGCATCAATCTCTTATATTCGTCTGCAGTTGCCTGGTTAACAACATCAGGAACGGACATTACCCCCTGGACATATTCATCAAGCAGGGCATTTCCACAGGTGTGGTGACAGCATGTAACGCCATCTTTAACCACAGACTCCGCATATTCTTTAACCAGATTCTGGATGACCTCGTCAGAAGCATCCCAGTATCCTTTTCTTGAGGTTTCGAGCATCCTGGCAGTCATAGCCTGATACTGGTATGGGTTATCCGTTTTCAGGAACTCGTCAAGACCAAGATCATATTTGTCGTTGACGTAGATGTCATAGATCTCATTCCAGTCAGAATCAGTAACCAGATCCGGGTTCGTAACATCCCATCCCCAGATATATTCTGTAAATTTCATCATCTGACGGGCACCTGCATAGTCAGCTTCCATCATTCCGTTTATCCATTTTGGATTGTAGTAACGTGCACGCAGCTCTGTCCTCAAAGCCTCTTTCAATGAGATGATCTGTAGATTATCCACATTTTCCAGACTGGCTATGTACATTTCAGGAGTTTCTCCTGTTAATGCCCTTACTGTAAGCCCGATGCCTCCAAGATAGCCGTAATAGTCATCTCCATCAATGATACCAAACAGGTTTGTAGAGTCACTGTGTATAGCTGCATCTATATCCAGAAGGTTCATTGTAAGCAGGTCTTCATGATTCTCACCCCAGAGACCATTTCCGCTGAGGTCCTGCCCATATACATAGGATGTCTTTGAGATGAACAGATCAGCAAGTTTTGTTTCATTTTCCCACGTATCACTTGCAGCTATTGCATCGGGCATCCCGTTTCCATAATCTCCTATTGCCTCACTGAATATCCTGCACCTTGAGAGGTATTCTGCAGTGGTGTTATTGTAACCGCTTGCAAGAAGTTCATCCTCCATCTTCAGAGAATTCCATCTTACATAGTTAGTCTCGTTGGTTTCATTCAGTTCTGCAACTGTTCGGAGTGCGGTGTCGATCAGTTCAAGTTGATATGGGAAAGTATCCCTGTACATTCCGGAAGACTGGATGAGCACATCAATCCTTGGATGGTTCATTTCTTCAAGTGGAATTACAGTAAACCCGGTGAGCACTCCATTGTTTCTTACAGGACTTACACCAAGCAAGGCATAGATCTGGGCTTCCATAAGTCCATGATGGCGCATTGTTTCCATGGCCCAGAGGGTATACGAAACTTTTTCCGGATATGTGCCATTATGGCTGTCGTAATAATCCTTTACCAGCTGGTCTGCGAGTATTGTACCCATTGCGGTGGTTTCCTCATCAGGGAACTTTCTTTGATCAAAACTATAGAAGTTCCTGCCGGTTGGTAGTGCTTCCGGATTACGTATAGGATCGTTGCCTGGACCTGGCTCGATATACTCTGCATCAAGTGCACGCAGTGTCTGGTTAATCTCAAGTGTTGACTGGTTCAGTTTGTCAGCATACTCCATGCCCAGATTAAGATCCTCTGCAATGGTATCATTTGTCAGGCTAAGAACCTCAAGCTGGGCAGTGGACACGTTTGTTTCGTTGAGCAAGGTGGCATTCAGAAGATCCATTGCAAGGGCATCAGCCACACTTTCCCAGTCTTCCTCAATACTGCTGTTCTTTGGCATGATATTATAGATATGGTCTACAAAATGGCTGCGAAGCAGTGATTTGACCATCCACACCAATTTTTCATTTTCTGGCGCAACACCAAGGGTATGAACTCCATAGGGCATCAATGTAGACTTTAGTTGATCCAGATAATCATGGACAGTATTACTTACGAAACCTCCAAACTCGTCTTCTGACATCGTTCTGAGTTCATCTGGAGTTACTCCAAGGTCATTTTCCATTGAAAGATTTGTGTAAAGCTCTATGGTACTGTTGCGATAGAATGCCATCATAGCAGTGTCATTTTCACTTACAGATGTCTGGTAGTTGTTAATTTTTTCATCCATTGTGGCAAGGTCGCCATAAATTCCAGCCGTTACTATAGGCGGTGTAAGGTGGTCTATGATCACCGCATTACCGCGACGTTTGGCCTGAGTGCCCTCTCCCACGTTATCCATTATGTATGGATAGATAACAGGAGTGTCATCTACCATCAGCGCCGGGTAGTCATATCTGGAAATGCCAAGTTCCTTTCCTGCTAACCATTCCTGAGATCCGTGTGTACCGAAGTGGATAATTGCATCGGCATCATACACTTTGTTTATCCAGAAATATGTTGCAAGGTACTGGTGTGTGGGTGGGATCGAAGTGTTATGGTATATCAGAGAATCGTCGGAAAGTCCAGCTTTGGATGGCTGTGGAATGAAATTGACATTCCCAAGCTGCACCGTTGGGATAACGAAGTATTTTCCACTTTCGTTCTCATTAATCATGATATTGCCGGGTGCTTCTCCCCATGTTCCTTCAATACCCGTGCGCACACTTTCAGGCAGGGTATTATACCACTCAAGATACTCATTCACCGGCAAGAGAGTAACATTTCCTGAATTTACAACTTTCTCTAGTTCTCCAGGTGACCATGCGCCAACGTTCCTGCTTTCGATGAACAGGTCCATGAACTCACTGCCATTGGGGATAGTCTCATTTCCTACATAATAGCCCTCTGCACGCATCTGTTCAAGTAGTAGCGTGAAACTTGACCCGATATCAAGGTAGCTGGCCCCGATGTCGTTTTTGCCTCCTTCATGATTCCAGTACAGAATACTGACCTTCTTGTCGGCGTTATTGGTCCTTCCAAGCTCCGCCCAGGCAATGGCCCTGTTGCACAGCCAGTCCACCTGGTCCAGATGTGGTGAATAATAGTACTGTTGTGTTTCAGGATCCTGAACGTATCCAGCCACCCAGATATAATCTGTACATCCATCAATCTCAGGCTGGATCACTGAAGATGGGGCCATGATGAGTCCCAGGCCGCGTTCACTTTCATTGAACTGGTCTGGTGATTGGGATGCATCTTCAACTGCTTTAAGTACCGGAACATTGTACTTCTTCAGGTATTCCACGCCCTTTTCCTGGTCTTCATAATTCAGCGTGAAGCCTTTTAAGGAAATTATACAATCGACAAGCACTGTCCCATTATTGGTGAAATAATCCACATCTTCTGCAGCGACCTTATAAGTCGAACAGATTACATTGTAACCTTTGGACTCAAGGTTCCTTATTATGGCATCCTCTGCAGAGAGGGAGATACGTTCTTTTGGAATATTATGAGTTATGATTAAGCCTATTGTGGGTGCAGAGGCATTATAACCATTATCTGCATACCATTCGAGATATCCGGTGCTGTTTTCAAAAATCCTTGGGAAAGCATCCGGATGGTAGATCCCATGGTTAGGAATCGAAGGAGCTACAGCAGGGGAATGCTCTATGTATATGTTTTTGAATACTGCTCCAATCGAGCGGACAAAATTCTCCATATTGATATAACCATCTCTGTAGATGTAACTCTTGATCGGACTGTATGGCAGATCATCCATGTTTACTGTGGCTAATCCATAAACATCGCTGGTCGCAACAAGTCCTATCTGGGTTCCATTTGCCCTGGCACTGAGAAGTAAATCCTTGAACTCCGGCAGATCGTTGTAGCCGATCATGTACAGTATGATAACATCCTGCTGGGGAAGACTGGATAGGTTTGCAGCTATTTCTTTGCCGCCCATGCCGTAAATCACATTGACATTAAACAAATCAGTGATAATGCTTCTCTCCGAAAGGACATTATTTAGATAAAAGATGTTGGTATGTGAATTCGTGATGTACGTTATATTGGTTTTAAGCCGCAGGATTTCTGGTTGTGCAATAGTTTCTCCTTCCCAAACACCTGAGAACTTCTGCCCCATTAATTTAAGCATGTTCTCCATATTTGTTTCGCCGCCCTGCACCCAGTATCTTTCGATGTCAGTGTAGTTATCAGAATACAGGTCAACGTTAGGGAAGGTAATGTTAGACGAAAGGTTGTAACCTATAACCATGGAGCCGCTTTCTTTGGTAGAATTTATGCCCGTTGCCCAGGCATTTACTGCAGATTCATCCTGCGATTCGATAAAGACCATTGAATATTTAGAGAAATCAAAACCTTCCGGAACGGCATCGTTCATTGAGAAAATAGTTACATTCAATTCAGATGAAATGTCGGAATTTGATGCAGCATTTCTAAGTGCAGGCTCATTGACTTCCGAACCGAGAATAAATAGGAACTCATTGCCCAGGTTCATATTTGTGCGATTAGAGTCATTGGTTGAATCATTGGTTGAATCAGTAGTAGAATTAGTAGTAGAACCAGTGGTTGAATCAGTAGTAGAACCAGTGGTTGAATCAGTGGTATTCTCCAGAGAAGACTCATTGCCTGAGCTTTCATTAGTGTTATTTGAATCCGCACTGGTCTCCGAGAGCCCTCCGTATTCTGTTGCAAGATAGATCAATAGATCTTCCGCATTCTTGAGCCCGTTTCCTTCAGTGCCCATGTTATTGTAATAGTTGCTTATGGAATCGCTAACAGAACCATTAGAATCATAAGCAAAATAAGAAGGGGTATCTGCGGATTGAATTGCCAGAAGTGAAGCCCCATTGTCGGAAGCCGCTTTGAAACTTTCATCCATTGGTTCATATACAGATTTACCGAGCATCTGGCAGAAGACTACATCCTGTGTCTTGAGGAATCCACTCTTCCCTGCTGCAAGCAGCTCGTCGCTTGCCCCATTTGTGGTGGAATTATATGCAGGGATATAGGTGTACTCTATGGATTTGCTATATTGATTTGTCTTGCTGGCTAACTCCAGAGCATCACTTGGAGAATATGCAATATAAGTTATGTTTATCTTATTTTCGTCTGCCAGTACACCTGGTATAAACATCAGGAAAAGTAATGCACCTAAGAACAACAAGTAAGCTTTTTTATGCATATTATCCCTCAGATAATTTGCAAGGAGTCTTGGGGCCTTACAGAAGAAAAATTATAGTTATTTACCTTGTTTTTAGTAGCCAATACATTCTGTGTTAGCAGTAAAAGAACTACTGCACATAAAACCAGTAACCTACTTTGTGCCATACGTATCTTATCCCACCAATGTATTATGAATCCTGACCACCTGGTGAAAAAAAACCAGAATGTCACTCCACAATACAAGGTTGATTTGAAATTATTCTAATGTCGGAACTTGCACAGAAACAGCCTTCAAATTTTAAAAGATCGAGTGGAAGCTTTCGGTTCTGACTTTAATTCACTCCAGAACCTTTTAAAAAAATGAGCAGCCGATTCTGTTTTGGAATATTCAACGTTGGAGCATTAGGGAAGAAAATACATAAATAGAGGTTTTTGGCTCACAATTATTAGCTTTCAAGGTAATAAGAGAATTTTAGAGCATATTTACGAAATTAAAACAGTAAATAGGCCTTAATTAAAAAAAACTAAAAATATGCAGAGTTTATGAAAAAATAGATTCAGATTCAGATAAAATGAAAAAATACGGCGATTTAATTGCGCCGCATTTCAAATAGGGATTTAAAACAGGAATTTATCTTTGATAGCTTTTGCAACTGGTACTTTCATTGACTTTAATATGATTTTTTAGAACATTATTGTTACTTTTCAGTAGAGACGATTTTGCTTTGGACACCGCGTCTGCAGAGCCTGCAGTATAAATGTCAGCTCCTATCTGGTCAGCCCAGGCCTGAGTTACCAGCGATCCTCCTACACCTGTTATAACTTTATCCCTGATACCAGCAGCTTTGAGTTGCTCTTCAATCTGGATCTGGTGGACCATGGTAGTACTCATGGAGGCGGAACTGAATACAAAATCGGCTTTCTTTTCTTTTGCGTTTGCAGCTAAACTTTCAGCCGAAATACCATTCCCAAGATTAATTACTTCAAAACCTTCCTCCTCAAGTGCAGACGCAATGCTATCCTTCCCAAAAGTGTGAGAATCTCCTTCAACAGTAGCGATTATTACTGTTCCCACACTCTTATTTTCCTGCCCGCAACAAGCTCCTACTGGCATCGAAAAGACTAATTGTGAAATAACTATGCCCAGGATTAACAGAACAAATAAATTCAAACTTTTTCCGTACATATTTTTCTCTCCTTTCTTCTCCAGGCTTACTCTGTCTTATTACACTTATTTCCGTCCGCAGTTTCGGTTTTTTCTACCGGCTTCTCGAACACAAGGGGAAGATAGTCATAGTTCGTTTCCGTTACATTGTACGGCAGGTCTGCAATCATATCTCCATCTTCATCCGAAGCAGTCTCTGAAAAACCATCTCCTTTCGGAGAAGCCCAGAAATTTCCACCCAGGTAAAGTCCTCCAACGATGTTCCTACCTTCGGTTTTCAAAATGTTCCAGGTGTTTGTTCCGTAGTCTTCGACGTTTTTGCTGTTATTCAGATAATTGTTGTAGATGGTGTTGTAATTCGAATTTGTCTCATCTTTCCAGTTCAAGTTAAGAGATATTCCAACATCATTTTCTGAAATTCTATTCCCTGAGATAGTATTGTTGCCGCAGCCCTCTGTAAATAATCCATAGGAACTGGCTGTGATAGTGTTGTTGTTCAAAATGTTTTCTTCACTGGCTCCGTAAAGGTAGATTCCTTCATACGCCCCGGAAAGAACATTTCCTTCAAGAGTATTGTTACAGCTTGTGTCCCCAAGGTCTATGCAGCACCAGCTACTCGAAGTAACTGTATTTTCTTTAAGGACATTGTTTTTGCTGGAATCACAGAGCCATATACCAGCCATATTGTTCGAAGCATTGTTCTCCACTACAAGGCAATTGTTGCAGCTGCTTAAGATGAAGGCATCACCTTCATTCGAATTGACCTCATTGCCCCTGAGAGTTACTACCGAACAATTTCCAAGGTAAATCCCATGTTCGTTGTTTGAAATATTGTTTCCTTCAAGCAATGAGTTTTGAGTATTGTACAGGTAAATTCCGAAACTGCTATTTTCAAGGACCAGGTCTTTTAGAGTAATATTTTCACAATTAATGCAATAGATAACTCCCGCATTTGAGCCCGAATCAAGAGTCTGGTTCGAAACCCCTACAAGATAGTATATCGATTTTCCATCCACGGTGTTGCTGGTATCGATTGTATTATTCATCTCTCCAGTATAGTGATAGGTGTAGGCTCCGAAATTCCTGCTGTTGCAAGGCATTGTGTTGTTTTTAAGCACACAGAAGCTTGAGTCGAGATAAATCCCCCATTTGTTTGAATTTGCAAGATTTCCTTCCAGAGTACTTCCATTCGAGTTTCCTAAATATATACCATACATCTCATTTGAGTTTGCGGTGTTGTTTTCGAGCAGGCTTTCTCCAGAGCCTATAAGATAGATCCCATAAAAGTTGTTTGATGTTTCCGAGTCAATAACACGACAGCCAGAAGAATTTGTTATGTAGATGCCAATTGCTCCTTTAAACGCGCAATTATTTTGAAGGGTATTGTTTTCGGACGCGTTCAGATAGAAACCATAATGCCGATTAAAGTTAGCCTTATTATCTTTTATTAAATTGTGTCCAGAACTTTCAAGCCAGATTCCATCGTCACTGTTAGATAAATAATTGTTTTCCAGAGAATTCTCATGCGAATTTTTTAGCATGATACTTCTCCAGTTTCCTGAAAAATAGTTGTTACGGATATTATTTTCTGAAACACCGTCGAGATAAATTCCATGTGTCAAATTTGTTCCTTTCAAAGTAAATCCACTGATATTTACGGAATCAGAAATCACATGGAACACAGGGTGCTCGGGGTTCAGAGCAGTGATGACGGTTTTATTAGGGCATGGGTTTTTGGCGATTATATCCAGTGATTTATTTACAAGTACATTTTCACTATATCTTCCTTCCTTGACAAGGATAACATCCCCTTCAGAAGCGGCATTTATGGCTTCCTGCAGGTTTACATATTCTCCTGTACCTCCTCCTTCCTTTACATAAAGAGTAGCTGCGGATGCGGAGCTTGAGATCAGGATTAACAGTGCAAAAACGACAGTTAATACGAGTATTCTCTTCCATTTCAAGTTATCATCTTCCTATAGATGAATCCAGGTTTAGTCTTCGCTCATGAGTTCTAGAAGGAAGCTGGGAGAGGCTTTCTACTCGGCGCGTGTGAGGCTGCAAACTCCAAGGGTAAACAGTAAAAGTCTATTGGCCGAGCAATTTCTCACAGTCTACACCCAGCTAATCTCAAAAGGTGATCTTTAATGGATCAATTAGAGGATTAAAAAAAGAATTAAAATATTATTATTTAGATCTGATTATTTGGGTAACATTCGTTACCCCGCCCTGTAAGCTCCTACTATTGCCAAAGTTGCACTGGCGCCCTGAAGCTCTAAATGAAAAAAAATGAAGAAAAGGATGAAGAAGCAAAGGACAGAACATGAACAAAAAATTAATACATCAAGTTGATAGATCAAAAATAAAGTCCTTTTTTCAGATGAAATTTGAAAAGGGGCTTACCCCTTTTCGAGTCTAATTTAAAACTTCTTTTTCCTGAATCCCATATAAATTCCTCCCACTGCTGCTACCACGAAGAGAATTCCTATGATATCAGCTCCCGAGAAGGAAGTACCTCCACTTTCTTTTTCTTCGACAGGATTTTTCTGCATCTCATAACCTTCAACATAGTTGGAATCAGATGTCTGAGAAGTCTGCCGGGCTTCAGGAGCAGGCTCAGGAGAATCCATACCATACCCTGCATCTGAATCCTTAACTGTCTGATTATGAGTCGATTCCCTGGCACTTGCTGTCTGTTTGTTGACTGTACTATCTTTTGAAACTACAGTAGCTTTCCCAATACTGTGACTGCCATGACTGCTGCTACTGCTGCTACTGTTGCTATTGCTGCTATTGCTACTACTATCGCTGGGTTGCTGCGGAGCAGTTGTTGCATCCTGCATCAATCTCTTATATTCATCTGCAGTTGCCTGGTCGACAACCCCCGGAACTGACATTACCCCCTGAACATATTCGTCAAGCAGGGCATTTCCACAGGTGTGGTGACAACAGGTGACCCCACTTTCGACTACAGATTCAGCATATTCTTTAACCAGATTCTGGATGACCTCATCAGAAGCATCCCAGTAGCCTTTTCTTGAGGTTTCGAGCATCCTTCCGGTCATGGACTGATACTGGTATGGGGTTTCCTTGAAGTATTCGTCCAGGCCAAGATCATACCTGTCATTTACATATACATCATATATCTGGTTCCAGTCTGAATCCTTAACAAGCTCAGGGGTAGTCGCATCCCAGCCCCACATATATTCCGTGAATTTCATCATCTCTCTGGCACCTTGGTAGTCGAACTCCATCATGCCTGAAATCCATTTGGAATTGAGGTACCTTGAACGCAGCTCTGTCCTGAAAGCCTCATTCAGCGTGACTATTTCTGAGTTATCTACACTTGTCAGGTCAGATATGTACATATCAGGGGTTTCTCCTGTCAGCGACCTCACAGCAAGTGAAAGGCCTCCGAAGTAGGAATAGTAATCATCATTGTCTATGAGTCCATAGAGGTTTGATGTATCACTATGCATGGATGTATCCACACCTTCCAGATTCTTTTTAAATATGTCTTCGTAATTGGTGCCCCAATCATTAAGACCATAAATGTTAGACATCCTGGAAATGAATAGATCTGCAACTTTAGATTCATTATCCCAAGTGTCACTTGCCTCTACGGCCTCGGTAACTCCAGTCCCATAAGTACCCGGAGCTTCACTAAAGACCCTTGACATCGAGATATTATGTGCCGTACTCTCATTATATCCGCTTTCCAGCATTGAATCTTCAATTTTCAGGGAATTCCACCTTACATAGCTTGTCTCATTTGTTTCATTGAGCTCCGCAACCATACGTACTGCCGTGTCCATCAATTCAATCTGATATGGGAAAGTATCACGGTAAAGTCCTGAAGGTACAAGTAACACGTCAATTCTCGGATGTGTCATATTTTCCTGAGGGATCACACTAAATCCGGTTATCCTGCCACTGGATCTTTCCAATTTCACGCCCAGGAGCGCATAGATCTCTGCTTCCATGAGCCCTTCATGACGCATGGTTTCAACAGACCAGAGCGTAAAGGCTACTTTATTTGGATATGTACCATTTTCTGCATAATACTCATCAAGCCAGTTATTTATGAGAACATTGCCCATTTTTTCAGTTTCGTCATCAGGAATCGTTCTCTGGTCAAAACTGTAGAAGTTCTTCCCTGTGGGTAATGCTCCTGGATTGCGGATAGGGTCGTTTCCTGTGCCCGGTTTAATGTACTCCGCATTAAGTGCACGCAGAGTCTGGTTTATTTCACGGGAGGTCTGGTTCAGGTTCTCAGCATACTCAAGTGCCAGGTTAAGATCAGATTTTATATTGTCATCTGTATCACCGAGAATGTCAAACTGCGCAGTTGACACGTTTGTTCCATTGAGCAAAGTAGCATTCAAAAGTAAAAGAGCAGTTGAACCCGGTTCATTTTCCAGGTAGTCCTCACTTATATTGCCGCTGGATATTGAATTATAAATATGGTCAGTGAAATTGCCTCCAAGCATGGACTTTACCATAGCCACCTGTTTTTCTCCTTCAGGAGCTACACCGAAAATATGGAGTCCGTAAGGCATTAGTGTGGATTCCAGACCATCCAGATAGTCAAGCAGTACGGTGTCCTGAAAATTTTCGAATTCATCATCAGTCATTGCATTTAATTCATCGGTTGAGACATTGAGGTCATCCACAAGACTTAGATTGTTATACAGTTCTATCGTGCTGTTGCGATAAAGCGCCATCATTGATGTATCATTATTACGTGTAGCCTTCTGATAGCTCTCGATCTTATCTCTCATTGTAGCAAGATCCCCATAAAGGCCTGATTCAACGATTGGAGGTGTCAGATGGTCGATAATTACTGCATTTCCTCTACGCTTGGCCTGCGTACCTTCTCCTACATTATCCATGATATAGGGGTAGATAACAGGGGTTTCATTCACCATGATAGATGGATAGTCATATCTCCACAGCCCAACCTCTTTTCCTGGTAGCCATTCCTGTGTTCCGTGGGTGCCGAAATGAATCATGGCATCAGCATCGCATACATTGTTGATCCAGAAATACGTTGCAAGATACTGGTGTGTTGGAGGTATCGAGGAATTATGGAATATTAGGGATTCATCGGAAAGCCCTGCCCTTGTTGGCTGGGGTATGAAGTTGATATTCCCAAATTGTATAGTTGGAATTACAAAATGCTTCCCACTCTCGTTTTCATAGACCATGACGTTGCCTGGAGCTACTCCCCATGTTCCTTCAACCTCGGCGCGGACGCTTTCAGGAAGAGCATTATACCATTCAAGATATTCATTTGCAGGCAGGAGGGTTACAAGTCCGGATTCAACAACTTTTTCAAGCTCTCCGGGTGCCCATGCCCCAACATTTCTGCTTTCAATGAACAGGTCTATGAATTCACTACCGTTTGGAGTAGTGTTGTTCCCAGTGTAATACCCTGCTGTCTTTATCTCCTCCAGAAGCAGGGACAAGCTTGAGCCGATGTCAAGATAACTGGCTCCAATGTTATTTTTGCCTCCGTCATGGTTATAATACAGAATAGTGACCTTTTTATCTGCATTTTCCTTTCTTCCAAGCTCTGCCCAGGCAATAGCTCTGCCGCAGATCCATTCAACCTGAGAATCCAGAGGCTCATAATAATACTGTCCTGTAACGTCGTTCTGGACTTTTCCAGCCACCCATATGTAATCTGTAAGGCCGTCGATTTCAGGCTGAGCAACTTGATAGGCAATTGAGCTGGAACTTAACCCAGATACGCTTTCATTATATTCATCAGGAGTCTGGTAGTAATCTTCTATTCCTTTTATTACAGGGACATTATATCTTTCGAGATATTCTACCCCTTTTTCCTGGTCATCATAGTTGAGATAGAAACCTTTCAATGAAATGATAGAATCAACAAGTACTGTCCCATTACTGGTGAAATAATCCACATCATCCGTGCATACTTTGTAGGAAGTATAAATTACATTACATCCCCTGGACTCAAGTTCCCTGATTATGGCATTTCCGGTATTGAATTCAAGAGAACTACTGCCAAATTTGTTTCCGATTATTCCTATTGTAGGAGCAGGCTGGTTATATCCATGGCCAGCATACCATTCCAGATATTCCGTACTGTTCTCAAAGATTCTGGGAAATGCATCCGGATGGTAAATACCATCCTCAGAGACTTCCGGTTCTTCTGCAGGAGAATACTCAATATAAACACCTTCAAGAGTTGCCCCTATGCAGCGAATCCAGTTCTCCATATTCTCATAGCCGTCATTATACAGATAATCCGTCATTGCACTGTAAGGGGATTCCGACATGTTTAGAGTTGCAATGCCGTATGGGTCTGGAAGCATACCGAACATTCCTATCTGTGCACCGTTCCCCTTTGCTACAAGAAGCTCATCCTTGATTTGAGGAAACTCATTTGCTCCGACCATATACAGCATGACTACATCATTATCAGAAACATTCAGTGTGGTGTTTACAGCTTCGAGCCCTATCATAACATTAACATCGAAGAGATCTGTGATGACTTTCCTTTCGGCAAGTACCTGCTTGAGGTAAGAAACGCCGGAGTCTGAATTGATAATGTATGTGATCTTAGTCTTTGGTTGTAAGATTATAGGCTCAGCAATCGTTTCTCCTTCCCAAACACCTGAGAACTTCTGCCCCATTAATTTGAGCATGCTCTCCATGTTCGTTTCGCCACCCTGTACCCAGTATCTTTCAATGTCAGTGTAGTTCTCAGAGTACAGGTCAACGTTAGGGAAGGTAATGTTAGGCGAAAGGTTGTAACCTATAACCATGGAACCCTTTGCTTCAGCAGAAGCGATGCCTGTTTTCCAGCTTTCTACTGCGGATTCTTCCTGCGACTCAATAAAGATCATCGAATATTTAGAGAAATCAAACCCTTCCGGAACAGCTTCGTTCTTTGTGAAAATAGTTACATTCAATTCCGATGAAATGCCGGGATTTGATGCAGCATTTTTAAGCGCAGGCTCATTGACCTCCGAACCGAGAATAAAAAGAAGTTCGTTGCCCAGGTTTACATTTGTGCTGTTAGAATCAGCAGCTGGAGTAGTGTTTTCCAGAGACTCATTACCTGAACTTTCATTAGTGTTATTTGAATCCGCACTGGTCTCCGAGAGCCCTCCGTATTCTGTTGCAAGATAGATCAATAGGTCTTCCGCATTCTTGAGCCCGTTTCCTTCAGTGCCCATGTTATTGTAATAATTGCCTATGGAATCGTTAATAGAACCGTTAGAAGCATAAGCAAAATAAGAAGGTGTATCTGAGGATTGAATTGCCAGAAGTGAAACCCCACTTTCTGAAGCCGCTTTGAAACTTTCATCCATTGATTCATATACAGATTTACCAAGCATCTGGCAGAAGATTACATCCTGTGTCTTGAGGAATCCACTCTTCCCTGCTGCAAGCAGCTCGTCGCTTGCCCCATATGTAGTAGAATTATATGCAGGGATATAGGTGTACTCTATGGATTTGCTATATTGATTTGTCTTGCTGGCTAACTCCAGAGCATCACTTGGAGAATATGCAATATAAGTTATGTTTATCTTATTTTCGTCTGCCGATACAGGTGCTGAAAATAATAAAAACAGGATCAGCACATAAAATAATTTTTTCCCATATTCACGTTTCTTTTTCATACCTACAACTCACTAAATATCACACTAAATATGCTATTTTTCTTCAAATTGAAGAACGGAAAACGGGGGAATTTTGGTATTTATAGAGTTTAACTAAAAATATATTTAAGTGGAAACAACTAAACTTGCGTTGGTTGTTGAAAAAAATTAGTCTGAAGTAGACGTAGTTGAACTGGATGTACTATTATCTTCGGCATCCTCAGGTACGTAGATTACCCTTCCATCGGCAAGCCTGTAAGCCGTTCCAAGGGCTTCTCCTGTTCCCCCTCCAATACTATCAGTCATGTTCAGAACTTCAATGGGTTTCCCTTCTTCTTTGATGATCATCTTCATATCCTGAGCTCCCGGATTTTTAACAATCGTAAAATCTTCTTTAGAGCTCAGAAGTTCAGGAAGTTGATATGACATAACAAGTGCAACCAGCAGAGCCACAGAAAAGACCATTGCGACATCAAAAACATTGGCAACAGTGGCCATGGGATTTTGCTCATCCTCGTCTTTTAAAAGTCCTGTCCGCCTGAATCTTCTGGATTTTCGCATGTTTTCTTCCTCCTTATTAAAAGATACCAGGCTTCAGTTGTTGTCCTCAATTGTATCCAGGATGTAATCGATATCAGACATGTCTTCCCAGTACCAGCGCCTTCTGACCTGTGTAAGTACATAGCCTATTCCGGCTGCAAAAAGTCCTACAACAGTTGTTGCAAAGGCGATCATGAGGTTTCGTGCAAGGGTCTCGAGGTCTCCTGACGAAAGACCTATAAGAGCAGGACCTAATGGAATCAGAGTTCCCATAAGCCCGAGCATGGGACCAATGGTTGAGATAATTTTTGTATGCTCAAGCCGTTTTGCCATCTTTATCTCATATTCCTGCGAAAGTCTCTCAATTGCAGGTAGATGTCGCTCTTCCAGATATTTTGCGGCATCTTTTGCAAAAGAAGTGACCATGTAATT
The DNA here is from genome assembly GCF_001304615.2 of Methanosarcina flavescens. Lineage (NCBI taxonomy): Archaea > Methanobacteriati > Methanobacteriota > Methanomicrobia > Methanosarcinales > Methanosarcinaceae > Methanosarcina > Methanosarcina flavescens. The sequence goes on along the minus strand of NZ_CP032683.1, from coordinate 1,110,785 downwards.
TTGCTTTATGTCCTCAAGAGATCTGGATGCTTCCGAAAAATCCGAATTTTGAAGATCACGCTCAATTTTCTTACAATTAGTTTCCAGATTACTCCAGTCCCTATTCCTTTTTGTGTATTCGGAGAGGAATTCTCCCAGTTGAATCAGGGACAGAAACACAAGGAGAGTAAGGAGCAGCATTACAGGGATCAGCAAAGCCGAGGAGAAAACATTCATCATGTCAGATAATAAATCCATCATGCTCACAGGTCATGCCTCCTTATGCGTTCCAGGAAGAAACCTGCAAGGACAACGATCCCAAAAGCCATAAGAGGAACGATTCCGGTCTCTCCTCCTCCGGTTGAAACAAGGTTCATCTTTTTTGTTTGTATATAAGCTGGAATTAGCAGAGCCCCTAAAAGATAATAAATTCCGATCAGCATCATGGCACTTCCCATAGTTTCAGGGGTTTTTCCAAGCTTGATTTTCCCAAACCTGAAAAGAAAAGAAGAGGCCACCACTGCTATAAAAAAAGCAATCCCTACAAAAATCCCTATTTTTATCCCGGAAAAGTTGAGGCTTCCTGAAAGTAACATGCAGGATGCTGCAAGGGCTGCCAGACAGACAGGACAGGGCATGGATATAGCCAGGAAAGTATGCCTGGATACATCCTTTCCCGCATTCCACTTTTTCTGGGTGTAAACTCCGGCCACTATAAGAAACAGGGAAACAAGTACATGAATTCCCATACCCATTGAGGAAAAACTCTCAAAGGTTTCCAGGCTTATGCGGTCAGTAACGGTTCCGAATAAAAGAGCCAAAAAAAAGTAACTACCTCCAATTGCCAGAATTTCTTTTGTGGTGATGTTTGAAAATCCACAACCTATTCCAGTTTTAATCCCAAAGACAAGAATACCTATCAAAATACCAATAAGAGATAATGCCGCAGAGTCCATAATATCTCCTGAGCATCTATAGTAGGATTAAATAAAAACTGGCTTTTGGATAACGTTTGTTACCTCCCAGGGTAACGAGTGCCCATTGAACACCTTTTTGAATGATTTTAAACTTTTCTCATTTTCTGCAGATTAAAGGTGAAGATAAATAAATAAATAAATAAATAAATAAGTTAGCCCGAAGGAATCGCAAGAGATTTAGATATTTTAAGATATTTTTTGTTTTAAAACAAGATCATCTGACAGAGGTAACAAATTAAGATCAAAATTTAACAAAAATTACATAAAAATTCTCTCTATTAACCAGGCAGTATTTTAGAAAAAAGAAAAACAGAAAAAGGAAATTAAAGTAAATTTGTTAAAGTAATATATTAAAAACACAATTAAGAGAATCAATATTATGAGTTACTTGCGTTATAGAGAGCAATAATTATAAATATTTGCGAAAAAATAAAGGATCTTCATGGTAGCAAATGTTATGAAGGATTCAGGAATGAATAGAGATGGAGAAAACCTTTTTAAAGCGATTTCAAGTGACACGCGCCTCTCAATTCTCGGACACCTGAGTGAAGGGGATAAACATATATCCGGCTTAGCAAGAGAAATAGGAATTTCCGTGCCTGTGGCTGCCAGACATGTGAAAATCCTGGAAAAAGCCGAACTTATAGAAAGGAAAAAGTTCGGAAATACTCATATGATAGGCATCAAACTGAGCAATATCTATTCTTTTCTGGATCACTTTGCAGAAAACAGGAAACTTGAGGTTGAACAAGGCACGACCCTCCTCGAGGCTCTGAAAAGCGTGGCTGCAGTAGAAATTAAGAAAGTGGGGAATAGAATCAAGGTTGTCTCTACGGATGGAGAAGAAGGATTTTATGTATATGAAGTGGATGGCAAATTCTCGAGTAAGACGGTAGACGAATATGAATTTCATGAAGATGCCGTAGTAGAGTGGAAAAAGCTAGTGCCCGTAACGAAAAAAAGACTGCTGGTAAGCATCAGAAGGTAAATAGCCCACAAGGTTGAACCCCCTTCAGAGGCTAATGTCCCTTCACGGAGTCTGCAAAATATTTACTCATGAGATCTTCAAAATGTCTACTCATGAAAATCATGAAATCTTTAAAATATTTACTCATGAGATCTTTAAAAAATATGGTTAGTCTTCTGAAATATAAAAACTTTCCCCTGAAAAACCAGATAATTCTTGAAAAGTAGGTATGTCACTTCAACTTCGCCAGGACTCCAAGGTGGTCTTCATGATAGGGCTTCAGTTCCTTTGCATTAAGAATCTCAAATTTGGGCTCAAAAGCTTGTTCGAGTTTCTTCACTTCTGCCTTAAAAACCTCTTTTGGATTTGCTGCAGTATCGATACTCCGGGCTTTGATGGAAAGCATGAGGTTTCCATCCTTTTTCAAAAAGCGGGCAGCGTTTCTTGCAGCTATTTCGGCCTGGTTAGGCTGTGCAACATCCTGAAAAATAAGGTTCACAGGCTCAACGAGATGAGAGTAACTATCTGGTTTTCCCGCATCAGCCAGAATCGGGTAGATATTTTTCCTCCTTGATGCGAGTCTTATCAGATCTCTCATACTTCTCGGGGCAAATTCAACAGCATAGACTGCACCTTCAGAGACGATATCAGAAACATGGCTGACCGTTGTACCTGAAGCTGCCCCGAGGTAAAGCACCTTCGAATCTTCCTTGAGGGGAATATTGAACTTTTTAAGGATCATGGCTCCGAGCTTACTCCTACGAGGGTCCCATGTCCTGTATTCAATTCCTTCTACCGGGATCAGTTTTTCCCCATAAACTATTCTGCCGGGGTCAAGGTTTTTTGTAGCAAGCTGTTTTTTGTCTTTTATGACTTCAAAGATTCCATCAGACAGCTTTTTGACTTCAATCATTCACCTTCTCCTCCTTTTCTTTGGCTTTGCTTCGATTTCCTGCCTTTTGAGAGGAGGTCTGGGATTTTGAGCTCTGATCTGCGAAACCTTTGCCTCAAGTTTTTCCGTAATAGAAGGATCTATTTCCCTGGAATAAAAGTCCATTCGCGCAGCAAGGGAAAGTTTTGATGCAACAGCCCGCGCTATTTTTCCCCTTACCCACCAGGGTGCAGTATTTATCAGAGGATGACTGTAAATTATCCCGTGCTTAGGAGAGGGAGCCCGAGCCCTGAGATGTTTGAAAAGCGCTTTGCTAGCACCTATAACCTGTATGGTGCTGGAGGGGAACTCAGCAAGTTTTTCGAGGCTTCCTGCCAAACTTATCAATCTTGCCCCAAGCATTGGACCTGCAATAAGTTTAAGGTTGGGTGCGACCAACTCCATGCTATTCTCAATATAAGCCTCAAGCTGTCGCCTTCGCTCATAGAGGCTGCGCACACTTTCTGCGAAACCTTTAAGGAGTGCTTCGTCTGCAGACTCAAGTTTTGCACCCATCGAAGTACTTGCTTTCGAATAAAATGGGTCTTCCGAGCCAACATTTTCGCGAGAACCATATTTTATAATAAAAAGGGCGAGGTCTTCTCCACTTAACCCACTCTCCGGGAAATAACCTCCATACCATTCGGAAAGCCTTTCAGAAAGGACATTTGACGTCTCATTAATATCGTCGAGCGCTTCCACAGCCTGAATAATTCGCTGGTCAGGGGTGAGAGCACCTGAAACCTGGAGTTTTGCAGCTTCAAGAGCAATTTCGTGTAAAATAGAGTAATATTCAGCCGAAGATTCTGCAAACCCGCTCTCAAGAGCTGCAGCTTTAAGATCAAAGCCTTCAGGAGGAAGATTCAACCTGCCATCCCTTAGAGAAAGAGAATTAAGGGCAAGCTCCCGGACATTTTTTGGGAGAAGTCTGGATTCCAAAATTTCTCCGGCCATGTCTGTCTCAAGAACTCCAAACCAGGTATTGATCTTCAATCCGGGCCCCCGAAAACGTCTGCACCTCGGTTTCTTGCCTTTGTGAGCAGGGCTCTTCCGCCAAGGGACTCGTCAAGCATGCGCTGGACTTCTTGCTGTAGCCTTTTGCCTTCCCCTTGACTTCCGACAATTCCGTAAACCACCGGGCCGAAAGAACTGATGCCTGAGCCGCTTGCACCATTATCACGCATATATCTCATAATATCCAGAACAGGTTGAGATTGGAGCTCGACTTCTCTTCTCTTAAAGCCTACAGTCTGGAAGTAGTTAACTGCCCTGCCGAAACTTTCCAGGTCTTCCTCCACAAGTGCAGGAAGCATCAACATTAGAATTACATGGCAGATTTCCTGAACTTCAGCAAGGGGAATTGGACAGAATTTTTTAAAAATATCTACCTCTTCAGCATCATGAGCCCCTTTGCTATTAGGAATTGCAAGGACTATAGGCCAATCCGGGAAGTTTCTTCTAAAGAGGACAGGTCCTGGAGGCACATGGCTGGCTGCAGAAGGGGAAAATGCACATTTATAGGAAGAAGCGTAAAACCACTAGGTCTTTAGCCTAGTGGATGTAAGCGTCAACTTAACCTTGGTTCCTGATGTATGCCTCAGCTATTTCCTTACTAACATTTCCTATAGTTGAGGCAAAATACCCATCACTCCACAAAGTCTTTTCTCCCCAATAATATCTTTTAAGATAGTTGCCTTGACTTTTCCATAACCTATTTGTAGTCTCTTGTTTCAGTTTTCTAACTATAGATACAACTGAAACTTTAGGCTCACTCTTAATTAACATGTGGATATGATCTTTGTCAGTTTCCATTTCCAGTATTTCAAAGTCAGACTCTTTTTCAATATCGTGAATAGTCTGTTTAAGTTCTGCGTTAAGTGGTTCTAATATCTTTTTCCTGTACTTGCAAACAAAAATAACATGGTACATAAGCAAAAACTTACTGTGATTCTTGTGCTCATACTCCATATTTACCAAAAACTATATATGTTGGTAAAGCATATAATACCATGTATGATGAAAGCGTTCAAGTTTAGACTATATCCGACAGAAGCCCAAGCTGGTAAACTTAATCAGCACATAGGTAGCTGCCGCTTTGTCTATAACTGGGCACTCAGTCAGAAAATTAAAACATATGAACAAACTGGAAAGTCTATTTCTAGGTTTGACTTAAACAAATTAATTCCAGCTTTAAAAACCTCTAATGAATGGTTAGGTGAGGTAAACTCTCAATCATTACAGGGAATGACTAAACAAGTAGAGTCCGCTTTCACTAGATTCTTTAGAGAAAAGAACGGATTCCCTAAATTTAAGTCTAAAAAGAATCCTATACAGTCTTTCCCAGTACCTCAGCACTATAGTGTTGATTTTGAAAACAACACTGTTAAGCTTCCTAAAATTGGAGAGATTAAAGCAGTTCTGCACAGACACTTTGAAGGTGAGTTGAAAACAGCAACCGTTTCAAAGACTTGTAAAGGAGATTACTACATTAGTATCCTTGTTGAAGATGGAAAAGAACTTCCAGTAAAGGAAACTTTCACAGAATCAACAACAGTAGGAATTGATGTAGGTATCAAAGACTTTGCTGTCCTTTCAACAGGAGAAACGGTTGAGAATCCAAAGTACTTGAAAAACTCTCTTAAAAGGCTCAAAGTATTACAGAAAAGAGTATCAAGGAAACAGAAAGGCTCTAAGAACAGAGCAAAAGCTAAACGAAGACTTGCTGTACTCTATGACAAAATAACAAATCAGAGAAATGACTTCCAGAACAAACTCTCTTTTAGACTTGTTAGCGAAAACCAAGCTGTAGCTCTGGAAACTCTAAATGTTAAAGGCATGGTTAAGAATCATCATTTAGCACAGGCTATAAGTGATTCTGCATGGAGTAGTTTTGTAACAAAGTTGGAATATAAGGCTCAATGGTTTGGGAAAACTGTTCTGAGAATAGGACAATTTGAACCCTCTTCTAAGCTCTGTAGTGTGTGTGGATACCACAATAAAGAGCTTCAATTGAAAGATAGAGAATGGACTTGCCCAGATTGTAAAACAAAGCATGATAGGGACATTAACGCCGCTATCAACATTAAGAAATTCGCTCTCATAGATCAAAACCTAATAGGGGTTTGAAACCTATTCAACACCTGCGGAACGCGGGGAAGAGCCTGTTGACTTGCTTTCAGTAGAAAGGGGAATGAAACAGGAAGCCACTGAGTCTTTAGCTCAGTGGTAGTTCACCTTTGAATTTGTGCCCCCCATCCAGAATAAAACCGCCGTTCTCAAAAGCTGCGACTCCGATTCCGGAAGTACCGCCCCTACCTACCGCAACTGCAAGTTCCCGGACGCTTTTCCCGAGTCCATATATTCTGTTTGCGGCTGCTGCTGCTGATAGTGCGGCCTGAGTCCCTGAACCGAGCCCTACATGATCGGGAAAGCTATCATCAATTTGGATCCTTATTCCTTTTCCTGCCGGGAGAAGAGCCTGTGCGGCTTTTCGCATTCTGCCTGCGAGAAGAGGATCACCTATGACTTCGATAGTATCAGCTTCAACTGCAGAGATTTCCAGGCCAGGAGATTCCAGGGTAATTCCTGCTCCCCCATCAACCCTGCCTATCTCTGCATTGAGGTCTATTAGGGTAAGATGTAGTCTGGCCGGAGACACTACTCTAATCATGTTTATCTGTATCCTCATTACCTATTCTTAAAGCTTAGGAGTTGGACTTCCATCTCCCCCAAACTTTTTCCTTAATAATCAAATAGGTAAAAGATAAAGTTTTCCGGTTTAGCATAAATCTTAGCATTGGGAAAATCAGAGAATATATTCTTACACGAATCTCTATACTCCCCCGAAAATCCATTATCGGATTCATAAACACAGGATTAATAGAAAAACTGCAGTGCCTGCATCGGTTGTAGACCAATCCCGCAATAGAATGTATGAATCCACAAAGTATGCCCGTGTCTGCCGGATCGTCAAGACCAAAAGCCATGTAAGAATCCAGACGCTTAATTTTTATCCCTTTAAACAAATCGAAAAATAAACGAAGCATAGGTTTTTTCAAGGATTTATACGCTTCAAAGCCCCAATGAAGTTTTTCCCTGGTGGTCATTCCCGTTTGTGGGGCTTTCTCCTCTTCAGGCTCATTTTTTCCCCTTATCCTTGCAATTATACCTCTTTTACATTTATCCTCGCGTATTTTCTCCTTTTTATCTTCATATACTTCTACTCTTTCCTCTTTCAGCCTTTTTTCTTCAGTCTCCCTTCTTTCCCCTGTCTCAACCTTATCCTTTGTTTCTGTAACGGCTCGCACTCTTTCAGGTTCCTGTGGACCAGCTTCCCCTTGTTCCCCTGTTATTATTGCACCCTCTATCGGTATTTCGGGCTCTTCAAGAGGGCTCTCTCTTTCTCCAGGTTCCTCAACTGAGAAAGTATGGGAAAAGAGCAGCCATTTTACAGTAAATATGCCTCTGAGTTCTTTCTTCTCTTCCAGACTGAGAACATTAAGCTTGAAGGTGAAACCTATTGCTGTAATAAGTATGAATAAAATCAATAGGAGAACAAACAGGAGAATATAGATTGCCAGCATACTAAACAGGTTAGGGAGAAAGGGATAGCCCTGACTATCCCGAAGCCCGGATTTTTAAAATTCCAATCCCTGGAAAAATTCCCTTAAAAGGTTTTAAATTCCAGAAATTCAGTGAACGCATCCCTCTTCAATCTTAATCTCTGTTTCCTCTACGGTCTCCTTTTTCGGAACTTCTTTCTCCGGAACTTTTTTTTCCAAAATCTCTTTTTCCGAAACTTCCCTTTCTTTAAATATTGTTTCCTCAGCCTTTTCTTCTTTTTTCTTGCCTCTCATGCCTTTAAGCTTGTCCATAATTTCAGGCACAAGGTCAGGAATCGAACTAATAAGCGACCCAGCATCACCTCTTTCCGAGATTCGGAAGATTCTAGCTTCTTCTTCGGAAAGCATAATGAACGCTACAGGCTCAATCTTCGCGCCTGCCCCCCCGCCTCCACCGTATCCGGATTCAGAGTCTCTCTTCCCCTCTCCTCCGCCTGCTCCGAAACCCATACTAATTTTTGAAATCGGAATAATTGTTTTCCCGGCAGCAGTAATAGGGTCTCCTACTACGGTTTTGGTAGTCGCGATTTTCTCAAGTTCGCTTGCAATTTCTCTAATAGTGTCTTCTACACCCAACTTTCCATCCCCTTTTTTTGTATATTGTTTCGTCTATAAGGATAATAAAGATTTTCCATAATTTTTTGTTTTTAATCTAATTTAATCAAAATTCTTAGAAATTATATTCGGATTTAATGTTAATAAAATAATCTACGTCCACTAATTTAAAGCTGCTTTCAATTTCAGAAAAGAAGTTTATTGTTTTTAAGAGCAATTTTTTACATTATTTATAAGATAATTTGTATTTTGACTAAAAGCAGGTATTCTGTTTAGTTCTGCTGATCTTAATTTACCTACTCCGAGATGTTAACTCAAACCGACTAGAGATAGCTTTGAAATAGGCTCATTAAATAAAAATATCAGTTTCCAGATAATTGGGTATACTTGAACAACTATAATGAGCAACTATTTTTACCAAAACCGCGTAATTTTAAATTTCTCTGCTCAAAAAGTTTCAAAGCTTCTCTGCAAGGCTTCCAAAATCCAGCCGACTTGAAGTCCGGGATTCCAGATCCTCTTTTTCGGGATTATCTAATGTTATATGGGCAAAAAAATCTTCCACGAGACTACCCACATCCCCTGGCGCGACATCAATGAATTCTTTCCTTTTTTCAGGCGGGAAATGATCAAAAACCGAAAATTTCCCAAGTTTACGTACCTGAGAGCCCTGATAGCGGGAATCGAGAAGAATCCTTACCCCATAATCTTCCGGAGAGCGTACCACTCTTCCCATTGCCTGTCTGACCTTCCTGATTGTCGGCACCTGGACTGCAAATTCCCAGCCTTCCCCACAACCAAAAACTGTGTCATAGGCAGACTCGACAGCTTTGATACGGTCGTTTAAAGCCGGATATCCCACTCCAACCACAATTACTGTCCTGCCTCTTGAATCCCTGAAATCAACACCTTCGCTTAGTGTTCCCCAGAGATAGGTTACAAGTAAGGCTTTTCCTCCCTGCTCCCCTATTCTAAAGAACTTTTCGCGGATTTCCTTAGCTGAAACCCCTGTCTCGTCAAGGAAAATGGGGATAGAAAGCTCAGGCTCCAGGAGTTTAGTATAACGGAGCGCTTCAGCATAGCTCTGAAAATAGATAATTACGTTTCCGGCTGATGCAACAGTAGCTGCAAGCAAAGCTTCTTTAAGGCTCTCAAGTGTTTCAGGACTGCCCCGGTTCTTTGCAAAAAGAGGAGGAACTGAAACCGCAAGTGTGAGCCTTCTTTCACTGGGAAAGGTAGTGCCGTAAGAAATTTCTTCCACTTCCCTTGAGATGCCGAGTGTAGATTTGATCATTTCAAAGGGCTGGAGTGTAGCCGACATGAGCACTGATGCATAAACGGAATCCAGCAAAGGCTGAGTTACGTTTTTAGGGATGCATGTGAAAAGCTCTATCCTGCCAGTTATCCTGTCACTTTTGAGATCCCTTCGCACGTTCAGGATAGGATAATAGTTCTGTCTGTCCGAAAGCACAAGATAAGAAGATAGAAAATCAGCAACATACCGTATCTGGGAACGTTTCGGGACGGAAAGCAGCCCTTTTTTGTAATTTTCAGCATATATTTCTTCCAGCCTTCCACCGAATTCACCAATTTCACGTAACCGAATAAGCACCTTTTCTTCATCCCCAAACCCTTCTTTTACTGCACTTCGCAAGAAGTGGGCTTTCAGGATGTCAAGACGTTCATAAGGGTCACTTATCTGAATGTCCTGCCAGTTCTTACCAAGCCTGTTTCTTTCCCCGAATTTCAATTTCGAGTCATATGTATCTCTGAGGGCGGTCAGAAAACAGGTAAACAGCTTTTTCGCATATAATCGAGCTGCATAGTCCTGATCAAGAGGAATGCCGATGCCTGAACCAGTTTCTGCCTTGAAAAAAGGAGAATTGTCATGCTCGGGAGTCTCACCTACTTCAGAAAGGGCTTTTTCAATAGTCAGTTCCGAGAGTGTTATTGAAGAATGGGAGCGAGCAGACGCTTCAATATTATGTGCCTCGTCAAAAATCAGGATAATATCCTCAGGGTCGCGTTCAAGCCATTTAAGTAGAGTCATAAAGATTTCGGCATTGAGCACATGATGGAAATTACAGATTAGAAGCTCGGTATTTTTAAGTTCCTTTTTAAGCAACTCATACCCGCACATATCGCGGTCTTCTGCATATTCAAGCACTTCTTCTGGACTTCTTACATCGGAAAAAAGCCAGGTGGAGAATTCGTTTCCTTCAAATCTCAGCACTTCATAAAGCTTCGGGCAGGAATTGTTCCTTAAAGCCTGAGCTTTTGTCCTTGCCTCTTCCAGTTCTTTTTCAAGCTCATTTCGCAAGGCATGAAGGGCAGGGTCTTTTGTTCGTTTGTGCTTCTCATAAGCGTCTTTTAGCTCTTTTTCCTTTGAAGAGACTTCCCTCTCAAGGTCAAGGAGATCATATGTATTTTCCCCTTTAAGCCTGCATTCTTCATAATCAAGGTTTTCAGGGCACATAGAAGTCTTGCCCTTAAAAACAATTGCTTTTATATCGTTAACTCGGGAGATCTCTCTTGCCTCATGTATAAACTGAACCATCTGCTGATGTACATTTGTGACTATAATAATGACTTTATCGAGTTTTTTCCCCACACTCAAAGAAGGAGCAAGTGCACTTAGGGTCTTGCCTGTCCCGCAAGCTCCTTCAAAGAGCACGATTTTCTTCCGCTGGATAGCCGAATGAATTCTCTCCATGGCTTCTGCCTGATTGGGGTAGCAGCTTTGTTTTGTAAAATATCGCATATATCCGTTCTTCTGCGTCATACATTTAACCTGGTATCTCTCGGATTTCCGATGTTTTCAGTATCTTTCCTCTCTGCCGACAGTTAAGAAATTGAACTTTGAAAATTTATAAACATTTTTGAAGGTATTATTAAATTTTTTTGTCAGGCAGTTACTGTTTATCCAGTGTACATTCTCTACCAAGATACTCATTTCCCCATTTACAAAGAGCATCCAACACTGGAAGTACGGTTTTGCCAAATTCAGTTAGAGAATATTCAACTCTGGGTGGGATTTCAGGATGAACCGTCCTGAGAATAAGCCCGTCCTCCTCAACTTCCCTGAGTTGTTTTGTAAGCATTTTGGGTGAAATACCTGCATACTTTGCTGAAACCCTGAAAAACGCAATTCTCCTGTCCTCAACTGCCAGAGGATAATGGGTTTCCATTTGCCTCCTATTGCTTCTAGGGTTGCTTCTACAGGACATTGGTAATTTTTGTTTTCTGTATCCTACTTTTACCTTATGCGCTCATAGTATCCACTTCGTTAATTAGTACTCGGATTGTATGTATAGTATATAAGTATAGTTGCTGTGAATTAGATATCGAATAAATATGTTTGATTAAAGAAAGAAGGAATCGGAATAAACTCAAAATTTATTCCGGTATAAATTCAAAGGAAGCGGAATTCAGATTAAGCGTTTTAAAAATAAGAGAGATGAAGAAAATGAAAGTCATAGGTATTGTAGGCAGTCCTCGAAAGAACGGAAACACAAATATTCTTATCCAGCAGGTCCTGGAAGGCGCAGCAGAAGCAGGTGCCGATATCCGGACATTTATTCTCAACGAGATGAACTACAAAGGTTGCCAGGCCTGCGACTATTGCAAAAGCCATGATAAGTGCAAGCTTGAAGACGATCTTACAGGGCTGTTCGAGGAAATGAAAACAGCTGATGGCATTGTCTTTGGGGCTCCGATTTATTTTGGCCAGTTTTCAGGTCAGATGAGGCTCTTCCTTGACCGCTGTTATTCCCTTATAAATGCTGACTTTTCTCCCCGCCTCCCTGCCGGGAAAAAGGCCGTAATTATAGGAACTCAGGGAGCTCCTGATCCGGCAGCTTTTCAAGGGGTCTATGAGGAGTTCAAAGGGCAGATTTCCAATTTCATGCGCATGGACGTAAAAGATACGCTTGTAGGGGTTGGCTATCACGCCCCGGGAGAAGTAAAAAATAATATAGAGCTTATGGAAAAAGCGAAAAATACAGGCTTGAATCTGTTCAGGTAAAGAGGAGTAGAGAGGGAAATCCGAAAAGAAATCCTGAAAAGTAATTTACGGATTTCTACATACATTTTTTTCTGCAAAAATGAGTGGGAAGAGATAAAGGCAGTACATCGGAGGAACGAAAAAATGAAAGTTGTCGCATTTAATGGAAGCCCGAGAAAGGAAGGGAATACGGCTGCTCTTATAAAGTACGTACTTGCAGAACTTGAAAGAGAAGGGATAGAGACCGAAATCGTACAGGTTGGAGGAAAGACTATTCATGGTTGTATCGCCTGTACGAAATGTTTTGAAAACGCAGACAATAGATGTATAATTGACAATGATATAGTCAACGAATGCATTGAGAAAATGCTCGAAGCTGACGGGATAATTCTGGCTTCGCCCACCTATTTTGCAGACCTGACTCCTGAACTTAAAGCCCTTATTGACAGAGCAGGTTTCGTTGCTAAAGCTAACAGCGAAATGTTCAGGCGTAAAGTAGGAGCAGCAGTCGTTGCAGTACGAAGGGCAGGATCGATCCACGTTTTTGATTCCATCAACCATTTCTTTACAATTTCCCAAATGATAATCCCTGGATCAAGCTATTGGAATATGGGGATGGGGCTTGCCGAAGGGGACGTCGAAAAAGATGAAGAAGGCATTCGAACTATGCAAATTTTAGGTCAGAACATGGCGTGGCTTTTAAAGAAACTCAATGTGTGATCACAGCCTTTTTTTGAAAAAGGTTAGAGTTTGACCCGCCATTCGCTGGAAAAGATAAGTATTGATTCTTTTCTTAGCTGACCTACAAGGCATATGTTTGTTTTTTTTGCGGCTTCGACGCCTGAGTCGAAGGGCATGGCTTTGGTTGCGATAAGGGGAATTCCTGCCCTTGCGGCTTTTGTGACCATATAAGCAGGTTGCCTGCCAGTGGAAAGTAGATAATGCTGCGAAAGGTCGAAGCCCCTGAGAAAGGCGGCTCCTACTGCTTTATCCAGGGCATTGTGCCTTCCGACATCGACGATCTGAACTGCGAGTTTCCCTTTCCTATCTATCAGGGCTGCCAGATGGGTCCCTCTAGTAAGTCTATAGGTATCGGATTCAAGGTGCTCTGTGCCTGCAAAAATAGCTTCCGGGTCAAAGACAGAGTCCGATTCGACAATGGTTTCTTTGTTAACCTGTACTTCTTTTCTGGCTTCTCCGGCTGCTTCGGTGCTGGGGGTCTGTTTTTCCTTCCGGGTAAGGATACGAACCTCGCCTCCTTCTACCTCAATATTTTCAATTTCCCTGAAACTGAGAATTCCTTCTGTAATCAGGTGACCGACTGCAAGCTCTTTCAGTTCGAGTGGGGAGGCAAAAAGAGTTGTAAAAAGATTACTGTTAAGAATGATCTTAACCGGGCATTCCCTGGCAAGTAGCACTTCCAAATTTTCAACCCTGCCGTCGGAATGAACTCTTTTTGCAGGGTAAAAAATTGTGTATTTTTCAGGCATGTTTATCTATCTTTCCAGCTTATCCGGGTTTTCGATGCAAACGGTTATGGGACTTATATGCCTTATATACCTTTTTCTTTTCCATCAGTTAGGGCGGACTGCAAGATAATCGATGTTTATATACTTTTTCCCCTCACCTTTCTTGTCAATGTTTAAATAAAATTTTAGATCTGATGGGTCATTTATTGATGCTGCAGAGATATCTTGTTTATATAAATACCAATTGTTCCCAGTGCCTTTCTGTAACGTTTTATCAAGTTTATTGCCCGCAAAAGTCATGTAAGGATCACTATTAAGATTACACTGGTACACCATTAAGATTGTAACTGAATTGGGTTGAGATTCAAACTCTGTAAAACTATTAAACCCAAATGTCGATTCTAGCTGATTATTTAAATTATGTTCAAATGCATTATTGCTTGAGTAATCACTTAACTTTCCTGATTTTTGTGTTAAAAAGTTACTTTTTGAATCATAGTCCTTCAGCTTAGATAGATCTACATTGGTACCAGAAACGGTTTCAAAACAATACCACTGGTTTAACTTCATTGTATTTTCATTTTCTGATGTATCCTCCTCACTTTCAGATGTATCATCACCTTCGCCAGACTCTTGAGAACCGAAATCTTCACTGCTCAAGCTGCTTCCACCAACTCTCAGAGCTGCCTCGATAACAGATTCATTTATACAGAGTCTATCGAGATTTTTGTCATCGGTGTGTATAAATTTAAAATATACACAATCGGGGTCTCGTTTTTCAATTTCATAGTCCGTGTCATACTTAAGTCCTGCGTTTTTTGCAGTTTCGTTGAGATAAGAGATCCAGGCATCGGGATATTTTGTGGCAATTGTCAAATTAAAGGCTTTGAGATTCGTGTTTTCATTTTCACTGCTATCGTATACTTGGTTGCTACTCAGTCCTGTTAATTCAAGGGGAGTAATGGTATTTGAGGAAACAGAATCGGCTTTACCTGAAAGCTGAACTGCACGAATATTGACGGTATAACTATTACTATTACTATTACTGCCATCTATTGTTTCATTTTCTATGGTGAATATCGGCGGCTGTCTCATTACAGAACTTGCACCATCTGAAAGAATCAGGGCTCCGTTTTCATACCTGAAAAACTGGTCAGGATACTGCTTATTCTGCAAGTAGCAGGTAATTCCACCGCAGCTGAAATTGTAAAATTTCATTACCTCATTAGTGGAATTATACAGGGTTATGATCATTACACACCTTTCTTTATTTACCTCAAGTTTGCCATCTGACCTCGAAGGCTCGAAAACAGGGATATCTCCTTTCCCCATACGGAAAGGCACAGTTATTGAGAAATCGTTTGCAGGATAGCTGCTTGACTCCATAAGCCTGGAAAGCATATCGATCCTTATTTTTAATTCCTGAAAGTCATTCCAAATCTCATACATATGATCCTGCTCTGCTGCACATTTCCATTCAGGAACATATTCAAGCCTGACTATTGAAACCATTGTAAATACGAGCCCTAAAAGCAGTACTGCCAGGATAATTGTTGCAGCAGCTGACTCAGATTTTAAAAAGCGGGAGAACATCCCCTGATTGGTTTCTCTGGTCTCTTTTCCTATAAAGGAGGCATTCGGAATCATTATCGAACCTTTTTATCTGATTTACTACTCTATCCTTAGATTTCCCCTGTCTTCTCATTTATCCATTTTAACTCAAGCCAATCCCAGGTTCTGCTTTAATTACAGTTTCACTCAGGCACACCCTGTTCAAGCGCGTTGAGCTTGATTCTGAAGGGAAGGAAGGGAAGGTCAAGCTTACGAAATTCTCTCCATTTTTTTCAGATAGTGTTAGGTCATAATCCTCTGATTCTATATCTGCATCCTCGAGCAAACCTTTAAAATATTGTTCCCAGGCTTCGGGATGAGTTGTGCTGATAGTCAGTACGAATTGGTTTACATCTCCAACCTTATCGCTGTCGTAGAGGGATCTGTAATCGAGACCTGTAAGGCGTAGAGAACATTCCTTGTTTGAGGAAATTACCTGGGGAGGGACGTAAGGCTTCTGAAATATTCTTATAGCATTTATTGAAACATCATACTCGTTGGTTGGGGTTCTCGAAAATCGTATAGAAGGGTAGAGCGTCATAACTGACTGCTTTCCCTGATCAAGGATCAAGGCTCCACATTCATAACTGAAATTCTGATTAACGTAATATCTGTTTTGAGAATTGTAAGTGATGGTGCCGAAATTAAGAGATTTGACATATGCTTCAGTGCCTGAAGGTTCTTTTACTACTATACCCATTGTGCAGCTGTCTTTGTTTATAGCAAGACTTCCGCTCGATTTTATGGAGCCTACAAATGGGATCTCTCCCCCGCCCATATGGATAGGTACAGTCATAATAGGCTGAAGAGCAGAGGAGCCCGGATTCGAAGAACTAATATATGAGGAATCTGGATTTGAAGCCAGGACAACTGTCATCATATCGATTTTCGATTTGAGGTCTGCCATGTCCTCGTATACATCGTTCATATGAGAGTACTCAGCATCATTTTTCCACTCCGGGACGTATCCTATCCGTATAATGGCGAATACCGAAAATATAATCCCCAGAAGTAATACTACCCCAATAACAGTTGATGTTGCAGTTTCCGAATGGAAAAAAGGCTTTTTTTCGGGCTTTTCCTTACTTTGATTTTTTTTCTTCACCTTTTGTCCCCCTTGCTTCAGCATCCAGGCCTGTAATGAGTTACTCTATATGGATTCCTACGAAATCAACCGAGAACTCTTTTCCACTTTCTTCATTTTCAAAAACTGAAAACCTGATCATAAGTTCCTCAAGTTCGTCGGTATTTTTTATGTAGTTTACATTATTAGTTGGATCATAGAGAGTATAAATCTCGTTCTCTGCTTTGCAAGCCTCAAAATCATCATGTTCTTTCAGGTTACCTTCTTTTCTGGAATCTATTTGTTGCCAGTTATATCCGTCAGTAGATATTTCCAGTTTTAGCTCATCAAAACTGTCATCACCTGTCTGGTAAATTATTTTTAACTGAATTTTTGAAAAGCCTGAAATACCCATCTCATCAGCATCTAGCCCAAATGAATAGGTATGAAAAGTCTGTCCTGAGTTTGCAACCGTAGTTATAGAAAGTCCATCATTAATTTCGCTAACAAGCTCCATGGATGACCAGCCTGAAGTACTGTCATAAACACTTCCGTATGGGTAAGGAGTTATCCAGTCTGGGAGTTTTCCCGGACCTCGCTGGAGCACTGTTCGCTGGATCACCTGCTGGGAGGGCGTGTGCACAAGAAGCATATCTATATCGATCCCGCTCTTGATGTTCTCATCACTAATCACTATGCAGTCCCCGAGAATGAAAACGTCATCGAGTTCATTTCCCTCTGGATCTTTAAAGTCGGACTTGCTGAATTCATACTGCTGCCTGTCAGCAGCCACGATTATCTTGATATCATCAAGATCAATAGCTTCCCCTCCGCTGTGTGTGATGTATAGTTTATTGTTACCTGTATCGATTTCCTCGAGCAGATCCGTTCTTGGCGTATGTGGGGGGTCTACAGCTCCCCCGTCTGAAAAAACAGTCAGGGCTATTGTGGAAAAGGATAGAACGATTATACCTATCATAAACAGCTGCCCATACACTTCTGAAACTGCCTGACAGTCCTTGCCAATTGCCCTGCATTTTTTACCCTCCACTATGAGATCACCTTCTAAATTCGAGACTAACTTTCAAAAATGTTTCTAATAGAATATTAACCTGACTGTAAGAAAATTTTCAATGTAATTCAAGTGCAAATAAACTTTTTGATTGAAAGAGGGGTTAGTTGACAGAAATTACCTTTCAGTACCTAACGAGAAAATTTATATAGATAGTGTGAAATAAGAATACTTGAAGTTAAAAATTTAAAAAAAGTTCAATTACATTTCAGGTTTTAAAAGTATCCGGCAGGTTTTCCTGTCCGAATAATTTTAACCAGGAGGGAGAAACATATGGATTTCAAGAAATTGTTTATGAATAACAAAGCAGTTTCCCCGGTTATCGGTGTCGTCCTGATGGTTGCAATAACCGTCATCCTTGCCGCCGCAATAGGATCTTCAGTGTTTGGACAGGGAACTGCACAACCTGCACCGCAGGCGAATCTTAACATTCAAGCAGCTGGAATTAATACTGAACAAGACCCAAACCTAGCATCCATAAAAATAGAGCACCTTGGTGGAGATCCAATTAATTTTGATAAATCAAAAGTTGTGGCATCTGTTAATGGTGGGAACTCTCAAACGGTTGCAGCTGATGATCTTGGCACAATTAGTATCGGTGATATCAAGAAACTTAAACTGAGAGATGCTGATTCAAATAACAATCCAAAAGACCCGATTGTAGATAACTCTGGTGATTCTACTGCATCTGTGGCTTCTGGTGATATTATCAATATCAAAATTATTGATAAACAAACCAACCAGCTCATTTGTGATAAGGATGTAAGGTTCTAAAATTTAGGCACCTGACATGGTGTTTTTCTTCTTTCTTATATTCAGTTTTCTTTTTACTGGGTCTTTTCATTACTGATCTGTAAAATATAAAGGATTAAATCCCTTTTTGGAAATTGTTTCAATTTACGTCATTTGCTGAAAAAAGTTCACCATCAGGCAAGGACAACCTTCTAATAATCCAGAAAAAGTTATATAGAAATGAAGAATAAAGAAAATACACAGTTTAAAAAGTTGTATATAGTATGCTTATGCAGTTAAATTGTTAAAAGTATTCGGGCAGAAAAGCCTGCCGGATACTTTTAACCCGGAGGAAGTAACATATGGATTTCAAGAAATTGTTTATAAGTAACAAAGCAGTTTCCCCGGTTATCGGCGTCGTCCTGATGGTTGCAATAACCGTCATCCTCGCCGCCGCAATAGGATCTACAGTGTTTGGACAGGGTACTGCACGATCCGCACCGCAAGCAAATCTCGACATTCGAGCAGGTGATATCTACGTTGATGGTGGTAATGGGGCAGATACAGCAGCAAGTGTAAAAATCGAACACCTTGGTGGAGACTCGATTAATTTCAAAACCGACGGAACTACAAAAATTATGGTATCTGTTGATGGTAAAGACTCTAAAAAACTTGATTCCAGTACCATTAAGGCAGATCTTGGCGTTTTAAGTGTTGGTGATGTCAAAGACCTTAGATTAATTGAAGAGGATAATAATGCGGATGGTGAGGGACCTTATCTCAAGGAAGTTATACGCGGTAGCATTGTCAATATAAAAATTATTGATCTAAAAACTAATCAGCTTATTTGCGACAAGACTGTACGGTTCTAAGTAAGGAAACAAGCACCATAAAAAGTGCTTATTTTCTATTTCTTCTACTCAATCTATTTTAACTGGAATTTTCTCGCTGTCTCTTCAGCAAGTACTTTTACAGAACTACTTATACCTCTCTAAAGTTTAAAAGTAACTTTTTTAAAATCTATTTCTCACTTATACTAAGTCTGCTGAAAAAAAGAATCCAGCCAGATAATACTAAAAGTCATCTTATTAAAAAATTGATAGTTTGACGAGGAATTTATTAAATCAATGTAATGGAGTTCTCTTAAATCTACTATTTAATCAAGAACTATTTTTCCTTTTTTACTAATTAAACCAGATATATGAGGTGTTTTATCCAAAAGTACCGTTTTTTAGCTGTACTTTTATCAGAGATAACTGTAAACTACGGGATTAAGGAAAGAAAGGAATTACAAGCCTTTTCGGAATAAGGAGGTGAAGAGGGGACTAATAAATAATTTTAAAAATAGCACAATTTATTCTCTTTTTTCTGCTACCGTGAACCTTATGGTGAATTCAGTCCCATTATTCCTTTTTAGTTTAAGCTCACCATCTAACTGTTCTACAAGGGAGGTTACCAGCTGTATGCCAAGACTATCAAGGTCTTCAATATTAAGATTTTCAGGAATGCCAACTCCGTTGTCGGAAATAGTTAGAATAAAACTACTGCCTGTACTCTGGCAGCTTTCGCTTTCAGGTTCTATGGATTCTTCCCTGTGTAGCTTGATTCTAATCTCTCCTCTATCTCTGTCTATAAATGCATGTTTGAGGGAGTTGGAAACAAGCTCATTAATTATTATCCCCAGCGGGATTGCAGTATCCATATCAAATAAAATTTTCTCTTCCAGATCCATGTTTAAGCTTATGTCGGTATTCCCAAGCCTGTAGGTTTGAAAAAGAGTATCAGCGAGTTCTTGAATGTATGGAGAAAAGTTTAGTGTTTCAAATCCTCCACCTTTATACAACTCTTCATGAATAAGAGCCATAGATATAACTCTATCCTGGCTTTCTCTAAAGGCTTCGAGAACTTCGGAATCCTTAATATTTTCCCGGTTTTTAAACTGTTCAGCCTGAAGGTCGAGCAGAGAAGAAATTACCTGAAGATTATTCTTAATGCGGTGATGGATTTCTTTTTTACGGGCAGTTTCGATATTAGTAAGAGTTTCTTCAGCTTCTTTTCGCTTGGTGATGTCAGTTAACATGCTCATAGCACCTATATACTTGCTTTCCTTATCAAAAAGAGGTTTAGCACTCAGAAGTGCCCAGAGAGGGGTGCCATCTTTACGTATTAATTTCAATTCATAACTCTCAATTACTCCCTGCCTCCTTTTTTCCAGATTTCTTTTGATGACAGGTTTACATTCTTCGCTGATGAAACCCCATATTGGTTTGCCAATAAAATCTTGCAAAGTGTATCCGAGCATGTCTGTCATTTTCTCATTAGCGTAAATTATTATATTTTCGTTCCCAGTTATGACTATACCTTCGCTCGCTGTCTCTACGATATTTCGGTACTTTTCTTCGCTTTCTTTAAGTTTTTCTGCTGCAATCTTGCTTTCGGTTATATCTCTGGTAATGGTTGAAACAGCAGTCAGCTTTCCAGATAAATCAAAAATCGGGGAAAGAGTTATTGAAACATTTATTATCGTACCATCCTTTCTTAACCTTGAAGTCTCATAATTGTGGATATTTTCTCCCTGTTTAATCCTTTCATTTAATTTTTCGGTTTCTCCAGTTAATATGGATGGTTCCAGGATGGTTATGGCTTTCCCAAGTACTTCTTCTGGTGAGTACCCATAAACTTGCTCTGCTCCTTTATTCCAGCTTGTAATAACACCATCAAGAGACTTAGTTA
This sequence comes from Methanosarcina flavescens, assembly GCF_001304615.2. Classification (NCBI taxonomy): domain Archaea; kingdom Methanobacteriati; phylum Methanobacteriota; class Methanomicrobia; order Methanosarcinales; family Methanosarcinaceae; genus Methanosarcina; species Methanosarcina flavescens. The sequence goes on along the minus strand of NZ_CP032683.1, from coordinate 1,090,071 downwards.
TTATAGCATCATTTGACGATTCCACAGCATTTGCCAGTATTTGAATTTTCTCCTCAGCTTTCCTATGTTCTGTTATATCCTGAGTTGTCCCTATAGCCCTGACAGGATTATTTTTCTCATCGAAAATAATTTCAAATTTTACATGGACTATGCGCTCTTTTCCATTAGCTAGAGTTATCCTTAAATTAATGTCAGAAGGTTTTCCTTTTAATGCCTCTTTAGCGGCATTATCTATTTGTTTTCGATCTTCTGGATGCACATAACTTAAGAAAATATCGTAATTCACTTTTAATTCTTGAGGCTTAAGTCCAAAAATACGATATGTTTCATCAGACCAATGGAATTCCTTGCTTGCAAAATCTAGTTCCCAACTTCCAAGATGAGCTATTTCTTGAGCTTCAGCAAGATTTTTTTCACTCTTTTTCAATGAATCATAAGCCATCTGAAGCTCTTCTGTACGTTCTTTAACTAATTTATCTAGATTCTCTAGAATGTTTTTCAGTTCAGATTCAACTTTTTTTGCTCTGTAATATCACTGGCAGTACCGAACCATTCAATAATTTCGCTATTTTCATCCAGAATGGGAACCGCACGTGAAATTATCCATCCTATGTTGCCATCGGCTAACCAAACTCGATGTTCAAGTTCGTAAATACTCTTCGCCCTGACAGCTTCGTTAATGACGGCAATTACATGCGACTGATCTTCTGGAGGGACGTATTCCTGAAGCCAGGTATGGCTTGGGCTCTCTGTATTTGCAAGAAGACCTTGACCATAGAGATAATGCATCTCACTCCAATCCGGGCTCATACGATACACCGCTTCCGAACTAGCCGTTATCAAAGCACGAAAGCGCTTCTCACTTACACTCTGTGCCTCCTCAGCCTGCTTGCGTTCCATGATACTTTTCTGGCAGAAACTCTCTATTATTTCCCATTTGCCTTCTCTTTTAATCAAAGCAAGCTGGTGATTTGAAACGACATCAAAACTGGTAGTAGCATTACATATGTCAAGGAAATAAGTGCAAAGGGCAATTATCGGGTATTTACCAGTGACAGATTCCAGTATTCCCTCTTGACCACAGAAATCGCTTCCACTATACCTCAAACCGTCATATCCGCTGGCAAGTGCCTTACTGATTTTTTCAATCAAATGGTTTAATGCTATCTGCGGGTCTAAAGCACCCTCTTCTACTTGCTTGCAAGTATATGGGATAATCTCTATTTGTCCTTTCTCTAGATAAGCATGAATATCTGGAATAGTCATTTTTAAAGCTTCTTTTGCCTTTTCTTCATCTAACTCAACTGGCAAAACCCACAAGCAAAATTCGTTATTTTCCAGTCCTGCCTTGAAGTAGGGAATAAGTATATCCGTTAAATCTTCTTTTGTCTGGTAGAATTGGCAGAAATGTATCCCCCATGGCACATTTCCAATAATATCAATGCCTGAAACTCTGTTATTGTTTTTCATAATATTCTCTTATCAGGTGAAAATCAAACTATTTTTTTCCAATATTATTTCTTTATCTAATATTTTATTCTACTCAACTTGAAATCGCTTTTGTAGGATTTATTTTTATAGTTTAGATATATAAGAGTCGGTTATGTGGATATAGTTCCAATAAATAATTGTTCCTCGTGTCTATCCCAAAAAGTTTTATTTTAATTTTGAGCGATTTATGTATTATTTTTAGCAGAGTATAATTCCATGCAGCATGCTTTTTATGCCGTTTCAGAGAGTATACTTTTTATGTCACCTAGTCATAAAAGCAAGATGATGACTTCTCAATCCCAATGATTTGATAATTTCATTGCTTTTTTTGTTCAATATAACGGGCTTTAGCTTCCTGGAGTATATCAACGGCTGTTTCGAGACCTTTCCAGCCGAAAACATTCACATGTTTGCCCTCTAATTTTTTGTAATTCTGGAAGAAGTGAGTAATCTCTTTAAATAGGTGAGGTGGAACCTGGTCAGTTGTTTCAATATAGTTCCACATAGGATCGTTCTTCGGAACGCAGAGGATTTTTTCGTCTCTTCCTTTATCGTCTTCCATATCAAACAGTGCTACGAGATGTACATCTATTACACAACCCGGAAAGGTAGGTTCCCAGGTTAAAACCATAGCGTCTAATGGGTCACCGTCAAGGGCCAGGGTATCTGGGAAAAAACCATAATCTGAAGGATATACCATTGATGAAGAAAGCATTCTGTCGTATTTAATTACTTTTTTTTCTTTATCGTACTCGTATTTGTTCCGGCTTCCTTTCGGGATTTCGATAAGTACACTTTCGACCTGTCGTTCAGTCATGCAAGCACTTCCTGATTATTGTTATTAAATATTGCTTCAAAATGTTTGTAATTATTAGTGCGCTCAAAGATTATGTGTCTTGATAAAGTCATAATATTAAAAGATGCCTTATGTGGATTAATTTTCTTTATATGAACGAATAAATAAAAGGGAAAAATACAAATTTAAAGTTATACTGGTAGCTATTTAAAAATGAAATAGAGTAATGCGTAAATTCTGTGTCTTCAATCACTTCTGCTTATAGGAGCATAAACACCGCACAGATATGGGAAAGGTTATCTTGAAATCACGTTGAATACTGTTTCTACAGAATATACAAAGCAAAAAGCCCCGGTAAAAGTTCTGTTAATTCCCTGTTATTCTTTATAATTAGGTCTTTCAAAAAGGGCAGGATATTTTTCTTTCAACGATATGAGTAGTTTTTCATCTAATTTTGCGTTATAAAGGGTTCTAACCTTCGAAAGTTGCTCAATTGACAGACCGTATGCCTCTTCAAGGATAGATGCTTTAAGGTTTGCTCCCTCAAGGCTAATGCCCTCAAGATTTGCCCCTCTAAAGTTAGCTCCTTCGAGACTCGTTCCTCTTAGGTTAACATTTTTAAGATTTGCCCCCTCAAGGTTAGCCTCTTTAAGATCCGCTCTCTCAAGGTTGGCTCCTTCAAGTTTACTCCCTTCAAGATGAGCTTTTTCAAGGTTAGCCGCTTCAAGCTGAACCCATCTGAGGTCAGCCCATATAAGATAAGCTTCCTCAAGGTTAGCCTCTTTAAGGTTCGCCTCAAAAAGGTCAGCCCCTTTAAGGTTAGCATTTGTAAGGTTAGCCTTCCTGAGGTCAGCCTCTATAAGGTTAGCTTTTTCGAGGTTAGCTCCTTGGAAGTTTGTTCCTCGAAGGTCAGCTCCCTTAAGATTAGCTCCTCGCAGATTTTTCTTTCCCGCAATACCCACCATGTACGATTAATCGGCTCTGAATTAAAATAAAAGTTACCATGCCATGAAAATGTTTTCCGTTCTTCAGGCTTCAGTTCTGAAAGTTGTAATGATTTCTATCTGAATCTATCGTGCCTGCTTTTTAGGCGTAATCTTTTACTCTCAGACTTGATCTTTTTTGTTTAAGGCACTGCTTACTTTACACTGATATAATTATAAGTGGTTTTAGTGTTACTGCCTTTTTTATTCTTAGCTTCTAAGCTAACGGTGTATTTTCCGGTTTTACCGTACTTATGCACAGGATTTTTGGCGGTTGAATAATTTCCGTCTCCAAAACTCCATTTCCATGAGGTGGGTAAGCCTGTACTTTTGTCAGTAAACTTAACCTTCAATGGGGCTTTCCCTGAGGTAGGAGATGCCGAAAAAGCAGCAACCGGGGATTTCAAAGATATAAGAGGGAGATAATCAATGGAATTGTGGGAATTGTCCAGTTTATATGGCTCATCTGCAAAACCATCTCCGTTCTTGTCGGAATGGGTCTGTGAAAAGCCCCTGCCTGATGGGGTTGCCCAGTAGTTGCCCCCCAGATACGGGCCACCTACAATGTTTTTCCCGGCCGTTTTCGTAGTGTTGAATATACATTCAATCCCTTCAGGAGCATTTATATTTACGGTATTATTAAAATTATTGTTTATAACAATACATGGGGCATCAATAAGATATAATCCATTATCACAGTTTGTAATACGATTTCCACTAACTGTCAGGGTTTCGAACATAAGATCAAAGGCATATATTCCTGTCTCGCAGTTGAAAATATCATTATTGAGAATGTATTCACCTCCACTATTCATATAAAATCCAATATCTGCACCTATACTAAAATTAGATATCCTGTTATTTTGAACTGTGCAGTAAAAAGCTCCATTGGTAGATTCGGTGCGGCTAAACGAAAAACAAATGCCTGAGTATTTACCCGGACCTCTTATATCAAAATTTTTTATTACAACATTACTTTCGTAAATATTAAAGGCATTATTCTTAGCTTTAATTATTGTTTTATGCGGACTGCTTGATATTAGAGTCAGATTTGCGGTTGAAATCTCTATATCTCCGTTATATGTTCCTGGCTTTACAATTATTGTATCGCCCGGTCGCGCGTTATTTACTGCTTTTTGAATCGAGTCTCCAGGCTCTACATAAATAATTGCAGCAGAAGCGCTGCCAGCAACAGCTCGAAGTGTAAAAAGCACTAGTACCACCAAGATAACTATTTTTGTTTTCTGCAAGACCAAAACCCCCGATAAATTTACTTAACACCATTAAAGTCCTTTAGTATTCTTGTTAACTGACCGCGAGAAGCTTAATTATCATCAAAAATTTAATTAACTATTTAATGACTGATTCTCCAGATAATATCTAATTATTCAGAATTTAATTAATTGTAAAGCAATTAATAATCAAAAACTCTCGTTTTTTTAACTTATTGATTTATTAATAAAGTTTTAGTACTCTGTTTTGAGAAGATGAGATCTTTGGGCAATTTAAGCCGTAAGAATGACCTTAATCTCCGGGACTTACATTATCATATAATTTTTACTTATATTTATATATATTGACTAACCCGTTATCATAACAGCTTAAGCTTTCATTTAATTAACAGCTTGATAGTAAATATCTGATAGGGCTGCGTTAACTGATCAAGCTACTTTTTATTTGATGATCTTATATTTTTGTACTCCAGGTAAACTCCTGAATTCCAATTGCTTTTCAGCTAACTCGTTCTCTTGATTAACTGGAGGAAATTAATGGACGCAAAAAGGCAGAAGACTGTATAAAAATTAATGGAACAGTAAGATAAATATTTATAGTCAGTGTAAATAGCTTATATGGATATAAAACGTAAAAAAGCTTTATAGTGGGGAAAAAACAATGAAAATTAGAGTTGTTAGCTCAAGAAACGAGATTTTTACACTGAATCCAAATGAAAGAATGGTGCATCTGGCTTTCAGACCTTCGAACAAGGACATTTTCGAACTGGTTGAAACCTGTCCGAAGATTGAGGCTATTCAGTTACCTAAATCTTACAAGGGCACAATTTCAAGATCTATAGAAATGTTCCTTGAAATGCAGAAAATCCAGCTTATTGAAGGTGATGTATGGGGGCACAGGAAGGATATTAACGAATACTACACCATTCCATCATCAGTTATTGAGAAAATAAAGGAAATGAGAATCGAAGGTAAATCCAATGAGGATATTGAAGCAAAGGTCTCAAGGGAGAGCAAAATCAACCGTGAAATGGTTGCCTATATCATGAACAAAGATGCTCCAGCCTGAATCCGCAAAATAAAATTGTCTTTAAACTCTTTACTTCCCTGGGTTAAAATTTAACTTATTTTTTTATTTCAGGGAATTTTTAAAGAATTTTTTTCTTTTTATCACTATATTTTACCTATTTTGTTGAAGTTATATTTAATCTTTAGATCTTAAATTCTTTGCCTGTTATACGCTTCTTTTGATTTCCTGGCTGTGAAAGCCTTCTCTGTCAAGAGTGACGATTCTAAGGGAACCTTCTTCTTCAGGGCACAAATTGAACGTTCTTCCGTTTTCAATGGGGAGATTTTCAGGATTCCTGTGCCCGTGAACCTGATAAATGTTTTCACCTGTGTTTCTGTTGAAACTCGAAGCAACTAGATAGGCATCTTCGGGTTCTCCCACGCCGTTAATCATCTGATCGGCTCCTATAAGAATCAGGTTTTCAGGAAGGTTACTCAGGCCTCCATGAGTTACGAGCACGCATTTGTTATGGAATTTATAGTAAGCAGATAACCTCAATTTCTTACATAAGATGGAAATATCGTTATTTATAATGCCTGCCTGCTTCATTTCTAGAATATTATGCACTCTATCCTCTAGCCCGGAGGTCTGGGTTTGTTCTCCGCCTCCTGCCAGGCTGCAAGAATATGCTTCCTGGTCTCCTTCGAGCAGGATAACGTTATTCCTGTCCATTATGGAGATAAGAAATTTAACAACCTCAGTGTTCTCAGAGATTTCAGCTCTGCTACCTGCGTAATCTCCTAGAAAAATATACAGGTCACTCTCATTTAGCCCGCATGCAAGGTACTCCTTAAGAGCCCTATAATTCCCGTTTATGTCCCCTATGTGATGGATTCTTCTATAATGGGAAAAGTCAGTAGCCTTATACAGGAATTTTTCATGAAATTCCTGTGGCTTTATTACTGTAACGAATGAAGGTACCTTTTGCCTGCTTATTGTGGAGTACATCTCATCAATTACAGTCTCAGGCACAATCTCATACTCAGGCCTTTTCCTGTTTCTCTCCTTTGCAATCTCAAGAGGAATGTCCGAGAAATCAATACAGATGGCTTTATACCTGTAGGTTTTGACAAGCTTCCTGTACTTTGCAATATCTGCATTTCCCGCATTCGTTGCGTCAAGGACTATGAAATCTCCTTCCTCCATATGGCTTTTTATAAGCGAGTAAATGAGCCCCCAGGCCCGGCGATTGATCTTTTGAGAAATAACTGGTCTTCCGGTGACAGACAAAACAGGAGGCTTAAGGAGCAGCCGGATACTGTCTGAAGAAATTGTATAAGGTTCAAGGTTATTTTCCCTGACAAAAGTTGATTTGCCGGAACCGGGCACTCCCCTCAAAAACACCATATACCTCATGTCATACCCCAATACTTCTTATAAACCTCAAATGGACAGATAGTTTTCATCTCTGTTTTAATTTCCGATATTCCAGCTTTATATTCGCGTTTTAGTTCTGTCTATTACAGTAATACCTGAGTTAATGTTACTATTAATTTTTAATATTTGATTAGATAATTCTATGGTATCCGTTTGAGAACTGATACAGGGGAGAACCGTGAGTAAAGGGGGTTTACAAAGCTTGAGCCAGTTTCTGGGGTTTGCTGCTTAGAGTGCACGACTATCAGAGAGCTCAGGTGCGCGGGTTCCCTCAAGATTTTTATGGTGGAAGATATGGCAGACAACAAGAAAACTGACTATATCCTGCCTGGAAGGGCAGAGTCTTACTGGCTGGCAACCACGCCTGAATCTAGCTATCCTCCTCTTTCCGGAGATATTCATATAGATGTGGCAATTCTGGGAGGCGGGATAGTGGGTATTACAACTGCTTTCCTTCTAAAGGAAGCAGGGGTATCGTCCGTGGCAGTGATCGAAGCGGATCGGATTCTCAAAGGGGTAACAGGCTATACAACAGCAAAAATTACATCCCAGCATGGCCTGATCTATGACAGCCTGATCTCAAAATTCGGAAAAGAACAGGCTCAGCAGTATGCAGACTCCAATCAGGCAGCCGTAGAGAAGATAGCTTCCATAGTAAGCTCAAAAGGCATAGCCTGTGATTTTGTCCGCATGCCGGCTTACGTTTATGCCAGTTCAGAAGAGTCGATTGTAAATATCCGGAACGAGGTAGATGCAGCTCAAAGCCTCGGGCTCCCGGCTTCGTTTGAATCTGACCTTCCGCTGCCTTTTAAAACGTACGGTGCAGTCCGTTTCGGCAATCAGGCTCAGTTCCATCCCAGAAAATATCTCTGTGCCCTGGCAAAGGAGATTGAAGGCGATGGCTGCCATATCTTTGAAAAGACGAAGGCATTGAAGCTCGAAGGAGATGGCCCTATAACTATAATAACGGATAAAGGGACCATCAAAGCAAACAAAGTTATCCAGGCGACACATTTTCCGATTCACGACAAGCCCGGGTTGTTTTTCCAGCGCCTGTATCAGTCCCGCTCATATGTCCTGGGGTTTCATATTGAAGAGCCTTTCCCGCGGGGAATGTTTATCAGTGCCGAAGAACCTATCAGATCCCTGCGTTCCCAACCTGCAGGGGAAGGCGAACTAATACTTGTATCAGGAGAAGGGCACAGGACTGGGGAGGGGAATGAAATCGACCACTATCAAAACCTCGAGAAATGGATAAGATCAATCTACCCAGTCAACTCCATCGATTATCACTGGTCAACTCAGGATGTCATAACTGTTGACCATGTTCCCTACATTGGCCAGATGACCTCTGATGACGAAAACATGTATATTGCAACAGGATTCCGGAAATGGGGTATGACCACAGGCACTGCTGCAGCGATGATTCTTACAGATATGATCCTCGGAAAATCTAACTCCTGGGAGGAGGTATATAATCCTTCACGATTCAAGCCTCTTGAATCGGCTAAAACCTTTTTCTCACAGGTTGCCGAAGCAACCAAAGGCCTTGTGGGAGAACGGATAGTTCCCACTCATGAGAAAGCCTCACAGATCTTGCCTGGAGAGGGTGCAATTGTAAAAATCGAAGGAGAAAGAGTTGCAGCATACAGGGACGAGGCAGGGGTGCTCCATACTCTTGACCCCTCCTGCAAACACATGGGATGCATTGTTTCCTGGAACAATGCGGAAAAAACCTGGGACTGCCCGTGTCATGGTTCCCGCTACAGCGCAACTGGAAAGGTAATCAAAAGTCCTGCAGTATATAGCCTTTCGGAAAAGAAGGTCAGGGAGTGAGATTCCATTATCTTTTCAGGACTGCATGATTGCACCGGGCGAGATCTTTATCCTATAAGCGTTCGCTCTTTATCGATGAGAGAAGTGTTCGATCTCCTAGATAAACTAGAACAAAGGTTAAGTGAAAAATATGACACATGGGAAAAATACTGGTTATACTCTGCCTGGCAGGGCAGAATCATACTGGCTAGCAACTACCCCTGAATCAAACTATCCTGCTCTCTCAGGGGATATTAATGTTGACGTGGCGATAATCGGGGGAGGAATAGTCGGAATTACTTCGGCTTTTCTTTTGAAGGAAGTGGGGGTGTCTGTCGCAGTTATCGAGGCAGACAGGATAATAAAAGGAGCTACAGGCTATACAACAGCAAAAATCACATCCCAGCACAACCTTATTTATGACAGACTGATCTCACGATTTGGAAGAGCACAGGCGAAACAGTACGCTGAGGCTAATCAGGCGGCAATCGACAGAATAGAGTATATCGTTCGTTCATGGGACATATCCTGTGACTTCGCTCAAAAGTCGGCGTATGTCTATGCAGGTTCTGAAAATTCTGCACAGAAAATTCTGGATGAGGTCCGAGCAGCCAGGAGCCTGGGGCTTCCAGCCTCATTTGAAAATAGTCTACCGTTGCCTTTTGAGACCTACGGAGCAGTCCGCTTTAACAGACAGGCACAGTTTCATCCTCGAAAATACCTGTGTGCCCTTGCCAGAGAGATTGAGGGAGATAGTTGCTATATTTTTGAGAAAACTCGGGCACTCGGGATAGAAGGAGGAGAGCCCGTAGTAATTAAAACTGATAGGGGGACAGTAAGAGCTGACGATGTAATTCAGGCAACGCATTTCCCGATCCTTGATAAGCCAGGAGAACTGTTCAAAAAACTATCTCAGTCTATGTCGTATGTACTTGGACTACGCATTGAAGAAACATTTCCGGATGGAATGTTTATAAATGCTGAGGAGCCTGCCCGGTCCCTCCGCTCCCAGCCTGCTGAGGGAGGTGAACTTGTGCTTGCAGTTGGCGACGGGCATCCGACAGGGAGTGGAAATCCAACACATCAGCACTACAGGCAGCTTGAGGATTGGGCAAGGTCGATCTATAATGTAAGGTCTATTGACTACCACTGGTTAACTGAGGATGTAGTATCTGAAGATGGTGTGCCGCTTATAGGAAGGCTTACTCCGGACAGCGAGCATTCCTATCTGGCTACCGGATTCGGGAAGTGGGGCATGACAACTGGCACTGCGGCAGCAGTGATAATCACGGATATGATTCTTGGCAGGGATAATCCGTGGGCTGAGGTATACGATCCATCAAGGTTCAGAGAAATATCCGAACTCATTATCCGGGAAGATCTCCCAGAAGTTGAACCAGGTCAGGGCACCCTTGTTGAGAAAGGAGAGGACAAGGTGGCTGTATACAGGGACCCTCAGGGCGTACTTTATACTCTCAATCCTGCCTGCAGGCACATGGGATGCACGGTATCCTGGAATGATGCTGATAGAACCTGGGACTGCCATTGCCACGGTTCTCGTTATAATGCCAGGGGAGAAGTAATTCAGAGTCCTGCTGTTTATGGGCTTCTGGAGAAGAAAGTAAAGGAGCAGAACCAGTATCGGTGATTTCGATAAATAACTTATCTGTCTGTTAATACATCTTCATAAACGTCATAGCTCTCAATTTTTTTTAATCTATTGAGCTCGACTCTTAATTTTTTTTCATTTATAATATATCCTTACCATACGATGGACCCTATTGAATATGTTTCTATGTATATCCCTGTGTATCAAGACTAAATTTTGAGAACAATTTCCGATATTATTCTCTCTGTAGCTGCAAACACTTGAAATTCGAGAAAAGTATTCTTTCCTTTAAATTTATCTCATATTTATCCTAAATTTTATATACTGTTCCCCCTTTATACTTTAATAAATTTTAGTTTTTTCTTATTTACAGGCTGTGGGGTGTCCAGAATAGATATCAGTAAAAAGGTTCTTTTAGTAACCCTTTTAATTTTTGCTGTTCTTACAGCTGCCTTTACTCTCACCTATAGCATGCAGCGTTCTAACTTTCTGGAACTTGAACATAATGATACACTGGAGAATGTAGAAAGAGTACAGAATGCCGTTTCAGCTGAACAGGAGTACTTGGATTCCATCGTGCAGGATTGGGCTTGTTGGGATGATACTTATGAATTTATTGAGAATGGAAACCTGCAATATATCAATGTAAATCTACAGAATCAGACCCTTGCAGGAATCAAGCTTCATGTGACACTTTTTGTAAACGAATCCGGAGATGTGGTCTATGCAAAATCAATAGATATTGATACCGCAGAAGAAGTATCGGTCCCTCAGGAGTTACTTCAACTGATAAAAGACGGAACTCTTCTTACAAAAGCAGAAAATGAAACCATAAGCGGTTTTGTATTACTCGAAGAAAGCCCTATGTTTATTGCCTGTCATCCAATCCTTACGTCAAATTCAAAGGGACCTGTGAGAGGCACTTTGATTTTCGGAAAATATTTTGATGAGGCACTTCTGGCTTCTTTCGAAGATGCTACCTGTTATTCCCTTACAATGTACAGAACTTATGAAGAATTGCCTGCTGACGTCAGATCACAGATTAAAAGCTTTTCGGATTTTCCAGATAGACCCATCATTATACCTGAAAACGATGAGAGAATAGCAGGTTTCTTCGAATTAGAAGATATTTCAGGCAAGCCTGCCCTTATTATTAAAGCAGATTTCCCCAGAAGGCTCTATTCAAATGGCGAGAGAATCCTGGATAATATGTATTTTTTCCTTTTACTAACCGGACTTATGACAGGCATAGGAGTTAAATTTGCACTTGACAGGCTGTTCGTCTCAAGAATAATACAAATTGACGATTTCGTTACTCGGATCAGGTCGGAGAGGGATCTTTCCCGAAGGTTGTCCCTTGAGAATAATGATGAGCTCTATCGCCTTTCAAAAGAGATTAACGGGATGTTAAATGAAATTAATCTTGCAGAACAGGAATTAAAGGCACAGGAACAAGAAAAGAAAGTCCTGCTCGATTCCCTGAATGAGCTGGTTATTTTCGTAAGCCCTGAGCTTAAAATTATCTGGGTAAACAGGTCTGCCCTTGAATGTATGAACATAGAGCTTCAAAAGGCAATTGGAATGTCCCTTAAAGATATTCCTGGTACAGTTGGCCTTCTATCCAGTTACCTGAATTTTGAGCGGATTTTTGTAACAGGCAATAAAAAATCAGGGGAATTTACTACAAAGGATGGCAAGACCTGGTACATTCAGGCAATTCCTGTAACCGGAGAGGATGGAAAAATTATAGGCATCCTTGAGATGTGCAGGGACATTACGGAAAAGAAAAAAGCTGAGCAGTTGCGGAAGAGAGAGATCAACCATAGAATTAAAAACAACCTGCAGATAGTTTCGTCCCTGCTTGATCTTCAGGCTGAAAAGTTCAGTGACAGAAAGGTCATTGAAGCTTTTAAGGAAAGCGAAAGCCGTATTCTATCGATGTCTCTTATTCACCAGGAGCTCTACGAATCTGGAAAATTGGATTCTCTTGATTTTTCGTCCTATCTCCGTAAACTGATAGCCGATCTTATCAAATCATACAATACCAAAACCGGTGAAATTCGCGTAAAGCTTGATATCAGTACTGTTTTCCTGGAGGTCGATACTGCGGTTTCCCTGGGCATTATAATAAATGAACTGTTTACAAATTCTATTAAGTACGCTTTTCCAGCAGGAGCAGGCGGTGAAATCTCGATTTCACTGGTCAGAGAAAAATCTATAGAAGAAATAACAGGAAATAATTCCACGGGTGAAATCCTTCTTGAAAGCTCAGGAAAGCTTTCCGGAGCGAGTAAAAATTATAAGCTTATTTATGCAGACAATGGGAAAGGGTTTCCGGAAGGGCTCGATTTCAGGAACCCTGAATCTCTGGGTTTGCAGCTTGTAAACGCTCTTATAAACCAGATAGAGGGCAGTTTAGATCTGGAAAGGAGAAATGGAACAAAGTTTATTATACATTTTAAAAGTGAGCTTTAGATCTGTAGCAGATAACAGGACTGAAACAGGGACGGAAGATATAAACGGCTTTGTAGGAATCGTTAACCACGAAAAGCACGGAAAACGCGGAATAGGGATAATACGGGTACAGCTCGTCGGTGCTTTCCGTGTATTCCGTAGTTATGAAGTAAGCGAAAATATTTACCTTAGAAACTCTAGTTTTAGCCTGTTTAAGCTGATTTCGATAGGTTCTCTACAGAGCCGAATAAACTAAAACAAAGCAATCGTTATTTTTTACTCATTCAACAATTCGCTACTTACCTGTTATTTCCCTTCCAGAAGATATCTTTTAAACCATTCTCCAGCTAAATCTGCAACTTCTTCAAGTGTGCCCGGCTCTTCGAAAAGATGAGTTGCTCCGGGAACGATTTTAAGTTCTTTCTGCTCTGCCTTCAACCGGTCTAATGCCCACTGATTCATCTCGATTACCTGAAAATCCTGCCCGCCCACAATAAGCAGTGTTGGAGCCTTTACATCCGGCAGAGCTTTTTCAGCAAGATCAGGTCTTCCTCCCCTGGAGACGACTGCTTTTACAACACCTGCATGCTCTTTTGCAGCTATGAGTGCGGCTGCAGCTCCCGTACTGGCGCCAAAATAACCTATATTGAGGTTTTTAGTATCAGGATTGCTCAAAAGCCAGTTTGTAACCTCAACAAGCCGGTTTGCAAGCAGGTCAATATCAAACCTGAGATGGGCCGTTACCATGTCAATTCTCTCCTCTTCGGCTGTCAACAGGTCGAATAACAGCGTTCCGAGGCCTTCCTTCTGAAGTTCCTGTGCAACAAACCGGTTCCGCGAGCTAAAACGACTGCTCCCGCTGCCGTGTGCAAAAACAACAATTCCTTTCGCTTCTTCAGGAATAGTGAGATTTCCTTCAAGTGTGATGGAATCAATCGGGATTTGAATCTCATTACTGCTCTTGCTTTTACTCGATAATTCGCTCATGCCAATCCCCCCAAAAAGTTCTGCTATTAATCACAGATTCGGATACAAGCAGATATCAAATCAGTTTTCATTTAGCCGGAAGAGTTCTTGCCTTTTCCAGGAGTTCAATTACCTCTTCGTCAGTTGTCTGCCTGAAATCAACGTACCAGGCTCCAACCCCATAGAAAGGTTCAGGCGTAGTCACACATATTACTTCGTCTACCTCCCTTCCGAAAAATTCGCATGTGTCAGGTGCAGCTGTTGGCACTGCAACAACGATTTTAGCCGGGTTTTTGGTTTTAAGGGCAGCTGCAGCTGCACGCATTGTTGCGCCCGTAGCAAGGCCGTCATCTATCAAAATTACAGTCGACCCACTTATATCGGGTTTGGGCCTGTCTCCGCGATAAAGGCGTTCTCTGCGCTCAAGTTCCCTGAGCTCATTCGCAGCTACGGTAGCAATTACTCTATCGGGTACCTGAAACGACCTGACAACATCTTCATTCAACACGCGGATATCGTTAGAAGCAATAGCTCCCATTGCCAGTTCTTCATTTCCGGGCACTCCCAGTTTCCGCACTATAAACACATCCATTTTTACATTCAGTTCCTTTGCAACCTCAAATGCCACTGGAACGCCACCCCGTGGGAGCGCGAGTATCAATACATCCGAACGATTTGCATATTTAGAAAGCTCTTTCGCCAGCCTTCTTCCAGCATCCACCCTATCTTTAAAAAATGACATATTTCCCTCAACCCCTGTTGAATGAATTAATTGATAAGATAAGCCATAATAATTATATTACATGTTCAAACCCTTAAACGTATAGATTAATATAATTAAGCTTAAAATATTATATAATTACTTCCTTATATGAAGTGAAAGCTAGGAAAAATTAAATTTTAAAAACAATTATTCTTTTTTCCAGATGTATCGCTCATGTGAAATCCATCAGAGCTTAAAATATTTGATGCCAATTTATATTTTGTTTGCATCTTATTTTTTGAATAATTAATTTAAAATAATTCATGTCCTTAATATATTGTGGAGTTAGGAAGTAAGTCTAGTATGAAATAAATTAAAGAATTGCCTGGAGGCCTATCCTGCTCAGAATCGATATATCTGGGGGGAAATATCGGCTGGGCTGCTGTATTGGGGGGATACGGTAAACGGGATTAGAGCTTCCGGGCTTCTTCTTAATCTCTTTTCTGCGATCCGTCCTGCTCTTCCCTTTCCATTCACTTGTAAGTCTTTGCAAGTCTAAAACAATGCCAGGTTTTATTATGGGTTTAAAGCTGCTTTGTATGCCTAACAATTTATAGTCCTTGACGTAAGGTATTACACACATTAACTCATATTATCCTTTTATGGTGGGGAAGGAACAAATTGCTATTGATCAGAAGTTAAGTCTTGATGAGGTTAACTCCTTAATCAAACATGAAAATAACTCTCGCGTTCTAAAAAGGCTTTATTTTATCAAATTTAGGTATTTAGGAGGTTCTGTTGAAGAAGCTGCCATCAAAGTTGGGGTAACTAAGAAATGTGGCTATTATTGGCAAGATTATTGGAATAAAGGCGGCTATGCCGCCTTGATGCCACAATTTGGTGGAGGAAGAAAGCCTAAGCTTACTGACGAACAAATGATAGAATTAAAGAGTTTGTTGAAAAAGAAAGATTTCTGGACTACCAGAGAAGTATTAGAGCTAATAAAGGAAAAATATGGCGTTGAGTACTCATTAAAAAGGATAGGAGTTATACTGAAAAACTTTGGAATGCATCATTCAAAACCTTATATTCTCGACTACAGGAGACCTAAAGATGCAGAAGAAATTTTAAAAAAAGTTAAGTGAAACAGTTCCAAAGTATCCTCTTTCACATTAGAAATATGTAATAGGTTTCCTTGATGAATCCTCACCACAAACAAAAGCAAATACGCAGCGTTTGTGGTCATTTACAAAATCTTCAATGATAAAAAATACAGATTACATAAAGGCAAATGCATTTGCCTTTTACTCAATTAATGGGAATAATCTGATTGATTTTAAAGAGAGTTCAAAGGCAGAAAGCGTATGTGAGTTTCTTGAAAAAATAATGGAAGAGAACAGAGGAAAAATCATAGTACTTATACTTGATAATTTTAAAGCACATAAAGCAGATAAAACAAAGATGAAAGCAAAAGAATTGGGAATTAAACTTGTGTTTCTTCCACCTTATTCACCAGATTTGAATCCTGTAGAGTTAATATGGAAAACAATTAAAAGAGAAGTATCGGTCAGATTTATTCAATCAAAAGAACATTTGAGAAATATAATCAAAAATGAATTTAACAGGATAGAGGGTTCGCTATCATTTGCAAAAAGCTGGATAGAAAAATTTTATCCACAAATTAAAAGTGTAACTAGTTGAGAGAAGAACTATAGTGTAAACAAACTCAATCTTATTATAGATATTTAATATAGATACTTAACTTTTCAGGGTTTAAGTGTAACGGGGGTAACTGAACATCTTAGACGTCAGGGAAAATACGCTAAAAGTGGACTTCTATGAGGTAGTAGTCTGGGTCACCATAATTATTTTGCTTTACTTAATTAGCCTTAGCAATTATCTCCTGTTTTATACAGTAGTAGAGTTGTTCAGTGTCTACGTTGCATATGTAATATTTCTCATAGTATGGAAATCAAGAACCCGCTTGGAGAATCGGTATCTTATTATTCTGGGGATCGGGTATTTTTTTGTCGGAAGCGTCGACTTTTTGGGCACGCTTGCATTCCATGGGATGGGAGTGTTTCCTGGGTTTGACACAAACCTTACCATTCAACTGCACATAATTGCAAGGTTCCTGAGAAGTGCTACTTTCCTGGTAGCTCCGCTATTTTTAATATACACTGGAGAGAGGCTGGGGAATGTCCGAACTCTAAATAATGCAGCCTTTGCCTGGAAGACCTTTCTCATATATGCAGTAATTACCATCACCTGCGTAGTTTCAATCTTCTTTTTACAGAGTTTCCCGAATTCTTATCTCCAGGGTTCAGAGTTCACACAATTCAAAATAATTAGTGGATACTTTATTTCTTTCATGTTTCTCTTCTCCTTGTTTCTCCTGTATATAACCAGGGACAGATTTGAGGAAGATGTTTTCAACCTGCTCTCAGTATCCATAATCCTGGCAATCCTTTCAGAATTGTCCTTTATGTTTTACAGTCAAATGGATGAAACTTCAAACGTTATAGGTCTCGTTTTCAAACTCCTGTCTTTTTACCTGATTTATAAAGCAATTGTAGACATCGGATTTGAGGAGCCCTGCAGTTTGTTCTTCAGGGAGCTTAAACACCGGGAAGAGGATCTCAGGCAGAAAGCGGCTTTCCTTGGGGATGAGTACAGTCATATTTGCAGGATGATAGGCAAGAGGTATCTTATCGAGCCTCGAAGAATTGAGGAGGGAGACTACAGAGGAAACCGAGAAGAAGATTCAGGCAGTTACCGTTCTTTCATGCAAAATCTCCAGGGAATTGGTTTCCAATTCAGTAAGGACTTTAAGATAACTTTCATACATGGTCCTGTTGAGGAGATGACAGGCTATCCCGGGCAGGATTTAGTCTCCGGACAGGTCGACTGGCAGGAGATAGTCGTAGCTGAAGACCGCCCTGCTATTTTTAAGAAAAGGAAGAAATTGAGATTAAACCCGAACTCTATTGTTGAAAGCGAATACCGAATACAGAAAAAAGATGGGGAAGTAAAATGGGTCAGGGAAATAATCCAGAAGATTCCGGAGGAACCTGAGAACTCAGGGAAATTCCAGGGTCTGATTTATGATATCACTGAGCGCAAGATGGCAGAAGAAGCTCTGGAAAAAATAGACAAAATCCGGGTAAGAGAGGTCCATCACCGCATAAAGAATAACCTTCAGGTAATTTCATCCCTGCTCAGCCTCCAGGCCGAAAAATTCGATGACAAAGAGGTAATTGAAGCCTTTAGGGAAAGTCAAAACCGGGTTGCATCCATAGCAATGATCCACGAGAAGCTACATGAGAGTGAAAGCATGGACACTCTCGATTTTTCAGATTACCTTAGAAATCTAACCGCAGATCTTTTCAGTTCTTACAGAGTGGGGAATAACAATATAAACCTCAAGTTGAATCTCGAACCGGTTTATCTGGGCATGGGCACTGCAATCCCGCTGGGAATTATTGTAAACGAGCTTATCTCAAATGCCCTCAAGCATGCTTTCCCTGAGAGAAGGGAAGGCGAGATCAGCATAAATCTCTGCAGGATTGAAACATTTGCTGCAAGATATGGGATCCCGGGTCAGGATAAAGCCAATCCGGCAGGCAATAATTGTCCGGATGATAACTATCCGAATAACTATCGGGACGTACAGGACTATCCGGACAGAGAGGAACATACAGGTGATAGGTACTTTAAATATTATAATAATTTCAATTATATACTTACTGTAAGAGATAATGGAAAAGGAATCCCCAAAGAGATTGATTTTCAAACTACTGATTCCCTGGGACTCCAGCTCGTAAACATTCTTGTAGAGCAAATCGACGGTTATATCGAGCTTAAGAGGTACCCGGGAACAGAGTTTACAATCTGTTTTAACAATAAAGAAAAGTAAGGTTGGAATTCAGGGTGCAGGTTTTATACTTTATCTTGGAAGGGTCTTCTCGCCTTCCAAGATAAAACGAGACCAACAATTCTACCGGTATGGTTGATGATCTGACAATTTCTCAGGTCAAAGAAGATAGTTAGAAATTCGGTGGTGCATCCGCCGGAAACCCTTTAATTTTTCCCCTGGAAATTTTTAGCTCAAATACGAAATTAATAAGAAAAATCAGTACTCCCCCGGAGACTCAATAATCCCCTGGGGATTGAATAAACTTTAAAAATCCAATATCCTCCTGTGTTTAAGTAATGTCAGTGTTTTCAGTTTCTCTCTCGGCAGGTTTCTGGGCAAGTTCGTCCCATTCCCCATCGATTATGGCAGATGTAACATTCCTGTCTGAGATTGTGATTTCTATTCTATGGGGAGTAAGAGCCTCAGTTACGATCTGGTCTGCCCGGTTCCCATAACCTCCGTGCCTGCTTGTAAAATTATAGGTTAAAATATGCTGTTCTGGAATTGACTCTAGAATCTCATGATTTTCAAGCTTCAGGTCAAAGCCGTCGAAACTGTACGTAGGAGCACTCTTTATCCAGTTTTCTACTATTTCTTCGGCTTCCTCAGGCGAAGTGGATACGGCATAGGCTCGAAGCTCGAGCAGTGCTGAATTGATTTCCTGAAGACCTTCAGGCATATATTCTGAATAGTAAGGATCTACAATTATTGTTTTTGACCTATTTTTCTCAATCAGGCTTATTTCCACTGTCCCGACATCTGTAACTACAGGTTGTCCTTCCTGTGGAACGTAGCGATCTTGCATCTCAAAAAATCCATTTCTCTCAAACAGGTTTACAAGTTCTTCAAAATCAGTCTCATTAAAAGGTTTCTCATATACTTGCTTGAATTCCCCTTCCATACCCGATGTCGTAAATACAACATGCGTATTGTTTACAGTCAAGACCTGTAGCTGCATTTCTGGAAGCGTAAAAGCCCCATAGGTCTTGTGGATTATTGTTATATTCTCTGGGATTCCTGATTGTCCTGATTGTCCTTCCATACATCCGGCTGAAAAAGTTATCAGAATTATAAATAGAATGAAAACTATTTTATTAATTAGAGTCCCCCCTCTTTACACTGTTCAGGTTTACTGCTTTCAACTTCTTATTAAGACTGAAAATTAATTTCCTACTTTGCGAAATTTTGTTTTTTATTCAATTATTGTGTCTTTATCCAATTTGTTTTTTTTGTTTGGTCGGTATATTAATTATTAATCCCTTTGACTCTCTCTGCGTATATCCTGATCAATTTAAAGAACTTCCTTAATCTGTTCAGTAACATTCTTGATTCGCACTCAGAGGCATAATTATTTAATTTCAGGCTGCCAGTAAGCATTAAGACAATCCTGTGAACTTCCTTTTGATGCCTTGATTCTCAAAATGTCCGTTTTAACAAAGCTGGTTTGTGGTTGTCCTATGAAATGCAATACAAAGGAATGGAAAGAAAAAGAGCCAAATTTCTTAAAAGTAAGATCTGTGTATGGTGCGGGTCTTCCGATTCCCTGTGTATACATATTCCCAGAACTTATTCTCCGGCTCAGGTCAAATCTGAGATTTACAGTGCTGCATATACAAGATTCAGGGAGATTTGCAGGCAGAAATACCAGAAGTTCGAACGCATCCCAACCGGCAAACATCGGCATAAAAGCCACCCTAACTGGCATAAAGCCTCAACTGTGCATAAAACCGAGCCTGACCATACTGACCTTGAGGAACAATTTACCGATGTTCTTCTTGAGGACACGGGAGAAGGCAATTTTAAAAAGCTTTATCACGAGTGGCTTGAAGAAACCGGGATTAATGAATTGATTGAGGAGGAAGTTAAAAAAGCAGAGGAAGAATGCGAATCTCTGGCAAATGCAATTGTGCTCTGCAAACGCTGCCATTTTGCAAGCCTCAGGGGTATGAATCTCTGTCCAGTATGCAGGAAAAAATACAAATCCGTGAGCTATGAGACCTGTTTTGACTGCTTGCCTGACGAGAAAAAAGTGGGATTTCGGGAAAGGCAAAACCGATAGATATACGGAAAATTCAGAGTCCCCTTATAAATCGTTTTTTGAGTCTTGCTTCAGGAAAACCCTTTTCAGAGAAGAGCCCAGCCGCTTCCTCCACATGCCCTGCATGTTCCGATCTCAAGACTTCCGGATCCGTTACAGACTGGACATGCTATTGCAGGCTGAGCAACGAGTACGTCACCCTGTCCCCCGCAAGCTTCACAAACTCCGCCGTTGACATGTCCGGTCCCGCCGCAAAGAGAGCATTTTTCCGGAGCATATTCAGTATCTATATAGGTATGGAGCATCCTATCACCTTCGAAGGTAAGATTATAGAAATATTGTCAAAAAAATCCTTTTGATACATATTTTCGGCTTTCTGGGTTAAAAGAGCTTTCAAAAAGATAAAAAGGAAAAGGTTATAACTTAATTACCGGCTTTCCCCTTCTTTCAGGATCTGCAGCCCCCCCCGATACGAATTGTTAAAATATTTTATGAGAGATCTAAAACATCACAAATATTTGGTTCTTGGAACTACTCATAAATTCCTCCTTCTAAATTCTGAATTTTTAATAGCTAGTTTCATCAATATAATTAACCGCAGGAATATTCTTTCCCGGCATTTTAGGCAATTTGCCAGCCTGATATCCTTAAATTTAATATGTAAATTTTCCAAAAAATCTCTTCATTTCTACTTTTTCTTTATAATATTTATTCATAAATCTCTACTTAATAACATAGAATATTACTTTTAATGATTCCGGTAGTTTTAAGTAACATCAAAAAAATAATATTAATTAGGGGTTGATTTCGGAGCTGTGTCTGGGGACGCGGACTTTGAAATGGTGTCTCCTGAAGCTTAGGGAGTTTGAACTATGGCAGATAGGGGTAATCCAGAGTTTTTGTCAGCTAGCACGATAAAAGGGGATAAGGTTATCAGCAGTACAGGGGAGGATCTGGGGAAAATTGAAGAACTGATGATTGACATTCAGAACGGAAGAGTAGCGTATGCTGCCCTTTCTTTTGGGGGATTCCTGGGCCTGGGCGATAAGCTGTTTGCTATTCCCTGGCAAGCTCTTACACTAAGAGTACACGAGCATGCCTTTTTACTTGGCATTCCTAAAGAAACTTTGGAAAAGGCAGAAGGTTTCGACAAAGATAACTGGCCTTTAACTACTCATAAGGAGCTTTCCAATACCTACACCTACTATGGGTACCGCCCTTACTGGCAGCCTGCAATGACGGAACAAACCGGAGCTCCGGGAGAAACCAAAACGGAAAGGATGGCCAGGGCGGAAACTAGAGAGATCAGGAGCAGAATGAATTTTTTGTCAGCAAGTGAAATAAAAGGGGATAAGGTCGTCAATAAAGAAGGAGAACATCTTGGGAAGATTGAAGAACTGATGATCGACCTTCAAGACGGAAGAATAGCTTATGTTGTCCTTTCTTTTGGGGGATTCCTGGGTCTGGGCAATAAGTTGTTCGCTATCCCCTGGCAGGCTCTTTCACCAAGACTTGATGAAAATGTTTTTGTCCTTGATGTTCCTAAGAAAACTCTTGAAAATGCGAAAGGTTTTGATAAAGATCACTGGCCTGTAACTAATCGTGAATGGCTGTCCACTGTATACAATTATTATGGATACCAGCCTTACTGGCAGGTAGAGAGTATAGAAAATCGGCCGGGTAATCTCTGATACCTTAATCGGGCAGACAGATATGTGTATCAATTACTGGCAAATAGGAGGTTGGAACTGATTTAATTGGGGTAGAGGTTTGAAGTTATGCCTGGAGTGCAGATTTTAATACTGTATCTCCTGAGTTTGGGGGGCTGGAAAATATGGCAAATAGAGATAATCCAGATTTTTTGTCAGAAGGTACACTAAAAGGGAGTAAGGTCATCAACAAGGCTGGAGAGGATATTGGGAAGATTGAAAAATTAATGATCGATCTCGCAGATGGAAGAATAGCATATGCCGTATTGTCTTTTGGTGGAATCCTGGACAGGAGAGATAAACTCTATGCCATTCCCTGGCAACCTCTTAAATCAGAAATGCATGATCATGTTTTTATTCTTGATATCTCCAGAGAGGCTCTGGAAAAAGCTGAGGGTTTTGATAAGGATAGCTGGTCTTTAACCCGTGAGGAACTTTCAGGCGTCTATACTTATTATGGACACCAGCCTTACTGGCAGACTATAATGGCAGAACAAACCGGATTGCCTGGAGAAACCGAGCCTGAAAGAATGATTCGAATGAGAAGAACGGCAGGTAAAAAATATCCAGATTTTTTGCCCGCAGACACGATAAAAGGGGAGAAGGTTGTCAGCATTGCTGGAGAGGATATTGGGAAGATTGAAGAGTTAGTAATCGACCTTCAGGCTGGAAGAGTAGCATATGCCGTACTTTCTTTTGATGAGTTTCCGGGTATGGGCGGCAAATTCTTTGCTATCCCCTGGCAGGCTCTCCAAGTAAAATTCCAAAAACATGCCTTCTTACTTAATATCCCTAAATATACTCTTGAAAAAGCAGAAGGCTTTGATAAAAATAACTGGCCTGTAACTACACATGATTGGCTCTCTAAAGTATACAGCTACTACGAATATGAGCCTTACTGGCAGACACCGAGATTATAGCCGATCAGGCAGATCTGAGCCTTGATCGGGTAAACAGACCAGGCATTCATTACTGGTAAACCGGATGCGAAACAAACTTATCGGGGAAAAATTCGGAATTGCGCCTGGGTACAGGCGTTTAAATATATGTTTGTAAAACTTTGGGGTTAAAATTATGGCAGATCGAAATAATCCAGATTTTTTGTCAGCAAGCACGCTAAAGGGGGATAAGGTCGTTAACGCAGCTGGAGACGACCTTGGAAAGATTGAAGAATTAATGATCGACCTTCGTGATGGAAGGTTAGCGTTTGCAGTGCTTTCTTTTGGGGGATTCCTGGGGCTGGGCAATAAGCTGTTTGCTATTCCCTGGCAGGCTTTTAGATTAAAACTTCACGACCATGCCCTCGTCCTTGATGTACCTAAAGAGACTCTTGAGAAAGCCGAGGGCTTTGATAAGGACAACTGGCCTGTAACTTCCCGTGAGTGGCTGTCCACTGTATACAATTATTATGGATATCAGCCTTATTGGCAGACAGGAGTGGCTGCAGGAATGCCTGAAGAGACTGAATCCGAGAGGATGACCCGGGCTGGAAGAACGTCTGCAGATAGGGAAAAACCGGATTTTCTGTCAGCAAGCACGCTAAAGGGGGATAAGGTCGTAAGTCCTACTGGAGACAATATTGGAAAAATCGAAGAATTTATGATCGATATCCAAGATGGAAAAGTAGGGTATGTTGTAGTCTCGCATGGCGGGATCCTGGGTATAGGAAACAAACTTTTTGCCGTTCCCTGGCAGGCTCTTACACTGAGAGTGCATGAGCACGCTTTTGCTCTTAATGTTCCCAAAGAAACTCTCGAAAAATCGGAAGGCTTTGATAAGGATAACTGGCCCTTAACTCGCGAAGAACTCTCCAGAACCTATTCCCACTACGGATACGAGCCTTACTGGCAGGCAGGAATGGCGGCACCTGCAGCAGGAGCTGCGGCAGCAGGAAGAGTGGCTGAAGCTATGCTGACTGAAACAGAATCCGAACGGATAGCCCGGATGGAAAGTGAGAGACCGACGCCGGTAGGACCGGAAGAAGAGAGAGCGGCGCAGCAAGAGAGAGAAAGACTTGAAGAATTGAGGAGAACGCAAGAAGAGAAAATCTCGCAGTTAGAAAAGCAGCGGATGGAAGCCGAAAAGCAGGCAGAGACTGAAAGAGATAGGCTGAGGCGGCTGGAAACAGAGAGAATTGAAGCAGAGAGACAGGCACAGGCCGAAAGGCAGAGGCTGGCAGAACTGGAAAAAGAGTTGCAGGAAGCAAGAAGGCAGGAAGAAAGAGAAAAAGTATCCCGGCTTGAAGATGAGTTGAGGTCAGTACAGGCACAGGAAGAAACCCATCGAGAGAGACTCACTCAACTGGAAAGAGAGTGTGCAGAAGCCCGGAAACAGGCTGAGACCGAGAGGCAGAGACTGGCAGAGCTGGAAAGAGAACGTGCTGAAGTAGAAAGGCAGGCTGAGGCCGAGAGAGAAAGGTTAACACAGTTTGAGAGAGAGCGGGCAGAAGCCGAAACTATGGTCCAGGCAAGAGGCACAGAAGGTAGAGTGACACCTGACTTTTTGTCGGCAAGCACGATAAAAACTGATAGGGTCATCAATACGGCTGGAGAAGACCTTGGAAGGATTGAAGAGCTAATGATTGATCTCGATAATGGGAGGGTAGCGTATGCTGTCATGTCTTTTGGCGGATTCCTGGGTATGGCCGATAAGCTGTTTGCTATCCCCTGGCAGGCTCTATCGCTCAGGCCGCATGAACACGCCTTAGTCCTTGATATTTCCAGGGACGTTCTGGAAAGGGCAGAAGGCTTTGATAAGGACAACTGGCCCTTAACCCGTGAGGAGCTCTCCAGAACCTACACTTATTACGGATACCAGCCTTACTGGCAGAGAGGGGTGGCGGCAGGAGTAGAGACCGAACCACAGAGGACTACTCGTACTGAGAGAACAGGGACCCTGGAAACCGCAGAGGAAGTAATGGCGCGGCAGGAAAAAGAGAGGATAGAACATATGGAAAAGACCGAGACTGATGAGGAGAGGCTGCAGAGGCTGGAAAGAGAAAAAGAGATCGCAGCAAGACGGGAACGCAAGTATCATTGAAGATAAAAATAGGGGAGGCATGTTAAATGTCTCCCTGGAGTTAATGGATGGTAAAAGTGTAAACCGGGGTTAAGTTGGTTTATAGCGGCTCATTCTTCTCGGTTTACAGCCTATTTACAATTCTTCAGGTTTATTTTCATATTTTTCCAGTTAGATCCTCTTTTACTGCCATAAGCCTTGCAAGCAGGGATTTTTTGATTTCTACTGCGTTGCTAGGGCACAGTTCACGGCAGCAATAACATAAAATACACTTATCCTCATTAATCCTGTAACTCCCGTCTTCGAGCCGTTCTACGGCGTGGGGAGAACAGTTTAAATAGCAGGCTCCGCAGTGTGTACATTTTCTCCTGTTAATCCTGGGATAGATCTTATAGTACTTGCCAAGGCTGCGAGTAAGAAAGGAAGGGGCTGTGCTGACTCCTCCGCTGGACGATTTGAACTTGATTTTGACTTCTTTTAACGGGATTCCTACAACAACAGGGCACTGGTTTCCAAAGCCCTTTCTCATAGCTCCTGCAGTCGTGGGAATTTTAAGAGGTTCAAAACCTATCATTTCCGCAGCCACAATGTCAAGGGAAACACAGTCCTGGCTTGCCAGAATCACCCCTGAGTTTATGGGTTTCCCATGAGAGGGACCATCCCCTTCCATGCCTATAATCCCATCCATGACGGCAAAAGCGGGCATGACAACCGAGTACACGTCGGCAACGGCTTCGCCAAAAAGTTCCCTTTTTCCAAGAAGATGTGCCTCTTTCCGACACTTCAGAGGTAAGGTCCCAAAGAAGTTTTTGACCGCACCTGTGTAGTAAGTAAGCTCATGAGTCTTTAATTTTGGAAGGGATATCACAACATCGGCTTCAAGGACAGGATTTGCGATGTATAGTTTGCGAAACTGCAGGGGATCAGGCACATCTACCAGGGTAAAGCCTGCGGTTTCGAAGTTAACTATCTCCGCTCCGGCTTTTCGAGCGGCTTCTTCTATGCCTGAAGCTTTCAGGGCTTTTGAGGTGGCTCCTGGTCTTGAGATGCCAGCTCCGTCCCCGACTACAGGTTTCCCTCCGGCTTGAAGCACAAACTCGCACATTGACGCTACAACTGAAGGATGGGTGGTTACTGCATTTTCTGGAGAACTGGCTGCAAGGATATTTGGTTTCAGAAGCACACGGTCGCCTGGCTGGATTATATTCTCAAGACCTCCTACCAGTTCCAGAGCTTCAGCTATAGCTTTTTTTGTTCCAGAATAATCAGGGCAGCGTATTATGGATACTCGGTTCACGGTTGGAAAATAAATGAGTTTATTATTAAATTTCTTTCCGGTACGGCTTAATTGGCATTTTTCCGAGCTCTTTTCTTAATTTTCATCAATTTTTAATTTCTTTATCGGTTTTTTATTCCTATTCTGGAATCAATTTCTCCAGCTATGCATTCAAGTTCATCGAAAATTCTTTCCGAATCTTTTCGCATTTCTTTTACTGCAGCTTTCAGGCTGCCTCCCCTCAGGTATATCAGGCGTTTTTTTCTGTAAAGGAGCCCAGAATCGTTGAGATTCCTTAAATGATGGTTTACCCTTGATATTTTCATCTCAAGGTCTTTAGCAAGGGCTTCTGAAGAAGTTATTTCATCATTTGAAAGTTTATCAAGCAGACTAAAAATTATCCTGGTCGAGATGTTTTCCGTGTCTCTTCCCGAAGAAAAGCCGAAGCTATTGCATAACCATAGAAGATCCTCTTCCAGACTTTTAACACGCGGTTTTTCAAGGTGTCTGAGGATTATCTGTTGAGCCATCAGTTTATATTTTAAAATATCTCGTATATATAGTTTATTTGTATTTTATCGATATCATCTCGATTTTCTACTAATCATGTTTATTTTTCCGGTAATTTTTAAATATGAGTTTCGCATTATATGCGAATTGCTGAGCGCACGAGCGCTCAATATATCGACCAATCCCATAATGACTCATAGCTACCTTTAATGTTCAGCTAATATGGGGTCACTTACGCATAAGGAGGAAAAATAGAGTGATTATAAGACCTATTGGTGAACGAGTTTTGCTCAAGCACCAGAAGAGAGAAGAAATCACAAAAGGCGGTATCTATATCCCTGAGTCTGCACGGCAGGAGAAAAAGGAAGGGTTCGTCATTGCAGTGGGAACCTTCGAGGATGGAAAGGAGCTTCCCCTGAAGAAAGGTGACCATGTAATCTATGGGGGATATCAATCAGATGAAATTGAAATTGACGGTGAAAAGTACCTTTTTGTCGATTTTAAGGACATCCTGGCAACAGTTGAAGAAGAATAATGTTGAATGACGCCAATTCTGAAGAAGAGAGAATAAAAACATATTCTAGTAATCCAGGAAAATTAAAGATACATTCAAATTCGATTTAGGAAAAGATTTGATTTTAATCTAGGTGAATATGGATGGCTTCAAAGCAGATAATGTTTGACGAGAGTGCGAGAAAGGCACTCTTAAACGGTGTGGACAAAGTTGCAAATACCGTCAAGATCACTCTGGGACCGAGGGGACGTTATGTTGTACTGGACAAAAGTACAAAACCTGTGGTCACAAACGACGGAGTAACTATCGCAAAGGAAATCGAACTTCGCGACAAGTTCGAGAATATGGGAGCTAAACTCGTTAAAGAAGTCGCTTCCAAAACCCAGGATAACACCGGCGATGGAACAACTACTGCAACCCTTCTTGCCCAGAGCATGATTCGGGAAGGCCTGAAAAACATCAGTGCCGGAGCAAACCCGATAGAAGTCAAGAAAGGTATAGAGATTGCGACAGAAAATGTTGTAGGCTATCTCAAGAGTAAGAGCGTTGAAGTAAAAGGCAAGGAAAAAGTCGTACAGGTGGCTACGGTTTCTGCAAACAATGATGAAGAGATAGGCAATTTGATCTCCGATGCCATGGAAAGAGTCGGCTACAATGGAGTAATTACGGTTGAGGATTCCAAAACAATGGAGACCAGCCTGGATGTTGTGGAAGGTATGCAGTTCGACCGGGGCTTTGTCTCTCCATACATGGCAACCGATACAGAGAAGATGATCTGCGAGTTCGAGGATCCTTACATCCTTATCACGGACAAGAAAATTAGCAGCATGAAGCAGATTATCCCCTTACTTGAAAAAGTCGCCTCTGAAGGCCGTCCCTTACTTATTATTGCCGATGACGTTGATGGGGATGCCCAGGCTGCCCTGATCCTTAATATCATCCGCGGAGCATTGAAGGTCTGTGCTGTCAAAGCTCCAGGTTTCGGAAATGAGAGAAAAGATATGCTTGAGGATATTGCCGTGTTGACCGGCGGGCAGGTAATTAGCGAAGACAAGGGCATGAAGCTTGAGGAATTCAAGGATTATATGCTTGGAAGTGCAAGGAAAGTCACTGTTGACAACAACAAAACTATTATTGTGGAAGGCAGGGGCGACAAGGCAAAGATTGATGAGAGGGTCAAACTCATCGAAGCCCAGATTAATATCGCAGACACAGATTACAGGAAGACCGAACTCAAAAAGCGTCAGGCAAAGTTAGGAGGCGGGGTCGCAGTAATCAAGGTCGGAGCTGCAACCGAAACCGAACTGAAAGAGAAAAAAATGAGAATTGACGATGCTCTCAATGCCACAAAAGCTGCAGTTGAAGAAGGTGTGGTTACCGGGGGCGGAATAAGCCTGTTCCGTGCGGCTGCTATTCTGGATTCCCTGAGATTCGAAGACGACAGGGAGGTAGGTGTAAAAATAGTCCAGAGGGCTATCGAAGAGCCGGTACGTCAGATCGCTGCAAACTCAGGCAGGGAAGGAGCTGAGGTGGTTGCAACCATAAAAGCTGAATCAAACGAACTGTATGGGTACAATGCAAAAAAGGATGTTTTTGAAGATCTTTTCGAAGCAGGTGTCATCGACCCAACAAAAGTAGTCAGAAGCGCCCTCCAGAACGCCGCCTCAATTGCAGGAATGGTACTCACAACCGAAGCCCTTGTCACTGAATTCGACGAAGAAAAGGACGAAAGGACCGCTGCAATTATTATCTAATTGCATTTACTCCCTTTTTCATCTTTTCTTTTTCCCTGTCCTCTTTATTATATGGGAGCTGATAGGGTTACGAATGCCCTGATCTTCATGTCGGAGATGAAACTCCCCCTTACTATTTTTGTTTTCGATTTAAATATTTAAATTACCGTTCTTTGTTATGTTATTAGGAGTTTGATAGCAAACCGAAATCAAAGCTTCGATCACTTAAATTAAGGAAGCATTATTTGAGTGTACTGTATACTCTTCTCTAATAACTGGGTAGCTGATTCAAAGCATACTCCATCCTTTCAGGTGAGGCAACCGCACAAAATTTGATTTTTTGACTCATTCTATAACTATGGCTGGATTGTAATTCCACTAACATTTTAAACATTTTACTCACTTGCTATTACTTTATTAATGGTCTCGAACTATAAAATGAACACAAAAGAGACGAGAAGGAGTAAACCAAGATCAAAACTTTTTCCTTCTCCTAATGGGAAGGTGATTCCTCTTAGTGAAAATGCATCTGAATTATTAAAGCGTCAGTTCGAAAGGACTCATATATTAGATTCTAGATTTTTTCCTGAATTTGAGAAAGAGTCTGAGTACGAGCATTTTTCTCGAATGGTTGAAATAATGAGGGATGCTGAAATATCTTCTCACATAATTTACGCTTATGTCAAAACAGGTAGGATGGTAACGGAAGAGAACATTCAATTTTTAAGTGAGGAAGATATTGACGAATGGAATCATTTTATCAACGAGTCAGAAAAATTTGAAGGTGATTTTAACAATCTAATTGAGAATGCTTTATGCGAACTTTCTACAGATATTTCTTGTCCCGATTTGCCAAAAGAAGCTTTAGAACTTTTGTTTGATATCTATAAATTTCATCCCATCTTGGTCGAAAGATGTAGGGATACTTTCGTTAGTAACATTATGATTGATACTGTAAGAAATGGTATAATGGCGATCTTGGCTGAAATTAAAGATGTTACAGGTAGATTTGATCTTGATGGATCTGATTTGATTAATTGTGTTTTTTCTCCTAATAAGCCAATTTTAGAAACTGGCATGTATTCTTTAGGTGACATTAATGAACAAAAAGGAGTCCATTATATTTTCTTGGGCTTTATTTTGGCAATAAGAAATCAGTTTTTTCACCGTGATATTTATTTAAAGAATCCTTATTTAGTCTTACAATATCTTTCTTATTCTAAGAGAACAGGGAAGCTCCGAAGGAGCTTCCTTAAAACTTCAATATCAGTAGACACTATTAAAAAAGTAATATTAGGATGGAAAATTAGCCAAAAAACAGATCATGATGTCAAGCATGCAAAGACTCTGATAAGACAATCAAACAGGTCAAGAAAGTCTCGATGTTATGTGATGGATAAAGGATATGATTCCGAAGAAATTCATACTCTAATAAGAGAAGAGATAAAAGCAGATTCAATAGTACCTTTGAGAGAAAGAAAAAGAAAGAGAATAAACGGAAAATATAGAAAACAATTAAACAAAGACTTTGATAAGATCAAATACAATAGAAGGAATATAGTAGAGACAATAATATCTGTTGTAAAAAGAAAATTTGGAGAAACATTAAGAGCAAGAAAGGTTAGAAATCAAGTAAAAGAAGTAAAAGTTAAACTAATAGTCTATAATATAAACAAAAAAGTAATACAATTATTATGGATTAAATTAAGGATTTCTACAGAGCCGATATTCTTATAATTTAAAATCTGAGATCAAAAAATAATTTATTCATAAATGTGTAAACGTCAACTATTTACTTAAATAATTTTGTTTACAACTAATTTCAGTATGTGCTAGAGAATATATTTATTTTAGGTGAAAACAAGCATGTTTGAAGTTTACTGCGACTCTTCCTTTAATGAGGGTGAGGATTCTTACATTGGCTGTACGGTGATCCGGGACGGAGAGCAGATTCACCAGTCTACAACAAAGATTCCTGATTCCCCTCAAAATAATCTTGACTGTGAACTTGCAGCCCTTAACTTCGCTGTAACCCTGACCCGAATTTTTTCCAAGGGCGACCAGGATGTTACCATTTATAATGATTCTACTGAAGCCGTAAAAGTTTTCCAGAGGGAAAAGCAGGAAATTGAAAAGAAACTACCCGGTCTCAATATTAATTTTGAGTATATTCCACGCGAAAAAGTAAATCAGGCAATCGCAGACAGTTTGTCTAAAAAATTTCCAGTGTTTTTCCTGAACGTTCCAACCTGTGAGGTTGAGTCTTTTTCTCGGAGAGAGGATATCCTATCCGATATTGCCCAAAATCAGCGCAATATTCTTTATCTCGAGAAAGTCGAAGAAAAATCTACGAATAAAAAAACCTGCTACAGATTGATAATCCGTACGATTGACAAAATTCTTTCAGATGACCGGCTTTATCTTATAAGAAAAGGAGGTCCTGGCGCTCAGGTAAAAGTAGCAGGAGAAATAAGAAAAGACCTGTCCGATCCACTGGTTCTCTCTTCGCTGGAAGCAAAAGGTGTCAGGCTTGAGAATTCCTACTTCCTGCTGACAGACGAAACCTGGGGGCTTCGGAGCACGGATAATCAGACCTGCTCCATTCTTCCAGGCTCGGTTCGTCACAGGATTATCTGCGATGAGGTGGACCGTTCTCCTCAAAATCTCTTAAGAAGAGCTGAACGCTTCAGGTAATTTTGTTCACTGAACCTCCTTTTACCAGTAAAAAAGGATTGTGAGAAAGTTCACGGGTTTGCAGTAGCTAATATTTATGAGTACTTCTACCTATATACATAGGGGATACGAAATGATGGTAGAATATCCTGAGAATGAGATGCGACAGCAGGGTTTGGGAGAGAAATACGAAAGAAAGGCTGAAGGAAACACTGAAGAACCGAAGAAACCAGAGGATGAGGGAGTTCCGTATGCTAGCATTCGAGAAGGTGAGAGTTGTATAACCTGCCTCGATATGCCCGAGGAACAGCGCAAAACTTTTATCCTGGAGATCCAGCAATTTGCAGAGAAGATACTCAGAACCCACGGGGTTCTCAATGAAGTTGCGGATCTTTTAAAGAGTGAGTGGTTCCTTAAACTCCAGAAACCCGGGGTTGAGAAAAAACTGGTTCTTGCGAAATCTGGAGAAGAGATTTTCATAGGGCTTTATACCTACTCGGGCGAGGTGCCTGTTCCTGATCCTAACCTTGTTTTGCTCTCACAGAACGGGTTTTGGTACCCGCAGAGAATCGAGGAAAAGTTTGAGGAAACCGTTTCTTCTTTCTTTACGGGGGCATATGGGGACTATGACTTCCTTAATATTATCCCCGAGAATGTCAAAAAGTTCCAGGATTTTCAGCGGGAATTTACAAAAATGCTTGAGAGTCAGGGCTGGGATAGCCCGGATACAGAAGTTCTCGAGAAAATCATGCCTAGAAGTTAAGCTACTTTATGAAATCGGTTTCACATAAGCAATTAATTTATCACTCGGTTTTTGCAGGATTTAACTTTTTTTCACTGTGCTATCTAAGAGATTAACCTTTTTCTTTTTGTTCCCTCAATTCTGATCCGGTTTTTTTCCATAGAATATTTAAATCTTGAAAGCATACGCAGTTTCAGATATAGCTTCAGCGGCTTATTTGCATTTACTTCAGTCACTTTCACGATAATTGATTTTCAGAAGGTCTTTTATGTTTTCGATAAACTCAGAATGCATTCTATCAAAAAAATCTGAAGATATCCCTCCTTTCTATGTTATGGAAGTGCTGGAAAGTGCCCAGGCTCTGGAAACTAAGGGAAGACACATAATCCACCTTGAGGTCGGAGAGCCTGATTTTCCTACGGCTCCACACATATGTGAGGCTGCCTGTGCTGCTATTTACCGGGGATCTACAAAATACACTCACAGCCAGGGACTTCTTTCGCTCAGAGAGGCAATAGTTGAGTCCTATCACCGGAAGTTCGGAGTTGACCTGAGCCCGGATCAGGTTATTGTAACTTCGGGCACGAGTCCTGCTCTCTTGATGGTTTTTATGGCTCTGCTTGAGAAAATGGATGAAGTGATAATGTCAAATCCTTATTATGCCTGTTATCCGAATTTTGTTAAATATCTTGGTGGAACCCCTGTTTTTGTCTATACGAACGAGAAAAATGGGTTTGCCCTCGAACCGGAAACCGTAAGGCAGTGCCTGAGCCTAAACACTAAGGCAATCCTGATCAACAGCCCTTCAAACCCTAGCGGGCACGTCATGTCTCCAGAAAGCTTGCAGGGGCTTGCCGAGATTGCGGATGAGAAAGGTATCCCTATTGTTTCGGACGAGATCTATCAGGGCCTGATCTATGACGGAGACGACCACACAATTCTGGAATACACAAAAAACGCTTTTGTCCTGAACGGCTTTTCCAAACTCTATGCAATGACCGGCTGGAGGCTCGGGTATATTATCTGTCCTCCCGAGTGTGTCCGTGCAATCCAGAAAATCCACCAGAACTTTTTCATCTGCGCCAACTCCTTTGTCCAGGAGGCAGCAATTGCAGCCCTGAAGGGTCCACAGGAACACGTTGCTGAGATGGTGCAGACTTACAATACGCGCCGCCAGTATATGCTGAAAAGGCTCATAGGAATGGGGCTTGAAGTCCGCAAAGAGCCTATGGGAGCTTTTTACGTCCTTGCCGACGCCCGCAAGTACGGCAGCGATTCTCTTGAATTAAGCCGTCGTATCCTCAACGAAGCTGGCGTTGCAGTTACCCCCGGAATCGATTTCGGAAACGGGGCAGAAGGCTATCTGCGTTTCTCCTATGCTAACAGCATTGAGAATATAAAAGAAGGTATGGACAGGCTGGAAGCCTTTTTAGAAAAAGAACTTGATGGATGAAAATTTTTATAATCCGATTATGATCGAATTACGATAAGTTTTCTTTTTCTTTTAAACCCTTTCTTTTTAGAGTGTTTTAAGCCATTCTCCTCTCCCAGTACACTCTTAATACCCGGATAGGTTACTCTGGATCTTTCCATTCTTCTCCGGGCAGAAAAGCCCTGTTATTATCCAGGTTCCATACGTAAAATGTGTTCCCATGATAAAGTAGAGTTCCTTTTCTTTGATGAGGTCGGAGAAATGATCTTTTATTTTCCTCTCAATGGCAGCCGGTTCGTGCACTTCCCTTATAATGTTCCGGACGGTATCATTGAATTCCCAGTCGAGCAGGATTATTTTATGTCCCCGGCAAGCTTCTTCTCCCTTACATCTGAAGAAAAATCTGATTTCAACCGGCATTCTGGCAGTTTTCTCCCCTTTTTCCAGAAAATCTCCCATGAGATTGAAATACTGCTGTCGGTCATAAGCTTCGGTGCTGTTCACATTTATCTCGATATTCGCGATTTCAGGCTTTACTATTCCAAGGCTCGCTCCCCCAATATTCAGCCTTTCTATAGACGTTACGAGCGGCAGGACAAGCTCTTTTATTTCCCTCTCTTTAAGAGGCTTCTCGAGGTTCGTGTGGCTAAGGACTTTCTTGCTCTCCCACCTGATGTCGTGCTCAGGTTTTGTAACCGTGACCTCAAGCAGATCATTTTTCCTGAAATCAACCAATCCTTCCCCATACCTGAACCCCAGAGGATAGAGCCTAAGCAATTCTCCCTGTCTATTGATGCCGATCACTCCTACGGCATGTCCCTCCCCATCCTTTTTGCTTTTCTCAGGGGTGGCTCTGACAAGGACAGCTATTTCTTCTTTTTCGCGCTTCAAAGTGAGAACCTCGCTTGTATTGAACAGGCTTGAGCAGGTAGAAGAAGATTGGATTTTCAGGTTATTAATCATTGGGGGAGTTACATGAAAGTATTACCTCTTAAAACTCTCTATACTTCGAAGTGTTATAAAATTAGATTTGTATATCTACCGAACTTGATATTAAGGCACTAAAAAATTTTGTACATAGTGGCAAATATTAAGAGAAAAACGACGGAGTAAAAGAAAATCATGGAATGAAGAAGTTAAAAAAGTAAGCGCAGAATGAAATGTTAAAAGAGTAGCAATGAGGAGCAGAATTAAATTAAAAAAAGGTGGGGCTGGTGAGATTCGAACTCACGATCGACGGGTATCTCCGAACAACTGCTTATACAGTTTTCTGGTGAGCATCTATCAGTGCTCCAACGGTTCCTCATTGTCCTGCCCCGTCGGGAAAGACTCGGTAGACCCGTTGTTCATCATTTATCCGCTGGAGCCCATCGCCATGCCGGACTAGGCCACAGCCCCTTAACAAGAAACTCAAATATCTTTTCTATTTTAAATAGCTATCGGCAGGAAAAATGCTTCACATGCCGAAATATAAAGAGAAGCGCCCAGGGCAAGATTCGAACCTGCGCTCTCCCGAAGGAGAAACGGTTTTCGAGACCGTCGCCTTACCGCTAGACTACCTGGGCATTTTGTTTAAAGTGAAAAAATTTTCGGGAGCTACCCTGTGCTTTTTGGTGCATCGCTTTTAAGATGCAGGGTTAGTGAATATACTTTCCTTCATATATATTTTGTCATCAGCAGGATCTGTATCTTAAATGTCTAAAAGTAATTCCTTAAAAATCGAAAAGTGAGCTCTGGCTTGCGTCTTCCGGTTCTTTCCCGGTTTCGGCAGTTTCTTTCCTGGGCTTTTTACCCTTCTTCTTTGCGGTCTTGCTTTCGTTTTCGGGATTTAGCTTCTCAAGGTCTGCAAGTGAAAGCTGTCCATTGCGGGTTTCTTCCTTTTTCAGGTTTTCAGGCAGCTCAAGCCAGCCGTACTGACCTCCACCGCCGGGATGGATTATCACATTACCTTTCCTGAAAGCCAGGATTGCATTTACTATCCGGTCATTTCCTACGATTTTCAGTTCGTCCGGTTTGGAGTAGATAAGGGCATTGACTTCGTTTCCAAAGCGTTCTATAAGCTTATTCCAGGCAGTCTGGACGCCTTTTGTCTGAACGCTTGCATGCCCGAGCGCCATCTGGATAATTTCAGCAAGAGGGATGAGATGAAGGTAAGGGGGACGGTGGTCAGGGTGCTTCGGCTCTTTAAAGTCTGCAAGTTCATTTATTCGGTCGAAAACCCCTTTCTTTATGACGCCTTCACAAATCGGGCAGCGCCATTTATTCTCAACTGCTTCGGGCAGTGCGTACTGGGTAAAACACTTGATGCAGGCTGACCTGCTATATTTTCCCTCCTCGGGAAAGAACCCAACATTCAGGGTGGCTCTATACCCCTCTTTCCTGAGAATGGCTTTTTTCAAGCCGTCAAAAGTAAGTTCAGGCACATCAAACTGCGTGAATTCCCTTGCCAGTTTATTGGTAGAAGGAGAATGTGCATCGGAATTTGAAAGAAAGGTCAGGCAGTGCAGTTCCTCTATCCGATCGGCATAATCGCTGTCCGCACTCAGGCCGAGCTCAAGAAAAGAAATATAATCCGTCATATCCCCGTAGCAGCTTTTCAGGCTATCATGATAGCCGTAAAGTGCAGTCCAGGGTGTAAAAGCGTGACAGGGGCCGATAAGCGCTCCTATGTCTTTTGCAATTTCGGCAATCTCATTGCCATCCAGCCCGACATTCGGGCGTCCATCAGCTTCAATGTTACCATAAGGAGCAATGCGTTCAGCCAGCTCTTCAGCTTTCGAAATTGAAGGTAAAATAAGAAGATGGTGTACGCGTTTACTGTCTTCTATTTCCGTGGTAGGAATAAAATAAATCTCATCTATATGGATTTCTTCATCCGAAACAGCGACCTTTTTGATCTCCTCGAGCCACTTCGGATGAGTGCAATCGGCAGTACCGATCAATTCTATACCTTTTTTTGAAGCCTCCCTGGCAATTGTCGGCAATTCCATTTTCCTGGAAGTTGCCATGGAGTACTTTGAATGGAGATGGAGGTCTGTATTGACTTTCATTTACTTACCTTTTCCGGAAGTCCTGATTGTGGCGCTCGTTTTGTCCAATGCGTTTTTACCCTATATAGCGCAGGTCTTCTTCGGACGGTTTGATTTCCTGGATGGTTTGCTGCTCTTCTTTTTCCTTCAGCTTTTCAAGGATGTTTTCCATCTCTTCAGCTTTCTTCTCAAGGGATTCAGTATTTACCTCAATTCCGAACAATTTGCAGATTACTTTCAGAAGGGACTGAGCGCTTTTAGGATCCATCAAATATCCTGGAGTCATGCCCATGAGGCAGGCAGCATCAATACCCCGCATCCTGCTGAAAGCTACAAGCAGGCCTGAGGCTCCAACTATTCCTCCGCTGGGTTCGGATTCCCTGAATTCTACTCCATATGCTTTGATTTCTTCAATCAAGTTTATATTGTTAGCGACCCCAAGGACGGTTTCCTCATAGGTCAGTTTGCCAGTCGGATATCCTCCGAGCGTATAAATCCTTAACACTCCAAGTTCTTCTGCAATGTCAAGGTAGAGAGAACATAGCTCATAATGCCCCTGTGAGGTTGTGCTCTGATGGTCTCCTACAAGGAAAAGCACATCATTCTCTTTCGCTTTTCCGAGGTATATAGCGTTGCTTACCGGGCGGACCGTACAATCTTTATTGACCAAAACCTGAGGTGGAAAATGTGGAGAATAAACCTCCATAATTTTTTCGGCCCTAAGTTCGTCTACAAGATGCTCTGCCACTAGTTTGCCTACGAGTCCTACTCCTGGAAGTCCAACTACAAGTATGGGTTTTTTGAGCTCAAGATTTTCTTTCAGGCGGACAAGTGTACTTCGCTGCATAACAATTCCTTATCCTTTCTTTGCCATTCTGCGGTACTTACCGTAAGGGTCCTGAGGAGAAAAGCGAGCTGGATGTGCGGGGAAAGTTATTCCCCCACAAACCGGACAAATTTCCCTTAAAGTGTACCTGCCGCAATTTTTGCATTTGCGGATCTTTTGTCCCAAAGGATATCACGCCTTTGCTGATTCGATGTGCCGCTTGAAAGTCCCATGCCCGCCAAGCTTGGCAATGGTATCCACTGCTGTCTGGGCGGATTTTTTAAGGACTGATTCAGCTTTCTTGTAATCTGGGGCAATTACTTTAATCCTATATCTCGGAGCCCCTATGTAACTTATTTCGAGCCTGACATCTTTTCCATCAACGTCACTGATAGAATTTGCAGCATTGAGAGCCTGCCTTATGACTTCTATGCCGTTTGGAAGGTTACAGGTCAGATCCACATAGCCTGCGATGTCGACAAAAGGCAGTTTGATATTTTCCCCTGCTATTTTGACTATGCTCTTTAAATATTTCTTATTGATTTTCATTCCTTTGAAAGCTTTCTCTCCTTCAATAGCAGCTTCTTCAAAGGCCGAGTATGCACTTCCAAACTCCTCTACGAGTTTTTCGTGCAGAGCTTTCACGCTATTCTCATCGGTTTTCGTCTCTTCAGCCACGAACTGGAGCCATTTGGCGGCTTTTTGCTCATTTTTCCATTCCTGGATCTTAGCGCGCCGCTGGTGCTCGTTAACATCTTTCAGTGAAAGGTCTATGTGGCCGCGGGAAGGGTCCACGTTAAGAACCTTGCAGACTATCTTCTGCCCTTCCCTTACGTAGTCCCTGACGTACTTGACCCAGCCTGCTTTAATTTCGGAGATATGGATGAAACCTTCCCTTCCTCCGAACTCCTCAAGCTCGACATAGGCTCCGAAATCCGTCACATTCTTCACAGTACAGACAACGAACTCTCCGACTTCGGGCCAGTTATCGTTTCCCATTCGCACCACTTCTTTTATTTTTTATTTTATTTATTTTTATTCTAGTCTGATAAAATGCTTTTACCTTTCCGGTTATTCAAGCACTTCCAGGATATGAGTGGTAATGGTCGATTTGCCACCGGTCGGTTCAGCAAGGGTTCTTCCACAGACGATGCAGGTGATTTTACGGCTTGCACTTCCAAATATGACCTGTTCGTTTTCGCAATCGTTGCACTTTACGCGCAGGAACCTGCTCTTTGGTCTCTGGATATAGTCTACCATTTTATCTTACTCCTTAAACTCGAATTTCTTTGCCCTGAAAGCAGGTGGCTGAAAGGCTTTTTTACATACTGTACAGCGGTACCTTAACCAGATCCGCTTTGTGGGCTTATCGCCACCAGGTACCTTGGAGAATTTACCACTGTTGCCTATACCTTCCTGTCTTCTCTTCTGTCTTGCAATATGGGTCATGGGTGATTGCTGTCCCTTTTTGACCCTTTCAACAACAATTTCCTGATGAGTCTTACAGGACGGGCAGTAAGTTCTCATTCGCTTTGGAATCTTCATTCTTTACACCTTTTAATGATTATTGGTACTGAAGTTTGCCTTCTCCGACCTTTGCGGGAAGACAATATATCTAATTGAATTTACATTGGATATACGCATGGCGTTTGCGTATGGCGTTTTGATCCTGGGAAGGTCTTATTTGGGAAGCCTTTGATTTGATGAACTTGAAGTTTCTCAGACCTCTTTCTGTCTCGATATCATGATTGGCATTCTTCTATCGAGGATGAGATCAGAGTATGCTACCAAGCCTTTTGAGAAAGGCTTGAGTGAAAATTCTGTATATAACGGTTAAGCTACACAGATGCTACACAAATATAGCTACACATATAAATACTCATACTATTATCTGGCTTTCCTGCTTCAAGTGAAAGCCTTCAGCACTTTAAAACTGGCTGCCATCCATTTTTCCAGGCTTAAAATAAGCTGTAAATCTCAGGAAATTAATTTTTTCCGGGGAATGAATCTTTTCCGGAACTTTCCTGTGCGGCAATCAGTTTGGCTGCGTTTCGCTTTATCAGCCCTGTAGCATTGAGCTGCGGCAAAACAACGACTTCTTCGGCACTGACCGTGTAGTTTCGGCCGTCTGCACCTGTGAAGGTAGGCAGATCCTTCAGTATTCGCACAACAACGTATTCCTCATTTATATTGTTTTTGTCCGGCTCTGCTCTGATTTCTCC
Source organism: Methanosarcina flavescens (assembly GCF_001304615.2). Classification (NCBI taxonomy): domain Archaea; kingdom Methanobacteriati; phylum Methanobacteriota; class Methanomicrobia; order Methanosarcinales; family Methanosarcinaceae; genus Methanosarcina; species Methanosarcina flavescens. The sequence continues at coordinate 1,049,938 of NZ_CP032683.1, read as the reverse complement.
TGCGGCTACGATAACAGGAGTTCCCATTTGTGCCTCCGCTTCCCCACTTAAGCTGGCAGAGATCTGCCTTTCCACTCTGATTTCAGGCCAGACTGCGACATTATCGGAATCAGGGTACAGAATAGGACCTAGAAGTTCAGTTTTTGCTGCATCGATTCCCTCCAATACAAGATCATAAAGTCTCTTTTCCGCAGGAAGCAGTTTTTCAATATCCTTTGAGATAGGCTTATCCGCATGAGACTGAAATGTTGCCATTTCAATAACTTTCCATATTCGTTTCATAAAGATAGTCTCAAGGGCAGAAAGAGCTCCCTCATACTCATCACGAAGCATCTTGGATTCCGGAGAACGAGAATTCTCTATTCTTTTTATCTCTCCTTCAAGCTCTCTGATGTATTTCTCAGCTTGCAGATAAAAATCAGCCTTAATTACCTTTAATTTTTGTTCTTCTTCTTTATATAACACTCGGCTGATTTCTTCTATATCCATACTCCGCAACACCTCTGCAAATTAAATAAATTGCCGCATATTCAGGAACTTCCTGTTTGCCTTCCTCTATTCTTAAATCCCTGCCCTTTAACTGCACCGAAAGAGGCTTTGAAACTGTTACCTTTACCGGCCTTTCTCCAAAGATAACGGCATCATTAAGCGGATCAAACTTCTCTAATTCGGATAAAGTAAGTTTCTTAACCAGCATCCCTGACCCGCCATGCAGCGAACCCGGCACCCGTATCAGCCGTTTAATGTCCGCAGTCACGGGTTCATCGACGCTGGCCCCAAAATCTACGGCATATTTTTGAACCGATTGTCTTACCAAGTATTCAAAAATTTTTCCTGAATTTCTAAGGAATCCAAAATCAACTCGACCACGACTCAATATGCTATTAAGAGCTTTTTCATCCGTTCCTATCTTTATTAATTTGTTTATAGTCTCTTGACCTATTAGTATTTCATTTTTTAAGTTTTCGCGCAGATCTTTAAACATATCTTTTTTACTTTCTTTACTAACTTCCTTTTTTAAATAGTCTACTATGTGCTCAGCAATTCTTTTCCCCCATCCACAGTCATATCCGTTAATTACTTTTATTGTCACTCCCTGTTTTTTTCCTTTATATGTTTTAGATCCAGTCCCAAAATCCCCAAATAATTTTTCTTCTGTAATTAAATATTCGTAGTTTTCTCTTAAATCCTTACCACTTATGTAATTAATTATCTCCCTACGTGATGAACTATCTAAAGTGATTACTTTTGGATGCTTCACGTGAAAGTGATATCCTCTCCCGCCGGAAAACACCAACTCGATTTCCTGTTCCGAAAAACCGAAATCGTCAAGAAGAAAATCCATGAGCTTGAAAGTTTCTTTTTTCACAAGCTCAAGCATATCCACATAGTTTTTCGGGGCATTCGGTAGGTGGTCGGCATCAAGGTCAAAAATCAATTCTGCCCCGAGCCAGTTCTTCTCATTCATCTTTCTGGCATCAGGATATTCGTAATACGCAGTTGAGTAGTAAACATGCGCAGGAGCCATGCCGTAAAGATAGTCAAGAGCTTCGCCAGGCGAGCCGAATGCCTTATGCCTGTGCATCTTCCCAGGCATATCATCATAGAAAATGAAAGCCCATTCTCTGTTAGGCAGATGGTCTGGGAGACCTATTTCGGCATTTTTGTAATAGTTCTGAAAGCGGTTTCTCAAAAAACTGGCGGTTTGACTGTCCATGGTTTCATAGCTTCTGGGTTTTTGGATCTTGGTTAGGTGTTTTTGATCAGGTATATGGCTTAGGGATTCTGATCAAGGATTTGCTTTAGTAATCCTGATAAGAATTTAATATAGTGATTCTGATCAGGGTTTAATTCAGGGATTTTAATAGGAATTTTTAGTTCGGGGTTTTAACAAGGGATCTGATTCAAGGATTATATCAGGGATTGTTTAGGGATTTTGATCAGGGATTTGATTAAGTTTTTGTTTTAGGATTTTGGTTGGGTTTTCCTAAGATAAATCAATCTCATATTTTACTTTTGGTTATATTAGCTTTTTTTAAAATAGTTTAACAGTTAATTCTAGTTTATGAAAGCTTTTTTATTGCTTTTTATTATAATTGAGAGCATAACGTCTTTTTAATACAGCATTCGGTAGCAGGAAAGTTTAATTTTAACAGGAATAATTATAGATATCGTAGAATTATAGAATATTTTAAATAAAAAGTTAAAATAGACATGGCAGCAAAAGTTGAAGTTAAAAGCTGGAAATAGAAGCTTATAACCAATTAAAGTAAAATCTAACAGGTAATAATTAACTAACTAATGAAAAAATTTGGGATGTGGGTCTTTTGGGAAGCAAATCCAATATTATGAGTTACGTTAGTGCAGTTAGATGTTATCTGAAAAAAGAGGAACCTGAAGAAACTGAAGAGTCACCTCTCTTCGCACAAGCTGATAATCCTGGTAGTACTGAAATCTTTATCAGTCCTTCTACAGGCATACAATTTGTACTGATCCCGGCCGGGGAATTCGAGATGGGTTCATCCTCCGAAGAGAAAGAGAGGTCAGATTCCGAATCTCCGCTCCATAAAGTAACAATTCAGAACTCTTTCTATCTGGGCAGGTCGGCTGTCACACAAAAGCAGTGGAAAACAATAATGAAAAACAATCCTTCACACTTCAAGGGTGAAGACCGCCCGGTTGAGATGATTTCCTGGGCAGATGCCCAGCAATTTATCATGAAGCTAAATGAAATAGAAGGAACTGATAAGTATCGCTTACCTTCAGAAGCCGAGTGGGAATACGCCTGCCGGGCTGGCACACAGACAAGATGCTTCTTTGGCGAAGATGAGTCAATACTTGATGAATACGCCTGGCATATTGAGAACTCAGGCGGTAAAACTCATGCAGTCGGTCTAAAGAAACCAAACCCTTGGGGACTTTACGACATGCACGGGAATGTCTGGGAATGGGTGCAGGATAAATGGCATGAAAATTACAACGGGGCTCCGTTGGATGGTACGGCATGGGAGGAAGGAAATAGTTCCAATCGTGTTTCTCGCGGGTGTAGCTGGCTCTGCAATAAAGGGTTTTGCCGTTCCGCTGGTCGCTTCAAGCGCGAACCTGAGAGTCGTTTCGCCAATCTTGGGTTTCGAGTTTTGAGAGAACTATGATTTTTCTTCACTCCTATATCGCGACCATTTCTTGAAAGCAACGCCGAAGGTGCGGGATATGACACAGGTTAAAGACAATATTTCCGGCTACTTGCGTCCAGTCCATTTTTCTTTTCCCGTACCCTTTCAAAACTTATCCAATACTGTCACCGTCAATGAGTCCTCTTGAGCGAAGCGAAAAGGACTTCGTGCTCCCGAAGCGAAACTCGGGAAGTAAACACTTATACGAAAAGCCTCTATTATATCCACTTCATGAAACAGGATATGTCAAGTGCGGATGTTGCTGCAGTTGTTGCCGAGCTGTCAGCGGGTCCAAAATCCATTATTGATGCGAAGATCGGGAAGATTTACCAGCCCACTAATGAGGAGATCCGCATCAATCTTTATGTTTTTCACCAGGGCAGGGACAACCTGGTTATTGAGGCAGGAAAGCGAATTCATCTAAGCAAGTATATCAGGGCAAGCCCTAAGCTTCCACAGGCTTTTCCGATGCTGCTCAGAAAATACCTTATGGGAGGCAGGATAGTATCTATCGAGCAGCACGATTTTGACAGGATAGTAAAGATCGGGATCGAAAGAGGAGGGATCAGAAGTACTCTTATTGTGGAGCTTTTCGCCCGGGGAAACGTGCTTATTGTCGATTCGGAAAACAGGATTATCCTGCCTATGAATCCTGTAACACTTAAGGATAGGCGGCTTCGGAGCGGAGAAATTTACGAACTGCCAGAGGCTCAGTTGAGCCCGCTGGAAGCCAGGGTTTCAGACCTCATGGAGGCTTTTTCCAGGTCTACAGCAGATATTGTCCGCACGATTGCCACAAAGTTCAATTTGGGAGGGGTTCTGGCAGAAGAAGTGTGTGCCAGGGCAGGAATTGACAAATCAAAGCCTTCGAAGGAAGCAACCGAAGAAGACGCATTGCGACTCTGCAATGCAATGCATGAACTCTTTTCCCCGCTGTTCAGGACAGGAGCCGGAGAGAAAGGTATCAGAGAAACAGAAAGCGGGGTTGAAGCCGAAGCTCCTGAACTCAGGCCCCAGCATGTGAAAAAGGAAATTAACGGAAAGCTGGAAACCTTCGATGTGCTTCCCTTTGACCTTATTCGCTATTCCGGGTTTGAAAAAGAATATTTCGATTCTTTTAACACTGCGCTTGATGAATTCTTTGGAAAAAAAGCGCTTGAGCAAGTTGAAGAGGTAAAAGAGGCTCAGAAAAAAGAGAAAACTCTTGGTGTTTATGAGAGAAGGCTTCTCCAGCAGGAGGAAAGCCTTAAAAAATTTGAAAAAGAGATCGAGAAGAATAACATCCTTGCTGAGACTATCTACGCAAATTACCAGATTATCGAAGAGCTTTTTTCCGTGCTTAATGGTGCAAGGGCAAAGGGCTATTCCTGGGATGAGATACGATCCATTCTGAAACAGGCCAAAAAGACCGTACCTGCTGCGCAAAAGATCACAAATATCGACCCAAGAACCGGGACCATAACTGTAGATCTTGAAGGAAAGAGTGTCAATCTTGATATTCGGAAGACAGTTCCACAGAACGCTCAGGAATACTATGAGAAGATCAAAAAGTTTAACAAGAAAAAAGAAGGCGCTCTCAAAGCTATTGAAGATACCAGGAAGGCTATGGAGAAAAAAGCCGTGGCAAAAGCTACAAAGGCAGGAAGGAAACTTCAGGTATCGCGGAAAAAGCACTGGTACGACAGGTTCAGGTGGTTTGTGTCCTCGGACGGCTTCCTTGTTGTAGGAGGCAGGGATGCCGATACTAATGAGGAAGTTTTCAAAAAATACTTGGAAAAGAGAGATCTTGTATTCCATACCCAGGCGCCTGGTGCTCCCCTTACCATTATTAAGACAGGCGGAAAAGAAGTTCCCAAATCTACCCTGCAGGAAGCGGCACAGTTTGCTGTTTCCTACTCCAGCCTGTGGAAAGCCGGGCATTTCAGCGGTGATTGCTACTTAGTCAAAGCCGAACAGGTTACAAAGACCCCGGAATCCGGAGAATATCTTAGAAAAGGGGCTTTTGTTATCCGTGGGGAACGTAATTACTTTAAGGACGTTCCTCTGGGCGTTGCAGTTGGTCTTGAGCTCAAAGGAGGCGAGACCAGAGTAATAGGCGGGCCTGCATCTGCTGTCCGAAAACATGGGGATTATATCCTCGAAATAGTCCCTGGGAGTTTTAATCAGAACGATATTTCAAAAAAAATCTACAGAATTTATGTGGATGAGCTCAATGACCCCCGCTTCGTGAAACAGATAGCTTCTCCTGATCAGATAGCCATGATGATCCCACCCGGAGAATCGGACTTAAAGAGCCAAAAACCTGAAAGAAAGAGAGAGAAAGTCGAGTACGGAGAAGAATACAAAACCCTCGAAATAGAGCACGAGCCTGAGGATAGCAGAGAAGGAATTAAAGGGGAAATTGAAATTCGTGGAGTGAAAAAGGTATGAGAGTTACAAACCGCTCCCTCAGAGGAAGGGAAGGGGAAATTGCAGTAACAGCCGAAACCCTCGATGATCTCTGGCATCTGAAATACATAATCGAAAAAGGGGACCTGGTCTTTGCGGTCACCAAAAGGAAAGCCGATACGGCAAGCGATAAGATCCGCCCTGAGAAGGTTGAGAAAGTAAAGGTAAGACTGGGGATCAGGGTTGAGGAGATCGAGTTTCATAAGTTTGCAAATCGGCTGAGGGTGCATGGAGTGATAGAGCATGGGATGGATGCAGGCTCCTATCATACTCTGAATATCGAGATTGGAACCAATCTTTCTATAGTCAAAGAACACTGGAAGAACGATCAGCTCCAGCGGATACAGGACGCTGAAGAAGCTTCAAAACGCCCGAAAGTCGTAATGGTCGCAATAGAAGAGGGCGATGCCGATATCGGCTTTGTGCACCACTATGGAATAGAGCTTTATTCTCATATCAGGCAGTCCTCAGGCAAACGAGAATCCGGTTTGAGGAATGAATTCTTCAGGGAAGTTGTAGAACAGCTCAGGCATGCCGTTCCTGAGGAAGCATCTATAGTCGTTGCTGGCCCTGGATTTACCAAAGAAGATTTTGTTAAATATTTTCAGGAAGCTGAGCCGGCTATGGCTTCAAAAGCTCTGATCGAAGATACTTCCATGATAGGAATGTCCGGTTTTCAGGAAGTTCTTCGCAGAGGTGCAGTGGATCGCATTATGCAGGAATCCCGGATAGCCCGCGAATCCACACTGATGGAAGACCTTATCCGTGAAATCTCAATGGACGGCAAAGCTGCCTACGGTCTTGCCGATGTTAAGAATGCCCTTGATTACGGGGCTGTGGAAACCCTGCTTGTTGCTGACGAAACCTTACGAGAGAGGCGAGAAAAAGGGGGGGATATCGACAAACTCCTTATGAGAGTCGAACAGGCTCAGGGGAAAGTCGTTGTTTTCAGTACGGCCTTTGAGCCCGGAGAAAAACTTCAGAAATTGGGAGGAATCGCAGCCCTACTTCGTTTCAAGGTGAGAGGCTAATTTCAACCAAGCCTTTTATCATCCCTCTTACACTGCTTTTGATCAATTTTGTTAGAAAATTTTGTAGCCTTGCTCGCTTCAAGACAGGGAACTGATCCTGCAGATGCTGGGACTGGAATGTACAGGCTCCTTTGCTTTTTTATTTTATTTTAGGCTCTGTAGAAATCCTTAATTTAATCTATATTATTTCGGCATTGTAGAGATCCCCGTAGAGGCAGTTTATGAGATTAAAAACTGGAACATAAGCTCGATATAAAAATTGAATTTGCAGAGAATAAATTGGATGACGAATTTTAATTGATTATCTAAGGGCTTTGTAGAAAACTTATCTAAACCAGCTTCAAGAGGCGAAAAAATAGATAAGCAAAAATATATCAGGCTATTCAGTTTAAACTGGTTTATATTCGTAATCTCATAGGTTTTCTACAGAGCCTTATTTTATTTTATTTTATTTTATTTTATTTTATTTTATTTTATTTTATTTTTAATCTCCAGCGTTCGCTTCTCTGGCTAATAAAAATGTGGATTTTTACTTTTTCTTTTTATGTTCTGCTTAGTATTATTTTTATTTTTTTAGTTCAAATTAGTAAAATTTATTAACTATTTAGCCTTACATCTTGTTACTTTTTGCTCAATTTATAATAATACTTGCTTATTTATGGAGACTTATTATAATTATATACAATAACAAATAGAAAAGAGTGATACTCCCTATGAAACCCTGTACTCGAAGAGTTTTACTATTGCTGTTTGCTTCGCTAACAGCATGTTTGATGCTAACTCCCCTAGGTTCTGCAGCTCCGCCGGCTCCAGCTGTTTCTGGGTTTCCCCTCGACACTGGCGAAACCTCCTCTGATGGTTTTGTCTGGACTGCAGCCACCTTTGGCGGCTTTAACTATCCTGTAAACCAGCACAAAAGCTTCGTAGCTTCTGAAAACTGGTCTGGTGAACGCCTCCAGTATGTTGAGAAAGACGGTCAGAACGAACTTGGCAAAAATAACCCCGGAAACCATGTAATCGGTGAAGGAGAACTCGTATATTCCACCCGTCCGTTCTCCTCCAAATACACACTTGTTTCCGCCCTTGAACTGAATTCAAAAACCATCCCTGAGAAACTTGGCGGAATGTTCTACTATAAGCTTGCTTGGTTCGGAAAACCATACATTACCATTGGAAATGATTCTACCCAGCTTACAACCCTTGTGATCTCTCAGGCTTCCGGAGAGAAAAAACAGTTAAAGACCGGAGAGTCCTGGGATCTCGGGAAAAACTATTCTCTTACCGTTAACCAGGTTGACGTGGAAGGCGAGAAGGTCTGGTTCTCCCTCTGTAAAAACGGAGAAGAAATCGAGTCCGGAATTGTAAGTTCAAATGGAACAGTTAACGATAAAACCTTTGTTGCAACCGCAGATTTCGGGGATATGAAAGACCAGCTTTACTTTATCACTTATGTAGATAAGGTATTCACAAGTGCAACTGATTCATTTGCAGTCTTCAAATATACCTGGCTCATTGACAAAGATGACCTGATGCTTATCGAGAAAGGAGACGAGTATCAGGGTTTCGAGGTAACTGAGGCTTCCGAAAGTGAAATTGTTCTTAAGAATTCGAAATCCATTACCCTGGATATTGATAAGGATAAAAAGACCTATTTTACTGATTCCTGGTATTTCCAGACTTCGGATGAGGGAAAAGGCAGTATTTCTCCAGAAGGATATGTTATCTATCCAGCAGCCGACGTCATTGTAGAGGATAAAAGTATTTCAGGACCCAAAGAGAATACAACTTCTGCAAAAGAAGCAAATATAACGGAAACCATAAGTAGCAGCGATCCTGAAACCTCTAATAAATCTGCATCTTCCACTTCTCTTATTCAGAATGAGGATAATGACTCCAGAGACAGTGACATCCCTCATGATAAAATGGCGATAGAAACTTCCGCAAAAACCCCCAGTTTCGATGTGCTTGCAGGAATTCTTGGGGTAGTTCTTTGCCATGCTCTCCTAAAAAGAAGGTATTAAAAGGATTATCCTGAAGAATGAGATAAAAAAAGAACAATCTCTTTAAATTCCCCTCTTTTTTCTTCCTTTTTCCCCTTTACCCCATTTTTTAAGTTTTTTAACCTTATGACTGCTTTCTTATTTTTGTAACTGATTTCTAACTGATTTTCTTTTATATCAGAAGTAGGGCAATGAACCCGCTTAAAAAGATTCCATCAAAGGTTCCTGCCCCTCCAATGCTTGCAACTGGAGCGCCCAGATTCTTAATTTTTCCAAGATTAAGTAGATCAGCACCTATGAGTGTTCCAAGTACTCCTCCTGCATAGGCAGTGACAACGCGGCACTGGTCAATCGGGCAATCAGAAATTGAAACTGCAGACGTCAGTAAAATCGCAGCAAGGGCGGCTGCAAGGGGTGGTACCAGTGCAGGTGTTGCGATACCTATCCCGCGAATAGGCCTTGCTACTGAATAAGTTATGATTGAAACTATCAGGACACCGGCTCCTGTAAGCAGAAGAGAAGAGGGAAACCTCATAATGAGGTAAGCTGAAATCAAAATAGGAATAACTGCTCCCCCTACATTGACAGCAATTGTCGTCTCATTTCTTGTCACATGCCGGACTGGAACCCTGTAAGCTACGCCAAACACGCGAATATAAGCGTCTCTTACTACAGGAGTATCAGACCTGAGGGTTGCCAGAGGAATATTGATGCCGCTTCCGAGAAGGGACAGGAGCAGGATAAGAAATGCGTGTCCTATAGAGAAGCCTATTTTCACAAAAGCTGAAATAATTACTCCAAAAAAGAGAAAACTAAGCCCAAAGGTAACAAAGATGATTAAAAACAGGAGGAATGTAATGCTAAAAGGAATGTAAAAAAGTTGCCTTCTCATGGAGTTACCCCGTTCTTTTTATCTCCCCGCATATTCAGGAGTATATTTCTCTTTGTTTATGAGTGTATGTACTGCCCTTATTCCTTCATATTCCTTCGAAGTATCCGCTCTTGAAAATCTACAACTCTACACTTCCAATGTGCAATCAAGAGCTTCCAATCCTGAGGAAAAAAGTTTTTGATACTATGGATTAAATGTACCTCACCGCAGGCTTCAGGCACTCCATACAGATTATTTCTTTTGCATCTTTATACACTCTGAGAACTCCACCTGATTCGGATATTGTAACTGCAATCGCAACCGTATCCCTGCTGATTGCGGCTGCCGATACATGCCTGCCTCCCAGTCCTTTTTCAATATCCACATTTTTCCCATCAACGTCAAGATAACGGCCTGCTGCATGGATAATACCATTTTCATCCACCACAAAAACTCCATCCAGTTGGGCAAATTCCTTTATGGATTCCCAGTTTCTTTTGTCAAGGACGCTCCGGTAAGTTTCATCGTGGCCTGCATACGGATTCAGTATTAACTGGTGAGAGCGTTTCAGAACCTCTTCAGAATCACCTATAATGAAGGCAGCACCCATTTTCTTGCCTTCCCTGCCTGTCAGGATAATATCAAATGAGATTTTCATGATTGCACTCATCACTTCAGATTTTATCCTTTCCTGGCATTCCTTCATGGCTTTTATAAGGGGGTTTTCATCGAGGCTATGCACAATAATCGAACTGGAACCACGAGTTTCAACCACGCCTACAATAATCCCGCTTTCCTGATTCCCGAGCACGTACTCTATGGCGGCAGCCTGCTGAAGGTTTTCTGAGTTCCCCGAAGCTTCCCGATTTATCTGATCACCAAGCTCCTTTAAGGGGGCTTTTCCATCTTTTCCAGTTGAGACCAGGTGGTCTATTATGCTTTTCGGGCGCATGGAGATATAATAGACCGGAATTCCCCCCGTTTCAATCCCTTCAAAACTCAGCTCCCCGGAAACCATAATTGCGGCAGCATCAAGTTCTTTGGAAATCCGGGCTGCCGTTTCTGCAATTATACGTGCTCTATCCATATGATCCACCGCTTTTTCTTTTTGCAGCAACCGATTTGGTTCCTACATTTTATTTATAAAGTTAAAATTACTTTTTTTGAATTAATATTATTTTTCTTAAATTTAGGGTTATATTTTTTTAATTTACCGCTTTTCTCTGGGTTATAACTGTCTACCTAAGGTTAACATTGAAGCCAACTTTATAAATACTTAAGCTTATTTACAAATCTGTACTTATCTGGCTCTGTAGAAAACCTACTTAATCGTCATCAATAGACTTAAAGTTCTTCAGCAAAATGAATCAGGCAATTTAGTTTTAATTTGTTAAGATTGGCTATTTAAGAGGATTTCTACGGAGCCACTTATCTCTTATATATTATAATTGCCCTGTGATCCATTCGTTTTTTTCCTTTTTTCTTTCCGGCTTTCTTGCATTTTTCCTCTAACTTCTTTTTTTCTCAAAAATTTTCAGGAAGGTTTACAATCCCCTCAACAGGGATCTGAAGCCAATTTTTTCCAGAAGATAGTTAATAGGCAGATAGAAAAGAGTAACAGGAAGATTTTTCTGGTTCGCTTTTCAATTAAGATTGGTGAATGTTTTGATCAGGACATTTATAGCAGTAGAATTAGATCCCGGATTTATAGAGAAGATTCGAGAGCTTCAGGATAGATTTTCCGGTTTTGATCTAAAGTTTGTTGATCCTGAACTCGTTCATATAACTTTGAAATTCCTTGGAAATGTGGACGAATCAAAGATTCCATCGCTTTCCGCAGCCCTCGATTCCATTACGTGTGAACCTTTTGAGACAAAAATCGGGAGGCTTGGAGTTTTCCCCAAACCTTCGAATCCTAGAGTGCTATGGCTGGGTGCAACTGGAAATTTCTGGGCGTTACATGAGAATGTGGAGAATTTACTGGAACCTTTCAAGTTCGAAAAAGATGACAGGGAATTTACCGCACATGCTACTCTTGCCAGGATAAAATTCCTCAAGAAAGATAAGAAAAATGCCTTTATAAATACCGTGAAGGAGTTAAAGGATATTGAAATTGGTACCATGTGGGTAAATAAAGTGGCTCTAAAGAAAAGCACACTTACCCCTGAAGGACCAATTTATGAAACCCTGCACACAGTGTACATGGATTAAACTTTCGGTTTTATATTTTCTTCCTCTTCAACACCTTTTTTCTCTTCTTACTTCTGTTTTCTCTGTTAGATCTTCTTTCTATGCTGCCCTAGAGCAAATCGTATTTGTGACTTTTTGAATTAACTTCCTCTGCTCTGGATCAGTTACTCCTCTGGAACCGATTCGTAAAGCTTTCTCCTTTCTAAAGGCATGGCTTTGAGAAACTCCTTTGCCTCCTCCGGAGACACGGCCCTGCAGGTTCCATCGGGTTCCTGTATGACCACGCCGCTTTCCGAGAGCATCCTGTATCGTGCTTTCCGGACTTCTTTGTCAGGATGGCAGACAAAATGACAGTTTGAACAGGTATATTCCATTCTGTTTCCTGGGATCAGGCATATGAAAAATCCGCCTTTGATTTTCGGTCGTTTGAGGTATGCCTCTATTGCACCGGGCAACGCAGCGATGAAATCCTCGTCCTTTTTTGGAATCTCAAAGCGAGCCGGAGACCAGGTTGACCATTTTCCCGAGGCATTCAGACCTGTAAGCCCTCCGCAGACAAGGAAACATCGGCTGTTGCTTCTCCTCTTTCCGTAGGTAAACTCCTTCCCTCCAAGATTTACTGTTACCTTTTCAAGAGGGTCAACATATCCAGAGGAGCAGACTGCAAGGCAGATCTTGCATTCATCACAATAATTCTCTTCTTCTGGCAGTGGCTCTGTCGGGATAAGCTCCGCGTCCGTAATTATGTTCCCTGAGTACCCGAAGTGCCCTATCCCGGAGCGAACTGCTAGATACCTATGGGAAATAGGGGGGGGGCATATCCAGCAGCCAGTTTTCCGAATCCTGACGGTAAACGAAATTCGCAAGCTGAGGGGCAGCTTTGTAACCATACTGCTGCAAGAATCCTGCCATTTCAAGGGCTATCCCGTTAGCAAGGGTGGTTGTCCGCACCTTATTTGTGTCCAAGGATTTGTGATCCTTTTTTCTAAAGTAGGGTTCTATGAGGTTCTGGTCAAAAGCAAGGGCAAAAACGACTGCCGATTTTGCCCCTGGCAGCACATATGTCAGATCCGTGGAAGGAGGGCCGCCTGCAAGGGTTTCGGTTGTAGCGATGCCCACTTTAAAAGCTCCAAGGGTCAGAGCCATTTCTTTGAGTTCTTCAGTTAGTTTTTCCATTTTCGATTTTTCAGCTTGTTCTTCCATTCTCGACTTTTCCAAATTAAATAAAAGTATTTGCTCTCAATGTAATTTATGCAGACAACCGCTATACCTTTAATCGGCATTCAAATATACTAATTCCCTAGTATAGTCCAATAACCTTCTTAACTAGATTTTGTATCGGCTCTATAGAAATCCTATAAATTTTATTTTGCCCAAAAATTTATAAAAATAAAATTGTAGAAATGCTTCTTACTTTTTTGTCCCCACAAAAAACAAAAGAGCAATTGCTATTGCCATCGAATAAGTATATTAAATTTATTGATCTCAGTCTTAAAACGGTTCAGTCTTGAAGACTGAACCTTTACTCCTGTAAATATTTTAAACATGTTTATACTCAACATCAGCTTCTTGTTTTTGTTTTACTGAAAGAGTATATAAATACAGATTACCGTGATTTTGCAGAACTTATTGACCTTATGAGTAATATAAAAGAAAAACTTGACCTTGATAAGGTTCCTCATTACACTACTCTTCAAAAGTTTGTGTCCAGAATTCCTTCCTCATTGTTTAACCTGAGTTTGACAAGATCAAATAAATAGAAGAAATATATTAGAGACAATAATATCTGCCGTAATAAGGAAATTTGGAGAGATATTAAGGGCAAGAAAGTCTAGAAATCAAATAAAAAGAAGTAAAAGTTAAACTAATAGTCTATAACATAAACAAAAACGTAATAGAAATAATATGGATCGAATTAGGATTTCTACAGAGCCTATTTTCTATACATTTATATATTAGTTGTATCCTGGCTGTAACGCATAACTGTACTTTTAAGATGCAGTTTAAACATAACAACTGAGAACATTCAAAAGTTTAAATATTATCTTTTCTAAATATGGTGCAAGCATTGATGGAGGACTCTACGATTAAAGAAGAGATCTGGATCGAAAAATACAGGCCTATCAGGCTGGACCAGGTGGTAGGGCAGGAAGAAACAATTGAACGCCTGAAATCCTACGTTGCAACGAGAAATCTTCCCCATCTCCTGTTTTCAGGGCCGCCTGGGGTCGGAAAAACAGCCTCTGCAGTATCGATTGCAAGAGAAATCTTCGGGGAAGATCTCTGGCGTGAGAACTTTACCGAACTCAATGCATCAGATGAAAGAGGTATTGATGTTGTCCGGACGAAAATTAAAAATTTTGCAAAAACTGCCCCTATAGGAGGAGCCGAGTTCAAAATTATCTTTCTGGACGAAGCCGATGCACTGACCTCGGATGCCCAATCTGCACTCAGGCGGACAATGGAGCGCTTCAGCAATAACTGCAGGTTTATTCTGTCCTGCAATTATTCTTCCAGAATTATAGAACCTATCCAGTCCCGCTGTGCAGTTTTCAGGTTCAGGCGCCTTTCTGAAGAGGCTGTCAGGAGCCGCCTTGAGTACATAGCTAAAGATCAGGATTTATCCATTACTGAAGACGGATATGAGGCACTTATTTACGTATCCCAGGGAGATATGAGAAAAGCTGTGAATTCTCTCCAAGCTGCTGCTTTCATAGATCCAGAAAAGCCTATATCCAGGGAAACCATTTATAGAACTACAGCAACCGCAAATCCTGAGGATATCAGGAACCTGATCGAAACGGCCCTGAGCGGGAATTTCAGGGTTGCACGAAAGGAACTGAACAGGTTGCTCTACGAAGAGGGTCTTTCCGGGGAAGATATAATTGGACAGATTTACAGGGCAATCTCGGAAATGGATGACCGGATGATTCTGGATCTCGGGCTTTCTGAAAGGCGCATTGTCGAACTCGTAGATATAGTAGGTGAGATCGATTTCAGGCTCACTGAAGGTGCTACTGAAAAGATTCAGCTCGAAGCTTTACTCGCACATTTTGCACTCTCAGGTGCAGATTAAGGTTTAATGAACAGGAAGCAGCTTCTCTATACTCCAGATCTCTTAAAAGTTTGAAAAGGCTTGAATTTAGCCTTTTCTTAAAATAGGAAAATGCGGAATTAAACAAATCCTGATTACTATGTCTGTTGAACTAGCATTAGTAGATATGCTGGGGGCTGTCCCCCACTGGCTTGCGGTTTTGATTCTAGGAGCTGTACCCGTTTCCGAACTGAGGGGGGCAATCCCTGTCGCAATGGGCATTTATGGAATGGGACCCTTCGAAGCCTTCTTCTTCTCAGTGCTTGGGAACCTTCTTCCTGTAATTCCCCTTCTGCTCTTCCTTGAACCGGTCTCGAACTATCTCAGACGCTATTCAATCTTTGATACTTTCTTCACCTGGCTTTTCTCAAGAACCCGCAGGAACAATACTGAGAATTTTGAGAAATACGGACTCCTTGCGCTGACCGTTTTTGTAGCCATACCCCTGCCCGCTACAGGCGCCTGGTCAGGTTGTGCAGCAGCATTTGTATTCGGGGTCAAGTTCAGGCAGGCGCTGCCAGCAATTGCTCTCGGCGTCATGATAGCCGGAGTTATAGTAACTGCCCTTACTGTGACAGGCATAGGTCTCGCTGATATGGTCCTGGGTGTATAACCTTCCTTAAAAACGCTTGCTTCGAAATCTTCATATATTTTAAAAATATCAAATATACCACTGACAGTACAAATATAAATTTACGATTATATTATTACCAGCTCCTGCTTTTACAACTTCCTGCAGCTTATTTTCGTTGTCTGGCAGTTTTCTGGAATTTTGAGGTGACTATTAATGGCAAAAGCAGATAAGAAAAACAAAAAAGTAGTTCAGTCCAAAAAATGCGTTGGATGCGGAATCTGTGCTTCCGTTTGCCCTGTAAATGTAAAACTGATGAAAAGTGAAGACTTTGATCCCGAAACCTCTGAACTGGGAATCAGGATCCTGGACGGAGTAGCAATTATCAATGATGAAGTTTGTGTCCGCTGTGGAGCTTGCTCAAAGATTTGCCCTGTGGAATCTCTGACCGTAGTGGATATGGAGTCCGCAACCGCATAATTGAATTTTAAGTAAAAATAGGAAAATAATAGGAAAAATGCTGATCCTCAGCATTTTATTTTTTATTCTGTCCCTTAAAGCAAGATAGTACTGGTGAATAGCTTTTAAGGGATGGTCGATCTATACGGATGATCTATCTAACTTATAACATTTCTTTTGCTAATTTTATATCCTCAGCTTTTACGGTTTTTCTGCCTGCATGTTCTGCAAGTTTTATTGCTTCTCTTGAAATCTCAAGTCCATATTCTTCCAGAATTTCTGTAAGAGTTACTCCCGCACTCTCACTTACTCTATGAGCACCTGCAGTCCTTATTAAACGCTCAATTGGTGCAAACGGTATTACTTTTGCCATATTATCCTCCAATCTACTTTTTTTGCTAATATATATCCTTATAATCCCTGATTTTGTACTCAGATTCTATAAATAACTTTGCTTATATTTGGATTTTTTCACTATCTATTCAGCCTTTAATACACTTTTGCTCTCCAAATTGCTATATCCGGGTTTCACCAACCTACAAGCCTTATCACAAACTTTTTCAGAAAAAGTTTGATCAAAAACTGGCATGGAGGCGTGATCGACCGGTGCAACGGTTTCGGCATGCCTTTTGGATTTGAGAACCTTATCCCAAACCCTCCGGCGCGATCGACCGATGCGACAGTCGCGGCACAGCGGTTGAGCTCAAGAGAGTTTATATTAAATGGGGTTGGAAGGATATTTTCTATTCTGATATGTATCGTGGTTATGTCGATTGATTGATTTCTTTGTTGGTGATAATGACAGTCAGGTATGTTTCTCTGACAGATCAGAGTTTAACGGTTATTGAGGTTTGAATGCCTCAGGTGAAGCTTTCTTCTTCGAAATCTTGATATGAGATTATCCGAATCTAATCAGATATGCTTTTACAGGAACTCCTTGGTATTGATGAAGAGGTCTATTTTGTAGAGGAAAGTTATCTCGCCCAGAGGACTCTCGAGCGTACGCTTGATTATCTTAAGGGGGTACGGAGGTTTGCAGAGGGAGGGCAAATACGACTATTGAGGGTCCGGGAAGGAGAGCATACGCTCGGGATACTGCTTTTTAATCCGGCAGGTGAGGAAGTCCCTGTGGATTTTTGGTCGGTTTTTACCGGAGCTCTTGCGGGAACTCGCTCAAAGAAAGATTTTGAGGTTCTTACGGATTCTCTTCTTGCTTTTAATCTACCTGAGAAAGATATTGAGATCTCCTCGGAAAGTTGGCGAGATGCCGTCAATGAATATTACTCCCTTATGCTTGTAAACCGTAACCTCTGCGAGGGTTGTTCTGTTAAGCCTGAGTCTTATGGAAGTATTTTTTCCGAAAATCGTGTGCGAAGAGTAACAGAAGTTTTTGATATTCTTCAAAAAAAGGGTTTTTATCCTGAAGGCAAGGTTCTTGAGGTTTGTTGTGGAAACGGGATGTCCACAATTGCCCTTTACAGACTCGGACTTGACCCTTTGGCTGTAGAGATCAATAAATGTGCAGTCTGCCAGGGGCTTGAACAGGGAGTTTTAAACCCCAAAAAAACGATTGTAATGGACGCAACCTCCCTTTCACGATATTTTGAGCCTGGAAGCTTTGATGCAGTAATGGGATTTATGCTGGGGCTTGTCTATGAATTTAACAAAGAACTCTGGATAGGCATTATGAGAGAGGCAGTCTCGGTTGCAAAAGAGGGCGGTCTCATACTTTTTACAGTCAGCAGCAAACCTGAGATTGAGATTCTTGCCAGGGCTTTACTCAGGATGGGAGTTGAAGGGGAGATTGTAGATAACACAGACTCTGAGGGGACTTACGATCAGTGGTTCTTTGTAGGAAGAAAATAGAAAGCTTGATTACGGATGGAATTCCTGGAAAATTTATATTTCTCACTTCAAACTGATTTATTTTTAGCCTTTTAAACGTTTAATCTTTCCTGGTCTCCAATCTCCTAATTATTTTGCAGCCCGACGGTTATCTTCCAGCCTCATCGATTAAAGTTCACTGCGTATTTGCTGGATATTTGCTGCTTGTTTATCTCATTTCGATACTCATAGGTTACGTTTCAGAAAGGACTAGTTCTGAATAAGTTCCTCTGTACTTCAGAAATTAGAAAGCTTCTTTCCTGCAAATTCAATGTGTTTCATAAATCAAAAACATCTTCATAAAACCACTTTTTTAATGTCAACGGCCGAAAAGTATATACTTGTTAACAATGGTATATTAAAGAATTCTTATCAACGCAGATTAGTTGAGTACTGCGTTTAAGACTATAAAATTGATTTCCTCTGATTGTGGTTTCAGAAAGTCGGTTATACCGAATAATAGAAACCCTTTTCCCGGTAAAACCGCAAGAAATCATGCTAAAATTACAATCAGAAATTTAATACACTTTACTCAAACCGGATCAAAGTATTAACCGATATATTTCCGGGATATTAAACGAAACCCTCTGGAAAACCATTCAAAATATACTGTCAAGAATGGTAAACCCGGTTATCTTGATTCGCTTTTAAGAGGTTCATCCATGAGTGTAAAAATTACCGAAACCATCCTCCGGGATGCACATCAGTCTCTCCTGGCAACCAGAATGCGGACAAGAGATATGCTCGAAGTGGTTGGGCAACTGGACCAGATCGGGTATTTCTCTCTCGAAATGTGGGGAGGTGCTACCTTTGACAGCTGTATTCGCTACCTTAATGAAGATCCATGGCAGCGGCTAAGAGATATCAAGAAAGGAATGAGCAATACCTATGCACAGATGCTGCTCAGGGGTCAGAACCTTGTAGGGTACAGGCACTATTCGGATGATGTGGTCGAGAAATTCATTACTAAGTCCTACCAGAACGGAATTGACGTTTTCCGGATTTTTGATGCGGTTAACGATATCCGGAACATGGAATTCTCTATTAAGGTGGCAAAAGGGCTTGGTGCTCACGTTCAGGGTACAGTTTGCTATACAATAAGTCCAGTGCACACTGTTGAGAAATATGTTGAACTTGCAAAACAGCTTCAAGAACTTGAGTGCGATTCCATCTGTGTCAAAGATATGGCAGGTCTTCTTTCCCCTAACGATGCTACCCAAATAATAAATTCCATGAAAAAGGAAATCTCCATTCCAATTTCTCTGCACTGCCACTGTACCTCAGGAATGGCTCCTATGAGCTATATGGCAGCCTGTGGGGCAGGGGTGGATATTTTGGATACTGCACTTTCCCCCCTTGCCTGGGGAACTTCCCAGCCTCCGACTGAAACAGTTGTAGCTGCCCTTAAGGGCACTCCTTATGATACGGGACTTGATCTCGAAGCTTTTGAAGAGGTTGTTAAATACTTTAAAAGTTTGAAAGAGAAATACAGGGGTATACTTGACCCTATTTCCGAGCAGATCGATACTAATGTCCTTATCTATCAGATCCCGGGAGGGATGCTCTCAAACCTGGTTTCTCAATTAAAGGAGCAAAATGCTCTTGATAAGTATGGAACTGTTCTTGACGAGATGCCAAAGGTTAGAGAGGAACTTGGATATCCGCCTCTTGTCACTCCCACAAGCCAGATAGTGGGCACCCAGGCAGTGCTCAACGTGCTCATGGGC
The DNA here is from genome assembly GCF_001304615.2 of Methanosarcina flavescens. Classification (NCBI taxonomy): domain Archaea; kingdom Methanobacteriati; phylum Methanobacteriota; class Methanomicrobia; order Methanosarcinales; family Methanosarcinaceae; genus Methanosarcina; species Methanosarcina flavescens. Next base: position 1,030,490 of record NZ_CP032683.1, on the reverse strand, counting down.
GAGCGTTATAAGGTTATTCCTAAAGAAGTAAAGGACTATGTGCGTGGACTTTACGGGCGACCTCCTGCTCCCATAAGCCCTGAGATAATAGGCAAGGTGATCGGAGATGAAGAACCTATTCACTGCCGTCCTGCCGATCTTCTTAAGCCTGAATACGAGAAAAGGAAAAAGGAAGCTGAGGAAATAGGCATTGCAAAATCCGAGGAAGATATCCTTACCTATATTCTCTATCCGGCTATAGCCCCCAAATTCCTGAAAGGAGAAGTGGAAGAAGAAGTTCTGGCAGTCGCTGCCCCTGCAGTTCAGCAGGAGTATACAATTCCAAACCATTTCAAGGTTGAAGTAGATGATGAAATCTACGAGGTCAAGGTTGAGCCACTGGGCGGTGGAATTTCCGTATCTGAGGCATCTCCCAAGAAACCAAGTGCCGATTCCGTTAAAGGAGCCGTGAGCAGTTCAATGCAAGGCATGATCCTCTCTCTTAAGGTCAAGGTCGAAGACACCGTTGCAGAAGGCGATACAGTCGCTGTTATCGAAGCTATGAAAATGGAGAATGCTGTCCACGCTCCCAATTCAGGCATTGTAAAAGAAATTTTCGTTTCTGAAGGCGACACTGTATCTCCCGGAGACATAATAATGTCAATCGAATAAATGTGGCGAGGTGGAAGGTATTATGTTCAAAAAAGTACTCGTTGCAAATCGCGGTGAAATTGCGATAAGGGTTATGCGTGCCTGCCGAGAACTCGGGATTTCTACAGTCGCGGTCTGTTCGGAGGCTGACAAAAATGCCCTTTTTGCCAAGTATGCAGATGAGGCCTACCTTATAGGCCCGGCTCCTTCCAGCCAGAGCTATCTGAATATGGAAGCTATCCTTGCAGTTGCAAAAAACACAGGAGCTGAAGCAATTCATCCGGGCTATGGCTTCCTTTCCGAAAATCCTGTCTTTGCAAAACGCTGTGAAGAAGAAGGAATTGTTTTCATAGGCCCTCCCAGTCATGTGATTGCCGAGATGGGAAGCAAGATAAGGGCAAGGAACCTTATGATGAAGGCTGGCGTGCCTGTAGTGCCTGGAACGAAGGATGCAGTTGAGGATACGGATGAGGCTCTGAAGATAGCGGAAGAAATTGGCTATCCCGTCCTGATCAAAGCCTCGGCAGGAGGTGGCGGAATTGGAATGAAAGTGGTACATTGCAAGGACGAACTTGCCACCGCACTCAACTCAACCAGACAAATGGCTGGCTCGGCTTTTGGGGATTCCTCGGTCTTCATCGAGAAATATGCAGAAGAACCAAGGCACATAGAAATTCAAATTCTGGCAGATAGGTATGGAAACACAATTTACCTCTCAGATAGGGAGTGCTCCATCCAGAGAAGGCATCAGAAGCTCATTGAGGAAGCTCCTTCTCCTATCATGACCCCTGAACTCAGGGCACAGATGGGAGAAGCTGCAGTCAGAGTAGCAAAGACAATTGGTTATGTAAACGCCGGCACAGTGGAGTTTCTTTATTCAAAGGGCAACTTCTATTTCCTTGAGGTCAATACCCGCCTGCAGGTCGAACACGGGATAACCGAAATGATAACTGGTGTTGACATCGTAAGGGAACAGCTAAGGATAGCCTGGGGAGAAAAACTTGAGTTTAACCAGGAAGATATCGTCATTAACGGGCATGCTATCGAGTGCAGGATCAATGCGGAAGATCCGTTAAATGATTTTGCGCCTTCTCCTGGAAAGATCCGGGGATATCGGTCTGCAGGCGGTCCTGGAGTTAGGGTGGATAGCGGAGTACATACAGGTTACACGATCTCTCCATACTATGACTCGATGATCTCGAAGCTCTGTGTCTGGGCAAAGACAAGAGATGTAGCGATTGCCAGGATGGAACGAGCGCTTTACGAATATGTGATTGTTGGAGTAAAAACCAATATCCCTTTCCACAAGGCAGTTATGCGCAACCCGGCCTTCCGCAGGGGTGACCTTACAACGTCTTTTATCGAAGATCAGAAGATTCTGGAGTCAGTTGAAGAGGTCGTCAAAGCAGATGCTGAAAAGGGAGCTACTCTGGCCTCGGCTCTTGATGCAAAAGACAAAAAAGTTGCGGCTATCACTGCTGCTGTACACGCCTATGTAAGCATGGCACAGAAAACGCAGCACTGAAAGATGTCCTCCTGAGAAACAGGAACAGGACTTTATACAGTTAGATATGGAATAGTTTGAACTAAATAATTATATACGGTGGAACGTATACATTTGTATGGGGTGCACGGATGGGAGACAAAAGATCTCGGATTATCAAGGCGCTTAAAGATGCACAGAAAAGCCCTGTTTCCGGAGAGGAATTGGGGCTTCAGTTAGGGATCTCGAGGACAATGGTCTGGAAGTATATCAAATCCCTTAAGGCGGATGGCTATGAGATAGAATCATCTCCGAAAAGGGGATATGTCTTGAAATCCGTACCTCAACTCCTGTATCCGGAAGAAATCCAGATGGGGCTCAAGACAACCCTTCTGGGGAAAAAAATTCATTATTTCGAAGAAGTAACTTCAACAAATAATACTGCAAAAGAGATTGCAGCATCGGAAGAAGAAGGAACGCTTGTAATTGCCGAAGTGCAAAAAGGAGGCCGGGGAAGGATGGGCAGGGAATGGGTCTCTCCTCACGGCGGGATCTGGATGTCAGTAATCCTGAAACCCGGAATTCCTCTCAGGCACGCCTCAAGGCTTACCTTGATTGCAGGGCTTGCGGTTGCAAATGTTATTCGTAATATGGGTCTTGATGCCAGCATCAAATGGCCAAATGATGTCCGGATAAATGGAAAAAAGGTTTGCGGGATTCTTACTGAGGCAAAGGCCGAAGTGGATAGGGTGGATTATGTTGTGCTGGGGATAGGGATCAATGTAAACATGGATTTAAAGGATATCCCGGAGTCTTTCCGTGCAGGCTCCACAACTTTGAAAGTTGAGCTTGGAAGACATATAAAGAGGGTTTCGTTCCTTCAGGATTTACTCTTCGAGCTCGAGCAGCAATATATAAATTTCAAGATCCGTCCGTTCTCACATATTCTCAACGAATGGCTTGCTCTTTCCGACACTATAGGAAGAGAGGTAAAGGTCACAACGCCTTCAAGAATAATTGAAGGAAAAGCCGTAGGAATAACCCCCGACGGAGCTCTAGTAATTAAAAAAGCTGACGATACAAAAGAAGAAATTATTGCAGGCAGATGCATTTATGCGCGTCCCAGATAAACCTGGAAGGAAGGAAAATAAGAAGATAAACTTCGCTTCTGTATTTTCTTTTTTACTCCTTATCTCCTTATGTTTTTCAGCTATCTTTTACTCCATGTCACCTAGTTTAGCCGCTGACAATAAAGAAAGACTTACCATCATCCTAATCGATGGAGATGAGATTTACATAAGGTCAGGTAGATCTCACACCTTTTTGCAGGATTATCAGCTTTATATAAAGGGTACTGATACCGAAGGCAAAAGAATCTGGGTTGAACTTAGCAGAAAAGGAGTTCCCCTTCAGGATGCAATTGTCACCGAAGGCTCCCAGTTCGTATATACGCAGAATTCCACTGAAATCCTTAATCTGACGGTGAATACAATATACGAAGGAGCGGATGGAGTACTGGTCAGGTTCTCGCCTGTATACCAGTATCTTGATACCAGGCTTCCCATGCCTCAAAGCTCAACTGAATCGTATGACAATGCTTCGGATAAAAACATCTCTTCAGACTACCCTGAAATGGAAACACAGGCAAAGGGTTTTGATATGCCTCTCTTCCTCTTGGGCCTAGGTACCGTGCTTTTAGCGACAGGTTTCTTTGCAGGAAAAAGGAAGGGAAAATAACTTTTTTAACGCTGGACGGGAAAAAAGAAATTTAGTTAAAATTTATAAGCCGGATACAGTTCCTCTGGAACTGATTTTTCTCTGGAACTGATTTTTCTCTGGAACTGATTTTTCTCTGGAACTGATTTTTCTCTGGAACTGATTTTTCACTGGAACTGATTTTTCTCGCCAGTTTCCTATGAATCTCCCGAGTACTTATTCGTTGGAAAATTTTACGTCCCCTTTCTCGATAAGAATTTTTAGATCTTCAAGGCTCATACGAGCGTTTTTCTGAAGTTTCTCGCGGGCATCGCTGTGTTTTTGGCTTACTTTGTGCTCGTCTTTTGTAAGCTGCAGGTCTTTTAACCTGTCAAGATATAAAGAGAGTTCCTTACGGTTGTTAGCAATGCTGTTTTTAAGCGGGTCAATTTTTTCTTTGATTGAGTTTATATTCATGATTTTATCAGTAAGCTGGGCATGGTATACGTTTGCTTCTTTTCGGATCTCATCAGCAGATTTGAAATTTTCAAGCATTTCCAGATGGCATGCCTGGGATTCATCTGAAAGGGCCTGGATTTTTTCATGGAATTCATCCCCTTTTTTGTGAATTCCTTTTGACTGTTTATACCTATCCTGAATTTGTGCATGCAGTTCATTTGCTTTCTTTGCAGCTTGCAGGCGTTTACTGAGGTCATTCAATTTCTGGAAAATTTTAATTTCCACTGCAAGAGGCAGTTCTTTATTAAGAAAAGCATCAAGTTCGGCTTCATAAGCCCTTGTGAGAGATTCCACACTTCCGTGGGAAAGTTTATTCCATTCGTCCCGCTGTTCCTTGAGTTCCGCAATCCCTGAAAACAGTTCTTGCGTCTTTGAGTTTACTTCACTTCTTTTCTCCTTATACTCACTGATTGCTTTGTTAATCTCATCCCGTCTATCTCTTAATTCCTGTGCTTTTGCAACCCTTTCCTTAACCTGCTGGTTCAGAGAGTCTCTCTTTTCTTTCAGTTCGTCGATATCGGCCCTGTTCATTTTCAGTTCCTTAAAAATCGAAGCCAACTGCCTTTCGCTTTTCTCTATCTTGCTCCTGAGCTCGTTTATCTTGCTCTTCAGCTCCCGTTCGTTAAGGTTTGAAAGGTCGGCCGTTGCAATTTCTGTCGTTGAAACGTCGTTGGTCATGTGTATCACCCGCGTGTTTTCGAAGAAGTGTCATGCTTTCAATTTTTCCCAGTAATTCAGGGCTTCTTCGTGGTTTTTTATTTTAGTGCTTAGCCGTTTATGCTGGGATCTGCTTTTTGAAATCTCTTCATTCTTGCTGTCGTCATCTTCTACAAGCTGCTTTTCAGACTGGATTATTTCTTTTAGTTCTTGATTTGAATTCCTGGCTTCTTCCATTCTGGCATCGATTTGCAGGAGAATATTCTCTCCACTTCCTGTTGCCCGAACAACCTCGTGCAGGTTTTCAATAAAAGAATCTTTACGTCTCTGTTCCTCTTCGGGCTCTATCTGCCCTTTGAGCTTTTTAAGTTCTTCCTGAAGTTTACTGGCAGTAATTGAGTCCAGCTTCGGGAAGACCTCTTTCTCAAGGAATGTTTCGGCTTGATGGTAGAACTGCTGGCGTTTCTCCTTGAGAACTTCTTTTCTTTCTTCCATTCGGATTCTGAAAATTTTTACGTTTTTTATATCTTCTTCGACCTGGGCTAGCCTGCTGTCCAGCTCTGCAAATTCCTTTATATTCTCTTCCAGAAACCGTCTGTGTTTTTCCACAGCTGCCGCGATCAGTTCCTCTTCTGTCAACACTCTGAATCCGGCTTCTTCAATGTTTTCAGTCACTGTATCACAATCTGCATTTATTATTTATACATAGGTTGTTTTATTTTCTATATAATTAGCCCTGAAAGCCAGTAATCTGGCTGTCACTGACTCAGTTTCTCCAGGAACCAATCACGCAATATCGAGTTAAACCCTGAAGATCTGGGCATGGGGCACGTTATCGATTACCATCACGGAATCCGGATCGATTAACCCGTATTTTATGGCGCATTTTATCGTTTCTTCTCCGAAGAGGTTTGCAGTCGTAGCTTCTTGTAGAGCTTTCTGGAGCTGTTCTCCGGAAACATATTTTCCTTCATAAAAGGCTCTGTTGATCTCAACTACGGTATTCCCGTATTTCAGGGTCTTTCCGAGCACTTCTCTGTCACAGGCTGCAACAAGGACATGCTCCCCATTTCTGTAGATTTTTAAATACATATTCTCCCTTTTAAATAGTAATGCCCTTTTAGTATTTACAGCTTAACCGTCCTTACATAATTATTCTGTAGATGCTCTTTTTTCACATCATAGGATCTTGAAAGTTATGGTAGAACTTCCAGCGCTTTACCTTGTCTCAAATTAAACAAGCCTGATATGGTTCTGGTCTGGGGAGAGCAGATCTCCTCTCTGCCTCATTTTTCTTATATACTCCTCAGCATGAGTTCGATCTATCCCGTGCTCGCTTTCAGCTACAGCATAAACCTCTTCCAGAGGGGCTTTAGCTCCCGGATGCTTTTCGCTCACTTTTTTAATTACATCTTTCAGGATTTTTATCTTGTTTCTCTGGCTCATGCTTGTGCCAGATGCAATTATATCCGCATCAAGGGCTCCAGTTTCCGGGTCGACACCTACATTTTTCAGGCAGTTCATAACTATTCTGATAGTTCTTTTTGTATCTTCAAGCGTAACTGTATTGCTCAGACGGACTCTTGCGCTTGCTTCCGAAAGACGGACAAGGGCTTCAAGCTGTCTGGCAGTTACAGGCACAGGTGTGTTTTTGCCCTCTCCTGTTTTTCGAAGATCTGTATAAAATTTTATCAGATGATCCCTGGCATCCTCCTCCATCACAGGAAATACATTCTTTCGGGCATATGCAACGTATTTTCGCATGATCTCGGCCTGTATCACAGGTTCGATCACTTCCATTTCGGCGTCGACAAAATCCTCCGGAATGTGAGAGCCGGGAAGCTTTTCCCGCTGCTCGAAGAGTTCTCCTGCATAATGAGACTGTAAAATGTGATTCGCAATCCTGCTGTCCAGAACATGGTTAGGAGTGTCGAGCAAAACGAAGATAAGGTCAAATCGGGAAAGCAGTGCTGGCGGCATACTTATCTGCTCTGCAAGCCCCTCATACCGATCAAAACGCCCGTATTTCGGGTTTGCAGCTCCTAGAAGGGCGCAACGGGATTTTAAAGTTGCAATAATTCCAGCCTTGGCAATACTTATAGTCTGTTGTTCCATTGCCTCGTGCAGGGCACTCTTATCCTCAGCTTTCATTTTATCCATTTCGTCAACCGCAGCAATCCCCATATCAGCCATGACAAGGGCACCACCTTCGATTGTCCATCTGCCGTCGTTGAGGTCATCTTTTACAGCAGCCGCAGTCAGACCACTTGCTGAGGCACTTCGTCCTGAAGTAAATACACCTCTTGGAGAAAGTTTGACCACATAGCGCAGGAGCTGGGATTTTGCGATTCCGGGGTCTCCTACAAGCATAATATGAATATCGCCCCTTATCCTGGAGCCATCAGGAAGGTTCTTTACAACACCAGAGAACAATTGAAGGGCAAGAGCTTCTTTTATGTCCTCGTACCCATAGATTGAGGGCGCAACCGAGCCGATAATCTTGTCATAAATTGCAGGATCGCGGGAAAGCTCAAGAATCTTTTCTTCATCCTCGGCGGTTATCTCAAGTTCATCAAAGTCCTTGTCTAATTGTTCTATGGAGTTTGCTTCGAGTACAAGGTCATAAAAAGTGGATTTTCCATCTTTTAGGGTGCGCTGCCTGGATCTCAGGATTCCGTTAATTATTACCCTGTCTCCAGGAGTTACATTTCCTGTCAGGTCGTCCTCGGAATCTACTTCAAGGCTCTGGGGCTGGGAACCTCCTCTAAGGTTTTCCGGCGATTCCTGAATCTGGAGTTTCTGAGCATCAACAAAAGTGGAGTCTTCTATTATCACCTTAAAAGGTCCTTTTTTTCCACAGGTATCGTTTTCACAGCCTGCAAAAGGCTCCTCGAATTTGAAGCTGTTTTGCTCCACAATAGTCAGATGCCCGCACCTGAGGCACTGGAAAGCAGCCTTAGTAATTCTCGGTCTCACTTCAGTTGCTTTCCTTATCATACCTTCAATAGCAACAAACCGGGATAGATGTTTGCTTCTGAGTTCTCTTATAGATACTCTGTTAGGGATTTTTACTATCCTTACATGAGCCTGTTCAAGGTTTTTCTCAACAGGAAGGTCGATTTCTTTCAGGGCAGCCTCAGCCGCCTGTATAAGTTCTCCTGGATGCTCAAGAAACTCTTTTGAAAGTTCTCTATCAAATTTCTCGATGTCCGTAAAATCCACGCTAAGGCTTCGCTGATCCGGATACTCGTTTGCAAGCTGGAGGATCTCATTCCAGTAGTAATCTTTAAAAAACCTTTTTAGCTTTTCATTCCACTTGCTTTCTGTTTCAGTCATATCATTCTCTATCTGGCTTTAAGTGAAATTTTCATTCTTCATTACGAGATTTTTTGTTTAAAGAACTTTAAAAAAAGTCAAAAACACGTATCATAAATTCTGATGTAAGAACAGGTTTATTCTCATATGAACCTTTCCATGCTTTCCGAAATTTCTGGTTCTTGACCCCCGGACTCTCTTAATGGATATCCCATTTTTCTCTCAATTCTTCTTATTACACCTCTTAAAGTCTGAACTTCCCTTGGAGTTAGTCCTGCTCTTCCGAAAATTCTTCGCAACATCAGGAAAGTTTTATCTTTTTTATGAGGGCGATAATCGATTTCCTCCAGCAATTCCTCCAGATGCTCATATAGAAGCTGGAGATCAAACCCATCGGCGAGCGGATTATTCCCTCCTTCCAGCTCAGAGAGTTCATAAAGCACCACTGCAACAGCATGTGAGAGATTCATAATTGGATAAATCTCGGAAGTCGGAATCGTTATGAGCATATCGAAGCTTTTGAGCTCATCATTGCTAAAGCCGCTGTCTTCGCGTCCGAAAAGAAGTGCAATTGTTCCGCTGTAACCTTTAAATTTCTCTTTGAGTTCTCTTGGAGTATAAAGCGGAAGACGTATGTGCTCTCCGGTTTTCAAGCTCGCCACTCCGGTCGTCCCTATCCTCAGGTCTGCACCCTTTACAGCTTCCTCAAGTGTTGAAGTAATTCTTGCCCTTTCAAGCACATCTCTTGCATGGGACGACATGGCTCTTGCTTCCCCTTCGAGTTTACAGGGATTTACAAGCACAAGGTCGGTGTGTCCGAAGTTTTTCATGGCTCTTGCAACAGATCCAACATTTCCCTGATACATGGGCTCTACAAGTATTATACGAATCTCAAGTGACAAATTTCTCAATCCTTTTTTAGAATCAGTTTTCAAGTGTGATTGCATCTTCCATACAGACAGTCACACACATTCTGCAGCCCAGGCAGTAAGATGGATCCTTTAAAACGCAGACCTTTTTCCCGTGCTTTTCTTCTATCGAGTAAACCCTTGGGCCTTTCGGACAGGCAGCTTTGCAATTACCACAACCTGTACACTTCTCCTCATTAGTATATATTTTCATGCAGATTAATTTCCATGTATTTCGGTCTTATTGTAGTGTGTTCAAACCTTATTGCAACGTTTTCAGGTCTTATGGTAATTTGAGATCTCACTGTGATGTGAAATTTATTATGACCTTTCCTTCCTGTTAGTACTTTCCTTTATTCTTTCCTTTCCTATTTAAGTTCTAATCCTTCTCAACCCTTTCTTTTTGTAATGCTCTTTCCGGTTGAACTAAGAAGTCGTATTTACTCCCCAAATATATTAGTCTTAAGTCCTTATTTATCTGAGCCAGGTCGCTATGGATGAAGCCTGGCATGCTACCGAGTAGCTGAAATCCTTGGGCTTGTTAAAAAAACAACCCTTGAAAACCTGGAAATGATGCTTGAAGGATAAAGAAAAGCCGAAATCTAGAAAGCTGAAGCCGCAGAAATAGCCAGACAAGAAGGAAATACAAGAGTTACTCTTTTCTTTGAAAGGGCAGTTCTGGACGAAGCCAGGCACAACGCAGGGTTTAACAGATTCGTGGAAATATTAAAAACAGTAATAAGAAAAAAGGATTGGAAGATCCTTCTTTTTAATATCTAAAACTTTTAAATTAATGTTTTAACTGTTAACTACTCTTCTTGTTGTAACCTTGTTATCTTTTGTTATAGCCCGGTCAATACTGGGCTTCCTAAAGTTACTGCATTGAATTCTTTGGTTTTGCCACAGGCTGGGTTATATAAGGGATGCAATTTTATATTGTTTCAAACAGATATACTCTCTGGATCTGAAATCTTTTTTCGGGCCTTAAATTTACTTAGTCAGGAAAAATGCCGGAATATCGGATTCTTTACCTTCTGATGGGGGTTTAATTTTCAGGGGGCTGAAGTAGAATTCGCTGTAATCTGCTAATTAACCCAAGAACCAATCGGCTCTATGGAGTTAGCTTTGCTTCCGATTTTCCGATATTGGTTTCAGATTAAATAATGCAGAAATATAAGGCACATAGCAATCGAATTGTGAAAAAACGCTAAACGAATAAATTTTAAAATAGGCGTGTAATTAATTGAGTTAGAGGGGTGTTTAATATGGTAAGTCGTGAATATGTGAAAGGTGACCTTCCAGAGAAAGCCGCAATCCTGCAAAGAGATGGTGAAACATATGCAATTGCTCCCCATATTCCAGGAGGAATTGTATACCCGGAAACGCTCAGGAAGATAGCTGACATTGCAGAGAAATACGGGGCTGCTGCTCTGAAACTCACCTCAGCTCAGAGAATAGCAATTGTAGGGTTGAAAGAAAAAGATCTGGATGCGGCATGGGGAGAGCTGAATCTAAAACCCGGGGCTGCAATAGGGCTCTGTGTTCGGAGTATTAAAATCTGTCCCGGAACTACCTTCTGCAAGAGGGGCAAGCAGGATGCTGTCGGGCTTGGGTTAAAACTAGATGAAAAGTACCACGGGATGCAGCTTCCGTCCAAGTTCAAGATGGCGGTTTCCGGCTGCCAGAACTCATGTTCCGAACCTATGATAAAGGATATAGGGCTCATGGGTACGGCAAAAGGCTTTACTCTATCTGTAGGAGGCAGTGCAGGCCCGCGTCCAAGACTGGGAAATGTGGTAGCGAAGGATCTTACGGAAGAGCAGGCTATGGATCTTGTCGAAAGAATAATTAACTTCTACAAGGAATATCCAAAGCCAAGAAGAATTGGAGAAGTAATTGACGAGATGGGACTTGAAAAATTCAAAGCCGAAGTAGGATTGTAAAGAGCTTCCCAAAATCGTTGACCCACAAGCGTGGAGTCGCTTGACCATGCCGCCGTGCCGGTTTTTGATCAAACATTTTCTCAAAAAGTTTGCGCTCAAGCTCTTTTTTGAGAAGGCTTGTGAGGAGGCTTGCAATTGAATTTTTTTTTCCTGCACCTTTACTTTTTATTTTTTTATATTTTGTTTTCTTACTTTCCAGACTGGAAGGGTTTTATATAATTAATTTATAATTTTTATTTTATAATTTAAACATTATATTTTCTAGTTCTACTTTTTTCTATCTCTCTTTGATTACTTCTATTCTTCTCATTTTACTACTCAGTGGGCTTTTCTATCTATTGCATTAATAAAGATAACGTTTAAATATAATAGATACAAAGACTAACAGAATATTCAAATCTTATACAAACAGTCGCTGCGGCTATCATTCTGTCTTTATTATTATTGACGCATCATTGACGCCTGTAACATGAAAATTGTAAAAGCAGCATTAGCTCCCAGTTTTTGATCTATACATAGGAGGAAGAAACTATTAGTGAGGAAATGGTTTATTTTTCTGGGCTCACGGACGCACTGAGAATCACGTTTGTCCAGATGATGATAATTAGCGCAATAGCCATTGTGATTTTCTTATATGGTATGATTATTACCATGCAGAAATGGGGGTCAGGAGCCACAGGTTACGCTCTTGAGCCTCAGGACGGAAAAAGAGGAAGTGCAATCACATTCTTAAAGACCTGGTGGAAACAGGTGACTGAAGAATCTTCCCACGGTCATGGAAAGCCTATCCTTGAGATTCTCATTCTTGATATCCTTTTCCAGAGGAGAATTCTCAAGAGAAGCCCTCTTCGCTGGTTCATGCACTTCACGATTTTCGCGGGCTGGATGACCCTCTTTGCTCTATCAGGACTCATGTTTTCAGTTGAAATGTCTCATATGATCGGAATTGAACTCCCGTTCACCCCCTACGTGTTTAGAGAATGGCTCTCCATTCCGAACTATATCTTCGGGTATATCCTGCTTATAGGGGTTCTTATAGCAATAGTAAGAAGACTGTTTGTCTCTGAAGTCAGGGAAGCTTCCATTATGTATGATTGGGTTTTGATCGGAGTAGTTTTCTTAGTTACTATTTCCGGTTTTCTTGCCGACGGAATCCGAACAGGATTTATCTGGAGCTTCGGGCTTGACCCATCACTGGCACCGCCGGCAGCACTCTTCCATTCCGTAATTTCCCTGCTCTTCTGTATTGCATTTATTCCATACAGTAAATATATTCACATAATCGCCATACCGCTTGCATTACTTGCAAATAAAGGAGGCGAATAATAAAATGGCAAAACGTAACCCTTCAATCGATACGAAGAATCTCACTGCAGTCCAGCTTATGGAACTTGATTCCTGTGTTCGCTGCGGTGAATGTGTAAAATGGTGTCCAACTTATGCCGCTTCCGGCGAGAAGCCAGGATTAGCCCCTAGAGACAAGATCCTGCGCTGGAGGCAGTACATGAACAAGTCTTACGGACTTAAGGCAAGGCTCTTTGGTCCGCAAGAAATCCCAAGCTCAGAGCTTGAAGAATTCAAAGATGATGTACACGGCTGTACCACCTGCGGTATCTGTTCAACTGTCTGTGAAGCAGGCATTAATACCGTGGAACTCTGGGAATCTATGAGGGCAAACCTCGTAAAGAAAGGTATAGGTCCTTATGGGAAGCAGAACATGTTCCCAAAACTTATTGGGCAGTACCGCAACCCTTACATGAAGGATCAGAAAGACAGGCTTGCCTGGGTTCCACCAGATGTGAAAATTGAAGACAAAGCCGATATTGTCTATTTTACCGGCTGTACTGCTGGATATAATCAGCTCGCTTTAGCCTATGCGACCTCACGTGTGCTCAACAAGCTGGGTATTAAGTTCGCCATGCTTGGTGAAGATGAATGGTGCTGTGGCTCAGCCCTTATCAGGACGGGTCAGGCACATATCAATAATGTGCCCCTTGAACTTGCGAAACACAATGTTGAAGCTATCCAGAAGAAGGGTGCCAAGAAGGTTCTTTTTGCATGTGCAGGCTGTTTCCGCGCTGCAAAGGTCGACTGGCCCCGGCTTCTCGGCAAAGAACTGCCTTTTGAGGTTGTCCACGTTTCAGAGTTCCTTGCAGGCCTGATAAAAGAAGATAAAATTAAGTGGGAGAAGTCTATTAACAAGACAGTTACTTACCACGACCCCTGCCACCTGGGACGTCACGTAGGCGTCTTTGATGCCCCCAGATATGTGCTATCCCACATTCCTGGTGTTAAGTTTGTCGAGATGGACAGAATAAAAGAATTCCAGCGCTGCTGTGGAGCTGGCGGTGGTGTAAAGGCAGGTCTCCCTGATCTTGCTATGGCAGTCGCAGAATCCAGGGTTAAGGATGCTGTTGCAACCGATGCAGATATCCTTTCCAGCTGCTGCCCATTCTGTAAGAGAAACCTGATGGATGGTCGGGACTCACTCAAAGTTGACATGGTTGTCGAGGACGTCATTGAACTGGTTGCAGAGGCTCTGGGCCTTGAGACTAAATAACCGAAAGAAGTAAAACTGGTTCTTCCAGTTTTCTTTATTTCCCTCATTTTTAAATTTTTTTGTTTCTCTCTTTTCCAGGCTTTCTTTACTTCTCTTTTTTATTTTACGCTATTTTATAGCAAAACTTAAATATCGACACTTCCTTCCCCTTAAACATGTATATGCCTTACGAATTTTTAGGGAAAATATTTATAATCCTGGTATTATTTGCACTTGTAGGAACCGGGATTGCCCTGATTATTGGGGCATATTCGTTCAAAAAGCACAGGATTATTTTTCCAGGATTTGTGTTGTTTACGCTTTATCTTTTCTATTCCCCTGCAAAATGGCTCTGTAAAGTTTTCAGGATAAGGGATACTCTTGTTGACGATATCCTCATTGATGTCCGAAACGCTGTTATGCATGATGATTTCCAGCATGTTAAAGGTAAGAAAATTCTGCTCCTTCCTCAATGTCTGCGCCATCCAAACTGTAAAGCAAGGTGTGATCCCGTACACGGGTATGAATGTAAACGGTGTGGACTATGTGACATCTCAAAAATCTCCGAAGCTGCTGACAGGTGCAGTTTCAAGGTTTTTGTAGTGCCTGGAGGAAGTTTTGTCAAAAAGATCTTTAAGGAGCACAGGCCTGAAGCCTGCCTGGGAGTTGCCTGTTATCATGAGCTTTCCGAAAATATGCAGGCTGTATCGTTTGTTCCTGTGCAAGGTGTTCTTCTTCTAAGGGATGGATGCTTTAATACTGAGGCCAATGTTGAGGAAATAATTCAAAAAATGGAGATGTGTAATGTATAATATCATCGGGAAGGTTCTCTTCTTTTTTATAGTTGCCTCCCTTCTTCTTTCTGGTATAGCTCTGTTTGCCAGCAGACGAAGTCTGACGGGAAACATTTACCTTGCAGGTTTTTTTGCAAATGTGCTTGATTTCTTTTATTTGCCTTTAAGACAACTTTTCCTTAAATTTTCCGATATACGAATTCTGGATAAGTGGATGGCATCTCTGAAAAACCTAGCCTATAAGTCTAATTTTGCAAAAACAAAAAAGAGGATTCTTCTGGCTCCACACTGCATGCGGAGTCTTGACTGCCCGGCTTATTCTACTCAGACAGGGATACAGTGTAAATCCTGCGGGAAATGCGTCTTTACTCAACTGAAAAAAGACGCTGAGAAATATGGGTATAAATTGTTCATTGTTACAGGTTCCTCCTTTGTAAAGAATATCCTTAAAATGGAAGCTGCCGACGGTGTCCTTATGATTGCCTGCGATTACGAAATCAACAAGGTAATGCGTGCCCTCAAAGGAAAAAACGTTGTAAGCTACGGTATTCCTATGGAAAGGGACGGCTGCTTCGATACGGAGGTGGATTACCAGAAGGTTTTGAATGTTTTTGAAACTTTTAAGGATTAAATAAATGAGTAAAAGAGTTTTATACTTCTCTTTCTTTTCATACACTTTGATGAGAATCTATCTTTTTATCCTGATAATTTTCCTTTCTTTCGGCTTTCCTTTCCTCATTATATCGCAATTTTAAATTGATATCAACATCTTAAATTAGTTAATCTAGCTTAATTATATAAAATAAAATCAAGATACTCAGGATATTTTTAGAGGTGCTATTCGCATGTATGACGTAATTATCATAGGTGGTGGTCCTTCCGGAGCCTCGGCCGGAAGAAGGGCAGGAAAACTTGGGCTGAAGACACTGCTGCTTGAGAAAACGAAATTCCCCAGATATAAGCCCTGCGGCGGAGGACTCTCAGAGCATGCGTTGTCTTATCTTGATTTCGAACTCCCTCAGGATATTGTTGAGTGGGAAATCACAGGGGCAAATGTGGTTTTCAGGGATCAGTCAATTGAAGTACATAGAGACCATTGTCTGTCTATACTTGTCTCCAGGGATAAGTTTGATAATTTCCTTCTTGAAAAGGCAAAAGAAACAGGAATTGAAGTCCATACCGGAGAAAAGGCTCTTTGCTGCAGGGAAATGCCTGACTGCGTTGAAGTGGATACCAAGGAGGGTACATACCGGGCAAAATTTGCGATAATCGCAGAAGGCGCCCATGGGGTTGTCAAAACCTGTGTGCGGCCCACAGATAATAGAGAAGAGTATGGAATCTGTGTTGTCACCGAAGTTCCTGCGGAAGAAAGAGAAATTGAAGAGCGTCTGGGAAAAACCGTAGAGCTACACTTTGGCGTCGCTGGAGGGGGATATGGCTGGATCTTTCCTCACAGAACCTATTATTCTGTCGGTATTGGAGGGGTTATCAAGGATTTCCCGCATCCCAAAGAATCCATGCTCGAGTTCCTGAAGAAAAATGGCTTTTCCGGAGAATATAAATTTCATGGGCATAAAATTCCCTGGGGAGGGATTAAGCGGAAAGTCGTGGGTTCAAGGGTCCTTCTAAGCGGAGATGCTGCTGGATATGTAGATTCTTTCTTAGGTGAGGGGCTTGCCTATGCAATCTGTTCAGGACAGTTTGCGGCTGATGTAATCGCAGGATTTTGCTTGCAAGGTAAAAGCCTTAAAGATCTGAGCAGATATGAGGCTCTCTGCCAGGCAGAGTTTGGGACTCATCTCAAGTATTCACTTATATTTTCCAGGATAATGCACCGTTTTCCTGACCGGGCATTTAAGATCTTCACGTCAGGTGATAAAATGATCAATAAGTATCTTGAGGTTGTGGATTTCACAATTGACTATAAGGATTACCTGCACTGGGTTCTCCTGAATTTCAAACTTAAGTGATCGAACTGATAAGAACTTCTTAAGAGTTTTAACTTTTTCAGGTATTCTTTTTCTTTCCTCTACCTTTTTATCGCTCCAGCTTTAATATATTTTGAGGGCAGGTTATTTCTATTTGTATATGAATGCCCCTATTCCATAACTAGGTGTCTTACCATGTACGATCTAATTATAGTAGGAGGAGGACCTTCAGGAGCATCGGCAGGAAGGACAGCCGGGAAAAGGGGACTTTTAACCCTTTTAATTGAAAAAGAAAATTTTCCAAGGTACAAGCCCTGTGGGGGGGCTCTATCCTCTTACGGTTTATCCTGCCTGGATTTTAAGCTCCCTGAACACGTAATCGAGAGAAATATCTCAAAGGTAAGGGTTCATTTCCGGGATCGCTTTGTAGAGGGAGTGAAAGAACCTGATCTTGCCCTGCTTATTTCCAGGAAAGTCTTTGATAACTTTCTGCTTGAGAAAGCCAGAGAAACCGGAATTGAGATTCGTACAGGGGAGAGAGTTCTGGATTGCATTGAAAAAGATGATCATGTTGAAGTCAGGACCACGGATAATACCTACCTGGGCAGGTTCGTGCTTATTGCAGAAGGTTCAGGTGGAACCCTTAAATATAAAGTAAGGCCGAGAGACAAAAGAACAGATTACGGGATAGGTCTTACATCGGAAATCCCTGCTGAGGATGAAGCAATAAGGACCCGGTTCCCGGGAACTATAGATATTCATTTCGGGATTGCGCAGGGAGGGTATGGCTGGATCTTTCCTCATTCAGGATATTATTCTGCAGGGATTGTTGGAACAGCTCAGTACCTGAAGCATCCGAAAAAAGTACTGCTGGACTTTCTGCAGGAAAACAACTTACCAGGGAATTTTCCTTTCCATTCCCATATTATCCCCAAAGGTGGAATTAAGAGAAAAATCATCAATTCAAGGCTGCTCCTGAGCGGAGATGCAGCCGGGTTTGTAGATGCTTTTACGGGAGAAGGCATTTCATACGCCATCCGATCAGGACAGCTTGCTGCGGAAGCAGTTGCCAATCTTGTTATGTATAGCCTGAAATTAAGCAGCCTTAAAGCCTACGAATCCAGCTGCAGGAAGGAGCTCGGTAATTATCTTGCCGGTTCTCTTAAAATGGAAAAAATAATGCATCGCTTTCCTGGGATCTCTTTTAAACTGACTGTCAACAACAGAGAGATCCTGGATAAATATCTGGACGAGGTGGTAATCGGCAGGAATTATAAGGATTACGTCCGCTGGTTACTATTGAATTTCTGCCTGGCTGAACCTGTCTCCAGAATAAAGTCTCTTACACTGGAAGGGTCCGACAAAAATGGAACAAGAAGGGAAAAATAAGCACAGAGAGAATTAAAAAACGCAAAAAGGATTTAAAAACACAAAAAGGATTTAAAAACACAAAGAGGATTTTAAAAAACATAAAGATGATTTAAGAACATTAGCAGAACAGAGAAAGTAAGTAAAATAACAGAATAAAGCAAGTTTATGCGAGTGAGGCACGTAAGCTCCCTTCTGTTGCTGCAAAGATTTCCTGTCACCCATCAGTGAGGGAAATGGTCCCTGAAGACTCTTGCAGCGACGGCATTCGGCTAAGCGTTACCAAAACCAATCGGGCGATTCCGGACTGCTCGTTCTTCCCGATTTCCAACTTGCACCCACGAGGATTCGCCGTTTCATCCACTCTCCCTGTGACCTCAGCTTATGGCATCATCGCATTTGCAGGGGATGGTTCTCGTTTCTGTGCCAGGGCCCGGGCTCTCGCCCGACATCCTTTACAGACGTTCGTGTGTCCGGAGCGGTGGGGAGACTTTCCTCAGACCTGAAGGTCCGGCAGCCGTCCAGCCTCTCTCGCACGTTACTGATTTCCTGGCTCTATCTATTTTTTAAACCTATATATATTTATGGGAGAATACTTCTACAGCAAGGGAAAGGATGAAATGGTCTCCTGATAGGAATTCTTTCCTCAACAGCAGGTTGATTTTTCCGGTTAATTTCAGTTCTCCAGCGGCTGGGTTAAGCAAGTGTCTCCCTTCCGTGCACTCTATATAACTTTTGCTTGCTGGAAATGTTCCCAAATATTTATATATATGTATTATTATCGCAAAAATAATATGGATTTTCCATTCTTGCGAATTCTTTGAAAAAAGTATCGTAAGCCTAAAAAGATTCGTTAGTTTAATATCTAACTATTACTATCATTTTGTGTTCAGTTTCCACGCTTATTTTTAAGAGGTAAAACATGAGTGATTGTCTATTTGATTTGCATGCTGGTTATGTCCGTTTTAGAAACCCTATCGCACTGGCGCCAATGGCCGGAATTGTTGACAGCGCTTTTGCCAACCAGTATGCAGGCTATGCCGGGCTCGTAGTGCTTGGAGCCTTCAATCTTGATAAAGGATCTATGGAAGTTGCATCAGACCTTACATCTCGGGGTAGGAAAGAGTTCATTTCCGATGAACCTCTGGAGCTTATAAAAAGGGAAATTCGGGCGGTAAACTCTGGAAGTGCGGTTGCTGTAAACGTAAGAAGCACCACCCTTGAACCCCTGATTGAAGCTGCAAAACTTGTAAAGGAAGAAGGGGCAATTCTTGAATTAAACGCTCACTGCAAGCAGCCTGAAATGCTTAAAGCGGGTATGGGAGAAGCCCTTTTGCGTGACCTTCCAAGACTCTCTGCCTGGATAAAGGCAATAAAAGAAACCGGAGTCGTGCTTTCTGTGAAGGTGCGGGCAAATATAGTAAATGATGTCAAACTTGCCAGGCTTATTGATAAGGCTGGAGCTGATATTATCCATGTGGATGCCATGCTCGAAGGTTTTGGGGCAGACCTTGATGCAATTTCAAATTACAGGGACGCTACAAGGCTCTTTATTATAGGCAACAATTCGGTTACTGATTTTGCCGCCGCAAAGGATATGTTTTCCCGGGGAGCTGACATGGTCTCTGTTGCAAGAGGGACTATGGAAAACCCCAATCTCATAAAGGAACTCGTAGAAGGTGCCACTTCGTATCAGGAGTCAATAGGCTGGTATAATGCTCCCAAACACGTTTGCAGTGAAGGGGACTTCAGAGCTCTGGCTTTCTGCTGCCTTCCGGTAAAACATTGCCCTGTGCATGGGAAATACAAAAAGCTGGGATATACCGCAGAAGAGTTCGCCCGGACAAAAATGGAGTTTGCCAGAGGAACCATGCTTGAGTATGGAGAGGATACCTGTTTCGGCAGCCTTGTCTGGTGCTGTAAGATTACAAAACCCTGCTGGATCAGGGACGGCGTACTGAATACGATCGGTCTCTCTGACGCGGAGTACATGAAGCTTAAAGAAAAGCTGGCAAAATATGTCCTTGACCACGCCAGGATTCCTGTAAATGAATCCCACTAACACTGTTTTTTCCTGTCATACACCTGGAGGAGAATCTCTTACCTCAAGCCTGATCGCGCGCTGTGCACAGCTTGCTATGCTGCTTGAAGTCTCAGCTTCTCCGAAACCAGGGAATGTTGATAGGGAACATAACTATCCCGATACCTGTTTTGAGCATTTTGTTGCCTCTTCGGTTGCCGTCTACCCTGTCCTTGAGCTTGCTGCAAAGAACACAGGAAGGATAGGGGTGCTTCTCAGGAGTGCAGTTTACGAAAGCTCTGCCTGGCAGCAGGGAGGAAACACGCATTTTGGGGCTTTTTTACTCCTGATCCCTCTGTCAATGGCTGCAGGCGAACTTTCAAGGGAACAGTCCAGCTGCGGTAAAGCAGGTTTCAGGCTTGAGATCGGAGAATTTGAGGAGCTCGCTTCCCGTGCCCATTCCTTTGTCCGGTCAACGGACTGTGAAGATGCCGTTGATTTTTACAGGGCTTTCGGACATGCAGGGGTCAGGGTAAACAGCGTTGAGGAATTTGACCTTAAAGACCCTGAATCAACTTCAGATCTAAGAAAACAGAATATTACCCTTTACTCTCTTATGGAGATTGCCAGGGACTATGACCTGATCGCAAATGAGTGGACCACAGGTTTCGGGCGCTGCCTTGAGGGAGCAAAAAGCATTCTTGAGTTCATGCAGGCACGAAACTGCAGTGCAGAAGCTTTGACAGGAGGGTCGGTTTCGATCTGCTCTGGCACAGGAATCAATGAGGCCGTAGTATACACTTTTCTGAAACTGCTTTCAATGAATAGGGATACCTTTATCCAGACCAAGTTTGATGCCGAAACTGCGGATTATGTCTCTTCCAGAGCAGGCAAGATTCTTTCAGACTGGGAAATATCAGGAAAAAGGGCAGGAGACTTTGCCTCAATTCTTCCTGATGTACAGGAATTTGATTCCGAGCTTCTGGAAAAAAGGATTAACCCGGGCTCTACGGCAGATATCATTATTGCAGGGCTTTTTATTGCCCTTCTTGGAGGACTACGTTTTTGAAGAAATTTGATGAATCCGGAGATAGCTGTAAACCAGATATCGACCTCTCCGAATACGGGATTCTGGAAGGCATCTCTGAGACAATCGTAAGTACCGGGCTTGATACTCCCAATGCGGCCCCTATCGGGATTATAAGGAAAAACCAGAAGATCTTTGTCCGCATTTTCAAAGGCAGCCATACCGGGGAAAACCTGGTTCGGGAAGGGGTTCTTGTAGCAAACGTGGTATACGACCCCCTGCTCCTTGTACGTTCCACTTTCTTTGACATTGAATCTTCCGAATTCGATTTTGTGGACATTGGCGGGAAAAAGTTTCCTGTCCTTAAATCGGCCATTTCCTGGGTGGCTTTCAGGTGCACCAACATCAAGAATACGGAACAGACTGTGGTATCCGACCTCATTCCTCTTGGAGCGGGCTTTTTTGAGGCGAACAGGAGAGCGATTCCGGCCCCTAACCGCGGCTTTAATGCCGTGCTTGAGGCTGCTGTCCATGCAACCCGCTATAAGCTTACAGGAGACAAAAAATACCTCGAATGGATAATGCATTACGAGAGCCTTGCTTCCAGATGCGGGGGCGAGGGTGAAAAGAAAGCTATGAAATTGCTTTATGAAGTACTCGGGCTTTAAGCCCTCTTTTTTAGAAAATTATATTATCCCCCTCAGGCATGACTTCTTTCCATGAGTTTTCAGAGAATTGCATGGGGTATTACAGGAGCAGGTCATTTCCTGGACCGCAGTTATCAGGTCTTTAAAGAACTTAAACTCAGAAACCCCGAACTTTCCATAAACACATATGTCTCAAGGGCAGCCGAAGAAGTTCTCCGGATGTACGGGCTTGAGCAGAAGCTTGTTAAAATCTCAGGTGGGGACTACCTGGAAGAGGTTTTCAGGGAAAGCGAGCAGGGCTCAAGTTCCCCCAAAGTCGGGCGTTTTCTCCTTGACAGGTATGATGCCCTCTTCGTTACGCCTGCAACTTCAAACACGGTCTCGAAAATCGCCTACGGAATTGCCGATTCCCTTGTAACCAATGCCGTTGCCCAGGCCGTTAAAGGAAGGGTCCCGGTCTATATCGTACCTGTGGACATTGAAGGTTCGATAATATCCGAAATGCCCTACAACATTGATAGGAAACAGTGCAGGCACTGTGAGACCTGTCCTCCCCGGGAAAACTGTCCTCATGGAGCAATTTCCGAGAAAAATGGCGTTACGGACCAGATAGAACTCCTTAAATGCAAAGGCTGCGGGGCCTGCAAAGAACTCTGTCCCTACAATGCTATCAAGGGTGGGCCTGTTGAAGTCCTTGTCAGGGACGTGGACATGCGAAATGTTGAGATTGTAAAAGGACTGCAAGGAATAACTGTACTCGAAAGCCCTGAAGCCATTCTGGAGCTTTTCTGATTTTTCTCTTTTTTCTTCTCTTTTCTTCCTTTTCTCCTTCTCTTTTTTCTTCGGAAGTTACGCAGGCATCAGGATGAAACTTCACTTGTCAGGATGAAACTTCACTTGATGTGATAACTTTTCCATACCTCCCGGTAAGGAAACTTTTATTCCTTAAAAAAATAAAAAATAAAAAAGTGGATTTTGTGGAGTATTCATTTTTCCGTGGAAATTGTGGAGATTTCCAATGGCATAAGTACTCTAAAATCAACTTAAGTTGATTTATCATTTATTGGTATTCATTTGATATATATAAATGTATTGTTAACGCCGTTATGTTTTTTATGTCTACTTGTCTTCTTTTTCCCTTCCTTATCTTTGGTTTTTCAGGCTTTCGTTTTCCTCTTTTCTGTTTGTGTTATCTTCTCAATTTTCCTTTCCTAATTTTCTTTGAAATGTAAACGCAGTGAGGCAGGATATTTTTTATCCGGGACTAAGGAAATCTTTCTATCTCGATAAGGCGAGAGGACTCCTTCCTCAGCGGCTACAAGGCCGATAGGGAGGAGTAGTTCACTCCAGTATCATGTTCTAATCATGTCCAGCTTCCCTTTTTTAAGCATTCCAATCCTCTCCGACATGAAGCGGATGACGGCTTCGTCATGGGAGATCAGGAGGTAGCCTATCCCCTGTTCGTCCTGGACCTTTTTCAAAAGGTGTAGGATCTGGGCCTGGACCGAAACGTCAAGTGCTGAGGTAGGCTCGTCAAGCACAATGTATTCCGGTTCGAGAAGGAGAATTCTGCCGAGGGCAAGGCGCTGGAGCTGTCCGCCTGAGAGCTGGGCCGGGTAGCGGGCAAGCACCTCTTCAGGAAGGCCTATCGTCTTCAGCATTTCTTTTGTGCTCTGAAGTCTTTTGGTTTCCTGGTTATTGAGCAGTTTCAGGACTTCGGAGATAGAGTGCTCGATCCGTTTCCTGGGGTTAAAAGAATCTGTAGGGTCCTGGAACATCATCTGGACCCTGTGGCGGAAAGCTGCGTATTCGGCTTTTTTCATCCCGGAAAGCGGGTTCCCGTTAAGAAGAACTGCGCCATCGGTGGGGCTTTCAAGCCCTGCAATAATTCTTCCGAGCGTGCTTTTTCCTTCCCCCGAGGGCCCCATCAGCCCGAAGGTTTTCCCGGGTTCAAGTTCAAACGACACTTCCCGGAAAATGCATTTTCCCTCACGCAGCAGGCCGGACCCGTATCTCTTTGAGATGTTTTCTGCTTTCAGGGACACAAAAAACACCTCACTGCACTTCCATTGCTTTCTTTAAGTTCGGGATGTTCCTGCATACAGCGTTTTTCCTTAATGCGGCATCTCGGATGGAACCTGCAGCCTGCAGGCGGGTTGCTGAGAGGCGGAGATGAACCGGGTATGGGCACAAAACCATTTTCCGGCAGGCTGTTAAGCAGTCCCCGGGTGTAAGGGTGGCGCGGGCTTTCAAATAAGCTTGAAGGGCCAGCAATCTCAATTATTTCTCCTGCATACATTACTGCAACCCTGTCTGCAAGTCGCCTCACAAAGCCAAGGTCGTGGCTTATCAGAAGCAGGGCATTTTCATTCTTCTCTTTCAGATTTTTCAGTTCATTTTCAAGTTCGGATACGCGGTCTCTGTCAAGCCCTTTGCTAGGTTCGTCTGCTATAAGTAGGGCGGGGTCAAGCATGGTTGAGGCCGCGATCAGGAACCTCTGGTTCATTCCTCCGGAACACCAGGAGGGGTAGTAACCCATGTATTCATGAGGATTTGAAAAACCCACTCTTTTAAGGGCTCCTGAAACTTTTGAGAGGGTGGTATTCCCTTTTTCTTTCTTTTTTTCCTGCCCGTGAATTCGGAAGGGTTCTGCAAGCTGATGCCCTATGGAATATACGGGATTTAAAGCGAGAGAAGGGTTCTGGAAAATGATTGAGATCTCTTTTCCCCTGAATTTTGCCATCTCTTTTTCGCTCATCTCCAGGAGGTTTTTACCTCTAAATTCGATTGCACCCTTAACTCTGGATTCCGGGGGCAGAAGACGCATAATAGCATGTGCAACGACAGATTTCCCGCACCCGGTCTCTCCTACAAGGGCCAGTGTTTCTTTTTCCCTTATCGAAAATGATAGGCAGGAAACCGCGGTCACTGTTTCGTTTTTATCTTCATTTTTATCTTCGTTTTTGTTCTTGTTTTTGTTCTCGGTTTCATTTTCCTGGAACGAAACGATGAGGTCTTTTACTTCCAGCAGGGGGTTCATTCCGCATCTACTCCTCTTTTTCCGTTCTCATCCTTTCCTTCGAACCCGAACCCTATCAGTGCAATGGACATTACACAGAGCGTAATGCAGACCCCAGGAGGTATGTACCACCACCACATGTCCCTGATAAAACCGCCCCGGGAAAAGGCAAAGGAAAGCATTATTCCCCAGCTTTTCATGTTTATGTCACCAAGTCCCAGAAAGGAAAGTGAGGCTTCGGAAATCATTGCCGAAGCCGTTGCCAGCATGAACTTGGGTAGCAGGACATGGATGAGGTTCGGGAATATGTCCGAGGCCATGATGTGAAATGAGGAAAATCCCATGCACTGGGCACTTTTAACATAACCTGCTTCCCTTATCTGAAGGGTTTTTGAGCGTACGACTCTTGCAATGGACTCCCAGGAAAGAAGCCCCAGGACAAGGATAAGGGTCCAGATGCTTGGGTGAAGGAAAGCACCTATGATTATGATCAGAGGGATCTTCGGGATTATCAGGACAACGTCTGTAAAGCCCATAAGCAGCTCGTCCATCGTCCCCCTGAAGTAACCTGAACAAAGTCCTATCATAAGGCCTATTAAGGTTGATATGCAGGCAGAGGCAAAGCCCACCATCATAGAGATTCTTGCTCCGTAAACCAGCTCCGAGAGTATGTCATTTCCTATATCGTTTGTCCCAAGGAGGTGGGCAACAGATGGCGGTTCATAGGAAACGAAACGTTCGGTAGGGGGGTAAGGGGCAAAAAGAGAGGGAAACAGGGCAAGGATAAGGAAAAAGAAGAAGAGAAAAAGTCCTCCCCGGTTGAATTTTTTAAATGCTTTTTCATATTTTCGGATATCGAGGTTTAAATAATGAGCTATAAAGTCTTTCCACTGCCTGGGACTTTCCTGTATGTATATTTCCTTTTGCATCATGTCGGCCTCCTTACTCTTGGGTCAGCAACTGCATACAGCAGGTCCGCAAGCATATTCGCAAGCAAGACTGCAAGGGCTATTACCAGAAAAGACCCCTGGAGGACGGGGTAATCTTTTCCTATAATTGCATCATAGATCAGGGTCCCCATACCGTTTAAGGAAAAAACTATCTCTGTAAAAAGGGCTCCACTGAAAAGAAATCCAAAATCAAGGGCCAGCAGGGTAATGATAGGAAGGGAGGCATTCTTTATGACGTGCCTGAAAAGGATGGATATGTCGTAAAGGCCCTTTGCCCGGGCATAGGTGGCATAAAGCTGTCCTTTTTCCTGTATGACACTCCCCCGCATTATCAGGAAGTTCCTGGAGGCCGAAAAGACGGCCATCACAGTTACCGGTAAAAACATGTGGTGTATAACACTTCCAGGGGTCGGGACATCATAAAAGCCCTTGAAAGGAAAAAGCCCCAGTTCAAAAGCAAAGATATCCAGGCAAAGCAGGGCAAGGAAATAGGGAGGTGTGCAGGAGAGTGCAATAAACCCGCAGCATATGAGGCGGTTTGCCTTTGTTTCAGGTTTCCAGCCCGCGTATGCCCCTAGCAGGGTCCCCAGAACTGCTCCCAGAAGTACGGAAACCCCCACAAAAAGGAGGGTCCAGCCAATCCTCTCCCTCAAAACCTCGGCAACTGGGCTGTGAAGGTGATATGAGTAACCCAGGTCAAACCGGAGGAGGTCTCCGATATAAGCTGTAAACTGCTCATAAATCGGCCTGTTCAGCCCCATCTCGGCTCTCAATTCCTCCATTACGGCTTCTGAAACGTAGACTTCCTCTCCTATGAGATTCTTTACGGGGTCCCCTGGCATGAGCCTCGGGAGTGCAAAGTTGAGGGTAACTATGAGGAGAAAGGAGGCTGCGTACCTGAACGTTTTTTTTACTGCTTCACGCATCGTACCACTTACTGTTTTCAAAGTATTATTCTCAAATGCTTCTCCTGCCTCGCACCTCCTCAAAGGCTTGTCCTTCCTCATACCTCATGTAAATTGAGGAAGGTGTCAAGGTTATAGATCCCGTAAAGAGGATCGGTATACCAGCCCTCAAAGTGCCTGTTATACGGGGTAACAACATTGTTCCAGTAGAGAGGGATTGCAGGCAAATTCTCAGCATAGTAGTCCTGAAGCTCGGATGAATAGCCGTCAAGTTCTTCAGGGTCCGTGGTTGCAAGGATATCGTCGCAGAGCTGCAGGAATTCGGGGTCATCCAGATTATGCATAACTCCCTGGCCTGTCCTTCTTGAATCGAAATAGCCGCTTCCCCAGCTTGCGTGCATGAGCATGCCCCAGGGGGTGGAGCGGGTTACTGTCAGGTCATACTCGTATTTGTCCTTGAGTGTGAACCAGGTATCTGCATCTGCAGTCCTAAGATCTGAGTCAAGGCCCACCTGTTCAAAGTATTCTTCAAGAAGCTCGCCTGTACGGGCATAATCCGGCCGGATAAGGATTTCAAGCTTGATGTCTTTCCCGTCTTTTCCTTCAAGTACCCCATTTCCGTTACTGTCTGAGTATCCTGCTTTTTCGAGAATTTCTCTGGCTTTTTCGGGGTTGTACTCAAGTTTTTCGGTTTCCTTGAAATTTTCCATGGTTGGAGGCACAAAACCACGATTCGGAACTTTTCCGTACCCCAGAGTCTCAAGATTTACAATCTCTTCATAATTTATTGCATAAGCCAGTGCGTCTCTGAAATCCTCATCTGAAAGAGGAGCTTTCTTCAAATTGGGAGCAAGAAATACAAGCCCTATATCTGTCTTTTCAATAAAGTCGAAATTTCCAGTTTTTTCGAGCTGCTCAATTCCGGAATATGAGTATGAACCTGCGTATTTATAGTAAGTATCAACCTCTCCGTTTTCAAGGGCCAGGGTGGCTACGTCAACACTTGAGTAAAAGTGGACCTCTACAGTTTCGGATTCCGGAGCTTTTCCTTTCCAGTATGGGTTTTTCTCAAAAACGAGTTTTCCGGCGTTAAGGTCTATCAGCTTGAGGTAATAGGGTCCGCAGCCCACATAAGGGCCGTTATTTGTGTACTCCATTGGATTTTCAATTGTTTTCCATATATGGGCAGGGAGGATATTGTAGGTCGCAAATTCCAGGTTAACTCGGGTGTAAGGCTTGTTAAATTTGAAGGTCACGGAATTGTTGACTCCCGAAACAGTTGAGCTTTCCAGGGTCTCATTTATCCAGCTAGCCCAGGGCGTTTTTTTCCCGTAGTAACGGATTGAAAACTCGACATCTTCCGGGGTCACAGGTTCTCCGTCGCTCCAGTAGAGGTCATCCCTGAGGTAAAAAGTCCAGCACGTGTTATTTTCCGATACATTATAGCTTTCTGCAAGCTGCCCGACAAGGTGCCCCTCAGAGTCCATTTTCATTAGTGGCGGATTTGAGAGATGGGCAAAAACTCCGAGATTTGAGTCTCCTATAAATGATGCAGACTTTATTACGTTTGGAGTCGCTATTTTCAGGACTGTCCCTTCAGAACCTGCTGATTGCGGCATACCTGCGGTTGACGGCATACCTGCGGTTGATGCTCCGGAAACATTTTCGGAACTCTGAACATTTTCTTCTCCCAGAAGGCTTTTTATGTACGTTATAATCCTGTCAAAGATCCCGCCGTTTGAGGCCGAAAGATTTTCTCCCGAATCTTCTGTCCCTACCGCCCCTGCCGGGCATATATTTGAGCAAAAAATGGTCATGAGTACGGAATAAATCAACCACCGTTTCAACTCTTTTTTTAATTCCGGTCCAGTGAAACCTTTTATCTGTTTCATTCTGCTGCCTCTTCCTTTTTCAAATTTTTTCTCCTGGATTTACATAAATAGCGCCAGAGGTTCCGGTTACTTTGAATAAGACTTCTATTCTTCTCATTTTTCTCCGGTTCTCTGCTTATCGGCAGTAACGGGATGTATTATGCGTGAAATATGAGTAAGAATGATAATGGTAACCTCAATGCGCCGTTTTCTTTAAATTTATTTGCATCTATTATTAATATCCATTAATCAAATAATTAAAAATAATACGAAAAATTTAGTTTTTATGCTAAGATCTTTCAATCTCGTAATATAAACCTTTTCATTTTTTACGCATTTTTGAAAAGCAGACCAGGTGCAATGAGATCTTAATCACAGGGGTTTTATAAAAAGAGGATAAAAGAAAAACTGAGAATAGGAAAACTTGAAAAAAGAAAATTCGTTTTTACTTCTGGCTTTCGATCTCTATATTTTTTTCTATTTCTTTGGCAAAACTTTTTTCCGAATGAATGTAGAATGAAGCCGGAAGCCCTGTGTTTGAGATCATGTAGAACAGGTTCATTGCGGTTTTGTTGAGCTTTGGAGAGTAATTTAAAAGAGTGCTTCTGGAGATTTTTACCATCGTGTCCAGAGATTTTATTCCTGTAAGATAATTTTTTATATCGCTGCTTTTCTGGCTTTTTTCAAAAATCAGATCTATCCAGGTATTCATCTCATCTATCAGGAGCTCCCTGGTAAGGTTTTTAGGGACAATGTAGTTCTTCCCCTTTTCTATATTCCTGAAAAACTCCCTGAAATTATCTCCTTGTGAGAGGGTATACACCTTCCCGAGTCTGCCGGAATGAGTGTCGGTTGTCGCAACAATGCCTTTTCCGAATTTTTCAGCCAGGGCAATAGTAAGTTCATTCTTCTGCTTGAGCTCATGCATATTGTACTCCAGTACAGGGAAAAATTTTGCCAGTCTCGGTACTGCCGAAGGATTTGGCTCACGGTGGAATTCGAACCAGAATGGGTGGTTGTATATAAATGGAAGCTTATGCCGCCTGAGATATTTTATAAAACTTTTCAGGTCATGTTCAATTTCTGCAATTTCTCTGAGTTCAAAGAACTCTTCTCTGTCAAATTCAAAAATGTTAATATGAAGGCTATGTCCTGCAAATTCAGGGTCATAAACACTCATCTCAACCCCGGGAATTAGCTTCTCACGATTCCATCCTAGAATTTCGTATGCTTCTATGGTATCGTGGTCCGTAAACGTGATATAATCCATACCGAGCTTGAGTGCTTTCTCATAAAGGCTTTCCGGATGCAGGTCTCTAACAGGAAGTACGTCAAAAGAACAGGTGGTATGAACGTGCAGATCTGCTCGCTTCCAGCCCTCTTCCATAATTTCGGCTGCCTTTTCCGGGGCTATAAGTTTCTCCTCGTAGTTCCTCGGCCTTCTTCCCATAGGCATAAAACCCGACAATTCAATTTAATCTTGATTATTTTTATTAAGTATTAAATTTCTCCCCAATATGGTATATTCTTTTTTTAGATTAAGGTTTTCCGGATGGATTTATCCGGATTCAGATTTGCCCGATTATATATATACTGAAATATTTCCATATTTTCACAAAGATATTAGTGATTAACTATAGATTTGTTTAGAACTTCCAGCCTTTTTGAGAAATTTGAGCGCAGTTCAAAAAAGAAATTTTTCTGGGAAAACGGAGTGCTTTAATAACTTTAGGAATTAACCTTTTAATCGGTCTTATATCTGTAGCTGTTTCAACCACTTTCTTTGTTTTGGCATGAAAATTTTCTTTATTTTGACATGAAAACTTTCTACGAGGCAGCAACCCTAGGAAGCAGCAACCAATTTCATTAGGAAAATTTTATCTCATCAAATAGAACGGCTAACATTCTCGAATCTGCCGATTCTCCAATAGAGAGGGGAGATATTGGAGATTCATGAATAAAATCTATAACTAAACAACCGTTCTCCATATCAATGTCTTTTAAATCAAATTCATGGGAGTAACCGCCTTTCGTAAAGTCCATGCTTCCTGCACATTTTCCATTTATATACACTAAACTGCTATTATTTTTATAAGAGCCACATTTTACGATCATTTTTTCAGGTTTTGTATTTACTTTCAACCCTATTCTTGTTTTATTTCCTACTGACCACCTGCCATGAGGTTCAGGGTTGGATAAGCCCAGATAAACAAACCTGTTCTTATCATCATGATGCTTACCATGAGAATTTTTAAAATCAAGGCGATTATTCTTTAAAGGAAGCACTTTGGAAAGATAAATCGTTTTATGCGAGAAATTAATGGAAAAGTGGCTGAGGATATTCTTCCAGTGCAAATCCGATCCTGGCCAGTTGCTCTCGTCATGGTATACTCTGGCAAGGTAGATATTATCGTCTATTTTATTTATCTCGGAAATTTTTTCGGAGCAAAGATAAACTACCAAAATGTCAAAATCCAGCTGTGGGAAACCAGAACTTATTGTTTCTTTTATCCTGTATACGTCTTGGAGATCCTCTTCAGATCCCACAAAAATAACAAACAGGGCATTTTCGGATCTTCTGCACCATTCATAAAACCTGTTGATTCGCCGATTATATTTCTCCATTACCTTGCTATACTCACTTCTGGAGATCTTACTTCCAAGCTCCTTAAAATCATGGACAGATAGAAGCCAGTTCAACCTGTCCCTTACTAAAAATTTCCCATCTCTCCTTCCCTCGATTTCCAGGTTCTCATACCGAAAAAAACTCTCAAAATTATTTTTTATTAAATAGTTTACTCTTTCGGGAGATCCTACTATCCAGTCAAAAGGTCCTGCAAAAAGCCTCAGGCTATTCTGTTCCATTTTACTGGCAACTATGCAGGCTGCTCCAAGACTTACCGCAAAATCATATGACTGGCCGCTCCTGAGATCCTGACCTAAAGAACCGACAACCTCATCGCTAGAATTCATGAGTAGTTATCTTTGAGACTATGGAATAAATCTTTTGTTTGAAGTGAAGGATATCCTGTCCTTGTGGGCTCTGAGCATAATTCTTCTCTTATTTTTAATCGGCAGCTTTCTTTCCTCCAAAAATCGGTTTTAATGTTGAACTCAAGATGTTTCTTCCTCTTCAGATTTTATTTCTCCTTAATTTATAATACTGGGAATTTCAATACTAATAATGACTCTTTTTCGGGGGGAGTATGAAAATTAAGTCAATTAACCCTTATACTGAAGAGGTAAACTGGACATATGACTCATTTTCACTCGGGGAATGTAGAGCCCGGATTGAAAATTCCAGGGCCGCTTTTTTAGTTTGGAGTTTAATGCCTGTGGAGGAAAGGGCAAAGCATTTCACACGAGTCTCCAGTGTCCTTCGGCAAAATACTGAGATCTATGCCGAAATTATTACTAAGGAAATGGGAAAACCTATCAGGCAGTCAAGGCATGAGATTGAAAAATGCGCCCAGCTCTGTGATTATTACGCAGAAAACGCAGCAAGACTTCTGAAAGATGAGATTGTGGATACAGGAGCTGAGAAGAGCTATGTAACTTTTGAGCCACTGGGGATAATTTTCGGGATCATGCCCTGGAATTTTCCGTTCTGGCAGGTCTTCAGGTTTGCAGTGCCCGCAATGTGCGCAGGGAATGTATGCGTTATAAAACATGCATCAAATGTGCCGAAGTCGGCACTGGAGATTGAGAAAGTTTTTATTGAAGCCGGGTTTCCAGAAAACGTTTTTAGTTCCCTGTTAATTGACTCTAAAACTGCCATGCAGATTATTAAGGAAGAACTGGTAGATGGAGTTTCGCTCACCGGCAGTATAGGCGCAGGCTCAGAGATAGGGGAACTTGCCGGAGGGTTGATCAAGCCTTTAGTGCTGGAATTGGGAGGCTCAGATCCTTTTATAGTGCTTGAGGATGCTGACATTGAGAAAGCTGCACAGGCGGCCGTAAGGTCACGCTTCCTGAATGCCGGGCAGAGCTGTATCGCAGCCAAGCGGCTCATTGTTGTAGAGGATATTGTCGTGGATTTCATCAAGGCATTTGAACGCCGCGTGCAGGAATTGAAAATCGGGGATCCTATGGATGAGGAAACCGATATAGGGCCGATTGCAAAGAAAGAATTTATCGATAGTCTTGATAGGGTTTTGAGAGATGCGAAAAAGAAAGGTGCAAAACCCCATATCTACGGAGAAAAACCTGAAAGAGGTTTTTTCTTCAATCCTGTTATTATCCCTGCAGCCAGTATAGATATGGAAGTATGCAATGTCGAGGTTTTCGGGCCAATCGCCCCAATAATTACTGTAGAAGACGAGAATGAGGCTGTAGAAATTGCAAATTCTACCATATACGGGCTCGCGGCCAAACTCTGGTCTCAAGACCTGGAAAGAGCTGAAAGGCTCGCAAAAAGAATAAAGTGTGGGTCTATATCTATCAATGGAATGATTAAATCCGATCCTAGGCTGCCTTTTGGTGGAGTGAAAAAATCCGGAGTGGGGCGAGAACTTTCCCAGTATGGGTTCAGGGAATTTGTAAATATAAAGACTGTCGTTGTCAATAAATAATGAAGAATTTTTAGATAAGTAGTGTCTTTGACATTCAATAGTTAGGGGGAAATGTGTTGTCTGAATCAACTGAACAGGATATAATGTCCAGATTAACCCGATTAGAACAGAAAATGAACGATTTGGATAGAAGTTCAGATGCTCTTATAGATGAATTAGAGAGTTTGCAAACTGTAGCCAGAGAATTAAAAATGACAGGCTTTGTCGATAAATTCGATGAATACCTCGAAGAGGTAGGACAGATTAAAGAAGATTTAAGCTGCAAATTATCTGACGAAATCGAAGATGAACAGATGAGGGAACTGGTAGAGGCAAGGATAAAAACCATTCCGGCGGACATTGATACTCTAAGGAACGAATATAATGATGCTCGCAGTAAACTCGCAGAGATCAGAGAAGAAATAAGAAGAAAAAGAATGAGTAAACCGGACTAAGTGCTACACGGTTTAATACTGATCCTTTTTACATAGAATATGGCAGCCATGATCTTTGTATAAAATACATAGAATATTAAAATCGGTAAGCCTGTGTTTAAGCCTATTAAATATCTCACTCCAAATTCTCACTCCAAATGGAGCTTCATCGTCATAAGCAGGAGACACCTTCCTCGACAGCCGCAGGCTGGCAGGTGGATGAGGAATACGTCAACTCTACCGGAATTAAAAAGAAATTTGGTAACAAAGAGCCCATCTGGAAAATCGAGGCTCTTTGTTAAATTTACTAAGGCTGGTAATAGATTTATAAAACCTTATTAATGTTAGTTTCCATCTTTTCTTCTACTAACTAATACTGCGCTACTCCTACCAACTGATGCTGTGTTTCAATATATTTTAAAGACAGTTATTAAGAAATTTATTTAACTTTTTTTAGCCGGATAACATTTCACCGGGTTCGAGCACATTCCTTAAAAAATTTAATATTATAGGAGGTCACGCATTTTTCGATAGGTTTTCAATTAACTTCATTAGGCTGAAAAATATAGAAATAAATATATGACGTAGTTCATTTCAATAATTGGAGCTTTTTTATTCTGAAGATTTCTACAGAGCTCAAAAATAATTTTTCAGTACAGTGTCCAACCTAAGTAAGTGACATGCTCTGCAAAAAGGAGCCGCTATTAACAAATCAGGTAGAATGAGGTAGATATGATGTGGAAAGACCATGGAGAGCTGTTCCAGAGGAACATTAAAAACCCTATACTTACCGTCGATGATTGGCCATATCGAGCTCACTCAGTATTTAACCCTGCAGCAGCTATAGTTAATGGAACAACTTTATTAATGGTGCGTGTCGAGGATCATCGAGGCTTTTCTCACTTTACAGTAGCCAGGAGTGAGAACGGGATTGATGGCTGGGAAATTGACCCAGAGCCAACCTTTATGCCAGACCCTGTAAATTACCCTGAAGAAATATACGGCATTGAAGATCCGCGTATAACTTATATAGACGAGATGGGAAAATGGGCTGTAGCATATACGGCTTTTTCTGATTCCGGTCCATTAACAGCTCTTGCATTTACCGAAGATTTCCGTAATTTTGACCGGGTAGGAGCTACCCTGCCGCCTGAAAATAAAGATGCTGCTGTTTTTCCTGTAAGATTTAAAGGCAAATGGGCAATGTTACACAGGCCTGTATCTGGTATGGCGGGTGCAAAGGCAAATATCTGGATATCCTTTTCTCCAGATATGAAATACTGGGGAGAACACGAAGTTCTTCTATATGCTCGAGAAGGTGGATGGTGGGACGCCCGAAAAATCGGATTATCCCCGCAGCCACTACGTACACCTGATGGATGGCTAATTATGTATCATGGAGTACGCCAGACAACGGCTAAAGCAAGTTATAGGCTTGGGCTAGCTCTTCTTGATCTTGAGGATCCCAGAAAAGTGCTCCACAGGTCGGAAGGCTGGGTTTTCGGACCGCGTGAAATGTATGAACGCAGTGGGGATGTTAATGATGTTGTTTTCCCCTGCGGATGGGTTGTTGTAGATGATGAACTCCGTATTTATTACGGAAGTGCGGACACTTCTGTGTCATTAGCTACTGCAAAAATGAGTGATGTCCTGGAGTACATACATCAATGCCCGGAAACTCAATGCCCAGAGGATTACTGTAGATGGTTTGAAGAAAACAGTGGGCTTTCAAGTGATGCCAAAAAAGGTGACATTAAAATAAAAGTCAAAAATGAAACTCCATCAGTACGTGGTTGATGTTTTCATTATTGAGTCCGCACCAGGGTAGGGTATGAAATCTGGTCCAAGGCTGTCGCCGCGGGCATGTTCGAGACGAAGCCCATCGAAGAAGTCAAATCTGGTCTTGAGCTTGTCACGAGGCTCGCGAAAGAGAAAATCGACAAAAACCGGAAGATGAGCGAAGGGCGTAAGAACTTCGGCGTAAACAGGGGCGTTAAGAGATTCTTACGCCCAGGCTCCTATTTTTTATCAAAATTGCTTGAGTTATCTGCGAATTCGCTCCAAAACCTATAATCAAAGTATGAATGATAGAAAACGGCATCATTCCCGATTTTTAGAAATTGCAGCAATTATAATTCTTTTCTTGAATTATAAAGGTAAGTATTTGAAGCTGGTTGTCTTTCACGGAAACATAAGGAACTTATGGCCCTGTCTATTTCTATTATTACTAAATATGAGCCCTGTAATTAAAAAAAGATCTGATAACTAAGAGGCTTCAGGAAAATCAAACAGGAAATGCGAAATAATTTTGGAACAAAATAATAACCATAAGTATATAACTATATATTTCACAAGTCTATATGGGGAATATAAATTCGACGGGTGAAAGACAATGGGGGATAAAGAAATAATATATGCAGCTGAGATCTGGTCTGTGAAACAGGGGAAAGAGGAAGAATTTCTGAAAATCTGGACGGATCTGGCTAACTGGACTAAGGCTAATGAGATGTGTAACACTGGAGCTGTCCTGTTGCAAGATTTAGAGCAAAAGAACCGGTTTATATCATTTGGTCCGTGGAAAACTCCAGCTTGCGTGCAGGCATGGCGGCAGCAGCCGGAATTTAAAGCAGCTTTTGTGAAACTGAAAGAATTGTGTGATGAGATAAAACTGAGCACAATGAAAAACGTATTTAGTATTCCATAAGGCACTATGTGATGTAAAATTAGCAATGTAATTTGTTAAAAGAAAAATAAGAGAGTTCTCTATAGTCTGCGGGGTTGGGATAAATTTTCAGTAAGCTCTGAGACCAGTCCGAAGGTCAGCACCAGTTGTGCAAAATCTTCGAGATATGAGATTTTTTTCAGCTAATGTAGAACCTGTAAACTATCCATCCTCGCAGACTTACAGTAAAACCTTTTTAATCATCATCTATCGGTCAGTGTCGGATAGTCCGTGTAGCCTTTCTCGCCGCCCACGTAGAATGTAGCCACGTCTGGCTCGTTTAGCGGCGCATTTTGCCTGAAACGCTCCGGCAGGTCAGGATTTGCGAGGAATGGTACCCCGAAAGATATCAGGTCGGCTTCGCCGCTGGCAATAGCTTCGTTTCCACTCTGGAGATCATAGCCGCCGTTCAGTATTAGCGTCCTTTCAAAAATTTTGCGCAGGGTAGGCCCAAGCCGTGTTTTGGGTGGCACAAACCCCATCCTGCCTCCGATAGGCTCGATTAGATGAAGGTACCCCATGCCGATTTTGTTAAGCTCTCTGGCGAGATAGGAAAATGTTTCCCTTGGATTAGCATCCGACATAGAATGACCGGTATTGTGAGGAGAGATGCGATAGCCAACACGGTTGCCACCCCATACCTCAATTACAGCTTTTGCGACTTCAAGAGGCAGACGGGCACGGTTCTCAAGGCTACCGCCGTACTCATCAGTTCGCGTGTTAGATCCGCTCCGCAGGAACTGGTCAAGGAGGTAGCCGTTAGCGCCATGAATTTCTACGCCATCGAAACCCGCCGTTTTGGCGTTTTCTGCTGCCTGCCGGAACTGTCTGACGATGTCCGGTATTTCGTTGGTTTCAAGAGCCCTGGGTACTGGTATTGGCTTTTTTCCACTTGGCGTGTGGACAGTACCTTCGACTGGTAGCGCGGATGGTGCAACGGGCAGAGCGCCCCCCAGGAGGTCGGGGTGAGAGATTCGCCCTACGTGCCAGAGCTGGATGAAAATCCTGCCGCCAGCCTGGTGGACGGCGTCCGTCACCTTTTTCCAGCCAGCGACCTGTGCTGCAGAGTAAATACCTGGTGTATGAATGTAGCCCACTCCTTGTGGGCTAACCTGCGAACCCTCGGTGATAATCATGCCGGCAGAGGCTCGCTGCACATAATAAGTAGCCATCAAAGGAACCGGAACATCGCCATCCCCTGCGCGGTTGCGAGTCATTGGCGCCATTACTATACGGTTTGGCAGTATGAGATCGCCCATCTTATACTGTGAAAAAAGGTTTATGTCTCTTTCCATGATAACCCCCTCTTTAAGCCTGACTGGTTGCCAGTTCGAGTTTCTCAGATTTTCTTATTTTCTCGCTCTCGGTGGAGAGATCATAATCCATAAACTTAAATGACATGCTTTTGGATCAGAAAAATTCCTTTATTTTTCCGGTATGAGGCAGACGCTTATGGTTACATTGATGTTTTTGCCATATGCCCCCCCCCCTGATTTTATTGTTAATTCTGTTTTCTTCAATTTCTTTCCGTTCAGTTCCGGCGTTAATACTTTATGAGCACATTAATATCCCCACTCCTCTTGGATACGTTAACCAGTGTCTCTTCTTCAACGCGCCTGAAATTCAGATCCGTCAAAGTGTTGCCAACCTTCACGTTGTTGAACTGCACGTTATCCAGCCATGAAGGCAGATGAGGTCTATTGATAATTAGCCGGTTATTCAGAGCATCAGGAGTTATGCCCAGGCAGGCGGTTAACATAAATGGTATGGCACCGGATGCCCACGCCTGCGGGCTACAGGCTACCGGGTATTTAACAGGGATACCATACTCTGAGCGCGTCAGCCCACCAAAGCATTCCGGCAGACGGAAGTCGTCGAACTCTCTTGCCGCCTCATACATGCCTGTAAATAATAAGGACATCTCTTTGATGAACCCGTACTTTCTCAAGCCCATAGTAATTATCGCATTGTCATGAGGCCAGACCGTGCCGTTGTGATAGCCTAGAGGGTTGTATCGCTTCTCCTTCGAGGACAGCGTGCGAATCCCCCATTCGGTGAACATATCGTCTCTGAAGATCCTGTTGACCAGACATTTTGCGTATCTTTGATCAATGATTTCTGTCCACAAACACTGCGCTGGATTAGATGATATCACGTCGCACACGCCGTCAGCATCCAGTGCCTGGGCGAAAAATTGCTTGTCTTCCATCCAGAACTCACGGTTAAACCTTTCTTTCAGTTCCTCTGCTTCCCTCTCCAGTCTGGCAGCGTCGCTTTTTCGACCTATCCGTCTGAAAAGCGGTGCGAGTCCTTTTTTTGCCATATACACATATCCCTGTGCTTCGGCAACGGCAATAGGTTGTTTTGCCAGAGTTCCATCTGAACGGCTGATAGAGTCGGGAGAGTCTTTCCAACCATGATTGTAAATACCTAATGGGGATTTCACCGCATAGTAGATAAAGCCATTTCCTTCCATGTTGGCGTGAACATCGATCCATTCAAGCGCCCGATCCACATTGTTTTCCAGCAGCTTGACCAGTTCGATATCCCCTGTCCAATTCACATATTCGGTCAGGAGGATAAGGAACAGGGGCGTGGCGTCCACAGTGCCATAGTACGGGGTCTGAGGAATCAGGTTCAGGTTCGCCAGTTCTCCACGCCTCAATTCGTGAGCTATTTTACCGGGCTCCTGATCCCTCCAATCATCTGAGCTGTTGCTCTGGAATTTTGCGTTCACCAGCAATGTGCCTTTTGCCAGCTCTGCATCAAAAGGTAATATCTGGAGTGCCGAGATAATGCTATCTCTCCCGAATAATGTGTCGTACCAGGGTATCCCAGCGGCATGAAATACATCTCCATTAAGGCTCATACGCATCATGTTCAGGTCAGCCAGCGAGCGAGCCATGATGCTGTTGAAAATGTTGTTGCTGGTCGGTATATTGTTGCAGTATTCAAGAGCAGCGGTGTGGGATCCTATAATCTGGTTTATTCGCTCATCAGGAGTTTTTACTGGTCGTTCAGGTTCCTGACCAGGTTTAATTTCCTCGACAGAGATTTCTAAATTAATGGTCTGTAACCCGTGTGAGGTTATATTCAGCT
Source organism: Methanosarcina flavescens (assembly GCF_001304615.2). Classification (NCBI taxonomy): domain Archaea; kingdom Methanobacteriati; phylum Methanobacteriota; class Methanomicrobia; order Methanosarcinales; family Methanosarcinaceae; genus Methanosarcina; species Methanosarcina flavescens. The sequence continues at coordinate 991,467 of NZ_CP032683.1, read as the reverse complement.
CGAAGGTGCATATTTTCCCTTCTACCTTCGTAGGCAATGGGTCAAATGCGATTATCGTGTTGCGGCGAAGCCTGTCCTCTCCCTCGTAGGATAAATAAAGTTTTTTACCATCGAATCTGGCTGGTAACACTTTTCCAGCTGTAGGAGGGACAATACCCCTGATGGTGAACATATCTGCAAAATCTGCATCGAACTCAAAATTCAGTTCCAATGTTACGGGGAAGGTGTTAAAGTTCCGGATAGTATGGCTTTGCTGGATGCAGCCAGGTATAGTCGTGGTCATAATGCCGAGGAGCGTTTCTTTAGCGATGACGGTGCCTGTGCAATCTTTCATTTCCGGGTTGGTGACTATAAGCGTCGATATAAAACCTCTCTCATCACTGGATAGAACCTGTGTCGGAGGCACATCCATGAGTCTTATGTGAAAACCGCTCAGGTATCTGCAGTCATGATAGTAGAGGCCATACCCATAGTTTTCTATGATAGGGATCTCGCCATCCTCTTGCGTTATGAATGCCAGCTCATTATCCCGTATGACCATCTTGTCGATAATGCTGCTGGACAAGGTATGCTTCTTGTGTATATCCCACGCTTCGCGAATTCCCTCTCGTTCAGAAGGTCTTAGCATGTAAATTCCTCATAATCCAGTATTTGTTTTATATAGTGGCTGCAACCCTTGGATGGCTCCTTTCACGCTTGATAGGAGAACATCCCATCTATACCCTCGACAAACTCTTACTGACCCTGTTGCAGAATGAAGGTAAAGCTGATTAAGTCTGGTCTACATTGAACTACGAAACCTTTTCTGTATACTTTCACTATTATCCTGCCACTACTTTGAGAATTATCTTAGCCATCTGGGGGTAAAAACTAATATAATTATAGTGGAAATTTATTTAAATATTCGCAGTTTGTCCGATAATTTCGGTAGTCAAATTACAATAACTTATTCTGAAAAATCAAAAAGAATGTGTTATAATAATTACAAAATTTAAAATACCGTATCTGGTCTGGCGCTTTATTCTCAGTTTTTAAAGAATCTCCCAGAATATCGAAAACCTTGATAGTCCTGGCATGCAGCTTGTAACTTCCCTTGTAGATCAGCTTAATGACTTGCGAAACTGGGTCAATGAATAGTTAGCTTGGCATGCAGCTTTTAACTTCCCTTGTAGATCATCTGGATGGGGAGTCTGAATTGAGAAGTAATGACGGCACAGAGTTCACTATGAGATTTACAGTAATAGAAAAAGATAATCTGGCTCAAAACGACTTAAATAGCAAGAAAACGAATTAGAATCTGGTAATAAACAGGTTATAAAAGCGAAATTGGTTATAATAATTTAGATTATAAGTAAGCGAAGTCGGTTATATAATTTGATTACGAATAAGCTAATTAGGTTATAAATAAGCTGGATATGTAATATTATTACATACCCTATATTTCGCATTCATTTTTCTGTAACTCATGATGCAAGCTTGCAGAATAAGATCATTCTTTTTTGAAGGTTTGTGCCCTGCCCGGACCTACGGAGATATAATTAATGGGCACTTTCATGAGTTCCTCAAGCCTTGTAACATAGTTTTTGGCGTTTTCCGGAAGTTCTTTGTAGGATTTTACCTTGGTGAGGTCAGTTTCCCAGCCTGGAAGATCCTCGTAAACAGGCGTGCACTCGGCAAGATCCTCGGTAAGTTCGGGAGGATAGTCGATATTTTCTCCTCTGAGTGTGTAGCCTGTGCAGATCCGGATTGGATCAAGTCCTGTAAGTACGTCCAGTTTGGTAAGTGAAATCTCGGTGTAGCCATTTAGGGCAATAGCTTTCTTCAGCAGAGGCAGATCGAACCATCCACATCTTCTGCTCCTGCCTGTAGTTGTCCCAAATTCTCCTCCAGCTTTCTGTATTCTTTCTCCAAGTTCGCCTGTAAGCTCTGTAGGAAGTGGGCCTTCGCCTACCCTTGTGATGTATGCTTTTACTATAGCAATCACATTATCCACTCTTGTAGGGCCGACTCCGAGGTTGGCACAGGCAGAACCTGCAATTGTAGAAGAAGATGTTACGAATTTCTGGGTTCCGTGTATGACGTCGAGATGAGTTCCCTGGGCAGCTTCAGCCATTACGTGTTTTCCTTCATCAAGAGCCTTGTTGATTTCTCTGGAGACATCTGTTATATAAGTGGCAAACTGCTTGCCAAGTTCAAGGTATCTCTCTATTAGCGCAGGATCTCGGACGATTTTAGGATTTCCTCCCATTATTGCTATTTCCTTTTCTTTCTGGGGAGCAAGTTCTTCAAGTCTTGCAAGAAAACGTTCGCGGTTTACAAGTTCAGCCATGCGGAATTCGTCTCTTGCTACTTTATCGATGTAAGCATACCCTATTCCGCGTTTTGTAGTTCCAATTTTCTTTTCCCTGGAAGCTTCCCTTAGCCCGTCAAGCTCTATATGATAGGGCATGATTATGCTGGTCTTCGCATCGACTCCTAGTTTTCTGGAATTTACTTTTATGCCGTGCTTTTCAAGCATTGTGATTTCTTCGGCAAGAACCTCAGGATTAAGGACAACCCCAGGCCCGATCAGAACTCTGGAATCAAGCAGAATACCTGAAGGGATCAGGTGCAGTTTGTAAACCTCATCTCCTACCCTGACCGTATGGCCCGCGTTGTTCCCTCCCTGGAAGCGGGCAACAATGTCGTAATCTTTTGCAAGAAGGTCAACAATTTTGCCTTTTCCCTCATCACCGAACTGCGCGCCTGTGATTATCGTAAACATAAAGCCCTGATTCGGGTTTAACCATTAATAACTTTTTGTTCCAAGCCTTTTTTTGAGAAGGCTTGAAAGAAAACGTCATGACCGCATGGTCGGCGTGATCGACCGGCAAAACGACCGCAGGGCAAAGGTTTCGGGTCAATGGGTTTTGAAAAAGTTTGCGTTGTCCGGTTTGATTACGCCATCACATCGTTTTCACTCAAACCTTTTCAAAAAGGCTTGTGAGACAGAATTTTCCTATATTTCTCACTACTCGCCGTGGCTATAAATTGAGACTTTTTTTCTGTGCCGGTTGTTATTAAGGTTCGAGTGACTAGAATCATTCAGGTTGTATAAAGTCTGGTAAATTAAACGTAAGCACTCAGGTAGAAAAATGCGGGAGAATAGCAGGGTTTAGAAAGAAGCTCTGAGGATTAGCAGGCTAAGGAGCATTAATATTATTGCCAGGATTGCGGCGGTTTTGGCACCTTCTTTATCGCTTCCGAAAATAATGGGAATCGGGCCGATCATAATTACTCCGCCAGTTTTGATTTCGGTTTTACTCTCTTTTGCAGGGGACCATTCATTAAATGGAGTTTCAGAATCCGGAGTGCTTTCAAAACGGGTTTTTCTCCCGAATGCGTCTGTCCTGTTTGAGTGTGACTGTGTTGATTTGGATTCCTGGTACAGGCTAAGAGCTATACCGATAAGAATCAGCAGAAACCCTATAAGTATTACGAGAATTCCAATTGAAAAAAGCATATTTCCTTCAATCAATGTTTCATTTTCCATAGGAATAGATAGAGAATTGAAACTATTAATCCAAGCCCCAGCATATTTGTTGTTATTTCAGGAGAGGAGCCAAAAGCAACTGGGATTGGGCCTATCATTATCAATCCGCCCATCTGGCTGCTTGCAGAACGTTGGAAGATAGTAAGGACTATACCTAATAGTAATATAATGAAGCCAATGAATGTGACTGCTGCGCCTGCTCTTAGAAAATCTTGCGATGTACGCATGTGGAATGATATAGTGCTCTCATTCTTAAATCTTTCTTCTGTACTTTTTACATATGTAGCTTACTTCATTCGCTTTTCAATTCAATCCGATAAATATTATATAATGTTCCGATATCTACCTCCGGAGGAAAGAAGACTGTCGAGTGTGTTTTGATGGTTTACAAAAGGATATATTCTTCCGGCAATACCTTCCTCTCCCATTCGGAAAAAGTTTATATCTTCTGTCCTTCCCGGAAATTTACTGATACTTGGGAAATGCGACAGTAGACCTAATATAGAAAAAATAGAATATGAAAACTGAGCGGAACACAAAAATCGACAGATCTCAGAAAGCGTCCAAAAGCAATTTAATGGAAAAATTGATAGATCCTCATCAAGAATATTAAACAGGCCACTGATGTCGCAGGAACTTATATATACCCTTTTTATATTTATGTATGTATATAAATTCCCGGCATTAATATATACTGTGAAAGTCAAGAGTACCTTTTAAATGCCATTTTAACCTTTGATATGTGTGTAAATCTTACTATAACGGGGGATTTTTATGAAAATGGATTCTTCCCTGTTTTCCCGTTTCTCAGGCTTACTTCTTGTAGAAGCCGAGAGAGAATGTAATAACCCTGAGATCTAACTGAGATCTAATATACAGGCGGACAGCCTTTACGAGAAATAACGCTTAAACTTTACTGGTTAACTGGCTATGGCTAATTAACTGATTGCGAAGTTGAATAACAAATCCGTAAGCAGCTTGCCATCAAATCAGTGTTCGCAAATCAATAATTCCGAGTAAACTAATCTTTAAACCATATCTAAACTCAATTTCATGCGATAAAAAAGGTGTTTTCAGATGTCAGAAGACAGTGTAATAAGATCTTCTCTGGAAGATATCAAAACAAGGGTAGAGTTCCAGCTTGAGTGCGGGAAGATCAATGCTGAAGATGTGAAGTCCCTCTTAACCGAAATAGAAATCATGAGGGTCCAGAATGAAAACATGAAGGCCCGGCTTCTTGAGGCAAGTGTGGCAACAGGGAGACACCTCCAGGAGATCAATAAATTGAAAGCTCATTTGGAGCAACTTACCGAGCCCCCTCTCTTTATTGCAACTATTCTTGAGGTAAACGGGGAAATTGCGCTTATAAGGCAGCATGGGAACAACCAGGAAGTTCTCACCCAGATTCCTGAAGAATATGTAGGAAAGATCGAGCCCGGTATGAGAGTTGCGGTAAACGGGGCATACTCAATTATCTCCATAGTCAGCAGGGCCGCCGATGTTCGGGCTCAGATTATGGAACTCATTAACTCGCCTGGTGTGGACTACAGCATGATTGGTGGGCTTGACGAGGTACTCCAGGAAGTCAGAGAAAGCGTTGAACTTCCGCTTACCGAGCCCGAGCTTTTCGAGGAACTTGGAATCGAGCCCCCTTCAGGTGTTCTGCTCCACGGCGCGCCGGGAACGGGCAAGACTCTTATCGCAAAAGCCATAGCCTCTCAGGCAAAAGCAACCTTCATCAGGATGTCGGGTTCTGATCTGGTCCAGAAATTCGTAGGTGAGGGCTCAAGGCTTGTCAAAGATATTTTTCAGCTTGCCCGAGACAAATCCCCGAGTATCCTCTTCATAGATGAGATCGATGCTGTCGGCAGCATGAGAACTTACGACGGAACAAGTGGCTCTGCCGAGGTAAACAGGACAATGCTTCAACTCCTTGCGGAGATGGACGGCTTTGATCCTAAAGGCAATGTAAAAGTGGTTGCTGCAACCAACAGAATTGACCTGCTTGATCCTGCTCTTCTCAGGCCCGGCAGGTTTGACAGATCTATCGAGGTTCCGCTCCCTGATGAGAAAGGAAGGGTCGAAATCCTTAAAATTCACACACGGAAAATGAATCTTGCAGACGACGTGGACTTCGAGAAACTCGCAAAAATCATGAAAGGCATGAGCGGGGCAGATATCAGCGTTATTGTCAAGGAAGCCGGAATTTTTGTGCTGCGCAGGCGCGGTAAACAGATTACAATGGCTGACTTCCTGAAAGCGTACGAAAAAGTTGTAAACACCGAGGAACCCACAATTCCTCAGGCTATGTTCGTATAATCGGCCCTGGGAACTTGATCTTAGAAAGTCAAATAGAAGCAAAACTACCCTTTAAGTTTAAGGAAAGCTTCTAGAGAAGTTCTTCTCAAGCACGCCGGAAGGCTGAAAATCCTGCCGGCAATTCCTTATTCTTTAAAAAGTCAAACGAAAGGTTTATATTTTATAAATTACTTGAAGATATGCTGCCTGTGAGGCAAAGCATAATAACAGATAACAGAATGCTCCAATAGTGTAGCTCGGCCAATCATTCAGGACTCTCACTCCTGCGACTGGGGTTCAAATCCCCATTGGAGCACTATTCTTTTTTATAACTTCTTTATACTGAACTTTTTTATAACCTCTTTGTACTGAATTTTCTTTATGCTAATTTCTTTTCATGCAAAATTTCTAATTCTTCAAATCAGTTTTTATTATATACTTTTAAATCTTTGATCTTATCTCTACTACATTTCCTTTTACAGTTCAACCTGTCAGATAAATCTCTAAACTTTACTCTATCTGTTTTTCCACTCTTTTTTCAATGATTGCCTGATCTACCTCAATACGATGTTTTTTCTTTGATACGCCTAATACTTATAAGCTGGAACTAGAGGAAGCGGATTAAAATCATGAGAACAGAAAAACTGCCAGATGTGTCAGATATTGAAAAAAAGCTGCGTGGCTACCTCTTCGGCACAGCCTGCGCTGATGCTCTCGGGCGCCCGGTAGAACACCTAACTCTTGAACAAATCAAAAGTACGTATGGAGAGAAAGGAATTCTTGAACTCTCGTCTGATTCCCCCTGGACCGATGATACTCAGTTGATGCTTGTACTTGCCAGAGGGCTACTTAGGGGGGCTGAGCTTGAAATTCCCGGGCTTATGGACAGGATAGCAGAGGAGCTTGTATTCTGGCTGGATGAGCCTGATCTGGGAGCAGGGGCGACTACCAGAGGGGCAGCCCTGAGCCTTAAGGATGGGATTCCCTGGAGCAAATCCGGTCTCAGATCCAAAACCTGTGGGAGCCTTATGCGGGCTGGGATTCTCGGTTTTGTTTTCCAGAATGATCCTCAAAAGCTGGTTAAAGTTGCCCTGATTTCGGGCAGAATAACCCACTCCCATCCGGTCGCAGAAGCTGCTTCCCTTGCAGGAGCATATGCAGTTAAACTTGCCCTTGATGGGGTGGAACCCGGGGATATGTTTGAACCTCTTTTTGAGGTAACTCAGGGAATCTCTGAGGAATTCACTCATGCCCTGGAAAGTTCTTATAAAACGGCTTATAGTGACATCAAAGACGAGGAAGGCTTGAGGAAACTTGGGCAGGGCTGGTATGCTGATGAGACTTTTGCCCTGGCGTACTTCTGCATACTGCGTTATCCTCATGACTACAAAAAAGCAGTACAGACTGCAGTGAATATTACAGGGGATTCGGATTCGGTTGGGGGCGTTGCGGGGGGCATTCTTGGGGCTAGGCTTGGAATTGATGCCATACCCGTTTCCTGGATTGAAGCGCTTAAGTGGAAAAAAGAACTGGAGAAAACAGTAGAGCCTCTGCTTGAGAAGTATTTTCAGGTCTCAGGAGATAAATTAAAGTCTTGAGATTTGATTCAGGTTTTGAGATAAAAATAGGAGTCTTGAGATGTTCTTTTCCGAAGAAAACGTTTATCCCGAGAAAATTGATTGTTCCGAGAGAACTGCTCACTTAGAGGAAAATAATCACTCTGAGAAGGATATTTTTTCCGGGAAAGGCGTCTACTGTTTGATATTTGAGAATCGGGCATGCAAGTTTGAGGTAGGTAAAAAGGGAGAATTCTTTTTCCATGCAGGATTTCATATCTATGTGGGTTCGGCTCTGGGTCCGGGAGGTCTTAAAAGGGTAAAGAGGCACATTAACCTCTCCAGGAACAAGGACCGAAACCCAAAATGGCATGTAGATTATCTTCACCTGAGTCCTGCTTTCAGGCTGGTTTCAGCGGTTTACGCCTTTACTTCTTCGCAGCTTGAGTGCGCGCTTGCCAGCAGGATCGGAGGAAATTTTGTTTCAGGTTTCGGATGCACGGACTGTATGTGCAGTTCTCATCTTTTTTATAGGAATAAAAGCCCTCTTTTAGAGGTCATTGAAACTTTTGAAGTTTTGGGACTTTCTGCCCTTGTGCTTGAGTTTTAAGTCCTAGTCTTAAATTGCAGATTTAAACTTCTTTAAATCTCACTTTTAATCCTTACTTTTAATCCTCAATTTCAACTCGATTTTAACCTTAATCTTCTCTGCTGCTAACAGGAAAGCTTAATGTAAAAAAGATTTTATCTAAGTTATGAGAAATTAGGATATTTAATCAGGGGATATCCAATGGAACAGTTCTCTTTTATTGCCCGCATGCCTGACAGACCGGGGGCGCTGCATAGGGCAGCCGAAATCATTACACGGTACGAAGGAAATATTAACAGGATTCAGTACGACCGCAGGATAGATATGTACACTGTTTTTTTTGAGGTGACTGCTGCTCCGCAGGCTTATGAAAAAATCCGTGAGGAGCTGGAAAAAATAGGCTATCTTCAGACTTCCCTTCAACCCGTAGCCTTCCTCAAATTCCATATCTATCTTCCTAACTGTCCTGGGGCTTTATTTGATCTTCTGAATTATATCACTTCAGCAGAAGCAAACATTACTTTTCTTGATTTTGACGATCGAGGACAGCATCCTGAAAGGCTTGTCGTGGGTCTTAACATTGAAAATCCAGATATGATCGATGCCCTCCTGAACCAGCTCAAATCCAGGTACAGGCTCGAAATTTTAGAGTACGATACAACCGGGGAGAAACTTGATGATACGGTATTTTATCTTCGGCTCGCCCAGAAGCTCAGGTCGTTTATAGGGAGTGCAGAAGATGATTTTTTGATGAGATTCTTGCACGATATTAATCACATTGCTCAGGAGCTTTCAAACCTTCAGAAAGATCCTATTGAGGTTTTTGAGAATATCCTGAAAGTAGGAGATTGCCTTAACCGGACTTCAGGAGATAACTTTTATGCAGATGTACAGAGGATCAAAATCAAAGACGATATTGAACTTTTCTGTTTTCAACCTCCTTGCGGGGGAAATATCTATCTTTTCGATACTCCCTCTGAAAGGGTCATGATTGACACTGGATATGGAATTTATTTCCAGGATGTTGTGAATATGCTCCAGTATTATGGGCTTGGGGATCTGAGCTTGCTCAAAAGAATTTACATAACGCATGCCGATGCCGATCATTGTGGGGCTGCCGGCCTTTTTCCTGCGCCATCCTATCTTAACCATAAGACTTTTCTGATCACTCGGGAGACCAGCAGAGCCTACGGCTCAAGCAGCCAGGATTGTATTCTGGAAGAGGTTTATACGAAGATAATAAACCTGTTTTCCAGGTTTACTCCCCCTGAAAACATAGTTCTCTTTCCTGAAATTTCCTCGTCAACTGAGTCAATTGAAAAGCGGGGTTCATTCCCTGTCGTTGCTCGATTCAGGATAGGCGATCTGGAGTTTGAAGCTCTTGAAGGTATAGGCGGGCACATGCATGGAGAGGTATTTTATCTTTGCCCGGATGAGGGGCTTCTTTTTCCCGAAGATGCATTGATCAATTTCAGAAGTCTGAGCCCTGATAGAACGGAATATAACATTCTGGCTGATTACCTTATGACGTCGGTGAATGTTGACAGCAAGCTTGCACGAGAGGAACGAAAAACTCTTTTTTCTCTTATTTCCGAAATTGATGAAAAACTTGCTGGAAAAGGCAGGAAATGTCTTATTTGCTGCGGACATGGCTCAATATCGGTAATGGAAGAGGGAAAACTTGTTGAATATACAGGTTCAGAGAGGTATATAGCAGGACAAAAACCTGTCTCTATTTCTCAAGAAAATTTTTGAAACCTCCCATAGAAAAACATTGTGAGGAAATTCCGATAGAATAATATTGAGGTAATTAAAGAATAAGAAGTTAATATTGAGGATCATTCATATTTGTGTAATTATTCTTGAGAGCCATTTATACTTGTTCAATCATTCTTGAGAATCATTTATATTTGTGCAATTATCATCGATCAGGGGTAAATCCGATCTATTTTACAATTCATATTTCATGTAAAGTACCTAAAATTCTAGAATTGACCAGTTGCAAAGTTAGACTTATGCTCCTCCTCTTCCTCCAAAACTCTGGCTGCTTCCTCCCTCTGACGGACCACCTCCGCCTGTCTCACCAGTGCCGGACCCACCGAATGACTGACTCTTCCCTCCTCCACCTCCGCCGACCTGCTGGCTGGCTGCTTCCATCGCTCTAATTAAGGAATCGGCTGATTCGTATTCCCTGTCAGGAATCATTTGCAAATCTTCCATTATGTCACTGGAGACGTTCTTACTTCTTGCCTGCTCTAGAATTTGATCTTTTGTCATTGGAAACTTCATATCTCTAAAAATTTCCTGCATACTGCTAGCACTTGCCCTCATGCCTTTTCACCTTCCCCATGTTTTATGGATTTACCCCAATTTAAACAATTATATTAATCATATAAATAAATACTTAATTATATATTTTAAAAGCAGGTCTCCTGTTACCGAGAAGCTCTCATGAGTGATATTCCTCTGTCCAATAAATGTTGCAAAAAATCCAGCATGAATGGTTGATAATAGCCTTCTGTGAAAAGAATGCGAGGGGTGCGATTCGAACGCACGAATTCCTACGAAAATGGGTCCTAAACCCATCGCCTTTGACCTGGCTGGGCAACCCTCGCACTAACGTCCGATTTATTTAGTGGGTTTAGTTCAATATGAAAATAAGAAAAAGAGTAATTTAGTTTTCTTTTCTTTGAGAAAGGTTAAATGCGTCGACCGGGATTCGAACCCGGGTTTTGGGCTTGGAAGGCCCAAGTCATAGCCGCTAGACCATCAACGCGAATTGCAACACATCTAGAGGTATTTCTCATATATATTTTTTTCGCTTCCTATGTTGCACTTCAGGATTACGAATCCGCTTTGGTTCCTTCATTTGCTTAACCACAAACTTTTTCAGAAAAAGTTTGATCAAAAACCGGCATTGCATAGTAACTGGATTAAGTAGGTGCAGGCTTTCGTTAGAGATTATTTGACAAAGCATTTGTGATAGACATTAATATTCAGTTTGCTGGTAACAGATACGTAAACGTCTTATTTTATGTACCTAATATTATATATTTTAATTTTATATACAGTGTTTTATCTTATTGTCAACCTGCTTTTCAAATATAACGGATTTTTTCAACACATATATTTCAGAGTATATTCTCTTAAATATACTCTGGACAATATTATTTTATTACTCTGTTAAACTCAAGGTTTCTGCCAATTTTCCCATTTTTTTATTAATTTTTAAATAAAAATACTCTTCTTTTGTATCTTTCTTACAAAAGGAATGTATATTGATACTCAAACTAATCTAACATTTGAAGTGTAACAACAATTTTATCCCGACTACAGGGATAAAGGTGAAGTTTCTTTACACGGTTTTAGGTATATGAAGTTTCTTTACATGGTTTTGGAAATATATTATATCATCTTTTTATAACTAATAAAATATTAGAATCTAACAAAAAGTTAATGTAATGATCATGTTATACGAGTTTTAAATAAATAAGAAATAAAACACTGCTTGCACTTTTTTATCGCCGGCGTGTTATTTATGGAAATGAGAGACTTTTGGCCTCTGGATAGTCATTTTGTAATAGCTAAAGTTCTACCTTGCCCCCAACTCTATATAGGGCAAAGGTAAAACTCAAGGAAACGAGAATAAATTGCAGATACTGCTGAATATGCGACCTCGGGATAGCTCCCAAACTGACAGCTTTCAAACCCAGGGACGAAAACAATGAGAACTTTAAAGTTTATCTAGAATATACACATAACTCTCCCCCAACCTTGCTGAAGGAAAACATGTAAGTATTAGCTGAACTATGTTTCTGAGCCTAAGTTTGAAGCAATGAAATCATTATTGAACGCCCGTCCAGGTATACGGAGTAATATTGATGAATATCGAAGAGTGGGAAGAATACAGATATGTTGAATCCGGAATAAGTGCCTTCATTAATCAAATGAAGGAATCTAGCTTAAAAAAAATGGTAGAACATGTCTGTAATACCGGAGGAAAGCGAATCCGTCCAATTATCCTCCTCCTATCCAGTGAGATCTGTTCAGGCACGTATTATCAAAGCCTTAATGCAGCTCTTGCTGTCGAAATGATGCATTCGGCTTCTCTCATCCATGATGACCTCCTGGATCAGGGGATTATTAGAAGAAATCTGCCTACTGCTCCTGAAAAATTTGGTCCTTCTAAAGCGCTCCTTTGTGGTGATTATTTAATTGCAAAATCCATCGAGTTAATTTCTCCTTATGGCAAGAAAGTCGTCAGAGATTTTGGAAGGGCTGGGATGGATATGGCTGAAGGAGAAGTTCTTGATTTGAGACTCGATAGGGATGATTTCGGGGAAAGCAGCTATTTCGAGTGCATCTACAAGAAAACGGCTTCTCTATTTGCAATCAGCGCATCCATAGGGGCATGTACTGGAGGGGCTGACGAGGCTCTAGCAGGGCGTTTTAATTTCTTTGGAAACTCTCTAGGGATGGCATATCAAATTGTTGATGATATTCTTGAGTTTTTGGAAGTAGTTGAAGGCAAGGAATCAAAATTCACATCTCAAACCCTGCCGCACGTGTATATTACGAGCATGCCAAAAGAAGAAGCAATACAAAAGTCCATAGATGCTGTAAAGCTGCACGTTAATGCGGCAAAAGAGACACTTCTGACATTTAAAGCATGCCCGGCAAGGGATAAGCTTTTCCAGATTACCGATTATATAACTGTAGATATGCTTGAGAACATTTAATCGCTCAGCTCTTCCTGAAAAATAAATTGTACTCTGCCGAATTTTCTGATGTAAAATGGGAAAATGATATCATTTAGTATTTATCAAATCTAATAAATCTTCCAATTTTTGCTACTAACTTTACCAGGTGTGTCCATGCGAGTATATGATAGTCCGGTGCTTAAGGTAAATGCCAGTACAGAAAACGAGAAAATGGTGCTTGATGCAGAAGGTCCTCTTTCCCAGCTTGCAAAACCCTTCCTCAAGCGCATAAACACCATCTTTGCAGAAGAAAAACCCATCTCAGTAAATGAGAACGAGATTATTTTTTCTACATGGATCCCACCTATTCCGGGGCCTGTTTTCAGTCGTGTGATAAGTGCTGAGATCGCAGCCATCAGAAAAAAAAGAGTTCCTGATCAACTCTCAATAGGAATTACTGCCCGCTGTCCCAATCGCTGTATTCACTGTGGAGCAGCCGATATTAAGCCCGAAAGGGAATTGACCCTGGATGAGATTTCCGGGGCTGTGAACCAGAGCCTGGATCTGGGGTCTTATCTTATCTCTTTCGATGGAGGGGAGACCATGCTCCGAAATGACCTTGTTGAGATGGTAACTAGAGTGGATAAATCAAGGGCAATTGCTACCTGTTTTACCTCAGGTTTCAGGTTTTCCGAAGAAAGGGCAAGGGAGCTCAAAGCAGCAGGTCTTTATGCTTTAAGAGTCAGCCTAGACAGCCCAATTGAGGCCGAACACGATCGCATTCGGGGACGAGAGGGGGCATATAGGGATGCGGTTGCCGGAATAAAGAATGCAAAAACTGCCGGAATCCTTACTGATATGTTTGTGGTCGTTTCCCCTCACAATATCGATGACCTTGAAGAATTTTATAACCTTGCAGTTGATCTTGAGATGCATGAGCTCTCCCTCTATGAGATAATTGCAGTCGGACGCTGGCTTGATCATGAGGATGAGGTCATAACTGAGAAAGATGTATCACGACTTGAGAGATTCCAGAAATCAATGAATTCCAGATCTGAGGGTCCTAGAGTTACCGCGTTCCCATATTTTATGGGTCCCAGCTTATTCGGTTGTTTTGCGGGTAAACGCTGGATGCACATTGCTTCGGACGGGGAAGTTATGCCGTGCGCCTACACTCCTCTCTCTTTTGGAAATATCTGTGAAGACTCCCTGGAAGCTATCTGGAAGCGTATGGGTAAGCATAATGCCTACAGAAAGGATGCTGCTTATTGCATGATGCGCAACCCCGATTTCCGAAAGGAATATATCCATACGATCCCTCAGGGTGCACGGATCCCTTACAGGCTTAAATAACATCTTTTATGTTATTTTTTAATTCTATTTTTTAATTGCCTGACTGATGAATAAACGCTTTCAGGGCTTTTCTCCTGAAATGCTCCTTTTTTAGCTGAAAATAGACTGGATTTTCAAATTGAAAACTTAATACTGAAGTGTGCATACTGAATTCGCATATCATTGGAGACCGTACAGGAGCTTATTTTAGTAAGTCGGCTTTTTAAAGGTTTAATTTCCCTGAGTTTAGGCACAACTAAATGAAAATTTTTACAATCTTTGCTAGACAAAACCACTTCTGTGTTTTAGTTTAAAAAGTCTTTAAATGCTTCAATTTGCCTGAAAAAAGAGCTAAAATGTCTTTTACGAAATAATCTATTTATAATTTTTTAATTAAAATTAATACAGTTCTGAGTATATTTTCTGAATTTTATCTCAGTAATTAGGGTTATGCTTTACATTCTATGTTCAGATAATTAACTTGATAAATTTTCATTACTTAATTATATTTCATTGTCGGGTTCCAATAATTTTTTACTGTTATATTTAATCTTTTTCATTTAATTCGTATATTTTGCTATTTATATTTCTTATTTTCTTAAAAATTTCTTATACATTGGATACATCACGATTTTTCATTATATTAACTCTCCTCTTCTTTGATAAAACCGAAGCTGTTATATAGTTCTTTCGCAAAGGATTTGTTAACTACATCCATTGGAGTAGGGATTTTTAATTATTAATTTATATATTAAATTTTGAGAGACGGAGATTCACATGGCTAAAAATGAAATCTTATCTGAAATAAAAAAAGCTGAGGAAAGCGCCAAGTTAATGGTTGAAGAGGCCATTGATGCTAAAAACAAGCGCATTTCCGATGCTCGGGCTGAAGCCAGGGAAATCCTGAAACAGGCCGAAATTGATGCACATAAAGCTTCACAAGACTCTTTTAAAGAGGGTGAAAAAAAGATCCTGGAGGAAAGAGATAAGATCATCAACGATGGTGAGAAAAACGCATTAGCCATGTCCCAAAAAGCTCAAGCTAACATCGACAAATCCGTCAATTACCTTGTACAGGAGTTTGAGAGGGCGGTCCTTAATGAGTAGACCTAAAGAGATGACAAGGGCCGTTATTGTCGGGCACAAAAGCATTCTAAAAGAAACCATCGATGCATTGCATGATATAAATCTTTTTCACATCGAAGACTTTGTTGAAGACGAGTCTGGTTTTAAGATCAGCAAGCCATTTAAAAACGCAGAGGAAGTCTCTAAAAAGCTTGTGAAGATCCGTTCTATCGCCAATTATTTGGGGATTGAAAGCAAAAAACCGGTAGTTCAGAAATCTGACGCTGTTCTGCGCGAACTTGACTCGAAGTTGAATGAGCTGGACAGGACAATTTCAGCTAAAACAGAATCAATTTCCCAGCTTGAAAATGAATTAAAGGATCTGGATTCTCAGAAAAAGGAAGTCCTCCCTTATCTGTCCATAGATCTCGACTTCGATTATTTCCGTGGCTACGAAAGCCTGAAGGTTTTCGCAGGCACTGTAAAAAGCAGCCTGGAAGCAAGTCAGATTTCGAGCATCACACAAGCTTACGAACTGTACTACGACCCTCAATCAAAAGCAGTTGTACTGTTTGTAGCTAAAAATGATGCTGACAAAGTCTACGAATTACTTCAGGGTCTTGGATTCAAAGAACTTAGAGTTCCAGACAGAGGTGGTGTCCCAAGCGAACTATTAAGATTCATTGAACAGAAAGAAGCCGAAGTCACTAGAAGGATCGAATCCTTAAAGGGTGAAATTGAGTCCTTGAAATCCAAGTACGCCGATTTTCTCCTTGCAAGCGACGAGGTCCTGAGTATCGAGAGTCAGAAGGCAGAACTGCCTCTTAGAATAGCTACATCTGCAAACGCGTTCATAATCGATGGCTGGACTCCAACTGAAGATTATGACAAAATTGTCAGTGTAGTTAATAGTGCCACTAATGGCAAGGCATATGTCACCAGCCTCGAAGTTAATGAAGAGGAAGAGGAGCATGCCCCTGTCGAATACAATAACTCAAAAGTTGTGGCACCGATGCAGGAGATTATGGATCTGTATTCCAGACCCAAATATACTGAAATTGATCCATCATCAGCGATTTTCATAACCTTCCCGCTGATTTATGGAATGATTCTCGGAGACATCGGATATGCACTGATACTGGGAACGCTTGCAATAGCTGTCAAAACACTGGTAAAATCAGACGCAGTCAAGCCTCTCATGAATATTCTACTCTATTGTCAGATATCGGCATTTATATTTGGAATTCTTTATGGTGAGCTCCTGGGATTCCCCTTGGCGAGTACACATGGAGAACATGGTACGGTGCCAGGTTTACTTCCATTCTGGGAAACAATAACCCTGTTCCCCTCAATTGGAGGCGAGGAATTTACGTTCCCGATTCACAGGTCTCACATGGTAATGACTATGATTGCAATAAGTGTCTTTGTGGGACTGATTCATTTAAACCTTGGTTTCCTGTTCGGATTTTCAAACATTGCTAGGAACCATGGAATGAAACATGCGGTCCTTGAAAAAGGCAGTTGGATCATTATCGAGCTTGGTGCGCTCGTTGCAGTTCTCGGCTATTTTGGCGGTACTTCGGTGCTTACTTATGCAGGTGCTCTTATTCTCGTTATCGGCGTTGTTATGCTCACTATGGGTGAAGGTATCAAAGGTCCGATCGAGTTGCCATCTCTTATGGGTAATGCACTTTCATACGCCCGTATTATAGCAGTAGGACTGTCTTCGATCTACATCGCAGGCACGGTAAATGATATTGCATTCGAGATGATTTGGGCTGATCATTCTCAGATCGGCTTCACAGCAATAGCTGCAATACTTGTGTTTATACTCGGACATAGCCTTAACAGTGTTCTGAGTATTATCGCTCCCGGGCTGCATGCACTCAGGTTGCAGTATGTAGAATTCTTTGGAAAATTCTATGAGGGCGGGGGCAGAAAATTCAACCCATTCGGATATATAAGAAAATACACGGAGGAATAAAAAAATGACAGACGGAGCAACAGCAGGTCTCTTTTTAGACGCAGAAGGAATGAAAGCACTTGGTGCATCAATCGCAATCGCAGTAACTGGTCTTGCATCTGCAATAGCTGAAAAAGATATCGGTACAGCAGCAATCGGCGCAATGGCAGAAAACGAGGGATTATTCGGTAAAGGTCTGATCCTTACTGTCATTCCAGAAACCATTGTTATCTTCGGTCTTGTCGTTGCACTGCTTATCAACCAGTAATTTTACTAAATTTAAGAGCTTTCGCTCTTAAATCTCTTAGAGCATTGTTCTAAGCTTACTCGGGCTTTTTTCCTTACCGAGTAAGCTTGGAACAGCTATGGTGCTCTAAGTTCCCCTTAGGTATCGTTGCACTCTAAGCAGCTTAGAGTTTTGCTCTAGGCTTTAGAGCACTTTTTTGCTCTAAATTTATTTGGAGGTGTAAGCATGGGACTAGAGATCGTTGTAAAAGACATCCAAGAGGGTGCAAGAGCTGAGGTTTCCCGTATAAAAACCGAAGGCGATGCAAAGGCCTCCGAGATCATAAATGAAGCTAAAGAAATACAGAAGAAAATGCTCGGAGACAGCCTTGCCAAAGCGGAAGAAGACCTCCAAAATCTGCACCAGCAGGTCATATCAAGTGCAAACCTGGAAGTAAAAAGAATTACGCTTAACAAGCGTAAGGAACTTCTAGATAAAGTTTATAACCAGACAGTTGAAAAAATCAAGTCAATGCCAGCATCCAAAAAAGAAGAGCTGTTGAAGCATATTCTCAACAAGTACGAAGCAAGTGGTGCTAGAGTTTACTCTTCTAAGGAGTCAGAAGAAGCTGTCAAAAAGTTAACTTCTCTATCTTACGCTGGCAATATTGATTGCATCGGCGGAGTTATTCTGGAAAACGAAGACGGAACAATCAGGTTAGATTTCACATATGATTCAATCCTGAAAGACGTATATGAACGTTCATTGAAGCAGATATCAGATATATTATACGGGTGATGTTTAATGCCGCTTTTGGAGAATCTCTGGGGGAGAAAACCCTCACGAAAATCCGATAAAAAGAAAAAAGGCAGTTCTAACTATGCTTATGCCGTAACCCGTGTCCGCGCGATGAAAAGTAAGCTGCTTCCTAAAGAAACGTACCCTCGACTTCTTAATATGGGGATTGACGAGATTACCCGCTTTATCCAAGAGTCTGAATATAAAAACGACGTTGACGAACTGGCAATGAGATATAGTGGTGGCGATCTGGCAGAACATGCATTGAACAGGAATCTTGCGTTAACCTATGATAAGTTGGTAAGAATAACTACAGGAGAACTGAACTATCTCATTGTTGCATATCTAAAAAGATATGACATCTGGAATATTAAGACACTTCTCCGTGGTAAATTCTACAACGCATCTGTTGAAGATATCCTGGAATCTCTGATTGCTGCCGGGGAGTTTACTTACACTTCTATGTCAGAACTTGCAGCAAAGGCTACATACCAAGAAATCATTGATGCCCTGAAATATACCGAGTACTATCCCTTGCTGCAGAAGTTTGACGGAACTAATCTAGCATATATAGAAAACGAACTTGACAAGATGTATTATGTAGGCTTGTTTGAAGCAATCGGAAAACCAAGAACCAAGGACCGCAAGCTCTTTACCAAGGTTGTCAGACTGGAAGTAGATGTTAAGAACCTTATAAATCTCTTCAGGCTGAAAAAAGCAGGAGTTACTCAGCTTGATGACATCATGCCCCTAATGATTGAAGGTGGTCTCGAGTTAGATACCCAGAAACTGGCGTCTCTACCATATGACGAGTTTGTTAATGAGCTTCAAAGAACTCAGTACTGGGATGCAATCTCAGGCGTCGCAGGTTCGGACGTGACTTCTCTGACTGCTCTTGAGAGCAAGCTCACAAGATACTATCTTGAATCTTCAACCATTCTTTCGCATGTAGCTCCGATCACAGTTGTACCTATTCTGGACTATATCATTCATAAAAATAATGAGGCTAACAATCTCCGGATCATTTTCAGAGGTAAAGAGACTGGCCTCAGTGATGAGTTAATCAAAGACCAGTTGGTGATTATTTAATGGAATTAGCAGTGATTGGAAAGAGCGAGTTTGTTACAGGATTCAGGCTGGCTGGTATCAGTAAGGTTTATGAAACCGCTGATATCCAGGCTACTGAGTCCGCTGTAAGATCTGTGCTTGAAGATAGAAGTGTTGGGATCCTTGTAATGCATAATGATGACATTAGTAATCTGCCGGAAATTCTAAGGAGAAACTTAAATGAGTCTGTCCAGCCCACAGTAGTGGCGCTAGGAGGTAGCGAAACAGGCTCAAATTTAAGAGATAAAATAAGACAAGCGGTAGGTGTTGATTTGTGGAAGTAAAAGGCGAAATTTATCGTGTGGCTGGGCCTGTAGTCACCGCCATCGGCTTGGACGCAAAGATGTACGACCTTTGCAAAGTCGGTCACGAAGGGCTGATGGGTGAAGTCATCCAGATAGTAGGAGACAAGACCATCATCCAGGTTTACGAAGAGACAGGAGGCATAAGGCCAGGAGAACCCTGTATAAGTACAGGTATGTCTCTGGCAGTAGAGCTCGGTCCAGGTCTTCTTTCCAGTATTTATGATGGGGTTCAGAGGCCACTGCATATCCTGCTTGAAAAGACTGGCGGTTTCATTGGCAGAGGGGTTACTGCAGATGGACTTGACCACAAAAAACTCTGGGAATTCAAGCCTGTTGTCAAAAAAGGCGACCATGTAAATGGTGGAGATGTAATTGGTGTTGTTCAGGAAACCGTGAACATTGAACACAAGGTTATGGTACCTCCTCACATCTCTGGTACAGTTGCTGATATAAAGAGCGGAAGCTTTACTGTTGTAGATACAGTATGCACCTTAACTGACGGGACAGAGCTGCAAATGATGCAGAGATGGCCAGTCAGGACACCAAGGCCAGTAAAGAGAAAACTTACTCCTGAAAAGCCTTTGGTAACAGGGCAGAGAATCCTTGATGGACTTTTCCCTGTCGCAAAGGGAGGCACTGCTGCAATTCCAGGACCTTTCGGATCGGGAAAAACCGTTACTCAGCAGCAGCTTTCAAAGTGGAGTGATACCGAGATTGTGGTTTACATCGGCTGCGGTGAACGTGGAAACGAGATGGCAGACGTTCTGTGGGAGTTCCCGGAACTTGAAGACCCGCAGACTGGAAGGCCACTTATGGAGCGTACCATCCTTGTGGCTAATACTTCAAACATGCCTGTAGCTGCAAGAGAAGCGTCTGTGTACACAGGAATGACACTTGCGGAATACTACCGTGATATGGGATATGACGTCTCTCTGATGGCAGATTCCACCTCAAGGTGGGCAGAAGCTATGAGAGAAATCTCCTCTCGTCTTGAAGAAATGCCTGGTGAAGAAGGTTACCCGGCATACCTGTCTGCAAGGCTGGCAGAATTCTACGAGCGTGCTGGGGTTGCTGAGACCCTCTGTGGTGAGAAAGGTTCAATTACTGCCATCGGCGCGGTATCCCCTCCAGGCGGTGACTTCTCCGAGCCTGTCACTCAGAACACCCTGCGTATCGTGAAAGTATTCTGGGCTCTGGATTCAAAGTTATCCCAGAGGCGGCACTTCCCAGCAATCAACTGGCTGAACAGCTATAGCCTGTATAAAGAAGATCTTAATGACTGGTTTACTGCCAACGTGGCTCCCGACTACGTTTCCATGAGGGAAAAGGCAATGGATATGCTGCAGACCGAATCCGAACTGCAGGAAATCGTGCAGCTTGTTGGTTCCGATGCGCTGCCGGAAGAACAGCAGCTTCTGCTTGAAATTACCCGTATGATAAGGGAAATTTTCCTGCAGCAGAATGCATTCCACCCAATAGACACCTACAGCCCGTTTGCAAAACAGTACAGGATCATGCAGGCCATCATGAAATGGGGAGACGCTGCAATGGATGCCCTGAAATCAGGTGTACCTTCTTCAGAAATCCTCAAGATGGAATCAAAGGACGATCTTCCCAAGGTCAAGTTCGAAGAGGATTTCGATGGTTCTTTGAATGCGGTCCTTGCAAAGATGGATAAGGAATTTGCAGCCCTGGGAGGTAAGTAAGCATGGCAAAAGAGTATAAGACAATCAGTCAGATTGCAGGGCCTCTTATCTTTGTCGAGAAAACAGAGCCTGTAGGTTATAATGAAATCGTTAACATTAGAATGACTGATGGAACTGTTCGCAGAGGTCAGGTGCTGGACTCTTCCGCCGATATTGTGGTTGTCCAGGTTTTCGAGGGTACTGGTGGGCTTGACAAAGATTGCGGTGTAATCTTCACCGGAGAAACCCTGAAGCTTCCTGCATCCATTGACCTTCTCGGCAGGATCCTATCCGGTTCAGGAGACCCTAGGGACGGTGGACCAAGGATTGTGCCCGACCAGTTGCTGGATATCAACGGAGCTGCAATGAATCCGTACGCCAGATTGCCTCCTAAAGACTTTATCCAGACAGGTATCTCTACAATTGACGGGACAAACACTCTGGTTCGTGGGCAGAAACTGCCTATTTTCTCAGCATCAGGTCTTCCGCACAATGAAATTGCTCTGCAGATCGCAAGGCAAGCTACTGTGCCCGGTTCCGAAACTGCTTTCGCAGTGGTATTTGCAGCAATGGGTATTACTAATGAGGAAGCCCAGTACTTCATGAGTGACTTTGAAAAGACAGGCGCTCTGGAGAGGGCAGTTGTGTTCCTTAACCTGGCAGACGACCCTGCTGTCGAACGTATAGTTACTCCGCGTATGGCTCTCACTGCAGCCGAGTACCTGGCATACGAGCACGGTATGCACGTTCTCGTCATCCTGACTGACATTACCAACTATGCAGAGGCTCTCCGTCAGATGGGTGCTGCCCGTAACGAGGTGCCTGGACGTCGTGGATATCCAGGTTATATGTACACTGACCTCGCGACTCTCTACGAGCGTGCAGGTATTGTCAAGGGTGCGAAGGGATCAGTTACTCAGATTCCAATTCTCTCAATGCCTGGTGACGATATTACCCACCCGATTCCTGACCTTTCAGGGTATATTACTGAAGGCCAGATCGTGGTTGCCAGAGAACTGCACAGGAAGGGTATTTACCCGCCAATTAATGTGCTGCCGTCTCTGTCAAGGCTGATGAACTCAGGTATCGGAGCCGACAAGACAAGGGAAGACCACAAGGCGGTTTCTGACCAGTTGTATGCAGCTTATGCCGAAGGGCGTGATCTGAGAGGTCTCGTGGCAATCGTCGGTAAGGAAGCTCTGTCCGAAAGAGACACCAAGTTCCTCGAGTTCGCAGATCTCTTTGAGGATAAGTTTGTCCGTCAGGGAAGAAACGAAAACAGGACAATCGAAGAGACTCTGGAGATTGGATGGCAGATTCTCACTCACCTTCCTGAGAATCAGTTGGGTAGGATTGACAACAAATATATCCAGAAATATCACCCAGCACACAGAAAGAGTAAGTGATTGACATGGCTCAGCAGGACGTAAAACCAACTCGGTCGGAGCTAATTAATCTCAAGAAAAAGATCAAACTGTCTGAAAGCGGGCACAAGCTCCTGAAGATGAAAAGAGATGGTCTTATCCTTGAGTTCTTCAAGATCCTTAACGAAGCAAGGAACGTCAGAACCGAGCTGGATGCTGCCTTTGCAAAAAGTACGGAAAAAATCAATCTAGCCTCTGCTGTGAATGGAATGGTTGCAGTCAGATCAACTGCCTTTACAGCAAAGGAGTCTCCTGAAATCCAGCTTTCAGGGCACAACATTATGGGTGTTGTGGTGCCAAGGATCAGCTCTACTGGAGTTCGCAAATCCCTCTACGAGAGAGGCTACGGTATTATCGGGACAAACTCGTATATCGACGAGACTGCTGATGCCTATGAGGACCTTGTAGAAAAGATCATTACCGCTGCAGAGCTGGAAACAACAATGAAAAGGCTCCTTGATGAAATCGAGAAGACCAAGAGACGTGTAAACGCTCTCGAGTTCAAGGTCATTCCCGAACTCATGGAAACCATGAAGTTCATCCGTTTCGCCCTTGAAGAAATGGAAAGGGAAAACACCTTCAGGCTGAAGAGAGTCAAGGCAAGAATGAGAGATTAATCTTGATTTGAACATGGCAGCGTGCAACGACCGACCGAATCTGGTTGAAAGAGCAATATATAAGTTAGGTGAACCCGAAAACCAGGCCCGCCTGTTACAGGTGGCCTGGAGGATTTCCTTTTTAATGATGGTTATGGGGTTCATCATTATAATAAAAACAATTTATCCCGAGTTTATGTGACCTGAATTTCAGGATAAGAATAGTCCTGAAACCGGTCACAAACTTTTGTTTTGTATGAGATTACCTAAATCTAGCATGTAATTTTTATACCTGTTTTCGGTAAATACTATTTCCTGCTATCGTTTGATTTAATTTTGCATATGTTTAATTTTAAAACATCAGTTCAAAATTTCAATCTACTAGTAATACTGCTGAAAGCTTTTAATTACTTAGAAAGCTATTTTAACGACAAACTCAATCTTTATTTTATATGAAAAACGAAGCAAGGCTTCTCCATATTACCGGTACTGTGCAGGGGGTAGGCTTTCGCCCTTTTATATATCAGATTGCAAAGGCTCACGGACTTTTCGGATATGTGAAAAATCTGGGAAACTATGTGGAGATCCTTTTGGAAGGGAACCTGGAAAGCCTTGATAATTTTCTTGGAGATCTCCTGGAAAAAAAGCCTCCACTCGCTAAAATTACGGAAATCAAAACAAAAGATGTCCCTGCTTCCGGGTATTCTAAATTTATTATCTTGCCCAGTGAATCTGGAGTTTTTGAAAATTCCATAATCCCCCCAGATACGGCTATTTGCGAACAGTGCAGGTCTGAAATTTTTGATCCTTCTTCGAGGTACTATCGTTATCCCTTTACAGTCTGTACAAACTGCGGTCCTCGATATACGACTGTTCGAACCCTCCCTTATGACCGGGAAAACACCACAATGGCAGATTTTCCTCTCTGCCCAGAGTGTGAGAAAGAGTATACTGACCCTCTTAATCGAAGGTATCATGCCCAGCCTGTCTGCTGCCCAAAATGCGGGCCGGAGATCTGGCTTTCGGATACAGAGGGGAATATACTGGCAAAAGGCTATAAAGCAATTGTATATGCCTCGGATTTCCTCCAGCAAGGTTCAATCCTTGCTATAAAAGGTTTTGGAGGTTTTCATATTGCCTGTAACGCGCGAAAGGAGGAACCTGTAAAGGAACTCAGAAGGCGGTTAAAGCGCCCGGAACAACCTTTTGCAGTTATGGCAAAAAACGCCGGGGTTGTGGAAACTTTTGCAGAGGTTGAAGGTACAGGAGGGGTGTGTCTGACATCTTACCGCCGCCCTATTACCATACTTCCCAGGTCAAAGAAATTCAATTTGGCTGAATCAGTTTCTCCAGGCCTGCACAACATCGGTGTAATGCTCCCCTATACAGGCACGCAGAGTCTGCTTTTTGACCGCATGCCTGATGCTGTATACGTTATGACCTCGGCAAACCTGCCGGGGAGGCCTATGGTCATCGAAAATAAAGAAGCGCTTGAAAAACTTAAGGGGATTGCCGATTTTTACCTGCTGCATAATAGAGTTGTTGCAAACCGGAATGACGATACTGTTATCCGGATTGTAAATGGGCAAGCAGCTTATATCCGGCGTTCAAGAGGCTTTGTACCCGAACCTGTAGAACTGCCTTTTGATGTCGAGGCTTCCATTGGCGTAGGAGCTGAGATGAACTCCACGGTTACTGTAGCAAAAGGAAAATTTGCCTATATCTCTCAGTATATCGGCAATACCAGTTATGTGGAAACCTTCAAATATCATTCCGAGGTTGTCAGGCACCTTATCCAGCTTACCGGAATCGAACCTCTTCACTGGGGTTGTGACCTGCATCCCGCTTTTAACACAACTCGTTTTGCGCTGAAGATGGGAGGGGAAAATACACTTAAAATTCAGCATCATATTGCCCACATGCTCGCACTTATGGCTGACAACTCCCTGCCTCTGGATTCAAGGATTCTTGGTATAGCCCTTGATGGTGTCGGATACGGCAGTGACGGCACTGTCTGGGGAGGAGAACTTTTTGAATCTTCTTATTTGGGACATGAACGCGTTGGGCATTTACTTCCCCAGCCAATGCCTGGGGGAGATCTTGCATCGAAAATACCATCAAGAATGGTTCTGGGCATCCTTTTCGGGAAGCTGGGGAGAGAAGAGCTTGAAAAACTTCCACTTACTTTTCCGCAAGGAACTATGGAATTCTCAACTGTAATGAAACAGCTTGAGACAGGGGTAAATGTCATCCAAAGCAGCAGTACAGGCAAAGTACTTGATGCAGCTGCTGCGATGCTCGGGATCTGCGGAATAAGGACCTATGACGGGGAACCGGCAATGAAACTAGAATCTGCCGCGAGAATGAGTACACATGCCGTTGACCTTCCAGTGATCATCAGAAAAGACAGGAGTACAGGTGTTCATGTACTTGACACAACCGAGCTTCTTCTGGGAGTATATGAACTTTCCGGAATGTATCCCTCTTCTGATCTTGCTTTTGCGGTTGAGGAAAGTCTTGCAAAAGGAGTATCAGAAATTGCCACCTCTCTTGCGGCAAAAAAGGGACTTGAGATGATAGGCCTCAGTGGAGGGGTTGCCTATAATGATCACATTACCTCGTGCATTGCAAGAAACGTTAGAGAAGCAGGTTTTGAATTTCTGGCTCATCGCCAGGTTCCCTGTGGAGACGGATGTATTTCCTTCGGGCAGGCTCTTGCGGCAGGGTTGAGCATAAAGCCCGAGGAAGAATTCTGAGAAAAGTCCTGATTAACCGATATCCGATCTTCTGAGTGAATAAGTTTGTATTTATTCCCAGAGGCTCATATCTGGTACTCTTCCAGCATTCTTACTCATAACTATTTCTTTTTTAGCAGACTTTGAATACCAGTTTTATCATTGTGCTGAAATTTGATCAGAAAGACTGAAATACAAAATTAAATAAATGATCCATGCTTAGATATGAGTGGGAGCATAAATGGGGCTAGGTAGTGTACGCATCAGAGTCGTGACAAAAAGAGATGAAATTTCCGGCCTTAGAGCAGATGAGAAGGCAGTACACCTTGCTTTTAGACCATCGGACCGAGATCTTTTCAGTCTGGTCAAGGCATGTCCAGGCATAGAATTACTTCAACTTCCCGCATCTTCCTATGAAGGACTCTCAAAGTTTATCAGAATGTACCTTGCTTCTTCAGGTATTCATCTTGTAAAAGGAGATGTCAGCGGGCACTGGCATGATCTTAATAATTATTTTGTAATACCCGCTTACGTGCTTGAAAAAATAAAAGAATTGAAAGTTCAGGGAAGAACCGAGGAAGAGATTATCGGGGAGGTTATGAATCTAAGGAAAATTAGTCCTGATATGATTCTCCACCTGCTTCACAGTTCATTCCCTGCACCGGGCTCAGAACGGTCACGAATGAATAAAGTTTAAATAGAAGTTCCTGTTTTCGCTTCCTGCGGCTTACAGGCGTTTCCACCATTTTCTTGAGGCTTTCTGTTCTTCTATCTGCTTTAGCCCTTCAGACGCAAGTTTCTGTTGCATTCGATATTTTCGGTTTTCTTCACTAACCTTTGAAAATGCTTCCTCTTTACTTGCAAGTGTCACTTTTAACTGCTTTATGAGTTCTTCTCTTTCTCTAAGCTGGACTACCAGTTTTTCTTCTCCTGCATAGTCTGAAAGCTGTTTCTCAAGCTTATTTACTTTTTCTTCAGCCGTGACAAGCATAGCCTCCAATGTATTTATTTTCCGTTCTTTCCCGGTAAGTTTTTCTTCAATTTTTCTCATTTCTCCGACCTTTGAGATGACCTCTTCCGCCAGCGTCTTAAGATCTTTATCTTTTATGGAGATATTTTCTCTAAGGTCTTCGATTTCTTTTTCTTTTGCCAGAAGTTTCTCTGCAAGGATGTTTATTTTTTCTCCTTTCTCCCTGAGTTCCTCAATAAGTCTTTCTATCTTTTCTTCTTTTTCTATGATCCTGGATTCAAGGTTCACAGTTTTTTCACTTTTATCCGCCAATTTCTCCTGAAGGGATCGCAGTTCCGAATCTTTATCCAGAAGAAGCTTTTCGCGCGCTTCAAGCTCTTTTTTTAATCTATCCAGATCTTCTTCTTTGCCCTTAACCTGTTCACAAAGTGCTTTTATTCTCTGGGATTTTTCCTCAAGCTCGACCTCCAGCTTTTTCCATTCAGGCTGCTTGGGATCAGGCTGGAAATGAAGGGAATTCGACCCTAAAATTTCTGTGTTTTCTTGCGCAGTAAATGCCGGGGAAATCTCTTTTTCATCATGAGAAGCCTGTGGCTCTTTTTCATTGGAGAGAAGACTTATTTGCCCTCTGGCGTTTTCACAGATTCCAGACCAGGCAAGAATGGAAGCTATCGGGGTTACTCTCTTAAGTACAGTATCGCCTATACTGCAACCATAAACTTTGCTCGCAATATGACCTTCAAGTGTGTCCAGGCCAAGGTTAGAGTCACCCAATCTCGAATTTGTCGCGTTTCCTTTCTTTACCTTTCCACCATTTTCCCTTATAAAGTTAACAGCTTCGGAAAAGATTTCCCAGGGAAGAAATGGCTGGGTTTTCAGGTTGTCAACATAGACTCCATCCACTTCGGACCGAGCTTCAAAAAAACGTTTCCCGCTCATCAGCGGAATCTTTGCCGGATTTCCTTTCTTATCAAACTGATTTTTTATTTTTGAGATAACAGGATCTTCCATGCGCGAGCCTCTTCAAAATAGTATATGGAGTATAATGAATACGACATTTTATAAAAATTGTGCGATTTTCCAGGTATCTTTAAAATTAATTGACTGCTTTTTAAGTTGTCAGCTCTTTCTTTTATTGTTGAATTCTCATATTTCAGATCGATTTTTTATAATTGGCTTTTAGATAGGCTCCTTAAATATTAGTTGACTCTTTTAGATACGCTCTTTAAATACTAGTTGATTCTTTATTATTAGCTAATTTTAAAATGTCAGTTAACTTCTAAAAATTTTATAATTTCATAATCTTAGTTAACTGTTGAATATTATGTAATTTTAAAATATCGATTAATTTTAAAATGCTGGTCAGTTTTAAAATATAATTTCATCTTGAAATTTTAGCTAATTTCTAAAAATTTAAAACTGCCCTGACCTAAAGGAAAATAGATAATGTTCAGTAAAAAAGTCTGATTTTTGTGGGTTTTGTTCTGCAGGTTTTCTGTGAAATATCCTCAAATATTTCGTTATGTCTTGCTAATAATACTGTTCTACATATTGATTTTTGTTATTTAGATCTTAGTTTTACTAAAATATACGAAAAATCGAAAATAAAAATTGTTTTTAAATGATTCAAGTAATATAGAAAAATATTTAATGAAGAATTTTTTACTATCATACAAAAAAAATAGGTAAATCTGGAGGATTAACTTTGAAAATAAGGGTTGTGAGTTCAAGAGATGAAATCTTTACACTGAATCCAAATGAAAGAATAGTGCATCTGGCTTTCAGGCCTTCAAATAAGGATATATTTTCGCTGGTTGAGAACTGTCCGAAGATTGAAGTTATACAGCTTCCTAAATCTTACAGGCGTACGGTTTCTAAATCTATAGAAATGTTCCTTGAAATGCAGCGTATCCAGCTCATCGAGGGTGACGTCTGGGGCCACAGGAAAGATATAAACGAGTACTACCGTATTCCTTCGTCAATCATTGAAGAAATAAGAGAACTCAAAACTGAGGGTAAGTCTACTGAGGCTATTGAGGAGAAGATCTCAAGGGAAAGCAAACTTAATCCTCAGATGGTTGCTTACATCCTTCGAAAGGATGTTACAGCCTGAGGAGCTGAAGCAGTAGCTTTAACTTCTCTTTAATTTATTTCTTTTAAGTTTTTCACATGTTATTTTATAATTCAGGCTTTTCTTCATCATTCCGATTCTTCATAATCCAATTCCTCTATATTGACTTTCTCAACTTATAAAATATAATTATCTAATACTACTCAATACTTTAAAATTTTTATTATTCTTTTATTTATTTCACTCTTTTATTTTCTCTGGTAACGCTTCCCAATCTTTTGTAGACCTTTCTAGTATAAACTAAACAGGAGTGAACAGACTTTTTGAGATAAAGGTTCCCTTGTTTTTACTTACAACTGAAAAATACTTAACAAAATCACATTTAAAGTCTGGAAAAACAGAAAAACCAAGTTTTAAAACCCAGTTTAAAACTCTGGCAGAAAAAATGATTTCTCTCATATGAATGAGAGAGGATAAGCAAGCAGTGTAATAATAAACAGGTAATTAAATAGTAATCCATTCAGGCATTTATTTTCCTGTTATTCACTTGCCTTGTGGATCTTCATCCAAACCACTTATTATTGGGATTAACTTCATCTAAGTCCCCTCATTAAATTTTTTAATCTAAATCCCTTATTATGATCAGTTTTTAGACAACGGCTGGATAGCCAGTTATTTATGGAAAGGTGATTAATATGAATACAGGGGGATGCTAGTGACTGCGACAAAATATTCTGCTGAACTGACATCGGTAGTAACGAACAAACTTCAAATTGCACCTGATGATTATATTGATGTTAGAATCTTCCTGGAGCCAGATTCAATCCTTGAAAATGTAAGTGCTGAGCTTGAAGCAAAAGGGATGAAAATCCGAACTATTATCGAGGGACCTGACGTTCAGGTCAGAGGTAGTATTGCAGTAAAGAATCTGAATGATATCAATGCAGTTGCCGAAGTGGATAGAATCGAGCACGATCATGCCCTTTGAAGGATGATCAAACATAAACTTGGATTGATCCTTTCGTTTAATTTTCTCTTATACTTTTTTTACTTTGTCAATGTATTACTCACATACATTTGGAATAATTATTTTTTAAAAAGAAAAAATAAAAAAATAAGAAGTCCAGGATCTGGGTTTTCACAGCGCTTGGAGCTTCTTTTGCCTGACCCCCAGAAGAACCCACGAATTATGGTAAAATATGATCTCTGCGACGCCGAGGTAATATTTCATGTGAAAAACAGGCATGGAAAATCCATATTCTTTTTCTGGAATCCTGCAGCATTTTTGTGCCCTCCGCCGCCATATTGCTGGGCAATCTCGGCACAGTCAGGCGAATTCGGGTTCCCTGAATCGGACCTCAGGCTGAATACTACCATATCTTCTACTGCCTGCCACATGACAGCAATATCATATTCAGGCTTCTTGTAGATGAATTCCCCTAACTCGGAAATATTCCCTGTAGTGTTTACAAGCCTGGCTCTCCAGTTATGAAAAGTGAAATCAACCCCACGATCGAAGGCTTTCTGGAGTTTGTACTTTTGAGCCTCCAAGAGCAATTCACCAATGGAGATCATTTTATTTACGGTTTCTTCGTATTCCAAACCAAGAAGCACGTCCCACACAGGATCGTCAGGGGTCTTGACCATCAGGCTGAAACCTGCACTGAATGCCCTTGTATCTGGGTATTCAAACGTCCACATATCCTTGTCCCCTATATAGGCAACAGCCGGAGGGGGTGAAATATTTTCAGGATGCGTGTACTCCCATGTAAGCACGCAGGCTGCTTTTTCAAGAGACCGGATTCCTGGAATATTGCTTGAACCCCACAGTTCTGGGAACTTTTCCATAGCAGTCCTGTGGTGATCTATCCATATCAGCTTAGACCCGCAAGTCTTTACGAAATCCTCCATTCTGTCACTTGAAAAATCAACAAGCCACACTTTTTCAGCTTCGTTTATTTCTTCCTCAGTCCACGACTCCTTTCCGTAGTTTATAGCAACAAACTTTATGGAAAATTCGTTTTTGTCATAATAATTCGCAGCGACAGCAGCTGCACAGCTCCCATCGTTATCATCATGGTAATAAATCAAAATTGTGCGTTTCTCATCAGTCATTTCCTGTTCCCCTACTTTAAGGATCTCCTATCAATTCTAGCTTGTCCTCACCGTGTATTTCGTTCCGGAAGTATCTGCTAGCCGTACTTTTTCAAACGCATTATACGCTGGAGTGCAATTTATAGAACTTCTATCAATCACTAAAGTAAAATATGTATTCATTTGTCTGTATCTATTCTCAATAAAGTCCGGTAATGGCTCTTAAAGCTCCCTATTTCTCTTAAAAAACAATGGAGTATCTCCGATTAGAAATTAACTTAACTCACAAGTATAAAATGGAGGGTATGGCTAAGAATCTTTTAAATATTTTATTTTTAAAACTGTGATAAATAAAAACAAAGTATTATAATCCGGACATTTAATTTTTATTCTTTGACTATTTCCCTAAAATAAAGTCAGATCTGGTAAATATAATCCTGCATTTTTAAATTGTTGATTTGGTTTGGGATCCACACAAGTGTTATGAGTACAGGAGATTCTGAGATTCAATCTTATAAGCATTGACTATGATAAAACCTCAATTATAAGTTTCACACTTTGATGTAACCCGCATCAGGTGGCAGGTTATATTTTACCTTGAGCATATTCTGAGCAAAGGTTCTAAACAGATTTTCTTTAGAAATTTTATATCATTATTCAGATATAATCAAGTATCCTATCATAGGCAAATATATAAAAAACATTCAGTAAGTTACAAGGAAAATAATGAGTTACCTGCTGAAGGTAGGATGCATGTTGAAACTGTATATCTGTGTACACTCTCTACCATTTGAATTCAGGTACGTCCATCTTAATTTTAAGATGGACTATCAAAATATTCCAGACCATAAATTTAGGGACATTACATAACAAAACAGAGTGGAAAAATAATCATGATTGCCGCTTCGGTATATAGGACGAACCCTGTGAGTTTGTTTTTCTTGAACAAGTAGTTATCAACAATTAATAAATTTAGGGGATCTATCGCACGTTTTTTCAAAGATGATATTTTTAATTGTAAAATACTGATTATTTTTAAAATTCATGGGAATGCTGTTTATTATGGATGCCTGGGTGCTAATAGGCTGCCTCTAGCGTTAAAGAACCCATCCATTTACTTATACTAATTTTTGGCAATTCAATATGTCAGGAACTCCCAACGTTCAAATTTTCCTAAAGAAGTTCCCTCTTAATTCCCTGAACGGTGAGCTGTACAGTGAACTGTAGAAGCCTTTGTGAGGGGATATTGAATCAAACAATAACAATTTAAATAATAATATTTTTAAACATCTAATTTAATATAACTATATTAGAGGCTGAGAAGGGGGAATAAAATTAACTGTAAAAACAGGGAAACACTAAAATCAACATTAAAACCCCTTACGGCTTGGTACAGGATTTTGTGAGAAATTTCTGGAGGATAAAGGAGACATAATGAAGGGATGCGACAAAATGAAAGAATTTTGCAATATCTGTGGTCGGGAACTGCTGGAAGATGTGCTGGTCGTCGATACCAGCCAGGATATGATACCAATAAAATTCGAGGACGTTCGCGGGGATAAGTCCGATCTGATATGCGTTGAGTGTGCAGTTGAATCGGTTGAGTATCCACCCTTCTTATGTTCCAGATGCGGACAGCCAGTCGAGTTCGGTGAACACTTCTATGTATTAAGGGAAGGAACCCTAAAACCCAGTGGTCCGAAGATAGACCTTAAAGAAGTATCCCCTGACGAAAAATGCATCTGTGTAGCGTGCTATGAAGAGCTCATGAATCTTGAAGAGGAAGAAGGGTAACGAACGGGCACTCTGTTCCCTGCTCTGCCGTTAGTTTTTAGTCCCCGGGCAGAATAAGGGTCAAGTTCTAGAGGTATTATAAGTGGAAAGAACAGAACTGAAAATCAGTTCTGTTCATAGTTTTTTCGGCTCTGTAGAAAACCTACTTAATCGTCATTAATAGACTTAAAGTTCTCAGCAAAATTGAATCAGACAATTCAGTTTTAATTTGTTAAGATTGGTTATTTCAGAGGATTTCTACAGAGCCGTTTTTTCTTCTTTTTTAGTTTTTATCTAGATTTCAATCCTGAATCTGGATTAAACTTTGAGGATCACATAATTCTAAAATTGCTACAGAATACTAAAATTCTATAGATTCAAAAATAAGATTTTCAGTCTGAAATGCATACTGTCATCCAGATACCCTCAGCAAAAGAGATCTTTGAGTCTGAAGAAGATGAGATTTAAAAAAGAAACAAAAAATAAAAGAGCCTCGGGCGGGAGATCTGCTTTCAGTATACTGCCTTACTTTCACAACACTTGGATTATGTCTATTAATAGCGACGTAATGGAGTAAGGTATATGAGCATATATAAGCATGAAAAGAATTTAAATGCAGTGGAAAAACGGATTAAAAACGCAGATTACAGCAAGGAAAATAAGACCTTAATACTAAAATTTGAAAACTCTCTTTTTGCTGAAGGCCTTAAACCTGTAAGGGTTGAAAAATATCTTGTGCAGCTAAATGTTTTGGCTCAACTTGTTGACAAGAATTTCTCAGAAATGGATTTTGATGATGTTCAGGCTTTGGTTGCTCGTATAGAGAGATCAGACCGTAGTGAGTGGACAAAGCATGATTACAAAATATCAATACGTAAGTTCTTTAGGTGGATGGGAAAAGGCGATCTCGTATCCTGGATAAATGTGCAGATGAGACATAACACACAAAAACTTCCAGAGGAACTTCTTAGTGAACAAGAGATTAAAAAATTAATTGAGGTTGCAGAACACCCAAGAGACAAGGCCATAATAGCCACATTATATGATTCAGGTTGTAGGATTGGGGAACTAGGTGGCCTTAAGATCAAGCATTTAAGCTTTGATCGGTATGGAGCTGTCTTAACAGTTAATGGTAAAACCGGAATGAGAAGAGTTAGGGTAATTTTTTCAGTTCCTTATCTGGCTTCCTGGCTGGATATTCACCCACAAAAAGATAATCCAGATGCTTATCTATGGCTTCTCATTAGAGGCAAGGGGAACGGGCAACCTATGCAATACCAAGCCTTTAGAAAACTGATTATAACCCTTGCAGCAAAGGCTGGAATTAAAAAAAGGGTCTATAATCATCTTTTCCGACATTCTAGGAGTACAGAACTTGCTCAGCATTTAACTGAGTCTCAGATGGAGGCCCATCTAGGATGGGTTCACGGCTCAGATATGCCCAGCGTATATGTTCATCTTTCCGGAAAACAGGTAGATGATGCAATGCTCAGGATCTATGGAATGAAGAAAAAAGAAGATATGATTCCAGAACTCACCAGCAAGACCTGTCCTGTATGTGAAAAAATCAATGGCCCTACTTCAAAGTTTTGCGCCCGCTGTGGTCATCCTCTGGACCAGCAGACTATCCAGGAGATTCATGAAATGGAGAATAAAATTCCAGAACTGCTACAGCTTATAATGAAAAGTGACCAAGCAAGAGAGCTCTTTTCAAAACTAGATAAGCTTGGATCAGATTAATATAGAATTAATATTGCGTTAAACTTTGATTAGTTACTCCATACTGGAAGGATTAAGTTACTAGGTCCAGTATGGAGTTCAATTTTTGCCGCAACCGAAAGAGACGGAATACCTGCGATCATTTGTTTTTAAGTTTTATTTTTGCTTTCTCAAAAATGAATAAAATAGTTATTAGGAAAAGGTATGTTCCTACAAACCCTCCTGCAAATTCGTATATATTATTAGAAGTTCCTGACAATCCCATGATAATCAAAGACAATACTGCGGTGTAAATATGTGTTGACTTTTCCATGTTTTTCACCTAGGTTAATTCTATTGTAATTTAGATTTTTCAGATCAGTATGAGTATGTATCATTTTCTTTCGTTAAACTGCGTAAGAGAGCGTATATTATTAGCCCAGAGCCCACAACAATAAATGCTCCATGGTAACACATGGAGATAAACGAAATTTTTGCTTCTGGTGCTCCAGCTGCAACCATAGAGTTAAGAAGATCGTTTAATGACCCGGATAAAATAAAGTAAAGAAGACCTATACAGAACTCCAGTGATAGGACAATTATCCAAGTAAAAATCATCAGTATCCTTCTCCTGTTTTAAATACTTTATATAGTATTGCCCCTACTCCAGTGCCAAGGAGCATAAGTAAAGATACACCCACACTTTCAGGCAGGAATACTCCAAAAGTAGCAGCAAAAATAATCCCTATAATTACCGGAAGTGCTACATCCTGGGCTTTTAGGAAAGCCATTGAGACAACGAGAAGCCCTATAAATAACCAGAAGAAGTTTCCTAAAATCGCAGTATAAGGGCTACTTATAAAGCCCAGAATATTGACATTCTGCGATTCTGATAGGATAGGGAGGTAAGTATAGTTCATTATTCTCCTCCTACCAGGGTAAACTTCATGATTACCTGGGCAAGTCCTATTAAATAGACGCACCAAACAAGAATTGATAATGGAGTTACTATTAGCCCAGGGATACCTGCCTCTCCAAGAAGTAAAACAAGAGTGATAGGAGCAAACACAAAGATCTTACCAAGCATCCCAAGGGCTCTTGGGAAGTCTCCAAATAAGTAGAGCCCTATATCTGCATTACTGTAACTGATCTTATCTGGAATATTACTGCGGAA
The DNA here is from genome assembly GCF_001304615.2 of Methanosarcina flavescens. Taxonomy (NCBI): domain Archaea; kingdom Methanobacteriati; phylum Methanobacteriota; class Methanomicrobia; order Methanosarcinales; family Methanosarcinaceae; genus Methanosarcina; species Methanosarcina flavescens. The sequence goes on along the minus strand of NZ_CP032683.1, from coordinate 955,776 downwards.
TTCTTCTTCAGTTACTGCAAGTGTTGATACGTGAACAGGAAATATGTTAAGAGCTCCAAGCAACGATATTGAAAGGTTCGTAATCAGCAGAAATAATGCAATCTCATATATTTTCACTGTTTTCTACCTCCTAATATTGCAAGAAGACCGAGAACCACTACAAAGGCAGCAATAGCTTCTGAAACTCGAAGGAATCCCGCCACATAAAGTCCAAGAGCTAAAATAGATGTTAAAAATGCTCCAATCTTTGAGCTTCGATATCCAAAAAGTAGACCGAAGGTAGCCAAGATAAAGAAAGAAACCACGTTGTACCAATAGTCCGAGACTTGCAGATCAATTAACTGCTGGTCAGACCTGCAATACTCTTGGTGCAGGAGTTCACCACCAGAAGTATTTGCCCAGAATTGGATATAGTACTGCTTTTCAGTACTTGGATAGTTAAATGTAGCAATCCCCTGAGGAGCAATAGAGGATATAGAATAAACCATTTCTCCAGAAGAAGTGTCTGTGATATTGTAAATAAATGGACTATATAATGAGCCTGCAGGGGCCGTCCAAGTCAGTATAACTGATTCATTTGTTTTTTGAATAGAGTAATTAAATCCCCCGTAAACAGTAGAAGGAGGGATAAGTTCTATATCCCCTACTACAAGGCTTACAAAGTCTGTTTGAGTAGCTACATAGGGCCCTACAGATCTCTCTAGTGAGGTTGTCTGTAATGTCAGGTCATAGTTAACGTTATTTTCAAGATAAACTTTGTTCAGGCCGGCAGCGTCAAAGTAATTCTCTGATATTGTAAGCGTGCCTGCGTCTGCAGGTCTTGTAATCAAAAGTTTTGTTTCCCTATATTTGAACTGATTTGTATAGTCAATCAGATTAAAGCTGACAAGAGAAGCCATATCCTCTGCAGCTAAATATGCCGTAATGGTTTCTGGACTTTCAATTATCCTCCATCTGGGAGAATATCCATTTGCATATATTTTAGCTATATATTCTCCTTCAACAATTTCAGAACTTGAGAACTCTATAGACCCTGTTGTAGTTGATTTTGTGATATATGTGGTATCATTGTAGAGATCCACGCTAAAATTAGTGAGGTTTACTCCTGTGGATTCGTTCTTGGCATAGATTTTAGCATATCCGGGTTTGGATGGAGCATTTCCTATTGAAAATGTTCCTACAGAAGGTTCTGAATATTGTTCATTTACCTCATCATAGGCTTGAATTTTCCAGTAGTATGTACCTGAGTCAAGTGTAACATCCCACTCCGCATCTTGTATTGTAGATTCATACCATATTGTGGAGAAATCAGAATACTTGGATATTACACCATAATATTGATTTGCACAATCTTCCCAGGATAGGATGACTTTGTTATAATCAGGGTAATTACTTTCGATAACAGTTCCATTTTCAGGATAGTATAAGTTCGGAGGTTGATTAAATGGAATTGAAACAGTGATGTTATATTGTACACCAGGAGTAAACCCTGATGTGCCTACATACAAAACATTCTTTGCCTGATAACTTGATCCTTTCGCCCTAAATGAACTTGTAGGTGTAAAAGTTATATCATCAGTTGTATAAACTGCTGTAACTGTACCTAATTTACCAACATCATCAATATAATGTGAGATATCTTCAAGAAATACTGCAAGTACTGAGGGGTTATAAAATCCGTCAGGAGTATAACTTATAGTTATATTTATATAATCTTCAGTAAACAGGAACGTACATTCATCAGTGTCTAAATTAGCATTTCCACTTTTATATACAGTTAGTCCATCTACATAAAAAGTAGAACCGCTCACCGGTGACCCATCTGCAAATATACGTAATGTTAACGTACCTGTATAATCAATATATTCAGTAGCTTCACAATAAGTCCATTCTTGAAGATTTGAAACTCTTACACCTGTTATATCTATCCCACTACCTAACATGTCAACGTTTAAAGCTCCAGATGAACCACTTGTTTTTACCCAAGCTCCAATAGTGTAGTATCCAGGTGTTATACTAACACTTCGAGTTATTGATGATGTTGCTGAACCTACACCGTTTGAGGTAATGTAATACGAATAACTCTGTATGCATGAATCAGAAGATCTTCCACAACTTTGATAGTTTGAGTCTGTTAGAGTCCAACCATCAGGAGCGGTATTAACCGTACCTGATGACCACGCTTCAAAGTTAAAGTTAGATATTTCTGAGTGCCCCCAATCAAGAGGTAGTCCTGGAAGTGCACTTGCAGTTATTGAAAATAAGATAAATAAAATCGAAGCTGAGAAAACTGATCTATTTTTCATTAATTACCCTCTGCTCTCAATCGGATTTCTCATTTCCATCCTCCGTCAGAACTCTTCTGTCCACTCATAACTCCATACACGAAAAGAGAGAACAGGCAAACAGCAGGAAGGTATTTCCAGGTAAGCCAGAGAATTTTTGCCCCCAAAGATGCAGTAGGGTCATCTGTAAATGCATAATTCTCGTGAGCCGTAGCTATAACATCATAAGTAGATGCATATAATAGCCCGAAGACTCCAAGCGCTAGCAGAATTATTAACCAGTTATAGGCAGCCATTAGCGCCTCCTTCGCCCGGTAAGCAGGGAAAGCGGGTCTTGGACGTAGTGGGTTTTCTGCCTGAAACCCCAGCCTTCAGAAGACCTAATGATATTTTGTCTTTCTAAGCTTTGGTCAGGATTTAGAACTCTTTTTGATCTGCTAGCAGGAGTATTTCCAGAAATTAAAGGTATGCTGGGACTATTACTAGGACTGTAATCTCGAGAACCATATGAATTATCTGGATATGATGTAAATGGGATATGAGGTATTGGAGTTATAGATCTGTATTCTATAGAAGGAACAGAAGTATATTCTGTGGGAGGGACAGGAGTGTATTTTCCGGAAAAAATTGGATGGAACCCTGAAGGTTGAGATGAATTTTCCAGTCTTTTAGAAGAGTAGCTAGTGCTGATTGGGATTATTCTTCCGGGTGTAAATATAGGCTCGCTATATCCCCTGCGGAGATATTCGCTTTCTTTAAGCAACTCCTCAGCTGATACTGTTCTCTTATCTCTGCCAACTGCCCCTTTTGCGTTTTGTCTTAGTTTTCCAATAGACTCATTTGGAAGGGCCTGATATCTATCAATAGGGACTGCTTTACCTCTGAATTTCGTGTAATACTTTGATTCTGTCCGGACTAGTTCAGTTCCTGGAGGAACTACTATTTCTCTTTCTGCAGCTCTCTGTTTTATCAGAGCTTCAAATTTAGGGGTTACATATCCCTGACCTTTTGGGGCCTGAGTCATAAGGTACTCATTAGTAACTGCTGCTCCCTTTCCCCTAATTCCTTCTGGAAGAGGTCTGATATTCTGAACATCTACCCAGTTTGCAGCTGGTCTTCTTGAAGGTTCTCCCCAGCCAAAGAGTTTTACTTTCGGGATGCCTCCTTTCTCTGAAACTCCAAGGAAGTGTGGAGATACATCTGGACCTAAGTGAAGTCCTACTACGGAACTGCTACCAGGCTGTGCAATAGTTTCTGATGCAAAACGTTGAGGGGTTGCATGCCATCCCCCCGGCCCTTCAGTACGAGGGTATCTATAAGTAGACGTTTCAAAATCCTTGATTAGTTGACTTGCAGTTGTACCTTTAGGTGCAAGTGGAAACTCCTGTGTACCTGATAGGACTTCAGGCCGGATTACCTTCTCAGGAGGAAGGTATTCTTTACCTACTACGCTTGCCTTATTTTTGGCTGCACTTCCTAGTTTTCCAATTGCAGCCATCCCAAGCATTTCACCTGCAAATTGTGCAGGGCTCTCTTTTGCCTGTTTATAGAGACTTCCCGCCACAATTCCAGCCCCTGTCACAATACCATGGGGAACTGACCCTGGATCTTTAATAGCTCCCTCGATTCCTACAGGAAGCATCCCTGCCATACTCACAGCGAGTTCAGGAGCATTGGTTAAACCTCGGATGAAGTCTTTTGCTGTACTTTCCGGTACGGGAGATAAAAGAGCTTCTTGTTTTGCATCTATCTTTTGTGCAAGTTTTTGCGATTCTTCGTAGACTTTCCAGGTCTTGAGATCATCTTTGGAGATAGAAGGCTTTTTGATACTGCTTGTATCTACTGCTCCTCCCATCCCTATCTCTATCCCAGTTGCAAGTATATTAGAACGTTTTTGTTCGCTCTCAGTAGGAATTTTTTCAATCTCGTATTTTTTTCCAGGAACTATTAAGTTTGCAAAAGACTTTATTCCAGAATCAGCTATTCTTCTAGCTTGCTCAATTTTTGCTTCCTGATTTGCTGCTACTTTTGCTGGAGCCACAGCGGTTTTAGGTTGTTGTATTGCGTCTGCTGGAAGCCCATTCTCATAATAGAACCTGTTTCTTATGAAGATCCTAGATTGCTGACTTGAGCCTTTACTCTGTGGTATAGAAACAGGTGTTGAATCCTTTGCTACTGCTGTTCCTGTACTGGTTGCTTTATACTGCGGGCTATACTTGCTTACTTTTTTCCCGCTTGCTGAAGTCCCTTCCCTGCCTCTAATCGTCGGTCCTGTTTCTGTAGGCTGCTGAGTAGTTACTCCTTCTGTACTTTTAGGAGCATTTTCAATAGCAGAGCTTGAAGCGTTCTTGTTGCTTGCAGATGATGGTTTTGTCACTGCTGTACCTGTACTTGTGGCTTTATATTGGGGACTGTATTTGCTTACTTTCTTCCCACTTGCTGAAGTTCCGTCCCTGCCTCTGATCGTTGCCTGTCCTGTACCCATTCAATCACCTGTAGATCGCATATATCGAAAGCTTGGATTCATTCCCTTCATACCCCTCTAGGTTTCCTGGAAAAGTCCCGTAATCAGCTTCCTGAAGGATATAATTCTCCCCGTCTGCAGGAACATTGATCTGGCCGTCTCCCTGGACTGCAAGTATGTAGTTTTGCTGGTCCTTTGTATCAATCCGAATATCATGAGGAAAGGCCAGAACATTCCAGGAATCTCTTACAAGCTCAACCTCTTCTGTGATCCCTAGCAGATCCCCATTTGCTGAGTATATCGCTCCTCTAACGTATGTCGCATCCGTTCCGGCATCGTTTACAAATACAGCAATGCCTGCAACGTTTTCTTCGAATTTTGTTGAACCGTCCAGATTGGAAATGATCATGGTTCCCAGCCCAAGAACTAGGACCGTAACTAATACAATAGTAGAAACTTCGTATAGTTTCGTTTCAGTCCCTCCTGATGAAAATCAAGCAGATAAACACAGCTACTATAACCAAAGGAATCATTACCGCAAGACCTGCAACATCTGCCCAGTTGCCGTTTAAATACCAATCATAATTCGAAGATCTGGAGGGATACAAAGATCCTATCATGTAGGCCTCGCTCCCTATTGCTTCATAAACTCCAAGCTGGCTGTTTCCAAATCCGTCACTGATTACGCGATCTATGGGAGTTCCGTCCTTCGTGCAAGTAATCAGGAAGTTGTACACCTGGTCTTCCAAGACTGCTCCGGTTTCAATGAGAAAAGTATATGTCTCAGAGTCGTAGCTCAGATCTGCCGCCGGGTTATTGGATTCAAGAGAGTATTGCAGGAGAGAAGATGAAAGAATAGGATTAAGGTCTGCTGTGTAAGTGATTGTTCCAGACCCATAACTGTTTAAAGGTGAATATCTGACGTATATCGTGTATTCAGTGTCAGTTAATGTTTCTTCTATAATCGTTGTATTTTCTGTGTATCCTACATTAGCTGTCACATTAAAAGGAGTAACAGTTTTTGTATAATCTCTAACAGTAATTCCATCAATTTCGACTTCATCTGGAATATTAGCAATTAGAGAATTAAATGCTTCACCGCTGTTTTCATAGGGTACCTGAATAGTTCCGGAACCATTCAGATAATCCGAATATGTACTATCACTGTTGGTTTTTAGTCTAAGGTTCTGAAGATTATCATAATAAAGAAGTGCTTTTTCTTCTGCTGATAGAAGCCTGTTGTATATCATTACGTTGTCAATATAGCCATTGAATGAACCCGAACTGTAGCCAATATATAGATAACTTGTGTGCTGAATTAGCGCGCTGTCAAGTTCTCGTGACCCTACAAGCTGGTTATCAATATAGACGTTCAGTGTTGGTGTTTCTCTGATGTACTCTATCAGTATCATTCTAGTGGTGTTAATGCTGGAAGTGTCGGGTATTGACCAATATTTGAGTCCTGTCTGTGTGGTATGATCTAGATTGAATCCTCCAACAGATGTCAGGTATGGTCTGATGGACATCGATCCTCCACTTCCACCATGCTGGTAAAATATTTGGGACCCAGTATCGCCACTTGAATTCAATATGAATACCCAGGTACAGCTATTATTTTCAACTGAAAGAGAAGCACTATTTGGTATTATTACTCTGTCATTGTCTCCATCAAATAATCCCGCTCCGTTATATTTTCCTTCAGTCCAGTTCATTCCGTTTTCAGCAGTTCCGTGATTTCCGTTGCCAGAGAAGTCTTGAACTAAAGTTCCCTCTCCTTCATCAAATCTCCACCATGCTACGAGTCCATTGGTAGGAATGTCATAAGGTCCTGTTTTGTTGTAAACCGGATCAATGGAGACTTCAATATAGTTAACATTATCAGAAGTGAAATCTGATCCTAAATTGAAAGTTTGAGATACTGGATAGGTTAATGTTCCTACTTTCCGGTACTCTCCCAGGAACCCGCCTATTTCAATTTCAGAAAAAGGTAAATCCTCTAGATACACCCATCCGTTATCATTTCGGACTTCCTGCAGCCATACAGCATCAGCAAGACCAGCATCATTATAATGGGTTATTTTGATTAAGTTATCTTGAAAACCTGGTACCTGCTGGATGTCTCCATACTTCAATTTTATACTGCGTAGTTTATGCTCTTTTTTGTCAATATCAACTAATCGAATTTTACCCTCCTTCGTTTTTCCGCAGACTATTGTACTACTGTCCAGATTTGCATAGATTTCAATCTCTTCGTTCAGATCCTTTATCTGATGTTTGTAAAGCTGTTTTTCCTGTGCAGTCTTGACTTTGCAGGGTTCAACAAACTGTTTTTTACTCTGGATCTCCTGAAGACGAAGCTTTGAGAGGTCTTCGTTGGTCAGTACTCTACTGTTGTCCTGTTTTGCTGCAGCTGTAGCCGATAGAAGAAATATGCATAAGATCAATATTGCAATAGTCTTCACTCGCTGCATTCTTCAATGGCCCCTCCTGATATTTCTATAAGCTTTTGTCTTACCCCCGTGAAATCCAGCTTTCCGCTTTCGGGTTGCAGCAGTTTGTTAGTTCCTTGAGTCTCATCTATACCTGCAGCTGCTTCTATGATCCCCGTTCTGTGATCCCGTTTAAACTTGAGGTATTCCTTTTCAAAATCTGAAGGCAATTCTGGAAAGTCTTCTACATAATCGGGTTTTACGAGCTTGAAAAGAGCTTTATAACTTCGAAAAGCAGTTTTTGCCTTTCTGTTCTGGGAAATTCTGATGATCTTTTCCCCGGAGAAGTATGCTACATGATATCTGAACTCAGTCCTTCCCTGAGCAGGGTGATGGATGGTAGTGAAACAATATAGCAGACTTTTCACTCTTCTTTCCCGGATATCTGGAACTATGTCCCAAAATGAGGGAGATACAAGAATGTCATAGTGCCGGCAGTCCCTTTTGATCTTAAATATTTTCTGGGCAAGGGCTGAATCCCTTGTGTTATGCTGCTGAGAGAAAAGAACCGTAACTGCTTCATCATACCAGGCTACTTTATACGGTATATCCTGGTATTTCAGCATGAAATTGATAAAGGAATGTTCAGAGTCTCTAAAATCATATATCATCCCTTCTTTTAGAGAGAATTCAGGGTCCAGTATCTTTGCCAGCTGGGCTGCCAAAGTGGATTTTCCGGACCCTTCAAGACCTGTAACGAAAAAGACCCAATCCTGTCTTTTCTGCTGGCAATAGCTTACAATTTTTGCAATATTCGCTTTAGTGATTGCAAGAGGTTCCTGCTTTAATTCAGACTTATTTCTAGCCTCTTGAACGTATTTTGCGAAACTCATCCCAGGGACCCCTCCCATGCATTGAAAGCATTCATAAAGTAGCGGGTAATTGTCGGATCATAAATTCCATCTTCTTTGAGTTGCTTTAGATAGTCCTCAAAAAGATTCATAAACAGGTTTGCATTTACTGGCTCGCCCTTTGGACCCTGTAGGTATAATGAGATGTCCTCTTTCTGAAACGCAGCTTCTATATGGCTCAGAAGTTCTGCGTTTTTAGTCAGAATAGCAGTCATGTAGAATAGCTTGAAAAATGAGTTGATGAAGAGGATATAGCAATCTTCGGTTGCTTTTGAAATGCCCTGGAATCTCAGGCAGGTATAAAGATCCCCTTCTAGATCTATGACTTCTATGACTCTCATTGAGATGTCAAATCTGTATAGGGACTTGGAACCTGTATTGTTGTACCTACTATTTTGGTTGTAATTGTCCTGGTAATCCTCTGACATGCTTAACCCTTCCTTATTACCGGATAATTCTCATATGTTAACAGTTGAAGGGGATACTGCGTTTGCCAGACCTGATACAGCTGCACCGCCAGCTCCCCCTGCGATGATTTTCCAGAATAGGGCAAAGCCGATCAATACTATTATCAAAACTATTGCATATCCAAAGATCTGAGGTAACGGATTTCTCATACCTCTTGCCAGTTCTGCAGCTCTTCTTTCTATCCTTGCATCCACGTAATGTGGATTGATAGCAGCTGCGTACTCATACAGTGCAGAAACATCGTATTCCTCGAGAATTCCAGAGTTAAAAGCCCTTTCAGCAGTTTCTTTTATTTCTTCTTCAGGAAGAACGTGGTTTTCCTTGAGTTTTTCAGCTGCTTTGGAAGCCTCTATTGTCGGTGGTGTAGCGTGACCCTCATAGGCAACATATGCAGAGACTCCAGCGAGTCTGGTGGCAGCCTTTGGATTTGGAAGAAAGGTTCCGTAATTTTTAGTATGCATTTCCTGGTCTGCATAGATAAAGCGGATACCACCGTTTAACATCTTCATGATAAGAATATTGCCCTTTTTCAGCTTGGCAAGCAAGAAAGGAACAGATACAGGAGCTGTAATCATAGCAAACACTAAGAAGATCATTAGGATTATGAAATTGGAAAATATGGATACATAGAAAAGAGAGAGCAATTGCATTAGTATCCCCTTCCAAAGAGTTTCCTCATTCTGTTCCATATGCCTCCAGACCCGGCAGACTGCATACCTCTTACATCTTGTTGCAAATAGGTCTGGTTTATGGAAGTAGCCAGCAGCTTTCTTTCCTGCCCTTCTTTTGCTCTGCAGGCTTCGGTAAACACAATAGGTCTGAGATGAGTGAATACTGACTCATCTTCCCAGGTGAAGAAAGAAGGAGGTTTTGCCATTATTGTTGCGGTCTTAATGTCATCAAATGCTGTGACTATGTACCGAATATCCTTCTCTGTAAAGTTTGAGATTGCAAGATTTTTTATAAACGCCGATGTGAACAGCTTGAAATGAGGAGGTATGTTTTTCATCAGTTCTTCTTTGTTCAGAAGTTCCTGGATAAAGTCTAGTTGCTCACTCCTGAACTGCAAAGGACGTTGCTGATTGGGGTTTGTAGGTACATATCCTGCTGTAAAATAACTCTCCGGAATTTCGTTCAATTGAAGTCCTCCAGGATACTTTTTGATTTTTCAAATATGATTACAATTGTTAGCAGGATGCTGACAAAAAACAGCAGAGCCCAGAATACCGCTATCACATAAGCTTCCCAGCTGTGTAGTGCAGCTAATTCTATCCCACCCGAAGAGTATCTAATATCCCAGCTAGTAGCGAACAGGATTATTGAAAGGATAGTACTCAACAGTGTGGGGAATGCTGCTATTTTCTGTTTTGTTGCTCCCCAGTCATACAGCCCAAGAATGAGCATGAAGAAGGTAATAGTTGAGAAAAAAATGTAGAGGGAAGTGTTCATTGATCCCCTCCTTAGGCTGCCCTTGAGAGCAGCATAACAGTACCTATTATAACAACAGCTGCAACCACTATCAGAGCCACAGGCAGCAGGCCGAATGCGTCCCAGGCTGTACCGAAAATTGATGTAATAGTGCCGTTGCTTACCTCGTCGGACCCAACCACATTAGGCTGTATCTTTGCAAGAATCATTGCACCTACACCCATTACAACAGCGCCTGTAACAACTACCAGAACAGCATCCATAACACCCATCGTTCCAGCTTCATTCTTGCTGAACTCGTTCATTTGATGCCTGATAATATAAAGCTCGTTTAGCATCTCGTCTGCTTGCTTCTTCTTACCAAACATTCTTGCTGTGAGGCAAGCACAAACAAGTAAGAAGAACTTTACTAAGGACTTGGCTTTCATCGACATTAGGTCATACTCCAGTTTGTGTATACTAAATAGTATATGTTATATTACATATATCTTTGTGAATAATGATAAATATTATGTGATTGTTATAAGCATTAATGCGGTACTGCTGCCGCAGGAGGGCTTCTGCAATGGGAAACAAAAAATACGGCCAGATGGTCTATCTAAGGGTTCTCGTTCCGGAGAAATTGAAGGATGATGTACAGAAAAAAGCTAAAAAATACAAAATGAGTGACTCTGCTCTCAGTCGTATTATTTTAGAAGAAGCAGTAAAACAAATATGAAGCTAAATATCAGGACCACAGGAAGAATACTTCTCCTTGCAAGCATGGTATCTATTTTTTGCTTGGCTTTGTTTGTCCTTGTTCCTCATGAAGAATACCAGGAGTATGTAATCCTGGAACAACACCAAACAGATCTATTTGATCCGGAAGGGGGACTGCTGCTGAAGGTTAGCCAGGATAATTCTCAGGAGTATATTTATTTCAAAGACTGTGAGGTTCCGGAAGGCCTGCAGCCAGGAGACAAGATCCGCATAAAGTGGATATCCACAGCTGGAGAAAAAAGAATAGATGGAGTATGGCCAGCATGAACTTTAGAGTAAAAACATTGAATGAAAGAGTATTAGAAATAGGAAGAAAAATCGGATTTGAAAAAGAACTGACATTAGAGACAATTCCAGACAACATAAGGAACCTAACTATTGTAGGTTTTGTTTGTGTGTGGATCTCCTATTTCCTTAATATCAGTCCATTTTTTTCATTCATCATATATGGGGGAGGGATTGCATACAACTTTGGTAAGTATTGCAAGCTCAAGAAAATTAACTGAAAAATGGAAAAAAAGACAAATTATAACAGAAAGAGATACCAATAGGTATCTAAAAGTATTATTTTTTAAGTAATGTTGGTATTATTTTCTTAATCTAACAAGGAAGTTCTCTTTTTTTCATAGTCCTTTTTTGATATTATAAAGAAAAACCCCATGCAATTAGCTGTTTTTTAATATCTCTTAATTCCTCGTCTGAAAAGGCGAGCCCTTGATAGTGGCGCATAGAGGTTAAAGAATCGTGACCCTGTCTTAAACATACAGTAGACTCAACAACCCCGGAAGCAATTAACCAGGATTCCAATGTTTTTCTACTTGATTTTGCAGAAAGGCCATAAGGGTTTATGCCTGCAGATAGAGCCCATCTTTGAAGGTTCTTATTCCAGGTACTTTCTAATGGAGGTTTACGGGCCTGCCAGAAGTCCTTTAGAAGATAGTTGAACATTGAAGGAAGAGGATGAATAGTTCTTTCTAACTGTCTTCTTTTACGTTTCTTCTGGGCTTCTTCCGGAAGATGGATTAGATTTCTTTTCTCGTTATACCAGGCAGGATTATCATAAAGCCTTAAAAGCTCAGCGTATCGCATCCCTGTAATTAATAGAATATCTAAAATTGTTTTGTGCTGATCTTTTGGAATAGCCGTCTTTAATGCTTCATATTCTTTAGGGGTAAGAATTCTTACATCTTTCACATAGAAATGTAAGACTTCAGAATCTTTTTCATAACCTGATTTGGGATATTTCACCAAAAAATCACCAAAGTAATATATACACAGATTTTATTTAAAGCTGTGTATATTGAGTGTTTTTGAGCCAAAATAACCTCATAATTATATCAAATCATGAAAAATGCACAGGTTTTCCTATAAAACCTGTGTATTTTTGCCCAACGTCACAGAAAGGTAAAATAAGAAAGTTATTTTATAAAATTGATCTTGTATAATTCAACTTCCTGATAATTAAATAGAAAACTTTTTAATCAATTGTTTATATTGTTCGTTAATATTATCAGTTTGTTAAGGAGTTGATTAGAATTATCAATAAAGAATTCGAGGAAGAATCAGAGGTAGAATTAGAGAAAGAGTTCGAAGCAGATTACGAAAAGGATTACGACGAGGAAAGCGATATTATTTACCCAATTGAAACAAAATTACGTGAGGATGGTAAGACTCTACCATACATTAAAATCGAAACCGATAATCGCCTATGTTGTGATTTGTTTAGTGATATTTTCCATTTTAATCATTCTAAACAATACTATTTTAAGTCAGATCAAGCGATGAATGTTAGTTTCGAAAAGTTGGAAAATATTTTAAGAACTTTTTTTACGTTTTTTGATGGAAATATATCTGTATGGAAAAATCCATCTTTTCTGATAAATCAAACATGCAACAAAAAAGAGGTAAATTACTCTTGGTTTGGCTATGGGCCGGATAATTTTCTTAAAGCTCTCGAAGAGCAAAAAATACGCTATGAGGATGCAAAACTACTTAGGCCGCATCATAGAGAAGTAGCATGTTTTCTAGCAAGATGTTCTGACTTCTTCTTTTATATGGCTTTTCAACCAGATACTACATATCAACATAATGCTATAACTTTTGATTATCTCGAAGCCGGATTCATCCTGGACGGGTTTCCGTTCAATACTGGAAGATTCGTGGATTTTTATAAAGAAGTTGGATTAAAGGAGCCAGATTTCATTAAAGAAGGATACAAAACAGAAGAAATTAAGTTAACATCCGAAGGTTTGACATTGAATCCAATAGGACGGGTTGTTTATAAAAGTGGGTACATTTGGACTTCAAAGATAATTATTGAAAATCCTTTCTATGGAAATAAAAAATATTCAGAATACATATCCCGGCACAAAAAATTAGTTGTTGATTTAACTAATTATCATACCCGACATAATTCTACTAATTATAGGTTAAATAAGTTAGTGACAATGCATATACCGTATGGTAATTTTGGATTCAGCGCAATAAAAGTCATGGGTAACTGGTAAATCACGTATGAGATAGTACACCTTTCTGGATCAAAAATGGAAGCTTCCAGATACACAGTAAAAACTTGCTTCTTGGGTATTTTTGCCCGCCCCATCCAAAACGTATAGTAAAGAAAGATAAATATAAAATTATAGTGCCTGCCCATGATGTCATGAAGATGGTGGCAGATTATTTTGAACCTGGTACAGTAAATGTAAAACGCCGAAAAAACGGTCGCCATGGATGGTTTCTAGAAATTATAAGAAATTGAATTATATGGAGTTTAAACTATGAATGATGTATTATTATGTCCTTTAAGGAAAACTATTAAAGAAGTACAAGACTCAGTACCTTTGACCAAAATGGAAACGTTTCAAGCTTGTTTAAAAGAAAAATGCGCATGGTATGACGAAGAAAATAGATGTGCAGTAAAATCAATTCCAATAATAGCAGAGGCAATATCGCAGATAGCAGATAAAGGTATATTGGCAGCTACATTGCCAGTATAAAACTCAAGTTTTTCTTTCTCTTTTTCTCTAATCGTAAGTAGGAATTACTTATAATGGCAGTGTGCCAAATGTTCTTTAAATATTATTTTTATTTATGCATAGGTTTTACTGTAAAACTTGTGCATAATCAAACTAAGTTTACGACTAAATTATTTTTGGATAAAAAATTGATCCTCCAAGTTAAAACAATATAATCATTAAAATTTGTTCAGATTACTCTCCCAAAATTGGGCAAAATATTTTTCAGTTGATAGTAAAGAACCACTGCATCTAACGTAAAGATCTAAAAGCAGTCCTGTAGTAGACATACCAACAAATTGATGATTATGTACTATTTCTACATTTTCGATTAATCCAAGTGATTCTAAGTGATTTAGTTCACGTCCTAAATGATCTAAGCACTTTAATTTATCAAGGTTCTCAAAATATAAACATTCTTTAAATAATTCGTCGTTAAAATTAATCAATGTGTGGAAGCAGCCATTTAGGAGACCCTTGCTTTCACTACATTTTTTACCTAAATAATTTATTATATACGCCTCAGAAGGTGTAATTCTAGACAAAAGGTCCGTGTATATTAAATTGCTTTCGTCTTTTCCATTGTTTGTACAGCTAGATGCCAAAAGCCCTGCCCACAGATTTTGAAGGTTTTCATCTTCAGTCCATGAGCCATTCTCAACTATTTTCCAAATAACTCTTGGAGATGCTTTTAATTTAAAAGTATCAGGATCAAAAGTCAGTATTCCTTTAGATTTTTCTACAATACTGACAAGGTTTTTTCCTCTAAATGCATGAACTTCGTCGTATAGCAATAAACCAGCTTCTTCTGCGGCAGGCATACATATTTTTCCAATAAAAGAAGAAGCCCCATCAATGGCCTTCTTTACCGGATATGAAAAGTCAGAAACAATATTTTCTAAAGGATCCAATTTATCATCACCCACTTCAAACCTTTTCAGTTAAAACTTAAAGAATGAACGTTTAGCAATATTAGTGAAGCCTTCATAGTCGATTGGAATTTAGTTTCATCTACTTTGCCCTTAATGACAGCTGTGCTGGTACTAGGCCATGTAAGCCGTTTTTATCTTTTTCTAAACATTTTTTACCAAGTTTTCACCTCTACTTATATAAGAATTGCTCCCAGGACAAGACAGAAGCGGACCTTAAAGCCTGTTCTGAGTTTCCTGAAAGATCATTGTAAGTGTTTTTACTTTCTTTGCTATGCAGGATTGAGATATGATATTTTCCTGCCCCCGGGTGTTCCGGATATTCAGGTTCATTAAGTTCCTCAGAATCTCGAATGAGTTCTATTGGTATTTTCAAAAAATCACCCCTGCATGAATAACGCTGAAGCCGTTCTAAAGCCCGACAAAGGATTTCCTATTTCCTTCGGCTTATCCTTCGGTTTAGGGTCTGATCTCTTGCGAGTCTGCAGGAGAGCTCCCGCAAAAAAGGCTTTAGCTTTGTCATTGTTTTTCTGGAAAAGCCTTTTACCTTCTTTTCCTACTACACTCACTCGAGCCCAAAATCCTTTAGTTTCGTGTTTTTCAGGACTCTGTTTTATATCCCTACTTGCAGACCAGAACTGAATATTGAAGGCCCAATATAGAGCCCCAGAACGGGGAGACATGGATTTTTCAAGATAATCAGAGAGAAAGCCGGCTGGAGCTTGGCCACCTGCTTCTTTTGGAGGTTTACGCGACCAGGTCCAGCCCTCTTTTGTCTGGGTAATGGCGCAAATGTTCATTACCGGGCCGCCCCCGTAGCTGACCCAAATCTTTTTCAAAAGTTTTATAGGCATTATCCAATTAATACCAAAAATTACGAGATGAAAATGCAGCCTTCCGTTTTTCTGGAATTCGTTTACTTTGATGTAGGTTAAGCCCCTGGCAAGTTTAGAGTCAAGAAGATCTCTCAATTTATCCCAGGCTTCACGCATTTGATTGTTAACTGTTACGAGGTCACCAGCGCGAGAAGGAGCAGTAAGAGTAAGAAAGACCCCTTTTAGATACCTATGGTTTACATAGTTCCAGGTATCCCAGTAGGCTTGTTTGTTTGCTGCCTGGCGTTCTGGACTTGTAAATCTGGTTTTATAGGGAAGATGAACTTTGCTGGAAAAAATAGGGTTACCGTCCATGCTATAAACCATTTCGATATTTTCAGTATTGATCCTTGAAATGTATTCACCGAAGCCCTGGATAACTTCGAAATAAATATTATTGGTATAGATGAATTCTTTTGTTTCACGGTCCATGTAACCGAAACCGTTACACCGGCTGAGTTTATGAAGGGCTTTCCACCTTTCAGGGTTAATATTTTTAAGGTCTTTCAAATTTTCTGAATGTTTATAAGTTTTTTCGGATTTGTCACAGTGTCGCCCGCTGTCGAGTTCGGTCTTCTCGGAAACTTGCTTATCTTGGATCAAGGTAAGTGGTTTCAGAGGATTAGCACGAATCCAGAGAATGGAATCTTCCCTTCCTGTCATAAAATGGAGCTTACCCAGTTGCGTTTTGAAGAAATCGTATACCCTTTTATAAATTCTTTTTAAAGGTTCTTTAAGATTATACTTCTCTTTAAGATATTTAGCTAATTGGCTAGCGCTATAGGGTTGCCCGCTAGTCATTTCATAAAAATCTGATATCTGCCTCTGAGTGAGCCCTGGCATAATCTCCCCCCGTAGTATACTGGTATAGTTCGGTCCCAAAAAAATTGAAAAAAAATAAGGAGAGTTATACCCGCAGAGCCTCAGCTATCGAGATCTGACGGTAATGCTTACAAAGATCTCCGCAGCCGTTCCGCGTGAGTTTGTGCAGGGCAATATCTATCCCGCAGCGAGGACAGGACAGATAGACCCACTGAGGACGCAGGAAGCCCCGCAGATTCAGCCCGTCTTCATGGTCGTAGCTGTGGATCTCTGCAGAGCCCAGAAGAGCCCCGCAGGAAGGGCAAGAATGAGAAGAAACGCGGACCCCGATAGATTCGTATACAGCATTGACAGTAAAAATATTTTCAATGCTTCGGGTTTTTATCGTGGGAGGGCGGGAGGGAAGAGCATGTTTTACCTTTTGCCAGCACTCCGGACCATATCCCCGGCTTTTGCTCTTGTGATCCCGGAGAGAACGCCCGCATCGAAGGCAGCGAGTATAAAGGGGAGGGTTCACAGGCCCACCCCCTGAACCCTGAGAGTTTCCATAGGGATAGAAAACCAGGTAACTGGCCCTTTCAGACTGAATCTTATCGGAATTTTCAAGGGCCTGATGTTTTCCAGCTGCCAAAAGAAACAAGGTCCAGATTCAAAGAACGAGGCTGGAGCAAAATGGTACTTTTCACAATAAGCAAATACCTCGTATGTTTTGATCTTGGTACAATTTACGAGGGTTGCAGTAGCTACCAGAGCCCCCCGAACATCTCCGGATACATAAGGACCCTGATAGAAAGAAGAGTCTGGACCAGCCCGTAATGTATCCAGAATTGAGTTTATACGATCATTGTTTTTTTGGTCAGGCTTACGCTTGCCTGCATAGATCCCGATTTTTTGACCTATGTACTTTTCAGGGGCTGGATAATTGCGGACCTCGAAGCACTTGTATTTTTTCCTGATTGCGTCAGCATATTCAGGCCAGATAATGAGACAAGGCAACATTATACCCGCCTCCCTGCGAGATTATGGAAATGGTGACGCGGACCAGTCCGGAGAGTTCCTGTACCTGTGGAATATACATCTCTGGAAAAAAATAAACGTCCAGATCTTTCACTTTTTGCATACTGTTTTTCATGGCGATGATTGCGCCAGATGTACCTGAAAGGCCTGTTCATGCGAACCAGCCCCCTTTTCTATAAACTCGGTGATAAAAAACCTCTATCTCGAAGTATGGATTATGAGGATGATTCTTGTTATAAACTCTAAATGCGGCTTTTACCTGGGTTTTTTCATCTTCAGAAAGAGCCTGATAGCTGTGAGGGAGAAGGCCAGATCTTTTACCTTTTCTAGCTCGTGACTTCATGCTATCGCCGCCTGAATTGCCGATTTCCAGCAGACGCTTTTTATTCCGGTAAAATCTGGAAGGTCAAGAGCCGAAGCAGGGACCCTGAAGTATAAGAAAGGAGTTCCGTCTTTATGGACCACTAGGATGTATTCACCTTGATTTTCTATGAGGGTCTGGTGCTGTTCGGCTGAAAAAACGAAACGTCCGGATCTGGTCCCGGTCCCATGACTTTGGTCTGTCACATGAGCTTGGCAGGACTTGATTTCTACGGGCTGCCCGTTTATATGGAGGTCAATTATTCCCCTGTAGTCATATTGAGCACCAGGATAAAGGGTTCTGATAATTTCCTCTATCTGGCAACCATTACGAGAGGCAAGAGCGTTTGATTCGTAAGCCACTTAGACCGCCCCCTCGTCCAAGGAATCAGAGAAATATTTAGCCGCGATTTTTTCATAAGATTCTTGTTTCTTAGTTTCCCACCATACAGCCACAAAAGCGGAAGAATTCGTATTATATGTCTGTATGATATTTCCGGCTTCATCAAGGACATGGAGTTTTGAACCGTCTTCGACTACCCTATCATAATAGATAGGTTCCAGTGGGTCACATCTCCAATCAAGAGCTATGGATGCAGGGCGAGCTCTGGATAGAAGTTCTTCTGGGTAGCATGTTACCGGGACCAGGACAACAGCTGGAAGATATTTTCCATTCTCATCATTTTTTATGCTGGCCTCAGTATGGACAATTTCCATATCTGCCGGATAAAAGGTGTTTGGACCCAGATTCAGGAAAATTGCCTTTTTCCGGCTCACTGCTCCACCCCCGAAAACAGGCTTATTATCCCGCACACTATAATGGCTCCAGCCAGACAGCAAATGTACACAGGAAAAATAACCATATCTAGAAGGCTCATATCCTCACCTCCGGAACCTGAGCCTTCAGAGTCTTTTGTTTCTTGGGTTTTGTAAGGGATAGTTTTAGTTCTGCATTATGGAGAGCTATGAATTCTCTACACCCTTGTTCTGATTCTTGGTACTTGCAATCTATGCAATATACAAAACGTCCTTCTGCTGTGCAGCCTATGACCTCTCTCATATCTGCACCTCCTCAAAAAGTAAATAGATTGAGAACATATAGTTCTCTGAGGGGTGAATCATCGGCTCTTTGCTTGGCGGCTGGTGCTCGATCTTCTCACTCCTCATCTCTGCTCACCTCCGGACTCGAGGCAAATTTTTCATTCTTTTCGGGTTTCACCTAACAGGCCTCCATGGGTTTGATTTTGGTCTCGAGTTCGAGGTTATCTGCGAGGTAGACAAAACCGTCTTTTCCGAGAATATCGTGCTGAACGCCGTTTGGGTGGAAGTTCCGGAGGCCGTCAATTTCTCCTTCTAAGTACATGCTGGTTAGGACTGCTCCGAGGATCATGCTGAGGACATTAGGACACCAGGAAACAATATCTACAACTTTGCGGGCAGTTCCCGGGCACTTTACTTCTTCGACTTTTTCTTTTACCCATTCGACAATAGCAGGATAGTCCTGAGAGCTTACTTCTATCCTGCCGTTAGGGGCATGATAACCAATGTCTGAAGGCAGTTTGTTTAAGTCGATGCGGACATATACGTTTACAGGTCTCGTTTCTTTCTGTTTCATTCTTGTATCACCAATTTTCATTTTTTATCTCTGAGTTCCTTTGTGGCATGGTGGTTGAGACGGCTGCCACAGGCCATCTGCTGGGATATTTTTTCCGCAGTCGTGACCAGCTTTCAACTGCACGGTGATTTATTCCGGGCCGCCTCCGCAGATCATCTTACAGAGGTTGGAGAACAGCCCGAGGGTTGCATGGTGCTTTGTGACCTCTTCACTTATCCCGGCAAACTGCTGGATAAGTGGATTTTTTCTGAGGTCTTCAAGGCTGAGGTTTTCAGGAGTAAATTCTGGATAAGAAAAGGAAGGTGCGGCAAGTTCTGCGCTCATACCTTTACCTCCCACTGCTCCAGCTTCCAGGTAAAAAACAGGGCAATTATGCCGAACAATCCAGCCCAGGGAAGGCTAAAACCACCCATGCCATATGATTGGGTGAAGTGTTCTGCAATAACGAGAGAGGTCATTCCGGCGAATATTCCCGCGAAAAATACATATGCAGAAAAAACGTAGTCTTGCAGGGAGTGAATCATCGGCTCTTTGCTTGGCGGCTGGTGCTCGATCTTCTCACTCCTGATAACCTCTCTTTTTTGCCAGGAAGGCAGGCCATTTGCGGCAGATTCAGGCTTTGATTCTATCACTTTTTCCTCGGTCATGCGAGCACCTCTTCTTTTTCTTTAAAGGTAGCCCGCACAGCACGGCGGACAGCAGCAGAATAGCTATCATATTGTTTTTCAATGTTTACGACTCTATCCAGAATTTTTTCATCCTCGGGATCGAAGGTAATGGTTTTTCTGACTATTTGAATCACCTTTCATCGCTTATGATTCATTTATCATCATTATGAATCATTTATGTATATAAAGATTACTTTTAATTCAAAAATAACAAAATAGTATTTCAATGCAGAAACCTTATACACATGTGATGAAAGAGCGATTCAGTATTACTCTTGATAGTGATCTTCTTGATTGGATTGAGTCACTTATTAAAGAAAAAGTGTTTTCCAGTAGAGTTCACGCTGTCGAGTTCTGTGTAGCCCAGATAAAAAATATAGGCATTGAAAATATAATGCTGATGCGCTGGGGTAAGAATGAAATTGAGCCTGTTTTCCTTTCTAAAAACGAAATTCAAACAATCAACAGGGTCTCAAAAAAATTAAATGTCGATAAGGACGAAGCTTTAAAAATTCTTATTTACCGGGGATTAGAGGAAATCAGCAAAGATTCCCAAGGATCGGAAAAAGAGCCGGAGAACAAAGAAAATAAGTCTAGAAAGGTCATTTTAGATTGATATCTAAATCCAAAGAAAAGAATCCCTTTAACAGCTATTGCAACCACTTTTACTGCCAAGTTCTCAAAATAAAAAAGTGATATCTGAAGATGGGAAGTCATTGTGAATATTTGTGCAAGTCTCTTTTCACAAACCAATTTGGTGTCCATTTGATACAGTCAGCCGGCTCAAAAGTTCCGCTTAAATTCAATATTTCCTTGGAATCAAATTTAATAGTTACTTTCTTTTTTCCATGTATAGAATCAAGAAATATTTTTTTGTTGCCATATCATCAAATAAATAAAATAGCTTATAATATATATTTTCAAATTCAATTATTGATACTGATATATCAGTATCAATAATAAATTTTTCTAAACAATTCTTAGAAATAAAATTGATATAAATACATCTTTTCTCTATATTCTTGCTTCATATAATCTTAATTACCCTTTCTATTTCTGACATTAGTTTAAAGACAAATTCATATAGTTGTTAATTTATAAATTTTCAATAGTATCATATTTAGTTATAATATGGAGTGTTGAAAATATTGCCTGCGTGTGTTTCATTATCTAGTTATACTTTAAGAGTGAAAGAAAAATCTACTAACAAATATATCATATTAGATCAGTTGAATGAAGAAGACGATACATTAGAGATATTTACTTCTTTTTTTGATCATTTTTTGGCAAATGTAGCTGGAGAAGACGAAAGTAAAAAATTGTTTCGGATTCATCGATATCAACCAGCGAGAAGTATTGAAATTGAATCCACTGAGTATAGATTAATTTCTGGAATTGTTAAAACTGGTAGCTATGGATACGAAAGTGATATTGTCAACAAAAATGGAAACATAATTACTCATCATAGGACATCAGAAGAAGCGGAATTGTTACCTTTCTATTTCTTAGTAGCTATTCCTCGCAACAAGGATGAGGGTATTGTTATTTTGCAAAGTTTTAAGCAATATGGAATAAAAAAGATTTTTACAGAAAATTTTGAGAACTACTTCAAATCTGAAAGAGCGGAATACAAAATTGAAATCAATGACTTGATTCCCGAAAAACTGCTTACTGAGTTATTGGAGAGAGGAAGTGTCACTAAACTAAGATATATTAGTTTTAAACAACCTGTAGATCTTGCCGATGCCGTTGATACAGAAGATCATGAAGAAGATCCAAACCTGAAAGCAGAATTAATTTTGTCCGAGAAAAAAGGTATTATCTCAGGAGTTGTCAATTCTATAAAAGGAAGGTTACCTTATAAGAAAGGGCAGAATGACGATCCATTAAAAAAATTAATTGAAATCACATCTTTTGAGTATGATACGGTTAAAATAGAAGTAAGAGTTAATGGTAAATATAGGAATATTGACCTCTGCGATTTAGGAAACATAAGACCTACAATGAACATAACTGGTGATGTAGTATTTCTGAATAGTGGACATCCAGAGTTTGATAGTATTAATCAAATTGCTATAGATCTTTTCAAAGAACTGGCTAGTGGCTTAGGAATTGAAAGTGGTATAAGTGCTTGATAAAATCAATATCTTCAAGTTATTCAAAGAACATCTTGAAACCTTGAAGAAGTTTAATTCAGATAGTTACAATATTGAAGACATCGTTCTCTTTTTAATATTCCCTGCAATTTTAGCTTATGCTTCAATGATCTATAACATAGACTTAACAAATAACATAATAATTATTTTGGTAACTTCATTTTCCATATTTGCAGCATTATTATTTAATTTGCTTTTACTTATTTATGATATTGTATCCAAGTCAAATGGAAGAATAGTTAATAGAAATGGCGATGGTTCAAACGAAAGTTCTGCAAATCCCAGTAACAATAGTTTAAACGGAAAAGAAAAGAAGAAAAAAACTCTAAGTTTAAAGCAAAGACTACTTAAAGAAACTTATGTAAATATTTCGTATAATATTACAATATCAATTATTTCTATAATATTTTTATTAACAATATATTTAATGTTTGAAACAATGGAAACCTCAAAGGAAGGAGCATCAGTATATCCAACATTATTACACGTATTCAAATATGTTATTCCCCTGCTTTCTTTTTTCGTGTATTATTTCTTAATCCAATTTATGCTAACATTGTTCATGATTCTTAAAAGAATACACGTGTTATTATCAAAAGAGTTTGAGTAATTAAGAGCCTATCCGAAAAGTCAATAATAGCGTGTTGTAGAAGTTATAATACATCCAATATCGAGTATCTGCTACTTTGTGCATATTGCCAAGTGTAAAATTTACATCAGGTTATAACACTTTTCGGGTAGGCTCTAAATCAAATGTGATTTATTTAAGGAAGAGAGGTAAGGGAAAAAGGAGGCAGAGATCAGGGGAAAGGAAGGAGGGAAAAAAGGAAAAAAGGGTATTTTAGATTAACAGTAAAGTTACAGTTCCTTAAACTTCACCTCAGTTATTCACATCCATTCTCGTCTTCAATTACAAAAAGAAACTTTGGCCCATTAAAATGAATCATGTGCTGAGGTGCGTCTGCCAACCAGACTTCAGATTCCCATACAATTCCTACGAAGTAATAAAATACATATTCTAAAACGTTTGCGTTTGAGGTTAAGTATCAAAAATCAAATCTCTTTATAAATAGCCAGACTGAATATCTTCAGTTTCTTAAGAATTATTCTAAAAAAGTAGTAGTTTTCTAAAGTCACAAATTCAGAAAAGAAAGTTATAGTAAATTTGGAAATTGAGAGTATAAATGGGTTTTTAATCTCAATTTCTGGGGTTAATCATTAGGAGTTCCGTTTTTCCGTTTTTCCGTTTTTTTCAAGTCTTATAAAACTTGTTATTTGTTAATTTTTATTATAATATATAAAGTTTTTTAGTACGGTAATAGGAAAATTTTTTTAATACTTATCTTCTTCTATTGTATTGGCCAGCTTCACAAAAAGATCTCTCTTCGCCTTCTATACAACTGAGGCTGGTCAATATAATTAATTAATACTTATTACTTTCAGCCAGCTTGATTATTTCTTATATATTTAAGGATGTTTTTATTTCCTGAATATATAGGGGTTAAAAAAATGTTTATAAAAGCACATTGTCCAGTTTGTGGTACTGATGTTTACCATAATATAAGGTTGCATGCTCTGGAGCATTTGCATTTTGAAGGGGAGAAAGAGGTTTGCAGGTATACGGTTGAAAGTATTGAAGTAGCTGATACTCTTACAGAAGAAGAGCTTGTCCGCAATGTTTTGCAGGGGCTCGAAAGAATCATTCATGACGGGATTGAGGTGAAAGTTCTTGCCGGAATCCTGAAGGAGAATTACGGAATTACAGGAATCTGCTGTAGGGAACTTATTGAGAGGATTCAGCTTGAACTTGATATGTATTGTCCGGATAGGAAGAGACTTTACTTTGTGGACCCTGAAGAACCTGGGGAAAAAGAGAGCTTTTGTTAAAAAAGCATTTTACTTTTTTGAAAAGAGAATTGTAAAAAAAATATTATTTTTTTTTAGAAAAAAGAATATGTTTTTATCAATTAATGCCTTACTTAATTGTAAGGCATTGTACTGATAGACTTAAGCCTCGGGCGGGATTTGAACCCGCGACTTCGTCCTTACCAAGGACGCGCTATACCCCTAAGCCACCAAGGCACTGTTGCTCTAAAAGCATCTCCAAAATATCACACTAGAGATATAAACCTTTCGACTGATATCATTAACATTAGAAAATCTCTTATGCCTGCTGGAAATTATGTGGGCAAATTAAAATAATTTAGGAAACTAGTTTCAAAAAAAGCCTGAATATTTCGATTTTATTGCTTAGTCTGGTCTTTTCTTTATATCTTTTATTTTCCTTTATAAGCACCAGCGCTTATCGATCGGGAAGCGCTCGTTGATCCACATGAGGGTGCGGTTGTTGTGAACTATTTTGTAGGAGCGGGAAAGTAAAGATATGCCGCCGAAGGTTGGTTCGCCTTCAAGGATTTCAAGTTCGCCCATGTCGCGCCGGGTTTCGAGATTGTGGCTGCGAAGGATCCGGCCGATAGGGATGTCCGCCCGCATGAGTTGTTCCCGCATGGTATCAGGCATTCGTTCTAGGGGAGAGAGGGATCTTGCATAGACAAAGACTGTGCCGCCTGCAGAGAGCCGTACTACCCGGTCGTTTACTTCACTGCCTTCTTCCACATCGAGAAGATCAGCAATCGATTTATCGGCTTTGATGATGTGCTGGGACTCTGTGGTCACGCTCACCGGCTGCCTGGTCATTATCTCCAGGAGGAATGTCACCGAACCGTCGGTTCCGCAGCAGACCCGCAGGCAGGTTGGAATCTCAAAATCCTTTAGTTTTTCAAGAAAATCGGTGCTCAAAAAGATACCTCAAGCTAAGGATTGCAAAATAGCGGAAATCTCAAAACTTCAAAACAGGATTGAGTCGTCAGGAGTTCTACTCTCCTCCGACCTCTTTCTTGGCATTTTTTACGCGCTCTTTTGCTGTGTATCCAGTCGCTTTATACAGAAAATCCCTGAAGGCCTTATTTGTCTGCAGGATAATCTCGTCATCAGTTACAGTTTTGTCGGAAACCGTATCCACAAATAGCATTTTATTATCAATCCAGACTTTTATCTTTGACATAGCTCCATAGGAAGTCTCAAGGATTTCTGCGTCTCTGGAGATCTTCCCGGGAAAGCACTCTTCCATTACCGAGTAAATCCTGTCAATATCAGGTTTAAAACCGCGTTTTAATTTATACTGTTGCATTTCTATCCTCTTATAAGAGATTTTCATCTCAGATAAAGTTTGCTTAGTACAGGTTAGCTTAGAACCTTTTTCCTCGCATTAACTTATATTTTATCACTTTATCTGTTGTTGTTTTTATCCTTCTTTTATCTGCAGTTCTTTTCTGTAGGTTTATTCCTGACTTATTTTCAACAATTTATATTCAATTATATCTGGAATTTTATTTAGCTTATCTTTAAGGTATATTTATAGTTCCAGAGCTATACTTCGAAAGCTAAATATTCGATCCATGACAGATAATGTCCTCGAGAATCAATCATAAATATGATTATGCTTATCATAAGTTGATATAAAAAGAAGTTTGCTTAACTTCTCTTACCCCGATGTACGTTTGTGACTTATATTGGCATTGCTTTGACAATACAAAAACAAAAAGCCCTGCTTGCTATAGTTTAATCGGTTTTCTTTTGACTGAAACTGATAAAAACTGGTAGAAGTTATAAGTAATAAAACAAGAAGGTGACCTAAATGCATAAAACACTGAATCTGGAAGAATTAATTGCTGCAAAGCAACTTGAAAAAGAAAAAGCCGAAGAAAGCGATAATTTACAAATTGAAGGATTATACGACCTTATAATCCCCCCAGGCACGGTTGTATCTATTATTTATGATATTGTTGAAGAGTTCGATCTCGAACCTTTAACCAGGAAAGTTTTTGTCGGCATAGCAAACAGTGAAGAGAGAGAACTCCTGGTTTTGCGCGGCCCACTGGAGAAGGTTCAGGCTGCCGAAAAGTTCCTCTACGAAGAAATGAAGGCCTGGGTAGAAAATCAGTAACCTTGCTAATCTTTCAGGCAATTCGGTTGAATTCTGTTTACTTCTTTAAATTTCTTCAGGCCCGTGGCCTGGGGAAAATAAATCTCGAATTGCAATACGGATAGGAGCGCCCTATTGCTTTTTGATAAAACTTTTTAAGAAAAAGTTTTATTCAGAACCAATGCCTGTAATACTTTCTTTTGAGAACTCAAATACCGTTACTTTACCGCTTTTATCATATATATCGAGTTTCGAGCCTGCTTCAATTTTTCCGATAACGGCAGCGGTAAGCCCGGCCTCTTCAAAAACCTTTATGCATTCCTCTGATTTTTCCGTTTTTGCAGTAAATACATAACCTGTTCCGGGATGCACTTTAAGCCATTGCTCAAAATCCACGTTATCGGGCTTTGGGATGGTTTCGAGGTCTACGGTTGCGCCAACTTTACTCGTTTCACAGAGCATCCCAAGCGTACCTATAATTCCGGGATTGCTTATGTCTTTGCCTGCAGTGGCAAGTTTTCTCGTTGCAATTTCCTGGGTTACGAGATAAGTTTCCCTTACTTCCATCGGGGCTTTAAAAGAGGTCGTGTCCCAGCTGTAAGGGGAATTCGGCCCAATTTTTCCGTCCATATCGTAAGCCGCTATAACAAGGTCTCCGGGCCGGGCGGTGTCGCTCCGAATCACACAGTCTCTTTTGACTATGCCGATAATAGCAACTGAAATGGAATTGTACTCCGTATCAGGATGGACATGCCCGCCTACTATCGGAACCCCGAACTTCCTTACTCCTTCAGCTAGCCCTTCCATAAGTTCTCTGCAAACAGTCTCGGAATTTGAGGAAGCTACGTCTACCATAGCAAGGGGCTTCCCACCCATTGCTGCAATATCGTTTACATTCACGACTACAGCTCCGTAGCCTGCCCACCAGGGACTGGCATCCAGTATCCTTCCCCATATCCCATCTGCCGCAAAGAGGATAACATCGTCTCCTCCTATATCGATAACTGCTGCATCGTCTCCAAAATCAACGATTGCGTTCTTATATTCCGGACGGACGGCTTCAAAAATTGAAACGATGTCCTCAATCTGTTTTTTTCGAGTAACCCCTTCAAAGGTTTTTATCCTTTCTGCGAGCTCTTCCAGGTTCAATGTCAGGCTTCCTTTTGTTTTTTAAATTGATACGGGTAAATAGTAATACAAATGCAGGTAATCAGCAGTACAGGTAAGAACAATCATCAGTACTGGTACGAATAACCATTAGTAAATATTTATGGCTAATTAGTACTACCGGTATAATCTATTAGTAGCACAAACACAGGTAAATAAGTGATTCAAGTGTGAATACTGGTACAAATAACAATGTTGCTAAGCTATCGAGAACCTCTATAGCTTACAAACCTTTCCCTGTGAAAGATACTCTGAGATGTTTCGGTGAGTACCTATTCAGCTTATCCTTTATCTCTTTTTTTCTTTGTTTCACAGAGATAAGCGACAGCTTTTTATTAAGTTCGTGTATCCTATTAAGGCAACCTGATATATTTTCAAATATATAAAAATCTCTTACTAAAAAGATCAGGAGTGAAAAACATGGTAGCAAAAGTTAATGTCGATTCCTGTACCGGCTGTGGAAGCTGTGTAGACGAATGCCCTGCGGCTGCAATTTCCCTCAACGATGACGATATTGCAACAGTAGATGAAAACGAATGCCTTGATTGCGGTGCATGCGAGGACGCCTGCCCCAACAATGCAATCACAATTGAGTAACATTTTTTAAGTACACTTAAGTGCGTCTTTAAAAAAGATCTGAGAAGCGGAGTGCTCTTGCTCCGCCTCGAAGGCTTCTCATCCAGAATTCTGGTTTGAGACTCTTTTTCAATTCCAGTGCTAGAATTCCTGACGGTAATCGCGGGATATTGCAGTTATCGGGCTCTTACCCTTTTCAAGCTTTCTGTTTTCCGTCTTCCTTAAGGATTTTTCTTGCCCTTTCGGCATCTTCTTTTGTCTGGATTTTTATAAGCTTTCTGCGTTTTTCGCTCATCTGTGACATGTCCTGAGCAAGAAGTCCGTAAGCGTCAGCTCTACACTGTCTGCAGTGGCGCATTTGCAGAACGTAAGGTTCACATGCCTGCTGAGCAACTTTCCGCTCTTCTGCAGTAGGAGGTTCAATGTTTGCAAAGGCTCCCTGGCTGATAAGGGGCATGATGTTCATTATATAAACCCCGAGTTCGTTGAGTTTTCTGGCAATCTCAACTACATGTTTGTCATTAATTCCCGGGATGAGCACAGTGTTAACCTTGACAACTATGCCTGCATCAATAGCCGCTTTGACGCCTTCAAGCTGATTTTTTACCTGAATTTTTGCGCCCTCAATTCCCCTATAAATCTTTCCATGATAGATTATATGATCCACGATTTTTGCCTGGATCTCGGGATCGATTGCGTTTATTGTTACCGTTAATGTAGAAACTCCCACGCGCAGAATATCTTCCAGCTTTTCGGGAAGAAGTAGTCCGTTTGTACTCATACAGAGCGTGAGATCAGGAAACTCTTTTTTTATCAGTTCAAAGGTTTCAAAGGTCTCTTTATTAGCAAGAGGGTCGCCAGGGCCTGCAATTCCGACAACCTTGATGAATGGATAATCTGCAATGACCTGCTTTGTCTTCTCAAGGGCTTCCTGTGGAGTAAGAACCTTGCTCGTAACTCCCGGGCGGCTCTCATTTACACAATCAAACTCCCTGACGCAGAAGTTACACTGTATATTGCATGATGGAGCCACAGCCAGATGAATTCTCCCGTACTTGTGCTGGGCTTTCCTGTCGTAGCAAGGATGTTCGGCAATCTTTCTCAGGAGCTCCTCTTCAAATTTAGGGCTGTCAATGTCACTTATTAGATTGTTTTCTTCTGGCAAATGCGTTTTCCTCCGTTCGGAATTTAAAAGTACAGCAGAACCTCAGTACAGGGGGGTCTCAGGATATCTAACCAAAATTATGATCCGACCCTTGATATACATTGTGGAATTTCTCAGGAATCCGGGAGAATCTGGAAGTACTCTCTGGAGCTCCTGGCCATTTGAGTTTATAGAATTTATATTATATGTTAAAATCACTCAAATTATATAATATTCACTTAATTTTGCAGATTTTCAGTGAATTTACTACATACAGTAAGTCTATAGCATTTTCATTAAACCCAACTCTAATTAAATCTCCGGGGTAGACGGGAGTAATTAATACTTCCAGGGCAACGTTATCAAAAGGCAACGTTATCAAAGTAAGTATTATCAGATCTGTTCATTATGAAAAATTGTCCATTTCACACCATTTTCCTTCCCCTTCCCAGATTCTGACCAGGAGGGGGAATCCAAACTTTTCCAAGAGGCGGGAATGAATATGCAGGCAAAGGTGTTCTGAGCTGGGAAATTCAAGGATTTCATTTAACAGCTTATGATCGTATTCTTGCAGGGTTTCCTTGATTCCCTTCTTCAGGTCATAAAAGTCTATTACCATCCCACTTTCCCTGACCTCTCCTTCTATTATGACCTCGATTTTATATGTATGGCCATGTATTCTTCCGCATTTTCCATGCCCTGGAAGGTAATGGGCACTATCGATATAATCAATAACTCCCAGTCTCATTTTTGCCATTCCTAATACGCCCCGTTTTAGTTAAGCATTTTACCATTCATTTTTCTAATTTTGATGCTCTTTTACCTTCTTATTTCAAGTTATAAGCAACCCCACATCCTGTGTGTCTGTGGAATAACTCGTGTGTCTATAATTTCAAGCAGGCTCTTCTGCAGTTCCATAATACTTTTTACGGATGCTTGTATAGCGCCAGGATTCATCAGGTCACGGCCAATCGGGGTTTCAGGCTGGAGGATTACACAGGACACATAAGGAGCTATGGTTTCTACAGCTCGATTTACGGCTCCCAGTTCCATATCTCTTTCCACTACAATCTTGCAGAAACAATCCCTTGAATGGTTTTTCCTTAAAAGCCTGAAGCATTCTACTGTATTCTCCATGTGTTCCTTCCGGGCTTCACGTCCAATACCCCTGAGCGTTTCAGGAAGTTTGAAATCTCCTGACACGTAAGCAACCTTTTCGGTCAGCTTCCTTGCCTGTTCAGGTAGAGTCATATTGGACTCAAGATAGAGCGGCGAAGCTATATTCAGCTTTCTTATAAAATCTGCATATAGTAGAGGCTCTCCTCCGGTCAGGGAGACTGAATGGAGCTTTTTAAAAGGCTGCAGCATAGCTTCCAGATGGGTAACATTTATAGGGTTCTTGATTTTTTCAAAGTAGCCGCTCCCTTCCACCTGCTCATAATCACAGGTTCCAGGAGTTGCAAAGTCTGTATCACAGTAATTGCAATTGAGGTTGCAGCCCGAAAAGCGCACAAAAGCTTGCCTTGTTCCAACATATGGACCTTCTCCTTGCACAGAACAGAAAACCTCCCTTATAGGAGCAGACGTAAACTTTGAAGCTGACATTATACTACCCCCAGGGGTCTGGACTTTCTCAGATCCTTTTCTATATCTTCAAATTCGCGGACATAAGCTTCTCCTACTCCCTTCATAAAATTTGCAACCTGTTTGTCTTCACCTATTCCGGCTTCTTTTAGATTTCCGTATACATCATGAGAAATGTTAATGCCGAAATGGATTTTCTGAGAAACTGCAGAGGTGCTTGCAATTGAGACTGTCAGTTTTTTTCCTTTAAGAAAAAGGTCATCTCCTTCCCGCGTTGTCTGCACCCCGAGATTTGCAAGGTATTCTCTTACTAGGGCTGTAAAAAGACGCTGCCGGGCATAGATAAGTTTCAGGTCCGTAGAATCAAAATGTTCAATAATGAAGCTTACCATATCTTCAGACCAGATTGATTCGTTTGCTCGTCGGTCTTCAAGGTCAATCATATGCTCGATTTGTACGTCGCAGAGCCCTCTGAAAACTACAATCGAGTCTTCCTGAATTCCAAAACTGTTGTAAGCCCACAGAGAGGAAATCTGGCTCCCGTCATAATCAAATTTCTCAGGTAAAACAATGCACTTCATGGAATTCCTTCTTTAAATTTCTCTACAATTTTTGTAATTTTTCTCTGTTTTCTTCCGATTCAAATCCCTAGTCTTTTCAGGAGAGGATCTTTTACACCTACATTTTTAAATGCTCGTGCTCTGCGCACGCAGCTCTCACATTCACCACAGGGAATTTCTCTTCCATGATAACAGCTCCAGCTGTACTCGAGAGGAGCTTTTGCTTCGAGAGCTCTTCTGACGATTTCGGTTTTCCCAAGTTCGATTACGGGAGCCATTATTTTTACCCCGTTCTGAGTAGAATAGGAAAAAGCCCTGTCCATTGCCTGCACGTAGGCCAGGGAATTATCAGGGAAAGTGCCTGCTTCTTCTCCATTAAAGCCCACTATAAGGTAATCACATTCCCTGCTTTCGGCAAAGCTTCCTGCAATGTTGAGCATTACTCCATTCCTGTTAGGTACCCAGACAGCCTTTGCTGAAGCATCTGTAATTCCTGCCTGGACTGTTTCATCAAGGTCTTCAAAAGATAAGGAAGGGATTTCAATATCCCTGTTAACAAGAGAAGTGGATGTTATTTCCGAAAGCCAATCCAGTTTTATTATCCTATGCTCAATCCCAAGATATTTGCATATTTCCTGTGAGTATTCAATTTCCCTCTCTCTGGCTCTCTGCCCATAATCAAAGGTAATAGCCATCTCAATGTTAAGATCTTTTGCTGCAATTGCTAACGCTGCAACCGAATCAAGCCCGCTGCTCAGGAGGGTTATGGCTTTCATTTTTACTCACTGTTATTTTCTGGTTTAACTTGCTATTTTAACTCAGATTAAACTGATTATTTAAACTCAACAGGGAATTACCACTGTCGTTTAAATTGTCATTCTTGTTATTTTAACTTGTAGAGAATTTCCCAAATTTATTCTCTGGGTATTCCTCTGATACTCTCTACAGAATATTTCAGTAATTTCCATAACTCGTATTTATAAGTAATTGTTTTCATGATTGATTTTTAAATCTCAGCTTCTGGCTTTATTTTGCCTCAGATTAACTCTCAATGCAGCAGCATTGGAGAACAGCTCGATTCAAGGTTTTAATGTGAAATCCCAATCTCAAGTTCGACCTAAAATACTACTGTAAATCTCAACTCTATATAAATTCTAAAAATCTATTTTAGCGAATTCTTTTTAGTAAACCCCACTATATACTAAATAGGGAAATCTAATCGAAAAGGTGGGATTACTTGATTGGGATAATTTCGGATTCACATGATAACATGAATGCCCTCTGGAAAGCTGTAGAATTCTTTAATGAGAGGGGGGTAAAAGCCGTGCTGCATGCAGGAGATCTTATCTCTCCTTTTACAGCGAGAGCCTTTAAGGAATTGAAGCCCAAACTTTATTTTGTTTTTGGAAACAATGATGGAGATAGAGTAACACTTATAAAGCGGCTTGAAGAAATCGGAGCTACTTCCTGTGGGGATTTTGGAGACCTAACTATTGACGGGCTGCATATTGCCCTTTTGCACGGGACAAACGAGGCACTGGTCAAAGCAATTGCTAAATCCGAGGAATTTGATGTGGTAATCCGGGGACATACTCATGAGCCAAATGTAAAAATTATTGAAGGAGTCCCTGTAATAAATCCGGGAGAATCCTCAGGGGTGCTTTCCGGAAAGTCAACGGTTGCTATTCTTGAGATTGCAAACCTTAATGTTGAGATAACACAGCTTGAGCTTGACTGATTGAATTTAACTGATTGAACTTGAGTAATTTTATTCCTCTATTATTTTTAGCGTGCTTGGGACTTTTAACGTTTTTTGAAAAAGGGCAGGTAAACTGAACTGGTATCTGGCGGCAATACCGGAAATTATATCAGTTCTCGCGTAGTTTCCATTTCAACCTTTTTTGAAATAATTTCTCGTTAAAGGTTGCATTTCTCGTAAAAAATTTCTACCTCTCATTAAAGATTATATCTATCATTAGGGTTGTAACAGCTATGAAGCCATCAGGAACGGAATCCTCAGACTCTCTATCCGGCAGGTCGGATGGAACGGAAAAGACATCCGGAAAAAGGAAAAATACGCTCATTTTTGCCTGTTCTGGTCTTTCTAACACAGGAAAACTTACGATGCAGGCAGCATCAGCTCTTGCCTTCCGGAGACCTGATCTGTACAGAGCCGCAGCTGCCCCAAAAGGGGTTGATGCGGTTGAGGATGCAATATCTGACGACTTCAGAATTTTAGCCCTTGATGGCTGTACGGACTGCTGTGCCACAAAAAAGCTCGAGGAAGCCGGCATGAAAGCAGATGCATATTTGATGGTAACGGAGCTCGGGATTGAAAAAACAAGACCCTCAGATTTGAAACTCGAATATGTAGATAAAATTATAAGAGCTATAGAAGAAGCCTGATTGTTGTGTAGGTAAAATTGATATTGTATCAAGACATAAGTGTTTATTCTCAGTTCCTTTTATTTCAACCTGGTTTCTGCTAAGGCCGCAATTATTATTTCTCAAGCTGCTTCTTAATTTTTAATAAAGTATTTCCTTCTCCAGTAGAGTGCAACATTGACAAGTCCAATCATTACGGGTACTTCAATTAGAGGACCAACTACTGCTGCGAATGCCTGCCCTGAGTTGATGCCGAAAACCGCCACTGCTACGGCAATTGCTAGTTCGAAGTTATTACTAGCCGCGGTAAAAGCAAGAGATGTTGTCTGTTCATAGTTAATGCCTACTTTTTTAGATATAAAAAAGGAAATACCGAACATAACTGCGAAGTAAATCAGAAGAGGAATTGCAATTCTTACAACGTCTAAAGGTAAGGCAACAATATATTCACCTTTCAAAGAAAACATTACAATAATTGTAAACAGTAGAGCATAAAGTGAAATTGGACCTGTTTTAGGAACGAATTTTTTATCGTACCATTCAGCTCCTTTTGAGGGCCGCAGGAAATAACGGGTTAAAAATCCAGCCGCAAAAGGAATTCCGAGATAGATTGCTACACTCTGGGCAACTTCTCCCATAGAGACATCTATTTCCATACCACTAAGCCCTAACCATTCAGGCAGCACAGTTATGAAGAAATAAGCGAAAACAGAGTAGAAGACTAACTGAAAGATCGAATTGAAGGCAACTAGAGCAGCAGCATACTCATTATCCCCTTCTGCCAGGGTGTTCCAGACAATCACCATGGCGATACATCTTGCAAGACCGATTAGAATGACACCTACCATGTATTCCGGATAATTCCTTAGGAAAATAATCGCCAGAATAAACATCAGAATTGGGCCAATGATCCAGTTCTGTAACAGGGATAAGCCTAATACTTTATGATTCCGGAATACCATGCCCAGCTCTTCATATTTAACCCGTGCCAGGGGAGGATACATCATAACTATTAAACCAATAGCGATAGGAATGGATGTGGTGCCAATAGATAGGCTCTTTAGAAACTCAGCAAAGCCCGGATAAACAAAACCCAGGGTTACGCCGATAAACATGGCCAGAAAGATCCACAAGGTTAAATAACGATTTAGAAATGACAGTTTCGATACAACTGATTTTTCCAAAACAAACACCCTCGATTTTTAGTAAGTTGATTTATCATGAAAATATTTCTTAATCAATTGCAAGAGCTACCGCTCGCTTTGAGCTTTTCCAGTAGTACTAAATCGTCTTTACAAACGCTTATTTTCTCAATCTCGTCGTTAATGACCATTGAGAGGAAGGGAAATCTAAGAAATAATGGATCATTGAGTCGATAATAGACCCATTGGGATTTTTTTTCAGAGACGATGATTCCTGCCATTTTCAGTCTGTTCAGGTGCCTGGAAGCGTTGGATTGCTTAATGCCTAATACCGCCTCAATATTACAGACACATAATTCTCCGTTTTTTAAAAGATTCAGTATCCTTATCCTGTTTTCATCAGCCAGGGCCTTAAATATATAAACAATGTCCGTAGGCACCACCGCCTATATGATTATATGCAAATATACTCATATTTTATTTAAATATACTCATTTGTTTTAGTTACTGACCGTTATCGTATGGATTGATCTAAGCGTAGTCAAAACACCGTATTCAAGGGGCAGAACTTGCAAAACTTATGAGTGCGAAGGTCCATACTTTTCATGTATTAAAAACCGTTAAAATGATTTTGATAGATCATATAGAGGCCTACTCCCAGAATTACAAAGCCTGTAATTTTTTAACGGAAAGCCGTATCTTGAAGCTTTCAGAAGCTTTGATGAGGGAAAGCTTGCAGAATATGCAACAAGAAGCATTGGAACAGAAAAACCAAGGGAATAGAGATGAAAAGCATTAGTGCTCCATAACCAGCCTTGCCTGAAACAGCAACCATTGTAAGGATTGAGCCAAGTACTGGGCTGACACATGGTAGCCAGATAATCCCCAGTGAGAGACCAGGTAGAAACCCTCCCAAAAGACCCTCTTGCTTAGGATTTGCGAGGGCTGAAAAATTTCCAAAAATATTGAATGTATTTAAATCAAAGAGTAGCGAAATGCCCATTGTGACAAGGAGCGCTTCTACAAAACGTTGAGGTAGCCTAGATAAGCTGTAAGAGTTGCCCCGAAAATTGAAT
Organism: Methanosarcina flavescens; assembly: GCF_001304615.2. Taxonomy (NCBI): domain Archaea; kingdom Methanobacteriati; phylum Methanobacteriota; class Methanomicrobia; order Methanosarcinales; family Methanosarcinaceae; genus Methanosarcina; species Methanosarcina flavescens. The sequence continues at coordinate 919,957 of NZ_CP032683.1, read as the reverse complement.
TAATAACTCTCCATGGAAGTGAAGGAAAGGGACAAACCTGATACTATCGCAAGCTGTCTAAGCTTTTCTTTTCCAGTTGAGTATACAAAAACTACAGGAATTATTGCAGGATGCATGGAGAAAGCACGCTTACTATCCCTGCAAAAAAAGCTGCAATTGGGAAAAAATTGGAAATCATTTTTTAACCCTCTGCCTCCCTAAATTCAATAGCTTTTTTAAGAGTTTCTGAAAGGGTTTCTTTGTCGGTAACACCCAGGAACCTTGCGCCTATTCTTTCTTGGTTTTTGCTGCCGTCCTGCCGTATATATTATATATGTATTTCTTGCCTTCAATATCCGCAATAATACAGGTATCTGGAATGGATCTTACTCCAAACTTTTTTGCGAACTCTCTTGAAATAATATTATTTAAGACTTGAGAAGTCTAGAAGTAGTTAGACTATTTTAATAATATTATGTTAAATATCAAACAAAATTGATATGAAAAACCTTATTTAGAAGGCTTAACTTCTTTTATTTATGAGCTATTGTTGTCCTGTGGATCCAGAGAAAAAAAAGGAATGGGAAGAAAGGATGCTCCAGGAAATAGATTTTCCAGACAATGAAATAAAGAAAGCAAGTGAGGTATTCAGCGCTCTTGGGCATCCGTTAAGGCTAAAAATTGCTTACTTTCTCACTCAGAGAGATCACTGCGTTTGCGAACTGATATTTAAACTAAACGAGATGCAGAACTTGGTTTCCTACCACCTGGCAATTCTGAAAGACTGTGGGGTTGTCGAAGCCTACAGCAGATCAAAATGGCATTTTTACAGGTTGAACCCTGAATTTGTAGATATTTTTAACATTATTGCACATCTACAAGAAAAAAAATCTGAATGAACTTTACTTAGATTAGAGAGATAAAGATTTAGAAATTACAATAAATGGAATTTTTAGTCCTTGCAACAACAGCAGCAGTCCTTTTCTTCCTTATTCTTTTCAAAGATTTTATATATATTTTCTCCGTATATATTTGTCCATCCTATCTGTGAACCAGCAGCAACAAACATTGCAACTGAAATAGCTTCTGCGATTTCCTCCTTTGTGGCTCCTGCAGTAATCGCTCTTTGTGAATGCGTGTCAACGCAGAACTGACAGCGCATAAGTACTGAAGAGGCGATAGCAATCAATTCTTTAGTTTTGAGATTCAGAAAACCATCTTTGAAAATAGAATTTCTCACCTGTCTGAAAGCTTCTGCAGTTTCAGGCAATATTTCGTTCAAAAATGACATTTAAATCTCCTCCTGTTTGGTAAGTATAATATATAAATAAAAATTTAGATTAAGGTAAATTTCCTAATCAAGTTATTTTGTGCTGTAATTTTATAAGAATTTAAATTTACAAACATTTATATTTTAAGAAACTAATTATTTGTTTAACCCATTGTATTCTAAGGCGATATAATCAACATTAGAGATTCAAATTCTAAAAACCCGTGTGGTTGGTATCAAGAATAGTTGATGTGTATTAATAATTCGTATCAATCTTTTTTGATATCCAACATTTGAGTTTTTATGAAGTAAACTAACAATTAATTAGTGAAAACTAACTTCCTCAGAGAGAGATATCTGACATGAATAAATAATCAAGAAATAATGAAAATCAAATTTTCATAACTCTTGTAGGTGTTAAAATTGCCTGGAAATCCTAATGAGATAAAGCTGGTAAACAATGCTATGGCCAACGCTACCCGGCGGAAAATAATGAACTTCTTATCGTCAGGAGACAAAAGTATCGAGGAAGTTGGAGAGGAAGTAGGGAAGACAATGCTTGATTTTCATCTCAAGCTTTTGCAACAGGCAAGCCTGATTAAGTTAGGAGAGGAAACTGCTAGTTTAAGTGAATATGGCAGAAATTTCCTGAAAGGCAAGGAAGACAAGAATGCTGATAAGAATGCAGATCTCTCTCAGGCAAAGCCTGTGGAGATTGTAGAAGTTCGACAGCTTCTGCCCTGTATAGCAGACTCTTCGAAATTTAGGGTAATAGCAAATATTGCTCCTCCACTTGTCGGAACCCTCAAGGTTCTTGAGCCTCTCTTTCCTAGAGGAAGATACTCAGAAAAAATAAACGCACTAATAGTTCAAAAAGGAGAAATCATTACAACGATTTATGGTAGTGGAAAAGTTACCATGACAATGATAAAAAATGAGGATGAGGCCAAAGAAGCGCTTGAAAATCTCAGAAACATCATCAATGAGGCTATTGCAAAGGGCGTCGCCCCTGCTCCCAGGGAGAAGATCAGGGTTGAACCCATGGAGCTCTATAAATACCTGCCCCAAACCAACTGCGGCAAATGCGGTGATCAGAGCTGCTATACTTTTGCCATAAAAATCATGAGCGGAGAGGCCTCCCTTGATATGTGTACACCTCTTAATGAGCCAAAGTACGCAACCAACCAGGAACATTTGCAGGTTTTAACTGCTTATATCTGAGCTACCGCTAATTAAAAATTACAATCTACGTAACTAAAAGTTCTACTGAATAATTAGACAATTAAGTGGGGGGAATTTGCATAAGTCTTTCCTTTCTACTTCTTCTGACACTTCTCATACTTCACTTCCAACAGAATTTAATGTTTTAATATTCTTATATCAATCTTTTTTGATATTTGGCTTTTGAGTTTTTATAGACGTGACTTCATAACTAATCGTAGGAATAACTTAGGATAATTAGGTTTCACTCCAAAAGAAAGATTATAATGTGCTGAATTGAAAAGGGCAGAATTAGACTTTAATGTGCTGAATTGAAAAGGGCAGAATTAGACTTTAATGTGTTAGAAGGTGTAAAAATGTCAGGAGGTACGAGTGAGACAAAATTGGTGAATTTTGCTATGGCCAATAAGGCTCGAAGGAGAATAATTAACTTCCTTGCAAACGGTGCTAGAGATGTTGAGGAAATTGAAGGCTTAGTCGGGAAAAAGACGCTTGATTTCCATATGAAGATTTTGCAAGATGCAGGCCTAGTCGAATTGGAAGAAGGGACTGTAAAAATAAGTGAATACGGCAGAAATTTCTTGAAAAATAAGAAAGAAAGAGAAACTGAGGAGATTAAAGACCTCTCTCAGGCAAAACCTGTGGAGATTGTTGAGATCAGGCAGGTTTTGCCCTGTATAGCAGATTCCACAAAATTAAGAGTAGCTGCAAACATGGTTCCCCCGCTGGGTGGGACCTTAAAGATCCTTGAGCCTCTCTTTCCCAGAGGCAATTACTCGGATAGAAAAGATAGTTTGATAGTTCAAAAAGGAGAAATCATGACAACTATTTATGGTAGTGGAAAAATAGTCATGAGAATGGTTAAAAATGAGGAGGAAGCAAAAAAAGAGCTTGAAAGCCTCAGAAATACTATCAATGAAGCTATCAAAAAAGGAGTTGCTCCACCTCCCAGGGAAAAGATAAAGGTCGAGCTAATGGATATATATAATCACCTGCCTCAGACCAACTGTCAAGAGTGCGGCGAACAGGGCTGTTACAGCTTTACCATAAGGTTAATGGCAGGACAGGTCAGTCTAGATATGTGTACACAGCTTAAAAAGCCAGATTATGCAACCAATCTGGAGCGTCTACAATTTCTGGCTACATACATTTGAACTTCAGTTACTAACGTTTTATTTAATCGGAGGAAGCCTTGAAGACGCTAACAATAGTGCTTACAGATGGCCCTTATATTTCTGAATACACTGAGATTGCCTACAAACTCACTGAGGCTGCACTTAAAAAATATAAAGTAAATATATTCCTTTACCTGGATGCAGTGCATATTCCCAAAAAAGATCAAAATCCAGCCTTCTTTATCAATGCAGGACAGCTTTTTTCTGAACTTGCTGGAAAAGGAGCGATAGTCCGAGCTTGTGCACGATGTGCTGGTGCAAGGGGCTACCTTCCAGAAAAAGAGATTATACAAGGAAGTAACTGCAAAGACTATTTCCCTGGAATAAGAATCACCAGCCTTTATGAGTTGTCGGAAATGCTGAGTATGAGTGATAGAGTAATTTCACTTTCAAGATAAGATTTTAACAATGAGATCCGTTTTTTGGGAGGGTAGGATACAATGAAATCAGTCTTCTATCTGCTGGATACAGCCCCGTATGGCAGTGAAAATGCTTTTGGAGCATTGAATGCAGCTGCAGTGAGCCTTAATGAGATGGATGTGACTCTAGGCCTTTATGGAGATGGAGTCTATCTTACAATTGCGGGTCAAGACAGCAGAAAGCTTGGATTACCAAACCTTGAAGACATTTTTTACGCATATGGGGAGTTGAGAGTGCTTGTGCACGAACCCTCGCTTGTGGACAGAAACCTTTTAGGGCAAGCTTTGATAGAGACTATAGAACTGGCAGACGAAGAAGATTTTTTCGAAGTGATGGAAAGCTCAACCTATGTTATCGCGTTTTAATACTAGTTGCTGATTAGGGATTAATTGGATGATAATATGAAACAAGAAAAATTGGATGTGTTTCTGCTGACAAAGCCTCCCTTCAGTCCGAGATCGGAGTTATGCCTTAAACTGGCTGCACGCTCCGGAAAAGCCAGAATCTACCTTGCAGGCGATGGAGTCTATAATCTGCTTACCGGAATAGAAAAACTGCCAGAGTGCGACGTTTATGCATGTAAAGAAGACCTCGAGGCCAGAGCTATCATGGCAGGAGAAAAAGTGACTGTCCCGGATGACTTTTACTCCGATTTTATTGAGGATATAATGGAACACTGCAGGCATGAATATACGTTTTAAAATATCTGACATTACAATTTTGAGACTACGCTTTTTGATTTTGCAGTTAAAAGTGCCAGTTTTCACTTTATACTTTCAACCTTTTTCTTGAACTTATTGAGAATTCGTGATGATAAGGACCTATCCCTATGGTTGAGACAAACATCCCGAAAGAGATCATAAAAGACCTGCAATCGGTCTGCCAGTTGCATGAGCAGGCTGTCTGTAACCATGATAAATGTAGGGAGTTTAGTGAAAGCTTATCAGAACTTCTAGTCAGACTTGAGGATATAAAATTTTATCAGATTGCTGATAGACTTATGAGCGTTCTCCTGAACTGCAAGCCAAAAGAGGCTTCTCATTGTGAAAAAGCAAATCTTGTAGGGGAGATGATGAAAGAAATAATGAAAGAGGCAAGAGTGCAGCTAAAAGATGATAAGTAGAACTAAATAAGTAGAACTAAATCTTCTTGTCTGTCGAATATTCAGAAGGCCGAGTGCAGGAACAATCACAGTGCTGATCTATTATCAAGTGCAATAATATTGAAATGGTAACAAACATGGGACCACAGGAAAAAAAGAAGATCCTTTTTCTATGCACTCATAACTCAGCTAGGTCACAGATGGCAGAAGGTCTTTTAAGAGCTATTTATGGAGATCGGTACGAGGCTTACAGCGCCGGCATTGAAGCCACAACTGTTAATCCTTATGCTATTATAGTCATGAAGGAAATCGATATCGATATCTCCAGTCAACGCTCTAAAACTCCGCAAGAATTTCAGGACACTATATTTGACTTAGTAGTTACGGTTTGTGATCTGGCTAAAGTGACTTGCCCTATCTGCACTACGAATCTGAAGCTCTCGACCAAATCTCCCAAAGCAAGAGAAATAATTCACAAAAGTTTTGAGGATCCTGCCGTGGTTGTGGGATCAGAAGAGGAGCGGCTCAGAGTCTTCCGGCGAATCAGGGATGAGATAAAAGGCTGGATCTTGCAGACATTTGAGAAATGATACCAGGCTCAGTATCATATCTGCCTGATATCATTTCTAATTATTCTTGATGGTTCTCACAATACAATTAAATTTACCAAATACCCTACAAGCACAGCTATGGAAAAAACGGTTACTACAAAGGCAGCCAGTAGTTTCCTCTTGAATATGGCTGAGAGAAGCGTCAGTTCGGGTATACTGGCTCCAGCACCTCCGATAATCAATGCCAGAATGGCTCCCAAACTCATTCCCTTCTCAGTGAGCGCCAGCCCAATTGGAATCATAGTCTCTGCTCGGATATAGATTGGAATACCAACAACTGCAGCCACAGGGACTGCAAGAGGATTATTCGGCCCAGCTAGGCGGGAGATGATCTCTGTAGGTACGAACCCATGAATGAACGCCCCGATGCTAGCCCCAATAAGTAAATAAGGCATCAGCTGGCGAAATAAGTTCATTGCAAATCCCGTAGACCGTTGTATCCTAGACTTGGTGTCTGTAGCTTGTTGACTGTCACAGCAACTTCTCATAACGGCTGCCGGCTTAACATGACTGGAGAAGCCTAGCTTATCGAGCAAGAGACCAATGAGAATTGTAGCTACGAAGACGATGACAAAGTAAAGAGCAGCTACCCTCCATCCCAACAGGATGATGAATAAAGATATTATCACTGGATTTAGCAAGGGGGATGAGAACAGGAATGCCATTGCTGCGGCAAAAGGCACACCAGCATTGAGCATTCCCAGAAGAAGCGGTATGGTAGAGCAGGAGCAAAAGGGCGTAAGGGCACCAAAACCTGCTCCAAGAACACTGCCTATAACTTTGTGCCTCCCTCCCAAGGCCTTTTTTATGGTTTCGTCTGGAACATACTCTTGAATCAATCCCACTAGAAAAGTTATCCCTATAAATAAAACAGTAAGCTCTACGGCTATTTCAATGAAGTAATTGGTTGCCATAACTAAATTATTCCAGAACATTTTTACTCCCTTTTACTTAATGAGAGTTACAACTCTCAGAATTCTAAAATTACCACAATAGTGTCTTTATAAGCTCGATATTTTCAAAGAGTATTTTTTTAAGAGCTCAGTTATCCTCTGATTCAATTTCTTAAACAAAAATCTACTCACGGTTCATCTGTCTGTAAGCAATTGAGCCTGATTAAGCAGTTCAATTATTGCCCCATCCGAGAGGCGAAAATAAGACCACTTTCCTTCTTTCCTTTCTTTGATCATACCGGCATTTTTCAGTACTGAGAGGTGGTGAGAAACAGTCGATTGAGAATTAGAAAGGACAACCGTTAGTTCACAGGCACACAGTTCTCCTTCCTTTAATAATTTTATAATTTTGAGGCGATTGGTATCTGAGAGAGCCTTAAAAATTTTGACCTCCAAGGATAAAGCTTCTTCATCTAACCCATTCACCAGAGAACTGAGTTTTTGCGACCTTGATTCAAACTGATCTTTATCAAGGATAAAACGCTTCAATCTTTCGGTTTCTACTTCACACCTTCTTTTATTCACACTTGATCTCCTTTGTTTTATCGTATTTATCCGCAGCACCTGTTTCCCCCTTCTAAAGGAAGCAGATTGTTTTTACCCTGTTCCTTAGACCAGCACCCTAAGCAGAGCTTTATGGCTCCTAACTTTTTATGGTTAGTCCTGAGCAAGGAGTCCTCCTCTTTTCCGCAGATTGCGCACTTAAAGTTCACGTTTGAAACCTCTTGACTATATTCGCATCTGGAGCATTAGACAGGGCATATTTTATAGGGTGTTATATTCATAATTATCGATATGAATTATGCTTTTTTCTCCTGCCAATATATTTCGTATTCTTTGAGTATTGAAGCTTTGAATTTGTCTAAACTTTCTTCAGGGATTACATTTATTTTGGAAAGGTTCTGAATCAGTTCCTCGCTATTTATGTTCTCTGGAGTTTTGCCCTCAGCACTAATTTTTTCAAATTCCTCTTCCAATCCGGTAATTTGCAGTTATTTGCCATCGATGTTGATCTTTCTAACGCTTACGATAGAAGGGCCATTACAGCAGCAACTTTTGTTATTTCCGATCAATTTTCCAAGCAGTTTTTTTCCAAATTTACTCATTTAGAACACCTCTATTCTGATATATCATAATATGCTTATATTAAGATATGTCGATATGAGTATAAGAGTTACTGAATCGGAAGGATTCTCTCAAAATACAATAAGTCTGAAAAACAACAAAAGGTCAATGTATTACAAAATTAGAAAAACGCTTTATTCCAAACAGCCATTATTTTGTTACTTTTGCGGATAATATGCTAAATTTCAGCTTTAGGAAGGTATATATACTTTCTCAAATTCAATAATTGTTGATATGTTTAATGAAAAAAATGTACAACTCTTCAAGGCACTAAGCGGAGATACAAGATACAGGATTATCAAGGTTCTTCTTGAGGCCGAGCGCAGATTCGAAGAGAATAAATGCGGCACCTATAAAGGAGAGCTATGCGCATGTGAGATCCCGGAGCTAATTGGTAGAACTCAATCAAATACTTCAATGCACCTTGCAAAGTTACAGGATTGGGGGATAATTAAAGTAAGAAAAGAAGGAAAGATGCGACTCTATTCCATAAAAAACGATAAAATCAGGAAGGTTTTGGAAGCCGTCGAAGAATAAATTCTATGCTATCACTTCAATTAAAGCCCAAACCTATCCAGCACGAGAATCTATAAATGAGCAACTATTCAGCCTGGTGAAAAACATTAAGTTACAAATTAAATTACTTAAAATTTGAAATGATGTTTACTATGTTATTCTTTGTGCTCTAAGTGCTATAACTGTATGGTGGAAAAACTAAACGCTTTTCTTACTTCCAGGCTTTAAGCTTTAAACTCTCCGCAGGCAACCCACCATACTGCCTTTTGCTTATATCCAGATCTTCATTCAAAATTTCAGCTGAAAATCCAGCTTCATTTAAAAGCCTGAGATACTCTTCTTTAAGCAAGGCACCTGCAAGGCAGCTTGTCAGAAGATCTTTATCATTTTTCAAATCTTCAGGAAGCTCGGCCAGAAGAACAATATCAGAAATATACATTTCGCCTTCTGGTTTCAGAACCCTGAAGGCTTCCTTAAAAACTTTTTCTTTGTCTAGAGCCAAATTAATTACACAATTACTGATAATAACATCTATTGAGTTGCTTTCAACAGGAAGAGCTTCGATATCTCCAAGGCGAAACTCGACATTTGGATAACCATATTTCAAAGCGTTGGCCTGTGCCTTTTCAATCATAGCCTGAGTCATATCAACTCCTATAATCTTTCCTTAGCTCCCTACCTGTTTTGCTGCAAGGAAACAGTCAAAACCAGCCCCAGAACCAAGATCAAGAACAATATTGCCTGGCTTCAACCCAGCAAATGCTGTTGGGTTCCCACAACCAAGACCCAGGTTTGCATCTGGAACAGCATTGATGTCATTCTCAGAATAGCCAATAGATTTTGATAAATCTGCCGCATTTGAATTTCCACAGCATCCACTAGAACAACACGAGTCGCCTAATATTGCAATTTTTCCATATCTCTCTTTAATTACATCCTTTTTCTCATTTGCATCCGCAGGTATCGCCTTCACTTTCGCTAATTTGTTATTTTATTAGCCTTTAATATGAATCTGGGTTCGCAGATTTTCATACTAAGTTGTTTATATAAGTACATCTGTTTATCTTTGAAATATGTCTATCCTTAAACAATGAGCAATTCATCCTGGTTATATTTAGACCCCTTAGGTGAAGGATTTAGTTTAGAAGGGTAGTTCCCTCACTCCTACTCCCATTATCAGCAGATTTGTTTCCATGGGCGGATGGTTCCAGCCATCAGGTGAGATCGTTTTTTTCTCAACTGAAATTTCAACCTGGTTCCCGCTAAGGCCGCAGTCTCGCATGTAATCTGCAACAAGTTTTTTCCCAAGTTCGGTTGCAGTTTCGAGCGCTTCAGAATATGTATCGAATTTTAGCCTGCTGTCCGGGGCAAAGACCAGGAAATCCTTATCTGGTGACATGAGGCTTGCTGGCCTTATCAGGATTTCAACTCTTTTGATGCCTTTTCCTACAAGCGCTCCGACTGCATTTCCTACTTCGGCATGTTCGGGCACCAGGATTTCTGCGTCAATAATTCCCTCAAGTTCTTTCCTGTGAGCTCGGGCAGGTCCCCCAAGCAGCACAATCGGAATATCCAGTTTGAATTTAGCTGGATAGTTTCCGTCAAGGATCTTTTCAATGGCTGCGTATGGAACGCCTTCCAGGATGTACGAAAGCAGATGAAGTGCCATGTTCTTTGCAACTCTCTTTTTTACAGCAGTGCAGAACTCTCCCGGGGGCATGCGCATGACCCTTGCAAGCCTTTCTGCACCTATTCGGGAAGCTTCCTCATTCCACGCCGTATATTCTCCAAGCACATGCAGGGCATCAGTAGGGGTGAAACCAATTGCTTGCACAAGGCGTTTTCTGATAAGGGAATCTAAAGTTTGAGGATGAAGGTCTTTTCGGATAAGAGCTTTGATTTCGGGCACTGAAACGGGTTCTTCCCTGATAACCTCCAGCACTTCGGCTTCAGCCCTGCTCAATTCTCCTGCCAGGTAGTCAGATCTCACAAAGAATTTTGTTGGCTGAATGTTTTCGCCTAGATCTTCTCTGGGAGGCATGGGTGTCCTTTTGAGGTTATTCAGAAAAGTCGGATATTTTACAGTAGCCATTGCCAGGAGCATGACCCGCCTAGGTCCTAGAAAGAGTTCTCTGTCCACGATCCAGACATGACTGTCTCCGCCTGTAGCGGTTGTTTCCATCCGAATCGCCCGAACACGAGTCTTCCAGCCCCCTACAATGGCTCCCTCATTGTTCAGGTCAGGAACTCCCATACAGATCGAGGAAATATCCGTGCTTGTTCCGCCAACATCAATTACGGCACAGGTCTTAAGTCCTGAGAGGTAAGATGCCCCTACAAGGCTTGCTGCAGGTCCTGAAAAAATAGTCTCGATAGGTTTTTTCAGGGCATCTCTTATCCCCACAACCGAGCCGTCACATTTGAGCATAAGGAGCCGTGCATCAATTCCGCGCTTCACGATATCTGAAATAATTGACTGTACAAACTGTCTTGTTATAGGGATAAGCTGCGCATTCAGGAATGCTGTCACTGCCCTTTCGTAAGCTCCCAACTCCTGGGAAAGTTCATGCCCGCAGACCGCAGGCAATCCAGTGTGCTCAAGAACCAGGTCTCTTGCTCTTATTTCGTGCTCAGGGTTCCTTGTGCTGAAGTAAGAAGATATGGCAAAAGCTGAAACCCGGTCTTTGACCCGCAGTGCAAATTTCTCAATAGCTTCAAGGTCAAGTTTAGCAACCTCTTCTCCGTTATGGTTGTGTCCACCTGCAGCAAAAAGTATGTGTTTGGCAGGTAATTCCTTCTCAAGTGGATGGGCTCCTATGAGGATCAAGGCTACAGGAAAACCCGTGCCTTCAAGAATGGTATTGGTTGAGAGGGTCGTTGAAACCGAAACCAGTTTTACGTCTTTGAGATAGTCAGAATCGAGATCATCAATTACGTTTTTAATGCCAGCAAGAGGATCAGGATAGGTCGTAAGCGCTTTGTTCGACTCTATTATCTCTCCGTCTGAATCCCTTATAAGCACCGCATCGGTATAAGTGCCTCCAGCATCAATCCCAAGGCTATAATGCATGATGAAAACACCCTCTTTGCTTTTTTCAAGTACTTTTGACAGATTTTTGCTTTTCCTGCAAGTAACTGGGGAAAAAATAATCTCAAAACTAATAATTGCTGTAATAAAAATACAATCTTAAAACAATAATATCTGAAAATCTTAGATATATATCTATTTCGAGATGATTTGAAATTATCAGAAACGATAACTTTCTTTAGTCATATAAAAATAATTTAAGATTAGTTTAACCTAGTGTAAGATTAGTTTAACCTAGTGTAAGATTAGTTTAACCTAGTGTAAGATTAGTTTAAGATTAGTTTAATAATTTTATAAGAAAAGGACTCTGTTGTTATGACTCCTGCAAAACCTGCTCAAAATGCTATTCCTAATCTTCTTGAGGATTTTGATGCCCGGATCCTCAGCATTCTCCCTTACTACTCCAGTTTTCATCAGGAGACTATCAATTTAGTTAAATCTCTGCCATCCAGCCCCAGAATCTGGCTGGATACCGGATGTGGAACAGGTTCCCTGGTCAATAAGGCAACTGAGGAATTTTCCACAACAAAATTTCTTTTGCTTGATCCTTCGGAAGGCATGCTGGACCAGGCAAGGGAAAAACTGTCACTCTGCTCTGCAGACAGGCTGGAGTTTCTAAAAGCTTCCCCTACTCAGGATTTTTTGCAGGAATTGGAGGAACAACCTGACGTTGTAACTGCCATACAGTGTCACCATTATCTTAGCCGCGAAGACAGGGCTAAAGCCGTTGGCGTGTGTCACAGGCTTCTAAAAGATAGTGGAATTTACATAACCTTTGAGAACATCAGGCCATTAACCAAAGAGGGGATCATGATAGGAAAAAGGTACTTGCACGATTTCCAGTTAGCTCACGGAAGGACTGAGGAAGAAATAAAGGAGTATCTGGAGCGTTTTGACACTGAGTATTTTCCTATAACTGTCGAAGAGCATCTTAAACTTTTAAGAGATGCTGGATTCAAAGCCGTGGAGATATTCTGGTACTCTTATATGCAGGCTGGCTTTTACTGCATTAAATAGTGATTTCCTATAATGATTTCCTACAATGATCTCCTATAGTGATTTCCTTTGTACAGGTTTATATCCTTCCCTTACAAGCTTTAAAAATCAATTCATAGGTTACTAGCCTTATCCTCCTGATCGATAAGACAAACTTTTATTTTTATGAATGAAATGGTATTAACATCGGCTCTGCATTCTATTTTTGTGGTGAAAAGTTAATAAGAATATTCTTTGAAATATGTCTGGGAGGAGTTTATGGAAGGTTTAGTAATCTATGTACTAATCGGCGTTACTGCAGGCATTTTAAGTGGATTCTTTGGGATTGGTGGTGGGGTTATAATTATTCCTGCACTTGTCTTTTTAGAAGGATTTTCTCAGTTAAAAGCCCAGGGAACTTCTCTGGTTGCTTCTCTGGTTGTATTACTTCCGCTTGTTGGCATACTTGCATTTTTTGAATACTGTATAAGAGGATATACGGATTTATACGCAGACATAATGCATTGCTATGGTTATTAGCGCAAAATTTGGAGCTCAATTGGCAACTTCACTCCCACTTGACATAATGAGAAAAGCTTTTGGCATATTTGAACTAAATGGTGCTCTCAGATTTGTTGAGATTCCCTTTGTCAAAATTTATTGGTATTCCTGAACCTACTCGGTTTCAGGAATCCTGAAAAAAGATATAAGCTTAATAAGAAGCGTATCTCCTCTTCGTAGTTCTATCTCTCGTATAGCTTGTATTGCTTCGAGTGCTATTGTGAGTGTCACCAGCATTCCTGGAATTTCTTCTCTTCGACTTCTGAGCAATTTCCACAAAGGGTTTTCTGCCTCTCTTTTTATTTTTGAAGATTTCGAGCAGGGTTTCGGCTTGGGTGAAGGGTAATGTTACGAAGGAGAAATGCGGGAAAATTTCGACATCTCTTATTTTCAGATCATTTTCTCCAGTCTCTTCTTTTATAAACTCACACAGCCTGTTAGGGTTCGTCATGCCTTCGGCTTTACCCATGGCAATAAAAAGCCTTGTTTTACCTTTCCGGTCAACATAGGAGCTTCCAGAAATCTCCGCATACATACTTTCATCGAACTTTTCCTTGAAAGCACACTTCAGGAGGGCAGCCAGAATTTTTTCGGCGGGATATTCATCCAGGAGCTTTTCGCTCATCTCAAGGCAGTCGCCATATTCCTCTGCTTTTATAGTATCTTCGATCTCGGCTTTTACTCTTGCCCTTTTGGCTTTTATTACATCTTTTATCTCGGGGATTCGGCCCCTCCTCATTTCGGACTTTGAGGTCTTTTTTATGTAGGTTAGTCGCCTGTACTCCGTAGATGTAACGAAAGTAATTGCAGTTCCCTGCTTGCCTGCCCTGCCTGTCCTTCCTATTCTGTGCACATAGGATTCAGGGTCTTGGGGCAGAGAATAGTTGATAACATGGGTTAGATCCATAATATCGATTCCCCGAGCTGCAACGTCAGTTGCTACGAGAATATTTATTTTCTGTTTTCTGAACCGGTTAAGGATCTTTTCCCTTTCATTCTGGGAAATATCGCCGTTCAGGGCATCGGCTGCGTATCCTCTGTCTCCAAGTTTCTGGGCAAGTTGGGCGGTATCGGTTTTTGTCCTGCAGAACACAAGCCCATAGAATTCGTCCTCGATATCAATAATCCTGCACAGAGCTTCGAATTTGTCATTTTCATGAACCTCAAAGTAGATCTGCTCGGTCAGGTTTGCAACAAGTTCTTCTTTTTCAATGGCGACATGCTCATAATCCCGCATGTATTTTTTGACGATGCCAAGGATCGGTTTCGGCATTGTAGCTGAGAAGAAAAGCATGCGCTTCTCAGGCCCGGTTGCCTTTAAGATCTCTTTAATCTCGTCAATAAAGCCCATATTGAGCATCTCGTCGGCTTCGTCCAATACGAAATATTTAATGTGCTCAAGGTTCAGGCTCTTCCGCTCAAGGTGGTCTATAACCCTTCCAGGAGTTCCCACAACGATATCAACTCCACTTTTTAGCATCCTGAGTTGCTGGGTCATGGACTGTCCTCCATATATCGGGAAGATATGCAGCTTTTTGTCTCCTTTCAGGGAGTTTAGTTCTTCTGAAACCTGGATTGCCAGTTCTCGGGTTGGAGTCAGGACTATTGCCTGTACATAACCTGATTTTTCAGGGATTTTTTCTATAATGGGGGCTCCGAAAGCCGTTGTTTTGCCGGTTCCGGTCTGAGCCTGCCCTATAATATCACAATTTCCTTTCAAAAAAAGCGGGATAACTTTTTCCTGAATTGGGGTTGGTTCTTCAAATCCTTTCTTTTTAAGGGCTTTTAACATACTGTCAGAAAGTCCAAGTGCCTTAAATTTTGCTAATTTTTCCATGTACTCACTCTAATATTGACATTTATTTTTCACAGATCATGCAGCTTGCAGACCTGCTGCTTATATACTCTACCGCATACCCGGAAGTATCCTTTGCGGAAGAGGCCACTTATCAAACGGGTACATGATACCGCTAAAAACAGGTAAACACGCCGTGTAAATGGTTAATATCCCCGGGATGCGAGAAGGTGCCTAAGGACCAGGGAAATTCACAACCCATATACATAAAACTTATACAGCAAAAATTCGATTTCTTGGATAAGTTCCGGACGCTTTTTTGAGTTCTTCCCTGTGATACAGGCAGACTGAATTACTAGATTAAATAATATTAGTTAAATAGCCTTTAACTTGGATAGTTACCCTGTAACCCTTTTTCCTGTATATAACCCATTGCTACTCCTCTAATGAGGTCCTTAATTATAAAGCTTTCTATTGTCTGGAATTATCCTTGAGCCAGATGGTTCTGGTTTTTAGGTAAATCTTTCAGGTATCGGTTTGATTATGAGCAACATTGCAGATACAGGTAATACTCATGATTACAGATAATGTTTAAAAATTAAAGACTATGCTTACAGACAGGATCGTAGAAAGTTTTCAATATGCTTGCTCAGTAGTACCAGCCCTGGAACCCAAGTTCATCGGTCAGCATTTCTTTAAGTAGGTTAAGCCTATTCATGGAATACCGGATCTGTTCGGGTTTATCGAGCACTTCTTCGCACCCGGTCTCTTCCTGTATTGTCGTGACCCTCACAAGCTCGGCAAAATTAACGCACTCATCTAGAAAACTGTTGAACAGCTTGCGGGCCTTTACAAGACCTTCAGAAGTCTTGAAATCGGGCTGGATGGTTTTTTCATACTCTGCTCTCTGTCTCATTTCTGAGACCAGGAGGCGTGATTCTACATAATCCCTGACGCTCAGAAGATCCCCAAGCTTCCTGAGATCAGTCCCTACACGCTGGGTAAAGTAAGCAATTTCAAAAGCCCACTGCTTATCAAAATTAATTTCCGGGCCCGCATTGGAAAACGGAATTCTGCTTGTCAGTCCGTCCATCTCCTGTTGTTCATCTTTGCTTTCTTTCTATATTAATATACTAGAGGAAAGAATAAAAGCTTAACTAAATTCACAGGCTCTTTAATTTGTTTTTTTGGTATCTTTTTGGAATGTTATCTTGTTTTAATGGGTTGTTGCAGCTCGCTCTGGCGGGATCGCAATTTCAGGAAATTCCACATCAGGGCTAAAGGCAGGCTTGAAAAACGAATTTTTGGCATGACTGGTGGATTGGAAGCTGACATTTCTATGGCATGGATTTGGCAGGAATGAGAACTGCAATCTTGAAAAAAGTAAAAGGCTTATCAACAAACAGGAAATTGCAAAAGCTATCGCCGTTGCTATTTTCATGAAAGCCAGCTTCAAGATTGGCTGGACAAACATTTACACAAAAATATTTATGGCTTTCTTTTTAAATAAAAAGAGCTTGAAGAACCCGAAGAAAGGAAAGGAGGTTTGTGAGGTCTGATAAAGTAACCACTATATGGATAAAAATCTAATCTAAAGGAAAAATAATGATCCGTAAAAAAGCGTATTGAGTAGACGAGATATCATTATGTAAGTAACAATTGCAAATGAAAGTATTTTTGCTTGAATGGCTATTGAGGGAATCCTTGAAAAAGGATCCCTTAATTGCCATGTTTAGACCGGAGAACGTTCAGTATTGTTTTTCATGTTACTTACTTTCAAAGCTAAAAGCATTATCAAAAAGAATAAATTTAAATTAAATTCTTATTTTGATGATGCTTTTGATGCTTTTGGTTTGTCTACTATCGGAACTGACACTTTTACAGTTTCTTTTGCACCTGTTTTTGTCCTTTGATTAGATACTGATAGACAGTCTTTCGGGCAACCAGCAACGCATTCAGTGCACATTATGCATCTGAATAAGTTAATTTCCCACGTTTTATCGGCTTTGGTAACTGTAATCGCATCCGGAGGACATTTCTTTTGACACAGCCCACAGAGAATACAGTTCTCAGGATTAAAAGTAATACTTCCTTTAAACTCTTTGAAAGGTTCCCTTATCTCGAAGGGGTAAAGTCTGGTAGCAGGTTTACGAGAAATGTTTGTTAGAACAAGATTCAACATACCCATCATATCACCCTTCTTTTATCTTTCAGTGCAGCTAATGCAGGGATCTATAGTAAGTACAACTATAGGCACATCTGCGAGCTTTACGCCTGGGAGCGTCAGTAACAGCGAAGGTATATTTGCAAAGGTAGGGGTTCTTATTTTAAGCCTTTCCAGGTTTTTAGTACCATTACCTTTCACGTAATATACAACCTCACCTCTGCACTGCTCAGTTCTCATAATAGCTTCACCAGTAGGGAAGCCTTTTATGCGTGTTGCAATGTCCCCATTGGGCAGCTTGGAGAGCGCATTCCTTATCAGCTTAATTGACTCATATAATTCAGCGATTCTTACTTTAGTTCTGGCGTAACAATCACCATCTTGTTCGACAGCTGTCTTGAAACCTAGATCCTTATAGATATCCCAGTCTGGTGTGTTTCTTACATCAATTGCGTTCCCGCTTCCTCTAAGTGTAGGACCGGCAGTTCCAGCCTCATATGCGAGCTGTTTTGACATTGTAGCTAATCCTACACATCTTTTCTTAACGGTGTAATTGTTTACGAACACTTTCTCGATATCTTTTATTTGGGGTTCCAATCTATCGAGCATTTTCTGAATCAAATCAATATGCTCATTAGTTAGATCTCTGGAGACTCCTCCAACTTTTGATATCGAATGTATGACTCTGTTTCCAGTGATTCTCTCCAGTACATCCAGTACTCCTTCTCTGTACTTCCAGCATTCGTAAAAAAGGCTTTCAAATCCGAAACCGTCGGCAAACAGGCCAAGCCAGAGTAGGTGACTATGAAGTCTATTGAGTTCACCAACTATCACTCTTATATACTGCGCTCTCTCAGGGATTTCAGTATCGAATAGTTTCTCGACTGCTCGTGTATAGGTGACACCGTGGAGAGCACTGCATATTCCGCATATTCTTTCGCAAATATACGTGGTTTGGTTATAGTCTTTCGTATCTATGAATTTCTCAAGCCCTCTGTGAACATAGCCCAGTGAGGGAAGTGCTCCAACAACAACTTCGTTGTCAATCTCAAGTTTTAACGATATGGGTTCGGGTAAAACGGGATGCTGAGGACCAAACGGTATTACGGTTGTCATATGATTCTCCTCTCAAATTGCTTTAAGCCAAGGGAGCTTTTGGACTGTTTGGCGTTAAGTAAAGGTGGCCTTTGTAATCTATTGCTAAACCTTCAAAGGTCAGTCCGTAGAGATCCTGGTACTCATTCTCGATCAAAAGTGCACATAAATAAATTCCTGACACACTCTTGGGTTTCTCACCTGGTTTCACAAAGTACCTTAAATTTTTTAATTTGTTGTCTTTCTCAAAGATATATATCAGATCGTGACCTTCGTCAGCTTTCTGGCATATCATAGTAGAGTATCGATAGCCATCATTTTTTAAGCCCTCAACCGCTTTTAGCAGTTCGTCGCTGCTTTTTATCTCTGTGGCGTCTATGGTGTTTTCAAGCATTCGATGCCACCTCTTTTCCTTTCAATTTTACCTCTTGTCCTTTAATGTTCCCTTTCTTCTTGTTTTCAAGTATTGAAAGTGCTGCTACTACACCATCAAGTATGGCTTCAGGCCTTGGGGTGCATCCGGGAACATATGCGTCTACAGGTATGACCTGGTCCACTCCACCTATCACGTTGTAACAGTCGTGGAATATTCCGCCTGTGGATGCACAGGCGCCAACTGCTAGAACAACTTTGGGATCTGGAATCTGGTTATATATGTTTTTAAGCACGTTTACATTTTTGTAATTTACCGCGCCTGTAACCACCATTATATCTGCTTGTTTGGGAGTACCGATGTTTAAAACACCAAATCTTTCAGCATCATATAGAGGAGTAAGACAGGCTACTACTTCAATATCACAGCCATTACAACTGTTACAATTCACATGTACAATCCATGGGGATTTTGCCAAACTCATATGTCTCCCTCTTTCACACTATTGTGGCTTCACTAAAGTACAGGTATGCTATGTTTACTATGGAAAGTATCAGTAAAACCGACCAGCTCAGTTTAAGCATCCACTGCCAGTAAACTCTTGCAGTAATGTTGTCTATAAGAGTTACAGTAAAGAAGGCAGCCGCAGATAAAAGTATACCTATCAGTGGGTTTACTGCCCAGAATACGAAAATAAGTCCTGTCAAGAACACGTATTCATAGAAGTGCCCAATCTCAATACCGGCCAAGCCTGGTCCTGAATATTCGGTCGTCATACCTTTAACCAGCTCCTGGTGAGCATGGTGAGAGGTTGAATAATCAAATGGTGATTTTTTCAATTTTATATTCAGAACAACAAACATTGCTATGAATATAAGAGGTGTATAACGCAGTAGAGGGGTCGATGCGTTTACTACTGCAGATAGCTTAAAGGCGCCGGTAAGCAGGTATATTGCAAGAGCATACAATATTAATATTGGTTCATAAGCCAGTATAGCCATGATTTCTCTTGAACTTCCTAGCCTGGCGTATGGAGAACCAGTACTCATTCCTCCTACAATAAGAGCTATTGAAGATACTGTGTACACAAATATTATCATCAGAATATCTGCTTGAAACACTAACATCAAGAGGCTCAGAATTAAGAAGGCTACATATATTACCACATAGAAGTTCTGAGAGGTGTTTACAACCATATTGTCTTTGCTAAGAAGCTTCTTGACATCGTAGTATGGCTGCAAAAGAGGAGGACCTACCCTACCCTGCAATCTTGCAGTAACTATTCTGTCAACCCCTGCGTATAAGCAGCCGATGATAGGAGCTACAAATATAACAAGAGCAGCTATTAAAATATCGGTTGCATTCATATTAATACTCCTCCTGCTAAAAATGCAATCATAATCAGAATTATGGAAATTGCATATCCGAGTGTTGTAAGTTTACTTTCTCCAAAGGTATTATGGAGGTAAATATTAGAGACGTTGCTTTTGTCGTAGGTGCAAAGTCCGTTTCTGAACATTAATTTGTCCATCTCCAAGTTGTTTTCCCCACACATATAATAGTCAGCTTTACGGGGAGTAAACATATTCCTGGTAGCGAAGTAGATCAAGATAGCCAGAGCAAGCGCTACAAATATTGCTGCGTAAGCAAATGCCCCTATCTCGGAAGCAAATTGTCCAGCCTCTCCTGAAATAGCAGGAACAGCGTTGAGCAGAATCTCGACCTGGGGTCTAACGAAGTAATCATATACTGTAAACACAAGTATGCTTGTAACTACTATGGCTAATCCAAGGAATGACAGCGGGAAATATGTTTCCGGTTTTTTGTGGTGAACTGCTTTTTTATCCATGGTGGATGATAATATTGTTCCCATCCATTTAGCATAATAAACCGTAGTAAGTGCACTCCCAAGTATAAGGAACACTATCACGACAGGGTTGCTTGAAGCAGCTTCCATTGATACCCATTTTGTAAGCAGTACACCAAAAGGAGGTAACAGCATTGATACCATTCCCAAAGCTGCAAGCGTGGTGAGAAGGGGAGCCTTATTTATTAATCCTGACATATCCTCGATATCTCTGCTTCCTATAGTATGCTCAATTTCACCTGTGCACAGGAACAGGAGGGCTTTTGAGATTGCGTGGAACAGAATAAGCATAATCGCAGCAGCTACAGCCAGAGGTGTACCAATTCCGGCGCTTGCGATAATTAATCCCAGGTTTGCAATAGTTGAATAAGCGAGGACTCTCTTGGCATTTCTCTGGGATAAGGCTAAAGCAGAGCACATAACGAAGGAAAAGCTACCGTAAGCCGCTATAGCTGTCCCAAGACTCGTGCCTGCAAAAGCCGGCACCAGTTTAACAACTAAAAATACACCAGCATTTACCATTGTACTTGAGTGCAGTAAGGCAGAAACCGGGGTTGGGGCTACCATTGCGCCTAAGAGCCAGCTCTGGAAAGGCATCTGAGCAGATTTTGCAAAGGCTCCGATACAGAGTAAGATAACAGGAAGAGCTACAGCAGCCATTGCTGTTGCATCAGTTCCAGCATAAGTTCCAATTCCAGAAAGGGTCCCTATATTATAATTAGTAGCGAGAAGAATTATGCCTACTGATAAAGCAATTCCACCAACCAAGTTTAAAGCCAGAGCTCTGAAACCGTTGTTAATTCCTTCTTCATCCATGTTGTATGAGATCAACACGAAAGAACACAGAGTTGTTAGTTCCCAGAAAAGGAACAGCCATCCAAGTGTGTCAACCATTACCAGACCATTCATGGATGCAAGGAAAAAGCTCATTGTAAAGTAGAAAGTTTTTTGTCTGTTTAAATGCCTGTGTTCTTCATATTCGTCCATATAACCGGTTGCAAATAATATAATTGCAGTACCGACTATATTAACGATTAATATCATGACCTGAGAAAATTGATCAATATTAAAAGAAGCGCTTTCAGCATGAGGAACATTGGTAAAAGTGTAAGCAAATATAGCTGCTGAAACTATTCCTAGTGCAAGTGTAGGCCAGTTTTTATATTTTGCTGACACGGCAAGAATAAATAGTATCACTAGTACTTCGAGTATAAGGACTATGTTTTCAAACATTGCGAAATTTGGTTCGCTAATCTCAACTACTCCAGTACCATCCAATACTAAATTAACTGATAAAGCTACTCCTATTATGAAAAAAGCCCAGGCCAAATACTTGTATATCGACTTGGGAAGGGCTACGAATAAA
Source organism: Methanosarcina flavescens (assembly GCF_001304615.2). Taxonomy (NCBI): domain Archaea; kingdom Methanobacteriati; phylum Methanobacteriota; class Methanomicrobia; order Methanosarcinales; family Methanosarcinaceae; genus Methanosarcina; species Methanosarcina flavescens. Next base: position 898,301 of record NZ_CP032683.1, on the reverse strand, counting down.
AGCGAAAACAGTATGGGTACTGCAATTAATAGCATAACAGTGTTTTCTATCATACAGCGTATCCTCCGATCTATTAATCCTCCGATCTGTTTTATTCTCTGACTTATATGGTAGAATTTACACAATTGAAAAATAAATCAGATATACACAGCGTTTTTATAACCAATTTTTTATATTCCTGAAAGGTTTATTACCGATTTCCCAATTCAACTGCGCAATTCCTGAGCATATAAGAATATGGACTAATAATCCATAAATATTATAATATTCTTATATCAAAATTACAAGAAATAATAATCTGCGAATAATGTCGATATAAATTCGACACGTTGCCAATTCTTAATTATAGCAAAGGCATATTTAAAGATAGTGATTTCCTTTCTACTTTTATATTACTAACAAGAATAATGGACAAATTAGCCCCCAATTATTGTTTTCTTCTTGTTTTGTATTTTATAGTCGGAAATACTATGAAATGCTAATAGATACTACTAAATAGTTTTAGTATACTATTAAAGTATTATAAATTAGCATGCACAAAGCTCTATTTAAACGTAATGATTTTAGTTTATTTTTATATTGTTCCTGATATTTATCTGTTGGATAGCCTCCGGATCTCGTAATTTTTTAAATTTAAAGATCAAAATAAATATTAAATAATATCAATTTATTACAATAATTAATATAACAAAGGCATATTTAAAGAAAGTGATTTTATCTTTATTTTTATATAAATATTGTTGTATGCTGAACAGACAATGGCTTCTAACATAAAAATGCTATTGGAAGTCCGGCTAATGAATAACTGAGACAAAAACAGTATAATAAAGAACATCCCTGTTATGAAAAACATTGATTGAAATTTTGAACGTGATTAAGTTGTTGAACGCTGCTAAAATTGTATTTTTGAGAACACTGATTGAGGGTTAAAACATAGTTAAATGTTATATTTGTGGAAAGGACGAAAATTCTCTGCTTAGAGTAAAGCACAGGAGACTTGGGGCAATAAAGCTCTGCTTTGAGTGCAGGGAAGTGGAAAGCAGCAACAATAATCTCTTTCCTTCATGCGGAGGATGTGATTGTTGCAAGTGAGTATATCCTGAAATATCTTGTAATTAGCTTTTTTCACTCTATTTTCTTCCCTTCAGAAATTTGCAAGTTTCTTCATTTTATAAAAATAGTCTACCTTAAAACCGGTTAAAAAGGCATCAGTCAGGCTTAAAGAGGTTGAAAAAGGCCTGTTTTCTTCCCTTCAGAAATTTGCAAGTTTCTTCATTTTATAAAAATAGTCTACCTTAAAACCGGTTAAAAAGGCATCAGTCAGGCTTAAAGAGGTTGAAAAAGGCCTGTTTTTCAAGTTCGATTGCGACTCTATGATCAGGTTATTTTTTAATCCATTTTTTGATATTATCCAGGCTTGGGACTTTACCTGCGACCTTAACATCTCCGTCAATAACAAGAGCAGGCGTGATCATAACTCCATATTCCAGGATTTTATCAAAGTCATCTACCTTGACAATTTCAGCATCCACCCCTGTTTCTTTTATAGCTTTCTCAGCCAATTCTGCCGTCTTCTTACACTTTGCGCATCCCGTACCCAGTACTTCAATTCTCATATTTTCTACCTCAACTTTTAACGGTGTTTCTTTATTCTGTTTATCAGTTCTTTTTATTGATTACTATGTTTCTCATTTCTTTGCAAGCCATTTTAATTTATTTTAGTTATCTTTGTTCATGCAATCATAATCCCGAATGTATAGCCTGAAACGGTTGCAATCAATACCACCAGGAAAATATAAGTCATTCCTCTTTTTATTCCCATTATCTGGTTAATTACAATCATACTCGGAAGGCTGAGTGCAGGGCCTGCAAGAAGCATGGCAAGTGAAGGTCCTTCTCCCATTCCAAGAAGGGTGAGAGCTTTAATAATAGGTACCTCTGTAAGAGTGGAGAAGTACATCAGGGCTCCTATAATAGATGCAACAAAGCTAGAAGCAAGGGAATTTCCCCCTACGAAATATGCTACAACCTCTTTTGGGAGCACTTCAACAATAATGCCTGCGAAAAATACCCCAATTAGAAGCAGAGGGGTGATTTGTTTGATCAGGAACCAGGTTTCTCCCATCCAGCTTTCAAGTTCCTCTTTCGAGAACCACTTAATAGACAGATATGCAGTAAGCGTTATCAAGGGTATCCAGGCAATTATCTGAGTTATATATTTCCATCCCAAGCCGGACATAATTTCCGGAGCTACAAGCACTATAATAAGCAAAACGAAAAGCTGAGAACTATATCTATGCTTTTCTTCCCCAAAAGTCTTTATTGAGCTGCGCTTCGTTTCCTTTCTTTCGTAAATCGAAGACATTGTCATGCCTATAACTACTGAAAGAAGCACAGCCGAAAATGCCCTTGCAGCTCCAAGGTCATACCCCAGGATTTTTGCGGTATAGACAACTGCTAGAATATTGATTGCTGGGGCAGAGAAAAGAAAAGTGGTTGCAGGACCTATACCTGCCCCTCTTTTGTATATTCCTGCGAAAAGAGGAAGAGTCGTACAACTGCAGACTGCAAGAAGGCAGCCTGAAGCCGCAGCTACGGTATAAGAGATATATTTAGGTGTGTCTGCTCCAAAGAACTTCAATACGGATTCTTTGGAAAAGAGGGAGGCTATTGCTCCAGCCAGAAAAAAGGCAGGTAGAAGGCACATCAAGATGTGCAGGGCCAGATATTCCTGCAGTGACTGAACCCCTACTGATATAAGATATAGAAAATAGTCCAGACTCATTTTGCAGATCCTGAATTGTTATTTCAAATATATTTGAAGAAAACTATATAAAGTTTTCTATTTCAAAACAATTTGAAATAATTGTTTGATTATGCCTATTTCTAGACTAATTTGCCCTGTAAATTAGCTGGCTTCAGAATTCTCTGCTTTCTCTTGTATTTCTCTTGACTTTACCTGTATGCTGCTATCGTAGAATTCCAAGCGGTCTGGCACCTCAATAAATCGGGAATAACCTAAATAAGTGTATTTATATATATTTCTAGCAATATTGGAAGAACATGCTTAATATCGAATCCAGATGTGTCTCCAGAAAAATATGCTTTGTGTATACCATTCTCCTGTTTATTCTTGCCGGCATTTTTGAGATTGGGGGTGGATACCTTCTGTGGTTATGGCTACGTGAGGGCAGGGAGCTTATTTTTGCGTTTGTAGGGGCAATTATCCTTTTTTATACAGAGTCGTGCTGACTTTCCAACCGTCCTACTTCCACAGGATATATGCAACTTATGGAGGCATTTTCGTTGTTATGTCCCTCTTGTGGGGCTGGATCTTCGATAAAATTCCTCCTGATTTTTATGATATCATCGGTGCCCTGATTATTCTTATTGGAGTGTCAATTATTTACTACTGGCCAAGAGAAGGTGATAACAATTGATTGATCCTGCTATTTCTCTTGCTCTGTTTTTCCTGGCTGCACTCTTTGAAATTGGAGGAAGTTACCTTGTCTGGCTGTGGTTAAGAGAAAACAAAGGGATAACACTTGGGCTGCTCGGAGGATTAACATTAGCCATTTACGGGATAATTCCAACCTTCCAGCCAGCACACTTCGGCAGGGTCTATGCTGCCTACGGTGGAATTTATATTGTCTCTTCCCTGATCTGGGGAGTTCTTGCAGATAAGAAAAACCCGGATAAGTACGAGATAATAGGGGCATTGATCGCACTTGCAGGTGTGATGATAATGTTCTACGTGCCTCGTTAACATGTAAGTGTACAGGAAGAATTAGGTTTTATCCTGACCTTTTTAAAATAGAAAGTACCAAATAAATGCGGGATAGGCTAGTTGAAGATAGGAAACGCGAATTTATGGAATTCGTTTTTACTATCCATAAAAACTCAGCTTTCTGTAAAATCTACGTTTTTTCTGTAAAACCTACGTTTTTTGTTTTCGTTTTTAACCCTTAATCTCCTTTATTTCCAAGGAAAAAACAGGACTTTAATGTAGCTGCTTTTATATGTGATTATGAAGTCAAGATTTCCAATCCAGCCAACAACCTAAGTTAACTGAGTTCAACCCGAAAGTTTGTACGCTTGAATGTATTAATATAGAGAGCTTTCCCTCATTGTCCGTGTAAATATAAAAAAATTATAAAACTGAAAGTGAGGAGTTATCTGCAATTCATTCGTTATAAGCGGCTTCACCATGCTGCGTTTTTGTATGAGTTCGATTTCTTTTCCCGGTTATGCTGTGAGAGAGCTTTTATTCCTCGAAAACAAATTCAGAGCTATGTTCGGAGAAATTGGAAGTGTAAGAAATAAGGCTGACGAGGTTTCCCTGCAGATCCTCGCCCTTTTCAGAGAGAGCATCAGTGAGATCCACCTGAACGAGTCTGGGTCCGTATCAGATTATTTCAAGCCTGAATATTCCCATTATATCGTGGTACATACGCCCCTGGATATCCGGTTCCCTGAGAAAAGGGAAGAGTGGAATATGCGTTTTTGCAGGGATGTCGGAGTATCGGTTGTGGAATGTGTTGTAGCTGAAACCGACAGGATTTATGTAAAAGGGCTTATTGCGGTTAACGGCTCAAAAATCTATGCCATCCTTCCCTTTACGACAATAGATGCGGAAAAAACGAAACAGGCAACGTTTCCTGAAGACCGCATGGCTCGTATCCGGTCGCAGGTGCTTCCTGCTGTGCTTCCTGACATCATAGGGGAAACAATCCTCGATATTGGCAGCGGTTTCGGAAGCCTTACTCTGGAGCTTGCAAAAAACAATCTGAATTCGAAGGTTTACGGGATCGATATTCATGACTCTCTTACCGGACAGTCACAGATGAATGCTGATATCCTTGGTGTGACGAATGTGGAATTCAGGACAGGAAGTGCCTATGCCCTGCCTTTTGAATCTGAATTTGCGGAAGTGGCTACCTGTTTCTTCATGCTTCACCACCTCGAAGACATTAAATTTGCCCTGTTCGAGATTAAGAGAGTGCTTAAAAACGGCGGCTTGCTAATTGCGGTAGAACCGCTTGCGCATCAGCACCACCACGGTCCCCAGTTTTCGGAAGTTGAATGGAAAGCGCTTTTTGAGGATGTCGGCTTCGCAGTCGAGGTTGAGAATATGGAAGGAGCAGCGATCCTGAAAGCTGTAAAAAGGATGTGATATCTGAATATAACTATTGAGATTCTCAGGAAAGGATTAATAAACAGTTCCCTGCAAATTGCAAAACAAAAAATGAATAACAGGAAGATCTTTCTATGTTCCCAGATGCCTCTTATGATGTAATTGTGGTAGGCGCAGGTCCCGCAGGATCTACATCCGCCCTTTATGCTGCAAAAAACGGTGCTTCAGTACTTCTTCTTGATAAAAAAAGAGAGATTGGGAGTCCTATTCAATGTGCTGGTTTTCTGCCCGATGCTTCGGAAATTCAGGCCCTGTTACGTGACGCCAGGCTACCGGATACGCTGAAAAACTATCCTGATTCCTGCATGCTACAGAGAATTGATACACAACGTATTTTCCCTCCTAACTGTAATATAAAAGAGTTCGCTGTCAGGGGTGCAGTCCTTGATCGGCGCAGATATGATCAGTTCCTTGCCGAGAAGGCAGCAAGAGCCGGGGCTGAACTCATGGTCAAAACTCGCGTAACGAGAATTGAGGGCACGACGGTTGAAACCTCAGGAATCTTCGGAAAGCACAGAATCAAAGCAAAAGCTATCATAGGAGCTGACGGCCCCAATTCCCTTGTCGCAAAATCAAGAGGGCTTGCGCTTAAGCCTAAATCAAAAGAGATTTCTGTTGCTATTGAATACCAGGTCAGGAATGTGGATGTTGACCCATCTGCTCTGGAAATGTATTTCGGAAAAGACTTTGTGCCAGGCGGTTACGCATGGATTTTTCCCGAAGGTAAAGATCGTGCAAATGTGGGAATAGGGATTCGAAAAGGGTTGGCTGAAAAAGGTGTTTCTGCAAAAGAATACCTGCACCGTTTTATGAGGAGCCATCCTCTTGCAGAGAAGAAATTGAAAGATGGCATAATAATGAATGTGATTGCAGGCATTGTTCCTGTCAATGGCGCTCCGGAAAAAACCGCGACTGAGAACTCACTAATTGTAGGGGACGCAGCCGGGCAGATCTTTGCAACAAACGGAGGCGGAATCCCTCCTGCAATGATTGCCGGAAAAGTGGCAGGAGAAACTGCAGCCGAATTTGCAGCCGGGAAATGCAGGCTTGAAGAATATGACCGCCGATGGCGAGCTCAGTTCGGGTCTTCACTTGAAATATCGGTGCAGGCAAGGCAGCTTATGGATGAAATTATGAAATCCGATACTCTCATGAATGCAGCTTTCAAACTTATTTCCCCAGAACAGATGAAAGTCATGCAATGCGGAAAACTCCCGGCTACCGTTAAACTCGGGCTCCAAGCGTTAAACCGGGCAAAAAAAGCTTGAATGCAAACTTTTTAGAAAAAAGTTTGATCAAAAATCAACGTGACGGCGTGATAAACTGAGAATTCGGGTTTCCAACTTTACACTTCTGTCCTTTCCACAGTTGTTTCTTCTTTCTCTTCCGCTTTTGCTTTGGATGCTCTTATTTTTCTTAATTCGGTTTCGGCATCTTCTTTATTGTACCTTGCTTCCGGGTAGCTAGGTCGGATTTCAAGGGCTTTATTAAAGGAAGCAATAGCTTCTTCGTATCGCTTGAGGACTACGAACTCAAGTCCCTTGAGGTTCCAGACTCCTGCGAAATCAGGTTTTAGCTTCAGAACCTTATCAAAATATTCAATTTTTTTTTCGGGATCGGTTTCTCTGACCCCAAGCGCATACCATTCCTCTGCGGTTTTGCCTTCCACTTTCTTCTTGAATAAGCTGTCCAAAAATCCCAATGATATCACTTCCCATTTGTAAGATTGTCTGGCAGGTAGAAATAAATAATTATTCTCTTGGATAAAATAACAAAAACAAAGTACAACCCAAAACATTAAATCAAAAATAAAATCAGGTAATTTTCATAAACATTAAGAATTCGGTATGTTTAAAAAGAAATATCAAAAATGAAAAATTTGAAAGCTTACTGTGCAAGCATCTGTGCTTCGTTCAATAAGCTTCCGAAATCGGAGGTCATTACAATTTTGGTAATGTTTCCTGAGGTAGTTACGTTGTAGGTTACTCCGCGCTCGGTGGAGTTTGCCTGCAAAGTCTCGATTTTTTCAGCGAAATCGGGTTCTGGATTGAGATAAAGGGACGTCTGCGTATAACTTCCATCATCGAGTTTTTTGAAATCCATGTAGACCTGATCGGCCGGGATATCTGTGGAGTTTGTCTTTGTAATTACTTGCTGGTAGATACTCCCTTCAGGATTCGCTTGACTCAGGAGGGTATCATATTCTGTTGTAGCAGTTGCATTTCCTTCAAGTACATCTATTACATTTTTCGCACTCTGGCGGGAGCCAAGGATAACAGGGCTTCCGACTACGTTCCAGACATCATAGGTACTGTTTGTCCTTGCAAGGAGATAGTAGTTATTGTATGGGATTGCTCCTATGGGTGCAAAGATTCTCTGTTCCGGAATCTGGTGAAGTTCAAACTCGTTGCTACCATTAGCATAAGCTGCATCATAGAGTTTTGTTACATCTGCTCCGTACAGCCAGTCCAGCATGGTTGTATTTCCAACAATTTGTTCAAACGGGGTTCCTGCCGCTTTTTGAAGGTCTACATAGGTTGCACTTATCGCTCCCTGGGGGGTCATGTTCAACCCGTCGGCAATGGAGTTGAACTTATTGTGAACCTGCTTACCAGGAATTTGAGAAAAAGGAATTGTGAGACCTTCCTTTACATTTTCTGTAGAGGAAATATCATTATTGCTATTTTTATCTGAGCTGCCTGTAAAGAATATCATGCAGGCTGACAGAAGCATTGTTAATGCCAAAAAAACAGCCAGAAACTTCTGGTTTTTTGTTGCTGGGTCCTTTCGTTTCATCAATGAAACCTCATAACGCAAAGTTAATTTTTCTGACAGTAAAGATCATGCATTTGATATCTATATAAATTATCTGAGTATATTGTCTAAATATAATGGTTTGAGATCTGCAGAATGAAAAGGTTTTCTAATGTTTCCTTCTAAATTGGATCCTGAATCTCAGACCGGTAATGGGGGTTAAAGCTGAATTCTTCTGCCCTGAGCAAAACTGCCGTCCTTGTCCTTATCACTCAAGGGTGAGAATTTTGAGCATATTTGTGCCTCCGGGCTTTCCTAAAGAAGGACCCTGGGTGAAAATAACAATATCTCCGCTTTTTACAAACTCTAGTTTTTTAGCTTTTTCGGTAGCTTCTTTTTCCCAGCTCTCTATTGTTTCTTCTACGAGAACGGGATAAACTCCATAGGATAGAGAAAGGAAGCTGTAGGTTCTTGGGACGCGGCTGAGAGCGAGAATCCAGGTCTCGGGCTTGAAACGTGAAATCCTGCGCGGAGTTGCTCCGCTTCTTGTAGGGGTCAGTACGGCTGCTACTGGCAATTTCTGCAGGGCTTCATGCACCTGGAGAGTTATTACCTCGTCCACTGACATTTCCCTTTCCGCTATTCCCTTGATTATCGTGTCAAGACCCCATTTTGTCCGAGATCGCCAGTTTTCGGTAGTTTTTGCAATTTTTGCCATCATCTCAACGGCCTCTACGGGATAATTGCCAACTGCTGTTTCTTCCGAAAGCATTACCGCATCCGTGCCGTCAAGGATTGCGTTGGCAACATCTGTCGCCTCTGCACGGGTAGGCCTTATATTATCGGTCATTGAGGCCAGCATGTGAGTGGCTGTAATTACTGGAATTCCAAGAAGTTTCGCACTGTAGATAAGCTCTTTCTGGACTGAGGGAACTTCCTGGATAGGGATTTCGACTCCGAGGTCTCCTCTGGCGACCATAAGTGCATCAGTTTCTTTTAGAATCTCTTGAATATTCTCCACAGCCTGTCGGCGCTCGATTTTAGCAACAATATATACAGGCTTTCCTCTGGCTGCAGCAAAATCCCGGACCTTACGAATATCCTCGACACTTTCCATGAAAGAGATGCTGAAAGTGTCGATCCCTTCACTCAGAGCAAACTCAAGGATTTTGAGATCATTTCCAGTTACAGGATCAATGAAAATCTTCGCTCCGGGAAGGTTAAGTCCTTTTTGAGAATAAAGCTGCCCCCCGACAAGAACCTCGCAAATAACATCTTTTCCCGAGATTTCCAGGCAGCGAAGCTGGATAAATCCGTCACTTAAGTAAATAAGGCTTCCTGGGGTTACACTTTCCGGAAGCTGCTTGTAATTTACAGGAATGCGTTTCTCATTTCCCAGAATCTCGTCAACCGTAAGGGTCACAAAGTTTCCTTTATGAAGCATGATCGGCTCTTTTTCCAGTTTCCCTATGCGGATCTTCGGGCCTGGCAGGTCGGCAAGAATAGCAATCGGCCTGTCAAGGTCTGCTGCAATCCTGCGTACTCTCCGGATTACTTCACTATGGCTCTCAAAGTCCCCGTGAGAAAAATTTATCCTTGCCACATTCATGCCAGCGAGCACAAGTTCCCTGATAACTTCCTCGGAAGAGGAAGCCGGGCCTATGGTACAGACTATTTTCGTCTTATGGTCCGGAATTTGCATGTTTACACGGCCTTTAAGCTTAAACTCTGATCAATGCGCCTTCATACCCCTAATCAGGTCTTCTGGGACCTTCTCATTTGCCTTTGTATATTTTAAGGGCATCTTCAACGCTTGAGTCTTCAACAGTGATTGCATATACAGCATTACACATGCGGATAGCCTCATCCAGAGGTTTCTGGTGTATATTTCTCCCTGTTGCATTTCCCTGAGCGCCGGAAATATGGATCTGGTCATAGAGTTTCTTCAGGAAGGTTTCGACTTCATCGCTTGTACCGCCTGCGCAAACCACTTTGGTACGCCCTGCGGCTTTAATGGCTTCCTTGAAGATCTCGGCAGATTCAGCCCCTTCCTTCTTAGGATAATTGACCTTTACAAAGTCCGTGCCAAGGCAAGCTCCGACTCCGGTTGCTCCTGCTATAAGGTGTGGGTCTCTTTCGTCTTTTACTGCAGCTCCACGCGGGTAAATCCAGAGCACTGATAGCATGCCGTGCTGGTGGGCGTCGTAAATTATTTGAGCAGCCTGCACAAGCATTTCGGCTTCAAACTCGCTGCCAAGATAAATTGTATATCCTACGCCAAGAATTTTAAGCCCGCTGTTTTCCTTAAACTCAACGACTTGGTCAACATCGTACCAGAGATTGCTGAAGGGATCAGCCTGCGCGGTCTTAACAAGGTTTGTTTTGGAGTTTATTTTTACAAGGTATGGCACGTCCCTGTAGTCCATGCCGTAGCGGGCAATAAGCCCTAGCTGCGTTGCGAAAACTCCAATTTTTGCCCTGGATGCTATCCTGAAAAGGTGTTCGGGATCAGCGTCATCTTCAGGTATACCTTCACCGTAAAAATCATCATTGAGATGTTCTACCTTCTGGTCTCCTGCAAAAAGCATTAACCTGCCGGTTCCCCTTGTGATCTCCATATAGTTGTTGATGTATGTCTCACGCATTGCTCTCGGGACATCTAAAGGTACAATTACTTCCTCTTTATTAATTGAAACCATGTATTAAACCTCATTTTATTGATAGCAATTAGTTGGATGGTAGTATTACTGTGAAACTGTATTTATCTATAATCCTTCTTAGTACCTTATCCTCTTTTCTACATTTATAATTTCTCTATTAAGTATTGATACTTTTGCTCAGGAATTGCATATGTTAATTTTCTCCTGAAATTTCTGGCTCCCCTATATGAATATAAAAACTATTCAATTAAAAAATGGTATGTTCTGGAGATTTAAAAATTTAATCAATAAGCAGATTCAGGTAAAATAGAATCTAAAGTAGATTGAGGTAAAATAGAATCTAAAGTAGATTGAGGTAAAATAGAATCTAAAGTAGATTGAGGTAAAATAGAATCTAAAGTAGATTGAGGTAAAATAGAATCTAAAGTAATTTAACAGTTAGAACAAGCCTTGACAAGGATCGGGCAATTGGACAAGCACTAATGCGGTTTAGGAAAAACAAATGCTAAACCTTTTTTTCAATAAACAGAAAGCAAAAATAGCAAGAAAATGATATAATCTTGTATATCTTAAAAAAGTAAGGAATTTACGCCGCTTGCAGGGCTCGAACCTACGACATTCTGGTTAACAGCCAGACACTCTACCAGCTGAGTTAAAGCGGCTCTCTGATAGGAGATTTATTATGTTTTAACCCTTGAATCTCTCTATACAAAAGATTCATTTGATATAAAGTTTATGGGCCTAACCGGATTTGAACCGGTGACCGCTCGGTTATGAGCCGAGCGCTCTAACCTGACTGAGCTACAGGCCCCTACTGGTTATACTATTAGCAATATCTAGCACGGCTTTAATAATAAATTTTTTGCATATGTACTTTCTATTCTGGGATGAACAGTAAAAAATGCAAAAATTTTACGCCGCTTGTAGGACTCGAACCTACGACATTCTGGTTAACAGCCAGACACTCTACCAACTGAGTTAAAGCGGCTTACGTTGTCGGCGGATGTGCCCGTCTTGCCCACCCTATCGCGAACATTCCTAAAGCGATAATATTATTTATATATTTCGCTTGAAACAGTTTTCAAAACAGCATCCAGGCTGAAGGATCAGATAGCTTGAGGGTTTGTTAATCTGGAGTATGAACCCTGTAAGCATCTGTTTCTTCCAGTTTGCTTATTTTTACTCTTCAATCGTCTGCCGTTCGTTAAATACATACCTTATTTAATTGCCATTCAACTTGTTTTACTACTAATATTCTTTAACCCTTATTGAACTAATAAAGTTAAGTTAATATTATTTAATCGATATTAATTAAATTGATTATCGACATTGATCACCTTGACTCGATTTCGACTGATGTCTACTTCGACCTCTTCTTTTAAAATCCTTCGCTTAGAGGCGTCCTATCCTTCCAACAGGCAACCTTATGCCTATTAATCATATAAAAATCACTTCTTTTCGACCCAAAACTTATATCCTTTCAGGAATAATATATCTGATTAGCTTGTTGTAATAGTATGCAGCGAGAACGGGCAGGTCTGATTTTTAAGCAAGACGCTCATTAGCTTAAAATGCCTTTATCTGAGGTCCTGTCCGAGGGAATCAATGTGTTGTCAGTTAAAGGTTAAAAACGACTTTTTAATTTAACTCAAAATTTAGGGTCAGTTGCTTTCCCAAACTGATGATATCCTTTCAGATCTTTCATGTACTGTCAGGGTATCTTTTCGGCTTATTGGCTTTGACCATTAAATCTTGTAGTTTAAAAATGGAAATCCAAGGGGGTTTATTTACGAAACAACTAAAAATATGTCCAAAATGCCATGCTAAACTAAAAGTGAGCTCAGATGGAGAGACCCAGTACTGTAGTATTTGTAAGTACTGGACAAGAGTGGGTACTGCAAGACTGGACTCTATTATGATTTACGGATGAGGACTTTGCAATGGGGAATACAAGTATTTCTATGTTTTGTAGTGTATGCCAGACAAAGTTGAAACGCCAGGTCCTTGGTTCTAACATATTTTATTACTGCCGGAACTGCGGGTGTGTGAGTTCGGAAGCATATTTGACAGGGGGGGTAGAAGTCTTCCAACATCAGAATTCAACATCTGTAAACAGGGCAGCTTCGTCTTTAAGCTTTATGAAGACGCCCAAATCAATGTAATTAAGGTCTGACCTGGGAGAAAGGAGTTTAATGTTAGAGAAGTTGAGGAAAATTAGCTTTTAAAGAGTGCTAATGGCTCATAATCAGTTTTTAATCTCTAATAATTTTACTTCTTATTCTATTTTTGCTTATTATTCTTTCTCTATTTGTTATGTGAGAGCAACCGCTTATTTTCGTTGTTTTAAACTTTATAGCCGATATGACGCTTTCAAGCTGAAAAAGAGATAAAAGTATTCCTTAAAATTGCTTATTTGAATAAAAAGTAAAAATAAATTGGTTTTGTTAAACAAGCATATTCTTTTGTATAATCTTTTAAAACCAGTCAGAGAACGTATAAGGAAGCTGTTTCTCAGTGCCCTGCTTTGAGCAGTTTGCATACGCTTTCTACTTCTGCCCTAAAATCTTCCTGGGTGATTCCGTAAAGACCTGCAAGGTACATGGCGCCACCAGCACCTGCACCCTCCTTGATTGTACCTGTCTCATACTTGTGTAGCCCTTTGAGCTCAGATTTTCCAAACCCGGGATCCGCAACATATACCACGGGTACGCCAAGCGCTCTAGTAAGTTCGGTAAAGCTCGCGGATTTATCTTCCACAACATAGCGGGTAGTGGCAATTGCCAGCTTTTCCGTATTTAAACCAAGGTGCTTGATCAGGGCGTACACTGCTGCCATCTGGGTTCCTCCTGCAAGCACTACACTGACATCAGTGCCCTGGAAGCCTGCAACAAGACCTACAACAGCAGGCATCATCGGATCTCCCATGCAGGCAATAGCTTTCATGGGATCATCCTTCAGGCAGCCAAAGGTCAGGCCTGAGGCTTTCATGCCTTCTTCAACAACCCGTTTTTTCAGTTCGAGAGGATTCTCATCGGCACTGCTGCTGACACTTCCGTTATATCCAAGGGCCGTTAAAACTCCCATAGCCGTTGTTGTACCGCCAGGAATACTTTCCCCGATAACCACGTGGTCTACCTGGTTTCTGAGCCTTTTGGCGAGGAACTTTGCCCGCTCGTAGATTCCCTGTACATCCCTGACCGCAATTGGTTCCCTTATGTCTTCCCCAGGTTTGGCCTTCAGGTCAATACACGGTACTTCCGGAGTTACAATAAGGCCGGAGTTAATGAAATGATAGGGAACATCCGTGAGCTTCAGCGCTGAGCGAGTCATAATCGCAGGAGTAGGTGTATCGTAAGGGGGAGTCATGGGGAGAACGGGCACACTGATAATATTTCCTGTCTCCATAAGTTCCGCATCTCCTGCAGGTGTATAGTCCGTAAGTTCAGCCGTTTTTCCTGCAGCTGAGAGCTTCGGGATATGTGCGGTTTTGGTATTGGAAAGCACGCATAAGAACATCGGTCTTCTTGGTTTTTTGGTTACTTCCGGTTCGATCCAGGCCATATAGTATCTCCTTAATGAATAAAGTGCAAATTAGTCCCGAAACCGTTGAGCGGCAACCCTTTTACGAAAAGGCTTGACCGAAACCGTTGCGCTACAACCCTTTTCAAAAAAGGCTTGACCGAAAATGCTGTTTTTGATCAAACTTTTTCTTAAAAAGTTTGTGTTTATCACCAAGCGTTGCGCCGCTTGACCACGTCGACCACGTTGTTTTAGTTAAAGTATGGTTTTTGATCAAACTTTTTCTGAAAAAGTTTGCGATAAAACCTTTTCTCAAAAGGTTTTTGGTCAAACTTCTCGTAAAAAGTTTATGTTTATCACGCCGGGTAAGTTTTCGGGATAAGGTTCTCAGATTTAAAAGTTTGCTGTTTTCGCTCAAGCCTTTTTTCAAAAGGCGTGTGTTCAAACTTTTTTGAAAAAGTTTGCGGTAAAACCTTTTTTGAAAAAGCTTGCAGTCAAGCTCTTTTTTGAAAAAGTTTGTGAGATAAATAAAGCAATTCTTCCTGAATTCTAATGAGAATTCTTCAACCTACTATTTAATATTTATCCACCAACAAATATAATTTAATATTACTCAAGTTAAATTTACTTTATCTCTCTTTCTTTTCGAACTCAAGCACTTAGCCAAGGAAAATTTTGAATTAAAGATCGGTTGAGTAAACTCCTGAATTTAACTCGGTATTTACAGCCTTTCGGGTTAATTCAGGCTGTAAGATCTGTAAAGTAAAAAAGAAAAATGAAAGCTGGGGCAGATTAGTAGTCGGCTCTCTTGGTTATGCAGGACAGTTTTTAGCTTTAGTATGTCCTTGCTACGTACACGCGAGTTTCGGTTTCTCCGCCGCAGCCAGGGCACTTTTCTTTCCGTCTGTTTTTCTGTTCAAGAGGAATTCCCAGGATACCTGCACCTATCCTGTCTTCCATAACAAGCCCGCATTCTTTATTTCCACACCAGGGGATTGTTGCAACACCTTCCTGGATTTTCTCCTTTACTTCTTCCAGTTCCGTACATTCAAATATGCGGTTTTCAAGTTCGGTTTCTGCCTTTTGATAGAGGCTTTCGTGGATGGCTTCGAATCTTGAGCATACGGATGCCTCGATTTCATGGAGCGGTATCTGCTCTTTCTCTCCGGTGTCTCTCCTGACAGCCACAGCGATATTGTTTTGCAGGTCTCGGGGTCCGATTTCAAGCCTCAGGGGCACTCCCTTCATTTCCCATTTATAGTACTTTGCTCCGGGGCGGAGGTCACTTGCATCGATTTCAACTCTGATGCCAGCTTTCTTCAAGCGTTCCTGCACATCCCTGCAGGCTGCGAGCACTTCTTCCGCTCCCTTCTTGAAGATAATCGGGATAATTACAACCTGCACAGGTGCGATTTCCGGGGGCAAAACCAGCCCTTTATCGTCTCCATGAATGGATATTGTAGCTGCAATCGATCTCTCTGAAATCCCGTAACAGGTCTGGTGGGCATAAAGCTGCTCTCCGTCAGGTGCTTCATACTTAATGTCGAAAGTTTTTGCAAAATTGTCTCCCAGGTGGTGAGCCGTACCTATCTGAAGGGTTTTTCCGTCAGGCATTACGGCGTCAATAGCATCGGTGTAATCCGCACCCGGGAATTTATCCCAATCAGGTCTTCTTGACCGGAGCACAGGGATTCCAAGCCTGCGGTATATCTCGGTATAGAGCCTGATAGCTTCTTTAACCTGAGCTTCCGCATCTTCCCAGGTAGCGTGTACGGTATGGGCTTCTTTAAAAGAAGTAATCTCCCTGAGCCTTATAAGGGGGCGAGTATGCTTTGTTTCGTAACGGAAAGTGTTGACTATCTGGTAGAGTTTGAGAGGGAAATCTGCATGAGACCTGACCCACATTTTGTACATCGGGTAAATGGCAGTTTCACTTGTTGGGCGAAGGGCAAGAGGGATATCTAGCAGATCTCTTCCTCCGTGAGTTACCCAGTATACCTCATCCTCAAAGCCTTTGATATGTTCGGCTTCTTTCATGAACTCGTTTTCGGGGATAAGTAGTGGAAAAAGAGCTTCCTGGTGCCCGCTGTTGTCAAGGATTTCCCTTATAATATTGTAAGTATTCCTGCGAATCGCAAAGCCGAAGGGATACCAGACATAGAGCCCTTTTACAGGATAGCGGACATCCATTATTTCGGCCATCCACAGAAGTTCGTTATACCATTCGCTAAATTCCTCTTTTGGAGGGAGTGCTGCTTCTTTTTCGCTTTCTGCCATACCTTCACCGTGTTATCGAAATTTGAATAAACCTTAAATTCTTAGGCTTACCAAAATAAATTTTGAGTACATCAAATAGCTGTCAACTTCATTTGAAATTCTAAATTAGTGAGATAAATCCTTATGGGTTAAATATATCCTTAATTGGGCTAAATACATCTTTAATTGGGTTAAATACATCCTTAAATTGGGTTAAATACATCCTTAAATTGGGTTAAATACATCCTTAAATTGGGTTAAATACATCCTTAAATTGATTGAATAAACTCTTGAATGGTTAAATAATTTCTTAAGCCAACTAAATTACTTCTAAACTTTCAAACTTTAAGATATGCGAGTTCCTGCTTTACGTTCTAAATGCCAATTGTAATCTTTTTGATTAAACACACAGTTCATCGGGCTAATTTAAAGGTTTGCCTTCAGATAGGTACGATTTCTGCAGCCGTGCTTTCTCTTCGGAAATTCTGTATAAAGACTTTTCCAGACCGGCACATACTTGAGATATGCGGATTTTAATTATGCGGCATCCTCATTGAAATTGCCTGCATAGCCCTGGTATGCCTGCCTTTATTGGAATAAAAGTTAATAACTATATTGGAAATCCCCGGAATTTGTCAGGCTGTGAAAAATCAGAAAAAAGGAATTAGTCTCCTCCGAGGGGCTGAACATTATCTGAAACATCATGTGCGAGTTCGGATTTATCAACATCGAAAACGATCATGCCGGTGTTTAGCTTCTCGGCTTCTTCTTTGGAGAGCTTGACAGCTTTAACTTTCTTTGAGATAATTGCGCTGTTTCCAAGGGGATCTTCGATTATGACTGTGATTTTTCTTTTGCCCTGGATCACTTCTTCGAGCATACACAGGAGTTCCTTGCTGCGCGAGGTTTTCTCTTCGTCTCCCTGTACCCACCTGCTAGCGGTCATAAGGACATCCCTGACCCGGTGCAGTACACCTTCTATGTTCGTTACGTAAGACTCTGAAACCGATCCGGGTTCGATAGTAACCCCCATTTCCGGGATGCGGATTGTTCCTGAGGTTGAACGGATGACCCTTGCATCTAGGTCTTCCCAGTTTTCGACTGGCATCTCATAGCGCATGGGTTCCTTACTCGAGAGTATCATGGTATCTGCAAAACGGAAACTGCATTGGCACCTTGCACTGACATGCATGATCTCTCCGAAATAGGGAATATTATCTCTCTGCCAGTTCATCACAAGATCTCTCTGGCACAGAGGACAGCAGATACTTGTTTTAAACTCTTCCTGTTTTAAAAAATCCGGATTCAATATTTTCCACCAGTTATTTTGGATCTGTCGATTTTAATGCCTGTTGGGGTCACTATCACGGTATTTCCTTTGACACCGGCGATATCCCCGTGAACATCGACAACAACATCTTTCAATTCTTTTAATACTCTGTCTCTTAACAGGTCATCGCCCCTGATATTCGAAATGTCTACCATCAGGATATTTCCGTTATAAATTTCCTGCTTTAGCTGGGACACCTGGTTGAGATTTGAGACTTCTGCGATCTTTACATAGGTTTCTGCAGGCTCATCCTCGAGAACTTCTTCATACTTGCTGAGATCAATTTCAGTATAATCCTCAGGGTTTGTTGGACCTTTATTAACATTGCTGCCAAGGAGCTTGTCTATGAGTTTTGCCATTTTGTGCACACCTTTCGTATTTTTTAAAATTCGAATAGCACTGTCCTATATTGAGATCTATATTAATTAATTTTGCTATTATAAAGCTGGTCCTGATTTTCTTTTTGTCTCAGAAAGTTTTCGCTCCCTGCCCACGGGTTTCGTTTAATAAAAATATGTTTTGTTTTATGAGGCTATTAGAATTCCATGTTCCAGAGTTTATCTCCTACATGGGTTATTGATTTTATAGCTTTACCTGAAGTGGCTTCGGCCATTTCCTGCCCTCCCATAAGGGCTTTTCCGATTGCAAGAGCTTTTTTGTGAGTCTCTTCCACTATAATTACCAGGTCTCCTTCTTTTATCTCGGGGTCGGCAGCTACGATTCCCGGAGCCATTATATCCGCACCGTTTGAAACGAAACGGACAGCTCCTTTATCCACGGTTACAACACGTTTTTGAAGTCCCATTTCAAGAGCTCCGCGAACGGTAGGGAAAAGATGTCCTTCAATTTCGAAAAGCAAAGGCTTGCCATCCACAAGGATAATAGAGTGTTCTTCAAGTGTAATTCTCTCCAGGATTTTGTTTTCCATTCCTGATATTTCCTCGCCGAAAGTGGATACAAGGTCTTTCAACATTTTGTTTTTGACACTCTTCCTCAGCTGAACTCTTGACTTTACTTTCAATTAATCACCGGATTTCAAATGTTATGTGTTGTTTATAGCATAGGGTTTTTGTGCTTTTTAAAGCTTGTGTGGAACGTTATGGATTTCTTAGATAATTCCTCTTTCCTCTGTATTTTTCGCATTTTTAATCAGACATTTTCAGGGTATTTTACTCAAGTTCTACAAAGAGCATTGCAAGCAATACAAAGGCACTTCCGAGAAACACAGCCTCATAACCAAAAGGCTCCAGGAAAAAGCTTCCGAAAATAGGGCCCAGCCCGAGCCCGGCATAAATTCCGGTATTGAAAAGACCCATTGCAAAGCCGCTTGGACTGATTCTGGAAACTGCCATAATCAACCCTACGACTGCAGTCCCTCCTCCTGCACCCATCAGGAAGAAAGCAAGTAAGGGCAGCTTTACTGACAGGAAGATACCTGCTGATGCAAGGACTATTCCTGCCTTTACTATGTTTTTTGAATTAACAGCTATCCTGCCTGCAATCAGGGAACTCAACATTGCAGCCAGATAAGAAGCTGAGATTGCCAGCCCAAGTTCGGGTTTTGTCAGGAAGCCAGCACTGTAATCAGCATAGTTTGCAGTTAGCAGACCCATAGCTCCATAAAGAAGCACTGTAATTCCCCAGATTCTCCCGAAATCGGTTTTAAGCAGGCTTTCTCTAGTTTTTTCCAGGTAGCTTCTTATCTCGTGGAGTAATGAGAGATCCTGCTGATTTCTTGCAGGATTTCTATTTTCAGGCAGCGTAAATTTCTTCCCTATTCTATTCGGAACAAGCAGTTCTCCAGCTTCTGATATGAGGAGAATACAGGAAAGGACTGCCAGGAAAGTGAAGCTAATTATTGCAGTTTTAATTCCAAAACCGGCAAGTAATCCTGAGAATAAAACGCCTGCAGCCAGCCCGGCGTTTAGTAAGAAATTAAATTCTCCAAGGCTTTGCTGGCTGTCTTCCCATTCTGCAATTATAGAGAAAGCTGCAGGGAAAAAAGCCCCACATCCTACTCCCTCCAAGAATCTTGAGATCCCAAGAATCCACTGGTTGTCTGAGAATGCGATAAAGGATCCTGTAAAAACAGTCAGCAGCATTCCAAATCTTAACACCTTTAGGTTTCCTACACGGTCTGCCAGGATTCCAAGGGGTACAAGGGCAAGCAGAGCTCCCATAAAATATCCTGAAAATATAAAGGTTGAAATAGCAGAACTTCCACTATTTCCTCCGGCAAGCTCCGGTAGAACAGGGATTACTGCATTTGAAAGACCCTGAAGTGCAAAAACTGAAGAATAGAGTGCTGGCTTTTTAAGGTTCATAGACATTTTGATTTTGTGTGTTCAGCCCTGTACTGGTTTTGTACTTGATACTTACCTTTTTCCTGGTTTTTCAGTTTATCCTTGTTTCAAGAATAAAGCTATTGGGTGCTTATGGGTGTAAAACTGGGCAATGCCTGCTGAGAGTATCTCATTCCCTGAGCATAAGGGTGCCTGCCAGGATACATCCATTTACGATAAATAGTTTCTCAAAACTCATAACGTCTGTAAAAAGCCCTGCAATAATCGGAGCAAGAGAGAGCCCTGCATAAATAGTTGTGTTAAAAAGCCCCATTGCAAGACCCCTGTCAGCATTCATTCTGGCGACAGCCAGTGCAAAACCCACTGTTGCGACTCCAGATCCTCCTCCAAGGCTTGAGAATCCAAACAGAGGATATTTTATTGCAGAAAGGACTCCAAGCGTGGAAAATCCTATCCCGATTCGAATTAAGTTTTTTTCCTTTACCTTAAAATGCCCTCCAAGCAGGGAGGCAACCATTGCACAGACATAAAGGCTGGAAATTGAGATCCCAAGCTGGGCTTTTGTTATAGTGCCGAGGCTATAATCTGGATAGTAAGCTACAAGCACTCCAATGGCTCCGTTAAGCAGGAAAGAACTGAGCCAGAGACCTGAGTTCCCACGATTCAGGAGCTCCTTAATTTCCCTATAGGGCTTTCTGAAAAGGTCAGAATTTTCTGGGACCTTAAATATATTTTCTTTCCCTTCGCTCTCAGGGTCAACCAGCCCTCTGTACTTGGAAATCAGATAAATGGTCAAAAGGAAAGCAAAGACTGTAAAGATAACAATTGCTCCTTTAAGGTATGTATCTGCCAGCATCCCTGAGAGAAAGGCTCCTGCTGCCAGGCCGGCATTAAAAAGAAAAACAAACTCCCCTATATAGCGCCCCGGATTCCTGAGTTTCGATAACACTGTAAAGGCGGCAGGTAAAAAAGCTCCACAGGCAAAACCTTCTATCAATCTTGCAATCAAAAGGATCCATAGGTTTTCGGAGAGCAGAATAATCAATCCTGAGATGGCTGTTAGAATGATACCCAGTCCTATAAACTTTAAACTTCCTAACCTGTCCGCGAGAATCCCAAATGGAAGCATTGTACCCAGGGCTCCAAGGAAATAGGCTGAAAAGAGCATGCTTGAGGCAAATCCTCCAGAGTAGCGGTTACTCAGGTCCGCAAGCTCCGGAAGGATAGGGATTACAGCATTAGAGAGCCCCATTATCGTAAAAGCCGCTCCATAAATCAAAAGCCTGTGAAGGTTCATAGCACTAAAAACCCTTAATTAAGTATATAGTTTCTTGTCACAGCAGCTCCTAAAATCTGTCTCCCTGATGCTAAAATAGCTCTGACAAACCTTTAAAGGCTTTATTCAACTATTGACAAGATTTCTATCTTTTACATATTTTTATCTATACTAAGAAAATTAGGCCTGTTTCCAAACATTGCTTGCTACTGAAATATGACGCTTTTATTATAATAATCCGGATAGAATGCATAGCTATTTATATAATTAGTTTGAATAGGGATAATTGTGAGTAATGTGAGCGGGAAACTTTTTTTCACATACCATACCCCCCACTCCCCATATGACCCCCCCCCACTCCCCAACCCGCTCACACTACTTCTACTTATAATCTAATAATTAGAATTAGAAATCCTTTTCTTACTTTTTCAGGCTTTCAGCTCACTATTCTTTCTAATTTCAGTACTCTTTCTCAAACTTCAGTGCTAATTCTTTAGCCTTCGAGTTCTCTTTTCAGCCTCTGGTAATGAAGAAATAACATCTTAAAGACTTATTCTTACAGTATTAAGAGAAGCTCAATGCCTGCACGAGATTTCAAACTTCTTTCGCTTAGAAGAAACCCTTGCCTATCAGAAGATTCCCGTATGATATAATATTCTCAATCTGCATTTTTATGTGGAGAAAGCCTTACAACATCCGGTATTGTAAGGTTTGGTTCCTTATTATTCTTGATCGGCGGTCGGCTCCTTCAATACTTCTTTGCTGGGACTCTTATTATCCCGTAGAGGGATTCTCATTCCGTAGAATGAGCGCCAGACAAAGAATAGCGTAACCACAAGGAACACGCCGCCTACATAGAGAGCCATATTCCGGAATGACTCCGAGATAGCAGTCTCCATTGCCAGCAGGCCAAACAGGGTAGTAAACTTGATAATCGGGTTCTTCAAAATCAAAATCGTCTTTGTTGTCAAAGCGTGCCTGGCTGAGAACTCTATTGATGTAGAACGAGCATATGGAAGTAAGTATCATAAGTATGCGCATGGCAAAAATCCAGGTAAGCAGGATTATTCCAAAGACTATTTCATCAGATCAGAGCCGATATCTGCGATCTTGGTAATATTCTGCCGGCAATACGTAAGGCACTGGCTTCGAGGGATTCTCCGGCTGCAAAACCTATAAATTAATTTTTAATTATTGAAGCCTTATTTCAACAAAAAGCTTAGACAGTTGTTATTTATATAGCTCTTTGCCCGTTTTCCATCGATAATCTCTGGTTATTTTACAGCAATCCTTCTTTTTTATTAATAGTATATGTTTTCTGCCAGAAGAAACACAAACCAGATACGAAATTCGTAGTTTATTACTCAGGCAATATAATGAGCTGGTACTATATAATAAAAGATAAGAGCTTGTCAAGAACCAATTCTGGAGATCTTATCTTTTAATGAATTTATTCCACTTTTTTTCAGTTAAATTCCGATAAATTATAAAGATATCGGTAAAAATCCGATAGAAAAAGGAAATTTCAGTTGTAAAATGTGTTTTTTTAGTTATTTATATACTAAATCGGCAAGGTAATAAGTTTCCGGGTTCCTGGAAAGTGTTGTAGAAAAACGAAGTTTTTTATTCTGATTCTATAACAATAACTCTCCAACGAGCACATTGGTAGAAAAAAGACTAAAGAAACGTTATTTATAAAATTAGTTGCGTATTACTGTGAAAGTAGATTTATATATGATAACTGTAACTACGTGTGTGCTCATATCGAAAAATGAGAACCATTCAGAAGTTGAAATGGGCGGTTTCTGCAGATTTCGATTAAAATATTAGCATGAGTTTACAAAGACTAATCAACTATTATAAAAAAGTACTTCGAGTATCCGACATCAAAAATAATTTTTGTGATGTTTTCCGGAGGAAGGTTAAATTTATGGATGTGTTAATCTACCTTGCACCGATATGTGCCGTTATTGGTTTGATTTTTGCAGGAATATCCTATAAAAATGTCCAAAAAGAAGGCGAAGGTAACGATGTTATCAAAAAAATTACTGCGGCAATTCATCATGGCGCCATGGTTTATCTTAACAGACAATACCGTGCAATTGCTGTATTCGTCGCTTTGTTTTCAGTTCTAATTGCATTAGTTCTTCCAAATGGGATTCTCACTGCAATATGCTTTGTCTTCGGGGCAGTGTTTTCTGCAGTAGCCGGGTATGTAGGGATGCTTACAGCTACTATAGCTAATGGCAGAACAACAAATGCTGCTACAAGAGGCATTGGACCAGCATTCAAAGTTTCGTTTGCATCAGGCACGGTTATGGGAATGAGCGTTGTGGGTCTTGGCCTGCTCGGACTATCTGCTTCATTTATAGTTATTGCAACCTATTATACAGATCTCGATTATACTACCATTATGAATATCGTTGCAGGCTTTTCACTCGGAGCTTCTTCCATTGCTCTATTTGCGCGCGTAGGTGGCGGAATATTTACCAAGGCTGCGGATGTTGGGGCTGACCTTGTAGGTAAGGTGGAAGCCGGAATTCCTGAAGACGATCCGAGAAATCCTGCTGTAATTGCTGACAATGTGGGCGACAACGTAGGAGACATTGCGGGCATGGGAGCCGATCTCTATGAGTCCTATGTCGGTTCGATCGTAGCGACAATGCTCCTTGCAGCCTCAACCGCAGCAGCAACTTTTCCCGGCGTTCCAATTGAGAATGTAATCCTGGTTCCACTGTTGATTTCGGCTGTTGGAATTCTTGCATCCGTTGCAGGTACTTTTTTTGTACGCACTAACAAGACCGAGGCATCTGCAATTCATATGGCATTTAATATAGGACTGATTGCAGCAATCGTGCTTACAGTTATTGCCTCATATTTCGTGACATCTCAGCTTCTCGGAGATTACGGATTAAAGGTCTTCTTTGCAAGTGTTGCAGGGCTTGTTTCCGGGTTCCTTATCGGGCAGATTACCGAGTACTATACCTCGTATGAAAAAAAGCCTACCCGTACTGTTGCAGATTCCTGTCAAACCGGTGCAGCTACGAATATTATAACAGGTTTTGCAAAAGGGATGGAGTCGACCGTCTGGCCTGTTGTCATCATCAGCGCTACAATCTATATTGCATACACGCTTTCCGGCCTCTACGGCATAGCCATTGCAGCCGTTGGAATGCTTGCCACTCTCGGGATTTCGCTGTCGGTTGATGCATACGGTCCAGTGGCTGATAACGCTGGTGGGATTGCTGAGATGTCTCACCAGAAAAAAGAGGTACGTGAGATTACCGATACACTTGATGCGGTAGGAAATACGACTGCAGCTATCGGCAAAGGCTTTGCTATAGGTTCAGCAGCCCTTACGGCACTTGCCCTCTTCTCTTCATACGGCATTGCAGTAAATCTCGCTGCTATCGATGTTATGAGCCCTGATGTATTCATCGGGCTTACCATCGGTGCAATGCTACCTTTCCTCTTCTCATCAATGACCATTCTGGCTGTAGGAAATGCGGCAGGAGAAGTCGTGATGGAAGTTAGGAGACAGTTTAGGGAGATTAAAGGCCTTATGGAAGGCAAAGCTGACCCTGACTACAGTAAATGTATCACAATCTCAACGCACTCTGCCTTGAAAGAGATGATCGGACCCGGCGTACTCGCAGTTGTTTCACCTCTTGCTGTTGGACTCATAATCGGTCCTGGCGCACTTGGAGGATTGCTCGCAGGTTCTGTAGTCTCAGGTTTTGCGCTTGCGATTACAATGTCCAATGCAGGCGGTTCGTGGGATAACGCAAAGAAATTTATTGAAACCGGAAATTTCGGCGGAAAAGGTTCGGACGCTCATAAGGCAGGTGTAACAGGCGATACTGTCGGAGATCCTTTTAAGGATACAGCAGGTCCGTCAATCAACATTCTCATAAAACTCATGAGCATTGTGGCGGTTGTGTTTGCACCTCTGTTTATCGTCTGATATCCACTTTTCCTTTTTTTCTATTTTTTGATCTTTTTCTTTTTGATTTTCTCTTTTTTTACTAGTTAGGTTAGTTCTTCAAAGTTAGCAGTGTTTAATCTATCAGAGAAGTATTTAATCTACCTTATATCTAACAGGAATACGCTTTCCTATTTGAAGGAAATCCATTAAAAACCTTTCGTTTCAAAGACGTCTATATCGAATGTTCAGATCCGGTTAATTGGGAATTGGGAATAACAGGAATAGTGAAAATTAATAAGAAATAAAAAGGCTAAAGCTTGAACAGGTCAGGAGAGCTCAGTTAACTCCCCTTACCTGCAGTAGCTGGAACTCGATTTCATCCGGGACCGTGGCGAGGAAAATAAAAGTATTGTATCCGAGTCTCTGAACTTCTTTAATCGCACTTGCCTGAGCTTCGGTTAAATCCCTCGAGTCGCTTACAATACAGAAAGATTTCCTGTTTCCTGTGTTGACAAGGAAATTAAAGGCAGTTCCATGTGTATTCAGGAAGGCAACGAGATTTTTGAGTTCTTCCCAGGAATTGCACATGTGAATATTCTTGGAGCCCATGTTTTCCACATACCAGTCCCTGCTCACATAAGAGTAGGAAGCATACTGCTCGTTCAGCTCATCGTAAGCTTTGAGGATTTTATTAGCATCTTTCCTCAAGTTTACCCATTTCCAGCTTTGCATTGTGAAATAGCGGGCTGCCACTATCTCAAAGATTGCCTGCTTATCATCATTCTCGAGTCTCATTTTTTCACGTCCCTATTTTTTCTACATGTCTTATGCTCAGAACACATCGTCCTGTGCATAGCTTCTATTAAACTGCAGGGCAAGTTCGGCTTTTTCCAGTTCCCTTCCCAGATATGCGGCATGATCCAGGCGGGAGACCAGTTCAAGTTCAAGCAGGGTGTCCATAACTTCCCTGGCGTTTTTTCCCACGACTGAAGCTTTCTCGTGTTCGGCTACAATTAATCCGCCTCTTCCGCTTATGCTATCCGGTACTGTACGGATGCGTATAGGACCTGCAGGGTCTATACGCCAGCCTTTTGAAAGCCTAGCCTGGATCGCATTTTCGGGAAGTGGAAAATCAGGCCGTCGGCGTTTCTCTTTAATGCAGAGGAGGTCAAGCCCGAGGTCTTTTGGAGAACTTTCCCTTATGCTGGAAAGCATCATCATTTCCGATGCCCTTTTCAATTCCCTTATAGAGCCCTGTGCTTTATCGCTGAACTCCGGGGTGAAAAGAATGCTTGCTCCGGCTTCTGCTCCTATACCACAGAGCGTGGCATTGACTCCTATTGTATCCACATCCATAAGTTCAGTGACATTGCCGACTCCAAGAAACACGGGAATCTCAGGATACATTCTGTGAAATTTATAATAGCGTACAATGGATTCAGTTATGTTATGACCTACTGGATCAAGAACGGGATCGGCTATAATTTTCTCGATTCCAAGCCTGCGGGCAGCTTCCACATTCTTGATAAGGCTCTCAAGGCTCCTTTCTTCATCCGGGATTATAACAGCTGCAATCCCTGCCCTGGCAACGATGGGGCCGGCTGTCTCAAGATTCGTGCTGTTGAGGCTAAGGACAAGGTCTGTTCCTGCTTCTACTCCTTCTTTTATCAATTCAGGGTCAAGGGTATCTATGCTTATTGGGGCCTCTGTAAAGGATTTTGCAATGGATACGGCTTTTTTAGCCTGCATCGGAGAGGTATTGAGGGTAGCCCCAAGATCGATTATGTCTGCTCCCCGGGCGATAAAAGCTTCGATTTTTGCCTGGAGTTCCAGAGCATCCATCTCCATAGCTCCTACAATCTCTCCCATCACCTTCATGCGAGCCTTTCCCCCGATTTTCACACCTCTTAGTGTAAGGGGCGAGAGAGCTTCTTCTTCAGTTTTCTTTATTAATTCAAGAGCCATCTCCTTTCGGACATCAGCAAGGAGTTCACAGGCAGGGACTTTTTCGGAAAACTCGATTTCTCCGGCAAACTGGAGTACAAATCCAAGGTCATAGGCATGCTTTGGCCCAAGCCTGATTTTACACCCCAGTTCCTCAGAAACTTTTGAAAAATCTCCTGCTACAAGCCCCGGAAGTAAGATAAGATCATAATTTTTCGAAAGGCCAGCTTCCTGAAATGCTTTAATCAGTCTTTTAGGGGTGATAAAGGCGGCAATATCAATGTCGGCGACGAGGATGTCAGCTTTTTCACCGACTGCTTTACTGACGGTATTTTCCGCAAGCCGCCCAGTTGCAATCAAAATTTTCATGTTTTTAGATAGAAGCGCTAATAAAAAAGAGTATCTGTTTGAAACGCGTGGGTTAAAAATTATCAGGGAATGAAAAGCCCGAACTTTTCAGCTTTGAGAACCCGGGCTTTTATCTGAGCCTGACTTAATTTATAAAATCAATGATGGATTCGTCATGCTTTTTTCTAAGAACTCCTGTGCTATTCCTTAACCGGTCTCCAGGTGTCATTTTTCCGAACCTTCTTTCCTGCATGAAGTCGGCTTCGGTTCTAGGTTCAAGGATTCCGGCTCCTGCCTGAGGACCTAGGATCTGGGCTGACTGAACCCCCGTCATGATAGCCATTACCCTTACCTTACCTTCATAGTCCTCCCTGATCCTTGCGCCCCAGATGACATTGGCGCTTGGGGAGAGTTCGTAGGTAAGCATGGATGCGATTTCCTCAGCTTCCTTGAGGCTCAGATCAGGCCCGCCAGTTACATGGACAAGGCTTCCGGTTGCGCCCTTGTAGTCAACATCAAGCAGGGGGTGGTTTAAGGCAGTCCGCACTACCTCAGTGCTTTTGTCCTGGCTTTTTGACTCACCTACAAGCATAACTGCAACGCCGCCACAGCTCATTATAGTCCTGATATCGGCGTAGTCAAGGTTTATCAGGGAGGGTACTGTGATTGTCTCTGTAATTCCCTTTACGGTCTCGGCAATCAGCTGATCCATTACGGAAAAAGCCTGGTCTATAGGAAGGTTTGGTACGTAATTGAGTAGCCTGTTATTGTCCAGAACAATTACGGTGTCAGCTGCCCTGCGGAGGTCCTCAAGACCTTCTTCGGCTTTGAAAATCCGGGCTCTCTCAACCCTGAACGGACTGGATACCATTCCTACAACAATTGCTCCCTGTTCCTTTGCAACTTCGGCAACTACAGGGGCAACTCCTGTCCCGGTACCTCCGCCTAAACCTGCGGTGATGAATACAAGGTCAACGTCCTTTAAAACTTCTTCAAGGGTGCCCCTCGCAAGCTCCGCAGCTTTTTTTCCTGTCTCAGGGTAACCGCCTGCTCCCAGTCCTCGTGTAAGGGTTTTCCCAACGAGGATTTTCTTGTCAGCTCTTACATTATCAAGGTGCTGCTTATCGGTATTGATACAGACTGTTTCTGCGCCTTCTATTCCTATGTTATAGAGACGGTTTACTGTGTTATTCCCGGCACCTCCGCATCCTACAATCATGATTCTTGGTTGCCCGAATTCTTCGAAGTCATCATCAGAAGAGGAATTCTTCCGATATTCCTTCTCTTTTTCGCTGAATTTCATTGCTTCCTGTACTATAGATTGCAATTCTATCCCCTCGACTGGATTTGTATCCAATGGTTACATTTGACTTCCCACCCTTTACACCGGGGGTCACATACCTTTCAATGCTCTGAGTGGAGTTATGAGATAACCTTCAAAACCTACCAAAGATTTTTCATACGTTATCTTTAATAAGTTGACACTCTGGTGAATTTAAATATTTCGGACATATTTAAACGTCAATTTTAAATTGTTTATTAAGTTTAAATATATCACCCATAAATCTCATATATTCACTCTCTTACTTCTTTATCATTAAATTCTTAAAGATGAAGGGTTGGGAGCGGCCAAAATGTTTATATATATCAACTTAATTTTTTATCGAAAGTTTTATTTCCTGCAGCAAAGCTCTCCTGATTATCCAAGTCAGGGCAATTTTCTATCTCTTATCTTTATTCTTTTGATGCCACGTCTCACTTCAGGCACTAAGACTGCAATCCTGTGATTTGTTTTTGATAAAACTTTCGATCTGGGATTCTTACAATTTAATGAAACTGTTTATATTTATTACTTTTAAGTAGAATTCTCCTCTTAAAAACTGTTTCGGTATTATCCCGAGATTTCGGGGCTCTTGCTCGATTTTTGGATTAATGTATTTTTAAATTAATATGAATGTCTCTACATTATAATTTACAGGCAATAAATAGCAGTATGACTTTCTAAATTCATTTGTCTAAATTCATTCGAATTAATTTGTCCAGTGCACTTGCCTTGAAGCCAAATCTGTGACAAATATCACGCTAAAATTCTGAAAATGCATTATTTATAAAAACTATGTTAAATTAATGAGAGCTACAACGAATCTATAAAATCAGAACTAAGAAAACAGAATTAAGCTATAATTCTACCCGGATTTTCCGGGAAAGCTTTAAGGCTTCAAAGCTATTTTTACCTTAATTGCCGGGATTTGAGTTACATTAATTCCCGTGAATTCCAGTTAACTTAGTCTTCACGAATTTAGTTATCTTAAATTAGTGAACTTGAATTCAAAGTTATTCAGTTTTAATCTGGAGTCAGAACAATGTTAAAAGCATTGATTTTCGATATGGATGGCGTTCTTGTGGACTCGATGCCCTTCCATGCTGCAGCCTGGAAAAAGGCTTTCTCTGAAATGGGTATGGAAATTCAGGACAGCGATATTTTTGCAATCGAAGGTTCAAATCCCAGAAATGGTCTTCCTCTGCTTATCCGAAAAGCCAGGAAAGAACCCGAAGCATTTGATTTCGAAGCTATTACCTCAATTTACAGGCAGGAATTCAAACGAGTCTTTGAGCTAAAAGCTTTCGAAGGAATGAAAGAATGCCTTGAGGTGCTTAAAACGCGTTTCCTGCTTTCTGTAGTATCTGGCTCTGATCATGTTATTGTCCATAGTATAGTTAACCAGCTTTTCCCCGGGATATTTGATATTGTAGTTACGGGAGACGATATTATAAACTCAAAACCCTATCCCGATCCTTTTCTTAAAGCTGTCGAGCTTCTGAATGTACGGCGGGAGGAATGCGTAGTAATAGAAAACGCCATCCTGGGTGTAGAAGCTGCAAAAAATGCCGAAATTTACTGCATAGGAGTTCCCACATATGTGGAGCCTTCACACCTTGATAGGGCTGACCTGGTAGTAGAAGATCACAGACAGTTAATGCAACATCTTCTAAGTCTTGAGCCTGCTAATAGGTTCAGGCCGTAAAAAAATTTATTTTTTTCTTCAAAAAAGAGAGTTGTGGCCCCTGGAGGGGTCACAGCAACTTTACTGTAAGGAGTTACAACAACCTTACGGTTTCAAGGTTTGTAAGAGCTCGGGTCTCAATTTTCAGTTTCTTGTAAATTGAGCTTGCCAGATCAACACAGGCTTTTTCATCTCCATGCTCGGTAAAGACCCTTTCCGGACGGGGCTGCATCTTCTTGATGTAGTCCATAAGCTGTCTCCTATCGGAGTGACCTGAGAAACCGTCAACTACCTGAACTTCCATGTTCATCTTAATGATCTCGGTACTTCCGTTTTTTCCTGTCATAGGGATTTCTTTCCATCCTTTCTGGATCCTGCGTCCTATTGTCCCATCCGCCTGGTACCCTACAAACACCAGAGAGTTGCGTGGTTCTTCGGCAAAGGCTTTGAAATAGTCCATAACCGGCCCTCCGTTCATCATACCTGATGTCGCGAGAATAACACAGGGATGTGGATTCTGAATTATCTTCTGGCGCGCCTCGTGAGAGTCAACAGGCCTAAAGCACTCGGACAGGAATGGATTCTGACCTTTCTGGAAGATTAGTTTCCTCAGGTCATTGTTCAGGTACTCGGGATGTGTAGCATGAATTGCTGTTGCTTCCCATATCATTCCGTCCAGATAGACCGGAATTTCGGGAATCAGCCCTTTCCTTATAGACTCCTCAAGCACTATCATGACTTCCTGGCTTCGACCGACCGCAAAAGCCGGGATGAGACAAATTCCTCCTCTTTCCACGGTATTTTTAACTACCATCTGGAGGTGTCTTTCAGCGTCTTTAAGTGAGGGCTGGAAAGCATTTGAGTTCCCATAAGTAGCTTCACTGACGACAGTTTCAACTCTTGGAAACTTATTGACAGCAGGATCAAAAAGCCGCGTCTTTTCATATTTGTAGTCTCCAGTAAAGACCACGTTATGGAGCCCGTCTCCTATATGGAAATGAGAAATGGCCGATCCCAGAATGTGACCTGCATTATGGAAAGTCAGTTTGATATCAGGAGCGATATCCGTTACTTCCTCATAATCCAGGGGAATTATGTGTTTGAGGGTCTTCGCTACCATGCCTGATTCGTAGGGAATCTTCTTCCCTTCTTTTGCTGCCACATCGATGTAATCGAGCTGGAGCAGAACCATCAGATCCCTTGTAGGCGGCGTGCAGTACACAGGTCCATCGTATCCGTACTTAAAAAGCAAGGGAACAAGCCCCTGATGGTCTAGGTGAGCATGTGTAACTACCACCGCATCAATCTGATTTAAGGGAAAAACTTCAGGAACATACAGGTAAGGAGTCATGTTTTCGTCCGAACCTACATTGACACCACAATCGATCAGGACTCTGGACTCAGGGGTCGATAACAGGAAACAGCTCCGCCCTACTTCTTTGCATCCCCCAAGCGATGTAATCCTTATCCACTGATCTTTTGAGGTACATTCTTTATGGATTTTTCTCCCCACGGATTTTAGAATTTCTTTTCTTTCTTTTAGGTTGTTCCTCATAAACTCCCTTATATTTTTCACGGTACGGGATTTGATAGGGGGAGTCCGCGCAACCTTCGGAATCCAGCCGATTTGCTTTGTGATCTCACGGAGAGTGGCTCCGTGCTTTCCTATCACAAGACCCGGCTTCTCAGCCTCAATGATTACTTCTCCAGAGTCAGGATCAAAATAGTAGCTTGAGATTACGGATTCTTTTGGAACAACCTCTTCGATTATAGAAATAGAGTCTTCAGGAGTAGCAAGTACCCTGGGGTCAGGGCGCATGGCAATCCGTGTCCTGAGCTCTTTTGCCAGGTTACGAATTATGTTCCCATCGTCTGCGAATTTGCGGGGTTCTTCAGTGTATAGTACAAGTTGGGGTCCCTCAAATTCCACATCGGTAATTGTAACTCCTGCGGGTAGATTTTTCTCAATTTTATTTTTGAGGTCTAATAACACGTCTTCAATAGGCATCAAGAATCTTCCTTTTTGTCAAAAAATGAAAAAGTATGTAGGTGTTGAAAAAATAATAGTTTGAAAAAGGTGTTAGTTTAGTGTCAAAATAAAAAACCAACAATTTAAGTTATTTAGTTAATGCAGCTCTTATGGATTTTACTTCTTCGGGGTCCAGCCTCCTGAACGCTTCCTTAGTAATGACCACTACATCGATATTTTCTCCGGACGCTGAGTCCCTTTTAGTTGCATTGTGGATTGCCCGAATAGCAAGGTCAAGGCCCTCTTTTACAGTCATGTCCTCCCTGTACTGATCTTCAAGTACTCCGTATGCCATGGGAGAACCGGAACCTGTAGCCGAGATCCTTGTCTCTTCTATGCTTCCTCCAAGAGCGTCCAGAGAATAGATACCAGGCCCATTCTTGTCAACCCCTCCTATAAGGAGTTGAACCATCATGGGATAGTAGCGGTTGGCGTTTAAGAAGTTTGACATTAAGGTTGCAATACCCTTTATTGTCATTGATTCATTCCTGCGCATCTTGTAGAGCTGTGATTCTACATTTACGAGCCGGACAAGTTGCTGGGCATCCCCTACCGAACCTGCAATGGTCATTGCTACAAGATCATCTACCTGGTAAACCTTTTTTGCAGTTTTACTCGCGATGAAATTCCCCATTGTGGCTCTCTGTTCGCTTGCGAGCACGATACCATCGGTACAAACTACTCCTACGGTAGTTGTGCCCTTTAGATATTTGTCATTATCCATAAACATACCCTCATAATAAGTTAAAAATGAGAAAATGTCGCTAAAAAAAATGCTTTAGTGAGGTGAGTATTTTTTAACTTAAATCGCAGGATTTAGCACTTCATTATCTCATTATTAATATCGTTATATATAAGTTTTCCTCCTCTTTTTTATTGAATGCGTCCAAATTTAAATTCGGAGGAAGATTTGGCAAAATAATTTCTTTTCTTTTTCCGTTACGGGATGTTCAGATCTCCTGATCCCCTGAAAAATCCTAAACTTAGCTGAAAAGTCCTTCGATCTCTTCAGCAAGCTTATTCACCCTTTGAATTACAATTTCAGGTACTTCTTGCTTGCGCATGAGCGCAGTCCGCTCAGCTGTGGTTATTCTGTGCGTTCCCTTAACAAGGTTGTCGGCATGGGCAACGATTTTTTCTTCCAGGCTTCGCGGGAAATAGTCATCTTCAGGAAGCCCTAATTTTCTTGCCTCTTCTTTTGAGATTCCCGCTCCTATATGTCTTTTTATTATTTCGGAAATCTCAGGATCTATTCCCCTATCCTTGGCTAGCCTGTACCCTTCTGCCGCATGATCGATTTTATGAGTTCTACATCTTCCAAAATCATGCAATAGAGCTCCGATTTCTACCATCTCCAGGTTTACATTATGTCCTGCTGCTTTTGCCTTATTTGCTATCTCAACTGCAAGCGACGCAACTTCCTTACAGTGCTCGATAACGTTAGGAGCACATCCGTTTTCTTCAAGCAGTTGTATTGCTTCGGCTCGGGTAATCAATATAATCACATCATGCCGAACTAAGAGCATCTACGCGTTTCTTCAGGACTTCTATAAAGTATGAATTGTCGTAGAAAGCCAGGTCTTCTCCACACATAGGGCAGAGAAATTCAGTTTCCGTAGCTTCGTCAAAAAGGAGGCGAACACAGCCCTGAGGGCAAGAATAGAAAACATTATTTTCTTCGAATTCAAGGCGAGTTTTCAGGTTTCGGAGTAATTTTTTCTTTTCCTTCATAAGCTGGTGCTCTATATCAGAAAAGTCCAGGTGCCAGAGGTATGTCAACCATCCGCTGTTTGAATCTCTCTCCCTGCGGCAGATTGCAAATTTATTCTCATGTAGTATGAAGAGCGTTCTCCTCACGGTGTTCAGCAGAATTCCGGTTTCTGTCGCAATTTCTTCATCCGTAACCTCACCTTCGGGCATTTTTTCTATCATCTGTAGCCCTTCTTCCCCTACAAGGCTCATAAGATATCCTCTAATTACCTTGTCATTTAAGTCGACCAATATATTCACCTCGCGAATGCCAATATGAATTGGATATACCAGTATTAAAGTTTACATTACCCTTTTTATTCCGGAGACTTTCCTTAGCCTGAAAAGATTGAATTCTTTTAAGCCTGGATTTACAACAATGCTTAGTAAATCTCAGGTACTTTTTCTTTCCGTCTGGTTTTTGATAAAAACCTTTATTCTATCTGCCCCTCTTTTAAGCGACAGGACTGCCTCTTCCCTGGTAGAGGTGCACGCGAACAGGGAAGTAAGAGGCCCATCAGGCTCTGCAACAGTTCCTTGGCATGGAATGTCAGCGCCTTTTTCCCTCAGAATGAGGTCCATGAGCTTTCCGTCTATAAAAAGTTCTCGATCCGAGTAAATTATTCCTCTTGCAGCAAAACCTTTAGCTTCGGGTTTCTCAGGAAGATCTCCTCTGAAGCAGCCGACATGAGCCTCAAAAATGTTAATATTCATTGCCTTCTCGACAGTGTCAAGACTTCCCTGAAACCTCGGGTTTATCTCAAGTACTGCAGGCCCTTTTTTCGAAACCAGGAAGTCCACACCGTTTGAGCCCAGGAGCTTGAATTCAAGCACCAATTCTTCAGCAAGGGCTTCCATTTCCTCAGCCTGATCTGTCCTGAATGGTGTTATGTTTCCACAATAAGCAAAGGGCAGCCTCGAAAGCCAGGGTATGCCTATTAACTGTTCATTCACAGCTACTGAAAGAGCTTCGTTCTTTGTAGAAAGCAAGGAAACACTTGAAGGTATCCCCTCCAGAAATTCCTGGATAACAACTGTCTGTTCGGTAAGTTCGGGATTCAGTTTGTACAATTCTTCGAGGCTGGTTAGAAGCTCCTGTCTGTTCCGGGCAACCCGGTTGAAGATTCCTCCTCCGCCTGAGACGGGCTTGATCATGATCGGGTATTCTATTGCATCCAGTTCCTCTGAAGAATAGCAGCGTGGGTGAGGGATTCCGAGGGCTTCAAGCCTTTTTGAAAGATATAGTTTGTCTGAAGCCTTCTGCATGGCATCCGGACTGTTGGCAAGTACAGGGCATGGAATATCTTTATGGTCAAGCATCTCCAGTCCTGAACCCGGAACAACGGCATCAAATTCAAGCCCGAATTCAGACATCTGGGCTTTTATCCGGGAAGCGTCGAGTTGGTGCAGTTCCTCTACGGTTCTGCACTCCAGAAATGTAGATTTATATGCACATTCCTGCAGGTCAAGATCACGGAAAGCATCTATAGAGCAGACCGTATACCCAGCCCGGTTTGCAGAGCATACAACGTTCCTGGTGCTAAATCCGATCACAAGGATATTCTGCATGTTTCCTCTTTCCGAACCTTTTATTTTGCCTGCGGAATCTCGGAATGTGTCAGTGCAAAGATCCCGTATGAGGTTTTCAGGACAGGGATCTCGCTTCCTGCTTCGGCATTGAAAGACATCGGCTTCTTTATGGCAACAGTCTCATATGTTTCAGGATCAAGCACAAGAATGGCGTTGTCTTCGATTGAAACAAGCACTGTTAAAATCGCGTCCTTCATGTTGCCTATTTTCTCTGCTCCTCTCAATTCTTCAGGGGTTGAGATAAATCGGGAGCCATCCTCAAGGGAAATCCCGTTAACTTTTTTTCCTGAGCTCCTGATCTGGATAATTTTTCCTCTGAACCTGATTACATCCCCTGGTCTGAATTCGGGAAGCCGCATTGAGAAAGTAATTCTGTAAAGATTTTTTCCATCTTTCATTCCCACAAGGGTAGGAGATTCGGAGAAGCTGCCTCCAAGTTCGGAAGTAATTAGCCTGCAGACCTGCCTGCTGGCATTCATGGAACCCATGTAAAGGTCAAGTCCCTCTTTTTGCTCCAGAACCTCACTTATGAACGCCAGACGGTCACCCTTTCTTTTCATGCTCTCCATGGCTTCCCTGGCTATAGCCATGCAGCGGCTTTTCTCTCCTTCAGTAGGAAACCTGCCTGCAGCCCTGATCTGGATAATGGCTTCAAAGTATCCTCCGGACTCCCTGCTGCACATGTCACAGGCTGATCGCTGAATCCTTACCTCGGTCTCAGCCTCGGCATGCACAGGCTCTTCCCGGACTACAGCATCGACTTCGGCTCTCACCCGGTAAATATAGGGTGTAATTTCTCTGGGTTCCAGGTAGATCTCCACGTCTCCGGCTTCATTGTGGATGAAAAGGGCATTTTCTACAGCCTTCAGAACCACATCTTCAATACTACCGATATTCTCCCAACGGCTTCTATGAAGGTGCGCTCCGCAAACTGAACATATCCTTGCATGGAGTACATGAGGCAATTCAATCAGTTTGAAAGTCTCAAAAAAACAGTTCCTGCAAACTGAGTCAAACAGCCTGTAACATTCTCTGCCGCATCTGGGGCATGTGATGAAATTCATCTTAAATCCTTACTTATAACCTTCTTGAAATTATTTATAACCTTCTTGAAATTATTTATAATCTTCCTGAAATTTACTTATACTCTTCCTGAAATAGTGACCGTTTCTTAAGTATTAATGGGCTTTTTGATAAATAGTCTAAAATACTTCTTTTTCAAGATCCTCTGGAAGAAAATCTCTGCAATATAATCTGAGCAATTCACCTGTTAAGCCTGCTCATTCTATTTAAAAATAGCTGGATTTGCGAATTTACTTTTGAATATTCAGGCTTCCCTAATTCCCGGAAGCAAAACCAGCAAAATATATAGCAATATTAAAATGAATCAGTTATAGGCAAATTTAAAAAAATATATAGTTTGAATCTCTATTAAATAGGTATTTGTCTTATATAAATATTTCCTCAATTGCCTAAGTCACACAAATTCCACAAGTATTTTTAATTCTTTCTGCCAATCATGTCCTGTTTGTTTGTTACTTTGTTTTATTTCCTCAAGAGTGGATTAGGTGATGGAATATGAAGACTCGTTACAAAATAGGTGTCGGGTTTATATTATTAATAATTATTTCTGCCGGGTTGCTGTCTATCTGGTGGCAAGACCAGAAGCAGAAGATGTATGATAGGAGCCTCAGGAGTAGTTATGATTACGATGTAATGTTAACTACAGACTCAACCCTGAGCAACATGACTCTTTACCTTCCACTCCCGGTGATAAACAACACATCATCCGTGGGCATGGATATCGTAGAGCATCACTTCAATAACAATGATCCTTCATGGGAATATGCACTAGTAGATACGGAACATGGGCTCATGCTTTCTCTGAAAAATAAGAAGCCAAGAAGTATAGATCTTAGTACAATAGTATTCTCTAACCAGACCATAGACACAATGAACCCGCTGGGCAATGAAATGGTTCTTATGCCCAAATACAAGCTCACGCATAATGTCAACGCCAGCAGAACCTATTCACGGACGTCTGAGCAATTTGATTATGAAAGCCGGATGTATGCCTACTATGAAACCTCCTCGAATGCAAACGTCAGCATTTCTATCTACTTGAATGCACGTAATGAATGGTGGATCGGAGGATGGCAGTCGAACAGCTATTGGGAAGTCATGGAAGTTAAGTTATTTGGATCTCAGAATGGATGGACAACAGTAAATGGTGAACTTGTTACCGGAGAAGGAACGTATGAGATATAATATGAAATGCCACCTGTTAAAACCGGTGACTTCCTGATTCATTGCCTATTATTTTATTACATCGGGAGCGTGGAGGGTCACGAGTGCTTCAGGTCGGGGATGAAGTGAACCCTCGCTTTTTGTTTACGATTTTAATCTCTAAGCCATAGCTTCCTTGTATAGAGATCGTAAATCGGATCGGAATTGCTAAGATTTGAGCAATGGAGATCGAGAATCTTAAAGCTGGGTCTACCAAAAAGCTATAACTAACTCAAAAGAGAAGTACTTAACTTTTAATTAAAAAAGAAGAAAATTCCGTGTCTTTTGACACGGATCTGTATTTTCATATTCACATTCGAATTTACTGTTTTGGAGGCCAGTTCTTCTCAAACCAGCCTGGGAGCCTTCCTGAGTCCATTGGACCGACCATGACTCTTGCATCGAGTTTATCCTCAAGGTCACCCTGGAGACGGGCAGCAAGACCCGGAATAATTACAGTGTTGTGGGTAACATCTTTCTTGAGGTCAAAGCCTGACTTTTCAAAGGCATCCTTTACTTTGTCAGCAGTCAGCTGGCCGCCGGCAGCGGCTGCTTCTACACCAATACCATCGGTGTCAACTGCAAGCAGCCAGCAGGTGATGCCGTTTGAGGACAGGTCGCTCTCTACTGTGTAGTAAGTAAGAGCAAAGTTTGTTGTGAAGAGCACAGGGGAGTTCTCGTCCGGCTCTCCTACCTTGTACATCTTTGAGTCAACAGCTACAGGGGTCCTTGGATCAGTGTAGATTGTCTCGGCAAGGTGCACTTCAGGCAGGGTGGCATATGGCTCCATGCTGTGGAGAATCATAATGTCACCGTACCTGATAGTGAAGATGGCAGCCATTGCGGTTTCCCAGTATGCGGCACTAACAGGGTCAGAAATCCCAGCCATCCAGGCAGTAATTGGCAGAGCGAGGATCGGGTATGCGATCTCGGTGTCTCCCATAATGCCTGCTCTTCTTATCTTCAGGAAGTTGGTAAAGCTTTCCTTCAGACCCTGGCCGCTTGGAGAGGTTCCTGGGTCAAGGACAATATCTTTAATGCCTGCTTCTGCAAAGGTCTTTGCAAGAGTCTTGAGGGCATCAAGATCATTGATAGCTGAAACTACCACAGGCACATTGTACTCAAGGGCAAGTTCTCCTACTTCCTTCCAGTTGTCCTTGTTTGCAGCGTAAAGCAGTGGATTCTTATCCTTTGCTACCTCAAGTCCAGCCTTAAGGACTGCAGGGTTGAAGGAACAGAAGATCATGGGTATGCCTACTTCTGCAACCTTCTTGACAGCTGCTGCAAACTTTGCAGGATCATTGGATACTGACCTGATTGCTACACCGTCAAGCAGCAGGTTTCGCCCGACATAGAACTTCCTGAAGTCAGCAACCTTCTTTGTCCTCTCGACAAGGGCAGCCTCATCCATTGTATCCGTCACATCGAAGAACATCTTCGTCTTGTTGAAGAAGGTCAGTTTGTGACGGTAAAGCACATCGTCGCCACCAATCTTGACTGCTCTGTCGCCGACACCGATTGTAATTTCACGAATTTCAGGGGCAAGGAGCCTATCAAGCTCTGCAAGCTTCTTGGCAAACTTCTTCTCTTTAACGAGAGGTGGACAGTCTGTTGTCTTGCCGGATCTGT
Source organism: Methanosarcina flavescens (assembly GCF_001304615.2). Taxonomy (NCBI): domain Archaea; kingdom Methanobacteriati; phylum Methanobacteriota; class Methanomicrobia; order Methanosarcinales; family Methanosarcinaceae; genus Methanosarcina; species Methanosarcina flavescens. The sequence continues at coordinate 858,504 of NZ_CP032683.1, read as the reverse complement.
CGATCAGTTTGGAAGCAAAAGCCATACAGGTTGCTTCACCACATTCTCCACAGTTGGTCTGCGGGAGGTACTTGTAAGCTTCTAATGGGCTGTTTATTTTCATGTTTTACACCTCCGCTCCAATCCAGTTAGCAATGTCAACGGGCTCTGCCTCAATTGAACCAAAGAGTGTCTGAGTCATGTGCTTCAGGACAGCAACTGAGGTTGGGTGCATCATCATGAAGAGGTCGTTTCCTGCAATTGCAAGGGACAGACCTGTAATGATTTCCCAGATAGGACCTCTGTATTCTCTGGGTCCCCAGTCAGAATCTTCCTTCAATGGTGAGCTAACCATCCAGGACTCACGTGCACCCCATGCGTTTGTAGTACCTGATGACATCGGGAAGGTCAGTTCATCGTCACCCATGAGGGCTGCAAGGCGGATACGCTCCATGTTGGTGTAAGCATAGTCCAGACCATAACCGAGGGCTGCAGTGGTTGGGTCCATTATAATTCTGTCTCTTGGCACGTTGCACTGCTTCATAAGTTTCCTGTTCAATTCCTTCTGGGCGTTCATGTCCAGCTGGGTCCAGGAAAGGACATCGTGATCGTATTTTAATGCAGCCTCTGCGATTGCAGCGTAGTCCAGGTTCAGGCTTGCAGATGCAAGGAGGCAGCGCTCCCCTTCAGAGACTTCTGCTGCTTTTGCAAGAACCAGTGGGTCTTTCTGTGGGTTTCCTGATCCACCAATTGCGATTGGCACATCGACAGCCTGCAGAACCTCTTCAACTGTCTTAGCTGCATCTTTGGGGGATGTGTCCTTGATGAGCGGGTCGGTTGAAATCAGGTGAATAGTGATCATGTCAGCGTTGAACTTCTCAACGTTCTTCTTTGCCCATTCTCCAGGATTATCCATAACATCGTCGTAGTTTTCCTTCACAGCCTTTGCAAGCCCAAGCCTCATGTCGAACACGTCAATTGTGACCTGGTTCCTGTATGGCATTGGAGCATCAGGGAAGAATGGAAGGGCTTTCTCGCCACCGAGCATAATTCTCTTTCCACGGCTTCCGCCGTCTGCAGAGGTGTTGCCTATTGGGACTTCCTGGACCTGGGTTGTCCATTCCTCTATGTTTGCAAAGTCAAACTTGGATGGAATGAGATCCTTAAGTTTGGGGGCTGCCAGAGCAGGGGAAACTGCAGGAGCAGTTGCTGGGGCACCGACACTAACAGGATATCCAAACATTCCTGCAATTCTTGCGAAATGCTGTGCAAGTACTGCACTCTCCTGCCCGAGGGCAGCAGCAAGCATTGGGTCAAAGCCGCCTCCAAGTCCACCGAGATCAATCTCAATGTCCCCTTCTATAGTTACACCTTCGAGGGCTTCTACATCCATGCCCGCGAACATGTTTGTAATTTCGGATAACTTCATTTTCTTTGCCATGTAAACCTCACCGTTTCCGTAAGTTTTCCGTTTTTGCGAGTGACTGTATAATAAAGAATGTAATACAGGATGTATTTCCTTACCTTTCCCTTGCAGGGATCGTGACATAAATCCCTTATATAGCAGGGTTTGCGGCGGAAATGACACCTGCTCCGTTATTTATGGATTTTGATATTTATCAGGCCTTTAAACAGGCAAAGAATCCTACTTTTTTCCGGTATGGTTTTTGCAAGTCTAAAGATCCAAAAGAAAGGACTAAAGATCCAAAAGAAAACTGGGATCAGAATCCCAGTTTCTTTACTATACTTTCAATTTCGACTGCAGCAATTGAATCATCCGGTATTTCAAAGAGAGGTATGCCTTTTATATCCATTTCCTCGATTTTAGGGTCGAGCGGGATCATACCTATCATATTAAGTTTCAGATCCTCTGCCAGTTTGATTAGCTCTTCTTGGTTAGCATCTGTAACCTTGTTTGCAATAACGTGAATTCTTCCGATATTTGAGTCCAGTTCGTCTACAAGCTCACGAATTCTTTCCGCAGTCCTGAATCCTCTTCTTGAGGCGTCAGTTACGACGATGAGATCATCGATATCCCTGATAATTTTTCGGCTAAAGTGCTCAAGTCCTGCTTCCGCATCAATGATAACCACATCATAATTCATGATCAGTTTATCCATTATGCCTCTTAGCAGATTGTTTACATAGCAGTAACATCCCGAGCCTTCTGGCCTACCCATAACCAGGAGATCATAACCAGGCATTTCTTCAATGATCTCATAGACCTTGCTCTTAAGTACCGATTCTTTATTCATATCGGGATTGTCAGGCCTTGGTTTTGTAATTTCAGCCTGTAAATACTCTTTTGCATCTCCGACAGATTTTACATCCTCACATCCAAGGGTCTCAGGCAGGTTAGTATCTGCATCTGCATCTATTGCCAGCAGAAACTTCCCTTTTTTGGAAAGGTAGCGGATCAGAAGAGCCGCTACTGCTGTTTTACCAGTCCCACCTTTTCCCGTTATTGCAATTACTCTCGTCACAGAATACCCCTTTTATATTGTTTTTCCGTTTCAGGCTATTGCCTGTTGTCACTCAATTATTTCTTTTCCTTCTTTTCGCTGATGATCATCCTGTCGATCGTAATCTTTGCGTTCTTGAAGGTCAGTTTAATTCCACTGGCTCCTCCGGACATCATCGGCATTGCTGGCATTGCTGGCATCTGGAAGCCTGCTGCTGGCATCATCATTGGAGCTGCTTCAACAGCTACTTCCTCTTCTCCCTCTTCCTCTTCTTCTTCCTCTTCTTCTGCAGCTGCCCAGTTTGCTACAACCGGGTGGTTCTTCTCCTGTAGGAAAGCTTTCAGGGACTCAATGTCCGTTGCATCCTTTTCTGTTGCAATCTTATCCTTTATGTCTTCAGGAATGGCTTCATCGATATTTTCCTTGAGCATTGACGGCAGCCATACAACTCTGTTCCATCCTCCATCAGCCTGGATGAACTTGGGGGAGTAGAAGTAGTTGACACCAATACCCAGGAATCCCACGATCTGCTTTCCACCGCCTGTCTGACCAGCCATTGTTGAGAAACCAAGGCCGTTCGGAGCCATTCCCTGATATTCTCTGTTAACCCAGCCTATACCATCTACTTCAGGGATATAGAAGCCGACTACTTCGAAACATCCGCAGGATGTGTGAGGAGCATCGAAGAATGAGTGGAGTTTAACCTTTTCGTACTCGCCACTTGAAAGTTTCTTGGCAACTTCGTTTACTCCTGAGTATTCACCTGTGTTGGCATCGAGGAGTTCACCCTTGTCAATTGAGAACTGTGGGCCTTCTGGATCCACTTTTGCTGCTGCACGGCCGTCAAACCAGTTGATTGCACCACAGAGAGAAACTCTGTCAGGGGAAACTACACAGACGTTTGTTGGAGCAAAGGACTGGCAGAGTGTACATCCGTAGAATACATCCACATCTTCGTCGTGCAGGTCTTTCGTCCTGGCATCTCTTGCCTTGAAAATCTCCTTTGCTTCTGTCATCTGCTTTTCGACTTCAGCCTGGTCGGTATAGAAGGTCACCTGCATCTTCTCGATGAAAGGCAGTTCTGTCTTGAAAAGCATCATGACAGCCTTTCCGAAAGGCTCGAGTGAGTCCAGCTTTGCAGCTGTATCCTTGGAAATCCTCATCCAGACATCGTACCTCTGGTTCAGGTGCATAATGCCCTGGCAATAGTTAATGAAGTCGTGGACACGCCTTTCGATGACAGACTCAAGGTCAGGCTCTACAAGTTCTCCGCCGACGTTGAAGATCATTGCCCAGGGGTAGGTTTTTCCCTCTTCCATATCCTTGAGGTCGGGACCGACAATTGTAACCTTGTCATCTTCGATCTCATCCATAGGCTTTGCACGGACAAGCTCAAGACCAAGTGACTTCGGGCCACCGAGTTCTACGAACATTCCTTCCTTTCTTACTCTCTCTCCTTCAAACATTGGGGAAATCTCAAATGGGAATTCTGCCATTAATTTCGCCTCCTAAATTAAATTTATAAAAGGTCAATTACCTCGTCCAGTGCTGCAACATGATCTGCCTTGCTAAGGTTTCCGAAGGACATCGTTGCATTCTGGATGTAATTCCTGTCTATTGAAATTGCTTTTACGTCACTGAAGTTCTTAGTTGCTGATAGTACCTGGTTGATGTAATACTTCTTGTGGCCCAGGAGAATTATTGTATCATAGTTCCCGTTGCCATCAAGCCCTGGCCAGTTGGGGTCGGTCAGGTAGAAGCCAAGCTGGTGAAGGTTGATGTACTTGGCATTGACATCCTTGTCCACAAATCCTGGCATTGAGGTACCGGTTGCTGCAATTGCGATGTTCTTTGCCTTTGCAATCTTCACTGCGCGGTCAAGAAGTTCAGGGTCGAGAACTCCAGTGCCTACCACGAGAAGTGGTCTCTTTGCCTTTGAGATCAGCTTGGCGGCAACTTCCGTGGTTATAGCCTTTGAAGTCTTTACACCATAGCTGGTAAACAGTTTGGTGTTCTTAGTAGTGTCAACCATCTTCAGGCCTCCTTGCAAAGTCTCTTAAGGTTAGTTGGCTGCGAAGAGACATCGAACTTAATCTTCGGGCCGGAAATGATCTTCTTCTTCTTCCAGTCGATCTCCCATCCGTGCTCGGCTTCAAGTATCTTCAGGAGTTGTTCACGCTTGGAGAGAGGCAGGTCAGCTTCGTGCCTGACAAACTTCCACCAGTCATCCGGCATAACACCAAGATACTTCTCGCTTAGTTCTATCCAGTGGGTGAGCTTGATAGATCTGCCCATGTTGTTGTCAGACGGACGGATACAGTTCTTTGCCAGCATAACACAGGCTTCCTGCCAGGTTTCTGCAGTGGTAAGGAGGAACTCCGGAGCTGGTGGAATAGCCAGTTCTGAACCGTTTCTGCTGTCGTAAACCTTCCACTTGTTCTCATCATAGGTCTTTGCGATCAGGGCTCTCCTGTATTTACCGCTGTGAGGACCGACTATTGCAGGAATACCAAACATGTTACATCCGGTACCGATAGCTGCTGCCTTCTGAGAGTATGCACCCCATGCAAGTCCTACTGCACCGATACGGTTGAGTGTATAGTCTGCAATCTCGGCAAGGTTGCCTGATAGGTTTCTGCTTGCAAATATTGCAGCAACCTTATGACATGTAGCCGAAATGTGAGCGTTCGAAACACATGATCCGGTGTTAAAGATATTACCTCTCTCGAATCTGCCCGGGAATCTCTCATAGAGGGTCTTGCCGTCAGCATCCTTGTACATGCCAATATCCATTGCAGAACATCCGGAAACTGCAACAATGTAATTCCTATTAAGGAATTCTTCTGCGATGTTGTAAACATCCCTAGAACCTGCAGGATAGTTGGCACATCCAATGATTGCAATAACACCAGGTGTCGTACCCATAACCAGGTTCAGGCCTTCTGCCCTAATCTCTGGATCGCTTACCTGACCTCTTCCGGCTCTTACAAGACCATTTTCTTCTGCAATGGCCTTCTGGGCAGCTTTCTCAATCAAGTTCAGGACGGGGATTTCCTTGTTGCAGACCTGCTCACATCTGCGGCAACCTACACAAAGGTCATGCAGTTCTTCCAGAGCAGAGTAGTCTCCTCCCTTAGCTACTGCAATTGCTGCAGGGATTTCTAGCTCTTCTGGGCATGCAAGTGCACATTCTCCACATTCTACACATTTGGACACGAGGACTTTCATTTCTTCGTCTGTGGGGATGGCTGAGAGCCCTTCGGCTTCACGGATTGGAGCCATCTTCAGAGCGACTTTTGGCACAAGTTCTCCCAGTTTTTCATAATCCAGCATCACACAGCCAGGGATCTTACCACTTACCAAGTCTTCTACGATTGCATCTACATCATCATTGGTCCTGTCTTCCAGACCGTACATGATCTTTTCGTTGGATGCAATAATTGGAATCTTGAGTTTCTTTCCTTCTTCTACGAGGTCTGCTCTTACGCACTGCTCGTCGAGAACGACCACATCCGGAATTCCGGAGCGTACGATCTTCAGTTCCTTTGAAATGGTACCGACAATCTTTGCATAGGGGGCTTTCCGGTCTTCTCTCTTGTACCTGGTCATATCAAATGCAGTACAACAGAGACCTCCGATTTCCATCTTGTCATCAAGGCCATTCTCTTCCATGTAGTCCATGATGTAGGTGACACCGGCAACGTTGTGTCCAATGGCAATAATAACTGGCTTTGAAGCATCAATTGTTCCCATGCCGGTCTCAACAAGAGGAGCTTCGGGATCGGATTTCGGGAAGCCGAGTGCAGTAACCTGTGCAATATCGGAAACTTCCATACCTACATGGTCAAGATATCCGGCCATCATTGCCTTGTTATCATAGTCAATTGCTGCTGCTTCCTGTCCTGCGTGTACAGTTGCAAGTAACTGGCCCAGCTCTTCCTCGACATACTCCATTATAGGTTTGAGGTCGTCAAGGGTCTTCGGCTGCCGACCTGTGACAAGCTGAATATTGGGGGCAATGACATTTGAAGCTCCCATGTTAATCGGCATATCTCCGCCAAAAAGGTCAATAATGTGATCAAGCAAGTGGCGGCCATGGGCACTGTGACATGCACAGCCTGTGAGGCAGCGCAGGAAGAACTCTCTTGCAGCCTGACCTTTCATATCAAGACCACAAGCACCTCTCTTGTTTCCTTCCAGGTTACACGGTCCAAAGGTACAGTAGCAACACTGATCACACATGGGGGTGTAAACCGGCTCATAGCGGTCAAACAGTGTAAAACTCCAGTCCCTTAATGTAGCGATTGAGGGGAAGGGGGTAGGACCCATAGGACCTGCTTCTTCTGCTTTTTCGGCAACCTCCTTTGCTGCACCTACAATGTTATTAATAGTGATCTGAACGGATTCCAGATCTTCTATAGAAAAACTCCCGGTAGTTAGTTTGCTCATTTGAGCTTTACCTCCTAAATTTGTTTAAAGTCGACTTCACCAAGACGATTGCAATTTATATTATTCGGCTTATTCTTCATGATTATAAATTATGTATCTGCCGTCTCCTTTAAAGTTACAATCGTTTAAATAATGCTTCTCTGATAAAATGCTTTTAACTATTTCTTCCAACAATTAAGCATTTTATCAGCGTTTTTTTCAAATAGAACCGTTTTTAGAGGGAATATTTCTTTGTAAAGTCGTTTTTAGGGCTTTAACACTCTTCAAAACCTTTTTTACGCCCTTTTCTTCTCAAAAAAAACCGTTTTTACCAGCGATCGAGACCTCAATCCTAAGACGGGGTCGCTACCGATGGATAATAAACACTAATTAAATGTCTTAACGTACCAAATCTATATAACATTTTCTAATTTGTAGCATGCCATTTCGAGAAGGGTAAAATGGAATATTCGAAATCGGTATACTCTAAAAACTTATTTAATCCCGTTATACAAAAACTAAACTTGAGGCTTTAGATGCTGGTTTTCTATTAAGATTCTATGCAGTGCTGATAATTTCTTTTTTAGTGTTACTATTTCTTACTAATTAGTCTTTTTATTCACTTGTAAAACAAAAAATTCTATGAATATTTGTTACCAAATAGTAGTCTTATCCTTAAACAAAACTTATCGTTTAGGAGAAAATATAATTTTAAATTATATTTCAAATTTTATAATTTTATAATCAATAAATAAATGGAAAATTATTTATAGGCTTAGCAGTACCATGCAGCTTTACACTGTAAATGCCGTAAACTATTTTTCGTTTTTTCAAGAAAAGAATAAATATAATATTCTCATTTAAATATTAATTAATATATTTTCCAAATTAAATAATGTATATTTCAATTTAAATGAGATTTACCACGTCTTGAATGATCTTATCTGAATACATCCGTTCTTCACTTGATCACTCTTGAATAAATCTTACCTGGATATATCCATTCTTCACTTGATCACTCTCGGATATCTCTGCCTCTGGGCAAATCTATCTTGAGTTAATCAGTTCTTGAATAAATCCACATATGGACACATCTATTTTTAAACTGATTTTCCTGAATAGGTCTGTTCCTGAAATAATATAATGTTTCTTCAAAAATTAAGTTTCTAATCCATCTTTAAGCTTTAAGCTTCGGATTTATCTCATTGAAAGGTTTAAATGAAGAGAAACCTGCTTGTTAAACGTAAAAACTCTTAAAATAGAATTCCATAATTAAGGTGAGCATCTAAACCAGTGTATCCGGAATTCACAGGCTTCTTAGAGCACTTAGCTTATAAGCTATTAAATTCTAGTTCATAAATCAATTAAAATGAGATTACTGGATCTTAAATGACATTACTGAACCATTTTGAGCTGAGATCACTTTATCTGGGTTGCTGTTGAGGTAGTCTTATTGCCTCATATTATTGCACTTTTATATTAACTAAATCGGGAGAGAAGTAGGAAATATGTTTGAACTTAACGTATCTTATATTCCTGGAGGTGGAAAGTGTGGCGGGTAAAAACTCTATTCTGGCAAGCCCAACGATAGTAATCATTATTCTCTGCACACTTTCATTCTTCTTGGAGATGATTCCGAATATAGGTTACTTCTATGTAAGCGCTTTTCAATTTGACCCTAATTTTCTCGTGACAAGACCCTGGACACTTGTCACATACATGTTTTTACATACCAGTTTATTGCATCTTTTATTCAATATGCTTGTCCTGTACTTCTTCGGGACTGCACTCGAGACACGGGCCGGAAACAGACAGCTTCTGGCAATCTTTTTCACTTCTGGGATTCTGTCAGCAATAGGGTACACCTTTTTAAGCGGGCCAATTTTCAGTATCTCACCTGGCCCGATGATTGGCGCAAGCGGAGCGATCTACGGAGTCTTTGCAGCTCTTACAATGCTTGAGCCGGATATCCGCGTCTATGTCTACTTTATCCCAATGAAGTTAAAACATGCTCTTGTGCTTTTTGCTCTCTTTGACTTCCTTATGGCTGGCTCATCAGATATGATAGCCCATACAGCCCACCTTAGCGGCCTTTTTGTTGGTCTCTATATGGGACTTCGTATTAAGAAGATTCAAGAAAATGCTGCAAAATACAGATACATCGGCAGGTGGTAAATCTGGGAGAAGATAACCTTCTCGAGAGTACATATTATCCAAGACCCGAGCCTGGAGAGAAAATCCCTATTCAGGTGTTAAATTTCAGGAGGCTATTTGCAGCCTGGTCTCCTGAGTTGAAAAAGACTTTATACTTCGAAAGACCGCCTGAGGATGAAAACCTTAAAAGGTTAAGGGAAATTGTTCTTCTCCAGGTCTACGACTGGCTTGCAGGTAGGGAAGGATTGATTGAGCTTAATGACACAGAATTTGAACAGTTTATGCGAGTTTATGAGGCTTTTCTAGAGAAACTCGGAGAAATCCAGTACTTAAGGCGTAAAAAAGGACGGAAAACAGAAAATCTCTTTGAACTTAAAGAATCTCCGTATGTCATCCGGGAAGTAAAAAAAGGGCCTTTCTCCGATAAATTATAATTCTATAAATTATATACTATATTTTTATAAGTCAGAATTTTTGTCCTGACGGAATTTTCTTCCCGTTTTTTTTGCAGGAAAAGTCTCCAGTTTATCAGCCTATTAATTTACATAAGAACAAAGTTACAAACTTTGATTGCCTTAGTATGCAAATGTTTTACTACAGAATTTGATTGCCTTAATATGCAAATGTTTTACTACAGAAAAGCAGATATTAGTATTAACCGATTTATGCAAATTGCGGTACTAGAATTTTAAATCTTAGAGATTCGGAACTTTGAACCCCAAAAGTAGTAGTTGAGCCATTAACTCTCATCGGCGGATCGGAGGGCTGCTAGAAACGTAGCTTTTCCCCAAAACTGGCGATGTGCAGTCATATAGCGCAAACAAATAATGAGTACAGGTTCCGTGAACTGCAAAATCACAGAGGACATTGATAATGAAACCTGTAAAAAGCGGAATTGATTCCATCTCAAAATACCTCCGCTCGAAAAAAGAAATTGGCAGGCGGAAAATAGGACTTCTAGTGGATGGTCCGAACATTCTCAGAAAAGAATTTGATGTAAATCTCGAGGAGATAAGGGACGTCCTCAAAGACTATGGAAATATCAAAATCGGGCGTGTTTTCCTAAACCAGTACGCCTCTGACAAGCTTGTGGAAGCTATCGAGAATCATGGGCTTGAGCCTATAATCTGTTCCAGCGATGTTGATGTGCGCCTCGCAGTAGAGGGCATGGAGCTAGTACATAATCCCAACATTGACACCCTTGCAATCGTGACTAGGGATGCTGACTTTAAACCGCTGCTGAACAAAGCAAACGAACACGGCAAAGAGACTATTATTTTCGGGGTTGAACCCGGTTTTTCCACAGCTCTCAAAAATTCTGCGGACTATGTTATTCTTATGAAGAAGGATAAAATGAGCAGTTATGATGACTCTGATGGAGTGGGCTCAGGTGAAGGAGGAGTTGATGCAGCGGAATACCAGGACAGCATTTATGAAGGGTCCGTAGATAAAACCTGTGTAGAAAAGACCTGATTTATACTGCTCTTTTATAATATTCCTTTCCTGCTTTTTAAGGATAACTGACGTCTACGCCAAGGATACTTTTTTCTCCAGCAAAAACATCCCTCGCTATTTCAGCACAGCCTATTGCAGCGTGCCACTTTCCGAGACACTGGCATTCCTGCCCCAGATGCGCGCGGATTTTTTTCTGTACATATTCGAACTCCCCTACTGATCCTGCAAGAAAGATCTCTCCAGTTGCCTCATAGCTCTTAAGAAGAAGCTGCATTGAGGTAATTTCCATAGCTGCAAACAATGCAATTGTATCAAGGGCAAGAAGGGCGGGACCTTCTTTTTTTCCGGCCGCACTGAGTAATTCTTCCCTATCTTTGTACGGGGTCATTTTTAGAGTTCCTGCTTCTACAAAAGCCTGGTTTGCAGTGCAGTATCCATTATCCACATTCCTGATTGCTTGCAGATCAAGAGGGCCGTGATGGACGCCTGGAGCAAATATGCAGGCATCAATTGCACCAACGACCTTACCATCGGCAACGGCAAGGGTAACAGTGTTTGAGCTTATGTCGGAAACTACGAAATTCTTATAGCCAAGGCAGAGGATATGGTAAGCAATTCCTAGTTTCTCCGGGCTTGTGAGGTGGGAAAATACCTTCATTCTGGGGTCCACCTTGCTCTCAGCATGAAGACCGGGAATTGCTATCGACGGAATTCCTGAGTTTCGGATGGCATCAAAAATCCTTGTGCCTCCACCGGTTTTTTTTCCAGCCCCTTCTATGCTTTTGAGCCCTCTTCCTTCCAGGCTTCTTACATCCTTAATTGCGGAAAAGCCGTCTCCCATTGAGTACGTTAGTGCAATCAGGTCAATTGTCTCACATCGGACTTTAAAATTCTCCTCGATCGAAGTCAGAATCTCATTTTCGGACATGGCAGCTGCCTCAGCCCTCCCAAGCTCAAAGGTCAGAACCTTTTCCCCTTCTATCAGAGCAAAACGCATTGCAGTTGTGCCGTGATCAATCCCTATAAACGCCAATTATTTGTCTCTCCCTTAACGCCTCAGAGGGCAGCTCTTAAGATTCCATTGAGTTCGTTCATAATTCTGTCTCCCTCCTCTGCGGTCCCGACTGTTGTTACTAGTCTTATTTCCTGGAAACTCCTGCCTTCAGAGAGCAATAGCCTCAAGTTCCCTCTTACATCCGCACGCAATACTTTTCCGGTCAAACTTCCTCCTGCAATGCCTTTTACGGAAATCACGGACGGAATTACCTTTTTTACCTCAGGGTGCTGGCTTACCAATTTTACAAGCCTTTTACCAGCTCTTCCCCCGATAATTGTTGTATGGACTCCACCAAGCTTATTTCTTGAGGGGTTTTGTGTGTTTTCTTGTAAATTAGTTTTATTTTCCGCCATTATAGTCAAACCGGTAACCTATTCTTCTGGCAATTTTTTTTGCTTCTCTTATTTATTCTTTTTTATATTTATTCTGTATATCCAGTTATTAGGTTAGAATCTCAAAAAGGTCTTCACAGGCTATAGATTTCATATTAAAGTTTTGTCCTGATGCCAGAAGCTGTAAAAAGAGCTGTTCCAGAATCGTGAGAAATATGTTTATTTGATTCTGGATCATTCCGTTATTTTCTCCTCTAAAAATTACTTTCTTCTCTGGAAAATCCGGTTACAAATTAAAATCAGATCTTTTCAAGCTCCTTCATGCTTATGAGCTTGATATTCTCTTTCTCAAGCGTTTTAATTGCTTTTTCGATGTCATTTACCCTGACTATTAAAAGGGCTTTCTGCTCCCTGGTAACAAAAGCATATGCATAGTCAATATTAATCTTGGCTTTTCCGAATATTTCCGCAATACGGGACATGCTGCCGGGCACATCCTCCATTTCGATCCCCAGCACGCTGGTTTCAGATACAGTAAACCCTGCATCATGGAGTACACTGTGCGCATAGTCGGATTTGTCCACAACCATGCGGATTATCCCGAAGTCTCCGGATTCAGCAATGGTAAACGCCCTGATATTTATGCCGGCACTTTTTAATTTGCCTGCAACATTTGCAAGTCTGCCAGGCTTATTTTCCGCAAAAAGGGAAATCTGCTTTATAATTTTATCTTCCATTCCAGCACCCATGTCCTTATATTGCTTGTTCTTATTTTCTCTTGCTTTCTTTTTTAATCTTTTTACTGGAGTATAATATATGTCTTATGCATCTTTTAAGTTTGCGTGCAGTTTCCATGTTATAACCAGGCAATTTATTTCACATATGGTAACTTTATCTCATATTCAGTAATTATTCCCGCAACTCTTTTTTATATCTGACTCTCCTTTCTATAAAAATTCTGAGATACCTGAGCCAAAAAGGAAAACTTGCAGAGTATTTCCTCCTGGTTTTGTTTTCGATCTCCAAAAGCTCTCAAATCTTTCGTTTGTCAATAACTTTCTTTGATTTTCCTTCTGAGCGAGGCAGCGAGCCATGTTCCACCAGCTCCACCTCAACCGCAAGATTAAGTACGCTTTTCAACGCACTCGAAATCCTTCTTTTAAGTGCCATCATGTCTGACATCTTATCGCTGAAAGCCGACTCATGCATTTCAATCTGAACCTTCATCGAGTCAAGGGGACCAATCCTGTCTACAATAATCATGAAATGGTTTCCGACTTCAGGAATCTTCATAAGGACCGATTCTACCTGTCCTGGGAATACATTGATTCCGCGCACGATAATCATGTCATCCGAACGGCCGCTTATGCGTGCAATTCTAGGATGGGTTCTTCCGCAGGGGCAAGGCTCTGAAAACTTTCTTGTAAGGTCCTTCACCCTGTAGCGGATAAGGGGCATGGCTTCTTTAGTAAGAGTCGTGATCACAAGTTCTCCGCTTTCTCCGTCAGGGACAGGTTGTCCTGTCTCCGGGTTAAGGATCTCAACAAGGAATTTGTCTGCCCAGATATGAATCCCGCGCTGTTCCGAGCATTCGGTAAAAAGAGGGCCGCTCATTTCCGAAGTCCCGTAAATATCATACGCTTTTATTCCTGACTCAGCTTCTATGCGTCTCTTGAGTTCCGCGGACCAGGGTTCAGCTCCGAAAAATCCCATTTTTAATTTCGTGTCGCTTCTGAGACTGATATTTAATTTTTTTGCGGTCTCTATCATATAAAGGAAGTAAGAAGGCGTGCAGGCTATAGCAGTAACATCAAGGTCTCTCATCAATTCAAGCTGGCGTTCGGTATTTCCGGAACTTGTAGGAAGGACGGTTGCACCAAGCTTTTCACTTCCGTAATGGGCACCGAGCCCACCTGTAAAAAGCCCATATCCGTAACTTACCTGAAGAATATCATTTTCCCCCATTCCCACAGAAGTAAATCCTCTCGCAAGGGATTCAGCCCACTCTTCAATGTCATGCTGGGTATACCCCACCACGGTCGGTTTTCCTGTTGTACCCGATGAAGCATGGAATCGGACTAGTTCTGTATTAGGGACGCAAAACATACCTGTTGGATAGGTGTCTCTGAGATCCTGCTTAACTGTAAAAGGTAACTTTCTAATGTCATCAAGAGTCTGGATGTCTCCCGGTTTAACACCATGTTCGTCAAACCTTTTTCTATAGAAAGGAGAGCGCTCATACACATAATGTACAAGTTGTTTCAACTTTTCTTCCTGCAACTTTTTTAAATCATCTACAGGCATTGTCTCGATTTCAGGATCCCAGTATTCTGGCATTTTTTTCACACTCTGTATACCTTGTAATTGGGCTCTTAATCTCATGCCCAATATTTTCTAGCTTGCTTTTTGTATATATATCTCATTTCATGTCCCTTCAAGGCCATGCTTAAGTCCTTGTTCTCTCTTCTCTTTTTCTTGTCTTCTTATTCCGGACTCTCAATATCTTCAGTGGATATATTTCCGGTAAGTATAATAGGAAGATTAAGCTGGACTGATTTTGAAGATTAAGCTGGATTCTTATATAAATATTAGCTGTAAGGCTGAAAAAAATTTTAAACAAACCCTGAAGGTTAATTGCATAAGGAGAAAAGTTTTTACCGGCAAACCCTTTATGAGTCCCGAATGGCACGGTAAATTCATTCATTGCAGGTAAATTGTAGAAATTACAGGTTCCGATACTTTGAGGGTGACCAGAATTTGAAGTTTGTGCTGGAGTACAGTTTTTAAAATATATTCTTAAGTGTAATTTTCTGAAGAATGTTCTGGAGTATAATGTCTTAAATTGCCTTTAAGCTATGATTCGTTCACTTAAAAGTCATTCATCTTCGAACTCGTCGATTTCATCCTCACAAGATATTTCTGTTGACTTTGCCCCAAGTGAGGCTTCAAGGATTTTCTTTGTTCTTTCCCTGCACTTATTCAGCACTTCTTTCATGTCTGCAATAACGTCAATTCCGGCAGCTCCTGAATGTCCGCCGCCTGTGCCGTTGTATTCGCTACTTATATCTTCCATTAGCTGGCCAAGGTTAACTCCGGAGTTTACAGCATCACGCTTCGCTCTTGCACTCACTCTGACACTCTCACCTTTGGCTGTGCCAACGAAAGCAATATCTGCTCCGATATTAATTAGCATGGAAGATGCAGAACCCCCAAAAGAGCTGACATGGGAGGATGCTATAAGCATATCCTGTACTCTATCGAGCTCGACGCGGCTGGCGGCTTTCAGGATAGCTATCCGCATGGAGATGTCCTGTGGAGTGGCAGCCATAAGGTCGAGCACTTCCCCATACTCGACACCGCTGTCCTCAATAATTTTTGCCACTGTTCGGAATGTGTCTGCAGATGCATGTTTGAAGTGACCGGTATCAGTAACTATTCCTGTAAGCATCCCAATCCCCACACGCCGGTTAATCGGGGCTCCCATTGCTTTTAAGATATTGTAAACTATTTCTACGGTAGAGGTACTGTTCCTGTGCAGGTAAAATTCGGCATTTTCTGTTAGAGCTGTGGTTGTATGGTGATCAATTACGCAATACCTTGTAAGCTCCAGGTCATTCAACTGCGCTTTTGTCGAAGTATCAACCACAACAACAAAACCGTAATCAGCAGGATTGGGTTTATCCACAACTTCAATCCCGAGTCTATCTATAAGCACAGAAGCTACACGGTTGCATCCATCCACAAGTCCGATAGTACCTCCGATAGCTTCTGATAGGGCAAAAGCACTGCTAATTGCATCCGGATCTGCGTTCCGATGGCACAAATACAAAATGTTTTGATAGTCAAGGAGCCGGTTGAAAAACTCCGCTTCATCAACTTCCATTGTCCACTCTGGCTATCGTTTTTATAGGCATTGATCTCCCTGGATTCAAGAACTTTGGGATTCCGTTGATTTCTATGTGAGTTTAACAAAGCTATACTTTATTTCCTGTTCCATATGCGGGAACAAAAGAACAAAATTATTGTGCTTTGGTACCCAATGCCTGCTGGACTTGCTCCTGAAGCTGTTTAAAGCGAGTTGTGAGCCTTTCTTCCTGCCTGGAAATGGACTGAAGCCTGAGTGAAAGTGTCTCTTCCCTGTCTTTCAGTTTTGTAATAGACTCCCCTTTGCTCGTTCTTATTACCAGCTCTCCTACATTGCGATAGACTATTGCATCGTCAGTGAGCCTTTCCAGCTCTTCAAGAGCCATCTTGGACTCTTTCTGCATAGCCTCAATCTGTGATTTTTGCATCGCCAGAGACTGGATCTGCTGCTGGATCTGCTGAAGCTGTGCAATCTGGTTCTGAACTTGAGGGGGTAATTCTGTACTCATATTATTTTCACCTGAGTCCTCAATAAACCTGAAGGGATTTTAATGTTTCTGTCCTTGCAGTTTCTGAAAAATCTCCTTTCGTCACCTGGAATTAATCTGGAGCCTCAATTGCTAATAACTTAAATAATAGGTTAGCCTTAATAGGCGGACAGTATAATTATTCTTGAGTAGAATGATCTTATTAATCCTAATCAGAGAATTTAATAAAAATTGTCTGGGAGAAAGTAATTATAAAATTCTCTGTAGATATATTATAAAATTCACTTAGCAAAAAATTACTTTAAAAATTATTTAATAAAAGTGGTTTATCAAAAAATGGTTTAATATAAGGTTGTTTAATAAAAATCGTTTAACAAGAAAATCGTTTAACAAGAAAAATCATCTAATAATAACTTATTTAACAGAAATTTATTAACAAAGGATAATCATGGGTAATTATAACATTTCCATTAAATTACAATTAGTCTCATTAAGGTCGATTTGAACTTTAAATTAGCTGATATACAGGAGATATTAGAAAATGGAAGAAGATGGAAATTTTAGAGAAATAAAATCTCTGCTTGAGAAGTTTACAAACGCTCATGGAATCTCAGGTTTTGAGCATGATATCAGGGAACTCCTCAAAAAGGAACTTGAGCCTTATGTTGACACTATACGAAAAGACTGCATGGGAAACCTTATAGCTGTCAAAAATGGAGAAGGCCCTTCTATAATGCTAGCTGCCCATATGGACGAAATCGGGCTCATGGTCAGATATATTGATGATAACGGCTTTCTCAGATTTGTTGGAATTGGGGGATGGTTTGACCAGACTCTTCTTAACCAGAGGGTTATGGTTCACGGGAAAAAAGGTTCGATTCCGGGAGTTATCGGGTCCAAACCCCCTCATGTAATGAAAGATGAAGACAGGAAAAAGCCTGTAAAGCTTGATGATATGTTCATCGATATCGGGGCAAAAGACAGGGAGGATGCTGAAAATCTTGGAATCGAGATAGGCACAACAGCTTCAATCGATCGGGATTTTGTATCCCTGGCAAACGGAAAGGTAACTTCCAAGGCCTTTGACGATCGTGCAGGCCTCGTGATCCTTATTGAAGTTATGAAGCGGCTTTCCAAACATAAAATTGAAGCGAATGTCTTTGCCGTGGGTACTGTTCAGGAAGAAGTAGGGTTAAAGGGTGCAAAAACCTGCGCTTTCGGAGTTTGTCCGGCTATCGCACTTGCCCTTGATACAACTATTCCTGGAGACCATCCCGGAATCACTAAAACTGATTCTTCACTTGAACTCGGGAAAGGCCCTGTAATTACCGTAGCCGACGCGTCCGGAAGAGGTCTTTTAGTTCATCCACAGATACTTAAGTGGCTTAGAGAAACCGCCGCTGAAAATAAGATTCCCTATCAGCTTGGAGTCGGATCAGGAGGCACGACCGATGCAACCTCAATACACCTCACAAAGGAAGGTATCCCTACAGGCACGGTTAGCATCGCCACCCGATACATCCATTCCCCTGTTGAAGTCCTGGATATGGCAGATATTGAAGCATGTGTTTCTCTGATAGTAAAAGCAATAGAAAACGTAGGCAAGTATTTTTAAGCCCTTTCTTTCAAATTTTTCTCTCTTATTTTTCTTATTTTTCTTTTGTTCTAAATCTTTCTGAGTAATATGAAAAAAATGGAATACGTAATAGACAGATGATTTTTCTTCTTTTTTCAAATTTGGCATATTGTTAACTGGAAACTAAAAATACTATGATCTACTATTGAAGAAGAGTTTTCAGAGAGCTACGGCAAAAACTTGGAGATCTTCCTGAAGAAGTCGTATTCCTGAGAATAAAATATATGTAATTTGTATAATAATTAAAAGCTGCAAAATAGGACATAATATTATAATATAATAAGTATATTATCTGAATATTATTTCCTATATTGTTGATGAATCTATATTAATAAAACAAATACTGAGGGATTATATTATTCGAAAACATCCGCTTTCTGGACACTACTTTGAGAGATGGTGAACAAACACCTGGCGTTGCCTTGACAAGGGATAAGAAGCTCTTAATTGCCCGGGCTCTTGACGAAATGGGAGTCTCGATAATTGAAGCCGGTTCTGCGATCACTTCCGAAGGTGAAAGAAATTCCATCAAGGCTGTTACAAACGCAGGGCTTAACGCTGAAATTTGCAGCTACTGCAGGATTGTAAAGTTCGATGTTGACCGTGCTCTTGAGTGTGACGTTGACTCTATCCATCTTGTAGCACCTGTTTCAGACCTTCATATAAAGACAAAAATCAAAAAGGATCGGGATGCAGTACGGCAGATCGCAGCTGAAGTAACGGAATATGCCAAGGATCACGGCCTGATAGTGGAACTGAGCGGAGAAGATGCTTCGCGTGCAGATCCCGATTTTCTAAAGGCTGTTTATGCCGATGGAGTTGATGCAGGCGCTGACAGATTATGTTTCTGCGATACTGTAGGCCTTCTGGTACCTGAAAGGACGACTGAGATTTTCCGGGATCTATCTTCGTCCCTGAAAGCCCCTATCAGCGTTCACTGCCACAACGATTTCGGGTTAGCGACTGCAAACACGATTGCTGCGCTTGCGGCGGGGGCAAAACAGGCCCATGTAACTGTAAACGGGTTAGGAGAAAGAGCTGGGAATGCATCTCTAGAAGAAGTAATAATGAGCCTGGAATGGCTCTATAAGTATGATACCGGCATTAAACACGAGATGATCTACAGGACTTCAAGGCTTGTAAGCCGGCTTACAGGTATTCCAGTGTCACCCAATAAGGCTCTTGTAGGTGGGAACGCATTTACTCACGAAGCAGGTATCCACGTTCACGGTCTTCTGGCCGATAAGGCAACCTATGAGCCTATGAGTCCCGAATATATCGGAAGGCAACGCCAGATCGTGCTAGGAAAACATGCAGGGCGGAGTTCGATTTCCCTTGCCTTAAAGGAAATGGGACTTGAGGCTGATGATGTTCAGACCGAGGAGATTTTCAACAGGGTTAAGCAGATGGGCGACCAGGGAAAATACGTAACCGATGCAGACCTGCAGGCTATAGCGGAAACCGTGCTCGATATTTATAGAGAACCTCTCGTAAAACTGGAAGAATTTACCATTGTATCAGGAAACCGGGTGACTCCAACGGCATCTATAAAGCTCAATGTAAAAGACAAAGAGATAGTACAGGCAGGAATCGGTAATGGGCCTGTAGACGCCGTGATCAACGCCATCAGGAGAGCGGTAAGTTCCTGTGCAGAAGATATCATTCTCGAAGAATATCATGTAGACGCAATTACTGGCGGAACCGATGCCCTTGTTGAAGTAAGGGTAAAACTTTCCAAGAACGGAAAAGTAATTACCGCAAGCGGTGCAAGAACTGACATTATCATGGCTTCCGTAGAAGCCGTAATGAACGGTATGAACCGCCTTATACGGGTCGAATGATTCCAGAAAGATGCACTTTAAGAACTTCTCAGGAGGACTCTTATGTCCTCTCTCTTTTTCCTGCTGTAGAAATTTTAAAATAGCATACCGCTGGCATTTCTGGAGTCAGGAGAAAACTTTATCCATATATAACATGATCGATTATGATGTATTTGGAAAATTCATAACGAAAGCATATCAGAGATAAGTATTTCTGATAGATACACCCTTACTGGAAACGGACTCACCTAAGGATGAGAGTCCAGTTAATCTACGTTCAATTAGATAAATAGGAGTTAAATAATGACAACCGGGTCAACAGAAAAAGTTAATGGCGCAAGGGCTCTGATAAAGTGCCTGGAAGAAGAAGGGGTTGACACCATCTTCGGATATCCAGGAGGGCAGATCATTCCCTTCTATAACGAACTTTACGATTCAGATCTGCGCCATATACTTGTGCGCCATGAACAGGCAGCAGCTCATGCTGCGGACGGGTACGCCCGTGCTACTGGAAAGACCGGGGTCTGTGTTTCTACTTCAGGTCCCGGAGCAACCAACCTGGTAACAGGCATTGCTACCGCATATATGGACTCAGTACCTATTGTAGCCTTAACAGGCCAGGTTCCTACTTTCCTGATAGGTAACGATGCTTTCCAGGAAGCTGATATTACGGGAATTACCCAGCCCATTACCAAGCACAACTACCTCGTACAGGATGCAAAGGAACTCCCAAGAATTGTAAAAGAGGCTTTCCATATTGCTTCTACCGGAAGGCCTGGCCCGGTATTAATTGACCTTCCAAAGGACGTACAGAATGCAGAGATTGAATTCTACTATCCTGACAAGGTAGAACTTAGAGGATATAAACCGACTTACAAAGGCAATATCCAGCAGATCAAACGAGCCGCCGAAGAAATAGCAAACTCCTGCATGCCTATAATTTACGCAGGCGGCGGAGTGATAAGTTCTAATGCCAGCTCCGAGCTTATAGAACTGGCCGAGACAATCTGTGCTCCGGTTACCACCACTCTTATGGGAATCGGGTCAATTCCGACAGAACATCCCCTGTACGTCGGGATGCTCGGAATGCACGGGAGCAAATATGCAAACTATGCTGTCCAGGAATCCGATCTAATTATTGCTGTGGGCGCTAGGTTTGATGACCGTGTGACAGGGAAACTCGAGTCTTTTGCTCCCAATGCCAGGGTTATTCATATTGATGTTGACCCTGCAGAGGTCTCCAAGAATGTAAAGGTTCATGTTCCAATTGTTGGAGATGCAAAGCAGATACTGAAATCTCTAAATAAATATATTAAACGTTGCAATTCCGAGGCATGGCTTGAAAAAATAGACCACTGGAAAAAAGAGTATCCTCTTACCTATAAACAGATGTCACCTGATGTTATAATGCCTCAGTTTGTTATCGAGCAAATTTCAGAGGCATGCGGGGACGCAATTATAGTTACCGAAGTCGGGCAACATCAGATGTGGGCTGCCCAGTACTTTAAGTATAAAAAGCCCCGCACTTTCATCACTTCAGGCGGGCTTGGCACAATGGGCTACGGTTTCCCTGCAGCTATAGGCGCAAAGGTTGGGAAACCAGATAAAACCGTTATCAATATTGCAGGCGATGGCTCTTTCCAGATGAACTCTCAAGAGCTTGCAACTGCAGTCCAGAACGATATTCCGGTTGTTTCAGTGATCCTGAACAACGGTTATCTGGGTATGGTCAGGCAGTGGCAGGAGCTGTTCTATGACAGGCGGTATTCTCACACCTTCATCAAGGGCAGTGTAGATTTCGTGAAGCTTGCTGAGGCCTACGGAGCTCTGGGCCTGCGCGCTGAAAAACCGTCCGAAGTAAGACCTGCAATTGAAGAAGCTGTCAATTCTGGCAGGCCTGCTGTTGTTGAAATCGTTGTTGAGTGCGAAGCAAATGTTTATCCTATGGTGCCGGCAGGAGCTGCAATCAACGAGATACTTGACCCAGAAGAGCATGCAGACACTTCATGTGCCATGCCTGACCTGTGCACTGCAACTGATAGGATTCTTGACCTGGAGGAACACTGATGAAACACACACTTGCAGTCCTTGTGGAAAATAAGTCTGGAGTCCTCTCCAGAGTGGCTTCGCTTTTCTCAAGGCGTGGATTCAATATCGACAGCCTGGCTGTAGGAGTTACCGAGGACCCTGATATCTCCAGGATGACTATTGTGGTCCAGGGGGACGACCATGTGCTCGAGCAGGTCACAAAACAGCTTAACAAGCTCGTGGATGTTATCAAGGTCTCGGATATCGGGGGCGATGATTCCGTAGAAAGAGAACTCGCCCTGATTAAGGTAGCTGCAGATGTAAGCACACGAGCCGAGATCATTCAGATTGCTAATATTTTCAGGGCAAGGATAGTAGACGTGGCTCCAAAATCCATGACTATCGAGGTAACCGGGGATGAAGCCAAAATCGAGGCAATCCAGAAACTCTTCAGGCAGTTCGGGATTAAGGAAATGGTCCGGACAGGTAAGATTGCCCTGGTTCGCGGCCCAAAGAAGGTTTAAATATTAAGGGCAGGTAATGAAAGGTAGCTGCTTAATTATTTTCCACAGATTGGGGTAGCCGGAAACGATTTAAAACCCCCAGTGGTTTCCTCAAAGGGATGCCTGAAATCTCAGGCATTTCCTGAAACTAAAATGCTGCCCCTCTCCGAAGAAAGCAACTTTTTGAGAATGTACTTAAAGAAACTCAGTTCTCATGGAAGCAAGTTGATACCATAATGGTATACTTCCTGGGAAATATAAGGAGTTTTACTCAAAAACTGAAGAATTCATCAGGAGAATCAAGTATGGCAACGATAATCTATGATAACGAGACTACTTTTGATGCACTTAAGGACAGGACTATCGCAATAATGGGCTATGGAAGCCAGGGGCACGCTCATGCTCTGAACCTCCACGAGTCAGGGCTTAATGTCATTGTTGGGCTCAGAAATGGAAGTCCAAGCTGGGCAAAAGCTGAGGCTGACGGCCTGAAAGTGATGTCTGTGGCGGAAGCAGCAAAAACTGCAGATGTTATCATGATCCTCCTTCCGGACGAGAAACAGGCTTCGGTTTACTACTCTGAAATCGAGCCAAATCTGAAAGCCGGGGATGCTCTTGCTTTCGCACATGGCTTCAATATCCACTATAACCAGATTGTCCCTCCGAAGAGCATTGATGTTTTCATGGTCGCTCCCAAAGGGCCTGGTCATATCGTAAGAAGAACCTATACCGAAGGTATTGGAGTGCCAGGCCTGATTGCTGTCTATCAGGACGCAACTGGAAACGCCAGGGAAATCGCTCTTTCTTATGCCAAAGGTATCGGTGCAACGAGAGCAGGTGTTTATGAGACAACCTTCCGTGAGGAAACCGAAACCGACCTTTTCGGAGAACAGGTTGACCTCTGCGGAGGACTCTCAGCTCTTATCAAGACCGCTTTTGAGGTGCTTGTGGAGGCGGGATACCAACCCGAGATGGCTTACTTCGAAACCTGTCACGAAGTCAAGCTCATTGTGGATCTTATCTATGAAGGTGGGCTTGAGAGGATGTGGCACTCCGTTTCCAATACCGCAGAGTATGGAGGCATGACCGTCGGTCCCAAGATCATTAACGAGCAGTCCCGCAAAGCCATGTATGAAGCTCTGGAAAGAATCCAGAATGGTGAATTTGCCAAGGAATTCGTGCTCGAAGGAATGGTCAACCACCCTGTACTCAAAGCAATGGAACGCCAGGAAAAGGAACATCAGCTTGAGGTAGTCGGAAAGCAAATTCGCGCAAACATCCCCTGGCTCAATAAAAAGATTGATGACGACTGATTTTTTGCAGATAGTTTCAGACAGAAAATTCATTAATCTGGAAGTAGAAAATGGAATCCGGAGGGAAATAATGGCAATAAAAGGAGAATGCAAAGTCATTGACACTATCCTTAACAGGCGGAGCGTCCGGGAGTTTACGGACAAACCCATCAGCAAGGAAGATATCAACACAATCCTTAATGCAGGCCACTGGGCTCCTTCCGGATTGAATAACCAGCCCTGGCGTTTTATTGTTATTCGAGACCGAGAGACTATCCATAAGCTCTCGGAATGTACGCATTATTCCGGTATAGTTGCAGGGGCTCCTCTGCTTATTGCCGTTTTTCTGGATACCGAAAATTCGTACAACAGGACGAAAGATGTCCAGGCGATAGGAGCCGCAATCCAGAACATGCTCCTTGCCTCCTGCGATCTTGGCCTTGGCGGAGTCTGGCTTGGAGAAATTCTGAACCAGAACGAGAAAGTCAACTCAATTCTCGACTGCCCTTCAAAACTTGAGCTCATGGCAGTGCTCGCAATAGGGGACCCCGTCCCAAAAGAGAGAACTTCAACCCGCAAGCCTCTTTCCGAAATCGTATTTGATGAGAGGTATGGGCATAAATGGGAAGAATAATTATTCCTGCCGTAAAACTGAAAAAGAAACGGGAAATGAACTCTATTGCCTTACTCTAAAAAACTGAAATTTTATTACGCAGGTTTCGGGAATTTCCGGCTTAATCTATCTCAGGACTCATTTTCATTGTCTGTCTGAGGATAATTATTCCATTATTGGGGATAAATTTATAAGCTATTTGGCACTATAAACAGCCAGTTGACTGATCACAGTTTTATCAGCCAGTTAACTGATTCAAATTTTCCTCAAATTTGAATATTTCCATATGAAGGTCTGTAGTGTAGAGGATATCACTGGAGCCTCCGGAGCTCCGAACCTGGGTTCGATTCCCAGCAGACCTGCTTACTTTTAATAACCTATTATAATGGTCTGGTTTTACTTTTATTACTTTTTGGACAAAATTTATAAAGCCTGAAATGAAATATAAAAACAGGACATCAATTTTACAAGAAAACAGGATCTCAGTTTTAAAGGTGCTTATATTATGGCTAGAGGATGGAATCGCCGCTTTCTGCGTGCCGGAAGAAGAATATCTTTAGTTCAGTTAATTCTCATAGCTATAATACTGTATTTTTTGCTGCGGATTCTTTTGCCTCTGGTGTGGACTTTTATTTTGGTTCTTGCTTTAATTATACTTTTGAAAGTAGTGCTGGAAAAGCTTTAATTAATTTTGATGTATTTCAGCTATTTCTGAATATTCTCAGCGCTGTTTGTCTTTTAGAATATGTACTTTATATCTTGTTTTAAAAATGTCTTAAAGCGGCTTAGAATGAGAGACGTTTTCACTGTTACGTGACTATAAAAAATGTAATGAGAAGAATTCCAGGAAAAATTCAAAAATGCAGTAGTTTTCCTGTA
This sequence comes from Methanosarcina flavescens, assembly GCF_001304615.2. Taxonomy (NCBI): domain Archaea; kingdom Methanobacteriati; phylum Methanobacteriota; class Methanomicrobia; order Methanosarcinales; family Methanosarcinaceae; genus Methanosarcina; species Methanosarcina flavescens. The sequence goes on along the minus strand of NZ_CP032683.1, from coordinate 833,514 downwards.
AACAAGTGTATAATGAACTGAGAATCCTGCAAAGGAAGGAATTAAAAGTCTGTAGAAAATTGAAAAAATAATAAAAAATTAATACACCAAGCCACAATTTTTTTGATATTAATTATAAATAACAGGATTTGATCATGAAGAAATGTTTTTTTGCTTTGACTATAATGCTAGTGTCCATGCTGGCAATAGGTTGTACTGAAAATATTAAAGAGAACAATTCTACTCAGGCAAGCTTACAGCAATCGAATGATGCGGAAAATCAAGATATGGAATGGATGAAACATATTGAGAAATATGGATCATTGATTCAGTCGGATATGGATAATGTAGGAATGGCTGCAAATATTTCAGATTATAACCTGCTGAAGTCATACGGGCAGGATCTTGTTAATGACACTCAGAGCGGTCTTGATGAAAACAGCAATTACACTTTATCTCCTAAATATCAAGAAGCTCAAAATGAATGGGTGCAGGCATTAACTGACCTCAATTCAGCAGGTAAATACATAGTTATGAGTGCAGATGAGTCTCTAGCCTACGGAGTGCCTGTGAGAAACTTGGATTATGAACAAAAAATTCAAAATTATGTAGTCTCAGGTACAGGGCATATGAATAGAGCTAACGCTTTATTAGAAGGAACATAAGAAGCCAAAAAAATGGGCTCTGTAGAAATCCTTAATTTAATCCATAATAATTCTATTACTTTTTTGTTTATGTAGGACTTACGCAGTTGCCTGCAAAGCAGGCAACTTGAGTCTTTTTATTTTTTAAGGCTCTGTAGAAAGCCTATGAGATTACGAGTATGAACCAGTTTAAACTAAATAGCCTGATATATTTTCGCTTATCTATTTTTTGCCTCTTGAAGCTGGTTTAGATAGGTTTTCTACAGAGCCCTAAAATGTAACCTATATAAGAAAATAAGATATGATTCATGTGATGATAAAGAAAAAAAGAACAAAACAAACGTCCATTTACGAGAATACTCCGATTAAAGACAAAATAGCAATAGACATTGAGTGGAAAGGTCCTTACGCATGGCCAAAATTCGAAACGGAGTCAAATCTTCCCGCGATTCCTAAGCATCCAGGTGTCTACTTGCAGACTTCTACATATGAAAATGGTTACATAATCTACGCAGCAGGAATTACACGCCGGCCGATACCACAACGTCTCCGCGAGCACACCAGGAAATACCTGAGCGGAGATTACACAATCTTAGACATGGATGCCATGAAGCACGGAGTCCGAAAAGAGATATGGCATGGATGGGGTTGGACGCCAGAAAAACGCAGAGAGTACGAACGCAGGAAAAGCGAGCTTTTGGAAGCTGCCAAAAAACAACTATCTAAATTTTGCATTTTCGTAGCGGACGTAAGTACTGAGCCTAGGATCCTTGAGCGAATAGAAGGCGCAATCATGTATACGCTCTACGAGAATACCCATCCTTTCTGCGATATCCCAGACAGAGGAATGCAACTTTCTCCCCGATGGAAAAGAGAAAGTCCAATTACGGCGTTTATGCATTGCCATGTTGAACTCTATGGGATTCCAAAACAACTTGAAATATAACATAAATTCCCGAGTATACTTTTCTGAATTCAGTTGTTCCCTAGTCTATAGGAATACAGGCTTTCCTGCTGATATCCGTAATATCAAAAGTAAAAAAAGTATGAGATACACACAGAGGCACTTTCTATATCTCTTCTGTTAGCGTTTTTACTCACTCGGAAAACATATAAAAATACGATTTAATGGTTTTAATTTAAAAACTAAATCTCTCTGGTTTTACTTTTCTTTCAGATACTCATCAATTACTTCTGATGAGTTTTACCAGCTCTGTAGATTCCACAACTTCTTGCAAACGTTTCGAAATAACAACAAATATTTCTATCATTTCTTACGATTTTTATTAATCTAAATTCTCAAACCTCTGATGCTCTATTACTTATCTTTTGAATAAGACCTGCTGTTGAGAAGTGTACTACATGCTAAAGATAAGGAAAAGAAGACGAAGCACCGCAATTATCGAAACTCCCAGGGGCATACTGGTAGTTGCTGGTAGGAGAGGACTGTATGTTCTCCCCGGGGGAGGGACAAATAAAGGAGAATCAATTACTCAAGCGGTTGTTAGAGAACTGAAAGAGGAAACAGGATTAATTGTAACTGATGCCAGATTTCTTTTCGAGCATGCAGGGCATGTGCAAAGAGCATACTCAGGTATTTACTTTAAAGACTACCACACCGTATATTTGATAAAGGCAAGCGGTATTGCGCGACCACTCAACGAGGTAAAATACATAGATTATTATTCTCCGAATTCGGAAATCAAACTTTCCAGAACGACAAAAGAAATAATCGATAGGTTTTATGAGTTTAAAAGGACGCAGAACTGAGATGCATATTTAAATAATTGAGATTTTACTCAGCCTGATTCAAAAAAGTAAAATATCGCAGAATTTAGCAGCTTTCACACTTAAATTAAAAAGAAACCAGATTTCTCTGGTCTCACTTTTCTTTCAAATATTCGTCAATTGCTTTTGCAGCTTTCTTACCTGCTCCCATTGCACTGATTACGGTTGCTGCGCCTGTGACCACGTCCCCGCCTGCAAAGACTCCGCACTTGGAGGTTGCGCCGGTTTCTTCGTCTGCAACTACAGTACCTCTCCTGTTCTGCTCAAGACCTTCCGAGCCTTTGAAGATGATCGGGTTCGGGGAGGTGCCGATTGCAATAACCACGACATCGGCAGGGATTGTGAATTCCGAGCCTTCTACAGGGACAGGGCTTCTCCTGCCAGACTGGTCTGGCTCGCCGAGTTCCATTTTTATGCATTCGACGGCTGTAACATTGTATTTCTCGTCGCCAAGGATGCGGACAGGATTTGTAAGGAGCCTGAAGATTATGCCTTCTTCTTTAGCGTGCTCGATTTCTTCCCTGCGGGCTGGCATCTCGTCTTCTCCGCGGCGGTAGACTATGCTGACCTCATCTGCGCCCAGGCGGAGGGCTGAACGGGCGGCGTCCATTGCCACATTTCCGCCTCCTACTACCACAACATGCTTTCCGACCCTGACTCTTGTATCGTATTCAGGGTCATAAGCTTTCATGAGGTTTACACGGGTCAAGAATTCATTTGCGGAGTATACGCCGTTGAGGTTTTCTCCCGGAATTCCCATGAAACTTGGGAGACCTGCGCCCGTGCCCAGGAAGACCGCATCGAACTCGTCACAGAGCTCGTCTAGGGTTTTGATCCTGCCGATTATATAGTTGGGTTTGAACTCAACTCCGAGCTGCTTGATGTAATCGATTTCCTGCCGCACAATTTCTTTTGGCAGCCTGAACTCGGGAATGCCGTAACTCAGCACTCCGCCTGCTTTATGCAGGGATTCAAAAACTGCTACTTTGTGGCCGAGTTTTGCAAGGTCTGCTGCGGCAGTAAGACCTGCCGGGCCTGATCCAACAACAGCTACTTTCTTACCTGTTGGCTCTGGAACTTCGGGAACCTGTACCCCCTGCTGGCGTTCATAATCAGCGCAGAAGCGTTCGAGCCTTCCAATAGCCACAGGCTGTCCTTTCTTTCCGAGTACGCAGAGAGCTTCGCACTGGGTTTCCTGGGGACAGACGCGGCCGCAGATAGCAGGAAGGGCATTTGTACCTTTAATCTTTTCGATTGCCCCTGAGAAATCTTCTTCACAGATAAGCTTGATGAAACCCGGGATATCCACATTCACAGGGCAGCCTTCAACACACTTTGGCTCCTTGCAGGAGAGGCAGCGGGAAGCTTCGGCAAGAGCATCTTCTTTTGTGTAGCCGAGAGCCACTTCATTGAAGTTCTTTATGCGCTCCTCGGCAGGCTGTTCTGGCATTGGGGTCCTTTCTTTCTTTGATTTTCCTGCCTTTTCTCCGTGTATTTCTTGCATTTTCATCCCCTCCTTCTCAGTGCAGTCCGCACCTGCACTCCTCTTCATACTTTTCCACGGCTTTTGTCTCTTCGTTGCGGTACATTGCAAGCCTGTTCATAAGTTCCACGAAATCAACTTTCCGTGCATCAAATTCAGGCCCGTCAACGCAGGTAAATTTCGTTTTACCATCAACTGTAACCCTGCAACCGCCGCACATACCTGTTCCGTCCACCATAATGGAGTTAAGGCTGACCAGGATTTCAACATCATAAGGAGAAGCTACTTCGGTTCCTACTTTCATCATTATTGGGGGTCCGATGATCACGACTCTTGCAATCTTGTCGCCACTGTCCAGAATCCTTTTCATGATATCGGTCACAAACCCGTGATGTCCTTTTGAGCCATCATCGGTTGCAATATACAGTTCCGAGCTGGCGTTCCTCATTTCATCTTCAAGGATAAGAAGATCTTTGTTTCGGGCTCCAATAATGGAAATTACCCTATTGCCTGCTCTAGTATAAGCTTTTGCCTGAGGATAAATTGGGGCAACCCCTACGCCTCCTCCTACAAGGATGACAGTGCCGAGTTTTCTGATATCGGCAGGGGTGCCAAGAGGTCCGACAAAGTCTTCTAGAAATTCGCCTTCAGAAAGCTTTGCAAGCTGCTTTGTAGTCTTGCCCATCTCCTGAAATATTACAGTTATTTCACCTTTGTCTTTTTCAAAATCGGCAATTGTGAGAGGAATCCTTTCCCCCTTCTCATTAATTCTGAGAATTATAAACTGTCCGGCTTTTGCAGCCTTTGCTACGTCAGGGGCATTTACTATCATCCTGTGCACCGACGGAGCAATTTCTTCTTTTTTCAGTATTTTATATGCCATGAGATCACATTTTCCTGAGTAAAAAGCAATTTTTTTGAGCAAATGAACAGATAAGTTTTGTGATAGCGGATCTTCTCACGGGTTTCTTCACACCCGAGCATTTCCACCTGGGCGCCTTCCTTATACTGATTAATTGGATATATATTCTCCCAAATAATTTTAATTATTTTGTCTATCTGGATCATTTTTGTTGAGTTCTAAATGCTGGCCTTTCCAATACTTCCTTTTAGAAGAGTTTAAATATTCTTCAATTTTTTGACCATTCCTGCAATAATTTAATAAATCTAATGGATATAATAAATTAAGGGGTAATCCCTAGAAGGCTCAATCAGGGGGTGGATTGCGAAGAAGAGGGATAGCGCAAACTGGTACAGCCTATAGCCATAAGTATATCAAATTTTATGGCCGTATTTGAACCTGAGAGTTTAAATCTTTTACCTGACAGAGAAATTCTCCATTGCGTTTGTTATAAAGACTGGAAGATTTTATTCTGGCAGGCGGATTAAGAGGAAAATGCAACTGAAATGAATTTGCAAATATATGGGGGTTAAACAAATGCCTGAAGAAAGAAGGGAAGGTACAAAAGGAGAAAAATTAGAGAAAAAAGAAGGGGAAGAAGTAGCTGATGTCGATCCAATCCATCCTACCGAGGCACGGGGTGGCAAGAAGAGATCGCTCCTTGATACCTGCAAATAATTCCACTTACAATTCCACTTACTTTTTTACTTTTTTTGGTCAGGATGAAATGAGATTTTTGAAATTTAAGGAGTTACCGGAGGGTCATTTATAGAGCAGAAAACTGACATCGAGTCTCAGGACCCTATAAAGGACAAAGAATACAAAGGAAAGAAAAAGCCTCTCATAAGCTGCTATAAATATGATGAGGAAGAGCGAAAGATCCTTTTTGGAGAGGAAAAAGAATCTTAATCAATTTTTCGGAGCAGGAATTGAATAACAGCAGGAAACACCTTAATAAAGCGCTTGATTAAACCTTTTTGTTCTTTATTCCTTTTTAAGCATTTTTCTTGTTTCTTCATCTTCCTGGTTCTTTAGTACTGATTCCATTTTGTGCCAGTTTTATTTTTATAAAAATTCAGTTTTAATAGTGATAACTAACTAAATTTCTATTATTAGTAAGTCATTTTTTTAAATGAGTTCCCTGCCTGTATTTGTAGATATAATGAATTAAAGATTTTACCGGGCAAAGCTTATTTAATGACTTTTGTTATATATTGCTCTAATCGGGTATTTTTGGTGTATCGGTATTATTCTTTATTTTTAAATAATGTATATACTTTCAATTTAATTATTAAGATTATATTCATTTTAACCAATATTGAAGGAGATGACAGGTATAAAATCAATAATTCTTGCAGGTGGCTCAGGAACGCGACTCTGGCCTCTTAGCCGGGAAATGTATCCAAAACAATTTTTAAAGTTTGGAAACACATCTCTTTTCCAGGAAACCATCCTCCGGTGCCTTGAAATTTCTGAAATTTCCGAAATTTTCGTTGTAACGAATGAAGCTCAGAAATTTTTTGTAATCGGGCAAATTGCGGAAATAGGGTACACGATTCCGCCAGAAAATGTCTTAATCGAGCCTGAAGGCAAGAATACTCTTCCTGCAATCTTTTTTGGAATGAGAGAAATTGAGAAAAAATTTGGACGCTCTGTAGTTGGGGTCTTTTCTTCGGATCATGTCCTTGACAAAACCGCAATGCAGACGATCTCTTCGGCTGAAGGGCTTGCTTCGGACTATCTGGTTACTTTCGGGGTTGTTCCTGCTTTTCCTCATACTGGGTATGGTTATATCAAAACTTCAGAGATCTGCGGGCCGGGTTACAGGGTTTCGGAATTTAGGGAAAAGCCTGATCTGGAAACCGCAGAAAAATACATTCAGGAAGGCTGCCTCTGGAACAGTGGAATGTTCCTTTTCGAGACACAGCTTTTCTTTGAAGAAGTTGAAAAACATGTGCCTTCTGTTTCCGCCTGTTTTGAAAACGGAAAAGACATTAATGAGATTTATGCGTGTGTGGACAACATTTCCATTGACTATGGAGTAATGGAAAAATCCGACAGGGTCGCAGTTGTAAAACTGGAGCAGAAATGGAGTGATCTTGGGAATTTTGCTGCAATTTATGACGAGTTTGAGAAGGATCCTGAAGGAAATGTGGTATATCAATGTGATCCTCTCTTGCTCAATTCCGATGGAAACCTCGTATATTCAAAGTGCGGCAAAATTGTTTCCCTCATAGATATTAAGGATATGGTCGTTGTCGATACCAGTGATGCTCTATTGATCTGTCCTAAATCAAGCAGTCAGAAGGTAAAAGATATTGTCACCACACTTAAAGACAGGGAGGATGAAAGGGCAGACATTGGGCAGACCGTCTACAGGCCCTGGGGTTCATATACCCTACTTGAAGCCTCTGCAGAACATAAGATTAAAAATATTACTGTACTTCCCAACCATAAGTTAAGCCTCCAGCTGCATTATCATCGGAGTGAGCACTGGGTGGTTGTCAAAGGTATGGCCTGTGTGGAAGTTGGCGGGCAGCAATCTTTCCTGAGACCGGGAGAAAGTACCTTTATCAGAGCAGGAGAAAAGCACCGATTGTCAAACCCGGGGAAAGTCCCGCTTGAGATCATTGAAGTACAGTTAGGTGAACTTGTAGATGAAGCGGACATTGTCAGGTTTGATGATGCCTATGGGAGAAAATGAACAGGCTCCAGTGCTGGATAGGTATCAGATTTATATATAAGCTGGAATTACGAGATAAGGTTCATGGGTAAAAATTGTACTTCAAAACTTACATTTATTACAGTAAAAATAGTATCTGCGAAGAATACTAATTACTTGGGCAGATTTTTGAGGCTTATATGAAGTGAAAATAGTATTGATTTTGCTAGAAATCTAAACTATTTTTACTCAAAAATTATACTATCAATAAGAAAAATCGTAAGCAACAACTCATGAAACCTAGCCAATAAACAAACTGACCTTCTGGACCGTGTTTAACATAGTTGCTATTTTTTCGAATATCTTGAAAATCGATCCTATCCAGCGCCAGAGCATAGTATCATTGTTCTGGCAGATTGCATTGACAGCCATAGGCTTCTTAAGCACCATATATTTCGCACGCACTGTAGGTGCTTCAATACTTGGATCGTATTACCTGTTCTTAGCATACTATGGTATTATCGGCATGGTTACTGATGGTGGATTTGGCGGAGCTGCAGTTAAACGCATCAGCGAAGGTGAAGAATCCAATGCATATTTTAGCGCATATTTTGCATTGAGAGTAGTATTCACGATAACTGGAGTACTGATTTTACTTGCCCTTAAAGACTATTTCGCAGATCTTACTGATTCAGGAATGTTTGTCTGGTTACTGATATCATTATTAGTGTCAATGATTGCAGGCCCTATCTCCAGCGGAGTTGCCGGCAAGGGTAAAATGGGAATACGCAACACCTGTGAAGGCATAAGCAATATCTTACGTGTCATATTCCAGGTCCCGGCAGTATACCTCGGATATGAAACTGCAGGTCTGGCCGGGGGCATGGTAGCTGGTATCATCGGAGCAGCAATAATCGAATTCCGTTTTTTTGACCTGCATTTTGTGCGTTTCAAATGGGATCATATTAAAAGTCTATTCATATTTTCATTCTGGCTATTTTTGACATCTAGTGGAGTGCTTGTATTCTCACAGGCTGACACGATCTTTATCGGATATTTCATGAGTAATGAAGATGTAGGTATCTACAGGGTAGTATTCCAGTTCACAGCTATTGCCGCATTTAGTTCAACCGCAATAAGGATGACTCTTTGGCCCAGAATCAGCCATTGGAGCAAGACCAATGAGATCCGTCTTGTAGAGGAGTCACTGTCACGTGCAATTAGCTACTCTCTGATACTGGCAATTCCAGTATTCGTGGGTGGTGTACTGCTGGGCGATCGTTTACTAGGTTCGTTCTATGGTGAAGACTTTGCCCGTGGCTATCATACATTGATAATACTCCTTGCCGTACAGATAGTTAATGTATTCCAGTACTTTTTCACGATGTATCTGGATGCTCTAGATCATCCCCAGGAATCATTTAAAGTTACGGCAATCGGAGTTGGGGCAAATATTTTATTGAACATATTGCTAATCCCGCTCATTGGAATAAATGGCGCAGCAATAGCGACGCTAGCAACAATGACATTGAATGCCTTACTCGCCTGGCGTGTTTTATCCAGATATATTACAGTAAGACTGGAACATCAGAATCTGTCGAATATTATGATATCTTCGATTGTGATGGGAGTTCTTGTTGGTGGGTATCGTTTTTTCATACCGCTTAGTAATATCTGGGTTACGATACTGGCGGTAGTTTTCGGCGGAATGACATATGGTCTCTTGATATTGAAGTTCGATAAAAAAGTGTACACTGAAATGAGAGATATAGTGGAGAAAATTGGTATAGGTTTTGTTTGGCCAGGTTGGTTGTGAATCAATATTTATATTTTATATGCCTAATACAAATTTTAGGAATTAATGATTTGGAGAAGTTTTCCTCACTTCTATAAAAAATCTATATGATTTTACTCTACTCCTGGTACAATAACAATGCTCTTGAAAAATCTTCCTGATTTGGAACTCTTCATAATCTTTTAAAATCAGTGCGTAGGATCTTATTATTTGGTCCCATCTTGCCACTGTTAACCTGTAAATGAACATAAGAGTGATGGAGATAGTTCGATAATCATTCCTTTTTTCTCACAACCGAATTTAGGGAGAAAGGCAAGTACGAACATAGTCATTTAATATCCTAAGCTTTTCAAATTGTATACTGCCCTCCTATATAATATGAAATTAATTATATATGGCTTATAAGATGTGCTTTGTAGAAACTGCTTACAAGAACCATATAAATGTGAAAAATAATGGCTGAAATTAGTGTCATTATTCCAACTTGGAATAGAGCGGAAACACTGGGTAAAGCTATTTCAAGCGCCTTAAACCAGACCCTTTCTCCTTATGAAGTCTTAGTATGTGGGGTTGACGGTTCACCCGATCAAAAGGTTGTTAATTCGATAAATGATCCTCGCGTGCGGTGGATAGAAGGTGGCAAAGATGGGCTTGCATCAATTCCTCGCAATATAGGAATTAAAGCAAGCAAAGGTGAATGGTTAGCTTTTCTGGATAGTGATGATGAATGGCTGCCAGAAAAACTTGAAAAACAGTTCAAACATGCTACAGAAATTGGATGTGATGCCTCATGTACTAATGCAATACGGTATATACCATCACAGGAATATACAGGAGAATATGTAGATGACATTTTTGAGGATCAAATATCTTTTCCTTTACTCCTTAAAGATAACTGCATTATCTGCAGTTCAGTTTTAGTTAAGAAAGAGCTTGTAGAGAAATCTAATTACTTTCCAGAAGATCCCAAATTAAAAGTAGGAGAGGATTATGCTTTATGGTTGAGAATAGCTACGTTAACAAACTTTGCTTTTGTAAATGAACCTTTGTTAATATATAGGGACGATCCTCAAAATAGCATAAGAGCTTTCTGTCTTCCTTATTGGGACTTAAAAGCTAATGTTTTGAAATCTTTCATTTCATGGGCTGAAAATGAAAGTGTCGATAAAGTTAACAGAAAATACTTAGGTCTGGCAAAAAAGTTTCTCTTATATGTATATATAAAAAAGCTCTTACACAATCTAATGAGAAGATAAGTTCCCTTTAAAAGAAAACATTCTTTTTATATATTATGTGAATTAATATGACTTATTTTAAGGAGTTTTAAAAAGAATAAATTTTGATCCATGCCTGATTTATAATATCTGTGTAAGAAAATATAAGAACTATTGATCTACAAGTAAAAACGAAGTATATAATATTTGGAGTATTGGATTTTGATGAGAAAAATTGACTTATATTGTGAAGGTGATTGCTGGGATCCAAATGTATGGAGTGCAACTCCTTATGAACTCGCAACAACATTGAAAAAGCTGGGATTACTCCACAACACATGTAATGTCAATCCGATTGAAAATGAGAGCTTTATCACCCAATATCTTTCCAAATTGTCTTATCTCCATTTTGACAAAAAAGGGGTTTATACCCTCCGGAATTCTATTCATCCAAGACGTTATAGAGCCTGTGAAAAAAAAGCGCTGAAATTTTATGAATCAAATTCAAAACCAGATTCGATAATTACAATTGGGCACCTTGCTATATTTCATAAAACTCCCTATTTTACTCTTCAGGATCTTGATACGAATACAGTTCTAAAATGGAGAAAAGAGAGAAGAACAACTTATATGCTTGATAGAATCCCAATATCTATACTGGAAAAAAATAAAAAAATTCAACAAGAAGTTTACGAAAACGCTGCAGGTATATTTGTTTCAAGTGAATGGATCAGGAAGAGTATCTGTTCATATGTCAGTGAACCGCAAAAAGTTTTTACTACAGGAATAGGGCACAGATATTCTACAGTAAAACTTACCGAGGAAATTCTTAGGGAAAGATTCGAGAATCCTGTATTATTATTCATAGGTAAAGATGGAATTAGAAAGGGAATTGATGCTGTTATAGAGGCTTTTCAACAGATAAAAGATGAATTCAAAAATATGAAATTAAGAATTGTAACGAATCGGGATTTATTACCAAAGCAGGTTAAAAAGTCCATAAATCGCATTCCTGAAGTTGAATTTTATAGCAACATAAGTTCAAAAGAATTAAGTGATATGTATATGAGTTCTTCATTGTTTGTAATGCCTTCTAGATTTGAACCATTTGGGAAGGTATTCTTTGAAGCGATGGCTTTTGGATTACCTGTTATAGGAGCAAATCACTGCGCAATGCCCGAATTTATAACTAATAACTACAATGGTTATACACCTTCAGTTAACTCTGAGGAAATTGCAGAAAAAATGAAGCAGGTTTTTGAGTCTTTTGAAACTTATAGAAAGCTTTCAAAAAACGCGATATCTGTAAGTGAAAAGTATAGAGAGGAAAATGTGGTAGCAGAAATGCTTTCTATAATTGATAAATATTCAAATTAAGATATATATTTTAAACGTATGAATTAAAATATTAATTTATATTATATTTTCAAAACTTAAAAATTTAAGTTTATTGTAATATGCAATGATTTATTGTTTAGAGAGGGCGTTTTTGATTGATAATATAAAAAGAGCATTTATGATCTAATTCTGGTTAAAGGAATAGTTCACAGGTAATATGAGTATTGCAAAATTAAAGTATTCTCAAGCTTTAACCTTATTCTATCTTCTGCTAGTAGAAATGAAACTCAAATAAGAAAAAAATCTTTTTGTGTTTAGAATTCATCTGATCTGCATAAAAAATCATATAAATCTATTAAAAGATACAATAGTTAAATTAGTAGCATATTGGTGGCCTACTCTTTGTCAAAAAATATTTTATACGTGTATATAACAAGTATTCTAAAGAAAATATTTCCGTATGTAATGAGAGTTCTTGAGAAACCTCTTATACTAGCTGGTAAATTTGCAGGCTCATTCTTTACTCCATTTTTTAGATCACAACTTTTTTTCCTTTTTCCTTTCTATCATATAGGAGGAGCCGAAAAAGTTCATCTAAAAATTACTGGCTGCCTTAAAGAGTATAACCCTATCGTATTTTTTGCGGATAAATCAAAAAATTCTGCATTAAAAAAGCAATTTATGCAAAACGCTAAAATATTTAATCTTGGTTATTTGAACAATCCTCTCTTGATCTACTTCTGGGTTGGCGTATTATCTACAGTTTTCAATAGTAATAAAAATTGCACGGTTTTTGGATGTAATAATCTACTCTTTTACAGGCTGCTACCATATTTAGACCCGCAAATTCGCTGTATAGACCTCATACACGCTTTTGGGGGTGGAATTGAGAACTTCAGCCTTCCCTATGTTAATAGATTAGATAAAAGAATTGTCATTAATACGCGGACATTGAATGATCTGAAGAACCAGTACCATTCAAATGGTATTACTGAGAAAATGAATGATAGGATTTTTTTAATCGAAAATTGTGTACAGATTCCAAAAAAAATAAGAAAGAAAAAGAACGGACATACACTGAGAATCCTGTACGTAGGTCGTGGTACTGAAGAAAAACGGGTACACCTTATAGGAGAAATTTCCCAGATCTGCCATAAAAAGGAGATGCCAGTTGAATTTATCTTAGTAGGAGATATTATAAATTCAATTCCCGAAGAACATAGAAAGTATTGTAATTTTTTAGGGGAGATTGCAGACGAAAAAAGGGTCTCAGAAATATACGATAATTCTGATATATTGCTGCTTGTATCGAGGTATGAAGGTTTTCCTTTAGTTATAATGGAAGCAATGGCTCATGGCGTCGTAACTATAAGCACCGATGTAGGAGGTATATCAGAGCATATTCGTAATGGATACAACGGTTTTCTTATAAAAAATGAAAGTGAAGGTCTTATTGTAAAAAACGTATGTAATGTTATAAATGAACTTGCCTCAAATGAGCATTTAATGGAAAAAATTTCTACTGAAGCTTACAAATATGCAAAAATGAATTTTAACTGTGAGAATTTCTGCTCAAAATATAGAAATTTAGTTCTGGGAAAGTAACTGCTTCAGTTTTTGAAGAATTTAGTTAATAAATAAAACATTTTCTATTACTCTTAAATCTCTTCTGGATAATTATTACTTTTATTATATTAATACAAATCTCAGTTTATTTTTATTTATGTAAATCTAAGATAAATATTAGTACAATTCTAAGTTTCAAGTTATTTCAGGATGACTTTGAAAATAAATTATTAATTAATATTCTGCGGCTTAATACTATCAGGAAACAGGGTATCATATATGTTGATTTAATCCCGAAATTTCTTAATAAAAAGATAATATGATTTCTTGCATAAAAATAGGTCTGTCTCAAGCGCCCGGATAGTCTGCAACCACCTGTACTAACTTTGTTGTGGTCTGCTACCGCAGCCGGCTGAAAGTAAAATTTAAATCCTTTGTTAATTAGCCGCATGTTCAGGTCGCTTTCTTCACGGCAGTATGTGCCCTTATAGGCTTTTTCTTCATACCCGCCTATAGACTGTAACTGTTTTGCTGGGTACAAGCAACAGGCATGCCCCATCTCTACTTCTATAACATTTCCAGAATCCTGTCCATAATTGTTAAAAATTTCACCAGTGAACTTATTTACATAAAATGGAACATCGCGTTTGACAGCTTCCTTATCTGGATTTGTGTTTTCTATCAATCTTGGAACAATAACGATATTATGTGTATCAAAGGAGTTGTAAGTGCTGACAAGTTCCTCTAAGCAGTTCAGGTGCAGAACCAGATCGTCTTCAATGAAAAACACCAGTTGACCTTTGGCTGCAAAGAGAGCTGTATTTCTATTGCGCGGGAGACCCAGATTGTGTTCATGTGACATACCGGTTATCCTGGGGTCGCGGATCATGTAATCTTTTATTACCTCGACAGTTTTATCAGTTGAACAATCATCTGAAATCAAGAGCTCCCAATTGGTATATGACTGGTTTAAGATGGATTCAATACAGACTCCAAGAACGGATGCTCTATTGTATGTCGGCAAAATTATTGATACCAGTGGTGTTTTACTCATAAATTATTCACCAATTCTTTGCACCAGAGTCTGTAATTTTCTTTTAACTTCCTGTTATTTAAGTCCCCAATTTGTCTCCGTATGCTCTTTCTAATCTTAAGGTTCTTTTACAACTCTTTATACACTCTCAAAGTTTTTCTTGCAGATTCATCCCAGTTAAACATTTTTGACCTTTTAAGTCCTTTCCTGATCATCTCTTTCTTGAGTCCATCATCAGTTAATAATTGATACATTTCTTCAACAAGTTTATCTGCAACATGAGGGTTTACAACTATGGCAGCATCTCCCACGACTTCCGGTAGAGATGAGGTATTTGAAGTTATAACAGGTGTCCCGCAAGCCATTGCCTCCAAAGGTGGCATCCCGAATCCTTCATATAAAGAAGGGAACACAAACAGATCCACAGCATTATATATCTCTGCCAGTTCACTCTCTGACACATATCCCGTAAAGATAACATCTTTCTGTAAATTCAGCGACTCTATCTGTTTCAGGAGTTTTTCTCTTACTCCTATATAATTAGGCATCCCTACCTTTAGCAGTTTCACTTCCGGGATTCGATTTTTTAATTTGCTGAATGAGTTTATCAGAAGCTGGACATTTTTTCTAGGTTCTTCAGCTCCTACATACAGGACTACTTTCTCAGTCTCTTTTATTCTGTATTTTTTTAAAGCCGCTTTGCTTCGGTTTGGATAGTACAAATTATGGTCTACGGCGGGGGGTATAATCTCGATCTGTTCTTCCGGATACTTTATATACTTACTAATATCCTTTTTAGAAAATTCGGATACCGTAATTATTTTTTCTGCTTTTCTCAAACCTTTTGCATTAAGTTTCCAGATTGGGTTTCGTGTGTTATAATATGCAATAGGTATGATATCGTGGCAGGTAACAATGGTTTTTTTTAAATCTATTAACTCCAGGAGAAACGCCAGGTCCTGACGGGTCACATGCTTAATATTATCCTCAATTACCTTCTTTTTCACAATAAACGGGTATCCGAGATATTCGACGATCTTGTTAATACCGATTACTCTTGATATGTCCGGATATTCTATTCGGTTTAATATGATATTGTCCAACCTGCTATGAATTTCACTTTGGTACTTTGACATCGCGAATATTTCATTTGATCTCAGGCCGTTTATATAATCAATTTCCATACTTAAGTTCCCCAGAAACCCCGGAATTATTTTAAATTTTTCACCTTAAAAGAACAATTTATTCTTTTTATCCGGAATAATTATTGGCTCTGTAGAAATCCTTAATTTAATCCATAATAATTGTATTACTTTTTTGTTTATATTATAGACTATTAGTTTAACTTTTACTTCTTTTACTTGATTTCTAACCTTTCTTGCTCTTAATGTTTCTCCAAATTTCCTTTTTACAACAGATATTATTGTCTCTACTATATTCCTTCTATTGTATTTGATCTTATCAAAGTCTTTGTTTAATTGTTTTCTATATTTTCCGTTTATTCTCTTTCTTTTTCTTTCTCTCAAAGGTACTATTGAATCTGCTTTTATCTCTTCTCTTATTAGAGTATGAATTTCTTCGGAATCATATCCTTTATCCATCACATAACATTGAGACTTTCTTGACTTGTTTGATTGTCTTATCAGAGTCTTTGCATGCTTGACATCATGATCTGTTTTTTGGCTAATTTTCCATCCTAATATTACTTTTTTAATAGTGTCTACTGATATTGAAGTTTTAAGGAAGCTCCTTCGGAGCTTCCCTGTTCTCTTAGAATAATAATGACTTGCATAAGAACTCGTAAATCCTGTTGCATCAATTGCCGTAATGAGAACTTTTTCTCCATGTGAGTAAAATAGTTTTAGAGTTTTTGACAAAATTAGGTTAAACAATGAAGAGGGAATTCTGGACACAAACTTTTGAAGAGTAGTGTAATGAGGAACCTTATCAAGGTCAAGTTTTTTCTTTATACTGTTCATGAGGTCAACAAGTTCTACAAAGTCACGGTAGTCTGTACTTATATACTCCTTCAATAAAACAAGAACAAGAAGCTGATGTTGAGTATAAACACGTTTGGAATATTTGCAGGAGTAAAGGTTCAGTCTGGAAGACTGAACCGTTTTAAGACTGAGATCAATAAATTTAATATACTTATTTGATGACAATAGCAATTGCTCCTTTGTTTTTTGTGGGGACAAAAAAATTAAGGAGCATTTTTACAATTTTATTTTTATAATTTTTGGGTAAAAACAGAATTTAGAGGATTTCTACAGAGCCTAATTATTCCTCTATATTTATTTTGAGTAATTTATCCTTTACAGGGTATACTGCTTCTCAATCCTGGCTGAGACTTCATCCCAATCCATTATGCTTTTATCTATCCTAGAATTTCCTTTTCTTTCCTTTTTCTCAAACTCTCTCAGTGCTTTTACCACTTTTTCCTTTGTAACCGGATTCTCAATTCCAATA
Organism: Methanosarcina flavescens; assembly: GCF_001304615.2. NCBI lineage: Archaea > Methanobacteriati > Methanobacteriota > Methanomicrobia > Methanosarcinales > Methanosarcinaceae > Methanosarcina > Methanosarcina flavescens. The sequence goes on along the minus strand of NZ_CP032683.1, from coordinate 816,642 downwards.
CAGTTCTCCCCATCCACAAACTCCTCAAGTGCGCTTTCCTTTGCCACAATGCACGGAATATCCGCAGCCAGCGCTTCAGCAACCGTTATCCCATATGCTTCGTAAGAGGAAAGCATTAAAAATATATCCGCATCTGCATAGCACTTAAGTAATTCCTTTCTTGAGAGATCTTTTAACCATTCAATTCTTCCCTCAACCCCTAAACTTTTTGCCATGTTACGGAGTTCGGTCTCATATGGCCCTTTTCCGACAATTCTCAGCTGGAAATTATGAAGTTCAGGCAAACTCTGAATAATATACTGTACCCCTTTGTATTCTTCCAGGCGACCCACATAGAGAAGGAGTTTTTCTCTTCCAGCTTTCCTTTTCATACCTTTTGCCGGTCGCCTCAAATTTTCAAATTCTTTTAGATTTATTCCATTAGGGATTTTTACGGTTTTTGTAGCCACCTTGAAATCTGATTCTACAAGCTTCTTCTCATACTCGGATACACATATTACAGAATCTGCTCTGAAGAAAATCAGCTTTCCAAGAAGCTTGTAAGGTTTATGTAATAAATTCCTGAATGCAGTATGACCGCGCCGGTGATAATGCGGCGTAAGTATGAATTTCCCTCCATGCTTGCCCAGGGATGAGAAAAAAGCGGGAAAAGCATGATAGCTGTGTGCGTGAATAACATCATAGTTATGTTTTTTGAGATAATAGTAAATTTGAGGTGCAAAATAGTATGCATTCCCTGGGGCAAAAGACCTGAACCTTATGACCTTTACTCCATTTATCGTCTCTCTTTTACTCAATCTTCCTGTGGGATCCGTTGTTATAACCTCAACATCATGTCCTGCTCTTACCAGCCTTTCACTAATTTCCTTGACGTGAGTTTCCACTCCACCTATATCAGGAGAGTAACGGGGACAGATCTGGGCTATTTTCAAGGCTGAACCTCTTTTACACTGGAACCTATACGGATTAATGCATTAGCTTAATATAAAGATAATGTGATAGTTTTAGGCAAATGAGATCTAACAAAAGCGTTTGCATAGTCGGACCTTCGAAACGTTTTTTGAGCGGTATCAGCTATTACACTATACGTCTTGCAAATGCCATGTCTGCGGAAAAAGATGTTTCAGTTGTCTGCTTTCGACAATTGCTTCCAACTTTTCTTTTCCCAGGAAAATCCCATGTAGGGAAAAACATCTCCGACCTGAATTTCCTACCGGGGATTCCTGTATTTGACGGCATGGATTATAACAATCCACTGACCTGGGTTCAAGCATACCAATTTCTTAAAGCCCAAAAGCCGGATATCATAATCCTGCAGTGGTGGACTTCTTCAGTTGCGCATATGCAGCTTCTGCTGAAGCTGTTTGCAGGTTTACTGCATAAACCGAAAATAATTATCGAATTTCATGAAGTAGTGGACCCTTTTGAAGAATCAATACTTCCTATCCGCATATACTCTAAAGCAACAGGAAAATTGCTCCGTAAAAACCTTGATGCATATATTACTCATTCCGAATCCGATAAAGAGCTTATTGCAAAAAGATATTCTATTTCTCCTGAAAAAATCCATGTGATCCCACATGGGCTTTATGACCAGTATGGGGATCTGCTCGACATAAAAGAAGCAAGAAGAAGTCTCTCAATTAAGGATGACTTTGTTATACTTTCTTTCGGTTTGATTCGAAAGTATAAAGGAATTCCCTACCTTATCAGGGCTTTTGAGCAGCTTCCCCCCGAGATTCTTGAGAAAAGCCGATTGCTTATTGTCGGGGAGATCTGGGAAGATCGCAAGGAATTACTTGACCAGATTAAAGCCTCTCCATCTTATAATCATATTACACTGATAAACGAATATATTCCTGATGATAAAGTAAATGTGTATTTCAGTGCTGCAGATGTAGTAGTTCTGCCTTACCTGAGAGCTTCTCAGAGTGGAATTGCTCATATTGCTATGTCTTTTGGAAAACCTGTTATTGTTTCTGAGGTCGGCGGTTTGAAAGAATCTATGGCTAAGTATAAAGGAACCTTTTTTGTCCCTCCGGGAGATGCCGATTCTATCAGGAACACCATTCTCAGCAGATTCGGCAAAAGAGAGCATTACGAAACTCCCGATCAAAAATGGGATAAAATTATAAACTGTTACATTGAATTAATACAATCAGTTTAATTTTCTTTTTAGTATTTGTTCATTAATGTGTAAAGTTTACTTCTAAAGGGGATAATTATGAGTTCTCAGGATCATCCTGTATCATCATTCCAAGATAAAATAAGATCCAGCTGGCCTTATACTCTGGCAGTTGCGATAATTGGTTTTGTATCTTTGTGGGTCAGAACACTTCCTTCAGATACTGTATTTTTACCTGGCGGGATCGTGAGATTCGCGACCAACGATGCCTGGTATCATATGCGTACTTTATATGTCCTGCTTGAGAATTACCCCAACAGGATGTTTTACAATCCCATGACCAATTATCCTTACGGGAGTTATATCCATTTTGGACCATTATTCGACCAGATGATAGCTATTACTTCCTTTGTTCTCGGGATGGGCAGTCCCAGTCCCCAACTGGTTAACACCATAGCTGCTTATTTTCCTGCAGTGCTTGGAGCTCTTACTGTTGTTCCTGTTTACTACATAGGAAAATACCTTGGCGGGCGTAAAACAGGGCTTCTAGCTGCGATACTAATTGCGTTTGCTCCGGGTCAGTTCCTGTCCCGTTCGCTCATTGGTTCTACAGACCACCATGTTGCTGAATCGCTATTCAGTACTTTCTTCATGATGTTTTTCATTCTCGCTCTCATCTCGGCAAAGGAAAAAAAGCTGCGTTTTGAAGATGTGTTCAATAAGAACCTCCGTGTCCTGAAAGAGCCTTTACTGTACTCAGTTGTTGCTGGTGTCATGTATTCCGCCTACCAGCTCTCCTGGCCAGGAGGGTCTCTTTTCCTCCTAATCACTTTCATTTACACCGTATTCCAGTACATACTTGACAATTTCCGCAATGAGTCAAGCGACTATCTGGGGTTTGCAGGCATAGTCACGTTTTTAGTAAGCACTTTACTTATCCTTCCCTTTGTGCATCCTGATATGGGTTTCTCGCTTTATTACTATTCATGGTTCCATGTGGTGACTGTGCTTGGGGCAATGGCAGGTTTTGCAGCTTTGAGTTTCCTTGAAAGGGAGTTTAAAAGAAAGCAAATAAAGGCTTATTACTTCCCTCTTCTCATCCTCGGAGCTGGAATTCTTGGGCTCATAATTACCAAATTAGCGTCTCCCTCCCTTTATTCCCTGGTTATACACGCCCCTACAACTGTTTTCGGGATCCAGAAGGGTGGGCCTTCCACAATCCAGGAAGTCTCTTCAATATTTTACTATGACGATGTCTTCACCCTGGCAAAAGTTTTTGCAAATTTCACGGCTACTGGTTTCCTTGCTTCTTTGCTGGGTATGCTTGTTCTGGCTGCAAACCTGTTCAGAAAGCCAAAGCCTCAGGAAGTACTGGTCCTTATCTGGAGCTTTTTTATTCTCCTTGCAATTTACGGCCAGAACCGTTTTGCCTATTATTATTCTATAAATGTTTCAATCCTGAGTGCCTATTTAGGAGGATTATTGCTTGGCGTAGTAAAATGGGACATGCTCGAAGAAAGCCTCAGGACTAATATGAAATCACCTCAAGATATTCCTGGATTCCTCAAATCTATCAGGTTAGGGCATGTTCTTGCTATCCTTATCATAGTAGTCGTGCTAATTCTTCCAGTGTACAGCACAGCTATGCTGTATACAAGAAGTATAGGTAGTGAGCCTAATCCACCCTGGACGGAGGCTACTTTTTGGCTTCAGACAAATACCCCCGATCCTGGAATGGACTTCAACGCTATCTATGAAGCCCCTAAAGACGGAGAGCTTTTCGATTATCCTGATACCGCTTATGGTGTTATGTCTTGGTGGGACTACGGGCACTATATCGAGTTTTTTGGTCACAGAATGCCCAATGCTAATCCTTTCCAGGCAGGTGTAGGAGGGCGCAGGGTGAGCATTGACGAAGAAAATCAGCCAGGTGCTGCAAGCTTTTTCACAGCCCCTTCTGAAGAAGAGGCAAGTGCTGTGCTTGAAGCCATAGACCCCAGACCTGACAAAGCAGGAGCGCGTTATATAATGTCTGATGTCAATATGGCTACGGGCGTTTTTGATCCAATGACTAAGTGGACCCTTGATACTGAAGGGTACTATCAACCTATCTGGACAGCAGATGGATATCGGTATGTTCGCTCAGCTCGGTACTTTAATTCTATGGAATCCAGGCTGCATATATTTGATGGAAATGGCTTGAAGCAGTATCGTATGGTTCATGAGACCGAACCTTATGCTACGAGACCCGATGAAGTCTGGTACAAGCAGGTCTATAACCTTATATTTGGAGGCAATATTCCGGAAATACATACGGGTTACGTCAAGATCTTCGAGTACGTCAAAGGTGCAAACATAACAGGTACTGCTTCCCCCAATGAGACCGTCAAAATAAGCGCTACAATCCTTACGGGACAGGGACGTACCTTTGAATACACGCAGTCTACAACTGCGGATTCTCAGGGCAGGTACGAGTTTACAGTACCCTATTCAACTGAGGGTCCTATTGAAGGCGAGACTCAGTTCGATGCTGCACCTGTGGGACCCTACGTAGTGAGTTACGGCAATACGACAAAAGAAGTAAGGGTAAGTGAGGAAGCTGTGTTAAACGGAGAAGAAATAAAGACCTAAAGAGAGATAAAGATCTAAATATTCCAGATATGCGGTCAGGACAACTCTTCACCTTATTTCTTTTTCTTTATCTCATATCTTTATTTTTATTCTTCTCTGGCGTTCACCAGTAAAGATTCCTGCAGAATCTTGTAACCTTCAAGAATAATTCTTTCTTTTATAATTATGCAATTCGCTTTTGCATATACTTTTATATACTATTAATAAAGTTATTCCAAATATATTAGGGCGTCTCAGACTGAAATTGCCCTTGTGCCGCGTCTTTTATAGGGTGTCTTTTAGAAGACGCATTGTCCCATAGTAAATGGCTTGAGAGAGCCTGCTGGGACAGAGGAACAAGGATCTCTTCGGAAATACTGGCATTTCCGATGATTGTCGTGACCGGCTCAGTAAAAACTGTACAAAGTTCCTGAATATGAAACTGTACAAAATTCCTGAATATGAATTAGATAAAATTATAAATAAGCATATTGACTTTCTAAGTCAGACAAATATTATTTATTTGATTTTCTTCTCCACAAATTATATATTTATGCAAAAATTTACCTCTTAAAGGGGATAATTATGAGTTCTCAGGATCATCCTGTATCATCATTCCAAGATAAAATAAGATCCAGCTGGCCTTATACTCTGGCAGTTGCGATAATTGGTTTTGTATCTTTGTGGGTCAGAACACTTCCTTCAGATACTGTATTTTTACCTGGCGGGATCGTGAGATTCGCGACCAACGATGCCTGGTATCATATGCGTACTTTATATGTCCTGCTTGAGAATTACCCCAACAGGATGTTTTACAATCCCATGACCAATTATCCTTACGGGAGTTATATCCATTTTGGACCATTATTCGACCAGATGATAGCTATTACTTCCTTTGTTCTCGGGATGGGCAGTCCCAGTCCCCAACTGGTTAACACCATAGCTGCTTATTTTCCTGCAGTGCTTGGAGCTCTTACTGTTGTTCCTGTTTACTACATAGGAAAATACCTTGGCGGGCGTAAAACAGGGCTTCTAGCTGCGATACTAATTGCGTTTGCTCCGGGTCAGTTTCTGTCCCGTTCGCTCATTGGTTTTACAGACCACCATGTTGCTGAATCGCTATTCAGTACTTTCTTCATGATGTTTTTCATTCTCGCTCTCATCTCGGCAAAGGAAAAAAAGCTGCGTTTTGAAGATGTGCTCAATAAGAACCTCCGTGTCCTGAAAGAGCCTTTACTGTACTCAGTTGTTGCTGGTGTCATGTATTCCGCCTACCAGCTCTCCTGGCCAGGAGGGTCTCTTTTCCTCCTAATCACTCTCATTTACGCCGTATTCCAGTACATACTTGACAATTTCCGCAATGAGTCAAGCGACTATCTGGGGTTTGCAGGCATAGTCACGTTTTTAGTAAGCACTTTACTTATCCTTCCCTTTGTGCATCCTGATATGGGGTTTTCCCTTTATTACTATTCATGGTTCCATGTGGTGACTGCACTTGGAACAATGGCAGGTTTTGCAGCTCTTAGTTTTCTTGAAAGGGAGTTCAAAATAAAGCAGTTAAAGGCTTATTACTTCCCTCTTCTCATCCTCGGAGCTGGAATTCTCGGGCTCATAATTACTAAAATCGTATCTCCTTCGCTTTATTCCCTGATTATACACGCCCCGACGACCGTTTTCATGATTCAGCAGGGAGGACCTTCTACTATTGGTGAGGCTAGTTCCATATTCTACCAGGGTGGCGTATTCACTCTTTCAAAGGCTTTTGCAAACTTCACTGTTACAGGTTTCCTTGCTTCTCTGCTGGGTATGCTTGTTCTGGCTGCAAGCCTGTTCAGAAAACCAAAGCCTCAAGAAGTACTGGTTCTTATCTGGAGCTTTTTAATTCTCCTTGCAATTTACGGCCAGAACCGTTTTGCCTATTACTATTCCATAAATGTTTCAATCCTGAGTGCTTATCTGGGAGGACTGCTGCTTGACAGGGTAAAATGGAATGAACTTGACCAGAAGTTCAAAAGTGCTGTAAGATCGCCTGCAGATATCCCTAATGCTTTTAAATTTGTCAAAGTACAGCAAGTTCTTGCAGTTCTGGCTATAGTAGTATTTCTGATTTATCCAGCATATGGATCTGCAATGTTTCAGGCAAAAGGCTCAAATGACCCCAATGAACCCTGGATGGAAGCTACTTTATGGCTTCAGACAAATACCCCCGATCCTGGAATGGACTTCAACGCTATCTATGAAGCCCCAAAAGATGGAGAGCTTTTCGATTATCCTAATACTGCATACGGTGTTATGTCCTGGTGGGACTACGGGCACTATATCGAGTTTTTTGGTCACAGAATGCCCAATGCTAATCCTTTCCAGGCAGGTGTAGGAGGGCGCAGGGTGAGCATTGAGGAAGAAAATCAGCCAGGTGCTGCAAGCTTTTTCACAGCCCAGTCCGAAGAAGAGGGAAATGCTGTGCTTGAAGCTATAGACCCAAGACCTGACAAAGCAGGCGCACGTTACATAATGTCTGATGCCAGAATGGCCACGGACATATTTGGGGCAATGCCTGCCTGGACTCTTGACACAGAGGGGTACTATCAAACTATCTGGACAGGCAGAGGGTATGAGACTATACCTTCTACCCGATACTTCAATTCCATGGAAGCAAGGCTGCACATTTTTGACGCAAACGGCATGAAGCATTACCGTATGGTTCATGAGACTGAGGCATATCAAACCAATGAGGTAGTGTATAAACAGGTCTATAATCTTGTATTCGGAGGCAATATTCCGGTGATACATACGGGTTATGTCAAGATCTTCGAATATGTCAAAGGTGCAAACATAACAGGTACTGCATCCCCCACTGAAACTGTCAAAATAAGCGCTACAATCCTTACAGGACAGGGACGTACCTTTGAATACACGCAGTCTACAACTGCGGATTCTCAGGGCAGGTACAAGTTTACAGTACCCTATTCAACTGAGGGTCCTATTGAAGGCGAGACTCAGTTCGATACTGCACCTGTGGGACCCTACGTAGTGAGTTACGGCAATACGACAAAAGAAGTAAGGGTAAGTGAGGAAGCTGTGTTAAACGGAGATGAGATAAAGGTCTGAAGCAGTCGGAGTGTGCTGTTGCTAACTCTACTGCTTCTCCTCCACTTTTCCTTATGCCTTTATTTTCCTGGTTCTATATTGTCCGCTTTGCTTTGAGTTAGACTTGCAAAATCTTTGCTTCGTTTTCCCGCTACCTAGATATACTATTAAAAAAACTACCTGGCAGGTGAAGTATGATGGAAAATCCCATAATAGGCCGAGTATGGAAATTTGGAGACGATATCGATACGGATGCGATTATTCCCGGAAAATACCTGCGGACCAAGGATATGCAGATGTTTGCAGCTCATGCAATGGAAGGTATTGATCCGGAATTTGCAAAAAAGGTAAACCCAGGTGATATTATTGTGGCAGGCAGCAACTTCGGTTGTGGTTCCTCACGAGAACAGGCTCCACTCGCTCTAAAACATGCGGGCATTGCCTGTGTAGTCGCAAAATCTTTTGCAAGGATCTTTTTCCGAAATGCAATCAATGTGGGTCTGCCTCTAATAGAAGCAGATATTGAATGTCAGGAAGGTGACGAGATCAGGGTCGACCTTTTAAAAGGCGAGGTTACAGTTCCAGGAAAAGGTACTTTCACTGGAAACAAATTACCAGATTTCCTGCTCCAGATACTGGCTGATGGCGGGCTTGTAGCTCACAGGAAAAAAGTCCAGAGTGAGCAAAAGGAATAACTTTATCTTATAAATATTGGAACTGAATCAAATTCGATTTTCACTCAGAGTAATCAACCACTCAGAAAAACAAATTATCCAAAACAATCGATGCTTATGATTTTTCCTGATGAATACAAAAATGTGGGCGTTACAGGATCATTCTGCCCGGGCACAGAAGAGCCAATCTATTTCCTGACTGACTACCTAATTGTCGAAAAAGAAGACCCCCTGACCGACAACTCAGAGTATGCAATTTATCGTGTGAAAAAAAGCGGAGAGGGACTGCTCCGAAAGGTTGAAGCTCTTGAGACAATAGCCTCGGGAGAAGAAGTGGTGAAATATGATCAGGAACTGAATATAAAAGACCGCACGCTCCTGATAGAAACTGCCGAGAAACTCTGTACCGAAAAAGTGAACACGGTAATTTTCACAGGTGTGGATAGGCATGTTACTTTTGTCCATAAGCCTGACCTCTCCGGCATCCTTGAACTCGAAATCCTTGATGTTGCCCCTCCTTATCCTTCCTGGCTTTCCCTGGTTGTTCGAAAACTTGAAGCCAGCGGAATCTTCGGGGATCTGCAGGTCAGGTTTATTGAAAAGGTGATTGATCTAAGGCAATTTGAAGGGAAAAACACTGTTTTCCCATGCAGTGCATCTGGGCTGGAAGGAAAATGCCTGGATTCGGATGTACTAACGGAGAACGGACATCTACTGGTAGGGTGCGAGATTTCAAAAACCCTTTTTGAGATGCGCTTTCCTGAGCTTGAGTATTCCTTTGTAAATATCTGTCCTTTTAAATCTGAGATAGTTATGCCCTCAAAACCTTTCATTACGCGTTGCTGCAGGTCTGAGAACTCAGGGCTTGTAAAGATCTCGAGTTTTGATGGTGCTGTAGTTCACTGGGGAGCATCGGAATACCAAGTTGCTGAGGCTGTCAGAGACCTCGTAAACAGGTTAAGGCAGAGTTCAGGGGATTTTAACCGCCATCCTTGAGGATTTTTATCTGACTTTTCAACGCCTGCAATGCGCATAATTATACTTGATGACACTCTACTCAGGTTGTTATCCGAGACTTTTAGCAGTGCAAGAACATGTAGTTGCAGGTGTTCTAATTGAAACGCCTATTTTTGTTCTCTGCAGGTACAGCAAGACTTATGACCAATCTATTGGCCCTGCTTTTGCTTAGCATGATAGTTTCCAGTAAATAATCTCCCTAATTCAAATAATCATCTTTTTGATATAAATAATCCAGATTCAATATATATTCTCCAATAAGAAAATATAATAGAAAACTCTATTATGTTTGAAAGCATAATTTCAGGGATCAATTCAGGGATCAATTTACTGTGTTGCTCTTCGACTAAGGGCTGTGGGGATGTTAAAAGTTTAAGATATTCACGTAGTCGCAGACTAACGACGAATTAAAAGTAAAGCCGAAGTTTTGGGGGCTGGTATTATGCTCTGGTTAATGCTTGCATGGCTTGCTGGGTTCATTGTAGGGGTTTTCTTGCTTAAGGTAGTGCTTATAACGGTTGCAGTGCAGGCTTCACTTGCTTATAATACAATCCTTGGGCGTAATGTCCAGACGAAGTATCAGCAGGTGGACGCGATACCTGACTGGATTAAAACTCTCGCCGACGATAATATATACCAGCGTTATTCGATTAATCCTCCACGCGTTGTAGCATATCCAGCATTTTACAGAAACGGCTTCAAGTTTTTTGATGGAGAAGACGGTAAGTATGCGGTTTCCTATGATGGCACCGGTAAATACACCGTCTACAGAAGATTAAGGTCAGGGCCATCAGGTAATAAAGTGAAATCAATGGTTGAGGAAAAGTCTAAAGCCAAAGTATGAGCCTGAGTTTTGGCTCAAGCATAAGTTATGTCGCGCTCGTTGCGCCTGTCGATCATGCCGAATAGGGATTGGGGATAAGGTTATCAAATCCAAAAGGCATTCCATTTTCGATAAAACCTTTTCTCAAAAGGTTTTTGGTCAAACTTTTTTTGAAAAGGCTTGCATTCAAGCGGTTTATTAGAAAAGTTGCCTTTTTAAGAAATGTTTTTACCTTTTCAGAAGACATAGTTTTAAATCTGATTGTGAATTTACGGGTCATCAAAAGGGTAACAGTCAAGGCATATAGACAACTATAAGACTTTTGATTCTCAAACATCCTCATGTGCTGAGGATTTTAATTCTCTTTAATATCCATCTGTACTATTTGTAAAACGAAACCGGAGTAAACATTTGATGTCTTTCTTGACTAATTTCCTTCTAGGACTTGGGCTTGCAATGGATGCATTTGCAGTTTCCATGTCCAGCGGCACCACAATAAGGCCTTTCCGGCTCAATGATGCGCTGAAGCTGGCTCTCTTTTTCGGGGGTTTTCAGGCTTTCATGCCTGTGATGGGCTGGCTTGGAGGGAGCGCAGTAAGCGGCTTTGTTTCAGACTATGCTCCATGGATTGCTTTTGGGCTTCTGGCCTTTATTGGAGGCAAAATGATTTACGAGGCTCTTTACGGAGATCCCGAAGGAAAGGTAAGCTCCCTTAATTACTCGATACTTTTTGTACTCGCAGTCGCTACAAGCATAGATGCCCTTGCTGTGGGGATAAGTTTCGCATTCCTAAATACGCCTATTCTTGAACCTGTAATTATAATAGGCTGTGTGACCTTTTTCATGTCTTTCTGCGGAGCAGTCCTTGGATACAGAATAGGCCATTTCTTTGAGCACGAAGTCGAGATTATAGGAGGCCTTATTCTTATCGGGCTCGGCATAAAAATCCTTGTCGAGCATATGCTCTGGATCTGAGTGACCTCAGAATCTGAAAAACTTACGCCAGATTCATATACTCCAAACTATAGATGCAGTTAGCATGAAACTGGCTATAATCGAAGGTGATGGGATCGGCAGGGAAGTAATCCCTGCAGCTGTTAAAGTCCTTGATGCTTTCGGGCTTGAGTTTGAGTTTGAGAAAGTACCTCTGGAGCTCGGCTACACTCGATGGGAAAAAACAGGGACTGCAATGTCGAGTGACGATCTGGAGACTATAAAAGGGTGCGATGCGGTCCTTTTTGGAGCAGTTACCACTGTGCCGGACCCAAGTTACAAAAGTGTGCTTCTGACCATCCGAAAGGAACTGGATCTTTATGCCAATATCAGGCCTGTAAAACCTCTTCCCGGCATAACAGGAGTTACCGGGAGAAATGACTTCGATTTTATTATTGTAAGGGAAAACGCTGAAGGGTTATACTCTGGGATTGAGGAAATAGGGTCTGAGCTTTCCTGGACAAAACGAATCATCACACGAAAAGGCTCTGAGCGAATTGCTGAATACGCCTGTAAGCTTGCAAAGAGGAGGAAGAACAGGCTTACAATTGTTCATAAATCCAATGTCCTAAAATCTGACAAACTTTTCCTTGATATCTGCAGGCAGACTGCTGCTGCTCACGGAGTAGAGTATGAGGATACACTGGTTGACTCAATGGCTTACAGCCTTATGATGCATCCTGAAAGATACGACGTTGTGGTTACAACGAACCTCTTCGGAGATATCCTGAGTGATATGTGTGCAGCTCTTGTAGGAAGTCTCGGCCTTGTCCCAAGCGCCAATATAGGAGATAAATATGCCTTCTTCGAACCAGTGCACGGAAGCGCACCTGATATTGCTGGTAAGTGCGTTGCAGATCCGCTTGCTGCAATTCTCTGCGTAAAAATGCTGCTGGAGTGGATGAAGGAAGCAAGATTCCGGATTATAGACGAGGCGATAGCCCATGTGCTTCAACAGAAAATTATCACTCCTGACCTCGGAGGAGCTGCCAGCACAATGGAAGTCGGAAACGCGGTTGCGGAATATGTGAGGAGAAATCTGTAAAAACTCAGTAGTATGACTGGATATGCCTCCTGCCAGAGGGGAACTTTTAATATTTTAAACCCTCTATTATTATAAAGAGCAGTTAGATTTCTATTAAAATAGATTATCAAAATAGCTGTGCTTAAATTCTGATATGTCATTAACGAATGAGTGGGGGGTTTCATTCTGCGTCAGTTTTTCGATGTCTCATTGCCTATTACAGAAGAAATGGTTGTATATCCGGGAAAGCCGTCGCCCTCTATTCAGAGGTATGCTTCTGTCCCGAGAGATAATGTAAATGAATCTACTCTGACTCTGGGAAGCCATACAGGTACTCATGTAGAATCCAGACTTCATCTTCGGGATGGAAGAGAAAGTGTTGCTGACTTGCCTCTTGATCACTTTTATGGAAAATGCAAGGTTTTTGATCTTGTCCATGTGGAGAACGAAATCCACAGGCAGGACCTTGAAACGTTTGAAATACAGCCAGGAGACATAGTGCTTCTCAAGACCAGGAACTCAACTCTGGGATATGTTAAGTTCCTTGAGAACTATGTGCACCTTAAAATGGACGCAGCTGAATACCTCGTCAATGCCGGAGTTAAAACCCTCGGCTTTGACTACCTGAGCGTTAAAAAGCCTGACGGGGACGATGAAGTCCGTGAAATACTTATAAATAATACAACTTTGTTTTTAGGACTCAGCCTTGCCGGTGTTCAGGAAGGGGAATATACATTCTTAGGTCTGCCTCTCCGTATAAACACGGACGGAGCTCCGGCTAGAGTAATACTTGTTAAAGAGTAATAGAGTAATCTCTTTTATAGCAGGATAAAATCTTGAACGGTAAACAGTAAAGCAGAACAAAAATGTTGAAGTACAAAAGCTTAAATATCTAAATATATAATATTCAGGTATCAAAAAGGGTCTAAAGCATATATCAAAAAGAGTCAGAAGGACAACTCTTCTGTTACGTGAAGCCCTCCAGGTTCATATCTGTTTTTTCCTTTCCTTTTAAGTTTGATACTTGAGTTATTTTTCAGGTTTCCTATCCCTTTTTTCGGGCTTGCTTTTCCCCGTTTGATTCCTCTGGAATGTTTGCTTATATTCCCTAAAAAGTTCGAACTGCTCATAATAATGAGCTCTTTCAATTATCTCTTCAAAAAATTCGTTCATGCGGATTCCCCCTAACCCATATAGATATTTCTCTCTTATACTTATAAATATTTGCCATTGGTGCACTGGATGCTTCCAAAAAGATTTTGAAGCGTTAGCCTCAAAATTTACACTATGGAACAGGGGCGAAACTTGCAGAAACGGAACCAGTTGAGAAGCGAGTCTCTCCGCCTTTAATCCCATCGCTATTATCTCATACTTCTGATTTTTTCTGAATTTCTTGAAGTCTTCTAAATTACCTTTTCTTGAAACTTACTCCTCAACGTTCCATTTCTTTAGAGTCTTTGCAGCATTTTAGTTCACAACTTTTTATTATGTGAATAAAGTTACTCTCAGCTGGCAATCAATAAATTAAGCCTTACGTAATACTCATTGCTGGAGCTTTTAGTTTAAGTGCAGCCATATCCCCAAAATGTTCGGAGGGACTTGTGTACCTGTAGCTTTCAAACTGCTCATAGTACTGCGCACGCTCGACCAATCCTTTGAATATTTCCTCCATTGTATTCACCTCTATTCTCAAAAAGTACTTCAGTATTTATTTAATCTCAGCCTAGCAGGGTGAAAGTATTTTTGGAGGATCTGCAGCAATGTTTTCCAAGCTTTACGGCTACTGAAGCTGAAAGCCTTTTCAGGATATTCTCAAGAAATGGAGAACATAAAGAAGAAAAAATTGTTAAAAGGAAATAGTAAAATTGTTATTATTTTTTTGCAGCATCTGCAAGCTTCTCTCCAAGCTTTTTGCATCTCACAAGTTCCTTTCCTTATGGCCCCTACTTTTACCTGAAGTCCGGGCTCTTGTGGCTTCCAGGGACACAGGGTTTTGCCACCCAGATTAACCTGGCTGCAGGCAGTCACAATCCCTATGTCCCAACCTTCACTACCCCAATCCCTGGAGTAACCATTAAGAATGTCGATGCCTCTTTTTGTAGTTAGAATTTTAGCATCGGTTTTTTCCCTATAACAAAGCTCTCCCGGCTTTTTAGGTCTGCATCCTGAATCTGGTAACCTCATCTAGGAAACTGTCAATTAGCTCGTAATGTCCTCTCTCATAACCTGCAAGCATGTGGAAGAAATTTCTCAGGCTTTCATCTTCAACCCTTTTTGCGACCTCCGTATAGAAATCTTCACTCTTTCTCTCGTGCCTCAGGGCTGCAATAAGGATGCCCGCATCTCCAAGCGTGACCTCTCCACCTTTTGTACGTCCCAAATCAAACTCAGGGGAAAAAGATTGACCGCTCGGAATTTCCGTACTTACTACGGGCAATTCTTTCTTATCTCGGTATCTTTCAAGGTAACCGAGATGTTTTACCTCTTGATTTGCCAGGTACTCATAGAGCTCCTTAAATTTAGGGTCTTCCATCAAAGCAGCTTTACTCAGGTAGAAGTCCCTTGCTTCTTTTTCTCTCTCAATCGCCAGAGCTACTGCTTCTTCAATTCCCTTGAGATTTTTTACTTCTTCCACTACATTTTGATACGCGCTTCTCATATCTACTACCCTCTCTGATTCTTATTTTTTCCAAATCTCCCCATTTTTAAGTTTTACATCCCGGTTTCTTTCTTAATTTTAGCTTTCTTTCGCTCTCTCACCTTCACAGTTATATCTTCAGTAGGCCGTTCAAGTCCGAAGATATCATAGATCTCAAAGGGACTTGAGAGCACTGTAATATTTTCCATCCGTGCAAGTTTTTCCGAATTTGTAACATCTACTTCGCGCATAGTAAGCTCAAAGGCTCTGCCACTGGGAGCAGCGGTTTTTACACTCCCCCTTTTCTGGTCTACAGGCAGTATGAAAATTGGTGTTTCTCCTTTTGCAGTCTGAGAAACCGCATTTGTAACAAGGGTGTCTGCAATCCCGTACACTATCTTTGCCACGGTATTGGCAGTTGCTGGGGCTATCAGCAGGAAATCGTAATATCCCATCTGCAGCGGGCCTGCAATAAATGGGGAGTTGGGACCTGCATCGACTTTGAAGTTAGGAAAATCGGTCTGGATTTTATCCCAGAGATGATACCATTTCATCACGGTTTCGCCCTCTTTGGAGAGAAAAACCATCGTTTCAACCCCTGATCGGTTCTTAATATCTACCAGAATACTGTAGGTCTCAATCATCTGGTCTCCCGAACCTGTTATTCCCCATGCTATTCGCTTAATTTCCTTATTTAAAGATCCCACCAAGATAACTTCCTCCTTAACTGGTTTGTCAAACTCTGAGTTTATTCCTCTTTATGATTAACCTGAATTCCGAAGACACCTATCTTTCCAGAGTTTACATTATTTGGCTGCTTTTTGCGGCATCTCAGATGGTCAGGGTTCGGATTTTTCTGAAGAAGCTCTTCTTACAAGTTGGGTTGTCTGGATAAGCTTTTTCAGGGTTTTTCTGAGGCTTCTCATGCCTTCAGAATCCTCAGATACTCCTTCCGCTCCTTTGTCCTTTGACCAGAACGTTCCACCCAGGTTAGCTCCGAAAGAGCCCCCTCCCACAGGTATCATTTCATTGATCACATAAAAGTTCAGGATAGTCTGGATTGCCGGCTCCTGTCCCCCCATCCTGTCTCCTCCGTCTGCTATGCCCATCCCTACTTTATTCAAAAAAATTCTGGGATTTTGGGCAAGTACGGCTCTGCATCTATCCATTATTGTTTTGGTTTGAGCACTCAATGTTCCCTGATAAACCGGAGTTCCAATAATCCAGGCGTCTGCCCAGATCATTTTGTCATAAAGTTCAGCTGAGATATCATCCTTATGAACGCAGCCTTCCTTTGTTCTTATACAGAAGTCGCAGTGGATGCAAAAGTTCAGCTTTTTTCCTCTGGCAGAAAAGTAATCGGTTTCTGCTCCATATTTCTCCTCTGCAATCTTAAGTGCTTCCCGGACCAGAAAATCAGTCGCCATATTCCTGGGACTTCCGGATATTCCGAGAATCCTTATCGGTCTGGCTTCGGTTTCTTGCATGTCCCCTCCGAATTATATATGTATCAGACATAAACGAATATATCTGTATGCTGGTATGACATTCGGACAAATAATTCTATGCTTGAACAGTTTTATTATATAATTTTCCAGTTTTTAGCTTTGCAGGAAAACTGTCTGAATTTCATTTTAAGAGGCTGAATGCGGAAATTTATTCTGAACGTGGGCTTTTCACATACATATAGATATATATTTCTGCTATATTTCTGCTACTTCCTTAAGAAAGGTTACCTGCAATTTAGAGGCTATGTTGAAACCTGTGGAATCATACGCACATATCTTCGCCAAAAACAGAGTCTATACATTCGCGGCACATCATCCTGGGAAGCCCTTTTTTTAGATTCAAATTAGGCAGCGGATATCCCCCTTTCATGGGAAACTCAACCTCTTTAATATGTTCCATACATAAACCTTTCCCGCAAACAATGCATACACCAACGGCTTCAATGTCTTTACTCTTTTCAAAGCAATCGTAACATTTCAGCATATAATCACCTCAACATACCTCGTTAAATAGACAGTTTTCCTTCAGGGCTTGATGACAGGGAACACACACAATCCGTTTAATATGCTCGAGGTCGGGCTTTAGCTTGATAGGATAATCTCCCTCCCAGGCAGGAGTTTCTTCATGAATAAGATGCTCTTTGCAAACCCCTCTTCCACAGACAATGCAAATTCCAACGGCATCAGTATTTTTACCTTCTCTTTCACATTCATAGCATTTCATTGTTTTCCCTCTAAATTTAAAAAATATTCTTACTTTATTTCAAATTTAAAAGCATTATAAACAATCTTGTACTTGGTTCAAAGGAAATTCTCACCTGTTTCTCTATATGAGTTATCTCCCCTCGCAACAAACGAAATTTAGTTTCGATTCTTTTTTCTACAATTTCGCTACCGTTGATCTCACAAAGGGACCTTTCCCCTTTAGAAGGCACACCCCCTGACCAGTTCCCCTCTTCTTATCAAAACTATTTTTATCTGGCAGTCTATTTAACTGCTGTTTTTACTACCAATATACACAATAACATTTCATTATTTATTATTATCTCAAAACTGTTACAGGAAAGTTGCAACGAATATTCTAAAAAAAGCCAGGCAACAGTTAATATAAAATTGAAGAATAAAATCAACTGCAAAGCAGGCAATTTTTAAGCCTGATCTCAGGATCTTTTTAAAATAAATGGGTTTGGCTCTCAGGTAATGAGCTGAGAGTTTTCCAATAAATTAAGTTCCTTATCCACAGTTTTCAATTCTGTTGTCGTGGATATTTACATTAGTTTCTTTTGTGTTTAAGCGTACTACTGCAGGGGAAGGCAAGTCATGGAAATAGTTACCAGAGGCTTCTATGTTCTTAAGAGTTCCCTGTAATTCCAAACCAGCGTATCCACCACCAGATGTAGTACAATCATTGTTTGTCATTACACCATTGGTAACGGAATCGAACCGAACGGACGAATTAGTCCGGTTAATAAATTTAGAGTTCTTAACTGTAATGCCGTTTACATGATAGGCATACACACCATCGTGACCACACTTGTTTACAGTTACTGTGTCGATCATGATGTTGCTGGATTTTGAGATAAGCATGGCGTCGTTACACCCGTTCTGGAATGTCATGTCCTGAATTGTTAACCCATTAACGCTTATGAGTGTTGCCATATTGTAGGAGGAAGTTCCAAGCCTGACATTAGGATAATAGTCTGACTGACTGCCATCAACAGTAAAACCTTTAATTGTAATGTCGTTTGCAGAACTGCCTCTAATCATAAGCATGGCTTTCTTTTCTGCAATGCTGCTCTCGCGGCTGCCCCAGAGAGGTAGTCCTTTGGCAAGCTTAATTGTTACATTGGAGTCTCCTTCAAGGACTGTGCTGCTACCGATTCTGAGTGAATCGCTTATATCGTATGTAAATGGACCTTTAAGGTGGACAGTTGTGCCCGGGTTATTTGCGGCAAATTCGAGAGCCTGGTTAATCTCAACGTCGTCGGCTTTCCCATCAACATTATAGTCTCCACTTCCGTCTCCTGCAACAGTTACTACCTTTGAACTCTGTGTACTCGCAGCGCCTAAAGAAGCCGGTACGGTTATTAAAATAAAGCATGTTACCAGGAATAGGGTTCCTAGTTGTCTTTTAAGCATCGTATCACCTTTGGGTTGGATTTTTATAGGGATTTAAGTGAAATTAAAATACATACAGTAAGGTACTTTCTTCCCAATTATCTTTAAAAATTCCATATTACGTACTCGTAATACTTACTTTTCCGAACTAATCTAATCAGGTAGGGATTTTCGAATTCTTTAACAGAATTCCCTGATCAGGTCGGCTCTATACTGGTATAATTCCTATTACGTCTGCGTAATATTTTCGAACCTATCCAATTCGGTTCTTTTGATTTAATGGGGCATACACGCTGCACACAGAGTCTCCACTCTCCAATCACTTATAGGGATTAGTCACTGGAGGTGGCTGGAAACTAGAAGTTTTGGATTACAAATCAAAACTTGCTACTGACCACAGGACAGCATCCTTCTGGTCAATACTTTCTGTTTACTTATAATGGTCTTTTGCCACAGGTCAACTCTACTTTTAAAAAGCTGTCATTCAGCGTTGTCGAATTCCTGAGTTGACACACAGGCTTATGCAGTCCTATTATAAAATGTTTTTGGCACTTTATAAAATAAGTTTTAACAGTATGTCGTTATTTTGGTGTTCTATAATGTTTAAGATAATAATAAATTAAATTTTCACAATAGATCTCAAATCAACTACATTGTCAACTCCATAAGGTGTAGGTTTTTATTCAAAAGAAAAAATACAATCGATATGTTCAGATTGTCTAAAAAAAGATCCAGAACGATTATTAAATGTAAACTTATAATTGTACTACTTAATTTAAAAACGCATCTGGTAGACGTGCTGCCCACAAAAATAAATGCTCTGGGCATTATCCTGGAGTCTCTGAATCGGAGTTTATCCTACCTTTAGACAATTGTATATTTCCAAAAATTTAATGGGGAGCTTTACAGAGTAAAAAGGCAGTTAATTGCTGGACAATTCGACCTTTTGAGTGGAATTCTCAGCAAAATATTTTGTCACTTAATTTATGAAAGAGTCGATTAAAATTCAGAAAGGTATCGCTTGATAATAAGGATATTTTTGAGCATGCCCTTGGGAATTGAGGTTGTACAATCAGCTACGGTAAATTTATCTTTCCAAACTTCTTAGTAATTTGATTCTTGTTTTGATATTGATTTTTGATGCTAGTTTGTTGATTTGTTTTCTTCACTGTCTCCGCCAGAAAAACAAACACTTATGCTGATCAGAGATCAAGATTTTTATATAAATGTCCTTCATAACTTTTTATATAAATATCCCACCTGAGATAAAGCAAGAACTGAATGTTTTATAGTCCTTGACGTAAGGTATTACACACATTAACTCATATTATCCTTTTATGGTGGGGAAGGAACAAATTGCTATTGATCAGAAGTTAAGTCTTGATGAGGTTAACTCCTTGATCAAACATGAAAATAACTCTCGCGTTCTAAAAAGGCTTTATTTTATCAAATTTAGGTATTTAGGAGATTCTGTTGAAGAAGCTGCCATCAAAGTTGGGGTAACTAAGAAATGTGGCTATTATTGGCAAGATTATTGGAATAAAGGCGGCTATGCCGCCTTGATGCCACAATTTGGTGGAGGAAGAAAGCCTAAGCTTACTGACGAACAAATGATAGAATTAAAGAGTTTGTTGAAAAAGAAAGATTTCTGGACTACCAGAGAAGTATTAGAGCTAATAAAGGAAAAATATGGCGTTGAGTACTCATTAAAAAGGATAGGAGTTATACTGAAAAACTTTGGAATGCATCATTCAAAACCTTATATTCTCGACTACAGGAGACCTAAAGATGCAGAAGAAATTTTAAAAAAAGTTAAGTGAAACAGTTCCAAAGTATCCTCTTTCACATTAGAAATATGTAATAGGTTTCCTTGATGAATCCTCACCACAAACAAAAGCAAATACGCAGCGTTTGTGGTCATTTACAAAATCTTCAATGATAAAAAATACAGATTACATAAAGGCAAATGTATTTGCCTTTTACTCAATTAATGGGAATAATCTGATTGATTTTAAAGAAAGTTCAAAGGCAGAAAGTGTATGTGAGTTTCTTGAAAAAATAGCGAAAGAGAACAGAGGAAAAATCATAGTACTTATACTTGATAATTTTAAAGCACATAAAGCAGATAAAACAAAAATGAAAGCAAAAGAATTGGGAATTAAACTTGTGTTTCTTCCACCTTATTCACCAGATTTGAATCCTGTAGAGTTAATATGGAAAACAATTAAAAGAGATGTATCGGTCAGATTTATTCAATCAAAAGAACATTTGAGAAATATAATCAAAAATGAATTTAACAGGATAGAGGGTTCGATATCATTTGCAAAAAGTTGGATAGAAAAATTTTATCCACAAATTAAAAGTGTAATTAGTTGAGAGAAGAACTATAAGTTCTTGAATTAACATTCCTGGGCTTTAACCGGAAGCACGGGGAATCTCGGCACATACCGTTTTCCAATATAAACCTTTTGCTAGCTTTGGTAAAAATGAATTCATTTAAAAATGCTTTTTCCCATTCTGCTTATCCAGGCATGTATGATTTGAAAACGAGGCTGCTAATGCGGTTTTTAGAAAAGGTTTTTAAGGTTTGGTTAACTTTCTTTAATGGCTAGGGTTTGAAAAGACTCTAGTGTGAGGAAAAATGAGGGAGTCTTTTTATCAGAAGAGTTTTATATAATTCGTTTAATACAGTTAATTATATATAGATTCTTAAATACTGTTAATTGAATTTAGTTAAGATTCATAATTAATATCTATTGTAATGGGTATTAATTATTATTCAAAAGTGATATATTGGGGACAAAAACGAACCCATTATTTAAATAAACAGTACTCAGGAGTAACTTGAGATGAAGTTCGGAATTGAATTTGTGCCGAGCGATCCTGCCTTAAAGATCGCATATTACGCAAAGCTCTCAGAACAGCAGGGATTCGACTATGTCTGGATCACTGACCATTACAACAACCGTGATGTGTACTCCACTCTCACCGTTCTGGCTCTTAACACCAACAGTATAAAGATCGGTTCCGGTGTTACAAATTCCTACACCAGAAACCCCGCAATAACAGCATCCAGCATTGCCTCAATTGCTGAAATTTCAGGTGGAAGGGCAGTCCTCGGTCTCGGTCCAGGAGACAAGGCAACCTTCGATGCCATGGGCATTGCATGGGAGAAACCTCTTGCAACCACCAGAGAAGCTATTCAGGCAATCAGAGCTTTCATCTCAGGCCAGAAGGTATCTATGGATGGGGAAATGGTTAAGTTCGCAGGTGCAAAGCTTGCCTTTAAAGTTGGAGACGTTCCCATTTACATGGGTGCCCAAGGTCCCAAGATGCTCGAACTTGCCGGTGAGGTTGCAGATGGCGTCCTTATCAATGCATCCCACCCGAAGGACTTCGAAGTTGCTGTCGAGCAGATCAAGAAAGGAGCTGCAAAGGCAGGCCGTGACCCGAAAGAAGTCGATGTTACAGCATACGCCTGCTTCTCAATTGACAAAGACCCTGCAAAGGCAGTCAATGCTGCAAAAGTCGTTGTTGCATTCATTGTTGCAGGTTCCCCTGACCTTGTTCTTGAGCGCCATGGAATTCCAGTCGAAGCCAAGAGCCAGATAGGTGCAGCAATTGCCAAGGGAGACTTCGGAGCTCTCATGGGCGGACTCGTAACCCCTCAGATGATTGAGGCCTTTTCTATCTGCGGAACTCCTGAAGACTGCATGAAGAGAATCAGGGACCTTGAAGCAATCGGAGTTACCCAGATTGTTGCCGGATCTCCGATCGGTCCTGATAAAGAAAAAGCAATAAAGCTTATAGGTAAAGAAATCATTGCAAAGATGTAATTTTATTACATCCTTCACAATATTTTTTTATTTTTTTGGTTTTTAAAAAACATTTGTCCTTAAGGCAAGCAAATTAATGCACTGGAGGTAACTAATGCCACCAAAGATTGCAGAAGTCATTGAACATGACATATGCGCAGCCTGCGGGGCATGCGAGGCCGTATGTCCCATAGGGGCTGTAACTGTAAAGAAGGCGGCAGAAATTCGTGATCCGAATGATCTAAATCTTTATGAGAAAGGAGCTGGATATCTGGTTTGTGAAGGTTGTTTAATCTGCAGCAGAATCTGTCCGGTAGTAGACGGTTTCATTGAGAATGAGCTTGCAAATGTACGCAAGTTTTTTGCCGCCAGATCTAAGGACAGTGCCGGTAGCCAGGATGGAGGAGTAGCCAGCGGCATCCTGAAAACTCTTTTCAATCTGGATAAGATAGATTGCGCCGTCGGAATTACTCGAAACGAGAAATGGGAACCTGAAGTAGTTCTATTAACAAGTGCTGAAGACGTCGAGAGGACAAGAGGGACCAAGTATACCTCTGACCCGGTCGTTGCAGCTCTCAGAGAAGCCTTCGAAAAATATGACCGGATTGCTGTTGTCGGTGTGCCCTGCCAGGCTCATTCTGCAAAACTTATCCGTGATAACGTAAGCGAAAAAATTGTACTTATTATTGGATTACTCTGTATGGAAAGTTTTCATCAAGATGTAATGCTTGGAAAGATAATTCCTGAGATCATGAAAGTAAAGATCGAGGATGTCACGAAGATGGAGTTCACCAAAGGTAAATTCTGGGTCTATACCAGTGACGGCGAGGTTCACACTGTACCTATCAAGGTTGTGGCCAAATATGCACGGAATCCCTGTCATCACTGCTGTGACTACACTTCGGTCTTTGCCGATATTTCAATAGGTTCTGTCGGAGCTCCAGATGGGTGGAACTCGGTCTTCATAAGAACAGAGATCGGAGAGAAATACTTCGATATGGTCCGTGATGAGATGGAAATTATGGAAGACCCCAAGCCAGGTCTCGAACTTGTCGGAAAGCTTATTGATATGAAGCGCAAAAACAATGCTGAACATTTTGCGGAAGTATGTAAGGAGTTCACCTTTGAGACAGGTATCCGTAACGAAGTAGTCTAAATCCGTAACGAAGTAGTCTAAAACTCTGATATATTGAAAAGATAGTCAGTGCATGGTAGGAGGTTGGAATCCGGGATGGTGCGAGCTTTTTATATTGGACGTTTTCAACCGTATCATTTCGGGCACCATGCTATAATTAAGCAGATTGCGGAAGAAGTTGACGAACTGGTCATAGGCATAGGAAGCGCCCAGAAAAGCCACGAATCCACTGATCCTTTTACGGCAGGGGAAAGAGTGTTGATGCTGTACAATGCGCTTGAAAATCTCCCTATCCGGCACTATGTTCTCCCCATTGAAGATGTCAGGTACAATTCTATCTGGGTTCATCACGTTGCATCCCGAACGCCAAATTTTCAAGTAGTGTACTCAAACAATCCGCTTGTTATTCAACTCTTCCGGGAAGCCGGGTTTTGCGTAAAAGAATCCCCCCTTTATGTCCGGGAGAGATACTCAGGCACGGAGATCCGGAGGCGGATGGTTGCAGGGGAGAAATGGGAACACCTTGTTCCAAAGCCTATTGTGGAAGTTATAAGGGAAATTGACGGAGTAACTCGCTTGAGGAATGTTTCTGCCAGTGATAGTAATTCCTCGCTATGAAGGTACTCTGCATATAAGATTTTGCATTTGGTGACCTATCGTTGTTTATCAGTCTCTAAAAAGGTTTACAGCCTTTTTCTCCCTCTCAATGTAGCTAATCTTCACCTTTATTTTTTCTTTACAGTTTTCTTTACTTTTTTCATTCTTTCCTTACTCTTAACTTTCTTTGCCTTCTTTTTTCCTTAATTTCAACACTTTTTATTTTTTCCTGATTTTCAGCTCTTTTTACTTACTTTATTTCTCTAATTTTTCATTTCCTTCAATTTTGTTTCCTTTCCTTCTAACCTTTTATTCTCTATCCTGTAATTATTTATATATAGCCACTTATGAAAAACTTTTCTACCATCAATTTAAATTTTTTAGATAAGTATCAGATGTAAACAGTGTGACTTATATCAAAGAGAAAATTTCTTATAAAAGAAAGTTCTATTTCTATTTGTGTATTCTTTAAACTTTTTCATACAAATGTAGGATCAATTCCTATGTGTTTTGTTACAGTACGTTTCAACTTTTAACCTAAATTTGACATACTAGGTTAACTGCTGCAATCGATATTGTAACTCAGCACATTGGTAAGTGACTGTATTTTTGGAAAAGTTAAAGATGCATAAAATTTCAAAACTAGCAGTTTAATTTTAAACTGTTTGTTGAAATATATTGTAGAACTACCACTCAATCATATGAAAATATATCTCCCTGATAAATTGGGGGGTTTAATCCGGAAGAATATATTTTCATTGCCAGTGATAATCGGATTTAAAAACCAATATCTTTGAAATTTTCATGGTTGAGTGCATACTATGGAGGATATATTATGAGAAAAACCATGTTTAAGACAATTTGTGTTATCACGCTGGTCTTCTTTGTCATGTCTATGACAGGAGCAGCCGCGTGCTCCTCATGCTACAAGTGTAAGGTAAAAACAGATGCAGTAAATGATAAATTTACACTTAACTGTAAATCTAAATCTTACTGCAATAACGTGCTGAAGAATGACAAAGGATGCAACCTTAAAGTTGCTAAACCTGGATGTTTTAATACCAAACTGGGCGGTAAGATCTGTATTCAGAGTAATGGTAAATTCTGCTACACAAAGCCAGCAAAATGCACTAAAGCTTGTACTGACAGTTTCAAATACTGTGTAAAGGGTAAAGATGGAAGAACCGATTGTGCAACAGTTACGTTTAATATCAACTGCGACAGCTGCTCAAAGTGCACTTTTATCTGTGCAAAGAACCCCACTGGTTCAGCATGCAAAAGTTGCAGGTGCTAAGCACTTTTAAGGGAAAAGGAAGTGTTAATCTTCCGGGGTCTGATCCCCATATCCCTTACTAATTTTCTTTAAAGCAAAGCTTTTTAGGAAAAAGATTTACCAAAAACTTTTTAGGAAGAAATTTTAGCAAAAAGATTTTAGGAAGAAATTTTATCAAAAAGATTTTAGGGAAAAGTTTTATCGAAAACTTTTTAGGAAAAAGTTTTAGCAAAAAGGCAATTAATGAAAAATCAAGTAGCGAAGTCAATCCAGTCAATTGATCCAGGTCTATACTCTAATAGTTCTTCTTCACTACCGTTTAAAATGTGCTCTATGATTTTTTCTATATCCTGTCCCGCTTCCTCAATGCTTTTACCTGTCGTATTGATTTCAAAAACTTCTTCACACCATTCAAAGGCTTCAACCAGAATTACATCGAGAGCTTCAGCCTCAACATTCTCCTTTATTTTCTCTTCAGAATAGCCACGTGTTTCCAACCTCATTTTTAGTTCAGGAGGATATAACCTGAGTACAATTACAGTGTCCGCAATGTAATGAGCAAGATGGCTCTCAAGAATTATTACCTCATTTTCCTTTCCACTAATAATCTCTGCAAGACGCTGCCTGATAAGTTCCATATCTGCAATGACAGCGTCCCTTTCCTTATCAATCTCGGTGTAAAGGTGCTCCTCTTTGATGAGGTCGTTAAGGTGAATTACTTTCCAGTGCCTTTTTCTTTCAAGAAATCTGCTCACTGAGGTTTTTCCAGTGCCCGGTGTACCGGTGAGTCCTATTAACATAAAGAACAAAACGGATTTATATCAATTATACTTAATGCAGCTCTGAGAAAACATCTGAGAGCAATGTTAGTGATTGTATCCGGACCAGCGGCTTTTTTTGGTTCCTCAAACCCTGAAATTTAATGTGCCATCTTTTCAGGGTTCCCTAAAGTTTGGTAAAATATAAAAAAATGTTTTTAAGAAAAATTTTAAAATTCATAACTCTTTAGATTAGTTTGTTATGATCATCTGCCAGAAACAAATTCAATTACCTAACACCGGACCGGCTTCACTCTTTCAAAGTTCCTATAACAGGAAAATCCTTAAATATTTCAGGCCCATGAGGCGCCTCATCCATTTCTTCAGTAAGGTCCCTTCCTGAATCATGCAGTCCCTGGTGGATGCCATCCTCCCATAGATAACTGTCTGAAACATCATAGACTTGGCCTTGATAGGCAATATACATCTTGCCGTTTTTGCCGTTGTATTCTGCAAGTTCTTCAAGTGTGTATTCTTTCATTTTCCATGCCTCCATTTTAATATTTAATAGTTAATTGACGGTAACCTCAATTATACTTCATTCATACATTTAACATTTTTAACATCTCATTGACCTCAGTAGTAGGATGCTGACATTCATAATTCTGGCAGACGTATGCAGTGGCTTTTCCCTCTATAGGAATCTGGTCTTTCGTATACGTTGCCAGATTTGTAATCTCAGGATCTTTTCCTTCAGGTCTGAAAACCAGCACTTTATTGGGGATAAAATAAGCCCTGAGTTCTTCGAGTATACGTTTCGTGTCCGCAGACTCACGCTTTCCTGCAATTACCACCTGATATGTAGGGCCCAGACCAAAATCAAACGCTGATAAAAACTGGGTGTACCCTGATGGCATTTTCCTTATGAGTTTTGAAAACGCACGTTCCAGCTCCTGAGCTCTATCTTCTAACTCAGGATCTGCAGTCACTCTCGCAAGTCGAAGAAGGTTCAGCATCTCAATGGAGTTACCTGATGGTATGGCTGCATCAGCAAATTCTTTTTTCCTGAAAATAAGTGATTCACTATCGTCTGCGGTAAAGAAGAACCCACCCTGAACAGGATCCCAGAAATGTTCAAGGAATTCCTTATTAAGGCAAAGGGCTGCTTTAAGATAGCGAAGTTCGAATCCTGCCTCGTAAAGATCCAGAAGTCCATTAATCAGAAATGCGTAGTCATCAGCAGTCCCGAGAATTCCAGTTTCTCCTTCCCTATATCGGTGAAGCAGTCGTTTATCGGGACTGTAGAGCCTGCTGAGTATAAAATCCGCAGCATTTGTGGCAGCTTTCAGATACTTCTCTTCCCCAAAGACCTGGAAACCGTTTGCAAAAGCTGTAATCATAAGTCCAGTCCAATCTGTGAGAATTTTGTCATCTTTTGCAGGTCTTTTACGTTTGTTCCGGGCTTCAAGGAGTTTTTCTTTAGCTACTTCTATCCGATTCTTAATCTCGTCTGAGGGAACTCCCATCTCGGCAGCAATAGTTTCCGGGGAGCGGGACAAATAATGAATATTGGTTCCTGTCTTTTTACCTCTTATTTCCTCTTCAAAATTACCTTCTGGGCTGAGATTGAACACCTGTGTAATCAGCTCGGATTCTTCAGGACTAAGCACACTACTGATTTCCTCTAAATTCCAGAGATAATACTTTCCTTCCTCTCCATCTACGTCGGCATCTTCTCCACAGTAGAATCCACCTTCTGGAGATGTAAGATCTCTTAGCACATAGTCGAGAACTCCCTCTGCTGCTTCTCTATATAGATTCTTTCCGGTAGCCTGATAGGCTTCTATATATGCGGTCGCAATAAGAGCCTGGTCGTACAGCATCTTTTCAAAGTGAGGAACAATCCACATATTATCTGTAGAGTAACGATGGAAACCCGAACCCAGGTGGTCATGGATTCCTCCCTTGTACATGTTTTCCAGGGTGTATTCGACCATATGAAGAGCTTCGGGATTCCCGCTGCGTTTCCAGTAACGGAGCAAAAAGAATATTTTATGTGGTGTAGGAAACTTTGGGGCTCTCTGAAAACCACCATATTCATTATCAAAAGAATTCAACAATTCTTCATAAGCTTCTTCTATTATAGTCTCCCCTATGCTCTCTCCCGCTGACTCTGTGATCATATTCTGGATAGAAGCCGTGATTTTTTCAGCCGAATCAAGTATTTCTTTATTTTGCCTTTTCCAGATCTCCTCTATCCTGGGCACGAGCTCAAGCATTCCTGTCTGGTTAAAACGGGACTTTTTAGGAATGTAGGTTCCGGCAAAAAAAGGTTTCATGCTTGGAGTCATGATAATATTAAGCGGCCAGCCCCCTCTTCCTAACATAATCTGGCAGACTGTCATATAGACATTGTCAATATCAGGTCGTTCTTCCCGGTCTACTTTTATGCAAACAAAAGCCTTATTCATGAGTCTTGCTACTTCTTCGTCCTCAAAAGACTCATGTGCCATCACATGGCACCAGTGGCAGGTGGAGTAACCAATTGACAGAAAAATAGGTTTATTTTCTTTTCTGGCTTTATCAAAAGCCTCTTCTCCCCATGGATACCAATCCACAGGATTATAGGCGTGCTGGAGAAGATAAGGGCTTTTTTCATTTATCAGGCGGTTAGGTTTTCTGTATTCTTTTCCCAGTAAAATCCCTCCGGCTTTTCTCAGGTTTCTTCTTCCCGCCAGTGAGCTTTCTGTCGTTAGGAATTTTGGTTTTCCCTGCACCTTCCCTGGTCAGTATTCTGGCAGCTATCATTGCCTGCACGCCTGAAGGGCATGTAACCACAATTTCTTTGTCTCCCACGCTTTCAGTTTCCAGTAATTTTAAATTATACTGAAAATTATCATGAGCCGTAATTACAGGTGTTATACCTTTTGATTCCCCATCCCTCTGAAAGTAGATTTTTAAGGGACGCGAATTTAACTTGCTAACAGTATCCATTCTAACTCCCCAGGTTTCTAATCTATCTCCAGATACCATTCTAAACGAAATCCGGTTCTGGAATGAATTAGTCTATCCTCGATATAATGATATTCTTCCCCAAGCTTTTTGCAAGCCTGTAATCTGAAAAATTAGATGTAGCCAAATTTCCCCACCTTAAATACTCATCTCCTGAATATCAATATATCGGTATTCAGGGAGATTTTTCTTATAATATCTTAAAAAGTCTGGGAAGTCACTTTAAAAGTAATATAGACAGAAAACTTCTCAAATATGCCATTCTTTTTATTTTGAAGTTTCCGCATTCAAGTTCTAGAAAATAATTTATTTAATTGTAATAACATTATTTCAGATTGTTTGCAATAAAATTATAATTTGTAGAATATTTCAGGAAATCCCCTGCCTTTTTACTGATTGGAGCTGCCCTATACCTTCAAATTTTTCCCCACAGTTTCCAATTTTCAGAAAATTTACAACTTTTAAGGCCCTGCATGATTGTTCCTGTTTTCTTTCAGCTTTTCTGGCCTGATATATCCGAATAGAGCGCAGAAGATCGATTTTTCGAAATTCCGGCCAGAAAGGGGCACAGAAATAAGCGGCACATTCACTCCCATTAGCCTGCCAGGGAAGAAAATTTGAAATCCTTTCGTCTCCTCCAGTTCGGATAATAAGGTCAACGTTCGGAACAGAAACTCCCTGGGCTGGGTAAAGATGTTTTGAAATAAGATTCTCATCTACCTCCTCAAGGGAGAGTTTCCCATTGGAAATACAACCTGCAATATCACGGACTGCTTGAATTATATCCTGCCTGCCTCCGTAGGCAATAGCAACGTTAAGGTGAAATTTCCTGTAATTCTCCGTAGCTTTTTCTGTTTTTTCAATCGACTCATTAAGAAAAGCAGGTAGTTTTGACCTGTCTCCTATGACGCGGACCTGCATCTCTTTCTCATGTGTTCTTGGGTCAGAGTAGATTTTCAGGAACTTTTCATTGATAAGGTTGAAGAGACCGTCAACTTCCTCTTCTGAGCGTTGAAAATTTTCCGTAGAGAAGGCGTAAAGAGTAAGCTGCTTTATTCCTATCCCATAGCACCACTCAATCACCTTTTCAGTAACTTCTGCCCCCATTACATGCCCGTAACTCCGGGTCTTTCCCAGCTGTCCCGCATACCTCCGGTTTCCATCCATAATCACGGCTACATGATGTGGAATTTCTGAGTTCAGAATGTCTATCTCGAGTCTTTTCTCATATTCACGATAAAATATACTGAAGATGCGGTCTCTCAAAAGACGAAGTCCCGCTCGCAAGATTCCTCTGTTCCAGGACATTTCTTTTAAACTTTTTATACGCTTTCCTCCTTAATATACGGATATGAGAAGTACCCTCGTAAACTTCTCTCCAATGGAACCTAATTACCTTCTCTTACTCAAGATATTAATATTTCTTTTGCTTAAGAACCTCTTTGTCGTAAATGTATGTAGTTCCATATGCAGTCTTAGACAATTTAATCAAATTTAATGAGCCTCTACTTAATTCTTTCTTGAAAATCCTCTAAAATGACTACCAGAGTGAACCTTGGCAAGGAGAAATACTCTTTTATCCTCTATAAAATATGAAAAAAGTTTATTACTCAGAATCTATCTGTTAGTTGGGTAACGGGGTTAATTAGTGTAATGTTCACACCTCGATTTCATCCTTGATAAATTTCGTAAAGCTGCTTTTGTCTCCGTTCTACTTATAATATTTTCATTCTTTATGATAACTAATTCTATGGCAAATATGGATTCTCCCATTTATGGGAAAAGTTTCAATCAAAAACTGATCTGGACTGAATCTGAGATCAGCATGTGTGTAAAA
Source organism: Methanosarcina flavescens (assembly GCF_001304615.2). NCBI lineage: Archaea > Methanobacteriati > Methanobacteriota > Methanomicrobia > Methanosarcinales > Methanosarcinaceae > Methanosarcina > Methanosarcina flavescens. The sequence continues at coordinate 785,598 of NZ_CP032683.1, read as the reverse complement.
CTTAACGATACGTATGATGATATAATTCTGACAGATGCCCAGACAGTCAGTAATATATTCCAGACATACTTATCCAGAAACAGAGTCGGAGAGTATGCAGTTACTCCTGAGGGGACTTATGCACAACTGGTCACATTGAAATAAATTCTGGAAGCCTCCAGATTTCTAATCTCTCAGTTTTTACTTCAGATTAAATATCCTGAAGCAAGATCGAAAACCTGCTGTCAGTCCATATATTTTTCACTGTTTTAGCAGAACAGGTAGGTAATTCGAAAATTCTCACCCAAAAACAGGTAACAATAAAAGCGGCTCAGTAGTTTTCAAGCACAGAGCCGACAATGTTTTTGTAGTTTTCTTTAAGGGAATATACGTTGTGATCTCCGGAGACATTTATGCTCAGGATCCCGAGCCTTGTGTTCATAAGCCCGACCATAGCCGAGACTCCTCGGTAGCTTACCTCAAAATTCCCTTTATCCAGGTAATCGTAAACTTCACCGGTGGTGAACTTGTCTCCGGTTAGGAAGAGATTGAGCACAACCTTGCGTATCCCGCTTTCATCCCTGCCGAGATACTTTATCAATCTCGCTCTTACCCTTTCTTCCGCAGTTTGCAGTTTCTGACACCTCAGTTAAGATTGAGTTATATTGATTTTGCATTATATTACTCACTGTTCTTTTACTTATAAAAAATGTGCGACCTCCGAGTAGGGGCGCTAAGAAACGAATACCCTATATCCTTATCGTTTATATATTTTAGTATTGCTTTTTTCAATTATTTATATGAAGTATAAATTTAATATCAACATAAGAATTTCAACATGCTGCTGGCGGCGGTAAATAATCAACATTTTTTTCAGATTTAAATTTCTCTATCTCAATGTTTAAGAAAGGGTGAGAATTGTAAAGTATGTTGAAGAAGTAAAAATTGTCTATATGATTTTTACACTAAAATCTGAGTGTAAAGAACATAATTTTCGATCCCCACGCCCCTGCTCAGCAAACTCCCAGTAAATAGGATATGAAACAATATTCTATACTATAAGGATACAGGTGGACTGTATGTTCAATGAGAATTTAATGTCACCATCCCTCGTTTCCCTCGATGAAATTCCTCACCTGTGGCAACATAGCGATGTTCTTATTTTTCTTGTTGACCTGAATGATTATGACACCCTCAATACAGGTTATCTCAGCAGTATAGAATTGGAATCCCTTGCGAGATTAAAGACTAGTCATTTTAAGAGAAGGTACATTATCTCCAGAACAGTTTTAAAACGAATTCTATGCAATGTTACTGGTGAAAGTTCTGCTTCAGGAATATCTACATATAAAGACGGGGATGGAAGAGTTTGCATCCTTAATAACAGTGAGCCGTACATTTGTATCTCATACACCGAAAGTGTTGTAGCCCTTGCTATCTCAAAAGTCGAGGTCGGCATTGACATTGAGCTTGAGAAAAGATTGGCTCTTAAAAGTAATTTGAAAAATCTGAGCATGAAACTCTTATCTACGGACGAGACAATAAGTGATACCGATCTTTTAAAAATATGGACTTTGAAAGAAGCTTATTCCAAGTTTTCAAATAATAAAATGCATCTTATTTTCAATAAAAAACTGGATCTCAGCAGTGTCAACTATCGGACTTTTATTTTAAATGAAAAATATATATTATCTGTTATAACCAACTCAAAATCGCATATTATCGATATAAATTGCCTTCATAGAATCGACTTTAACTGAGTCTAAGTATTTTATATAAAAACCAGGGCTTAAAGTCCTGCATCCTGTACTATCATTTTCGACCTCATCCCTATACACATAAATTTATGGATTATACTGGTGAGTAAGCTGGTTGTACTATTTTTAGCGAGGAGGCTGAACTTTATCATTCTGGCGTAGCCGGTTGTGCTAAATTAATTTTGCTCAAATTTCAGCTTCTAAAGGGCTTTTCTGTCAACATGAAGTGGTCCACATTATTTATATAGTTGTGTTACGTAATTACCAGTGGGAATTCACGTTATTGTGGACGCAGTTGAGTATTATTAATAATTGGCGGTCTGCTATATGAAAACAAAGGGGATACTCAAACATGGAACAAATTAAGAATGATATTGTCGATTATTTGAAGGCTAATTCTTTTATGGACAATAACACTCTCCTGAATGATAATGATTCTCTCACTCAAAATGGCATAATAGATTCAATTGGTTTGCTTGAACTTATGGATTATATCTGTGAGAAATATTCTATTGATATTCCTGAGGACATGCTCACCCCGGAAAATTTTGATTCTCTTAAGGGTATTACCAATATGATAATTAAGCTGTCGAAGTGAAACAGTATGCGGATTGATGCGTATATTACCGAGTACGCCAGAAAAACCCCTCAAAGTATTGCTCTGGAAGAGGGCACAAATTCCATTTCCTATAGCTGCCTTGACAATGATATAAATGCCATTGCTTCCCATTTGATAGATTTTGATCACTGCCGGTTTGCAATACTGGCAGAGTCAGGCATGCAGTATATAAAGATACTCATGGCAGTATACCGATCAGCTAACATCGCCATTCCTCTGCCAATAGAATTTCCCAGGTTCAGTCTTGAGAAGATCCTTGACACAGCCCACATCAGCAATATCATCACAACCGATACGCAGTACTCAAGATTTGGAGAAGGATTTTTTGAGCGTTTTGGAACTGTAATAGTTATTTCCGGCAATACTTCCGTAAAAATCCTGCGTAGGAAGATCGAAACTGAAAGGAACAATCCTGAACTGCGTCTGGTTCTTTATACCTCAGGCACAACAGGTACTCCAAAAGGGGTCATGTTAAGTGACAGGAATCTGACAGCAAATGCAGAATCAATAATAAAGGTACTTCGGATAACCTCCAGTGATAAAGGAGCGCTTGTAATATCTCCTCATCATGCTTTTGGAAATTCCATAATTAACTCCCACCTGGCATCTGGAGGCTCAGTCCGGGTTGGAAATATGAATTTCATTGCCCCGGTTTTCAACCTGATAGAATCCGGCGTTTCAATATTTTATGGAGTGCCCAGTACTTACCGTATACTTCTCAAATATCCTGATAGATTCAAACGATCTTTTGCAAAGGTTAGAACCGCTGCGTCGGCAGGTGGAGGAATGGATAAAGCTACTGTGAGAGATATGAAGGAATTAGTTCCTGACCTGGAAATCCTGCCTATGTACGGCCAGACTGAAGCAACTGCTAGACTTGCCTACCTGCCAGCAGAAGACGTGGATGAGTTTGTTGACACTATAGGAAAAGCAATTCCGGGTGTTACACTGGATGTCTTTGACTCCGATTCCAATCCCGCAGACCTTAACACAACAGGAGAACTGGTTGCTACTGGGGATAATATTATGCTGGGTTATCTGGACGACGAGATCGCAACTGAAAAGAGAATTATAAACGGTTGGCTCCATACCGGCGACCTCGCACAGAAACTGCCCAATGGATATATCCGACTCCTCGGGCGCAAAGACGACCTTATAAAAATAGGTGATCATCGTGTTAATCCGAGAGAGATTGAGAAAAATATAGAAGAGAACACCGAAGTCTCCAGGGTTTTTGTTGTACCAGTGCCCCATGAACTTATGGGAACTGCAATCAGTCTCCTGGTCATACCTGCAGAAAGAACAGAAATCGAAAAGCTGTTTTCGTTCTGCCGGAAAAACCTGCCAGGTTACCTGTGCCCAAGAGAAATATTATTCATTAATCATCTACCCTTGAGCGAGAACGGGAAAATATCCAATCGATCCATTATAGAGGAGTACAAACATGTCAAAGCTAATATGTAAAAAGTGTATTCTTGATTCCGATATTCCAGGTATACAGATTAACAAGGAAAGTGGTCTCTGCCATTTCTGTGAGACATATACCCCTCTTACTCCTCAGGAAAGGACTGAGTACCTTACAAGAATTGAAAAGCTTTTTGAACAATACGTGGGGGCAGGAAACTACGATATAATTTATGCACTTTCTGGGGGCAAAGACTCCTCATACACCCTTTATAAACTTAAAAAAGATTACCCCTTTTTGAAAGTTCTGGCTGTTCAGTTCAATAATGGTTTTACTTCCGAGGGTGCAATTAGAAACGCAAAAAAGATGTGCGAGATTACAGGCTGCGATTATTTCCAGTTGACAATGAAAGAAGAAATTCTGCTGGATACATTCCGAAAAGCTGCTGAATCTTATGATGCCTTTCCGAGATTTGCCAAATATCGAGCCAGTGATATCTGTAACGTTTGCATCAGTATCATTAAGCAAAAACTGATTGAAAAAGCCATCACTGAGAAGGCTCCTTTTATTGTATTTGCTTTTACAGCCGGGCAGTCTCCTAATCCTATAATCCCTCTATCCGCTAATTTTATCCAGTGGTCAAGAAACCTGTTTGAAACCCAGCTCCAAAAAATAGGCATCGATGATAAGGATGAACTGTTCCTCCTGAAAAAAGCGGTTCTTGCAAATCTCGGTGAGAACGTTCCGAGTATCCTGCACCCTCTCTGCTTATGGGATTATAATGAAGATATAATACTTGAGACCCTGCTGGAAATCGGTTGGGAACTCCCTGGAATCAATGACAGCAACTCAACTAACTGTACCTTGAATTCCTTTGCCTGTTACAACCACCTGAAAAAATATGGATTCCATCCATACACCTTTGATATTGCAGGGCTTGTCCGAAGCGGGGATATGCCCAGGAAAGAAGGGTTTGAGAAAATTACTCAGGAACTGTCTCAACCCCTGATAATGGAGGCTGCAAAGAAGCTAAATTCCAATTTAAATCTGTTTTAAAACTTTTTAACTAAGATTCAACATAAGTGGTACATAACTAAGATTCAACATAAATGGTATTCATTCCGAGGGTTAAGCTATGGAGGCAGCAGAAGGTAAAAATGTCCAGATTCTGGAAGAACTTAATCGAGATATTGAATATTTAGCTTTAAATCTCAGGAAATTTATTAGAAAGCAAGTAACTGGTTTTAAGAAAAGAGGAGTGGTCATAGGAGTTTCTGGAGGAATAGACTCTGCCGTAGCACTAACCCTCTGCGTACAGGAACTTGGGAAGGAAAATGTGTACTGTCTTCTCCTTCCTGAAGACGAATCTTCTCCTTCCAGCGCAATCCTTGGAGCCGAAATCTGCGAGAGCCTTGGAGTGCCATACGAGGAAGTGTCCATCTCCCCTATCCTCAGGTCACTTAACATCTATGATAAGAAGGAGCAGATTATAAAGAGAACCTGTCCTGATTACGACCCTGATATACATAAGACTTCACTGGTTCTTCCTGATTTCCTTACCCATGGGCTTTTGAATGTTCCTTATATACAGCTTGTTAAAGATGGAGTACCTTCTGGAAAGTACAGGCTTAAAGCGAATGATTATCTGGAATTAATAGGGCTGCAGAATGTCAAGCAGAGATCTCGAATGCTTGTTCAGTATATGTATGCTGAGAAGTTGAACTATGCCGTTTGCGGAACAACCAATAAGACAGAATTGCTTCTTGGCCAGTTTGTAAAATATGGGGATGGAGGCTCAGATTTTGAACCTCTTGCTGACTGTTATAAGGTTCAGGTTTATGCCCTGGGTAGACTGCTTAATGTCAACGAAGATATTCTGAAACGTCCTCCAAGTGCTGATACGTGGAACCATTTTACTACTGATGAAGAATTTTACTGGCGTATGCCTCTTCAGATTCTGGATCAGCTGCTTTACGCTCAGGAGCACCAGTTGCCGATGGAGGTGATTGAAAAAAATACCGGATTATCAAGTGACACTATAGAAAAAACCTGGAGACATATCAAAAGGATTAGAGATAGCACGGAGTATGTACGAGCCGTGCCGCCTGTCTGCCATATTGGTAGGTAAACTGCGATAGTGCCTGGAGGCAGAATTATTATGGCTAAAATCCCGGTTAAAACCAGAATTTTCAGGAATAAAATAAATTTAAACAATAATCCAGAAGTGCGAGTATGAATACCAAGGTTTCAATTGCTCGATGCCATGATTACTCAAACGTGAAAGACGCGGTTAAAGAGGCGCTGAACCTGATAGGCGGGCTTGAGAAAATTATAACTTCTGGCAACCGCGTACTTCTCAAACCCAATGTGCTTGCTATCCGATCGCCAGAGGATGCCGTCACAACCCATCCTGCAGTAGTAGCTGCAATGTGCGAGCTTGTCTCAGAAGTGGGAGGTATCCCAGTTATAGGGGATGGTTCAGGTATTGTAAAACCCGGTTCTACCTCTACTTCTCAGGCGCTTAAGAAGTCAGGCATTGAAGGAGTTGCCTCAGATTACGGGGTGGAGCTTATCAATTTTGAGACATCAGGCTATGTTGAGGTTGATGTTCCGGGTGCCAGGGAGTTCTCACGACTGCACATCTCAAAAGCTATACTTGAAGCTGATGTAATTATCTCGCTTCCAAAGCTCAAGACCCATGAACTCACACTGTACACTGGGGCTGTAAAAAATTTCTTCGGCGCAGTACCTCAGAAAATTCGAAAACAAGCTCACTTTCTGGAGGATCGACGCCGTTTCGGGGAAGCAATTATCGACATATATTCTGTCGCCAAACCCCAACTTGCAGTTATGGACGGTGTAGTTGGAATGGAAGGAAATGGTCCGGCCAATGGTACGCCTATTTTTGCAGGCGTAATTATGGCAAGTTATGATTGCGTAGCCCTGGATATTGTAGCTTCAGAGCTTATAGGAATCGATCCTTTGAAGGTTCCTACAAATAGGGCTGCTCTTGCAAGGGGATTTGGGACTGGGCATCCTGAGGTTGTAGGGACACCTCTTGAAAAGGTGAAGATCGGGTTTAAAAGACCGGAAGGTGGAATCACTGCTTACATACCTTCTTTTCTCATGAGAATACTTCGAAAGCAGTTAGCTGTAAAACCCATTATTAACACTTCAAATTGTGCCCTTTGCAGAGCCTGTGTTTCGAATTGTTCGGCGTATGCCATTGAGGAAACTGACAGGATACTGAAAATTAACGATGAGAAATGCATTCAATGTTACTGCTGCCGTGAACTTTGCCCTAACGATGCGGTAGAAATAAAGAAATCACCGCTTCTTAAACTTGTAGCCCGAATCAAAAGTTAACAGAAAAGTCATCCGGAAGTTAGTATGTTAAGTATACTGAAAATTATTGTATTCAACGGTTATCAATATCGGGTTTAATTGAGCATAAACTATAGGAATATATTTATTCGTTAAAACCCATTGAAAAAAGTATAAATTATTTAGATAAGTAGGGGGGTATTAGCATGGCTACTTTAGTATCCAATAGAGACAAAGTAACTTTTGGCGAAATAGCTGACCATTACCACAGCAATAAACTCCTGTTTGGAATTAAATATTTTAAGAACTGGGTTCTGGAGCGGCTTGCTTCAAGCGTTCCTGTTCCTTCCTGGAGGGCAACATTGCACAGGATGCGGGGTGTAAATCTCGGGCAGAATGTATATGTCGGCTATGACGTAGTTTTTGATAGGATTCACCCTGAGTTAATTACGGTAGGGGATTATTCTGAAATTGGCGACCGTTGCATACTGTCTGCTCATACAAGAGGCAGTTTGACTACAAGGCAGGCATATCCGAGAACTATGGCTCCCATAAAAATCGGAAGGGGGGTTTCTGTGAATCCAGGATGTATAATTACTCAGGGGGTTGAAATTGGGGATAACTCAATAATAGGTATCGGATCCGTAGTTAGCCGCAGTATTTCTCCAAATAGTCTTGCTCTTGGCTATCCTGCCAGGGTTGTAAAAAAACTCGAGGGTGTAGGTGAACTTAAGACCTGATTTGAACACCTTTGCCCTTTTAATTCTTCACTTTTCTCTTGATCTCTCTTTCGATTGTCCAAGTCTTCACGTCTTTATTTTTCATTTTTCTGCTCTGTACTTTAGCTCAAAGCCATATTCACTCAGGGCAAAAAGTGCCATCATTATTACGGAGAAAATTAGAAAAACCGATACAAAAGATGTCATCAGGTAATCGAGAAGTCCTGTTCTCATAAAACTTACATCTAACATTGAGAATACGCTGATATCTTTCTCATATAACGGATAAAGGTACTCACAGCCACCTTCACTGATGTCGTCCAGCAATAGGTGTGAAGCAAAGGCAGCTTCTGCAAAAAGGCCGAGATGTATTGCTTTTCTAGGCTCTCTGTATATAACGTATCCTGTGACTATCCCTAGCAAGACTGCAGGAAGACTGAACAGAAGTGAATGTGTTGGAATCGGGCCAGCCCAGCAATGTTCCATAGTACCGTTTACTAGAAGGCTGTGAACAATCATGATGTCTGGGAATAATGAGCATACACTGCCTACGAATAGTAGCGGTAGTAAATGCTTTGAGCCTTTGAGAGAAAGCTCCCCTCGAAAAAACGATTTGACAGTAGCGTAGACTGCTACTGCACTGATACAGAGTACGAAGAATAGAACATGTACGACTGGATAAGGCATAAGAAAACACTTATTATTCCCTGAATAAAAAATTTCATGAACTTTAAACTAAATTTGTTTCCAAACTATTTAATATTTTTTATGGGATTTGTGAGAGAAAAAGCGCATTTATGTAAAAATTATATAAAGGAGTTGGTGATATTTAAAAACGGATTTTCCTGCCAGTCTATTTGCGCGGAGAGTGCCTTAAAGAGGAATTAATTCTACAAGTAATCCGTCTTCGAATGGATATCTTTCAATAATCAGAAGTTTAGATCCCGAAGGCTCCAGTTCTTCTCTAATGTTTTCTTTGAACTCTTCAAGCACCCACCAGGCTACCTCGATTTTTCCGTCTTTTATCTCAAAGAATTCTGATGGGATTTCCATACCCTGCAGGGTTTTTTCTGCAAGTTCCTGATCTCCCCCTTCGATTACCCCATATACAAGGGTGCCATCGTCGGTGACTTCGTCAAATTCTCTTGCGGTATTCTTTGCAATCCGCTTAAACCTGTTGCGGAGCTGGACTGCGTCCTTGTAGGTCGAGGAACAAAAATGAACTTTTCTACATGCAGGCATTGCCTTCCTGGCAAATTTGCAGGATCCTGCAGCTGCGCTGGATGTGTCGGACTCAAGACAAAAGCCATTTCTCAGAAGAGCATCGGAGTTGTTATCTGAGAATTCCAGTTCGTTCAGGTTAAGGAAAACTTCCATTTCTTCTGCAAAAGCTGCGACTTTCTCTGCTCCCTCAAGAGTAGGAATCTCGATTCCGGCTTCGATTCCGAGTTCTTTTGCATTCTTCAGAGCAGTTGCATACGGACTGTTTTTTAGATATTCCCAGCATTCCTGTGGTGGATGTAAACGGATCTCATCAAGGTCTGCATCTGCGAGCTTTTCAAGAATCTGTCTACTAGGAGCCAGGGAAGTATATAGATGGATGTGATGCTCTTTTCCGAAAGCAGCCTTGAGTAGCCGGATGTAGTGCAAAGCTCTCTCGATTTTCAGCAGGGGCTCTCCCCCTGTAATCCCTGTCCCGAGAGCATTCATCAGCTCCGCTTCTTTCAATAAATCTTCATCGCTTTTTATAGACCTCTCATTAGCAAAAACAAGGTCTTTTCCACGCCTTTCATGGGAAAGCGGGCAGTAGAAACAGCTCTTAGGACAGAGGCCTGTTACGAAGAGTACCATTTTTGCGCCTTCCTGACAGAGCCTGCACCCATCTGAAAGATAACTGTAAAAAGAGCCGGTTTTGTCTTCAATGATCTTTTCCATACCTGAACCTGCATATCCTTTTTTTCTATATAAGGCTTGTTTTTGACTCTCCAGAGTTTCAGTATGAAAATAACTTCACTAAGAAGAGTTTAGCTGAGAAAATGATATATTTATAGGGTGCTAAAGGTTTGCTGATGTCAGAAAAAACTGGATACGTCGCAGTTTTCGGCTGTAAAAGGTGCGGAAAATGCAAGAATATCTGTCCTGTGGACGCAATTTACGAGGAGAACGAGCTTTCAAAGATCGATACTAAAAAGTGCACCCTATGTATGAAATGCATAGACGAGTGCACTAACAGGTCTATTATTTATATGGAGTGAGATGTTGGTATGGAAAAAAGTCCAAATGGCGCGAAAGGGGTTCCTATTAGTATTGAAGAAACACAGGTTGATCTTGAGAAGATATTTAATGGAAAAATTATAGACATTACAGCCCCGATCTCCCCTTTAACACGGATTTTCCCGGGTGACCCAGTAACTGCAATTGAGAGAATCTGTACGCTTGAAGATGAAGGCTGTGCCGTATCAAGGTTAAGTTTTGGAAGCCATACCAGTACTCATGTCGATGCCCCTTCTCATATCTTGGAAAACGGCCTGACTGTTGACAAACTGGAACTCAAAAACCTCATGGGTAAAGCCCTTGTTCTTGATTTTTCTTCAGTAGCAGGTGCACTAACTGCTGAAATTTTTGAGAAAGCCTTCAGTAATACAGTTTCCCCTGAAAATATCCCTGTTCTTCTTTTGAAAACCGGAAATTCTTCCAGAAAACAAATAAGTGAAGTTGAGGTCAATCTGCATAATGCAGAGTCGGGGTCTCAGGATGCAGAATCCTGGAAAGAAAAATTTGGCTCTGCATACCTTGACGAAAGCGGAGCAGCTTGGATTGTGGAAAATGGGTTCAGGACTATCGGAACCGATAGCTTTTCCGTAGATTGCCTTTCTGCGGAGATTCTACCTGCCCATCATATCCTTCTTTCAGGTAATGTGAATATAGTAGAATGCCTTGAGCTCAGCTTCGTTGAGGCCGGGATCTATTTCTTCCTCTGCCTTCCCCTGAAAATTGAGAACTGCGACGGAGCGCCCGCAAGAGCCATATTACTTCCTTACTTTTGACCCTTTACTTTTGATCTTTATTTCTGGTTTATTGTTTCTGACTTCCTGATGCCCTTTAAAAATGAGACATGGTATACCTTATTCCATTCTGCGTGACCAGTTCGAAGAGGAACTCTCCTGAAACTTGGGACTCGATTACTACTCCCGTTTTTTCATGGGTTAACGGTATCTGGGTGCTTTTTTGGCTTCCCGAAAGCATCCAGTTTCCCTGGGAGTCTTTTTCACCTTTTATAAAATTCACTGGTTTTCCTTCAAGAAATAATCTTTTTTTAACCCCATTTTTATACTGGTAAATAATAGTGTTGTTTTCAGGAATCCATTCCGAGTCACTCAGCTGCCCATTACAATCGGGATCAGGATCCACTCCAAAGCTGATGTACCTGACTGAAGCTGGAAAGGTAAACTTGAGGGTACACATTGTTCCCTCAGGACTGTGACTCTCAGCAGAGTTCCGGGCATACCCATCCTGAATCGAAAGGATGGCCAGGGAAGCGGCTTCAACCTGGGCTTTAATTTGTGCATCTTCCAGAACAGGATCAGCGATGTTCCAGGCCTGGATTAGCAGAATTAGCACCGCTGCAAGCAGTCCGAGATATAAGATTAATTTCATCGGGATAGTATCTGCAGCTGTGGTATCTGAAGCAAGACTCCTCATATAAGATTAACACGCTATACATAATAAAAAATTTTACTTTACCTTTTAACGGATAGCCTTTGATTGATGGATTCTCTCTGACAATTGAGGGTAAAAGGAAAACTTGAAGGATAAGAACAGATTAAAACATAACAATAGAAGATATAAAGAATGGATAATTGAAGGATAAAATAAGAAGTTTCTGAAGGAAATACAAAAAATTACTCACGGATAAAGCAAAAAATCAAGTTGAAGGAAAGGTAAAAAGAAGTCGGATTAAAGTAAGAAACCAGAAGACCCGGAAATAATGGAAATATATGGAGGGGTTGGGATAGAAGAACAGCGTGATGAAAACCTGCTCTGTATATCTTTTTCAGAGGAGGAGCTTGCCGAAATAAAGAAATATGCAGGCATCAGTGGTATGGAAGTTGAGGAATTTATAAAGAGCGTCTGCATTGCCCATTGTTTCCAGCAAATGGAATGTCTTTACGGGCAGAAGCCAGAGGAATTTGAAGGCGCAAGAGCTACCGAAAAGCCGGAAGAAGGGATGGAGACAAGACCAAGGAAAGTTGAGTTTAAAGCTCAAAAGCTAGAACCTACTTCAAAAGAACCGCCTGTGAAGACGTCAAAAGACCTGCTTGAAGGGCCGCTAATTCTGGATCAGCAGTGTATAATGGATTTATTTGCAATCAAGAGAGAGTTCGGAAACATTTCGAATAACGAGGTCATCACTATTGCCCTGAAACTGGGTCTTAATCAGCTCAATATGGCCCTTGGGCTACTTAAAAATAGACTGAAAGGATGAAAAAGCGCAAGAAAAAGAGGAAGGATTTTATATAACAATCCTTTCCGTAATACTTTCTAAAGTTCTAGTTTACTATTCTCTGTGCTCAGTTCTTACTGTCAGGTTTTGCATAAGATAAACTGTCAAGGGTTTCTGTCAGGTTTTACGATCAAAACTTACTGTCAATTCTTACTTTCAGGATTTTTCAAGTTTATCCTTAAACCATTCCAGAAAGCTGTCAATAGCCCTGCGACGGTGGGAAACCTTATTCTTTTCGGCGTCTCCGAGTTCCCCAAAAGTTATGCCCTGGTACTCGAAAATAGGGTCGTATCCAAAACCGCCTGTGCCTCTTTCCTCATAAGCGATTTTCCCTTCAACTACACCCGGAAAAACAAGAGGCTCTTTTCCGGGTTCACAATACCCGATAACAGTTTTAAAATAAGCTGTCCTGTCAGTTTCCCCTTCCATAAGCTTGAGCACTTTTGGGTTCCCAAGCCTGTCCTCTACAAAACGAGAGTAAGGGCCTGGAAAGCCGTTTAAGGCTTTTATGAAAATTCCGGAATCATCTACTATTGCAGGCATTTTCAGTTTATTTGCAACGTACTGCGCGCCATAGGCTGCTATGGGCTCAAGCTCATCCTCCTGAAGTTCAGGGTAGCCGTTTTTATCCTGGATTACTTCAATCCCGAAAGTCTTAAGGATGTCCCTTACCTCGGCAAATTTGCCTTCATTTCCTGTAACAAATACGACCTTATGCATAACGAGCCCTCTTTTTTATCTCTTCAACACGCTTGAGTACATCTTCTGTATCTATAAAAGTGCTCTGGTATCCTTTTTTGAAAGCTTCGGTAAGGGCACGGTGGTTGTGGTGGGAACTCTCAAAAGTCTGGAAAAGCACATGGACATCTACCCCTCTTGCCTCGAGGCCATTATCGAAATATGCAAGCCCGAAGTCAAGGAGATAAAGTCTTTCGCCCGCAAGCAGGAGATTTGAGGTTGTAAGATCCCCATGTACTATACCTGCACTATGGAGTTTTCCCACGAGTTTTCCCAACTTTTCTGAAAGCTCAGGAGTGATCAGATATTTTATGGGAACTCCATCAATGTATTGCATCTTTAGTTTAAAATCTTCCACATCATAGATAATCGGCGTAGAAACTCCATTGCGCCTGGCTTCAGACATCAAGCGGGCTTCTGTCCGGTTCCTTTCGGTTCTGATCCTCTCATCGATCTCTTTATGCCTGTAGGCCTTCGGAATTCTTTCTTTAACAAGTACCTGCTTTCCTTTATATCCTTCTTCCAGGTAAACAACAGCTTCGGCTCCGTTATCTAGCATTTCCCCGATCTTTAGTGAGGTTTCAGGGGAGATCTCAGGGACCTTTTTCATCTCTTCTTCCTTTATCCACGTTACTTTCACATCGTCAGTCCGGAAATTAGGGTTTACGCGTGACTCTTCAAGGGAAAGAGTGCTGCCCGATTTATACATCAGAAGCCCGGTATATGCAATCATTGTCCCGTTATCGCCCATGAAACGCTTCTCGGGTACATAGAACTTTGCGCCTCTGGCTTCGCACATCTCATTTAGCATCTCCCGAAGCCTTGCATTTGCCCCGACTCCTCCTGCCAGCAGAATCTCCTTCTTTCCAGTATGGGCAAGGGCTCGCTCTGCAACCTCAACGACCATTGCAAAAGCTGTTTCCTGGTAAGAATAGCAGACATCTTCAAGAGGGGCTTTTTTCAAGGCTTCGCTAGCTGCCGTGGAAAGCCCGGAAAAGGAAAGATCCATGCCTTTTATCACATAGGGGAGCGGGATGTACCTGGTTGCGTTCTTTGCATATTCCTCGATCTTTGGCCCGCCGGGATGTGGAAGGCCAGCTCTTCGTGCAAATTTATCAAGGGCATTTCCAAGCCCTATATCTAAGGTTTCCCCAAAGACTCTGTACCGACCTTCCATGTAGGAGATAACCTGAGAATTGGCTCCACTTACGTAAAGCACAACAGGGTCTTTTGCAGGTGTTCTCCAGATGCCGACTTCTATATGGGCGATGCAGTGGTTGACTCCTATAAGGGGCACACCCAGGGATATTGAAAGCATTCTGGCTGCCGTTGCGACCGTTCTCAGGCACGGTCCAAGCCCTGGACCCTGGGAAAAAGCTATTCCGTCAATCTCGGAAGGCTGGATCCCCTTTTTTTTTGCCTCAGCAAGTAGTCTTCTTATAACGCTGGCTGCGTACTTTGCATGGTGCTGAGCAGCTTCCCTGGGGTGGATCCCTCCGGCTTCTGGTTTGTAGGTCTCTGTGACTTCGGCAATAATCTCGGTCTCGGTCACGATTGCGGCACTGAGATTCCATGCAGTGCCTTCGATTCCAAGGATGAACGTGTTTTTCAAGGCTTACGGTCTCCTTCCAGTCTTTTTTGCTGTCACTGCCTCCGATAATACCGAAGAAAGCTTATATACATTTGCTTTTCCGGAACATCTACCTGTCTTTCAAACTTTTCTTTCTCCAGGGTATCAAATGTTTCCGAGTTTCCGCACGCTTTCTTCCATTGGTTCAGGAGAGAAAAGGTTTTTCTCAAGTCTTTCACCAAACTCCTCAAGTATGGATTCGGGAATATCAAGATTCGGAGGTGGAGGAGTAAGAGTTTCGAGTTCAGGTTCTTCTGGTCTGCTCTGTCTGAATCCGGGCAGAAGCAGAATAGAAACCAGAAACAGGATAAAGATTATGTACTCTATGCTGTAAATCGGCCAGGAGATATAACCTGTGAGCGAAAAAATGTAATTTACATATGAAGCGGGCCAGGAGATGATTGGAAGGGTTGAGGCTGCCGGATGGGACAGCAGAAGGCTGGCTATAAAAAGGAAAATGAGCCCAAAACTCATCTTTTTAAGCAGGCTATTCGTTTTCGCATTAAGCCACCATTCCCACCAGGCAGGTTTCAGAGAGACAGTTTGAATATTTTTAAGGAGCTGGGATGCACACTTTTTCACCTCTGCCGGAGCTTCCAGTCTCAGACATTCGTCAAGCCTCTCTACAGCTTTCTGGTAGTACTGTGCCCGGTAGTAAAAAAGACCAAGGAAGTAAAATGCATAAGCTTTCAGCTCATTATCTTCGGGTCTCTGCCAGATTGCTCCTTTTTCAAGCTTTCCCGCAGCTGCAAGGAGCATGTATCTGAAACGTGCACTATTTTCCTCAAGAGAAGTCTCAGCATACATATACCTCGCGTACGCGTCCCAGAGCAGCAATCTCCGGTCTTCTGTATCCAGGGCAAGAGCCCTCCTGAAAGATTCAAGCGCTTCCTCACAGGTCTGTTCCTCAAGTTCCACTCTCCCTTTCAGGTTTCTTGAGAATGCATTCTCAGGAGCTTCCGAAATCGAGGCTTCAAGCTCTTTTAGTGCGCCTCTGCTATTCCCCAGCCTGAAGTAAAGCTCTGCAAGCCCGTTTCTGGCATGGAAGTTTTTCGGGTTTGCAATGGTTGCTTTCCTGTAAGCTTCAAGGGCTCTTTCAAAATCTTCCAACCTGAAGCAGGCAAAGCCCAGCAGGCAGGCAGGTAAATCCGAGCTTGTGTCGTCTGTTATTATCTTTTCGAGAACTGCAACAGCTTTTTCAAACTCCTGCAGCCTTATGAGGGCAAAAGCTTTCATAACCGAAGCCTGGGTATTTTGAGGATCGAAGGTAAGGATCTTATCAAAAACTCTCAGGGCTTTTTCCCATTCTCTACAATGCGCAAAAACAAGACCTTCTTCAGAACATGCAATTTTTTCGTCTTCAGCAAGCTTCCTTGCGCTCTCAAAAGCATTTAGTGCATCTTTATACCTGCCAAGGGAATCTAGAGCAAGCCCTTTTGCAGTCCTGAGAATTACCAGCTTGGATTTACTTCCAGGAAGATTGAGAACCCTGGGAGCTTTGTTTCCATCATTATTAGTAGATTTTTCTATTCGTGAGGCTGCATAAATAGCTTCTTCTGCGCTTTCCAGGGTTTCTAGGGCTTCATCATATTTTTTCAAGCATATGAGAGTAACTCCTTTCCAGATCTGCGGAAAAGGATTTTCAGAATCCGTGGCATTATCAAAAGCTTTGAGAGCTTCATTATACTCTCCAAGCTCGGCAAAAGCAAATCCCCGATATTTCCAGTTTTCATTTCCAATTTCTCCTTCAGGAAATTCCCTTGACAGTTCCAGGTACTTTTTAAAGGCTTTCTGGAGCTGGTTCTCAAGAATCTCTTTAGAGTCTTTTTCCTTATGTTTAAGCTGGGAAAGAGCAACCCCCCGGTTATAGCGTGCCGGCAAGCTTTCGTAGTCAAGCTCGAGGAGCGTTTCATAAGCTTCCAGAGCTTCCCTGTATTTCCCAAGTTTACAGAGCACGTTTCCTTTTCCATTCCACGCAAAAAGATTCTCAGGATCAAGCTTGAGAGCTTTCTCAAAACTTGCGAGAGCGCTGGAATATTCTTCAAGCTTATAATATACCTCTCCAAGCCCGCTAAGAATTCCGCTATTTTCAGCTCCTGATGAAAGTGCTTTTTCATAAGCTTCCAGAGCTTCGTAAAGCCTGCCCAGGGCCAGTAAACAGTTGCCTGCCCCTCCCCATCCCTCAGAGCTCGAAGGATCGACTTCAAGAGTTTCCTCGAAAGCGTTAAGGGATTCCTTGTATCTGCCAAGAGCCAGCAAGGCTTTTCCTTTGCCAATATTCGCTTCTATAAGAGAGTTATCCAGCTCAAGTGCACTCTCAAATGCTCCAAGTGCCTCCCGGCACCTTCCCAGCCTTCCGAGGAGCCTGCCTCTCTCAAGCCTGTTTTTTGCGTTATCGGGCTCAATTATAAGGCTTTTTTCGAAAGCTGAGAGAGCCTCCTCCTTCCTTCCCATACCTTCGAGAATTCTACCCTGGATTTCCCAGGCAGCAGCAGATGCAGGTTCGAGCTCGAGAGCCTTCTCACACGCTCTCAAAGCTTCTCTTCTTCTTCCCAGGGCAAGGTATGCTTTTGCCTCTCCTTCCCATGCCCCCGAATGCGAAGGTTCCAGCATAAGTGTTTTTCCGTAGGCCTCAAGTGACTCTTCATTCCTACCGAGCGCAGATAGGGCTACCCCTCGATAATACCAGGCTTTGAGGTTTTCGGGATTAAGTTCGGCAGCTCTTGTAAAAGCCTTAAGAGCTTCTCCGTTTCGTGAAAGCTGTTTTAAAGCAAGCCCGCTGTAGTATAGCGCTCCAGCGTGCTGATCATCCCTTTCAAGCACGCCCTCAAAAGCCTCAAGTGCCTTTTCAGGCATATTAAGGTACCCAAAGGTAAGCCCCTTTTGGTAACGGGCAGGTATATTATCCGGGTCAAAACAAAGAGCTTTGTCAAAAGCCTGCAAAGCTTCTTCCGGCCGGTCCAGATAACGAAGTATATTCCCCCTGTATTGCCAGGCAATACTATCATCAGGGTTTACTTCAAGTACGTCATCGAAAGCCTCAAGTGCCCTTTCAAATTTTTTCTCTGACCCGATCTGATTTTTCAGGTTCAAAAGAGCAAGGGCTTTACTGTACCAGGCTCTGGCATAAAGAGAATTCATAGGCCCTCGGAGTCTTTGAGTAAAATTTGGTTAATTAAAATTTCATTTAATTATATACTATGTCTATTATAAATACGGACACAGAAGATAGTTACTGATTTAACTCTCATTAATTTGCGGGCTCATTAAACTAAAGCACTGGTAGTCTATGATAAAAAAGAAACTAACGGAAAAATAAGAGAAAATAGAAAATTATAGTAATGTAAAAGAGCAATTAGAAAGTAGATAGAAGTAGAAAATTGAGAGCAAGCAGGAAATAAAGAGCAAACTTCCCGCTCAAGCCTTTTTTGAAGAGACTTGTGAAAAGGCTTACAGAATTCGGGAGTGAAAAAAACCACAGGAAACTTCCTGTGGTTCGAGTCGAAAAAGAATTAAATTATCCTTGAATTAGGTTATTTCTTGAATTCGGTATATCCGCATTTTCCGCAGGCGAGGCGGTTTTTGTGGTCCGCGAGGAATGTACCTGGTCCGCACCTGGGACAGAACTGTTTTACTCTGGTTACGGAGTCGCCCTGGACTTTATAGTAATCTTTTACTGCCATGTATATGCACCTTGCTTAAGCCTCTTCTCCCTCAGTCTCCGTTCCCGGGACAGCATTTCTCTTCAAGACGTAGCCCAGTTCTACCTGTTTCATGCGGTCGGCATCTTCATAGAGTTTGGCATAGCCCTTGCCTTCCTGCATACCATATTCGGTTTTGATTCTCTGGATTACCAGCAGTTCAACAGGGGCGTTCAGCATTGCAGCGAGTTTATTCTTGATGTCACTTCTGGAAGGAGTCGAACCTTCATATTTCACAACGAAATCCAGTTCCCTTCGATTTAAAAGTGCATTATTCTTGTCTTTAAGAATTCTTATGTCCATCTAAAATTCTCCGTATTTTATCCAATTCATAATTCTGATTTTTGCTGATGAGTTTCTCAAAGAGAGTTCTTATCTCCCCTTTTTTCTCCTTAGTGACTTTTACAAAGACCACGCCCTCATCAGGCTGACCGTAAAGGACCACAGCGCCAAGAGGAGCCAGAAGGATTACAGGAAGGGTTGCCAGGTCCTCTTCTCCCCTTACAAAGATTCTCAGAGGCTTTTCCGAAGCAAAAGCTTCACAGAGGGTTTTAATCAACTCGTCGGTAATTATTCCTGCAGGATTGTCCACAGACATTTCGTCGTAAAATTTGTCCATGTTCCGGGCTGACATATCACTGGAAACTGGTTTCCTTTTGGTGCGGTTGTCCACAATACAGATATCAGGGATAATTCCGGCCTCAAGCAGGTGGAAGGTAGTAACATCCCCTACGGATATAAGTTTTGTGGGGCTTCCAAGCTCTCCTGCAAATTTGTCTATAGTGTCCCTGCCTTTACCCCTGTAAAGTGTACCCAGAGGTTTTTTCATAAGTGGGCGAAGTTCTCTTGGAAGCTCGATATGAACACTCAAATCAGCGCACCTTCAGAGCGAATTTATCCGGAATGTCAACTCCAAGCTTTTTTGCTATTTCTGAGCGTTCAGCGTCCAGGATAATTACAAGCCCACTCCATTCATCTGCGAGGTCCGAAGTCCCACAGACTACGCAGGTTTGCCCTTCCAGGACCCTCATGCAGTGTCGACACACTTTTTCTGCCATTATAAATCCTCTCCCTTTTCAGGCAGTTCCCTCAGGAGCAGCTTCACTTGGCTGCTTTCTTTTACGGGCTTCCTCAAGCCATTGCAGTTTTCCTAAAGCAGTTTGACGCATTGTAAGCCCGATTTTACTCTCTTTTGGTTCCCGCTCGTTTATACTTACCGCGACAATTCTGGCTCTTACATGATCACCTTCGGCAATGGACTTGCCCCCGTTCTTTGTCACGAGTCTTGCGTTCTTGGCGTCGTATGAAATGAAGTCATCCGTAATCTGGCTGACGTGGAGCAATCCATCCATTGGTCCCATACCTATGAAAACTCCGAAACTAACAGCTTCAACAACCTCACCCTCAATAATCTCCTGGAGCTCAGGCACAAACATTATTGCTTCGAATGTTACGTCATAATATACTGCCCCGTCTCCTACGAGGATGTGCCCTTCCCCTATCTCGACAATTTTGTGAATCGCGACGAGAGAGCCAAGTTTTTTGTCAACCTGTCCCTCCAGTTTTTCTCTTAACGCGTTTTTAACAGTAGGCGCCACCTCTTCTCCTAATAAGGTAGGGGGGATACGAACCGTATCAACGAGTCTCATCATTTTATACATCTGCTAATCACCCGTAATACAATCAATTCAATGCTGCCCTGTAAAATAATATCGCCTTTTAGACAAAGTCCAGCTTGTTTTTCTGGCGCAGGGAGATAGTCTGGATTCCTTCTTCAGCAAGCCTGCGCTTTAACCCTATATCGTTTGTCAGAACCGCTGCTTCCATTTCTTTTGCCAGCCTGAGAATTACATCATCCGCAGGCCCTGTAGCAGCAGTTATACGCTCGCACCTGTCCATCATGGATCTGGCGACTTTTGCAGCTGCTCTGTTCGAACCTCTTTCCCGTTTTATGAGTTTTTCTATTTCGAATACTACAGCCTCAGGCACAAAAAATTCGTCAAATCCCAGTCTTTTCAGCTCTTCGAAGATGTCCACTCCGAACTGGACCGGGATCATGAATCCGTTAGTATCGATTATTACTTTCAACTCTTAATTACCCCTACTCCGATGAGCCGCCAGCGGGAGTCGATTCTCCTGCTGATAGCAACCCTTGACCCGATGGCTGCGCTAATCGGACGCTTAAGGGCTACCTGCGCTTCGTTTTTCCGTGCGCTTGTAACCACTCCTACTGTGGTTGCAGTTCCTATGTTAAGCATGAGGGGTTCACTGGTCTTGATCTCGTTGATTTTTTCTTCCCTTGTAACTCCCACTACCCTATCGAGCAGGTGTAATTCCATAACGAACTGGTGCCTGGTATCAGGAAGGGTACCGGGTGTGCCAGCGATCTGTCCTGTTAATGAGTCACCTTTTGTCAGTGTGGGGTCAAGATAGGTTCCTACAGCCAGAAGACCTCCTGGAGTTGCTTCTTCTACCTTTGTAGGGCCTGCATAGATTAACGAAACCGTTGTCATAATCGGAACCCATTTTGTAGTGCCTTCAGTGGTAACCTTAATTCCGGGCCTTATCTCCAGCTCGTCTCCGGGGCGAAGGACTCCTTCGGTTAAAGTGCCTCCAATAACTCCTCCCTGGATCTCGTCGATTGAAGCTCCTGGTTTGTTAACATCAAAAGAACGCGCAATCAGCATGCTGGCAGGTCTGTCAATTTTGTGGACAGGGGTAGGAATCTCGGTCTCCAGAGTATCAATAAGGATATCTATATTGATATTCTGCTGAGCTGAAATCGGGATTACAGGTGCGTTTTCCGCGACCGTGCCTTTAACAAACTTTTTTATCTGTTTATAATTCTCGATAATGCGCTCTCTGGGCACAAGGTCAATCTTATTTTGCACAATTACAATATTTTTGATCCCTATTATATCCAGTGCCATAAGGTGTTCTTTTGTCTGGGGTTGAGGGCAGTCTTCATTTGCGGCAATTACTAAGACTGCCCCGTCCATAATTGCGGCACCTGAAAGCATAGTAGCCATCAGGGTTTCGTGACCCGGGGCGTCTACAAAGGACACAGTCCTGTGTTCTTCCGTCTGCTCCCCGCAGTTGGGGCAGGTCTTTTCAACGGTGTAACACTGGGGAGAAGGGCATTTGGGACATCTCATGAACAAGGAGTCTGCATACCCCAGTCTAATAGAAATCCCTCGTTTTACTTCCTCACTATGCGTATCTGTCCAGTAGCCTGATAAGGCTCTAACAAGTGTAGTTTTTCCATGGTCGACATGGCCTACCATGCCGATATTAACACAAGGCTGACTCAAGTTGTAATTTCCTCCAGTAAAATGAAGTGATACGATATAAGAAGGTCTTTATCCTAGACCTGTACAATAAAAACTTTGAATTACCTTTTCCGGTAAGTCTAAGGATTCCAATCCTGAACTCACTTGATCTGTAATTTAAACTTATGTAAATTAAAGCGAGATTCTCAGGCCGGAATGTTTTCCCGGCCCAATCCATGTTCTGAACCCCTGAAAATTGAGATCCCAAACAGGTCTGCCATTAATTATTCTCTCGCAGTCTAAAGCTTGCAGATTAGTCTAAAGCTTGCAGATTAAGGTGACATTTTTAAAGTTTACGGTATCCTGCATAAATCATATTACTAATGCCGGAAAGCCTTAATAAATTTATGTGACGATAGCGTCAAGTTTCTCCATTTCAAGGGCGCGCCTGATCTCAAAGGCTAGCCTTCTCCCTGTGCTCATAGGTCTTCTCCAGAGAGAGTTACCGTAAGAATGCCCTACCGACATATGTACATTGGTCCCGCCGCCTACTCTTGGGGCGACATCATAAATATAGAAATTAAGATCCTTATCCACACAGGTTTGCAGGCAGAAAGGACCTATAATTCCAGGATCATAATGTTCCTGTGTAGCTTTTACGTATTTCTCCCCCATTTCGAATACTTTCTCAAGCAGAGACTCGCGCAGTGTTGCGGAGTTATGCCCGCAAACCGTGTATTCGGGAGTGAGCTGGTGTTCGGCCAGGGTAATTTGTTGCGGGGCAGGAAGCCTTACGTGCCCGTCAAGGCTGGTCTCAAAGCGCCAGTCAATTCCAAGAAGTTCCAGCTTGCTCATTTTCGGTTCGATAGGGGAGTAAAACATATCAAGATTGAACACAGGACCTATGATATAACGCTCTATCCTTGCCTTCTCAAGGGCTTCCTTTGTAATAACTCCCTGTTTTATGAGAGCTTCGGATTTTTCCAGGTATTCCCTATAACTCGAGGCTGTAAAGAATCCCCTTTCGAGCTTTTTTACTGCGTGCGGAAGCTTGACCATTACAAGTTCGTTGATATCCTCTGGAGACTCTATTTTTTCTGGGAAAGGAAGACCAGCTTTTTCCAGAATCCAATAATAACTCTGCTGCTCACTGCGTTCCTCGCTCCGAAGCAGATTCCGGCTTCCTACAAGAGGCACTCTGAAATCTTCTTCTATATCATCTATACTGCAGTAGGAGGTAAAGGAACGGTTAGGGATAAAAAGCACATTTTCATTAACCAATTTTTGCTGGTTTTCGGGCAGGAGAATCTCGTTATACTTTTTGAAAACAACGGTCTCGTCGACAATCCCCCGCAATACTTTTCCGTAAGGGTCTCTCTGCGCCTTGAAGTATTCACTGTATGTTTTTTCCCTGCCAGCCTGGCAGACAGCAAGAGTCCTGAATTCCTCCTCAACTGCACCATCACAGATATCGAGTCCTGAATGAGAGGCTATTGTTCCTACTTTTATCTTATCAGCGTGAGCATAGTAGCCTTCAACGATTTCCTTAATTTCTTTCCTGTCAATCATATATGATGTTCCTTGGCTTTGGAAATAATTCCTTTCAATGAAAGGTGATAAGTATGGCTTCTCAAACCTGCTGCTCGATTTGAGCTTTTGTAATGTAGATCTGGAGTTATTTGCCACGTATTATGAAATAGAGATTCTGATAGGTTTCCCCCATTAACGGCTTTACCTATTAAAACCCTTTCTAATATAAGTAATCATTTATATAATGAGAGTCAAGTCGAAAAAAGATAAGCAAGAAATGGTATGGCTGTGAAGATTTAAACCAAGGAGTATAGGGTGGAAAAGATATTTGAACCTTTTCTGGGGTTTCGGGATTTTAGTTTTTCTCAGTTTTCAATGCTTTCTTAAATGAAACTCAGGATAAGAGGCGTAATGAAGGTTTCAATTACGGCTGCAACGAAAAGAAGAGGCAGAATCCAGCGGAAATAGAACAGGAGCCCCTCTTTAAACTCCTTTTTGATTTGTGTAGGCTTGCCTATAAGGGCAGAGAATACCTGGTACCCGAGTCGGAGCCCTATGCCCGCAGCCAGGAAGACCATAGGCAGTTCCAGTATTCCATGCGGGAGAAGGGCGAGTAAAATAAAAAGCGTGCCTCTTTCCTGAGCTGCCAGATAGGCGATTACTCCCACAAGATATCCATTGAAGGCAATAAACATCACTGGAAGAACTCCCAGAGCCAGCCCGAGTACCAGGAAAAGCAGGCTTACAAAGGCATTGTTAAGAAAGATCGCAAACATTATGGAAAAAGGGTCCATTGTCAGAAGTGACTCGAAACGGGAACTGAAACTTTCCCTAAGGGCATCGGCCATAGAAGGGAAATTTGCAGCTGAGATATAACCTGTAACCAGAGCCCCGAAAAACACAATGGCCATGATTGCCGCATAAGGCCAGATAAAGCGCATGTATTCTGTAAATCCCTTTTTCGGATTTTTTCGGTCATCACGCCAGGTTTCTGCGGTTACGCTCCCTGGAAGAAAGGCTTTTTCCTCTGCAGCATATTCCCGTTCTATCTTTCCTTGAGGAGTTTTTGTCCGCTCACCTGTTTTTCTTTCCTCTGAATCATAATCTTCTTTTTCCATACCTATCCCCACCAGTAGTTTTCAGCCTGTTTAATCCCGGTCAGATATGTAAGCCTGCCTATTAGCAGTTATTGCCACGGCCCCAGGAATTCTCAGATTCCCAGCATCATCCGGACCGTGTTCCGGGTTGCGGGGGAAAGCCCAAGAATCAAGATGACCAGTTTAATTAGCACTTTCAGGTTCAAGGAACGTTCGTCATCCTCAAACTGAGTGTCAAGTACATAAAGAACCCCTATGAAGATAATAAGCTTCAATGGATACATAACCAATGCGGTGCCTGTCAGGTCGATAAGATAGGCAGGCACAACATGCTTCTCAAAGTATCCGAGTTTATCCACTCCTATATAGGTTGAAGAAGCATCCATTAAATGAGCCATCAGGATTGAAAGGTTCAGGGGATCGGTAAATATCGAGGATTTGAAATGGTAAGCAATCAGGTAGAAGGTAAAGGTCAGCCCTATTCCTGCTCCGAGCACAAATAAAGGAACGTAAGAAGCTACTACATTCTCAAAGTACAGGAGGGTAATGAGATTTACGGAAAACCATGCGAGTCCGAAACTTGCGAAGACTAAATGAAAATCCTTTATCATTCCGGCTTTCTGCAGCCGGATGGAAATCCATAGGCAGCCTACGGTTATCGCAAAAACCAAAAAGTAAATATTGGGAGTTATTAGAAGGTAGCTAAATGGCGGGTGGAAGATACCTGCAGGGGAATCCTCAATTACGCGCAGGGAAGAACCTGCAAGTACGAAAGGCAGGAGAGATGCGATAAATCTTGGGGTGATTTTCACCTCAAGCTTTTCGAGCAGCCTGTAAATCCCGAATATACAAATGCCCAGTACGACTGCCCAGGTAAAGGTATTTACTATATTATACCCTTCATCACCTCGTATGGGGTCAAGATAATAGGTATTAATAAACTGTGATATTGTATCTATTGAGAAACTCATCTTATCACTCATTCAAAATGACAATGTCCTAAACGATTAATACTTAGCTGTGTATAAGGCGAACTTGCTTTCTTAATCAAGAAGATAATATTCCTCTTCAGTGCGCGTTGTTCGTTCTAATGACAGATATTTCTTTCCAGAGGAATTTTACCCCAACAGAGGATAACGTTGTTATAATTATTATGTTTAATATATTACAATTTTTATAATAATATGTGTTATTACAGTCATATACAATATAATGATGTAGATATAAAATATAGTGATGTGAACATATAAATTATAATGATATAAACATAGAAATGGCCTTAAATAAGTTTAGAGTAAAAATTGCGTTAACCAGTTCTGAAACGAAGTCAACTTTGGGATAAGCCGGTGCTTGAACAATCAGCTCTGGATATATGCTATACTGGAATTAATAAAAAGTTAAACTAATGGATTGAAGTAAATGAATTAGGCAAATGAATTAAGTTAACATATTAAAGTAACATATTAAAGTAACATATTAAATTATGTGCCCGATATATTGCAGTCTGCTGATAATCGAAAATCTGTGGCTTCATATATTGGGCTTATAAGAGCCAATTCAACATCTATCGTGATTGAATACTGATGCAGGTATGAAATGACCATCGACAAAAACAGCGCAAAATGGATGCAGCTTCCCAGAGATGTGCTTATCGGGCATGGCGTGCTTGAGGAAGTCGGATATGTTTGCAGGGACCTGAAACTGAAAGGAAATGCGCTGATAGTAACCGGAAATACTACAAGGGATATTGTAGGCAAGAGAGTCTGTAGCATTCTTGAGTGTGCAGGAATTAGTGCGGAGACTGTTCTAACGTGCAAAGCTACTATTGAGGAGGTTGAGAAGGTTATGGAAAAGGCCCATGAAGTAGAGGCAAGTTTTCTTCTCGGTGTTGGAAGCGGCAGGTCAATTGACCTTGCAAAACTTGCGTCGACCCGGCTTGAGCTTCCTTTTATCAGCGTGCCAACTGCAGCTTCCCATGATGGCATTGCATCCTCCCGTGCCTCAATTGTGGATAACGGGAGAAGTACATCTGCACAGGCTCAGTCTCCTATTGCTGTCATTGCAGACACCGAGGTTATCTCAGCAGCTCCTTTCCGGCTCCTTGCAGCTGGTTGCGGAGACATAATTTCCAATTACACGGCAGTACTGGACTGGGAACTTGCAAGCAGGCTAAGGAATGAATACTTCGGGGAATATGCTGCAGCAATCTCCCGTATGGCTGCCCGAGTCATTATAGACTATGCAGATTCAATCAAACCAGAGCATGAGACTTCGGCAAGGCTTGTGGTAAAGGCTCTTGTATCGAACGGCGTTGCAATGAGTATAGCAGGCTCTTCCAGACCTGCTTCAGGCTCAGAACATATGTTCAGCCACGCTCTTGACAGGATAGCTCCAAAACCCGCACTTCACGGTGAACAGTGTGGGGTCGGTACAATTATGATGATGTACCTTCATGGTGGAAACTGGCAGGAAATCAGGGACGCCTTAAAAAAGATAGGAGCTCCTGTAACCGCTGAAGAACTGGGCATAGAAGATAAATATATAATCGAAGCCCTGTTACATGCACACGGTATTCGACCTGAACGTTATACAATTCTCGGGAGTGGCCTTACTCCTTCGGCTGCTGAGAAAGTCGCAAGGATCACAAAGGTCATAAGTTGAAAAGTTATTCTTATTCAAGTCAAAGCTGAGAATAATTATTGTTCAAAGTACCGGAGCTTGAGGTCAGAACTTCATTTAGGAATTACCGGCTCAAAACTGATTAATTTAACATAAAGCCCGGTTAAAAAGAATGTGGTTAATTCTAACCTCTTAATTTCCGACCAGTACAAATTAACTTCCCATCAAAGTAGTCACTTAATCTCCAACTAAACCGTCACCTGACTCCCAATTAAAGAGTTATCTCATAGAACTAAATGTCGAATTTCAAATTATCTCAGATAAATTCCAGATGCCCGTGAGAAACGGGGCAAGAAAGTAACCATATGGAAGAGTTATATATGACAGAAAGCGATACCAAAATAACACTTATCGGATCACGGCTTGCAAAGGAAGGGCTGGAATTCATATTTAAAGGTGAAATGCCCGAATGCAAAAAATGCCGGCTGAAGAACACCTGCCTTAACCTTGAGCCCGGACGCAGGTACAGGATCGAAAGGATCAGAAGCAAGGATATCCACGAGTGCTTCCTGCATGATAGCGGCGTACTTGCCGTAGATGTCAGCAGGGCTCCTATCCTTACTACAATGGAATCAAGAAAGGCAGTGGACGGAGCAAAAATCATGTATGAGCCTCCAAAGTGTGGAAAGAGAGAGTGCGGAGTGTATGATATCTGCCACCCAGAAGGGCTTTTAAAAGGTGATAAATGCAAAATTGTAGAGGTTCTCGAGAGCCTTGATTCCAGATGCATAGCCAACTACTCCCTGAAAAAGGTAAAGTTATCCTGGTGAGTCTAAACGAACACATTTTAGTAATATTAGGTTCGATTATTAATAAATGAAAAAGGTTAGAAGCGGTGTTATAAGTGCCTGAACAAGAAATGAACCAGGTCCCCCCTTATGAATTTTATACCCAAAAGCGCTGGGAAAACTGGCTAGAACGGGCAAAAGAGAGCGGATTCCAGTTAAAAGAATCGGAAGAAGAAGCCGGAAAAGAAAGTGCCATATTCGTGAATATGGTTGATGATGTTATCCTTGCCTGTCTGAAAGTGACCGCGCGCTTTGATAAAGGTATGCTCTCAAGAGAAAAAGCTCTGGAAATCCTGGCTGAGGTCCGGGACATTGTGCTAGCCGAGGTCGAACCAATTTCCGAAGATATCGACCTTATGATCGAGTCAGTACAGACCTCCCTTATGGGGGCTCTTGTCGCCTTCGAATCCTACGTTATGGGCGACTATGATGAGGGAGCCAACATTGAAGAGCTTACAAAATCAGCAATTGAGGCTGAAGCCTCGGACAACCTTGAGCTTGCCCTTGACTATACTGCACAATGCGGTGCACTGGTGCTAAAAGGAAAAAGCCTGCCCGAAGAGGTTATGGCTGACCTTCCCTATGGCATTGTCGCAGAGTGGCTTGACGGAATAGATTCCATCTCAGCTGCGATGGTAGGAAGCGATAGCTACAAAGAATTTGAAGAAGGGGACGAAGAGGATATCATCTAAACGGTTCCTCATCTAAACGGCTCCCCTTGCAAACAAAGGATTCCCTTTCCAATTTTCAGGATTGCGGAAGTCCTTTGGAAATTTATAAAAAATAAAACAGATCCAAAACCAAATCCAGCTTAAAAGTCAGTTAAAATAGAATGCTTTTCGAACCGATAAGTTAAAAAAATAAATATTAGTAAAAGCCTGGATATATTAATAAAAGCTTAGAGATATTAATACAAGCTTGGATATATTAATAAAAGCCTGGATATTGGACAGATTTCTATCATAATCATCTTGTGTCAGTTTTTAACCAGGCATTCCAAGTCTTTACTAAGCAGCCCGAAATTTTTATGTTACTTAACTCCTACTTCACAGTTTTCAACTTATTTTTCTTGCTGCCGACTCATGCTTTTCAATAACTTTTGCATACACCTCAAGAGTCTTTTTAGCTATAGTTTTCCAGTTGTACCGCTTTTTTAGGAGATCGTAACCTTTTTCTCCCATCCTGTTGTGACCAAGTCCTTCAAGGACGTAATTGAGTCCCCATGCGATAGAAGAAGGTTCTTTATGGGCAATAACGCCTGTTCTGAAATTCTCCACAAGGGTGACAGCATCACTTGCAACTACAGGTTTTCTAGCGTCCCAGGCTTCAAGCACTACAATCCCGAAAGGCTCATTCCGGCTGGGCACACACACTAGGTCGCAGGCGTTGAACCAGTCTATTACGGTATCATCCGGGGCATATCCAAGGAAATTACATGAATTACCTATGCCAAGCTTCCGAGCCTGATTCTCGCACTGGGAGCGCATATCTCCTTCGCCTATAAGCACAAACTGTGCATTCCTTTTTCTCAGAACTTTAGCCGCAGCTTCTACCAGCAGGTCAGGTCCTTTCTGATATGACATCCTTCCTGTGAAAAGCACAACCGGGAGACAAGGATGGATGCCGTAGTGCCTTTTCACATCTCCGGGATCAATTTGCCTTTTTATTTTTCCCACATTTATGCCGTTAGGAATTTCCCAAAGCTTGTAGTCGGGAATCTTGTATATATGTTTAATTTCTTCTTTCAATACAGTTGAGGTTGCGATAATATCCGAAGACTCATAACCTCCGAGCCATTCCCTATGTGAGATTTCCTTTGCTTCCCACCAGTCTCCATGGCGGTTTCCATTGCGTCCCCATTCCGTACTATGGAACGTCAACACAAAAGGCAGTCCGAACTGGGATTTTATCCTGCACAGAACATTTACAGGGTGCCAGTCATGGCCATGAAGCACATCAAATTCTCCTGCACTTTCTCTCACTTCAATGAACCGGCAGTACATACCTTCGCACATCCGGTCCATCTGTTCCACAATTCCCCCGCTCTGGTCACAGGCAATCTTATGGTAATAGACTCCGTTGATTAATTCATCTTTATTTTCACGGTTTCGTGTAAACAGGTGGACCTCATGCCCCTCAGCCGCAAGCGCATCAGACAGTTCGGATACATGGGGTGAGATTCCTCCTACACGTATCGAATACAGACTTTCCCAGGTAAACATTCCTATTCGAAGCTTTTTCATAGGCTCACTTATCCCTTTTTGTCAAAATGGGAGTTAAGATGTAAAGAAGAATGCAGGCTACCCCTTACCTTTTTAATTTTACATTCTTCAGTTTGCAGAATTCAGCTCTTATCAATCGACTTTATAATCTCAGGTTCACTGAATTTTGGCCACTACAGTTTTTCTATAATTTTATACCCCTTTAAGCCTCTAAATGCTTATATAAAGGTAAAAAGGGGCATGACTCTGATTTTCATAGCACAAAGGTAATTTTCGCATTAAGAGTACGGTTTCTCTACTTTCTTAAGTTTATTCCTTATTAATGATAGATAAACGTATCTACGAATTTTTCTTATCTGTTTGACTGGAGTGATGAAAGTACTTTCCTGCTTCTTTTTTAAACTTACTTTATTATCGGCTCTGTAGAAATCCTTAATTTAATCTATATTATTTCGGCATTGTAGAGATCCCCGTAGAGGCAGTTTATGAGATTAAAAACTGGAACATAAGCTCGATATAAAAATTGAATTTGCAGAGAATAAATTGGATGACGAATTTTAATTGATTATCTAAGGGCTTTGTAGAAAACTTATCTAAACCAGCTTCAAGAGGCGAAAAAATAGATAAGCAAAAATATATCAGGCTATTCAGTTTAAACTGGTTTATATTCGTAATCTCATAGGTTTTCTACAGAGCCTTATTATCCTTATCCTCCAAGCGTAAGTCCTCTCTTAAATAAGAGGCTGCTCTCTCTGGAGAAATTGTATTGATATATGTTCCGGTACTCAGTTCAAACCCCGCATTAATGGAAAGTCTCGGGAGCAAACGAAGGTTCAGGTGATATTCAGGGGCTTCGGAAAGCTGGTAGAACATATAATTGAAAGGTGGGTCTCCAAGGACTCTTCCATAACTTTTAAGAATGTCTCTCAGAATTTCCCCTAGAGCAAAAAGCATTTTGTCGTTACAATCTCCAAGATAACTGACATGCTTCCCGGGAAGAATCCACACTTCAAATGGCCCCATTGAGGAATAAGGAGTAAAGGCTATCCATTCGCTGTTCTCAAGTATAGTACGTGAAGAGGCTTTCTCCATGTCGAACATTGTGCAATAAGGGCATTTCTCTTTTTTCCTGATAACCTCAAGCTCCCTTGTTAGAGGAGGGGGGCAAAACGGCAGGGCAAGGAGCTGGCTGTGGGGGTGATTAATCGAAGCCCCGGCTTCTTTCCCGAAGTTTTTGAACAGGGAAACATAACGTATTTTTTCACGGGTAATATAACTGCATGTACGGTCTCTATACACTTGCATGAGTTCTGAGATCTCTGAGTCCGAAAAGTCCTCAAGCTTACTCCCATGCAAAGGTGATTCTACAATGACTTCATGAAAACCATATCCGGGTTCCCTCTGAAGGCTATCTTTCCGATATGCCTGCAAATCCGGAGCAGGCGAAAGAGCAGGATAAAGATTCGGAAAGCAGCGGAAGTCCCAGTAGCGTACCCTTTCCTCAGGAGTATCGGAATAAATTTTTCCATCTTTATATACTGCAGTAGCAAGAGGAGTATTTTTCTCAGCTCCCCCGCAGAAAAAGCAGTTTTCAGGATTATCTTTTCCGGTGTCTTCATCTGAATGTGCAAAATCCGAAGGTCTTTTAGCCCTTTCTTCGGCAATTATACAGTACTCGGAAAGAAAGTAGTGCTTTCTGATTTCTGACATTTCAGAAAAACCTCGTTATATCTTTTTTCTTTTCCCTTTTTATTATCTTTTCTTCTTTTTCCATCCTCTCCGGTACTTTAATTCTCTTTTATCTTCTATCGGCAGCATTTTCCTGCTTGCAGAAGCGAGCGCCGCTTATAAGTTCATAATACTGTTCAGTAGGGGCTCTCCAGTCCATATCTTTTGCAAGAAGAAAAGCTTCCCTGCAGAGAAGTTTGTACTTTACCCTATCATCTATGAAATTCCGTGTAAAGTAGCTGACTGCCAGGGCATAATCAAGGACTGCTTCGTAATAGGGAAGATCGATGTTATCTACTACTATCACTCCTCCAAGAACTTCTTTAAGGGATTCTATTGTCTTTATGGCGTCACTGAAGCCGCAAACCCGGCTGACCACGCTTGGGGTTCCTTCTTTTCCGGCTTCAAGCCCTGTGAGCAGGAAGGGATCGTAGCGAGAGGGAAAAATGCCTGCACAACAGCCTGCCATAAACTCCCCTACTTCCATACCCAGCCCTCCGTCCGAGCTAGAAAGAATCTGGGGATAGAGAAGTGCTGCAACCGAGCGTTTTCCCCTGACCATTTTCGAAAAAACCAGTCCTTTTTCCTCGATCATCTGCTGAATCCTCAGCTCGTTTCCTACAAGCACTTCTTTTGGCAGGTTCACAGGAAATCCTGAAGGAAGGTTTGTCTTTTGTCCTTCTGCCGTAACAAGGAAACAGATTACCCTTATTCCTTCCTCCATATGCCCTTCGAGAATGCTGTTCTTTATTATATGCTCAAGAGCGACAAGAGAGTCAAGAAGATCAGGGTAACCCTTATTTTCTACTTCCAGACGGGAGATCGTGAAAATCGGGATTATCTTTTCAGGACTTATCCTTTCCCCTCCGTGATATTTGTACAGGTTTTCGGAAAGGAACTTCCTGATGCGTTCAAGGGAGCTTTCTTTTCGATCCCAGTCTATCTTATCGGTTTCTATGGTTATCCCATTTCGTATCACAATACCGTTAATTCCGTAAAAGAGCCTGAGTTCCTGCCTGGTTGACTCCCCAACTGCGGTAACTGTATCGGCATATGATGCAAGAGCTTCAAGGGCAGCCAGGTTTTCAGGCACGCCCAAAGGCCATGTGCTGTCATTATTCCTTCTTTTCTGGATGGTGTTATACCCAGCAATCCTTCCGGGCAGGGTCGCATGCAGGGTTGCAACCGTATTTACCGGGATTCCGAGCCTTTTCAGCCTGGCTGGCGCATAGAACACTCCGAACTCATGGCAGTGCAGGGACACCCCGGGGCAGGGAATAAAACCCTGAGTTGAGACTGTGTCGGAGACTTTGGAATTTTCTGAAGTTGTGCTTATAAGAAGCCTGACAAACTCGGAAATCGCATAGGAAAGGCAAAGATAATGAGTATATTCAGGCCCGTTTGACATGCTCTCATATCTAAGGGAATCAAGCCCGAAGTATTTATAGGCTTCAGCTTTAACCCTGCTTTCAAGTGTCATCTCATTTCCCATATACATTGAGCGCATTTTCCCAAAGTCCGAGGTTTGAAATTGCAAATAGCCTATCTTCGTATCCTCTACCAATTTGCTTCCTGTAAACACTTTGATGCCTGAACTCTCAAGAGATTCAAGGGTTTTCTGGAGTTCTTCGTGAGGATTGAGAGGGTCAAGTTCCTCCATATCTGTAATCCTATTTAGTCCCCGGTTCCAATCCGCACCTCTGTGCCCGTAATAAGGTCCCGCAATAAGTATTTCTTTCTCATCCTTTGTATCCAGTTTATCGAAACTTAAAAGAGTTGCAAGAGTTTGTGCTTCCTCATTTATAACGTTCCAGATTCCACCCATCTTGTTTGATTTTGGGCCTGCTTCTTCCCCAGCAATTATGATAAAGTGCTTCTCCAAATCCTGACCCCCAGGCCTTTTGCCATTCTGTTCCGTATTTATATTTTAATTCTCCTGTAAATATTAATATCTATCATCAAAAAATAAACCTGTAAGGGTGAGATCTATTAACGGCTGAGATTATAGCCTGCGACCTGCTGCAGGTGGTTAAAAAAGGAAGAATGCAACTACCTGACCTGTTGAGAATCTTGCAGCCCAGAACCCTGAAATCATCTTAAATTTTCCCGAGCACATTTCTGCAAAGTCCTTAAAAAAGCAGGATTTCATCCGAATGGGAAGCCATATGGAGTTCAGTGCAATGTACCATTTCAGAAGTGCTTATAAATATCCTTATACCAGTGATATTAGCTTACTAGCTTACTACAATAAAAAGGTTTAAATTCTAAGACAATTTGCTAGATTAGCTCCAGAATAGATGATAAAATGGCTCAAAATATAGACCTCCCAGGGAAGACCAATTCTCCTTTCCTGCTGGAGATGAAAAATG
Organism: Methanosarcina flavescens; assembly: GCF_001304615.2. NCBI lineage: Archaea > Methanobacteriati > Methanobacteriota > Methanomicrobia > Methanosarcinales > Methanosarcinaceae > Methanosarcina > Methanosarcina flavescens. The sequence goes on along the minus strand of NZ_CP032683.1, from coordinate 751,540 downwards.
TGACTGTTGTTAAAAGTGGAAAAAAAATCCTTGATTCTCTGTCCCTTTCTATTGAGCAGGGAGAGCATGTTGCAATTATAGGGCCTAACGGCTCTGGCAAGTCTTCCCTCATCAAGACCTTTACAAAGGAATATTATCCCCTTGCATCAGCTGATGGATTAGTTCTGAATGTCATGGGTAAAGGAACTTGGAATGTCTTTGAGCTAAGGAAGTTACTGGGAATTGTCTCCGGTGACTTGCAGCAGACCTACTGCCGTGAGGTCAGTGTGCTGGACGTCGTACTCTCAGGATTTTTCAGCAGCATAGGCATTTACTATAACCATGAAGTTACCCCTGAAATGAAATCCAGAGCATTGGAGGTGCTTAAGTTCCTTGAGGTTTCCCACCTTGCAGACAGGATGATGTCTGAACTTTCCTCAGGAGAAGCCAGGAGGGTACTTATAGGCAGAGCCCTTGTGCACGACCCGCAAGCCCTTATCTTAGACGAGCCTGCAAATAGCCTTGATCTCAAAGCTCTCCATACTTTCCGCGAAAGTGTTCGGAAGATAGCAGGTTTGGGAAAAAGTGTAATTCTAGTCACTCACAACCTTGAGGATATTATTCCTGAAATTAATCGGGTGGTGCTCATAAAAGACGGAAAAGTCTTCAGGGACGGAAAAAAGGAAGAAATCCTGACCGATGAGAATCTCTCTGAGCTTTTTTCCCTCCCTGTTGAAGTCCTGAAGATAAATGGTTACTATAAGGCTGTGGTCTGACAAAAGTCGTTATGCAGGCAAAGTTACGTTCTATATAAAAATTGAATGGCTTATATGCGCGGACGTTTCCTTAAATTGTAACCTCGTATAACCTTTATAACAGGCATATATAATAAATGCAGATAACTGTAAAATATATTTTCCAAAATCTCTATTTCTATTTCTATTTCTCAGGACTTTTTCATGCTCAGTCTCGTTAAATCTCTTAATAATAACCCTCCTAAAAATTGTTAATCTCTACCTTAGTTACTTGTGTTTGTTTCTTGCGCTTATATAATCTTAAAAATACCTTGCTTCTATTGAAAAATGGGGGATTCTGGGGGTTGTTTGTTGGAAGTCTGCAATACTCGCGGTTCGTTCAGTTCCTACCTTTATGAGATACGTTTTATCATTCTTTTTTATGTGATCGGAGATTGGGCCTCTACTGTTTATGCCCTGCCTCAGGGTATAGAATATAATCCTGTTCCTGCCATGATTCTGGAAAACTACGGGATTTATCACCTGTTACTTATTAAAATAGGCTTTATTTTTTTGCTTTTCTATGTAGCGCCTACGATAAAAGCGTCAGAAGAAAGATGGGCTCTTACAAAACATATTATTGAATTTGTAGGCATCTTTGTAACTGTAAATAATCTTATGGTTGTCTGGTACGGGAACAGCCTTATACAGGCGCTCGGGTTTGTGTGACTTCTAAGGTCAATACAACTGCCTATTTTTCTCTTTTTTTACAGCCATATCTGAGTGAATTTTTCCTGCCTTCCTTATCTGGTTTTAGCATACAGGAAACAGTCGTAATATTCTTCCCCCACCCTATGGACTTTTCTCATAACGCATTCTTTCTGGTACCCACATTTCTGGGCTACGCGCTCACTTGCGAGATTCCGGGTGTCCATAAGGATGACAATTCTCTGTAAATCCAGTTTCTCAAATCCGACCTTTTCGAGCTGTTTTACAGCCTCGGTAGCAATACCCTTTCCCTGATAGTCCCTATCAATGAAATACCCAATTTCTCCTATCCAGGGTCTGTGCTGGTCGATCCTGATTCCGCAGGCTCCTACAAGTTTTCCGTAATAGAGAACAGAGTAATTGTGCTCAAAGTTAGCCCTTCTTTTAGCTTCATTAAGCTGTAGAAAGTATCTCTCTTCTTCAAGCGTTTTTATAGGAAACTCTATGAACTCAAGATTTGTATGTGAGATTATCTCAAAGAAACGTTCGGCATCAAAGAGTTCCTGAGGGCGAATTTTTACTTTGGGCATAAATAGAGATTAAATCTCCTTTATGAAATACATTTTCAGGCTCTGTTTTTATTTTATCTTATTTTTTATTTTTCTGGAAGATAGCTAAAAATAAAATAGGGGTAATACAAATATAAGTATATCTCTATTTAAATAAGAACTGTGTCGAGCTCGAAAACAAGAAAACAGTTTTTGCCATGTGTGAAGAACTCTTTCGGTCGGACTACTGTGAGGAAGCCTTTATCGCAGCTGAATGGGCTTATAAGGTAAGAGAAGCTTATTCTGAGGACGATTTCTTCACTTTTGAGCGTTGGGTTGAAAACTGCATCAACAACTGGGCAAAATGCGACACCTTCTGCAACCACGCAGTAGGCTCTTTTATTGAGAAATTTCCAGCTTATGTAGCAAACCTCAAAGCCTGAGCCCGGTCGGATAGCAGGTGGGTTTTCGGCGGGATGCGGCGGTAACCCTTATCCTGCCTGCCCGAAAAGGCAATTTCCTGAGTGAGGTTTTTGAAATATCCGATCTCCTGCTCAAAGACCAGGACGACCTGGTGCAGAAAGGTTATAGCTGGATGCTCAAAGAAACCAGTAAAGCCCACTAGCAGGAAATCTTCGACTATGTTATGAGAAATAAAAAAGAAATGCCCAGGACCGCCCTGCGTTACGCAATCGAGAAAATGTCACCGGATCTGAGATCCAGAGCCATGGAAAAAAGCTGGTAAAACCTGAACCAGGCGCAGGAAACCGGAAAAAGGGAAGAAACCGGAATAATGAGAAAATATTGTAAAAGATATAAAATACTAGAATTAGAAGAGATATGGGAAGTGAGAAATAGTTGGGAGTAAGGAACTTCCCCGACACAGTACCCCCATACAATATCTTAGTTCCTTACTCCCGGATGTTCCCTTTTAATTCCTGTATCTATTGCCTGCAACTGAATTCTGCAGGAACTTTATCTCAATTACATATTTTCCCCTAGGTTACAATTACAAAGATCTTTTCACAAGTATTTTGTTCTATTTATCCAGCTATGATACTAAATTAACATTTAGAAAACTTTTAATAACACCATCTCCTGTGCCTGGTTTTTCAAAAACTCCTTTCTGAAAGGCAGGATGTTCAGCATTCTTATTCTCCATTTAATGAGATAAAATGTGAATGAAAAGAGAAAGGTAAGAGAACAGACTATTGAGAGTTTTATCTGGTCAAGAAAGTGTTCGTTGATTAATCTCAGTAATTAGGTTAAAATCATGGAAAGTACAGAAGATCTGGAGAATGGGAGCATACAACAGTTTTCTCGCAGTTTTCGAGTCTTCGTAGCTAGCAAAATTCATTAAAACAAGAATTGAGACGACTATGTTAAAGTTAGAAAATGTCAATATATCAAACACGTGAGCGAGGCCGATAGAAGTAATAAAAATAATAAAATTAATTTTATTTCCTATTTTTTTAAAAATGTAATGTGGTGATACTATCACCAGTATACTAATAAATTATCTACAGTACAGCCCATCTGGACCGTGCCACTCCTGAATAGATATTTTCCAGTAAGCGGCTGTCCAACAGCAACATTGAGTTGCTTATCCTGGAGAGTTGCACCGCCAGGCATGCCAGTACAATCTATATAAATTGTTCCCTGATCTGTGGTCTGGAAAACATTGAATGCGTGATTACAACCCCTCGCGCCGACCCATCCGGCACTGATACCATTCTTCTCTGCACTATCATGGAGAGTTTTGGCGAAATCGCTGCATACATAGGTAGAAGTATAGGGTTTCTCATCGGTCTTATCAGCTTTTAAAAACTCTATAAGCTGATCGTACGTAGGATTTACCGCGTTATTGTAATTTGTCAATGTAATGATCTTGCCATTTCCTCCTACCGTACAAACATTATTTGAGCAGAGCTTCACTGTTGTAGTACCTGTCGCATCAGTTGGGACCACAGGTTGGACCGCAGCAGGCGGGACTGTAGTATCTTCAGCCTCATCAGCCGTAGCAGGGTCCCTGCAATTTTCACAGGGCTCATATCTATAATGATTCGGGAAATGTCTATGATATTTTCCTTCTCCAGAACTATATGCAGCTGAAGCTGCCGAAGCGGTCAAAAATAAAATAATAAAAATAGAAATATTTTTAATAGTATCATTCCTAATATCCCTAGAAAGTACAACGAAGCAGCAATATAAATATTTTCCCAAAAACGTATAATATATTGGAAAAATTTTATTAATTAACCCAATCCATTAAAGATCATATTTATGCAACTCTATATATTTTCATACATAGCCAAAAAATATTCATAAAAATGTAAGGATTTTTACAAGCTTTCTTATAAAAGAGCTTGACCGCAAACTTTTTAGAAAAAAGTTTGATCACAAGCCTTTTCAAAAAAGGCTTGAGCGAAAACCCCGAGCAACGGCGTGATAAACCGGCGCAACGGTTTTGATCAAGTGATGTCACGCTTGCGGATCAAGGGCTATACTTTTAAAAATAGAAATAGATCGTTTTTACTTTGCATTTCACTGTTTAATCGGTTCACTATTATAAATTGTAACGGTTTTCCAACTTGAAAATCAACCCTGCTCTGGTTTCTCAGACTTTATTCTGTAGTGACCCCATCGAATTCAGCTTCATTTGCTTCGGCTTCTTCTTTCGTGGCACGCACGATTCCGTCTTTGTGGTGTGCCGGCGAATAGATTGTATAAAGTTTTAGTTCCTCTGTGTCCGAAGTGTTGATAATATTGTGCTGCGCTCCGGCTGGCACAACCACTGCAACTCCGTCACTGAGCTCGTATTCGTTGCCGTCGATGATGCACTTTCCCTGCCCGGCTTCAAAACGGAAGAACTGGTCATTTTCCTCATGCACTTCCATTCCGATTTCTTCCCTGGGCCTTAGGCTCATGAGTACCAACTGGCTGTACTTTGAGGTGTAGAGCACCTTACGGAAATTGTCATTTTCCAGAGTGGCATCTTCGATATTAATACTAAATCCTTTCATATGTTTTAATTCATGATTGCTAGTATATAAGATTAATTGATGATGTGATTAACTGGAACAAATATTAAAAAAGAGAAATATTTATACAATATGTTGGTACATAATAAAGATGTTACATAATTATAAAAGTATTTAGACCAATTGAATTAAAAATTAGAACTAAAGTATGCCATTACTATGTCTGCGATTATGATTTACTTCGATACCTTCTCATATCAGAAATTGTCATAAGTGCTGTGATCTCCAAAAATCTTGAATGAAGCTATCCATGGGTCATCCCTTCCTCTAATGAGGGCAAGTCACACAAGCCCTACTCACCAGTTCCGGCGGTGACAATTTTTTAAGTCCAAAATTTTTCCTTGCTATCCCACTTGCTTGGTTTTTTCATTGGGGACAGCATCATAATATTAACTGGATAGTATGATAGTTTAGCAAAATTATTAGCGGTAGAATGTGATGAAGTTAGCGCTTATATCCCTGAGTTAAAGACTCAGAGGTTTTACGTTTCGCACTATAATTCAACTTTAATATTAACAAAAATGAAAGTACTACCTAGGGATTTAATTGCCTTAAATTTTTTCTCAGTAAGTTTAATATACTTGTAAGTACTATTTTTATTTATATTAATTTATTTTAATGCCCTGCTTTTTTAACATGGGAAATATGAATATTACCCGATCCAAATTTTTTATTATAACTTATATTCATATCTTTGGCTTAATGTTTATACATATTTGAGACTCTGGAGACTCTGGTATCTACAGCCTAAAAACAGATCTCGAAAATAAAGGTTAATTAAAAAGGAAGCGAGGACTTTGGATTCACAAAAAATGAAAAATCTGGTTCGAAAATTCAATACCTGCATTGAGATGAATAAAGACTATCAGGCATATTCAGATTTTAAGGAAGGAGTTAATAAAGGCCTGGATATCGCCAAGTATGCTTTCGAGGAGAATCTGGAAAAACTCTCTTTATCCAGCTCCGATGAAGATAAGATTGAGAGAATAAGGCTCTTGGAAAACGATTTTAACATGCTTTTAGACACCATTACCCTGCCAAAAACGCCGAATTGCTCGGAGGAGCTACTGGATGGGGTACAGACCGGGTTCGAAAAATCCAAGAAGATCTTTAAGGAATTCATAAAGGAATCATTTCCCCTGGAGAACACATAAAAATTTTAGAATTTTTTGAGCTCAAAAGCTCTATTTTTTTATTTAGCTTAAGAGCTCTACTTTTATAATTCTAATTTTTGAACTTAAAACTCTTTTTTTATGGGGCTAAAGACTTTTACTCTTTCTTTCTGAGTCTACTCGCTCCATCTTTTCTATTGGCCTAAGACCTCTACTTTTTAATCGAGCATAATCATTAATAAAAACCGCCAGAACCTGAGTTGAAACAATTTTCTTTCGAATCCACCCTGCAGGTCGCAGAGACATAAAATAGGTTTTATATACTCTATAATTGAAATGTATCGAAAATGTTAAAATGGATGTTATATTATCATGTTCTTAATACCATATGAGGTAAAAAGGAGCAAGTAAAACGTCAACGGCTGAAATACAGATCTCAGTATGTGCATTATTTTTTTTGTCTATATGTTTCACAGTTTTGTTCTTTAGCTGTAAGTTTTTTGTATGGAGATGTTCAAAATATAACAAAGTGTAAGAAGGAGTAGGTAGATTCTTTAGCTGGAAAAAACCGAATTTAATTTTTTATAATTTTTAGTTTTTATCCTTTTACATTTTTACATCTTCTCTAATTTTTCCCTTTAATTATATCTTATATTTTCTGTATTCTTTCAAGATCCTTCCAAGATTTTATTATACAGTTCGAGGAGCTATATGGTTAGATTATAGTTAGATTATATATTCACAGGCAAGATTCATCAAGAATAAAAATTCGATTATTCTGGCAGGAGAATTTAATACATTACATAGGTTTCCAGTTAAAAAACAATTAAAAAAAAGATTGAAATCTAAACAAAATAGATATATAAAATGGAACATATAATTTCTTACGTATATATAGATAAAAGTATACATAGATAAATTAGAACTTTTTCAGTTATATGATGGGGGTAAATTATGGAAGAGAAAGAAGATAAATCAATATTTGGAGTCTGTCCGAATTGTGGAAAGCCGTTCAGGATAGAATCAACAGGTGGTGGGGAAGATTGGCGCTTCTGCTCAGATGTCTGCTTAAATCCTGCAGCAATACCAACAGGGGCAAGGCTGCAGCCCGATCAGGCTACCCTACGCTTTGTAGACGGAAACATGAATGAGTATATGCGAGATGAATATATCAAAGTTCACGGTATCGATCCTCTACCCATTTGGAGAGCTATGGAGAAATGGCGTGAAGAACAAATGAAAAAATGGAAGATGTAACTCAATATATGCATTTTCTGAATTATTTCACTTGTTTACTTATTATCTTATTTTGCCTTTTTAAGTTTTATTTCTTAGTTTTTATTTCTTTAGTTTTAATTTTACCTTTACCTTCCTGGCTTTTATCTTTACTCTCTCCTGGCTTTTATCTTTACTCTCTCCCGATTTTATTCCATATTATGTTTTATTTTTGCTTCTGTCATCTTTCCTCCCCCTTTTTTAATTTTTAATCTTATTCCCCTAATTATTCTCTCAGACATATCGAATAATACAGGTGAAGATGTGATAATACTTAAAATTAAAATAGATTATAAAACTCAATAGATCAAATGTGCTAAATTTCGAGACAAGATATAAATAATATATCATTAATTATCTGGAAGCGAGATTAATTTAGTCGGAAATTAAAACTTCTTTCTACTGGCGTGGATACTTTCTGCTTTTAAGATTTGGAGGGGTAGATTGGAGAAGCACAAAGTTAAAGATGCGGTTAAAGCATTCAGTGAGCTGATTGAGAGGAATAAGGATAGACAACCTTATTCAGATTATAAAGAAGGAATAAACCATGGGCTTGAAATAGCCAAAGATGCGTTTGAGGAAAATGCGGAAAAATTTGTTTATTCCAATTCAATTGAAGAGCGGGATACAAAGATAAAAAACTTACAGGATAGATTTAACCTGCTTTTAGACACGATAGTTGTCGAAAAACCACGTTATACCAGAGACCATTTGAGAGGTATAGATAGGGGTTTTGAGAAATCTAAAAAGCTATTTGGGGAATTTATAATGGATTTCATATAATTGGATTAAAGCTTAGAACCTCCAATTTTTCATTATCCCCCTTATTTTCATTACTTGTTGATTGTCTTTTATAGAAAGTAATTTTATTTCTTTATCGTAGGATCGGAGATTACGGCAGCGGCTGAAATACTATCTTGTTTCCCGTACATATACTTGCGTTGATTGAATATACAGTCTTGTAGATACTATATGTTCATCAGCTGATCTTCAATCTAATTTGCAGGTAAAAATACACATTTACTGGCAGAAATAGTCTTTCTTTGTCGATTAAGTGTTTCATCCATTGTCGTTTAAAGCTACTCCTCGTATTTCCAATAATTCAGATAATCTATTCAATGCGTATTTTTTTTCACTTATCATAATTTCTAATTTATTTACTTCCGCCTCTAACTGTGCAATTTCTATTTTTAACTGTAATATCTGCTCCTTAATGAGATCATCACTTTGCATCGTATCCGCCCGATAACTTTGTATTAACCCCTTAAATCAATGCTATTGCATATGTATAAATCAATTCGTTTTCACTTTTTAGATGTTCACCTTACTTATTTATACTGCCACTGTTGTGCCCTCTGACAGATAGATATATGTATTATTTGAAAACAGACCCATCACAACGTGATTAAAACGATTTAATCAAGAGAGGGCTGCCTTATTTATTTAGATAATTAAAAATAAAGCTCAACTTAAAAATATTGAAGCCGTTCAACTAAAAAACATAAAGTCGCACTGCAGGAGAAAACCACTTCTCGAAGCTATTTTCATTCAAAAGGCAGATCCATTGCGATAGGGTCTGAAGTTTCCCACTGTTTACCCGGCATAATGGGACTGAGTTGTACGTTCTATACAGTCAAAGTAAGAGTTGTCTGAAGACCTATATAAGGACGAATTTCGTCTATCCTTCCTTCTCAAAAATTTGCGTTTTTATTTGGAAAGTCGAGGTATATATATGTTATAAGATTAATATAACATTATAGGCAAAAGCTTATAAAAATAATTAAATATGATTATTAATGAGCTTTTATTTTTTTTGAGTGAGCGTCCACATGGACAATTCACATTTGAGAGGGGGAATCTTGTGTCAGTTAAGATAGAGTGGCAAATTTTTACAGCCGAAACACGGAGCGACGGTACATGGAGTTCAAACAGTCCCGCACTCGCGGAATTGCTCAATGCCATAGCGGGTCCGGAAAAAATTAAGGGGCCTGCTCAGGATATCGAGGTCGCAATGGCTCATCTGGCCATTAAAGGACTGCCGTATTTCAAAATAACCGAGGAAACTTCCGGAAACAATAGGGGGAATAACAACACCAAAAAATATTCAGAAGCCCTCTGTTTAAATAAATCTCCTGGTGAAACGTGTTAAAAAATAGTTCATTAATGCTAAGTAAGGTTGCTATTCGCGAAAAATGTGTTATCTTAGTTGTTTTTGTGAACTGATAGTAAAAACGGTATGAATAAAACGTTTAATTTTTATTTTAATAATACTTTTTTTTTCCTAACAAATTTCTGTATCTTATTTAAATTAAAAAAATTAATAAGTACCAGAGAATACTGAGCTAAATAAATATATTATGTCTGTCAATGAACTGAATACCGATCTTTTATCCTTCGGGTTTGGCAAGGTTATGTGGCAGTCTCAAGTTTGTTCTCGCCGCAATTTGAGAGTGACAAAGCTTTAAGAGCTGCTAGCCACCCACATGCTCCAATTATCATACGCACATAGTTTAGACGCACCTACCAGAAAACTGTGGACTCAACCTCAGAAGCAGGCAATGTTTCGGCTTGCCACAACCAGATCATTTTAGGGACAAAATAAGTGTAAGTAAAGATGCTGTAGATCACCATTATAATTGAGGCTGCTAGCCACCAGTTGCGTCTCTTGCCCGTAGTACGCCAGGCTACAACTGCATTTGCAAGTGCAAGCACAGCAACGGGAGGCGATACGAATGCCCAGAATTTAAGCGCTGAGCTTTCCTGGCCCGAACGAGACAGCGCGTCGCCAACTTCTTCCGGAGGCACAGTACTCCACTGGGGAACGACAATCTGCTTCTCATAAAGGCCAGCTCCGAACTGAATACCAACCCAGATGACGAAAAGCCATAATAGAACTTCTCCTTCCTGGTGCCTATTCACAGATCAGTCCTCTAAAGTTTGATATAATCTCTTTAATTCATTTGTAGAGAGACGACGACAATAAGATGACCAAAATAAAATTATAGCTACTGGCCAAATTCCCCCATAAGCTCCTAACCCATTTCTCGATATTGATATTCGAATTTTTGCAGATATAATTTATAAATATTGTCTTATAACTTAACCTATAAATACTATCTTTTTTAGCTTTCTGCTTCTTTGAGTGAAAGGCAGGGATTGGATTAAGATGTACTTGCGCCTTGATGAGATCACTTTAATTTAGCTGACAAACACTGCTGGATACTGGTCATCAGAAGAAGATATTATTTCCTTCTATTTTTACGCAAAATCCTTTTAAAAATAATCTCCTATACTTAAATGGGGGAAATGAATGCCATATAAAAGCAATTCCGAACTGCCGGAAACAGTTAAGGAGAACCTGCCGGAACACGGACAGGATATCTACAGGGAAGCTTTCAATAGCGCCTGGGAAGAGTATAAAGAGCCTTCCGAACGACGGGGAGAAGCTACAAGAGAGGAAACCGCACATAAGGTTGCCTGGAGCGCAGTCAAGAGAGTATACGAAAAAGATTCGAGAGGAAAATGGGTAAAAAAGGACTGAAATTGTGATTTGTGAAGTCCTGCTGTCTCTTTCTATATTTTTCCTTTAATTCTTTTTCGGATTCTATTTTAAACTCTGTTTTAGGTTCCCTTTGGTCTCTATTCTCAACTCTACTTTAAATTCTATTTTGTTAATCATTTAATTTTTTATTCATATCTGCAATAAATAAAGTTATTAGAAGGCTTTTGTGGAGTGTTTAAGATAAGACCAGAATGTTAAGACAGTACAGGTGAAACCATAAGGATGGCAAAGTACAACAGAATCTCTTGTAACCATAAGGACAGTAAAGTACAACAGACCCTCCTGTAACCATAGGGACGGCAAAGTACAACGGAACATTTTATATATATCGAGGAAGTATTACTATATGTGGGAAGATTGAACATTTTATATATATCTGGGAAGTAGTTCTATATGTGGGAAGGTAACAAAAGTGGGTATATTATCCTTTCTAATACGGCATAGATGTAAATACCGCGCTTCGTGTTCGCATTTCCAAAAGGGAGGTAAATACTGCGAAGGAGTGGATTACTGTAAGTGCGGGCTGTTTTTGAAAAAGCAACGGGGAATATAAGCTTTTTTACTTTTCGTTCCAGGAATATTGTCTTTCTGCTAGCTATCTGGTATTTTAAGATTTTTACGCTTGAAAGGTTTGCAATTATAGGGTATAGCTTGGGAAATGTACTTTATCGGTTAGTTTTTAAAAGTTTATCTAGATGTTCAGACTTCATATATTCACACTAAGTTTTAAACTTATATCATATTTTTGGGAGGGTAGTGTGATAAAGATAAAGTATTTAAATCCATTAAGCTTGCCTCTTTTCTTGCTTCTCCTGTATGGATTTACAGCAGGCTGTATAGATTCTGCGACTAATGGTGAAAATCCTATTTCAGATCCGGTTCCTGAAACTCTGGTAACGGATATAAACGACTTAATCCCTGACAGGATGAACACTTTTTTGACTGATGAGGAAGGTTCAGGAGAACGAAATAACGTAGATAGAAATAAGAGTGTTTTAAACTCCGAAGGTTCTGTGTCTCCTGATATCCCGAATATTCCGATTTATCCCGAAGAGAAATCAAATATCATTTATCCCAGGGAGTACAGGCGGCTATCTCTGAATTTTCAGAGAGGCATAGGTTCAGAAAATGAAAGAGTTGTATCTGAAGTCTTCAATATTACCGGAAAGACATCAGGATACAATATTAAAGATGCATGTGATATTTTTGATTATGTGAACCTGCACTGGAAGTATCGTTATGACGGGAATGCCGAGTTCTTCTTTGGGGCTGCTCAGACTATAAATGAAGGCTATGTGGGAGACTGTGATGATTACTCCATAGTCATATCTGCCCTTTTAAGGAATATGGGATTCAACACAAGGGTTGTTACTTCAACAAGCGGAGGCTATGGGCATGTCTATCCTGAGCTTTACATAGGGAACAATACAGAAACTGCATATGAGATTCTAGGGTATGTACAGGGTAGATATTCTTATGCCGAGAGTATCTGGTATTCAAGCAGAGAACTTGAAGGGGGTGAGCTCCAGTACTGGTTGAACTTTGACTGGAGCGGTTCAAACGGGTACAGGCATCCAGGAGGCATATATTTTGAAGGTTCACAGGTAATTTATTATCCTGATGGACTAATCGAGTTCTGAATCAACCTGTAAGCTGAAATCCTCCTTTCTTACCGAAAAGCATATTTTTTTCACATAAAATCCCAAAAAAGAGAAAATAAGAGAAAGATAAGTTTAACCCTTTTTCCCTTTCTAAAATAAAGTCTTCAAATTAAATTTTTATGATTAACTTTATATGGGCATACATCTACCCTCTTTTGGTAAAAGGAAGTCTCTGCTGGACTAAATTTTTTAAAAAGGCGTAGAGGGGCGTTTTATGGTAATAAATGACTACAGCGAACTCATTCGGGGAGACAGGGTGCGGGCTAATACGCCTCCTGAAATTAACCAGGCAATCGATACTGAAATAGCTGCATCAGTCCGATTCTATGCGAGCAAAACCAATTATGAGATAACCAAAAGAATAAATGAGCTGGATCTTGAATGGGATATCGAGCGATATCTTGAGGCTAATGCAGCTATATTTACTGCAATCGGATCCTCAATGGGTTTAAAAAAAAGCAGGGTCTGGTTTATTCTGCCACTAACAGTCTCCATTTTCCTGCTTCAACATGCAGTACAGGGCTGGTGCCCTCCAGTGTCCGTGTTCCGGCGGCTTGGTATACGTACAAGACGGGAAATCGAGGTGGAAAAATACGCGCTTAAAGCTTTGCGTGGGGATTTTGACGAAGATTCAGATCAGGAAAGCAACATAAATCGTGCAAAAGAGGCTGTAATTGAGATTAGAAGTGTTTAATATCTTCAATACATCTATAGGTCAATAAAATTGCTCTTACTTAATTGTAGTATTAGTACTTGGGTTTAATTCATTAAAAACACCTTGATATAAGTGTAATCAAAAAATTCATTAAAAATACCTTGATATAAGTGTAATCAAAAAATTCATTAAAAATACCTTGATATAAATGTAGTCAAAATGACTGACATCTCTTTTTTATAAGTTTGGCTCATGAGACCTTTAGCTTTCTCTGAAATCGTTAATCTGAACTTTCTTATATATTTCTTTTGGGATTTTGCCCTGCTTTTTCTGTTAAGCCTGAGCTCTTCTCTCAGCCTCCTGATCTCTATATCCTGTAGTATTCCGAATCTTTCCTCTTCGAATTTTATTCTTAGATATTATTAAATAATACAGACCATAATTTCATTCTGCCGAACGATATTTATTTTTTCAAACTTAAGGGGGAGTTAGAACGTCAGAAACAGGAATAGGTAATCTTGATAAAAGTATTGATCTGACCAATGTATGGATAAGGGACATTCTGAGCCAGTTGAGGTGGCAAAGCAAGGAAAGTGGATACCAGGCACTCAGGGGCACGCTGCACGCACTCAGGGATAGGCTTCCACCAGAAGAAGCGGTCGATCTCGCAGCACAGTTGCCCCTTATAGTTAAAGGGATGTATTATGATGGCTGGACTCTCAGGGATAAGCCTGAGAAACTCAAAAAAGAGGAATTTGCAAGGAGGGTGCACGCGCAGTTTGAGTTCGATGATAATATAAATCCAGCTGAAGTTATTCGGGCTGTCCTGCAGGTAATGTACAACCATATGGGCGAAGGGGAGCTTCGGGACGTCAGATCCAATATGCCGAAAGAAATCCAGGAATGGTTCCCTGAGGAGGTCGCCCCAAAGGGATAAAAAACGTGCTCTTACATGGAAATTTTTTTCGGGAACCCTTTTAATCCTGTTGTCCATCTGGGTTTCTCTTCTTTCTCTTTCTTGCAGAGATGTCTTTTCTCCATTTCCTTCGAAACTTTCTCCCGCTGTTTCTTTCTCAAAAGAATTATATCATATAAATCCTAACTATGTTAATCTCTCCAATGTTACAAATCCAAATAATTGTGTTAAGCCCATATAAAATTTGAGGTTTTAAAAATGACAGAAAGAATTGGAATTCTGGCCATAGGCCACGGGAGCAAGCTGCCTTACAACAAGGAAGTAGTCACTCAGATCGCAGATTACATTGCACAGAAGCACACTAATGTCGTTGTACGAACCGGCTTTATGGAGAATAGTGAACCAACACTTGAGGAAGCAATTGAAGGCTTTTCAGGTACCGGGGTTACAAAAGTTGCAGCAGTACCGGTTTTCCTGGCTTCGGGAGTTCATATAACAAAAGATATCCCTGAAATCCTGAGCCTGGATGAAAATGGCTGCGGTACCCTGGAAATCGACGGAAAGACAATTCCTCTGTGTTATGCAAAGCCTCTCGGGGCTGATGAGCTTATTGCTGACCTTGTGTTCAAAAGGGCTCAGGAAGCCCTTTAATATTCCTATATGGGGTCCGGTTTTTCATGGGCCTTCATCGGAGGAAGCTCGCCGTGCTCGACCTGACTCACGGCGGCATTCCAATTGCTAAAAGTCTCGCAGCCGCTGGAAACGAAGTAACCGGCATAGATGTTTACGGGACAGTTGAACCTGGTACTTTGCTCGAGCTTGAGGAAAAGCACGGGATATGCTGCTCAAAAATTCCTTTTCCCTCTGCCAAATTCGATCTTTTGGTCGCGCCCGTACATCTGGATTCTGCCTATCCCATGCTCGTAGAAGCCAGATCACAGGGAAAAATTGTCCTTTCGCATCACCAGATCGTCGGAGAAATCCTCAAAGGTGATTCAAGACTCTCAGGCATAAAAACGGTTGAAGTTACAGGCGTAAAAGCAAAAACAAGCACAGCATCCCTCCTTGCTGATATGCTCTCCAGGCGGTTTGAAGTAGTGCTGCATACCTCACGGGGGCTCGAATACTGGAAAGCAGGGTCTTCTTCCCTTATCCATAGAGGTCTCAGCATAACTCCCGGAAGCATTCTAGTTGCAGTTGAGAAAGTTTTTGAATCAGGTTTAATGCCGGATTTTTTTATCTTCGAAATCTCGATAGGGGGTACAGGCACTGCTGATTTTGGGATCCTTACAACCCTTTCGCCAGACTATGGGATTGCAAACAATACCGCTCTTGCAAGCGAGGCAAAACTCCAGCTCGTAAGGCACGCAAAGCCCGAAAGTGTTCTTCTAATTAACTCTAGAGCTGAAAATGCACTCAAAGCTGCAAAAAAAAGCCAGGCAAAGGTTTTAACTTTTAAAGATCCCTTCATTGTTGAGCCTCCTCAAATCCCGGATCAGACAGCCGACTTCGTGCTGGAATCCGAATGCAGACCTGCACCATCATCAATTTCAAAGTTCTCAACATCTTCCGAATTATCAGGCTCTTTCATTCGCTTTATGCACAGGGGAAAAGAAATTTTTTCAGTTTCCCCGCGTCCAGGGTATAACTTCTTGGCTTACAGGACTGCCTTTGTTGCGGCATCAGCAGCCGCCCTCGAACTTGGAATTGGACATGAGGCTATTACTTCGGTAATTGAGAAGTTCGGAGGACTTTCAGGCAGGATGCAAGAAAAGGTAATGAATGGCATTTGCCTTATAGACAATTCCAATTCAGGCATGGATATCCTCTCGGCCGAAAAAGCCCTTGAATATGCTCTCCTAAAAAAGAAGGACGAAAGAAAGGGAAGTATAATCCTTGTGTTGGGAGAAGAAGCCTCTCAGGTTTGTGAAGGACTGCCCCCCGAATCCGTGCAGCGTTTTGTAAAAAAATTCGGTATAAAATGCAGCCAGGTTATTCTAGTAGGGGAACGGATGAGAATTATAAGTGGGAAAAACGTATCTTACGCAGGGAATCTTCATGAGGGACTCTTAAAAGCCTCAAAATTTGCAGGAGGGGAAGATATAATACTCTCTTCAGTAAAATGCTTTCGCTAAACTTCTTTCCGGAGTTGTTTCCAGAATTATTATGATACAATTTTATACAGGCTCTTCCAATCTGTATCCGTTTCCATTAATTGTTTAAATTCCACTGCTCGTGTTTCCTGCACTATCCTGCGGTACAGCCAGTTACCCGAGTTTTCCGGGATACAGGAATTCTGAAGGAAACACATTATCATCCCGATAATTATCTCGATTAGCTGAATAAGAGGACTTATCATGACTGGAAAAGAGATTTCAATCATCCATCCCCGCCCCAGTTCCATAGTTGCGGCTCTTTACACTCTCAGAGACTTAAATGTTGATGTCGCTATTCTGCATGGACCTCCTGGTTGCTCATTTAAACATGCAAGATTGCTCGAAGAAGACGGCATACATGTAGTTACCACTGCTCTTGATGAAAATGGCTTTGTTTTCGGAGGTCACGACCGACTTGTAGAATTGATAAACAAATCTGTGGAACTTTTTAATCCCAGGGTTATAGGGGTTGTAGGCACCTGCGCCAGCATGATTATTGGGGAAGAAATGCATGAAGCCGTGCTTGAGGCTAATCCGGATGTCCCTGTAATCGAAGTTGAGGTGCATGCAGGCTACCACAATAACACAAAAGGAGTACTCTTTGCTCTGGAATCCGCACTCGATGCCGGGATTATCGACCATAAAGAATTCGAGCGCCAGGAATTCCTCCTTGCAAAAGCTACAGACGTGGAAAAGAGGTTTGGGGCTGCAAGCAGGGAATACCTTGCCCCCTCCCGCGGGGATGTCAAATATAAGGTTGCAAAGCGTGTAATTGAACTACTCAAAGAAGATAAGAAGGGCCTGGTCATCATGAATGCTAAAAAAGAGACCGGCTACATGTTTGCGGACATCACCCTTGCGGTCAATGAGGTTGCAGCAGTTCTTGGGAAAAAAGAAAACCTTATCAATATGGCAAATATCGACCCGAAACTCGGGCTTCCCAGGGTAAGGCAGCATGCCGAATATATATTGAGAGACTTCAACGCACATAACGTTGAGGTTCATGAAATTATTGGCGGTATGGACGAGTACCCGGTTGCAGGGGAAAGGGTCAGCGAATTGATACAGGAAAAATACAGCGATTTCGATTTTGCGGTAATTACGGGCGTTCCGCACGCAATCCCTATGGAACATATAAGAGGTATGGAGCTGATTTCGATCACTAACGGACCGAGACAGGTGTTGCCCTTAAAAGAAATGGGGCACGAATATGTACTGGTTGAAATCGACCTTCACCCTAAAACACTCGGAGTCAGTGAGATCGTGGAATCAGAGTTTGGGGCTACCTTAAGGGAAGTTGCAAAGGAAGTCTGAGCAAGAAAAACCAGAATAACATCAGGAGGAAGATCCTTTGAAAAAACAAAAGATTATAGCGATCTACGGAAAGGGCGGAATAGGCAAATCGAGTACGGCTTCAAACGTTGCTGCCGCCTGTGCCGAGGCAGGAAAGAAAGTAATGATCATAGGCTGCGATCCTAAAAGTGACTCATCAATCACCCTGCTTGGAGGCAGGAGAATTCCAACCATTCTCGACCTCCTGCGCGAAGGTGTGGATGTAAAAGAAGAAGATGTGGTTTTTGAAGGATATGCAGGAGTCAAATGTGTGGAAGCGGGCGGCCCTGAACCTGGCATAGGGTGTGCAGGTCGGGGAATTATTGTTGCCATCCAGAAATTGAAAAGCATCTCAGGAGATCTCCTGAAAGAGCAGGACCTCATAATTTATGATGTGCCCGGAGACATTGTCTGCGGCGGCTTTGTTGCCCCTGTTAGGAAAGGATTCGTAAATGAGGCTTATGTCCTGACCTCGGGCGAGTATATGCCCCTTTATGCAGCAAATAACATCTGCAAGGGTCTTTCCAAAATAGGAATGCCGCTTAGCGGGGTAATCTGCAATTCCAGAAACGTAAGCAGGGAAGAGGAAATTGTTGCGAAATTCGCTGAGGAGATCGGCAGTCAGCTTATGGCTTTTATCCCGAAACGACAGGAAGTCCAGGACTGTGAAAGGGAAGGTTATTCTGTAATGGAAAAAGCACCCGAATCCGATATTGCAAATACTTACCGCAAGCTTGGAAAAGCAATCCTTGAAAACGAAAAAAGAGTTACATCAAATTCCTTGAGTGACGAGCGGTTGAGGGAACTGACTAAGTGAACTGGAGCACAGATTAATTTACGACTTAAGCTGCAATAACAATAGACTGTAACATATATTTACCGTATAACGCTACGCAAAACAAATCAGGGGTATAAAAATGCTTAGTGACAGCCAACCCGTAGCAGGGAATATTCCCAGGATTCTCATCTCTGCAGATCGTTCCTCTTCAGGCAAAACCACAATCTCAATGGGACTGATGGCTGCCCTTGTTTCAAGAGGATATAAAGTCCAGCCCTTCAAGGTCGCTCTGGATTACATCGATCCGAGCTACCACACTGAAATAACAGGAAGGTTCTGCAGAAACCTTGACGGTTACCTTATGGATGAGAATGGCATTCTGGATGTTTATACCCATGCCTGTGAGGCCGGAGACAGGGCTGATATTGCGATTATTGAAGGGGTTCGAGGGCTTTACGAAGGTTTTGAGAGCTTGAGCGACCTTGGAAGCACTGCCCAGATTGCGAAAATCCTCAAATGTCCTGTAATTCTCGTAATTAATGCCCGGAGCATTACCCGTTCAAGTGCTGCTCTTGTCAATGGATATAAGAACTTCGACCCTGATGTGGAAATTGCAGGCGTTATCCTCAATAACATAGGAAGCCGCCGCCATGCCGAGAAAGCTAGAGAGGCAATCGAGTATTATACAGGTGTTCCAATTATAGGGATCGTTCCGAGAGATCCTTCCATGCAAATTTCCATGCGCCACCTGGGGCTTATACCGGCTCCTGAAGGCCGAAAACGGTTTGGAGATGAAAGCTTTGGTGCACGCCTTCATGGTATTGAGGAAATCATCAATACAGGAATTGACGTGGACCGCTTCCTGGAAATCGCAAAAAGTGCAAAACCCCTGAAAAGCCCTGAGAATAGCGCTTTTACACCGGTTCCCAATTCTGGAGTATCCAGGCCAAAAATAGGCGTTGCCCTCGATGAAGCTTTCAACTTTTACTATCGTGATAACCTTGATCTTTTAGAACTTGCAGGTGCAGAAATCGTTTACTTTAGCCCTGTCAAAGACACCTCGCTTCCTGAGATTGACGGGCTCTATATTGGGGGCGGTTATCCCGAACTCTTTGCAGCCGAACTTGAAGCTAATGAGTCCATGCGCCAGGACATCAAAAGAGCTTCTGCTGCAGGAATGCCAATTTATGCCGAGTGCGGGGGGCTTATGTACCTTACGGAGAAAATCAGTACAGGTGTCCCCGGAGAAGGCACATATCACGATGCTTCAATGCCGGAATCCACATACTCAATGGTCGGGGCGCTTCCAGGGCATACTATCATGGGGCAAACAAGAGTTGTCAGTTATAACATCGGAACCCTTAGTAAGGACTGTATTCTCGGGAGAAAAGGCAACAGCTTCAAGGGGCACGAATTCCATCATTCTGAAATAGTGGAAATTCCTGAGGATGCCGAATTTGCAATAACCCTGTCGAGGGGGACAGGCATAAAAAACTACAGGGACGGGCTTATTTCTGGAAATACACTTGGCTCCTATGCTCATCTGCATGGAGTTGCGTACAGGGATCTTGCAGACTCACTTGTGGAGGCTGCAAGGAAGTTTCGGGAATCCAGAGCTCTTTCGTAATGTGAACAGGCATTTCTGTTAACGCGTACAGGTTTCCTTAAAGCGTACGAACTTTCTCGTAATCAGTGAAAATATTCAAATGAAGTGTGCCTGTAAACAGCTAATCCATATGAAACCGCTGGACTTCAGGCTTAAATCTTGAAGGTCTGAACCTTTGCAGGTCGAAAAAGCAATATTATATTAAATCAGATTATAACAGGTTAGATTACAATAAACTGGATTACAATTAATCATTTTATGAGAATCCAGATCAGGATAAAATACGCTATAGTAAATTAGATTATAGCAGGAAAGACTATAGCAGGTTAGACTACAGCAAGCTAGCCTGTTGAAGAAACTTATTTTCATTTCATTTTCTTTTCAGGTGAATCTATTGAAAACACAACTTAAAGGAGACCGGGTCCTTGCCGGAAAGGAAGCGGTAACCGAGCTTTACAAAACTGGTTATTTCGGACGCCCCAAAGGTGGTGGGCTCGAACTCTCACTTGTAGAAGCTGCTTTCCTTCTGTCCAGAGGAAAGCTGGAAATCGAACTTGAAGGTACATTGCTTGATTTCAAAACCTTTTTCGAACAGGCTTCTTTAAGGCAGCCAAATTTTGAGCTGAAGTATATCGTTTATAAGGATCTCAAAGAGAGGGGGTATTACGTCCAGCCGTCAGCTGCGGATTTCCGGGTGTATCCAAGAGGTAGCCATCCGGGCAAGAGTGCGGCAAAAATCTTTGTCCACGTCCAATCGGAAAGACAACTCCTTCCTGTGAAACTTCTACAGGACTCGGTCGCCTCGGCAGAGAATGTACACAAGCAATTTATCCTGGCTGTAGTGGATGAGGAAAGTGATCTTACATTCTATGAGGTTAAGACCACAATCCCTGAAGGAGAGATGTCTGAGCCGTATCCTGCGGTCAAAACCGATGCTACTTTCCTGGAAGACAGAGTAATAGTCTGGGATGCCCGGATTTCGGAGATTCTCTATTCAAAGGGCTTCTACGGGAAAATGCTGGATTCTGAAAGGTTGCAGCTCTCCCTGGTAGAGTCCCTTTATCTCTTTTCCAGAGGCGTGATAACGGTTCGGGACAGGAAAGGTAAAGTGTTTTCATTCGATGAGTTTACTGAGAAAGCATCGGAGATTGAGAGTTCTTTCCTGAGAAAGTACAGTGCATATAAGCACCTCAGGGACTCGGGGCACGTGGTCAAAACCGGATTTAAATTCGGGACGAATTTCAGGGTATACCGAAAAGTCGAATCAATAGAAAAAATCCCACATTCCGAATACCTTGTAAATGCCATCCCTGCAGATTTCGAGTTCAAGCTTCCTGTTATGTCGGGAGCGGTCAGGCTTGCAAACAGTGTGAGGAAGATAATGCTTTTTGCGGTCGAGAAAGGAGAGGAAGTTGAATATCTGGATATCAGCCGAACGAAAATGTGATGCTCTAAATCAATGCTCTAGATCAGTGTTCTAACTAATATTCCAGAGTATTCTCTCTATTATTAACATCGCTTAGAATCTCATAAAAACCAAATCTTCAGCCGAGGGTGAAGTATAAATGTGGGACATAATTGCGGTAGATATTTCTGGCAGGCACAGGATTAAAGGAGGTTATTACATGGTATGTGCAGCAGCGGCGCTTACGGTCTCGGCCAACTATATTGAGAAGGTTAAGCAGGTCAAAATCCTGCCCCTCTGGCTAAAAAGAGCTCCAAGTTTGCTGGATGTCGTGCAGCTAATTGAAGATACTGCTGACCAACTTTCTTTCGAGGGCACGATTGTGGCAGAAAAGGGGGACATGTACAATAAACCCAGATGGGTGACCGAGAGTATGTTTTCCAGGGCTTTCAAGTATCAGGAATCAATTGCCGAGAGGCGGTCGATAGAACTCGTGCATCATATTTCCCTGAGCGCCCGCAATCTATTGATAAAAGAACTTCAAATCGAGGCATGAAAATTTCAGCAGAACAGAATCCCGGTAACGGAAACAGGGTAATTCTAGTTAAAAGAACCGTTCCCAATTCCGACTCTGAACGTGAGGAATACCTCTTCCAGGAACTCAGAGAACTTGCAAAAGCAGCAGGTTACCTGCCGGTTGGTGAGCTTAAGCAGACCAGGTATCCTGATTCAAGGCATCAGCTAGGCAGGGGGAAAATCGAAGAACTTGCTGAACTTGTGAGAAGTGTTGGTGCAGATAAAGTAATTTTCTATAACAGACTTTCCACGACACAGCTCTTCAATATCTCGGAAATCTGTAGATGCCAGGTTATAGATAAGTTCCAGCTCATCCTTGAGATTTTTGCAAAGAGGGCAACCACCCACCGTTCAAAACTCCAGGTAGAACTGGCAAGACTGAGATACGAGGTGCCCAGGGCAAGAGCCGTTGTTTCTCTCGCTAAGAAAGAGGAGAGAGCAGGATTTATGGGACTTGGAGATTACGAGGATTCTTATGAACAGGACCTGAAGAAGAGGATTGCAAGGATTGAGAGTGAACTTGAATCGGCAGAAAAAGATGATGAGTCTCTGCGGGCTTTAAGGCACAAGAAGGGATTTTCTTTAATTTCCCTTGCAGGATATACAAATGCTGGAAAAAGCACGCTTTTCAACGCTATTGTTAGTGAAAGTGTCGATGTGAAGAATATGCTTTTTACAACGCTTGTGCCTACCACCCGAGCTCTGGATCTTGGAGGACGAAAAGCTCTTTTAACCGATACCGTGGGATTTATTGAGGATCTTCCTCACTGGCTGGTTGATGCTTTCAAATCTACCCTCAACGAGATTTTTCTATCGGATCTTATACTCCTGGTCGTGGATGTAAGCGAAAAACCTGAGATGATTCTGCAAAAGCTCACCACATCTCATGACACTCTCTGGGACCGGATTCAGGGAGTTCCTATTATAACTGTGCTTAACAAGGTCGATCTTGTTGACGAATCCAGACTTGATAGTATTATGGAGCAGATAGGCTATATGGCTCCTAACCCTGTTTTCGTTTCTGCAAAAAAAGGCATCGGTATGGCTGTACTAAAAGCGGGGATAGTCAAGCATCTGCCTCCCTGGTGTTTTTGCTCCCTTTCCCTTCCGAATTCGGAAGAAGGAATGTCGATTCTTTCCTGGCTATATGATGAAGGAATTGTACACAGGGTTGAGTTTGGAGAACGAATCCATGTGGATTATGAAGCCAGGACTGAGATAATTAACAAAGCTCATGCCCTCCTCGGACCGAAGGAAGCTTAAAATATCGTTTTGATCAAACTTTTTCTGCAAATGTTTTCGCTCAAGCCTTTTTTGAAAAGGCTTGTGATCAAACTTTTTTCAAGAAGCTAGTTATAATATATTTACAACCACTTTATATACTCCATATTTTACTATTAAAAATTATTTTTGAACTTAGTTATAATCTTGGAGATGTTATTTAAGTATTTCCTTTGTTGAGGTTTTTTAAAAAGTTTATACCAGCATAATCTTCAGACCTTCCACAAGAATATAAAAGTATTCTAAATTTATAAAATTCTTTGGAATATTAATAAATACATTTCTGATATGTTTTTCTTAGGGAATTTTTTTTGCATAGGTGGAATAATGTTCGTATAAGCACGAAAGATATTTATATTCAAAAGTCGTTTGTATACATGCGAACGGGCGTCTACTGAAGACATCAGACCCTCCTTATATCCTAAACTATACCCTTAGAACCAGATTTTTGCTATGTTTCTGCCCGTTCGTAATTCCTCCTTGTTTTATCTTTATTTTTAAGACTTTATTTGTTCGTATCGAAAC
This sequence comes from Methanosarcina flavescens, assembly GCF_001304615.2. NCBI lineage: Archaea > Methanobacteriati > Methanobacteriota > Methanomicrobia > Methanosarcinales > Methanosarcinaceae > Methanosarcina > Methanosarcina flavescens. Next base: position 727,690 of record NZ_CP032683.1, on the reverse strand, counting down.
GAAGGTTTATTAAGTCTCTATGTAATTATTTGTCAAGTCTCTATGTAATTATAATTGTTTTTTCTTCTTCAATTTTACTTCCGTTTTCAAAATTTATATAAATTCATTTCTCATTCTCCTGTTAGCATGAAATTCGATCTGCACGTACATTCCGAGTACTCAAAGGATAGCAAATCGAGCCATGACGCCATTCTTGAGTCTGCGCGCAAAAAAGGACTTGATGGGTTTGCTATCTGTGATCATGATACTGTGGAAGGCGGGCTTGCCTGTGAAAAACGAGCCCTGGAACTTGGCTTTGAGCTTACGGTCATTCCCGGAGTCGAGGTTACCTGTTCTAAAGGGCATATCCTGGTGCTAGGAGTCAAACAGAACATCAAGCCTTTCCTTAGCCCGGAAGAAACGATCACAAGAGCTCGGAAACTTGGAGGCACGGTTATTATCCCCCATCCCTTTAAGCGAAGTTCCCACGGAATAGGAAGCTTCGAAGGGCTTGATATTGATGCAGTTGAGGTTTTCAATTCCCGCTGCCTTTTCAATAACGCCAACAGGAAAGCTGCAATCGAGGCAAAGAGGCTCGGAATTCCCGGCGTTGCAGGAAGCGATTCCCACATTCCCGAAATGGTCGGTCAGGCCTATACCGAGATCGACGCGCCTGAAAACACCATTACCGCCGTGCTTGCAGCCATCCGGGAAGGAAAGGTAGCTCCTGCGGGGAAAAATACGCCCAAATCAATTATTCTTAAACAGATGTCAGGCAGTGCAAGGCGAAAAATCAAGAGAAAACTGTTTCGTAAAACCTAAAACTTTAAAATGAAACTAACATGGTTTGAGATTTGCAGGATTGTAGATATTGGTTTCTCGAAAGAAAAGGACTTATCGCTTACGGTCGTATCCTTTCTATAAGCTCAAAAATACAAGCTCAAAACCTGTTAAACCGAATACTTAGCTGTGAGGGATAAACAATGGCAGAAACAACCGATCAGAACAAGCCCATAATCTGGAAAGAACTCGTACTGGGGTTCGCCGTGGTTGAATCGTGTATATATCACTCGATACGTACAATACCTATTGTGACTGCGAGCAGTGCCGAAGAAGTGCTTTTTACGGACAACCTCACCAGGCTTACGAAACTGGATAGCGACGAGACTGTAAAAGGTGTTCTTCCGGTTCCGTTCCCAACCTATGAGGTAACCGGAGCCATGCCGGCAGAAGGCAAGGAATTTAGCGAGGTGCTGCTTTTAGGGTACGAGTATCCCGGAGTAGAGTCTCCGGATTGGATAGAAGTTCTTAAAAGAGAGGTCGCAAATCCGAGAAGATGCGTGTAAATTAGCCTGTAAAATATTCGCTTTTACTATTAATAATCAAAACAATAGTACAAGTAAGAGTCCTTAAAGATCAAAAAAGAGGATCCAATTTAAAACTTTTTTCATACTCATTATTTCGATAAGGTGTATATTTCGTGATACGTAGAAAAGAAGATGGTACTTTTGATAAAGGAACTAAATGTGGGAGTCGCTTCAAAAAAGACTGTATCCCTTGGAATAAGGGACTAAAAAAAATCCATTTAAGCCCCAAAACAGAATTCAAAGAAGACCAGTATGTAGGTGAGAATCACCCAAGTTGGAAAGGTGGTGTGCAGATCAATAAAAATGATTGTGCCTACGTATGGGTGGAAAAAAATAAACGGGTACGTAGAGCACGAAAGGTTTATGAGGATACATATGGTGAAATTCCTAGAGGATATATAATTTATCATATCGACGGAAATAATCTCAATGATGACCCACAAAACCTGGAAGCAATAAGTAGAGCTGAATTGGTTAAGAGAAATACTTCAAAGAGGTCAAAAGGAAGGTAACTAAAAAAGCGATAGGATAGAGTTCAATACTCCATCCTTGATTTGAAGAAATTTTCTGTATCCTTGTCCATGAAATAAACGTAGCAACCTTTCATTCCTCTTGACAACAGAACTCTATAGGTATTCTTTACGAGATCGGTAAACTGATCATTTGATCTTTTAACTACAGTATCTTCAGAATACTCTGGATGACCTTCCCATCTCTGAATATCAAAATTGTATACTAAATCCTTTCCAAAAATCACGCCAACATAATCAAACTCAAATCCCTGTATGGTGTACACACAGCCAACTTGGTTTATGCCGTTTGGATCGTAAGCCCAAAGAGGGGCTTTTGGAATATGTTTTGCAAGTTTCTTAGCATCTTGCTTCGCATTCCACGGTCTTTTAAAATCCCCTATAACAACATCGTTTAATAGTTTTCCATCTCTATTCGGTTGAGACCAAGGCCAACAAAATCCAGCAGTCAATCTTCCAGTAAATCCTTCCTTAATCTTTTCAATAATAGAAGCTTCAAGTTCTTCCGGGCTGCTCATTATCTGAAAATCAAATTCTTCCTTCTGAGTCCATATAACATTAGCAGTTTTTTGGATTCCCAAGGTATTATTGACCCAGTTCACAAATCCATCCGAGCCATTACACCTGAATTGAGCTTCTAACTCATACTCGAAAACCTGGCAGTTATTTTCCTTTGCATATGCTTTAATATACTCGACAGAACCTATCTCATCAGGTCTTACAACCTGATCATCATCAATAAATAATACTAAAACCTTTGCCACATTGATTAATTCTTCAATTTGGGGTATTTTGGACTTTCTCTCAAGGGGAGTAAAACGGTTGTTACTTGTTTTTCTTATTCTATGCGCCTCGTCAGCAATTAGCACATCAACCGAATTTTCTTCTTCATTCATGTAACTATTAAAATACTTAAATTGGGCAGAACCACGCGTCCCAACTATTTTCCTTAAAGTTTCGGTAAATGCTCGAGAACCAGTCGCATAATGAGCATTATAACCATCTAAAAGCAAACTAGACATCAAGTTGAGCGCAATAACAGACTTACCAGTTCCCGGTCCTCCTTTTACAATAATTACATTTTTCTGATTGTCAAAGAAGCCGTTTTTTACACAAGAAAGTACTTTATCGAATACTACTAGCTGCTCATCAAGTAGAGTATACTCAGGTTTCCCTTTAATCAGATTTCCAACATGATCCATTAATTTCTTACTTGGTTTGTACTTTCCACTCTCTATTTTCTCAAGGACTTCTAATCCATTTCCATTTTCCAATTTATCTAGTAAAAAACCCTTAAGTCCATCTGTATTATCGACTGTGAACAAAGGATAGTCTCTGATTATCTCTGAGAACTTATCTGAAAAAACAGCATCTTCAGGATCGTAATTGTAGTTGTGAAGGAACGTGCAAGCGTTCAGAAAAACAGGGCTTTCACCATCATAAAAAGCTGTTTGAGTATCCTGCAGATACAGTGGACTACATCTCGAAAACAAGAAGCTTGTAGCTTGCTTGAAAGGCTTAAAAATAAAACAGAGACCGAATAGAGGTAGATGGGCGGGTGAAACAAGTCCCGCCCTGGCTTGAGGTGACAGGTTGAAACAATTAGACCTGTCCCTTACGAAGATACCAGCCGATTGGTTCTTCAAGATATTATCAGTTTCCAAACTATTTAAAATTTATTCTAATGATTACTTAGTATTCTTCACGTTAACATTGAAATTTGCTTCTCTAACTCCCATATTTTAAGTGACCAATCGAGCTTCAAATCGTGAAGGCAATCCAGAATAGTTTGATAATTGAGAATAAAAATAACTTTTAGAATAGCTCAGTAAGTCTTTTGAACTTGTATATTTGATTCTTATGTCATATTTATGTCGATTCGCCTCTTTTCCAGCGTGAAGTTGCTAACTTCTTTATTTAGTTAGAGGCTGTTTTCTGTCTAAATGAGTTAACTACTAATATAGAAAGCCTTATAGGGTAAAAATTAGAGACTGATGGAAACATGGCCAGGGAAATAAGGATACTCCATACTGCTGACACGCATCTGGGATACAGGCAGTACCACAGCGAGGCCCGGAGAAAGGATTTTTTTGCAGCTTTCGAGCTTGTCGTAAACGATGCGGTTGAGATGCAGGTCGATGCCGTAGTGCATGCGGGAGACCTTTTTGATTCGAGGAACCCGACCCTTGAAGACCTCCTTGAGACAATGAATATCCTGGCACGGCTCAAGGCGGCTGACATACCTTTTCTAGGGATTGTCGGGAACCATGAGAACAAGCAGAATACCCAGTGGCTTGACCTCTTCGAGGAAATGGGGCTTGCGGTAAGGCTCAGGAAAAAACCGTTTATGGTAGGCAATGCAGCTATTTACGGGATTGACAGCGTCCCGAAATCAAAAATTCCCATATTCGATTATTCAGGCTTTGAGGCGCCGGACTCCAGCCTTTCTACCTTATCTAATCCTTCTACTCCAGAAGGAAACTTCTGGAAACTGCTTGTAATGCATCAGATCGTGAATCCTTTTCCATATGCAGAGTGGGACTGTGATGAGGTGCTTGAAAACCTGCCTTTCAAGGTTGATGCAATTCTTCTTGGCGATTACCATGAACATGCAATAATTAAAAACAAAACAGGCAAGACATGGATCACTTACTCCGGAAGCACAGAGCGGAACGCAGTTTCCGAAAAGGAAGCCCGTTCCTATAATATCATCACGCTTTCCGAAAAAGGACTTGAGATCAGCAGGCGCACGATCCCGACCAGGAATTTTCTTTCCATCCAGGTAGAGTTAAATGGGGAAGATAATCCATATGAGCAGATTTTCTCTAAAGTAAACGAGCATCTAGAAGAAATTCCGGATTCCGTGGTCTTTTTGGAAATTACCGGGGATTCTGGTCCAGTCCTGTCACAGAGCGAGCTTGAGGAATACCTGCTTAATAAAGGGGCTCTTGTGTCAAACGTTAAAGATTGGAGAACAAAAGAATCCTTCTCTGAGGAAGTCCTAAAGATCACCTTCTCCGATCCTGATCATGCAGTTGCAAGTGAAATCAAAAAAATGAGCTTAAACGACGGTGGGCTGATTATTGATGAAATTGTCCGGAGCCCGGATATCTCAAAGTCAAGAGTGGACGAAGAAGCCGAAAGTCGGCTTTCGAAGCTCATTGAGGCTAAGGCTGCGGAATTCAAAAGCCCTGATTTCAGAATAGAAGTGCCTGCCAGTCCTATCTACCCTGCCAGTTCAGCATCCGATTCTGGATTTCCGGGACTTGGAGAATTAAAACCCAGCGATGAGAGCGAGCCAGGTAAAAATTTTAGATCAGCTATGGAAATCGGTTTTTCTGGGAAAGCTGAATTTTCAGGAGAGACTGGACTTTCAGGGAAAACCAGGCCTCTCGGGGTAATTGCCGGAAAGCTTGAAATTACTGAACTATCAGGCGTTCTCAAGACTTCAGACCGAGATGAGAAACCTGAAAGTGAACTTCCTGATAATGAGCCTGGGAAAGAGGCTCAAAAGCCACCTGAGCTCGCGGTTAAAGGCAAATCTCAAGAGGAGACACCAGGCAAATCCGGGAAGCTGACTGAAGAAAAACCTGTAAGGGCTACGGGATTAACCAGAGAAGCAGGAAAGGCAGGGCAGAAAAAAGGAAAAGGCAAGTCTGCCGTACCACGACAGTATAACCTTGGTGATTACCTTTGAAGCTCAAAAGACAGTATAATCTTGGTGATTACCTTTGAAGCTCAAAAACCTGTATATCGAAAACATTCGGAGTTATAAGAAACTGGATTTTACATTTGAAGACGGAGTTACAGTCATTTCCGGGGTTAACGGGAGCGGGAAGTCCAGCCTGCTTGAAGCCTGTTTTATGGGGCTTTTCGGGAGTAAAATCCTCTCAAAGGATTTTGTGCTTGCAGATGTAATCTTTAAAGGGGCTGAAACTGCGAAAATAAGCCTGGGTTTTGAGCATTTAGGGCAGGATTATCTTATCGAACAAGCTTTCAGGTATTCGTCTAAAAGTGAAAATGCTTCGAACTCAAAATGCGTACTCTATGCCAATGGAGAATGTATCGTCGATCAGGCTACACGGACTTACGAAGAGGTCTGTTCCCTTTTAAATATGGATGAAGAGGCATACAGGAACTGCGCTTACATCCGGCAGGGCGAAATTGATGTACTCATTAATGCAAGACCAAGAGACAGGCAGCGCATGATAGATGACCTTTTACAGCTTGGAAAACTTGAAGAGTACAGGGAAAGAGCAGGCAGTGCAAAAACGGCTGTCAAAAGGCTTCAAAGGGATGTAGGTAGCAACCTTTCAGCCGTAAAAGCCGAAATCGAGAAAATTGAAAGTACGGAACCACATGCAGTGCTGAACGGGCTCAGGCAGAAGATAAAGGAATGCGATGCAGCATTAGAAAAATGTAATAAAGATAAAGAGGTTGCAGCAGCCCAAAAAGAAAAACTCGATATGATGATTGCAGAGTACAGGGAACGACTTCAAGAAATCAACACTCTGAAACAGGCCCTACTTAAATCCCAGGAGAGTAAAGCTAGCTGCATCAGGGAAAGAGAAATCCTCTCAGGAGAAACCCATGAGCAAAGGCAGGTTCTGCTCGGACTGGAATGGGAAAATAATTCTATCCGGGAAGAATGCGGCTTTGGAGACCTTGATATTGAGACACTGAGCTTGCAACAGGAAAAAGAAGAGTTCCTTGTCAGGGAAAAGATGAATGGGATTTCAAAAGAACTTGCTCTCCTTCTAAGGGAAAAGGAAATCCACACTCAGGCCTTAAGTGACCTTGAAAAAGAGAAGGCTGAGGTTGAACAGATATTCATGCAGTGCAGGGCTGATATAGGAGCTACAAATAGGGAAATCGAAAAAAACAGGAAAAGTATCCTGAAAATCGAGGAAGAAAATAAAAGACTTAAGGAAACTGCGAAAGATGCTATAAATTTCTCCGAAACCTATGAAATTTCCTTATTTATAAAGGAACTGGAAGAAAAAGAGAGCCTATTGCATGAAAGGAGAAACGAAGCCTCTACAAAGCTTGCTCTTGCCTTCAAAGAAAAAGAAACCGGAGATATAAATCTTCTCACGCTTGATAAGGAACTTCAAAATTTCAGGGTCGCGGTCCAGAAGGGCAAAACCGAAATTGAGATCCTTGAAGAAAAGCTCCGGGAGAATGCAAGGGCAGTTCAGGAGGTCCAGGAACAGAAGTCCGAAGCTTCCACAGGGCTAAAGGGGCTTGGGTTCACCGGAGAACAGCTTGAGGATCTGGAATCTCTAAGTGAACTGCTTCTGGAGAATAAAAACAGGCTGCATGGGCGGGAAAAAGAGCTTGAGGCGACCATCAGAGAGCTTGATAAGGTACTCCGTAAAAACCAGCAATTGCTTGCCGAAGGAAAATGCCCAACCTGTGGGCAGGAGCTTAAAGGCTCAGAGATTGCCTGCATGGCAGAGGAATCTGAACAGAAGAAAGAAAAGCTTGCAGCAGAACTTCTTGATATAAAGCTCCAGCAGGCTGAGATTGAGAAAAAGCTCAACCGACTAAAGGATGCAAAAAAGCTGGAGAAAAGGATCTCGGATTACGACCTGGAAATCGAAAAACTCAGGAATAAAGCAAAAGAGATTCAAGAAAGGATAACGATCCATAAAACCCGGATTGAGGAAGATTCCCTTAAACTCGAGGGACTTAACAGGCAAAAGCAGGAACTTGAAACTAAAATGGGTCAGCTCCTACCCGATATAAAAGCCCTTCAGGGCTGGGAGGAAGCAGCCAGGAAAGCCCACAGCGAGAGTGAAAAAACTCTTCGGGAGGCAAAAGCCTTTGAGAAAAAGCTTGCTGAAAACGCTTCGGAGATTGATGTCCTGAATGGAAAAATAAGGACATCTCTTACACTGATTGAAAACTATGGGCAGAGGCTTGGAGAGCTCAATGAAAAATTGATAGGACTTGCCGAACGTGAGAATCTGGAGAAGGAGAAACTCAAGGCTCTGGGAGTTGAGCTTGAGGCATTGAGGACGAAAGAAGACCTGGCAAAAAAAGCCCATCAGAAAAGCGAAAATCTCCTCCTGCAAGTAAAAAAGCTCAGAGCGAATCTGCTCCGCATGGATATCATAAAGCACAAAATTTCCGAGCTTGAAGCTTCCATAAAGAACCTTACGGAAAAGATCGGTTTCTTTGACCGGGAAATCCTTGAAAGAAATGAGCGGGTGAAACAGCTTGAGAGAAAGCTACAGGGACATAGGTTTGAAGATCTCCAGAATAAACGTGCTCTGCTTGAAGCGTATCAGGCAAACCTTTCCGAGAAAATCCGACAAATTACAGCTTCAAAAGATGCATTTTTAAAAGAAGCCGGTATGATCGAGAACAGCTTAAAACGCCGCAATGAGCTGAAAGAAGAACTCAAAGCTCTTGAAAACAGACAGCTATATCTTGAAGCCGTGTACAGTAATGCTGAGGATCTTGAGAACATGTATGTGCGTGTTCGGGCTGATATGCGGGCAAGAAACATAGGGGCCCTTTCTACCCTGCTGAATGAAATGTTTAGCTTCATGTACACGAACAATGCATATTCCCATATAGAACTCGACTCGGAGTATAACCTTAAGGTTTACAGAAAAGACGGTACGCCTCTTCAGCCCAAACTCCTCAGCGGGGGAGAACGTGCCATTTTTAATCTTGTCCTGCGCTGCGCTATCTACAGACTTCTTGCTCTCGGTTTTGGTGGTGACAGGGCAGATGGGCTTCCGCCCATGATTTTAGACGAGCCCACTGTTTTCCTGGACCGCGGACATATAAACCAGCTTTTGAAACTCATAGACCTGATGCGCAGCATAGGGGTAGGTCAGATTATTGTAGTCTCCCATGACGAAACCCTAATAGATTCCGCAGACCATGTCTTCCAGGTAGAAAAAGATCCTCTTACCAATATGTCGTCTATTGTAAAAGTTTAACCTCACGCGTGGCGTCGCTCGATCAAAACCGTTGCGCGCTTGACCACGCCGTCATGCTAATTTTTGATCAAACTTTTTTCTAAAAAGTTTGCGATAAAACCTTTTCTCAAAAGGCTTTTGTTGCGTCGCTTGACCACGCTGTTGCCAGGGGTTTTCGCTCAAGCTTTTTTTCAAAGGTTTTTGATCAAACTTTTTCTGAAAAAGTTTGCGGTTCACCAGTATACCAGATAATTAAATAGCTCATCAAGTTCCTCTTTATATTCCTCAAAAAAGCTAAAGTTCTTTACGAGGTAGCCCTCTGCAGGGAGGTCCTCGAGATACCCGTACCAGTAAACAACCATACCTTCCCCGAAGATTTCGGCATATTCTCTAAACTGCTTCTTCGAGTAATGCTCGTGTTCGAAGTCATCTCCAAATAAGGCTTTGCTTTCAATCCAGTTGACCATGAGGTTGTCTATGCATACAGGGTCTGCAAGCACAAAATCTGGGGTCTTGCCTTCTCCTTTAGCCCGAATCTCTGCCTCGGTGCAATATGGAATTCCTCTGTCATCGAGCCATTTCTGGATGAGTGCTTCTCCCATCTCGCCTTTTTTACACTGCATCTCGTGAGCATGGGGGGAAAAGAAATGATCAGCTTCCAGGGCTCTTTTGACTTCTCTTCTAAGGCGGCGACTTTCGATTGAATCTACATGTTTAAAAAACCAGTTTATACTTTTCTTGGGAATTTCACAATTTTTCATAATAAGTGATGCCATGAGGGTCGGAGGAAAGCCTGTGTATTCTGCGAGATCAAGAATGGTACGTCCCTGTTTCCATTTTAAAAAAAGCTCATTTTCTCTGGAATAAATTCTCCTGTGTTTGAATCTCGTCTTTTTCACAACTTTCTGGTTGAGAATTGTTGCAATCACTCCAACAGGTTTAGAGTATTCTTCCGAAAGGCGGAAAACATCTTTAAAGTCATGCAGTGAACTGTATATTTCCTGATATGTCTGGCGGTCCATCCTGAATCATCATATCTCTTTTTGTTTTTTCCCGTGCAGGTAAAATTAAAGTTAAGCGGCATAAAAGATGAAAATCTTACGATACCAAAAGTCTCTCTCAGACGTTCAGTTGATTTTCCTCATAATTCCTTCTATGCTCATAGTTTATAATCATAATCGATGCCTCAAAACCTGGAACAGTCGATGTCTTGACAGAGTAATGCCGACTTATTTCGGATACTGGGGTGAAGAGGATATCTCTTCTTCGCGAGTAAATACCTTCTTCCGGAATTTCTGCCTGTATATTCGGGTTATTTTCCGGATGGAGTATAGCTAACTAAGCAAACCTTTTCACAAGCCTTTTGAAAAAAGGCTTGAGCGAAAACCCCTGGCAACAGCGTGGTCAAGCGACGCAACAAAAGCCTTTTGAGAAAAGGTTTTATCGAAAATGGTAAGCTTTTGGATTTGAGAACCTTATCCCCAAACCCTATCCAGCGTGATAAACCGGCGCAACGGTTTCGGTCAAGCCTTTTCGTAAAAGGGTTGCGGTGCAATGGTATCGGCGCGGAGGGTTTTGAAAAGCCTTGCGTTGCCCCATTTGATCATGCCGGCTGAGTCAATCCTTTTTTCAAAAGGCTATAGGCCAACGGTTTTGTTTAACTCCAGAAATCCTCATCGTAAGTGTCAGGAAGGTCTATTTCCATCACTTCGTCAAGCTTCTTACGTTTTTCCCTGTTCTCTGGGGGCTGTTTTGCTTTTTCTCCCCTTAACAGGTAAGAGTTATTTTTTTTATCGGTATCAAAGGTTGCAAAGATTGTTGTGTGCTTATCTCTTGAAATGACTTTATCCGGGATTCTCGGCTTTTCCTGAATTCTTGGCTGCGTTTTTGCGCAGATGATAGGGTTCTGTTCTGCCGGCTCTTCTCTCAATCTGGATTCCAGCCTTATAGAGGCTTTTTCGATTTCACTGGCATTATATCTTTCTCTCAGCCTTTTGTCGTGGATTTTCTTGGATCTCTCAGGAGTTTTTGTAATAGCCTCCTGGAACTCCTGGCTCTGAGTAAAGCTTGCTTCTTTTCTCTCTGCAGGTCTTTTCGTAGGTCTCTCTATGAGCCTTGTGGGGGTCCAATCCCCTTTTTCAGAGGCATTCTTTCTTTTAGAATGGGGCTGCCTGCCTAATTTGCGGAAAGTATCTTCAGCATAGGTATCCCTGTTGCGGTCCACTTTCCCGGATTTAATTTTACTTGTTGTGCTGTAACCTATAAGGCAGGTGGGTTCTCTCGTTCTCCACTCAAGGCAGAAGAGATGGCACTCCCGCCCTTTACATGTCTGGTTTTCATCAAGAGGGCAAACTTCTGGAAGGGTCATACTACTAAAAATAGCAATATATAAAAAATAGTTAACGGTAATAAAAATTTAAGTATTTTTATCAGAGTCCTTTAAGGGCGTCTGCAATCAGGGGGGCAACACTCAACCTGCTCTCGGCTCTCTCAAGGGTATCGGTTCCGATTATATCCTTTACTCCTGCATTGAAGAGCCTTAAAGCTGCATTCCTTGCAAGTACGGGATGTACGCAGGCGGTATAAACGTCTGCTGCTCCCTGATTTCTGAGCATTTTGATGGATTCTGCCATTGTTCCGCCTGTTGCAATCATATCATCTACAAGGACAACACGCCTGCCTGTCACATCGAGATTCTTTGTCTTGATTACAACCGTATCCCCGCTTAGCCTTGTTTTCTCAAGATGGTCATAATCAAAGCCCAGCCCTGAAGAGATATTCTTTATAAGTCCTTCGGCTCCGGAATCAGGAGCGAGCAGAAGAGGATCTTTCAAGCCAAGCCCTGCAATATACTCCCCTACCAGTTTAGCTGCATCAAGGTTTTCCGCAGGGCTGGGGAAGTGTTTAAGCACGCTTTTTTCATGGATATTTATGGTAAAGACACGGTCAGCGTTGATGCAGCGGGCAACTGCGCGAGCACTGATCGGCTCTCCGGGTTTGAACTTCTTATCCTGTCTGGCGTATCCCATGTAAGGAATTACAACATTGAGCTCACCTGCGCCTTCACAGGCATCAATAAGCTGGAGCAGGGAAACAAGATCCGAGTCGGTGGGCGTGCTCTGGATAAGGGTCACGCGCTCGTTTTCGATTTCTTCTGTGATTCGGAGATAAAGTTCCTCGTCAGGGAAGCGATTAAACTCGCAGAGCACAGGCTCTGTCCCTAAAGCTCGGGCAGTGCGGCTGGCTAGTAATTGTGATGCTGGTCCACCTATGATCTTCAAGATATATACCTCAGTCTGCCGTCTTGATATATCCTATCCTTTAAAAAGCTTATTTTTATGGGCTTACCCTGGGCATTTACAATTCAGTCTATAATTAAGAATTTCTCATTAAAGTCTACGTGAAAAGATCGCTGGTTATCGATCACAGTTATCTGTTACATCAAAATCAACATCATTGATTCATCTTCAGCAGGCTTAGTAGTTACAAAAGTTCACCCTTTAAGCTTTTCGAGCACCCGAATATTCTGTATTGAAGTACTGGGGTAATTCCCACTTTCATCTTTTTCCGCCGATTTAACCATATCCCATATAGTCAGCAAAGCTGCCGAAACCCCTGTAAGAGCTTCCATCTCAACCCCTGTTTTCCCCACAGTCCTGACCTCAACTACAGTTGAAATTACTCCGTCCCCGATTTCAAAATCCACATCTATGGCTGTGATTGGGAGCTGGTGGCACATCGGGATTATCTCAGGTGTCTTTTTAACCGCAAGCACGGCTGCAACTCGAGCAGTTGCAAGCACATTGCCTTTTTCCACCGTTCCGGTTCTTATCTTCTCTATGGTTTCCCTGGAAAGCATAATTTCTCCAACAGCTCGAGCCAGTCTTGGAATCTCGCTCTTTTCGCTAATGTCTACCATACGCGCTCTGCCGGATTCAATGTGAGTAAACTGCTTTTCCACATAATCACCGTGTTTTTTATAATCTCGAATCAATCAATTCTGATCTGTTTTCTCTTTGAATAGTCTTCGATTAATTTTTCCAGCCTATTTACAAGTTCTCTGGCTTCTTCAAGGTTGAGTTTTATGATCTGTTCATCTTCTCCATGAAAAATATTAATTCTTATCCGGTTTCTTTCGATTTCCAGCTCGATTTTTCTTCCAATTTCCTGAACCATATAAAATGCCTCCCTATCCCGAGTACATTAGAATATTTTAAATGGATTTTTAAATCTTAGCGCTAAATAAATTCTACCGTTAGATAATTTGCAACGATAAATTAATTATAATACAGCATTTCCAGAATCCAGTATCTCAGTATCAGACTGATATCTTTAAAGCTTGTTTTTAATCTTTTTATCCAATATCAGCTTCTTTAATTATTTCGGTGATTTTTTCCAGAACGTCTGTTGCAAGCAGCCCATTGCCTGCTTTCTCAAAAGCAAGATCTCCTGCTGCCCCATTAATGTACGCTGCGCAGGCAGCCGCAAGAAAGGCGGGATTTCTGGAAAATAGTGATCCTGTAAGCCCTGCCAGGACATCACCTGTGCCTCCAACTGTCATGCCTGCATTTCCTGTCCTGTTCAGCAGGGTCTGTTTCCCATCCGAAATAATGTCGATTTTTCCTTTTAGAAGTGTTACAACTCCTTCTTTCTCCGAGAATTCCCTGACTGCTTTAATGCAGGAATCCTGGCTTTCAGGGGTTCTCATATCCCTCAAGAGAGCAAACTCTCCAGCGTGTGGGGTTACTATCAAATCACAGTTGCCTGCAAGGCTTTCAAAGATAGTACCTGATAGGGCTGCAAGAGCATCAGCATCTAGGACTGCTTTCCTGCAAAAGGGAAGGATTCTCCGGACGGTTTCCAGGGTTTCTGGTGCTCTCCCCAATCCCATCCCCATCACGACTACATTGTGGGAATTTATGAGATCCAGAAGGATTGAGAGATCCTCAGGGCAGAGAATATTCGAAGAAAGTTTTCGGACGATCAGGTTCGGAGAATAAGATGCCACGATTTCTGCTACATGTGCTGGGACTGCTGCGGTTACAAGATCTGCCCCGGCTTTAAGGGCTGCAAGAGCCGCAAGTGCAGGAGCGCCCGAGTACGGGCCGCCTCCTATAACAAGGATTCTTCCGGAATCGCCTTTATGTCCCGAGGATTCCCGCCTATTGAGTGTCATCAGGTCTCCTGGTCCGGTATATTGTTCGGCGTCGGCAAAAATTCCTATCTCGGCAACCCTTATAATTCCAGTGTACTCTTTTGCCTTCTCGCTCATGAGCCCTGCTTTCATACGGTGAAAAGTGACTGTAAGTCCTGCATGCACGGCTTTTTCAAAGCTTCCGCCGTCAGGGTCAAGTCCTGAGGGTATATCAATCGAGATTATTGTTTTTCCGGCTCTTCCTTCCCGATTTATATAATCAATAGCGGTGGATTCGGGTTCTTTTATCTTCCCTTTTATCCCGGTTCCGAATACAGCGTCTACAAGCAGGTCAGCCTCTGAGTACCAGTCCGAAGCCTCTGCTTCAAGCTGGCTCGAATCCGTTATTTCAATCACTTCTACACGGCTGAACTTCAGCAGGGAGAAATTGTGAAAAGCTTCCTTTGTTCCGATATCCCTGGCTTTTCCCAGCAGGATTAACTTTACTATATAACCTGAAGAGCCTGCGAGATGCCTGGCGGCAACAAAAGCGTCCCCTCCGTTGTTACCCCTACCTGCGATAAAAAGTACCCTGCCGCTTTCAAGCTTTTCCCGGACACTCTGTGCAATAGCGGCTCCTGCATTTTCCATTAACTGTATAAGTAGAAGTCCAAGACACTCACAATTTCTGTCTATTGCTTTCATTCTCAAAGAACTGATGCACTTCATAGTAGTTACCTGCCTGCTTATTTAATCTGGTATCCTGTTACTTGTTAACCTTTTGAAGATTTCTGCAAGCCTTAACTTCCTGGCTTATATACTGCCATAGAAATTATTATATATCTCTAGAGTAATTGAAGTGATTTACTTTGTATTTTAGACCAAGGAAACCTATTTGATATCATTAACTATATACATTACATTCCGGTATTACATAATACCGCAATTACTTAGTTTTCCGTAAAAATGTTATTAATTCCTTATGAGCATAATTCATTGAGTATAATTCCGTATAAGGATGATTCATAAAAACGTATAATGATGATTCATAAAAAGAGATGATTTGTAAACTAAACTTAGTAAGAGTAATTACCACCAGGAAATGGTCTAAAACTACAGCTAGCCTTAGAGTTAATTAACTGTAGTAAAACGTGAACAAGCAGGATTCTGATCAAATGTTTGCTTTCCTTTGCACGTGTCTGGACTTATAAAAGCATGGAGGACTATTTTTGCCTAATTTTTCAAAGGATGCAGATAGCAATCTTAAAAATACAGTCAAACCCAGATACCTTGTTCTGGGAAGTGGAAGTGTTGGTTTTGCGCTTGCGAAAGAGCTCAGGGAAAGCAATAAGCTCGTAATCATCGTTGATAAAGACGAAGCTAAGGTTGAAACTCTCAGAGAGGAAGGCTTTGAGGCCATTGTAGGCGATATCTCTGATCCTGAGCTCGTCGATAAGATTGACCTTAAAAACGTCGTTGTTATACTTTTCCTGACATCCAATAATGAGGCGAACAGGAAGGGCATCGAAAATTTCAAAATGGTAGTTAACCCTGATGTTCAGCTTTTTTCCAGAGCTTCGGACATTATTAACAAGGAAAAAATGGAAGATCTCGGGGCAGACTATGTATTTATGCCTTCCAAGCTTGTTGCGACTTCCCTTTCCCGTACCCTCGAGAGAGCCGAGTCGGTTCACAGGGGCAATAGGCTTGCACGGTGGCTAAAAGGGATAAGGGATAAAAAACTTGCCATTGTTATTCATGATAACCCCGATCCGGATGCTATTTCAAGCGGGCTTGCTCTGAAAGAGATTGCAAAGACCCTCGGGGTCGAAGCAAGCATCCTCTATCATGGCAGGATTGGGCATCAGGAAAACAAAGCTTTTTTAAATCTGCTCGGGATTGACCTTGGTAAGATGGAAGAGTACGACCTGAAAGACTTCGATGAAATCGCCCTGATAGATTGCTCGGTTCCCGGCGTTAATAATATGGTTCCCCCAAATTCTTATGTGGGCGTTGTTATTGACCATCACCCACCCGGGGATGCCGAAATAAAAGCTGAGTATATAGATATCCGGCCGAATTTCGGGGCAACTGCTACTATAATGACAAAGTACCTGCAGCAGCTCAATATCAATATTTCCAAAACCCTTGCAACGGCTCTGCTCTATGGGATCCGGACTGACACCCAGGATTTCAAGCGGAAGACCGACCCTGCAGACCTTTCAGCTGCTTCGTACCTTTACCCCCTTTCGAATCACGGGATTCTAGATCAGCTTGAGCAGCCCTCAATGGCTATCGAAACCCTTGATGTGCTTGGAGAAGCCATCAGGAACCGGCAGGTGCTGGGAAGTTATCTTCTTTCAAATGTCGGCAATATACGGGACAGGGATACCCTCCCACAGGCTGCAGATTACCTTCTGAGCCTTGAGGGAATCTCTACAACTGTAGTTTTCGGGGTCACTGAAGACCGTATCTATATTTCCGGGCGCAGTAACGATATCAGGATTAACCTGGGTGAAATCATGCGCCAAGCTTTCGGTGAAGATGCAGGTGGGCATGCAAACGCAGCAGGAGCCCAGATTCCCCTCGGGGTTTTCAGTGCTACGAAAGACCGGCAGACCTTACTGAGGCTGGTTAATGAAGCCGTTGTCAAAAGGTTCCTGAGTGCAGTCGGAGTCGAAAGTACGGGAGAATAAGGTTTCCAAGATTTTAGTAGATAACCACAACTGAAATCATTCTCTCAAAACATTGAAATCCCCTTCAGAAAGAAACGATAAGAAAAGAAATAATACGAGATAGTAAAGGAAGAACGATAAGAAAAGAAATAATACGAGATAGTAAAGGAAGAACGATAAGAAAAGAAATAATACGAGATAGTAAAGGAAGAAGCGATGAGAAAAGATAGAATACAGGATAGTAAGAGATAAAAATAAAGAAGAAAAGAGACCGGAGAATGGGAAAATAGCTTCTTCTTCCTCCATTCATTTTTTAATGTTTTTAATACTTCTAATTTCTTTAAGTTTCCTAACTTCTGTAAGCCTCTTAATTCTTTTAAATTCCTAACCTTTTTGAATTCCGATCTTTTGTAAATTTTCTAATTTTTCTAAAGCACTAGTATTTGTAAAGCTTCTTCTCCCTGATTCACAGACTTAAGAGTCAGGTTCAGGGGATGTCAGTTCGTCTCCAGGCTCTTCACTTCTATCCGGTTCCCGTTCAGGACATCATCTTCCGTTACCTGGATTCCTGAGACTGTAGCATTCCCTCCTGTACTCACGGAATAAGCCGATACAGCTCTAACTCCATGTGCTGTATTTTCGGTTGAGTAAGGTACGGTTATTTCAAATGAACTGTTTTTATCTGACATTGCCGTGTTCTGATAAGTGAATTCCCGACCTGTGTTCGAGTTGAGCACAAGGGTGGCAGTAACGTTCTGTCCCGGGCTTGCAGTACCTGAGAGTTTAGCTCCTGGGACGAATTCGAATATCTTTACATCATTTTTCTTGCCGCCCTTTTCCTCAGGGATAGAACTTTCATAAACAAGTCTCAGGTTTCCAAGATTTGATCCGTCGAGTTCATGAAGTTTGTATACTTCGGTATTCTTGAATTCATTTTTAGCTGTTGCAACGGTCTCAAGACCAGTTTTCCCTTTAACAGTTTCAATTTTGAAATACTGTTCAATATCCTTGCCTGCAAGCTCAACAATAGCCCCAAACTTGCCGCTCGCCATCTGTTTGTCGGTTATTACATACTTTACATTGAGCTTCTCCATAATTGCCTTTGCTTCTTCTTCGGAGTCAGTTGTGAAGAAATGGGCTGAGTCCTGTATGCCGGTTTGGAAATTGTTTGAAACGACAGGTCTTTTTGCCAGGTAAACAATCCAGTTTCCATAGTCCCACCAGCTCAAAACACTGTACTCGGGAGTTTCGGAAGGCTCAAGGTAATTCGAAGTCTCAGGGCTTGAGGCTTCAAGCCAGGTGAGAGCTTCTTTCCACTCAGGATCAACCGATCCTCCTTCTTTTGCAAAAGCAAACCCGGACCATATGCAGGGTATAAATACAAGCCCTATCAGTGCCACGGATGAGACAATTTTGAAGTAATCGGGCTGCTGGTCCTTTTTCGAGCCTAATGTATTGCTTATTTTCTGTTTTGATTTTTTCTTTGACTTTGTTTCTTTCTCCTCCTTAAGTGCAGACGTGGAGTTCTTCGCGGTTATTGGTCCTGACTTGATCAGTTTCCTTACTTCAGCCTCAAAGTCAAAGGACTCGAGTAATACCCAGAGGAAGTACGCGGTAAGAATTGAAACGTTTACTGCGAACAGATAGGAAAAGCGCCTCTGGGAAATTGCTAAATATGCAAAGAAAATTGACCATAAGAGGAAAAATATCCCTTCAGGCTTTGATTTTTCTCCTCTCCACTCAAGGCAAAGCAGGAAAAATCCTCCCAGAGCTGCAAGGAAGCAAAGTCCCAGGCTTGATAGTACTGGCGAAAAAGTAAGCTTTCCCTGCGCTGTTAAAAATAATGGCACAGCTTCAGCAATCGTACCTATGTATTCACCTTTTCCTAGGAAGAACCTCATTCCCTCAATTACGAAAGCATAGTATTCGGCAGAAAGAATCCTGAGGGAGAGAAGCCCTAACCCTGAGACCAGTATCAAGATGGCTGGATAGTATTTCCAGTTCAGATCCTTTTTCGAGATATATGAGGAAAAACCCCAGAGGATTAGGGTTCCTGCCACCAGGCTCAATACATAGAGTACCTGGAACCAGGATAGGTACATTGCGCTCATCTCAAGGCCCGGGCGCACAGACCTTGCTACAAGAGGAATAGTAAAGAGAAGTGTTGCAAGAAGGCTTGTAATGGTGCAGATAAGAAGATAATCGGAATTTTTCCCGGCTCTGAGGTCGAGTGTGGTTTGTATGAATGCGTAAAGCACAATAAAACTCACAAAAACCGGAGCTCCTATCCATGTGAAAATCAGTAGTGCGAAGAAAAGCCCGGATGCTGCTGCGGAAGCCAGCGTTTTAATATATTTCTTGTCGGAAGAGATGTTTTTAAGAGATGTCAGGGAGAGAGATCCCTCACCTGCCCATTTTAAGGCAAATATGAAGAATGCATAAGCTGAAGTTGATAGAAGCGTCTCTGCTACATGGTGGTCAACCGCTCCAAATCGGGATATGTATACGTGTGCTGGAAGCACTGCAAAAATGAAAGCTGCGAGAAGCGCGGTTTTTCTGTCAAATACCGAGCTAGTTACAAAATATAAAGGAATTATTGTCAGAATCCCCAGAAGTAAGGGCAGCAGGGCTCCTGCGAATTCGATGGTATATAAATCCGGCTGTCCCCCTCCCAGGATCATTGCAAGCAGAGCGCCTAACAGGTCAAAAAGAGGCGGCCACCCAATCTCAAAGCCCTGAGGGTAATTTATGTAAGAATCGAAATTAAGGGAATGGGGAAAATTGGAAGCTGTATATAAAATGCGCCGCATGTGGTAGAAGTCATCATATCCATTGAAAGTTATGCTTCCGTTTGCAGTGACTGAGGCGTATGACAGCATGCGCATGAGAAAAGCAACTATCACAACTGCAGTCAGAGCAATAATACTGAGTTTTAAATTATTCGCTGGCCGTTTTACCGCCGGACATCTCATGCCTTTGTTCGTTGTAACCATCTCTCTTAATTTTTATCTGTTTGCGTTATTGTACTTTTAAGTGAATTAATCTTTGATAGTATTGAATTAATATAATAACTTTAAGGTTGTCTAATCTAGATGAAAAGGTGAATACTCCTGATTCACAGCCTCATCTGGCAAATGTTATATATACCTCTCATAATGTTGATATGAAATTTTCAATATACTTATAACCGTTGAGCTTAATGAATTTCTGAGACTGCGAAAATATCCGTTATTACTCATGGAAGATCTAGTATTGTATTACTAGTGGAAGATCTGATAATACGTGAGAAATCTGTATTTGGCAGAAATTTGATGCCACCAGTAAACACTGTAGTGTTATTAATAAAAGCCCTGATTAATAAAAGCCCTGATATTAATAAAAGATTTGATACTATTATAAAAATTTGATATGATCAACAAAAAATCTGAATCAATCTGTACCACAAATAGAAGGATTTAAAACCTGATATCACCAGTAAAAAGCTCAACTACTAACAGCTAACATACTAACAGCTAACAGAAAGGTCTGGTATCACTAACTGAGGCCCCTGATACTACTGGCTAATGGATAGGATCGGAATCCTGCACATTAGAAAACCAGATACTTATGCTTTTCCACTGCGCTGGAATTTGCATCTGGATTCGATGACCGGCAGCCTCTTAACCTGTTTAAAACCCTGAAACAAGTGAGAAACCGATGAAAGTAGCCATATTTCATGATTATTTCGGAGCAATTGGTGGTGGAGAGAAACTGGTGCTTATGCTGGCAAAATATCTCAATGCCGATGTTATCACTACTGACTTAAACACGGAATCCGTAAAAAAGATGGGCTACTCTGATGTACGCATAATCAGCCTGGGAAAAACCCCAAAAGTGCCTCCTCTGAAGCAGATCTCCGCATCTTTTTACTTTGCAGCCTGTGACTTTTCAAAAGAATATGATTTCTTTATCTTTTCAGGCAACTGGGCACACTTTGCAGCAAAGAAACATAAGCCCAACCTGTACTACTGCCACACTCCTACACGGGCTTTCTATGATCTCTACCATACCTTTCTCAACAGACAATCCTTATTAATTTCAATCTTTTTCCGGATCTGGGTCTGGCTTCACAGGCCAGTTTCGGAATATTACCTTTCTTACGTTTGTAAAATTGCAACTAACTCAAAGAATACCTCAAGAAGAATAAAAAAATACTTTAAAAGGGATGCTCAGGTAATCTATCCTCCCGTGGAAACTTCAAAGTTTACGTGCAGGGAATATGGAAATTTCTGGCTCTCAGTAAACCGCCTTTACCCTGAGAAAAGAGTGGAAATTCAGATCGAGGCATTCAGAAGAATGCCAGATGAAGAACTTGTTATCGTCGGAGGTTACTCTAAAGGCGATCATGCAAAAGGTTATGCGGAAAATATAGTTAAGAACTTACCGCGGAATGTAAAAGTTCTGGGTGAGATTTCGGAAGCTGAACTGCTTGATGCTTACTCCCGCTGTAAAGGTATTATCTGCACTGCTATGGATGAGGATTTCGGGATGACACCTGTGGAGGCTATGGCAAGCGGAAAACCCGTAATAGCCGTAAACGAAGGGGGATTCAAGGAAACAGTAACCGAAGGAACAGGGATCTTTATAAACGCAGATATCCACAGTGTCATAGAAGCTGTTAAATTCATATCTTGCAGACCTAACTCTTATCAGGATGCATGTTTCAACCGAGCTAAAGAATTTGATATTTCCATTTTTACTAAAAAAATAAAAAATGTGATTTGTGATGATCCTGAAGCATTTAAGCGAGTTATATAAATATCGGGAGTTAATCTGGAAACTATCCTGGGGAGAGTTCAAACTCCGATATAAAAATTCCATATTGGGGTACCTCTGGTCCCTTCTTGAACCTCTTTTAATGCTGACAGTCATGTACTTTGTATTTTCCAATCTCATGAAAGTTCAGGTAGAGTATTATCAGCTATTTCTGTTAATGGGCATAATCTTATGGAACTTTCTGAGCAGATCTACAAATATCGGATTGTTTTCTATAGTAGGGAGGCCGGATATGATTAAAAAAATCTATTTCCCAAGAGATATTTTTGTAATCTCATCCTGCATCACAGCTCT
Source organism: Methanosarcina flavescens (assembly GCF_001304615.2). NCBI lineage: Archaea > Methanobacteriati > Methanobacteriota > Methanomicrobia > Methanosarcinales > Methanosarcinaceae > Methanosarcina > Methanosarcina flavescens. The sequence goes on along the minus strand of NZ_CP032683.1, from coordinate 705,961 downwards.
ACTTATGAGTATCTTTGAATCTGTTGTGTTTTTCATATTTATGGCGTTTTTCAGGGTTCCTTTATCTTCTAATTTATTATATGCACCTTTAATCCTGATTTCTCTTTTCACTCTTGCTCTGGGAGTTTCCCTGACACTCTCAGCGCTCAATGTTTACTATAGGGACGTTCAGTTTATCTGGGACGTACTTATGCAGGCAGGCTTCTTTGCAACCCCTATCCTGTATAGCCTGGACTTCCTGCCTGAAACTATGCAAAAAATTGTTCTTCTCAACCCGATGTCACGGATAATAATATCTGCACGGAATACTGTAATCTATTCTACACCGGCACGCTTTGAAGACCTCCTGTTTATGTTCGCCTCATCAATATTATTCCTCATAATAGGTTATGTCGTCTTTTCCAAACTGGAACCCGGCTTTGCGGAGGAGATTTGATGCATACGATTGAAGTCGAGCATCTCCACAAAATTTTTAAAATACCCCATGAGAAAAGAAATACCGTATTTGAGTCTCTTGTAGGGGCTTTTAGACCTCCGCAATACGAGACTTTCCATGCTCTAAACGACATCAACTTTACGGTAGATGAAGGAGAAGCTCTTGGAATTATCGGAGAAAATGGCAGTGGTAAGAGTACCCTGTTGAAAATCATAGCAAACATTCTACGCCCTACACGAGGGCGCGTAGAAGTGCATAAGAAAATCACTCCTTTCCTTGAACTAGGGGTAGGTTTTCAGCCAAATTTTACGGCTTCTGAAAATGTAAGGACTTATGCAACCATCATGGGGATCTCAAAGCGAGAAATTGAAAGTAAACTTGATGATGTGCTTGAGTTTGCAGGGCTTGAAAAGTTTAGGGATACCAAACTGAAAAATTTCTCTTCAGGCATGCAGGTTAGATTAGCTTTTTCTACAGCGATTCAGACTGACCCTGAAGTGCTTTTGATGGACGAGGTGCTGGCTGTAGGAGATATGGAATTCCAGCAGAAATGTCTCGATGTGCTTAATCAGTATAGAAAAGAAGGAGTGACAATAGTTTTCGTTTCCCATGACCTGGGCGCTGTAAGAAGGTTCTGTGACAAAACTCTTCTTCTCCATAAAGGAGTGCAGGTAGCTCTTGGGGACACAGGAGATGTCATTGACAAATACGTATATGGTGGTAGCACAGAGGAAAGTGAAGAGGCGGTTGAAGCATCTCAGGTCCCGTTAGCCGAAACTGAAACTGAACTTCCTGAAGAAGGGGAGCACAATGAAGCAAATCGCTGGGGCAACCGGAAGGTTGAAATTACTTCCGTAGAGTTTTACGACAAATTCGGCAATAAGAACACTCGTTTTAACTCCTTTGATCCGATGAAAATCAGGATATATTACAAAGCCAATCAGAAAATAGCAGATCCTGTGTTCGGAATTGCTTTGTATTCTGAAAAGGGTGACCATCTTTTCGGTACCAATACCGAACTTAAAAACCTAATAATTGATCACATAGAGGGTTCAGGGCATCTTGATCTGCAAATTGAAAGGATCCCCATGCTTAATGGAAGATTCTTGCTGACAGTAGCCGTGCATACAAGGGACCAGAAACCTTATGACTGGCTGGATAAGCAATACTCCTTTGATGTTATCCCTGTAAGCAGGAATGCCGGAGTTTTCGAGGTAGATTGTAGCTGGAAGTACGAACTTAAGGTGTGAGGCCTATGGATACATCTGAAATCTATGAAGAAGAAATAAATGTTGAGGAAATAATGGAAAAAATCCAGAATGATATCCGCAGCAGAAAGAAAAGTGTTGCAGGTGAGACTGCAGGTAGAGATTACTTCCCTTCTATCCCCGAAACTCCAGATTCAGGTAGTATCCACAGGAATCTTGAGTATATTAAGTCAAACTGGAATATAGAGAACAGTAGCTATTTTATAAGTTCTCATCGCCCCCTTTCAGGCAGGTTCCTTATTAAAGGAAGGGAACTGGTTCACGGAGAGGTCAGGCGTTATGTCGACCCCACTATACGAAAGCAAAACGAATTTAACGAAAGCGTTGCTCACTTACTGGAAAGCCTCATCAACAGGATTATTTCGCTCGATGAGAAAGTTGTGCAGCTCTCTACGGAGTTAGATAATGAAATTTACTCCGAAAATTCAAAACTAAAGTCTGAAATCTCCAGAGAACTCAAAAGTGAAATTCTGGATGTTAAGTCTGATGTTTATGAAAAAATTAACAGAGAAATAACTTCAGTTGTTTCCTCTATAAATCTTGATATTGAAAACAAGGCGTGGTTGAACAGGTTACTGACAGAGAAAATAGAGAATAATAACAGGTTCACGGATAAAAAAGTTGCTACCTCTGAATCTGAAGGACTCTCATTAAATTATTTTCTCTTTGAAGAAAAGTTCCGTGGATCAAGAGATGATATCAAGCAGAGACAAAGTAAATTCCTTGAGTATTTCCGGGGTTGTTCAAACGTTCTGGACATAGGATGCGGCAGAGGGGAGTTTTTAGAACTGCTAAACGGTGAAGGAATTGGAGTAAAAGGTATTGATATCGACGATGATATGGTCGGTTATTGTATATCAAAAGGGTTTGATGTTCAAAAAATTGATGCGATCTTATATCTTGAGCAGCTTCCAGATAAGTCCCTTGATGGTATTTTTATTGACCAGGTCGTTGAACATCTTGAACCCGCTTATCTTGTAAAACTATTGAGGTTATGTTACCAGAAATTGAAATATGGGTATTATCTCTTTGCCGAAACCGTAAATCCACTGTCACTCTACTCCTTTGCCAACTTTTACATAGACCTTACACATATAAAACCCGTACATCCTGAGACACTTAAGTTTCTGTTTGAATCATCGGGTTTTAGAGATATTAAAACTGAGTTTATCTCACCTGTAACGGACGAGTTGAGGTTAAAGAAAATTCAAACCTCGGACGATATGAATGAAAGAGAAAAGGCAGCAGTTGAGGTCTACAACTACAATATCGATCTTCTTAATTACAGGCTATATGGCCCGCAAGACTATGCGATTATAGGCAAAAAATAGGTGAAGAAATGAAGATCGCGGTTGTCACTCCACGGAGTGTTACAGGAGAAAAAGGAGGAGCTGAAAACTTTTATGATGGCTTGGTGGGGGCTCTTAAAAATAAAGGGCACTCGGTCGCCCATATAGAGGTTCCTGTAGATGAGTCCTGTTTTGAGGGAATTCTTGAAGCATACTCTAATTGCTTTTACCTTAACCTTGATGCTTATGATCTTGTCATCTCAACAAAGGCACCCACATACATGATCAGACATAGAAATCATGTCTCATACCTCCTGCATACGATCCGTGTTTTTTATGATATGTTTGATATGGAGTTCAGCTCATCGGATAGGGAAAAGAAAAAACAGAGACGGCTTATCCATGAATTTGATAAATACGGGCTGGCTCCGTCAAGGATAAAAAAACATTTTGTCAATGGAGCTCCGGTATACGAAAGAATGATCGCAGTGGACGATTTCTGGAAGGCTGTTAATTTTGAGGTACTTCATCATCCTCCAAAGATTGAGAATTTTAAAGAGCCGGAAGAAGGCAAGTTCATTTTCTTTCCGACACGGTTGCACCGGTGGAAGCGGCCGGATCTTATAATCAATGCAATGAAGTATGTAAAGAGTGATATCAGGTTGATAATTTCGGGCAGGGGAGAAGATGAAGCTTACTACAGGCAACTGGCAAAACATGATAAGAGAATATCTTTTATCGGCTGGATTAATGACGATCAGCTGGTTGACCTGTATTCGAAGTCTCTTGTCGTTCCTTTTGTTCCAGTTAACGAAGATTATGGCCTGATAACCGTTGAGGCTTTCCAGAGTAAAAAGCCTGTAATTACCTGCTTGGATTCCGGAGAACCTGCAAGAATTGTCGTGGACGAGCTAAGTGGGTTTATTGTTGAGCCTGATCCCCGGGAAATTGCAAAGAAGCTAAACTATTTAGTTGAAAACCCGTCTCATGCCCGGAAAATGGGTGAGGAAGGTTACAGGCTTGTTCAGGAGATCTCCTGGCAGAATGTTATTGACAGGCTCCTTTCTTCAGAAGACAAAATTGATGCTGTTGAGCCTTTGGAGAAGAACGAGTTTTTTCTTCATGAGACCTCAAAAAAAATAAAAGCTCTCGTCACGGATAATCAGATTTTAGATCCGCCCATCGGCGGAGGTAGAGTCAGGATCTATCAACTCTATAAGAACTTTGATCCTGATCTTTTTGACATTACTTACCTTGGTACATTTGACTGGCTGGGACCTGAAGAAAGGGAACAGAAACTTGCCGACAATTTTACTGAGGCACTTGTGCCAATGACCGTTCCCCACATAGCAATCGATAAAATCTTCAGCAGGCTTTGCGGCAGAAAAACGACTTTAGATGTTACAATTCCCCTTTTAATGAAGTTCACTCCCAGATACCAGCAGAAACTATCAGAACTCTGCAGGGAAGCAGACGTTGTTATAGTATCACATCCCTGGGTATATCCTTATGTGAAAGAAGAAATTAAAGTCCTGGACAAGAAACCGCTGCTCATTTACGATTCCCACAATCTGGAATATAATATTAAGAAAGAAATCCTGAATTTCACGAGTATAGGCAGATATCTGGTAAATAACGTGTACAGGGTTGAAAAAGAGCTTTCAAATGACTCTGACCTGATTTTTGTCTGTTCAGACGAAGATTCCAGAGCCTTTTCCGAAATCTATGGAATAGATAGCAAGAAAATCCTTCTGGTTCCGAATGGAGCATCGGTGGACAGTGTGGCTCCTATCAGTTCTGATGAAAAAGAAGCCTTAAAAGCTCATTATGGTTTTGAAGGAAAAGTAACGGCTGTTTTTCTTGCCAGTGGGGGTTATAAACCCAATGATGATGCAGCCGAATATATCTGTAAACAGCTCGCTCCTTCCCTCAAAAATATAACCTTCATTCTTGTCGGAAGTGTGTGTGATAACCTCAAAAGCGAAATTAAAAACTCACTAGGAGAAAACGTAGTCCTGATGGGTGTTGTTAGTTCTGAGGATAAATCAAAAATCTTATTATCTTCCGATATTGCCCTGAATCCTGTGACCCAGGGCTCTGGGACTAACGTCAAGGTGTTCGATTACCTGGCTGCCGGCTTAAATGTAATAACCACTCCTGTAGGTTCAAGAGGAATAAGTTTTACCAACCTTGAGAATGGTGTTATTGCCGAACTGAATGACTTTCAGGCTTCGATTGAAATGTTACTTAATGATCCCCTTCTACGGGAAAAAATCTCTGAAAACGCAAGGTTACTCGCCGAAAAGTACAACTGGAGTGATATCTCAAGGACAGCAGGTGAGAAAATAGTTAACCTGATGGAGAATTCAAAATGAAATATTTGATGGTTTCGACATATCCACCTGAAAAATGTGGGATCGGGACTTATGCCTATCAGATGGTAAAGTTTTTAAGAAACGGTGGCAACGTTGTCGATGTTATTTCTCTTGAAGGCAATGGAGGTGACTTCACACTTAATTTGAAGGGGGGAGCAAACCTTCTCAAGATTCTAAAGTATACAATCTTTTATGATAAGGTAATAATTCAATATCATGAATCCTTTTATTACGAAGAATATAATCGAAAAAACCTTTTTAGGATTTTATGCACTCATCTTTCTTTTTACCTTACCTTTCTGCTCCTGAGAAAAAAGCTTGAGGTTATCGTACACGAATTCCCAAGAACACACAGGCACTCTACAGCCCGGTTTTTAGAAACGATTAAGTGGCGATTATGCCCCAAACTCGTTTTCCATACTCAAAAAGAGGTTGATGACTTTAAGCAATATTATTTTGATTTAACAGGAAAAAATTACGAACTAAGAGCTCCAAATGCATATTTTTACAAATTCAGAGATATTCCTCAGTCTCAGGCAAGACAAGAACTTGGGATTCCTTCCAACGCTGTAATTTTCCTGTGTATTGGATTTATTCAGCCACACAAAGGGTACGATAGGGCTGTCAGGGAGTTCCAGAATATTAACAATAAGAGAATGCATCTTTACGTAGTAGGTTCAATCAGGATCGAGTGGGACATGTATACTTCCTACCTTCAAGAACTGAAACGTATGGCAGCTAAAAATCCTCAGATCCACATTGAGGAAAAATTCCTGTCAGATGAGGATTTTGATACCTGGATCACTGCCAGTGATGTAATACTTATTCCTTACAGGGAGATCTGGAGTTCTGGAGTGCTGGGCAGAGCCAAACTATTTAACAAAAAAGTCATAGCTTCCAATGTTGGAGGATTGGCTGAACAACTTGAGGACAATGATATTCTGTTCAATACTGATGAAGAATTAAGGAAGATTTTTGAGGATTTTTCGGAAAAATTAAGAACCTCATAGTTATAAGAACTCCTGAGGAAATCCTAAAATTCAAATTTACTTTCTGGATAAATCTTAAAATCCTTATTCTTCCCATTAAAGGCTTAAAGGAGCTCCATTTTCTGGACTATTATACTCAATTCCCTGGTGTCATTACTGTTCAGTTCAGGGATATCACACGGTCTTTCCGAACCTTCCCGTACATTGAAATGAATGATATTTTCTCCTTTCCTGAGAGATACAGGTGCCGATACTGTAACATAATCAGGATTTATAGCCTGCGTGTACAGGAGATCTTTTCCGCTATATATTTTCAGTGTTCTTGGACGATGGAAACTGTAGGTCTGGAATTTTAATGTAGCGTTTTTTTCTTCATCCGAATATATTGATAGCGTTGCGTTATCTGACATCCAGCGGGTAGGCGTACCTCCCCAGTCCTCCAGGGGATACCAGCCATCCTTTAAAGCGATTGAATGAAGCAGTTTTTCCTCCTCTTTCTGGACACGATAAACTACAAGCCCGTCTTCCGGGTATACTTCAGGTTCGGTATTAAGTGTTTTTTTCAGTAAATTATTTGCAGAATCCATTTGCTCTCTAGATAACTGGTCCTGGTGAAGAATAACGTATCTTATGTTATTCTTGTTAAGGATGGAAGCCCCTTTTTCTGCAAGGTCTTCCCGTACAATGTCATTCTGATACTGACCGCCATATGTCAGTTCCCTGATAAAAGGAGTATTTTGCTGGAAATTATTTACGTTTTCAGGGTATCTCGCAGCATAACCGCCTACTAGTGGCTTTTTATGAACCGTCTGGTAATATAGATAAGCAAAATTCATATATCCGCCATTTGTATTTGCAGGAAGCTCAAGTAAAGCATAATTTTCATTATCATTCCCAATGGTGCGATAAAACTCTGGAATATCTGCTGAAGAGGTTGGATATGGAATGCAGAGATATTCAAGAATTATGAGGCAGCTTATCACCGTAAAAACGAGTGATTTTTTTCTGATTTTATGTTTTAGCAGTTCAGAAAGACTATACCCTGCAAGCACAGCGTATCCAAGTGTTGCCATTACGAAAAATCTGCCAACTGTCCGGCAGTTATCCAGAAATGGAATGGTTTGATACAATATCTGGTGAGGGAGGGGCAGATTTATACCCTGATTGATGAGCAGCGGCTCTCCATTAAACATCAGAACCGGTCCCAGACTGACTGCTGAAAAGAAAAGGGTGGAAAATAGCCAGAATTTAACATCAGGATCTTTTCTTAATTTTATAAAAGCAAATATGGAAAGTCCAAGCACGGCATAACCTATGAAATTTACTTTTTCAGGGAGCCAACTCGGCACTTTTGAATAAAAATCCAGAGTAAAATCACCCAGAAAAGGATGTAAATGGGAGGGGGTAAAGAAACTCATAAAATCATTTGACAGCTTCAAAATCTCGCTGTAATCCGGCTTCAAAAAATTCTGGCTTGAGAGTGAGATCCGGATTTCATTGAGCGTTAAAGGCAATATTCCTGAAAAGCTAACTATCCCAAAAGCTGCATACTTTTTTGTTATTTCTCCCGTTGAGAGAAAAAACCCCTTATTCAGGTCCAGATTCCTGTAGAAATCATATAAAAGTACGAGTCCTGTAAATATCCCCATAAATACCATATACTGCAGGTCACTCATTGCTACGAGAATGAAAAATGCACCTGCAATAATAGGGTTTTTTATTCCCCCTTCTTTAACTGTTTTTATAAGATACAGAGCACAAAAGGGGATCCACTGGATTGTAGTTGCACCAAAAAAATATAGGCCTCTTGAAAAATGATAAGGGGAGAACGCAAAAACAATCCCTGCAATAAAGGCAGCGTACTTGTTTCCTGTAAGGTATTTTACAAGCAGGTAACACCCGAATGCTCCTGCTATAAATGTTAGCAGCCAGAGAATGGTATAAATGACATGAAGCTCTAAAAAGGGAGATAGCAATAAGTACATTATTTGATTAAATGCTGAAGGGAAGGGCATTGATTCTATGCCGTCCGGGTAAAAAAGCAAATTGTCGTGTGTTAAAGTTGTTAAGTTTGTTTCGAATATAGCTATTTTTGTATACCATAATATTCTCATCCACTGAAAAGAGTCTCCAGCCATTCCCGGAATATCGGTTTTTATCTTAAATGCAACCGGGTAGGTAAATATAACCGTTAGAAAAACATATAGTGCTAAAACCGAACTATACTCACGTAGCTTGTTAAAATCTTTATAATTTAATTTTCTGGATTCAATAAATTTCTTAATTTCTATAGTATATCCCCCCTGCTTTCTGAGTTTTGTTATGTTTTTGCCCATGAAATCAAGCTCTAATTAAGATAATTTTTAGGGTAATTCCTTTTCAATTAGTTCTAATTAAGATAATTTCTTTTCAATTCCACTTCATAATGTCCAGCTCGCAGGTTTCCTGCCAGTGTACTCATCGATTTTTATTTCTTGCACAGCACCATTGTCCAGGGGAAGGGTTTTCGGGTCTCTAAAATTTTAAAATACTTTCTTAGTAATTTCACAAATTCTTCCGAACTCCAGTTCTGAACGTGTTCGATATCATTCCCAAACCGCGTTAGATTCTTCCCTCTTAAGAAGTTCATTATGCGGAAATAAGGCTCATTAGGTACGCTGAATACACAGTAGTTTCTTGAGACCCTCCTGATTTCCTGAATAGCTCTTTCCGGTTCTTCGAGATGTTCCAGAACCTCGGTTGCTATAGCAAGGTCAAAACTATCGTTTTTGAATGAAAGTTCGTACACGCTTCCTGCACACAAATTAGAGTTCAGGTTTTTATCCCTTGCAAGCTTAAGTGCGCTTTTAGAGATATCCACGCCTGTAATATCAGGAAAGTCAAGACAGTTAATGATAAATCCTTCCCCACAGCCGATATCAATGACTTTATTTATATTCTCCAGTGGAGTTACAGCAGCTTTTAAATTTTCAATAAAATTTGATATAACCATCCCCATTAATGGATTTTTGGAATTATATTTTTTGTAGTTTCCACTTTGAAAATTTTCGTTGATCGGTATCTCCGCCTGGTCCACTTTATCTCCCTCAGAATTCAATCTAACCCTACCTGGATTATAATATCAGTTTCTTTACTTTGTTTTCTTTCAGTGATTATAAATTATTTTTAGGTAATACTTTATTACATTGCTTTAATAGTTATTCCCAGATACTGTTTTATTTCCAGATCCTGTTTTAATAATTCTTAATGATCCACCTGAAGCAAGTTTTTTATTTTTATAATTAATGGATACGGTTTTTCAGTACCGTTTTTTTAGAGTGAGCAGGAATCCAAAAAGTGCCGGGGATAGGGATGTTAAAAAATAAAGAATTACAGGACAGGAAAATCCGTATGCTAAGTTTTCGCCCAGCAGATTGAAGATTGTGACACTTATAAATTCTCGAATTCCAAATCCGGATATTGATATAGGGAAATTGCCCAGAACTACGATTATTGGCAGTGAAAAAGCAAGAATATTATTTAAAGCCGGGCTTAATGATTTTATTACTATCCAGTATACAACCAAGTTTACCAGATAATATCCTAAAGTTAATAAGAAAACCTTGGAAAGAACTTTTTTATTTTTAATGATTTCCCTCATTGTTTTTATATAATTTTCCTTGTATTCTTTGTTCTTAAAAAACATCCTAAAAAACAGAGAAACTGCTTTTTCATTTGTAATAATGACTATTCCGACAGCGGAAAATGACATCATAAATGTCATGAGATAGATTAAATTCCTATCTTTAAAAAAGAAAGCTATTGCAAGCGCACTTAAAAACATCAGGCAGATAACGTCTATTATCCGGTCCATTATTATGGTTGGTATGCTTCTTGATTTCTCAGAGTCCAGATAAAAAGCCCTTGAGACTTCACCTGTCCTGCCCGGAGTAAGAGCCCCGTAAAATGTGCCTATTAGAATGATTTCAAGAGATCTGAGAATCGGAATCCTGATGTCTATGCAGTTAAGCAAAGTTTGCCACTTTCTAGCTTTCATTAAGTACATGAGAACTACAAGAGGCAGGGAAAAGGAGAGCAAAACTAGATTCATTTCAGTAAAAACTTCATAAATGGCTTTTACATCTAGCTTACTTAAAAGATACCATAGCAGCCCCAGGCTAACTGTGAATTTACCTGCCGTTTTCCAGTTCATAGCTATCAAACTTTATAATGTAGTCATCATTGTTTCTGGAGTTTGTGATCAGTTCTCCGATCAATCCAAGGGAAATAAATTGGGCTCCTATTACTGTAAGCAGTATCCCCAGCATAAGAAGAGGCCTATCCCCTATCCCTGTACCTGTGACCCATAGCGAGAAAAGGTATATAGAAATAACTATCCCTGAAAAACCCAGTACCAGACCTATGCCGCCGAACACATGCAGAGGCCTTTTCTTATACAGCATTAAAAAAGTGACTGTCATCAGGTCAAGGCAACCTTTCAATAGTCTTTCGGCTCCGTACTTCGATTTTCCGTGGATTCTAGGATGATGCTCGACCTCTATTTCCCCTACAGTATAACCTCTCCAGTGAGCTAGAGCCGGAATATAACGATGAAACTCTCCATATAAATTTATATTTTTTACAACCTCTTTTCGGTATCCTTTGTATCCGCAGTTAAAATCATTAATTTTTACTCCTGTGATAAATCGGGTTAATTTATTGAAGCATTTTGAGGGAAGAGTTTTTGATAAGGGATCCTGTCTTTTGACCTTCCAGCCGGAAACCATATCAAATTCTTTTAATTTCTCAAGGAATCTTGGAATTTCTTTGGGGTCATCCTGCAGATCTCCATCCATAGTAATAACATACTCTCCTCTCGATTTCTTAAACCCACAAGAGAGAGCTGCAGCTTTTCCGTAGTTCCGCTGAAATCTCAGAATTCTTATATTACTGTCCTGAATCGATTTTATTGTCTCGAATGTATTGTCAGTCGAGCCATCATCTACAAAAATTATCTCATATCTTTTATCCAGTACCGAAAGAACACAGCACAATTTCTCGTAAAGTTCAAGTATGTTTTCTTCTTCATTGTAAACCGGGATTATTATCGAGAGATCAAGTTTGTTCGATATGTAATCATTCTGGATAGTATAAGCGTCTGGAAAATAAGCTGGATATCCTATTGTATAGATCCCTCGATTCTCTAATTGACCTCTCGAACCGTACGTAACATTTCCTCCACATACTTGAAAAGTATCAATGATATAATTGCTCCTAAGTGGCATCTGAAATATGATAAGTTTTTAATAGTCCAGACTGCCATGAATACCCTGAAACAGCTGTCTAGCTTACTGAGACATGGGATATTTATTTAATACTTTTCCATACCCCACTAAATAATAGGAGTAGAGATTTAATTACTTTTCTTATAAAAGTTAGATTTTATTTATTTTTTTATAGAAGTATAATAAATTAAATTACTAAATAAGTAAAGTCAGATCACTAAATATGTAAAATTAGTTTACTTAGGTATTGATTGTCTCTCCTCGGAACAACGAACTTCTTACAGCTTTCCTGAGATTCCTTATCCTTTTGAAAAAAAGACTCTTATTTTAGGGGTTTTTTCATATAACCTTCATAAACTAAACAAATTTCCTTAATTATTTTCTCCCAATCATAATTTTCAGCTTTTCGAAGTGCAGCTTCTGAAATCTTTCTATAGTCCTGGTTTTTCCCGATTATTTTATGCAAAGCCTTCGCAATTTCTCCCTCTGTAGGCTCCACAGCAAATCCATCCACTCCATTTTCAACCAGCCCCTGCGCAGCATTGTACTTCGCTCTTACCGTCACTACTGGCACTCCGCAGGCAAAAGCCTCGATAACCACCATCCCGAACCCCTCCCGGCTTGAAGGCAGCACAAGCACCTTTGAAGCCCTGATTTTTCCTATCAACGCCCCATACTCCTGGAAACCTGCAAACTCTACATTTCTGTAAATTCCGGTTCTCTTTGCAAGCTCTACAAGTGCTGCCTTCTCTGGTCCGTCGCCTACAATACAGCACCTGATCTCCGGAAAATCGGCTTTAAGAAGTGCTACAGCTTTAATCAGCAGGTCGACATTTTTTTCTTTTATAAGGCGGCCTGCAAAAATAACGTCATATTTTTTATTTTCAAAATCTGAGTGAACTTTTCCACCTTCGGGCTCAATTTCGGAAACTCTTTTAAGGTCGATCCCGTTGGAGATTACCGTAATTCTCTCTCGCGGAACCCCCAGTGCTTCAAGCCTGTCCTTAGTCCAGCCTGAAACTGCAATATTATTTTCAGATAATTTTGAGGTCATTTTTTCGACTATCCATCCGAAAAAACCTGCTTTTCCCAGGTACTCGTACCAGTAATCATCCCATACCTCATGCCAGGTAAGCACTAATCGGGTTTTTTTCAGGACTGAGACTGCTTTTGCGGTGAAACAGGAAAAATAGGGAAAGACACTCACATCTATAAGGTCAAAGTTTTCTTTCCTGAGTTCCGGGAACAGTTTAGCAGCAAAGATTATTGCCTCGGAAATTGAACGCCTGCCGTTTACATACAGATTTCGGGCTTTACAGACTCCGTGAAGGATAATGCCTTCATATTCAAAGGTATCTTCGCCTTCCCACCATTTAATTCCGAAAATATGTACTTCGTGCCCCCTGTCCAGGAGCCGCTTCCCCAGCTCATGGATACGCATTTCTGCGCCGCCTTTGACCCATGGATAGACAGCATCGTACACAAAGGCAATTTTCATCTCATCACTTACCAGTCCGTGTCCACTTCAAGGAGCATTACGCTCAGGACAATTGCCGAGAAAATCATCTGTAGACCGATAAAAGCAAAAACCATTGAAATCACTGCACTTCTCACTTCCGAGAGAGACCCATACCCTGAGCTGATCCAGGTGTATACTACTTTCAGTCCTAACAGTAAGCCTGCCCCAAGAATAAGTGAACCTGCAAGCAATTCCTTTTCAAGGGAATGGTAATTCAACCAGCTTGGAGTACCGCCTTTATTCTTAGGGTATACGCCGCGGATAATGCCGTACGTTTTCATATAGCCGCCGGTAGACAGTGTCTGTCCTCCGAAGATCAGAAGCATACAACCCAGAATAAAAGAATGCAGCCTGTTCTCTGCCGCATCCCCGCTAAGCAGGAGGGAACCGGTTATCAGGACTCCGAGCGCAAAAACTACGGCTCCAGGCAGAAAGAGAAATGGCAGGGGGCGGTACAGCATCATAAATCTCACATGCCTCCATCCGTCCTGAAATGAACGCAGTTTGGAAGGAGCCTGGCGGGAGTAATAGGTTATGGGGACTTCTTTAATCCTCAACCTGCATTTTGCAGCTTCGATCACCATTTCGGATGCAAGCTCCATGCCACGTGTCTTAAGATTCATTTTCTCTAGCGCTTCTTTTGTAAAAGCTCGCATCCCACAGTGAGCGTCCGAAATTCTCGTCCCGAACAGGAAATTCAGCATTGCTGTCAGGAAGGGATTGCCTATATACTGGTGCAGCCAGGGCATAGCTCCTTTTTTGATATCGCCTTTAAGTCGCGTGCCCATTATAAAATCCGCTTCTCCTGCCATAAGAGGGTCAAGGAATCTATCAAGCTCAAGCAGGTCATATGTATTGTCGGCATCTGCAATCGCAATATAATCCCCTTTTGCTTCGGCTAGCCCTTTAAGGTAAGCATTTCCATATCCTTTTATCGGGCCTATTACCTTTGCACCCATTGAAGCTGCAATCTCTGCGGTTCTATCAGAAGAGTTGTCAGCAACTATTATCTCCCCTTCTATGCCATATTTTTTGAATATAGACTGAGCTTTCTCTATACAGATACGGATTGTTTCTTCCTCATTCATGGAAGGCATTACGATAGAAAGAGAGGGCATGTCCAGCCTATACAGCATATATCCTAATAACTATTTTGATACGTATTATTTATCAGGAATTTGTACTCTAAAATTTATTTTTTAAATTGCCCTCGGGCATGGTAAATAAAGTAAAGCAGGAATAGAGAATCGAAAATCAGGAATGCAAATCAGATATCAAGATATGAGCTAAGGGTAAGGAAACAAAGCCAGGAATAGAAAGTCAACTTTTGCCAACAAGCTATATAAGGCATCAGAATATATTTTTAAGAAAGGATTCAGGTTTTTCCGCGGATTATCAACTGACATCACTATAGTTGAGACCGCTTTGTCTGTATTTCAATTAATTTAATGGGGGACTTTAATGGTTAAGGTAAGCGTGGTATTCCATAGTATTTATGGTCACATTTACAAAATGGCAGAAGCTGTAGCTGAAGGAGCAAGAGAGGTTGAAGGAGCCGAAGTAGAGATTTATCAGGTGCCTGAAACTCTACCTTATGAGGTTCTGGAAAAGATGGGGGCAATTGAAACAAAAAATCTCTTTGCCCATATTCCTGTACTGACCAGAAGCATGTACGAAGACGTACTTGCAGGTGCAGATGCCATTATTTTTGGGGCGCCAACACGTTATGGGAATATGTCTGCTCAGATGCGTACGGTTTTTGACGGCCTTGGAGGGTTATGGGCCAAAAATGCTTTTGTTGGAAAGGTAGGGAGCGCCTTTACTTCCAGTCAGACGCAGCATGGAGGTCAGGAATCCACACTCCTCACTACTTATGTAACCCTTTTCCATCTAGGAATGGTCATTGTCGGGCTTCCTTATTCTGAAACCCGGCAGATGAGAATGGATGAAATTACAGGCGGCAGCCCATACGGAGTTACAACGATTGCAGGAGAGAATAACACCCGCCAGCCTTCAGAAAATGAGCTTGCGATGGCTCGCTATCAGGGCAAGCTTGTAGCCCAGACAGCAAAAAAACTGGCTGGAAAATAAATAAACCCTGGAAAATAAAAAGCTTGGAAAACATCCCCCTTTGCAGGGTGTTCTCCATATTTTTAATCTCTTTTACAAATGATCGACCAAACCCGGGAAGGTTATACCTCTGGACTCAATATCCTGAGCTCTTGTCAGGCACGCCATAGTACAATAAGTTGCCTTTTCCTCAGCTTTTCTAAGGACAAAGAATTCTTTCCCACAAACGGGGCATGCTTTTTTCACGTAAGACATTATAAACACGCATTCTATGTATGTGAGTCTTTTAATATTCGTTTTTATAAGCCATCTAGTAAGATAACGCAATAAAATATAAACTTTCTTATTAAATTTGTATATATTCTTAATAAGAAATTAAATTGATTTTGCGGGAAAATCTAATTTCATTTTAAAAAAATGTTATATAAAATGCATATCTCCCCTTGGGTTCAATTGAGCTGATAATAATTCTAAATATTAACTCGACAGTTAAAATTATTTCTAGCTAACATTTTGATAAATCTGACAGGGATAAAATTCAGTTCCCACTGGAATTCCTTATACTAAACTATTTGTGGTAATACATTCATCTCTCGTGAAAGATTATATTTAAAAAATGATTCAACTTTGGAGTCATTTATTTTTGAATTTCTGTTGAAGCTTAAATGCTTTGACAGGCTATTAATTGAGGGTCAAAAATTTAAAGGATAGTAGGAGGTATCCTGAATTAGGCCGTTAATTTTCGGAAATGGGAGAATCCTGATTTGTGAGGACGAAAAGGGGACGATAAGGGATATTTATTTCCCGTATGTGGGGCTTGAGAACCATGGGAACAGGATAAAGGCTGGCATATGCGACCTTGACTCTTTTCATTGTAGCTGGCTTGAAAACTGGAAGATTCGTCAGAGGTATAAGTCCGAGTTTAAGGAAGATTTCTGTGAGCGTATTATTGAAATCTCTGGAAAAAACAAGGAAGTCGTAGAAGGGGAAACCGATATTGAGAAAGGCAGTGAGGAAGTTCCTGAGGTTTGCAGGGGAATTATCTCAAATATAGGGGAAACAGTATTCGAAAATCCTGAATTAGGGCTGAAAATTACAGTCTGGGAAGCTGTCCACCCTTCGGTAAACATTTTCTACAGGACTTTTGAGGTAAGGAATACTTCAAATTTAGTCAAGCACCTGCGTTTTTTCTCAAACCAGAACTACAGGATTCTTGAGACCAAAATCGGAGAAACTGCTGTAATTGATAAAAATACGCTTATCCATTATAAACGCGACCGCTATTTCCTGCACGCGAGTGACCCTCCATTTGACCAGTACGCGGTTGGAACTGCAGAGTGGAAAGGGCTTGAAGGCACATGGAGAGATATGGAAAGTGATGCTTCCCTGAGCGGAAATCCTGTAGCGCATGGCTCAGTGGACTCCACTCTTGGCTGGACTCTTCCCGAGTTGAAACCAGGGGAATCGACAAGGCTGCACTACTGGATAGTGCTTGGAAAGAAATACTGCAGCGTGCTTCAAATCCATAAACGGGTAAAGGAAGCCGGAAGAAAAGCCCTTTTCCATCACAACTTCAATTTCTGGAATTCATTTACTGAGCAGGTATCAGTCCTTCCGGAATCTGCCAGGATGTCTCAATTGCCTCAGCGTGTCTCAAAGTGCTTTTACAGAAGCCTGCTTGCAGTTGTCGCCCATATGGACATTAATGGCTCTATAATTGCATCCTGTGATTCGGATATAAAACAGTTCGGAGCAGACCTTTACAGCTACTGCTGGCCCAGGGATGCAGCATGGGTCTGCCTTGCACTTGATCGGGCACGGTACCATCACCTGACTGCTGAGACGTTTGAGTTTTTCGCAAAAACTATTACACCCAGAGGCAACTTCCTTCACAAATACACGCCTGCCGGAGACTTCGGGAGCACCTGGCATCCTGTGCCTATGATCCAGATCGACGAGACAGGGCTTCCTCTTTATGCCCTCTATAATAACTGGGAGATTGAAAAGAGTGTCTGGACAACAGGCAGGTACTACAGAAGGCTTGTACTCCCCACAGCTAATTATCTCGTAAAGGCAATTGACAGGGAAACAGACCTTCCGATTTCGAGCTTCGACCTCTGGGAGGAACGAAAAGGCGTGCATACCTACAGTGCATGTACGGTCTACGCCGGCCTTAACGGAGCCTACGAACTCTCCCGCTCGCTTGGGGATTATGACAATGCAAATATCTGGAAGGAGGCTGCCGAGCGCATCCGAAAGTCTATTCTGGAGAAACTTTATGATGAGAGGCTGAGGCGCTTCCGCCGCGGGCTTAACGATGCCACTCTTGATTCTTCGGTCTTTGCCGTCTGGTACCTCGGAATTCTTCCTCCCGACGATATCAGGGTAGCCCAGACTATGGAGGCGATCGAACGGGAGCTTAAGCGCCCCTCAGGCGGGATTGCCAGGTATCTTCACGACACCTACTTTGGCTATATGAACAGCTGGATTATCTGCACGCTCTGGCTGTCCCAGTGGCATTCCGCAGTCGGCAACCTTGACCGGGCTCTCGAACTCCTTGACTGGTGCGCAGCTCACGCCCATCCCGCAGGCCTTTTCTCGGAACAGATCGACGACAGAGGCAATCCTCTTTCCGTCCTCCCGCTTGCCTGGTCTCATTCTACCTATGTCCTTGCTGTCCTGGAATATCTGCAAGCTCTTGAGAAAAAAGAAAGTAGTTCCTGTGATTATCCGGAGTAATAGATGGATTTAGACCCTGGAAAGTGGGCAGAGGGAGTGGAATGCTTCTAAATCAAAATGTTTCTAAATCAAATCGAAGCGATCCTTCCGGCATCGGTTATAATGTACCCGCTTTCTCCATCTGCTATGTAGCCCATTGCTTTGAGTTCCCGAAGGTGGTTGTAAGTCATGCCTTTCGAGATCCCGGCAGTTGCGGCTATCTGGGGAACCGAGGATACTCCTTTCTGGATCTCTTCGAGTATCAGTTTCTTTGTTTCCGAGAGATTGAAACTCAGTACTGGAAAATCAATCATAAAACTATCCTCTTCGGTCACATACACAACTCTCTGCACCATATCATTCCTTGCATATGCCCCGAAAAGCGCCCCAAAAGCCTGCGGTTTCCGCCCGCCCGACACGTTGACAATTACCTGGTTGCCCTTTGCATGTTCCTGCTCAATCAGCTCAGCAACATCTTTTGCCACGCGCACGGTATCATAAACAGACGTATACTTTTTCTCAACCACAAGTGCGTTTTTAAACGTTTTTTCAATCATTTCCTCAGACTGCACCTTCTTATCAGGTGCCCCTTCCTCTGACAGCAATATAATTTTTGAAGGGGATAGCCTTGTCACGCAGATGATAACAGGCTCAAGGGAATAGATTGTGGAGATAAGTGTAAGCTTTGACATTAAGTGCTTATTATTGTGGGGGTGGGTTAAATGTTTTACTATATGGAATCTGCATTTGCAGTTAGCTTAATATATTTATCAGTGAAATAGAATTTAGAAATGTATATATAGAATATTAACAATGAAGTATTAAGGTTCACAAATTGAGGAACTAATTAGAGAAACAGTTATAAATTATTAAGTATAATAGTATTTTAGATTATTTTAAAAATGTGTAATTCTGCAATCAAAATTGACGTAGTTGACTGAGGAATTTGAGTGTAAATAAAATCACTAATGAAGTTTATGTAAAAGAGTTGATGTGGGAATAAAGATGATTGAAGCTATCTGTAATATCGGGAAGACTGTCCGAGGTATTGAGGGAGAAATAGATCTGGTTGACTTATGGCAAAAAGAGGAATCTGATGACTATCAATTAATTCTCGATGTAGATATCTCTGACTCGTCTGTTAATATTGATAGCAGAGGTTTTGAAAAGGAAGTTTTCAAAGATGGGCTGTTATTTCAACAGGGACCTTGGTTTGTTGGAGCACTTGTAAAGAAGGATTCTTTAAATGATAATAAAATTAAATCCTCTTTGGAATTTATTGATGTTCCATTGAATAAGTTCGAGGAAGTTAAATCATTACTTTATTCAAAAATAAAAGAATATGATGGAATAAATTTTGTAGTGCTTTTTAAAAATAATGGTAATAAACCAATAGACATTGCAAAAAACAAGTTTTTATCTGAAATTGAAAAAAACGGGTTAAAAAAAGTTACTTTACCTGGCAACTGTCATATGTGTAATCAGTACGTGGACACTCTCTACGATAGTATTATTTATAAATGCTACACAAATGATAAAAACATTTTTTCAAACACAGATGGCCTGTCATATGGGGTTTGTAAAGAGTGCATTTTCAATATACTTTATGGAAGAAAACATGTAAATGATTTTCTCAAAACATGGTGGGGAGGAAGTGAAATTTTATTTCTCCCTCAAATATATAATGAGAAAATTAAAGCGATTTTTGAATTCTCTAATATTGGTGATATCAAAGGCAGGAACCTTCTAGAGAATCTTCGCGAAAGCGAAGCTGACGTAATGGACGAAATTGGCAATTGCGATACTGAAGTTGATATCTTATTCTTTTCTGCACCAAAGCAAAAGACTGAGTGGAAAATTACCTATGATATAAAAAACGTAATTCCTTCTCGATTTACAAAAATTTCAGAGCTTGAACGTAAATATAAGACAAAATCAGGAGAAAATTTAGCTCTTTGGCAGGTAATAGCTTATTTACTTGGAGATTCTTCGAAATCAAGTGAGATTTTCAACACAAATGAGGCTAAGAATTTTTTGAAAAGTATTTTTCATGGAAGCAAGATAAACAGAAATTTATTTTTTTCTCATGCAATGAGCAAGTACAAGCATGACTACTTTCAAGGTTACGAAAGCATGTTCATGCTCCATCGAGTATATAATTTCCTTGTAGACTGCGGTTGTCTTGAAAAAAATTGGAATTTTGTTGAACAATGTGACAGAGGTTATAATATGGCAAAATACGAAAATATTGAGGATTTTTTCAATATTAACAAAACTTTTTTTGATAGTAATATTAAAAAAGCATGGTTTTTGCTGGGTCGACTTTATGGAAAAATGATACAAGAATCTAAAAATTACAAGGGTGGAGAAGACAAACAAAGTAATGAATCATATCTTGAAAAGAACTTTTTCTTTGGAAGGAAATATGATTTCAAAACTTTTATTTATTTTTCAAATCAATGCTCTGAGCTTATGTATAAGTATGGAGTACAAAACAAAGGATATTTAAAAGATCTCATCTCTGCCTCCAAAGAACTCATTGGAGCGGGAGACGAAAAATTATCAAGCGACGAAGCTAAGTATATTTTCTTTTGGGGAATGCAGCAGTGGATTGGAAAATCAAAGGATAATAACAGTAATGATGGAGAGGATCAGTAAATGGCTAATACAAGAGAATACTTACTAATTTGGGACAGTACGATGGCAAATCCTAATGGAGATATGCTGAACGACAACAAACCAAGGCATGATGAAGTTACAGGCCAACTTGAGGTTTCTGATGTTAGAATAAAACGCTTCGTTAGAGATGAATGGCAATCAATGGGTCATAATGTTCTTGTTAGAACTAAAAAAGACAAGGATGGCAAAGTGATGTCGTGTACCAGTTTAATCAAAGAAGTTATGGAAAAAGCCAAAGTAAAAGAGGCTGAACTCCCCCTTCATCTCTTGAAAGAGTATATTGATGTAAGATTATTTGGCGCGGTGATTACAAAACCCAAGTATGATATTACAGGTCCCTTACAGGTAATGTGGAGCAAATCTGTAAATCAAGCAGAAATAAAGTTTATGCAAGGAAATTCTGCTTATGCAGGTGGAGAAGGAAAAAACCAGTCCACAATCTGGTCCAAGTATATTTCCCCTTATGCCCTTTTCAAAACTTATGCTGTTTATAATGATAATACAGCTAAAAGACAGGGCATTGAAGTCAGTGAAAAGGATCTTGACGAATTTTCAAAGGCTCTAATTAATGGGCTTATCAATTATAGAAGTACTTCCAAAAATCAGATGCCTAGATTATTGGCTGAAGTTGTATATAAGGAACATAGGATCGATGGTGAACTCAATTACATCGACATTAATTTCGATTCTGATGTTGAGGAATTACGAGATATTTCTCAGGCAACTATTGATCTTAGAAAGCTTTGCACTTACTATAAAAATAAAAAGGAATCAATAGAGACAATACGCATCTATAAACATGGGAGTGTAAAAGTGGAAAACCTCTCAGACGATTTTAAGGTTATTGAATTTTAATGAGAGGAGCGTTCTTCAATGGATTGCTTGGTTTTTAGGGCAAAAAGTGGATATGCTAAATTTCGAAAACCATATACCACTACATCAGCTCTTACTTTTTTGTGTATCCATCCCCCAGCTGTAAAGGGTCTTATTGGGGCGGTTATGGGTATTGATAAGAATGAACTTTATAGAAATACTTTGAACCTAAAAATCGGTATTCAAGTGCTTTCTCCTGTTCGCAAGGATATGCAAGTTTTAAAGTTAGTAAGTATGAAAGCTGAAAAAGGTTTATTCAATTTTCCTGTGAATGCAGAATTCTTGAGAGATCCTGATTACAGAATTTTTGTCTCATGGCTTCCTCAAAAGCTTGATGAACTCGAGGAGAGGTTGCAGAACCAGAGACCTATTTTCACTCCATATCTGGGTGTAAGTGAATATATTGCAAAATTAGATTATGAGAACAGAGTTGATGCCGAATTACTGACAAAGTCGAATAGTATTGATAGCCTCGTTCCCTCTCGTTTTATAGATCTTCAGCACTCTGATTATCATCTATTTACAGATAATATTCCTGTATCTAATAATGAAAAGAGGGAGTATATAAGTTACGAGAAGATTTTGTTTGCTTTCAGAGAGGATCATACTTGTAAAAAAGAGAAAGCCTGTAGTTTGATGGGTAATCTAAAAAGGGATGTGTATAAAGTTGATGAGAACATCGTTTTCTTCTTTGAATAATGGTTTTATCTTGAGGTCACATTTTCATCAATCGTTAAAAGACCATTTGGAAGAAGTCACTTCTATAGCAACTTATATTTACGATTCCCAGAATGATGATAGTGAAAAGAGAGATATTGTCAACAAAATCTGTATGGCTCATGACTTTGGAAAAGCAACTTCTTTTTTTCAAGAGTATCTTGACTTCCAAGAGGCAAAAGAAAAGGGTGATTTTGGGAAAAAGGATAAAGTTTTTGGACCAAATAAAAATCACGCTCTTTTGTCTGCTCTTTTTGCTTACTGGTGGCTTCCAGAAGAGTACAACTTGTTTGGCTATTTGATTATAAAAAGACATCATGGAAGTGTAAAAGATGCCCGTGATGAATTTGACTTAACAGATGATTATAGCGTCATCGAGGAACAAATACAAGATATTCAAAAATTTAGCCAGAAGGAACTTGAGAATATTTACTGTTTAAATTTGAATGAATTTTTTGAGTTTGTCAATGAAAGTAATCTAAAGTTAATTAAAAAACGTTTTCGTAAAGTTTGGCAGTTAAACAACTTTTCTGTAGAAGACACTTTAGATTTTAATTATTTTTATTCTCTCTTACTTACTGCGGATAAAATGCAACTGATATCTGAATTACCGACGATACCGAATCAAAAACCTTGCTGGTTCGTTGAAAAATATAAAGACCATATACGTTCTAACCTACTGTTTGAAAACCCAGCCATTGCAGACTCTCAAATATTCAAGATAAGGGATGAGATATTCAGGGAAATGAAAGAAGAGCTTGATAGAATTGATTTGAGTTCTGAATCATTTTTTTCGATCAATGTTCCAACCGGTTCTGGAAAAACATTCCTTGCTTATTACTCTGCTCTTTATTTTGCTGAGAAACTTAAAAACCTCTATGGGGAGCAATCAAGAGTTATATATTCTCTTCCTTATATGAGTATAATTGATCAAAACTACAATGAGTTAATAAATATTATCAAGTTCAACCAAAAAACCGATGAAGAACCGAAGGATACGGAGATATTAAAACACCATTCTCTTTCGGAAATAAAATATGAATCAGATGAAAAAGAGTATAAAGATTATGACGCTAGATTTTGTTACGATAACTGGCAAAGCAAAATTATAACTACTACTTTTGTGCAGTTGTTTAATACTATATTCAAGGTCGGAGATAATTCCATCGCACACCGTTTTAATCGAATCGTAAATTCAATAATAATCCTTGACGAGATTCAGGCAGTGGATGAAAAGTACTACTCAATAATTCGTGCCTTTTTTGAATTACTAGCAAAGAAATATAATGTTAAGTTTATTTTTGTGACTGCAACAATGCCTTTGCTAATTGGAACGCATGAACTGGTACCTAGAAGGAAAATTTATTTTGAGAGCCTCAATCGGATCAGGATTTGTAATCATATTAAAGAGGACGTATCAGTTAGTGATTTTAAAAATATACTAATAAAAGATATCGAATGCCGAAAAGATAAAAGTTTCTTGATTGTGCTCAATACGATTAAATCATCAAAGGAAATATTTGAATTCCTTCAAAAAAATACCTCTCGAAGTTGCCTATATCTGTCAACTGAGATATATCCAAAAGCAAGACTTGATAAAATCAATTTAATTAAGAATTGTCGCAAGAAAAATCCTAATAAAAAATTTGTAGTTGTCTCAACACAGCTGATAGAAGCAGGTGTTGATATTGATCTGGATGTTGTTTATAGAGATTTCTCTCCTTTAAGTTCGATAAATCAAACGGCAGGGAGAGCAAATAGAAATGGAGTGGGTGAGGACTCCAGTGAAGTTCATATCTATAGACTAAAGGATGATGAAAAAGGCCGTTATTTCCATAATTATATATATCCAGCGTTTATTACCGATATTACTAGAAATATTCTTGAAGGCAAAGAGATTGTCCAAGAAAAAGATATTTTTTCTCTTAATGAAGCTTATGCGGAAAAAATTACCCAGAAAGTTAGTCAAGATAAGTCGATTGAAATCCTTGAACATATCAAAAATATTGACTTTAAAAAACTAAGAGACTCTTTTGAACTGATCAAGAATGAGTATGCTTTCAAAAGAGATATTGTTATTGAAGCAGATGCTGAATGTTCTCAAATTATTAAAGAAATCTCTGAACTTAAAAGAGATAAATTATTAACTAAAAATAAATGGGAGTATAATTTTAAAGTTAAGAATTTATTTCGCCGTCTGAATCAATATAAAATCTCTATATATGAAAGCACTTACTTGTCAATATCTGATGATCTTCTTAAGATAAGTGGATTCGATACCGAATATCTTCCACTCAAGTCTGGTACTAGAGTACTTTATTCACCTAGTATAGGTATAGTTTCAGAAGCCAAATCTATTGAAATATTATGATATGGAGACTTGTTTTTTGTATATAAACTACACTTGTCTACAGTATCCAGATGTCCGTCTGCGTATGCGTGATGGTTCAAAGCTGAGAGGTTTCTTCGCAAAAAAATATTCCTCTGAAGAGCTTATGCATAATCATAGAGAAGATATGAACATTTACAGGTATCCCTTAGTCCAGTATAAAGTGATTGATGGTATACCCACGCTTCTCGGATTAGATGAAGGTTCAAATCTTATTTTGGATATCGGTATTTGTGAGGAAGAACTAAATATTGAAGGTACTCGATTTTGTCTCGATAGAGCAGAGATAATTACTGAATCTACTATCTTTGGCACTACTGATAAGATCAGTCAGTATGTTTTTAAAACTCCTTGGCTCGCTTTAAATCAGGAAAACATAACAAAGTACAACGCTGCAGATGAAATTGAAAAAGACGATTTATTAACAAAGATTCTAATTGGAAATTTGCTTTCAATGGCAAAATATCTTAACTTTAGGGTTGAGGATGAAATTAGAGTTAAGCTGAATGTCAAGCCAATGAGATTAAATTTTAAGGGCAAAGTAATGGTTGGCTTTAGGGGCGAATTCAAATCTAACTTTAGTCTCCCTAATTACATTGGAATTGGAAAATCTGTTTCCAGGGGATATGGTTCAATTAAAAAAATATAAGGAGGGGTTATATCATGCAGCTTGTAATCAATTCTCACGGCTCTTTCCTGAAAAAGCAGAATAACTGTTTCCTTGTCAAAAACGAAGACAAAATCTTCGAAGTCTCGGAAAAGAAAGTGGACAGCATCCTCATTACAACTTCTGCAACCATTACCACCGACGCAATCAAATTTGCGGTGGAAAATAATATCGATATCGTTTTTCTGGACAATTTCGGGGACCCTTACGGACGGGTTTGGCATTCAAAGCTGGGAAGCACGACCTATATAAGAAGAAGGCAGCTTGAGATTTCGGAAGGATCGGAAGGGTTCAGGCTGGCAAAAGGGTGGGTTGAGCAGAAAGTCGAGAACCAGATCCTTTTCCTGAAAGACCTTAAAAAGAACAGACCTGAGCAGAAAGATGAACTCGATGATTATATTGCTTCAATGATCGAGACAAAAGCCCAGCTTGAAGCGCTTGAGGGAACTCTTGACGAGATGCGCGGGAAAATTATGGGGCTTGAGGGCATGGCTTCCAGAAATTATTTTGGGGCCTTGAGCTTCCTTCTGCCCGATAAATGGAAATTCAATGGCAGAAGCCGGAACCCTGCAAAGGACGAATTTAACTGCCTTTTGAATTATGGGTATGGGGTTTTATATTCGAAGGTGGAAAAGGCGTGTATTATCGCTGGGCTTGACCCTTATGTTGGTTTCAACCACACGGACGACTATAACAAGAAATCTTTTGTGTTTGACCTGATCGAAATGTACCGCATTCATATCGATAGGACTGTTTTCAACCTTTTTTCAAAGAAACAGGTGATGGACAGCTTTTTCGATACGATTCCAAATGGGTTAACCCTTAATAAAGAAGGAAAAGCTGTCCTGATCCAGGCTGTCAATGAAACCTTCGAGAAAGAAATAAGTTACGGGGGCAGGAACATAAAAATCGGAAACACGATCCAGTTCGACTGCCACAGGATTGCGAACAGCCTGATTGGAAAATAGAACAGTAAAACAATAAGTCACACGATGAGATCCTAAAATATTATAATATGAGATCTGGAAATAATACAGAGGGGATTGGGTTTGCTTGTCTGGGTGATATATGATATTACGGATAACAGGACTCGCCAGAAGGTCAGCGACCGCTGTAAGAACTATGGGCTTTACAGGGTTCAGAAAAGCGTGTTTTTGGGAGACCTGAATACAAATGATAGAGAGTCTCTGGGGCTTGAGTGTGAAGAATTGATTGATACGGAAAAAGATTCTGTGTACGTATTTCCTATGGATGAGCAGTCATTTAAAAAAGTCCTGCTTATCGGCCAGGCTTTCGATAAGGATCTTGTCAGCGACGAAGTGATAACCAAGTTTTTCTGAATTTTTCCGAATTTCTCTAAGTTTTCCAGAGGGAAGATATGACAAAATCTGAGCCCATAATAGTTGAGGATGGTCTGAGAGCAGGCACTCAAATAGATGTTGAAAGCGACATCGGAGGCGATGACAGTATATATGCTGAAACGGATTTCGGAACAATAATCAGAATTTCAGACGTGCTTGAGTATTTGTTTTGTTCTCGTTTCATTTATTATATGTACTGTCTTGATATTCCGCAGCACGAAGAAAAAAGGTTTAAAGTCTTGAAAGGTCGCGAAGTTCATGAGACCAGAAAGCTTACAAACAGGGACTACCTCCGGAGAAGTCTGGATTGCATCAGGAAAGAAAGCAATGTTTTTATTGCCTCAAAAAAACGCCATATAAAAGGAATTGTTGATGAAGTCCTGTTTCTGGAAGACGGAACCGCCGCTCCCCTTGAATACAAATTTGCCGAATACAAAGAGAAGGTCTTTAAAACCTATAAGTTTCAACTCGTCTTGCAGGCGCTTCTGATCCGGGAAAACTACAATATTGAAGTTAATCGCGCATATATTTGTTTTACACGCAGCAACAGCCTTGTCAAAGAAATAGAAATCACAACCTCTGATTTCAAAAAAGCCGAAAAGATTATACAGGAAATCCTTGATATAATTCAAAAAGGCTTATATCCAAAGACCTCTAGATCTTCTAGAAAGTGCGTAGATTGCTGTTACCGTAATATCTGCGTATGAAGAGGTTTTTCTTGTATTTATAAAGGGTTTGATAATATCCCAACAAGAAATTTAGTTTTAATATAGGGCTAATCTCAGGCTTTTTCTAGCCAAATAACGGAAAATTTTGCCCTATTCGAGAGCAAGATCCATTAAAACAAGGATTGAAACCATCTCGGACCTCGGAGCTATCAAGGAAATTGTTAGATTCGAGAGCAAGATCCATTAAAACAAGGATTGAAACAGAAACACGAAGCTTACCAAGAAATGATCCATAATTATTCGAGAGCAAGATCCATTAAAACAAGGATTGAAACATTTCATGCTATTATATCTCCCTTGTAACTTACAAATTCGAGAGCAAGATCCATTAAAACAAGGATTGAAACCTCAGTCCACTAGGGACGGCGGGGAAGTCGTAAAAAATTCGAGAGCAAGATCCATTAAAACAAGGATTGAAACCTGAATTAACTGATGGGAAAAAAGACTTTACAGACTTATTCGAGAGCAAGATCCATTAAAACAAGGATTGAAACTGTTATATTTCGTATAACCAAACTAAAAAGGAAAAATTCGAGAGCAAGATCCATTAAAACAAGGATTGAAACCCGTAAACCTCTATATCTGACATGTCATAAGTATCGTATTCGAGAGCAAGATCCATTAAAACAAGGATTGAAACATAATAGATTTTTCCGCTATCAGCAGTTAGTTAAGAATTCGAGAGCAAGATCCATTAAAACAAGGATTGAAACCTGAAAGTTGCAAGTGCGTTTGTCATATTTTGTCAGATTCGAGAGCAAGATCCATTAAAACAAGGATTGAAACATATTTCGGACATGTGATCACCCCGTATTTCCTGATTCGAGAGCAAGATCCATTAAAACAAGGATTGAAACTATGGCTTTTCGATATATTCAATAAAGTTTCTTTTTATTCGAGAGCAAGATCCATTAAAACAAGGATTGAAACTAGTATCCTGGGCTCAGGTACTCGTTATACGGCTCAGATTCGAGAGCAAGATCCATTAAAACAAGGATTGAAACTATACGAGAGGACTCTGTTTCCCCTGCTGATTAACTGATTCGAGAGCAAGATCCATTAAAACAAGGATTGAAACCTACGTCAATTATACCTATCGCGGGACCATTACAGAATTCGAGAGCAAGATCCATTAAAACAAGGATTGAAACTAATGTCACTCTCACAAATTAAAAGGGACCTGTCCGGATTCGAGAGCAAGATCCATTAAAACAAGGATTGAAACAGAAGATCATAGCATCGAAAGGTGAGAACGCCGACCAATTCGAGAGCAAGATCCATTAAAACAAGGATTGAAACCTATTGAGTATGTTGAGCGCGTACTCAATGACAAATTCGAGAGCAAGATCCATTAAAACAAGGATTGAAACATTTAGTGACCCCACCAACAATAGTGCCATGATTCCATTCGAGAGCAAGATCCATTAAAACAAGGATTGAAACTTTAATCTGGCATAACATTCTGCATATGCCCCACCCAATTCGAGAGCAAGATCCATTAAAACAAGGATTGAAACCGTGGTTCCAGTAGTTCATTTATTCCTCTACAGCCTATTCGAGAGCAAGATCCATTAAAACAAGGATTGAAACAATCGCTCTCAGATGCTCTAGGAATCGTTACAGACATTCGAGAGCAAGATCCATTAAAACAAGGATTGAAACTTCTCATAAGGATTTGGTACAAAAGTGACGGCTGTATTCGAGAGCAAGATCCATTAAAACAAGGATTGAAACTTGTACCATTTCTAATGTACAATGAGAAAAGATCATTCGAGAGCAAGATCCATTAAAACAAGGATTGAAACCAGGACTTCAATGTTCTTGTGGGAATCATGTAAATGAATTCGAGAGCAAGATCCATTAAAACAAGGATTGAAACCAAACTTGATAAGGGCGCGCACTCCGTGTACACCCTTATTCGAGAGCAAGATCCATTAAAACAAGGATTGAAACCTACCGGCCCTATCGGCGAAGGGGATATAGTAAATAATTCGAGAGCAAGATCCATTAAAACAAGGATTGAAACTTACTTTCATTGGCTAGCTGAATACCGTTTTCTCATTCGAGAGCAAGATCCATTAAAACAAGGATTGAAACTCACCAATCTTCCGGGGTACATGTTGGTAGCATTTTATTCGAGAGCAAGATCCATTAAAACAAGGATTGAAACCCACACCACCCATTTTCTTTCATGTCTTCTACAATCATTCGAGAGCAAGATCCATTAAAACAAGGATTGAAACGTATTACGGTAGTCGTACCGGACGCACCTTTCGCAATTCGAGAGCAAGATCCATTAAAACAAGGATTGAAACAAATATCCCCATTATAGATTTGTCCCAAGCCCAGCAATTCGAGAGCAAGATCCATTAAAACAAGGATTGAAACATCGCTATCCTGCAATGAGGCAGGATAGCATTGCAATTCGAGAGCAAGATCCATTAAAACAAGGATTGAAACTTATAAATAGTTGTTTTGCTATAACTAGGCTATAGATTCGAGAGCAAGATCCATTAAAACAAGGATTGAAACCCCCGTGTACAATACATACTATGCACGCAAAGTATAATTCGAGAGCAAGATCCATTAAAACAAGGATTGAAACTACAGAATACAAAGGAAAGAAGTATTTTGTGTATGAGATTCGAGAGCAAGATCCATTAAAACAAGGATTGAAACTAGACCGTGATATGTGGGTCGGAGATTTCCAGAGGATTCGAGAGCAAGATCCATTAAAACAAGGATTGAAACCTAAGTAGGTTATTGATATTTGTTTTATTGTCATTACTTGCCGCAGAATATTCAAAAAAACAAAACCGTTAGGAATCATATTATCAAAACTTATACCATGTCTTCTTTTTTCATTTTTCGGCGGTATGCTTCCTTACATGCTCCAGAGCAATAGTTAAAATCAGACCTTAGAGGGATTGAAACTTGGGTCTATTTAGCTGAAGAAGGAACATATGTAAGGAAATAAGGATAGCAAATAATATATTAAAAATAAAAATAATATCAATAATAATAACAAATCATGGGGGTCTCGATTATAAGCACAGCAGAACTTATACTGGTCATATTAGTAATTCTTCTTTTTATTCTTATAATGACGCGGATATACAAGCTTATCAAACATCAGAAAGAATAAGTAAAACCGATAAATTATTTAGGAATGAAGAAAATATAGATTTCAAGAGTTCCACAGGCTCTATAGGAAACACACCTTTACAAAATCCTCTAAATTCTTCCTGCAATTGCCTGTCAAAAATAAACTTTCATTTTCACAAAAATAGTATGAAATCTTAAACAATTCGTAATACTGTACTTATATACATGTCTGGTTTTAACCTCCATTTCCTGTGGAAAACTGAAATTTAAGGCATCCTTCAAAAATGACAAATTGAACCTGAAAAATTTAGTGGTTTTGTTCACTCAACGAAAATAAACGCTATCGGTTAAACGTACCTATGTGTTTTGTTCACAAGTCATTCCAAAGACTATAGACACACTTTTAGAAATCGTTAGCTAGAGCCTTGATATTTCGACCTTGATATTTTACCTGCCGATAAGGTATACGTTAACAGAAAAAAAACTATGAGAAACACACAGGCAATATTTAGAGAGAATTATAGCTTATATCCCCATAATTGAGAGCTCAGATTGAAGAGCTTCAAGTGTTACTCGAAGAGAAGGATAAGAGAACAGAAGATCTGAGAAGGGAAGGAAAAAAGATTCATGAAAAATGATTGAAGATGTCAGGCAGTATTGAAAATACATCAATTTATATAATATAAGATGTATGCTAGTATTGTTAGACGCTTTTTTTCGCTTGGAATTTAGGTATACCAGGTTTATACACATCATGGAAAACATCATGGTGTTATAGTGTTTGACTTTTGGTATATGATGGTCCCACAAAAAATATCCGATTTAGTTTTTAATGACCTTACTAGTTTCATCTCTAAAACATATTATCGAGATCTTCCAAATTCCTTAATAATTGCTCAAGCATTTATTTTGAAATATCCAGATCATGGAAAAGAATTTGGTCTTTCTGAAATAAATTCTATTATAGAAGATGGAATTAAACGCGGTCTTTTTAAACTACGCTGAGAGTTGCACACACGAAGCCGAGCTCCATATTCTGTGTTCCTTGATGGACTCCTTGAGGAAGTGCGGTTCCTGGTTGACCTGCAAGTCTGGAATATCATTTTAATGCCCTATTCCTGAGCAGAGCTCTCTGCTTGAGTCCATCAAGGACTGATAAAAACATTATCAGTAATAGTTTTCATTCTTTTTAAAAAACAGCTTTATTTTCAGGCTCTAGAGTTCAGGCCAGATCTTTGATGGATTCTTTGAGGAAGTGCATTACTAAAAAAATAAAAAGGTTTTTAATTACTTATCTTCTTTCTTTTTGCTAAAGGAAGGAAGAACAATGAATAAAACTCAGAAAACTTTAGCAATTCTTCTTCTTATTGCTGCTGTGATCTTTGTTGCTGGATGTTCTAGTCAATCATCAACCCAAAAGACAACGGACAACACAGGCAGCCCTGCAGAGGAGCACACAGACCAGAGCAAGGAATGGATGCAGAAAACAAGCTCGGATGCAGAGAATGTATCCAGTGCTGCAAACGAACTTGCAACTGTTCTAAGTAATCCAGAAGATCTATCGCAAATAACAGCTCTTACAGCATACATTATCACGGAATCAAACAAATCAAGCTATGAGAGCGCATTTTATTATTATGATGATGACCTGGAACCAGCAGTACAGAAATATGCTGATATGATGGGCTCTTATGGAGCTTTTGCAAAGCGTATAGACATATCTCTCGAACATATTAACGCAGGAAACACAGCATTAGCAGAAGTCACAATAGAAGACGCGGCAGAATCTCTGATAAGAGGAAACGAATACTATGCAGAGTATAAAACAATGATAGAAGACTTTAAGAAAAAGCATCCTGAAATGGCTTAATATCTCTAAGGCCTACAGACAAGCTCATTATAATGGGATCAGAAAGGAAAGGTACTTTCACCTTACCCATTGGAAAGGAGCTTCCGACAGGCTTTTTTAAAAACGAAAAACTCTCCCTTTTATTTTTTTGTTTTTTGTAACCGTCAGGGGAAGACCCTCAGACGATCAAAGTTAACTTAAATTTTTTATAATATTTCAAAAGCCAGGATTACAAAAGATCAGAGGCCAACACAGAAGAGGTCAAGCCAGAAGTCCAGGCAAAAGAAGATAGGCCAGCTCGGGAGCCAGAAAAAGCGCATACAGGGAAAAAAGATCCGAGACTATTAGAATTAGTATATAGAGATATCGAGAACCTGCAAAAACAATATGCTATGGAAAAACAGCTATTAGCAGAGGAGTAGTTAAGAAAGAAACTTGCGCCAAAGTTGCAAGCAAGCGATTTATAAAAATAAGGAAAATCCTGTATAAAAAGGAAAGGCAAAAATTACTTTTTTCTCAGGTCTGCTTTCTTCCTTCTCAATAACAGCCCGAAAACAGCCATAACCACAATAACAGCAGCCCAAAATATAGCAGAGAATGGCTTTATAGGGGTTTTAAGCAAGTTAATTTTACTCTTCGTCATCTATGAGCCCCACGAAACCTGCACTTAATTGAATCAGCTATTTCCTTATTCATTTGCTTTTTTGCCTTTTCTTCGTCGATTTTTGAAATATCCATAACAGGTTCTTCAAACATCCTTAACTTCCTCCTTCTTCCATAAATTTCTTACTTTTGTGGGTTTTGAAAGCTTATAATCAGTTACAAGAGGCTTATACGCATCTTCACGCCTGCCCTGGTAGCCTTTGATGTATTTCTCTACCTTTCCCCGGAATTTATATCCGGTTCTGACAAATCCCCCGGTGTAGAAGTTTCTTTCTCCTTCGTTTTGCCCTAAAGCTTTTCTTTCTGGCATTTGTTAACCTCGTTGGGTATCCACACAGGCAACTCTAAGCCCCTATGAATTGTTTTCTATATATTTTTTCAGCTTTAACCATCTACCAGACTTCTCATTGCAGTAAGGACAGATGATATCGCAATAACGCTGTATTGTGGTGACGGATTTATACGGATGGCTACTCGTCACGGATAGCCAGTATAGAATATTAATATTGGCGAGGATTATTACTATAAAACTGTGGATTATCCCAATGGGAGGTATAAGGTCAGTGTGCGTGAGGTTTAACCCCATATCTTTTTTTTGAAGTGATAATATGACCAACAAGAAAAGACCAATCAAAAGAAAATCTAACCGCCTCCAACACTTCTGTTGGAAAGCGTTTTTCACTAAAAATGAGGTAAAAATGGATTCATATGAGCTAATAATGGGATTAATGGTAGTCTTGGCAGTTGTTGGTATAATAGTTTTGGCACTAATGGCAGTTTCGGCACTAATAGCCGATGCGAAACCTCCAATCAATATAGACGCTAACGATGTCGGAAATCACATAAACCAAAAAGTAAGTGTAACTCTCATAATTCAAGAACATATAGATGAAGGTACTAAGCTTAGTTTTATGATGCCTATATTCATTCCATATACAACATCTTCAGGAACAACAACTACAACATACACGAATGTTACTTATGTTCCGATTTTTGAAAATTATAAAGTATATTCCGCAAAAGAAGGTGTTTATCTAGCCTTGAATAACGATATTGATTTTTCAAGTGGTAAAGCTGTAACAGTAATTGGATATGTGAGAAAAGAAGAAAAGAGTAACAGATATGTTATAGAAGTGAGTGAAATTAAATGAGTCTTAGAGAAGATGGCAGCATGAGTGATGAATTACTAAATGAAATATTTCGAATTGCTAACAATGCAAAGTCGGATAAAGTGAAAAAACAAAAGCAAGAGACGGGTTAAAATCAAGCCTTAGAGGGAGTGAAACACTTGCTCAGATTTGGAAGAATGTAAAATAAAACAGTTAAAATCAGGCCTTAGAGGGATTGAAACCTGGACTGTAGAAGAGGAATAAAAACATGACTGAAGACATGGATAGAATAGCATTGGAAGGTCAGATAAAAAACATTCAAACGTTGATCGAGCTTGATGAAGAAGACATTAAAGGCTATACAGAGGATCTAGCTACCCAAAATATAACAGAAGGACCTCATTATGACGAAACAATGGAAATCATAAGAGAGAAAAAAATCCATTTGGGAGAATTATATAAAAAACTTGAAATTTTGAAAGATGAAACCCTCTCGTCTAAAGAACGGATACTACGTTCCTTAAGGGTATGTTAATTACCCTCAGATTACTAAAAACCAATGAAGCATTCTCAGGATGCACATAATAGAAATTGAACTGCCATGTCTCTCGAGTATGCTGATATTGTTTGAGCCCGTAAAACTACAGGAGTTGGTACCGGATGATTTATGAAACCGGATTGAATGGCAGAAGGAACCAGGCTGTAAAAGAAATACTCGGAGAAATACTATCCAGTGAGCCTGAACGTGAATATTACTTCAACGCTGCTGATGGTACAATAACAATGAACATAAACAGAACCGGCTATCCGAAAAAAGTAAACGTCAGCTGGTATACAATGGATCCATTGCATTACCCTGTGTTCAATGAAAATGATGAATATCTCGGTGCAGTTCTCAGCCAGCATGGTTTTCTGAGCATGGAAAGGCTGGCAGAAGCTGTGAGAAAGGCAAAAGCAAAAATGGCTAGATATCCGTGGTGATTGACATGCATCAGGAGGGGCATTAACGCTCAGTGAAAAAATTACTCGTCCTGAATATTCACAAATAAAATCCATAAAAAATTTGATCACACGATTTTTGGTTTTTGATCAAACTTTTTTTCGAAATACAGGTATCCTGTTTCTTCTTTCTGGAAAGTGAAGCCGTGTTTGAGATACATATCAATTGCTTTCGTGAGGGTTGAGTCGGTTTTAAGGACTACAGCCGAGCAGTTTTTTTCAGCAAAATCGAGAGCAGCCCTGAAGAGTTTTTTTCCATTGCCTTTGCTCCGGAAGGCTTTTTTAAGGTAGATACGGCGGATTTCGCACCAATTTTCATCGAGTTTTCGGACGCCTGCCGTACCTATAACTTTGTCATCGACGATTCCTACGAAAAACATGCCACCGCTTCCGAAGTAATAGCCGTTTATGTCGTTAAGGTCAGCATCTTTTAGCCTGTCGGGTTCAAAACCATGCTCCTGCAAAACTTCAAGAACAACCTCACGGACTTCTTCCTTTCTGGAGTCTTCATATCTCTGGATTATCATTTATTTCCTCCGCAAACAGGGCAGTCCCGTTATTTCTCACTTATCGGTTTTCAGGCTTTTTCTTAACGGCTCGGGGTTGAAGTAGTTACGGGATTGAGATATTTTTCCGGATTATTAAGGAAATCCAGCGATATAGTATAAAATATCTCCGTGCCCGTAATGAGGATAGCCTCATCAATATCGAATGTGCATGAGTGATTGATTTCCACGATATTTTTTTCCGGATTGCGGGTACCCAGGGAAAGGAAAATTCCTGGAATTTTCTGCAGGTAACTTGCAAAATCTTCGGCGGCAAAGGTTTTTTCGATCTCAGGATAGATTGTGAGCTCCGGGAAATTCTCCTGAAGCTTTGAGTTTACCGCGTTTGTAAACACCGGGTCATTGACAAGGACAGGATAACCGTGCAGTATATCAAGCTTGTAGTCAGGGAGGCCTGAAAATTCTTCTCCAGGCTTTACATATCTTTTTACCACTTTTTTCAGGCATTCCTCTATTGTCCTGTCGATGATATCTGTAGTCTCCCGGTCAAAGGTCCGATAACTTCCAAGGATCTCTACAGTATCAGGAATTCTATTGAATTGGGCTCCCCCTTGAATCCTCCCCACTCCAATAATATATTTATCTGGCTCAAGCTGTTTTTCCAGAGCAGGATAAAAGCTGTTTAGAAAATCCGTTGCCATCCGGACAGGGTCAATGCAATTTTCAGGTTTTGAGATGTGGCCTCCCTTTCCTGTAAGGGTAATCTCAAATCTGTTGGTGCTTGCCATGAACGGTCCTGAACGGAAGCCCACACTTCCTGATTCATGATTGGTGAATATATGCATCCCCATAATCGCATCCACGCCCTCAAGCCCGCCTTCTGCAATTACCCTTTCAGCACCTCCAGGAGGGATCTCTTCAGCAGGCTGGAAGATAAGGCGGACTTCACCTGGAAAATCCCGCTTTTCCTGAAATAGCTTCGCAGCCCCGAAAAGCATTGCCATGTGCCCGTCATGCCCGCAGGCGTGCATTACTCCCTTATTTCTGGATATGTATTCGCTATTCCTTTCAGTTAACTCTTCCTGCACCTGCAGCCCATCCATATCAGATCGAAGTGCAATACAGGGACCGGGTAAAGTTCCTCTGATGCTTGCAAGTACGCCTGTGTCTGCAATTTTTCTGGCTTCTATTCCCAGTTCCTCGAGTATTTTCTGGATTCGCTTCTGGGTCTCGTACTCCTCAAAACTGAGTTCAGGGTATCTGTGAAACTCGCGCCTGAGCTGTATAATCCAGGTTTCAAGCGCTTCTACACTGGGGTTCTCTCTCAAAAGCATTACCTCGGATGTTCTGCACCTGCAGTCTATTCCGTTTCTGATCTGTAACATTTATTTCTGGTTACATTTACTGTCCGTAATACTCACTGTTTGTAATCTTAATAATCTTTTAATTTACAATGCACTATTTTAATATACTTTATTTGTGTTTTATTTTATTCCAGAGTATATTCTCCTTAAATATTTGTAAGTTCAGGTATATTACTCCGACTTATTATTTACCTGGCTTTATCACACTATTTGATCCCGTACTTTTCGCTAAAGCCTTTTTTAAAAGGTTTTTGTTAAAAACCTGATAGTTATATACATGAATTGTACAATACATTTCCTTGTGTTTATTATAAATTCTTATAAAGCCCGGCTGTTGAAATTCCTTAAAATCCGGGTACTTTTTGGTTCTCTTGTAAGCTACAGGGATGATATAAAATGCTCAAAACACGCCTGAGGGATTTCCTTGTCACGAAAGATAACTGGCTTTTTGCAGTTTCAGACTATTTCCGCACCGATGGAATCCGGGCTACACTCCGTTACGTGCCCGATAAAAATGGGGAGAGGGAGTTAAACGGATTACGATACAAAAAATATGACTTTGGCCCGGCTTTCGAATTCATGAGGGAGCACAGGCCTGAGTGGGTGCAGGATGTCCATGTAGTTCCTGAATCCGAGGTAAAACAGGTGCTTCGTCCTTCCGACGTGATTCCCAAACTTGTTAACTCTGACCACCGCGTAAGGGCAATTGTAAAGGCACTCGATCTGGCAGGCATTCCCAGGACAAGCATGGGAGTTACGGGCTCAATGCTTGCAGGTCTCCAGAATGAAAACTCGGACATTGACTTTGTTGTATACGGCCCCATGTGGTTCAGGGCAAGAGATGCAATAACTGCTGCAAAACGACAGGAAGGACCCATTGAAGAAATCGATGATGAGATGTGGCAGAGAATCTACAGGAAGAGAATCCCAGACATCTCATTTGATGAGTTCATGCTGCATGAGTCCAGAAAAGGCAACCGGGGAATGGTTGAGGGCACTTATTTTGACCTTCTCTTTGTGAGGGAATGGGACCAGATAAAAGAGCCTCTCCTGCGCGGAGAGGATACCGTAAATATGAAAATTGAAGCCAGGGTCAAGAATGCCGATTTCGCTTTTGACAGCCCTGCTTACTACAAAGTCGAACACGATGTGATCGACCATGTGCTCTCATATACCCATACCTATGCAGGTCAGGCTCTTCCCGGAGAGCTTATAGAAGCCTGCGGCATTGTCGAAGAAGTAGGAGACATCAAGCGGCTTGTTGTGGGCACCTCCAGGGAGCCAAAAGGGGAATGGATAAGATCTCTCACCTGGCTTGAGAAGTGCGGATATCTTTGAAGAGTAAAACGTCAATTAGAGGGATTTGAACTTTATCTCGTGTATTCCGGGTAAGAGAACGAGCCAGAAGACAAATGGAATCCAAAAAAGTGTCTTCCCAAAAGAGACCTTTGATAACTTAGTTTTTGCCCTGTTTGTCTTTCCTTTCTCGGATTACATTTTTTTCTTCAATATACCATACAAAATCAGTAATTCAGCCACCGCAAAGGTTGCTCCAGGCTCGGGAGAGCTTTTCTTTTCTTTTTTTTCTATATCTGAAGCAGTGACTCCCTGTTTTTCTTTGTCAAAGTTTGTCTTATCGTCAGAAATGTCTTCTTTGCTCAGAGTCCGGTTTTCTCCTGTTCTGGCTGTTGAAATTTCAACCGATTGGATCTTCTCTTCAATCCCTGAGATTGCAAAAGGAGAAAAGCCTGGAGTTTCTGCGGTAAAATAGAAGTAATTTTCATCTTCCCCATTGAGGG
Organism: Methanosarcina flavescens; assembly: GCF_001304615.2. Taxonomy (NCBI): domain Archaea; kingdom Methanobacteriati; phylum Methanobacteriota; class Methanomicrobia; order Methanosarcinales; family Methanosarcinaceae; genus Methanosarcina; species Methanosarcina flavescens. The sequence continues at coordinate 667,225 of NZ_CP032683.1, read as the reverse complement.
ATGTGGACAGCGGATTCCATAAGCCCTTATCGTACCGGTAAAGATTCACAGTATTTTCTCTAACCCGGTGATCGGCAATCCAGGCTTTACTCACTCTGAAATTTATTCTAGCATTTTCAAAATTCTCAGGACTTGAGAAGCCGCTATTTCCGATCCAGATGTTTATGTTTCTGTAAACTGCTCCCGGTGCAGGTTCCTTAACGATTGAAGATGTGTTTTTCAGTATCTCTACAATGGCAGTTGTTTTTCCGAAGTTCTTTTTTGGGTCGAATTCTACAGTAGCTATATCATTTATCTCGCCTTTAAAAGTAAAGCATGTGTGAGTACCTTTGAAAACCTGTTCACTCGAAACTTCCTTTAGTTCAATATTCTTGGTTGATTCCGGAGAGCCTGCACCTCCTCCTCCTCCACTTCCTCCTCTACTTCCTCCGCTTCCGCTATTTTCTCCTTCACTTCCTCCGCTTCCGCTATTTTCTCCTTCACTTCCTCTGCTTCCGCTACTTTCTCCTTCACTTCCTTCGCCTCCGTTACTTGCAGAGATATCAACCTCAGAAGGAGGATAAGTAATTGTTACTTCTGAAAACCCTTCTACAGGGACATCTGGAACGGAGTAAGCGGAGACTCTGCCCGTAATTGAAAAGTTACCAGGCTGGGAATTTAAAGGCACAGTCACATTATACATAACTGTCTTTTCTTCTCCGGCTGAGAGGTTCTCAATCCATATCCATTCCAGAGTGGTTGCTTTAAAAAAGTTGATTTCCGGAAATATAGTCCCATTATTCTCTGAATAGTTTACATGCCACCCGCCAGGGAGATCCTCATCAAGTACCAGGGCTCCAAGCTCGTGGTCTGCCTTTATATGTACAGTTACCGCAAAACTCTCGCCTGGGTAAACTGTTTCGGCAGAGATTTCCCTGCTTGCTTCTATCTCTGCGGCTGAGGTGGGGAGAACCGCCCAGACAAGCAGAAAAATCAAAGCGAAACCTGATACAAAGCCAGGCAATTTAATCCTGCTTTTAGTCTTGAAAACCCTGGTAATGTTCATAGAAATGAATCCACAATTATTTTTAATGTCTTTTTTGTACCTGATTCTTTTTTAGCACATATTTACTATTGATTTCTTCCCGGCTTATTTCCGTTTAATTTGTTTTCCGGCACGTTATCTGTAATTTCACTCGCTTCCAAATATGTTCTATAACCGCTTAAAATTATTAATTATGTGTTGATGTATATTATTATAACTGTTTTTTATTTTTTATTTCAACCTCCAAATAGAATTTCCTGATCACAGTACTTCTAAAAAACAGGAACAGGGTAGGGAATCTGATAGGACACTACACAGGAAGCCCTATAGAAAATCGAGGAGAAAACCTGGTGGATAACTTCAACTATATTTGCAGTCAAAGCCAAGTATAAATAAAACAGTTGCATATCCTTCTCTTATGAAAAGACAAAAAAGTTATCTCTGGTTTATTCTGGCATTAAGCCTTTTTTTAACCGCGTCTGCAGCTTTCGTGTATCCCGGTTTTGCCTTGCATCCTGATTTTACGGAAGACAGGGATCAGGCAGATAGGTCTGAGACTGCAGTTAACGGAATTAAATCCAGTTCAAGCATCGTTACTGAGGTCGAATATCCAAACCCTCTGGTTATTCTTAAAGCAGATGCTGCGACAATAGACTCAGGCACTGAGGTTACTGTTTATAACAATAACCTTGCTCTTGTAAAGGAAAGAAGGGAGTTTGAGCTCAATTCCGGGGTTAACACGGTCAAGTATACCGATGTTGCTGCCCTTATTGATCCTACATCAGTAATGTTTGAGGATACGAGGAATAAGGACACTGCCGTGCTGGAACAGAACTACGAATACGATCTTGTAAGCGGGCAAAAGCTTCTGCAGAAATTCCGGGACAGGGAAATTACCGTAACCGAAAAAGAAGGGGACACATATACAGGCACATTATTGAGTTACGACGGCGTGGTAGTACTCAGGTTGAGTGATGGTAAAGTCGTAACGATTTCCGAAGTCTCGAAAGTTGAATTCCCGGATTCGGCTGACCTGCTTACAAAACCCACTTTAGTCTGGCAGGTCTATTCGCCTGCGGCAGGTAAGCGAGATGTCCTTACTTCCTATCTTACGGGCGGTATGAGTTGGAAAGCTGATTATATCGTAAAAACAAATGCAGACGATACGAAAGCCGACATCCAGGGTTGGGTCAGCATAGATAATTCTGCAGGCACAACCTATGAGAATGCCAGGCTGAAACTTGTTGCAGGGGAAGTTCACCGCGTAGTCGCGCCCACATATCCCCTATATGAGGGTGAAGCTGTGGTAGAAGTCGCAGAAGAATCTATAGGGGCAAAGGATAGTTTTGTTGAGGAGTCCCTTTTTGAATACCATCTCTATACTCTTGAGAGGCCAGCCACCCTCAAAAACAACCAGGTAAAACAGCTTTCTCTGCTCTCTGCCGATGCCGTGCCTGTAAAAAAGGAACTCGTGTTCGATGTCACAAAAAGCAACGATGTCCGGGCAGTCCTTACTCTGAACAATTCAAAAGAAAGAGGTCTTGGAATGCCCCTTCCTGCCGGGACTATGAGGGTTTATAAAGCTGATTCTCAGGGACAGCTTCAGTTCCTCGGGGAAGACCGGATAGAGCATACCCCAAAAGATGAAGAGGTAGAGGTTTTTGTCGGAAATGCTTTTGATGTAACAGGCAAAAGAACCCGGACCAACTACGACAGACTGACCAAATACGCCTGGAAAGAGAGTTATGAGACCGAAATCAAAAACCATAAATCTCAGCCCCAGAAAGTGAAGGTTCTGGAGCATTTCTACGGCGAATGGAAAATCACAAACACCTCTGACCCATACGTGAAAAAAGATGCCTTTACCGCCGAATGGGAAGTAACCGTCCCCGCGGACAGCTCAAAGAAAATCACCTACACCGTAGAACGCAACTATTAAAACAAAAACAACATCAAACTGTCAAATAGAGACTCTACACCCAGGTGACCACAAAAAACCAACAAGGATACGAAAAAAATAGAAAAATAGAAAAACAGAAAAACAGAAAAACAGTAACAAATATTCTTTGTTTAGCCCACTTGACCAAAGCCGTTGCTGGAGGTTTTTCGCTCAAGTCTTTTCAAAAAAGGCTTGCGATCGAATCTTTCTTAAAAATCTGCGGGACTGAGCAAAAATACGTAAAATTTCTATCCCCCAAATAAGCCCTCTTGAGCGAAGCGAAAAGGGCACCGTCCTCCCGAGACGGGACTCGGGCGCAAAAACTTATTATTATCATGCCGGCAATTAACCCTTGAGATGATTATAGGTGTAATGGGTCCCGAGGGCTCGTACTCGGAAAAAGCTGCAAAATTATGGGTTCAGAAAAACATGCTTGATGGCGCCGAAATCCATTATTTTGCAGATATAGAGGATGCGTTTCTGGCAGTTGTACAGGGAAAATCCGATTTTTCAGTAATTCCGATAGAAAACTCTATTGAGGGCTCGGTAGGGGTTACTCTCGATCTGCTTCTTGAGAACGGGGCTGAAATAATCGGAGAAATTGTTGTCAAAATCGAGCACTGCCTGCTCTCAAAAGGCGAGCCTGAGAAAATCAGGGTTATACTTTCGCATCCACAGGGGCTCGCCCAGTGCAGGCACTTCCTGAAAACCAACTTTCCTGAGGCAGAACTCAGGAGTACAGGCAGCACTTCCCACGCAGCAAGGCTTGCAGGCGAGTTTGAAGAGATGGCAGCGATAGCCTCCCCCGAGGCTGCCGAATGCTATGGGTTAAAAGTGCTTCTCTCAAACGTTCAGGACCGGAAGGAGAATTACACCCGTTTCATTGTTTTGCGAGCCTCAGAGACGAATCGGGTTCAGCAAGTTTCCTTTATTGCAGAAAATAAATCTGATAACGTAAAATCATATTCCAGCTCTGAACAGGAATCGGGGCACGAGTTTTATCCTGAGAGTAAAATCGAGCCTGATAACTCCAGCCTTTCAGCCTGCAAAACCTCTATTATAGTATATCTTGAGAAAGACAGACCTGGTGCATTATACGAAATTCTCGGGGCATTTGCAAAAAGCAGAATTAATCTCACAAGGATCGAATCAAGGCCTTCAAAAAAGGAACTCGGGGACTATTACTTCTACATCGATTTTGAAGGGAGAGCCAGCGATCCACTTATAAAAAATGCATTAAAAGAAATAAAGAACAAAATCCATACACTAAAAATACTGGGTTCATATCCCGCTTTTAAAAAGCCATAATTACTCAGCTTTAGAATTCCGCACTGCTTATGTTATTATTTACAGAAGGCGGTAATAAGATGTCTGCATATTAGAAGGCATGAATCTACATACAGTGTTTTCTAAATACCGGTTTAGTGCACAGATCTGAAAAATGCATGTTCCAGAACGTGTACTTTTATATACTATCTTTCTATACTATCTTTCTAGAAGATCTTCTTATAGTATATTTGCATGTTTCATGCACAGGTCTTACTTACGATTATTCATTATCACAGCCGTTTTCCAGGCTGCAAAAAGGAGCGAGGTTGCTCTGAGTATTGAAGAAATAGTAAAAAGACACGAATCAACCCTAAAAAAATATAGAGGACTCTATGCTTTTGCAGACCTGTTTGCAAGTTTTCTTGTAATTTATGTCCTTTTCGTGCTTTTCAACATACAAGATTTATTTCTAATGTTTAGCACCTTCGAACCTTATACCGGTGCAAGATACAATATTCTGGGCTTCAATGCTCTTTTTGAGACGCTGGGGCTTATTTCCTTGGCTTTTATCCTCTCTCTTATCCTAACAGCCGTCAGACACCATAGGGCTGAAAAGAAAGATGCGATTGCCCTCATAGAGGAAACGCATCCTGTACTTAAGGAAAGATTGAGGACTGCATACGATAACCGTAATACTGACAATATTATTGTCCGGGACCTTATAGGCGGGGTAATAATCGATTCGAAATCCGTAAAGTCCTCTTCCTTTCTTAATCGGAAAAAGCTTGCAAGAGATCTGGTTGTAATAGTATTTGCATTTACCGTTCTTGCATACGTTGCAGGAACCGGATACCAGACAGCGTTCAGCCCCACCGACCTTAATGGAGTGATTGAAAATATTCCCTTTGTCTCGGATTCGAACAGCGAGCTTTACCCTGTAGAGGAGAACGGTGGGACCTCGAATAATGAGAGCCAGGAAGACATTTTCGGAGAGCCTGCTGTTATCGTTGTGGAAGGCAAGGAAGTTGACCTGAAAATTCCTCCAGGCGCGGGGCAGGGTTTTACAAGCCAGGAAACAGGAGAACAGATTAACGGATCATTTATCCAGTCAGGTCCTGTAAACCCTGAAGCGGTTGCCTCCCAATCTTATTATGAGAATTTGCCGGAAGGATATCGGAATGTTATCCAGAGTTACTTTGAAGAACTTGCAGAAGAATAATTTGGAAAATCTATATAAAGCCGGATTTACCTGCATTCAGTTTTCTCGAAGATTGTCTGAAAGCAGTTTTTGAATAACAAGCAGTGTTTTGGAGGCACACTGTTGCAGAAACAGGTAAAGTTCGGAAAAGCTGGCTTTAAGCCTCTAAAAACAGAAACCTAAAGGGTGAAGCAGATATGAGTGAGAATATTACCGTCTCCGGGCAGGCTGCCACGACCTATCAGAACGCAGGCAGGATTTTCAAAAGTTTTTTTGAAGAGATCGGAAATGTTATTGTAGGCCAAAACAGAGTGGTGGAGCAGATAGTAATTGCTATACTCTGTGAAGGGCATGCCCTCGTTGAGAGTAATCCAGGGCTTGGAAAAACACTTATGATTTCCACAGTCTCAAAGGCAATGAACCTGAAGTTCAGCAGGATTCAGTGTACTCCTGACCTCATGCCTTCTGACATTACAGGGACAAACGTCATTGAAGAGACGGACCACAAAAAGGAATTCAGGTTCCAGCCAGGACCAGTTTTCTCAAACGTCGTACTTGCGGATGAGATTAACAGGGCATCCCCAAAGACCCAGTCAGCTCTGCTGGAAGCGATGCAGGAAAAACAGGTAACAGTCGGAAATGATACCTTCCTGCTGGACAGCCCCTTCTTCATCCTTGCCACTCAGAATCCCATAGAAATGGAAGGCACGTATCCTCTGCCTGAAGCCCAGCTTGACCGTTTTCTTTTAAAGATTCTTGTAGATTATCCCTCCTATGAGGAAGAAATGGAAATAATAAACCGCTATACGAAATCCGAAGTTCCGAAAATTTCCAGGGCACTGGATAAAACCACACTTCTGGATTTGCAGAAACTCACTCGGCAGGTTCCGATCTCCGAGGAACTCAAACAGCGCGTCCTTACTATTGTTGGTATGACAAGAAAGGATAAAGCACGTATCGAGTATGGAGCTTCTCCGAGAGCGTCAATAGGCCTCATTCTTGCTGCAAAAGCCAGAGCCCTTATAGAGGGCAGGAACTTCGTAAGCAAAGAGGATATTGATTACATGGCATACCCTGTCCTCCGCCACAGGCTTATCCTGACCTTCGAAGCCGAAAGAAGCGGAATAACTCCTGACCAGGCTATTGAGGATATTATTAAGAAAGTAAAGTAAAACCTGAACCCTGGCCGATTTCTGGTCAGGAAAAGGAACTGCAAATAAATTAAATAAATTTAATACCCAGAAGGTTTTACCCGAGTCCGGGGCAAACCGAGCTTTTTATTGACGATCCAGAATGACTCGCATAAAACAAAATATTGAAACGGACTTCTTCAGGCAGCTTGACCGCTTTACATTTTCTGTCCGGAAGAGGGTATCGACTGTTTACGCCGGAAACCGCCCGTCTACCCGGAGCGGGCATGGCATTGATACCATCGGGTTCAGGGAATATGACCTTAATGACAGCCTGAAAGATATCGACTGGAAAGCCTATGCGAGGACTGAAAAACTTTATGTGCGCCAGTTTGAGGAAGAAAAAACCCTTACGACCCATATCCTTCTGGATGCCAGCAAAAGTATGGATTACCCTGAAAAAGGAACTTCAAAGTTTGAGTACGCTGCCATGCTTGCCGCAGGTTATGCCTACATGGTAACAAAATATAACGATAGGTTTGCGATCTCGACATTTACACAGGAAGTCGATATAAATAAGCCAAGACGTGGGCGAAAAAATCTTCTCTGGGCAATCGACAGGCTTGGAAAGCTCGAACTGTCAGGAGGAACCTCTATAGGGGAAGCTGTTATAAAGTACAGCCAGGAAATCAAATCCAGGTCCCTTGTAATCCTTATCTCGGACTTTCTTCAGGAACCCGAGGCAATAGAAGCTGCAGTTTCCAGGCTATCGAGCCATGACCTGATTCTTATCCAGGTGCTCGACCCCACGGAAAAAATGCTCCCTCTTCAGGGTAACAGCAAGCTTATAGACCTTGAAACCGGAGAAGAGATCCGAACGTACGTCAGTGAGAGATTCAAAGAGAAATATCTTGAAAAGCTTGAAGACCATGGCGCAAGAATTAAAAAAGCCTGTATGAGAGCAGGGGCTGAGTTTTACAGTTTTACAACCGATACCCCTATCTTTGACGCTTTCTACCATACCATCAGGAGAAGGAGACGTTAAAAATGCCTTTTGAGAACCCTTTTGCTCTTGTCGCTCTCCTGAGTGTCATCCCGCTTATTATTATCTACATGCTCCGCCCGAAGCCGACGGTACTTGCAATTCCAACACTCATGTTTGTCCTTAAGCTTGAGAGGGAAAGAAAACGGGTTTATGCTTCGCTCACCAAGATCGTACAGGATCCACTTTTCCTGGTTCAGCTTCTAGTGCTTATCCTGCTCTCCATTGCGGCAGCAGGCTATTACTACAACTCGGAGGAGCCTCTGAGCGGAGAGCATACCGTACTTATCCTCGATACCTCTGCAAGCATGCAGGTCGATTCCCGTTTTGAGGATGCAGTCGGTATTGCTGACGGCTATGTAAGCAAGAAGAACAGCATAATTCTTGCTTCGGATATGCCTTTGACTGTTCTTAAAGGAGGGAGCGCTTCAGCTGCCCATGATATTTTCAAGAAGATCAGACCGAGTGCAGGCACTGCCGACCTGTCTGCAGCAATTACCACAGGCATGCGAGCTCTTTCCACGGAAGGCGGAAGAATTATCGTTGTTTCGGACTTCACGAACTCAAAAGGCGATGATCCAGTTGCTTCCAAGAACCTTGCCGAGTCCTACGGGATTAAGGTGAATTTCATAAAAGTAGGGAATCCTGCCGACAATATTGGAATTATCAATGGCTGGATTGAAGCTATGGATGGCAATTACGGCTATACTGGTGTGATCAAGAACTACAGGAACAGCAACCAGAAAGTTGAAATCGAGACTGGGAGAGGCACTTCAGGAAACGCATCAACGTCCTTTACCCTGGATGTCCCTGCAGGTGGAACAAACCAGTTCACTCTCGGGAATCTCGGGCCAGGCCTTACAACGGTTCGGCTTAATGTCGAAGACAGCCTGCCTGTTGACAATAAAGCCTATATTTCCATTCCAGAGACCTCAAACCAGCGCATACTCTATATTACCGATAACGGAAAGCTGCCTTCGAAAACCGCACTCTCCCTGCTCCCGAACAGTAACATGACCGTTTCAGAATCCGTGCCTGCTGAGCTTGATAATTACACACTTGTCGTGCTTGCGCAGAAAGAGACCCCTATAGGGAATAACTCGGTAGAAAGAATAGAAAGCTATGTCAGGAACGGAGGCAATGCGGTATTTATTGTAAGTGGAGCCCTGGTTCCCGAGAAAACGGAGGTCGACCTTATTAAGATCCTGCCTGTGAAACCTCAGAGGCTTGAGGACGCCGAAAACGGACTTGAGGTTGAAGAAGTCCTGAAGAGTAGCATTACGAAGGATATAAGGAGTGACGAAATCTCGGTACGCAGATACTTGAATGCAACTGAAAGGACAGGCTCGACAACTCTGGTAGCACTGAAAGAAAACAATGTCCCTTTACTGAGTTATTGGCAGGTAGGCAGTGGAACGGTTTTTTATATGGGGCTGAGCGATGAGCTTGGGGAAAATTCCTGGAACAATTTCCATAACCTGCCCGAGTACCCCGTTTTCTGGATAAAACTTGTCCAGTGGCTTGGAGGAGCAGGCGATATCTCGGAATACAACCTGAAAACCGGTTCACTGACCTCACTTTCGAAAACCGAGGAAATCCGTACGCCTACAAAGACCTTCACTTCAAACCGCATTCTTTTTGACGAAGCCGGAATCTATGAACTTGCAGGTAAAAGAATTGCAGTCAATCTGTACAATGACAGGGAATCGAATACTACGGTTGACGCCTCGGAATTGATGAAAAGGGCTGTTTCGGACGATGAGCCCAAACTTGTGAGGGCTGATACTTACACTGCCAAGAATGACATTACCAACTACCTGATAGGAGTTTTGTTCCTGCTAATACTGCTTGAAATCCTTATTGTGCGACAGCGAGGTGAATTATGAACCTCTCGCTTGAACATCCAGAGATGCTCTTCCTGATAATCCCTGTTATTATTGCGGGATTCTATTTCCTGCGGAAGACAAAAACGAAACTTGTAGAATGGAGAATGCTTGTAGCTTTCCTGCTTGTGCTTGCCCTTGCTTCTCCCTATACCACGATTACACAGACCATAAGCGAAGAAAACCCCTCGCTTGTGCTGGTTCAGGACCAGACATCAAGCATGGGTATTTTTTCTGAAGAAGCAGGCAGTGAACTATATAAAGCCCTTGTAGCCAGTACCCCGACAGCTTTAGTCCAGCTAACCGGGGATAAAACCTCGCTTGGGGATACAATTACGCAGTACGCAGGCAGCGGCAACCAGATAGTTCTGATCAGCGACGGAAACAATAACGCTGGCAAGGATCTCTCTGAAGCTCTGGAGTTTGCAAAAGAGACCAACACGCCTGTCTATCTTGTCGAGCCCGAACTCACAACAAATGATCTCAGTGTCGAGATTATCGGGGACAAGACTGTTGTTGTGGATAACCGAAACGAGTTCGGGATAGTTGTCCGCCAGGCTTCAAACCAGAGTGTCAGCTATTTCCTTGAGGTATTTGTGGATGGGCAGCTTTCTCAGAGCAGGGATTTTACCCTGGAGGGCAGGAACAACAGCGAGAATCCAATCCCGATTAATCAGGCTTTTACCACCCTGGGCGCCCATAATCTCAGGGTAAAAATCACTCCGCATGGAGAGGACCGCAATGCGGTTAACAATGAGTTCTTCAAGTCCGTTTATGTTATTCCAAAGCCCAAGCTCACCCTTGTTACTAATGAGCCGGATTCGCCTCTAGGCAGGATTCTGGATAACCTTTACAATGTTTCAGCAGTCAGCACCTATCCCGGAGCAGCAGCTCTTGAAAGCAGCAAGGTTCTTGTGCTTGATAATCAGGTAATGAGCTCCTTTTCCGAAGCCCAGATGAAAGAAATCAAAAATTATGTCAGCAACGGAGGCGGGCTTGTAGTCTTGGGAGGAAAGCAGGCTTACAACTATGGGAATTACCTTAATTCCTCGTTTGAAGAAATCCTGCCTGTGCTTTCAAAGCCTTCCGAATATAAAGGTGGAAGAAACCTCGTCCTCATACTTGATGTTTCTCCAAGTACTGCTGCCCATGGAGCCCAGGCAGATATCTTGGCAAATGCGATCTATATTATCCAGAATGAAAACCTAAGAGATGCAAACGTAGGGGTTATAGCATTCGGAAGTGAAGGATATGACGTCTCAGGAGGATTCGTGTTCCTGGGACTTTCCCAGAACAGGGAAATTCTGGAAGACAAGATCTCTAAGCTGATCTCTGATGAGCAGAGTAAAACTTCCTTAAACGAGGGTCTCAATACTGCAAAGGATATGCTTGCAGGCAGCGATGGGGAACTTGATGCTATTATTATCTCAGATGGAGCAATTGAGGATTCCTATGACCCAAGCCTTCAGGCTGCAAGAGAACTTCAGGAACTGGGTGTAAATCTGTACTTTATCCATATCCAGTCGGTAGCTCCTTCCCAGACTGATAAAACCAGAAACTATTACGCTGAGAACCTGATGAAAGAGCTCGGGCTTGAAAATAACTACTTCCACATTAACAAAGGAGAAAGGGCAAATATAGGCTTTGAGCCGCCGGCAGAGCCTCCTGAAGAGGAGGGAGAAGAAGAGGAAGTCGAGCTTGATGCTTACCCCCTGCTTGAGTACTCTCCAGACCACTTCATTACAAAGAATGTGAATCTTTCAAATGCCACTATTACAGGATATAACGATGTTACTCCGAAAGCCGGAGCTGAGCGTCTTGTTATCACTGTCACCGGAAAGCCTGTTCTTACCACCTGGCGCTTCGGGCTTGGCAGGGTTGCAGCCTTTACCACGGACAATGGAGAAGGAGCAGGCTCCCGCTGGGCATCTGCCCTATATAACGGCTCAAGCGCGAGGCTTATTTCAGGCACTACGAACTGGGCAATAGGAAACCCGAGAGCTGAAGAAGGGGCTGCGCTGGATAGTCCGGATACCTGGCTCGGCACGCCTTCCGACCTGACTCTTACAATGTACGATGAGGGAATCCCTGAGCTTAAAATGGATGGAAGCCCTCTAGATCTTGCTTTAACCGGAAGGAACACCTATGAGGCAAGTGTAAACCCAGAGACCATTGGAATACATGATATCTCAGGCTATCCGCTTGCGGTAAATTACCAGCTTGAGTACCGGGATGTAGGGGTTAATGAGGATATAAAGTCTCTTATCCTTGCAACCGGAGGGAAGATATATACTGAAAAGGATGCAAGAGCCCTTCTCCTGAAAGATGCTCGGCAAAACTCGGAAAGGCAGTCAGACGAGCCTGTGAGCTTGAAGATGCCTGTGCTCCTTGCGGCGCTTGTGCTTTACCTGGGTGAAATCCTTGCAAGGCGCATAAAGGAGATGAGAAAGCTTTAAAATGCGCAGGTTGAGGCAGAAACATGAACATAAGAACCCCTAATGGGCTCTTTAAATGTTGGGGCTCTTTAAATGTTCAGGAAATTTCCTTCACGGAGTACCCATAGGGGAAAAAAATTCTTCAAACCATGGTGTACTTCTATAGCATCCTTCTAAAACATCCTTCAAATTAAGGACACTCTTTTATAATTTTTTAAAATCTGTTATAAACACGCCAGAAGAGCTAGGGTTACCTGTCCGAAAAAACCGGCGAAAACCGGCACTATAAGGTTATCATCAATTTTGTTGACTGCGGTTTCCATAAGGGTTGCAAAGAAAGCCATTACCAGGGAGACTATGGGATTTCCGACTATAAGCATCCCGATAAGGAAATCGATAATGAATTCCGAGGCGGAGCCCTCAATTGATTTATCGTTTTTAAATATTTTTTGAAAAACCCGTCTTTTCCCGTAGAATTTCCCTATCAGAGCCGCAGCCAGGTCACCGAAGGTCGTCATAAGGATAGCAGCATAAGCGATTTCCCGGCTGAAAAGTGATATTACGGAAATAGCTCCGAGCGTAAAGAAGATATGGCCTCCAAAGCGGTCGGCTTCAGTTTTTCTGTACATGATATAGAAAAGAGGTATTCGAATTTTATGCTCAATCCGGAAATAGTCAAGAACAAGAACAGTTACAAGAAATAGTATGAGCACCCACAGCACGGCTTCCTTTCCGAAAAATTCGTAGATGATCACGATAAGGATTGAGACCAGATGCACACTTTTTCTCAGAAGTTCCAGGATAAATTCTCTGGACGGCATGGCAAAAGAATCTGTGAGGGTTATAGTATAAAGTTATATCTGTTTCTGTATTTTCTTCGTTGCTGTGTATCTTTTCCGGCGGGTATACCCAATATTAAACAAAACGAAAAAGCCGATAGGGAATCCGGTTAATTTATCCGTACCGGATTCCATCCTCTGAAACTGGAATCTTACGAGCCTTCATGTGCAGTATCATAATCGGGATTAATTACGATATCCTTTATGTTTGAGTTTTCCCCTATAGTGACTTCAGGCCAGACCTTAACCCCTGAGTGTATTGTTGAATTGTTTCCAATAGTTACTTTATGCCCAATAACAGTTCCATTTTCAAGGAAACAGTGGTCTCCAATTACGGTTTCGTCTGATACTACCCCGCCTGAAATATTGGAATCCTTTCCTATGGACACATTATCGAATAGATAAGATGAGAGAATCTTTGCGTTATCCTCTATAATACAATTTGAGCCTATAACACTGTAAGGCCCGATAAGAACATTGTCGCCTATAGTTGTATTTTCCCCTATGACTATTGGTCCCACAAGGGAAGAGTTCGAACCTATGCACACGTTGTTTCCTATGGAAAGCGGTCCTTTTATTCTTGCATTCCGGGTCGTGAAGTGCCCTTCGATTGTCGTTCCGGGAAGGGCATCGAGCATCCAGCGCTGTGCCTGCCTGTAAGCTGCCGAACTTCCGACATCAGTCCATTGCCCCCGCACAAGCACGCCGTTGATTTTCTTGTCGGCTTCAAGCATGCAGGGAAAGAGGTCTTTTGCGAAGTCAAATTTTCTGTGTCTGGGGATCCATTCAAAAATCAAAGGATCACAAACGTATATTCCCGTACTTGCAAGGTTGCTGAATATCTGGCCTGCTTTTGGTTTTTCCAGGAAACGATGAATCCGGTTATTTATATCCATATCCGCAATTCCGAATTCTCTAGGGTCGTCTATTGAAAGAAGCCCTATAGTTACCAGAGCATCGTTCGATTCATGGAAACGGTACATCTCTCTCAGGTTAAGGTTGAGAACATGATCTCCCCCAAGCACAATAAACGGCTCGTCTTTCAGGTATGCCTCGGCATTTTTTACCCCCCCTGCCGTTCCGAGCTTTTCTCTCTCGTACACATAATCGATATGTACCCCAAACATGTGCCCATCCCCGAGTTGCTCTTCTATGAGTTCTCCCATATATCCCAGGGTTATAACTATTTCATTAAACCCTTCTCTTGAAAGATGCTCTATCAGATGCAGGACTGACGGCTTATTAAGAATCGGTATGCTCGGTTTAGGGTGCTTGAATGTCAGCGGCCTGAGTCTTGTCCCTGCTCCTCCGCACATGATACACGCTTTCATATTTTTCCCATATGTTCCTGTATGAATATATTATTTACAATAGACTGTTATCTTTATCTGAAAAGTTATTGATAATGATTACTCAAGATAATACTATTTAAAGAAAAAGGTAATCACATCGAAGAAGGGTGGTAATCATTTCGTAGAATAATCATCACTCAAAAGAATATCTTCTTTTCTTTCCACCGTGATTTCTCTTTTCCCTTTATATTCCGAGACTGTACCCGTTAAACCGATAAAATCTCCTTCCTGGATTGACATATTCAGGGCGTCTGCACCTGCGGTCTTTGGGATAAAAACGCTCAGGACTTCGGAGTCGCAGTCTACCTGTAAAAGCAGGTGTCCGCCTGTATAAGTAAACCGTTTGCTCAGAACTTCGGCTTCAAGGAATACTTTTTCCCCTACACCGGATTCCCTGCTGTACTGCCTGATTTCTTTCCCTGACTCCTGTCCAGATGCTGTAAATCCCGATCCGAAGCAGAGATAAGCTGTCATAAGAGAAGTTAGTGTCATAAATAAAAGCAGTACCATAACTTTTTCTTCTTTTTCCATATTTTATCTCCTGCATTTCCGGGATCTGGAATTATTTTACAATCGAGACAAGTTTTATCTCAAGGATCAGGGTTTTGCCTGCAAGTTCATGGTTAAAATCCAGGGTGGCAGCAGTTTCCGTGGAGTTGAGCACCCTGACTTCTCTGCCGCCGGGTGTTGTGATTTTCTTTCCCGGCTCAGGAGGTGTCTGGAGTTCAAGCCTTGCCAGAGGAATCTTCTGGACAAGATAGTCCTTATATTTTCCATAGGCGTCTTCAGGCGGGATTATAAGGATTTTTTCTTCTCCCTCTTTCATTCCAAGTACGCCCTGATCGATACCTTTTATTACCTGACGTGCATCCACCCGGAAAAATAAAGGTCTATAATCCTTTTCTTCGTCATATATGCCTGTTTCAAGGGCTTTTTCCTTAGAAGTGGTATCGAATACTGTTCCATCTTCGAATTTTCCAGTATAGTCAATAAGAAGATAGTCTCCTTTTTTTACAGTGCGAGAATTTTCCATTTTCCCTTTCTCCTGTGCATTCTCCTTCCGGTATTCTGCCGTTTCAAAATCTGCCTGGATACCGAAAGGATGCACATTTTGAAGAAATGTTACAATTCTCAATTTGACTTCCAGGAACTTAAATTTATTCTATTGAGACGAGTTTTATATCAAAAATCAGGGTTTTGCCTGCAAGCGGGTGGTTAGTATCAATAGTGATATGGGTATCATTTACAGCCGTTATTTTGAACGGTCTTCCGTACATATCTGTGAAAGTTTGCCCTGCTTGAGGAAGTTCGGAGCGATTTGTAATATTTAATTCCTCAATAGGAATAACCAGGATCCCTGCTTCATTGTATTCTCCATACGCTTCTTCCGGAGGAATCTCGATTGTTTTTTCTTCTCCTACTTTCATTCCGATTACACCTTCGTCAAAACCCTGAATTACCTGACCTGAACCTGCTACGAAGGTCAGAGGGGCGTATTCCCTTCCTTCAACGTACATACCCTCCTGTTTTGCGACGTCCTCTCTTGAAGTGTCAAAAACAGTGCCGTTTTCAAGCTTTCCTGTATAGTCTACCTGGACCGTATCTCCGGATTTTACTTCTCTGCTATCTCCTCCCTCACTCCCACTGTCTGTGCATCCGCTCGCGAGAATTGTGCTTACCAGGAGCAGTACCGCTATAAAGAAAACTGCTCCTTTTCCGGGCTTCATTCCTTTCTTTCCTCCACAGAGATTATTCTGACCAGGAAGACCAGAGTTTTTCCTGCAAGCGCGTGGTTGAAGTCCACAACAAAGTTATTACTATTTACTTCTGTGACTGTGCCTGTCAGGCCACTGTCCGTAGCCAGCCTCATCCCGACTTCAGGAGTAAACTTAACAGCATCAACAGGTAACTCTCTTGCTAACTCCTGTCTGTATTCCCCATATGCTTCTTCAGGCGGGATTGTAATAGTTTTTTCTTCTCCCGTTTTCATCCCGATAACGCCTTCATCAAACCCTTTTATCATCTGGCCTGCCCCGACCGTGAATGTGAGGGGCTTATACTCTCTCATCTGGTTGTATATCCCTGCTTCCATAGCTGCTTCCTTTACGGAAGTATCGAAAATTGTGCCGTCTTCAAGTCTTCCAATATAATCAACCGAGATGGTGTCCCCTCTCTCAATTGTCTTGCTGGTATCTTTTGTTATATCCTCAGCCATAAGAATCAATAAAACAAACGAGAACATGCTAGATAAACGTGCTGATAAAATAAAAGTCAAAGATCGGTTAAAAAGGAATTCCAGGAATGGTAAACACAATAATCCCTGAAATTTTCTTTTTCAGGTTTTAATCGGAGGATTTCGTCTCTTTCAGTTCTTTTTGATATTCAATGTATGAGTAAACAGCCGTGAACCCCGCATTAAAGAGTGCAGGCACGAGAATGAAAAAGAATGCAAGGTCCTGGAAAAAAATTCCCAGCACAGCAACTGCTCCTGCAATCCTGAACAACTTTCCTCCAAGCCGATGAGTTTTCCTCCAGACCCTATCGCTGCTGAGAGTCCAGGGAGTCCTTATGCCAATGAACCAGTTTCTCTCCGCATTTTCCATAAGGATTCCTATGTAGTAAAACAGAAGCCCCGTTCCCAGGGGAATCACGGCGTTTGGGCTAATCTGGATGCCTGTATTCCAGAGCAGTATCTGGAGATGGACAGCAAGCATAAAGAAAATAAAAATAATTATAAATCCATCATAATACTTTCTGAATTTAGTTATATTGTCTCTCATAGGATCGATTCTGGGAATTACCAGGAACAATACAGCAAGTCCTGTAATTACTAAAGGCATGAAGAAAACTCCCCAGAACTTCGACATATATCCATCGACCTCTCCCCGGTAGTTCCAGTGGGTTGCCATCGGGTCAGGCACATGCGGGTAAAAATAAATTGAAACTATAAAAGAAAGAAGGATCAGTCCTGTGATTACAGCTGTAGCTTTACGCATATAAGTTATTAAGATTTTTCAATTATTTAAAAAATTGGAAACTTCAATATGCTAACAAATATCTGGAAATACACTGTCGGAAGTATAAATGTATGTTATTTATATTTTAGGATCTAAAATATTTTGAGGCTTTACTGTTGCTTAAGAGATCTTGAATTCGGTAGCATAGAATTTCGAGTTGTCTGTCTCATATTACATAACCATTAACTATTTTTAAAATGATTAACTTTTTTAAAGTATAAATGAAAAGCTTTAAGATTTCGGGAAGTTTTTGAGTCAAACATATAAAAATTTATGCTTAATTTTTCTTTAAATCGCTTTAGATTTTTGAATTATAAAAATTTATACGCATTTATTTTTGCCGTACTATAGAATGAAATGTCTATTTTCTGACTATTTTTTGTCTTTATTCACCATAAACGAAGGATTAAAATATACTACGATATATACAGTATAAACAAAATTAATGTGTGGTGGGAAGTTATGGCAACAAGTCGGGAAAGACAGAAGGCAAATCTGGCAAGAATGAAAAGAATAATGGAAGAAATTGAAAGTACAACAGATGATTATGATCTGATTGTGGAATTACAGGAACTTTTAAGAAAACCTTATCCGCTGTCCTTGAAATGGCATATGATTGTTTTTAAAAACGAGATTGACAGAAGCTTATGGTATCTAGAAGACATAAGAAAAGAAGAAATTGAATTAGAAAAAAGAAAGCGAAGGCGGGGGAAAGAGATTGGTAAAAAATCGAGCCGGGTTAACTGTAAATTTTCCGAGAAATTAAGTTCTATTGGGCTTGATTCCCAAATGGTATACGATGTGAAATCAAATAAGTATAAATTGTCAAAATCTGTGGTTTCCAGAACCAGGCGAGCAAACGTTTTTGCAATCCCAAAGTCCATGATAGGAGAATTTAAACTCCAGTGGAGCGACGAAGTGAAACAAATCTGGGGAGAAGATAATATCGGGAAAAGGGAGCTGCTTGAAAGGGGCATTTGCAATTGAGTTTATAGTAGCTTTATATTATTGTGCATAGATGGTATTTGCTTCAGAGAATGTCCTAATAATCTTCTACTCCCTTTTATTATTCTCTCTTATTACGGCTCTGTAGAAAACCTACTTAATCGTCATTAATAGACTTAAAGTTCTCAGCAAAATTGAATCAGGCAATTCAGTTTTAATTTGTTAAGATTGGTTATTTCAGAGGATTTCTACAGAGCCACTAATAGTCTATAATATAAACAAAAAAGTAATAGAATTATTATGGATTAAATTAAGGATTTTTACAGAGCCACTAATAGTCTATAATATAAACAAAAAAGTAATAGAATTATTATGGATTAAATTAAGGATTTCTACAGAGCCCTTATTACTCTCTTTTATTACTCTCTTTTATTATTCTCTCTTATTATTCTCTTTCATTATTCTCTTTTTTGTTATTCTCTGGATGTGTGGCTCTTTATTGTAAAGGGGGGATAATAACTGAAAATTTAACCAGAATACCGCCTCTTTTCAACGTTCAGATGTTTTTGAGTGGACCGGTCGGCCCTATTAGCTGCCAATTTATAATGGCATGGCTGGCTCGAGAGGCTCCTAGCTGGCTACCTCTAAGGTATTAGATTCCTATTCCTCCTTGTAACCGATAAAATTTGGAGAAACATTTATCCCCATACAATAATTGAGAATGTGTGAATCCGGAGAACAATTTCATAGTTTTTCATGGTGACCTGCAGCAGTTATTGAAAAAAGTAGAAACGGGTGAGATGATTCCCAAACTGCAGGCTTCGCACGCTCCCATGTGTAAATTTTTTACTTCATATTATGTCATCAGTGGGATTCGTCATGTTGTTCCTCTTGTCCACGGTCCGACTGGATGTCCGCTGTACATGTCGGACTCTGTCAGGACGCGGGAGTGCTGTGAGATCCGTGGGGTTCCTCTCGAACCCACAGCCTGCACAGCTCTTGATGAAAGCAACATTATTTATGGGGGTGAGGGATAACTTCTGGAAGCAGTAAGGAAGCATACAATAAGTATCACCCAGACCTCATTGTTATCCTCTCTTGCTGCTGCTCAGGGATCATCGGTGACGACGTTGAAAGCATTGCCCGTGAGGCAGAGAAGCTGGTTGGTTGCCGGGTGCTGGCGCTCCGCAGCGAAGGATTCGGTGGGGATTTCCGAAGCGGTTATGAGGATGCTTTCAAGCTCATTATGGATCTGATGGAGCCTCCTGAAACAAAGATGAAAGGAACGATTAACATCCTTGGAGCCCGTTGGGATCCTACCCCCACAGAGTTCAACTGGGACATGGATGAAATCGAGCGACTCCTTGGTGAAGTCGGAATAAAGATTAATGCCATCATAGCTGGAGGATGCACTGTCGAGCAAATAAAGCATGCTAGAGAGGTTGAACTGAACACCTTGTGGTGCTTTGATTGGGGACAGAAGTTAGGCGACCTGATGCAGGAACGGTTCGGTATTCCATATAGCAAAACCGGACAGCCATATGGGCCCGAAGCCACAAAGGAATGGCTGCTCGGAGTGGCAACATCTCTTGGAATGGAAGCTGAAGCCGTTAAGGTAATTGAACAAGAAATAAAGGGAGTGGAATCGGAAATTCAATATCTAAGAAAGGCTCTTTCCGGGAAAACAGCTGTTGTAGAGATATCAGAGTTCCCAGGGCCAATACGAGCTCTTTCCCTTGCACGCATGGCGGCAGATTTTGGAGCCCATCCTGTCGTAATTAACGTCCACCATATACTATCAAGGAACGTATGCCCAGCATCAAGTTTCTTCTGGAAACCGGGGTTTATCCTGAAATCATTCTGACAAAGGGGCTCTTCAGTCTGGGAAGTTTTCAGTCATCAAAAGAGACCGAAGACGAACTCGAAGAAATTGTAAAAGGATATGATAATCCCATATTTTTCGGGAATTCCGGTAGGTTCCCTCCCTGTCCGGTAGTAAACTTAACACTAATGAACCCAGCATTCCAGCCCAGTATGGTTTCAGAGGAATAAAGAATATTGCAGCTCTCGTCAGGCAGGCCCTTGAAAACAAAGACCTCCCACGTTCACGCTTATTTAAGGGGATGCTCTATGGAACAAAAACCAAATAAGGAACAAGTTGTGCCGTCGGCTTCATCTTCGGAGGCCTGTACTGACCCTTACCTCCGCTGTGCTTTCAATGGCGCTGCCCTCACGGCACTTGGTATATCTAATTCTTCCTTGTTAGCCCATTCTCCTCAAGGATGCGAGTACCTTGTCGACAATGCTTTTGCCTCACAGGAATGCGACTACATGGAGACGATGACCCTATGTACGAAGCTATGTGTGGACGAGATCGTACATGGTGGAGAGGATATACTTATACTTGCCCTCACTATCCGGGAGGCAAAGGATCTGCCGATCTCAGCCCTGTTTGTACTCAGTGCATGTGGCCCTGAGATAATTGGAGATGATATCGTGGGGGTGTGTGAGTCCTTGCAACCAGAAGTAAAGTTCAGGCTCGTCCCTATTGAATGCGCCGGATTTAGGGGGTCAGTATGATGGCATCGACATCGCGCTGGATACAATCCTGAAGAATCTGGTAAAAGATGACGTTGAGAAAGTCCCGAATTCGGTTTGTCTTGTCCCTCCTCACGCAAATGCCAATCCTACATGGCCAGCAGACCTCGCGTGGGTAAAACAGGTTCTCTCCCAGATGGGCATTAAGGTTGTAGCCACGCTCACACACCAAACCCCAATTGCTGAGGTCGAGAATATTGCGTCCGCCGAAATGTCCCTCCTTTTGAGTCATGATGCCGGGCAAAAAGCAGCGGATTACCTTTCTGCAGCATATGGCATAGAGCAGGTCTGTAAAGGGATACCCCTGCCTATAGGGATGACAAACACAGAACGCTGGCTGACCGCTTTAGGAGAGAGATTCGATTTGATGAAAATGGCGGAAGAGATGGTTGTTGAAAGCGAACGTATGATAATGGCGACATGCAGGCGCAAATGGCCAATGGCAAAATTCCTATACCGAACCCCGGCAGCAATTGTTTCCGATGCTACAATAGGGATTCCACTGGTTCGTTTTATCACCGAGGAGATGGAGATGACTCCAGAACTCATTGCTCTCTATACTTCACAACGACCAGTACGGGAATTGCTGGAGAAGGAACTTAAAAACCTCAGGCTTAATCCTGAGGTCGTGTATGGAACAGACATGTATAAAACACGGAAGAATCTCCAGAAGGTCAGTCCACAGGTCGTGTTCGGCAGTACTATCGAAAGGCACGCAAGTGAAGGGCTTTCTGTTGCCTATGTAGTTGAGGTAGTCAGGATGGTGCGACAGTTCAGGATGATCAACCGGGAATACTTCGGATATAACGGTATCCTGAGCCTGTTTCAGAGGAAGCAGAAATCTTCCGGGACCTCGCAAAAGCGATTATGAAAAATGACTCGCGGGTGATCCCGACACCGATAAACGACCTTGTAGAGCTTGAGACAATGTACCGGCAATGCCTGGCAAAGAGATAAAAAATCAATCATCTCACGGAGGTAGCATTTATGAAGTATGTCGATGTAGATGGAATTTACCAGAAGGTACCGCTTGATAAAATCCCCTGGAATAGCGGAATGCCTCCAGATGCACTTGTTGAGCTGGTACATAGTGGAAAAGTCCAGCCCTGCAAGACCATCGATCTCGGCTGTGGTGCCGGCAACTATGCAATATACCTCGCAGTCGAGGGATTTGAAGTCACCGGTATTGATAGCTCTCCTACCGCAATAAAGATCGCTACTGAAAACGCACAAAAACGTGGAGTCAGGTGCAGGTTTATTGTCGCTGATCTCCTTGGTGACCTGCATGAGGTAAAAGAAACTTTTGAATTTGGGTATGACTGGGAACTCTTGCACCACATATTTCCTGAAGACCGGAAAAAATATGTAGAAAATGTATACAATCTTCTGAAACCTGGAGCAAAGTATCTTTCCGTCTGCTTTTCTGAGAAGGATCCACACTTTGGTGGATCGGGTAAATTCCGGAAAACACAATTGGGAACTGTGCTGTATTTTTCTTCAGAGTCTGAGATAAGAGATCTTTTTTCACCTTATTTTGCTATAAAAGAACTAAAACCCATAGAAATTAACACTAAATTTGCATCTCATTACGTCATTTATTCATTTTCTAAAAGATGCTAGTTTCGTTGAAATTCTCAAACCTGTTTTCTAACAAATCATATCTACTTTTTAGTTTGGTATCGCGTAGGTTATAGAAGAACTCCTCTATCTTCTTCTCAACTCGTAAAAATGCATTTTGCTCTCATTAAATAATGTAAAAAGAAGCTTAAAATAATGATATTGATCAGGAATGTTAAAAATATTTAAGTGGACCGGTCGGGAATTGAACCCGAGGCCTCTACCATGCCAAGGTAGCGATCTTCCCCTGATCTACCGGCCCATGTAAGGCTTGCTTAAACCAGCATCCCTCATACACTCGGTATCTTATATAAACCTGTCGCTATTAAACTCGGCATCCTGTAAATAAACTTTTGGAATTTAGAGACTTAAAATCTTCAAGCAAAAACTATAAGTAGTAAATTGAGTATTAGAAGTGTTGTCGGATTGGGATGCTTTCCCAAAAAAGCTTTCAACTTCGATAATTCTAAAAAACCTGCCATTTGGGCCCGTAGCTTAGCCTGGTGGAGCGCACGGCTGATAACCGTGAGGTCCTGCGTTCGAATCGCAGCGGGCCCACCAAATTCAATATCCTTTTTCAGGAAAACTTCAGGTTTTTACAACCGTATTTGTCCTTCATTTGGGCCCGTAGCTTAGCCTGGTGGAGCGCACGGCTGATAACCGTGAGGTCCTGCGTTCGAATCGCAGCGGGCCCACCACATATTTTTTGAATCTTTATCCATCTTTTACTCATTTTTAATATCTCTATCCTGCTTCTCAAAAGGGTCGCAAATTGAGTATAAATGAGTTTAAAGACACCACAATCAATAGTAAAATTTCCAGAGGTTTATTTAATAAATCAGGAGTGCAACAGAAAAGTTTAATCCAGGGAAAAGTTTGAGTGGGGTAATTCCCCTTGAAGAACTTCAGGCAATGTTTTTCAGGCGCTCAATATTTCTGAGCACGACTTTGCTTTCGGCTATGATTTCTTCTTCAATCTTGCTGACAATACAATCCATTGGCACTATAAGCCTGTATAATTTTACTGGTCTGCCTTTACCTTTTGACTTCTTTTCTTCTCGAATATCAATCCAGTTATTTTCGCGGAGATAACGCATTGCGACACTAACCTCTGGTTGCCTCAGGCCTGATAACATTTCAATGTTTTGGGATGAGATCTCCCCTCCTTTTGAAAGACATGCAAGCGTAAGAGCAATTGGCCTGCTGACATTAATTCTTCTAAACAATTCTATCATCTCATATTCACTTGATCCCATGGATGCTGGAATCTCATTTTTTGTGTTAGAATTATCCATTATTGGACCGCTTTTATCTACCATTTAATCGCCCAAAGAAGCATTATAGAGTAAATTAATATAAATGTTTACTTATGTTTTCTTTTTAATATTTATTGATTTATACTCATGCTTTAGGTTGTTTTTAATATTCCCCTATTCTAAAATGGTCGAATAATACTGTTTATTCATTCCGGCAAAACTTGATAATTTTTATTTTCTGGAACTATATATTTTAGAAGTTTTTGTAATATTCCTTTTCCAAAGGTTTCTCCACAATCTCAGCTTTGAGAATCTAACATCAAAAAAAGAAAGCTTATGCCTTCAGGAAGGCTTGAGGTTGTTTCAATGCTTTCTACTCCACCAATCTCCTAAATTTATTAGACTGTAAAAAGAAATTATAGTATACCCTTTAAGCAAAAACTCATCAAGTTTTCAAGATGCCCTCTTTATCTCTATTAAGATGTTTCTTCCCGGTATAGTTTGTATTCTTAATCCTCTATTCGAGAAATTTTACCCTCCTCTGTCCTTCTCGAATTCATACCCGGATGAAAAAATTAATACTATAGGGATGGAAAAAGATTTTATAAGAAAGGATAATGAGCAATATAATTCTAGAAGAGTACGGAAGGTCTATAAACGGTTTAATACCTATATAAGCTATAAGAAGTCGTATCCGGGTTATAAAACCCAGACTCAAATATTAAAACTAGTTTTTGAAGATTTACGGAAAACATCTGTTAAAATATCTGTTACATCTCAATTTTTAGCTGGTCTCAGGAAAGATTCTTAAGGCGCTCTATATTCTGAAGTACTGCCTTACTTTCAGCCATTACGTTTTCCTCTATTGTGTTGATAATCGTTTCCATCTGGACCGTCAGTTTATACAACTTGATAGGTCTGCCTTTGCCCTGGTTCTTCTTTTCTTCCCGCATGTCTACCCAGTCATTTTCACGAAGATAGCGCATTGCAATGCTAACTTCTGGCTGCCTCAAACCTGATACCATCTCGATACACTGGGAAGAGATCTCCTCTCCTTTGGAGAGGCATGCAAGGGTGAGAGCTACTGGCCTGCTGATATTAAGCTTTCTTAAAAGCTCTACTATCTCATACTCAACCTCTCCCATCTTAAAGTCATTGTCCTCTGATGTAAACTCATTATCTGCCACAATTATCATCTACCATTTATACTGGAAGAGCAGCTTGTAATCGCTTCAAATGCCTTTCTCGTCCAGTATTATCAGATTAATAGAAACATATTATTTTAGATATGTTATTTTTACTATCTTTTATTGCCTTTATTAAATATATTTCTATTTATATGAGTTTCGGATCTGTGGAGTATCTAACAAAATCTGTTTTTCTCAGTTGATTTAAATAATACTTTCTCCTTATATATAATTATATGCGTATAAAAACTTCCTGACAATAATACATCCTATTCTTTTAGGCACAGAAATCCCCAATTTGCAGAATTAATAATAGATTATAAATCCTGACCTAAAAGTTCGTTTATATTAAGCAGTGTAAAACCCTTGAGTCTTTAGCCTGAAGATAAAAGTGTCAACTTTCTTTTGCTGAGTGAATATAATTATGTAACTAATTTAATAAATGGAAAGTCAAAGACCCTTTTTTCTCAGAATTTGTCCTCTTTTTGCAGATAAGACTCATATTTTTACCTTATTGTGACATTAATATCGGTTATTTTGGCAAATCTTAAATACAAATCCCTAAAAGTTTAGTATAATGAACTCTGCCCTGGACAAAGCCGCTGTATTTATCTGCCATTGCAGTGGGAATATTTCCGAACATATCGAAATTAATTCTATTAAGAAAACTCTTAAGGCAGAAGGGATCCCGGTCTTCGATTACGAGTATCTCTGTTCGAGAGAGGGACAGACCCTTATCAAAAATAAAATTTCTGAAAGGAACCTTGACCGGATAGTAATTGGTTCGTGTACTCCTTCAAAACACGGCACACTGTTTAAAAAATGCATTCAGGAGGCAGGTTTGAACCGTGCAATGCTCGAAATTGCAAACCTCAGGGAGCACTGTGCCTGGGTACATCCGGATAAAGCCAAAGCCACTGAAAAAGCTCTCTCACTTCTTCGAGGAAAACTCAAACGCCTGGAAAAACTTGAGCCCCTTGAAGAAATAAAAGTAAATATTGTCCCGCAGGTCCTTGTCATCGGCGGAGGGATTGCAGGGATAACCGCAGCAGTGAACCTCGCAGACAATGGAATTCCCACCTATCTTGTTGAGAAGGATTCCAGTATCGGTGGGAATATGGCAAAAATAGGCAAGGTCTTTTCTCCTGACAAGCTTGCAGAAGAGTGCGCAATGTGCTCCTTAAGCCCGTTG
The DNA here is from genome assembly GCF_001304615.2 of Methanosarcina flavescens. Classification (NCBI taxonomy): domain Archaea; kingdom Methanobacteriati; phylum Methanobacteriota; class Methanomicrobia; order Methanosarcinales; family Methanosarcinaceae; genus Methanosarcina; species Methanosarcina flavescens. The sequence goes on along the minus strand of NZ_CP032683.1, from coordinate 641,302 downwards.
ATGAATGAGGTAGTGGCTAACCCTAAAATAACTCTCCTGACCTTGACTGAAGTAGAACGCTTAAACGGAAGTGCTGGCAACTTTACAGTCAGGTTAAGGAAAAAACCCAGATATGTTCGTGACAACTGTACGGGCTGTGGGCGGTGCAGTCGGATGTGTCCTGTTCTGGTTGAAAATGAGTTCAACTGCGGGCATATGGACAAAAAAGCAATTTCCCTGCGTTTTTCACAATCCGTCCCAAAGACTTACTGCATAGACCCAGATCAATGTCTGCAGTTAAATGGCGAAACGTGTGGAAAATGTGAGGAAGCCTGCAAATCCGGAGCAATCGATTTTTCGCAAAAAGAAGAGATTATTGAGCTCAATGTTGGTGCAGTTGTTGTTGCTACAGGATTTGAAGAGTATGACGCATCCCAGAAACCCCAGTACGGATATGGGATTTTCAAAAACGTAATGACCCAGATGGAACTTGCCAGAATGCTTGGGATTAATGGTCCTACAAAAGGGGCACTGCTCAGACCTTCGGATTTCAGCGTTTACCCTGATACTGTCAGTTCAACAGGCATCTGTGGGAACGAAAGTTCATCTGAGAATTCTTCTGATGAGAACTCAGGAACTCCGAAAAGGATAGTTATGATCCAGTGCGTGGGCTCAAGGGACGAAAAAGAAGGTGGTAACCGCTACTGCTCCAGATACTGCTGCATGGCAGCTCTGAAGCACTCCAACCTTATAATGAAAAAATATCCGGGTACTGAGATCACGATTTGCTATGTTGATTTGCGGGCGCTCGGCTTTTACGAGAACTACTATAGGGCAGTTCAGGATATGGGTATCAGATTTGTAAGGGGAAGACCAGCGGAAATTGTGGAAAAACAGGATAAGAGCCTTGTAGTTAAACTTGAAGATACCTTATCCCAGCAAGTAAAAGAACTTCCCGCCGACCTCGTTGTACTATCTGCAGCTATGGTTCCTTCTAAGGGAACCAGAAAAATTGCCAGTATACTGAATATCAGCCAGGATGAAAGCGGTTTTATCAAGGAAAGGCATTCAAAACTGAGACCTGTAGACAGCTCACTTGATGGGATCTTTGTCTGCGGCACTGCCCAGAGCCCCAAGGATATTACAGATACGATTTCCCAGGCAGGGCTTGCGGCGGTAAGGGGAAGGGCATTTATTGCAGACAGTCCAAAAACCTTGATTAATGAAATTCCGATTATCAATCCGCTTTTATGTACTCAGTGTAAGGAATGCCTCAGATGTCCGTTCGAGGCTTTTTCCATAAATGAGAGTGGAAAGGTTACTGTAGACCCGCTTGCCTGTACGGGATGCGGTTACTGTACAGGGCTCTGTCAGAGTGGAGCTATCCAGATTGCAGGTTTTACAAAAAGCCAGCTAAAAGCCGAAATTGAGGGCGTGATCAGTCAAGGAGACCTACTAGGCTTTGTAAACAGTGGGATTGCATCTTTGACCTGTGACAATATCGGAAATAATGCATTGAACTATCCTTCAAATGTCAAGTTAATTAAGGTACCAACAAACCTTGTAGTTGACAAAGACCTGCTGCTTCACGCCTTCAAATGCGGGGCATCGGCTGTCCTGTTTATTGAGGATCCTCCAGACAGCCCGAAAGCCGAGATTATATATCCTTTAACTGTCAGCCATTTCGAGAAAATGAAAGAAGAAATTAGAGATTCAGGAAATCGAGTCTATTTCAAGAAAGCTTATGTTCCAGATACAAAAGGGTTAGCAGGCACTTTTACCAGCCTTGCCCGGGAAGGGGAGGAGATGATACAATGATTCCATATGTAAACGAGTATGATACACCGGAATGTAATACCCTAGCAGAAACCGCAAAGAAGAGCGTCCGGACACCTGCCTCTCTGGGGCTTGACCGCTGTATTCAATGCGGAGCCTGCACGGCTTCCTGTCCTGCAGCTCGATTTACCGACTACAATCCGCGTCAGATTGTGAAAAAGGTGCTGGAAAACGACCGGAGTGTGCTTGAGTCCGAAATGATCTGGTCCTGCTTCTATTGCTATTCCTGCAACCTGCGCTGTCCCAGAAATAACAGCCCTGTAACAATTGTGCAGGTGCTGAGGCAGATGGCTATTAACCATGGTATAGGAGTTGAAAAGCTTGTCTATTTCCTTGAGATAGGAGAATATCTTGCAGAAAAAGGAGCCAGCAAAGTACCAGGCGCCGGAATTAAGAATATGGAAAGAGATCTGGGAGAGCGCTGGATAAGGATTAAAAAGAATCTTGAATCAACCCGTGTTGAACTGGGGCTCAGTTCCAGGGATGTAAGGAATACCCATGGAGAAGTTCAGGCTATTCTTGAGGCTACAGGATATTTTGAAAGGGAAAAATGGTTCAAAGCAAAAATACAGGAAAAACGTTCGCATCAGCTCCTGAAGAATAAGTGCATCAAAAAGGAAAATAAAAGCGGAGACTTCGGCTTTGAAAGCGATAGAGAATATCCCGGACAGCCAGCTTTTACTATTTAAAAGCTGCATGGTCGGGCAGGAGTATCCAGGAGTGGAGACCTCAACCTGTTACGTGTTTGACAGGCTTGGAGTAGGTTACAGTATTAACGATGAGCAGTCCTGCTGCACAGGAATAGGACATTATACTGACATCTTTGAGGGACTGACAACAACAGCCATTGCAGCCCGGAACTTCGCAGTCGCAAGAAGATGCGGCTATCCCAATATAACCTGCCTCTGTTCAACCTGTTATGCCATAAACAAGGAGGCATGTGAAGTTCTTAACACCAATACCGAGATACGGGAGAAAGTTAACTCTATCTTCAGGGAACATGGCCTTGAAAATCTTGTTTACGAAAAAGACGATATGAACCCGAGGACAAACTTCTACCATGCAGTAGAGATTCTCTTAAGCAAAGTCAACGAAATCAAGAAGCAGAAGAAATTCGACTTCTCAGGGACCAAAGCTGCAGCCCACCATGCCTGCCATTACTATAAAGTTAAGTATCTCGATGTCCTCGGAAACTCTGAGAATCCCCAGTTAATAGATACCATAGCTTCAGCCTGCGGAGCCGAGTCTGTGCGCTGGTATGAAGACCGCACTCTTACTTGCGGGATGGGTTTTTCCCAGCTCCACCTCAACAAAGACACCTCGCTTCAGGTGACAAAGACAAAACTCGATAGCCTCCAGAAAGCAGGTGTGGAACTTATGATTCATATGTGCCCGAACTGCCATATCCAGTATGACCGCTACCAGCCTGTTATTGAGGAAGAGTTTGACGTAAAGTATGATATGGTTCACATGAATATTGCCCAGTTCGTAGCTCTTTCAATGGGTGCTGACCCCTACAAAGTATGCGGCTTCCAGACTCATTCAGTGCCTCTTGAGGAATTCCTGGAAAAACACGGGATAATCTGAAAAAGTTGTAGATTCTTTCATCTTTAGATAAACTCTGATCCCTTTTAGTCCAAAAATATCTTTCACGCGTTCCATTATCGGAACACTGCGTAAGGAGTTTTTTCTGAAGTTTTGGGAATGTATAGCTTTTCCTATTGCGCCTATAAATAATGGGCTTTCATCGATCATATTGAGCAAACTGGAAACAGACGAATATGTTTTCTAGTTTTTTGCTTGATGATCAACCATTTTTCTCATTGAGAAATCTTTCTATTTCAGAATGCTCATATAAGATTTTTCTGAATACAACTTCAATAAATTAAAATAGTGTAATACACATATTTTCTGTATGTTAGGGAAAGATCATGTTTCAATAACACTTGGAACAATATTTCCATTTACGATTCCACTAATATTTTCAGAGTATTCACAGCCGATGTATGGATTCTGTGTACTCATAGCCGCTATCATAGGCTCGCTTGCACCTGATGCAGACAGTGATGGAAAGTCCAAGTTATACTATAATTTCAAAATCATTTATGATATCATGGTTCCTCTCCATAAGCTGATAGTTTTTTCTTTCAGCTTCTTCAATCTTAAAGAGAAAATGAACCTTGAACACATAGTAGAGGAGCAGCATAGAGGCGTAATGCATTCTCCGATGGGGGTATTCATAAGTTCTTTTGTACTCACTTTATTGGCAATAACAGTTGGCTATCTCATTTTCCGTGAAATAAATGCCACTCTTATAGGTTTCTTATTTTTAGGTTTGATATTTGGTTAATTCCTACACCTGCTTGAAGATTCCTGCACGGTTTCTGGGATCAACTGGTTATTTCCATTTGGAACAGGCGAGTTAAAAGGCAGTATCTATACAGGTAACAAAATAGAAGGAAAAAAGGATATCAGGCCTTTTTTATACAGAACTTCCCTATTATCTTTCTCTGCAATATTATTGATCCTTCATTCACTGGGAGCTATAGATGTAAACGACTCGGGTATTTACCTACTTATCTTTGCAATTGTTGCGTTAATATGGGGTTTGATATTCCTTACTGCAAAGATTGATAATGATAATCTGTGGATACAGGATGCTAAAAAAGTACGGGAATTAGAGAGAGCAGTAGATAGAGTTGGGAAGCAAGATGATGTAAGAAAAAGAAGGAACCTTGGGAACAAAAGAATGTGAAATCTAAATGAGATAGAGCTAGAATCTAAGAGAACGAGAATTTTTGAGTTTTGATAGCAATTCAGTAAAACTTGAGGAAAAATCGGCTCTGTAGAAAACCTGTGGAATAACAAATCTACATTAATTTGAACTGAACCTTATGATCTATATTTTCCATAGTTGGTTTCAGCCCCATAATACTTATTTAGATAGGTTTTCTACAGAGCCGAAAAATCTGGATTAGATGTAAAATTTTGGATTAGAATAACAGACCTTTAATCCATTTGATGAATCTGGATATATATCTTTTATTTGTATATTCTCCAATATTTCCATATGGATTTCTTGTTTACGAAAAAGATGACATGAACCTGAGGACTAACTTCTACCATGCAGTAGAGATTCTCTTAAGCAAAGTCAACTAGATCAAGAAGCAGAAGAAATTCGACTTCTCAGGTACCAAAGCTGCAGCCCACCATGCCTGCCATTACTATAAAGTTAAGTATCTCGATGTCCTCGGACACCCTGAAAATCCCCAGTTAATAGATACCATAGCTGCAGCCTGCGGAACCGAGCCTGTGCGCTGGTACGAAGACCGCACTCTTACTTGCGGGATGGGTTTTTCCACTATTTTGAGTGAGGAATTTATAGTTACATTCTAAATATGCGTGTAGTATATAATATTTGAAAGTGGGGAATTACATTCAAAATCAATGTTTGTCTTTTTGGTTTATTTCTTTTCAACTGGAAAATTAACTTCAACCTACACAAAAATATAGAATCCGATGCCTTTTTAACCATTGATTGAAAATATATAATAGGGGAAAGGTTATGATTCTATTTTTCGTCAGTAGAGGGATACAGCTCTGGTGCGCTTTGTTTTTTGCTCTCTCAGAGCGCGTTTTAAAATTAAACCTGATCCTACAACTGGGATAGGACTCATGCATTTGAACTGAAAAATAATAACACTAAACACCAAAGTTCAAATTTAAATTTAAACCATAATATTTAATTAATACAGTTAATTTTCTACATTAAGTGCGTATAAATCCTCTCCAATTGTAGAAGTCATTTAATCTATAGATTGACTACTAGTTATTAATTCCAATGACGGTTTATAAATCTCTTTATTGAGTCATAAATTAAGTTCCCAATTATGAGTACAACTAGTGGAACAAAAAACAAAGTAAAGATTTTATTCCATTTTGTTTCTTCAGGATTAGTCGGCGGAGGCACATCTCCAACCTTCTTGGCTTCCTTATACACATCCAGCAACTCCTTATACTCATCTAGCAACTCCTCATACTCAGCCGACTGATCTTTCCCATCAATCGATTGGACTGTATTTATAATCTGCTGTTTATACCCAACCGATTGCTTCTCCTCATATTCAGCCAGTCGCTCCTCATACTCAGCCATTCGTTCCTCATACTCAGCCATTCGTTCATCCCCAACCGTCTGGGGCTTTTCCTCAACTGTTTGGGCTTCCTTCTCAGACAATTGTTCTTCAGTTGAACTAGGTGTGGTTTTCACAGGAGTGGTTTTTACAAGAGTGGTTTTTGCAGGAGTAGTTTTTACAGAAGTGGTTTCTTCAGCAGCAGCTTTTCCTACGTGACTTTTTATTGGTACTGGCTCAATTTCAACTTCACGCGTGGAGATCTCATTCCCAAGCTCATTGATGTATATGCTGCCATATCCTTTTGCTGAGCTTGGATTTATATAATACAAACTGAGTAACTGATTTCCGTTCTTATCTTTCCATATATCACAGTTCCATGCCGGGTGTTCATCTATCACGGCATCGTATACTGTGTTAATATAGTTATCAGTTACTGGTATACTAGCAATAAAATCAGTTACTTCTTCTTTTGTCGGGAGGTATTTATTTACAGTCCTATAAGTAGTCTGTATATTTCCATTATCCGTCTGCACATTCCCATCATCCGTCTGTGCAGTCTCATGCCTCGTCTGTACAGTCTCATCAGCTATCTGTATATTATTATTAGCAGTTTCTTCAGAAACAGCTTTTCCTACATAACTTTTTACTGGTACGGGCACGATTTCAACTCCACTCGTGGAGATCTCTTTCCCAAACTCATTGATGTATATGCTGCCATATCCTTTTGCTGAGCTAGGATTTATGTAATACAAACTGAGTAACTGATTTCCGTTCTTATCTTTCCATATATCACAGTTCCATGTCGGATGCTTATCTATCACGGCATCGTATACTGTGTTAATATAGTTATCAGTTACTGGTATACCAGCAATAAAATCAGTTATCTCTTCTTTCGTTGGGAGATCTTTATTTTCAGTTGCTGCTTCACATGATGTCAGCAGAACAAAGGTTAAAAGTAAACCTGTTATTTTTATCGACAGTCTCATTTCAGCCTCGATTTTCAATCTGTTGTAGATAATTTGTATAATCCGGATATGGCATCAAACGAAGTATAGAAACATACACATACCAGCTCTGGTATAATTACTAAAGATATAATTAGAATTGATACAAAGGTCGTTGCAATTAAACAATTTGAGTATAATATTCTTGAAATTCACATTGATATCTCGAAATTTTTATATAATATTAAAATTTTTAAAAATAAATTATCTGAATGCATATTTTACAAAAAGTTTTTAAATTTTTCCTTTTTAGTTTTTCATTTTATAAAACTCGTTAATTTATAGGAATTGTATCATAAAGACAAATATCTTCAAGCCAAAAAAATATTCTTTAATACGTTGTAATAAGGCTCATTAGGTGTCGCAATTTTATTCTGATTTAGTATTTTTCCCACTAAATTTGTTTTTAGTAGTCATAAAAATAGCTTCTAAAGAGTTACGTTTTTAAATAAAATAGGAAATTTGGTAATTCATGAAATAATTATTGAAATAATTAATAAAGCTTAATTAAAGTAAAACACAAAATTCTTAAATTAATTATTTAGATTTCTTTATAGCCTTTTCAGAGGTCAAAATGGCATAATGTAAAGCATATTAGAACTCTGATATTGAGTCTCTATCCGCTTTGGATATGTTATTGTAAAAATTAGTTATCGCAGCACTTTTGTCTAGGCTTCGAGTTAAAAAGGTTAAGGAGTAATTTCTAGTGAAAAAATTAAAGAACTTAACGATAATATTTGCCCTTACTCTTTTTTATCTTGCATTAAGTAGCCCTGCAGCTCTGGCGGCAAATATCGTGATTGATAAACAGCCCGGACCAGTTGAGCCCGGTATTTTTCATACACCCAATTATGCAAACGATGCAGCCTGTATTCAGGCAGCACTGGACTACTCAAAAAGCGGAGATACGATAACTATTCGCGAAGGGAATTACTACATCACAAAAGGAATATTTCAAAAAGATAAAAATCTGAATATAATCGGAGAAGGAAATGTAACTTTTTACATTCAGACTTCTGAGAAAGAAATTAACGAGATTTATTTCGGCGGGTCACTTGTCACAAGCAATACTCTATATACCGACGCTAGAAAAGGTTCATCTCAGGTGACTTTAACTGATGCTTATCAGGTCCGCCCTAATGACCTGATTAAGATCTGGAAAAACGTTCAGTGGTGTCCTTTAGATTATCCTGATAATTATCCTGGTCAAATGACAGGTGAAATATACGCTGTTAAAAGTGTAAATGAAAATGTCGTCACTTTAAATGAACCACTTCTTAGAGACTATAACCTATCCGATACGGTACAGGTAGAAGTATATAGACCTGTACAAGTAAATATAAAGAATATAAGGTTGGAAGACACTGGTGCGACGATGTCTCACCATGGACTAGTAATGCAATATTGCAAGGACAGTTCTGTTACTAATTCTTGGTTCAATAACAGTGGATTTGGTGCGATTTGTCTGTATTCCTGTTTTAACGTGGATATTAGCAATAACGAAATTTACAATTCACTTCTTCCCGGAAGTGGATATGGTGTGAATGTAGCCAGCGGTTCTGCTCTTGTTAATATCGAAAATAATCACATAGAGAATTGCAGGCATGCTATAACAGCTAATTCAGCTGAACTCAAATCTTTAAATCGAGATATCTTTATTACCGATAACACTTTGATTGGGGCAAAAATCACTGGTTCAAATGTTATTGATGCTCATGCTAATACTATTAATTTCGTAGTAACTGGAAATAGGATATACCCGCAAATAACACCTGAAACCCTGCACTACTGCAAACTTTATGATTACAGGTACATACAGGAGCTTCCATACTATTTTGCATTCTCAGATGGTACACAACACTCTGTCTTTTCCGATAATGAAGTTTTTGGCGGATTTGGAGGAATATTCAAACGTGGTGCTGTAAATGATGGTGTACATATTTATGAAAATAACAGATTTAATGGTATATTAGGTAATATGTACGAGGGAGGAAATGGAACCGACAGCAAGCTTATAATCAGAAATAATATTCAAAACAGTGGAATGCATGGAGTTATTTTTCCTTTTGAAGGAAGTTTCAGGGATATACTGATAAGTGGGAACACTTTTAGTAATCTTTCTCATCAAGGAATATATCAGAAATTTTTAATAGATGGAGTAAACTTAGAAATTTCTGATAATACTTTTGAGAACATAAAGCAAGATGGAATATATATAGATGGGAATTCTTTCACAAATAGCGTTGTGAAAATACAAAACAATAACTTAATAAATGTGAGTTCATCTAATTCCCCCTCCGGAATCACAATCAAAAACATTCAAAACCCAGAAGTTACTAAAAATAATGCAGAAGGCAGCAGTACCGGTCACGGTACTGCTCATGTAGAACCACCCGGAGAGTCTATATTACAGACTTTTTTCTCATCAATAATGGAATTTTATGAAAATTTGAAAATCAAGGTCTATATGCTATTTTCTGCTGGGGACTTATTGATAAATATATGAAATTGTGCAGGCAGAGAAGCTTCGATGAATAAGATTCAAACGAAATATCGATAATCCGGTATTAAAAATATCTTTCTGCTTTGTTTTATTATTTCTTGGATCAATTTGTGCTTCAAATACATATGCCGAAACATATAATTATACTACCTGTTAATTCCAAAAGAGTCGGATAAACAATTTTATGGTATATAAAGCGTTATTGATTCCTCGTACAATGTTTCTTTTGCAGAGGCATTCAATAATCGCACTCAGATGTTTAATACAAAATTACTCTCATACTTCCTGCAATAACTGTTAGCACGATCTACGGAATACATACGAAGCAATAATTCACTTAATGCTTTTATTAACCAAGAATGCTCATATCAAGAGCAGAGCACTCTCGTAAGCGAGGGACGGGCATTGACTGGTTAAGCAAGCTTGTAATTAATGCTCTATTAACATGTTAAGTAAGCAAATTACTGGCAATGCTCATATAACATGCCTGACAACAGCTAAAAAGTGGGAAGTTATTTAACTCTTCTTATCTCAAAGGTATCAAAAAGATATTATATTTCATTTATAATGAATTCAGAAATCTGAATTTTTCCTCATATCATATTGTCATTTGATCATCAGACAGGAGACTTACTTTTGGGAACAATTAGTGAAAAAATCTTCTCCCGGGCAGCGGGAACAGAGGCAAAGGCAAATGATTTTGTCCTGGCAGATATCGATTATGCGATGGCGCACGACGGCACCTCGATACTTACAGTTAATGCTTTCAAGGAAATGGAGATGAAAAAGGTCTGGGACTCCTCAAGGATAGTAATTCCTTTCGACCACATTGCGCCTGCAAATAATGAAACGTCAGCGACACTACAAAAAGAGATCAGAGAATGGGTAAGGGAGCAGGGCATTCCGAACTTCTATGAGATGGGGGAAGGAATCTGCCATCAGGTACTTCCTGAGAACGGATTCGCACTGCCAGGGAAACTGGTTGTGGGAGCCGATTCGCATTCATGCACCTATGGGGCATTCGGGGCTTTTGCAACAGGCGTGGGAGCTACGGACATGGCTGAAATTTTCGCCACAGGCAAGCTCTGGTTTAAAGTGCCTGAGAGCCTCAGGTTCACGGTTGAAGGCGGGCTTGGAGAAGGTGTTTATGCGAAAGACCTGACTCTTTATCTGATAGGGAAGACCGGAATTGATGGTGCCACGTATAAGGCTGTAGAGTTTTACGGATCGGCTATTTCCGAACTATCGATTTCAGGCAGGATGACGCTCTGCAACATGGCAATTGAAATGGGAGCAAAAACCGGGATTGTTCCGCCGGACGAGAAAACCTTCAATTTCCTGAATAATCGGGCAGTTGCTCCCTATGAGCCGGTTTATGCCGACCATGACGCAGTCTATGCAGAAGAATTAACTTACCCTGCTGATGATATCGAGCCTCAGGTCGCCTGCCCGCACCAGGTAGACAATGTAAAGCCTGTGGGAGAGGTCGAAGGTATCCATGTAGACCAGGTATTTATAGGGACATGCACAAACGGGAGACTTGAGGATCTTGAGATCGCAGCCTCAATCCTTAAGGGGAAAAAGGTTGCGGTCAGGACTATTGTAATTCCTGCATCCCGCACAACTCTCCTTGCAGCAATTGAAAACGGGACAATGGAGACTTTGCTCAAAGCAGGCGTCACGCTTGCAACCCCTGGCTGCGGACCCTGCCTTGGTGCTCACCAAGGAGTGCTTGGAGAAGGCGAGGTTTGTATCTCAACTGCAAACCGGAATTTCAAAGGCAGGATGGGAAAAGGCGGCTTTATCTACCTTGCGTCTCCTGCAACCGCAGCAGCCTCGGCACTATCAGGTGAAATCACTGACCCCAGGAAAGTTTGAATCTTAGAAGCGAAAGCCAGATTTTCATCTATTTTTTACTTTTTTGTCTATCTTACATTTTCTATTTTTGTCATCTTATGGTTTCTATTTTTTATCTGCCTTTTATTTTTTCTGTCAAGCATTATAAAAATTTTGTTTATATCCAGCGGACATTTATACCTTGAATTGCATATATTTTAACAGGAGGGACAACTATTACTGAAGAACTCAATAACAAAAATCTTTCGAGTTTAATTGAACACTGGATCGAGCATAACGAAAGCCACATACAGAGCTTCAGGGAATGGGCTCAGAAAGCCAAAAAAGATGGTTTTCTCGATGCTTCTAATGATATCCTCGAAGCTGCCAATAAAATCGAGGAAGCTAACAAGCATCTCAACAAGGCAAAAGAAGGGCTTTTCCATCTCCATTGAAAGATGTAAGAGCTGAAGCTTAAAAACTGATCTTTTAATATCTGTGTGACGGGAAAATCCCGTCACTATCTTTCATTTTTCTTTTTGCGTGCGGACAGGTTCTCAGATCTATGCTCAGGCAAGGAATTCTTTCTTCTTTTTTATGAATACTGCCTGTATGTTTTAATGCCTTCAAGGAGAGGAATATCAGTTTAATCCATTGAGGTGTGCTTCAGGCTCATAACTGTGTCGATCTGGGCAGGTATAGTGCTTGACACAGGTATGACTTCACCTGTCTCTGGTTTTATCTCAAGCCTGAATTCACTGTTAACTACATCCCCTGCTTCCGTGCTCTGCAATGTTGAGTTAGCTGGTGCAGTAATGTTGATCTCTACTTTCTCGTATTGCTCCAGCAGTTCATCTCCATCATTCTCTCCTACAAAATTCTTGGTCCAGTTTGTACTTGCTACATAAGTGACACGGTCTAAATAGGATATGATCATCAGTCCTTGACTGCTATCAACTCCCATATTTACCGGTGGCTGGTCTTTCGCGAGTTGAAGCGTAAGGATAATATTGTTTACTTTACTGTCGCTCGCTTTTGCTATCACGCTTCCCGCAAGTTCAATGGAAGGACCTGACCGTTCTACAACCTCATTAGTTGTAACTGTTTCAAAAGTAGAGTGCTCTGCCCCGACAATCACATAAGAGAACACTACTGCAATCACTAAAAAAGCAGTCATTACTATTGCAGATTCAAGTGCAGTGAAGGCTATTTCGCCTTTCTTAAAAATACTGGAAATTCCTTTCATTCCATCTTACTCCTCTTTTTCCTCCGAATGAAAGCATTATAAAACGTGAAGGTATGACACCACGATTCTCCTCTATTGCCTCTAGACAGAAATTTGGTATAGGAAATAGTGCACAGGGGCTAATTTTCATGGTATCTATCGGGCTTTGTATTAGTTACCCACATTGCGTGGTCTTCATCAGTTACTCAATATAGTTGCTAAGCATAACAATAATTTTTAGAAAGAGTATTCTCTTTAAATTTATTAACTTTTCCTGCTAAACCTTTAACTTATTATATTAACATTTTAAAAATTTATAACTGCTCTACAAGTAAAATAATAGACAGAAAATTTTAAAATTGGCATCTTTATTTTTGGAAGAAGTAAATGTGTTTTATCGAGTAAGCCTTGTAATGAACTCCATTCTGAAATGAAACAATTAGAATAGCGGTTCCTGATTATACTAAAAACTCTGAATTTGACATCTTCTGCGTAAAGCTGGAATTCCAACAGTGTTTAAATAAAAGTAAAAAGATAAAGTTTAATAAAATTTCTCAATCTCGTGCTTTGTTTCTTCAAGAGAAAATTTCTGTCTTACAAGTGGCTTTTCCTGAATTGCCGGCACTCTATCCTCAAAGATGTCCCTCTTGTATTTGTAAAAAATCCCATTAGGAATCTTATCTCCCCACTCCAGGGACTTTTCGAATGCTTTAATACGGTCCGAAGGGTCATAGTCGTCTCCTAGCCTGTAAACTCTATCCCGATACCACTTGAAGGTATTTATCTTGTTAAAAGTAACACAGGGTTGAAGAATGTCAAGCAGAGCAAAGCCTCTGTGTGTTATTGCAGCTTTCATAAGCTCTTTAAGATATTCCTGGTCTCCTGCAAAACCTCTGGCTACAAAACTGCAGTTCTGAGAAATTGCCATGGCAAGTGGATTCATCGGCTCCTGGAGTACGCCGTAAGGCTGAATTGTTGTGTATGTTCCCTCGGCTGTAGTGGGAGATGCCTGCCCCTTGGTCAGTCCATATATCTGGTTATTATGCACGAACAGCGAAATATTCGGGTTCCGTCGAATTGCATGGAGAAAATGGTTTCCTCCCTCCCCATAACAATCGCCATCTCCAGCAACTGCAATCACGTGAAGGGAATGGTTGGCAAGTTTTGCAGCCGTAGCTACAGGCAGGGTTCTTCCGTGCAGCCCGTTGAATGTATGACACTTGATATAATGGGGCAGTTTTCCAGCCTGCCCTATCCCCGAAACAACAAGGACCTGCCAGGGCTCAATTCCAAGTTCTACAAGTGCCTGTTTGATAGTCGAAAGAATTTGAAAATTCCCACATCCGGGGCACCAGGCCGGAACCTGACCTTCATAATCTTCAGAGGTAGGCATGCAATTCCTCCTTCAGGTTTTCAATTGTAAAAGGTCTCCCATCGTATTTGCTGATCTGATGGGAGAATTCAAATCCGGTTTCTGCCCTTATAAGTTTTGCAAACTGCCCGGTGGCGTTGTTTTCTATGCAAATTGTAAGGTCTGCGTCTTTAAGAAGTTCAATATAATCGAACCTGTCCCGTTCGGAAAGAGGGTAGATCTGGCTGAAGTGCAGCATTGCAACTTTCTTTTCCTTGGGAATGGTATCAACTACCTCTTTTATCACGCCGTAGGTAGATCCGTGTCCTACAAGCACTATTTTCGGGGAGGGATCTCCATATAAAAAAGGAGCTTCGATTTCATTTTTTATAAATGGCAGTTTATTCAGAAGCCTTTTCTGAACCATTTTGATGCGGGTCTCGGAATCCTCTATAATATGCCCTTCCTCGTCATGCTCATCACTATCCGCCACGACGAGGTGTTTTCCTGCTTCTCCGGGAATCGCAAGCAGAGAAATTCCTGTACTGGAATATTTGTAGCGTTCATACTTCTCAACGCCTTTAAGATCCTCTTCCCTCATCCGGTAATCGTTATAGATCAGTTTTTCTGAATCAAGGCTATCAAAGGTCCATTCGGATTCTGCAAGATACTGGTCAGACTGGATGAACACAGGGATCTGGTACTTTTCAGCAAGTTCGAAAGCTCTATTAGTCAGGTAAAGAGCCTGTTTAGGAGTTCCTGGTTCAAAAATCACTCTTGGAAATTCCCCATGACCTGCGTGAAGAATAAAAAGTAAATCTCCCTGCTCGGTGCGTGTGGGAAGACCCGTAGCCGGTCCAGGGCGCTGCATTTCCGCAATCACAAGAGGAGTTTCGGTCATTCCTGCAAGGGCAAGACCCTCTACCATGAGAGCGAATCCTCCTCCGGACGTTCCGGTCATAGCCCTTACACCTGCAAAAGAAGCTCCTATTGCCATATTAATAGCTGCAATTTCGTCTTCAGCCTGCTCAACAACAAGATTATACTCCTCTGCTCTGGAAGCCAGGTACTCCATAATTCCTGTTGAAGGCGACATAGGATACGCTGAGTAGAACTTGCATCCTGACATAATTGCTCCCATCGAGATTGCCTGTAGTCCGGTTATAAGCATGAGCTTTTTGTTTTCGGGCTCACGGATTCCGAAAGCTTCGCACCTGGGGCAATTGTTAAGAGCATATTTGTATCCTGCCTCTGCACAGGCTATGTTACTCTGGACTACTTCTTCTCCTTTTCTGCTGAAAGTTTCTCTCAGGATCTGTTTAAGTGCCTCCAGCCCCAGATCAAGCAGCCCAAGAGCTGCCCCGGTTGCTACGGTGTTTGCCATAACGCTATGTTTTCCGACATCCAGTGCTATCTTTCGGAAAGGAATGTCTATGAATTCCGGCTCTTCAAACTTCTTTTTCGCAATTTCGGAATCATAGAGAATAAATCCTCCGTCTTTCACACTCTTCCTGTGAGTCTCAATAGTGTTCAGGTCAAGAGCGAGAAGAATGTCAAGCATCTCTCTGGAAGCCGTTACTTTCTGGTCGGAAAACCGGATCTGGTAAAAGTTATGCCCCCCTCGTATCCTGGACATGTAGTCCTGGTGTGAAAACACATGGTATCCTATTCGCGAAAAGACCTTTGCAAGAGCTCCTCCTATTGTCTGTAGCCCCTGTCCGGCTTCTCCTCCTATTCGAAGCGTATATTCCAGAAACTTAACCCCCAATCTGTTTCTTAATTTTGATTTATCTCAGTTTTTCTGGCTTGCTCAGTTTAACGTCACTTTTGCCTTGTAAGTTTTAATTGCGTGAGTCCTGATCTCATGTCTTAGTTGTGCGAATTTAATTATACGAACATTATTGTATGAGCAACAGCAATATAGAAACTTTTATCGGCTAATTTTCCTTACTCTGCTGTCACTTACCCTATTAGCCTTCCCCTCTTTAAATCCCTCGAGAAAATATTATTATTAAACTTTAAATAATCTTGCTTCTTCTCGTTGTTTGGAAAACTGATGAGGAAAAAACATTATAAAGTTGGGTCAAAAATATTATTAAAATATTCACTTAAAATACATAATACTTACAGTACAGCTGCGTGGCTTACCGCCTGAGCAAACTGAAGACTGAAAGTTACAATAAGTACAGAATTTTCCCTAAAAGAATAAAACCTACAAGGGCAATTCCAAGTATCAATATCTCCTCCTGCAGCACAGTATATACTATTAAAAAACAAAGCAGTGAGGTTATCGCACAGACTAGGAGATCTACAGGATTGCTCATGCCGCCTCCATATTAAATTTAAAAGTCTACCCTCTAATAAGGGTTTCCAATTTATGCAATAATTATATAATAATCTGACAATATATCTTTTATTCTGCTTGAATTTAAATAATGTTGAACTCTATGAAAATAAATTCTAATGCCTGAACATAAATACTAAAAGCAGTTTTAACAGAGAAAATGATGTATATTCCCGATAAACAGTTAAGAATCAAAACTTCCGATAAAAGATAATGGAGGTATATTCCCTTAGGCACATCTCTGCATATCAAGAACAGAAACCTCTTGCCTAAGTGAAATCCAGCTTTTTTAACAAATTCTTAAATTGTAATTTACCCATTAGATCTCTAAAAGCCTTTCAAAAAAGAGCTTAATGCAAACTTTTTCAGAAAAAGTTTGATCACAAGCCCTTTCAAAAAAGGGTTGCAGCGCAACGGTTTTGGTACAACGCTCGTGTTAGAACTTTCCACGGCCGAGCTGGGCATGAGAACGGGCCAGATGTCCTGCAGCCTGGGCTCCAATAAGGGAAATTTCTCCTGCAAGCACGGCGGAAGCTACGATTTCTGCAAATTTTCTGGAGTTTATTCCGGGAACATCCCCTGCACCTGAGACACCGAGAATGTTCAGGCAATCTCTCTGGGTTCCAAGACCCGTGCCTCCCCCAACAGTTCCCACAGGCAGGGCAGGCAGAGTAACAGAACAATGAATCTCCTCATATTTTGTAAGTTCCATGCTCGTAATGGCAGTGCTCCCTTCGACAACATGAGCTGCATCCTGTCCGCAGGCCAGGTAAATCGCAGCAATGATATTTGCAGCATGGGCATTGAAGCCAAGTGCTCCTGCTCTTGCTGAGCCAAGCAGGTTTTTGCTGTAGTTTACCTCAAACATGGATTCAGGCGTACATTTGAGGACTTCTTTGACAATCTCTTTTGGAATTATGACCTCGGCTACAACTGTTTTTCCTCTTCCAAGAATTGTGCTTATTGAAGCGGGTTTTTTGTCAGTACACATATTTCCTGAGAGGGTAACCGGATGTGCGCCGAATTCGTCTTCTATCAGGTGCATGATTGCATCAGTAGCTATAGTCACCATGTTCATGCCCATGGCATCTTTTGTATCGTACGAGAATCTGAGGTATACGTATGTGCCTGTTACGAAAGGTTTTACGGAGATCAGTTTTCCAAAACGTGTTGTCTTTTCGGCAACTTCTTTCATCTGCTCAAAAATCTCAGGGCATTTTACCCATTCATAAAATTTCTTGGCTCTCTCAAGGCTATCAAGCTTAAAAACAGGAGCTCTTGTCATTTCATCTTCAAAAATCCTGACGTTTGCCCCTCCTGATTTTGTGATGACCGAGCAGCCACGGTTTACGCTGGCGACAAGAGCTCCTTCGGTTGTAGCAAGCGGGATATAATATTTGGAGTTAGCATATTCACCATTTACTCTCAGAAGCCCGGCAACTCCTAGTGGAATCTGAACTGCCCCTATCATGTTTTCGATATTCTTTTTCGATATAGCCTCTACATCAAGGGAAAAATTCTGTATATGTTCAAACTCGAGTTTTATAAACTCCTGTATTGCAAGCCGTCTAATTTTTACTGATGTTAATGGATCTGCGACCTCCTCAATCTTACGAAGAGCCACATCTCCATCTAGAACCTTTTGTAAGAGAATTTTCTCTTCCTCGCTCAGCTCATAATCCTGCAAAAACATGAAACCACCTGCTTAACCTATTTTCTTTCCTAACTTTAAAATTAATTAACTGAAGAGCTAAAACATTCATATTAATTTAGTACTTTGAAGTCACACATTTTATGTTAAAACCATTTTATCCTGATTATATGCACATTAGTTATTATTCGCAAACGTTGCTAGTTTGATCATAGACGCTGCCTTGTTTAATCACAAACACTCGCTGGTTTGAGCCGTGTTTTTATATTTTTGTTCTAATTATGTGCATATTACATATAATTCATTCCTTAGTGGATTTTTTTCTGTTATGACCAACCTGTTCAACTGAACTATCCCAAACATTAAAGGTTCCGTCGATACAGGTAAAAATTGAAAAAATATTATAAAACTCTCACAAAACTTAAGGTATATCAAAAAATTTTTATTGCCAGTTACAGAGCCCATTGAGCTGCAACCCTTTTACGAAAAGGTTTGACCGAAACCGTTGCGCCGGTTTATCACGCCGACCGCGCCTACCAGCCGTTTTCGCTCAAGCCTTTTTTGAAAAGGCTTGTGATCAAACTTTTTCTGAAAAAGTTTGTGATCAAGCGCTTTTTTAAACACTTTTTTTGAAAAAAATTGTAATTCAGGCTCAGGGAAGCAGTTAGGATTTAGAATGGCTAGAAATGTATTGAGGTGTAGCTTAAAGATCTACAGGCCGGTTATTGGCACGTATCCCTGGCTCAAGAGCCAGTTTGGCAGGGTATAATCAGCTAGGTAGGGTATAGCTAGATTGAAGAAAACCTTACTTAAGAAAGAGCTACAGTAAAACATATCTAATTACTTAAAATCCTTATTTCTTAAATGCCTGGTTTAATTTTTAGAAGTTTCTCAGGCTCAGAAACTGATGATCAGCTGGTTTTCTTCGGCATATGTCAACAAGAGCTCGGCTACATCTTTTGAGCAGATGAACTCGATTCCAGGAATTAACTCTTCTTTCTTAAGCCCGATCATGTCCGAGGCAAGCTGGCAGCATCGGAACTCTACTCCCATGTCAATGCATTCCTGAACAGAAACATCATATTTGGGTGATCCTCTTGTTTTGTCTTTCTTTGCAAGCAACACTCCCATAGGTCCCCATAGAATAACAAGCACGTCAAGCCCCTTACTCCTGTAATACTTCGCAAATTTAAGAGTTTCCTGTGGGCTGGTGCTCTCGTAAACCATGTTTTTGAGCAGCAGTAGTACCTTTTCGACTTTTGTCATAAGAACTCCTGATCTGAATAATACATTTCTGAAACAGATTACCTAGATGTATATAAAGTTTCACATTGAAAAAGGGAGTCCATATTTTTTCACTTTATTTAAATAATTCTGCTTATCTATAAGATATCCCGTGAAGTCTGGATACTTACATCTGGTTAACTGATTCAATCGTAATGTAAAATTAGATAGTTGTTTTTATCATCCCACAGTTATCCTGAACTTTCTGACGCCAAAAATTTTTTAAAGTTGGAGGCTAATTCTAAATGATTCGTTTTTGAAATTTCTACTTTGTAGGAGTCCTCAATCTAAGCTGGGCAATTTATAATTTTTCCTTCGTATTGTAAACTGAAAATCTATTTTTGCCGTCATTGAAATATAAATTCCGGTATAGTGGGAAATTATTTCAGGAAAATAGGTTTTACAGTTCGCAGGATTAAAGTCGGAATTTGAATTTACATATAAATTTACATTAATGTAAATTTATGAAGAGCATAAAACTCCTGGGTCTTTATCTCAGGGGTTAAACAGGTCTTGAATAAATGCACTGTAACAGGTTCGTTTTCATGTAAAGCCGATACAGACGAATGGACAGAACTCAGTAGGGCAGGAGCTGCCCGTTAAAGCCTATCTGATATGCCAAAGGGTCATCTGTGAACTTAGGAAGCTACTAAATATTTAGTTTAGCAGTAGTTTACGAGTCTAACCTTAAGATGTCCTGCTTTCAGATGCTCGTAAAAACTGCAAAAAAATAAGCTTAATTTGAGCAATAAAGGATATTTTTTATGAAAAAAGGTAAGCTTCTGCTTACCTTACAATCACAACAACTGCACCTCTGACTTCAAGCACATCGACCTCCCTGCCGCCAGAGATCACTTCCTTCCTTATCTCCACGGCTTCGGGTTCAAGTTCGACCGGCTCGTCATTTACAGTGACAGTTATTTTTCCGGATGTTTTCTGGGCTTCAACAGCAACAGGGTCTTCTGCCTTGAGAGCTTTCACGACAGCGCCTGCATTTTTTCTGAATCTGGGACCCAGGATACCCATATTGGGCTTTACTTCCACTGGTACATATTCAAAGGAAGGAGCTCCTTCCATCAACTCAACTTCCGAGTTCGTTGCACCTGCGATATCTCCTGTATCTATATCGATGTTATAAATCTCAACCTTTTTCAGAGGGGCATTAAGTGCCATTCCAAGCTCGGACTTGTACCTGCGGACCTCACCTGTTATATCCTTGATAAGCTCTCCTGCGGCTTCGGCTTCTTCGTTTATGGAACTCTCATCGACTGCAGGCCAGGCCTGTGTATGGACACTCTCATTGCTAAACCTGGAATAAAGTTCCTCCGCAAAGAAGGGTATAAATGGTGCCAGCAGAAGCGAAAGAGTCTTAATTGTTTGGTAGAGCACGTACTGCGCTGCTCTCTTGCCTTCAGGCTCACCGCCGTAAAGTCTGCCTTTTACGAGTTCCAGATAGTTATCGGCAAGGACTTCCCAGGCAAAACCTCTTATAGCCTTAAATGTGGAATCAAACTGGTATGCATCAAGCTCTTTTGTCGCAGTGTCCACAAGCCTGTTCAGCCTACTCAGAAGCCACCTGTCAATTATACGGAGGGAATCCGTTGGGAATTTATCGGCATCTTCAGGCCCAAAGCCTTTCAGATGAGACATTGAGAACCTGTAGATACTCCACATCTTCTGAAGGAAGCGAGAAGCTGAGACCACGTCTTTCCATCGGAACATTATATCCGAGCCTGTTGAGCCGCCAACAGCACCCCACTGCCTGAAAGCATCGGCACTGTATTGTGAGATAACTTCTTCCGGGGAAATTACGTTTCCGAGGGACTTGCTCATTTTATGACCATCAGGCCCTAGCACCATGCCGTTGATAACTATAGAGTCCCAGGGTTTTTTCCCTTCAAGGGCAAGGCTCCGCAGGATCGTGTAAAAAGCCCAGGTCCTTATAATATCATGGCCCTGTGGACGGATCTGTGCAGGCAGACGGAGCTCGCGTTCACTTTCCCAGCCCGTGACATGTAATGCTGTAATAGAGGAGTCCATCCAGGTGTCCAGCACATCGGTTTCAGGTTCAAACTCGGTTGAACCGCAGGCGCAGGCTTTCTTCGGGGCTGCTTCATTCGGGTCAGTTGGGAGCCAGCTCTCTTCTGCAACCATTACTTCCCCGCATGATTTGCAGTACCATATTGGGATTGGGGTTGCAAAGATTCTCTGTCTGGATATGCACCAATCCCATTCCATAGTGCCTGTCCAGTTCTGGAGTCTGACTTTCATATACTCGGGATACCAGTTGATCTCATCTGCAGCTCTCAGGATGCCGTCATTGTCAATCTTTACGAACCACTGGGGTTCTGAAAGAATCTCGATAGGGGTGTCGCAGCGCCAGCAGAGCCCAACATTCTGTTCCAGAGGTTTCTGGTCATAAAGGCAACCTGCAGCTTTCAGGTCAGCAATGACAGCTTCCCTGCATTCTTCAATGCTCATACCTTCATACTTGCCTGCTGCTTTTGTCATCCTGCCCTGCTTGTCGATTGCCTTTATAAGGGGCAGCTGGTATTTAACCCACCAGCGAACGTCCTGTTTGTCTCCGAAAGTACAGATCATTACGGCACCTGTACCGAATTCAGGCTCAACATCCTCATCGGCAATTATGGTCACTTTCTGCCCAAAGATAGGTACTGTAATTTCCTGGCCGACGTACTGTTTGTAACGCTCATCTTCGGGATTTACTGCAACTGCAACACAGGCTGCCATAAGCTCCGGTCTCGTGGTTGCAATATCTACCTTGTCAAAATGGACAAAATTAAGTTTCGTTTGCCTTGTCTCGTACTCAACTTCTGCAAAAGCAATGGCAGTTTCACAGCGGGGGCACCAGTTGACAGGATGTTCTTCGTGATATATGTACCCATCATTGTACATCCTGACAAAGGATTTCTGCGTTTTTACAAAGTATGATGGGTCCATGGTAACGAATTCGTTGCTCCAGTCGACGGAAAAGCCCAGGCGCAGCATTGTTTTTCGCATCTTTTCGATGTTTTCTGCGGTCAGTTCCCTGCACATCCTGCGGAACTCGGCACGCGAAACCTCGTTTTTCGTTATACCGTGAATCTCTTCTACCTTGACTTCGGTTGGGAGGCCGTGGCAGTCCCAGCCCTGGGGGAACATCACATTGTACCCGCGCATACGTTTGTATCGGGCGATATAGTCAATATAGCACCAGTTAAGCGCATTTCCGATATGAAAATTGCCTGTAGGATAGGGAGGTGGGGTGTCAATGATATACTGGGGACGGGTATCCTCTCCCCAGTTGAAATGGTACATGGAGAGATTCCATTTCTCCATCCACTTTTCCTCAACCTCTTTTGCGTTATATTCTTTCGGAATTTCTGATTCTGTCATAAAGACACTCCATGAATGGAAAATAGTGTAAGAATTTCTTGGGTTTTAGAGTGCTTGCGATTATTTAAATATATCTGGGTTTGGGTGAAATGAAAAATTTCTTACTGTCCGGTAGCAATTCAATATTTTCTGGAATATATATTTGAGTTACTTGATTGCATTTTCTATGAGAAATCAGTTTACAGGAAAAACATTTATGACCAGTTTGATAGCAATCTCACAGTTGTCAGCATATAGTAACGCTGTTAGAATATAGAAGTTTTCATGAAAATTGTGAGAATTTAGTGTGGAGAATTAAAGGATAGAAATAACTACAAGATAAAATGTGTGAAGAGAATCTAGCCTGAATTCAGCTCAGATTCACTTTGATCCGGTTTAAAGAAGGAATTTTTTTCTTCGTATGGGCTGGTTCTTTCTCCTTTCTACGATGTGTGCCCGTTATGCATATTTCCATGCCTTGCGGATGTGCATTGCATTAACTCCAGGCTCTGAGGCGGATATATATCGTTTTCTGGTGTGTCTTTAAAAAGCAGAAAACCATAAAAAGGAAAAGAATTAAGCAAGCTTTTAAAATTTCACTATTTTCGCGGAAAACTTCTTACTTTTTATACAGTTAGTCCTTCAAACCGAACTGCTCCCAAGCTTCATCAATACGCATGGCTCGCATTCCCAATTTCCTTGCAGGCAATATATCGTTTTCGTAAGAGTCTCCAATCGACATGACACACGTGGGTTCGAGTTCAAGGTTCATCTTCTTAAGCGCAGTCATGAAAAGCCTGAGATCAGGTTTCTTGTATCTCACATCCGATGAGAAGATTACGAAATCGAAATAATCATAAAGCCCGAGAAATCGGAGTTCCAGTTCGGAGAAAACTCTTTGCCCATTAGAGATTATGCATTTGGGGATATTTATACAATGTTCAATCAGTCTGATGCTCTGGGGGAAAGGGCGGAGTTTTTTCATTGAGGCTGCTCTAAAAACCCTTGAAGTCTCTACTCCGAGGCTTTTTTCGTCAATCCTCCAGATCGAGTTCTCCTTGCAGATCTCGGCAAAGATTTCTTCTACCCTGACTTCAGGGTATATTTCCCTCGAGTCCTCCATTTTTTCCCTGACTTTAAACATATAAGTGTCCCGCAATTTTTCTGGCTTTATTTTCACTCCCTGATAGGCAAGCCATCTGGTTACAATCTCATACGTTTCCAACCTGTGCTCATCAGTGTCGATATCTATGAGGGTCTGGTAGCAGTCAAAAATAACTCCTTTTATCTGACAGCTCTCAAATGTCTCCTCTCCCTTCCCGGAAGAATGGCCCAGAGATGTGACTTTACCTTCGCCTTCTTCAGTTTCATAATTTCCCAGTATACTCTTTCCCCCATTTCTCTTTCACTTAAGCTTTATTTAATTGCCTTTTACATGTAATTAATTGCTTTTAAACACTCATATGCTTCTTTAATCAAATAGCTTTTATAGTCGCCCTGGTGGAGCCTTGCCGAGCGGAGAAGTCCTATACTCATGAAAAAAGGCAAAACTCTGGTAACATATTTAAAATGCTTTTCATCTATGCTATACTCCCAGAGAAAATTTCCTATATACGGTTCGGCTTTCCACCCACCTCCTTTACGCAGTTCGAACTCATTTTTAAGTTCTGCAGTAAGAATACCGAGATCTCTTACAGGATGTGCATGGAACCAGGAGCTCTCAAAATCGAGGGCATAAGGCTTGCCTTTGCAAAAAATATAATTGGAAGGGGTAACATCCCTATGAACCATACAGCCATGCTCCCTGTTAAGCAGGGAACTGTACCACCATTGTCCGAGCAGTTTGTTAAAGCTCTCTCTGGTATCATGATCCAGTTTCAGGTGATCCAGTACTTCATGATAATTCCTGAATTCGTTTTCCTTATTGTAGGAAGCCTTTGTGTTCTCATGGAGCTGCCTGAGCATGTGTGCAACTGCAGCAAGCTTCTCATAAAGTTTTTCTTCATGGTTGAAATACCAGGCAAGAGATTTTCCAGGTATGTGTTCGGTTACAAGAACGCAATTGAACTTCTTATTGACTGCAAGAGGCTTTGCAACGTTTATTACCGATGCAGCTTTTTTAAGATTCCGGTATTCGTTCATCATGCCTTTATGAGGGTTATAATCTTTCAATCGGCCGGTAGGTTCGGCAAAAAATTTTGCCATTACACTGAAGTTTTCTCCCATGAACTGATACCTGCAGACGGTATGGGAAGAGTTATACTTAAAAACGTTAACAGAACATTTTTTATTCCTGAGTCTGTGCCCGACTACCTCTTCAACAAGCCAGTCCCTGAAAGGATCCCCTGGGCTTAAAACATCAACATGGCGAGAAGCCACTTTAAACTACCCCCATTTTCCAGAAGTATTCCCACAGTTGTATTTTTTTCCCCGCAGTATGTTCTCATCCCAAAGTTAATTTTTGTGATAAAACGGCTGCCAATTTTTTGTTTTGGTCTCATTACTGACAACATACTATAAGTTTGGATATATTATATTTTTATTGGTGTTTGATTGATGAGGTTTATTTATCTCTCAAGTTCAGGTCCACCGACATCAGCCGTGTTATTATATCCCCTTTTCTCCCAGTATCCCCTGTAAGGTGAGTCACTCAGCTCAATTCTTACTATCCATTTTGCCCATTTATATCCATATTTATCTTCAGCTACGAGCTGAAGAGGAAAACCCCTGTCTGGGGGCAGGGTTACATCGTTGAGCCTGTATGCAAGAATTATATCATTTTCTAGCAGGTAATCCCTATCAAGTGAAGTAGAATAGCCATCCGCGCTGTAAAAAATCGCGGTAGTTGCGTTCTCCATAGCCCCTGCCTCTTCAAAAAGGTCAGCTATCCTTACTCCTGTCCACTTTGCAGTAAAGCTCCAGCCTTCCACACAGTTCAGCTCCACAACTTTCGAAACTTGAGGCATTGTGGTTATTTCTTCATAAGTAAGATTTAGAGGCTTTTCCACTAGCCCATTGACCTGCAGTCTGTAGCTCTCCCTGTCAATATACTGAGTCCCTTTAATGGCATTATTTCGCTGCTGTGCTATTGGAGTCAGTGATTTTCCTTCGTATGAAAGGTTTTCAGTTTCATTATCATAGGTTTCCGGTTCTTCTCTTTCCGAGATACAACCAGAGGTAATTAAGAAAATTATTGAAACGGTCATGGATAAAGGAATTAAATTCATGTATTTATTCTGCCCCCCCTGAGCCCTTTTCTCATTATAAGTCATTTTACTGTCTTATTATATGCTATTTTATTGTCTTTTTATATGCTATTTTATTGTCTTTTTATATGCTATTTTATTGTCTTTTTATATGCTATTTTGTTATCTTCTTGTATGTTATTTTATTATATTCTTATTATTCTCACTCAAAAATATGCAAACAGCCTGAATAAGTGTTTTAAGAAGATAATGCAGGAGTCTTGCTCAGAATAAGAAAAACAGGTAAAGTAAAAATTAACAAAGGAGTGAATAAAGGGCAAACAAAGAGACAAATTGTAAATAAAAATTAAAAGTATTGTAAAGCCTGATAAATTTCAGGCCTCATCATATCCTATCTCTTCTTTTGTCAGGTAACACGCAGGATCGTCTGCCCAGACATTGCCGTATACGGCTTCAGCCCGCACCCTGAAATTCCCATTGCAAACCTCTAACCACTTGCACCGGGCACAGCGGTCGGCGTGAGCTTTTATCAGGGGCTTCCTGTCCTTGAGCCCTGCCATGAGTTCATCACTCAGATCATTCCAGATTTCACTGAATGGGCGTTCCCGCACGTTCCCAAAGGAGTAATGTCTCCAGAACTGGTCAGCATGCACCGAGCCATCCCAGGAGACGCATCCTATACCTATTCCTGAGGAATTGCCCTGGTTCATTGAGAGAAGTTCAAATACCTCCGCAGCCCTTTCCGGGTTTTCTTTGAGGAGTTTCATATAAAGGTAGGGACCGTCACAATGATTGTCCACGGTAAGGACTTCGGCAGGAAAACCTTTTTCGTGCAGGCTTCTTGTCCTCTCGAGTATGAGGTCTACAGCCTGCCTGGACTCTTCAAGGGAGAGATCTTCACTTACCATTTCCGAACCCCGGCCTGCATAAACCAGATGGTAAAAACATATTCTTGGAATCTTTTCTTTTTCAAGCAGGTCAAAGATTGCGGGAATATCTGCGACATTTTGTTTGTTAATTGTAAAACGCAAGCCCACTTTTATGCCTTCTTCCTGGCAATTATGAAGTCCCCTAAGAGCTGCGTCGAATGCTCCTTTCATCCCCCTGAATTTATCATTCGTTTCTCTTATGCCATCCAGGGAAACTCCCACGTAAGATAGCCCGACATCCTTTAGTTTTTTTGCCATATCCCGATTTATCAGTGTCCCGTTTGTAGAAATCACTGCCCTCATCCCTTTTTCACGAGCATAGGCTGCAAGTTCGGGCAGATCCTTTCTCAGGGTAGGTTCACCCCCTGAAAAGAGGATTACCGGACTTCCAAATTGTGCAAGGTCATCGATAAGAGCTTTGCCTTCCTCGGTCGAAAGCTCGTTTTGAAACTCGATATCCTTCGCCTGGGCATAGCAATGTATACATTTCAGGTTACAGCGGCGGGTCATATTCCAGACTACAACTGGCTTTTTATCTTTTGAGAACTGCAACAGGTGTGAGGGAAGATTCTTTGATTTCCTTCCATAACGGAGGGCATCAGAAGGTTCCACAGTCCCGCAGTAAAGTTTTGATATGCCTATCATGTCAATCCTTCAAATTCTTGAAGCTGGTTCTTTATAGCCTTTAACAGGGCTTCAAAGGTGAATTCGTCAGGGATTACCTTTGTATTAATCCCATATTTCTTCAGAGTTTTTCCCGTAGGCGTGCCAATCGCTCCCACCACGGCCCTATTGAGAGTTTCTTTAATAGTTTCCTCTGATCCCAGCCCTTTAGCGTGCTTCATAAAGCCTTTAACCATCATGGAGCTTGTAAAAGCAAAAGCATCCACTTTCCCTGCAAGTGTGCGCTCAATCAACTCTTTTTGAGCCTCTCCTTCAGGGATACTGAGAGTGTACACGTGGGTCTCATAAACCGTAGCTCCACACTTTTCGAGCCCTTCTATTAAGACTTTAGCCCCAAAAGCACTCCTGGCAAGATCTACTATTTTCCCTCTTATCTCAGGGCAGAGAGCTTCTACAATCCCTTCTGAGCTATAATCGGCTGGCAGGAAAGAATTGTCAATTCCTATTTTTACAAGTTCTTTTTCTGTATTAGGTCCGATTGCGATTATTCTGGATTTTTTAAGTGCATTGATAAATTCTTCTTTTTCAGTTTCGGAGAGCTTATCCAGGGTAAAGGTTACCCCGTTTGCACTGGTAAAAACCACGTAGTCGGACTCGCCGGCAAGGACTCTCCGTACAAAAGGCTCAAATCCCTCATCTTTTATGCCTTCAAGCTTTATCATAGGGGCATATATCGGATTAAAGCCATAATCCCTGGCAAGAGCCTCGGATCTTTCCCTGTAGTTTTCCGGCCTCATGATTGCAAGGACCGGCATTTTCGTCTTCTCCTGTTCTCCTGTCATATCGTGATCCCTTCGTACTCTTATAACTCCGTCCCTGTACGCTGTTCTCCAAGGATTGCATGAAGCCTTACCACATCTCCTACAACCGTGATAGCAGGAGCCTTTACTTTACGTTCCTTCGCAAGTTCTGCGATATTTGCAAGAGTTCCTACAGTAACTCTCTGGTCAGGTCTGGTTCCTTTCTCTATGACCGCAACGGGTGTATTAGGGTTCTTTCCGTGCTTCATTAGCTCATCAACGTTACGCTCGAGCATTTTTACGCCCATAAGGATTACAATTGTTCCTCCGAATTTTGCAAGGGTCTCCCAGTCAAGCCAGCTCTCGGGCTTTGTTGGATCCTCGTGTCCGGTTATGAAGGTGACCATTGACGTGCTTTCTCTATGTGTTACCGGAATACCAGCATAAGCAGGCACTGCAATTGCAGAAGTTATCCCTGGCACGACCTCAAACTCAATGCCTTCAGCTACAAGTACTTCGGCTTCTTCTCCCCCTCTCCCGAAGACATAAGGATCACCTCCTTTAAGCCTGACTACCATTTTTCCTTCTTTTGCCTTTTGCACAAGCACTTCATTAATCTCAGCCTGGGTCATGGTGTGGTTGCCGGCATGTTTTCCGACATCGATCTTTTCCGCACCTGCCGGCATTGAATCCAGAATAGCTTTTCCGGGAAGCTGGTCATAAATAATTACTTCAGCACTATCTATCAGACGGCGGGCTTTCAGGGTAAGAAGCTCGGGGTCTCCTGGGCCCGAACCTACGAGGTAAACTTTTCCGTAATTTCCTGACATATGGCGACGGTTCCTTTATCATTTTTGAATAGAAATGCGTAATCTGGAGAAGGTTAACGAGTTTTTAGAATATATAATATCCTGAAAATTGAGGCAGTAATTTCCTGAAAAGTCAGGAGAATTAATTTATTTTGTTTTCATCTTAAACGTGGGAATATTTAGTTTTCCTTAACTTGAGAGCTCCAATCATCCTTATTTTCGCGAAAAAAATGCTAGAATCCGGAAAGTGAGGATTCAGAATCACTTTTTAGAAGCTAAATTTCCAAAACTATATTGATCCTTGAATTTAATTCTACATTAAACATTCATTCACTTCTATATTAACAGTGATTCATTTCTATTAGCAGTGATTTAGTTTGTACTGAAAGAAAATTTGATTGTATATTCAATATCTGTTTAATTATATTACATATTTATTTATTCTACATTAAATGGTTGTTATTTTTTACTTTAGGTACGCCCTTCAAATTGGGTTCCAGGTGATAATAATACAATTTACTTTTAATAATTTTCCAGACCAGTGCGAAGTGTGAGTAACCTTGCAGAGTAAATTAGATTTTCTGCCGCTTCATAAGCTTGGAGCCAGGGAGGATAAACAGAATTCTGGAGTTATTAACTTCGGACTCCTGTTGCCAGGAATATCAACAGATAAAGGTAATAAGTTATGGGTGAGGGTGATTCATGAGAAAGACCAGTTCCTTCAGGATATATTACCTTTGAATTTTGAAATGGAACACTCCGAAAATTCAGAGTATGGAGATTACTGGTCTATAACAATAAATGTCGTACCTCAAGATAAGCCAAGACCGTACTCTGCGTGGGGAACTCCAGGCAAATATGTCTATCGATACTGTCTTGAGAATCCGGATAAACAGAATCCTGTTGACTGGATTATAGATCCTTTTGCCAGAGAGTTTGGAGTCGGCAAGTTGTCTGCGTTCACGCTCGGATACGAACATTACGAATGGACCGAGCATGAACTGGTATGTAAGATCCCTTCAATAAATGATATTATTCTGTATGAACTGATGATCAATGAATTTGCAAATGACATACAGGGAGTAACTGAACAACTGAATTATCTGGCAGATCTTGGGGTAAATTGCATAGAGTTTATGCCTCTTTCCAATGTTGAGAAAAGGGTAGACTGGGGATTTATGCCAATCGGGTACTTTGGTGTGGATGAGCGTTTTGGAAAAAGGAATGATATGCAAAAGTTAATCGATACGGCTCACCAGAAAGAGATAGCAGTTATAGTTGACTCTGTATATGCTCACACAAGTCAGCTTTTCCCTTATTTCTATGTTTATAACGAACTCGGATGGAGCATAGATAAAATCCTTTTATGGGTCCTTTTGCTGAAGACGCATTTGGAACGAGTATGGATTTCAACCATAAATTTACCAGGGACTTCTTTTTGACAGTAAACTATCACTGGCTCGATTCTTACCACATAGATGGTTTCAGGTATGATTACGTGCCAGGTTACTGGCTTGAGAATTCGGAAAACGGTTATACGAAACTGGTACGGGAGACTTACCTAATGGTCAAAGAAAAAAGAGGCTCTTCCGACCACTGGCAGCGATTTTTTAATAATGGCTCCATAAACCTTATTCAGTGCGCCGAACAACTGCAAAAACCGGTAGAAATTCTGAAAAAGACTTTCAGTAACTGTACCTGGCAAAACGGAACTTTGCATGCAGCCAGGGAAGCAGCCAGAAATCCCGATCAATTGACCAGTCTGGGCTTTCTTTTTGGGCTCTCAGGTTATCCGGCTGAAGTTCAGAATAACGGCGATAGTATTATAAAAACTGCCCACCAGTATCTGGAAAATCATGATCATTCCCGTTTTATCTGTAACTTCGGAACAATTGACAGTGATAATGAACTTTTGAAAGAAGGCGACCGTGCGCTCTGGTATAAGGTTCAGCCCTATTTAATAGGTTTATTTACAGCAAGAGGAATTCCCATGTTATGGCAGGGACAGGAGTTCGGAGAAAACTACTTCCTTCATCATGAAGGCTGGGGAAGAGTGCTTTTATACAGACCTGTACGCTGGGAATACTTCTATACTCATGAAGGCAGGTCTCTGGTTCAACTCGTCAGAAAACTAATCAAGCTTCGTAGAAATAACCCTCAGTTTTCCAGGGGAGAACATTATTTCTACAATGATTTAACCCGTTATCAATGCCGGAATATTATGCTGTTTTCCAGGAGTTTTGAGGGAGTTTTTAGCCTTATAGCTCTAAACTTTGGAGATCAGGGTCAGGCAGTGTCTTTTAAATTCCCGTTTAGTGGCAATTACGTGGAAGAACTTCACGGACTGGAAAATTTAATGGGGGTCACTGCTGACAAAGAAATCCGGCTTAAAATTCCAGGTAATTACGGGAGAATCTGGACTGTGAAAGTTGAATAAGTGTTCTAGGAACGTCGAGATTCCGGTAAGTGCTTTAGAAAATGCTAAAAATTAGCAAATCCTCTAAAGTAGGATTTCAACTTAAAAAGTTGACTTTATTTGGGATTTTTCTGATACTTTTAAGTGGTAATCCATAAATACTCCTTGAGTGTTTAGTGGATTCGATATGCTTCGCATAATTTTTCTTGGTACTGGAGGTTCTCTGCCTACACGCAACAGAAATCCGTCTGCAATAATGATCAATCGGGAAGGAGAGCTTATCCTGTTTGACTGTGGAGAAGGCACTCAGCAGCAAATGATGCGGGCAAAGACAGGAATGATGAACCTATCCTCGATTTTTGTCAGCCACTTTCATGCAGATCATTTCCTGGGTATTCCTGGGCTGATTCAGACCATGTCTTTCATGGGAAGGAAAGAGCCCCTTCTGATCTATGGCCCTGAAGGAACCAGGGAATTTACCGAGCTTTTTAAAGCTCTTGGATATTTCAATCTTAAATATGAAGTCCAGGGTATCCCTTTGGAACCCGGAGATACTGTGGAAAAGGAGGGATACGTGATCCGTGCCTTAAAAACCGAGCACAGTATCTCAAGCCTCGGGTATGCCCTTATAGAAAACCCCCGCCCCGGGCGTTTCAACAGAGAAAAGGCAATCGAACTGGGAATTCCTCCTGGTCCTCTTTTCGCAAAGTTGCAAAAAGGAAAATCGGTAGAAGTCGATGGAAAGCTCGTAAAACCCGAAGATGTAATGGGAGCCCCAAGGCCCGGAAGGACTATTGTATACAGCGGAGATACCAGACCCTGTGAGTCCGTTCTTGAAGCCAGCAGGGATGCAGATGTGCTGATCCACGACAGCAGTTTCGCGGACGAGATGGCAGATTGGGCTGAAGAATCCAAACATTCGACAGCAGGGGAAGTTGCAGCTCTCGCAAAGGAAGCCGGGGTCAGAAAGCTCATCCTTACCCATATAAGTTCCCGGTATACTGATGATTCTGAGCCTCTCCTTAGCGATTCGAAAAAAGTGTTTGAAAAAGTGATTATAGCCGAAGACCTGATGGAAATCGAGGTTCCCTACCGGTCTGAATAAAAAATTTGAAATTGTCTTCAAGGAAAGATTAAAAGTTATTGAGTTTTTATATTCAGACGGGTTAGCGTAAAGGGAGCTGTAACAGATCTTCTGTATATCAACTTCTGCATCGCAACAGGTTCAGGATAGCTCAGACAAGAGTCCAATCCAGTTTTTTGTTTTCAGCATCATAAAGTGTGACTTCCATAGTTTTGCCTTCGATTTCATAAACCGGCTTGACGCCTATATATAGAGTATCACCGTGATTGATATCAAGTTCACCGTTAACTCTGCTGAAATATACCCTACCTTTTGTGCCCTTCTCTTCTACTGTTACACCTTTCCACATCAGGTTTTTAATTACGTTTACAACTCTGCACTCAAACCTGTCGACTTCACGTATTTCATTCATAGGGATCCCTTTTATTTTTATTTCATTTTTGTTTGAGACTTATTTGAGACTTATTTAAATCATTCCTGCTAGAAAATAACTATTTTTATACATAAAATTATTCCTGCTCTTTAAGGCAGGAGAAATGTATATAAAAACGTTACATGAAGCAAGTAAAAAATTATATTGAAGCAGGCAAAAGAAAAATTCCAAAAAGTAAAAGGATTATTTTAAATATAAAGTTCTGAAGGTCCCTCTGGGAGGTCTTTCCTGCTAAGTTTTGCAAGCGCGTTTTCAAAATCTTTGATTGTT
Source organism: Methanosarcina flavescens (assembly GCF_001304615.2). Classification (NCBI taxonomy): domain Archaea; kingdom Methanobacteriati; phylum Methanobacteriota; class Methanomicrobia; order Methanosarcinales; family Methanosarcinaceae; genus Methanosarcina; species Methanosarcina flavescens. The sequence goes on along the minus strand of NZ_CP032683.1, from coordinate 608,210 downwards.
ACTATCTCCCGGTCTTCTATTATTGCTTGATGAAGAGCGGTTTTTAAAACTTTTTCCACAATGTCTCTACCCGAAAGCCCGTTTGCTTTCTTCGCAAGAGCCTGGAAGTCACAGCCCTCCACTTGCAGGGGGAAGGTTTTTACATTCGATTCAAATATCCTGAGGATCTCTTCTTCTCCGGGAAGTACGAATTCAATTTCTTCTTCAAATCGGCTTCTTATAGCAGAATCAAGGGTATAAATCCTGTTTGTGGAGCAGATAGTACATACTCCGTCGCGCTCCACTATACCATCCATTTCGGTCAGTAAAGCGTTTACAATTTCACTTACGTCTCCTCTCAACTCCTGAAATTTCCGGTCCAGAGCTATGGCATCAAGCTCATCTATAAAGATTATACATGGAGCCATCTCTTCTGCTCTGTCATAAAGCTGGTGGATCTGGCGGGCTCCATCTCCCACATATTCTCCTATTAGCTGTGTAGCCTTGACCGGAATGATAGGTACATTGGTCTTGTTAGCAAGAGCCTTTGCAAGCATGGTTTTTCCGGTACCTGAAGGCCCGAAAAAAAGGATATTTCTTGGCGCCCATTTCCCAAAGCGTTCGGGCTCTTCAAGGAAGCGTTCAATCAGCCTGCACTTTTGTTTTGCAAGCTCCTGCCCGATTACATCTTCAAATTTTACGCTGCTCTTTATTTCTGCCGAGGAAGGAAGCCCGTTTTCTTCCTCAGTAACGATAATTGAAGTTGAACTTCCTATTACGGACTCTGCAGGTTCCACATCTATAATGCGGTAAGCAAAATCCGGGAACATTCGCCTGTCAAAGAGATAATCTCCTTTGCGGGCAACATACCCGTTCCACTGTTCTCTGGCATAGAATTCAAAAACATCCCGATTTTCAATAACAGGATATTCATCCATCATGCCACTTAACGGATAACCTTCGGGCTTCAGGATAAGAAGCTCAGAGGTAGATTTTCCAAACTCGGTATTGTTTTCATGAGTCTTTTTCGCGTTCACTCTTTGTGAGACTGGTCGCACTTTATTATCAACTCGAATACTTTTGTATAACTATATAGTAATCCGAAGAGCTAATAAAATTAACCCATAAACCAGGCAGAATATTCGACTGCGAAAGACTTACCTCCTATGTGAAGCTGAGAAGCTGACTTCTAAAGACTTGTGGTAAACTGCTCCTATATAATTATCTACAGGGTTTCTTAAGAATTCAGATAATTATTATGTACCGGTCTTCAATGTCACAATGTATAAATCCTTCAGAATATTACTTGAGTGTAAAATATTTATATGAGTAGACATAACTGATCTATTATCTCAAAGATACTTGAACCACCGCTTATGTAAAGTAACAGCTCTCAAGGGTTCTAATGTTAGAATCTTAAGACTATGGAGCTTTGCAGTGCACACAAGGGTCTGGTCTAAAAGAGAAAGCTAATATATTAGATGAATAATATAAAACTCTTAATTATTGAATCAGATGTTGCTTTCAAAGAATTTGAAAATTTATCAATAACGTTGAGTATATTGCCTGACTAATATATAATCCTTAAAATTGCACAATCTCAACATTGTACAGTAATATTATGCAGGTAATATCGAAGACTAATGACTTAAGAATTTCAGTGCCTAACAGGTAATTTCAGAGTATGATTTTTATGTTTACTATGGAGAATACGGAAGGTTTTGACCAGAAAACTCTTGATAAGATGAATGCTGAAGTCAAGAAAATGATGAGCAAGCACGATCCTAAATCGAAAGACTACAAAAAATTATTCGAACAGGTTGAAGACCAGGTCTTCGACAAATATTGTTCCGAGGTATTCAGACCCTCTCTTAAACTTTGATATTTATCGATATGGATTTACTATCAGTAAATGCGGCGTCGGTAAATTTTATTTATTTCTTATTTTATTTTTTCTTAAATCTCAGTTGAGCTTTCAATCGAGTATATTCTTGATTTTCTTTATTTTGATTCCCTTATTTTGACTCTCTTATTTTTGTTTATATGTATTTTTCGTTATCACTGTTTCTGATTTGATTTTTTGTTATCTTTGTTCTTCATTACACTTATCTTTCATCACCTTCACCATTTCTTACCTTCATCTTTCGCTAATCATACTTCTCATTGCCTGAACTTCTTTTACTTCATTTCTAATTATTTTATCCTTTTTCAGGCTTAATTTGTTTCAATAACTTATTTATATTCCTCTCTCTTATTTTCAATTATGTTTTCTCACAGTAAAATCAGATCTCTGAGTTTTTTTCTTTTAATTATGCTCTTGTTTGTACCGATAGCAAGTGCAACCTCAAGTGCAGTCGACATTAAAAAAGCTGAGCTTTACAAAGCGCCTGAGAACTCCAGTATTGAAAATGACCTCCTTGCAGAACTGAGTGCAAAAGCCGAGCTTTACAACGAAAATTTCGATAAAGTTCCCTCAGTCCTTAAAAGGTTTGTAGCCAGTGAGGAAATTGCCGGAAAAATTAAGCTTGAAAACGGCGAGATGCTTTACGTGACTTTACTGATGAGAGGAGGACAGATAGGAGAGTTTTACACATATGACACTCCTGATGATCCCAACTCAAAGATGGGGCCTACCATAACAATAGAAACTGATGAGAAAACTGTAAGGCAGATCCTTGATTCGGACAAACCCCTGAAAGAAGCTGTAAAATGCATGAATGACGATTCCTTAAAGGTGAAAACCGAAGGACTCTTCCGGAGCACAATGCTCTGGTCCTTAAAGAAACTTTACGCATAAAGGCAGCTTTATTCCGAGCTCGTTAGAAAAAGTCAATTTAAATGCCCCTTTCCTTTCCGGGAAAAGGGCTCCAGCTTATTTTCAGAATCTCTTACTTTATTCTTCAGGATCTCTTATTTTATTTTTCAGAAACTCTTATTTGATCTCAGAAAGTCATGGACTCTTTTTTTAGAGTTGATCGGATTTTCGAAAACCCGGGCACTGGATTAATGTTTTACAATCTCTCCGGGATACGTAAATCTCCCTTTTTCCATTATCACGCCGGTATTTATACTTGTATTGATACCGGTATGTACGTCGTCTCCCATAATCACTCCGAGTTTTCTTCTGCCCGAGTCAAGAATTCTGCCTTTTACCATTACTTTTATGTTCTTCCCATCATGCCGGAGATTTGCAACTTTCGTACCCGCTCCAAAATTGCAACGGCGTCCGATAATACTGTCTCCAGTATAACTCAGATGACCTACATGGGTATTTTCCATGATAATCGTGTTTTTTATCTCGACCGCATTCCCTACCCTTACATGGTTCCCTATTGAAGTGTATGGGCGGATATAACAATTAGGACCTATATCGCAGTTCTCTCCTATTATTACTGGACCTTCGATGTAAGAACCGCTCCTGATAAGAGTGCCTTTCCCTATTACAACCTCCCCTTTTATTGTTGCATTCGGTTCCACGGTACCCTCACACCTCTTCCTGAGATCTTTCAGTAGATGTTCGTTTGCTTTAAGAAGATCCCAGGGATACCCTACATCTATCCACCTGCCATTGAGAGAGCTGTAGCCCACAGCCGCTCCTGTATCGATAAGCATCTGGAGTGAGTCCGTAATCTCGAATTCATTTCTCACGGATGGTCGTGTTCTGTCAATGAAATCAAAAATGGATTCCCTGAAGAGGTATATTCCGGCGTTTGCAAGGTTAGTGGGGGGATTTTTAGGTTTTTCTATTATCCTTACAACTCTATTATTTTCGGTCTCAAGCACTCCAAAATCCGAAGGGTTTTCTACTTCTTTTACGCAAATGACTGCTTCCTCTGTCCTTGAGACCAGGGCTTTTAAATCTTCCTGTCCTATGAGCATATCTCCATTGAGTACAAGGAAAGTCCCATCAACATACCCTTTTGCACAGCCTATCGCATTTGCAGTTCCTAGCTGCTCATTCTGCCGTACGTACTCTATGCTAACTCCCCATTTGCTCCCGTCCCCAAAGTACTCCTTTATCTGCTCCTCGAGATAACCCGTAATGAAGACAAAGCCTTCGATACCTGCTTCTATGGCGGAATTAAGTATATGCTCAAGGATGGGCTTATTTGCAACCTTGAGCATGACCTTGGGGCAATCGGAAGTCAGAGGTTCCATCCTTGTGCCTTTACCTGCCACAAGGACAACTGCTTTCATTTAAGCGCCTCCTTTACTATCTTTTCAGCCATCTCGAAAATCTCATCAACATTCTCACGGGCTTCAGCCGTAATCCTCACTTTTGCTTCCGTGCCCGAGGGGCGAACAAGTACCCAGCCATTGTCCATTTCCACGCGAATACCATCAATATCAAGGACTTTTCCTAAAGGCTCAAGTTTAGCCTTCACATTTTCCATAAACTCTGCTTTCTTTTCATTTGCGCAGGGCAGAGCTCCTCTTTTTGTGGCATACTTTGGAAGTTCTTCTCGAAGTTCGCTTAATTTCTTTTCCTTTACAATCTCGACAAGCTTTGCAGCTGCGTAAATCCCGTCCGGGCAGTAGGAAATCTTCGGGAAAATCCAGCTTCCTGACGGCTCGCCTCCGTAAATAGCGCCGTACTGTTTTATACCCTCTGCGACGTAGACGTCTCCCACTCTTGTCCTTATAATTTCCGAACCTTTAAGGAAATCGTCAACCATCAATGAAGTGTCTACAGGCACGACAACCGTTCCCTTGCTGCCGTCGCATTCATAGAGTCCGAAAATTGCAAGTAGCTCATCGCCTGAGACAAAATTGCCTTTCTCATCCACTGCCATCATCCGGTCTGCATCCCCGTCATGCGCTATCCCGAGATCGGCTCCGAAATCAACAACAGCTTTTTTTAGCATGGAAAGGTTTTCATCACTCGGCTCCGGGTTTCTCGCAGGGAAGTGGCCATCAGGTTGGGCATTCAGGGTTATTACTTCACAGCCCAGTTCCTGGAGGAGATAGGGGCTAATTGTTCCTCCTGCTCCGCATCCGCAGTCCAGTACTACTTTCAGGCTGGAACTCCCTACAAGTTTCTTAATGATATTCATATGGGCACGGATGGCATTTCCATCTTCTTCAAATCTGCCTATACGGTTCCATGGAACCCTGGAAAAATTTGCATCCTCAATGGCTCTCTCAATTTCCTCCTGCTGCGGCGAGTCAAAAGCCATGCCGTCAGGATTCCAGAGTTTGATTCCTACGTACTCAGATGGGTTGTGGGAGGCTGTAACCATTACACCGCATTCGTATTCTCTGGCTGCATATGCCAGGGTAGGGGTAGTAACAAGGCCGATCTCTGTAACAGCACAGCCTGCTGCAGTCATTCCTGCAATCAGGGCGTGCTCGATCATTGGGGCCGAAACTCTGGGATCCCTCCCGATAACTGCAGTCTTTTTCCGGCTTCCCAATACAAGCCCTACATTAAGTGCAAGTTCGGGCGTGATTTCTTTGTTTGCTATTCCTCTTATTCCTGAAGATCCGAAGAGTTTCATATGTCCTGCTCCGAAGTTTCCTGAAGTGTAAAGTGTATTCTCTTTAGGTTCTTTTGATTTTTTAATTTTAAGTTTTCAGTCTTTCCGTTATTCCACAGTGACACTTTTTGCAAGATTGCGTGGCTTGTCAATCGAGCAGCTCCGGGCAAGCGCAGTATAATAAGCAAGCAGCTGGAGGACTACAACATTGAGCAGCGGAGAAAGCAGTTCGCTACTTTGAGGAACCGTAAGGACAACATCTGCATATTTTCCAATCTCGGAGTCTTTATTCCCGGCAATTGCGATAACTGTAGCATCCCTGGCTTTTACTTCTTTTATATTGCTCAGCACCTTATCATACGTCTGCCCTTTTGTTGCAATAATAACCACAGGAGTACCCTTTTCAAGCAGTGCAATCGGGCCGTGTTTGAGCTCACCTGCGGCAAAACCCTCAGCATGCAAATATGAAATTTCTTTTAACTTGAGCGCACCTTCAAGGGCAATCGGATAGTTCAGGTGCCTGCCGAGGAAGAAATAACTCTTTGCGTGAGCAAAAATCTCTGCACATTCTTTTACTATCTCCTTCTGGTTAAGGATCTGCTGAATCTGGCCAGGTACTTTCCTTAGATCCGTAATGAATCCTTTAACATAATTAGGGCTTAACTTACCTCTTGATAAGGCGAACTTTACGGCAAGCAGATAAAGCAGCGTAAGCTGCGTACTGAAAGTTTTGGTTGCGGCAACCCCTATCTCAGGTCCTGCTCTAGTATAGAGCACACTGTCAACTTCTCTTGTAATGGTGCTTCCTACGACATTTGTGATCGCAAGCGTAGGACAGTTATAGGACATTACCTCTCTCACGGCTGCGAGAGTATCCGCAGTTTCTCCTGACTGGGTAATTGCAATGGCAAGAGTCCCGTCATTCATGACCGGGTTTCTGTACCTATATTCCGAGCAGATATCTATATCGCAATGGATGCCTGCCAGCTGCTCAAATAGATATTTTCCAAGCAACCCTGCATGCCAGGAGGTTCCACATGCCAGAATCTGAACCCTTGAAAGCTTTCTTATCTCGTCCTCAGTCATATTAAGTTCTTTGAGATATATGGTTCCTTCAAGCTCTGAGACCTTACCTGCAAGTGTGTTATGAATCGCACTCACCTGCTCGTGAATTTCCTTCAGCATGAAATGTTCGTAGCCGGCTTTTTCAGCAGCTTCAAAATCCCACTCGATCCTTTCTATTTTCTTTTCGCGGACTTTTCCTTCTCTATCAAAGATCTCTACACTGGTAGGAGTCAGAACTGCAGTTTCAAAATCATTTACAAAAATGACATCCCTTGTATAATTCAAAAAAGCGGTTACATCCGATGCGGCAAAGTTCTCACCTTCGCCAAGTCCTATAACAAGCGGGCTGTTTTTCCGCGCAAGCACGAGTTTTCCCTGTTCGTCAGCACAGATAACTGCAAGGGCATAAGAACCTTCAATCTTCTTTAGCGCTTCCCTGAGTCCTGTGAGAAGATCGCACTTTGCTTCTTTCCCATCGGGTTTTCCGTACAGGTGTTTGTGCAGGAGATGTGCGACCACTTCTGTATCGGTTTCCGACTTAAACTCGTATCCTTCTGCAGTCAGTTGCTCTTTCAGTGTCATATAGTTCTCTATGATTCCGTTATGCACAACTGAGATCTTATAAGGGTTTCCGGAATTGTGCGGATGAGCGTTCATAATGCTGGGTCTTCCGTGGGTTGCCCAGCGGGTATGCCCTATTCCGATATTGCCACCTATGCTGTTAGGGATTGTGGTTTCAAGGTTTACGATTTTACCTACTGATTTGTAAGTATCTACTCCGCTGCCCAGAACCGAAATCCCGGCAGAGTCATATCCACGGTACTCAAGTTTTTTGAGGGATTCTACGATAACAGATGCAGCAGATTTTTCTCCTGCATAACCTACGATTCCACACATTTTTTCACCTCTCTGGGATTAAAGGACCACCGAGTGACGGGACAGGTCCCTGTATATAGTGTTTCCGGACTCTACCTGGCAATCGACGGCTATAGTTACTCCGGCCTTCACAAGTACACTGTTTCCAATCCGGTTGTCATCTCCAAAGATAGTACCAAGTTTGGGAGCTCGATGAATAGTTCCATTCATAATGATCGACAGACCTTCTTTCTCCTCAACAAAGAATCCTGAACCAATTGTATTGTTGCTTCCAATTATAGAATTCGAGATCTGCCCGTGAGAATATATCCTGCAGTCGTTCATTATTATACTATTCTGAATTTCAGTGAATGACCTGATAGACACATTGTCTCCTATTGTTGTGGAGGGCAGAATGACCACATTGGGACCGATGTCACAATTTTCTCCTATGACAGCAGGTCCCAAAATGTAAGTTCCGGAACGAATCCTGGTATTCTTTCCTATGGTTACCTTTCCCCTTATGACAACTCCCTCTTCCACTTCTCCTTCAATTCTCAGGCTTCTGGCGGAATCCAAGACTATTGCATTTGCTTTCAATAAATCCCAGGAATGGACAGCATCAAGCCACTTTGACTCGGTAGGAACTGAAGTAACAATTTTTCCTTCATCAATCATAAGCTGGAGGGTATCTGTTATTGCATATTCCCCGCTTTCGGATATCGGGGTTTTTTCGATGGTTTCAAAGACCTGCGGCGTAAAAATATAAATTCCGGTGTTTACGATACGGCTCAGATCTCCGGGTCTTTTTTCCAGAATCCTTGTAACTCTTTTCCTTTCTTCAAGAACTACTCCATAGCCTGCAGTCTCTTCCATCCTTACGGTCAGAAGGCTTGCATCCCCCTCATAATTATTGAGAAGGTCTGCTATTGTTTTCGGTTCCACCAGGTTGTCTCCGTTAAGCACGAGAAATTCCGAGTCTTCGGGGTCGATCATGCTCTTTGCCTGCTCGATTGCATGTGCAGTACCGAGCTGAGCTTTTTGTTCGATGTATTTTATTTTCACTCCAAAGTTCAGTCCGTCCTCAAAATAGTCCATTATGCGTTCTTTCTTATATCCAACAATCAATATAATATCAGTTATTCTGTTCTTTTCAAGCGAATCTATTACATGCTCCAGAATAGGCCTGTTGGCGATGGGAAGCATTACTTTTGAGCGAGTAAGAGTAAGAGGCCTGCAACGCAGCCCTTCTCCTGCTGCAAGGATAATAGCTTTCATAGATCTTAAAAACCTTCTTTAGAATTTATACATTACCTTTGAAAGTTTTACGCAAAATACCTTTGTCTAAATATATGTAAAATGTTATACCTGTATAAGGGATAACTAACAATAAAAAAGTAATCCTCTATAATTAATAATTAATCCTCCTCATAGAATAAGCATTCTTGAGAACGTAAACCTTAAAATCTCTTCCAAATTTATCTTGATTTTAGTTTTTATAGAGTATTTGAGCTTTTTGGATGTATAGAAAAATATTTATTCCACAACTCAGATAAATACTTCCAATTTTTTATGTCATGTGCTTTTTAAAGCTTAAAATTAAGGCAATTTTTGAAAAATGACTAGATATATTTCACCATATAATATTATACATTTAACAATTAATTATTAAGATTCAAGGAGAACAGTGATGAATTCTCGGAGCCGTTATGGGCACTCTGGAGTTTTCTATACTGCTACAGGATAAATAAATTTAGATATAATAGTATATAACTGGTGGATATAATAGTATATAACTGGTGTATACATAAACATTTTAAAATGTAAATTGCATTTCAGTAATAACTGTACTTTGAGAATAAAATGCCAGTTCAGATCCGGATTGTCAGATGCTGATAATTTTGGGTACCTGCTTACTCACATATTTTGCTTCGTAACAGCTTTAATCCACTCTGAAAGAGAACTTTTACAGCCAGCCACAAAAATTCATGTTCACACTCTTAATTTCTCCCGTAAAATCCTGCAAAAACACAAGGATCCTCTAAAAATGCCGGGTTGTCATACCGTATTTCGATACTTCTCTTTCTTTTGTTTCAGGCGATCCTTTTAGATTGCCTTCTCAATAAATTTTAATATAACGCTCAATTAGATTTTTGCTTCTTCTCTAAATAATCCTGATACATAATATTTTAACAATTTCTGAATTTAAAACAACTGGGAATCTCAATAATTTTTTTAATGAAGAGATGCATAATTGATAGGGAATCTCATGATTGACTCAGTAAACTTCCTGGGACTGGTTGTTGCTGTGCTGGTAATGTTACTCCTTGCACAGACCCTTAGCCGTTACTTCCAGATTCCCTTTATAATCTTTCTGCTGTTTGAAGGAATCATAGTAGGACCCGAAGTTCTCAATTTGCTAAACCCTGCTATTTATTTTGACGAGCTTCTTGCCATAGTAGCATTTTCAGTATCCGTGATAGTTTTTGACGGAGGGATTCAGATTGACATGAAGCAATTGAGAGGATATAAGGAAAGTGTTCTTAAACTGACCACAGTTGGTGTGCTCATCACTTTTCTCGGGATAACGGCACTCACTACTTTACTAATAGAAGTTCCTCTCCAAATTTCTGCACTTTTCGGGGCTCTGGTTACTGCAACCGGGCCAACTGTAGTCGGTCCAATTATAAGAAATATCCAGATATGCCATAAGGTTGGCAAAGTTCTAGAACTTGAGAGTGTCTTGAATGATGCTGCAAGTGTAATCCTCACTGCAGTAGTTTTCGAATGGATTGTAGCTGAGCTTTCGGGGATGGGTGCAGTCCTTTTTATCCTTCAAAGGCTTGCAATCGGTTTATTAATAGGAGGCATCAGTGGGTTTACTCTCCGCTGGTTCTTTACCAGGGGTATGCTTATCAGCAAACAAACTGCCAAAATGGTTACTCTTACCTCGGTGTTTGCATGTTTTGTGCTATCAGAACTTCTTGGCAATGAGTCTGGAATTCTTTCACTGGCAGTCTTTGGAATCATCATAGGGACTTCCGAGTTTCCTTACAAAGAGACTATCAAGGAGTTCGAGGGTGACCTGGTAACTGTAATGATCTCTCTACTTTTCATTTTATTAGCAGCAATGATCAAGTTTGAATATATAATAGGGATCGGGGGAAGAGGAATTGCTCTGGTTTTACTGATGATTTTTCTCATCCGCCCAATCTCTGTTTTTGCCTCGATGTGGAATTCAAAGTTCCGCACCAATGAAAAGCTATTCATCTCATTTGTTGGACCAAGGGGAGTCGTTCCAACTTCGATTGCAACTTACTTTGCGATCAAGCTGGATGAGATTGGCGTTCCGGGAGGCCAGACTATTGTGGGACTGGTCTTCCTGACGGTCATTACCACAGTCTTCCTGACTGGAAGCATGTCAAAAAGAGTGGCTCAGAAGCTGGAGGTAATTCCTATGGAAATTTTGATTGTCGGAGGGGGAAAAGTAGGTAGGATTCTCGCCGAACGTTTTGATAAGAGGGGGGAAAACGTAGTGGTTGTGGATATTTCCGAAGAAGCCTGTAACAAATGTCTGGATCTTGGGATCATGACTGTGCAGGGGGACGCAGGAGATATAAATACTTTGATAAGAGCCGGAATCGAGAATGCCAAATATATTGTTGCAACCACAAACAAAGATGATACTAATCTGCTCTTCTGCCAGATTGCCAAAGCACGTTTCGGGTTTAGGGGGGACCAGCTGGTTGCCAGGGTAAATCATACAGAAAACCTTCAGGCTTTCTGGGATCTTGGAATCCGAGCCATGAGCCCTGCCATAACAACTGCGGCAGTCATTGACAATATGATAGGGAGACCTCACCTTTTCTCAATGTGTGAAGTAGGTGGAGGAGGCAATATCATGGAAGTCAAGGTTACAAATCCGAAGATTACAGGAAGAGCAATTAAGGAAATTAATTTTCCGGAAAAAAGTCTCGTAGTCATGGTACAGCGCGGAAAGAGTTCGATTATCGCATATAGCAATCTAATACTTGAATACGGTGACATTGTCACAATTATTGGGGAAGGAGATATTGGAAAACGTGCTTTCGATCTTCTCCACAAATAAGTTTAAGTATAGCCTGAGAATATATTCTATCAAAAAAAACTTAAAATGAAATATTGAAGTGATTTCAAAGTTGAACCCAGGCAGGCAGCAAATATTACTGCTGGCGGGGATTTAAAAATGATCTCAAAAAAGTAATTATTTCCCTGCATAAGAATATCCCCAGGGGCCAATTCCTCGGGTTTCGCAGAGTTTTTAAGACATGCTTCCCATAAATTGGTCACTGCTCGTGGTGAATACTTTCACTCCGCTTTCCTTAACTTTATATTCTGTGACGTTGTAATTTAAAACGCCTCTCTATACAATAAAGATAAACAAGAGGCTTGAGGTAGAAAGAATGAAACAAACAGCCGAATCCATTCGAGACCGATTTTTGAAGCTTGGCATCAATGTAAATGTAGAAGATATCGAAAGCAGACTTGATGAACTGATTACTAAATTTAAAGTTCCTTCTAACGAAGCGCAGCGCAGCGTGACCAATTATTTTTTGAAGAAATATTCTATTCCTAAGAATGAATTTTATATGAGGCAGGCTGAGCCTCAGCTTACGAAGATTGCAGATATCTCGGAAAACGGGCAGTGGGCAAACCTTAAGGCAAAGGTTGTCCAGCTCTGGGAAAACACTCATGAGTCCATCTCTCAGGTAGGGCTCCTGGGGGATGAGACGGGCATCATAAAGTTTACCGCATGGAAGAATGCTGAACTGCCCAGGCTTGAGCAGGGAGAAAGTTACCTCCTCCGGAGTGTTGTTGTAGGAGAGTACAACGGCAGGTTCCAGGTTCAGCTCAACAAGAACAGCTCAGTGGAAAAGCTTGATGAACCTATCGGAGTTGGAGGCGGAGATTTCACACCAGCTGCAAGGGAGTCCGAATTCAGAAACATCTCTGACCTTGCGGGAGGCCAGTGGGCTACAGTCAAAGGAAAAGTGGTTCAGCTCTGGGAAAACTCTCACGAATCCATCGGGCAGGCAGGGCTTATAGGAGACCACACAGGTGTCGTTAAATTCACTAACTGGGCCAGCTCCGAACTTCCTGACATGGAAGAAGGCAAGAGCTACATGTTGAAAAATGTAGTTGTTAATGAATGGGGCGGCAAAGCTCAGATCCAGCTTAACCGGTCAAGTTCCATAGAAGAGCTTGATGAGGATATCGAAGTCGGATCCGCAACCTCCACATACTTTGGAGCAATGGTGGACATCCAGACAGGCTCAGGCCTAATAAAACGCTGCCCTGAGTGTAAAAGGGCTCTGGTTAAAGGTGCCTGTGCAGAACACGGTAAAGTAAAAGGAGAATATGACCTGAGGATAAAAGCGGTTCTTGATTCCGGGACCTCCACCCAGGATGCCCTTATTAACAGGGAACTTACTGAAGAGCTTGCAGGGATTTCCCTTGATGCTGCAATTGCAATGGCTGCAGATGCCCTTGATCCGGGGGTTGTGTTGGATAAATTGAAACATGAACTAGTGGGCAGGTATTATACCATCACCGGGCACAAACTTGACCGTTATATCCTAGTCGATTCGATTACTCCCAAGACTTCTCTGGATAGAGAGATGCTTGATGAAATGCTTACCCTTAATGAAACACTTACCAGGTCGGAGGTGCAGTAAATGCCAGGCTTTTTCAGAGAAGCTGCCCGCAGAGTTTTTGCTCAGGAACTGAAGGACTCGAACCTGACATCAAGGGATGAGAGTGATCAGTATGCTCCGCAGTATATCCTTACTCCCACAGGGGCTAAGGTAAACCGGATTTTCCTTGTTGGCACACTTATCGAAAAGGAAGATATCGGCACGGATTCCGAATACTGGAGGGGGAGGATTTCAGACCCTACTGGCTCCTTCCTGGTCTATGCAGGACAGTACCAGCCTGAAGCAACCCAATTCCTTTCGGAATGCGAACTACCAGCTTTTGTGGCAGTCGTGGGCAAGACCAGCACCTACATAACAGATGATGGAAATGTCCTGACTTCCATCCGACCAGAATCGATCCAGCAGGTAGATGAACTTACCCGAGACCTCTGGGTACTCGATACCGCAAAGCAAACTCTTGAGAGAATAAGGGCAGTTGAGGCAGAGGAAGACTCAAACGCAAAACTTGCAAAAGAACACTACTTGACTGACACGGATTCCTACCGTGCAATGGTCAAAAAAGCCCTTGAATCCCTCGAAGAAAAGTAACAAAATCATAAATGAATAAAACAGCCTTATAGTAAAATAGGGGCAAAAGCCTCTTAATTCTTTTTTATTTAGAAGATTAACCTTCATCTTATCAGGTCTTTGTTTCTTTTTTCTGCTTCCTCTTTCCCTGTTACCCATTCACTGGAGTTTTTACTTCTTTCTATCTTTTTCCTGAAATTCTTTTACTTAATACTTGAACCCCGGTTGTATTAAGCAAACGTTTTTTATTCGCATCGGTCTTAAAACCAGAAGAGGCAAAATATACATAAATGAACGAGACATGGTATAAAATAAGCAATGTGTGTTTGAATGAAACTTAATATCAAAATAATTAAGCTGATATGTGAGATGATGCCGTGAAAACATATCTACTGGTCTGGTTCAGCAGTGAAGGGGCCCGTCCATCAGAGATTAACCATCGATTGATGTCCCTGGGTTTCGAGCCCATGCAGGGTAGCTACGATTTCGTATACAACTGGAACAGCAATGTCAGTGTCGAGAAAATTCTCGAATTTGGGGATAAAGTATATCTGAGTCTTCAGGGCACAGGCGTTATGTTCAAACTGGAAACAATGTAAACCTGGATTGCGAAATTAGTTCCTGTAACCCCACTTAGCAGGGCATTGCCGGATTCCAAGAGCAAAGAAATCACTGGTCAGGGCTATTACACAGGGTAGTCCAGATTGTGATTTCTTTCAAGTCCATATCTTATAGTTTCAGATGCTCAAGCTTTTTTTCGTTAAGGTCTTCTTCCTGCGTGCGCTTTTTAAGCGCATCCCGGAACTTTATATATTCACAGGTATCTCCTTCAAGCGTAACTATCCTGCCGTTAATATTTCCTTTCTCGATTACGAGTTCCACGACACTTGGATTTGACATTCTGGGTTTGGTAGGCGAGCCGGGACAGATGAGCATGACATCTCTCTTCTCTATCAGAGGCCTGTGCAGGTGCCCGAAAATCAGGATATCTACCTCCATTTCTTTAGCGAGGTAACCCTGTGCAGTTGTGTCGGTAACCGAAAGCCCACCTTCATGTACAACTCCTATCTTTACCCCCTCCGCTTCGAATCTCAGCCTTTCGGGAAGGAGTTTTTTGAGTTCAGAAGCATCATCATTGCCAAAAACCGCCTTTAATTTCCCGCCAGCGTTGAAGGCATGATAAGCCTCTACAGTATTGAAGTCCCCTGCATGTACTATAAGATCACACTCCTCAAGGAGCGTTTTAAGTTGCTGGGGAATTTCTCCGGTTTTCATATGAGTATCGGAAAGCGCAATCAGCTTCATGGGGTATCTCCTGATTATATAAAACATGCTATTTAAAGATAAATGTATGTGCAAACTCTTTCACAAGCCTTTTACAAAAAAGCTTGATCGAAAACGTTTTCAAAAAAATTTGATCAAAAACGATGCGCTCGATGAGATAAACCGCTGCATCGGCTTCGATCAAAAAATAAGATAAATTATTCTAGTGTCAGGTCTACGAGTTCGTACTCAAGGTTTTCGGTTTCCAGCCTGTTAAGAAGGGAAGAGACCTGTTCATCCACTGAGACTACAAGGGATGACAGCCCGTGATATGCAGCTTCTATGACTGATTCATTGGTTCCAAACATAACATTTGGGGTTATACCAATCTTGCGCAGGGCGATAAGTGCTTCCACACCTATAGCTGCTATATAGGGTTTTGAGTTTGCCATAGCCTTCAGGCGTTCAATGTCCACCTTTCTCGACCCTCCACGCTCAATCCTGGGAACCTTGCAGATTGTAATTGTCGCATTTTCCAGGTCGATCAGGCCCTTTAAGCTCGTTACCCCTACATCTTCTCCTGCAGCTGCATCGGAGATAACATTGCCTGATGCGCCTGTTTTTTCCGTGCTGCTAACGTACAGGAGTCCCTTTTCCATTTTCAGGTACACCTGCTGGCCTTCCTTTACATCCTCTTTTGTAATGGCTGTCCAGGTTGAAACATGGCTGATTATATCCTCCATGACAAAGCGAGCGTACCGTTTCATTTCTGTGGCATTCTCAAGGACCCACTCTACACCTTCTTTTGTAATCCTGTACCGGACTCGGCCCTCAGTAACTATAAGCCCATCGTTTACAAGTTCTTTAATATATTCGGAAACTGCCTGGGGAGTTATTCCAATTTTTGCAGCGATTTCTTTCTGTCTTACATTCGGCTGGTGGGCTGCAATCTCAATAAGGACTTGAAACTTGGTTACTCCGCTTTTAGTCTTGAGGATTTTAATCATCAATCGTAGTTCTCCTCTACATCTTCAATTAATTTTAACCTCTGTCCCATTACCGAAAGCCTTTCAGATCTGCGAGCAACTGCACAGATATAAAACGGGTTTTTATTAAGGGTCCGCGTGAGGTTGCTCATGGAGGTATTGCCTTCTTCAACAAGCCTTTCCAGTTCTTCTATTGCGTCTTTGACTTCCTCATACGGCTTAAAAGTAAGCATGATGATATCGCTCAGATCTTCAAAAGAACACTGGAAGTTAACCTGAACTTTGGAATAGGAGCTGTGGTATTCTTTGGAGGGTTTTTGTCCTGCCTCCGGAACTCTCCACTGGCTCTCAAGAAGTCCGGCTTTTTTCAGAACGTGAAGGCTTTTTGACGAGTCTGAACCTATGAACTCGTCAATCTCAACTTTTGTCATCCATTTGTTTGAAAGTGCATCGAATATTTTTTTATGAGTTCTTGACCCAAAAGTCCTGAGTAATGGTACTAAATAGGAAGGATCGTTAATTATCCGAGTTCTTTTACCCATTTACTCCTCTCCTTCTCGTCTTACGTTATAAGCTTTCAAATATAATAAACATTCGTAATTTGATTATTCTTTATAATCAATATCAAGCCCTTCAGGCCCTCCCCAGTTAAAACTCGGGGCATTCCGCTTCAGTCCACGGCATTTTTCATGCAGTGCATGGGCAACAATAGGAAGAGCGATAGTAGCATCTACGAAAACTTGCACTTTTTTTGCCTGGGCTGAGATCTTTCCCCAGGAAACGGCTTCATCAAAAGTACAGCCTGAAAGTCCTCCCCAGTGTGGAGCATCAGTAGTGTATTGAAGCGCATAATCATGCCCTCCGATATCCATTCCCAGGATAGAAGCTATTACTTCTGTCTGCTGGATGAAATTCTTTGGGACTCCGCCTCCAATATAGACAACGCCAGTCTTTCCTGACTTTTCTACAATCTGCGTAACTTCGTCAACGTCTTTTATCTGGTCTATATCAAGTCTCAAGCCTCTCCTTCTTGCAATCGTGAGTCCAATCCCTATTGAACTGTCCGAAAGTGCAGGAACGAAGATAGGGATATTATGCCTGTATGCACTTACAACTATGGAATCTTCTGCAGCTCCGCGCCTTACCAATTCCTTTCCGAGCAGGTGCATGAACTCCCTTGATGAACAGGAAATTTCTCCAATTTCTTCTGCAAAATCCGCAATCAGGTTATCTGCAGTCCTGAACTCCTCCTCCACTGCAAAAACATCGTAAATTCTGTCCACACCATGCTCAAAGAGTTTCTCGTCGTCAGCCAGATGTGAACCTATATAATGCTTCTTGCCAAGTGCTTCGTGTGAGTCATGGAACAGGTTCGCCCCTGTACTTACAAGGCAGTCTATCATTCTCTCCCGGATCATATAAGAAATAACCCTTCGCATGCCAGCAGGGACCATCGCCCCTGACAGACCCATAAGCACGGTCATATCCTCTTCTTTTAACATGTTGTACCAGGCCTGAACGGATTCTGCCAGCTTCCTTCCCTGGAAGCCTGTTTTGAGCATTCCGTCCATCAATTCGCTTATAGACCTGTCCTTTACATCTATCGGAACGGTTGGGTTATCTGTGAATACATTAAGACGCATACCATTCTCCTGATAAGCAAATAGTCATAGTTTTGCATGTAATTCCCAATACCTGAGGGCATTGGGCAACAGGCAGTAAGAAATGCAAGTAACGGTAGATAATTATATATTTTTTATTAAATATCAATATATACAGATTCTTTCACTGGGTGAGATCCAACAATTATGAATTTTCTTAAGGAGCACCAATTTGTCAGGTCTGAGTCAGAGCAAAGAATCTGAAATTGACAGCATGATAAACAGTTTTGATATTCCCTGAGTGGTGTCCATAAATAGGTTCGGAAGCAATTAAAGGTATGTATTGGTGTTCATATTGCAAAAACTGCTGCAGTGATTACAGGTCATCCAGTTTCCATGTTCATCTACTGAACTGGGAAACTGAGATTCCTGAGAGGTACTTCATTTGCCCAGTTGCTGTAAGGAGGCAGGATAGAGCTTACAGTTACAGGATTAATTTTTTCAATAGCAGCATCCTGGAGCGCAACTTCAAATGATTCAAGATTTACAGAGTGTGTACCAACTCCGCCTGTAAAGAATACTTTTCTGGGAATTAACTTCGTAATCATCTTTGCATCCTTATGAAATACTCAGTCTGAACTTAAACCAGATAGCAATTATCATTTTTAATTGTTGCCCTTCAATCCTGCTGGAAAAAGCTCAATTCCTGCTTATTTAACTAATAAAGAATATAAAATGACCTGGTTGATTATACTACCTCATACATTTTCTTTCCAGGGAATTACTCGTCATATAGCGCCGGAATTTACTGTTTACATTATCTCTCGTTTATTCTCCTCAGATTAATCTCTCTTACGTTTCATCCATATAGTCAAGTAAATCTCCTTTATTTATATCTATCAGTTACTTTCCCAATTATATTACTTCACCTTACAGGCTCTCTCATAAGCTTTATATTATGCAGGATAATTACATCGTGTATTACTCTCTGCAATTTTCTTGCTTAATCGCCTCTCAGACCAGGAAAGATTAGATCTTTTTAAAAGATTCAGGAGAAACACAGGCTTATCCGTCTGGCTGTCCCTAAAGGCAGAAGATTTTACCGTCCTGAGCCTTTGAAAGTTAATTAACAGCAATAACAGCAATAAAATGTGATGTCGGTACAGATGGAAGAAAATCTCAATTCCAAACTCCTTGAACTACTTGAAGGCAGACAACTCTCGATCAGCGGGCTTTCCAGAGAACTGAAAGCCAGAGGAATAGAAGAGCATCGCCTTGTTCTTACAGGCTATCTCAGGGCACTCAGGGATCTTAACATTCTTGAGGAAACCGAAGTCCCTCCTTCGAAAATCTATGCCCTGCCTGAGAAGACCACGGAATCTCTATCTGGAAAAGTCAGGGAGTCCAGGTCTCAGGAACTTCCAGACTCCAAGGAAATCTATTCTATTCTCAGGGACCAGCTTCTTAAAATCAACCTGGATTCAAGGATTCCTGTAGGAGTATATGTAATCTCAAAACTGTTTGAAAGACCCTGTTTTCGCAGGGAATTGAAGCTTATAGGAATTACTCAAAAACACCTTGAGCAGTACCTGGAAAAGCCTGGATTGGTGTGTGAGGTTCAGGATGCTTATCTAAAGAAAGCCAGGGCCGATATTACAAAGATTGAAATACCTCCCGATGACCCTGCGTATGAAATACATGAAAACAGGGAAGAAATTACAAGGTTTGCGAACGAAGTGTTTGCAGGGTTGATTAGAAACAGGATCGATCTCGAGGGTCTGGTAGCGAAAAGCAAGCAAACTACCCTGCTTCCTTGAAAAGATTTTAATCGTTTAATTGAAACTTTACATAACAGAGTTTATATTGTTGATGCTGTTGCTGGCTGGTGGTTCGGATATGAAAGTTGCTTGTGTCCAGATGGATGTGCTGCACTGCAGGAAGCAGAAAAACCTTGAAAAAGCCCTTTATATGGCTCACGAAGCCGTAAGAGGAGGAGCTGAACTTATCGTTTTTCCCGAACTCTTTTCAACAGGCTTTTGCTATGAGCGTTTTGAACATGCAGCAGAAACCCTGCCTTCTCCTGTTCTTGAAAACCTGGCATGTTTTTCCGAAGCCAATGACTGCATTATCATGGGTTCAATAATTGAAAAAGTTGTTTCGGGAGAAGTTTCTGGCAGCAGGGAACTTGCGGATTCTCAAAAGCCCGCTATTTCGAGCTCAGATAATTCAGTGCTTTATTATAATCTCGGCTTTTGCTTTGAATCAGGAATTTTAGCAGGCACTTACCGGAAAACTCATCCTTTTAAGGGTGAAAACCAGTATTTTTCCAGGGGAAGCTCAATCGAACCTATTGCTTTAAAAAAGAGGAACCTGAAAATCGGTTTCCAGATCTGCTACGAGCTTCGTTTCCCTGAAGTTACAAGAAAGCTTGCTCTTGCCGGTTCTGACCTTCTTGTTACGACCGCAGCTTTCCCAAATCCCAGATCTGAGCACTGGAGAATCCTTGCAAAGGCAAGAGCAATCGAAAACCAGATCCCGCATATTGCCTGCAACCGCATGGGTTCGGCTCCCGACTGCACTTATTTCGGAAACTCAATGATAATTGACGCCTGGGGTGAAGTAAAAGCCGATGCAAGCGATCGAGAATGTGTAATTGTCTGCGAGCTTGACCTGTCCGCAAAAGATGAGATTCGAAAGTTTATTCCTGTATTTGAGGATAGGAGAACAGAGCTTTATATCTGACTTCAACAATACAATTTTGCAATTTCTGATTAAAATATCTTCTCAAATTGCTTATTATGATTTCTTTAATACTATATTCATGCCTCGGAAAAGTAAATCCTCGATATATAGTGGAATAACGTAGACAGAGCTTTGTTCCTGCGATTTTTATTAACTCAGTACACGACTCTTAACTCAGTACACGACTCTGAGTGTCAGAAATAAATATGTAAGAGCCATAATATAATAAAAGATAATGTAAAAAGATAGTGTGCTACTAGAAGCACAAAAAGTTGGAGTTGAAAAAGAATATAAGAAGTCTGAAAGCTTCTTTTACTCTTCTTTCTTTGCCTGCTCGATGTAAATTGCTGGCCTTAGCGGCTCGGCAAACCTTGACTTCTTTTCAGGGTCAAAGGCAGGTGAGTCGGCACTGTGGACTTCAACAGGGCAACCGATCTCTTTTTCCAGGAAGGAAGCTGATTCTTTCAGGAGAGCCTGCTCATCAAGCCCCGGACCTGCAAAGACCTCATACCGTTCTGCACCTCCACTTTTGAATTCGGGGACAAGTTTCTGCACAAACTTTGGGATCTCTTTTCCAAACCGTTTGAGGTCGGGATTTGCCATCAGGGCTTTTATAAGCGTACCTACCTCAAGAGAACCTTCAAGCTGCATATTGCAGGCACACCTGACGGTTTCGGCTTTCCAGGCAGGGGCCGTATAGAGATGAACCGTCTGCGGGGTCATCTTTGTTACCCTTATAATCTCCTCAATGTCTTCCAGGGTTCCCTTTATCACTTCTTCGGCAAGCTCTGCGCCGTCATCTATCAGGTCTTTGTTATAGAGCGGGTACTGAGCAAGGGAAATCGGGTCTTCGTGCCCCATTGCTTCCCAGATTTCCTCACAGAGGTGGGGGGTAAAGGGAGCCATAAGCCTGACCCAGTTGTCCAGCACATAATAGAGCAGGGTTTCTCCGCCTCTCCTCTGGTACCATCTGACATCGTTTATCAGCAGGAAGAAGGAGTTCTGGATTGCTTCCCTTGTCTGAATAGAGTAAAGGGAAGAATTCGTGTCCCGGATATATTTCTGTATCCTGGAAAGGATCCAGCGGTCGATCTGTTTCAGCTCAGTGCTCAGGTTTGCACGTTTTCCGCTCTCTATAACATCCTTAGCAAAGGAATAGAACCTGTCCACCTGCCTTCTGGCAGATTCGATTCCTGTCCTCTGCCAGTCTGCATCCTGCGTCTGCTCGGCTGTGGAAAGGATATACATCCTTGTTATGTCCGCACCGTAACGGCTGACCGCATTTTCCATAGTCAGGATCGGGCCTTTGGATTTGCTCATTTTCTGTCCTTCAAGGGAGACAAAGCCGTTTACTGCAAGCGCTTTCGGCCACTTCTCCTCTTCAAAGAGAGCTACATGGTGGAAGAGGAAAAAGAGCAGGTGGTTGGGTACAAGGTCTTTTCCCGAAGAGCGCAGGTCAACCGGATACCAGTAATTGAAATGCCTGCGGATTTCTTCAAGTAGCTCAGGACTGAGCCCGGTATCCGCGCTGACGGCTGTCAGGTCGCCCTTTCCAAGCAGGACATAGTCGAAGAATGAAAGGGTAAGTTGTTCGAGCTTCAGATCACCGCTTTCGATAAACCTGGCAATGATATAATAGCTCATGTAAATTGTCGAATCTCCAAGGGACTCAATCAACCATTCCTTATCAAAGGGAAGACGAGTTCCAAGGCCTTTCCTGCGGGCACAGGCTTTATCCTTGAGCCAGTCAACCTTGTTTTCAAACTCTACCCTGTACTCCTCAGGAATGATCCGCATCCCACTGAGGCATTTGTAAACTTTTGCTTTCCATTCGGGATTCGAATAATTAAGGAACCACTGGCCTTTCACCATATTTACTACACAGGGTGTACCGCAGCGGCAGACTACAGGTTCGCTGAATTCGTAAAAAGTCTCCCCTGCGTTTGAGCTGATGAAGTCCCTGGTAAGGATGTCCTTTATTTTGGAAACAGCATGACCTTCGTATTTTCCTGTAATCTCCTTAAGAACACCGCCGTGGAATTCCTTTCTATATACGATTTTTGTGGCTTCTTCGGCTCTCGGGTCCTTTTGGTTTTCAATTCCCATGCTCTCAACAATTTCTTTTGCAGGGAACTCCCCGAATTCGGGCACCTTGATAAGGGAAATCAGTTTGATATTCCTGAGATCTTCGGTTATCCCGTACTCGCCCAGGTCAGCATCGTAAAGGTCTCGAAGAGCCAGGTAGTCAAAAGGTGCATGAGCAGGTACACTCATTACTATTCCGCTTCCGTTTTCAGGTTTTACAAAGGATGCAGGAAGGGAAATTACTTCATCCCCAGTAACCGGGTTTGTGAGTTTTATTCCTATTATGGATTTTGCAGGCACATCCTCAATATACTCGACTGTCCGGTCAGTAAATGTAAGTTTCTTGAAAGCTTCCCTGCTGACAACCCAGAACTCTTCGCTTCCATCCTGCGTGACTTTTGCTTTTACATAAGTCACATCAGGGTTGACCCAGAGGTTAGTCACTCCATATGTCGTTTCAGGCCTGAGGGTTGCACAGGGCAATACCAGATCCTTATATCGGAACTTGATCAGCGTATATTCGACGATGGTAGCTTCTTCTCCATACAGAATGTCATGATCTTCTACAGGGTTATTGTCATTCGGGCACCATTTTACAGGATGCGAGCCTTTCACAATGAGGCCCTTTTCTTCAAGCCGGATGTACTGCCACTCAATGAACTTCTTATATGTCGGGTCAGTCGTGGTAAACTTGCGCCTCCAGTCAATAGAATACCCGATATTACGCATGGCTTTCTCGGATTCACGCTTGAAATAATCAACGATCTTTTCCGGGGTATCAAGCGTGGGGAGAATATCTCCTGGAATCCCATGAAGACGTTCATAGACGTCCAGAGTCTGAGGGTCCCGGTTTGCAATCAGTTCGGCAAGCCCCACAATGGGTGTGCCTGTCACATGAAAGCCCATAGGGTAAAGCACATTGTACCCGAGCATCCGCTTGTGCCTTGCAACGACATCCCCTATGGTAAAGGTCCGGGTATGTCCTGCATGCAGGTTCCCGTTCAGGTAGGGGTAGGGGATGGTTATGAAAAATTTTTCTCGTTTATCAGGCTCAGCCTGGAAAATCTGGCTTTCGTTCCACTTTTCCTGCCATTTTTTTTCGATCTCGTGAGGCTTATAATCCGGCTCCATTGTTTTCACACCCATCGGTTTGTTTTTCAGGTTTTATTCAGTATTTCCGAAGATAGCTTCTCTGATAGCTTCTATGCTGGCATCCACTACAATCGGTTCTTCGCAGACATCAATTACGGTTTGAGGATCTTTAAGCAGGTGGCCTGTAGTGATACAGACAACAGTTTCGTCTCTGCCTATAACGCCAAGATCGACCAGTTTCTTGAGTCCTGCAACCGAGGCTGCACTCGCAGGTTCGACTCCTATGCCTTCAAGCCTTGCAAGGTCTTTCTGGGCTGCAAGGATTTCTTCATCAGTAACGGATTCGGCGGTCCCCCCTGACTCCCGGATTGCAGTCAGGGCTTTCTTTGCGTTAACGGGGTTTCCAATCCTTATTGCAGTTGCAACAGTTTCGGGTTTTTCCTCGGGAATAATTTCCGGGGCTCCGTTCTTTATGGCTTTTACTATTGGGCAGGAACCTTCAGCCTGAATTCCGGTCATCTTCGGGAGTGAATCGGTTATGCCGAGCTTCTTAAACTCCCTGAAGCCTTTATAAATTGCGGTAATGTTGCCTGCATTTCCTACGGGGAGGACAATTCTGTCAGGAACCCTGAATCCGAGCTGGTCTGCAATCTCAAAACCTATAGTCTTCTGGCCTTCTAGCCTGTAGGGGTTGATAGAGTTAAGGAGATAAATTTTTTCCTGGGTGCAGAGGGTGCGCACAAGGGCAAGAGCATCGTCAAAGTTTCCGCGAATACTGAGCACCTTTGCCCCGTGCATAAGGGCCTGAGCTACCTTTCCAAGAGCGACTTTTCCTGCAGGCAAAAGTACGACTACAGGAATTCCGGCTTTTGCCCCATAAATTGCAAGGGCTGCTGACGTGTTCCCGGTAGATGCACAGGCAACCGTATTCATACCAAGCTCAAGGGCTTTAGTAACTCCTACAGTCATTCCCCTGTCTTTAAAAGAGCCTGTAGGATTCATGCCTTCGTGCTTTACATAGAGTTCTTTAATCCCTATCTTCTCAGCCAGACGGTCGCACTTATAAAGGGGAGTCCCGCCTTCCCTGATAGTTACAGGTTCCCTTTCTACAGGAAGAAGTTTTGCGTACTTCCAGACCGAAGGGCATTCGGTCTTGAGTTTTTCCATGTCAATCTTAATTGAGGAATAATCGTAAATAACATCAAGCAGCCCGTCACACTTGCTGCATGTATAGATTACTTCGTCTTTAGGATACTCTGCACCGCATTCGATACATTTCAGGTGATACATTAAATTGCTCCTGTTGGTAATTTTGAATTATTTCAATATCGGGCTGCATGTTAGCCGTTTTGGGCTGGAACAGCCTTTGACTAAATCAATATAGTTATAATCTGTGTAAGTATAGTCTGGATTTCGGATTAGTATAATATTAGAGTTTAATAATATTTTGTATCCTTAACACACTACTTGTTTTTAAATTGTACTGTTTCTGGGTCTACAACGTACTATAAAATATAATTTTTATGTAGAAATTCAAGCTTTAAGGGCAGTATTAGAAGTTAATTCAAAAGACAATTTTCGTAACAGATCTGCTACAAAAGTAGATAGTCCCGTATTATTCTTCAAGTTTATATTCTTTGATTTCTTTGCTCAAAAAGTAACCAAGCACGGTTCTGATAAGGACGACACCACCCAGAAGTAAAAGCTCCTCACTGGAGGGGTCTCTCAAAGTTCCAAGGATGGCAACTACAATATAAAACTCAAGCCCAAAAAGTACTTTTTTTGTAAGCCCTTTTCTGACCTTTTCCAGATTGTAGGGTCTTTTTAACACTTCACGGAGGAAAAGCTGAAATGTTGCTTTTAGACCTCCGTAGATTATAATAGCTGTGCCTACTGCTTCAAAGAGCAATTCGAAGACCAGAAGGAATGTCTCTATATATTCTGAGACCATCTTGTACCTCTCACACTACTTCTGAAGGTTCATCTTCAATCAAAGTTATATTCTCTTCCTCTCTACTGAGAAAATGGCTAAGAAGGATCCGAACTAATACAACAGCCCCTACCAGCAGGAGATCTTCTAATGAGTGCCTTCTAAGGGTTTCAAGCAAATCTGCAATAATCAGGAGCTCGAGTCCCAGGATTATCCTGTCTGTAAATTCTCGCCTTACTCTCTGGTAACTTCCAGGTCTTTTAAAAACTTCTATATATAAGATTTTATACATAGTCCTTAGTCCCCCATATATTATAATGAGCGCGCTAACAATCTCGAAGTACTGCACAAAGATCTCCAGAACTAAGACAAGAAATTCCACTACCATACTTCCCCTTCCAAAATTCCAGCCCCACAACAAACTCCCTAAATAGATGATGTCTTAAAAATTAAGACTTCTTAAAACCAAGACTTTTAGTCCATTGCATAATATGTTTCGGAAAATCTCCCCAGCCAGTTTTTATTTCACGTGTTTCAGTATGATCCTGATATAATATTTGCTTTATCTCAAAAGGTTTAGCTTCAAAGATTATTCTATGAATTTTGTTACGTTAAAAATTCGTTTTTGCAATGTAAAATCTGAAAATTTTCCTAATCTCTATCCAGAAAGTAGTGACTATTACCACAATCAGAATAATTTCCCACACCCATAGAGGAAGAAAGGTAGTCTTCAAATAAGGGAAAAACGTGGGGATATTTGTCATTGCTTTGGTAAGCACAATCATTCCGGCAAGCCATAATGACGCAAAACGATTTGAAAAAATACCCTGTTTCAGGAGAGGAAGCTGCCTTTGCTTCATATTTAGTGCAAGGCAGATATGTCCAAGTAACCAGGTTGAGAACGCTGCAGTCTGTGCAAGGACAAGGTCACCTGTATGGTAATATAAAAAAATATAAAGAACAGTTATTCCTGATGCCAGTCCGATACCATTTACAAATATTTTCTTCAATATGGTTGATTTCAAATGCTCTTGAATATTTTCTGGCATACGTTGTAATAAATCAGGTTCTTTCTGCTCAGTAACAAATATAGTTGAAGAAGCAAGATCCATCAGCAGCTCAACTATAATTATATGAATTGGATTAAGAGGAAAAGGAATTCCAAGTATTAGAGGAATCAGGAAAATTGAAAGCAGTATTGCTTTAGCAGTAAGATAATATGTAATCCCTTTCTGGAAATTGTCCAGGGATTTCCTGCCGTTTGCTATTGCATCTGGAATGTGAATATAATTGTCATCAGTTAATACAAGATCGGCACTTTCTTTTGCCAGGTCAGTACCTACTTTTCCCATCGCTATGCCCACATTAGCTGATTTTATTGCGGCGGCATCATTTATGCCGTCCCCAATCATAGCAACTTTTTCCCCATTGGCCTGTAAGGCCTTTATCAGCCGAAGCTTCTGGAGTGGAGCAACTCGTGCAAATACTCCAGTTTTCTTTACCACCTCCACAAGCTCTTCGTCTTCCAGGCTCTCGATCTGATCGCCAGTTACTACTTCTCCTCTTAATCCTATTTTTTCTGCGATTGCTTTAGCAGTACCGGGGTGATCTCCGGTAACAATAACCGTTTTTACTCCAGCCATCTCAAGCGAAGCTATGGCTTCTTTCACGCCTTCCCGGATTGGATCTGTCAATACTGCAAGAGCAACGAAATCAAGATCTTTTAGCTTGTCAGTTTCTGGTTTATCTAAAATACGCACAGCATAAGCAACTACACGTTCGCCAGCAGCAGTTTCTTTTTCTAAAATCTCAAGCAATTTTTCCTTTTCTCTTTCGGAAAGGTTTGAGCTGTTAATAAGTATCTCAGGTTTTCCTGCTATTGCGTGGAGAAAGCCATTATCTTTTTTGTATACAAGTACACGCCAGGGCTGGCCCTTGGCAAAACCAGTGAATATGTCGGGAGGGAATTTTTTACCCTGAATCTTTCCAAGTGCTTCCAGAACTGCTTCGTCTGTTGGGTCTTTTGAATGTTCTGGAAGCGACAGAAGTATTTTTTCTCTCACGTCAGATTGCTCTAGTGATAGTTCTAATTTATCTCCTTCAGCAGAAATAAATTTCTTAAGGCATATTTTATTTTCTGTAACTGTCCCTGTTTTATCTGTTACGACCACAGTTACAAAACCAAGTGTTTCCGTGCCTCTCAAACGTTTTGTTATAACGTTTTCTTTTGCAAGTTCAAAGGAAGCCAGTGCAAGTGCCATTGTAATTATAATTGGAGGTTGCCCTGGGACCATCAGGAATGTCAAAGCTAACCAGGTAATTACCATTTGCTGAAAATCCTGACCTCTCAATACTCCTATGCCAGGTATAATAAGACTAACTGCAACTGCAACAACTGCTAGCATTTTTGCCAGATTTATCATGGCAATTTGGAGATAGGTGTTTTCTTTTTCTGTTATCTGCACTTCTCTTGCGATTTTGCCAAATTCACTTTTCTCTCCAACAGCAGTAACAAGTACAGTTCCTTCACCGTCAAGGACGATAGTGCCTGAAAATACGGAGTTAGTTCTCTCTGTAAGTGGCGCTTCTTCCGGAACCTCAGATTCAGTATCTTTCCTCAATGGAGTTGATTCACCTGTTAGCGTGGATTCATCAACAACCAGGCCTTTGCTTTCAATAATTCGACCATCAGCAGGAACACGAACTCCTGGGGATAAGACAATCAGATCCCCAGCTACAAGCTCAGATGATGCAATCTCCAGTTTATTTCCTGCTCTGATAACGGTTGATGTTGGCTGTGCCAGTGCTTTTAGCTGTTTGAGAGCACGATCAGTTCTTGCTTTATTAATCAATTCTATGAGAATGTAAGCTATGACGACAAAAACCATTACAGCGGCTTCTAAAAACCTGGAGAATATAAAGGAGAGGGCGGCTATAGAAAGAAGCAGCAGCATCATGGGCGATTTCATTCCTTCAATAAGAAGAAAAAAAGCACTGGCAGGTTTGAGTTCGGCAAATGTATTTTTACCAAATCTCTCAGCATTTTTTTGAACCTGCTTTTCTGAGAGACCAGTTCTTATGTCAGTCTTGTAAAAATTTACAAGATCTGAAATTGAGCCAGCCCACCATTTCGATAAATCTGTCATACACTCCCCATGTTACAGTACAGATAAGGTGATATAAAGACCAATGCTGTCGAATTTAGTTGTAAAACGAACAAAAAGAATAATCCAGATTTACTTACTCTTGACCTGATGGGGAGGATGCTCGTAACCCTCCGCATTCCCGAAGTAATAAAAAGAGGGTTAGCTTATACCCTACATTAAGCATTTTGCATAATCATGGTACTAAAGTCACCATTTTCCTGACTGCAAAATAGTGTTTGAGTATTAATAATTAGAAAAACTTGAAAATTTAACTAGGATTCGATAAAAACTTGCTCCGGATTTATCTCCGGAGCGAGCAGGTGCAGTATAGTTACTCTTTCTTAACAAGTCCATTATAATTACTCTATCTTAATAAGTCCAGTATAGTTCCTCTTTCTTATTAATCTCTGGTTACAGACCCGGAATTTCTCCGTGCTCTATATTGTAGGTTTTTACAGCTTTCGGAGCTCCGAGCAGGAGTTTTCGGATTCTATTGTACACGCTCGGATATTTTTGGGGATCAAGTTCTCCGAGGAGGTCTGCCAGAATTTTTACCAGTGGAATATGGTATTTTGTTTCCATCAGGTCTATGTTTGCAAAGGCATTGAGCAGGTTGACTGTAGTGTACTCGTTTACAGGAGCAAGCTTTCTAAGGATCTCTGCAAAGAGAGCCCTGCCTTCTTCGGTCTGGAGTGATTTTTTCCGGTTACGGGCAAAGCTGCCGTAAAGGGCTCGCTGATCATTTGCCTGCTCTATCCTGAAAGCATCTGACCTTTCCATTTCCCTTACGAGCTCCACGGCGTCAATGCTACTGTTGCTTCCTATTGCGGAAAGGAAAGTTTCCCAGGCAACAAGATTTTTCTTTGATTCTGCTTCAAAGGCTCTCAGTATCTCAACCTTGTCAGGTGCCGAACTGTCCATGTACGCAGAGAATGCGCTCAGCCGGTCCGTTGCACAGGTTGCAGTTTCAAACTGCTGCTTTATCATGGCATGAATATCCGGAGTATCAAGAGTTGCAAGGATGCTAAGACAGATATTTTTAGCCTGCCTGTATTTGATTGCCCTGGCGGTCTCTTCAAGCGTAGAATCCATGGGAGTTGAGCCACTTTCAAAGTAACGGTAGGCTGAAATCACGGAGTTCTTGTACTTCCAGGCAATTGCTTTCAGAAGGGATTGCTTTACATCATAAAGTGCCTGATACCTGTGGGCAAATTCTTCATCTTCTACGGATTCAAAAATGGTCAGGAACTGTCCACCGGCTTTTTCAAGAAGCTGCCGGTCATTCAGGAGCCTGTAGTATAGCTCGATAAATTCCTCAGAGGGTCTCGATCTTGGATTCTTAAGTAACCTGAGCTTTTCTCTGTCAACCAGGGTGTAAAAAGCCATAAATCTGCCTATGGTATCCCTATCCTTTCTAACCTGCATCAGAAGTTCGTCCTGGCTCGCCCTGTATATGAGCTTCCCGTAGAAAGAATAGCCCCTGTTAAGGGAAAGGAAGGCTGGCATATCCACATTCTCAATTGTAAGCTCGGCAGTTTCCCCGCTTACTCGTTCGAGGATCTCAGCAAGGTCATTCCCGTTTTCGTCCACAAGGGCTGCCCTGAACGGGAATTCCCAGGGTTTTGCGCCGGCGGGGACCCTCTGTTTGAGGAAGAATTTGAATTTCCGCTCACCCCGGTTATATTCGGCTGAAACCTCGACTACAGGAAACTTTGTCTGCCTCAGCCAGGTCTCGGACATTTCCTTTAAAGGCTGCCCGCTTTCTTCTTCCATAGCTTCGATCCAGTCCTGAGTGCTTGCATTGGAGTGCTGGAACTTTTTAAAGTACCTGTCAAGACCTCTGACAAATGTATCCTTTCCTATAAGGGTTTCAACCATCCGCACATATTCTGGGGCTTTTACATAAGTAACTGCGGTAATCAAGTCGTTAGGGTCGTTGAAGCCTTCAGGAATGATCGGCATGGAAGCCGCTCCAGAATCCAGGGCAAATGTCCCAGACACAGGCGCAAGCAGCTCAAGCACCCTATCAAGCCTCTGGTAATCCTCGCCAAAGAAAAAGGCGTGAAACTGCTCTTCGACATGCACGGTCACAGCTTCATTCAGCCAGATCTCAAACGGGCTTCTTCCCGTGACCTCGGACCCGTTCTGGTTGTGATGATATTCGTGCACCTTTACCTTTACCATATATTCAAAAGCAGAGTCAACCATCTGAGGGAAAGGCATTATCTTATTTGTGGTAATTGTGGTATTCCCGACATTTTCCATGCCCCCGAAGTCCGAGTTCTGCATCCCGATTTCCCTGTATACCGTGCCTGTGTACCTGTACCCGGGAGTGATGGTTGCGTCAAGCTCGGCAAGCCTGTACCTGAGCATTTCAAGTTCTTCCAGCGTAGTTTCGGGCTTTGTTTCATATTTCATCTTCTCCCGCCTGCGGACAAGCTCCCAGATCTCCTTCCTGACAGGCAGTTTTTCCTCATCGAACTGCTCGGGCCCTGTGAAAAGGTAAACCCACATAACCGCATCGTGCAGAATATCAAGTGCTTTTTCGGCAGCGGATGCCTCGGACGCCGGCGGCACGAGCAGTTCCAGCATGAAAGTCCTTCCGTCAGGATACTCGAATTCTCTCTTAAATGTCGCATAAGTCCCAACCCCAAGGAAAAAGAGATAAGGTGCCATCGGCGTGACTGAGTTGTCATAAACGATCTTGTCCCGCCCAGGCTTTATTGTATGCCTCTCAACCACGACGTCCCCATTTGTAATCAGGTTCGTATACCGCGAATCCGCAATAATGGTAGTGGTATACGTGCATTTTGCAGTCATATCATCAATGCACGGCACAATCCTCTGGAACCCCCACTGCTGGCACTGCGTGATCTGCTGTGGAGGGGCCCCTGCCGGCGTCTCGTCATAGTACAGCCCCTCAAGAATATGCTTTGTTGGTCTGCAAACCGTATCCGTGACAATCGCAACCTCAGTATGCGGCGGAATCTCTTCTCTGAAATTAATCTCAAGAATCGCATCATCTTTCCGGTACCTGTAAGAAACCTCACACTGTATGCAGCTCACAGCCCGAATCTCAAGATCTCTGCAGTTCAATTCCAGCTTTTCAATAGGGGCATCCTTTGTTCTCACCCTGAGCATGGATTTCACATTTGTCCTGTCATCATAAACGTCAAATACAAGATCCATATGCAAAACATCAACCGTAAGTTCCCCGAAATCCTCCGGATAATACTTGTAAAGCCTGTTCTTCATAAAGGGATCACCGAATAAAGTTATACTTGGGATAGAGAAGGGAGGGATGAGATTTAAAGGTGTAGTTTTTGAGAAGAGAACTTATTTCTTATTATACACAATTAAAAGTTTCTTCAATAATTTAACTCTGGCATATTTTTACATGATTGAAATTTAGATGATTTCTGAAATTTCACTAAGCTGAAAATAAAAAGATAACGCAATGTCTTATAACGAAATCAGTTTCTATACTTAGGCAATATGCAAAAATGAATTGTAATCAAACAAAAAATATTCTATAATTTGGGGACAGTTAACCTTTAATGGATTAGTTTTACCTGATATGTAAGTTTTAGGAATATAATCAGTTCTAAGGTGGACATATACCTTGATTCTGGAAAAATGAAAGTTTGGATTTTAAAGTTAGTATTATCCATTAACCAATCGTGTTTGTAGTTTGAATTTTGAGCTAGTCTTTAAGGGTCGAAGGATAATACTTTTTTAATTTGATCTGAAGATCTTCTCATCTCGAAAATATTTTGCATTAATATATTAGGACATTGCAATAAAATTAATGCTAAAGTTAAGATCAAAAATTTTATCAATATAATTTATCTATATACATTATATTTGCCTTTTATAAAATAAATAGACAAACTCCTATAACTATCTTCTTGGCTCGAAGACTGTTAACATTGTTTTTCATTATTTGTCAGTTATTTGTTAGCCCATTGGTTCCATCAAGTCGTTATCGATAGATATGTTTTGATGATTGAAAAGCTTCATATAAGGTGGAAGGATGTCTGAAAGAAGTATACTAAAAGTTTTAAAAATTTCAACTATATATCTCTTAACAGGCTGTTTTTTAACGGGGTGTGTTATGAGCGCGTGTGCCTCATCTGAATATTCAACAGATTCGGATTATTACAGCAACGAAACAGAAACATCTGACTATACGGAAACAGGAACCTTAGGGAATATAGAGACTATAGATCCTAACACTTCAGAAACCACAGATATACCTACATGGAGTCCGAAATCACCTTCAACTAAAGAGCTCCCCAACCTTGATTTTCCGAAATCACCTTCAACTAAAGAGCTCCCCAACCTTGATATTCCGAAATCACCTTCAACTAAAGATCTCCCCAAACTTGATTTTCCGAAATCACCTTCAACTAAAGAGCTCCCCAACCTTGATTTTCCGAAATCACCTTCAACTAAAGAGCTCCCCAACTTTGATTTTCCGAAATCACCTTCAACTAAAGATCTCCCCAAACTTGATTTTCCGAAATCACCTTCAACTAAAGATCTCCCCAAACTTGATTTTCCGAAATCACCTTCAACTAAAGAGCTCCCCAACTTTGATTTTCCGAAATCACCTATAGATAAGCCCATTTACCCACAAACAAAAGAACCCACAGATAATGGGGAATTCTCTGCTAGCGTGCAATTGTATGGCGAAAAGACAGATGTTACCTTGGGAGAAGATATTTTACTCAAACTTTCTGCTGTAAATTTGATCACAAAACCGACAATGCACGTCCAGGTAATCCTTCTTCCACCTTCGGGAATGAGTGTAACATCCTCTGAGTTTGTTCTGTCTGGAGCTGGTCAGTATACAACTACTTATGAACTTGAGCCTGGACAGGGAAAAGATATTGAAGTAAGGATTAAATCCAATCAGGTAGGAAACTTTGATGTCACTGGCAAAGTAATCTACTATTTTGTAGATGATCCTGAAAATGCAGAGTATTACACACTCAATCTACCAATAAAAGTTAACGAAGGGGCATTATCCGGCTCACAGTCTACTCCCACTGAAATTTCGGGATTTGGGTCATTTATAGCGCTTATAGGGCTTTTATCTTTCTATGCATTGAAAAGACGAGATCTTTAAGTTGATACAGGGGATGTGTAACTCCAGTTTTCTTCATAAAACTCTACGCTGGGTGCAGATCACATTCCTTTTATTTCAAAAAAGATGCAGTCTGACTTCGATTTTTATAGCCTTCTGTCCTTACCATGAGCAGGAACTTGATATTTTTTCTATCATTATGAGCATTAAATTTCATATCTATGTGTAAGCGTTAATAGTAAGTTCCCCAGAATTCAGGTGATGTTTACAAAGACTATTCTTCATAAAGAAGCACTAAGTAAAATTATAAGTTATGTAATTAGGTAGAAATGGAAGACAAAAAGGAATAGTCTGAAGATGGATATTCATATCTACATTATACAGTGATTAGAAGATTTTTGTTACTCACTTAAATTCATTTATTTTCCTTTTTGTCATAATATTTATGTTTATTTATAAAATTTATCAGAATAGATATATTCTAATATAAAAAAGATAATATTTCTCCAATTTTTTCGAAAAATTATTATATGTGTCACTTCATACCCTCAAAAATATCGTTATTAGAAGACATTCAATCTTGAATGGTTTTCTATCAGTTTACTTGTGTTATTTCCAAATTTTTCTTAAATTTCAATTGGAATGTCACATCCTATTGAAAGTCACGGGTATTCTACCCAATCGTATACTCGGGTTTCAGGAATCATATACTTGAAATGAGAAAGCAACAACAGTGAGGTGTAAATTTTTAACGAGGGATAACTTTTTCGCAAATTGTTTACTCGTTTTTTTCTCTCTTTCTGCAAGTGCGCCTTTAAAGTAATAAAATTTATGAAATTGAAAAGAGTGTAAATATGTCTAAATTAAATATTTTTAGAGTTGTTTTATGTTGTTTTTTATTTGTAGTTCTCGCGTGTATGCCTGCAGCATCATCTGAATCTTTAGCCGAGTCTAAGCATCCTTATTCAAACAACTTTGAATATACATGGTCTAATATAAGCGAGCCTGGTGCGACTGAAATAAGGCTTCATTTTTCAGATTTAGATATTGGTAGGTACGATAAGTTAACTATTTTAGATAAGTATGGAAATGATCTTGTAACCTATTCTGGCATCACAAAAGCAGACTTCTGGACAGAATGGTATGTAGGGGATACATTAAAAGTTAAACTTATAACAGGTAACTCGGGGACTGCATACGGGTTTAAAATTGACGAGGTAGAGGGCAGATCAGATATGTGCATATCTAATAGCTCTTTACCCGAGTCGTATCATCCTTATGCGAACAACTTTGTATATAAATGGCCTGATATAAGCAAGCCTGGTGCCACTCAGATACGAATCCACTTTGAAAGCCTTAATCTTGCTGACACCTACGATAAACTCATTCTTTATGATAAGTATGACAATGAACTTGTGACCTATAGTCGTTTTCAGTCAGGTAATGATTTCTGGACAAAATGGTACACAGGAGATACATTAAAAGTTAAACTTATAACAGGTAACTCGGGGACTGCTTATGGTTTCAAAATTGATAAAGGCGAAATTAAAAATGATAAAAACATAACAACTGTTTTTACTGAATCTGCAAAAACATTGGATCCTACTACTGAAAAAGTTGGGCATAATTCTGGAGAAGATTCTGATGACTTACAAAAATACATGGATCGTTTTCATAATGTGAGTGTAGAGATTGCAGTTACTTTGAATATCTTAGAAGAAGAGGATAACCAATCATGGATGTATAGAAATATACAATGGGTTTTTAGCGGAATAGGAGGTACTTTGCTTGTATCTATAGGCGGACTTATGAAAAGATGGAAAGATAAAAAATCAGACAATGAAAACTCAGAAGATAAAAAATTGGAAAGCAACTGATTGTCTAGCAATCAAAAATACTCTCGCGCCTCTGTTATAGATTCCATAAGATAAACAAAAGTAATATTGTTTGTCCCTATAAAGCTTCATAGCAAAGTAGAAGGATAAATATTGTGTAATTTCCCTGTGTATTATGGGGAATTTTTCATCCTCGCAGCTCGCTGGGGGTATTTTACTGAAATAGAATTTACTCTCAAAACTCTCCCCTATCTGAAAGTTTGAACCTTATGCATTTTAAGGCTCTCGGCATTAAAGATAGCTCCTTATTATAGGAAAAGCCAGTGTTCTATTATCTTATCATATCTCAGCAATTAATATACATCCCAAACCCGCAACCTAAAATTCACTATCACATCCTCAATCCCCCCTCCTACTTCGCAAACTATATATATCATCCCCAACAAATAATAGTACTGTATAAAAGTCTCTAATTTGGAGAGTGTTTTTTCAAATAATGCTACACCAGAGGATCAATGATGGACTAAACCTTCAGATGCATCCATTGAAATTTTCAGCTTTTTATCTCATTTTAGGAGTTCCGTGAAAGCCAGCCTTTATGCTCTTGCGGGGGACCCTATTTAATTTTGAGCAGTTTGAAGCTGATAGCAGTAAAACCTGATGAAAAAACACAAAAACAAATTAAAACAAAATAGAGAGCTAAAACAACAGAAAAACGAGCGAAATAAAGAGTACTTTTAGCACCTTTATTTGCGAGGTTTGAAACAAAATGTCAGAAGAATCCGACGATTCAGATAGTAGTGATAGTAGCAGCCATCAGAAAATGCTCACATTAGCCGGAATGGTTCTGTGTGCGATACAGTTTGCGTTCTTCGTATACATGATATTAAAGTTTGTAGAGCTGGACTTTGCCCAGGGCTTTAAATTCATGCTGCTTGCATACACTTCAGCGTTCATTTACAAGAACCTTGAGAATTCCGGGAAAATTCCCGTTGTAGCAGCCGAGAACTGATGACTGTGTGGCTTTGATTTAAAGCTCCACACCTCCTACAGAAGCTATCTGCTTTAATTTTTTTCCTTTTTCTATTTCTTTAATCTTTTTTGATTTTCTCCTTCTTTTTAGGCATGTCAATCCTTTGCTATTCTTTTCTGTTATTTGCTATTAGTTGATTTCAGTTTAGTAGAAATTAATACAAACCTTTTAATGTGATTTTACCTCCTTTGATGTAGAAAGTTATTAGTCTGTGGAAACATAAGGAGCAAATAAGTCCCGGCGTTGAAAAAAAGAAATAACTGAGTTCTTCGGGCAGGAGAGAAATCTTTGATTTACAAATAGAAAAAGAGATATAGGATTATTTTTTAGTACCATCAATAACTCTTTTAAGGGATAAACATGGATTTTATTTTGCAGATTGATTCCGATTACTCGCTTCAGGAAGCAAGCGAGGTTATTCGCTCGGCTCTGGAACATGAGAAGCACCTTGCAAAATACAAAATAGATCGCTACTCCATGATCTGTGATGAATTTGAGGATCAGTACGATCTTGTTTCCTCCGAATTCATTAAAAAATTCGAAGCAGGCGAACTTATCTATGATGACAAATATTTTGAATGGTATGCGGCAAAGCGAGGGCTTGACCACTGGAAGAAAAAGCTGGCTCTTCTCAAAGATATCAGATTCTAACCTGCCAGAATATGGTCGCGCGAAGTATAATTTAAAAACGGATCTAAACATTAACCGAAAAGCTGCTTGAAAAATCCTTCCCACTCTCACGCTATTTTAAGATTTATATTTTTTCTTCTATATAAGATTCGATGAGTATTGTAACGCTATTTTAAGATTACTTCAGGATACTTTAGGATTATTTTAAGATTATTTTAAAATTATTCTATAACCTATGTATCATTATTCTACAGTTATATCTCATTAATTTGCTGTCTAAAAGCCACAGCCATCTGTTTTATTTCTTTAATCATTCCTCAACAGTATAAAATTAATGGAAATGTATATATAGTTGCCATGCTGTCTCCTCATTATAATCTTTTTGGTGGTGTTAGGATAGGCGCAAAAATTGGGTTAACAGAACTGATCTTTCGGTCTGAAAAACGCAGGGATCTACTTATTTTTCTTAAAGACAGGCCCAGATCCATAGATGAGATCCAGGCACATCTGCATGTAAATTCGGTCTCCATTCTCCCCCAGCTCAAAAAACTGAAGGATAGAAAACTGGTCATACAGAAAGACCGCACTTATGAGCTTTCTACTATGGGAAAAGCGATTGTAGATAGAATGGCTCCTCTTTTAGAAACCCTGGAAGTGCTCGAAGATAATTTCGATTACTGGTCACAGAGGAATCTCGAAGGAATTCCTCCGGTCTTGCGAAGTCGAATCGGAGACTTGAAGAACTGTAAGCTTATCCGTCCGGATCTGAGTCATATGTTTGAACTGGACCCCGAGTATGTAGAAAACCTTCTCATTTCAAGGCAGGTTTTCGGCTTCAGTTCTTATTTCCATCCCTCGTTTATCCCTCTTTACCTGGAGATTGCAAAAAGAGAGGCTGAAATTTCTATAATGCTCACCGAACCCGTATTAAAAAGGTTTAAAACCGATTATCTCGAAGATTTGAGAACTCTGATTAATTTTGAACATGTCAACCTTTCCCTTTTCACGAAAGATCCAAAACTTGCAGGTTTTACTGTTACAGACAGATTCTTCCTGCTCACCGTTCTCCCAAAGATAAAGTTTTTTGAACACGAAAGCCTGTTAAGTTTCAGGCCCGAGGCTCTCAGATGGGGTACAGACCTTTTCTCGCATATGCAAAAGGAAGCCGTTCAGGTAAAAGAGATTTGAATTCCGAGTTTTACAACTCTTCTGATATCAAAATGATCCCTCTTACAATGAGTCTCAAGATAATTCAAGCAAGATATTTTCCTTATAGGTTGGATTATGATTCGTGGAAGGTAAACTGGCTGAGTAACCTAAAGATTATACTGATAGAAAGTTGAAGTCTGAAGAAAACTGGTTAAAATCCTCTAGCGTAATATGACCTTCTATCGTATTGACGCTAACACCTCTCACAGGGCTTGCCGCAGGATAAATATAAAATGAACAGACAGGAGGCTTGAAAGTAGGAATGCTTGAGAGATAGGAAGTATTGATTTATGAGGCTTTCAGGAAAGCTTAAACATATAACCTCAAGATAACAAACCTGCAAGATTCCCTATTTATCACAATCATTTAATGGAATAAATGACTAATATTGAAGGGGATAGGTATGAGTTTCACGCTTAATATTGAAACCGATTTCTCGTCTCAAGAAGTGACTGAGGCTATCCGTTCGGCTCTTGAGCACGAAAAGCACGTTGCCAGGTATAAGATTAAACGTTACTCTACGATCTGCAATGAATTCGAAACGAGATTCGGGCTCAGTTCCGCAGAGCTCCGGAGAAATTTCGAAAATGGGGAAATAACTAATAAAAGTAATTTTTTTGACTGGTATGCAGCAAAAAGAGAGCTAGATCACTGGAACAAAAGGCTTGAGATTCTTTCAGGCGTTTCTTTTTAAATAGTGGGCTCAGGGATTCAATTTATTATTCTATGTCTTTTCCAGGTAACTTATCTTCTGGTTTGAATAAATTACTTTTTAAAGCTCTACTCTATAATTCTGATTTTTTTCTATGGAGTTTACTTATTTTTGCCTTTGATCAGGTATCTGTGTCGTACTATCAAAAATGCAGCAAGCAAATTATTTATTTGTGTACAGATATTAAGGCTAATTATTTTCCATAGCAAGAATAATTAAACTTAATGCCTGATTTGCTCTTATTATCTGTCTTATTATTGATGTATATGGAGATCAAATTCCTTCTCTCGAGCGATTCTGGGTATTGGGTTTTCTATAAAATAAGCTGAGGTGTTTAATCTGGTTAAAAATATTATTAAAAGTATGGTAGGGGAAGCTCTCGTAGGTTCTGGTCCGGAAATTGCACACATAGACCTTGTTATCGGGCCAAGAGGAGGGCCAGTTGAAGCAGCATTTATTAACTCGCTTGCAATGCCCAGGCAGGGTCATACCCCACTTCTCGCAGTTCTTGAACCAAATCTCCAACCTAAACCCATGACACTGCTTGTAAACAAGGTAACGATAAAGAATGCATCGCAGGCTGCCCTTATGTTCGGGCCGGCTCAGGCTGCGGTAGCAAAGGCAGTTATGGATTCCGTGGCTGATGGCGTGCTCCCTCAAGAGCAGGCAGATGACACTTTTATTATTGTTTCCGTCTTTATCGAGTGGGATGCAAAAGACAATGACAAAGTTTACGAATATAACTATGAAGCGACAAAGCTTGCAATAGCAAGGGCAATGGAAGGCAGCCCGACTGTTGAAGAAGCGCTTGCTAAGAAAGATTCCGCAAAACACCCATTTGCCTGAGCCTATTATTCAGCTCAATCTAATTTCAAAAATAGTTTATTTCGGGTTGAATAATGATTCAACCTTTGTTCTTTCTTTGCGGCAGGATACAAGCCAGCATAGATGCGGTATTTTTAACAATGGTTTTTTACCAGGATCAAATTCAGAATATCGCAATCTGTAAGGCTGTTGCAGATACTGCAGTAAGCTTTTTCTGCCCTGACTCTTCCATTATGTACTGGTTTTTTTCCAGACCTGACACTCTGTAAGACTTACTGTAAGTTAAAAGGTAGACTCAGGAGAGATACAAGATAGGGCAGATTACAAGGACAATAGCCTTTAAAAACTTCATATATTTATACCTGATCCTTTCTTTCTCTGGTTTCTTTGCCGAGATAG
Organism: Methanosarcina flavescens; assembly: GCF_001304615.2. Lineage (NCBI taxonomy): Archaea > Methanobacteriati > Methanobacteriota > Methanomicrobia > Methanosarcinales > Methanosarcinaceae > Methanosarcina > Methanosarcina flavescens. The sequence goes on along the minus strand of NZ_CP032683.1, from coordinate 567,997 downwards.
TTCCTGCGGGGACTAAAATTTCTGAGTTATGATTATTTTTATAGGTTTTATCCTTTCAGGCTTTTTCCAGCATTTAAAAGGATCAGACAGTAGACCAAAAACAGGATACTGTGTAAAAAATAAAAGCGCTGGCAGATAAATATTTATAATAAGTATAAGTAGTTTATTTTGAGGTAAAAACATAAGAACTTTACAGTGGGGGAATTGTATACATGAAAATTAGAGTAGTTAGTTCCAGAGAGGAGATATTCACTCTCAATCCTAATGAACGTGTTGTTCACTTGGCTTTCAGGCCGTCGAACAAGGATATTTTTGCACTTGTCGAAACCTGCCCGAAAATTGAGGTAATTCAATTACCCAAATCTTACAGGCGTACGGTTTCAAAGTCCATAGAGATGTTTCTTGAGATGCAGAGGATTCAGCTTATTGAAGGCGATGTCTGGGGTCACAGGAAGGATATTAACGAGTATTACAGTATTCCTTCCTCAGTGATTGAGAAAATCAGAGAACTGAAATCGGAGGGTACACCTGCTGAGAGAATTGAAGAAAAGGTCGCAAGGGAAAGCAAACTTAACCCTGAAATGGTTGCTTATATCCTGACCAAGGAAGCTTCTGCCTGAGAATGACTCTCATGCCGAAATTTCCGCTGGATTCTTAAGTGCAGGTAAAATCAATAGTATCAATTCTGAGAATATCTCTATTATCCAGGTTCCAGCTTTAACATTTAACTTAAGGAGCCTGAAAAAGGCTCCCTGACCCGGGGTGGTAGCGTGAGCTTTCCACAGCAGGGTGACTCTATACGTTTTTTAATTTTAAATCTCTCCATCCTGTCTCTTTTATCTGATAAGTAGTTTTTACTTACTGCTTGTTTACAGCCTCATTTTCTATATCGAAGCTTAACATGGAAGAAAAGAATCTTTAATCTATTCAAATAAAAAAGTAGGAAACAGTGGCTCTGTAGAAAACCTACTTAATCGTCATTAATAGACTTAAAGTTCTCAGCAAAATTGAATCAGGCAATTCAGTTTTAATTTGTTAAGATTGGTTATTTCAGAGGATTTCTACAGAGCCGAAACAGTAGTAACTTATATATCTTTGATGGCTTTAATCTTTTTAGCCACATAAAACTCGAGAGGAGACTGAAGGGTTGCAATTAGAACTTCTAGAGCTGATTTTTCTTTCCAACAGACGAAAGCAGTTATTACTCTTTCTGAAAGATGGGCCAAAAAATATGGATGAAATTAAGGGAGCCCTTGATGTAACATCCACTGCTATTCTGCCTCAGATAAAAAAATTAAAAGAAAAATCCCTGGTTGTTCAGGAAGAAAAAAGCTATAGACTCTCGCTTATAGGAAAGGTCCTTGTTGAAAAAATGCAGCCACTCGTAAATATAGTTGACGTCTTTGAGGATAATTTTGACTACTGGGCTGAAAGGGATCTTCAGGGAATTCCTCCTGCTTTTAGAAAGCGGCTTGGAGAACTCAAAAAGTCTAAACTGATTCAACCCGATCTGGACAGGATGTTCGAGCTTGATCCAGAAATCGTTGAAAACATTTCAAAATCCACTCGTATTCTTGAATGCATAGCTTACTTTGATCCTTCACTTATTTCTATATGTCAGGAACTTGCAAAAGATGGGGTTGAATTCTCTTTTCTTATGTCAGAACCCGTTTTTCAACGTTATTCTGTGGATTACCTTGAAGATTTCCGAAGTATGCTTTCCCTTGAAAACACAAAATTTTTCCTTTACTCTGGAGAACTCAGGATCGCGAATCTTACTGTAACCGATAGATTTGTCATGATTTCCCTTTTCCCGAAAAATCAGAAACATTTCGATAGGGAAAGTCTGATAAGTTATGATCCTTCTGCTCTTAAGTTTGGAGACGAGCTTTTTGACGAACTACTCAGAAATTCTACCCGGATTAGTCAAATACCAAATGAATAAACTGGCAACCAGTAACCTGGGATCAACAATCCTCTCTCACAAGCCTTTTGAAAAAAACTGCTTGAGCGCAAACTTTTTGAAAAAAAGTTTGATCAAAAACCGGCGTGACGGCGTGGTCAAGCGGCTCAACGGTTGGTGATAATCATAAACTTTTTAAGAAAAGGTTTGATCACAAGCCTTTTCGTAAAAGGATTGCAACACAACGGTCGCGATGCAACGCTTCTTGCATTCATGAGGGCTAGTTATAATTCAGACATGGAGAAAAGTTAAAAAAATGAAGGGCAAGCCTCCGAACGCAAAAATTTTAATATATATGGAGAGCTCAGTCGACTATTCCACCTGTGTTTGCAGAGTGGACGGAACGCTGGTACCTGGCAAGGTAACCTGTAACTTCCTTTTTCAGTGGTACAAAAGTAGCCTTCCGTTGCTTAAGCTCTTCTTCTGAAACTTTCAGGTTCAGGATTCTCTCAGGAATATTGATTTCTATCATATCCCCGGTTTTTACCAGGGCTATTGGTCCTCCTTCACTGGCTTCTGGAGAGACGTGCCCTATACATGGCCCGCGAGTGCCTCCGGAGAAGCGTCCATCAGTAACCAGAGCTACTGACTCCAGCAAACCCATGCCTCCGATTGCGGCGGTAGCTGCAAGCATTTCCCGCATACCAGGACCACCTTTTGGGCCTTCATAGCGGATGACGACAATATCTCCGGGTTTTACCTCTCCTGCAAGGATGCTCTCCATAGCATCTTCTTCACGGTCATAAACCCGCGCAGGGCCTGTATGAACGCACATTTTCGGATCAACGGCTGCCTGTTTAACAACCGAGCCGTCAGGGGCGAGGCTACCTTTAAGGACTGCGATTCCTCCCTCGGCATGAATGGGCGCTTCAAGAGTTGCAATTATTTCTTTATTGAGCTTCGGGTTAACAATCTCAAATTCACTCAGATTTTCCTCGATAGTTTTGCCATTCACTGTAAGCTGATCCAGATAGAGTTTGGAGGAAAGTCTCTGCATGACTGCCTGAACTCCGCCTGCTCTGTCAAAATGCAGCATAAAATTTGGTCCGCCTGGACGCAGTGAGATTAGATGGGGAGTTGTCCTGCTCAGTTCATCAAATTTCTCAAGAGGAAGAGTCAGCCCGAATTCGTGGGCAATGGCGGGAAGGTGCAGAGTTGTATTTGTGCTTCCCCCAATCGCCATATCAACCATTATAGCGTTTTCAAGTGATTTGAAGTTGACAATCTTTCTTGGAGTCAGGTTCTCATGGACCATCTCAACTATGCGCTCGCCCGATTCCTTGGAAATACGTACCTTTTTTGCGTCTACTGCATGGGCCGTTGCACAGCCCGGAAGGCTCAACCCCAGGGCTTCGGTCATGCAGGCCATAGTATTTGCGGTAAACATCCCTGCACAGGACCCGGCTCCTGCACAGGAAAGATTTTCAAGCCTTTTTAGGTCAGCCTCTGAGAGTTTACCTGCCCTATACGCTCCCACACCTTCGAAAACCGAGATAAGGTCTGTATATTTGTCGTCGACATAACCCGGAAGCATAGGCCCTCCGGTTACAACAATTGCAGGAATATCAAGTCTGCCTGCTGCCATAAGATGGCCTGGCACAATTTTATCGCAGGAAGGGATAAGGACAATACCGTCGAACTGGTGGGCTTTAACCATAAGCTCTATTGTATCTTCAATAACCTCTCTGCTGGGAAGGGAATATTTCATGCCCTCATGCCCCATTGCGATTCCGTCACATACCCCTATAGTATGGAATTCAAAAGGAACCCCTCCAGCGTTCCTGATTCCGGCTTTCACGGCTTCTGCAAGTTTATTTAGATGGATATGACCAGGAATTATATCGTTCCAGGAATTTACAACTGCGATAAACGGCTTCCTCATCTCGGAATCTGTTACTCCTGTAGCTTTCAGAAGTGAACGGTTGGGAGCACGTTCCGGTCCTTCTTTGATAATAGCACTTCTCATTGCAAATCTCCTTACAGTTTAATGATGAGAGTTAAGTATAATGTATAGGTAGGAAAAAAACCTCATAGTATAAACAGGTTGGGGAAAAATTGCAAAAAAGAAGATGAAGATACCGGAACGTTTGAAGAAAAAGAGCTGGAAGGCTGGATGAAAGATAATCAATATGACTGGTATAGTGCGACCAGAATAGAAAGCCTGCCTGAAAAACATAAGTAAAAGATCTGGCAGGAATAACTGTTTTCGAATAATATATAAGCCAGTAGAGGATAAAAAGTCTTGTCAGAACTGCGAAAAATTTCAGCATTTTGCACAAAAGGGTAACATATTATAATAATATCCAAATATTTATATATTCAATCTTAGCTTTGAGCCAGTAGCATGGTGAACGGGCCTGCTCTTGACCACATTTACAAGATCACACCCTAAAAACGAACACAATTTAAAAGCAATCCGGCAGGACTATACCCGTTCACAGTTTATTCTATTTTTAATCTAGTAAATGCGCACATAGTTTTTACATAATCTTTAATTTGAATTCTGTATAATTAGAGCCTTTCTTAACATGTTTTAATGGATTTCTGAACAGCAGACTCATACAGGAGTAAGGATTCTTACTACTTTCCAGGATATATAAAATTTAATTATGGAAATAGAGTCTGATATATGAAACCGAATTTTGGCTCTGTAGAAATCCTTAATTTAATCCATAATAATTGTATTACTTTTTTGTTTATATTATAGACTATTAGTTTAACTTTTACTTCTTTTACTTGATTTCTAACCTTTCTTGCTCTTAATGTTTCTCCAAATTTTCTTTTTACAACAGATATTATTGTCTCTACTATATTCCTTCTATTGTATTTGATCTTATCAAAGTCTTTGTTTAATTGTTTTCTATATTTTCCGTTTATTCTCTTTCTTTTTCTTTCTCTCAAAGGTACTATTGAATCTGCTTTTATCTCTTCTCTTATTAGAGTATGAATTTCTTCGGAATCATATCCTTTATCCATCACATAACATTGAGACTTTCTTGACTTGTTTGATTGTCTTATCAGAGTCTTTGCATGCTTGACATCATGATCTGTTTTTTGGCTAATTTTCCATCCTAATATTACTTTTTTAATAGTGTCTACTGATATTGAAGTTTTAAGGAAGCTCCTTCGGAGCTTCCCTGTTCTCTTAGAATAATAATGACTTGCATAAGAACTCGTAAATCCTGTTGCATCAATTGCCGTAATGAGAACTTTTTCTCCATGTGAGTAAAATAGTTTTAGAGTTTTTGACAAAATTAGGTTAAACAATGAAGAGGGAATTCTGGACACAAACTTTTGAAGAGTAGTGTAATGAGGAACCTTATCAAGGTCAAGTTTTTCCTTTATATTGTTCATGAGGTCAACAAGTTCTACAAAGTCACGGTAGTCTGTACTTATATACTCCTTCAATAAAACAAGAACAAGAAGCTGATGTTGAGTATAAACACGTTTGGAATATTTGCAGGAGTAAAGGTTCAGTCTGGAAGACTGAACCGTTTTAAGACTGAGATCAATAAATTTAATATACTTATTTGATGACAATAGCAATTGCTCCTTTGTTTTTTGTGTGGACAAAAAAATTAAGGAGCATTTTTACAATTTTATTTTTATAATTTTTGGGTAAAAACAGAATTTAGAGGATTTCTACAGAGCCCGAATTTTTAAGAATTATAAACTGACTTGTCTAGAGTTATGAGCATTTTACATTGATATAAATCTGAAAATAGGATAAGGTAACCAAGAAAACGAAGTTTAATGGAAACGTAATTATATAAATGAAATATAGATTAAAAGAAAGAAAACAGGAGAAAAGTGGATACTACAGAGCGCTGTACAGGTGGTTAAAAAGTGGATGAGAGTTCGAAGGGTAAAGAAGCTTTAAATGCAAATTTCCAGACTGCTAGCAATGGAAATAACTTGAGAGGTGAGGCTCTCCAGGCTACTCTGGAAAAAGAAGAAACTCTGAGAATGATGATTAACAACAGCCATGTAGTGCTCTTTCTCTGGAAGAACGAAAACAAATGGCCTGTAGAGTTTGTCTCCGAAAACGTGACAAAGTTCGGATACACGACAGAAGACTTCACTTCTGGCAGGGTGAGGCATAAAGACATAATATATTCAGCAGATCTTAAGAGGGTTGAACAGGAATTTGAGAAAAGAGTAAAAAGCGGAGTTTCTGCGTTCGGCATGGAGTACAGGATTGTTACGAAAGCAGGAGATGTGCGGTGGATAAATGAAAGAACATTTATCCAGAGAAATGCAGACGGAGAAGCAACGCACTTCCAGGGAGTGGTGCTCGATATCACCAAACGGAAGAAAAGCGAAGAAGAACTGGAAAAAACTCTTAAAATGCAACAGGTGCTGACGACAGCAATTAACAACAGCCCTGCAGTTATCTTTCTCTGGAAAAATGAAAAGTTCTGGCCTTCGATTTTCGTCTCGGATAATGTGATACAGTTTGGGTATACGGTTGACGATTTCCTCTCACAGAAGATTCAATACGGGCGAATCATACATCCAGATGACCTGAGAAGAGTAGAAGAGGAACTGGAAAGGAGCATCCAGAAAGGAGAGGTAAGCTTCAGTTCGGAATACAGGATTTTCACAAAAGCTGGAGACATGCTGTGGGTAACCGAGAAAACCTTTATCCAGAGAGAAAAGGATGGAAGGGTAGCCTGCTTTCAGGGAATAGTACTGGATATAACCCATAGAAAGAGAATTGAGAATGCCCTCAGGAAGTCGCTCGAGATGCAGAAAACGCTGAGAACCATAATTAATAAAAGCCCGACAATAGCTTTTTTATGGAAATATGTAGAAAACTGGCCTGTAGTTTTTGTGTCTGAGAATATAACGCAGTTAGGGTACTCGGTAGAAGACTTCCTTTCTGGAAATATACTTTACGGGAACATAATCCACAGAGATGATATCCAGGCAGTCGCCGAAAGTCTGGCACGCTCAGTAAGAGAAGGATATGATTCCTTCGAGATGGAGTACAGAATTTTTACGAAAGATAGCAGAGTACGCTGGGTTGAAGAGCGAACATTTATCCAACGAGACAGTAAAGGCGAGGCTACCCATCTTCAGGGAATAATTATAGATGTGACTGAGAGAAAAGAAGCTGAGAAAATGCTTGATATCCAGAGGGAACTGGGTGTGTCCCTCAGTTCTACCTGGAATCTTCAAACCATGCTCAACAAGATCCTTGATGCTTGTCTGACTATAGAAGAGATAGATGCCGCAGGTATATATTTGAAAGACGAGCTTCTGGACCAGATTAATCTGGTTGCACACAGAGGACTTTCTTCCGAATTCGTGAAAAGTGTTTCAACGTACAGTGCAGATTCTCCTGAAGCGCGGCAAATCTGGACTGAAAAACCTGTCTACAGGATGGACTTTTTTTCAGATGAAATGACAGACATTATCAGGAAGGAAAAAATCACTGCTGTAGCCGTGATCCCCATGAAGCACCGGGGAGAGATTATAGGCAGCCTTAACTTTGCTTCTCATACAATAGACCGAATTCCCCAGCATGTACGCAATTTCCTTGAAAGTATTGCCCTCCAGGTAGTAAATTATATAGCCCCTATCCGTATAGTGGCAGATCTTGGGTAATATCTTTTCGTACCAGAGGTCAGCCTGGCTCTGGACGAAACCCTTATTTAAAATAATTTTTATAATTAATACAGGGTTGAAAGTGAGAAAATCCTGGGACTTGCCTTACTTTACCGGACTGGGAAAAATATGCAAGCCTGTCTTTGCTCACTTTTTGTCCATTACTGGAGTTAATAAAGGATTTTACGCAGGATGGGGGATAAGATTGAAAGCAATAGTAGTTTATCTCAGTACCTCTGGGAATACGAAAATTATGGCCGAAGCAATAGCCAGCGGGATTGAATCAAAACACGTGGATGCAAAAGCAGTTAGCTTTTATGATGTAAAAACTGAAGATCTCAATGAAGCTGATGCAATCGCTGTTGGCTCCTCAACCTTTTACTATAGAATGCTGCAACCCATGGAAAAATTCATGGACGAAACTCTTGCTTCCACAAATCCGAAAGGGAAGTTGGGAGCTGCTTTTGGGTCTTACGGGTGGAGTGGAGAGGCACCTATACTGATAGCCGAAAAGATGCGAGAGATGGGGATGACTGTTATAGATCCCGTGCTCAGGATCCTGCACAAACCTACAGATAAGGATGTGCAGGAATGCAAAAGACTCGGTGTCGACATTGCCGAAAAGATGAAGCAAAGAAGCAAAGCGTCACAACCACAAGGAACACCCAGTTAAATAGGTTTTGAATGCAATAAAAACTACACATACTACTTACTTCAAGTCCTGTAACCACGAAAAATAAACATCATTATAACTAACTCAAGCCCCAGGAGTCATCGAAAACTCGGAAAATACTCAAGACCATGTCACTGTTTCCTTTATCCGTGTTTTCAGTACCTCCTTTGATCCTATTCATTTTATCCCATTTAACCACACGAAAGGAAGTATGCAGAAAGCAGCAAATATATTAGCCTTCTTTGAGCAGAATTAGACCAGTAAATTTACAGGATGCCTGGCAGCAGGCTCAATATCGAGGTCAGCTACAGCTTCGGAGATCATTATATCGCTCATGGCAGCCATGGGAAATACATACGGAGCATACTCGATGGGTCCATAGAGGATGAAATCTCCAGCAGCTGCCTGTTGCAGGCAGGTTGAACCGACATCGCAGATTTTGTAGAGGACAGGGTCTTTTTCTCTCTTCTCGTTTAGCCAGTTCCAGGCTGAGGGTGCATTATGTATTCCCGAACCTGTTGGGTGCCCCCATTTTGCTTTTGAGGTAATCGTCATCCTGAGGGCTACGCCCGCCCCGTTTCCCATAGGGGTAATGCTCGGATCTATAAGCTTGTTAACTATTCCGCACCTTTCTGCAATTGAAAGTAATCCTTCTTCGAGAAGACCTGCCCCATTTTCCAGCAGCTCCATCCTGCCCTGCAAGGATGAGTCCATTGCATTAAAGCCAAGGATAATCGAGCTGTCAATATCGGACAGAGCAAGAGCTTCAATCTCCGGAGCATTTATGCTCAGATTTATAGAGTTGTAGATTGCTTTATCTGCAAGCCCTATCTCGCTGACATATTCTGCTGCATGGGAACGCACAGTTCCTTCGGGGGAGTCGATAAGAAAGGGAGCATCTGAAATCTCAGCTACAAAATCAATATAACGGGTAATGCTTTCAGGGGTAGTTCCGAAAATATGAATGATGTGCGGGTTTCCTGTCTCTTCCGCACTTGCTTCCTGTAGATTTATCAATTCTTCGGCAGCAGCCCGATCAAACAGCCCTCTTGCAATATCTTCTACAATTTCATGCTTATCATAAAAGATAGTTCCTGCAAGTACGGTCGGAAGCTCTCCAGGCTGTCCGCCTATTTTTACTCCTGCAATATTAACGATTTCCTGTTCTTTCTGGAACTTAAACATTTTTACACTCTCCAAATCTACAGGTCAGTATCTTTTTTCAGAACACCGTGACATATGCTCGGAATAGATCTCTTGTCTGGTGATTAGAAATCTTTTGCCTCACAGATAATTCCTGAAGCTGCATCCATAACCAGTTCTTCAGAAATTATTATATCGCCTGAAAGAAGGACTGAGAAAGTGGTTTGTCTTTTCTTCTGGGAGACGGTTACTACTGGCTCATCTTGATAAGCCTCCCCCCGGTACTTATATTTTCTCACAATTCTCATTATTTCATCAGGGTCAGTCAATCCTATCCTGTCAAGGAGCACTACCTGCTGCTGGAAGCGTTTTACTGCTTCTCTGGATATGTTTTCTATGAAAGGGATCGCTCCCTCAGAGCCAATAATTCTACCCTTTTCGTCAATCCCGTTTGCGTGAATTGCGAGCAGAGATTGACCTGCCAGATGCCCTCTTGATTCCGTCCCGCAGACAAGGATATACCTTATATTGGAATTTGAAATGATATTTACGATTATTTTTTCGACTCCCAGATTTTCGGTTTTTGAACTTCCCCAGATAGCTGCCTCAGGTGAGGGATTTATCTGGCTCGCAAGAGTTACGACAGCAATCCTGGACTTCGGATTCCCTACCGTGTAGTCGCCTTTTACTATCGGCCATGCCTCTGCAATGGTTTTCAATGAATCACCTTTTGTCTTTCCTTATTCAGGTGAGACAGTGCACTTGCAAGCATTATGGCTTTCGTAAAATGTCCACCTACCCTTGACGTATCGACAAAAACGAAGTTGTCCATCAGTACCGGAGCTCCAAGACCATCACCTCCACCCAGGAAAGCAATTGTCCTGAAGATAAGGTTTCCAGAGATTCCATCAGGAGCAATGATAAAGTTCGATTCTTTTATGGCATCCTCAATAAGAATTGTATGGTGCTTGGCATTGATACCGAGTTCTAGAGCTCGCCTTGTTACGAATTCTCCATCCGCAAGGGTCCTATCTACACGTTTGTTCCTTCCTACATCTCCGATCCTGCCTCCGGAAAGCACGCCGACAGCAGGCTCTATCCCAAATCTCCTTATATGTTCAGCACCTAGAGTTATAATTCTAAGCTTATCTCCAATGGTGTTCCCTTCATCGATTCCTACAGGGGCGAGAAAGAAAGGTGTCCCATCAACCGTGAGGAGTAGGGCAAGCCGGCAAATTCTTTTCTTTTCTAGAGCTTTTTTGAGATGCGCAAGGGCTCCTGAAGCCATTGCAGTACCTCTAATAACTGCATCGACCTTTCTTGAGATCATAAGTTCTGCGAGAGTTTTTTCGGGGTTATCCGTGTCCACTACCTCAAGTTTTGTGCCAATCTCATCGATTTCTTTCTTGATTCCCACCAGGACGACCTGTGCATATCCCAGTTCCTGGGCTTTCCAGGCACTCTCGAGCAATTTGGGATTCGGGTTTCTTATTCCCATAGCCACCCTGGCTCTGTTCACCCTGGCTCTCATTTCGATAGCCTCAAGGAGAGCACCCATATTATTATTTTCCATATACATCCGAACTGTGTTATGTAAGATCTTAAGTAGTTCAGAGAAGTAAAACTCGATCATTAATTAATTTTGTCCCTCCCGAGTTCCGCTTCGGGATTACAGAAGATCGAAGATTTTCTGGGAGTTGCACTGCAAGTGCAACAGCACGGTTCGTTTCGCTCACTTCATTCGCTCAAGCGGGATAATTTATAGATAGTGAGTCCCGTCTCGGGAGGATAGTCTGAACTGTGATCTAAAATTATACGGTGTGCTGTCCGCTTCGCTCATTTAGTTCACTTAAGCGGACTATTTGGGAATTGGAAGTATCTATTTTATCAGAACAAAAAGGCTTTAATACATATGGAAGTGTAGTTTTAGTGTTGTCGTTTAAAATCGGTATTGGAAGATGGCAGGAGTAAAACCTTTTTATGTGGTGAAAAGATTAAATGTATAGAATTAAGAATGAGTTTTTTTTTCATTGGTATGGTTTAAGATGACACTGGTGATTGAATGGGCTGAAAAATACCGCCCCCAGACCCTGAAGGAGATCGTGGGGAATAAGAAGGCGGTGAAGGATTTGCGAACCTGGGCTGAGAAGTGGCTTCCAGGCATTCCCGAGAAAAGAGCAGTAATCCTTCAGGGACCTGCAGGGGTAGGGAAAACCTCTACTGCCCATGCTCTTGCCCACGATATGGGTTGGGAAGTAATTGAGCTCAATGCAAGCGACCAGAGAACTGCAGGGGTTATCGAGAAAGTTGCGGGATCGGCAGCTTCAATGAATACCCTCTTTGGAGGAAAACGCCTGATAATTCTGGATGAAGCGGACAATCTTCACGGGACTGCAGACAGGGGTGGAATGCGGGCTATTGCAGGGATTATAAAGAGTACGTTGCAACCTATAATGCTGATTGTAAACGATGTTTATGGACTGACTCCTACTATCCGGAACCTCTGTCAGGAAATAAAGTTTGGATCAGTACAGAGCCGTTCTATGGTTCCTGCTTTGAAGAAGGTATGTGAAAGCGAAGGAATTTTATGCAGTCCGGATGCAATCCAGCAAATTGCTGAAAACGCAGGAGGCGACCTCAGAAGCGCAATCAATGACCTTCAGGCTGCAGCAAGTGGGAGGGAAGTGCTGGAAGTCGAGGATATCAGCACTTCAAGCAGGGATGTCAAGGAAAACATCTTCAAGGTAATGCAGAGAATTTTTAAGAGCACAGACTGTAAAAAAGCCCTGGAAGCTGCTCGCGGGCTTGATGAGAGCCCTGAAGACCTTATACACTGGATTGATGAAAACCTGCCTGCCCAGTATGCTTCTAATGACGGGGATCTGGGAGATATAAGAGCTGGCTTCGGTTATCTTTCCAGGGCTGATCTCTACCTTGGGCGCGTGAAAAAACGCCAGAACTACGGCATGTGGAGATATGCAAGCATGCTGATGGTCTGCGGAGCTGCAATCTCAAAGACAAAACCCTATCCCGGATTTATCAAGTATCAGTCTCCTTCTCTGTGGAGAAGGATGGGGCAGATACGATCGAGACGAGATCTAAGGGATAATATAGCTTCTAAAATTGGAGAACACAGCTTCGAGTCCATGCGTTATTCCAGAAACAACCTGTTTGAGCTTTACTCTCGCATGTTAAAGGGGGAAGAATCTGCGATTGAAATTACTGCAAGACTGGGACTTGAACTTGAAGAATTAATATATCTCTCGGGGAGCACAAAAGCCAGCAAAAAGATACAGAAAATTTACGACAGGGCGCAGGAACTCCTTCTTGAAGGAAAAGGGCAATCTAATGATGCGGAGTTTTGGAATCCTTCTCCTTCTATCGAGAATAAAGAGATGCCTTCTGACTGTGCATTTAATACCGCTGATGAGAAAACCAGGAAATCTTCTGAAGAATCTGATGAATCCGATTCAAAAACTTCCCAGGGAGGGCAAAAAACCCTTAATTTTGGCTTCGCTATTTCGCCGGAAACCTCCCAGGAAATAACAAATTCGAGAAATAAAAATTCTGGTGCCATTATTCCTTATAGTTTTACCTCAGGCACACTTTTACCTGACAGTTTTACTTCAGATTCCCTAAACCTGGAGAAGTCTCAGGAAGAGGTTGGTGGAATCGGGTTTATACCTAACAGTCTTAAGTCAGGCAACCCTAAGCCTGATAATCTTCGGAGTGTTTCCTCCCTGCCTGAGTCCTTTGAGAGTGAAACCTTCCCTGTTCCTGAACGTATAGAAAGCGTTAACTCTACTGAACTTTCAAAGCCGAAGGAACCTGTGAACTGTAAGCCCGTTATCAAAAACGCTCCTGACAAACCTGGAAATCCTGAGGCAGAGGCCAGCGAAGCTCCTAAAAAAACCGGGTCGAAAACGCAAAAAACGCTTTTCGACTTCTAATCCTACTTCTGATCTGTAGTAATTCTACTTCTAATCTCTAAAGCCTCTCGTTCTATCTCTCTTACCGCTTGTTTCATTTGCCACCGCTTGTTCAATTTGCCAGTTTCCTTTTGATTTTTTTGCCCTTTGTCCATGGTGAAATTGCTAAACTGGTTTCTTCTTCCTGGTTGTCAGTGTCATAAAGAGCTTTATTTATCTATATGGAATTGATTAGAAGAAGGTGTGATAATACAGTTTACAAAAAGTTTTTGACTCTCTGGAATATTGTAAAAATAGACAAAGAAAAGTTGTGAGCGGGTTGAAGAGTTTGGGGAATAGTTGGGGGAATAGTTGGGGGATATGGGTTTGGGGTTATACTATGGAAAAGAGACCCGCTCACTCGACATGAATAGCTATTCATAATATAAATAGTTTTTCATTTTATCTTTCGTTTTTTATAATTTCTAGTTTATATGTCCTGACTCATCTCTTTAAATCAGAGTTTACTTCTTGGGATTAAACTATGTGAACTATCACTCAGATAAATACTGAGTGGCCTCCTGAGTCATCTTTCCTTCCATTGGAGACAAGTCGCGCAGGCTCTATCCCACTTACCGCAGGTGAAACAGAATATGAGCGTGATATACTAGATGCTTATAGCTACCGCCTTTCCACGGCTTAATCCCGATCCCTTCAGGGCGATTCCCGCCATGTTATCCAACTTCCAGATATTCAAACGTTACCTCGTTTGATTTTCGCTTTGATATTCGGCAACATTCTTAAGAACTATGAGTTTGTGGTGACAGCAAAATCTAATATTACAAACGTTTGAAGGGATCTAATAATATAAATAATTATTAACTGTTAACCGTTTGGAAGTTGACGTTTATATCCCCTAAGCTAAAGACTCAGGGGTTTTGCGCTTCTTCCTACAAAAAGGCAGAATTAAAACCTGAAATTAAAATCTAAATATATGTTTCGATTCCGTTTAGAATAGAATGAGCGGGTTGGGAAGTATGAATTGGGGGTGTTGGGGTTGGGGTTATCTAAAAGAGAGACCCGCTCACAAATTACAACACGCTAATCTGCTATAAATACTTTTGCCTTACGGTTTTATCCGTCCATAACAATCTTCCGGCCTGTCTGTATTTTGAATTGTCTGAGTTCTTGAAGGCAGGTATGCTTAATTCCAGCTTTTCATCTTTCCTATGTATAAAAGAAGCAGGTACTGAGGTTGATGTATATGATTTCTTATATAACAGGAGTATTGGTTAGAGTGGCAAATGTTTTATCCTAAGGAATAAATATTTTTTTTATGGTGTGTGAAGGGAGCTTGATGCAGTAAGAGTCTCACTTATTGTAGTAAGAGCTTTTCATTCAGTGAGACAACAGTCTCACTTAGCGCAACAAGAATTTTATCAAAAGATTAGATGTCTAATTTTTTGCGGTAATTGTTTCTCAGATAAGCTCTGAAGCTCTCTTCTAACAAAAAAGATATATATAACTAGTGACATTTTGGTCTTGCATTTAGGGCAATTCTGCAAATGTATGCAAAATGGGCTCGTGGTCTAGTCGGTCATGACATCGCCTTTACACGGCGGGGATCCTGAGTTCGAATCTCAGCGGGCCCATGTTATTTGTCCTTTACATCACTTCTAGTTTAATTGCAATACTTTTTTATGCTTTTTTATAGTTTTATCGTAAATTTAGTTTTGAACACCTTTTTTGTTTTTCCCTTTTATATTTTTAGTATATATTCTTCGTTAACTTTATATTTTATTCTAAAATGATTAAACAATAGCTGTTTCTGTTTTTCTCTCTGGCAATTTCCCTTTTCTTCTGGCTGCAAATGAGATCCAATCAGTTAAAATCTTTTTTCTTCATAACTTGACATTATATATGACACTGATATTGTTATATAGAAAGGGAAACGATTAAGATTTAGAATCTTTGTTACCTACAAAAAGATACGCTTTAATATTTTTAAAGCGTACTTTCTTGCAAAGA
This sequence comes from Methanosarcina flavescens, assembly GCF_001304615.2. NCBI lineage: Archaea > Methanobacteriati > Methanobacteriota > Methanomicrobia > Methanosarcinales > Methanosarcinaceae > Methanosarcina > Methanosarcina flavescens. The sequence continues at coordinate 552,672 of NZ_CP032683.1, read as the reverse complement.
TTATTTTGAGATCTACCGTGGGGGAGGAGTTAGTATTAAGAGAAGGAGCAGAACTGATATCGCAGTAGACATTTTAAGAGTAGCTATGAATGGGGCGAAGAAAACTCATATTGTATATGAAGTCAATCTTAACTTTAATATCGCCCAGAAATACCTTGAAATGTTGAAAGAAAAAGAGCTCATCAGACGCGAAAATGGACTTTTCATCACTACTGACAAAGGAAAAGTCTTTCAGGAAATGGCTAAGGAACTTAAGCTCTGAGCAACTCTCAATCTATTTTAATTTTTTGTTAAATTTTCCCATCTTTTTCTTTTTTCAATTTTCCATTTTCATTGTACTCTAATTGACTTTTCTCCACTTCACCATTTTGTTAGTTTCCACTTTGTAACTCTCTGCCGTGCGGCAATAAGAAAAAGTGTCCTAAGGGTAATTCAGAAATATTATTTCTGAATTATAATGCGCCCCGGTATAAATAAAAGCAGTTTAGAAACATATACTATGGCGATGAAAGCACTTTTTTTGGGCTTTACATTACTGAAATCGCCCTGGGGGCCGAGTGCTAAAACACCTCTTGACTGGTTAACGGCCGTTTTTAAAGAGCCTTATGTCGGAAGTCAAAAGATAAGGATTAGAGATTATGATGTAGCTTTCGGGGTCTCTTCAGACAAAAGAGAAGGAGACAAATGTTGCCCTGGCAGGATTATACCCTGTGATATTGATTTTATAGCGACTTTCACATGGTCTGAGGTTCCCGCTATCGTGAAGGTGGTAACTGAGAGGCAGGATAGCACTTATATCAAGGGAGACCTCAAAATCTGGCAGTATCCTTTTTATGGGAAGGCTGTGGATAATGCTGTTTCTGGAACTGAAGATTGTGTACAGGATGTAGACTATGCGGCACAATCTGATATGCTTTCCAAAATTTCTCACGGAAATCCTACCCCTGTGAACTTAAAAGTCTTGCTAAGGAGGCACCGAAGGCAAACGGATTAAGTTAGCCAGCCTGAAAACTGCTGGCTTCATCTTTATAAGAATTTCCTGACATTTTTATTGACGGAGAGGGGGGTACTAATTTGACTGATATGGATAAAACAACAGTAAAATTGAAAGTTGCGGAAGCCGATCAACGAGATGTTGGAAAGGGCATTGTCCGGATAGATGAAAGCTTCCGGGAAAAATTGGGTCTCAAGCCCTTCGATGTTGTGGAAATCAAAGGGGGGAAATCTACTTCTGCACTGATAGGTCGTCCGTATCCTAGTGATTCTGGTCTTGATATCATACGTATGGATGGGCTTATCCGCACCAATGCAAAAACCAGTATAGGAGAATATGTGGAGATTCGCAAAGCCGACTGGAAAGAAGCAAAAAATGTAACTCTAGCACCTGTAGCCAAAGGTATGCAAATCTATGCTCCCAGCGAAACTCTTAAAGCTATATTCATGAATCGTACGGTTTCAAAGGGGGATTTTATTTCAACCACAAGCTTAAGGAAGTCGAGGGAGAGGGAGACCCTGGGTAAAGGAGTGATGTTCGAGGATTTTTTCCAGGACTTCTTCGGCCAGGGCTTCGGGCCATCTTTCGGGCTCGGAGATATAAAACTGCAGGTAGTTTCTACTTCTCCGTCAGGGATAGTAAAGATTACAGACTTAACGCAGGTAGAGCTTTTGCCTGAAGCGACTGAAGTAACCCCTGAGCAAAATATTCCTTCTGTTATGTATGAAGATTTGGGTGGGGTCAAAGAAGCCATTGGGAAAGTCAGGGAAATGATAGAGCTGCCTTTGAAACATCCTGAACTTTTTGATAGGCTCGGGATCGATGCCCCAAAAGGAGTATTGCTCCACGGCCCGCCAGGCACAGGCAAAACAATGCTTGCAAAAGCAGTAGCCAATGAGTCAGATGCCTACTTCATTTCTATTAACGGTCCGGAGATTATGTCGAAATACTACGGTGAATCCGAAAGGGCTATAAGGGAGATTTTCGAGGATGCAGAAAGGAATGCTCCTGCGATTATTTTTCTTGATGAGATCGATTCCATTGCCCCTAAGAGAGCCGAGGTAACCGGAGAAGTCGAGAGAAGAGTAGTTGCTCAACTTCTATCCCTGATGGATGGGCTTAAAGCTCGCAAGAATGTAATTGTCATAGGGTCAACTAACCGTCCTGAAGCTTTGGATGTAGCACTTCGCCGTCCAGGGAGGTTTGACCGGGAAATTGAACTGAGAGTCCCGGATACTGATGGAAGACTGGAAATTTTCCAGATCCATACACGGGGAATGCCTCTTGCAGATGATGTAAACCTCATGGATTTTGCTCAAATAACGTATGGATTTGTTGGGGCTGACATTGCAGCCCTGTGCAGAGAAGCAGCCATGAGTTCTTTGAGGCGGGTTCTGCCGAAAATTAATCTCAATGAACCTGAAATCCCGGCTGAAATCCTGGATTCTCTGCAGGTAATAAGGGAAGATTTTGAAAATGCTCTTAAGGACGTCCAGCCATCGGCAATAAGGGAAATCCTAATTGAAGTACCCACAGTGAGCTGGGATGACGTAGGAGGCCTGGAAGAAGTAAAAAGGCTACTGAAAGAGGTAGTGGAATGGCCACTTAAGAATCCGGAATCTTACAGGGACATAGGAGTTGAAGCTCCTAAAGGTGTCCTTCTATATGGGCCTCCAGGTACGGGAAAGACTCTACTCGCAAAAGCAATAGCTCATGAATCGGATGCTAATTTTATCACAGCCAAAGGAAGCGATCTCCTTTCCAAATGGTATGGGGAATCTGAAAAAAGGATTGCGGAAGTTTTTACACGGGCAAGGCAGGTTGCCCCCTCAATTATTTTTCTGGATGAACTTGATTCGCTTGCACCCATTCGAGGGACTTCTACAGGGGAGCCCCAGGTTACGGCGAGAATCCTTAATCAGTTACTCTCAGAAATGGACGGACTTGAAGAACTCAGGGCTGTAGTGGTAATTGGCGCGACCAATCGCCCTGATGTCATCGACCCTGCCCTTATCCGTCCAGGGCGCTTTGATGAGCTCATTCTCGTTCCAATTCCTGATGAGGGGGCTCGCAGGGAAATATTCAAAGTCCATACCGGAAAAATGTCGCTCGCAGAGGATGTTGATATCGAGAAACTCGTTTCCATGACCGATCAGTATACAGGTGCAGATATTGCGGCTGTGTGCAAGAAGGCAGGAAGGCTTGCTTTGCGTGAGGATCTTCATGCGAAAAATGTCAGGCAGAGGCACTTCCTTAAAGCAATTGCAGAGACTGGTCCTTCAGTTACTCCTGATACTATGAAATATTACGAAGCTATAAAAGGTGAACTCAGGAAAAAGAAATCCAAGGAGATAGAGAACCCTTCTTACATTTGAGTAAGAACGGTAAGAGTACATTTTTATCTTCCTCTTATTTTTTCTGCTTGCCTATTAACCTGTTTCTATCTGTATATTTTTTAACTTATTTCTCACTGAATGTTTACTGACTTACTTCTATATTTATTTGAGAGCTTACTTTTTTACGACAATACTAATTTTTTAGGTACTTCAATGTATTAACTGACCGTTAAGGTCGACCTATTTTTAAATTCTCCTCTTTTTACCCGCATATTTTGTAGTGTCTTTCCGAAAACGATTTATCAGGATTAAACCTTCATTTATATTTAAACTTCAAAAATTATGTTAACCAATGATATTAAATATCATAATTACTATCAGTAATATATATGCAGCTTCCAACACCCGAAGATCTTAAAAAAAGAAGAAATGAACTCGGGCTTACCCAGAGCGACCTGGCTAAAAGGGCAGGAGTAAGCCAACCCCTTATAGCTCGCATCGAATCGGGAGATGTGGACCCCAGGCTTTCAACCGTCAGGAAAATCCTTGATGCTTTTGATGAAGTCGAAAAGGAACAACAGATTATTATAAGAGATCTGATGCATTCCCCTGTTATTCATGTCTCTCCAGATGATTCCGTGGAAGAAGTGGTGAATCTTATGCATACTCATGGTTTTTCACAGGTTCCTGTGCTTGATGGGGGCATCCCGGTTGGAAGTGTTTCAGAAGATATGATAGTAAAATTGATGGCCGAAAGTAAGAAAAAATCAATTTCTCAGTTGAAAGTTTCCGAGATAATGGGGGAGTCCTTCCCAACAGTATCTCCTGGTATTTCGATTTCAGTCGTCTCGCATATCCTAGAAGGAAATCCTGCCGTGCTGGTAGTAGAAAAAGGAACAGTCATCGGCCTCGTAACAAAACACGATGTGATGAAACTCCTGCAGGGTCAGTAGCCGGAATTCACTTTCCTGATAAGGCAATTTCCGGAACATTCATGAAAGCACATCAATTATATACTAGGATCTAATTAAACCTGAACTCCAAATGGAATTTAACGCTTAATCCCAATAAAAAAATTAATTTGTTAAATCCTGTCGAAGAATCTAAGGGATTGAGACATTAAAGTACCTTTTGGATATACTTTGTCGTACTGTCATAATTCTTAATTAACTCAGACATGTAATATTTTTAAATTTCAGAATTAATACAAGTGCTTTTAAATAAGTAAAAAACAAATCGATTAAATCTTGAAAAGTGGAGTATAATAAATATGGATCTGGAAGACATTCTTCTCATGATGCCTGGTCCCGTACCTGTTGCACCCAGAGTCCTTAGAGCGATGTCAAAGCCGATGATCAACCACCGGAGTGCGGAATTTGCCGAAATATATACTGATTGCAGGGAAATCCTTTCTAACGTTTTTCAGACGGATAACGATATCTTTTTGCTCAGTGGCTCGGGAACGGCAGGAATGGAAGCTGCTGTAGGGTCTTTAGTTGGTAATGGGGATAAGGTTATTGCTATAGAAAACGGAAAGTTCGGAGAACGCTTTAAAGATATTGCAGCTCTCTATGCGGATGTCGTTCCTGCTGTATTCGAATGGGGTCTTCCGATTGACCTTGAGGTTATCAAGGAAAAACTCGAAGAAGGAGCAAAAGCTATCACACTCGTCCACAACGAGACGTCTACAGGCATTCTCAACCCGGCTGCAGAAATTGGCAAACTTGCCAGAAAGCATGACGCCCTCTTTATTATGGACGGCGTGACCTCCATTGGAGGTGACAATGTCAGAGTTGATGAATGGGGAGTTGACATTGCAGTTGTAGGTTCACAGAAATGCCTTGCAGCCCCTCCTGGACTTTCAATCGTTTCTGTAAGCGAAAAGGCTCTTGAGGCTATGAAAGGAATAACAAAAAGACCTTATTATAACGACCTCCTGGCATATAAAAAGAGCGGGGACAAACCCAGACCGGAGACACCTTATACGCCTGCGATCCCTCTGTTTTATGCACTTCAGGAAGCTCTGCATATCGTAAAAGAGGAAGGAATGGATGCTAGGATTAAGAGACACAGAATCCTCTCCGAAGCCGTAAGAGCAGCAATTGCCGAGCTGAATATTGAGATGTTCCCGCAGCTTAACGAGTACAGCCATTACTCCAATACGGTCTCTGCAATGAAAGCTCCCGCAGGCATTGATAGTGAAGACATAAAGAATGATATGAAGAAACAGGGCGTAATTATTGCAGGCGGGCAGGAGCGTCTTAAGAGCAAGATTTTCAGAATAGGATGCATGGGAAATGTTACAGCAAGAGATGTGCTCTCAACCATCCAGCAGCTGGAAATTGTATTAAATAAGCGTGGTTATATTGACAGCCTGGGAGCAGGTACAGAAGCTGCGATCAGGGTTATTGACCGAGCCTGAACAGGATTAAGTTATATATCTACTGAATAAAATCATAGATCTACCAGACCTCTTCAGGAAAAACCGGAAAAAAGATTTTAAATTTGAAATTCCGATCGGATTCACATGCTCACAATAGGAATTGCAGACACAACATTCGCGCGCTATAATATGGGGCGTGCGGCAATTGATGAGATACAGAAAAATGTATCTGTGAAAATTAAAAGAGTAACCGTGCCCGGGATAAAGGACCTTCCGGTTGCAGCCAAGAAACTTATCGAAGAAGAAGGGTGCGATATCGTTATGGCTCTTGGCATGCCCGGAGCTAAAGAACAGGATAAAATATGTGCTCATGAAGCTTCTCAGGGTCTTATTATGGCCCAGCTCATGACCAATACCCACATTATTGAGGTTTTTGTCCATGAAAACGAGGGAAAGGATGAGAAGGAACTTGCTTTCCTTATGGATAGAAGGACCCGCGAGCACGCCTTAAATGTAATAAAACTGCTCTTCAAGCCTGACAAGCTTATTCAAGAGGCTGGTACTGGTCAGAGGCAAGGCTTTGAAGATGCAGGTCCGTTAAGAATGTGAAGCAATTTAAGTAAAAACAAAGACTGGAGACCTTATTAGATGACTATCAGCCTAGGATTTGTTGTAGCTGAATTTAACAGGGATCTGACTTATCAGATGGAACTGCTAGGGAGAGAACATGCGGAGTTCCTGGGGGCAACAGTTAAAGAGACAATTCTTGTTCCTGGGGTCTTTGACATGCCCCTTGCAATCAAGAAGCTTTGCCAGAGGAACGACATCGATGCCGTGGTTACCATAGGATCCGTAATTGAAGGCGAGACTGATCATGACCAGGTTGTTATGCAGCATGCTGCAAGGAAGATCATGGATCTTTCTCTTGAGTTTAATAAGCCTGTAACTCTCGGAATTCCCGGCCCAGGCATGACCCGCATGGCAGCTCATGAACGTGTGGATTATGCAAAACGGGCAGTTGAAGCTGCAGTAAAGCTGGTGCGGCGGCTGTGAATTTCTATAATATCTTGAATAAGCTAGCAAAATGTAACATACCAGGACCATCCCTATGACATCCGCAAGGCTCAAGCGTGTAGAAGAATCCGCAACGATAAGGATCTCCAACATTGCAACCAGAATGATTAAAGAGGGTATAGACGTCATCAATTTCAGCCTTGGTGAACCTGATTTCAATACCCCGAAAAATATCTGCGATGCTGCGGCAAAGGCCATGTATGAGGGAAAAACCCATTATGCCCCGTCTGCAGGTATCCCGGAGCTAAGGGCAGCCATTGCCGAAAAATTGAGGACGGAAAATAACCTCGATGTAACCGAGGCAGGCGTGCTTGTCACTCCCGGCGCAAAACAGGGAATTTTTGAGGTAATGATGGGTGTCCTTGATGATGGAGACCAGGCTCTTCTGTTTGACCCGGCATGGGTAACTTATGATGCATGCATACGTTTTGCAGGGGCAGAAACAGTCTGGGTCCCAACAGTCCCTGAAAAAGGTTTCATTCCCGACAATTTTGAAGAATACATAACTGATAAAACCAAACTAATCGTTGTAAATAGCCCGGGAAACCCAACAGGTGGGGTCTTCGGAAAAAAGACTTTGCAGTGCATTGCCGACCTTGCAATTGACCACGATCTCATTGTAGTCTCAGATGAGATTTATGAGAAAATTATCTATGGCAGAGAACATATCAGCATTGGCAGCTTTGACGGGATGCAGGAGAGAACCATCACTGTAAACGGCTTTTCAAAGGCATATGCCATGACAGGCTGGAGACTCGGTTACTTGACTGCTCCTCCTGAGATTCTAAAACTTCTACTTAAGATTCAGTCTCATTCAGTAAGCAGTGCAACCACATTTGTTCAGTACGGTGGGCTTGAGGCTTTACAGGGCCCTCAGGACAGTGTTAAAGCAATGGTTGACCGTTTCAAGGTACGCCGGGATGTCCTTGTCGATGGCCTGAACAAAATGGGCCTTGAGTGCAAAAAACCCGATGGAGCTTTCTATGCTTTTGCTAATGTCAGCGAGTACGGAAACGGGACAGAAGTTGCAGAGAGGCTTTTGAAGGAAGCTCAGGTGGCAGTTACCCCTGGGATTGCTTTTGGCGCATCTGGTGAAGATTTCATCAGGATCTCCTATGCAACATCAATTGACCGAATCAGGGAAGCCCTCGAGAGACTTGAAGCGGTATTTACATAAATTGAACATAGTAACTTATCTTTCTGAAAAGAGGTATGAATAAAGAATAGCAGATTTTGGTTGAATCAGGCAACGGTAGGGGTAGATTTACCCGTACCGTTTAAGCACTTCTTTTATGATTGCACCTGTACTGCAAAGTGGGCATTCCTTTGAAAGCGGAATCCTGACCACATTTGCGGGTAGCCCTCTTTTAGTAAGTTCTTTTTCTAGAAGTTCGCTGTCAAAGCGCTGGTCATAACCAAGAGCAATGATATCCGGCCTTATCTCCTTCAGGGGTTCAAACATATCCTTTTCGCTGCCAAGAAGCGCCTTATCAACCATCCCGAGTGCATTTACCATTTCAAGGCGCTGCTCCTCGGGTACAATTGGTTTTGGCTTGTGAGTCACATTCGAGTCTCTAGCAACAATTACGAAAAGCTCATCTCCCAGCTCTCGTGCCTGGGTCAAAAAATAAATATGTCCGGGATGGAGAATATCAAAAGTCCCGGTAGCAAGTATGCGTGTCAACGAATCACCTGGCCTCGGGTATACCCTATAAGCATAAGAAATTTACTGAAAATAACCCTGCCTGCAGTCAAGGAAGAATCCGGATTATACAAACTGTATACGGTGTAAACTGTTACGATCTATTTACAACCGGATTAAGAGATAAGTGATTCCCAATTATCGTAAGTAATATATATGACTCGTAAATATGATTATTGTTTATCAAACTCAGGGTATAAGTCTGTTAATCTAAAAATAAACCGTACTCAGACACAGCTTTTCGCTTTCTCTGGCAGGGCTGTTACCTCTGGCATTATCACACGTAATATATAATTCTAATAAATATTATCTTCAAGATAAATTTACAAATAGAGGAGACCCTAATGATTAAAAAATCAATTCATGAGATTAATAGAAAAATTGAAGATGGAAGCGTCAATGTAGTGACAGCCGAGGAGATGGTCACAATTGTTGAGGAGCTTGGCGCTGAAAGGGCTGCAAAAGAAGTGGATGTAGTTACTACAGGCACATTCGGAGCTATGTGTTCATCCGGTTTAATGCTTAACCTCGGGCATTCCGAGCCTCCTATTAAAATCCAGAAACTCTGGTTTAACAATGTAGAAGCATACAGCGGAGTAGCAGCCGTAGATGCTTACCTTGGAGCTGCCCAGATTTCGGATACACGGGGAATCCAGTATGGAGGAGCTCACGTTATTGAGGATCTCCTCAGGGGCAAAGAGATCAGTGTTCATGCAACTTCTTATGGGACGGACTGCTATCCCAGGAAAGTGCTTGATACTACAATTACCCTTGATGACCTTAACGAGGCAATTCTTCTGAACCCGAGGAACGCATACCAGAAATATGCAGCGGCAACTAATAGTTCCAAAAGAATTCTGAATACTTATATGGGTGAGCTTCTGCCCAATTTCGGAAATGTAACCTATTCCGGAGCAGGTGTACTTTCGCCTCTCTCAAATGATCCTGACTATGAGACTATAGGCACGGGAACGAGGATTTTCATAGGAGGAGCCCAGGGGTATGTTATAGGGAACGGAACTCAACATTCTCCTTCTTCAGGGTTTGGGACTCTTATGCTCAAAGGCAACCTGAAGGAGATGAATTCTGACTACTTAAGGGCTGCTTCCTTTACCGGATATGGAACCACCCTCTATGTGGGAATAGGAATTCCTATACCTATTCTTAACGAAAAGCTCGCTGCTGCAACTGCAATCCGTGATGAGGATATAGTGACCGCTGTTCAGGATTATGCTGTAGGAAGCCGGGAGAAGCCTGTTATCAAAGAGGTAAATTATGCCGAACTCAAGTCAGGTTCGGTGCAAATTAACGGAAAAGACGTGCCGACTTCTTCCCTTTCCAGTTTCAAGAATGCAAGAAAAATCGCAAATGAGCTAAAAGAATGGGTTAAGCACGGGAAATTTTTTGTCAGCATGCCTGTAGAAAGACTGCAAGTTGAAGGGTTTGCCAAACCTATGAAGCAGACTCAAGCCGTACCTCTTGTAAAAGACGTGATGTCCAGTTTTATTGTGACCATTAAAAGAGACCAAACTATACAGGACGCAGCTAAGAAGATCTGGGAGAATTCCTTTAACCACCTGGCTGTGATTTCCGACTCCGGCGAACTGGTCGGAATCCTTACTGCCTGGGACATTTCCAAAGCTGTTGCAGAGAACTGTTTTGACTCGGTGGAAAGCGTTATGACGAAAAAAGTACTGACATGCGCTCCGAATGAGCCTGTAGACCTTGCAGCCAGGCGGCTTGACCGTTACGGAGTATCGGCGATGCCGGTAATCGACACTCAGAGGCGGGTTCTCGGAATAATAACGAGCGACAATATAAGCAAACTCCTTGCAAGGAGGTACTGAGCATGAAAATAAAGATCACTATCCCTACCGAAAGAATCCACAACCCTATTATTTCCGAATCCATAGTCGAAACCGGAATCCTGATTAATATAATGGTTGCAAACATCGACTCAACTTATGGTGAATTGATTGCGGACGTAAACGATTCCAGATTTGATAAAATCAAAAAAGCTCTGGAATCGAGAGGGGCGATAGTTTCCATTCTGGACCGGCCTATTCACAGGGATGAGGAAGAATGTATCGAATGCGGAGCCTGTATTTCGGTCTGCCCCATGAATGTCTATTCCTTTGACAGTTCCTGGAGTATCCAGGTAGATGAAAAGAAATGTATCCAGTGCGGTGTCTGTATCAAGATGTGCCCGCACGGGGCTTTGAAACTGGGAGAGTAAACAAAGGAAGATAGGATAACAAAATCCTTCCTTGATAATCTTTCTCTTTTATCATGGTTCTCTCTTTTATCCTGGTTTTTCCTGGTTTCCTCTTCTATCTTTTGTTGTTTTTTTCTTTTCTTACTGTCCTTTCCCTGGTATTTATCCTGATTCTCTTCCTTAGTTTATATATGAGATTTAATTATGGATACTGATTTCTATCTCGAAACTCTCATTATTTATACATAGAAACAAATAATTATAATGTATAAGAACCAAAAACAAGATAGAAATTAAAGGAGGGTGCTGCCAGAACTGGGTATTAGCAGTTTCTCAGGCAATGCCTCAAAAATTTCCTCACTGGTCTATGTTCCCTTTTCTTTTTACATTTTGGGGGTGAAGTAATCCGGAATTTCATTTTACAAAGAGGATTTGAGAACTAAAAAATAACCCTTATAACCTTTAAAAATTGGAGTAAGCTATGAAGATCCTTGTACTATACTCAGGCGAACTAGGGAGAAAAGTTATCCAGAACCTGATCAACCCGGGAAATTTCTGCGTGTCCTGCGGTGAACTCTGCAACCACTGCAGACAGGCCAGGAAATCATATGCAAACCTGATCGTAGGCATTCATGAATTTCCTGAAGACCTGCCCACATTTATAGAAGAGCCCGATCAGTACATGCCTCAAAAGCTTCCGGAATGTGATCTTATACTTGCTATTGGCATCCATCCCGATCTCCTTATAGCTCTTCCGGACGTCGTGAAGAAAACGAAGGCAAAAGCCGTAATTGCACCTGCTGAAGATTCAAAGAAAACTCCTGCAGGTGTCCTTGAGCAGCTTAGAAAAGAGCTTGAAGCTATGGGAGTTGAGTTTGAGGGACCAAGGCCTTTCTGTGCACTTGAAAAAACCGGAAAACCTGTTATAGATGCATTTGTTGACCTCGGCTTCGGAAGACCTGTGCTCAGGATCGAGATGAGTCCTGATGGAAAGATGTTCATAGGTGCAGGCGTTCTCAGGGACGCCCCCTGTGGTTCCACCTGGTTTGTGGCAAAGAAGCTCAGCTGGACTGATGTTTCAGACTATAAAGAAACCATCTCAGGAGCCCATCACTCATATCCCTGTACTGCCAGCATGGATAAAGACCCCCAGCTCGGTGATACTATCCTTCACAAGGCAGGATATACCATAAGGGAAGCTGCAGAAGACGCAATGGAATGTGCAAGAAAGGAAAAATCGAGAATTTTAGCATCCAGCAGGAACGAGGCTTCAAGCTCAGGCCTCTGAAAAACCTAATTTTTTATTTTTAATAAAAGTTTCATTAAGGTTTATTTTCAGGCTCAAACCTGAAAATAAACTGCAACCGCTGATCCTAAACCGTTGACCCAAAACCATTGACTCAAAACCATTGACCCGAAACCGTTGCGCTGAAACCCTTTTACGAAAAGGCTTGACCGCAAACTTTTTAGAAAAAAGTTTGATCAAAAACCGGCATGATGGCGTGATAAACCGGCGCAACGGTTTCGCTCAAGCCTTTTGAAAAAAGGCTTGTAGGCTTGCTTGCAGCATTTTTCTATCAGGATAAGTGACATTAATAAGATCTGGTTTCTGGGCTCTTTTCTCCATCAGGTTCATAAATATTGGCTCAAATATATAATATCACTCACATGTTAATGGGTAACTTTTGCTATTGCTTTCACGTTCTCTGCTAACGCCAGAGATTCGTTAGGGTTAAAGCAAGCCAGAGGGGGAATTCAGTATGAATCAGATCGATGAGATCATAAACTCACTTGAACCAGCAACCAGAGCATTTGTAGAAAATGTAAACAAGCAGGGCGGAACACCGATCTATGAGCTTTCTCCGCAAGACGCCCGTAAAGTCCTTTCAGATTTGCAGGCGGCTGAGGTAGCAAAATTACCTGCAGATATTGAAGACCTTGACATTCCGGTCGGTCCTAAAGGACAGGTTTCAATCAGAATAGTCAGGCCAGAAGGAAACAAAGAGATCCTGCCTGCTGTGATGTACTTCCACGGGGGCGGCTGGGTGCTTGGGGACAAAAATACACATGACCGTTTAATCCGGGAAATTGCTGTCGGAGCCAATGTTGCAGTTATATTTGTCAATTTCACGCCATCTCCGGAAGCACAATATCCAGTACCGATAGAAGAGGCGTATGCAGCGACAAAATACATTGCAGAAAACGGGAAAGATCATAACTTGGATACTTCAAAGTTAATTGTTGCTGGCGACAGCGTAGGGGCAAATATGGCGGCTGCTGTCCTCCTGCTGGCAAAGGAGAGGGGCGGACCGAAAATTGCCTATCAGGTAATGTTCTATCCTGTTACGGATGCGAATTTCGATACTCCTTCGTATCAGCAGTTTGCAACAGGAGTCTGGCTTACCCGTGAAGCAATGAAGTGGTTCTGGGACAATTATCTGCCCGATAAGGAAGCACGCAAGCAGCCAACTGCATCCCCGCTGCAAGCTTCGATTGAGCAGCTCAAAGGACAGCCTCCAGCCCTTATTATTACTGATGAGAATGATGTCCTTCGCGACGAGGGTGAAGCCTATGCCCATAAGCTGATCCAGGCAGGTGTCAATGTTACAGCCGTTCGATACATGGGAACCATACACGATTTCGCTATGCTTAACCCACTTGCGGGCACACCTGCAACCTGCAGCGCAGTCGGCCTGGTGAATGCAACTCTTAAGAGCATTTTTGGCAAATCGTAATAAAATAGCTGTAGCTTCAATTTATTTCTACAACTTCATTTTGTATATCCCTAATTACTCTTCGGTAGTCTACGGTTTCTTCAATTATGTGAAGTCCATTACGATCTGCCGAATCTCTTTGTTATTTTAAGTAGTTAGGGAGAGTCTAAGTGTGCGATAACATAACCATGTAATAATCTGAGTATATGTGATCTAAGCACATAGTATGTGCTTAACACTTAGCATAAGTTTGTGCAAACCATACGTATATGAAGTGTGTAAACAATTGTATAATATGAAATCTCATTCTCATTTTTATTTAAGAGGTAAATCATGAAACCGAAGATTGATTCCACCAGTTTTGGTTCGATTACTGTAGATGGAAAAACCTATGAATACGACATACTTATTCGCATAAATGGTCAGGTTGAAAAAAGGGAAAAACAACTATCAAAGGAATTGTATGGGACCTCTCACAAAATCTCGCTTGAGGAAGCAAAGTACATCTATGAAGAAGGAACTGAAAAACTTATTATAGGAACCGGACAGACGGGTTTTGTGAAACTTTCGGAAGAAGCTGAAGATTTTTTCAGGAAGAAGAATTGCGGCGTGGAACTTTTTCCGACTCCCTGGGCAATTGAACGCTGGAACGAACTCGAGGGCAGAATAACTGCAATGTTCCATGTAACGTGTTAATGCGAAGATCAGACGGTCAGGCAGGTTATTCAAAAGATAGTTGCTTTTGTTAATATACTCTTCCTAATCGCACACCCTTTACCCTGTGCTATTTTATCCTTTTATACTGTCCATTTTCCATTTTCTCTTGGTTTAATTTCTTCTTTCGGTTTAATTTCTCTTATGCTTATATCCATCTGAGGGAGTGGAATTTCAATTCCTTCCTTTGTATAAGCGTCAAGTATGCCTGCAGTTAGGCTGTTCTTTACCGTTCCCATATTTTCAGTTTTTGCCCAGGCCCTGAGCTGCAAGTTTATCGAGGAATTCGCAAGTTCGGTAGTCACTACTGCAGGCTCGGGATCCTGAAGGACAAGAGGATGTGTTCTCATGATTGAATGCTATCTAAATGGCTTTTTCAAGGTCTGAGGAGTAACTTATCCCTACATCCACAGAAATTCTTCTTGTGGGCATACGTGTCATATTAACAATGGAATTTCCCCAGACCAGCTTATTGGGGATTGTTATGAGCTGGTTGTCAGGGGTAAGGATTCTGGCGTTTGATGGCGGAAAAACTCAAAGGAGTTTCTGCAGTAATAGAAACGATTTTAATGATGTTGCCGAATTATGTTATAAAGAGTGGAACTTTAAAGAGTATACTTATAAAGTAAAGTTCAAGATTATACTGGTCAATTTTGAAGTCAATATAAAATGCATTTATTTTTTTTATAAGTATCTGTAGAAATATAGCATTTTTTCTATTCTGCCTTTAATCCGGAAAGTCTTTTACGGAATAAATCCTTCATAGAACAAGTTTCAAAAATATACAGAATTAGAGAAAAATCTATGTAAATTTCATGATTTAATTAATTTTGTCAAATTCAGGGAAGGTTAAGGTTGAAATGGATTAAGAAGCTTTTCGGAAAAAAAGAAAATTCCAGTGAGGAGGCTGGTCTCAAGGAAATCAATTTTGAAGACCTGCCCGCATGGCTAGATTCCAGGTCTCAAAAGATATCTTCCCGAGTAGAAAAGGATGTATCCGGCCTTTTGAGAGAACTTGATGCTTCACTTCTGGCGCTCAAGGAAAGTAACTCAAGGCTTGCAGAAGCCAGGGTCGAGGGAGATTTTGATATAAGGGCTGTAAAGCGAGCCAAAAGCAACAGGGAAAATGTGACAAAGCAGGTCACAATGTTGATAGATAAAGTCAGGGTGCAGGAAAACAGGGATTTCAAAGCTCTGGAAAGCTTCTATGGAGCAGCTACACAGAATCTTAATACTTGCCTGGAGAATATGAACCGAAGCTTCAGGTATACCCGTGTTGTTTTTCCTGAGGAATCAAAAGGAGTTAGTGAAAGCCTTGCAAGCGTGGGTAGGGTTTTTAACGCGCTCAAAGAGGTAATTCTGGTAAATAAAAAAGAAATGGATGCTATTGAGGCAGCTAACTCGGTTATTAAAGAAATAAATGAGCTTTCGGCTTCTATAGCAGCCGGAGAGCAGGAACTCGAATCCAGAAACCGAAGAATTCAGATTTTGAGAGCAGAAGCTTCCGAAGCTAGCCAGGCTCTCAAGGATTTCAAAAAAGGAGCTGTCTGGCAGAAATTACAGAACCTGGAAGCAGAATTTTCCGCAGCCGGGGAAAAACTCAGGAAAGCCGAGGCAGGCTTGAATTCTCTTATCCTTCCGCTTTCTGGTCATCTCTCAAGAATTAAAAAACTTCATGAAAGCGGCAGATATACCCTAAAGCCGGAGGTAAAGAGGCAGCTTGATATTTGTCTTGAAGATCCCGTAAAAGTTGATCCTTCTTTTTTCCCTGAGCTTCAAAAAGTATTTGAGGACAATGCCCTAGATATGCAGACCCAGAAAAAGGAAAAAGCTCTGTCACAGGTCAAAGCTGCAATCACAGGTTTCCCCGAACGAAAAAAAGAGTATCTTGAAGCCCTGAAGGAATTTGAGACAAAAAAAGCTGAAATCGAAGGTTTTGATACCGGAAAACTGGTCGAACTCGAGCGTAAGGAAGCCGAACTTCTGAGCAGGGCTCATCTGCTTGAAGATGACATTGAAGACTCCGAAAAGAAACTTGCTGCTTTAAAGGAAGAACTCGAACAGAAAAAAGAAAACCTTCTTGCTGACGTCAGTTCAATCGACAGCAATGTAAAAATAAACTTCTGACAAGCCTTTTGAAAAAACTGCTTGACCACAAACTTTTTAGAAAAAAGTTTGATCAAAAACTGGCGTGACGGCGTGGTCAAGCGGCGCAACGCTTGCAGCACAGCGATTTCGGTTATTTTATGTATTCTGACAGTTTTTATCTATCTTTGATGAGCTTAAAAAAGAGGTTTGACAATGACAGAGGCGCTTTACTTCCTTGATTGTTACCTGAAAGAGTTCGAAGCAACTGTCGAAAAGGTAACGGATGATAAATTTGTAGTCCTTGATCGTACCGCTTTTTACCCTGAAAGCGGGGGACAGCCCAATGATACAGGAAAGTTAATCCGCGAATCTGATGGCGCTGAATTTAACGTCCTGCATGTGGGGAAGTTCAATGGAGATATCAGTCATGAGATAGCTGGTGAGAATGTCTTAAGTGGATTAAAAGTGGGGGACAGAGTAAAAGGATTCATAGACTGGGATCGCCGTTACAGGCATATGCGCATGCATACGGCAACTCATGTAATTGCGAACGTAATTGAGAAAGAGGCGGGAGCCCAGATAACAGGAAACCAGCTTGGGCTTGATCAGAGCAGGGTGGACTTCAGCCTTGAGACTTTTGACAGGGATAAATTTGCTGATTACGAGAAAATTGCCAACGACCTTATAGCCCGGAAAAATCCTGTTAATTTCTATATTGTAAGCCGTGAAGAAGCCGAAGAAAAACTCTCACGGTTAACCACGCTGGCGAAAGGCTTCTCTGATGAGATAAAAGAAGTCCGTATGGTCGAAATTGAAGGAGTAACAATCGAAGCCTGCGGCGGAACCCATGTAAAAAACACTGAGGAAATAAAGGGTATAAAGATCACAAAACTCCAGAACAAAGGGAAAAGCAATAGAAGAATGTACTTCACACTTGTGGATTAAGCTCTGAACTGAACCTTCACTTTTGGACTCTTTTTTCTTACTTTTCTCTTTTTTCCCCTTTATGTTTCTCTTCTCCCTATTTTTCCTTTTTTCCTTTTTTATCTCTTTATTTTTCTATTTTCTCTTGTCTCTTTTTTTACCTTTCTCGTTATTTTCTTCTCTTATTTTCTCCTTCTTCTGCTTTTTTCAATAGCTCAGTCTCAAGGAAAGCAGAGTCTATTAAGCAGGACGAATCAAGGCTGAAATAAGGATTTTTTGAGTCTGAATACGGTTATCTAATATAATCTATAATTTTTGAATTACGAACAAATCAGTGGGGGGGTTAGATTGCTTAAACTAGGATATAAAATTGCACCTGAACAGTTTCCTCCATCGGAAATGCTTGAGCAGGTTATAACTGCTGAGAAGGCAGGCTTTGAAAGCATTGCTGCCAGTGACCATTTCCATCCCTGGAGTGAGGATGGACAGTCCTGCTTTATCTGGAGCTGGCTTGGTGCGGCAGCTGCGCGTACTAAGAGTATAGAACTGGGAACAGGCCTGACCTGCCCTATTCTGCGTTATAACCCTGCTATTATTGCTCAGGCTGCAGCAACTGTGTCCTCGCTTGCCGGAGGGCGTACCTATCTTGCAGTTGGAACAGGGGAAGCTTTAAACGAGTATCCCGTAACCCTCGAATGGCCGGAATATGAGGAACGCCAGATACGAATGATTGAGGCAATCGGACTTATTCGTGACTTATGGACAGGGGAGAAAATCAGTTTTGACGGGTGTTACTACCGGACAAAGGAAGCCAAATTATATACGCTGCCTAAAAACGACATTCCGATCTATGTCTCTTCTCTTGTACCCGAAAGCGCTTATGTTGCAGGCTACTATGGGGATGGCCTTTTAACCGTAGGAGGAAAACCGGATACGCAGGTGTATGAGCAAATTCTTTCCGAGTTTGAAAAAGGGGCTAAAGACTCGGGTAAGAGCCCGGAAAACCTGCCAAAGGCAGTGGAGCTTTTTGTTGGCTATGGAACTGATCCTGAAGCTTCTATTAAGAACGTCATGAAGTACTGGGCTGGAGCGTTTATACCTGCCCTTTTCTTGAATAAAATCTACACTCCAGAAATGTCTGCTCAGAATGGGCAAGTTGTGGGTCCTGATATTATACGAAAACATACTTGCTTCTCGGAAGATCCTGTGGATCATATTAAATTTGCAAAAAAATATATTGACCTGGGTTTCACACACCTTTATTTCCATTCGGCAGCCTCAGACCAGATAGCTTTTCTTGAAGCCTATGGGAAAGATGTTTTACCTGCAATAAAAGAAATGGAATAAATTTCTTTTCCGTTTTTTCATTTTTCAAGGGAAAATGAATCTGAATTGAAAATCACCTGACGTTCCCTGTATCTGCAAGTCACTCATGAATCATATAAGAAGATAAGAAAGTACTCAGAGTGATTTAAAACGGGCTCGATACGCCATGATCTTTTCAGCATATTTTGGACTATTGCGATGTTTAAATTCAATGGCGCACACGATAAATGGCGGTAGACTTGCCGAGACACTCGACCAGAGTGGTGGATCTTGCAGTTTCCGCCAGTTAACCTTTTTTGTGCCCAGACGCCATTGATTCCAGACACGTACCGCTTCTTCCATACGTGACTTCTTTTCCAATGGGTCCATACCTTTGAGGCAAGATGCTTCTGCCTGTTTAAGGCTGTACGCCCCTGTGAACAACAATGCCCGCTTGTAGTGTTCGCCATCAAGCCAGCGCTCGGGACTTCCGTACTCTGCGGCGTACTGCAGCGCCTTGGCTACGGTTACCGGCCCTGCATTATAAGCCAGGGCGAGCAAACGAAGCTGCTCAGCTTCCGGAAGCTGGTCGTAACGCTGACCACGTTCTTTCAGCACATTCTCCATAATGATGCGAAAGTCACGGATTTTCTTTGTGCCTGAGTCAATGGACACCGCGGGCTGTTTGTAAATTTCACCCTTGTTTGACTGCATCAGGCCGGTATATCCACTCTTTGCGACGAGATCTTTGTTGCCTCCTGATTCAGCTGCGATAACTCCACGGATAAGCGCCGAATCTACACCATACTTCGCAGCCGCCGCCTCTACAAGCGGGCGATACCGCTCAACCATGGAGACCACTTTATCGCTCACCTTAATTCCACCTGCGGCTGCGTTCTTTGGATAGCTGGGTGCAGGAGGCGTCGGAGTCAGGCGCCGTGTCACTGCGTCAGCTAACGCCGCGCGTGTAGCCGCATCAATCGTCGCATTGAAACCAAGCCCACGTTCGGACTTGAACTTTGATAAGGTCTCTTTCGTGCGCGCATCTAAGAAGCCAAACTGGGCGAATATCGACTGCTGAGCAAGTTCTTCAAATGCCCTTTGGATAAGGGCAATTTCTGTCTTAGAATCGAGCACGCCACCAGTGCCAAGGCTGTATTTCCTGCGGAAGCGCTCGAGTGCGCCCCTTGTAAGAGGTCCAAGCTTCCCATCCGGGCTAAGCCGTTCTCCCTCGACTGTGTTCAGTATTCGCTGCGCGAATCGCACCAGCTCAGCGGCTAGTTTAGCTGCACTTTGTGACGGCTTTGGAACAGACGTTGCAGGAGCAGTTATTGCAGGAGTGGGCGTCACGGGTGTAACGGGTGTTGTAGAAGGTCTAATGTCTCCCTCCGAAATGCTTGCGCCGGGGGCAAGGTCAAGATGGAAGTGGAGGATTAGAGGGTCCGGTCCGTGCCAATTCAGGCCAATAACCCTGTTGTTTTTGCCCTTTACTGCCTTGCCTACAAAAATAACATTCTCACGACCGGTCTCCTGGTTAATAGCTTTTGCCACAGAAAAATCATTATAAATTACCCGCCATTCTGCCTGAATTGCCCTGGCAGCCTCTTTAACCGCCTTCAAGAACTCAATAGCCTCTTTATACGGGTAAAACTTTCTTTCATCTAAACCTTTAAGAAATAAATCAAGAGAATAGCCCCTATTTAGGAAACTTCCTCCGCCATGTCCCCGGTAATTGGATACACCCAAGGGTTTATGATAGCGCTGGCGTAACTCTTCCACAAATTTTACTGTAATAGGTGCTACTGGTGCCTTGCTGCTGCCACTGATCAGCTTACTGGAAACCATTGTAACCGAAACTGCAGGTGGTTTAAAGTTCATTAAAGGTTTAGTGCCACCGGACAAAGAAGAAATCTGAAATTTCATATTCTCCTGGCGACTTATGATCCAGGCCCGGCCAATAGCTTCAACCGTGTACTTTCCCTTATTATAGTTATCCTTCCACCTGAGACGGGCACCCTCCAGAGTGTCCTGGTAATCCTGCAGAAGCCACTTAGTTATTTCCCCTGCTGATGGCGAACCGTTCCTGAGCCTTGACCATTCTTTCCCCAAATTTGTGGCAAATTCTGTGATGTAAGCAGGTATTGCAGGACCCAGCTCAGACTCGAAACTCGGCCAATTTATACCTTCTTCCTCAGATTGAATAAAGAACTCTGCGTCCAGTAATGGTTCTTCTTTCCCGTATACTGTTTCTTCTAAAGGGTATGTTCCTTCTTCTTCCAGTTCTATCCAGGTTTCCTCTGGTTCGACCCACATCCGTTGCGGGATAAACAACTTCTCTTCGGGAAAACTCTCCCTATCTACTTCAGCATATGCACCTTCATCCGGGTAATAGAATTCATCAGTGCCATATTCAAGATCCGAAAATTCATTCTCACTGTAGATTTCATTTTCGTCCGCCGGATAATTGTCTGCGCCAGCCCGTTCTTCACTAAAGAGTTCATCTTCCAGTTCATCTGCCTCGGTGACCTCTAACTCTCTTGCGTAGGGTTGCTCTAAGGTATCATCCCACACTCTAAAATCTTCCTCTTGAGGTTCAGCCTCACGCTCGTAAAAGCTCTCTATCTCCGGCTCTTCTGTTTCTTCATAAATATCTTCCTCATAAATTTCTGGCTCAAAGATTTTCCATTGACTCTCTTCAAACGCGTGCGTAAATGGGCTCTCGCTAATTAGTGTTTCAAGGTGTGCTTCTAACTCTGGCTCAACTTCCTTGACAAAAAGCTCCCTGTCAAGAAAGGGAGTCTCAAGGTCGCCCTCTGAGAGGAAGGGCGAATCCTCGCGTTGCTTATCCTTTGAAGGCATGGCGAAGTTCCTCCGGATTGTCAGAGCTGGTCGGTCTTATGTTGTCGTAACTTTCCTGGCTTTCATTTCACGTCCGGTGATTATAGACCAGTGCCGGATAATAGTTTTCATGGCGTCCTGAAGGAACCCTTCTTTATAAAAAGCGGACGCGGCTGCTGGAGTATTGTAAGCTCCAGTCTCAATCAATATAAGAACCCTTGAAATAAAATCAGCAATATCGAAGTAGCTCTTGGAAAGGCCATGAGCCGGTAATCCAACCCGTTGTGCAATCTTGAAGAGCCTTTGTTCAGGACTTGAAGCTTCTGCCCTTAGTGATACAACGATTGGAGAATCAAACTCCACGGTCAGGTGGAACCAGGACATCATCGAGACAAAGACAAATTCTTCACGTGACAGATTACCATTTATCCTACGCGTAGTGAGCATGTCGTGCAGCTTCTCGGCAAGATCGGCGATTTTGGCATCGTCAGTAGGATTAGGCCCGATCCCGTTTTTTAAGTTTTCAATTCCGATCCAGACCTCTCTAAGGAACTCCTCGAATGTGGGAACAAACTCATTATTTGCTGCTTCGGCTCTGACATAGGGATATGGTTTGCCGTCTTCAGTACCGTGGTTCAGATCCATGCCAAACATCCGCTGATAGGCACTCCGTCGATAAGCGCGCAGGTCTCCCCGAATGTCACTGGTAATGCTGGTAATAAAGAATGACGGAGGATCTCTGTAGAATAACTCTTCGGTATTTCGTAGCCAATGATGTGCATCTGGCAATGGGACTCCCAGCTTTTCCCCATACAGGAACTCGTAAAGCACACGGCGGAAAATCTCATAAATCCTGGTATTCTCAACCATGTAGGCATAGATTAGGTGGTCCCACAGGACTGTACGGCGCTGCGTCGGATCCTGGGAGAAATTGAGAGCATTCCCCAGAGTCGTACCTGTTAAGGGATTTACTGGCGGCAAGGGTCCTATTACGGCTTCCGAACCGGTGGGAGGTTCGATGCTGGCTGTCCTACTCATCGGATTAAGCCAGAAATCGGGTACTGGAAGGATATCACTCCTGTGTCCTGGATGTCCTAAAACCTTTGCAGCATCGTGAACTCTGCTCTTCCAGGCTACTTCCAGTAACGTTGTCAACTCCAGCGGGTGACATTTAAAGAGGGCTAAAGCTCCCTCAGGGATTTTGCCTGCAAAACGTCTAAACATATTTTAATCCTCCATCTCTTTCTATTTCTCTATCAGAGCGGGCTGGATCTGCACAGCCCAATGGCTACGTTGTTTGTCAAATCGGATTCATTGATCTCAAATTTAGCATTGACAGTTATAATAAACAGGCAATTCGAACTGGAGCATCTTTGCATATCAAACTCGAGTTCAATGGATTTGCCTGCTGGAATTTCCGATGTAATTTTGTCGCTGGTCTCACTGATATTGAAGTTACTTAAGTCAACAAAGGTCACTCTGGTAGTAGATTGAGGTGCAGTCGCATTGCCTCTGTTCTCGACAGTAACCACCAGCAGCTTTTCTCCTTCCTCCCCCTCTCTCAGATTACAGAAACCCTCCAAGCCTTCTCTATCAGAAGGCGGCTTAACAGGCACTAAATCTGGAAGCCCTACAGGAATACATCCACTTCTCCACTTTCTGTGGCTGGGAAGTTCTTCATTCCTCAAATCCGGCTTTAATGGCACAAGCAATAAATCCCGAATCACGCTGAATTCTTTTTGGGCGATTTCTGTAGTACTTTCTGTCATAGTTTGGTCTCCTCAATTTATTATAAACCGTTAAGCGGCCTGCAAAGCGCCGCCAAGTCTTAGCATCCATTGTTCCTGTAACTTTATTGTCTCAGTTGTACGGTCAACCGATGTCGCTTTCCGCAAGCCCGTAAGAGCTAAGAGGCGCAGTGCCTCAGTCCAGATCCAGTGCATTGAGGTATACAGCGCAGCACCAAGCTGTTGCTCCAGTGCCAGAAGCGTCTCCGGTTTGACACGCTCGGGATTGATCAGGGCAACAAGCGGACGTCCACCGAAAGACCGCATGGGCTTGCGCAGCGTGATATTGACAATACTCGGGAGAAGAGGCACAGATTCCCTGAGTAACTGCCCGGATGTACCTGATGCTCTCTGCAGAGGATATTGTTGAGTCCAGGCAAGGGCAAGATCATCCCAGGGACCTGCTCCATAGAACTGCCGGCACATCTCCACACCAAGTAGCACTCGAAGGTAGCCTACGGGATGTGGGTCGCCTGGAGGGTGCCGAAAAACTACTGACTCTCCACCGTCCACCACGTCGTATAAAGAAGCCACACTTGCATAGCCGGTGTGTACAAAAGAGAAAGCATCCGCAGCAATTTCCGACGCCCAGCTCCCCCATGCCTCTGCAACTCCTGCTGGTGTATCTGTAAGGCCCGCTGTAAGAGCCTTAGAAAGTTCTTCACTCCAGCCTACAATATGTGCTACTTGATGACCAGCTTCATGAATCAGAGCAGTCGGACGGTGCAGGTTATGTCGGGTTATTTTGATGGCTGCAACCGGGTTTAAACTAGTCTCGTCCCAGAGGCGCAGACCGGCTTTCAGAATCGAGGCTCCCAAGCCTTTATCAATATAGGTGAGTGCTATCGGGGTCGGCTTTCCAAGCTGATCAAGAATTTGAGCCATACTCCGGTGCGCAAGGGTATCACAGGCTCTCAGAAGACCTGCCATTTTCGTACTTGTGCGGGTGCTAATTGCATCAGCATAAAAGTCCAGTGTCGCCTCAACGCGCAGGTACCGCCTGCGAAAGGTCAGTAATTGACGCCTTACGGTCGATAGATCGGCTATAGAGAAGGCTGAGTCAAGGGAAGTTTGCAACAAGATGGCTTCGCGTTTTAACTTCTCTACTACCATGGTTAGATGCTGCCGAATTGACAAACCGAGATAGCGCTCGAGGCTATTCCACGCAGAAGGCGATGCCAGATCGTCCAGATCTTGAAGCCGCATTGCAGCGGCAGTCCAGTGAGCTACCTGACGGGTGAGCTGAGTCCTGACCGCAGTATTTGGATCACTCATGCGAGTACCCCGGAGTAACTCTTATTTTCACAGTTGGTGTGCCATCTGACATTTTCAGGCTGGGGAGTGAGAGGCTTTCTCCTTTTAGAGCCTGACGAAGCTGTGGAAACCCTGGCGGATTTTCAACGGTAACTACAAGCGTCACGCCATCAGCAGTGTCTGAGGCAGCCTGGATGAACGCCTCTGAATGTTGCTTCAGATGGTCTGAAATCCCTTTAAGAACCCACTCATTCAGCTTGCCCAGGAGAATCATTGGAACCAAAGAAGGCAACCGCTGGAAGGCACTTGACCATTGATC
This sequence comes from Methanosarcina flavescens, assembly GCF_001304615.2. Lineage (NCBI taxonomy): Archaea > Methanobacteriati > Methanobacteriota > Methanomicrobia > Methanosarcinales > Methanosarcinaceae > Methanosarcina > Methanosarcina flavescens. The sequence goes on along the minus strand of NZ_CP032683.1, from coordinate 528,025 downwards.
CGGTGTTACGGCTTCGTGAATTATTTTCAGCCGCCCAGGCGAGCCTGAGAGTGCGCGGCGTAGCCCACGTTTAATAGGTTTCTGCAAGCGGGCTGTAACTGTGCCAATGTGTGTATGCTGTCGAAGTTTCACGGCAATTTCTTGAGCGCGGATCTCACTCAGGAAGAGGCGAACCTCTATTTCGTTTCTGGGAAAGTCGAGAATAACCCTTACGCTTGTTGCACGGCGCATTTTAGCCTGCCCTGGCGCCACTGGTGTCATGAGAGGACGCTTCCCGGGAATTTCAAGATAGTAAAACCGCTGCCCAACTGTGGTAGAGTAAGGGTCAATGAGATACCTGGGGTCTACATCCCTACCCAACTCTGGTTCCCCTAGCAGAAGTCCTGCTGCATCCGCTGTTAGTGGATGGAGTTGCTCATAAGCATCCTGAGTATTCAATCCAGTACTGTTTTCTTCCAGTCGGGAGATATCTGTCAGGCGTGTGCCTGGAATGCTCTCATAAAGATGAACAATTGCCTCGACTTCTTCACCGGGCGCAACTCCAAGTTTTTCTTCCAGGAACTCCTCCAGAGAGATACCCTCAAAGGTCTTGATAGCCGAAACTTTATGTGGTGAAAGCCTGGTCGGAATTTTGCGGCTGAACTTTTTATACCGTTTCCTTCTCCCAGAAGGCATTGTGATCCAGGTGCTGCGGAGTTTCCTTGCTTCTCCAAGGTCAGGGCGCTTTTGATAAATTTCCTCAGGAAGAACCTGTGGGAGATTTGTAGCTGCAGCCTGTTCAAAGGCTTCCAGCACAAAGCCTTCGAGAAGTTCCTGGTCATTAAGAATATAGTCCGGGAGTTCAGCCACACGGCGCACAGTTTCCTCAATGGTAGCAGCCACAGCCGAAGAAGCAGCACGCGACTCGTCTTCATATGTTGCTTCCAGATGGATGAGGCGCAAACCGGCATCTACAATAGCCTGTGAGAGTGCAGGGGTATGCTGCGGGCCGACGAATTTCTGTATGAGCTTGCCCAGAAATTTAGCCAGAAAATCCACGACTTTTTTACGCCCAATGAGTCTGATTCCAACCTTTAGAGCCGGAAGAATGGCAGGGATAAAATTTTCAACGTATGGAGTGGGATCTTCTCCTTCCTTCAGGTGTTGCAGTTTCTCAACAAAATCGTTCCTGGCATTGTCCAGCTCAGCCAGGGGATAAACATCAGGAATCTGCTGCTCAGTCAGTACCTGGGAAACTTCCAGATCCTGCTCAACTTCAGTGTGGGCGAAAAGTACATTTGCAACATGCTGGTCGAATTCATATTGAATCAGTGAGATCTCTGAAAGCTCGGTGTCCTCTGGTACAGGATAATTACCTTCTTCAAATTCCTTCAAAAAAGGAAGGCGCTCAGCCAATTTCTTAGCCATGGGTTGGAGTTGAACGGGTAATTTTCCAATTGCGGTCTGAACAACTCGCTTAAGTAGTGGTTTGATAAGCGCCTTGAGCTTGTTGAGTATTGGCCCAATGCCAAGCTTGGCTGCAGCGCTGATCCCCTTTTTTGCAAGGTCTACAGCCTTGCCGGCTACTTTCTTGACTGCCTTTTTAAGTCTTCCCAGAAAATTTTCAAAGTTGGGAGTGAGTTCAATCGAAGGCTTATACCTATCAACGATTTCTCCAATTTCATATTCTGAAAGGCTTTTAATATCTCGCTGGGAAAGTTCTGTTTCCAGGCTCCCAAGCATAGCTTCGGATTCTGTAATGAGCGGGGCAAAGTGCTGGTTGAGGAATCTTTCAGCTTCGTAGCCGATAATTCTAGAATCTCCGTTTTCATGTGTAAAGCGGACTTCATAAAGGGAAGCAGCTTCGCTTACCAGGCCGTATAGAGCTTCATCGAATTCCTCGTCGTAAAGTTCATTGAGAAATTGAACGTATTCTTCAGTCTCCGGATCAATCACGCCACCGGTTTCTTCAGATTCGTAAAGAGATAAAAATGGGGTGCTGGGAGGGGTTGAAGTCTCAAAAATTTCTTGAGTTACCTCCTCCACAGCGAAACTACTGATGTTCAGGAACGGTGCTTGATTCTTCATATCATTACCTCTTTAGGTTTTTCTCGTGACATTGCGAAGGTTTTTTCCGTCTTTCAAGTAATAGAGAGCATGAGCAGGCTGGAATCTGCGCGATCTGTCCGTTACTGGTTCACATCGTAGGAAGAAAAGCTGGGTCAGTCTGATGCAGCGCCTTTTTGATAACTTAACTTTTCTCAGGCTCACGCTGTCAAATCAGATCAACCCACAAACTTCTCGTATTTTTGGCGTTAAACTCTCGAGTAAAATGTCTCTAAGCTATTGACTGTTGGATTCTATTGTTTCCTAGCTGGCGAGCTTGATGTTCATCTTATTTGAGTAACACTGTTAACCAATACGCTTCAGCAATGCAAGAAGATCAGCCTCTAACTCTTCATGCTTTTGCGCGAATTTCACTGATCGCGTTTTTCTCCTGTAAAAAGCAGCAGCTAACAGAGCACAGAGGTCTTTAGTACTGGGTTGCCAGAGTCTGACATCTCAGCCAATAACCACACTCAAATAACCACACTCAAGTTACTATCAGCAATTACAAAATTACCTGAAGCAATTTGTGAGATTATTTAATGCCACGTCCCTGACTAACAATATTTTTAATATTGACCCCCTACAGCGATTCAGTGAATTTACCCATGTCCCCGATTGTTCACTTGTATAAGATAAATATTAATTTAATGCAATAGTATAAAACTATAATTGTATATAACTGTTATAAAATATATATTTTGAAGCTCGGTTTCCAGTTTTTCAGGCACATGGTTCTCCGATGTCGTTATCTAAAATTGGTTGAATAATGCCGATTTTATCGGCTTACCAGTCTGATTATTGACTGGCGGAGGAAGCAAAATTAAGTTAAGAAAAGCAGTTAAGGGAAATCAGTTAATTAAAATCTGCTCATCCGGACTTATATATCCAGACTTAATATAGACATTGATATTGTTTGCCCGGTTGAATAGTTATGGTTGAATAGTTATAAAAGACGAATCTCTTCTTAAAAAGGAGGAGGTCAGGTTAAAATTACCTAGCTTCCTCATTCTCTTCCCAGATCCCGAAGGGGTTATTTTCAGTATCCATGCAGATTGCAAGATATCCCATGCCTGGCACGGCGGTTTTTGCCATGAGCACCTTACCTCCGAGTTTTTCAATTTTCGCAAGGTACTCATCCACTGAGGGGACACCTATAAAATTCGTAATTTTCTGTTCTGCAGTTCCCCTTTTTCCAAGGCCTCCACCTGGCCCTTTTTTTCCTTCAAGGTCTTCTGTGTCAATCAGGTGATATTCCATTGTTTCTATGGGCTTTTCAAATTTCCAGCCAAACAGTTTTGAATAAAAACTCTTTGCTCGCTCAAGATCGTCTGCCGGAATGTCAAAGTGGACTATTGTTGGCATTTGTATTCCCCAACATTACTGGACGTTGAAGAATATAGATCTTGGGTACACAGATACCTTAAAGGTTTTCCAGTTTAAACCCTGGAGAAAATATGTTTTAGCATAGAGCCTCAGTATTTCTTCCCTGATAGTTGAGGCGAGTAACCGGATTTTGCATGATACAAAAATATAAATTTATTCCGTATATATTTATATATTTCAGAATATGTTTGTTTGTTGAGCAAAATTCCAGAGTATAAAGCTGTGTTTCAGTTCTTTATCTTTCGATTTTTAACTGGGGTTGGCCGATCGGTACCATACCAGTATCAGGTCAATGAAAAGTGATTCCATGGCAAATGAATACACCCAGAATTTAAAGTGCGATTACCTCGATAAAAGAGCCGTTCTTAAAGGCGAGGTTGAGCGCCAGTTAATACACTTGTCGACGGGTGTAATTTTAATTCTTTTAATTCGGGCAGCCGGAGATATGGCTCTGGCTCTCCTGCTGTTTCTGCTTGCTTCTCATATAGCTATCTCAGTAGCCATTCTCCTCGATAAGCTCCCTCTTTCATTATCTACTTCCCTGTGCAAGTGGGGAAGGGCTTCGAAGCAGACTATACCGCTTAAAGGGACTATTCTGCTTCTTTGCGGCATAATCCTCTCCTTTATATTATTCCCTGAGGAAATAGTGTATGCTTCCATTGCGATAGTTGCTTTCGGGGATTCGGTAGCAACTGCTGCAGGTGTACTGGCAGGCAAGCATAAACTGCCATATTCGAGGGAAAAAACCGTAGAAGGAACAGTCTCAGGTATAATATCAGCCTTTCTGGCGTCTTTGTTTTTTGTGACCCCTATTCAGGCTTTTGTCGGGGCTGCAGGTGGGATGCTGCTAGAAAGCGTTATAGGTTTGCAAACAATCCGGCAATTTGACTCGCAAATGATATTCAGGTTTTTCTTTAATGATAATCTTTTGATTCCTTTGTTTTCAGGTCTACTTATGTTTATTGTGGGTTTTCTTTAATGATAATCTTTTAATTCCTTTGTTTTCAGGTCTACCCATGCTTATTGTGGATTTAACAAACATCTGAGGAATTCCCTAGAGCATGCTCTAGAATTATATTATATGAAATCTATTTTTTATTTATTTATAAAAATAGGGGGTATATAAATTGGTAGTGGTAGGGATTTTAAGAATAATTCTTGGATTGATCATCCTGCTGTTTTTGATATGGCTACTGATGAGTTTACTTTGATTGGCAGGAGAGTAACAATGGCTGAACCGGTTTTTAATTTTTTCACAGGCTGGTTCTAACCGAATTTATTAGTTTGGAGTACTCTGGAAAACTGGAACGGTTAAAACGCCTGATTAGAGAATATAGTGAAAAGCTTGAAATTTTCCGTAAAGCAGGCACAAATTTTTACCTCTGGCTGTTTTCCAGAAATTTTTCAGTCCTCTATTTTCCTCAACCCATGCTGAGCAGCACCAGAAGAAAAGCTGCATAAAAAGCCATTAAAGCCACTCCTTCCCACCTTTTTATTTCCCAGCCAGTGCTGATAAACACGAGGAGTAACACGCTTATCAAAATCATAACCGGAGTTGTGAAGAATAGACTTATTTGATCGACAGCTATAGGATAGATCAACCCTGAAAGTCCAAGAATTAAAAATACGTTTGCGATGTTTGAGCCTATAATATTACCAAGGGCTATACTTCCGAAATCCTGCCTTGCTGCAGTTACTGTCACCACAAGCTCAGGGAGGGAAGTGCCCACTGCTACAAGAGTGGTACCTATTATGGTTTCGGGAATCCCAAGGAACTCTGCAAAAAAGATTGACTTCTCTACAAAATACCTTGCCCCGATTATAATTGCTGCACAACTGACTACCAGAATCAGAATATCTTTTGCGAAACCTTCTCTGGGCGCGAAATCCTCAGCTCCGGTGCTTTCATTTCTGATACTACCGAGCTTTTGCCTTGCTCTGACTATATATTCGAACTTAAAAAAGTATACTACGAACTCCTTGAAATGCAGCTTTCCCTCGTATTTCTCGGCTTCCTCAAACAGGAAAAATACATAGGCTATAAAGATAAGTATGAAAAAGGCTGATTCCAGTATCGAGAGTTCCCCGTTCAGGGCAAAAGCAAAGAAGAGTAAAGCTGCAAAAAGCATGATATAACCATCTCTCCTGAGCATCTCAATTTCGGTCTTCATTGGAGAGATAACTGCTGCCAGCCCGACAATGAACCCTATATTTACGATATTTGACCCAACGACATTTCCTATTACAATACCGCTTGCTTGCTGAAGAGCAGCAGCTATCGACGAAGCAAGTTCCGGAATCGATGTCCCGACTGCTACAAGGGTCAGCCCTATAACAAATTCGGAGACACCCAGTTTTTCCGCAATGGTCGAAGCTGATTTTACAAAGTAGTCTGAACCTTTGACCAGAAGAACGAGGCTAAGCATAAGGATTAGAAGATTTTCTGCAATCATAAAAATACGTCTGATCTATTCTTTCCTGAGTTTAGTGTTGGTGATCTGGATTTTTATCTAGAGAATATGTATTAAAGGTTTTCAGTTAAAAGGAGAAAACATACTTTCTATATGCCAGGCATCTTAAGATTTTTCATTAACAGGCGAATGCTCTGCCTGATCTTTTATAATATGTAAATAAATCCTGATATCTGGTTAGTAATAAAATTTTACACGCCTGCCCTCAGATAGGCTTATCATTAGTTTTATATTATAGAACTGAAGCCAGAATACAGATAAATTTATTTTAATTTATTAACTCTGAATCTCAGTAGCTTTCAAGAAAGTTTTTCTGTATATGTGATAAACTTATTTCCTGATGGAGTAGTTTTCCGGCAACATTAGCCGTTGTGATGGAGCTTTTCTCCTTAGTTCTCATGTTTTAAACCAAACTATCTTTAAGGGCACACCCTTCAATAGACGCTAACCAAAAACCTTTGTTTACAGGTATGTTTATTCTTTAATTATAAAAAAAAACGAAAAGCTTCCAGACTAAAATAATCATCTTCTACCAAACGTTTGAGTTGAATTCTTTTTTATATTATATCTTACATAATACTCCAATGGAGGGTGGGCAACTTATAGGGAAAGGTAATAGCTACCTGAATTCATGGAGGTGAACTTGTAAAAAGAAATCCGCGCCAGGTTTATGAGTTTATGACCGGCAGAGGAATGGGTTATCCTGCAAGCAGAGATGACCTTGTAAAGTTTGCCGAAGGTAAGCAGGCAAGCAGTGATGTTCTGGACCTTCTAAGGGGAATACCTGAAATTGAGTATAACACCCCTGATGATGTTACCAAGGAAATCGAACGTCTGGAAAGTGAACGTGTCAGACCTCCGAAACCAAAAGCACAGTGAATTTTCTGACCAGCAATTTAAGGTAGTTCATAAATATCCAGGCGTTATCCATGTAAAGGATAGTCTGCCGATGATATTATTGAATACCAGAAAATATGTGCCAGAACAAATGAAAACACCAGAAAGCCCTTCTGACAGGAAACAAACATGTAATGCCTGTTAGCAGGCAAACGAAACTGCGCAACAATGAGGAAAGTTATGCAAACGAGTCTGGATTCTGTTCAGAGGGTTTTTAAAAGATACAGAATATCCTGCAGAGAAGAGGGACCTTGTTAAGCACGCAAAGATGCATAATGCAGGCGAGGGTGTATTAGAAGACATCAGGAGTCTTCCGGACAAAGTATACACCAGCGCCTCAGATGTTAACAAGGAGTTAGAAAATAAGTAAACAAAACGTGGAGGAAACGTGGAGGAAAATTATGCAAACCAGTCCAATTGAAGTTCAAAAAGCTCTGAAGGATATAAATTATCCTGTAAGAAAGCAGGGCCTTATTGAGCATGCTAAAAAGCATAATGCCAGCAATGAGGTTATGCAGGTTCTTGAAAGTCTTCCAGACAAGGAATATACCAACGCTGCTGATGTTAGTAAAGAATTTTCTGGAAAGTAAAACCATTGTATAAGGGGGGAATATCAAAAATTCTCTGATAAGACCTGCGTCAGCGCCTTAGACATTAATAAAGAATCAGAAAACAAATAAACAAGAAATATGGGGGAAAATTTATGAGAACAAGTATGGCTGACATAGAACACGCACTGAAAGGCATCGATTTTCCTAAAAGCAAGAGCGAGATCGTTAGTTATGCTCAGAGTCACGGTGCAAGCGAACAGGTAATTACTGACTTGCAGCAGCTTCCAGACAGGTCATACACCAACGCTGCAGATGTAGCTCAGGAATTCAGCGGAAAACGTGTTGGTGGAGAAAGGTAAGGGATAAGATAATAAGAATACTGCAGACATTGATAGAAATTTAAACAAACTATATTTGAGTAACGGGGGAAAATTTATGAGAACAAGTATGGCTGACATAGAACACGCACTGAAAGGCATCGATTTTCCTAAAAGCAAGAGCGAGATTGTTAGTTATGCTCAGAGTCACGGTGCAAGCGAACAGATAATTACTGACTTGCAGCAGCTTCCAGACAGATCATACACCAACGCTGCGGATGTAGCTCAGGAATTCAGCGGAAAACGTGTTGGTGGAGAAAGGTAAGAACACAAATTCCAGCGGTGCAGATTTTACAGAGCTTAAAGGTGATTAAGCTTTAAAGGGGATAGTCTAGTACAAACCAATCCAGTTGGAGTTCAGTAAGCTCTAAAAGATATAGATTATCCCGTAATTAAGAAACAGTTTATTGAGAATGTTAAAAAGCATGACGCCAGCAGTGAGGTAATTGAATGTCTGGAAGATCTTCCGGACAAGGAGTGCACCAATGCTGCAGATGTCAGCGAGGAATTTGAAGAAAAATAACTCTACTTTAGAGCCAGTAAGGCATTAGAAGGGGAGCAGGTGAAAAAGCTCCCCCACTATACAGATAAAATGGGAGGCCACAATTAAACCTCCTTTCTTTCTAAATAACGCAGTATCTGAAAGGAATTTCCCTATTTTTATCAAAATTCCAGTGTTATAACTTTAACAAAGATATGCTGCAAAATAAAAATATAGGTTTTTAGGAAACACCCTACTCAAGACGAGAGATTTTTAAAACTTAATAAGATTTGGTGCAGTAAAAATAAATCATCATGCCAGATATTAATAATTCAATTAGTTCATCGAGATCCCCAGGCAATAAATCTCCATAAATGAGGCTTTATTATTCCTATTTCATTTTTTCTTATTCCTATTCCATTTTTTCTTATTCCTGTTCCTGTGTTTCGAGTTGTCTTTCTAATTGTGTTATATCCAGCAGTACCCTGAAGAGTGAATTCCTTCCTGTGTCCCTTAAATCGACTTCAACGGGCTGGGCCAATGTATCCTTTACAGCTCTCCATTCCTCCCTGAAGATGTCAACTATTTCCCATGGGCCTGCAGAGCTATCTTTTACCCTATCCCGGGCAAGTTGCAGAAGCAGGTGTTTCTTTTCCATAGGCGTGAGACTCTCTATCCCTTTGACTTCCAGCTCACTTACAGTCGCTTCACCCATTTTGGACCGGACTTCTATTGGCTCTCCTGGCTCATCTTTTATTTCATTTGTTACTTTTCTTTCCATCAGTTCGACCTCTTCACTATTTCAATCCGACTTTGAATACATGATCAGAGCACAGGTCTGAAGGTTCTGGGGTCCAGATGAATATTTTTCTGGCAGTAACTGCATTTTGTCTCAAGGTGGGTCCCTGCAAGAAGCGCTCTTTCTACCTCTTCCTGAGGTGAGATGTACTGCGTCATCTCCTCTCCACAATAGGGACACTTTATCTTCAGCCAGTCAAGCCTTGTCAGTTCTCTCAGGTTCTGTATCAATTTCCCCAGAGCATCTTCATAAGCTTCTGGAGAAAAGACAATGGGCTGTAGGTGATGTATCAGGACAGGCAATTCGACCCCTGCCTCTACCAGTGGGATTATAAGTTGATCTACCCCGACTGCAAAGCCGATTTCCTGATTTACTTCTTGCGACCCTGCCCCTTCCTTTGTGAGAATAGGGATAAAACAATCTGACTGACGAATCCCAAAACGTATCCTTTCACCAGGGGAAAGAATTCGAGCCTTCCTGTACAGGGATGAAAAGCTCTCCAGTTCCACAGCCCAGAGAGCTCTGGCAAGTTCCTGAGCAAGTGGTTCATCCTGCTCGCTGTGAGCTATATAAACTTTTGAGATCATAACTGTCGCATTTTATCGAAAATCCTTTATTTTCTTTGGTTTTTTATCGTGATCTATTTCCGGCTCGGGATGAGGTATCGGCTCAGGCGGAATAACAGGCTCAGGTTCAGGTTCAGGTATCGGTTCAGGCTGGAAAGATGGTTCTCTGTCTTTTTCTGGCAAAATGATTCCCCCTTTGTTCAATTGTGCCTTTTCGTGCCTTTTCGTGATTTCTCAAAAAGTTTATCTGGATTATCTGGTTTCTCAAAGATTACCTGTCTTCTTAAAGCTAGTTTTTTCAAGTTATTTTGTTATGGATTTACATGTAAAGGGTTGTAATTTCACAATACTGAAAGTCAATAGGTCAGTCCGAAGCTAGCATCACGCTTGTAGCCTTAATTACTGCGTATACCTCACTTCCTTCTTTCAAATCCAGGTTTTCTACTGAGTTTTTTGTAATAATGGAAATAATTTCTATACCACCCGGAAGTTCAACTACTACTTCAGAGTTAACAGATCCGTGTATTATTCTTTTAACTTTACCCTTCAGCACATTGCGTGCACTTATTTTCATTCTATCCTTCGAGTCCAGATACTTATCTTGTTATCAATATTATTTTGTTATCAATATTATTTTGTTATCAATAAGGTCAGCTTTGTCGGCTATAGAAACATAGGAATCTGGCTTTCTGAACTCAAATCACGTAATATAAGTTTCAATTACATCTTTAATTAGTTCTTAATTGATCCGTTTTCTATGTCTGCAGCTTAAATTGAAGTTTAAATAATGGGTGTACAAAAATATACTGAATTAAAAGTAAAAGGTACCTCAAAAATATCAATTACGGAATCAATTTGGGAGGGTATAATGAAAATAAAAATAGAAATAAGAAATAAGAGCAGAAGCCTGGTTTCTTTATCCTTTATTGCTGTAATCATAACCGTAGTTTTATTTTCATCAGGCTGTGCCGAGCAGGGAGACAGTTCTCCCGAGTCTGACGAGCAGGTAGTAAATTCTGATGGAATTTCGATTGAAAATTTGACAAATATTGAATGGCAGTGGATAGGTTTTCAGCAGTCCAGCAGCCCTGAAAATAGAACTGTAGTGCCGGATCCTGAGAATTATACGCTTGCTTTCTTCTCTGACAACACATACTATGTCAAAGCCGATTGTAATAGCGGCGGCGGGAACTATATTCTGGAGGGGGACAACCTAACCCTTGATCCGCCTGTGATGACGCTCATTGCATGCGGGCCTGAATCTCTGGACAGTCAATACCTGTCACTTTTAAGCAATGTAAGTTCGGCAACTCTTGAGAATGAACAGCTTGTACTACATTCAGGAAATACAGATCAGAGGATGTTCTTTATCAGCGGAGGGCGGACTGAACAGACTATTTAATCTAAAACTGACTGACCCTACCTTTCTTGTAAATGAGGAATTATGAGCTTATTTTGTGCTACTAAAAAACGTTTCCCGTTTAATTTTTCAGAATTAGTTTTTAACGACAAATTAATAAAATTATTTATATAAAAACAAATCGTTATACGATATGGCAGGCTATTTAAATTAATGTCTCTGGAAGAAGATGTGAAACTATGTGTGGTATCCATAGCCTGCACACTATTACTTGTTACAATACCAGAGAATCTAATTCATGTCCAGCTTGATTTTGCATCAAAATATGCGCCTTTATTGGTTTTTATATTCTATCTATTCTTAAGAGATGAAGAGAAAAATAGTCCTTTACCCTGGTACTTTTTAATGATTTATGCAACCGCTGGGATCCTGATTCTTAAAATGATTGATTCTTTTTCTAATGGTACGGTGTAAATTGATTATTGTAATGGACTTACTCTTTTCGCAGACAAGGATTTCCTGAGACGAGGATTCCCTGTATTCATAGCTTCCACCAATTCCAACAACTTTAAAAACAATGCCTATAATCAAAACTTTAATTTTAATGTCTGCAGGTCAGGGTTTACATTCCCCTGGTTTATACTAAAAACCGGGTTGATTTTTTCAGACTTTAACCTTAGAAACTTTATGAGAGATTAAAATGGAACTTGATGAAGTTATAATCACAAGGGCAATCTTTGATGAGTATTCCAGAACCTTCCTTGATTACACGGATATCGATGTGGCACTCGTAGGAGGAGGGCCTGCAAATCTGGTAGCTGCGAAGTATCTTGCAGATGCTGGGGCAAAGGTTGCTATTTACGAACAGAAATTGTCGCTAGGGGGCGGCATGTGGGCTGGTGGCATGATGTTTCCGCGCATAGTTGTGCAGGAGGAAGCTTGCCGCATTCTTGATGACTTCGAGATCAGGTACAGGGAGTACCAGCCCGGATATTATGTGGCAAACTCCGTAGAGTCTGTCGGAAAGCTGATTGCAGGCGCAACTTCAGCCGGGGCTGAGGTCTTCAACCTTGTGAGTTTTGAGGATGTTATTATCCGGAAAAACGACAGGGTTACCGGAATCGTCATAAACTGGGGACCTGTCATGGCACAGCGCCTGCATGTGGACCCTCTCATGATCCGGACAAAATTCGTAATTGATGGCACAGGGCATGATGCGGCTGTATGCAATACAATTCTCAGGAAGATTCCCAATGCAAAGATTGGAGAATTTGGGTCTCTTGGAGAAAAGCCCATGTGGTCAGAGGTTGGCGAGCGTCTGGCTGTCGATGCAACCCAGGAGATTTATCCGGGTCTGATCGTTGCGGGCATGGCTGCAAATGCCGCAACATGTGCCCCAAGGATGGGACCAATCTTCGGAGGTATGCTCCTCTCGGGAGAAAAGGCTGCAAAACTTGCCCTTGAGAAGCTTGAAAAACTCTGATGATTATTCAGGGAGAACATTTAGCTGGATCCGTACATCCCTGAGGCAAAAAAGCAGAGATCTTCCTTTCCCAGGGAATGGTCTCCTGCCTTTTCTGGCAAAAACTTTATATAAAAAAACTCCATCTATAGGTTGCTTCAATCTTAAGCACCAGACCCCTGTGGCCGGGGTAGGGTAGAGGTCCATCCTGTGGCCCTGTGGAGGCTACGACCCGAGTTCGATTCTCGGTCCCGGCCCTAATTATTTTTCTAAATCCTTCCTAACTTTTAACCAGTCCCTTTATTTTTGTGGTGATTTCGGTCATTACTGTCTTTACCTCCCTTTATATTCCTTGCATATCTCTTTAATACTATTTCTAAAACCTGTTCGTTTACCTGTATTATATCTGGCTGCACTCTATATTTTCGATTACCAAGCAAATGGAAGCAAGAATTGACATGAAAGCACTTATTATAGATGGCTATGTGGACGAACCTGCCTGCCTTGGGGTTCCTCCTTACCTTTCTCCCTACCCACGTTACATAGCAGGCGCTCTCAGGGAACGCGGACTTCCTGAAAAAGATATTCACTACCTGACCATTGACACCCTGCGGGAAAACCCGCCCGGAGCAGGGGAGCTTGCAGGAAAAGCGGATCTTGTTATCGTTATAGCAGGCATGACCGTTCCAGGTAAATATCTGAGGGCTTCTCCAATCACACTGGGGGAAATTGAGACAATTTTCCGGACTGCACATGGAGTAAAGGTTATAGGCGGTCCTATCAGGCTCGGTTTCAGCAGTGAAGGCGGAAGGGCTGCAAAAGGTACTGAAGGCAGAATAAACCTCTCGGGTGCAGTGCTTGCGAGAATGGATCTTGAAGCTTTTATTTATGATCTTTTTAAAGACGGTGCTAACCGGGTTTCTTCTGTAAAACTCAGAGATCCCGAGAATGTAGAGTACCGCTTCAGGACAACAGCCGAAATCGGGCGCTGGGGACCCGGTGGAGCTTTTCTTGTCAGGCAGCACCCTGATTTTCCTTACTGCATGTGCGAGCTTGAGACTTATAGGGGCTGTGGAAGAAAAGTCCATTGCTCCTTCTGCACGGAACCTTTTTACGGGGCTTCTGACTACCGTCCCATTGAGGATGTAATCTCCGAGGTTTCCTCCCTTTACTCCCACGGAGCCCGCTATTTCAGGATAGGTAGACAGCCTGACCTCTTTTCCTATCACGGCACGGATACCGGGGAACCTGTGCCAAAGCCCAATCCGGCTGCCATTGAGAGGCTCTACAGAGGAATCCGGAACTCAGCCCCGAAACTGTCGGTGCTCCATATGGACAATGCAAACCCGATAACCCTTGCAGCTTACCCTGAAGAGTCCGAGCAGATCCTGAAAACGATAATTAAATATCATACATCAGGAGATGTGGCGGCTTTTGGAATGGAGAGTGCTGACCAGGCAGTAATTGAGGCAAATTTCCTTAAGGCATCTTCTGAGGAAGTCTTTGAGGCAATCAAACTTGTTAACAGGTTTGGGGCAGTACGGGGAGCAAACGGGCTTCCGGAAATTCTTCCTGGCATTAATTTTGTGCATGGGCTGATGGGTGAATCCAGGAAAACCTTCCAGCTTAACTATGACTTCCTGAAGCAGGTGCTCGATTCTGGACTGCTCCTGCGCAGGATCAACATCCGCCAGGTCATGGCTTTTCCAGGAACTCCAATATATGGAAAAGACGGGGCTGCAAGGAAGCATAAAAAACTCTTTCTGGATTACAAGGAGCGGGTACGGAAAAATATTGACTTTCCTATGCTTCGGCGTATCGTGCCCGAAGGGACCGTACTCAGGGACGTAATGTGTGAGGTATATGAAAATGGAGTTACTTTCGGAAGACAGATTGGGTCTTATCCTCTATTGATAGGGATTCCTGCTCCCTTGCCTTTGCGGAAATTTACCGACGTAACGGTCACAGGACATGGGATGCGCTCGATTACCGGCATACCTTATCCTCTGCCTATCAACACAGCTTCTCCCAATCTCATTAGGGAACTCCCCGGGCTTGGCAGGAAAGCTGCGGATTGCATAATTGCTGGCGTTCCCTATACTGACAGAGCTGATTTTCTTAAGCGAGTGAGTGAAGGAGACAAATTGAGCCGGTTTATTGAAATTTAATAATTTATTAAAATTTGAATTGTTAACAGGCTATCGCAGTTGACGCACATATGAATTATATTAAAATGCAGATAATTCAAGCAGCTGCTTCAAATAAAGGAGATCTACAATTAAAAAATATTTGGATTAAATAAAGTAAATCCAATCAATAAAATAAACCCAATCAAATATACTGCCTTGATTATACGTACTGTCTTACGAAAACTCATTTCTTCTCTATGACCCCGCAGGCAATCCGCGCCCCACTGTTACCAGATGGATTCGTCATCTGGTCGTCAGGATCGGAATGGATGATTAGCGCAGTGCCATTAGCTGGGAATAGCGTGGTCGGTCCAGGTGACAGCGTCACAAGGTCTGTGGTGACGTTCATCTGTCCCCTGCCATCCTTGCCAACTTCGAGATTGGGCAGGTCACCGGCATGAGGGCCTTGAGGGTTATTGAGGCCATGTTCTTTGCCCAGAGGATTATAGTGTCCGCCAGCAGAGGTGAAGTCTGGTCCGGTACAGTCTCCTTTCTCGTGAATATGGATTCCATGCATGCCCGGTTCCAGGCATTTTACGTTGGCATTGATGCGGACAAGCCCATTGCACTCCTCGGTAAAAGTTGCCAGTCCTACAGTATTGCCCTTTGCATCCTTCATGACAGCTATGGCACTATTTGTGGTATTTTCACGGGCATAGACCGTAGTCGCAGATATCAGTGCTGCCGAGATGATCAGTATTATTATCAATCCAGCTCTCATAGTTTGTTCCCCCCAGGAAAATGATTATCTTGATGTAAAAGAAGTTTGCCTGTTAAAATCTCGGATGAGACAGATAATGGCTTCCTTTTCTGTAGCGGTTTATGCAGGACGCCCCGTCTCGATTCCAATCCATCGCATATGCCCCATCTCCGTTCAAGAATCGGTATAATAATACCTGCAATGATAATATACCATCTGCATACCGGATGTAGGCCATTCGAAGAATGTCTGTTAAGCATACGCCTAAGAAAAATAAATGTACGTATACTATAAATCTATTATTATAAAAACTAAATTTATACTCTAATTCCAATAAGTTTATACTCTAATTCCAGTAAGCGTTTTACTCATAATTTTTTGCCCTGATTGTGCCCCAGATCTCCAGATCTGTCATTCCGATAAACACTTATTTATTCAATCGAGAATCATTTTTATTCGGGATCTTTGGAGGGGTTCTTTGAGGGGGGATTTTGTTGAGCGAAAGCGAGGAGAATTTATACAGGGTAAGGATTGCTCTTCAGCTCAGTTTCATTGTCTGGGTAATGCTTGTAATTCTCATGTTTTATGCTACTTTTGAGGCAACGACCCGAGTGTATGGCACTTTTCTGTTACTATTTATAGTAGTCATTTTCGCTCCTTTCCTGCCAGATGGGGCAGGTTATGAGGAAGGAAAACCAGAGTAGTTGCAGGGCAGGATAAACCTGATTTTTTTCTGTCAATACAGCTGTTAGTGAAGGCAGCTCTCAAAATTTTATCTTTTTATAGAAAATTCTCTTTATTATCTCAACCGTAACTGAACTGCTCTGTACTTCCTGGCAGAAGGAAAAGCAGAACCTCTAAATTTTCTTCACATTTTCAGTTTGTTCTGTCCTTATTATCTGTTACTGTCTCTTATCACCTGACTGTTTTTTAGTCAAGCATCCGATACCCTTAAAAGTGCAGCAAGTTCTTTTCCTTCACTTCCGATGGTTGAAAGTTCCCTGTAAATCTCCGACTTCTTAAGGTATTTCTCTGTCCTGATCCCGCCTGGTTCTTCAATTTTTATGGTAATTTCCCCTTCGGTATATCCTCTCTCAAGGCACTCTGTTACCAGTTTTCCGTATATTGAGGCAATTAGTTTCAGGCAGTCAAAAATTTTATTCTCCTCAACGGCATTTCTCCCATCAATTGTTATACGTCTGAGCCTTTCCGATCCCACAGATTCCCTGAAAAAATTTTTTAGCTTTAATATGAATGCGTCGACCGAGTCCTTGTTTAATGCAGCTGCCAGATCTGCGTCCCGTGTAATCTCGTAATCTCTGCGCATAATCAGAAAGGCTTTCTCATCCGATGAGATAATGAACCTGTTTTCCGGGTCTTTGTCCTCAATAACAGCTCTCAGGTTATTTCCCTCATACTCGATATTCGTGATATAGAACTCGGATACATCGAAGCTCTTCACTTTTTTCTCTCTGGACAGAATTCCACTCTTTGACCAGACCGGCAAAGACAGGTTTTGCAGGTCTTTTACCTTCAGGGTGTCTTGTGTAAAAAGAAGGTCAAATTCATACTTCATGTTTTCAATGGAACCAATATGCTTTCCCCTCAGTACCTTATCCTCGATATACGCATAATATGTGTTTTGAGCTCCATATATGCTGTCTTCGAAAAACGGACCGAGAACTGAGAGCATCCTTGTATAAAGCTGCTGGGTCTCCATAAGATCCAGTTTATTCTGCCTGTCAAGCTCCGCAAGTTTTTCATTTTTCTTTTCCAGCGCCACGCTTGAGGAGGTTTCTAAAATCCTTTCCCTTATCTCAAGAATCTCAGCTGCATCTACTCCGGTTGTACGGCTTTCAATATAATCCCTGATATCCTTCTCTAATCTATCGATTTCTTGAATTCTCCTCTCGAAAACTCCAAGCTTTTCTCGGCTCTCATTTTTTATTGTGATAGCTGACTTTTCCAGAGGTATGACTTCCTTTGAAATCCTTATAAAATCCTGTAAGTCACGAATAAAATCTCTCTGGATAGGAAAATCCGTAGAATCCTGAAAAGTATATCGAATTTTAAGCCCCCCATTCCTTCCGCATAGAAAGTGTTTTTATTAAATTATGTTTTTTCCGGACTTTAAGCTTGTGAGTTTAAATTTTGAAAAAGGTATAGTGCAACTTCTTTATCTAAGAATTTAGGTGCCATAGAAGCTTTTTTCACTACTGAAGGACAGATTTAGCAAATTTTTACTCTCAATAAATCTTTACTCACTAACTTCATGCTCTCTAAGAACCCCTATATTTGTAAAATTTTACAATTATAAGGTAATTTATCCAGTTACAAGACATTCTAAGCTTTTCTATAAACTGGCATAATTATCGTCATTTCTACTTTTACAGTATAAATAATTTCTATTGAATGACCTAAAGTTTCTTTTTACAACTAACTAAATTTAATTACTCTATTCTGTTAGAAAGATTTATATCAGTTATCGTGTAATCTTAGCTATATTATCGTCGCAAGATAATATACAGAGATAAGTGCACTGCGCTAGGACGTTATGTTTACCGTTGGCGGAATTTCAATCTGTGACAGATTTATGCCTTGCGGTATTGGCACGTATCTCACGCACAGGCTGACTGGTCAGAACTGGCACAAAAACAGGTTTGAATAGCTTCCCTGTATGCAGCAAAACCCTTTGAGGTTACTGCTTGCCGCATCGGGATCTAAATGTTACCGCACTTCATCCAAAAACGAACTATGGAGAAGTGTTGAGTTCCTTGTCAATTGTACATATTAAACTATATCAACTCATTTATATTGAGGGGGTTTGGTTGAAAAATTGGGGGTAAAATATAAACTACAATTGCCAAATAGTCTTAACTTATTTATTAAATGAGTGTCCTACTAACTCATAATTTATATATTGTTTGGTGGAAACATTTTAATAGCTAAGATCTGCTATATCTTTAAACATAAAAATGTTATTTAAAAAGATATAATATTCAATGTTTAATCTGGAACAAAATGGATATTTGCGGAATCTAGGTGAAAGTATGAAACAAAAATTGATACTATTTAGTGCGCTGCTAATTATGTCTCTTTTAATAGGGGCAGCAAGTGCAGCTGAAGAAGACACAGAGGTTATTGTCACATATGACAAAACCAATGTTATACCGGGAGATATTGTAAATATCACCGTTGATTTCAATGCATCTGTCGATCACGCCACTATATCGATCTTTAACAGCTCCGATTCACTTTTGGGCAGTTCTGCGGAGATGGATGTATTAAATGCTGATGATAACTTCTTTGGTTATAACTATACCATCCCGATGGACATAGTAAGTGGTCCTCTGGCTGTAGACATCGATGCGTTTGATGCAGATGGCAATCAGCTGCTGGATGGTGAGCCTGCAAAAGACCCCGAAGCATTTAGATTTGATCCTGAGAGCTATTTAACCATTGAGATCGGACTCAACGAAACTGGTCCTTTCATACCGGGGAAAACTGTAAACATCACTGCTGATTTCAGCAGGCCTGTCGATAACGCCAAAATATCGATTAAAGACAGTAGTAGTTCACCCAATGCCAGTAATGCAAACCTGGTGGGCGCTAGCCCAATCGAAAATGAACCGATGACAAAGGTGGATGATGATACATTTGCCTATGACTATACAATTCCACAGGACATAAGTGGTCCTCTAGACATAGATGTTTCTGGCTTTGACGAGTTCGATAATTTACTGGGCGATAAATCTTTCCCTGGCGGGATTAATTTTGATCCGAGCTTTGATTACTGGAGCCCACAATTTAAACTGGTTACACCTGAGTCAGAGTTTGCCAATAAGAAATGTGTAAAGTTCAATTTCAGTGCTTTTTACTATGACTACAGGTCTAATGATATTACCTACACTTTCGAGCTCAATGGTATCCAGAAGTTTAACGGGGTTTTGAAACCCGGGTCATATAAGCAGTTTGAGCTTGATCTGGCTGACGGCAAATACACCTGGGAAGTCAAACTGAGGGACGAACAAGGAAACATAGGTGGCAGTGGTCTCAGAACTCTGTATGTTGACACAAAATGCCCCACTGTGAAACTTGTTTCTCCTGCAGACTGCTACAAAGAGGTAATAGGCCCTGAAACTAAATTCAACTTCATTTGTGAAGATGAATTAGCTGCTCAATATAAAGAGGATCTTAAGCTCAGATACACACTGTTCATAGATGGAAAACCTGCTGGAGTATATGATCAAATTCCTGGCCATATTCCTGGATATAATTATGAGGATGAATATGGGCAGATTCCCTGGGATGAACTATTCCCCGAGGGTATTCCCTGGGATGAACTATTCCCTGGTATGTCCTGGGATGAACTATTCCCTGGTATTCCTGAAGGTGAAATCCCTGAGAATGGTATTCCTGAGAGTGGTATTCCTGAAGAATATTGGGATGACCTGTTCCCAGATGATGTAATCTCCGAGGCAGTTGTATCTGGAGATTCAGTCACCGAGAAAATCCACCTTGCAGATGGCGCTCACAACTGGTCGGTTGAAGTTGAGGACGCAGCCGGAAACAAAGCTAAAAGCGAAGTCCGGAAATTCTATGTCAGCCTCGACGGACTTGTAGTCACTCTCGAGAAACCTGACGGAGGATACGTCACCTCAACCCCGACATTCACATTCAGAGTTGAAGGAAAGAATGGAGAAGGAGCAGGACTGCCTTTCCACTACAAGCTTCTTATTAACAACACACAGGTAGACTCAAGCTGCGATGAAAAAGATAAGAATGTCTGCAGTGGAGTCTCCTGTGAAGGAGGCGCTTGCGACGAATGCGATTTCCTTGTTGGTGAAGACAACTATTCAGTAAAAGCGTCGGTGAAAGACGGGCAGCAGGTATCCTGGACGGTACTTATTACTGACTGTACAAGCGGCAGAACTTACCAGCCTGATGTAAAGTATTTCTCAGTTGACAGCAAGTGCCCGGCTCCAGTAGCAAACCTGAATGTTGAAGATGCATTCGGCCTTACTGACTGGGTCTCTGTGAGAGATTATCCTGGGTTGATGGTTAGCTGGAATGCAAGCACCGATGAAGATCTTGACTCTGACGAGCCATATGAAGTTTACATCAGCACATCTAAGCCGACTTGCATTGAAGACATGAAAAAGGTAAGGATAGACGGGAAAGAGACTCACACAGATGGCACAGACACTCCAAATCAGAAATTAAAGAGTTCAGAAGATAAGAGTGTGTACTATCTGTGTATTGAAGCAGTCGAAGGTAAGGACCTTGTCTTCGGCAAGGACTACTGGGTAGCTGTTATTGCTCGTGATAAAGCCGGCAACTACGATCCTAAGTTTTCCATGTGCGGTCCTGTACAGACATATGAAGATATGACCATCACGCTCGAACAGGGCTGGAACCTTAAATCCGTGCCGAAGAGACTTATTGATTCAAAGGCATGTCCTGAAGATGTCTTTGGCGCTGGTAACTATGTTATCTACTGGAACGGCTCATGCTGGGAAATTCCAAAAACAATTGAACCTTGCAAGGGCTACTGGGTCTACGCTAAACAGCCTTGCATGACCAATGTTAAGTTCAAGGGAATGGCTTCTGAAGGCGCTAACCCAGATGTTCCAGCTTCTCTGACTCTGAGCCGTGGATGGCACATGATAGGTCACACCTCTTCATACCCTGCACTCTGGTCAACAACTCTGGCTTCGCTCAATGAGTTCAACACCGATAATGCTCAAAACTACAAGTTCTCCAACCTCATAACTTTCCAAAATAATGAAGGTTGGGGCGGCATAATCCCTGGTGCGAGCGCTGTAAGCGGAATTGCTAAGTACGTCGGTGAATCTGATCCCAGGCCAGTCGGAGCACTTGAGACTGATAACTGTATGGTTCCCGGACAGGGCTACTGGATCTTCATGAAGAGTGAAGGTACCTACGCATCCATAGAAAACTCGTACAAACCGAATTTAGGTCAGGATGAGGGAGGTTTTAATCCGTTTGATCCGTCTACATGGCCAGAAGACTTTGACCTGAATGATCCATCTACTTGGCCAGATGGCTTTGATTTGACGGACCCATCCACCTGGGAATCTTCTAAGTGGGTGTAATTTCAGAACAACTGACTGTTCAGCCTCTTCAGGCTGAACGGTTTTTTTCTTTTTGTTGTTCACGTATATTTGGAGGTCTACAATGGATAAAAAATTAAAAAGCTGCCTGGTAACAACATCCGTATTATTGTTGTTTTTCCTAGCATTACCCCAGGGATGTATGGCGGCAGCGGATGTTCCTCCCTCTCCCCCAATACTTCCGATGACAGTAACAGGGGTAGCTCTCATTAACGGCACTTCTGCTCCCGACGGGACTGTCGTTGCAGCTTATCTTAATGAAAAGGAGTATCTTGCAAATACTTCCTCAGGAAATTACTCTCTCTTTATTCCTGGTACTGCCGAAGATGTAGGAAAACTGGTTACTTTTAAGGTGGATGGAAAGGCTGCTTCAAGCAGCGTTGCCTGGGAATCCGGCGGTATGGTTACCCTCGAGCTGCCTGATGGTGAGGCAATTTATTCCACGATTGCTGAAAGTGATTCAAGTAGTGGTTTAAACAGCAATTCAAACAGCAATTCAAACAGCAATTCAAATACAAATTCAAATAGCAATTCGAATACAAATTCAAACAGCAATTCAAATTCAAAAATAGGTTCAAAACCCCTGGTAGATGATGAAGAACAGGAAGATTCCGCAGAAGGCTCCAAAGCCGATACCGTTGAAAGTTCAGTCCATGAGCCGAACATGACGGCATTGAAAAATACGAGCGCAAACTCCGAAGATTATGAGGCAGCTGAATCTTCCGAAAGTTCCTCTAGACCAGAGAGTGCTCCAGGTTTCCTTATTGTTTTTGCGGTTGCAGGCATACTTCTGCTCGCTTTCGGATTCAATTTCGGGAGGGGATCCAGAAAGAATCCCTGAAGGACTTTTAAAAAGAGTCTGCATGAGTAATGGTAAAATTTCAAGGTGACAAGATGACGATCAAGGACAAATACTTAAAAATTTTATCATGCCTGGTTATTCTACTACTGGGCATGTCCCTTGTTCCGGCTGCATCTGCCAATAGTGATTCCTCTACTATTCCTTCTCTCCCCAATGTGTTTGGAGGAAATCTGAAAGGAGATGCTGCAAATGCGGGTTCCGGACTTGTAATCTCTGCGTACATAGATTCAAAGCTTGTTGGCTCGAACACTATTGACGGAAATGGAAGGTATCTGGTGACAGTTGACGGCACGAAGCAAGATAATGGAAAAGCGATAACTTTCAAGCTGGCAGGTGTCCCATCCGAACCAGTTTCAGTGACCTATAAGCACGGAGCTGAGCCAGTAGAAATTGACCTGACGTTCAATGGAGACTTTGAACCCCCAACTATAGAAAGTTTATCTGCGTTCCCTCTATACATCCTGAATGATGGAAAGGACTTCTCAACTGTAAGGGCAAAAGTTGTGGGTCGGCCTTCTGGAGAACCTTCAGTGACTATTGACCTTAATGGCATAGAACAGGGTGTTGTCTCATTGAAGCCAGAGAGTGGAGACCTCTATTTCTATGATATAAAAAGTACTAAAACAGGTAAATTCAAATTCTCCTTTACGGCTGCGAACCCTTCAGGAAGCAGTGTTACAGATAAAGAGAGTATCTCTATCAGTATACTGAGTGAAGGTGAACTCGAAACTGAGTTCGGAAACGCTGACGGCGCTTTCTCCCCTGAAGAAATTATGAATCTTGTAAGTAACAACGATGTATCCAGCGGAATCAAATATGCAGCTCTGGGTATATACTTTGCTGATGGGTGGGATAGAATATGAGACGGCCTGAATTTAAGTTCATTATTATACTGCTCCTAGCCCTGACTTTGTGTACTGCCCCGGCTTCTGCAGGAAGTGCAAATAGGGCTGTCCCTGCTACGGTCAATCCCAGCCAGGAGTTCCAGGTAACAGTCACTGTAGATGAGTACGGTGCTGCCGGGCAGGTTCTTGAAAAGCTTCCAGCTGGCTTCACCTTTGTTAAATCTTCCCTGCCGGAGAGAGCTGTAACTGTAAACGGTGATAAAGTTTCTTTCCTGCTCATGGGTGAAAAAAGCTTCACTTACACTCTGAAAGCTCCGGCATCAACCGGCACGTACAAATTTACGGGAATTTTAAGGGATATCAACAAAGCTGAGTTCGCTATCACTCCTGCCGACTCTTCCATCACTGTCATTCAACCTCCCAGTGGAGGCGGCGGAGGCGGTAAACGCAGTGGAGGCGGCGGAGGCGGAGCAGGAGCTTCCCAGGAGCCTCAGAGCAATGTAGAGGCTAAGGAACTGTCCCAGAAAACAGTTACCGCAGGGAAACACGTTAAATTCGAGTTCCCGAAGGGTGCAACCTGCGTAAGATATGTGGAGTTTGATGCCAAGAAGAGTCTTGGAAAGGTTACTACCATTGTCGAGATGCTGAAAGGCCAGTCCAAGCTGGTTTCCAGCCTGCCTGAGGGTTCGGTCTATAAGAACATTAACATCTGGGTAGGTTCAGGAGGAATCGCAAACTCCAACAATATCGAAAACGCTGTTGTCGGCTTCAGAGTCGAGAAGGCATGGCTTGAGGAACGCGAAGTTGATGAGTCGTCTGTGGCTCTCTGGCACTACAACAAAGGCTGGAGTAAGCTCGAAACCGAAAAGGTTGGTGAGGATAACACCTACGTCTTCTTCGATGCCAAGACCTCAGGCTTCGGCTGCTTCACAATTGTAGTACCTGAGAAGGTAATAGAGCCTATCGATGAAGACACCAGCGATTCCGATGGTTTTAATGGTACAGAACCCCCGAAGTCTGAGGTACCGAAACCCTCTAAGTCGAGAATTCCAGGTTTTGAGTCTGTAATAGCTGTCGGAGTCCTCGGAGCTGTATATCTGGTTCTGAGAAGGAAGTAAAAAGTATCGAATTAAAAACAAATTTCAATTTAAAGCAGCCTCCAAAGCTGCTTTTCTTTCTTTTTTATCCTGCTTTTTTTCCTGCCCACCAGCAGTCTCCTGTTTTTCAAATGCATCTCTTCTGAAATTTTCATAACTGAGGTAACGATCTTGAATACTGAAAAACTTAAAATAAATATATTCGTCCAAAATCTCAAAATTAACTTCTTAAGGATAGAAAACAGCTTATTTTGACTACAAATAGCCCTCTTGAGCGAAGCGAAAAGGGCACCGTCCTCCCGAGACGGGACTCGGGCGAAACGGGACTCGGGTAATACATCAGCCGGGATTCGAACCCGGGTTCGAGCGTTGGCAACGCCCGGTGATAACCGCTACACTACTGATGTTCGAAGCTTACAGGATGCCCTGCCGCTTTTTTATTGTATATATTTTCTCATTAATTAATTTGACCCCTGATAGATCTTCGGGGCATGTGTTTTATATCACATATATTCTTAAGGGAGCCATATATTTTTCGTTTATTCTATTAAAGTTATTTTTTAATCAGTTTAAAAAATTTTCCTGGTAGAGTATAAAAGAAATAGTTTTTTTGAACTTGATATTTTATAAAGATAAAAAATTCTCCAGAGTTTTCTATCCTGAGTTATGAAGTGTGATGTAGATCTCCCAAAAAAGACTCATGTCAAATTCCATCCTTTTCTAAGACCTACATGAACTAAAATATCTGAATTTGGATTAAAAGTTGTATGTCGATTGCGATATTTAAATGTGATATATGAACCATCAACGTTTCCGATTGCGTTACAGTTAAAAAACGCTTTTAGGCATTTATTAACATCAACTGATTTGAATCTCAAGTCGGTGTTTTTAATCCTATCAATATGATCCATATTGAATCTAGATCTCCCAATTAAACTTATAATTTCAATCATCAAGTCTATTTCTTCTGACTTTAAAAAACCGTCCAATTCGTCTCTAACTTCACCCACAAAATAATCAGTAGAGTATGTTCTAACAGCATTAGCAATATTAGCTTTAGAAGGGTTATCTTTGGAGTGTTTTTGTATTTCATTTAATAATTGAATAATATCCCTTGGAGTATGACGAGTGTGCTCTAATAGGTATTTTCTAATTTCTCTATCTTTCACCTCTTTAGGGAAAAATTCCTAAAATATGTCTATTTTTCTTCCTAATGAAAGTTCTGCACGTAGATTAACAAGCTTAATAATATTCGTAGATTTTAAATCGTTTACATCTTGAAACCAATCTAATAAGATTCCAGAATCTCTTCTCACTTTATTTTTATTAGGCCCTCCTAATTTATCAAAAATGTCAGTGCGACATAAAACTATAATTCTGGCATTAACTTTATTGGTTTTGAACTTGTCGTTCATTCTATCTGCGGCTAAAATAAGTGCAGACAATGATTGATATTGAATACTTCTTTGAGTTAATGCATCATCTAGCCCATCAATAATTATGTAGTGCATAAATTTCATTTGAAGTGAATAACATAGACTTTGTAAAGTCGCAAATAATTTTTCAATATTAAACGGGACTTTCTCACTTTGAGAAGACTTTTGACCGCTAATAATACTCTTTAAATTCACCATAAATTGTTTATTCGAGCTAATTTTGACAATTTGAGCTAAATCCTCGCTTGGTAAGATTCCTTCATTTTTTAACGCATTTATAACCGCATCAATTTTATGATTTCTATGATATTTGCAAGTGGGATCTTCTATGAAACTATTTAATGAAGCAATTAAGAGAATAAATTCCCAATTAATAGGAAGTTTAGTTTCTGGAGCTTCAGAACTTAATGCGATCGACGAAAATGGTTTATAAGGAAAACTAGTCAAATAATATTGCTTTGTGAAAAACATTTTATTAGAATCGGACAATAATTCTAGCCTTGCTCCAATAGCAGATTTACCCGAACCTTTAGGACCAAGTATTAAGAATTTATTCATTCCAATTATTTCGCTTATATAACCGTAAGCATCGAAAAATCCCTGCATAAGGAGCTGAGGAGAATCTGATTTTTCTTTTTCGGCTGCAGCAAATCCAAATTTAATTTCTTTGAAGCTCATTAATGAAATCCTTCTAGTTGATCAATTAAAATTTTCATGATACACACTTTTCAAAAAAATTTCCGTTTTTAAATACTATTATAAGTATTAAGTAATGATAAAACTTTCGAACATTTTAAGTAATTTATATTTTTATAATTGGTCAACGAATTCATACACAATTTTGAATGTTAAATAGAACAATTCCCCAATTTGAATATAACGAAACCCCTCGATATTTACATACACAAGTTTTTGCATACTGTTATTTAATACATATAGAGTTTTTACATGATTACCTGAGAAGCCTGAATGTTGAGAAGGTTTTATAACTCAAAATAGTTTATAAAACCAATAATAATGTAATTATTTTCTTCCTAGATTGTAAGATGGGAAAAATACCCTATTTTTGGGGTTAAAATTTATATTATCAAGCAGGTATAGTCTGACATCCTTTATGCTCTGGCAGCATTTACTAATTCAACATCTTAAATTGGGCTTTTGACTTTGTTACTGAATCTTTTGAGTGATGGATTTTGAGCGAGCTTGAGAAACTGATAAATCTTGCAAAGAATGCAGCCGAAAAAATCCGGAAATACAGATTTGCACGTGTAGTCTCACACAATGATGCTGATGGGCTGACCTCAGCCGGGATAATGGCACAGGCACTGCTGCGGGCAGGCATTTGTTTCCAGATTTCTATAGTTGGAAGGCTGGATGATGCTGTGATTGAGGAGGTGAACCGAAGCATCTCCGGGGAAGAAGTTGTTATTTTCTGTGATATGGGCAGCGGGCAGCCTGAACTTATAGGCAAGGTGGCGGCTGACGTCATAGTACTTGACCATCACCAGCCTGTAGGGCAGTCGCCAGCAAAGGCAATCGTAAACGCCCATCTTGCAGGAATTGATGGAGCCACTGACATCTCGGCTTCCGGGACCTGTTATCTAGTAGCCAGAGAACTGGCAGCCGATAATGTTGATCTTGCAGGGCTTGCGCTTGCAGGCGCAGTCGGTGACAAGCAGCTTTTCCGCACAGCTAATGCCTTCATTCTGGAAGAGGCTCTAAAAGCAGAGGTCACGTCCATCAGGAAGGGACTCAAAGTAGGAGACGGAGACCTTGTAGACGTGCTTGCATACACTATCGAGCCTTTCCTGGATATAACCGGTTACCCGGAGAAAACTAAAGAATTCCTGAACCAGCTGGAGCTTTCAGGAAGGATTGAAGATCTTTCTGAGGAGGAAGTCTCAAGGCTTGCCAATGCTGTCGCCCTCAAACTTGTAAGGCAGGCAAGCCCGGAAGCTATCGAAGCTGTCATAGGAGAAGTTTTACTCCTGAACCGGGAGCTTGTAAGAAATGTTTACGATTTTAACTCTATTCTTAACACATGCGGAAAGCAAAAAGTCTATGGGCTGGCTATTTCACTCTGCTTGAAAGACCGGGAAATTGTCAATGATGCTCTCTCTCTTAAAAAAGAACACGAGATGAAACTTGCACTGAATATCAGGGAAAATGTAGAAAAAATTCGCAAAGGAGAAAATATCTGGTATGTTATTACCGCCAATGCCATTTCTACAGGCAGCCTTGCAAGCACAGTTGTCCGTTACCTTCATCCCGAACTTCCCTTCATCTGCGTAAACGAATCTGAAGGTATCCTGAAAGTCTCCGCAAGAGGCACCCGTGAACTCGTCTCAAAGGGCCTTGACCTTGCTTTTGCCCTGAGAGAGGCAGCAGGCGCAGTTGGCGGAAGCGGAGGTGGGCATAATGTAGCTTCTGGAGCTATACTCCCTATCGGGAGTGAAGAGGAATTCCTGATCATTGCAGATCGAATAATAGGTGAGCAGCTCCGAAAGCCTGGAAAAGGAAAAGAAAGATAAAAAATAAAAGAAAAACAAAATCAAAAGCTGTAAAGATAAAAGCAGACAAAGCGGCGAGGAATGCTTATGAAAATAACAGGTACAATTGAATTTCCCGATCCTGAATCAAGAAGGGCTGCTGCGAAAATTCTTCAAGCTCTCTCTCCTGACAATCTTAGAAGTATGGAAAGTGAGATCAGTGGTGATAAAGTTGCTGTCTGGTTTCACGCCGAGAAAATAGGCTCTTTGCTTGCAACTGTCGATGATTTTCTCATGAATGTTAAAATCGGGGAAGGAATTGAGCAGGTTTTGGAAAAAGAAGAGATAGCCAGCGAGATTTAAGTTTATTTCTCAGCTTATCTCTTCCTTATTTCACTCCTTTATTGCCTTTAAATTTACTAGCGGAAGTTATTACCTGCCTGAGCCTTCCTGCCAGAGTAAAATAAGCTCTTTAAGTCTCTCTTTTGTGAGTTCTGCTCCGGTTTCGGGGATTTGCAGCCCATTGAGGTAGATATAGATAGCTTCCTGCAATTCTTGGGTACTTATCTTTTCTCCTTCTTGAGAAACCGGGCTATCCCAGGGATTCCAGGAGCGAACTGTCCAGCTCCAGCTCTGTATAACTTTCTCACTTCCGATTTCGGCAACTACTGTGACGTTATAAAGCCCAGTAGAATGGATGGTCTCCCTATGTGAACTATTCTTAACGCAGGATTCGGATTTCCTGTTCTCTCCGTTAAGGTACCAGTTTACATTACAGGCAGAGTTTGTACTGATATTGAAAGTCTGTTCCTCTCCTCTGTAGGTTATGATATCCCTCTCAGGGCTGGCTGAGTTAATTGAAAAGGGAATCACTTCAATGTAACCCGGTTTTATCATAGTATCCGATCCTTCACTGTTACTGCTAGTAAGAGAAACTGTATAACGTCCGTAAGAGCAGTAGGTATAAACTGGGTTCCTGACAGTTGAGTCAATTTTTCCATCACCATTCATATCCCATTTCCAGGAAGAGGCTTTGCAGGAACGGTCTGTGAACTGGACTATTAGAGGGGAAATCCCTGTTGTAACGTTTGAAGAAAAATCAGCTTCAGGAAGTTTGTCAACGGTTGTGAAAGCTTTAATGCAGAGATTTGCCTCCGAGTTGCCGGCGGATATGTCCTCCCATTTTATCCCATCAGGGCTAACATAACTTTCTCCGGGATTGGCCTGTGCCTTGCTGCTGTAAAAAACTATAGGCTGTTCGATTGCAAGAGGACCAGGAGTCGAAGGGTTAATGAACCTTATAACTATTGAGAATCTCTCCCCGGCACTTATTGGTACACCAGAACTCAGCACATGGGTATGATACCCAGGGTAGGTATATCTTCCGTTTTCCTGCGCAACGAATCCCTGTTCCAGATTAACGGGACCGGAAATAGGATTTTTGTAAACATATATCTCATAAGCAGTATTAAGGTCTGTAGTATAGAATCCTACGGCTTTGAGTGTCTCATTTCTTTCCGACAAGAAAACATTGCCTCCCCAGGCAACCAGGCTCCCTGGATACTCTTTCGATATTATCCATCCCAGAGGATCATACTGGTAGACATGGTCATAATTGTCCTCACTTTCGGCTGTGAATACGGCATTTTCTTCATATCCGAGTTTTGTGTCGTAGTATGAGACATAGAAATACCCATCCTCACCCCAGGTTTCACCCCAGCTATTCTTGACTATAAAAGCACCGTCTCCGGGCGGAACCCGCGCAAACGAATTTCTGTCAAAATAATCATCCCAGCCCACGATAGTTACAGCGTGATTAACAGGCTGATACCCTGTATACCGATATGTATGATTTTTCTCCTGATAATAAGCAAGATTCCAGTACATTGTTGTATACACGGCTCCATATTCCAGAAGCGCCCTTTTGAAGACCTCATTATTTAGTGGCTCGGTCTTTCCTGGAAGGAGAAACACCTCCTGTACATGTCTCTGTACGGGAAGTCCTGTGGGCGAATAGACAGAGGAGTCATTATAAGGATCTTGAGATTCATCTACAGGCCCACTCCAGCGGGAAAGGTATGCTGTTGATATTAATGCGTTGCCACCTTCACTCGGAGTAAGGTCAAAACCCTGCGGATAGCTGCTTGTGACAAGGTTTTTCATGTTATTTTCGGAAAAATCATAGGTTTTTCCTTCTTTTCCCAGGATATATGATTCAAGAGAAGCAATAGTTGAAAAAGCCCAGCAACTTCCGTCTCTTCCCTGGTTTTTTGCGGTTGTTACTTTCCCTTCATTACGCAAATCATAAACCGGCGGAAGATTTGAACCTGAAGCTCTCACTAGATGGCTTCCTTCAGGGGTTGCAGGCTCTGGAAGGTTGACAGGTGAAGGCTTATACCCTGTACCTGAAATCTGTCCGTTCCTATCCACTAGAGACAAAGATTCAATTGAACAGGGCTGCAAGCTTTCCAGGAAATCGGGATTTATAGGTACCGTTTCAATCGCAGGTTCAACGATGGGCCCAGTGGAAGCTGTGCAGTTCTGCAGCATTTCAGGGTTTTCTGCATTTCCTGCAGCGAAACCCGGGCTACCCGGCAGGCACAAAAACAAGACCATAAAAACAGGCAGAAAAAATTTTAGTCTTCTAAGCAGGGAGAGTTCTATTATTTTCAAGATTTTTTGCCTCAGCTAGATTGTCTCCGGACAGCTTTTGGATAATTTCTTGAAGCTTACCAGGATATAAATTTCTATCATTATTTTTACAAAAACTTGTAGAACTATTTATGAGATTTGTCTATAAATCTTTTTCCAACTGGGCATAATTTTTTATTAACTGGGCATAATTCTTTATTATATCCGGACAGCTTATTCATCTACATGGTCTCTACAAGCTAACCGGGGATTATTTGCCAGCGAAAAACCGTATTCTTTCTAAAAAAGAAATCCTCATTAGATAAAAATTTAGATTATATAACCACTCTTTACGAGTACTCAAATCTTCAATTTACCTGTATAAATTTATTCCAATTGATTAATTTTAATGAATATCCAATTTTGAATAATTAATTTTAATCCGCTTTAATTAACCTTAATATCTTAATTAATTTTAACCACACCAAATTAATTATAACAAATTTAATTAATTTTTAATAAATTCAATTAATCTTAATTTATTTAATTAACTTTAATTAATTTTAATACGTTGTCGGATTAAGGTTGGCATTTCCAATAGAAAGAAACATTACTCTTGCCTTTCCATACTTTATGGGGCACATTTATAACGGGGGTGAAAATCTGCTTTCGGAAGCACTTGCAGACCTTGAGAAAATCAGGCCTGAGGACCTTGATAAGGAAATCCTTAGAGCTGCCATGATTGCTGAACTGGATGCTATCAATATTTATGAGCAGATGGCAAACCTGGCAAAAAGCGAAGAGATATGCAAAATCCTGCTTGATGTTGCCAGAAAAGAAAAAATCCACGTAGCAATGTTTGAAACCGTACTGCTGCAAACCGACAAAGAGTTTTTGAAAATCTACTCAGACTATGCTCTGGCCAGGAGTAGAGAATAAACTTTATTTTCTCCATTTTTTTTCAGTTTTTTCTTATTTTTTCCTTACTTCTGTCCTGTCCTTACAATGTTAGCCAATCTGAACCAGATCAACCTGTTTTAACCAATTAACCTGCCTTATCCAGGCTAACCTTCCACATTAACCTTTATCTCGTCAGAACCACATTTTCTATTGATCCTCCATGCTTGAAGAATACGAGAAAAAGAGACACTTTAAGAAGACTCCTGAGCCGCCAGTCAGCGACCTTAAAAAAAGCTCAGACAAACTAATTTTTGTGGTTCAACGCCATGATGCACGCAATCTTCACTACGATTTCCGCCTGGAGATGGATGGGGTTCTGAAAAGCTGGGCTGTGCCAAAGGAACCCCCTAAAGAAGCAGGCATACGAAGGCTCGCTGTCGAGACTGAAGATCATCCTCTGGAATATGCCGATTTTGAAGGCGAAATCCCTGCAGGGGAGTATGGAGCCGGCAAGGTCGAGATATGGGATAAGGGAACCTTTGAACTTTTGAAGCGTGAGGAAAAGGAAATTGTGGTAATACTTGAAGGAGAAAAACTGAAAGGGAATTATGTTTTGATCAGGACAAAGTATGGGAAAGGGGAAAAAGGCTGGCTTTTCTTTAAAAAAGCTGACTGAAGATTGGCTGAAGATCGGCTGAAGATCGGCTGAAACCTAGTATGCAGGGTACTCAAACCGTGTGGCGAGAATAAGACATAAAACGAAGCTATCAACTAAGCACATTAATGAAAAATAGGTTTGAGATACCCTGGATTAGGGCTCGAACCCTGACCTTTTTAAACCATTATGAGTAATAAGCATATGGGGATACTTACGGAAGAAAGGGTAAAAATCAATGTTTCTGAAACTGCCGGGGAAAATTGTTGCGTTGCCGCGTGTGATGGACAGAAGGTTTATAATAAAATTACAGCCGCGCTCTGCGAAAATAAGAAGATTGAACTTTCTTTTGCAGAGATAACTGAGCTGACACCTGCCTTCCTGAACTCGGCAATAGGGCAGCTTTATGGCTGCTTTCCCGCAGAACAAATAGAGAACAGTCTCTTATTCACGGATATCTCTGAGGAAGACGAGATTATTCTTAAGAGGGTCACTGAACGGGCGAAAACCTATTTTGAGCACGCGTATACCTGTAGAAAGGCGCTAAAAGACGTGCTTGGAGGAGAAGAGGATGCGTAAGAGCATTCACCGCGCAACCGTTTATCCTGTGAAGCGCCGCCCGAGGCTTCGCGCCGGAGCATCCAGGCCGGCAGAATTTCTCCCTTTAAAAGTCCATTCCATAGACGAATATGATTTTCCCGAAGGAAAAGGCTATTTCTTTGACACCAATATCTGGCTGTACATCTACGGTCCTATCGGCTGGCCTGACCAGAGGTCGGACGCCTACTCCAGAGCCCTGAAGGAAATCCGGAACTCCGATGGCACGATCTATATAAACTGCATGATAATCTCAGAATTCATAAATGCCTTCGCCAGAATAGAGTTCAAGCAGCAGACCAATTTTACGCGGTTCAAAGAATTTCGAAACTCTCTTGCCTTCCGGGCAATCGCCCAGGATATCGCCTACAATGTGAGAAAAATCCTTAGAAATACCCTTGCCTGCGACCCCGAACTTCAGGCAATAGACCTTCCAAAAGTCATGGACCTTTTCGAGCAGGGAAAATATGATTTCAACGACCTCCTCTTTGCCCAGATCTGCCGCGCAAAAAATATGGTTTTCGTAACCCATGACAAGGATTTCAGCGAACTCGGAGTCGAGATCCTGACCGC
This sequence comes from Methanosarcina flavescens, assembly GCF_001304615.2. Taxonomy (NCBI): domain Archaea; kingdom Methanobacteriati; phylum Methanobacteriota; class Methanomicrobia; order Methanosarcinales; family Methanosarcinaceae; genus Methanosarcina; species Methanosarcina flavescens. Next base: position 494,482 of record NZ_CP032683.1, on the reverse strand, counting down.
AAACGAGAAGCTGGTGGAGAGTGGGAGAAAGTAACCGATTTTTTTACTTTTGGGGCTTAACCTCAAGATAGAGCTCAATTGCTTCCTTTATTCCCCTGTTTAATTCGTCAAGTGTCTTTGCCTGCGTGTGACATCCCGGAAGTTCGGGAACATAAGCTGCGTAGATTCCATCTCATCCTTCTCAGTATGATGGTGAATTCTCTCGTCGAGTTTATTCTCGCATTATGTAGTAATTTTTTTCGTTTTGATTCTAGGGAGATTACAATTGTAGTAAGAGGTGTGAACTTGGGATTCAGAAGTATATTAATATCAAAATTACTAATTAATATCTATGCGGTTTACAATTAAACTTGAAGAGTTCGATGAGGGAGGCTATACCGCCCAGTGTCTTGAAATTCCTGCTGCTATCAGCGAAGGAGATACTAAAGAAGAGGCACTTGAAAACATCAAGGAAGCAATTCAGCTTGTTCTTGAAGTCACGGGTTGAAATCCAATAAGAACAAATTAACAGTTAAGCGCAATTTCCTGATTGCTTACCGGAAGGTTAATGCTGTTTAATCCCAGAGCATTAAGACCTTTGTCAACCAGTTTATTTCTTTTGCTAACGCTCATTTTCATGGTTATCCAGATATTCTCCTGACTAATATCTATGGCGGCCTCAAAATATCGAATATTGCGCAGATCTTCTTTTGCAAGATTAAACCTTTTTGATACATCAAGAATCTCAATAGCCATGATATGATCGTCTTCGCTAATATCAAGGATTATGCCATCCAGGTCGGCGGAAGTTTTGTACTTTTTATCGCTTCCGTAAAAGAAAATGCTGTCATTCTCAAAGTCGTAATCGTATTTAGTTACCAGAGATTCCTGCCTCATCCAGTCTCCTCCTCTTTTTTGCCTCTTCAAGAAAACAGGTCACCAGGTTGAGTATTAGCAGACTGGTGCTTTTAATACTTATTATAACGATCAGGTCGTATTTCTCTGTTCTCTCGTAGTAGAGCTTAAACTTACCCTCTTCTTGTTTAAGTATTCCAACAGGCTGTTCCTTAAGTATTATGTTGTATATCTCATTCAAATCTGGATGTACTTCACTTTTACGTTGATTAATTCTTTCTTGAAAATGATAAGTGGCACGTATATTATCTTTATTAATTTTCGATAAACAATTTAATAAAATGCCTACATCCATCCAGGGGCCCCGTTATTATATCTAAACTTTGAAACGTTATTTGTAACTCTATTTATTCTGGTAGAATTTGATGAAACTCCTGGCCTCCTTAAGTACATTGAACTTGAGTATTATCTGAGTGACCTGCTGGGAGTGAAAGTAGACCTTGTTACCAGGACAGGGCTCAAGCCCAACGTTGGAAAACGTGTTCTCAATGAAGTGATATCTTTATGACTTACAAGAAAGATCAGAGATTTCACTGAATTTTCACTAAAATTTGATTTTTGACACTTTAAGAAATGTTACTTAATAATGTGCTCTTCACCATCAATCACTATTTCCCATCCTGGATTCAAATAATCTGATTTCACTTCTGCATAATGAAGTTTCTTATGGCAAAGTGGGCAAACAACTAGCAAATTCCAGCTCTGAAGTGTTTCTGGAGCTTTTTTATTTAACTCTATCATATGGTGAACTTCTGCTTACTTTTCTCCATCTTTTTTCACAAATCCGGGATATCCACAAATCGGCTCTGTAGAAATCCTCTAAATTCTGTTTTTACCCAAAAATTATAAAAATAAAATTGTAAAAATGCTCCTTAATTTTTTTGTCCACACAAAAAACAAAGGAGCAATTGCTATTGTCATCAAATAAGTATATTAAATTTATTGATCTCAGTCTTAAAACGGTTCAGTCTTCCAGACTGAACCTTTACTCCTGCAAATATTCCAAACGTGTTTATACTCAACATCAGCTTCTTGTTCTTGTTTTATTGAAGGAGTATATAAGTACAGACTACCGTGACTTTGTAGAACTTGTTGACCTCATGAACAATATAAAGGAAAAACTTGACCTTGATAAGGTTCCTCATTACACTACTCTTCAAAAGTTTGTGTCCAGAATTCCCTCTTCATTGTTTAACCTAATTTTGTCAAAAACTCTAAAACTATTTTACTCACATGGAGAAAAAGTTCTCATTACGGCAATTGATGCAACAGGATTTACGAGTTCTTATGCAAGTCATTATTATTCTAAGAGAACAGGGAAGCTCCGAAGGAGCTTCCTTAAAACTTCAATATCAGTAGACACTATTAAAAAAGTAATATTAGGATGGAAAATTAGCCAAAAAACAGATCATGATGTCAAGCATGCAAAGACTCTGATAAGACAATCAAACAAGTCAAGAAAGTCTCAATGTTATGTGATGGATAAAGGATATGATTCCGAAGAAATTCATACTCTAATAAGAGAAGAGATAAAAGCAGATTCAATAGTACCTTTGAGAGAAAGAAAAAGAAAGAGAATAAACGGAAAATATAGAAAACAATTAAACAAAGACTTTGATAAGATCAAATACAATAGAAGGAATATAGTAGAGACAATAATATCTGTTGTAAAAAGGAAATTTGGAGAAACATTAAGAGCAAGAAAGGTTAGAAATCAAGTAAAAGAAGTAAAAGTTAAACTAATAGTCTATAATATAAACAAAAAAGTAATACAATTATTATGGATTAAATTAAGGATTTCTACAGAGCCCACAAATCATACACTTATATCCATATTTTTCTTTAATAGCATTAGATAGTAGAGAAGGTCTTTGTATTAGCTTAATGACAGTCTCTTTGAACTCAGGAGTATTTCTATATTTCAAGTCTAACTTTTGTATTACTTCATCGTAATCCAGGGTTTGTCCTTCTTTAAATTCTTCAGAGAAGATACCAGGATCATATGCATAAGTGGTTGTAGGTTCGTTTATCCAATTAAGCACTTTTTCTTCATCTTCAGGCTCAATTACAGCAAAAGTTTGGACTGCATCGTAATTTTTTGAAGTAACTTTTATATCGTTTATATCGAAAGGCTCCACAGATCTCACGTTTTTCCCGTTTATTATATATCTCCAGTGCTTACCCCAGATTTTGTCGCTTAGATTATTTACATCTTCTTCACAAGAAATATAATTCATTATCCATCTTATTGGCTTTTGTCCAGGCAACAACGTGCTTTTGGTTTGAGCTATTAATATTATATCGCCTGGTTTGACATAATGTGGCTTCCCATCTGTAGCATGCTTTGCGTTACTGAGAACTCCTTCCATAGTTTTAGCTGAGTTTTTGAAAAGTAGCATATAATACGAGGAAACTTACTAAATTAATAAGTCTTTTGGTTTTTTTAGAGAGAATTATAATAATGATATTATAGTTAGAGATTAAAGGATCAACAAAGAGAGTTGATTAATAGAAAGGTTATTTTATAATAAATTCATCAACTATATTCAGTTTATAAACTTTTATTTCCGCAAGTTAGTTCAATTTCCAATAGAATATTAAATTTCGTGAACCATTATTCCTGTAAAAAGTCTAGAATAGATACCATTAACCAATAAAATAATTCTTAAAACTTCCACTCATAACTAAATCAAAAAATTTATTAACTCTCTCGCTAACTATCTCCTATAATGAATACTGTGTGGTTCCCACTCCTCAACGACCCCAAATTTCTCAAAGAACTCTCAACACAGGGTCACTCTAAAGAAAGAAACTTTCCCAAATATAAAACCAGGCACAAACTAAAACTGCAAGGTCGCACTCCAAATTACCTTTCAATTGATTTTTTACTCCTTACAGTCTAAGAGCTAAGGGACAAAAACTATTTTGTAATAAGGACTGGAAAAGGTAATTTTGTCATTTTTGATGAAAACCGGTTTGAAAAACCCTATTTAGATCTGGACTTATCCAGGGCAGAAGAACTGGATTATGAAATCCCGGAGAATTTCGGACATCTGGAAGATGCCTTTAAGGAAAATCTGATTGAGAATTCTTCTATAGAGCATTTATGGTTTTTAGGGGTCTTTAAGCAAATAATAGGCAGATAAGTTCGGAAAACGAGTATTATATCGGTCCGAGAGGAGGTAAAAGATCTGCTTTTGACGTCTATTTCAAGGATAAAAGGACACAGGAAATCATTAAGATTTTCAGGTATGAAGGGATGGAAGACCTGGACTACTCGATATTTACGGAAAATTGTATTTATTTCTTTGAAGGGAAGAATTTTCCAGACGGGAGAGGCGGCCTGGATCTCGGCTGGCAAAAAGTTATTTTTCCGGCAAGCAGGTTCAGAAAATATTCAAACAAAAGATTGATTCCCGGATATTTCTTGAAACTGGGGACAGTGATTTATTTTGCCGTATTCCCTGATATTCAGTTCTATAACGGAGGGGTCATTCTTAATGATGAAAAGCAGTTCACTCCGCAGCACATTTTTAAAATAGATTTAAAGAAGTATTGACGTTTATTATTTGATCCTTTTTGCTTACACGGGATGAGTGGATCAAACTTATAGAAAGTTTCATTTTGTCTAACAGCTAACACTCGGATAAGCTTAAGTGTGACGTAAAAACTTTAACCCGGGGGAAGTTGAAGGTATACGCCCATTGCTTAAAAAATATATTTCTCCAGAATTTCACTTTTCAAGAACTTCCCAGTGGCTGCCTTTAGCTTGGACTAGATAAATTATATAGTAGGTGTATACTTCTCTTAAGCAAAGAAAATCTAAGATTACATCAAGATCGCTTTCACCTGTTTGTTCCCCTCTTACATATGACCCGAAAACTCCGAGATAGCTCACGCTGTACTTTTCTCTAATCTCCGGCAGATGTTGCCTGAGTATTCTTATGAAATGGTCAACATCTTTAAGTTGTTGGGAAGGCATTTCTATTCTTCTTATGTTTCATTCTTTATTTACTAGATAAAAATGGCTACTTTATTATGATTAATTGACTTCATGTTATCTGGCTTTTCTGCTGTCCAGCCTTTTATACAAAATATGCATTCTAACTAAAAAGAGTAATAGCTGCATGAAAGTATCGGAAGGGAATTCGAATGAAAATTATGCAACGATTTCGTCAAAGCTTAACTCTCAAGCCGCTAAAGGATGCAAGAGCAGTTTAGATTCATGGAACTTTTTCATAACTATGTCAATTTTTCTTGAAACCTTGGGAGTGTAGTATGCTTCTCCACAGTTCTCACAGATATAGGCAGAACTCTCAGAATTCTGAAACACGGGTTCTTTTAGGAGACTACCTGATCAATAACCAATACAGCAAATTGTGTATCATTATAAATCTCTACTACCATAATATAATTTAAAATAATTAAATTAATTGCTATGCAGCTATCTATTTTTTCCAGACGCTAAATATTTAAATAGCTGGTCAGGTTTTTATGTAGATGGCATGAATATAAGCGGGTTACAGATACCTATATCTAATTCTATGTCTGAATTATAGGTGTAAACTCTTAAACTATAATTATAATGTTTCAGAACTCGATATTCTGCGTCTAAATTATGGGCATTCGCTATAGAATAGGCATTTATATTAGAAACAGGATTTAGACTCTGTTTATATCCTTATCTCAATTCACAATTACATTATTTCCACACCACGCAAAAGAGGCTTAAACTTTGGAATTAAAGTTCAATCTCAAGGCTTATTTTAAAACAAGTGCAGACCCCACTCCTGCAAAGGACGCCATAGCTGCGCTTTTCGAAGAGGCAAATAAGACCCTTCTCACAAAAGGGGCGCCTGAAGGGCAGGGAGCAAAGGTTACGGAATGGAAGCTCGGGGAGGATAGGATCGAGCTTGCAATTGTATCCGGCAGGTATGTCAGGGTGCACGATGCGATCTTCAGGCTGAGGAAACAGTTAGCTGAGGCTCTCGGGAAGAAATACAAGATCGGGATTCGCGGAATCGAGGTTGAGTCCTTTATCATTCAGGTGCCGGCTGAACGCGAGCTCAGGATGCTGAAGGTACCCTACATAAAAGGCATGGAAAATATAGAAGGTGGGATTCAGCTTGAGCTTGAGGTCGGGGAAGCTGAGATGAAGAACCGGGTGCCGGACAGGATTCTCACGCTCCTTGAAGAGAAAATCGAGGCATTGCAGTACGGGGCAAAAGCAGAGCACTGGAATTTGCTCTGGCAGAGAGAGCCTATGGAACACCCTTTCAAGGAAGACCCGACCCAGGCAATGATGAAAGAAGGCTGGCTCAAGCGAGGTGCAAGCCGTGGGCAGTGGATCCACGGGCCTCAGTCCACAAGGATCTTCCGGACTTTCGAAAAGATTGTCTTTGAAGAGCTTCTTGAGCCTCTCGGATACAGGGAAATGATTTTCCCGAAACTTGTTACCTGGGAAGTCTGGATGAAGTCCGGGCATGCCAAGGGCGTATACCCTGAGATATATTATATATGCCCACCACAGACAAGGGACCCCGATTACTGGGAAGAAGTTGCCGATTATTACAAGGTCACCCATGAAGTGCCCACGAAACTCATAAAGGAAAAAATCGGAGAACCCATCGGTGGCATGGCTTATGCCCAGTGCCCTCCTTTCTGGATGTATCTGGCAGGGGAAACCCTTCCAAATGATGAAATCCCTGTAAAGGTCTTTGACAGATCAGGCACCTCACACAGGTATGAGAGCGGTGGAATCCACGGGATCGAAAGGGTGGATGAGTTCCACAGGATAGAAATCGTATGGATCGGGACAAAGGAAGAGGTAATTAAGTGCGCGGAAGAACTCCATGAACGTTTTGCACATATCTTCAATGATATCCTGGATATTGAGTGGAGAAAAGCAAGAGTTACCCCCTGGTTCATGGCACAGGAAGGGCTTCTCGGGCTTGCTGAAGAAAACACTGTGGGAACTACAGATTACGAAGCCTGTTTGCCTTACCGTGGCCCTGATGGAGAGTGGCTTGAGTTCCAGAACGTGAGCATCAACGGAGACAAGTATCCCAAAGGCTTCAATGTCAAACTCCAGTCAGGAGAAGAACTCTGGTCTGGCTGTTCTGGAGTCGGGCTTGAAAGATGGGCTGCGGTTTTCCTCGCACAGAAAGGACTTGACCCTGCAAACTGGCCTGAGGAATTCAGAAAGAGGGTAGGTGAAATGCCGAAAGGTATCCGCTTCCTCTAAACTTCTTCTTTTAAACTTTCTCATATCCCTTTTTTAGATAATAGGCAGGAAGCGTTTCTGACCGATTTGTTTATATACTGAAATGATGTGTATAGTGAGCCATTAACTAGTTAGATACCGCTAATTTCTGAGGACTTCTGGCATTTCCCGGATCATATTTTTGATTATCAGGAACCTTTAGCTGCCGGAAGATAGGGGACGGGTCCAGTTCGGAAGCCTGTGGAAGCTCGGAAATTTATCTCGAAAGGGAGACGATAGTGCTGAAAGCACCATAAACTGCGCCGAGCAGCGTAAGATCTGTGCAAACGCGCTGAAGGTCATTCATTATCATTGATTAAGGAGAAAGCTCACCTGAGCATCCGGAAGAAGAAACTGAAAGGCTTGAGGGCCGCAGGACAAAAGCAGCATACAAAACTGCACAACAACACCTATAAAATAAAAAATATAAAAATAAAAATGAATATCACTTCGGAGGAATCACTTGGCAAGAAAGAAAGTACAGAGGAAGATTGACGGATGGAAGTCCAAGGAATGGTATAATATTGAAGCCCCCGTTTATTTAAACAGGGCTATTGTCGGCAACACTATGGCAGGAGACCCTTCCCTGCTCGTAGGGCGCAATATTGAAACCACTGTTGGGGAACTCACCAACGATATAACCAAGAACAATACAAAGGTCATCCTCAGGATCAACAATGTCGTCGGAGATGTCGCAACCACAGATCTTATGGGTCATGAACTCACAACCGACTATGTCCGCTCAATCGTGAAGAGACAGACCTCAAGGATAGATGCAAACATCGATGTCACAACAAAAGATGGCTATGTCATCCGTGTAAAGCCCACCTGCTTCACCATCAAAAGAGCACGCTCAAGCCAGATTAAAGCTATCAGGGAAATGATGGTCGATATCGTCCAGAAGCGCGCATCCGAAACCGATTTCGAAACCTTTATGCAGGAAGCAATCCTTGGCAGGCTCTCAGCAGCCATTTACAGGCAAGCCAAATTCATTTATCCGCTCCGCAGGGTCGAAATCAGAAAAACCCAGGTCAAAACCGTGCCTGCACCTGCACCCGCACCTGCAGCAGCATAATTTCGTTCCGGTTTAATACAAAGAAGCAGGAGAAAATCCTTTCGGATTTTCTCAATCTCTTTTCTCAATCTCTTTCTCAATTTCTTACTAATTCTTTTAGTGTGATTTTTATTACCTTTTATCTAATGTCTATTTTTCTGGTCTCTTCTACACGCCGGCTTTTCAGGTTTTTTACTTATTTTTTCTCATACCTGCAGCCGATAATTTTGAAGTTTTCCCACCTATCTTCCAGTATTTTCTACCTTCTTTGCAGCGCCGGTTTACACAAAAAACCTCTTCAGTGCTTTGATCACCTTCTTCTTTTAATCTGAAGAGCTTCCAGCCGCAGCTCTCACAGGTTCGGTCAACAAGGGTCAATTTTCCGGTTTTGGGGACTGAGTGGGTATACCCGCAGCGTTTCGTACAGCCCAGGAATCGGGTATCTTTATAGGTGATCAGGAACATGCTTCCGTCACATTCAGGGCAGGGGCCGACTGTTTCAGGAGGATAGCATTCTTTTTCAAGGTCGCAGGTAAAGCAGGGACCTATGCCCACAGCCCAGTTATACTTGTTTCCGACTTTCAGGATAGCGGCTCCTTCCTTCTTGCATTCTTTACTCCTTAACACGGTCAGAGCCCCGGCCTTGGGCAGGGGATAGGAATTCCGGCAATCAGGATAGCCTGTACAGCCCACGAAACGTCCCGATTCCGTCTGTACTATCCTGAGCACGTGCCCGCAAGCTTTACATGTTCCTATGTAGTTTTTTTTGTCCTCAAGGGCAGCTTCGTCTTTTATCGTACCTGCTATGCTTGAGGTCAGTTCCTTTTTGTTTGCTTCAAGCTGGGCGTACATCTCCCGGATAAGGGCTGTGCCTTCCTCAAGGGCGGCTTCGAATTCTTTTTTCCCGTCTTCGACTTCCTGGATTAAAGCCTCGATCTTTGCTCTTATATCCGGCCTGACAAGAATTGGGACGGTAAGAGAGAGCCCTTCCATAAGGGTAAAACCCGTATCCAGGATAGAAATTGTTTTTCCCTTTGTCTCGAAATACCCTCGCTTCTTGTTTGTCTCTATATGTGTAGGAGCTGTTGCCTTTGTCCCAATTCCATTTTTGTCCATAAGGGTCAGAAGTTCGGCTTCGGTCAGCTTTTTAGGAGGGCTGGTTTTGGATTTTGTGTTGCTTAGTTTTTTTATGCCCACTTTCTGGCTTTCTTCCACAAACGGGAGAAGCTTATCCTTCTTATTTTCAAAAGGATACGCTTCAAGCCAGCCCTTGTCCTTGAGCACGGTTCCCGATGAGTCAAAGGGTTCTTCCTGCACAAGCAGGTGAAGATGAGTTTTTTCGAAAATTGCTGCCGGCATAAGATTTGCCAGGAAATGCCTTGCTATAAGGTCATAGACTTCAGGAGCCTGAGGGATGTTTACTGCCGAGCTTACCTCTCCTCTTGAGGCTGCCCTTATTGGGTGGATAGGAGGATGGTCATGTGCATCTTTTTCTCCATTCTTCGGAGCAATCGGGGCTATAAGTATACTCTCTGCAAAAGGTTTGTACTCCTTCTGGCGTGCAAAATCAAAGACAAGAGATTTGAAATCGAAGTCATCGGCGTACTTGTTAGTCTCGGTCCTGGGATAACTGGTAAACCCTGCAAGGTAAAGCTGTTCTGCAACCTCAAGGGCAAGCTCAGGGCTTATCCCGAGGTACTTGGATGACCGTTTCAGGAATTCGGTAGTATTTAATGGATTGGGAGGGCTGGTCTTTGCTTCCTTCACCGTTTTTTTCGCGACCACCCCTTCTTTTGCTCCTTTCAGCCGCTTGAAAATCTCAGCAGCTTTTTCCTTGTCATGAATATTTCCTGCTCTGTGAGTACCTTCGAAATCTCCCCCTTCTTTTCCGCCTTCTGCCGAGAAAATAGCGGTTATCTTCCAGAAGTCCTTTGCCTGGAAAGCCCGGATTGCCTTTTCCCTTTCGTATACAAACCCGCAGGTAGGCGTCTGGCAGGGGCCAATTGAAAGAATATCTTTTGTCCTGGCTTTTTCCCTGACAGAAAGCGTGACAAAACGAGTAAAAGCAGCTCCCATTTTCAGGTCAAGGATCTGCCTTGCTTCGGCAGCCATTGCCATGTTATAATCTGGGTCTACCAGATTCTCAAAGGCTTTTTTTACCTCTTTTGGGGATAGGGCTGAGAAGCGTGCCCTTGCGATCGGTACACCTGTCACTTCCTCGGCAAGCGTTTTGGCCTCGAATCCTATGTTTTCTCCTTCCCTGTCATAGTCGCAGGCAAGCACGATCTTGTTCGCTCGTTTTGCAAGGGTTTTTACGGCAGTAGCGTAGTCAGCTCGCGTTACAAGCTTCTCAGGGTCAACCTCAAGGAGTACACCCGGGTTGACATCATTCCATTTATTATACTGCTCCGGAAAATCATAATTCATAATATGCCCGGACAGTCCCATTACCAGCCATTCTTCCCCTTTCCACTTAAATTCGTATACTGGCAGCCCTTCCACTGTAATTCTCTCGACTTCCCCTTCACCCAGGATGCTGGCAATCTGGGCTGCTGCCTTATTTTTTTCCGCAAATGCTACAACTGTCATATAAAATACCCTGATTCTGTTCTTGAGATAGCCTTCAGACCTAAGATAGTGTAAATTAAGAAATCTGTAAAAAGTAATAATCGAATATATGATTAAATGCGTAAGTTAACACATAAACAAATATATAATTGAGTAATAATCAAATGCACAGGTGAATAATGAACTAATGGTTAACGATATGCATAAGAGAATGCATAGTGATGGCCGTAAATGAGTTTGTAATAATTTTCATAAGGAAAAACTCAGGAAAGCTTTCCACACTTTCTCTCTTTTTCTTTTTGTATATCATCGCCGGCTAAACCAGATTGTCTTGGTTTAACTATACTGACCCTGTTTAATTGCACCTGTAGGTTTAATTATTAAACCAGATTAATTATATCAAACTGCTTAATTATATTGGATCGGTCCAATTATACTGACTCGATTTAATTTTATTGATTCAATTTAATTTTATTGATCTAATTTAATTCTACTGATTCATTTTAATTATACAGACTATCTGTAAGACTCTTTACTTTATGAATAATATCTGCATTTTTCTCTCTGTTTTCTTGCTATACAATATGCTAAAAAATATGTCTACATTATTTATATATTTGTCTGTTTATACATAATAAACGACTTCCCAGACGTGAAAAGATATATATCAGTTCACTGTCTGTTCTACTCTGAGATTAAGGAGCATCGAGTTAATCTTTACGCTCAAGCCTCTGGTCGGATTGTAAGATATGAGAATTAATTGCAGTCAAGATTATTCATGCTATCGCGATGTGTTTTTGTCAAATGTGTTTTTATCAATACACTTTAATTAATATTAGATTATAATTGCCTTATTCACCTCACAATCTGGAGTAACAATGACACTGATGGAAGATGCGAAGAGAGGAATCATCACCCCCGCAATAGATGCCGTGGCAAAAGCTGAAGGAATAGACCCTGAAATTGTCCGCTCCTGCGTAGCAAAAGGGTTGATAGCCATCCCAATAAATAACAGGCGAGAGATCCGTCCTGTCGGCATCGGCAAGTACATGAGCACAAAAATCAATGCCAATGTGGGAACTTCAAGGGATTGCATAGACATTGACGCCGAAATTGAAAAAGCAAAAACTGCAGAAGCTTTTGGCGCTCATGCAGTAATGGATCTTTCCACAGGCGGGAACCTGGATGAGATCCGTACCCGCATCCTGAAATCCGTTAATATTCCTGTCGGGACGGTTCCGATTTATCAGGCTGCAGCTTCCAGAAAAGTTGTTGTGGAGATGACCTCGGATGATATGTTCAATGCCGTCCGGAAACACGCCGAACAGGGTGTGGACTTCGTAACCGTGCATGCCGGAGTCAATTTAAATTCCCTTGAGCGCCTGCGCCAGAGTGAGAGGATAATGAACGTTGTAAGCCGGGGAGGCTCTTTTACCCTTGCTTGGATGTTGCACAATGGGGAAGACAATCCCTTCTATGCCGAATACGATTACCTCCTTGAAATCGCAAAAGAGTATGATATGACCCTGAGCCTCGGAGACGGCATGCGTCCCGGCTGCATTGCCGATGCTTCCGACCGCCCGAAGTTTATGGAATTTATTACACTCGGCGAACTTGTAAAGCGGGCAAGGGCAGCTAATGTCCAGACCTTTGTGGAAGGTCCTGGTCATGTGCCTCTGAACGAGATTGAGCTGAGTGTCAGGGGCATGAAGGAACTCTGTAACGACGCCCCCCTCTACCTGCTAGGTCCCCTCGTAACCGATATTGCTCCAGGATTCGACCATATTACAGGCGCAATAGGGGGCGCAGTTGCAGGTATGCATGGCACGGATTTCCTCTGCATGGTAACTCCGTCCGAACATCTTGCCCTTCCAACTCTCGATGATATAAAAGAGGGCCTGCTCGTAACAAAGGTTGCAGCCCACACCATTGACCTTATAAAAGAGGGCCCGAGAGAACGCGCCTGGGAAAAAGACCTGGCAATGGCCTATGCTCGCAGGGATCTTGACTGGGAAAAGCAGTTCGAGCTGGCAATCGACGGCAACAGAGCCCGAAAAATCCGGAATGCCAGAAAAACCGAGAGCGATACCTGCTCGATGTGTGGGGATCTCTGTGCCTTAAAAATTGTAAAGGAAGCTTTTGATGGAAAGAAAAAAGGAGAATGAGTTTTTCTCAATTCTTTTCTATTTTAGTTCTTCTTTACTTCATTTTATCTCATATTATCTCTTTTTTAGATCTTTCTAATTCTTTTTTAGATCTTTTTAACTATTCTTTAGATCTCTTTAACTCTATCTTTAATTTTTAATTCTCATTTGAATCTTTTTTAATCCTTTTTCAAATTTGCTGTCTGAAAAATAAAGCTCATTTGATAGATGGAAAACATGTTCGTTGTCTGAGCGAATAAACCTCAACCATATGATGAGGGTGGTATCTCAGCTTTGCCTTTCGAAGCCCGTCGATGCCGAGATCGCTTTCGCGATTGATATACTCCACCTCACTGGCAAGAACTGCTGCGGTCTCGGTATTGATTACCTTGTAGATTCCTTCATATTCAGGCAGGCCTTTCTCAAAGTGGATTAGTGCCGTATTAGTGTTGAGACGTTCAAAAAGAGAGATAGCTGCTACCTCTGAATCTACCCTTATCATAAGACCTCTTAGGAGCAGTTCGGTGAAATGTTTTATCGCGTAAGAGATTGCTTCTATCTCGTGGGCAAGGAAGAGATTATCCTCGCACTTTTTGCTCTCACACCACTTTACCAGGAACTCCATTATCTCTTCCCGGTTTCCGGGTTTTATCGGCTCGACCGTATGCCGGTATTTCTTCCGGAATTTGTTAATCTGGCTGCGGATCTTGAGATATTTTTTTCCCGGAAGCTTCACAAGGTCGGAAGCCCGGTATACGTACTCGAAGTGATTGAGATCTGGAGCCAGCAAAAGCTCAGGCTCAAGTCTCTTAATCCACTTTGCAGTCTCAGGGTCAATCCGTATAAGGGGCTTCTTATCGTCGCCTATATCAAGTGCGAGCCGTATTACCTCCCGCATGAGTTCAGGATTGCGGGGACCGATAGGCGGATGCAGCCGGGTCACTCCTGCGGCAGTACACGCAAGAATCACGTTTCCTTTCACATACGCATACCTGTGATGCATAAAACTGTTCCAGCAGACCATGCTCGTGAAAGTATAATCGATATGAGTTTGCGGGTAGAGCGTATAATGCCGCTCGAAAAAGGCCCGATCTGCAAGTGTAACCGGTTTGAAATCTTCCTGACAAAGCATTTTAAACAAGACTTTTTTTGCTATTAAATAAATTTTTTAATTTCAAATTTATTTTTTGTTGATAAAAACCGTATACAGTTGATTACTCTTACCCTTGAGGTAATAAAATTTTTACTAAATATTTCTTTTTATGAAGGTTTACGATGAGGTTTACTTTAAAATTGAATTGGAGTACTATCTTCAAGCTAACAAAGGTTGCGTCCTTAAGTTAAGATCAGGCAAATTCAATCTCAGCAAACCTAGTGAAGCTATCTTAACCATTAATTTAATAAAGGAATCAAAAATATCCGGGAATGAGATAAAAAAGAAAATAATGGAGCAAAATTCCGTTTGAAAATCCGAAATTACCGGTTTTACGGTCTTTTTTTCATAACTTCTTTATCTTCGTAGGAAAGCCGGCGATCTATATCGAGGATATTTTCGTAATCTGTATCGAGGATATTTTCGTAGAACCCGAATTATGGGGAAAAGAAACAGGAAAGCGATATTTCTTCACTGTGTGAAGCTTGCAAAAAAGAAACTGCAAAAGAGTGAAATGGGCAGTCCCTTACTGGAATCCTGCCAGAAAATTTTATGAACATCCTGGAGGAAGCTCTATTGAAGGCTGGCATATCTACAGACCGGATGCTGATAAGTTCGAGGATGTCCTTGAAAAATAAAAAATCGATCTTTTCTAGCCCTGACCGTACTACTTTAAGCCCTGCCTTTTTATAGTTGGTTTCAGTAGGTCTGAAATCAAGGTGACATTTTCCAGCTCAGGTAACGTCTCCCTGCTGGACAAAAGAATGCCGTTCGAGATGTTCAATCCTTTTTTCAAGTTTTTCTATTTCTTGCAAAATATCTTTTCTCGCCGCTCCTTTACCCTGTTCAGCACCTGGCTCTTTTCCTCTGGTTTTTTCTGCAAATTCCTGAGCTAGCTGCATAAATTTGTCCAGTTTCATGACAGGGAAGGTCTCGAACCTGCACAGCCCAATAAAAGGCATCACTGATTCTGCATACGTTTTTTCGTCCTTAGATTCATAAATTACAAATGTGCGATAGCCCGTAAGATCGGTCCATT
This sequence comes from Methanosarcina flavescens, assembly GCF_001304615.2. Lineage (NCBI taxonomy): Archaea > Methanobacteriati > Methanobacteriota > Methanomicrobia > Methanosarcinales > Methanosarcinaceae > Methanosarcina > Methanosarcina flavescens. The sequence continues at coordinate 479,368 of NZ_CP032683.1, read as the reverse complement.
CATCAATTACTTTTATGCCCTTCGGGTATTCGTAATTCATATAGAATTCCGCAATTTTTAAAGAATCTTTCGGCTCCCAGGTAATAATATCCATTAGCAGCATTTCGTTATACCCCACGTAAAAAATGATCCAGATCCTCTCTTATTTTTTCTTCATTGATTCGGAAACAGATTAAAAAGTACATCTGGCAAAGTTAAGTATCGTTTCTTTCCAAATAGCATATACTTTTAGGAACAAATATTCAGGAAAAAAGGTTCAGGAAAAATCTTATTTTTAAATCTGTATTTAAAATCTCTATTTATATTCTTTATTTTGTTTTTCCGATTAAGTTTACTCTCAGGTTTTTCCTGTTGGAGTAAAAATATACGAGCTTTTTGAGTTAAAAAACGAGAATCTGGATCACTTTTGTCTTCTATCCGAAAGTTCACTTCTTTAAGACCTGAACATAATTATCTATGTATACATTTTTGGGTACTGTTCTTATTGCAATGTAGATAAGAATGGGAACGATTACCATGTCGTCAAGATGTCCAATTACGGGTATGAAATCCGGTATTAAATCAATCGGGAATACTGCATAGCCTATGGCTATCCATAACAGTATTTTTGCGCGCCTGGGAGTTCGAGGATCTGCATATATAAGCTTGCACAATTCTATGTACTTTTTTGCATTAGTTTTTATTTCTTTTAGTTTTAGCATAACTAACAATAGATACAAAATTCATTGTTTATAAATAATTATCTGTATTATTAATAGTATATAATCATTAATATGTAAAAACAATATTTGTTCATTTATGATAGCCTGATTTAGCTGAGATCATGAATTTTAATCAGAGCGTATACACGCGTTAATCTATTCAAAACTAATTTTTCATTACTCAAAATAAACAGCAGGCTGGAATAACTTACATAGACTGATCTGGGATAAGGCCTAGTTTGTGAGATTTAGGTGGCATTTCGCCTAAATTCCACTCCCCAGATCAGTCGGCTTGAACGCAAATAAAAACAATCAGTTTTTTCTGCTAATCTGTCCTAAATTCTGAAAAAAGCTAATCTAAACATATAACTGCATACCTTCTAAAAATAGTACCAACGTTCCTTTGTTCATCTTCGAAAAATTTATATTCTGCTGATCTTTATATGTCCTAACTTGCTTTCTGCACGCTTGTAACAGGAATATCAGCGGAAAACGCCAAAAAATATGTGCAAACAAATTGCTCTATTCGAAAACAGAAGCAGAATAAGGCTTTTTGAAACCCTATTACAAAACAGCCCTCTGCAAAACAGTGATCGAGACAATAAAAACATGGAGAAAAACATATGACGGGAAATGAATATGACTGGGATAAGGAACTTAAGCCAGATATGAAGTACTATCGCGGCTGGCATTTGATAGCTCTGATCATTCTTATGCTTGCTAATATATATCTAGAAATTAAATGGCTTTTCTTTAGTTAAATATCACAAAACTGATTCAAGTAAAACAAGGATTGAGACTTGCTATCATCTCTAAATTCTTTGAAGCTTCTCTTAAGAGAGCTCTATTTGAAAAACAGCTCCCAGGAATACGAGAATGAAAATATAATCAGTAGGAAAAATCTTTTTAGAAATAAAATCTTTTTAGAAATAAAATCTTTTTAGAAATATTATTTTTCTTTTCTTTAGATTCGATTTTATATCTTTACTATGGTGCACGTTTATGCCAGTTATTTATAAAATAACATATCCTAATGGTAAAATATACATTGGGCAGGACAGGACAGATAGCATCAACTATTTTGGAAGTGCTAACAATGATCTCATTGAAAAAGATTTCTCCAAGGATCAAAAAAGAGATTTTACAATAAGGAAAGAAATTTTAATGGGAATCCGAAACTTCTTCTATCGAAGAAATTAATCGAATGGAGATAATGTTCATAGAAAAGTTTCAATCAAATGATCCCGACATAGGTTATAATAGAAGACCAAAATTCAAAAAGTAATATATTCTCAACTAAGTTTTTATCCACACTTAATTACTTTCTTATCTATGGCGAAAAATAATCTATTAATCCCACTTCCCGCATCTATACAAAAAGTTGCTATCTTTTTAAAATAGAAGTGAATTTTGAAAAAAGAGATATTTATTAGTGACTAATTATGACTCTTTTGAAAAAAAGAGATCTAAAATAGACTCTTTCTGCCTCTCAATAATCTCTCCCCAGCAAAAACCTCAGTACAGTTCTTCTTCAGAGTCTTCCTCATTTTGAATACACTTTAACACTTCAAGTTTCCTTTTCGCGTCTGCCATGTCAGGGTAGAGGCGCAGGATCTCTTTGAAGGTTTTTATAGCTTCTTCATATCTTTCCATTTTTCCGAGGATAACTCCTCTGTAGTTCATGGACTGAACATCGCGCGGGTTTATCCTGAGCAACCTGTCAAAGGTTCGCAGGGCGTCTTCGTACTTTCCGAGTTTTGCAAGGGAAATTCCCAGATATTTCAGGGACTTCTCATGCCAGGGGTTAAGGGCAAGGGCTTCCCCGAAAGCCCGGCAGGCAGTTTCGTAGAGTTTCTGTTTGAAGCAGACAACCCCTACATTGTAGATTGCCATGACGTTTTCCGGATCTTTTTCCAGCACAAGACCAAAGGCTTTTAAGGCTTCCCTATACATTTCAAGCGTGCAGAAAGCGATACCCTTGTAGTTCAGGGCATCAAGGTTTTCAGGGGAAATGTCAAGGATGCGGTCGAGGTAGCCAATAGATTCCTGAGCCCGGCTGATTTTGATAAGTGTCGTGGCTGCGTTGTAAAGGGCTTCTTCGTTTTTCGGGTTGAAAAGGGCTGCTTTTTCAAAGGCTTTCAGGGCTTCTTCAGGGCTCTCGAGTTCAAGCAGGCAGAGCCCGAGGTAGTTCAGGCATTCAGGATCCTCAGGCGAGGCTTCAAGCAAAACTCCAAAGGTTTCGGCAGCAGCCTCGTATTCCCCGAGGTTGAAAAGCGAAAGTGCGGTGTGGTAGAGGGCTTCGCTGTGAGTAGGGTCGTGTTTCAGAATCAGGTCAAAAACCTCAAGGGCTTTTTCATACTCCTGAAGCTCCATTCTGGCAATTCCAAGCATGCAGCAAGCCTCAATGGAATTAGGGTAGTCAGGGGTGAACAGGGGCAACCTTTCAAGGTCCTGCACAGCTTCCTCGAAGCGCTGGAGTTTGAAATTCGCGACTGACTGGCTGTAGAGAGCGTTTACGTTCTCAGGGTTCAGGGTCAGGACTGAACTGAAAGCCTGGCAGGCTTCCTCGTACCTGCCCACTCCGAGAAGGGTAAGCCCCATTTGCTCCCAGGCAGCTTCCAGGGCTGAATCGAGCTCCACAGCCCTCTCAAAAAACTCAATGGCCTGCTCATCCTGATCAAGCCCCCTTAAAGCAAGCCCTGCTACATACCATAGGTCAGCAGCCTCAGGTTTTATCTCAAGGAGCTTTCCAAATATCTCAAAAGCAGCTTCATAATATCCCATTTTGAGCTGGGAAAGCCCTATTTTCATCCAGGCATCCTCGGTCTCAGCGTCATTTAGTTTATCTTCTAATCCGCGACTTTTTTCCCGGCTTTCCTCATGATTTTCTGCTCTGGCTGCTCCCTGTATTTGTCCCTGACTTTCTTCCTTGATTTTTCTATCTAATTCGGCTTTATCATTTTCAGAACCTTCCTGATTATTTTCTTCAGGGATTTTGGTCTGATTTTCCGTGACAGCTTGCTCGAAAGCCTCCAGGGCTTCAGCATAGTACCCCACAGAAAACAGGATAAGACCTTTTCTGTACCAGGCTTTCTCAAAGTCAGGATAACGTAAAAGGAGTTCGGAAAATACCTCCATAGCCTCTTCAAGCCTTCCGAGTTCCAGAAACACAATTCCTTTACCATAAAGAACTTCTTTAGAAGCCATTCCGCTCACTGCAAGCTTTTCAAGCAGCAGGAGAGCTTCTTCATATCTGCCAAGCTCTATCAGGGAGAATGCAAGTTTTTCAAGGAGCTCTTCAAAAGCCCTGCAGTTCTTGAAAGCCAGAGTTTCTTTTACAGTTTCTCCCTTACCTTCTTCCCCGAGCTCTTCAATGCCTTCAATATCAAGGTCCTCAGCTGCAAGTTCAAGAAGAGTGTCAACTGCAGAGACTGCTTCTTCTACCTTTCCAAGTTCGAAAAGGGCAAGGGCTTTTTTGCGCAGAAGCTCCAGATCGGTATCTTTGACATCAAGGACAGCATCAAAAGCTTTTACGGCTTTCTCATATTCTCCGAGCTCGAAGCAGGAAAGCCCTGTATAATAGGGTAGTTCGGGCTTCTGGCAGCCAAGCTCAAAGGCATTTTCAAAAGATTTTACGGCTTCTTCAAAGTTCCCGAGCCTGAAGAAGGCAATGCCTCTGTAGTAATGCAGATCTTCCTTTCTCGAGCAGTGTTTCAGTGCTGTATTAAAAGCTTCTATGGCCCTGTCATATTCCTTAAGATCAAAATGAGTATACCCTTTTTGCTCAAGGGCGAAGGTACAGTCAGGCTTAAGTTTAAGCACGGAATCAAAGATGGCCGAAGCCTCCTTTAGCTTCCCGCGGGCTTTCAAAACAATCCCTTTCCTGAAAAGGACAGTTTTCCTCTCCGGATTTCTCTTAAGAACCATATCGAAAAGCTCAAGGGCTTCATCGTAAAGCTCTTGTTTGAAGTAGGTTGTGCTCAGGTGTGCAAGAGCCTCAATATTTGATGGCTCTCTCTCAAGAACTTCCCTGAAGCCTGAAGCTGATTCTTTATATCTTCCTGACCGCAATAAAGCAAGGCTTTTCATGTAGAGGGCATCAAGGTTTTCAGAATCTATTTCAAGCGCGGCTTCAAAAGCCTTTACAGCCTCCTCAAAATTCCCAAGTTCAAAACAGGGAAACCCGAACTGGTAACGGGCATCCTTGTAAGCAGGGTCAAGCTCAAGAACCTTTTCAAAAGCTTTTATAGCCTCTTCATGCTGTTTCAATTTTGAATGGGATGTGCCTTTAAGATACCAGGCTTCTCTGGACTCCGGTTTTTTGTTGAGCACTTTGTCAAAAGCCTCAAGGGCAATCTCATATTCCCCGAGTTCCATTGCAAGTTTTCCTTTTCTGCAGTATATTTCCGGATTTTCGGCATTTTCCGAAGAAAGTTTATGAAAGATTTCCAGGGCTTCCTTCGACTTTCCAAGTTCCAGCAGGGCAGTCACAAGGTTGTGTAAGAGATCAGGGTAATCAGGACTAATAGAGAACACTTTTTCAAAGCAGTCCAGGGCAGCTTCTATTCTTCCGAGCTTGAACAGGGCTGTTCCCCTGTTGTAAATAGAATCTTGGTCTTCGGGGCTCGTTTTAAGCACTTCGGCAAAAGCTTCGCTTGCTTTTTCGTATTCTTCAGCAGCCAATAAAATCAGTCCCAGGTTCCTCCAGGCGTCCTCAAAGTCAGGTTTGAGCTTTACAGCTTCTTTGAACGCCTCAATAGCTTCTTCCTTTCTTCCAAGCTCTCTGAGAACAATACCCTTTTTATTCCATCCCTGCTCAAGATAGGGGTTAAGCCGCAGTCCTTCTTCAAAAGCGCTCAGGGCTTCCTCATAACGTTCCAGGGAATAGAGAGCAAAACCCCTGTTAATCCAGCAGGTATCGCAGTCGGGTTTAAATTCTGTAGCTTTCTCAAGAGCTTTAAGGGCGGTTTCAAATTCTCCGCAGTCAAACAAAATTAATCCTTGCCGGAGCCACAGCCTGTAATTTTCAGGCTCTTTTTCGAGACTTTGTGCAAGGGACTCAAGAGCTTCTTCAAAGCGACCAAGTTCAATAAGCACATTGCCTCTTGATTTCTGGGCTTCTGTAAATTCCGGATTGTGCTCAAGCATAGAATCGAAGGCTTTGAGGGCTTCTTCGTACTTTCCTATCCTTACAAGCAAACGCCCCTGCTGATACAGGGCATCCCCATACGCAGGATCCAGTTTGACAACTTCAGAAAAAGCCTGTGCAGCCTCCTCAAAGCGCTGCAGTTTCACGAGAGCAAGAGCTCGGTTGTACTGAATCTCTTTTGCTTTTGGATAGATCTCAAGCATGGTATCAAAGGCTTCAAGGGCTTCTTCATAGACCTCAAGTTTCATCAGAGCAAGGCACTTATAATTCCAGGCTTCAAAATAAGCGGGATCCAGCCGGATGGCCTCATCGAAAGCCTCTATGGCATCATTGAGCCTGAGCAGCCGGATAAGAGCCAGGCCTTTCCTGAGCCAGATCTCTTTATTCTCTGGACTGATTTTCAGGACTCTGGAGAAAGCTTTTTCCGCATCCTCATAACGACCAAGTTTATTTAAGAGGATGCCCCTGTGATAGAGCGCAGTCTCGCTGGCAGGAAATTTTCTTAAAAATGCGTCAGTACATTCCAGAGCTTCTTCATACTTCCCAAGCTTTGTCAATAAAAGGCATCTTCGTTCCCAGGCATCGGCATGCTTTGGGTTTTCACGGATCAGAGAATTGAAGCATTCAAGCGCTTTTTCATGCTCTTCAAGCTTTGCAAAAACCAGCCCTTTTGCATAGCAAGCATCTGTGTTTTTAGGGTCAATTTCAAGTGCATGCTCGAAACATTCCAGGGCCTCCTGGTAGTTGCCGGCTTTTCCAGCTACGGTTCCGCGTGCATACCAGGCGTTTCCGCATTTGGGCTCAATTTCAAGTGCCTTCTCAAAGCAAAGAATTGAAGCCTCATTCCTTCCTAACTCGGCAAACGCAAGCCCTTTCTGGTACCAGGTTTCTGGGCTTTCTGGATTTATTTCAAGTGCATTGTCATAAGCTTCCAGAGAAGCTTCAAACTTTCCAATAGTGGACAGAGCAATTCCTTTTTTGTACAGGGCATCGAAATTCTCTGGCTCGAGGTGCAGGACCTGATCAAAAGAATCGAGGGCTTCTTCTATCTTCTCAATTTTTAGCAGGGCTAGTCCTCTGTTAAGAAGAGCTCCTGTGTGACCTGGAGTTTTGTCCAAAATCTTATTGAAAACGTTAATTGCTTTTTCGTACCTTTTTTGCCTGATCAAGCTAAGGCCTCTTTGAAAGGCTTCATCGTGATTGATAACCAACTCCTCCGATCCTTTTTTCTAATTTTCTTCCTGCAATTTTTCTCAATTATATTCTTAAGTTTTCTATACTCATTCCTGTTTGCTTATACTGCCGTTTATTCCTAAACGTTTTCATAAAATTTTCTTTCATTTTCTTTCAAGTTCAAACCAGTCTGAATGTAATTACAGGTTTTTTCACGGGGCTTTAATAATATTTCCCCTTTATCCGGTTTAAGATTTTTTGTGAGCTTTTTCCTTATCTCGCCATAAAAGTGACCTCGTAATAACTGTGGTTATTGTTACTTTGTACTGATCTTACTTCTTATTGTTCCCTTTTTTAGATATGTGACCTGTAGTGGATAATATAAATCTGCAGCGTGCTAAATTACTTCTGTATTTTTCCTCTTTATATCCAACTCAAAACGTTTTTCTCAAAGGTATCTTGGAGACAATTCCTTTGTATTAACCGTTAAAGTTAATGATGTATTCCAGAGCAGGATTTATGCTCATTAACATTTTTTCCGAAACTTATTACTATTATTATTTATCCAGAATTTAATCTCCTAACATTGTATATAAACGATCCTTGATATCGAACATGATGAATAATTTTCGGTAATATTTTTAAAATGCTTTTAAAGTGTCCATACTACGACTTCGCAGTATTATCACAAAAAATATATAAAAATAATATATGAAAGGCTAAATGCAGGATTTTTAAACTTGATTAAGCCACAAAACTTTCTGACAATGCTGCCTTAAGATGCCTACATGTTTCTTTATTGAAGCAAATAAGGAAGACCTTTTCAGGTAATTGGTTTTCTTGAATAAACTTTCTTATTTCGGAGACTGCAATTCTTGCAGCCCTTTCTGAAGGGAAATTGTATGCTCCTGTACTTATAGCTGGAAAGGCAATGGTTCTTACGTCATATTCTCTGGCAAGCTCAAGACTTTTTCTATAACAGGAAGCCAGCAGATTGTCCTCTCCTTTCTGACCCCCCTGCCATACAGGACCCACAGTATGTATCACCCATTTTGCAGGCAAGAGATAACCCTTTGTAATTTTTGCCTCTCCTGCAGCACAACCTCTTAAACCTTTACATTCTTCCAGCAATCCGGGCCCTGCAGCTCTATGGATAGCGCCATCGACCCCTCCACCTCCAAGGAGAGTCGGGTTTGCAGCATTTACAATTGCATCAACTTCCATTTTTACAATGTCTCCCTCGATTATTCTTATCCTGTCCGAAATATGCAATATACTCCATCCTTTTGCTTTGGTTTCTTTATATCTATTCGCTTTTTATATTCTTCATTAAAATTTTTCCTAATGTATTGTATACCTATGTTGTCTGTATATTCTGTTTCTGCTATTTTCACGCTGTTTCTTACTTACCCTCTTGCCTTATATCTACATTATCTGTTCTTGCTTTGTCATTTTGGTTCTATTCGTTCAATCTTCTCTTTCATCTCAATATTTTAGATTGTGCATTTTCTCTTTCACTTCAATATCTTAGATTGTGCATTTTCTCTTTCACTTCAATATTTTAGATTGTGCATTCCCAAACAATCATATAGCATAAAACACAGATTATATTAATCAAACTGGGTATGGGATTTCGGTTTTCCGAAGGCGGTTATTTGCCTGTGACGGTAACTCCGAAAATTTTGATATGCTTCAAAGAGGCTCCAAATCTACATTACTGCCGATCTTAAAGCTTGGCAGTGCCAAAAGTAAGCAACGCTGGAAATAAAGACGCCAGAAATTTTCAAATTGAAATTTAATATGGGGAGACAATTATGGCTGACATGACACTTAGGGAGAGACTTTTAAATGCACTGGAAGGGAAAGAAGTTGACAAAGTGCCGGTCTGTTCTGTAACCCAGACCGGGATTGTTGAACTAATGGATGAAGTAGGAGCTCCCTGGCCGGAAGCTCATTCTGACCCTGATAAAATGGCAAAGCTGGCAATCGCAAACTACGAGCTTAGCGGGCTTGAAGCTGTAAGAGTTCCTTACTGTCTGACCGTACTTGCCGAAGCCATGGGCTGCGAGGTGAACATGGGCACAGTTAGCAGGCAGCCTTCCGTTACTGCGCATCCCTATACTAAAGATCTGGAAGACATGAAGATGCCTGAGAATCTGCTTGATATGGGCAGAATCCGGGCTGTACTGGATTCAATAAAAATAATAAGAGAAAGAGTTGGACCGGATGTACCCATTATAGGTGGTCTGGAAGGTCCTATTACCCTTGCTTCCGATCTGGCGAGTGTAAAATCCTTTATGAAATGGTCTATTAAAAAACCCGATCTGCTACGACAGGTACTCGATTTTGCAACCGATGCAACGATAGCTTATGCGAATTCTATGGTTCTTGCAGGAGCAGATATTATCTCTGTTGCTGATCCTGTAGCATCTCCTGACCTTATGAGTCCGGATTCCTTTAAAAATGAACTTCAATCAAGGCTACAGAGATTTTCCTCAGAAGTAAACTCGGTTACAGTCCTGCATGTCTGTGGAAATGTTACCCCTATCCTTGATTATATGGCTGACTGTGGTTTCGAAGGCTTGAGCGTTGAAGAAAAAGTCGGCAGTATAAAGAAGGCTAAGGAAGTGCTCGGGAACAGGGCAAGGCTAGTAGGAAATATCTCCAGTCCTTTTGTTCTTCTTCCGGGTCCGATTGAAAAAATAAAAGAGGAGTCGAAAAAGGCTATTGCCGAGGGTGTAGATGTACTGGCTCCAGGATGTGGAATCGCACCTATGACCCCGCTTTCTCACATTAAGGCTATGGTCGAGGCAAGAAACGAGTATTATGCCTGAAGACCCGCAAAGTAAAACTGATCTAATTACTTTTTTACCAATTACTTTTTTGCCAACTTTATTAATTATTTTTTATTACTGTTTTAATTTTCTATACAATTTTTATATATTTTTTGTATACAAATATAAAAATATACAAATATAAAAAAGCTTTATATAAATCATAAAAAAAGTTTTATATGAATCAAATGAATTTATCAGGAAAATTAAAGTCTGCACTCCGTACTCTGTATTCTCAAAAAAGGAAAATGCACCTCCGTGTTTTTAAAAAAGGGAAAGGGAGAAGTTGCCTTGATTAGAGGCCGTAATTCTCCGGCTTAAATACTTTAACTTCCTGTTTATACTTTGTAAGGCAATCACTCATGAACTGGTCCTTATCATCAGTAAGACTCTCAAATGCATCTTTTGCATCTGAAAGGGCTTTGGCTTCGAATCTGGAGAGCTCAAGTTTTTTCTTCGCTCCTTCCTCAATGATATTGATACATTCGATAGCTGCGTTCTTGGCGCGGAGATAAATATCATCTCCGTTTCTTGCAATTGCCTCTCCGATTCTGTAGGCGTTCGGGTATGCGAGTACATAGCCCTGTGCATCTCTGTTCAGGTCGGAAGCCACAAACATGTCTCTCAGGATTTTTTCGTTGCCCGACTCCAGGGCTACATTCATGAGTGCGCAGTCATAAGCAAGGGTCTCGGACCAGCACTGGACAGTTGTACCGCCGAATTCGCCGTGATATTCAACGGATTCATTGGACCAGAGGTCACAGCACTGCATAGTGAGGTTACCCATGAGGTCAGAGTGGGCACAGGTTGAAGTTTTACCTTCCTGAGAAATCGGGACACCTGCAATAGCTTTACAAATGGTATTTTCATAACCGCAGTCCTTTCCGGGTCCTACTGCACCTGCTTCATAAGCAACGAGGGATCTGGCGGCAGAAATTGCCCTTGCAATAATTGCAAGTGTGTGAGCGAGGTTCTTATCCAATAACCCGCCTGCAATGTACATTGCCGTGTTTGCCTGGGCACAGTCAGTATCACCGGATGCTATTACATTGTTTTTCTTTGCAACAGATGCAATGTCCTGCCATATCATTTCCATATCCATGCTACCGAGCACGCCTATACCATAAAGTACTCCGGCCATATCATTCCTGAGAATTGCATGGTCAAAGACTTCTTTCCCACCCATTGACTCAACCGCGAGCATGTCAGCTCCATTCTGGGCACACTGTTCAAATGCCTCCATAAAGACGCTGTACTTGTCTCCTCTGAGATCGAGGAAATCCCTGCTCTCACGAATATCACCAATGGTATGGCGGAGTGCGCACTTTATGCCGTACTCGTCATGGTAATCTTCCATGATAGTTTTCTGGGCATGTGCAATTTCTGCTCCCCAGTCAGGGTTGTTTGACATCTGCTGAACGTGTTCGGTTTCAAGTACCACAGCGGGAGCTCCGATTTGTACCATCCTTGCCATAATGTCGGTGGTGATCCTTTCATATTCTTTTATTAGTTTTTCTTTGGATACTCCGGCTTCAGGTCTTGGGGCATAGTTCACTTCGGGAATTGTATAACCGGCGCCGATCTCAAGTCCCAATCCGGTTTTGACGGGCGTGACAGATCTTCCGAAAACCATCTCATCTGCGCTTGAATAAGCCATTTTAGTACATCTTGTTACTGCCATCTACCACACCTCCTCAGTGCTTATGGAATTCCTCCCTCAGTTTTACAATGTTGTCCCCATGCTCCTTGATGAAATTGGCTATCTTGGGAGCATCGGCTGCTTCTTCACCATATACTCCAAGTTCATACTGAGACACGAAGTCCTGGTTCACAGCCCCGCCGCCGCATGCAAAAGGAATCCTGTAGCCTTTCTCCAGAAGTTTGTCATTAACTTCCTTGAATGCATACATGGTCGTGGTCATGAGAGCAGTACCTGTGAGCATTATTGGCTTCTCTTTTTCAACAGCTGCTACTACTTCATCTACAGGGACATCTCTCCCAAGATCTACTACATCATAGCCAGCTGCTCTCAATAGTGCGGCCACAATATTCTTTCCAATATCGTGGACATCACCTTCTGCAACGTGGCAGACAACTTTTCCTTTGGTTTCAGGTGCTTTTCCTGCTTTCTCCTTGACGTATTCGATACCTTCCAACATGGCATCAGCAGACATCATAACATTTGGCAGGAAAATGACTCCCTCATCGTAAAGCCTGGAGACTACTCCCATCCCAACCATCAATGCATCATTAATAAGAGAGATTGGATCTTTCCCAGAGTCGATGGCTTTTTGCAGTCCCTCAACGACATCATCTTCTTCGCCTTCAAAGATAGCTTTTGCAATCGGGTAAATCATTGAATCCTTTGGGTAAAGTTCTTCTGCAGCTTCTTCCGGTGTCATTTCCTTTTCCATTTTTACATTGTAACGAACCAGAATACTACTGGGATCTATTTCTATCAAATATTTAACCTCCATTTTGGCATTTGAGGAGCAAACAATCCCTGATTATCTATAGGAATCAGAGTCGGGTTAAAGGCTAAAGCTCTCCCTGAAATAGATCTTACTGTTATTTAGACATGTAAATATCTGGCTTTTTCATAGAGATAACTAAATGTGATCTAAACAGGTATAAAACCCCAAATTCTTCCCAATTTATTAAAGGGACTCTTAACTCCCCTTAATTTAATTGGAATCCTATATATATAAAACTCACTGAGCAAGTTTAACGTTCTAATACTGAGTTACAATTACTATTTTTGTCATTAGGAGGCTTTATTATCCTCAATGTCATCGCCTTTACTGAACTTTTTCTAACGTATATCCAATTAAATAATATACAGAGTTCTTAACGTTTCGACTACCTCTAAAAAAATATATTTTTCAAGTTTTCAGCAAAATAAGGAACAGCCGGAGAATCTAAAGGTAGAAAAAAATATTTAACAGGCGTAAAGTTAGTTGTTTTATTAATTGTAGTTCAATATAACAAATTCTAATTCAATAGTGACAGATTTTAGATTGCTCATTTTCTTTTGGCTTAATGGATACTGGAAATGGTCTCCCGAAATATATATATATGCAAGTGGTGCGTCTAGGAAATCCCCTGATTTGGATTAATCAGAGGGTATTAAAATCTATAGTTTTTGTAAATGCATACATTTGCTGTATGGTCTATAGCTAAATGTTCTCTCTACAAAGAGATTTATATAAGATTTGCCTTGTAGGTTTCCTCACAGAAGACAAATTTACGAATATTCGACTTTCTTACGATCCTAAAAAATCGTAACGATAATATCTCTATAAATTCAAACAAATTTTCCTTTTGTCCAGAATCTGTAGAAATAACGGATGAAAAAGCTTTATATATTAGATTGACCTTGTATCTGATCCTCACACAAATCAAATGTGTTGAGTAGAGCAAAACGAAGCTTTATATACAAGAAACATCTTGTATGAATTCCTCATAACTCAAAACGCAATGAGGAATAATACAAATATTTATATACAGGAAATGTCTTGTATATATCCTCTTACAGCACGATTGTGTTGAGAGGAATAATCCAAATCTTTATATACAAGAAATGTCTTGTATATGATCCTGCGCAAGATGATTACGTGGGTTAAATCACATATCTCTTTCATCTTTTAATGGAGTCAGGAGTTATTTCCTGTCTGACGAGGATTTTGTCGGTTCGGTTAATTCTGGGCGGTGAGAGTTTTTCATAAAACGAATCATCGCGAAACTGAAATAACTGAATTGATAGTTGTTAGTGCAAGTTTCTGCGACCAAGACCTTTAATTTTAAGTGTGCGATACATTAACAATTCTGGTTGATCCTGCCAGAGGTTACTGCTATCGGTGTTCGCCTAAGCCATGCGAGTCATATGTTCTTCGTGAACATGGCGTACTGCTCAGTAACACGTGGATAACCTGCCCTTGGGTCTGGGATAACCCCGGGAAACTGGGGATAATACCGGATAACGCATATATGCTGGAATGCTTTATGCGTAAAATGGATTCGTCTGCCCAAGGATGGGTCTGCGGCCTATCAGGTAGTAGTGGGTGTAATGTACCTACTAGCCTACAACGGGTACGGGTTGTGAGAGCAAGAGCCCGGAGATGGATTCTGAGACATGAATCCAGGCCCTACGGGGCGCAGCAGGCGCGAAAACTTTACAATGCGGGAAACCGTGATAAGGGGACACCGAGTGCCAGCATCATATGCTGGCTGTCCAGATGTGTAAAATACATCTGTTAGCAAGGGCCGGGCAAGACCGGTGCCAGCCGCCGCGGTAACACCGGCGGCCCGAGTGGTGATCGTGATTATTGGGTCTAAAGGGTCCGTAGCCGGTTTGGTCAGTCCTCCGGGAAATCTGATGGCTCAACCATTAGGCTTTCGGGGGATACTGCCAGGCTTGGAACCGGGAGAGGTAAGAGGTACTACAGGGGTAGGAGTGAAATCTTGTAATCCCTGTGAGACCACCTGTGGCGAAGGCGTCTTACCAGAACGGGTTCGACGGTGAGGGACGAAAGCTGGGGGCACGAACCGGATTAGATACCCGGGTAGTCCCAGCCGTAAACGATGCTCGCTAGGTGTCAGGCATGGCGCGACCGTGTCTGGTGCCGCAGGGAAGCCGTGAAGCGAGCCACCTGGGAAGTACGGCCGCAAGGCTGAAACTTAAAGGAATTGGCGGGGGAGCACAACAACGGGTGGAGCCTGCGGTTTAATTGGACTCAACGCCGGACAACTCACCGGGGACGACAGCAATATGTAGGCCAGGCTGAAGACCTTGCCTGAATCGCTGAGAGGAGGTGCATGGCCGTCGCCAGTTCGTACTGTGAAGCATCCTGTTAAGTCAGGCAACGAGCGAGACCCGTGCCCACTGTTACCAGCATGTCCTCCGGGACGATGGGTACTCTGTGGGGACCGCCGATGTTAAATCGGAGGAAGGTGCGGGCCACGGTAGGTCAGTATGCCCCGAATTTCCCGGGCTACACGCGGGCTACAATGAATGGGACAATGGGTCCCTACCCTGAAAAGGGCTGGTAATCTCCCAAACCCATCCGTAGTTCGGATCGAGGGCTGTAACTCGCCCTCGTGAAGCTGGAATCCGTAGTAATCGCGTTTCAATATAGCGCGGTGAATACGTCCCTGCTCCTTGCACACACCGCCCGTCAAACCACCCGAGTGAGGTATGGGTGAGGGCACGAACTCTGTGTCGTGTTCGAACCTGTGCTTTGCAAGGGGGGTTAAGTCGTAACAAGGTAGCCGTAGGGGAATCTGCGGCTGGATCACCTCCTAAGCATAAAAAACCCACCACCCAGATGCCGATAAACCGAAACAAAATCCTCAAACCATTAAGGTTAGCTATTCAATAGCTAATCATCATCAAACTCATCAAATGCACTCGGGAAGTAAATTTCCGGGGAAGGACGGATTGCCTGTGTTGACACGCAGGTACATGAAGTCATGTATAGGTGCTGTATACTGGACGCTTACTGGACCTGGTTAGGATATACAGGAAATATGCTATCAGGTGGATGGCTCGGCTCAAGAGCTGATGAAGGACGTGCCAAGCTGCGATAAGCCCGGGGTAGGCGCAAGGAGCCAATGAACCCGGGATCTCCGAATGGGACCTCTCCATAGTGATCAGTAATGATCGGGAACGCTCCGAATTGAAACATCTCAGTAGGAGCAGGAAAAGAAATCAAACGAGATGCCGTAAGTAACGGCGAGTGAAACCGGCACAGTTCAAACCGAATCCCCTTAGGGGAAATGTGGTGTTGAAGGGCTGTTCAAACGTCTGGCGGCTAAACAGAACTTGCCTGAAACGGCAGACCATAGAGTGTGACAGTCACGTATGTGTAAACCAAAAGACCGGAACATGTCCCTGAGTACCGTGCGTTGGATATCGCGCGGGAATCTGGGGGGCACCAACCTCCAAAACTAAATACTACTTGAGACCGATAGCGAAATAGTAGGGTGACCGAACGCTGAAAAGTACCCCGAGAAGGGAGGTGCAAAGTGCCTGAAACCTGATAGTGATGGAACGATACGGCATGAAAGGATCTTTGGTACGAAGGAAACACTCGCGAGGGTGCTGTACGAGTATCACTGCCAGTGTCGTATCTTACGTTTTGAAGAACGGGCCAGGGAGTGTGTCTTGGTGGCAATGGCTAACCTTATATTTGGGCAGCCGAAGCGAAAGCAACATGTGCGCAACTCTTCTGAGCGAGGCACGACGTATACAAGTGCGTGGAGTCACCGGGACACGACCCGAAGCCGGGTGATCTAGGCGTGGGCAGGTTGAAGCGTGGCGAAAGCTACGTGGAGGACCGCAAGCGGTGTTGATCTGCAAATCATTCGCGTGACCTGCGTCTCGTAGTGAAATGCTAATCTAACCCGGCATCAGCTGGTTCCTTCCGAAACATGTCGCAGCATGACCTGACTGGAGATCGTCTGTGGAGTAGAGCACTGATTGGCGGTTCCGGGGGGGAAACCCCTCGCCCGCTTGTCAAACTCCAAACCCACCGTCGTCTGAGAAAGTCGGAGTCCGGACTGCTGGGGTAAGCTTGTAGTCCGTAAGGGAGACAACCCAGCCCGTGGTTAAGGTCCCCAAGTGTCGACTAAGTGTTAACACTAAAGGGCGTCCCAAGCCCAAGACAGCTGGAAGGTTAGCTTAGAAGCAGCTATCCTTCAAAGAGTGCGTAACAGCTCACCAGTCGAGGTTTGGGGCCCCGAAAATTGACGGGGCTCAAGTCGACCACCGATACCACGGAGTACCGCAAGGTAATCTTGTAGGAAGGCGTTGCGTTCGGACAGAAGCAGGGCTGTGAAGTCCTGTGGACCGTTCGCAAACGAAAATCCTGGTAATAGTAGCAGCATAGAAGGGTGAGAATCCCTTCCGCCGAAGGGGCCAGGTTTCCTCGGCAATGTTCGTCAGCCGAGGGTTAGTCGGTCCTAAGACGTACCGTAACTCGAGTACGCCAAAAGGGAAACAGGTTAATATTCCTGTACCATTTAGCACTCATGTCTGACGTCTCAGGGCAGGCCGAGCGGAGTCGTCGCTCCGTCTAAGCAGCGAAACCCGTGGAGAGCCGTAATGGCGAGAAGCGGGTGAATCTGTTATGGCTAAAGTCGGTTACACCCAGGGACCCGTGAAAAGGCCGCTAAATGTCCGTACCGAGAACTGACACAGGTGCCCCTGGCTGAAAAGGCCAAGGCGTGTCGGAGTAATTCAGTTAAGGGAATTCGGCAAATTAGCTCCGTAACTTCGGGAGAAGGAGTGCCTGCTGTGAAGACAGCAGGTCGCAGTGACCAGGGGGCTCCAACTGTCTAATACCAACATAGGAGATTGCAAACCTGTAAAGGCTAGTACAATCTCTGAATCCTGCTCAGTGCAGGTACCTGAAACCCCGGTTCAACGGGAAGAAGGGCCTGTAAACAGCGGGGGTAACTATGACCCTCTTAAGGTAGCGTAGTACCTTGTCGCTTAATTGGCGACTTGCATGAATGGATCAATGAGAGCCCTACTGTCCCTAACTGGAATCCGGTGAAGCTTACATTCTAGTGCACAGTCTAGAGACCTCTAGGGGGAAGTGAAGACCCCGTGGAGCTTTACTGCAGCCTGTCGCTGGGTTGTGGTTCTGGATGTACAGAGTAGGTAGGAGGCGTCGAAGCGGTTGCGCCAGCATCCGTGGAGCCATCAATGGGACACTACCCTTCTGGGACCGCGACCCTAACTCTGAGAAGAGGACCCCGATAGGTGGGCAGTTTGCCTGGGGCGGGACGCCCTTGAAAAGATATCAAGGGCGCGCAATGGTTGACTCAAGTGGGTCGGAAACTCACTGAAGAGTGCAAGAGCATAAGTCAGCCTGACGTTATTCAGCACAGTAGTGGATGACGAGACGAAAGTCGGTTCTAGCGAACTTTTGTGCCTCCTTGGTGGGGGCCAAAAATGACAGAAAAGTTACCCCGGGGATAATTGAGTCGTTGCCGGCAAGAGTACATATCGACCCGGCAGCTTGCTACCTCGATGTCGGTTCTTTCCATCCTGGCCGTGCAGCATCGGCCAAGGGTGAGGTTGTTCGCCTATTAAAGGAGATCGTGAGCTGGGTTTAGACCGTCGTGAGACAGGTCGGTTACTATCTACTAGAGGTGTCTGAGGTCTGCGGGTAAGCTGCTTTTAGTACGAGAGGAACCAAGCAGCGGCGCCACTGGTGTACCGGTTGTTCGACAGGGCATTGCCGGGCAGCTACGCGCTAAGGAATAAGAGCTGAATGCATCTAAGCTCGAAATCTGACCTAAAACGAGACCTCATTAAGGATTCCGGTAAAAGACCGGTTTGATAGAAACGGGATGTAAGCACCAAGGCAACGAGGTGTTCAGTCCGCGTTTACTAACCATCCGTTCCTTTCCTAATCCGGTTCAGGCGAAATCCAGTCTGCAGCACCATACATGACTTAATCATTAGTTTGTCTTTGGCTATAGACAAATTTCCTCAATCCCATTTATAGGAGAGTGTGGCGGCCATAGCGGCAGGGTCACTCCTGTACCCATCCCGAACACAGCAGATAAGCCTGCCCGCGTTCCTGACTGTACTGAAGTGCGCGAGCCTTCGGGAACTCTGGATCGCTGCCATGCTCACCCTATCATTCTAATCTTTTCTAAAAATGGTTTTTTAATTGCCTTTTTAGTGCTCTCTGATACTGATTTCTTTCTTTTTTGATGTTGATTTTCCTGATGCCGATTTTGTTACTCTTTGTTACTGATTGTATGTTGCCTGTTTTGTATAATACTTTGAACTTGCTCTCTAGCCAGGGTGTTATCTTTTACAATGTATTGCATATAGGGGCTCCGTTTTTCAAGAAATGTATAAAACGCATATATTAGAGTCGGTCCAATTTGTGAGATAATGATCTCAGGAATTGACGCTTCAATTTTGAGCTTGAAAACTTAAGAAGCGTACCTGTACCTTGCCAGTGTTTTTGAACCCCATAGGAATATTACGATTACAGCTGTGATTGCAGTGAGCAGTCCGGTAATAGCTGGGTCATAATGTGAACCATTATTCGGGAATAAAGACCAGCTGACATTGTCCATGTCATGAAAGAGGACCGCTGCAAATATGCTATTTCTGGTATTATTATAAATCCATACAATCAGGATACGAAACGCAACCGAATAGACACCGCGTTGCCATACTATCCATGCCAGATCATGATGAGCCTGGATATCGGGTACAACATGTAATAATCCCCACACCAGCCCAAGAACAATCCCGGTCGTCAATGCACTCCATCGACATCGCATAGAATCAGCAGCATATCCCATCCAGCCCAGTTCTTCACATACAGCGGTAATAAGGAACCCGATAAAAAGGATCGGTATTGTCAGAAATGGAATTTGTGGTTCCGGAAGTGGCCTGTCCTGGAGGCGCATGATCCCATACGATAGCGAATATATGGCAGGCAACAGGAAAATAATGGGCAGGTACCAGAGTTTTGGCTTGATTTTTTTATAATCAAATATTCTCTTAAATAATTGTTCTATTCCAAAGAGTTTACTTTTTCTATAGGTAAGGATCAAAGCCGCAATCAAAGGACTAACGAATGAAAGCGCACTTACAGGAAGATTCATCGGAACTGGAAGTCCCCTCTTAACCATAGAGCCAATTAACCAGAAGGGAGTGGCAAGAGCAAAGGTTAATAGAAAGAACTTTAAAGGTGATCTTTTAGCTAATTTGTCGGTACTCATGATTCTCAGTCTCCTGGGCGGTTTGACCTGGTTTTGACTGGATAAGAAGCTTTTTGCGCTGTACTGCATGAACGAGAATCAAGATGTCGATTTTGTTTCATCCCTTTCGGGGTCATTATGGTCTTTAGCATATGTTTTTATAATTCTTATTATTTGATAAAAAACGTTTAATTTGTGTTTTGTATAATTGAATTAGAGAATTCATAGAAATGCAAGAGTTCAAAGGAGCAAATCTCATCAAAGAAGATTGTTCCAACGCATACATAATAAACTATTTATTAATGTTTGCTCAATTACTAGTTATGGATAATAAGTATTATTCATACTGGTTAGCTCTGATCATTCTTTCTGGTATATTTTATATTGTTTTTGGAGCGCTATATGCCTTTTTTGGCTTTCGTGGCTTCCTAATCATTGCAGGTGTTCTTTTTGTTGTGAGCATTATACATGGTCTACGACATTCAATTTTTCGTGAACCACACAATTGAGTGAAAGTTTAACTTTTTTCGATTAATTCAGTTTTAAAGAAATATTGAGAAAAAAAGCTATTACAATAGGCACAGGAACCTTGAGACTCTATGTAATAAGGGCGTTATAAGGGCGACTTAAAAAGTATTTTTTTGACTCTCTCTTGAATTCTGACTGTAAAAAGAACATATGTATTTCGAGACCGATTGCTAGTAGAGTAATTGTCTTTTTAATATTAACAGAAACAACATCCATCACCGATAATTGACACAGTTGCAGACACAGTATTAACAAAAGTAGAAACTGCAGACACAATATTAACAAAAACAGTTAGAAAAGATAGTGTCCGGGGAGTTGCAGTAAGCCCGGACGGAAAAAGGTATATGCAACAAACTGAGAGAATGGCGGTGCAGTTTATGTAATTGAGACCGCTATAATTATTTTCCGTCCTTCATAGCATTCTTAATAGTTTTAATTATTTCTTCAAAATCATCATCATCAGGCATATGTTTTGCAAACTCAACGAGACTGGTCAATTGTAAGCATCTATCAAATTTCACATATTCTACACCTTCATTTTTCAGGTAATTTATCAGTTCGGAGTTTGTAACTTCTCTCTTTAAGCCATATTTATAGCTCAGATACAACCGCAGAGCCTGTGCAGCAGTTCCATAAGCATCCTTGAACTGTTTTTCTTCATAGAGTGATATTGCTTTTTCCACAAGTTTTCCTGCTTCTTCCCTGTAGTCAAAGTTTTTTTCCTGAAGTGGTATATTCTCTCTAACTAATTTTCTCTGCTCCTTTTTACCTGAAAACTTGTTGTATATAATATAACCAAGAAGAAGAGGTATAAGAACTCCCATAAAATATACAGGGTAAAGATTCCTTTCCTGCTCTCTTACAAGCTCAACATGTTCAACATTGCCGTTTACAAATCTGGCATTTATCTGAGCTGTTTCATTTCTGGAATTCTCGTATTGTATCTGAAGAGCTGTAGTGTTATTCTCGCGTGAGAAAGTTGAATTGACTTCTTTAAAGCCATCATCTTGCAATTGTCTAAGATACTTATTAAAGTCGTTGCTCTGAGAAAGCAAGTCCCTCAGTTTTTGTCTGTCTTCTGCCGTATCAATCTGAAGGCTCTTCATTTTACCATTACTCATTTCTCCCTGAATGCTTGCCTTATCACCATTTTGTTTCTCATAGCTAACCGTGAAAGTTCCTGTGTTATTTGATGATGGATTAACACTGAGAGAAGTCAAATTGTATCCAAGACCAGATAATTCCTGATTTGCCTTCTGGAAGTCCTGATTAGTTGCAATTTGCTGCTGGAACTGCTGCTGCATTTGTTGCTGTTGTTGTACCTGTTTTTGCATCTCCTCTTTCAGTGATGAAGTATCCTGATTCGGCGGATTATTTTGCGAAACCTGCTGGGGAGTTTGCACTACATACTGCTGATTTATCATCTGTTGCATTATTTGCTGTATTTGCTGTTCTTGCTGTGCTATACGCTGTTCTTGTTGTGTAAATGGATCCGTTACTTGCTGTGTAGCGGATGCTTCCTGTGAAGAACTTTGAATCGGATTGGCTTTATTTTGTTTATCAGATTCATTTTCAACAAAATGTATGTTAATGTCCTCTATGCTGACAATTTTGCTTCCTTTATCATCGTAATTGAAAATTAGCGATACACTTAAGTTCTCAGGCTTATCGCTACTCCCAAACCCAAGGTTAATTGTGGAATTACCTTTACTTATCTGAAAGCTCGTAGATTTGGTATTTGAACTTGAAAAGTGAACTGGTCCACTCTTAATTTCCTGTGTGATCGTGTATCCAAGGATGCCGTTTATATCTTTATTGTATAAATTAGTGATATTGAGAGGAATATAAGCTTGTTCTCCTACAAGGAAATAATAATCCTTCTGAGGAACTGAAAATATTACGTTCTCCTCGCCATAAGCTATAGGTACCAGTAACAAGAAAAGTGAAAAAATGGCAATGGCTTTTCTTATCATTGTAGTATTCTTCCTTTTCCGTATCTATAATACATCTGGATAAGTAATGTCAGAAACGCTGCAAAGAAGAACCAATCTTTGATGTTCGTTTCTTCTTTTTCTCTTTTTATATTCTCGCCGATGTTCCTGTAAATTTCATCTAACGTTTTATCATCGACGGATTTGAAGTATTTTCCTCCAGTACTCTTTGCAATGGTTTGCAATGTAGTTTCATCAAGTTCTGCATACTGAGGGTTACCAAACCAGTCATATCCAAGTAATACCTGACTGTTTGAACCCATGCCGATAGTATAAACCTGAATGCCGTTAGCTTTCGCATACTGGATCGCTTCATCAGGGCTAATATAACCAGCATTGTTCACACCATCACTTATTAAAATAATTATTTTTTTCATGTTTGGAATGGACGAAGCCATATCAATCCCAAGACTAAGTCCATCCCCTATAGCAGTGCTGCCTTCTTTCTGTGCGACATTATGAAGTTTTTCGATTACTTTTTCTTTATCAGGACTTAGGTAAGCTGCAGTAGTAGCCCCAGATTCAAAAGTGACAATTCCCACATAATCTTTACTTTTAAGGGAATCAATCAGTATCTCTGCAGATGATTTTGCGGCTTCCAGTCTTGATGGGGTGTAATCTTCTGCCTGCATACTTCCTGAAACATCCATTACCAATACAACATTTACTCCTTCTTTGGTCTGTTCCAGGGGAATGTGAGGGTTTGCAAAACCTATTATCATGAGACCGATGGCTAGTAATGATAAATAAAAAAGATGTATATCCCGTTTTGACTTTTTAGTGTCACCCAACGCGGATTTAATAAAGGCAAGATTGCTGAATATTATTGCTTCGTTCTTCTTCTGGATTCTGACCTTTTTATGCAAATAATAAATAAGTGGAATTATCAGTAAGAATATAAGAATATGAGGGGAGCCAAAACCTGCCATTATCTTATCTCCTTACTTTTCTATCTCTGAAGAATTTCTTCAGTACGATTTCATATGGCTCATCTGTAACAAAGTCAACCATATCGATCTTCATTTTTCTGAACAGTCTTTTTAATGATTCATCATGTTCCTTGACAAGCTCTTTATAGCGTATCCTGAAATCTTCGTTGGAAGTATCGACAAGAAGCTGCTCGCCTGTTTCCTCGTCTTCAAGTTCGATAAGCCCAATATCAGGAAGTTCTTGTTCACGTTTGTCAGTTACTCTTAACGCTACGACATCGTGTCTCTTTCTCATTACTTTAAGAGGCTGTGAGAAGTCATCAGAATAAAAATCTGAGATTACAAAGATGAGACTTCTTCTTTTGAGCAGCGTGGCAATAGCCTCCATACTGTTCATGATGTCTGTCTTTTTTGTTACAGGCTCATAGGAAATCAATGTGCTGAGTAATTTAAGAATATGTCTCTTGCCTTTTCTGGCTGGAATATACTTCTCAATTTTTTCTGTAAAAATGAATAGTCCGACATTATCATTGTTTTCAATGGCTGCAAACATCAAGCTTGCTGCGATATCTATTGCTTTTTGTTTCTTTGTGATGTTACTTCCGAAACTTCCAGAAGCCGACATATCTATAGCAAAATAGACATTCAGGTTTCTTTCTTCAATAAATTCTTTAATGAATGGATGATTGAATCTCGCAGTAACCTTCCAGTCAATTGCACGGACATCATCACCAGCCCTGTATTCTCTTATTTCAGAAAAGTCAATACCCTGGCCCTTGAACACAGAGTGATAATTTCCAGTGATCAGTCCCTCGACCTGTTTTTTTGTGCTAATCTCTATGCGCTTTACCTGCTTAATTACTTCTTTTGCACGCTGCATATAGCACACAACCCTACTATGATTTGCATACTTCTTTACCAGTGAAAATCTTAACCTGGTCTATTAGGGAACTTTTACTTTGTTCAGTATCTGTGTAATTATCTGGTCGCTGGTGACCTCTTCAACTTCAGCTTCGTAGTTAAGAAGTATACGATGTCGAAGCACGTTGTATGCAACAGCTTTTATGTCCTCAGGAACCACATATCCTCTTCCATCAAGCATTGCATGCGCTTTTGCAGCAAGTATAAGCCATAAGGATGCACGTGGAGAGGCTCCGTACTCAATGTATCCCTCTACATCAACATCATAAGCCTGCGGGTGTCTCGTTGCATCCACAATCCGCGCTACATAGTCTTTGATCTTTCTGTCAGCATATATCAGGGGATTGAAGTCCTGGATTTCAATAATTTGTCTGGATGTGAGTACTTTCGATATATGTGGTCTTATATCCTGGGTAAACCTCTCAATGATCTCAATTTCATCGTCCTTCGTGGGATAATCGATAATGAGCTTGAACATGAACCTGTCTACCTGTGCTTCAGGAAGCTTATAGGTACCTTCTGACTCTATAGGATTCTGTGTTGCCATTACAAAGAAAGGGCGCTCGAGTTTGAAGGTTTCTCCCTGTATACTTACCTGTCTTTCCTGCATTGCTTCTAAAAGCGCTGACTGGACTTTTGGAGGGGCACGATTTATTTCGTCAGCAAGGATAAAGTTAGCAAAGATCGGACCTTTAAGTGTGGAAAAGGAAGTTTCGTTGTGGTTGTATACTTTGGTACCGGTTATATCTGCCGGTAAAAGATCCGGCGTGAATTGAAGTCTAATAAAATCACAATCAAGGCATTCTGCCATTGTCTTGGACATGAGGGTCTTTGCAAGTCCAGGGACCCCTTCAAGCAGAATATGACCCTGGGAAATTAATGCTATAAGCATGTTGTCTATAATATCGTTTTGTCCGATTATTCTATTTTTAATTTCGGCTCTTAGTTTTGAGAGCTGCTCAGAATAGTAGCTCGCTCTTTCATTGAGCTTCTGAATATTTTCGTCCATTTACTCACACCTGCATTAATTTTATTCACACCTGCATTAATATTCCAGTGTCTTCAATTCTTTTGCCTAGGTCTTTCGTGAGGAGTTGGACACTGCGGACGCAAAATATGTATTTCAACTTAATAAAGTTTATTCGATTTTTTCAATACGCAGGTACAGAATCCAAACAAAATGTTAAGTCCTAAAATAGCTTCAATAAAAATTACACATCAATGAAAGAGGTAAGCTCATTTATAGCCTTGTAATCTTTACTCTTTCACGCAAAAGGAGTTTTAGCGATTTCGGAACTTTCTACATGTAACTCCCATGTAGATATTAATTCTTAAGACATCCTGTAAGTTTTTGTTCCTGAGCATTTTGATATTAATTCAGCCTTGATTTTCCAGAATGCTTCCTCTTAATAAATGATCTTAGATTCTTTTGTATTCATATATACTGAATATAAAATTAAATAATTAAATATTGATGAATTTATGACTTGGGAATTAACGTTTTTTAAATAAATGGGGAGTGGACTAGTGAATATTAACAAAAGATCATACTCGGGAGCTTTAGCTTCAATAATCTTATTTTTTCTGTTTTCAATTTTATTTTCAACCGTAGCATCAGCGGCGCAGGTGACAAAAATTGGCAATGGGACTGATCCTGCTATTCATGGGAACAAAGTAGTATGGACAGATAATGGTGTTATTCACGTTTATGACCTGACCGCCAGAACAGACACTGCAGTTGACTCTTCTGCAGCATCTCATCCAGCTATCTATGGAAACAAAATAGTGTGGCACGATAATAGCAGCGGGACACCAAGGCTTGCTGTATACGATATATCTACAGCTGCAAAAACTTACATCATACAGAATGTAGACCAATATAGTAAACCTGCTATTTACGGCAGAAGAATAGTCTGGAGTGCGGATTACAATGAATCAACTCATAATCACAGCATATATATGAGGGATATCTCTAATTCAACACAAACATGGATAGCAGAAGGAGAAGGATATTCATTGGATATATACGGCACAAAAATAGTTTACTCAGCCGAAGGTAGAAGTATGAGAGACATCTTTTTGTATGATATAACTACCAAGAAAACCATAACAGTAAGCCCGTATTCAGGTTCTATTCAAATTCCACATATGTATGGCAATAAAGTAATTTGGATAGACAATTACATAGGAAGTGGATATATTGAAATGTACGACGTTGTTACTAAAAAAGCAACAAAGGTTACAAGTGACCATACAGTTAATACCTTGAATGGGTTCGAGGGTCTTGAGACTGGCTGTGATACCGGTGCTCATTTTGATATAAATGGGGACAAAATTGTATACTCAAAAACTGGCGATGACCAGTTTGGTTATGCGGGTGTATATGTTTATGACATTCCTTCTGCAAAAAGCACTCCAGTTTATATCTATCCAGAGGGAACTTACACAACACCTGATATTTACAATAATACGATTGTATGGGGAATAGACAGTAAATATGGTACAGTTAATGATACTGGCATCTATATCTGTGATCTTTCTGTCACAAACACCTTACCACCTGTAGCTGAATTTACTGCAAACACAACCTATGGAGCTGCACCTCTAGTAGTGTTATTCACCGATACCAGCACTGGCGGAGTACCGACTTCCTGGATTTGGGATTTTGGGGACGAGATTTACTCAAAACATGCTATGAGTGCAACCCACACATTTACAAAACCAGGGAATTATACAATCAGTCTGACTGTAGGAAATGACGCAGGTAATAGTAAAGTAATGAAGCCAAATTACATTGTAGTTACTAATCCATTTCCAGTTGCAAACTTCAGTATCAACGTTACCCATGGTTATCCTCCTCTTTCAATTCAGTTTACTGACCTTTCACAAAATGCAACTGGATGGTGTTGGGATTTTGGAGATGGAAATAATTCTACACAAAGGAATCCAGTTCATGAATACACAGATCCAGGAATCTATTCAGTTAACCTGACAGCAAGCAATGAAAACGGTACAGATTCAAGGTTAACTACAATAACAGTAATGCAGCCAGTCGGGGTAGGTCCATATGCTTATATTGCGAACTCCGGCGACAATACTGTATCAGTAATTGACACGGCTACTAACAACGTTACAGCCATAATTCCGGTAGGAAACTCTCCCAGGGGAGTTGCGGTCACACCGGATGGAAAAAAGGTATATGTGACTAACTTTTTTGATGATACTATATCTGTAATTGACGCAACAAAAAATAAAGTTACAGCCACAATTCCTGTAGGAGATGCTCCTCATGGAGTTTCAATAAGTCCGGATGGGAAAAAAGTATGTGTTCCACATTCCGATGTGGGAAATCCCAGCAACAATACGATTTTAATTATAGACACGGCTACCAACGAGGTTGAAGCCACAGTACTTGTAGGCGTAGTTCCTTTTGGAGTTGCTGTTACACTGGACGGGAAAAAGGTGTATGTGACTAACGATGACAAAACTGTCTTGGTAATTGACACAGCAACAAACACTGTTATAGCTACAATTCCTGTAGGAAACAATCCTCGTGGAGTTGCAATAAGTCCTGACGGGAAAAGGGTATATGTGGCGTGCGATGAAGGAAGCAATAACGGATATATCTATGTAATTGATGCAGTAAAAAACAAGGTTACAGCCACAGTACCTGCAGGGGAATTCCCTTCTGAAGTCGCTGTCACACCGGATGGAAAGAGTGTATATGTGACTAATTTTTTGGGCGGTACTATATCTGTAATTGACGCAACAAAAAACAAAGTTACAGCCACAATTCCTGTAGGAAATAGTCCGAGTGGAGTTGCTGTTACACCGGATGGAAAGAGTGTATATGTGACTAATGGTCTTAGCAACACTATATCTGTAATTGACACATCAACAAACAAGGTTACAGCAACTATGAATGTAGGACGTAGTCCTAATTCCTTTGGGCAGTTCATAGGTTCTCTCCAAGCATAACCAATATTCCCTGTTGCATATTTTATCGCCAGCGTTATCAGCGGTTATGCTCCTCTAGCTGTCCAGTTTATAGACCTATCGGAAAATATAGTGTCAAGGAGCTGGGATTTCAGTAATGATGGAATTACTGACTCTGCAAAAATGAATCCAGTTTATGAGTTCGCAAATCAAGGAAATTATACTGTTAATCTGACAATAAACAATGAGAACGGTACAAATTCAAAACTTGCTACAATAAATGTACTGACAAAAAGCAACTCCAGCGGTGGAAGCAGCGGTAGAAACTTTGGTGGAAGCAGTGGAAGCAGTGGAAGCAGTGGAAGCAGTCACAAAAGTGGTGGCATCGGCGGGGTTTCTTCTGAACCTGCAAGGAATGTCCAGGTCAGGGAACTTTCGCAGGCATTTATTACAGGCGGAAAGCCTGTAAAGTTTGATTTCTCAAAGAATGCACCTGTGTTGCGTATGGTTAGCTTTCAGTACTTCTTTATAAAAAAGGTAAAAATGCAAAATCCAAAGTTAGTGTAAAAAATTAATGCGAGGGGTGCGATTCGAACGCACGAACTCCTACGAGACTAGACCCTGAATCTAGCGCCTTTGACCTGGCTGGGCAACCCTCGCACGATATAGCTTATGTTGCAGCAGCAATAGTAGTGCTCTTTGTTCTTATACTTTTTCCTTGAAAGCCTGTTCGGAGGGCGAAATTTGTCAGAACTTTTTTAATAATTCTTTTTTCCGTGTGCCGAGTTTAGTCAGTTTTAAACTTGACTTTTTAAGCTTATACTCAAAAAGCAGGAGCCGGAAAACCTTTTCATATCTATAAATTATATAAAAAGGTTGGAATTGATGAAATTTTCATCTCATCAATTTTAGAATAAGGGCTTTCTGTGCATGCAGGCGGTTTTCGGCTTCATCAAAAATTACGGAGTTTGGGCCGTCCATAACATCATCCGTAATCTCAAGCCCGCGCCTGGCTGGGAGGCAGTGCATAACTATTACATCCGGTTTTGCGACTCCAAGGAGTTCGGTGTTGACCTGGAATCTGGCAAAGTCCTTCAGGCGCTTCTCCTGTTCGGCTTCGTCACCCATTGAGACCCAGACATCCGTATAGATAATATCTGCGTCTTTTGCAGCAATTTTCGGGTCATCTGTAATTGTGAACTTTCCTCCGAGGGTTTTTGCTTTCTCAAGGAACTCGGCTTTTGGCTCATATCCCTTCGGGCAGGCTACAGCAAATTCCATTCCCATAATAGCCGAACCGAGCAGGGCAGAGTTGCAGACATTGTTTCCGTCTCCCACCCAGGCGAACTTCAGGCCTTCGAATTTCTTTTTGTATTCCATTATTGTCATGAAATCGCCCAGAATCTGGCAGGGGTGTTCCCGGTCCGAAAGCGCGTTGATGACGGGTATTGTTGAGTATTCGGCTAACTTCTCTACAGTTTTGTGCTTCATAACTCTAGCCATAATTCCATGAAGGTAGCCTGATAGGATCCTGGCAGTATCCTCAATAGTCTCTCCTCTTCCTATCTGGATATCCCTGGAGTTAAGGTATAGGGCATGTCCCCCAAAATCAGTCATTGCAACCTCAAAAGACACCCTGGTTCTTGTGGAAGATTTCTCAAAAATCATCCCGAGGCTTTTGTTCTTCAGGAACTCTGTAGGTTCTCCTGCCTTGCGTTTTGCTTTCAGGTCTGCGGCCGATTCGAGGAGCTCATAGATCTCCTCTCTGGTCAGGTCAGTTATTGAAAGTACATCCTTCTTCATCGCTTCAACCCCGACATTATTCTAGCAAAGCTACTCCATTCTAGCTAAATTTACTTCATTCTGGCTGAACTTAAACTTTATACAATTGAACAGTACATTTGCACATTGTACGTTTGCAGGATTTTTCATGCAACTAATGTATTTTCAGGCAATTTGCCTTGTTTCTAGCGGTCAGCCCCTGAGTTCTTTCATATGGTCAATTCTCTTCTGGATAAGGGCAGCAGTTCCAATGTCTCTCCGGAAAAATAGCCTTCCATGGAGGTTTTCAAGGGCATTCTGGGCGATCTTTTCGGCTGCAGCTATAGTCTCTGCAATCCCGACTACTGCAATTGCGCGGGAAGTGGTTGTATAAACTTTTCCTTCTTTTTCATAGACGCTGGCATAATAGATGGAAGCTTCCCCTATATCTCCTACAGTTACCTCGCTGTCCTTCTCAGGCTTATCAGGATAACCGGCAGGAACTGCATATTTACACACAGTTGCTTTTTTACTGAAGCTTACAGGCAAATCTCCAAGGGTACCTTTAACCACTGCAGACATAATCTCCACGAAATCGGTCTCAATCAGGGGAATTACATTCATGGCTTCGGGGTCACCGAATCGTGCATTGAATTCCACGACCTTGGGGCCGCTGGCTGTAAGGATGAACTGTCCATAGAGCACGCCCTGATACCCGGTTCCTGTCTCCTCATAAAGTGCCTTCACGGTGTCCTTCATGATCTTCTTTGCTTTTTCAAGGTCGTCAGGAAGCATAAAAGGCAGGATCTCCCCGGCGTCGTTATATGAACCCATGCCGCCTGTATTGGGCCCGACATCTCCTTCATAGGCTCTTTTATGGTCCTGCACGGCAGGGAAGAAAACAAGGCTCTTTCCGTCCACAAAGGCTTGAAGTGTGAATTCCTCTCCTATAAAACGCTCCTCGATGACTACAGGCCCCTTCTCAAGAAGCTCGCTTGTATAGGCTTTAGCAGCTTTAAGATCAGGAAGCTGATCTCCCATGACTTTTACACCTTTGCCCCCTGTCAGGCCTGAGGGTTTAACTGCCACATCGCCAAGTTTTTCTATGAAAGCATGCGCAGGTTTTTCTTCTGTGAAAACCTCATAGGCAGGGCAGCCTTCAATTCCGTATTTTTTCATGAAATTTCTTGCCCAAGCCTTGTCAAATTCTATAATTGCACAGGCTTTTTTAGGCCCTACAACCGGAATTCCGGCTTCCCAGAGGGCATCTGCAGCTCCTGCTGCAAGGGGGGCTTCAGGGCCTATGAAAGCCATTTCGATATTTCTGGCTTTTGCATACTCAACGACTTTCTCAATTTCAGTTTCCTTCTCAAGGAGAAAATCCTCACAAAGAGCGGCAATTCCGGGATTTTTTTTCGCCATTAACGCATAAAGGGAGGGTTTATGCTTGCTTTTCTTGATTCCTTCGGCGATTGCATGTTCCCTTCCGCCTCCACCGATAAGCAAAATTTTCATCTTTATTCTCCTGGTTTAAAAATTACTTTGTTCTATTCAGGTTTAATTTCAATGTGTACTAATGATGAGATAAGAAAAGGTAATGAATTTTCAGTCCTCAAAACCTTTCAACATTACTTTAAGAGCCTGTCTGTTTTTATTGGCAATACTTTTAATCAGGAATATACTGGAGGACTTCCTAGTTTTTTATTCTTCTGATAAATATCTTCTCATTGTCAGCTTCGAGTTTAACTGAAAATCTTTCTTATATTATTCCGTTCGGAGATTTGCTAACATTTCAGTGGTTGCACTTAATTTGATCAGGTTCTTCCCCTAAACCAGAAACGTCTGAACTTCCTTATAGGGTCTAAACTTATACTCTGCCCTATATTAAACTTAATTGGCTTTGTAGAAAACCTATCAGAAATCATCTTCAAGAAGTTATATAAAAACTAGTTATTAAGTAAAAACTAGTTATTAAGTAAAAATTAGTAGATTCTCTTCAGGAGACGATAGATATGAACCTGAATCCATACCTGTTAAAGTTCTCGAGTATCTTCCTGCAGCGATAAAGGGTTTTGAGAATAAAATCCGAATAACTCATTAAAGGAAGGTGTTCTCGCACTTTCCTTATTTTAAAAGATCGCTTGCACTCACAAGAGGAATAAGTTCCGTACCTGCTTTGTTCAAGTTTTCTTTCGCTCCTTCTTCCCTGTCCACGACGCTAATAACGTATTTTACGCTCGCTCCAGTTTCCCTGATAACATCAATTGCATCCCTGGCCGAGCCTCCGCTTGTGGTCACGTCTTCAAGCATTACAAGCCTGTTTTCAGGTTTAATGTCACCCACAAATCTGCTCTTTGTACCGTAGCCCTTTACAGCTTTCCGGACTATGAGCAGAGGAAGTTCGGTTTCCAGGGAAACCGCGGTTGCAAGCGGCACACCTCCAAGCTCCACCCCTGCTACTATGTTTACATCCATTTGTTTTATCCTGAATGCCGCCTGCTGCGCTATAAGTTTCAGGGTTTTGGGGTCAGTACTGGCCTTTTTAATGTCTATATAGTACTTGCTTTTCTTTCCCGAGGCAAGCGTGAAGTCTCCGTAGCGGACAGCTCCACAGGCTTTGAGGGCTGCGATCAGTTCCTGCTTCTGCGTCTCTAATTCATTTTCTGTTTCCGATTTTTTCATGGCCTCACCGGTTTGCAGTCTTATAGCTACCTGTCTTTTATTAAATCTTATCTAACCAGTATTACCACGGTTCTTTCTTTATGCCTGTAAAGTATCCTATTACATTCGTTGTAAGGTGCAGCAGAGGTGTAGTTATAAGAATTATTATCATTATCGCGGGCGTAAAACTGCTTACAAACCATTCTGGCGCTGTAAGGTATGCAAAGACCCAGGCTCCGATTACAAAGTCCAGTTGGTCTACGAGCGGAAGCGGAGCTCCTCTTTTCAGGCCCATCCTGCGCTTGAAGAAGCTTTTGACCATATCTCCGAAAAGCGAGCCGCAGGCAAGTGCTAGGACAACTTTGAGAGCTTCTGTATAGTTCGGGCCGAAGGATGGCATCTCAATTCCAAGAATCTCGAACCCTCTAGAACTCAGCCAGATCTGGATGTTACCTGCAAGCACTCCGAAAAAAATGCCTGAAAAAAGCCCTCTGTAAGTTTTTCCATCTCCTATAATCCTTCTCCCATCCTTTAGAGTCCTGCCTCCGTCAATTGGCTTTCCGCCGCCGAAAACAGCTGCAAAAGGGTTGGGAAGATATGCAGGAATCATCAGCCAGAACGCTTTAATTATTAGCTCAATCGTGGTATCAACTCTTTGTATTAGTTTTATCTTCTTTGAAGTGAATTCAGCTTCCTAACATTGCTGTACTCCTTATTCTCCTGTGATTTTGCCCACAAAACATGCAATTAACTCGTGCTTGCTGTCTCCCTTTACTTTCAACAGTTGGTTATGGTTAAATTATTAACTTGAATAAACTTAATTGCCTAATTAAATAACTAACTTGAGTACCTGAATAAAGTAGGCTTAAGTACCCGATTAAACAGAACTTGAGTACCTGAATAAAGTAGACTTAAGTATCAATTAAACAGAACTTAAGTACCTGAACTAATCAGGGTTAAAGTACTTGAGTAATAGTGAGCTTAAACAACTCTCAGTATCCTGATAATGGGGTTATGTGACTGTTGACCCTATTTAATTGTATTTATTTATTGAGTCTTAATCTCAGTTGATGCCTGTCAATGACTTCTTATAATTGTTCCTCGAATAGTTATTTCTGACAGGTAAAGTCAGAATATGTCTTTATAAGAAGAAATTGGCTAATATAAAACCCTATAAAAATAAATATTTCCAATCTTCACTTTTTCAAGATCAGCTTCAATTTTTATTGCTTAGATTATTAAAATCGAGGCATTATCATTTTTTATAATTTTTATCTCTTGAATTTTTAAATTTTCCTGTCTTTTTAGAGAAATAATTGGTATTAAAAAATTATAGTAACATTTAATTCACCCAATTCTGTCATTCCTTTCCTTCGGCTGGGCTTGAAATGTCAGGTTCTAATCTGTTATCTGATCCTTTTTTTCCTGAAACTGAAGTCCAAATTATTAAACAGTTGAATTATAATATTTTTATGATTATGATTGAAATTTTTTATCTGGATCAGGTTATTAAAATATGTTTCACATTTGAATTTTTTCATAAAGTATCATATGTCAGGAGTGATTGAAAGTTTTTTCAATTCCTTTTTAATATATACAACTTTAAATAGTATGAGTACATTATTAATTGTTGGAGATGAATAACCTTCTAATTATATACAGGTTTAATTCTTGAACCTGTACTGCCTTCCCATCAATCTCATAAAACGAGGCTCTAGTAGTCGGTTATGAACATATTATATTTGTTTCCAATAACCGGTTGTTGGACTTAAAACGAGAACAATCTGCTACATCACGTAAAAACGATTTTTATTATCTTTAAAATTTCAAAACGGAATACGTTACCGTATAAATATGTCCACAGTGTATATATTTAGGAGTTGTTGTCAGTTTTGAAAGGTGATTATAAAAGAAATCTTTAAAGGTCTAAACATAATTATCTTGAGATTATTTTACTGACCAACTTATCCGTTAAAATACAAGTATGAAGGGGTTATCATGAAAGACTATGAAGTAAAAGTGCTGGACGAAAACGACCACATTTTTATTGAAACGTTAAGGAACCTCGGGATGTCCAGAAATGTCGCTACGACCATGGCATATCTTATGAATGTTGACGAGGCGTCATCCCGTGAAATCGAAATCAGTACCGGACTAAGACAACCTGAAGTAAGCCTTGCAATGAGGCTGATGCGCAACCAGTCTTGGGTCAGCGTTCGTTCGGAAAAGAAACCTGGTAAAGGGCGCCCTATAAAGATTTATTCTCTTGCAGCTCCCGTTGACGAGATCATAAGTTATTACGAAGATAAAATTTATAAAGAATCTCAGGCAACCATCTCAGCAATTAAGAAGCTGAAGGTCATGAGTAAAAAGGTGCCTCTTACTCCCTCAAAATAAAGACCCTCAAACAGAATTTGCTCCATAATGGCTGACAATCCCTCTCTGGAATTCGACCATTATGGAGTAAATACCTTCTCATCATTTTTTCTTTCTATTTCTTTACTCTCCTTAATTCCCCTCAGGACACTCAATAATCTCGTATTAAAAATTAATTGTATTTCGAATTTTGCAATTCTTACTACAGTTTCTGTTCTTTTTAGCCCATTTATCATCAATCTTTGTGCCGCTTGGCCATGCTGTTTTAGTTAAAACATGGTTTTTGATCAAACATTCTTATGAAAAATTTGCGTTTGTGAAAAGGATTATAAGAAAAAGGCTTGATAAGAATAGGTTGATAAGAAAAAGGCTTGATAAGAATATGTCCTGGTGATAAAAACTTTATAATAAGCTCAAAAAAGGTGGAAAAAAGGAATTGTAATAAAGGAGGGCTGTGCCTTTTGCTGGCAGGTCAGCCACCTGTGACAACTCTAAGGATTGTGAGTCTGTCGGAACTGACTGCTCCATCTAGGGGGACAGCATTCCCTCCGTTTAATACAAGTACCGTTTCCTGATTTATGTCCAAAGTGTTTAGCAGGTCTTCGTAGGTAGCGCTCTCAGCTATTTCTACGGTCTGCTCAGAAATCTCTCCAGCCTGGATTGTTACGTGTACTTTTTTACTCACTCTATAGATCCACCGCCGCTTACCTGAATTTCGTTTACGATTTTCTTTATTAACTTCTGCTCCAGTTCATATTCTTTTCTGATGCCTTTCCTTTCTGCATTTCTTTTCTGGAACTTTCCTGCCATTTTCAAATCTCCTACGATTTTTCAGGTTTGCAACATAGTTGGTATAGATCTCTTCAAGCAGACTTGTCTCTCTGTCTTCTAGAGATGTATATCCAATAACTATAATGATTTTATGTTTTAATTAATTTTTTGGTTAACGATGAATTGGTTAACGTATTTAATTTTCCAGATCTATGCCTGTTACTATTCTAAATTCTGATTCTGATCATTGGTTAACGTTGAACCTGATATCATTCGAAAACCTGACAAAAAATATCTAATCTCGAATTATTAAACTTAAGAAACAATATATCTCTCCAACAATTCATGTTTTTTTGGAAAGTCGAACAATAAAATATTTACTTCAAACTCAAAACGAAAAACTTTAATACATGTTAAGTTGGAAGATCAGAACTTCCAGAAAGCAGTAAAAGACGAGGAAATTGTTAAAAAAATTAGCAAGAATAAAAAAGAAATTAGCAAGAAAGAAAAGGAATTAATAAAAGGGGTAGAAAATCGATAAAAACAAGAATGGAAAAAATTATACTAATTTGACTATTTTTTGGCTTAGTTGAATTATAATTCAATCCGCCTGAGTGCAACCATTGAGCTTAAACCGTTGCGCCGGTTGATCATCAGCCATTGCGCCACTTGACCATGCAGTCATGCTAATTTTTGATCAAACTTTTTCTGAGGACGTTTTCGATAAAACCTTTTCTCAAAAGGTTTTCGCTCAAGCAGTTTTTTGAGAAGGCTTGTTATACATCAGCCGGGATTCGAACCCGGGTTCGAGCGTTGGCAACGCCCGGTGATAACCGCTACACTACTGATGTGCTGTGGTGCCCAGACCCGGATTCGAACCGGGGACAACTGCCTCTTCAGGGCAGCGCTCTCCCACTGAGCTACCTGGGCAAGCAAAATTACCATTTAGTTATGAATGGTAGCCTGTTTTATACTTTCCGGAAAATCTCCGTAACTTTTGAGTGGGCCCGCTGAGATTCGAACTCAGGACCTCCGCCATGTCAAGGCGACGTCATAACCATCTAGACCACGAGCCCAGTCGTTTATTGTTTCCGTTTTTCGCACCAAAGTGCAACTCCATAGTACGCATCATCATTTATATAAGTTTTGGGTGGTCTGGACTTCTTCTATTCGAATCAATCTCGAAAACATAAATAATTTTGCTCTGTGGTAACTAATTTTTAATTTCTGTCTCAATATTTTTTCCAGCTTTTTCTTTATCTATTTCCTTTAATACGCTGCTTTAATTTGTTTTCAGGTTTTGTTCTCAGAATTGTGCTATCTATAATTATAGCAAACATGCTTCTAAAATAGGATGAACTCAATATCCCGGTTGAGGTAACATGAACGGAGCACTTGATGACATAGGGACATCCCGCACAATCTTGGAAATTCAGGATAAGATTGATGCCGGAGACGCCGTGGTTCTAACGGCAACAGAAATTTGCGCGAGAATTCGGGCAGGAGAGATGATAGGGCTCGAAGATGTGGATGTTGTAACTACTGCAACGCGAGGCATTATGAGCGGAACATACGCCGTACTTTCGTTCAAAGTTTCAGAGTCTGACTCATTCGTCAAAGCTTCTGAAGTCCTGCTTAACGGTGTGCCTGCAGTTGTGGGTCCCTGCCCTAACGAAAGGCTCGGAGTCCTTGATCTGATCGTACTCGGAACCGCTCACAGTGAATTCGATCCCAATTACGGAGGCGGACATCTATTCAGGGAGATGGTAGAAGGAAAGACTATTAAAGTTGATGTAACTACCAGTGAAGGAAAACACTTCTCGGTGGAGACATGGCTATCTGAAATTCCCTATGCAAAACTCCATGCTACAAGGCACACTTTTAAGAATTACCGGGCTTTTGTAAATCCCGGGAAAGAATCTATCAAAACTATCTTCCATGCCCTGCCGTTTGAAGGTGAGTTTAAAGAAATGACTTTTTGCGGCTGCGGCGAGTTAAACCCCATTGAAAATGACCCCAGGCTCGAGACTATAGGAATCGGAACAAGAGTGCTTATCAACGGAGCGGATGGATTTGTCACCGGTGCCGGCACTAGGAGCGCTCCAGATAACCCCAACCTTACAGGTTTTGCGGACATGCACGATATGACTCCTGAATACATGGGAGGCTTTGTAACATCTGCAGGTCCTGAAATCATCAATACCTGGGCTGTCCCGATCCCTATTCTTCACGAAGGGATGCTGGAAAATATTCTGAAGCTCGATAAGGAAATCCCACTTAAGCTGGTAGACCTTGCAGGCCGAATCCCGCTCTGTGAGATTACCTACGGTGATGTCTGGGATAATGCGGACCTGAATATTAAATACGATCCCGGAAAATGCATTAATTGCATGGATTGCCTTGTAATTGAAGCCTGTCCTATGGGTGCTGTAAGACGTGGGGAAACCGGAGCTGTACACCAGCCTGAACTTTGCTTTAACTGCGGGCTTTGCATTTTAAGGTGCAGGGGAGAAGCTTTCAGCGCAAACCTGGGTTCTGTCAGATGTGCAATCGGAGGCTGCTTCAGGGATATTAAAGTGACCCTGCGCCAGTCTGACCGTGCGAGGGCAATTATAGCCGCCGAGGAACTTAAAGAAAAAATACTTACAGGAAGATTCAGGCTTACCGAACCTGTAGAAAAAATAAGCTGGAGAGAGTAATACTAAAAAAGCTGATGTGAATTTAGAAACTACAAGTAAAAACTCAAGTTGAGGAAGTGTAATAACCTCAAGCCGATAAGATGAAAAAAACCTGGTAAGAAAAAACCTGGTATGGAGAAAGTACGGCTAGAGAAAGCAATCATCACCTTGTGCGTTTTCTTCTGCCTCTCTCTGCTTAATACTCCTGGAATTTCTGAATCAGGTACTTCTGGTTACCTTCTCTCATAGCGTTTCGTTTTCAAGGCTCTTTATCTTTTTCTTCTTATAACTCCTTTAGCTAAAGAAATTTAGCTAAATTTCTTCAGCCAGTTTTCCGGTTTTTAAATTTCCCTTATATCTTCGGCTTTTAGAGCTTCTTTAAAGCGTTTTGTAATCTCTTCAGGGCTCAGGGAGATATTCGGGGCTCTTGTATTTCCGGGTTTCAGGATTACATGTATAAAGGAAAGTTCCTGCATGCTTCGAAACTTCCTGAAGGCTTCAATTAACCCCTCTCTGCTGTTTACTTTAGCCGTGTTCTGGATTCCACAGGCATTAGCGAGAATCTCCAGGTCAATATATCGTAGAGCGCAGGTTTCCTGTGAACCTGTGGAGCCGTATGCACCGTTATCAAGGCATATAATTATCAGGTTTTTCGGGGCTTCTCTGGCAATCTCGAGCAGGGCATTGGGGTTCATAAGCAGGCTGCCGTCTCCATCAAAGGTCACAACTGTCTTTTTAGTTCGAAGAGCTATGCCAAGCCCTATAGACGAGACAAGCCCCATTGAACCAAACATATAGAAATTAAGATCCCTGTCCCTGCAAGCATAAAGCTCCTTGCAGGGCACTCCCAGATTTGTTACCGTAATTTCGCCATCGAGTTCGGAAGCAATTGCGCAAATCGCATCGTTCCTTAACATGAGTGGCCTGAGAATTTCCTTTGTAAAATTAAACCTGCATGTCCTTTCCATAACCTCTGGCTTTTCCGGCATTCCTGTAATTTCCCAGGCAGAGCACCCCGAGCCTTCCCAGACTTTGGGTGAGATCAGGGCTATATGCGGCCTTAAGTTCTCAAACGCATCTCTTATCACGTTTTCAAGGAGAGGGAGTTTTTCAGCTTCATGGATTACTGTATATTCCAGCCCTGCCCCCTCAAGGATTGCTGGAAGATGGACACCAAGCGGAACCTGTGCTTCTATGGCTTCTCCATATACTCCGCGCCAGCTTGTCAGCACAGGCAGGGGGATCTTACATATTACATTCAGTGACTCCAGGGCATTTATCATATTTCCTAGCCCTGTGCTCTGAATAAGCATCATGGGCCTCCCCCCTGCAAGGTAAGCTCCCGCACAGATACCCACACCGTTCTCTTCTCTTGTTAACCGGATTTCTGGAAAATTCTCCGAAACCAGGGGAAGCAGGTTTTTGATTCTGTCACAGGGCAGAGTCGCAGCAAGGTCTATACCTGTTTTTTTCATAATTGCTATAATTTCTTCTTCCGGATTTGCCATGGAAGCGCCTCTTTAGCTTTCTTTCTCTCACTTTTCTGTAACTTTCTGAACACAGCTCAGATCTTTCTTTAATCAGGTTTTTTCCCAATCAGATCTTTTCCAGACCGTGTCTTTTTCCTAATCAAAGCCTTTCGGATCATAGGATCATATATTCAGTTCTTCGAGAGGCATTTCCGGATCTCTGGCAGTAGCTACTGGCGAGATCTGGGAAAGGTTGAAGTCCTCTTTAAGGCGTTTATATCCCCCACCTGCAACATTCAGGAGAATGGTATCATCCCTCGAGACCTTTCCGGCATCTACAGCTTTTAATAGGGACGCTACCGCAACTGCCGAAGGGGGCAGGATATCGATTCCTTCCAGGGATTCAAAAAGGGACTCGGCTTCAAGGGCCTCTTCTTTCGTAATTGCATACATTATTCCGTCAGTGTCTACTAGAGCATTATAAAGCCCGCCTGTTACTCCGTACGGGGGAGCCCGATTAGTAAGTACTGTGGCATAAGTTTCCTCGATCTGTTTCTTTGCATCCTTCATATCAAGTTCGGGAATAATCTGTCTTCTTCTTTCCTTCCAGGCATTGTACATTGGCACAAAAGGAAGGTTCTGGGCAAGCTGAAGTTTCGCAAGTTTTTGCCCGAACCGCCCGTCATCCCTGAGGCGGATTGAGGCTTCCCAGGCTGAAATTCCTCCAGTCCCGCTTCCGACAGCCTGGAAATAATGGTCAGGAATTCTCCCTATGGTTACTGCTGCATCCAGCATTACAGTGCCCATCCCATCTCTTCTGGCGATATTTCTAGCTCCACCTTCGGGAACCATGCCAGGCAGCTTTGCAATTCGGCCTGCAAGATTAATAGCATCAGTGTAATCGTTTCCCGGGCTCATGCGTATAAGATGAATGGATTCGGTCGGCTCTTCGGGCAGCCAGAGCTTTGAGACTCCAGAATCCGGCACCACTATATAAACATCAATTCCTGTCAAAGCCGAGATGTGTGCAAAAGCCCGGCCCGTGTTTCCGGCAGAGGCAAGAACTATTGCTTTTCCTCCGGTTTCTTTCAGAAGTTGCATGGTCGGGTAGGCTTCAAGTTCTTTGAAACTGCAGGTTTTAATGAACGCACCTCTTTCGGGCCAGTACCCACTGAACCCTATATAAAGGTTTGAAAGCCCGAGTTCCCTGGCAAAGGCTTCGCTTTTGTAGGTTATAGGCCCTGCGTCCGTGGTAAGCTCTTCCTGAACCGGAAGCCAGGAATGGAACCGTCCAATACCTGGCTGGTTTCTTAGTTCCAGCTTTTTTTCGAAGTATTCTGCCCGTAAAAAGGAATCATCGTTCTCACAGGTGAGCCTGTATTCCTGGCCGTATTCTCTTCCGCACTTGAGACATTTAAGTTTGAATCTTCCCATCGCAATCAAAGAAAATTGGGTTTCTTATTAAATATATATTCCTGAAACGCGTACAAAATCGTCTTTTTGTACCATATGGTGAAATTAATGTCCTCATTTGGATATTCTTTTCTTCAGAAAGGAAGAAAAATCTCCTTCAAATGTATAAAACTAGTAAAATAAATTCGACCGTAAAGAGATGAGTGGGGTAAAAAGGAATGGAAAAGTTATTGAATGGGAGTGAAATTGGAACATTAAGTGCCGGATCACTAAGTATCAATTAAAAGTTAATTAAAAGCTAATTAAAAATTAATTAGAAGTTAATTAAAAATTAATTAAAAGCCAATTGAAAGTTACTTAATGGCTTCTTAAAATCTATACCGGGCTTTTTTAAACATCGTAAAATATATTCGGAGTGGATTCTGCGTGTTCGCTGTTTCTCCTGGCACCATCGGGATAAATCACAGTAAGGGTATCAGGCGGCATTTCGAATTTTCGGGACTCATGCAGGTAGTTCTCATCACTCCGCCTGGAGACGCCCTTCACCTCAATTATTGCACTGCTTTTCCCTATCTCCTTGACTTCCACATTTTCAAAGTCATAAAAAATCTTCTCTATTTTGGGCTCCAGATGCTTACTCCCAAAAAGAAATATATACGCCTGGGCAAAAGGGCTTAGATGGTACTCAATACTGATTCTCGCATCTGTTTTACTGAACGCGATTTCTATGCTATCAAGGTGGATGTACTTCCCTTCCCTGAACTTGTCAGTATTAACAATCCCCGGAGATAACTTTGCAGCCATCAGGGCAGCCGAAATTATAAGCGCAATCGCAATTATAGCTTTTATTTTCATGGCTCTTACGCAATAATTATTTTTTAATCTAATATTTCTTTCCTCTATTTTTGCAATAATATTAAATATTGCCAGTGTAAAGCTACTCCTGACTAACTGACAAACTCCAGTGAGATCAAAAACAACGAGACCTGAAAATGAGCAGAAATATTAACTTCGTGTGCCCCAAATGCGGTAATAATTCATACGAAACCGGCGAGATCCGCACTACAGGCGGTTTTCTCAGTAAACTCCTCGACCTCCAGAACAAGAAATTCACCCACGTCACCTGCAAGCGCTGTAAATACACCGAATTCTACCAGGCTGACAGCAGCATGCTTGGGAATATTTTCGATTTGTTTACGTAAAGTCAAGCAGCAAGATGAATTTTCTGGCGAGATTGCCAGCCTTCTTACCTTTTTTGCTATTTTGTATGCTTTTTATCTGTGACTGGAGAGTAATGTCTAAAACGGAGCTTGAGGAGGTTTTGAGAAATTAATAAGGACAGTTCGTAGAAGTTTCCTTCCGATTTTCCTTTCTGCATTAAGGATAAAGTCTTTTGAAATTGCTTTTCCGCTGGGTCTCTCAAACGCCCTGACATAGTAAAAGAATTAATTCAGGATAGCTTAAATATTGTGTTTTTTTACGCTGTAGTTGTAACAAAAAGTGTGAATAAGAGATTGTTTGCTTCTTTTTCTTTGCACGCAGGAAAAGCCGCGCCGAGGCGCGTGGACAAAAAAGGTAAATAATGTTAATGGAGAAATAAAGCAAGAAAAAGATACGGAGTGTTGGGGGAAGGGTAGAATCGAGATTTCTGAGATTAAAAAACGAGAAAAAATATACCTTCTACTTGTGGGCATCTTTCTTGCAGCTATCCTTATTTATACCCTCTATGTTGGGCAACTTCTCTGGGGCATAATTATTGATGTTCTGATCCTGA
Source organism: Methanosarcina flavescens (assembly GCF_001304615.2). NCBI lineage: Archaea > Methanobacteriati > Methanobacteriota > Methanomicrobia > Methanosarcinales > Methanosarcinaceae > Methanosarcina > Methanosarcina flavescens. The sequence goes on along the minus strand of NZ_CP032683.1, from coordinate 436,568 downwards.
GGCTTTACTTCCTGCTGAAGTGGGAAAGGAGTTACTTCACGGAATGCTACCTGGATGAAGAAGAAACCGGGACCCTGCATGACCCCAGAATGAGAAGGAAAGTCAGGCTTGCAAACATCGCCATTACCCTTTTCGCGCTTGGGCTAGTCATTTATTCGTACTTTACTTTCCAGTTTATCTGGGGGGTCGCTGCAGGCCTTTTGGCTTTACTTTATATGCACATGCTGCTGTTTTCGGAAAAGAATCTTTAAATCTGGTAATATCAGGTTTTGAGAAGCTTCAGGTCTAGGGGAGCTGCAGGCTTTAAGATTTTAAGATTTACATGTTCTGTACTGCTGCGCACTTAATCTGAATTCGATTTAAGAACCTCAAACCTCTTCCGTACTTTCCATATTCTCCAAATTATCCGGGCTCTCTATAATTTCCTGTTTTTCCGCATTTTCCAGTTTTTTCAGCCTTTCGCGGGTTAAAGCAATCGCTTCTATTACGTTTTTATTTTCGGGCTGCTGGGTGAGGAGATTTTCCTGCATGGTAAGGGCTTTTTTAAGGTTTGATTTTGCAGAATCGTGTTTTTCCGGGCCTTGCTGGATAAGACAATTTCCAAGCTGGCTGAGTGCGACTGAAAGTTCCGCCTGGTAGCCGAGGTTGTCTGGCTTTTCTTCAAGAAGCTTCTCGTAAAGCTCAATTGCCTGCCTGAGAACCTCATGTGCTTCTTCAAAAGAGCCCATATCCGCGAGGAGAGCTGCATAATTATTCAGGTTCTCGCCGGCATAGGATCGGAAAACCGCATTCTCAGGCTCTTTTGCCAGGAGGTTTGCATAGGTTTCACGGGCTCGAGTGTAATATTCGGCAGATCGTGAAATTTCACCTTTCTTTTTAAGCAGGTTTCCGGTATTGCTCAGGGTTGTGCCCATATAGTGCAGGTAATCGATATTCTCAGGATCGGCTTTAAGCAGTTCTGAACCTGCGCCAAGCGCCCTCTCATAGGTCTCAAGGGCATCATCATATTTTGCCGCAGTATAAAGAATGCTTCCGCGCGTAAAAAGAATATAATAGAGGGCGTTAGTGGATTTTGACTTTCTTGCCGAGTTTTCGGCTTTATCTAGGGTTTCAAGGGCTTTATCCAGCTTACCTTTCTTGATATGGGCTACAGCACTATGAATCTGCTTAAGAAGGAGAAGATTTCTTACCTTGCTTCTGGACATAAAAGAAAAATGTACCTTGTTTTTTTAAATAGCTGTCGATACCGGTTTATGGGCAACCAGAAAGACATGGCATTGAATTAACCTTGAATCAGCTTTGAATCGACCTTGGGTCAGCTTTGAATCAACTCAGTCCAGCTTTGAGTTAATCCCGAGTTGACGCACATGCTCAATGTATATATAGGGGAGATATTATAGGGGAGATATCATAAAAGATTTGAGACTCCTTAAACATTGATTTGAGAATTGATTTTCGATTGCGCTTTCGAATCAGATGGATGTCCAACTAGCAAATAGTATATAATAAGAGGTTTCTATATATTGTATATACAATGGTAGGTTAATTTTATATACAGTAAGTTTATATAATTAGCCGAAAGTATGGAGAGGGTACAATAACATTAAAAATTAGTTATTGTAACATCCGCTTTTTACCCATCATTTTATCACTAATCCCATTATTTTTCGAAAACTTCAAGTATTTATATTTATCAGTAACGTCTATTCAACAACGTTCGAATATGTGAGCTAACCATGGTGTATAATAATAATCAGAACATAGACGAGTCTTCGGGGAAGATGGACGATCCCGCTCAAAATATGGGCGAGTCCATTCAGGACGTAGACAAGTCTGCGGCCAACCAGAAGAGGGATGAGTCCGGTAGGGGTATGACTGAGCCTGAACCCAACCAGATTAAGGCCGCGTCTGAGTCCGATCAGGACATGGACGAAGATGAAGATATTGACATTGGCTTCCATTTTGAAGATACTTCTAATATAGATGTACCCAAACTTCTTATCGACCAGGTGCTGGGGCAGGAGCATGCCGTAGAAGTCGTGAAAAAGGCAGCCAGCCAGAGACGGCACATCATGATGATAGGGACCCCAGGAACAGGGAAATCCCTTCTTGCAAAAGCAATGGCAGAACTTCTTCCTAAAGAGGAGCTCAAGGATATTCTTGTATACCCTAACATGGAGGACCTGAACAATCCCAAAATAAGGGAGGTTCCTGCCGGAAAGGGCAGAGAAATCGTCATGGCTCACAAGATGGAAGCTAGGAAGAAAGCCCAGGCCAGAAATATGCTTATGATGCTTTTTGTTGTGGGCATTATTATCTACTCTTATTTTGTTGCCCAGTTACTATGGGGTATTATTGCAGGCATTATGATTCTCATGTTAACCCGCCAGTTCTTGCCTAAAGAAGAAATGATGATTCCGAAAATGGCGGTTTCCAATTACGATAAAGAGCACGCACCCTACATCGATGCAACCGGAGCTCACGCAGGAGCCCTGCTCGGCGATGTAAGGCACGACCCATTCCAGTCAGGCGGGCTCGAAACCCCTGCTCACGATAGGGTAGAGGCAGGAGATATCCACAAGGCCCACAAGGGTGTACTCTTTATTGACGAAATCAATACTCTCAGGCTGGAATCCCAGCAAAGTCTTCTGACTGCGCTGCAGGAGAAGGAATATCCAATTACCGGGCAGTCCGAGAGAAGTTCGGGAGCACTTGTCAAAACCGAACCTGTACCCTGTGACTTTATCATGGTCTCTGCAGGAAATCTGGATGCCGTGCAGAAAATGCACCCTGCGCTCAGGTCGAGAATAAAAGGCTACGGTTACGAAGTATACATGCGGGACTCGATGGAAGACACTCCCGAGAACCGGAGGAAATTGGTCCGCTTCGTGGCTCAGGAAGTTGTCAGAGACGGTCATATCCCTCACTTCGATGAAGGCGCAGTAAAAGAAGTGATTCGTGAAGCCAGAAGGCGGGCAGGCAGGAAAGGACACCTTACTCTCAAGCTGCGTGACCTTGGCGGTCTTGTGCGTGTGGCAGGAGATATTGCCCATTCCGAAGGCGCTCCATTGACAACTGCAGAGCACGTACTTGCGGCAAAGAGAATTGCAAGATCTATTGAACAGCAGCTTGCAGACAGCTACCTGGAACAGCGCAAGGATTACGAGTCCTTCCTCAGAAAAGGTTCTGCTGTGGGCAGGGTTAACGGGCTAGCAGTCATGGGCGGAGACTCAGGGATTGTACTCCCTATTGTATCCGAAGTCACTCCTGCAATCTCCGGAGCCGAAGGAAGAATTATAGCAACAGGCAAACTCAAGACGATTGCAAAAGAAGCGGTGCAAAACGTCTCTGCTGTGATTAAAAATATGACCGGCACGGACATCTCCAGGCATGATGTCCATATCCAGTTTGTAGGAACCTACGAAGGTGTAGAGGGAGACAGTGCATCGGTTTCCATTGCAACTGCTGTTATATCTGCAATAGAAAAGATTCCTGTGGACCAGACTGTAGCAATGACAGGTTCCCTTTCAGTCAGGGGTGATGTCTTGCCTGTAGGCGGAGTTACCTATAAGATTGAGGCTGCGGCCCAGGCCGGCTTGAAGAAAGTCATTATTCCTAAAGCAAATGAGGCAGATGTTCTTATCGAGAAATCATATAGGGAAAAGATTCAGATTATCCCTGTTTCCTCTATTGCTGAGGTAATGGAACACAGCCTTGTAGGTCCGAAAAAGAATTCAATTATTGAAAAACTTCGATGTATTACAAGGCTCAGCTTTGATATTCCTGAAGTTTCACCTGCTACCGTACAGGCTAAGAATCTTTTTGGGTGCAGGAACTGATTATGACAGATATTATGCAGGATATTAAATTTTATGACTGCAGGGTAATTGAGGGTAGTTCTACCTCAATTATTCTGGATAACGGAAAAATTGAGGAGATCTCCAGAAACTTCACAAGAGGAGCCGGCGTAAGGGCCCTCTGTGGAGGTTCTTGGGGTTATACCTCGGTAGAAGGGGATATCGACCTTAAAAAAGGAGTCGATGCTGCCTCAAAACTTGCTTTTTCTATGAATGCCAGTACCCCAAAGGAAGATGTAGAACTTGCGGTCATAAATCCTCCTGAGGTGAAGGACCTTCCTGAAATCAGGATTGACCCGAGGGATGTCTCTATTGAGGAAAAAGTCGATCTTTTAAAGAGCATAGAAAACAGTGCAAAAGTAAAGGGCGTTAACAGTACCAAAGTGATGTACCTGGAATCCGAGTTTAAAGTCGAATACAGGAGTTCAGATGGTATTGAGTCGGGTTATGAGCTTATGAACGTCGGTTTTGTAGTTTCTGCGGTTGCCTCCGAGAACGGCGTGTATCAAGCAGGCAGGGAGAGCCGTTTTGGGTACGGATATGAGCTTTTTGAAAACGAAAACGTTCTGGAACTTGCTGGCAAGGCAGGAAATACCGCAGTTGAACTTCTCAATGCGAAAACTCCTAAAGGCGGAGAAATGCCTGTAATTCTTGATCAAGAACTGGCTGGCGTCTTTGCCCACGAAGCCGTTGGACATGCATCCGAGGCTGATCTTGTCCTTGAAGGAGATTCTATTCTTGAAAACAGAATCGGAGAACAGATTGCATCTCCCCTTATTACGATTATCGATGATCCTACCCTTCACGAATTCGGATACTATCCTTTTGATGCCGAAGGGGCACAATCAAGAAGGACAGAAATAATCAAGAACGGAGTCTTTAATTCCTATCTTCATTCCCGTGAAACCGCAGCAAAACTCGGAGGAACTCCAGGGAATTGCAGGGCCCAGGGTTATTCCATGCCCATTGTCAGGATGAGCAATACCTTCATAGATAACGGGGATGCCAGATTTGAAGAAATACTTGAAGAGATAAAGGACGGGATGTATCTTATAGGGTCCAGAGGAGGACAGGTGAATACCGGGGAAGGAATTTTTCAGTTCAATGCTGAGAAAGGATACCTTATAAAAAATGGAGAACTCGCTGAACTTATAAAGGATGTTTCTCTCTCAGGTAAAACCCTTGAGATACTCAACCACGTAGTTCTTGTAGGCAACGACCTGAAAATGACCGCAGGGAGATGTGGAAAAGCCGGGCAGCTTGCACCAGTATCAGATGGTTCTCCCCATCTGGCTATCTCAAAAGCCCTTGTTGGAGGTGCCTGAATATGTACGAGCTTGCAAGGAAAGCTCTCAGGCTTGCGGAAAGTGCAGGGGCCGAAGAAGCAGAGATCTATTACGCTGCAAATCGCTCAACAGGCGTGAACTTCAAAAAGGATGCCATAGAACATGCTAAAGACCGTTTTTCGGAAGGTATAGGAATCCGGGCTATAGTGAACGGAGCCGTTGGCTTTGCCAGTACGAATTCAGCAGCACAGATAGAAAATGCCGTAGAGGTCGCTGTTGCCGAAGCAAAAGTAAGGGAAAGCGACCCTGATTGGGTGAGCCTTCCTTCTAACGGGAAATATCCCACGGTTTCTGGTATTTTTGATAAAAAAGTTGAGGCTCTGGAACTTGAAGCCTGTATTGAATATGCCCTTGCCCTTATTGAAGGCACAAAGGAGGTTCCGGGCACACATCCGACTTCAGGAGGCTTTAACCGTGCAAAAGGTAAGCGGCTTATTCTGAACACAAACGGCATAGAGATAGAAGAGGAATCAACAGCTGTTTCCGGTTTTGTAGATGTCATTACGGTTAACGGGCAGACTTCGACAGCTTATGACTTTGCGGTATCGCGTTCTCTTGATATTGATTTCTTCGCCCTCGGAAAGAATGCAGCCGAACTTGCATTGAAGTCTAACGGTGGTATAAAAATCGAACCTCAAAAGACTGACGTGATTTTCCATCCGTTTGCTTTATCCGACATTATTGAGGAAGCGCTTGCCCCTTCCCTTGATGCGGACAATATCCAGAAGGGAAGATCAGGTTTAATAGATAAACTCGGGGAAGAGCTGGCAGTACCGGAACTGAATATCTATGATGACGGGCTGGTTGAGGCCGGAATTGAAACTTCAGCTTCGGATGACGAGGGTGTACCTTCGCAGCGCACCACTGTAATTGAAAAAGGCGTGCTTGAGACTTATCTCTATGACAGTTATACCGCAGGAAAAGCAGGCGTAAAGAGCACAGGAAACGGCTCGAGGTTTTCTTATACAAGTCCACCTTCCGTAGGGCTCAGGAACTTTATTATCGATTACCCTCAGACTGATGTTATTGCTGATACCCAGTCCGGGGTCTTCGTAAATACGGTAATCGGCGCACATACTGCAAATTCAATTTCAGGAGATTTCTCCGTAGAAGCCAGAAATGCCTTCACGATTAAAGACGGGGCTCTTGATAAACCTGTAAAATCGCTAATGATTTCGGGCAATGCCTTCGAACTCTTAAAGCAAATTACAGGGGCAGGCTTTGATGTCAGGAAAGTCGGAGGAATAATTACGCCTTCTATCCGGGTTTCGAATATGAGCGTGGTAGGTTAAAGGCTCCTCAAGAGCCTTTTTTCCAATATTTGTTACGTTTATTACTAATGATCCAGGGTTTAAAGATAGCTTTCTTGATTATTTCGCCTCTTAATCGAATACAAACGAAAGTCTTTTATTCTTATCGTTTTTCGACTTTACCTGGATTTTTCGCCTTTTACAACAAGCACAGGGGTCTTTGAATGCCTGATAACGTTTTCGGCCACACTTCCAAGCAGGAACCTATCAAACCCTGTTTTTCCAAGTGTTCCCATAACTATCAAATCCATGCCATTGTGCTCTGCAAACTCTACGATTTCTTCTGCCGGATGTCCTTCAAGTATTACTGATTCAACCTCTACGTTTGCAGCTTTAGCGATATCTTCCACGAAAGCTGTAGCTCTTTTCCCTTCAGCTCTGAAGTTTTCCATGCTGGCTCTCACCCATCCAAGATCCCTTGCAGTATAGGCCACAGGGGTTACTACATATACGGCGTATACTTTTGCTCCGCTTAGTTTAGCAATGTCAATTCCAGTTACAACTGCTTTTTTACCTAATTCTGAACCGTCGGTTGCAATCATTATTCTTTGATAAGCCCCCCCTCTCATACCAATCCCCTCAATTAGTTTATTTTAGGCTCTGTTTTAAGCTTCTGTTTTTTAAAATGTTTCCATAGGGTGTGTTTTGATAAATATGTTTTAATAAAACTCAATTTGAGAAAGAATTTTTCCCTTATTTCTCGGCTTCGCCTTTTACGACCATGACCGGGATCTTTGAATGCCTTATCACCTTCTCAGCTACACTCCCGAGTAGGAATCTGTCAAGCCCAGTTCTTCCAAGTGTTCCCATAACTATCAAGTCCACGCTTTCCTGTTCTGAAAACTCCAGAATTTTGTCTGCAGGATGCCCTTCAAGAATTACGGGTTCAACCTCAATGCCTGCGGCTCTTCCGGCATCCTCAACAAAATTAATAGCTTTTTTCGCTTCCAACTCCAGAGATTCTCTCAATGATGCTTCCCAGCCGAAATCTCTAGGAGTATAGCCTGCAGAAACGATGACGTATACAGCGTAAAGCTTTGCTCCTGCGAGTTTAGCAAGCTGGATTCCTGCGTCAATTGCTTTCCTTGCATTCCTTGAACCGTCGGTTGTAATCATCACTTTTGTATAACTCTTGCCTTCCACATTAAGATCCCCTGGTCATTATACATCTTTATATTATTTTTAAATTCGAGTTTTTGCATTATACTCTTGCATTAGAGTTTACTGCAGCTTTTAAGTAATGACTTTTTTCTTTAATTCTTTCTTTAATTTTTATATTACAACTTTTATTCGACAGATTCTACTTTATATCCTTTAAATTATTATATCATGCTATACTTGGAGAATCATATGAGATGAATTAAATAAGCCGTTTTATATCATTAATACTTTCTTAATGCTTCTTTAATCTTTTCTAACATTTTATAGCATTATTTTAGCAATGTTTTAATAATATTTTAATAACATTTTAATAATGTTTTATATAATCAAGAGGACAAAAAAATCCTTATAATCCGATCGCTTCATGATTGTTTTAGCACAAAAAGATAATACCTTTTTGAGACACCAAAATACATATATATAGCTTAACCTACAGAGGGGAGTAGTGAACGGGTGAACTCAAAATCAAATATTATTGACAATAATTATATCCAACATATTTTAACCTCCTTCAAAAACCCCCGTTCACTGCTGTGTTTTTATATCTTTACTAAGTTTATACAAGTAATTTTTAGTTATTCTCTCTATTTTTCTTCCTTTTAAATGATCTTTTCTATTTTTTATAGGCTCTTTAAAGAGAGTTTTCCAGCAAATTCTATACTATTAATTACTTTACCCGAAATTCCGGTGCTGATGACCCTTACATTGGTAATTTCTATATAGCTTACTTTTGCCTTTCCTATATTATGCAATACTTAGTAGTAATAACAGGATTGCAAGCCTTACGAACACGCTTATTGCAGTCGAGTACACGACAATCTGAACACCAAGGCGCGTACCGAAGATCGCTACTTTACTTGGGATCTGGCTGCGAAGCGCAAAAATTGGGAGCATAAACATACTGCCAAGCATGAGCACAATCATAGCCTGTATGTTTGTTATCTCCCCTGAGTGAATCATGGGACCCAGAAGTGAGATTCCAAGGATAGGGCTGGCTACGTAGCTTGTCAGCGGGACAATTGACACAGCAGGGATTTTAAAAATCTCAGCAAGCGGCAGCACGCTGAAAATTTCGAAGACTCCTTGTTCCTGAAGTACGAAGACAATTGTAGTTGCAATAAGGTAAACCCCTGCAATCTTTAAAAAAGCCCTGAACTCTTTCCTGAAAGCCCGGCTAACTGCAGTTTTTATGGATACCTTCTTCCTGGCTTCCGGCTCAAGAACCCTGCAGGAGTTGTCTTTAAGAAACAATTTGCTTGCAATCACAATTACCAGGATTTTAACCACTGCAGTGACTATAAACACAAGGGAATAGAATCCCCCTACCACAAAGCCGAGAGCAGGCAGGACTACTGGAATCTGGTAGGTGAAAAGTTCCCGAAAGTAAGCAGGTGTAGCATTCATCATCGAGCAGAGCAGGACTTCCCTGTCCTCCAGGCAATTTTCTTTCTTTGCCTGGAAAAGCATGCTGTTTGCAGCTACAGTAGACCCTATTGATACCAGGAAGGCTGAAGCACAGGTATCGGGCAGGTTGGTGTAGGCGAAAATAGGGCTTACAAGTTTTGAGAACTTCTGCATTAGACCCAGTTCTACAAGTATACCTGTGCCTACAAGCCCCACAAAAATCATTGCAAGTACGGGAAGCACAAAATCAAGTACCTGGATTAAAAGGTCTATCATTGTTAGTTATTTGTATAGGGATGTAAATTAATATATCCGGAAAGGCTCTTGGACTCTTTCTTTGAAAAATTTTAGTTTTTATATGTTTATTTGCCTTATCCGGCAGTTTCTCCTCTTACGACAAGTACTGCCTTTTTCGAGTGCCTCACCACATTTTCAGCCACGCTTCCCAGCAGGAATCTTTGAATTCCAGTTCTTCCAAGTGTACCCGTAACAATAAGGTCAATATCGTTTTCTTCAGCAAAATCGACAATCTCATTCGCAGGATTTCCTTCCAGAAGTACGGATTCGACATTAACATTTTCAACTTTCGCCAGGTTTTCGACATAAGTGGTCGCTTCCCTGCCTTCGGTCTTGAAATAATCGAGAGCGACTCTCTCCCATCCTACATTCCCGGGATAAGTTATCGAAGGTCCTCCATAGTTGATTACATACACAGCATACAATTTTGCTCCGCTTATTTTTGCGATTTCAATTGCTGTTTCGACTGCTTTTCTGACATTTTCCGAACCGTCGGTTGCAACCATTATCTTCCTGTAAATACTGCTTATCATGCCTGACTCCCTATTTTTAAGTTCCCCATTTAATAGGAAATGCTACTTTAATACTCTTATTCGGGAAAGGAACGATGGCGCAAGCAGACTCTGTTGTCCGGAGCAGAATGCGCCAGTCGATTTAGTTTATTTTAAGAGTTCCTGAACATTTCCAGGTTATTTCAGCTTTTAACTCTCTTCCGTCTCGAACAAAGTAAGGGCATGTGTTGGGCAGGCTTCTACACAGGCAGGCAAAACCCTGCCTTCACAGAGATCACATTTTATTCCTGCTTCAACCTGCCTGTTAATCACTCCGTGATTGGAGTTCATGGAACTGGTCCAGCAGCCCATAACGAGAATCATCTTGTATAGAGAAATAAAGCGGGGGCATACCGTAGAACAGGCCCAGCAGTTTACACAGCATTCAGAGTTATGAGTTACCGTACTGGTAATCTCATCCTGGCAGAGAGCTTCTGTAGGGCAAACCGAAACGCAGGGAGCATCCTTACAGTGGCGGCAGGTAATGGGGAGAGAGGTTTCAATGTCAGGTACGTACTCCAGATTAATGCGTTTTTTGGGGGCTGGCTTTTCTCCTATAGCCGAAAAAAGATTCTTGCTCTCGGAATGTGCAACTGCACAGGCAATCTCACAGGAGCGACAGCCCAGGCAACGTTCGGGCCAAATCATTATATCTCTCATTGTAAATCATCTCTCTGAGGTCAGTCCCAGTGCCTTTCCTTTCTCTGTAATCAAACCCAATGCCTCTCTTTTTCCGTCAATGTGCTCAAGCATCAGGCCCGCCGCTTTGAAAGGATCGGGCTCAACAGCGAAAGTTGCTCCGATCACATCGTTTAAGCCTCCTGTCAGAAGGGACGTAACAGCCTGACTTCCGAGCACCGCCGGAGCAGTACCTAGCACAGTGAATACACCCGACGAAACCACATAAGCCCCGATACTGACTGCTTTTTCGCTCATCCATTCTGGAGCCGCTCCCGCTGCCGGGAGGTCACTTATGTCTACGCCCAGGCAGTTTGCAAGCGCAGATGAAAGCACAAGGATACGGCTGATATCAACACAGGAGCCCAATGTGCAGGACCGGAGGTATGCCAAGGGCTTTACAGACAGAATTCAACCCGTCGCCCGCAAGTTCGGAAGCTTCCGGCAAAAGCAGACCTGCCTCAGCACAGGCAATTGCATTGCAGCCAGTTGTCACCACGAGCACGTTGTTTTTGATCAGTTCCTTAACAAGATTAACATGCCCGTAATTATGCTTCACTTTTACATTGTTGCAGCCGACAACAGCCCCGACTCCTCGAACTGCTCCACTTTTTATCGCTTCAATGAGAGGATCAGGGGTTCCTCCAAGCGCATTCAGGATGGCTTCGACACTGAAACCGACCATGCACTCCTGCTTTTCATCAGGTATGGTAACCTTTTCCGGAACTCTGTTAGGGAAGTTCTCGACGGCTGCTCTTACGATCTCTTTTGCAGTTTCATAAGCCCTATCTTCGTGAAATTCCATTCTTACAGTATTTGGAAAGTCAGCTTTTGGGGATGTAGATATAAATTTCGTATGATAGCAGCCTGCAAGCTCTCCAAGTGACGGCATGACACACTGGACATCTACTACCATAGCCTCTACAGCGCCTGTAATTACTGCAAGCTCCTGCTGGAGGAAAGTTCCTGCCATGGGAGTCCCGTGGCGCATCAGGGTCTCATTGCCAGTGCAGCAAATCCCAGCAACGTTGATGCCTGCTGCACCTTTTTCTTCTGCGAGCTCAAGAAGCTCGGGATCTTCCGCAGCTTCCACGATCATTTCTGAAAGAATTGGCTCATGCCCGTGGACGATTACATTTACTTTATCCCTGGACAGCACTCCCAGATTAACAGTACTTCTTCTCGGCTGCGGAGTTCCGAAGAGTATATCCTGGATATCGGTGGCGATCATCGAGCCTCCCCAACCGTCCGAAAGCCCTGTGCGCAGCCCTTGCAGCAGGATATGGACTGCATTATTATCCACACCCATGTGGGTTCTGTGCATGCACTCCACGATTTCCCGGTCAATTCCCCTTGGCTCTATTCCAAGTTCTGCCCAGAGTTTGAGCCTTATCTCGGGAGCTCTTCTGGTACACAGGATGGGTCCTTCCTGTTTTCCAAATTCCAGAAGCAGTATGTCGGCGAGTCTTGCTGCTACTTCCTCAAGGCTTCCCCCTTCGGAGGAAATTCCATATTCCGACGCAAGGGATAACAATTTTGCTGTGTCTTTTATTCTATAACTTTCAGCCTTTCCCTCACTCATTTTCTTGAAGGTCAGCACCGTGTCTCTTGCATGATCGGAATGAGCCGCTGCACCTGCAGCAATTGATCTTAGGAGATTTCTTGCAACTATGATATCTGCGGTAGCACCGCATATTCCCCTGTCGGCTTCTTCCCCGAAAGGATCTATCCGGCATGGACCCATATTGCAATTCCGGCAGCAGATTCCTAGCTGTCCGAAGCTGCACTGAGGTAATTGCTTCTCATACCTTTCCCAGGCGGTTTCAGCGCCTTCTTCTTTGGCTTTCTGAAGCATGGTTAGGGTTGCAGGGTCAATGCTTCTCTCGTATACTTCCTGTTCCATCTCATATCCCAAAATTTTCTTTATACTTTTTGATCTATCCGTGATTTTAGGTTCCAGTACTCGGATTTAGGCAACTAACTTCCTTAAATAATATTAATCTTAAGTATATGTTCCTGAATTAAATAGCCCGAGCGCTTCTCATTTTTCTGAGATAACATTCCGGTTCCTGATCCCGTGCTCCATACCTGGTAATGCGTTCTATATGATCTAAAACCGGCTAATCCAGAAACCCTTCAGAATTATCAAATGATACTGTTTTATAAACTTTTTGAAAATGCCGCATTTCGCCTCATATATAAAGTAGTAATACCCGATAAAACTTATAAGAACTGAAATCATATGTGCCGGTAAATATAGATTACATTAAATAAGAGGATGCGTTGTATACCGTAAATAGCAGGATAAACTCACAGGATTAAAAGAATGTGAGGAAAACAATAAAATATTCGACTATAATAAAATTCTCTCTTCCCTATAGGAAAAGCGGCTTTAGCGGTGAATTTTAGTGAAAAAAGATCTTATGGATGTTCTGGCTTGCCCTGTATGCAAGGGCGACCTGATTTTGAACGTTGTTGAAGAAAATAAAGAAGAGGTCGTCTTAGGAACCCTGTATTGCCCCGTATGCAAGGAGCACTATCCAATAGATGAGGGAATCCCAAACCTGCTTCCTCCTGACCTCAGGAACTGATGTGGGGGTTAAACTTGCAGCAGATATTCCAGAATGTTATTATTAACCGACAGGAATTAAACTCAATTGAGTTTGAAAAGGAAAGCATCGAGATTCCTCTTTCTCCCGGAGGAGAAGAGACCTTTGAGATCCTGATAACAAACTACGGGTCCCCTACTCATATTCATCTCTCGGTAAGTGATGAATTAAAAGGCCAGATTACTTTTCTGAGGGATAACCCGTATGTGCTTCAAAAAGAGTACATTTCCGCAGTTGCAAGAATCCCGCAAGAAGGAAGGATACTAACCAAAGGGCAAATCTATATCACAGCAGGTTACGGATCAAGAAAGAAAGGTTTCTCAGTTCAGCTTGGAAAGACGGACTCAGAACCGCAGGAGCATCCGAGGGACGAAGCCTATGTAGTGGATGAGGAAGAGGAACTGAATTCTCAAAAGCCTGCAAAGAGGATCTCTGGTTCCAGATCTGCAAACGGGTCTAGAGGGTTTTCGTCTTTTATCCGTAGAGGCTTTACAGGAGGATTTCCGGCTTCAGCAGGAAGAAGAACTTACAGGAATGTAGGTGGGAACGAAAGACTTTCTTTGAATATGGCTTTCGGAGGCATTTTGTTACTTATAGGTCTGTTCTTCCTCTACTTTATTCTGCCATCAGGTCTGCAATTCAAAGTTAGTTTTGTGCAGTCGCTTTTATTTTCAATCCTGTTTGTGACCTGTATGACATATATCCTGCTAAAGATTGCAGAGGAAGGTTAAACCCTTATAAAAACTCATTTCTATCCCATTTTACACCTGTTAACTCGGGTTTACAGTCGAGAAAAGCATGGTAACTATTCAAAATATTCATAATCAAGGGATCACCAAATTACCTGGAAAAATTGTACTTTTTTGTACTTTCCTCTCCTTCTCTGGGTTTTTTCTGCTGCTAAACTTCACATAAATATTCTAAAATAATCAGAAAGGTTATTCGTCTTTATGCAGATCTATTCTCTTACTTCCACTTCTTATTTGAGCCTTTACTTTTTTAGAAGTAGAGAGTGTTTTTATACAATGAGGATATTGGTATTGTGTTCGTACCAGAGGATTAATGACAGATATCTTAAAAGTTATTAATTTGATCATTTTCCTGTCTAATTCAACATAATTATCTTTTAGTCTGAAACAGTTATTAGGAAAATCATTGAGGAAGCTACCCATGAAGTATATAGTAGTTACCGGTGGAGTGATGAGCGGGCTTGGAAAAGGCATTACCATCGCATCCATTGGCAGAAATCTTAAAAACAAAGGTTATAAAGTTACAGCTATCAAAATCGACCCTTACATCAATATAGATGCAGGCACCATGAGCCCCTACCAGCACGGGGAAGTCTTCGTGCTCAAGGACGGAGGTGAAGTCGACCTGGATCTTGGGAATTACGAGCGTTTCCTTGATACGGAACTTACAAGGGACCATAACCTTACTACAGGCAAGATTTACCAGGAAGTAATTTCCAAAGAAAGAAGAGGAGACTATCTTGGAAAAACTGTCCAGATTATTCCCCATGTCACAAATGAGATCAAAAGCAGGATCAGGAAGGTTGCAGCCCGGAGCGGGGCCGATATCTGTCTTATTGAAATAGGAGGCACAGTTGGGGATATTGAGAGCATGCCTTTCCTTGAGGCTGTACGCCAGATGCACAGGGAAGAGCCTTCCGAAAATATTGTGTTCATTCATGTGACCCTGGTTATGGAAGACCTTCAGGGTGAGCAGAAAACCAAGCCTACCCAGCACTCTGTAAAGGAACTCCGAGCCCTTGGTCTCAGCCCAGAAGTGATTGTTGCAAGATCTAAAACTCCTCTTCAGGAAAATACCAAAGAAAAAATTGCGCTCTTCTGTGACGTGCCTCAGGAACTGGTTATCAGCGCCTATGATGCCGGCGACATTTATGAGGTGCCTCTTTCGATAGAAGAGCAGGGCCTGACCACCCAGCTTATGAAACACCTGCAACTGGAGTCCAGCGTCGAAAACGGCGGGTGGAAAGAGATGGTCGCAAAGATGAAGTCCACAACCGATACGGTTAGACTGGCAATTATAGGTAAATATACAAATCTTGAGGACTCTTATCTCAGCATCCTTGAGGCTCTTAAACATGGAGGGATTGATAATAAGTGCAGGGTTGAAGTTAACATGGTTGAAGCCGAGACCCTGGAAGAGAACCCTGCCGAAATTGAGAAGCTGAGACAGTACGATGGGATTCTTATTCCGGGCGGCTTTGGAGAGCGCGGCACTGAAGGGAAAATACTGGCAATCAAGTTCGCCAGGGAAAACGATATTCCGTTCCTGGGAATTTGCCTGGGCATGCAGCTTGCAGTCATCGAGTTTGCGAGGAATGTGGTTAAACTTGAGAATGCAAACAGCACAGAGTTTGACGAAGATACTCCTTATCCTGTGATTGATATCCTGCCTGAGCAGACCTGTGTTGCGGACATGGGCGGTACAATGCGCCTCGGGGACTATGAGGCTATCCTTAAAGAAGGTTCGATTGCCTCAAAAATCTATGGGACCAATTACATTGTGGAGCGGCACCGCCACAGGTACGAAGTTAACCCTGAGTTCGTGGACAAGCTTGAGTCCTTTGGTATTGTCTTCTCCGGTAAAAACAAAAACAGAATGGAGATTGCTGAGATCCCTGGCAAGCGTTTCTTCTTTGGCTCACAATTCCACCCCGAATTCAAGTCAAGACCGGGCAGACCGTCTCCCCCATTCAACGGGCTTGTTGCAGCAATGTGCAAATACAGGAAGGAGAGAGAAGGACAATAATGCCTGTACATACATCACAACTTCACTAAAATTATGAAGGTACGCACTATGGCAATGTCTAAAAAAGATATGGAGAAAAAGAAGAACGCTAAGAGAGAAAAGATTGCAGAGCTTGAAAAACTTGCTTCCTCAGGCAGCAAGGATGCTAAGAAGAAGCTTGCAAAGGCAAAGAAGAAAAAATAATCCTTAATAAGTGTTCCTTTTCTATGTAGTGTGTGAGAAGGTTCCGGGATAATTCCCGCCGTTCCCACCAATTTTATTTTGAGAATTTTAAATAAGTATTCTACTGATTTATTTCTTGTCAACTTGAAATATTCCGTTCTTTATTCAAAATTCTCAGAACTGCTTTTTGTCATGAATCTGTTAAACTCTTTCAATAGATTAAAAAAATATATATGTCTGAAGCCTGTTAACCTTTTAAAACTTATTGTAAAATTTATGAATCTTCGAGATAAAAAATGAATAGAACAAAAGTAATCATGGTTATAGGTCTTGCATGTATTGCTATAATCCTGAGTATTTATGAATATCATAACCAGGTAGCATTTAAAGTGATTTTTCCTGATGGTAAAAGTTACACAGATAGAGAAGTTCAGGCTAAAAATGAGGTTGTAGATAATATATCCACTAATATAAGTTATACTGACGAAGAACTACAGGCTTTGTATCAAAGATATAATATTACAGAAAATGACCTCAAATTTGCCAGGGGTGAACTTCCAAATTATCTGGAAGGCACAGTTTTGCAAAGTACCACAAGAGCGCTGGTCACTGAGACAGGCGAGCCTCCAGAAGGCTTGAAAGAAGGTGTGGACTATGATGTGGTGGTGAGCGAACAGGAAATGTTAAGAATTATAAGGGAGGCAGAGGCAGCCTATATTGAGAAATATGGGGTAGATCCGTCAGATCCAAAACTTGATAGTTACAATGGATATCTTCTCCCGAAAGAAGAAGTAAGGAGATTGGTATCTCTCAATATAGTTACAGTAATAGAATAAAAATAATTAAACTTTTTAATTCAGTTTTTAATTTAGTCTTAATTTAGATTGTCCAGACCCGTATTCCTGTTTCAAGGCTTTAACGCTAGAGTAATATTGATTAGGTGATCAAGTGAAGGTTAGAAAGTTGAGAACTCCTTTAATAACCATTTTTACATTTTTTGCGCTGATAGTTATCCAGTTGTTTACATTTTCCAGTGTTCAAGTAGCCAGCGCAGCCTCAGATGAACAGGAGATCGAGGCATTAATCCAGAATTTTAATTCTCAGGATGTAAACCTTAAAGCGGATTCAGTAAAAGCCCTGGTTGAAGCTGGAGGAGCCTGCAGTAGAACCTTTAATCCTGTCACTGGATTCCAGAGACCCGGAAGTCCGTGAAAATGCAGCTATTACTCTCGGCAAAATAAAGGATGAAAGAGCTGTGCAACCACTCATTAAACTGCTGACGGATCAGGAGTGGGAAGTTGAAAGTGCTGCAACTAACGCTCTTGTTGAGATAGGAGAACCTGCTGTAGAACCTCTCATTAAGATCCTACAGGATGAAAACGAAAATGTGTTTCTCCAGATGAAGGTCACTGCAGTCCTTGCTGGGATAAAAGATGAAAGAGCAGTTCAGCCCATGATTAAGGCACTCAAAGAAAAACCGGAGCTTCAAGCAGATCTGGGTTATAATCTTGGTCTGATGGGTGAACCAGCCGTAGAGCCTTTAATCACAGCCCTTGGTGACGGAGACCCCAATGTCCGGGTGCGTGCGGCTGAAGCACTCGGTAGGATTGGAGGCGAACGTGCAATTGGGCCGCTTACAACCGCTCTGAACGATGAAGATGAGACTGTTCGCGTATTTGCAAAACTGGGGCTTAAAAGCATTGAAGCTCAAAAGAAAGATACATTAATTGCAACTTACGGATGAAATTCTGAACCATCGAATGAGCTATTTATCAAAAGAAAGATACATTAATTGCAACTTACGGAAAGGAGCGGGAGTTCTATATTGAAGACCAGAGACGAGAATGGTACAAGAAACTCGATACAATCTGCAAAATTGCGAGAAATTATATGGAGCCTTACACTTATCCCCAAGGACCAGTTATAAGCTATGGTTGGGGTATTGAAAACCGTGTAGGAGTAGGAATTCTGGAAGGTTCGGAAGTTAACAATTCTACCCTTGATAATATCCATGAAGTATTTGACCAGGCAGGAAAAGAGATTGGAGTTGCCGATGTGCCTGTTGCGTTCAAACATGAAGGATTTGTTCAAGTAGATGAGGGAATCGTAGAGAAGGCAGTAGACGACATCGAGAAAGCCGAAGAACCATCAGGAGCTGAAGAAACTAACAAAACTGAAGGATCGACTGAAGATACACGGAAACCCGTGAATGTTTCTGGTCTCGGAGCAATATTTACTTTGTTAGTGATTTTAATTTCAGCCTTCATTCTAAAGAGGCGTTGACCTGATTTTTCTGATTAAGGATTGAGGCATATGCATCCTGTGATAAAAAATTCATTAATTCTCGCATTACTCTTATTTTTTTCTTTATTTGCTTCTGTTTCAGTTGCTTCTGCGACCGATATAGTTCTTGACACCGAACATCACCACCTTGGGGATAATTTTAAAGAAGAATTGAACCCTGGTGACCCGGAAGGGCTGGTTTATACAGCTACTTTTACCCTGGACCCTTCAGCGGATATAGAAAGTGCAGAACTTACAATGACAGGAAAAAGTATTGTTCCGGGGCCGACAAAAGAGTTTCTGGATAAGGTATATCTCAATGAAATAGAAATCGGAACCCTTAACGACTATGTTCCGGCAGAAACCCCGGATTCTGCCTCGGTGAGCATTAAAATTCCGATTCATCATTCTTTTTTTGATCCGGGGACCAACACCATAAAAATTAGCTCCGGGAGTAACGCTAACCGCAGTAATTATGATGACTTTGAGTTCTATAATCTTTCACTTCATTTAAGTGAAGTCGAACCTGTAACTCTGGCTCCGCCTTTAGAAGTCGCCTGGACCTATAAATTTCCTTGGAGATTAATACACGGGGCACCGGAATTCGAAATTCTTGCTGCGGATGGGGTTCTCTTTATTTGTCAGGGTTATTCTGAAACCAGTGTTACAGCGATTGATGCAGAAACAGGTGAGTTACTCTGGGATAAGAAGCTTACAGGGCAGGGTCACCTCGGGTATAAGGATGGGGTTCTAATTGTTTTAAGCTATCCAACTGTTGATGCACTGAATGCAAAGAACGGTGAACTTTTATGGAGTAGAGGCTATCAGGGTGGTTGGCCGGATATTCCCCTTATTTTTGGGGATACTTTGTTTGTGAGCGAGTATGGTAGCAGGTATGTGACTGCCATTGATATTGAGAGCAGCGCTCTGAAATGGGACTATGAAATTAATTTAACAGGCTCTGGAAATAGAAATACTAATAGTTATTATATATCAGGTCTCCAGACAAACGGAAATATTCTCGCACTCCGATCTAATTTATATGATATTCCTTACGAACATGGTTTAATCGCACTCGATATAGATACAGGAAAAGAGGTCTGGAGATATACGGATTTAAGAGAACACTCCCCTGATCCTCTCTTCTATAAAGATTTGATCTATATTGGAGGCGAAGAAATTGTTGCGCTATCCGCTAAATCGGGTGAGGAAGTTTGGAAAACAGATACTAACGGATGGGTAATAAGTACTGAAATAAAGAATGGTAAATTAGTTGTTAAGGAGGAATTATCTAACTATTCCCGCAGGTCTGTATTTTTAGATGTGAACACAGGAGAAATTTTGGAAGAGCTCCCCTGTTCAGAACGGTATTTCTCATCGTCCGCGGTTACTGATGAATATGTATATTCCACATCCGGGTGCAAGATAAGGGTTTTCGATCCCGTCACAGGGGAACCTGTATGGAGCAGCAGGATAAAAGGTGCTGCACTATCAGAACCAACACTTTACAAAGATAAATTGTATCTGGTCTCAAGTGACGGAGTATTATATGCCTTTGAGCACGGGGAAGGAGGATTATTCTTTACCAGAGGCCTCGAGGATTCTGCTATCCTTTACTTGCCCCCAGTTGCTACTGCTGGAATGCTTTTTCTGCTGTCCTTCCTTCTCAGAAAAAATGAAAACAAAACCCTTGTTCTTGGTTACTGGTTGATAGCTCTTGTGGGAGTTCTTTTGCTTTCATTTATAGCTATACAGCCATATTTCATTGCATGGGATATATTCGGATTGCTGACTTTTCTGGTCTTATGTGCCCTGGGTGTGATATTGCTGTTTGGCATTATATTTCTTGTCTTTGGGCTCCGGAAAAGGGGGAAATAAAGGAGAGTAGAAAAAAATCCCCCATTTCTGAAAATAAACTAATTAAATTCCCAGGAAAACTGCTTGCCTTTCGCGTATAAGAATCCGGGTACTGGGAAGTAAGAAGCTTCCCGGGTTAAAAAGAGCAGGTAGATAGCTGGATTAATCAGTTTCTGCTTTAATTTAACCTTCTTTTGAGTTATCAGCCTCTCAGCTCATCTGCAGAGGATCTACCTTCATATATTCCCTGAGTACGGTTGTTGCATAACTTCCCTTTGGCAGCATAAATTCAAGCACAGCCTTTGATTTTCCGGGATTAAGTTCATCTTCGTTAACCTCAAATTTCGGTTCAACCTGAAGGAGGATTTCCCTCCTGGCGCCTTTCGAACTCATTTCCGGAATTTCTTCAATATTGAAACCCTGCAGAGGAACTTTTAATTCTTCAAGAACCGCCTGTTCGATCTCTCCCGGAACGCCTGAAGCAAACTCAGTATCATAGCCCGGAAGGGGAGCGGTTATGAATGCCCTTTTTCTTTTAATCAGGTTGTTCATGGCATTTACAGTCTCAGCGGTAACTTTTTCAGTTTTTGATGAATCAGGCAGACCGAGCTCATTCTTAAAACAGACAATATCGCCTTCCACAGCCTGATTTAAGGGAAGACCTTTTTCAATTCTTCTGCACAGGATGGTATTATAAATATACGACTGGTAACCATGCACGAATATTCTATACAGGTTTTTCGGGAGCACCAGAAAAGCGCCTGCGAAGTCATCAGGGTTAGCTATCAGATGGTTCATCATTGCCCTTTCATGCCCAAGGCGTAAAGGATAGATTTTTAGCCCCTCCTTAAAATTACGGGTTTCCTTAACGAACTGGCGAGCCTGTTTTGTTTCTTCTGGCTCATAAGGGAAGGGTTCGGCAATATAGAGCATGGCGGCTTTTTCGAAATCTCCCTCTACAATGGCTTTCCCTACCAGATGTGTAACAGGGCGTACAGAACCAAAACGCTGGATTCCGAAGAAGTTTGGGACGCCGCCCTGAGCTACGATCTCGTTTGTAGTCTTTTCTAACAGTTTGCCTGTTTCCTCAGTCGAACGGGCTATGTTCCGTATAGTAATTATGAAATCATTTCCCCAAAGGTCTCCTAATTCTACGGGTTTACGGGAGCGGCCCAGGACTTTCAGCTCAATGTCTTTTAAATGAATTTTTTCAATTTCGGAGGCATCAATATCAAAAATGCTGATTTTTTGAGTGGTAAGTGCACGTTTATCCTTTGTGCCTGCAACACTGATCCTTTTCTGGCTTATCTTAAGAATTTTCGCAAGGGTCCGGGTAAAATGGTGTGTATCCCAATCTCGTTTTACGAGTTCAAGGATAAGATATTTTCCTTCCTGTCCTTCTTCCCGATTCGTAATCTCTTTAACAATAAAATCTTCCACTTCCTGGCGGAGCTGTCCTCCAAGACCGTCGGTATCTGTGGAGTAAAGGTTTATTCCTATCTGTTTTTCAATTTCCGGCACTTGCATGATTAAAAAGCTCTCCTTTATTATGTATCTGGTGAAGTTATAAAGGCCACCTTGGGTTGATATCAATAACCCTTACTTCACTCGTGTTTACGAAAGTCCAGCTCCTGTATGCTTCATCTCCTTCAGTTGCCTTAATTCTCACCTGGGCTGTTTTTCCGGGAAGTCCGCCTGCATAAAGGCTTGACGTTGGGTCGAGCATCAGCCAGGAGCCGTATTCGTCGGTAAGGTAATTTACATCGACGTCTCCGTAATAAGCTCTGATTCCTTCTACTGAGGTCTCTGTTGCATTGGTTCCATTACCTATATAAACAGCTGCAAAGGCATGGGTGTTGGTCAGGTAAACCCGGGTTGTGCCTCCTATAGCCTCAAGCATGGACGAAAGAAGGATTGCCTGGTCTTCACAGTCTCCGGCTCCTATTTTCAGAGTAACGTTGGCAGGCTCCCAGATATCATTACCCCTTGGGTCGCTGACGTATTCGATTTCCTCTTTTACCATGTCAAAGAGGGCGCAGATCTGATAGATATTATATGATCCCGGATATAAGCGAGCCACTTCGGCTGCCTTTCCCCTTACACTAGGTTCGGCTGGCTCAACAAGTCGGTTTATGGTTTTAAAGCAAGAAGCAGGATTGTATAGGTAAACTGGAGCCGATTTCTCTGGCATTGGTTTCAGGTTTACAGTGAAATCTTTAAGGGAATAGGATTCGTACTCATGCCATTTACCCTCAGAAGTGGAGGCGAGTAGCCAGAGGACAATCTTGAAACTGGCGCTTTCTTCTTCAGGAATCTGAACAGCGATTACTCCGAGGTTCTTCTCCTCACCGGGAGGAATCAAAACTCCACAGTCCTCAGAATAAATCCGGCTTTCGGAAGAGCTAACCGAAACACCGTACCTATCAATAAAAATCGGATTTCGCCCTTCATTTTTAATGCTGGCCCTTATATACCCCACCCCTCCCTGGAAAAACTCTGAGGTCTGGTAGTTGCTGCTCAGAGAGAAACCAGGCTGCAACGGTGTTCGCAGGATTGGCGTGGGTTCACTTTTCCTGGGAGAATATTTGGGTATTGCAGGTGAAGTAAATAAAGCCGGTTCAGGTGTAAAAACAACCTCCTGGCTTCCGGGTTCCAGTCCTGATATAATATAACCTGTTACTTCATCTTTAAGATTCTCAATAGAATCCGAAGACAGTACCCCGGTAAGTGCGGCAAGTATAAGGCATACGCATAAAACAGCAATTATTGAGGCTGTCTCCTTTCCCGAATCCTCTGGTTCTCTCATGACCCCTCCTGACCGGATACCAACAGAACATCTGTCATCGGAGGAGATATCGTATTGATAACTCCTACTACTTAATTTCAATGTAGCTTCTCTAAACCTGGTTTTCAGGTTTCTAGCACTTAAACAAGTTTAAGATCCCGCGTAATTTTATCTATAAGCTCTCCCTTTGCCGGCCCTATTCCTAGAGCTGTAACCGTTCCCGGTGGAATTTCCGTAAGCCCTGCATCCTGTATAAGGGCGGTAGGAAGTCCTTCCCGCTTTGCCTTTTCCTTAAGCTCATAAAGATCTTTAATTGTAGGGACTCTCAGGACAATTTTCTTCTGCCCGCCTTCCTTCCACTTTTCAAGATCACTTTTGCTTGCCCATTCAGCAGCAGAAATGGCAGCATGAGCTACCTGTACTGCAAACTTGCCTTTAGAAAGTTTCAAATCGTCTCTCGTGACTATACACTGTTTATATTCACTCATCCTTTGCCTCGGGTTTATTCAAAGCGCATCTATTTCTTAAAGGTTTTTGATACGATTGCCAAATCCATCTACATCTCGGTTTCTACACTTATTTTCAGATCATTTCAATTGCTGTCGGTTTGGCTACATAAAAAATAATAAACTTAAGGCCTTTACTTGAAGAGTTGATTTCAGTTATTATATGGAGAATTTCATTTATAATTCTTTCACAATATACTTACAATGTATTCTATGATATATTCTGCAGGGTTTATTCCCCAGGCATCAAAAATACCTCTTCCTGACGGTGTTCCGTTGACCTCAAGAATTTTAGGACTTCCTCCTGTCTGGCTGGAATGAACCTTAACTTCTTTTCCTAGATTGTCAGTCATACCTTCTACAATATCTACACCTGCAAAAGCTGTGCCTACTGCCAGTGCAGCTTTCTCAGCAATTTCTTTTTGCTCTTCCGTAAGCGAACACCGGTCTGCGCTTCCTCCCTGGCTAAGGTTGTTAATCCAGGAGCCGGATACCGCTTTACGGTAAATAGCCCCTATAGCCTTCCCGCCAACGACAAAGGCTCTAATATCCCTTCCAGGATTCTCTATAAACTCCTGAATATAGAGCATACCTCTCTCTTCAAGCAACTTATTGAAGATTGTTTCCAGGGATGAAGATTCTATCTTTCTGTCCGAAAACCTGATTTTCCCATGCTTTACTCTTGCAATGTCCTTTCCCTTATACCCAAATACAGGCTTTATAACAGCATCTCCGAATCTTGATATTACTCTCAGAGCCGACTCTACATCCTGTACTGCCACAGTTTCGGGTACTGGCAGTCCGTCTCTTGCCAGAAGATAGGAAGCATGGTACTTGTTTGCGGCATTCCGGATGGCTTCAGGGGAATTGACAACAGGGATTCCTTCGGCTTCCAGTTCCCGCAGAATATCAAACCTTAAAGATACGCCTTCAAAGGCTCCTGCGCCTACGTCCCTTACAATTATAGCATCAAGATCGCTGAGATCTATATTTCCTACTTTAAAGACTGTCGTTAATTTCCTGGCTATTGGCTCGTCAGTTATCGTATTAATGCCGACCTCTGCAGCTCTGAGGTCCAGAATAAAAGGAGAAAAACCTTTCTTTCTTGCTGCATCAGTAAGTGCTCTGGCTGTCCAGTCTTCAGGGTCAGTAACTATAATTCCTACTTTTTTCATGGAGTATCATCAGGAGAATACCAGATCAACTTTACGATAAGTAAGTAAAGCAGATACGGATATGTAAGCAGATGCGGAATGCAGTACATCTAAAAGATTTTGTGCATCTCTCGTGTGATTATGGTAAGGGAGGCGGCTTTTCAGTAAGCTTAAAAGTTAAATCGAGTAAGATTGTTTTTTTGTTCTTTTCTTTCAGGTCTGCTCCGGAAGTGTTTCCAGCCCCTGCTTTTTCCTGTAATCATTAATTGCCCTGTGGATAGCTTCCCTGGAAACAACTGAACACTCCAGTTTGCCTGAAGGCAAACCTTCAAGAGCTTCAGCAACTGCCTCGTTTGTCAGGTTCCAGGCCTCTTCCAGGGTTTTGCCTTTTATCATTTCAGTCGCCATGCTGCTGGATGCAATTGCTGCCGCACAACCAAATGTCTTGAACTTTACGTCCTCAATGCGGTTATCCCTGATTTTCAGGAAAATCTTCATGTGATCCCCATGTGGGTTTCCTGCTTCTCCAACGCCGTCAGCATCCTCAATTTCCCCTACGTTCCTGGGATTCATGAAGTGATCCATAACTTTTTTATTATACATATAATCCCCCATACCTTGTTATTTTATACGTCTTTTTATTTCTCACATATATTTTCGGGTTTATAGAAAGGAGATATAGCTCTCAGTTTTCCGACAATTTCAGGCAGGACTTCAAGTACATAATCAATATCTTCTTCAGTATTTTCATCCCCAAGAGTCAGGCGAAGCGTACCCTGAGTTATTTCCGGAGGCAGTCCTATTGCCCTGAGCACATGCGAGGGTTCAAGGGAACCTGAAGAACAGGCACTGCCTGTAGAACAGCAGACTCCCATCTCGTCAAGCATAAGAAGCAGGGATTCCCCTTCAATATATTCAAAACTTAAGTTGAGGTTGTCTGGAAGACGTTTTTCCGGGTGTCCGTTTAACCTGCAATGAGGAATTCTCAGAAGTCCAGCAAGAAGCCTGTCTCTCATTTTTCTCATCTTCCTGTCGTGCTCCTCAAGCTTTGCTGATGCAAGCTCTATTGCCTTTCCCAATCCAACTATACCTGCAACATTCTCGGTTCCTGCTCGTTTTTTGCGCTCCTGGCCACCTCCATGCATGCAGTTGTCGATTTCTATCCCTTCCCGCAGATAGAGCGCTCCAATTCCCTTGGGCCCATAGAACTTGTGAGCGGAAAGGGAAAGCATGTCAACGTTCCTCTCTTTCTTTTTCATATCTAGGGGTATTTTACCTATCACCTGCACGGCATCGGTATGAAAAGGAATCTCATGCTCTTGTGCGATCTCACCTATCTCAGAAATCGGCTCTATTGTCCCAATCTCATTGTTTGCATACATTACCGAGATAAGAATAGTATCCTCCCTGATTGCAGCCTCAACCTCTGCAGGGTCTACAAGCCCGTACCCATCTACAGGCAGATAGGTAACATCAAAGCCCTGTGTTTCCAGGTACTCACAGGGGTAAAGCACGGCATGATGTTCGATTGGTGTCGTGATGATGTGTTTCCCTCTCTTTCTCCTGGCAAAAGCCGTTCCTTTAATAGCCCAGTTATCGGACTCTGTTCCCCCTGATGTAAAATATATCTCTTCAGAATTAGCCCCCAGAGCTTTTGCAAGCTGCTCACGAGCGGCTTCTACTGCCTCTTTACCTTCTCTCCCTATTGAATACAGAGAAGAAGGATTTCCGAAATGTTCCTTTAAAAAAGGCAGCATAGCTTCAACCACTTCAGGTTTTGTAAAGGTAGTGGCTGCATGATCCATGTAAACAAAGCGCTTTTCTGCCATCAGAACTCCCCTATGAAAATAGGGGTTTGCGCAATATGAATTTATTGTATATTTTGCTTCCCTGAACTGTGCACGAGTCCATTTTTATATAATAATCAATATATACAAACACAGGTCAGAGTCAAAGCGCTGAGCAATATGGCATACAGTTATGAAGGGGCATAGGGTACAGGTCTGAGACTGCTCTGCTGAAATGACCGGTGTACAGCAGTCTATTCTTTCTAGCTATTGATTCTTTCAAGATTATGTGAGAACTGAGAGCTTATTGGATAACTGCCTGGAAGAGCTTATCTGAATAACTGCCTGCTGAAGATTCTGTGGCGCTCATGCTCAATACCAGCAGGAATTCGTACCTGCATAGGTAGGATAAGGAGAATCATTAGAGGGGGTAATCTAAACGGCAATTTATTCGGTTCAAATCACTGCTAAAACTCTTGAAGAATTGAGGGCCCTTGATAGATTCGAGCTTGATTTAAAGTATAGCTCTGCGCGGCAACTGGCTGCTGATCGTTTTATGGTTCCGGGTATTTTAACGGAGGAACAGGTTCGGCAGGTCAAAGCGGCAGGTTACATCGTGGAGAAAGTCTCCGACCTTTCACAGGTAGCTGAGGAACGAGTGCAGGAAGTCTCGCCTGTAAACCGCTTTGCCGAAGTTGCCGGGCTTTCGGGATTTAAAGAACGTGCAATAATGGGCTACATGACCGCAGATGAGGTTGAGTCCGCACTTGTCAATCTCCAGGCTATGCACCCCGATCTCGTAACTCTCATTGAACTCCCTCATCGCACCTGGGAGAATAGGATATCTCATGCTGTCCGTATACGCACTGGAACGAACACAGACCGAACTGGTGTACTGTTCACCGGCAGTATACATGCGCGGGAATGGGGCGGTTCGGATATCTGCGTAAACTTTCTGGTCAATCTCATCAATGCTTACCGTGCCGGCAGCGAGCTAACCTATGGAGGAAAGAGTTTCCCTGCAGATCAGGTCCGTGCAATTCTTGAAAACCTTGATGTGTTTGTTTTTCCTGATGTGAACCCGGATGGCAAACACTACAGCCAGACCTATAATCCAAACTCAGGTGATCCCCAGCATTTCTGGTGGCGTAAAAACCGAAAACCGAATACCAACGCTGGGGCTTCCTCTCAGGGTGTGGATCTAAACCGGAATTTCGATTTCCTGTGGAGCAGTGGAATTGGAACCTCCTCAAGCCCATCGAGTTTCACGTACAAAGGACAAAGTGCATTTTCCGAGCCGGAAACCCGCAATGTACGCTATCTCTTTGATACTTACCCGAATATCGGTTACTTTGTGGATGTGCACAGCTATGGCGGACTTATACTGTATAATTGGGGAGATGACAATAACCAGACTACTGATTCTGAACAGAACTTTTTGAATCCCACATATGATGGAAAACGCGGAAATCTAAATGACACAATTTACGGAGAGTTCATATCCACTCAGGATAAAGACAGGATTATAAGTCTAGCCGAACGTATGAATAACGCACTGGCGGCAGTACGTGGGGAGAATTACACCGTTCAACAGTCTGTAGGACTCTATCCGACATCCGCGACATCAGACGACTATGCTTTTAGCCGTCATATAGTAAACAGACTTAACAGGAAAGTTTACGCTTATACTATCGAGTTCGGGCAGGAATTCGTTCCACCTTTCAGTGATATGAGCAATATTATTCAGGATGTCTGCGCCGCCATGAATGAACTTTGCCTGGCTGCAGCAGGGCAGTAATCCTCGATCTTAACGGCTTTTCCAGGGTAAAGATCCCTGAAGGAAGGACTGATTTTCGTGGGTCTTTATATTGTAAGGATACGCACCGATACATGGGACCGGTTGCGCGATCTTCAAAGCCTGTATGATCTTGATGTCTTTGGCCAAACGGCAAAGCAGCTTGCGGATGGTTCATTTGAGATCCAGGGAACACTCTCGGGAGAACGAATCAGGGTTCTCTCTGAGAAAGGATACCGGATAGAAATCCTTGACGACGCTGAGAAGGTAGCAAAAGAACGGGTGAAGGATGTGGCCGATTCCGGCTCATCGGTCGGAAATCAATCAGACAAGTAGTAATGAGGCAAATAACTTTGATAGAAGGATTTACACTGCTCCTTTTCATATTATACGTTTTCTACCTTTTCAAAGCAGGAGTTGCCAGATATTTCATCCAAGTTATCAGAACAAGCTTAAAATGATTAATGAGTTTTTGATTCTTTTGTCAGGGCAAAAGTGAATACTTAAAGTTATCGAAAATTAGTATACATTCTCATCTGCCACTGACCGCTCTGTATCTTTTTTCTTATAATCCCTTTTGCGAATCCCACATAAATTTCCCTCATCTGGGGTATGAGCATGGAGAGCCCTATTATATCGGACAGGAAACCCGGAGTTAGAAGGGCAAAGCCGCCAACCAGTACGAAGAACCCGTGAAGAAGCTCATTTCCTGGCATGTAACCTCTGCTCGTTGCCTCCTGGATCTCGCGGAGCACGCGGAAACCCTGGGATTTTGTCAGGTAAGCGCCCAGGCTTGCAGTTATTAAAATAATGAGCACGGTATTTAATGCCCCGATGACTTTCCCTATTTTGATGAGTAAGTAAAGCTCAATAATTGGGATAATCAGGAAAATAGACAAAAGTTTAAAAAACATACTGATCATTTTCAGGATTTTGGATATTTATTAGTATTGAGATGTACTTATTAATAATTCCCAATACGTATTATCAGTAATTTAAATGTTAATTTTAAATCTTACCGTGAGGAGCTACTACCCTTCTTATATATTTTCCTTTGGGTTATTTCCAAGAGAACACTATTGCCGGAGAGTTTTATAAATGTATGAATATCTCATAAACTCCTCATTCTTGATTTTATATCCTTAAATTTAAATACTGTTGTTCAAAGTAGATTAATTATTCTCAACCTATTTTAGTTAATTGTATTTTCTTTCTTTTTACAGGAAATAATTACTTCATTTTATAAATTTCTATTTATTTTTTAAGTCATTCTACTTTAACAGGGCTACCCTTATTCTGAAAAGCCTGTTTTACCAGGAAAGTGTTGTTGCTCTAAGCAGGCAACTGTTTGATTTAGCGAGAAAAAGGGATAGCCTGTTATATGATAGGTATAATATTATGTTCGTGATCTAACGCACTATTTATAAAATAATAATATACCCCAGATACTTTGCAATACTCACGCACTAATATATTCTATCAAATGTAAAATATAGTCCGGATGTTACAGAGATAGTTTCACTTATCCCCCTAAAAAAATGGCTTTTCTGAGGTGCCGGATGTATGGACTTCGATGCAATTGATGACTTTGTATATAATGTTGTTGGAATAATCGGATCCGACCAGAAAAATCTGTGCTCTGCAGTTGACTTTGCCCTGGAACTTGCGGAAAGGAAATCCATTTCCCTCACAATCTTGCTTGATCTTTCCAGTGCTTGCAAGCAGCAGAAAATGGTCATGGAAGAATATGTTTTCGCAAAAGCATGCTTTACTCGAGCCTCCGGAAAACTCCGTGAGGACGCCTGCTTTGCACTTGGCACTGCGGCTCATGTTCTGGGCTTTTTCCCTGAGGCGAAGGCAAGTTATCTGGAGGCTCTGAAAGAAAATCCAGAGAACGGAGATGTAAGGTGTGCCTACGCTGAACTTCTTTTGGAACTTGGAAAGACTGAGGATGCTGAGAAGGAATATAAAACCGTACTTAAAGCTTCACCACAGCATGTAAAGGCGAATGCAGGATACGCTCATCTCCTGACCGATTACGGGTATGTAAGGGAAGCTGAAGAGTACTATTTAAGGGCGCTTACGGTTGATCCTGACTATGTCCCTGCACGAGGCGGGTACGCAAACCTGCTTTTTGAGCTGGGAAGACTGAGAGATGCGGAAAAGGAGTACAGGCGTGCAATAGAATTGGACCCTGAAGATCCAAGCCTCCACCACAACTATGGGGTCCTGCTCTCTTTCCTGGGGCGTTCTTCAGAAGCCGAAGTCGAGTACAGAAAGGCTCTCTCTCTCAACCCCAGGCATAGGCGTACTCTTTTTAATTATGGGAATCTCCTCGCAAGAGAAGGCAGGGTCTCAGAAGCAGAGGCTCAGTACATGGAAGCTCTTGCCCTTGATCAAAACGATGCAAAAGTTCATACTAATTATGCAAATCTCCTTGCTCGTTTTGGAAGGCGGTATGAAGCTGAGATGGAATACAAGAAAGCGCTCAGTCTGGACCCTGAGAGTGCAGAAGGACATTACAGCTACGGAAACCTTCTTTCAGAAATTGGACGCTTATCCGAAGCCGAGGAAGAATATAAGAAGGCACTTGCCCTAAATCCGTATTACCCTCCCCTTCACTACAGCTACGGCCTTCTTATGAGAAAGATGGGTCGCTTTGATGAAGCCAAAAAGGAATATATGAAGGCCATGCAGCTCGATCCGGATATAGGAAGCAAGATGACAGAAACCTGGATAATTCTGGACTAAGATAAAAGTCTGGATCTTTATGTCATCAGGCTTTTCGAATCTGTTATCCTGCCTATAATAGCATCCAACCCGGCATTTTCTTTTTTACTTTGATTAATCCCAGGATATGAAACGAGATTCTCGGGCATTTCCGAGTAGAGTTCTCAGAAGACACATTACAGATAGAATTTTTCTGGAAATTAGTGGTTCAATAAGAGTAAACTTTCTTTTATTCCTGCTGATTCCCGAAGACGAACAGCTTTATATTCTCTTTTTCAAACAGGGCAAAAGCTGCTGTATTCCCAAGTCCGACATAGTCCGGGCAGGAAAAAAGTGAGAGCAGTTTTCCGTCAAACCACCACCTGTACCCTTTGTCAAGGGCTGTATGACCTCTCACTATTCTTTTCAGATGATTTGTCTTTAAAAATCCATCTACAATGTCAGGCCCGAATTCCTTTACAGTTGAACCTCTCCTCGAAGTGGTGAGTCCGGGACGGTTCGAAGGATCATTCCAGAGATAGGGAAAAGCTTTTTCCTTCCTGATATCATTAATGCTGCCTATCCCATTGATCCCTCCATGTACGCAGAATGTGTGCCCTGATAGTACAGCCGCTATCGGCATTTTATCATATGTCTGGCTTACTCTAAGGAGAAATTCCTCATCAAATCCGATCTCCGCTAAAAAACCATAGTAGATGTTCATATCCACAGTTTCGTGATTTCCCCTTAACAGGAAGATATGATCCGGGTCTTCAAGCTTCATCCGGAAAAGCCTTATAAGAACCTCGGTACCCTGAGGTCCTCTATCCACGTAATCCCCGAGAAAAAGAAAGTTCTTACAATTCATTTCTTCCCTTTTTTCTATTACGTATTCCAGTGCCTGTAAATCCCCGTGAATATCCCCTACGATCATCACCGGTTCAGTATCAATTCTAAACACAGCATGTTCCGAATCAAAAATGCGGTCTATCTCCGGTAAAAGGAGAAGCAGCTCTTCTTTTGCGGCAATTTTCCTGAAAACCTTTTTTGATACCACGGGGTCACCTCTACTCAAGAACCTCTCAGGGATGCAAATCCGAGTTTTTCTTCCATATACCAAAGGAATTTTTATACAATAAACGTTTCCAAACCTCAAGAGAAACTCTTCGAGCGCCCAATACGCTAAGGTTTTCAATTTCCTTTTGTAAAGGCAGGCTTATAAATGTCAAAGTCTAAAATCAAGTATTAATAAGCTTAAAAATCCAAGCAATTTGAAGTCAGTCAATTAGAAGTCCAGATATCAAAAACCTACTTAATCAAAAATTCATTCAATTAAAAATCCACTCAGTTAAGAATTCAGTTAATTAAAGAATCAATCAATTAAACAAAATCATAAAAGTTTTTATCCTAAATACACACCGGGGGGCAGAATAGTGGAACTTGATATTAATGAGCAGGATCCTGAAGACATGGATCTTGCGGATGTTGTACTTGAGTACGATGATATTGTCTCTGCAATCTCGATTCTGGAGAAGCGCAGAGAGGAATTGAGAACTCGTATCCTCAACACCCTTACAGAAAAAGATATTGATGTGTTGAGAATAGGGAACGTAGAAATCAAGCGGCAGAAGGTTGAATGGAAACTCTGGCGCATCAACAGGTTAAAACCCTACCTCATGAAGAAAGACCTCTGGGATATAGTCGAATCAGTCGATAGAAGAACTCTCAGCAGATTGATTGATAAAGGAATTCTGACCGAAGAAGAACTTAAAGGTACATATGACGTAGAAACGCGCTACAGTTTACATGTAAGCAGAGTCTAAATAGATGGAAAGAACTGCCTGAGTGGATCCGGAAGAAGGGCAGAGCATCAGGATACAGCCAGTTTGTGTAAGCAGGACATGAGGAAATTAAAAAATATTTAGATCGAGATTCAGGCAGGATCAGTCCATTTAATCTTTTCTTTCCAGTATCTCGTTTTTCAAACTGTAGTTTTTGATTTCCTTATGACATTGTGAGGAGCAAACATTCACTGTTTATTAATATACTTATACAGCCAACTATTTATATCCTGCCGGATAAACTCTCTTTAGAGGTAAATTTCAGGAGGTCTTTAGGCATGGAGATTGATGCTGTAAACAAGCTTGTTTTTCATGTAATTGAAGACGTTGCAGCCGATAACTGTGACCTGGATGAGGTCATTGAGTTTGTCGTTTCCTTCTCAAATGAGCATGCGCTTTCTCAGGAAACCCTGCTGAAACTCTCATCTATTTTTGGCAAAGAATCTATGCACAGGGAAAAATATGTAATTTCCAGAGCCTGTGCTTCGCTATTCTCAGGAAAAACCCGGGAAGATGCGCTTATGGAGGCGGGAAAAACGGCTTTTCTGCTGGGATTTGACGAACTTGCAGTACGCGAATTCAAAGAAGTGCTCTCTGAGAATTCTGAAAATGTCGAAGCGCTTTGCGGATACGGGATAGTCCTGGCGAGAATGGGGGAAACTGAAGCTGCACAGGCTCAGTATGAAAAAGCCCTCAAACTTAACCCTTTCCACGTGGAAACTCTTTGCAACTACGGCTGCCTCCTTTACAGGCTCAAAAAAACAGACGAAGCCGAAGAGATGTACAGCAGAGCTCTGCTTCTTGATAATGAGAATGTGAACGCCCATTGTGGGTACGGGATTCTGCTTTCAAAACGAGGGGAAAGCGCCGAGGCAAGATATCACTATACTCAAGCTCTTAAGCTTGAACCTGGTCATGTGGAATCCAATTTCCGTTATGCTCGCCTCCTTGAAGAAAATGGGGAACCCCTTGATGCTGAAAAACATTACATAGTAGCCCTCAAAGCCGATCCTGATGATCCGCGCCCTCATCTTTTCTATGCCCGTCTGCTTGCAGAACATGGGTTCATTCATGGGGCAAGAGCACACTTCAGGTATGCTCTTAAACTGAACCCTGAAGATGTTGAGGCTCATTGCGAGTACGCCAGGCTACTTGCGAGGTTTGGGCACAGGCACGAAGCCGAAGTCCAGTATAAAAAAGCCCTTGAGCTTGACCCCGGACATCTCGGAACCCTTCGTGGGTACGCGGATTTGCTAAAAGAGAAAGGGCAGTACGCAGATGCCGAAGAAATTTACAGGCAGGCTGAGTTGTTTAAACGAAGTGCCTGGTAACCGATCAATACAGCCTGACCGGTTCAATTCTCATTTTTTCCATCAGGCAGGCAGGAATATCCAGCACCTCTTTGACCGAATCTATGATAATTCCATCGGAAGTTGCCACAATCACATTTCTTTCTGGATTTCCTCCTTCGGTTTTAAGCTCAAAATCCGCGATTTTTGAGGTCTTTGCCTCGCCTGAAATTTTATATTCTTTCAATTTATGGCGGGTGAAACCTGCAAGTTCCCCGCTGCGACTTATCTGGGCGTCAAAAAGAAAAAAAACTGATTCTGGGCTGGTTTCGGAAAGAAATCCCAGGACTACATCAAGGGCTTCTTCGATATCTTCAGCCTGTTTTGCCTTGCTGAAATAGTATCTGGTGTCTCTTATATACCCGTCATCGCAGAACCACATGGGTTCTTTTTTTAGCAGGCTGTCCACACTAAGGAGAACATTGTACCCGTCAAGGAGAAGTTTTCTATCTTTTATGCCTGAGCAGTCGATTCTCTTGCTGATCCTGGAGACGATCCTGTCAGGGGGCATAATTACCCTTGTGAGAATATGCCTTTCTTCCAAGCTGAGCTGAAAATGGTCAGCCACAAATCGGATAGTCGAAAACTTGGGATAACCCCACCTGAGTATGCTCCTGATATCCCGCGCAGGCCTGAGCAATTTTCCTTTGAGCACTTCCTCTTTCATACAGGAACCTGAAAAATCAGCTGAACTTTCATGCATATCTCTCATTAACGGTTGTCTCCTTTTAGGAAGGGAGTTCTTTAAATGAGTGAAGATATATGTTATATATACATATTTGCGCAAATAAAAATGATAATGTGTGGTCTCAGGCCGTAGGTTTGTATCTTAGGTTTTTGTTTCGGTTCTGTTCAATTTTATCTTGGTTTTCAGCTGTGAGCCAGCTCACGGTTCAGGCTGGAGGGTTATACTATGGATGTCTTATGGCTGGCTCAAGAAGAAGTAAAAAGTGTTATGGATATGAGTTCTGTTATGCAGGTCGTGGAACAGGCTTTCAGGCAGCATGGGTTTGGAAGAGTCCAGATGCCTCCCAAATCGTATCTCTATTATACGGCCTATAACGGAGACCTGCGTACAATGCCCGCGTATCTTGAGGAAGAGAATATTACTGGCGTGAAAATTGTAAACGTCCACCCTGGAAACCCTGCTCGTGGACTCCCCACAGTAATGGCGCTTATTGTCCTCATTTCCCCGGAAACAGGTGCTCCTATAGCAGTTATGGACGGAACCTACCTGACCGATGTCCGGACCGGAGCTGCAGGCGGGATAGCCGCAAAATACCTTGCAAGAAAAGACTCAAAGGTCATAGGCCTGGTAGGAGCCGGAAACCAGGCAAAAACCCAGCTCGAAGCTCTCTGTGAGATTTTTGAGCCCGGACTTGTGAGAGTTACCTCCAGGACAAAAGAAAGTTCTGAGCAGCTTATCCGGGAAATGGCAGGCATCACCCCCTGTGAAATCCATTATGAAGATAGCATTGAGAAGGTCTGTGATTGTGATATTCTCGTCACGGCTACTCCTACTCGGAAACCTATAGTAAAGGCTCAGTGGATCAAAGAAGGCACTCACATAAACGCAATAGGCGCCGATGCTATAGGAAAAGAAGAACTTGACCCCGAACTTTTAATTCGGTCCAAGATTATTGTGGACGATATGGTCCAAGCCCTCCATTCAGGAGAAGTAAATGTCCCTCTCTCAAAACACTACATTTCGGAAAATGATATTCATGCCCAGCTTGGCGAGGTGATTGTCGGCCTGAAGCCAGGCAGGACAAGTGAAGAGGAAATTACTATTTTTGACTCAACAGGTCTTGCCATTCAGGATGTTGCAAGCGCGCACCTTGTTTATGAGAGGGCTGTCAGTAATGGACTCGGCATGAAGGTCAAGATGTTCTAAAACCCGAGTTCCGTCTCGCCCGAATTGCGCCTCGGGAGCACGCCCCGAATTGCGCCTCGGGAGCACGCCCCGAATTGCGCCTCGGGAGCACGCCCCGAATTGCGCTTCGGGAGCACGCTGCCCTTTTCGCTCACTTCGTTCGCTCAAGAGGGCTTAGGGCTTATTTATGTGATAGAAACTTTACTTATTTTCTCCCAAATCCTATAAGTTTTTAAGAAAAATTTGATCAAAAATGATATGGTTTTTGGATTTGAGAACCTTATCCCCAAATCCTCTCCGGCGCGATAAACCGGCGCAACGGTTTCAGGTCAGCGGTTTCAGGTCAGCGGTTTCAGGTCAACGGATTATGTATCTTTCTGGTCAGGAGATTTCGGGGGATTTTAACATAAATGTTAAAATTTGAAATTATAATCGAACAAATTCACAATATATAAATAACTAGCAATAGATCACTTATTATTGAGCGGTTTCCAGAGGCCGGTCATACCCTCCGCGAACACTGTACCTATTCCCCGATTATATAATTTTTTTGTTCCAACTATTCCCAATACTCTCCTGAAACCGCTCAATCCTTTTCTAAAATAAGCTTTATCAGGTTTTTCTATCTGGTAGATCCTGATTATTGTTATATTTTATATTTATACAATGCGTACACACTGTAAAAACCTTTTTTAGATTCCGATTATCTCGTAGATTTTTTCCATTTCAAGATTCTGCTCGACTACATTTGCGAGTTCTTCGTAGGCGTCGTTTTCGGTCATGGCATTATCAGGCCTGTACTCAAGCCCTTTTTTCTCATAGAGGTATCTCATAAGTGCATCTCTTATATTTTTGTTGTCAAAGAGCCCGTGCAGATAGGTGCCAATTACCAGACCGGCTTCGTCAATTGCACCATCATCCCCGAAGACATTGCGGTAGGAGTCGGTTATTCCCATATGGATCTCATATCCTTTGATCTCCTCGCCGTCTATAGGAGCCAGTATGGGGCCATAAGCATTCACTTTCTTTGTAACCTGGACCGTTCGCTTTTTGTATTCTCCGAATCTTGTCCTTATATCCAGAAGTCCAAGACCTTCAAATTGCGCTTCAACTCCGTTTTCGACTCCGGAATCGTAAATTATCTTGCCAAGCATCTGGTAGCCGCCACAGATTCCGAAAATCGGGATTCTTCCCTTGAAGGCTTGAATTTTTTCAGCCATACCACTTGCTTTAAGGTCGAGCAGGTCATTAACTGTATTCTTTGTGCCCGGGATCATGATTGCGTCCGGGTTTCCGAGATCTTCATCAATCTCCACGTAGCGAACTTTAGCAAACCTTTCCAAGGGTTCGAAGTCCGTAAAATTCGAAATCCTGGGAAGGCGGATAACTGCGATTTCTATCGGTTTTTCGTTTTTTGTTTCTTCTTTATCCTCAATCGAGACCGAATCTTCCGAGGGAATATTGAACTTGAAAAAAGGAAGGACTCCAAGTACAGGGATGCCTGTCTTTTCTTCAAGCTGCTTGAGACCTGGTTTCAGGATTTCCAGGTCGCCTCTGAATTTATTGATAATAAAACCCCTGACATTTTTCCGTACATCCTCAGGAAGAAGTTCAACTGTGCCGTAAAGGCTTGCAAAAACGCCTCCTCTTTCTATATCCCCAACAAGGATTATAGGAGCCTGCGTAAGCCTTGCAGTGCCAATATTCACGATATCCCTCTCATAAAGGTTAATCTCTGCAGCTCCCCCAGCCCCTTCCATAACAATAATATCATGTTCCTTGTAAAGTCTTTCGAGAGCTCCTGCGAGAACTTCATTCATCTCTGCAATGGAATCGTAATACTGACCTGCACTCCTGTCAGCATAAGGCTCTCCCAGAAGGATTATCTGGGAAACGCAGTCTCCTTTGGGTTTGAGAAGAACAGGGTTCATATCGGCAGTGGGTTCGGTACCTGCGGCTTTTGCCTGGATTGCCTGGGCAATTCCGATTTCCTTTCCATCCTTTGTGATCCAGGAATTCAGGCTCATGTTCTGAGCCTTGAAAGGGGCAACCCTGTACTCTCTCGACAGGATCCTGCATATGGCAGTCACGACTGAACTTTTCCCAACGTGGGAGGCGGTTCCCAGGATCAAGACACTTTTCTTTTCCATTTTTTACCACACCTTTTGCTCGAAAACCCTATTTTTAAAACTTATTTTTATACTTACGTTTGTAATTCTAATAAGTTGGCGATTGTTTTCTCCTGAGGATGCAAATCAAGTAAACTTGTTTATTTTTAATATTCCTCCTCATATACCTCAACTAAAGAATAAATACTTTCGGATTCACTACAGGTTTTGTTTATTTACTTTAAAAACTGACTGATTTCAGGTATTTATCTTCTGAGGTTTGTTTTCTTATTTTTTGCCTTTAACCTAGTGCGTCCTTTCCCATTTTCCATCCCTGATCGGCTTATGTTTTTCTCTAAACCAAAAAACTATCTTTCCTCAAGTTACATTTCTTTTAAATAACATCAAAACAATCTTTCTGACAATTGAATCGGGGAAAAAAGACAATGAAAGCCGTGTTTTTTTTATTTGTTTTATCTATCCTTTCCACCACTCCAGCATTTGCAGCAGACGTTTCTCCTTCCGGAGAAAATAATACGGTTCACATAACCGAACTTTATAGTGATATTGAATCCTTTGATGTTACTCTTTATTCGACCCAGCCCGAAGAAAACCTTAGTCTTGAGGTACTCCTTGTAAGTTCCGAAAGGATGCGTGAGAGAACGCTTGACAGACAGGTGCTTTTACTTGGCAGTTTTCCTGCGGGTGTTGAAGTTACAAAGGTTGGTTTCTGGAGCGTCAGCAATCCTGAACGCGGAGCTTATATAGCAAAGGCCCGGCTTCTTGACGGGAGGCAGGTTGTTTCAGAGATGGAATATAACTTTGCTTACGGCAGCAGTTCTGCTCCAAAGCTACAGGTCAATGATCTGGTCCCTAATTCCCAGGGAATAAGTGTTGCACTTTCCCCAAAAGAAGCCTCACTTTTTGACATCGAATACATGCTTATAAGCGGCTCGGACGTTGTTTACTCCACAAAGTCCGAAAAATTATCCCTTACCAGCGCCCCAGATGTCTTTTCCACTCCCTGGGGTACACTTCTTGAGAACAATAAGGAATATGTAGGCCGGGTCAAAATTCAGACATATTCTCCTCAAAGGGAATTTATAAGTTCAAGCGAAAGGTTTACTGCTAGGGACGATGCTGAGATTACCGATATCTACGAAGATGAAACCGGAGCCAGTGCAACGGTTTTTGGGCGCTCCCAGGTGCCCTTTGAGGGAGATCTAATATTTTCTGTATATGGACTGGCTGAAAATTCAGGAGATAGAACCTCAGGGCTGATAGAATCTGTCCGAACAAGGGTTCCTGTGCTCCTGAACAATGACGATGAAACTGTTGAGGTTGCCTGGAATAAGAGGCTTCCGGAAGGAGTCTACAGGCTTGAGATCGAGCTTCTGGGAAACGATGGTGACATTATTGAGCGCAGGGAAACTATAATCGAATCCGACCTTTCAACGGTTTCAAATGTAAGTCAGATAAATAATACCGACAACAGGACAGTAACCCCGGGTGAGAATGATAAAGATGGAATTCCCGGGTTTCCTTCAGTTGCGGGAATTATAGGACTTATTCTGGTGTCGGTCTTTTTGAGGAAAACTCGGAGATGAATCTGTCATTTAAGTATAAGGTTCAAAGAAATAGGTTCAAAGAAACAGATTCAAAGAAACAGATTCAAAGAAACAGATTCAAAGAAACAGATTCAAAGAAACAGATTCAAAGAAACAGATTCAAAGAAACAGATTCAAAGAAATATAAAATTCAAAGCGACATTAACTGAGAGAACTCCAAAATAGGAATGACAGGGAAACTTAAGAAGCAGAGCTGTGAACCAATGCGCTACGAATTCTTTATTTCATTAAGGCAGATACGGGCAAGAAGATTTCAGACAATTCTTTCAGTTGGAGCGATAGCTCTCGCCGTTATGATACTTACCGTTTCCCAGGCGCTTATGGTTGGTTTCACGGGCGAACTCTACGACACTACAGTGAATAAACTTTCTCACGTCTTAGTCTCACCGAGGGAAGGTGAAGACTATATCTATCTTTACAGGACCCTGGCAGGCGATATATCTAAGATCGAAGGTGTTTCTACGGTTTCTCCCTTTCTTACTGGAGAAGCTTCCTTCAGGTTCAAGACAAATTCACTCAACGCCGAGCTAAGAGGCGTACTTCCTCAACAGGAAAACAATATCAGTGATATTGAAGCCGATATGGTAGAAGGAAACTTCAGGGAACTTGAATATTCCAGAAACACGGTAGTAATCGGCTCGATGCTGGCAGATAAACTTGAGGTTAATCTGGGCGATTCCGTTGATGTGTCTTTTCCCAATGCTAATCCTCTCTCCCTAAGGGTTGTCGGGATCTTTCATACTGGCTCTCCTCTGGATGAATCCCTCACTTATACTTCCCTGGATACCGCCCAGGAATTTTATGATGTTGCGGATGTAATTAACGGACTTTCTGTAAGGCTTGAGGATTTTAACAGGGACATGGAAGTAGCTGCCGAGATCGAAAAAACAGGCTATAATGCAAGAGGCTGGACTGAAACCAATCCCGAAATTCTTAGGACTATTGCCATTGAGAGTACCTCTAATACCGTCGTGCTCGGCTTGATTGTCGTAATTGCTTCTTTCGGCGTGGTCAGCACTTTGAATCTGGCAGTTATAGGCGCGACACGCCAGATAGGTATGCTTCGCGCTATGGGTGCCACAGTTTCGGGTATCCGGACAATTTTCCTTCTTCAAAGCGGCATTCTCGGCTTGCTAGGAGCTCTTGTCGGTACCCTGACAGGGGTTGCAATAGCTATGGCAATAGGCCAGTATGAAATCCCAGGTACTTCTCCCGAAATCTATGGAGGTCCTACCACAATTCCCATCGTAATTCGGGCACAAGATATTCTATTTACTATAATTGCGGTTTTCCTTCTGAATTTAATTGCGGGTATATATCCTGCTCAGCAGGCAGCAAAACTCGACCCAGTAAAAGCCATAAGCTCAAGATGAAGCCATTAAAAATGATATAGGTCATTATGCTGTTACCTGCGGGTTTATTATAGCGAGTTTATTATAAGTACAAAGTGAGTCTGGCTAATTCTTGTCTGCGAATCCATCAACTATTAACAAATAACTCAAATCTCACTGATGAATCTACACAATTATGGCAATAGTTTTATCTAAACCAAGGTGTATTAAGTTAAAATTCTTTAAAGATTTTGCGAACTCCAATATCCTTTCTTTTTCTCTGTTTCATCTCTTTTTTTGTGCTTTCCTCCTAAATAATTTACTCCAGCAAAAAATTAGCAACATGGTTAAAATAATCGCTCCAATTAAACATTTCAATACCGACCAATATCTCTCCGGGTTTAAAATTTAATTCCCGTTAATTATATATCGTTTTTAGCTATTGTTTTACATACTAGAGCATAGCGAACAAGACCTTGTGCAAGAATTCTCATCAACTGATCACTGTATGAGAATTCTATTTTCTTATTTTCTCGTTTTGTATGATATTTTGCAGCGTTTTTACACATTCTTCAGAAGCACTTGGTCAATTTTTTATATAATAGTTTCCTAATAATCATTTCGTACATGGGAATTTTGTAGTTTCTCCTGTAACTTGTAGATTCATCAGTTTTTTGTTAGACTTATTAGCTGTTTTTAACCTCCGGAAAAGCTCAGGAAAATTTACGGCAGGATGTACTTAACATGTTTTAGTTCATAGTACAATACAAATATTTATATTGATTGGTAGATATTTATAATGTAATGGAAAATAATAGAGAATACCAGCTTTACCTTGAAGCTCTGGATGATGAGAGATCAGCATGGGGAAGGAGGACGGCAGTAAGGCGGCTCTGTGACTGTAAAACTGAGGAGGCTCTGTATTACTTGAATGAGCTTATAGTTGACAAATACTGTCTGGTGCCTGAATGGCTCAAGAAGATCGCAAGAGAGTACTACGTATCGTTATGTCTTGAATTTCTCTGATATGGATCTTTAATGAGTCCGATTTTGTAGATGCCTTCTG
Organism: Methanosarcina flavescens; assembly: GCF_001304615.2. NCBI lineage: Archaea > Methanobacteriati > Methanobacteriota > Methanomicrobia > Methanosarcinales > Methanosarcinaceae > Methanosarcina > Methanosarcina flavescens. The sequence goes on along the minus strand of NZ_CP032683.1, from coordinate 394,346 downwards.
ACAAAGAAAATTTCTACTAAATAATAATCCATTTAACCAGAGAGTAAAAGGATATTTAATTCTAAGGTGGGAAGTTCCCTCCCTCGGAAGCTTCCGATGGGAACCGGAAGATTGCAGGTGGAGATGAAAGCTGTCAACTTGCCAGCATTCTCTTGATATTGATTCTGCAAAGTACTTTAGAGCAGGTGTTTATTTAGATATTAACCTACTTGCTTAAAATATTGGTATAATTTTTAGTATAATTTTTAGTATAATTTTTGGTATAATTTTTAGTATAATTTTTGGTATAATTCTAGTATAATTTTTAGTATAGTTTTCAATAATTATTGGGCATGCTATATTAAAGATGGAGTTTAGTAATATTAACGCGTACGCTTTCTTTGCTGTTCTTAAACAATCTGTTTTTAAAATTTGAGTTTCCCGGTTTGCCTGAATTTGAGGAATTTCAATTACCTAAGATTTATATGCAATTACCTCAATTCTTTGATAAATCACAGTAACCATTACGCTTGGCTACAGATTCACGTTATTCATGAGTTTTAGCATCTGGTTTCGGTTATGGAAACAGTCTATTTCATTAAAATTTAATTAGTTTATTCGGGAATTTGGTATTATAGGCCTTTAAACCTTAATTTAACGACTTGTTTCAGGATGGATTGGACAAATGGTTAGGGATACTGGAAAAGCTTTAAGAGGCCCGGCAATAGTCTTGCTGGCCGTTGGAGCTGTATTTAACATTATTTTGTTCATTTTAATGTTTAGATTTGCTGACGAGGAAAACCTGCTTATGGTGCTCTTAACTGCAGCGCTTATAGGAATTATTTCACTGGTGGTTGCAAAAGGGCTTGTTTCCATATCCAGGCGTGACTACGGTAAATAACAAGATGAGTAAGTGATCTGAGTAATTATTGATTATAATGCAGCTGCATGGTGACGATTTGTATTGGATACTGAACTGTAGCCAAATTAAGCTAAAGAAGTAGCAAATTAAGCTAGAAGATAATATGTATAATATAATCCGGAAATTTAATCTGGAAACGTGAAATAATTTAATAGGATAAAATAATGAACCGGTATTCTTGGACCGATCATAGATATAACTAAACAGTAGTAGATTGGCAATCCATGATAATGACTGACTAATAGCTAAACAATGCCTGAATTATGGTTAAATAACTATTAAAACAGTATCACTTGATATATTGAAAAAAGAAGTACAATTTCCAACTTAATTTATTTCTTAAATCCTTATTAGGGTCGGTTTAAGCTCTTGAAAGTTTTTGAGATCTTTAATATCTCTATGCGATACAGGCATTTGGGGAGCCAAATATTGGCATACCTATTGATCTTCCTTTTATATAATTTTTAAGCTTTTTTTACCTGTCTTAAAGTTTTTGCGGATTTACTTAAAATAATATGAAGGTTAATATGTTACCTCAGTTTAATATTTATTATTTACACATATCACAGGTATATTAATTATCTACAGGATTTCTCAGGCCGGCTGTCAGTTTCCTGATAAAAAACAGGTATAAAGTCGGAGCTCAGGGGAAATGAATTATAGTGACAAATTCACAATTATAATGAGAACGAAACGGAAGGAGTTTACTCATGCAGTTGAAGCTTGAACATTTCAATATAAAAATTGGGCAGCACAAAGTGTTGCTAAATATTGCCGACGCGAAGGAACTGGGGGTTAATGAGGGAGATAGAGTCCGTATCCATGGGCATGAAAGCCTTTCTGCCATTGTGGATACAACGGATGATATGGTTCCTCCGGGCACGCTGGGAATTTTTTACGAAGTATATGAGCACTTTCGGGATTGGGATAAACCTGTTGAGGTTGTCCCGGCATACCGCTCAAAATCTGTAACTGTAATCAAGAAACTCATGGATAAAAAACCTGTAGTGCAGGATGATATCAAAATACTCGTAAACGATATCGTGGAAGAGAATCTCAGTGATATCGAACTCTCCGCTTTTATAACATCTTCCTATATCCACGGAATGACAGATGACGAGGTCGAATGGCTAACAAAGGCTATGATCGAGAGTGGGGACACGATTGAATTTGATACTCACCCAATAATGGACAAACATTCAATAGGAGGAGTTCCCGGTAATAAGATCTCTTTGCTGGTTGTCCCTATTGTAGCTGCAAATGGGCTTCTTATTCCGAAAACAAGTTCCAGGGCGATTACAGGGGCAGGCGGGACTGCCGACCTCATGGAAGTGCTCTGTCCTGTAGAATTCAGTTCCCAGGAAGTCAAAGAAATAACCGAAAAAGTAGGGGGTGCACTTGTCTGGGGTGGAGCCACCAATATCGCGCCTGCTGATGACAAGCTCATTAGGGTTGAATACCCACTCTCCATTGACCCTTACTATCAGATGCTTGCCTCGATTATGGCAAAAAAAGGAGCTATAGGAGCCGACAATGTGGTGATGGATATCCCTGTCGGTCCAAGTACAAAGGTTCCCACTGTTCAGGACGGACAAAAACTTGCAGGAGACCTGATTAATCTTGGGCACAGGCTTGGAATGAACGTCGAGTGTGCAATTACCTACGGCTCCTCGCCCATAGGAAGAAAAGTTGGACCTTCGCTGGAAGTACGGGAGGCTATGAAAGTGCTGGAAAGCATGGAAGGTCCAAACAGCCTTATTGAGAAGAGTGCTGCAATTGCGGGTATTATGCTAGAAATGGGAGGTGCGGCTCCAAGAGAGCGCGGAAAAGAAATTGCACTTGAAACCCTGCGGAGCGGGAAAGCCCTTGAGAAGATGAGACAGATCATTGAAGCCCAGGGCGGAGATCCGAACATAAAATCGGATGATATACAGGTAGGGCAATATACAGCCGATATCTTTGCTTCTGCAGACGGGTATGTCATCGAATTTGACAATAGATGGATAATCGAGATAGCCAGGCTTGCAGGTGCTCCTAATGACAAGGGGGCCGGAGTCTCTATCCATAAGAAAATGGGTGAGTCTGTTCGAAAAGGAGACTCAATCCTCACAATCTATGCTGAGAAAGAATTCAAGTTAGAAAACGCATTGGCAACTGCACAGAGAACAAATCCGATAGTTGTTGAGGGCATGCTTCTAAGAAGGGTCCCCGGAACCTACGGGTTCCAGTAATCTTCTCTTTTTTTCAGTGAAATCTTTTAATACCTTGCAGGGTGTTAGCACGAGCATGAAAAGGATTGTTCTACTGCGCCTTGGGCACCGCCCGGAAAGGGATAAGAGAATTACCACCCATGTGGGCTTAACTGCCCGTCTGCTCGGTGCAGAAGGTATGCTCCTCGCCTCAGACGACCCAGGAATAGTACAGACGCTTGAGGATGTTGTCAGGCGCTGGGGCGGGAACTTCTACGTTAAGAATAACGTCAATTTTAAGCAGGAGATCCGGGAATGGAAAGATGCTGGCGGAAAAGTCTGCCATCTTTCTATGTACGGAGTCAATCTTCCCGGCGTCACTGATGAGCTTAAAAGCTGTGACAGGCTTATGATTGTCGTAGGAGCAGAAAAAGTCCCTCCTGAAATTTACCAGCTCGCGGACTGGAACGTCGCAGTTGGAAGCCAGCCCCATTCCGAAGTTGCAGCAATTGCTATTACCATGGACAGGATCGCAGATGGAGAGCCGCTTGAGAGGGAATTTCCAGATGCTGAACTGACAATTGTGCCTGCAGAAAGGGGAAAGCACGTTATAGAAAATACCAGAGATTGACTGGCACGGAAGATTCAATCTAATCTTTTTACTTTATTAATTTTCGCTATCTTTAATACTCAGCTTTTTAATTCCTCCTAACTTCTGTTTCAGCTCTCAGGAAATCCATTTTTAATTTTTCGGAACACTCACCTTGACTAGCATGGATATTTTAATTTTATCCAACCTCTTTTCGCTCAAGTTGTTATTTTTTTACCCGTATCTTTTAGTGAAAACTTATTTAATAATATAACCCAGTACAGTTCAATTTATTATTACGATTTATAAGAAAAGTGTTAAATATAAGTTCTACGTAAATTTAAATGTCTACAGACAGACAGTTCCTCCTGTTAAAGCAGTATCCGGATTTTTCCGTTTCTGTCCCGCCATAAGGGGATGATATGCATGAACCCATTAACGATTCTCCGGAAATTGCGTTAGGGCTCGGTAGAGGGATGCAGGGGCAGAAGTGTCTTTTGATCAGATTTCTCGCTTGATGAGCATCCTATCCGGCTATTTTTATTGAGATAAAATAAGGAACTAAAAAATTTATTTTAGATTATAACATTCAAAATTATTTATGATAAGGTGCAAATCCAGAAGTTTTTAAAGTATATATTACATATTATAAATGGGGTGAAATTCTGGATTTTAATGAACCGAATAGCCAGAAGTATAACCAGGATAGCCTTGAATAGGAGTTGCACCTTACAAGGCAACTTGTCCTCTGTAAATACGGAGTTCTGCGAGGAAGTAACTGCTGCAGCGTCTACAGACCTGAGAACATCCTGTATCCGACCCGCTGTTGCTGTCTTTACTGTGCAAACTCAATCTGGATAGGGGATGAGAAGAGCGCGATGAACCCTTTTGCTGCCCTGAAAGGGGACCCAGTCTATGCAATCGAAGTCGTAAGGGAAGAATCTCCGGATGAGACTGGGATAAAGGCAAGAATCTGAAGCTAAAAAGCGGAAATAAAAACGGAATTCCCTTTTTTAAATCGCAACTTTTATATTCTTAACTTGCTGTTTCTTGCTTTTCTTAATTCATAACCTTATAATTTTATTATTTTTAATTTATGATTTTATAACTTTTATCCTTTTTAATTCATAGCTTTATAATTCTTTATTCTTCTTAGTTCGTAACTTTATAATTCGTAAACTCATAACTTTTCTTATCCTAATTGGTGTACTCTATTGAATTAAAAAACGATAAAAAACAATAAATAGGGATATGACACGTGTATACACCGACTAGAACGGAAAAAAGGAGTAAATATGTGTGGAATAGCAGGAGCAGCCGGGGCTCCTGATATCAATGAAAAAGTAAAAAGAAGGCTTGTAGCCCTAGGACACAGAAGGACCAATGCTTGTGGAACATATCAAGTCGAAGGACTGAGTACAGGAAATACTCTGCTTAAAATTACAGGCGATATGCCCCAACCACTGGTTGGAAAAGGGGCTCTCGTATTCGATGGAGAGATTTTCAATTTCAGGGAACTCGGGGCCGAGCAGGGGGTAAAAATCGATTCCGATATTGAAATGCTCTTTACTCTGGTAGAAAAGAAAATTAAGGAAGGATATTCCCCGATAAACGCAGTCTCTTCCGCACTTTCTGGCGCAAACGGAGGTTATGCCCTAGCTTATGTCCTGGATAATGAGCTTGTACTCGCCAGAGATCCTGTTGGAATCAAACCTCTGTTTTATTCCCTGGAGAAGGAGGCAGAAAAACCGAAAATCTTCTTTGCCTCTGAAAGGAAAGCTTTCTGCGATGGAAGAAGTAATATACAGCCTTTCCCTCCTGGCAGCATAATGAGTTTCAATGCTCAATCGAGCGGAGATGTTAAGGAGAAATTTCTTGGAATTGAACTTCCACAAGAGAGGATCATGGAAGAGCATGAAGCGGCTTTCCGGCTGAAGGCGACCCTCGAAAAAGCTGTGGAGATAAGGCTCACAAAAACAACAGGAATCGCATTCTCAGGAGGCATTGACAGTACCTTTTTAGCGGCCCTTGCAAAAAGAATTGATCCCTCGGTTCCACTTTATACCGTAGGGCTTCCGAATTCTCATGATCTGGCTCAGGCTGAGTTTGCGGCTGAAGCGGCTGGCATGCTGGACTCCCTCAAAATCCGCCTTCTTTCCCCCGAAGAAATCGAAGCCGCAATCCCTGATATAATATATTCGACAGAATCGATAGACCCAATGAAAATTGCAATAGGACTTCCCCTTTATTTTGTTGCGAAAACTGTAAAAGAAGATGGGAAGCGAGTTCTTCTTACGGGGCAGGGCGCAGACGAGCTCTTTGGCGGTTACAGCAGGCATGAAGGTTTTTTTGAGCAGGGGCTTGAGGTCCTTGACAGAGAGATCTACTCAGACCTCAAACAGATTTCAACTATAAACCTTGAGAGAGACGATATGGTCACCACGGCCAATTCCGTGAAACTCAGGGCACCTTTCCTGGATAAGGAAGTAATAATAACGGGGCTTGCAATCCGCCCCGAACTTAAAGTCCTTAAAAGAAGTGACCGCTATATAAGAAAGTACATCCTGAGAAAAGCCGCAGACGGCCTGCTCCCGCCGGAGCTTCTCTGGAAGGAAAAGAAAGCAATCCAGTATGGGACAGGAGTTCAAAAGGTACTCGACAGGCTTGCCCGGGATGCGGGATTCTCAAAAAAGGAAGGAAACCATATTGAGAAGTACCTTAAACAGGTTGCTGCAGACAAAGGGTTCAATTTTATAACAAGGTGAGTTAATTTCAAGTTTCATAAAAAGATATGAATTCTTTCTTCGATAAATAAAGAAAAAGTATTTTTAATGTGTAATCAGGTATATTAATTCCTAAATCTTCATTAAATGGAAGTACTTTAAACAATATTCTATAAGGTATTACGAAACGAAGTCGGGGATAAATGAACAGGTATAAACAGTTTGAGGTTCTTATCCCTGCTTAAAAATCATTGTAGTTAATCTGAATCAATGTTCAGGGGGAATCCTCATAAAAATAGCAATTACCGGAAAAGGCGGCGTTGGAAAAACAACTCTCTCAGGTACTCTGGCAAGACTGCTTGCAAGGGATGGATACGAGGTACTGGCAATAGATGCAGACCCGGATATGAATCTGGCATCTTCGCTTGGGATAGAAAACCCACCAAAGCCCCTGACAGATTTCAAAGACCTTATTAGGGAAAGGGCAGGTGCCGAAGGTGGGGCCTTCATCTATAACCCTAAAGTCGATGATATTGCGAGCAAATACGGAGTTATAGGCCCCGATGGAGTAAGAATGCTTGTCATGGGCACCGTGGACCGCGGAGGAAGCGGGTGCATGTGTCCTGCTTCAGCTTTCCTTAGAGCTCTTCTCAGGCACCTTATGTACAGGGAAAAAAGTGCAGTTATCCTTGATATGGAAGCCGGGATCGAACATCTCGGGAGGGGCACTACAAGAGGAATGGACCTCATGATCGTGGTAGTTGAGCCCGGAGCAAGATCACTTGAGACGGCCGAGAGAATAAGAAAGCTCTCTTCTGAAATAGGGGTAAAACACCTTGCTGCCGTAATTAATAAAGGAAGCTCTGGTAAAGTTAATGATAAACTTGAAGAGCTTGGTATCCCGGTGCTTGGTGAGATTCCCTTTGACCCTATGTTAATGAAAGCCGACCTCGAAAAACGGGCTCCTATTGAGGTAGGCGGCGAGGCTGTGGACGCCATAGTAAAAATTAAGGAAAAACTTATGGAAATTGTTGAAGAGATCAGAAAGGAAGAAGCGAGCAAAAAATAAAGGCCGTAATCCGGCCCTCTCCACTCCCTTCCAGGAATTTTCCAGTCCTTTTTGGCAATATTGCTTTTTTTCTCCAATATTGCTTTTTTTCTCCAATATTGCTTTACTCTTTATGATTCTTACATTTTTTTATCTATGCTTTCCTTTTTATAATCCGTGTGATTCTTTTGACAGCACTCATTTTCTTCTTGTGATCCCTTCAATTCTTTTTTGATCTGCTTACGACTTATCTCTGATTTAAAAATCCATTTCAGGCCTTTAAGATTTTTAGGTTCAGTTAATTTAATTTATTTAATTTAATTAAATTTAGTTATAGCCGCTGTCCGGAGAGTTCACCATTGTTCCTTTTTTGTAAATCAGCTCAAGAAGTCTCATTTGCTTCTCTCTGATAAGAACATCAGTCGGATCGATCTCAAGCGCTCTGTCGTAACACTTCATAGCTTCCCCATATCTATCAAGGTTTTCCAGAGCCAAGCCCTTCTGATATAGTGAGAATACATCATCGGGCTTTATTTTCAGTACCTCGTCGTAAGACTCGATCGATTTTTCAAATTCCTTTAAGTTATTGAAGGCAAATCCCTTGAGACACTTAATTCCCAGGTTTTCAGGATCGATTTCAAGAGCTTTATCATAGCAGGCAAGAGCCTCTTTTGATTTTCCAGTCCTGTCCAGGGCAAAACCTTTCTGAATCCACGCATCGAAGTATAAGGGATCCAGTGTTAAGGCTTTATCATATAGCCTGAGTTTGTCCTCGTAATTATCAGTCTCACTGGCTTTTGTAAGGAGTTTTCTGGGATCCTCTGGTTCTTCTGTTGTTCCTGTCGCTTCCGACTCCTCTTGCTTTGCCTTATTCATCTTCGTACTCGCATTTTCTTCTGTCATATCGGAATCCTCGCTTTTTAAGTGAAAGCCCATTCCGGACCCCTTCCGGGTTTTTGCCACACCTAGCCGTTTTTACATCTCATACATGGAACCAGAGCTAAAACTGGTATTCTGCACTTTTGTTTTCAATGCAATATACCTTTTCTGATTGGAATTTTACCGAATATAAAAACTGTCCTTTAATTAAAACACAGTTATTTTAAGCTCAAAGCCTTGTGCACAGGATAATAAGGCTGGCAGAATAATATTACGGACAGGAAATAAAACAACAGATAAAAAGAAGTGAAATGGCAAAGTGATGACTGGAAAAATTAAAAAAGGGTTATTGAGAAGATCTGGCCTTCTGCCTCTGGATTTCCGAGAGTATCTTTACCTTGGTTTCAAGTGCAGGAACAAAGCCCGGTTTCAGTTCGAGAGCCTGGTTGCAATTTTGCAGGGCTTCATCGTGTTTACCAATTTCGGAAAGGACAAAACCTCTGGCTGCCCAGAGGCGGGGTTCGGTCGGGGCAAGCTCAAGTGCCTTATCATAAATTTTCAGGGCTTCCTCTAACCTGCTGAGTCTGGAGAGCAGACTTCCAGCCGAGGTAAGGGCTTCAAGGTAATCGGGCCTTATTCGAAGAGCGGAACTGTAAGCTTCAAAGGCTTCTTCTTCTCTGCCGAGAGCCGAAAGTATGGAACCTTTGCCTGCCCAGGCTTCAGCGTATCCGGGATATTTCAAAATGATTTTTTCATAGGTCTCCAGGGCTTCCTCAAACCTGCCAAGCCTGGCAAGAACAACCCCTTTATTGTCCCAGGCAACTTCAAAAGTCGGTTCAAGCTCAATAGTCCTGTCATAAGCAGCAAGCGCTTCTTCAAGCCGGCCCAGCTCTGAGAGGATAACGCCTCTGTTATACCACACCCTGTGATCTTCAGGAGCGATTTTCAGAACCTGTGCAGTAAGCTGCAGGGCAGTCTCAAACCGCCTGGTTTTATACATGAGCACCGCCTTCTGAAAGAGGGCTGTGGCGTCCTGAGGATCTTTTTCAAGCCTTTCAGTGCAGTACTGCAGCTCCTCGAAGAACGGGAGGGAGGCATAAAGGTCTCTTACAGCCAGGAAAATAGGCAGGATTTCATAGTTTTCCCCGTGAAATGTAAGTGATTTTGTTACCATATTATACGAGAAAGCTGCCGGTTTTCCTTCAGTACCAGATATTCCCTCAGTTTTTTCTTTTCCTTCGTTTTTCTCTTTCTCTATTCCTTTAATCACAGCTTTCAGCCCGGAGAAACCCGCTGGAGAAAGGGGGGAATTGCCTGAGATCGAGAGTACGGATCTGAATGTTTTCCCGAGTATTTTATCGTTATTTCGCCATAAGATCGCTGAAACACTCTGGCATTCATTGAGGAACTTTCCCAGGCACAGCCTCAGGGACGCCTGGCTCCCGGACTGCTCAAGTGCAGTAAAAGCTGAGATTGCTGCCCTGCAGTGATCTCTAAGCTCGTTCAGGGAATTGTTTATTCTGGAAGGATAAGCCTCCGTTTTAAGCCCTCCTTTGCCTTTTTCAGCTATGGTCGGAAAAAGAGCCGCACATTGAGCGACCTTCAGGTGGAAGAAATTTTCCCTTTGCCGCAACTACAAGCTTTACAGCCGATCCGGCAGGGAGCATCATGCCTGGCTTTGGGTCCTGCCTTAGAACTTCTCCGATCATAATCCCTATGGGAAAAACTCCTTTTTGCTCGACTATCTCTCCTGCGGTGAACCCGGATTCTTTCAGGATTTTCACGGCTTTCTCAAGGGGCTGTCTTACAACATTCGGAACCTCCAAATTTCCTGTTACGGTTCCTTCTCCTGTTCTGATTTCTGGCTCCGATGTGCCCTCTTTTCCTTCCAGCACTTCTTCGAGCAGGTCGATTGCACCGCTAATGCGGAGGAGGGTTTCATTAAGACCCTTTTTCCGCTTTTCGAGCTCTGCAAGCTTTAACTCGATGTCTTTGAGGATTTTCTGCCCAGACTCATATTCTGCCTTTAGCTCGGCTAAACGCTGTTCAAGTTGTGCTTTCATACTTCTACAAACCCCTTCTGATCAATTGCTTCCATTTTATTCAGACTTCTTCATTTCGTTCTGAATCTCCATTCTATTTAGATTTGCCTTTCATTCTGGATTCAGAATCGACTTTACCTGAGATTTTACCTCGCTTTTGCCTTTATTTTCTTGCCAGGCTCTCCTGATTTAAGTATGATTTTATCTTTTGATTTTATCTATAGTTTCATTTGCTGTTTTTTAATATAATGTGCTTTTTCCTTTCTGTAAATTCCAGCCCAATACATTTTAAGTTTTATATTTTTATACGTAACCGGCTTAAAAAGATATAATCTCTGAGATGCGGGAAAAAACTTTCTGGATGCAGAAAGAAAAAGAAATATTACTTCGGAGTTCTATTTAAGCCATCAGTGTTACACTATGTATAATAAGGTTATATGAGGGTGATTTTATAGAAACAGCCAGTTCCGAGCAAATTAAGGAAATTAACGAGTACGGTAAAGAGATGATCGAGTTACTTAAGCTGGAGACTTCCCCTGTAGCAGTTGCCCTGGTGCCGGAAGGTACCGAAGTACCTGAGAAAATAAAGAAGATTGACGAAAGTATCAGGCACTGTCAGATGGTTGACCGTGTGCGTAAAACCGGGGAAGAGTTTTATGCAACGCTTGAGGATGAGACCTGCAAAGGAGGAGCAGCAGCCCTTGGTCTAGGAAAGATGCCTCCTAAAGTTGAAAGTGGAGAGTTCTACTACGAGACCCTGAAGCATTTCAAAACCCTCGAAGCCTCACGAAAAACCCTGGAGAAAATTCCCAGGATCGAGGCCGGGTCAAAGATCGCAAGCATATATGCACCACTTGAGAGTGCCACTTTCATGCCTGATGTTGTTGTGATTATCTGTAACGCAAAACAGGTAATGCTCCTGACCCAGGCGATTCTTTATAATGAGGGCGGCAGGCTCGAAGCTGAGTTTGCAGGCAAACAAAGCCTTTGTTCAGATGCCGTTGCCCTGCCCTACCTTACAGGCAAAATGGGAATAACAGTGGGCTGTTCGGGAAGCAGAAGTTATACCGGCATTGAGGAATCAGAGTTAACGGTCGGGATTCCTGTAAACCTGCTAAATGACCTGATAGAAGGTTTGAGGGCAATTGCCGGAAAAGCCCCTGCAAAGTAACAACCTGAAGGAATTAAAAAATCTTAGGGAATTAAAAAATCAGGAAGATAAAAGCAATTCAGGGAAATAAAAAGCCATTTTATAAAAAGTACAGAATCACAGGCAGTAAGATGACTCCCATTGCATGAGATTTCCTGACATTCATAAAGGAAGCCAGCATGCCTATGGGAGTTGAAATTACAAAGATGAAAAACCCGAAGAGTCCTGTGAAGAGATAAACCATTATTGCAAGCCCTACAAGAACCCCTGCGCAGAGTTTGCTGTAATCGACTTTTTTTAGAATGAGATGTGCATTATCTCCGATCCAGATCGTGGAAAAGTAGGAAAGCAGGGCTGTTAATACCATAGCGGCAAAGAAAAGCAGCAAAGAAGGAAAATCAAGTATATTCGTTCCCAGGATGTCTTCTATAGCAACCATTGCCCCGCTTCGGGTTCTTCCTATTACTACAAACGCTACCAGCCCGAAAATCGCGTTAGATGTATTTACTCCGGAATTCGAAATTATGAATTCTTTGGAACTATCAAGCGTCTCAGGGTTACCGGCATAGGGATCAGAATAAAGAGAGGACTTGAGCCTTCCGAGTTCGGGTTCAGGAACTTTTTTCTTGAGGGGTATCCTGTCAAAATCGACTTTTGCAACAAGCCCGGTAAGAAGTGCGGCAATAGCAGAGGAGAGACCTGGCAGCCATGCCACAAGTGAGCCTGCTGCGCTGCCTGTCAGAATTCCCCTTAGAATTCTTTTTCGGGAAAGTCTGAGTGCAGACACGGATTCCTCGGGAATTTTAGAGCTTGTGAGAAGGCTTATTATTAGCTGGGATGCGCCGAAGAGCCCGCTCAACAGGGGCAGGAGTATGGAAGGCTCCCCGAAATTAACAATAGGAACCATAAGCGATTCCCTGGCAAAAGCAAAGAGCCCAAGCACTCCTGTAATCAGAAACAACACTAGGGCAAAAGCTTTGTACTTATACTTTGCAAGTGGACCTTTTTTCTCATTTGGATCCTCACCTTTCTCAGTTGCAAGCATAAGAAACACTATTAGAATAAGAATCGCTGCCATATGCGCTTCAATATAGGGATAGACAGCCTTGAAGAAAAGAGAGAATGGCAGTACGAAAATCAGGGAAGCAACTACTGAGCCTGCGCTTCCGAGTGCTGAAAGCCGGACTGCTTCAGCTCCTGCCCCTTCAATCAGAAGCCTGTGTCCTGGCAGGACTGTAAGCGCAGTATCCCCATCAGGCGCCCCTAAAAATATTGAAGGGATAATATCATGAAAAGTCTGTGAGAGTGCATTTGAAAGAATAATCACGGCTACATAAAAAGGTGAAAGCCCTTTTTCAGCCAGGAAAGGCGCGAGGGCTACAAGGGCAAGTGCAAAATTATTGTTATGTATCCCTGGCAAAAGCCCGGAAATTATACCAAGCAGGTAACCGCCCAAGACTGATAAAAAAAGTAAAAATAGGGAGATATCTTCCACTCAGCCAACCACCGATGACTTGATTTTAGATTTTAGATTATACACAATAATTACAATTATTTCTATTTATAGATATTTTATGAGTCGGTATGAGAAGAAAATTATTTTTCATTTCAGAGTGAGTACAAAAAAAGATTGGTGCTGAGTGAATGATAGCATTGATTGAGTAATTTGCATTGATAAAATAGAGAGAAAAACTGTGTGAAAGAATATAGAGATGAATTGCTGAAAGAAGACAGAATATGTGAGAGGAAAACACTATATAAAGAGGAAAAAGACCACTATGATATAAATGTAAATTCCAGATACTAAATGTATGTTTCAACTTGCAAAAGTAGTATATTAATTTAAAATATTTGCATAATTAATGTATTAATTTAAAATGTAATAGAATAAAAAATCTACCCTAATAATTTAGGGTATTTATAGCATAAATATTTTACGTCTAAATTCGGATAATTATCAAGGAAATTAGCTAATAAGAATAATTATAGCCCTTCCAGACGATAAAACGTTTAAAAATTTTGAGTTTCCTTTATCACATCAAAGTAAAAGAAAAATCAATTCCACTTATGTTTTATATAAGACTGATATTCTATATCTTGCTGCTCTAAATGCTAATATTGAATGGGGTTCATGAGTAGCATTTAGCAAAATGCAGAGCAAGGGATATGAGGTTCGCCATTCCTCAACCCTGCCCTCCATAAATCCGAAACCCCGCCTGAATAGGAAAGATCTTGAGGTTTTGCCATTCCTCAGGTTTGAATTCAGGAGAGGTTTCAAAAAGGAAACGGAGTGAGGTTCGCCATTCCTCACTCCGGATTCCGGAATATTAGAAGCAAAAAAGAAGTGAGAGGCAGATCCCTCTCTAAGCTATTTTTACCTCTCACTTCAACTCTTTTCTAAACTTCTTTTAACTCTTTTCAGAACTTCTTTTAACTCTCCTCTAAACTTATTCTCAACCCTTTTCTAAACCTCTCCATAATTCTTTTTAGGTGCAGTCCTGCCTTCAATGCGAGTTCTCATGATCCTGCCTTTAATTTCCAGCCAGTCCTCTCTTATGACGGTTTGTTTTTCAGCCACTTCCTCTTCCTGGCTGTTCCTGCCTTTTATCGCTTCCTCTTCCAGGCAGCTCCTCTCTTTTGTCACTCCCCCTGTCAGGTTGTTCCTCTTCGACTTCTACCGAATGCTCCTGCTTCCTATAACTTCCTCTTCGAGGCAGCTCCTTTTCAACCTCTCCCGATTGCACTCGCTTTCCATTACTTCCTCTTCGAGGTTTTTCGTGCTTTCTTTCACTTTCCCTCTCAGCTTGTTTCGGACTCATGCAGTGCCTCTTTTTCTGCTTTTAATTTTAGCTCATTTTTGTTATTTTCTTTATCCATAATTTATTGTTTTCATGCCTTTTTATATATTTTCCATGGTTTTTTATATATTTCCATGGTTTTTTATATATTTCTATGGTTTTTTTATATATTCCCATGGTTTTTATATATTTCCATGGTTTACAGGTACATCAATCAGCACTAACTCTGCAAAAGTAGCCGTTTCCAGGTGAATAGTTTCTTCCTCATCAAAACGTGCCTGGTCTCCCCGCCCGAGACTCTGGCCATTGACAGAGAGTTCTCCAGTTGAGATATATATGAAAACAAACCTGCCTTCCTTTGAATTAAAATGAAGCTTATTTTCTTTTTCGAGGCTGGCACGATAAACTGTCGCATCTGCATTAATTTTCAGGGCATCTTCAAAACCCTGCCCTGAAGCCAGAGGAAGCAGCCTGTTCTTCCAGCCTGAAGGCTCGAATTTCATTTTAGAGTATGTCGGTTCCAGATTATTTTTATAAGGAGAAATCCAGATCTGGTAAAAACGCAGGGGCTCCTTTCCTCTGTTAAACTCCGAATGTTCGATGCCCCTGCCTGTGGTAATACACTGCACTTCTTCTTTTCCCAGAACCCCCCTGTTTCCCATGTTGTCTTCGTGAGTGATTTCTCCTTCAAGCACTATTGTTGTTATTTCCACTTCGGCATGTGGATGAGATGAGAAACCCTTTCCTTGTTCAAGAATAAATTCATTAAAAGCCCGCAGGCTTCCGAAATTGAGATTTTTAGGATCGTAGTAGTCAGAATAGGATAAAAGAAAATAGCTTTTAACCCAGCCTTTATCCCTGTAGTACCTTGCTTCTGCCGGAATAATTCTGATCTTAAAACCCCCTGCTGCCCAAGTATTACATAATTGCTTAAGTAATATGTAGATTTTTATTAGCTGAAAAGGATAATACCCCTGGAAACAGAGATTCTGAACTACATTTATAGGGCCTGAAAGGGGTAGATAGGAATAACAGAAAGTAAACAAAGGAGCTTAAAAACGATTTTTCTATAAAAACATAAAAAGCCATATATATTATCGGTCCCTTTCCTAAAAGAATTGTGCACTGCACAGTTAGAAGTAATTTATTATACTTCAGCTAAAAATATAATTATATTTCCGTATCAAATTTTAATTTTTCAGTTATTCCTCGTTAATTGGCAGAAAAAAGGATTTAAATGACAATCAAATGCAAAAAATGCAATAATGAAGCTATTATTTTTCAGAAGTATTCCGGGATGCACCTCTGCAAGAAGCATTTTGTGGAGGATGTCGAAAGGAAAATCAAACTGACTATCAGAAAAGAATACAGTATACGCAAAAATGAAGTTATAGCCGTCGCTCTGAGCGGAGGTAAGGATAGCTCGGTCGCCCTATACGTGGTGCACAAAATTCTGGGGATCAGGCCTGACATTGAAATTGTTGCAATTTCTATCGATGAAGGAATACACGGATACCGTCCACATTCCCTTGAACTTGCAAAAAACCTCACTGAGATACTCGGGGTACGGCATATTATAAAATCTTTTAAAGATGTGCATGGGGTGACCATGGACGAGCTGGCAGCAATGGATCGAGAAAAAGGCACATGCAGCTACTGTGGTGTACTCAGGAAAAATATCCTTAATAAGACGGCGCTTGAGATCGGTGCAACAAAACTCGTCACAGGGCATAACCTGGACGACGAAGCACAGACAATCCTTCTCAACTATTTCAGGGGAGATATGGAGCGTATGGTCAGGCTTGCACCGCCTGCAGCGGTTGAAGGCCTGGTCCTGCGGGCAAAGCCCCTGAGGAATATTCCTGAAAAAGAAGTAGCACTCTATGCCCTGGTAAACTCCCTTCCTGTGGACTTTAGCGAATGCCCGTATGCCGGAGAAGCCCTGCGAGGGGAGATAAGGGAGCTTTTGAATAACTTCGAGGCAAAGCATCCTGGTACCAAATATTCCCTGCTAAGGGGCTTTGATAAGCTTGTAGGAGCTCTTTCAAAGGAAATGCCCTCCGCAAAAATCGAAAGATGCAGGATTTGCGGCGAAACCTGCACTGAGGATCTTTGCCAGGCCTGTAAATTGCTTGGCAGGTCTTAAAAATAAAAATCAAAACAAAAGCTGACCCTCTAGAGACCTACTTTTCAGAAGCTATCCGGGTCTGAAAGCAGTTCTGATGGGTTATATAGCTTCCTTCCTTTTCGGGTCATGTAGAGGCGTGTCCACAGGACAGCAGTGAAAGGTTGCAGAACCGCAGGAGGAATGAATAATGTAACTGCTGCAACCAGATTGTTTCCCGGGCCTGCTAATTCGCCGACGTAATTGTTGATTAAAACCAGCCCTACAGTGAATAACCACATAAAGAAAACATCAAGCTTATTGTTCATAAAGAAAATAAAGCTAGTACTTAGAGCTTCCAGGGGCCCGAGTTCATCGATCACAAGAGCATATGAGCTCAGGGAAAGCATGAGATTTACAATTACTATGTACACTGTCCAGAGAATGACTCCTATAACCAGCGCGGTCATACCATGTATAGACGCTTCCGGATTTTCAACCAGCGCGCTTAAGTTCCCTACTGCAAGGGCACCGGGCACCAGAAATATGATTCCTACAAGCAGGATCAGGGCAGTTAGCAGGACTGCCAGGAAGAGTCTGAATGTGTTTTTCGAACCCGAAACCAGCATGTCTGAGATTCCTGTATCCCCTGTCTCGGAGGCTTTCTTTGCCATCCCTATTGCCCCTGCTGTGAAATAGGACTGAGCGAACGCCGCAAACAGGAAAACTCCGAGAAGCAGAAATACTGATAGTCCTAGATTTTTAGAAAACCCTCCCCACAACATGGCAAAAATTTCTTCGTTAGAAAGAGTAGCAGGATCTATAATAGTTCCGGTACTTGAGGTAAAGAACAGCAAGCCCATTATCACAAAGAAAAGGAGGTAAAGAATCAGGCTAATAAAAGAACTAAGCATATACGGAATACAGATGTTTAAATTTCTAACCCAGGTTTTGAATCCTCTGTTGAGTACTGTCCCAAATTCTTCATGCATATGCTGTGACCTTCCAGTATAAAGGCAGTGAGCCTACATTCTTTTTGCAATCATATCCTGACAGCTTGCAAAAGTATAACTTGTATACAGGCTCACAGATACCATTTTTGAGTACATATGCAGGAAGATAAATATAAAATCTCTTGTCTTCGTACGAAGAAGCATGCACTGAATACCAAAAGAATACTAGAAAGTGCTGAATGAATACCAAGTTGAACTAAGGCAATCAGTAAACATACAGAAGGCAACGGTAAACCGACAGAAAGCAAATGGTAAGCCGACAGAAAGCAAATGGTAAACATATCGATGCTGAGTAGTAAATATGTAGAAGGCGGACAACAGACATATAAAAGGCAGATATAGGTAGAAGGCGAATACATATAAAGGCGAATACAGGTAGGAAGAATACAGGTAAGGCAGATATGGGTAGAAAGAACTCAGGTAAGGCGAAATAAAGGTGATGAAGTGAAAAAGCTGGACAATTGCAGATATTCTCAAATTTCCGAAAACCCGACTGCCGGCGGTGATAAAGAAGAGGTTCTGGTTATAGGCCACTGCCTGCTCAACCCCATTGTAAGGGTGAAAGGCGTGAAACCCGCCCAGCCGGTCGACACGCGGGGTGCAAACGTTATCCAGCTTCCCTGTCCCGAAGCCATGTTTTTCGGCATGCGACGCCGGGAAATTACTAAAGACCAGCTCGACCATCCTGCCTACCGGCGCTTTTGCCGGGAAATCTTTACCCATATCGCAGACCTGCTCGAAGACCTCTCAGCCAGGGGCGTAAATATAAAAATTGTCGGCGTTCCGAAAAGCCCCTCCTGCGGCGTGGAAATAACAAGCGTTGGCGGAGAGCCAGGCAAAATTAAAGAGTTTCATCACAGGCATGAACCGGGACCCGGGGTGTTTATGGAAGAGATTATGAAGGAGCTTAAGAAAAGGAATGTAAAGTTTGAGATAGAGGATGCGGGAAAGTAAGAATAAAGGGATTAGTAAAATATCAGCGAGGGTCAAGGTAAATTTTTTATTTCATCTCCTAGAACATCTGGAGGATAATGGAAAAATAGTCTCTTCTTTGATCCCCATTTACGCATATGCTTAATTTCCATCAATCTCTTCCAGAGATCCTCTTTACCAGTAAGTTTCGCCTGCACCGCCGTCTCCTACCAGTAAAACTTTAACTTCGTTTAATGGTCAGATTTCTCATATTCAAGAGACTTAAAATAATTTATAACGGCCTCTCTACCTTTTTTTACAATTTCTATTGGAGGATTTTCAAGAGGGTTTCCTTCGAGGAATATTCCTTCCTGTAGGAAATGGTACTTCCATTTAATATCCAGACCTAACTCTAATATTTCAGGAGGCAGAGAAGTCAATTGATTGCAAGATATGTTAAGTGAAGTAAGATTTTTCAGCTTGGATATTTCAGGAGGTAGAGAGGTCAATTGATTGTCAGATATGTCAAGTGAAGTAAGATTCTCCAACTTGGAGATTTCAGGAGGCAGAGAAGTCAGTTGATTGCTAGATATGTCAAGTTCAATAAGATTTTTCAGCTTGAAGATTTCAGGAGGCAGAGAAGTCAATTTATTTACAGATATGTTAAGTATTATAAGATTTTCCAACCTTGAGAGTTCTGGAGGCAGTAAAGTCAATTCATTGACAGATATGTCAAGTGCCTTAAGTTTTACCAACTTGGAGATCTCAGGAGGCAGAGAAGTCAATTGATTGCCATATATGTAAAATCTCTTAAGATTTCTCAACTTTGAGATTTCAGGAGGCAATGAAGTCAACTGATTGTTAGATATGTCAAGTGTTTTAAGATTTTCCAACCTTGAGATTTCAGAAGGCAGCGAAGTCAATAGATTGCCATATATGTAAAGTGTCTTAAGATTTACCAATCTTGAGATTTCAGGAGGCAGTGAAGTCAATTGATTGCAAGATATGTTAAGTGTTTTAAGATTTACCAATCTTGAGAGTTCAGAAGGCAGAGAAGTCAATTCGTTGCCATATATCTCAAGTTCAGTAAGATTCTCCAACTTTGAGATTTCAGGAGGCAGTGAAGTCAACTGATTGTTAGATATATAAAGTGTTCTAAGATTTACCAACCTTGAGAGTTCAGAAGGCAGCGAAGTCAATAGATTGCCAGATATGTTAAGTTTTTTAAGATTTTCCAGCCTGGAGAGTCCTGGGGGCAGTGAATTCAATCGATTGTCAGATATGTCAAGTTCAGTAAGGTTTTCCAACCTTGAGAGTTCTGGAGGCAGTGGAATCAGCTGTTTTGGAGTTAATTGTTTATAAGATATGTAAAGTGTCCTGAGTTTTACCAACTTGGAGATCTCAGGAGGCAGCGAAATCAATTGATTGCAAGATATGTGAAGTGTCTTAAGATTTTCCAACCTTGAGAGTTCTGGGGGCAGTGGAGTCAATTGATTGCCATATATGTAAAGTGTTTTAAGATTTACCAATCTTGAGATTTCAGGAGGCAGAGAAGTCAATAGATTGTTAGATATATCAAGTGAAGTAAGATTTTCCAGCTTGGAGATCTCAGGAGGTAGCGAAGTCAACTGATTGTTAGATATGTCAAGTGAAGTAAGGTTTTTCAGCTTGAAGATTTCAGGAGGCATCGAAGTCAATTGATTTTCAGACATCTCAAGTTCAGTAAGATTCTCCAACTTTGAGATTTCAGGAGGCAGCGAAGTCAATTGATTGCAAGATATGCAAAGTGTCTTAAGATTTTCCAGCTTGGAGATTTCAGGGGGCAGAGAAGTTGGTTTTTGACACGAAAGGTCCAGCATAGTCGCGTTACTTTCTTTAGCTTTTATAATCAGATCTTTGATCTCTCTCAATTCCATTGAAAGCCCACATCCCTAAAAATAATTAAAGACCAACTTTTGTAATAAATCTCAATTCTTGAAATTATAATATATAAGAATGATGCCAAATTTTAAAATATAAGTTTTTACTTAAATACTTTCCTACTCTAATTAACATTAGGCGATAATTGGGAAATATAAGGCAAAAAGAATAGGACATAAAGTTCTGTCATCTGGATATTTCGGAAATTATTGAGAATATGCAGTCACTTTTTAATTCAGTTTCTTATTTTTTACTCATAGACCCTATAATAATTCTCATATCCTCAACCGTGTTAATATTCACAAAAGTCCTTAATTCAGGATCAATCTCCCTAATTTCCGAAACCTCAACAAACACTACATCCTTCATTTCAAAAACCGGCGCAAGTACAGATCTTTTTTCTCTCTCAAAGGCTTTTTCGATTTCAGGAATCAGTTTCTTTGAATAAACCGCATGCAGAGATTCAAACTTCTTATTCTCCCATTTAGGAAGGGCAGCATCGTGCCCACTTGCTTTCTCAAACAGCAGGTCTACAACTCTGGAATTTACAAAAGGCATATCCCCCGCGCAGACAAAAGAGTATTCTGCTCTGGATTCTAGCAGTCCCGCCCGGATGCCTTCAAGGGGGCCGGCGTCTTTCAGGGTATCAAAACAGAAACGGATCTCGCACGCAGGGAATTTTTCAAGCGCAGGTCTGAACTTTTCTTCCTGGGTTTTGTCCCGGACTGAGAGAATAACTTCGTCCACAGCCCGGAAAAGGCTTTCTAGCAGGCGTTCAAGAATAGTTTTTTCTTCGAATTTTAGAAGGGATTTTTCAACCATGCCAATTCGCCTGCCCCTGCCACCCGCCAGCACGACTGCGCTTCTGAATTCTGTCTGTTCCCTGTCTGGTTCTGTTTTTCCGCTCATTTGCTCATTTCCGGGGTTTTATTGCTCTAGTGTAATTTTCTGTTTTTCTTCTGCTTGCCTATGGTTTTTAATTCTTATCTTCTCTCTCAGGTTTGTTTCTTATCTGTTTTTCATCTTATTCTCTGTCGTGCACCCAGAATTCTTCTTTTTCCGTAAATTCTTTCTTCCAGATAGGGGCTTCGGCTTTTATGCGTTCTATGGCTTCGTTGAGTGCAGGGAAAAGTTCGGTTCTGTGGGCGGCTGCGATGACGATGTAGACTATGTCTTCTCCGGCTTTGATAACGCCTGTTTTGTGATGGATCAGGACTTCAAGGATGCCTTCTTTCTTTTTCAGGTCTTCCCGGATGCAGTCAAGGGCTTTTGAGGCTTCGGGTTCGTATTTCTCGAACTCGAGCTTTGAGGTTCTTTCATTTCCTGCCAGCTCGCGGACTATTCCGGTAAAAGTGCCGATTGCGCCTGCTTTTCGGATGGCAGGATTTTTCCGGGCTTTCTTTATAAGGGCTTCCAGGGTATAGCGGTCTGGCTGGGCAAGGGCGACTCCTACAAGGGAGGATGTAAGCTCTTCATGCATATCAATATCGGTAGGCACTCTAAAAACTACATTTGAAATTTCCTGCAGATCGCCAATCACGATTTTCGGGAGCTTGCTCTCCTTAAAACCTTCTACCACGGCAAAATCTATGCCCTGGTCGCAAAGCTGGTCAAGTGCATGCTCAAGATTAAAATTCCTGGAAAAGCTGACAAGTTCGGTTCCTGCTGCTTCCGTGCCTGTTATTCCTATTACCACGTCAGCGCCTGCATCAAAGTGCCTTCCCGTATCGGTATCTGCGGGATTGAGACGCTGTTCCCCCATATGTTTTACAGTGCCTACGGTCCCGAGCCCGGAAAGGTTTCGGACAAGAGCGGAGACAAGGGCAGTTTTGCCCGATTTCTTATACCCGACAACTGAGATGACTTTCATTAAAGAGCGTTATATACTTCCCGGTATAAGTAAGGGCCGGCACTTTTTCTCATCTTCTCTCTTCTTTTCTCTTCTTGATTTTACCGGGCATTTGTGAAGATTCAAATATTGAAACTTTGATATTATCTGTAAAGGGTTTAACCAGTCTAATCAGTTTAATCTATATAAAGAATTGAAATCAAGATGGGAAAAAGAGGGGGTAACTTATGGAAATAAGTAAGATCAGGATTCGCGATATCCCTGAAGAGGAGCGCCCTAGAGAGAGGCTTATTCGAAACGGGCCGGAATCGCTTTCAAACGCTGAACTGCTTGGAGTTATCCTGAGAACAGGATCAAGGGAAGAAAATGCTGTCAGCTTGGCCAACCAAATACTCTCGAAATATAATATTAAACAGCTCAGTCTTACAAATGTTTCAAGGCTTACGCAGGTTCATGGAGTCGGGAAGGCAAAAGCTGCCCAGATAGCTGCAGTTTTCGAGCTTGCCCTCCGGCTTGAGACTTTTGTGGAAGAGCCGAAAAGGAAAATTTGTTCCCCAAAAGATGTATATGCCCTGATGTACCCTAAAATGCGGGAGCAGAAAAAAGAAAAGTTTATAACGCTTTGCCTTGATACAAAAAACCAGGTTCTGAAGGAAGAAGTCGTATCCATCGGCAGCCTGAATGCAAGTATTGTTCATCCGCGTGAGGTTTTCAAGTCCGCCCTTATGGAATCCTCGGCATCGGTAATTATGGTTCATAATCATCCTTCAGGAGACCCTAGCCCGAGCCGGGAAGACATAATGGTAACCGAGAAAATAGTAGAAGGAGGAAAACTCCTTGGGATTGACGTGCTTGACCATATTATTATTGGGGACGGCAGATATGTGAGCCTTAAAGATGAGGGTTTTGTAAGGTAAAATATGGCTTAAAGACAAGAACTCTCAATATAGAGACTATCAATATAGAGACTATCAATATAGAGACTATCAATATAGAGACTGTCAAGGCAGTTGAAAACTCTGAAAATGCTGGTATAATGAAATCCTGTGAAAAACAGACAGCAATGCAATCCTGCTCAAACCTTATTTGAGAAATTGACAAAAGTGGAGATTTAAACCTGACCCATTTAACTGTCAGGGAAAAACTCATTTAATGTGAGCGAATTTATTAAATCGAGATCTGCAGACTTCTGTTCTCAGGGGCTATAGTAACAAATGCCAGAATCAATTGCTTTACCTTCAGTTTATCATCCTGTCAAATCTGTATTATTGAATTTCGTTTTATCGGACTTACTAAAATTACGATATCTATATATATTTATAAGAAATGGGCTTTTCGATTAAACAAATTTTCCTCCCAGTCCCTATCCCCTTTAAAAAGGAGGTTTTCTGAATTACAAAACATATAAACGCCTGTACACTGGATAGCAGAGAGATTGAGGGAATAACCCTGGATGATCCTTATACTGTACCTTATAAGGGCATTTACGCTATCTGTGATGCAGCAAATGAATATGCGGAGATCATTGAGCACTCTAACTGTTACAGCGGGGCCGCCTGGTCCCTTTATCATTATGCAAAAGCACCTCTTGTCCTGAAAGTCCGTTCGACTGGAAATATGATCCGTTATCTCATGAAAACCGGATCCTCAAAGCTTGAACTCAAACCATCGGTTGCAGCTGCGGGCATTGAATCCGTGATTGTGCAGGGAGATGAGGTAGAAATCACTTATGCTGGGCTAGGAGGTGGAGGCGTGGGCGCAACCCGCTGCAGGGCATTTGCAGACGGAGTGCTTCGTTATAACATCTCTGAGTCGGGAGGCGAGAGATGCGCAAGAGGAACGATTACTGTTCCACGCAGGGACCGCGTCCTTATAGGCATAGATGACACCGACTCAAAAGAAGTAGGAGCGACCTGGACCCTGACTCACAATATTGCAAAGGAACTCGACTGTCTGGAAGCTGTTTATCTTTCCCATGCGCTTGTCCAGCTTTTTCCGGTTCCGGAAAAAACCCAGAATTGCATGTCTACAGTGCTCGAATTCGGCTGCGTGGACGAGAAAGCTAAATCAAGGCTGGTAAACACTTTCAAAAAAACCCTTGAAAAGTACAGTGCTTCATCCCAGACCGGAATGGTTGTCCTTTCGGATTTCTATGCAAAAGGATTATATGAATACAGCAACCGCAGTCGGACTGAAAGGATTTCGAAAGCTGAGGCTTTGCAGTGTGCCAGAGAAAACGGCGTGGGAGTCCTGCTTGATGGCAACGGAGTAATAGGTGCGCTTGCTTCTCTCCCCTGGTTCGCAAGACCTGAAGAGTCTATAATTTCCGGTACTCAGATCAAGCCCCTTACCATGAAAAAGATTAAAACGACATTTAAGAAGCAGTAAATAGCAAAACAAGAAACTTGAAATAGAAACCTCAGCCGAGACTTAAAATATTAAATTTAATTTATCGAAATTATAAATTATCGAATTATTAACTATCGAATTGCAAGCTATAGGAATTTCAGTTTATAAAGAGTTTTATTATGAAAGCTTAATTATTCGAAATTTTAAAGTATAAAAATAGAGTTACATGAAGCTTTGAATTACATGAAGCTTTGAGCTACATGAAACTTTGAATTATAGAACTTACGTTATAAAGGTTGAATTCAATATTCTTTGAATTCCGTCAGTGTGGGGTCAGTTTGAAAAAAGAAGAAGGAGTATCAGAGTGCACCGGATTTGAAGCCCTTTACCTTGCAGCCCTTGATAGTGATGTCAGCCTTATAACAGGTGTTCCCGGGTACCCGATTACCTCCCTTATGGAACTTTTTTTGAGAAAGCCCGGGGAAAAGGAGCCTGTCGAAGTTTCTAAAGATAAGCCCCGGTTTTCCAGGTCACCTGCTTCTGAGATACCGAGGGACTATAGCGCCAGGTGGCTGACAAATGAGAAAGTTGCCCTGGAAATCGCTCTCGGAGCATCGGTTTCGGGCAGAAGAGCACTTGTGCTTGTAAAGCATGTAGGGATGAACCTCCTCTCAGATCCACTTATAACCTCGATTACACACACCATAGGAGCCGGTCTTGTTATAATTGCAGGTGATGACCCTGGCGCAAAAGGTTCTCAGAATGAACAGGACTCCCGCTGGTACGGCCGGATAGCAGAGGTAGCTGTGTTTGACCCGGCTAACCCTAATATGGCATACAGGGCTCTAAGGCGGGCTTACGAGCTTTCAGAAGAGACCAGGACACCTGTTATCCTCAGAGTTACTGCAGGCCTGGAAAAAAGTAAAGGGAAATTAGAACGCCTTCCAGAAGCTCCAACTCTCCATCCTGAGTTCGACCGCACAATCTGGAAAAAACGGATGGTAGAAAAACACCAGCTCTTTCACTCCATAACCTATCCACTGCTAGAAAAGGAAGCTGAGGGCACGTACCTAAATGAGGTAAGGGGAAGAGTAGCCGAAAATACGGACCTTAGTAAGGTAAAGGAAAAAGCAACTGAAAACACAGGACATGCATCAGGTCGGGAGCATGAAAAGATAGGGATTATTTCCTCAGGTTTTACATCCTCGACTGTCGAAGAAATTCTCAAAAAACAGATTAAGCCCCATGCTGAGGATTCCTGTCCTGAGATCTCGCATCTATCCCTTACCCTTGTGAACCCGCTCCCCCTTGAGAAAATTAAGGCTTTCTTGAAAAACAACGATAAGGTACTCGTTGTCGAAGAGTCTGAACCTTTTATAGAAGAACAGATTCGGATCGCAGGCAAGGTTTACGGGAAAAAGACAGGGCATCTTCCATACGGGCAGGTAAAGTCTGAAGATCTCGAATTTGCCCTTGAGCATATAGGAGAAGAGATCTTAAAACCTGCAATTTCTGCAGTACTTAAAGCCGGAGACAGGACTTTAATTTGCAACGACTGCCCCTATCTTCCCCTTTATCACCTGCTTAGCAGGCTTGACGTGAGGGTTGCAGGCGATATGGGCTGTTCCGTCCTAAGTGCACCCGAGCCCCTTGCTGCAATCGATGTTAGCTTTGCCCTTGGCTCGGCAGTCTCGGTTGCCTGCGGTTTTGGGAAAAAAGGCATAGCCATAATTGGGGATTTTGCCCTTGCACATTCGGGCATTCTCGGGCTGCTAAATGCCGCGACTACAGGCTGCGATTTGCTTGTGCTCGTACTCCAGAACGAAGTTGCAGCCATGACCGGTGGGCAAACTGTCCCTGATCTCAGTAAAGTGGTTGAGGCAATAACTCCTGATGTTTCATTTTTTGATATCGACACAGATGAAGAAAGAGTGCAGGACAAGACAGGGGAAGTAATAGATAGAACTGGGAAAATGACATATGAGACAGAAAAAACGACAGATAGGACCGGGAATGATAAAGAAGCGAGGAATGGAATAGAATACCATATTCCGAGTACCAGGCTCTCTGAACTGATCCAAGCGAAACTTGCACTTCCTGGGCTTTCTGTAATATTCATAAAAGGAAAGTGCAGAAAATATTGATCTGGAACTTTTTATTATTTGTCCCTTGAGCTTGATCTGGAGGCAGTAAGGTTCTTCTAAAAGGTCATGAAGGGGGCTACTGAAATTGTAAGTATGAGAATAGCTTCTAAATATGGAAAAAGCTTCCTATCAGAGTTAATCAATAACCCTGGTTACCTGCAATAATTCACTCTTATTAATGTTTCTGCAGCAAGTTCTCCAGTATTTCACATAATCTTCTGTTATTTCAATAAACTTTCACTATTTTTTTATCTCGCCTTTGTACTCTCATTTATAATATGACAACCTTCTGCAAGGTCAGGTATAACTTTAAAACCCTGAATATTCGGAATAAGAGCTTATTATCCTTTTTATCCTGTGCTTTCTAAGAGGTCTGTATACAGGGGGCAGGATAAAACATAAATTCTCCAAAGGGAACAAGAACTTGCAGGCTTAATAATATAAATATGCAATACTGGCACCTGGATGATTATTATATGGAAATCAAAATAAAAAATCATAGAGTTTATATATAAAACGATTAATATCTGTTTAAAGTATTTATGGTTATAAATAAAAATTATATCATAAGTTCACTCTTCAGTAAACAGGCGCTGTATGAACCTCACAACTATTGAGCTTTAATTTACAGAGTTGAGATTATGAAAAACAAAATAATAGCATTTGATTTTCTTAGGGCTTTAGCAATAGCAATGATCATTCCGGCTCACTTAAGTAACTTTTTGTCTTCTACTTACAGCAAGTTAGCCCTTTACGCGGTTGACCCTTATGTCGCAAACATGGGTCTGGGACTTTTTATATTCATGAGTGGATACTTGCTATACTTTAATAATCACTCAATACATTCATTCCAGAATATATTGTCTTTCTACAGGAAAAGACTTCTGAGGATTTTCCCTCTTTACTGGGCTGCTATTGCCGCTTTTACACTTGTATTCTTTATATTTGCCCCGAAGTTAAACTCAGGCTTTGTATACCCTAATGCTGAGCATGTGTTTACTTTTCATAACGTAATAGTGCATATACTGGGACTGCAGATTTTCCTTGCTCCTGCTTATGCATCTCCTATGCTGACACTGTACTTTATAGGTCTGATTATTGTCTTTTATGCGGTTTATCCATTGATAATAATGCTTTCAAAAGATTCAAAGCAGCTGTTACTTTATTCTTCTCTAGTATTCCTAGGGTTTTTATTAATCTCAAGGAGTTTTAACATTATTGAACACCGTTTTTTTATGTTTTTCCCTGTATTTATATTTGGAATCCTTACCTGTAAAGAGAGTCTGTTTGAAAAGTCAATGACATTTATCTTGAGGATTCCCTTTGTCAAGATATTCCTGGCAGCCCTTCCTATTATATTCGTACTGATTATTGTTCTGGGCTCAAGAACAGCCCTACTTCTTGACCCCAAGGTTTCGTTAACCATTACGTCAGCAGGCAGCGGCACTATTGGTTCTTCTACAGTTGTATCGATGTTGGAAAGCGTTGCGAACTCTCTGGGCCTGGGGTACGTTACCTTGAAATTTATCATCGACTCTGTACTTCTTAATGTTTTTATAATTACTTTCTGTATTCTGGAGTACGGGTTTGCAATGAAATTCATTGATGATAAATTATCAAATTCCTGGAGCTCTGCCCTTACGTATATCGCTACAGCTTCATATTGCATTTACCTCTTCCACAGACCTTTCCTGGCACTCTGGAATTCGGCTACAAACTTTATAAGCAATCCATTCTTGCATGATGCCATCGTAATATTTGTAGCTTTACCACTCCTGCTGTTGATCTCGTATCACTTCCAGATTCTGGAATTAAATCTGAAGAAGTCCTTCTCACACAAAAAAGCCCCTCACAGGGATTTCTCCCTTACAGACTCCACAACCGACACCGGCAAGTTAGCAAGCAGCCGGTCGAAAGTGCCTGGAAGAAGATCGAAGCTTTAAAACCCTCCAAGCCCATACAGCAGTTTTCGCTCAAGCCTTTTTACGAAAAGGTTTGCAGTCAGGCTTTTTTTGGGAAGGCTTGCGTGCAAGCAGCTGAGTAAAAGAGAGTACTTAGAGACTTCATTTTTTGTTTTACAGTATTTTCCGAGGTACTCCGGGTATTTTAATCTGAGGGAGTTTGCCGTGCCTGACAATGTTTAGAGCATGGAGTGGTGGAACCATGGAGTTTAATTGCAGCGAGAGGAAGAAAGAGAAAAATATTAACTGGGTAACTGATGCGGCAACCCGTAAAACGCAAGTGTAAAAGTAAGAACGAACGCAACTTTTGGAGAAATGCATGAGAAGAGACGCTGAGGGGGAGATTCGAACTCCCGCAGCGCGAAGCGCTACCGGTTTTCAAGACCGGCGCCGTAGTCCACTTGGCTACCTCAGCAGGTTGATAGAATTATCTTTATAGCTCCTGGTAGGGTTATGATCAAATCATCTTGAGATTCCCGCAAGCGTATACAGACAACCCTATTAAGATATATAAAATTTGCGAAGAGGAAGAACTCTTCGCTTTTTTGAAGATTTAAGGTGAAATCAGGCTTCAGATTCTGAGGATCCGCCAGTTTCAGCTTCGGGCTCAGGTTCAGCTTCGGTTTCAGCTCCGGGCTCGGCTGGTACTTCAGCTTCGGATTCAGCAGTCACCTTTTCAATGAACTGGACTTCCTTAAAGCCGGCGTACTTAAAGAGTTCGGATGCGACCCTGTTCTTTGCCATGAGCCAGCGCTGGTTGAAGGTAAGGCCAGTGGGGATGTAGATTTTTGCGACGCCATCAGCTGTTTCGATTTCCAGATCCCTCAAGCCGGTGTAGAGGGCGAGCAGGCCTTGGATTTTCTCAATGTCGGTCTCAAGAACTTTTTCGATAGTATATTCATAAGTAACGGTTTTGCCTGCGAGAGGGCTGTTAAAGTCTACAGTTACCCTGCGGCCTATAACCCTGGTGACAATACCTCTTCTGCCATCTACCTCAACTGCAAGGCCGGGGTGGGCGTTACGGTCTTTTAGTTTTGTAATGGAAATGGTCTCTACAAGTTTGGGGTTGCTCGGGCCAAAGGCTTTTTCCGGAGGGATTACAATGGTTCCACTATAACCGACTTCCTTTCCTTCAAGATCCTCGTCAAGACCTTCAATAGTATGACCTGCTCCGACAATAACAACGTCTCCGCCGTAAAGCCCACGCGGGTTAAAAATATCTTCCTTTTTTGCAAGATCTTCGTCTGTTGTGTCGAAAACCCTGCCATCTTCGAACTTACCTGTGTAGTTCAACTTTATAAAGTCGCCTTTCTGGATTGCCATAATTCTCAACTCTTTCATAAATTAACTAAATTGATAAGCAAGATAGCTATTCACTGTCAGCCAAATTCAGCATAAAGTGTTTCACGCTATAGAACTCTGCCTTTAATAAGCTTTTTGGGAATCCATGGGGTTACTGCCTATTATAAGAACAGTTCTGAAAACATTAGGCTCTTGAACAGCTTTATCTGAATCAGCGCCGATTGACCACAAAATTCACTTTGTATAAACAACGGTTCTGGAAGTGAACAGATAAAACCTTTTTATTATATTTATAGGGATCGCCAGCTTTTGCAGAATGCTCTCTCCTGCAAATTGCCCGGGCAAAAGCAAAAGTTCGGGCACAAAAATTCGTATTACTGTGTTTTAAGTCTGATATACTTCTAAGTCTAAATCACTTTCTTATATTCCATATGTCTTTCGATTACTATTTATGCCACTAAATTACAATAAAATATTAGAATATGATTCAGGGTATAATTTGGGGAATTCGGGAATGTAATTATTCGGGAATGTAATATTTGTTTTTCCCGTTAAGTATACTTTTATATTTCATCAGCCGGACTGTGAGGATACTTAACAGAAAGTTTTCGTTTTCAGGAGAGGGTATATGGAAAAGAAGCTCATGAGAATAGGAATTTCCCTGCCAGGGAAACTTCTGGACAAATTTGATAAAACTCTTCTGAAGAGAGGTTATTCATCTCGGTCTGAAGGAATAAGGGATTCCATAAGGACATACAACCAGCACTACGAGTGGATGTAGCAGATAAGGGGCAGAAGAGTTGCAACGATTTCGATTGTATACGATTGCTCAAAAACAGGAGTATCGAACGATCTGGCAAAAATTCAGCATGAAAACATAGACCTGATAAACTCCTCAGTACGTTTCCATATTGAGCCAAACTCCTGCTTTGAAGTGATAATTTTGCAGGGCGAAGGGGAGAAAATTGTAGCGCTGGCTGAAAAAATCTTGAGTTTGAAAGGAGTTAAGCACTCCAGACTAATGACTGTCCCTAAAGAAAAAATTGAAAAGACGCCTTAAAAGCCTTCCAGTCCTGAAATAGTTCGAAGCATATTTTATTTTCAATTTAAAATTGTAAATTCCACTTTAAAAGCTTTGAACGTCCGGAAAAACACCGAATCGAAAACAATTTATATACTGCGGTTCAGTATGCGGGTAACTCAATTCACGTGATGTGAAATTTAAGAATTAACAAGAAATAGATTCGCTAATTGTCAATTTGACTAAAAGTGATCTGCATGGGCCTGACAAAAGTTCATTTCACGTTAAATGTGTATTTGATTAGTTTTGAGAGATTGGTACGGGATATTATTGCCACTTTATGCATAAGGAAATGGAGACAGGTAGAAAAAGAAAATGTTGTATCTATAGAGGATTCCATGCTTCCTGAGATTATCCGAATTCAAGCAGAAGGTTTTGAAACTAAAAGCCGTAACGGCATCAGGCGATACTCGAAACGACTGAGAAAAATCTTTTACGTGGCAATAAACCAGGACAGAGTTGTAGGTTACTGCATATATTATATAAAGCCTGTCCTGTCTCTAAAGGGCTTTAAGAAAAAGTCGGTAATTTACTCAATTTCAATTGATAAGGATTTTAGAAGAAAAGGTTATGGTGAAAAACTCTTAAGAGAAAGTGCCAGAGAAATGGGGGTAAATGGAATAACCTCAATTCTTTTATATGTAAACACAAAAAATCTTCCTGCAATAAAGTTATACGAAAAAATAGGCTTCAAGACGACTAATGAAATAAAAGATATATGCGGCCTGAAAGAGACATGTTATGAGATGGAATTGAAAATTCTTTAATCTCAGGCTCTCTGTCATTCCCTGATCTTCATAACTCTCTCATCTTCATCATTCCCTGATCTTCATCGCTTCCGCAATATTCCTAAAACTTCTTGATACCAACTTTTAGATAAATAAGTAGTTATGGAAAACTGATTTTATTCAAATGTTTTTTTACCTGATATAACACTTTTTACCTGGATTTTCTCTCTTTCATTACGATATTTGGGAAAATTTTGTTAAAAGATATATTTAATAAAGATTGAATTATCTATATATGTTTAATTGCCTGGCTATTGGAAACTTCTGTTGCCTCAAAGGTAATAATTTTAATAGCTCCTAATTAAAAATTTTTTAAAGCTAATTTCACCAGCTTTTTATTCTAAGGTGATCCTATGGGTCTTACAAAAATTCACACTCGATCAGCTATATACTTAATGAGTTTTAAGAGGCTACTGCAAGATACCGCTGGCAGTCTTCTGGTAAAACAATGGAAACTGATAGAAAAAGAAGACATTGTGCCAATTGAGGACTCCATGCTTCCTGAAGTTCTTAGAATCCAGGTTGACGGATTTGAAAACGGGAACGAGGAAAAACTGATAAAATATTCTAAAAAATCAAGAAATATTTTTTACGTCATCAAGGATAAGGATAAAATTGTGGGTTACTGTGTTTACTACCTGAAACCTGTACTCTCTCTCAAAGGCTTTGAGAAACAATCAGTAATATCCTCAATTGCAACGGATAAAAATTTTAGAGGCAAAGGTTTTGCTGAGAGATTATTAAAGGGCAGCATTGAAGAAATGAAGGTGAACGGAATAACCTTCATTCACTTATATGTCAACGTAAATAACCTTCCTGCTATAAAGTTATACGAAAAAACTGGCTTTCGCATAATTAAACAGGTAGAAAACATATGCGGCCAGAATGAAAAATGTTATGAGATGGGATTGAGACTCGCTTGAAGCTTTTCCCTGTGTGACCTGTTTTTCTGCTCTGGCAAATTTTCCGCACTTTCTTAAAGGTTAATTCTCAACTTTCTGGTTCTCCACGATATCGCAAGTTTCAGTGATGAAACAGATTTGTTAATGAACTGATTATTTGAAAATGAATATTAAGTAACTGGGTTTGTTAAATAACTGGGTTATTAATTAATTATTAATTAACTGAATTTATTAAATAACTGGATTATTAATTATTAATAACTAGATTTATTAATTGACTGATTTTGCTAATAAATCGATCTACGTACAGTGCTAAGTGAGACAATGTTGATATTCTTTGTATCTTTCTTGAATACATTTTCAGATTATTAAATACTGCTCATACTAACTTTATGCTTTAAGATATATTTAAATAAATCTCGGGCTCACACTTCAATGTGCCTGTAATTAATATCCTTGTATTTCTTGGCGGGCTAGTATTGCTCGTAAGAGGAGCAGACCTTTTCGTATTAACTTCGTCCCTAATTGCAAGAAGGTTCGGAGTATCCGAATTCGTAATAGGATTGACTCTTGTGTCTGTGGGCACATCAGTGCCCGAACTTGCATCTTCCCTTGCGGCATCTTTTCAGCAGGCAAGCGGAATAGTCATGGGCAATATACTTGGGTCAAACATCGCAAATATAGGGCTGATTGCAGGTATGGCTGCTCTCCTGACAAATATCAGAACTGAGGAAGTCATGCTGAGAAGGGACGGCTATATAATGCTATTTTCCTCTTTTCTTCTTTTCCTTTTTATGCTTGACTTTAAAATTTCGAGGTTAGAAGCCTTAATTTTTATTTTATTATACCTCATCTATCTTTTGTTCCTGTTTGAAAAAGTGAAAAAGCACGAAGGAGATATATATTTTAAAGATTTTATGATTTATATAATCAAATTCGAATATATTTTTGATCTAATATCAAGAATTAACCTTCAGGCCCGGAGATACCGAGAAGAAAAGCAGGGAGCAGGAAAAAAAACTGAAAGGAAAAACGGAACCGAAAAGAGAGCTATAACCGAATCAGAGACCGAATCCGTAACCGAGGAATATGAAGATGTTGACATCGATGTTACAGAAGAACATCTTCAAGAAACTAGCCTTTTAGCAGAATTCTTCAAGCTGATTGCAAGCTTAGCTGCAATCATAATTGGGGCAAATTACTTTGTCGAAGAGGCAATCTTCTTTGCTATGCTGTTCGATGTTCCGGAGACGATTATAGGGATCAGCCTTGTTGCGGTTGGGACTTCAATTCCAGAACTTATGGTAACTGTCTCGGCAGCGCGGAGCGATTACGGTGGAATTGCCCTTGGAAATGTAATAGGATCAAATATTGCGAATATACTTTTGATTCTAGGCTGCTCAGGGCTTGTCCATCCTATAATGACAACAGACATCGGCACTTTTTACATAGCACCTTTTATGCTGATAATAAGCACCCTGTTCCTTTTATTTATCCGAACGGGCTGGAAAGTAAAACGGTTAGAGGGGGTTGTCATGCTCCTTCTCTATTTCGGCTTCATGATAATGATCATCAGTATGGAGTAAGAAGTGCCCTTCTAAACAAGCCCAGGGAGATATAGAGATTAAGGTTTAAAAGATAGAAATCCAGCAGGCTCAGAAATTGCGGGCAAAAGCTGCTATCAATAAAAGCTGTTTTCAATTTAATGATACATGCGGGCTAACAGCTCGATAATTATAATGACGGTTAATAAAGCAGCACTGTTTTTATCCAAATTCGAATAATTCTGCATTTTGATTCATTATATCTTATTAAATATAATTTGTTTTCAGGATCTGGAAAAACAGGTAAAATCTTGAATAACATACCTTTTTCTTCCGGATAGTGCCAGAACCATTTTCAGAAGACAGAGAAAAGTAAGAAGGATTGAAAAATATTATGGGGACAAAAATCAAGAAGTACAGCAAGATAATATGCATGGAAGCCAGAGCCGAACGCAAAAGATTTAAAGCAAAACCAGCAGGTCATAAACTGGTTAATCGACTAGAGTTTATGAGGACTGGTTTTGCTGAAAGTCTCTGATTCTAAAACAGTTATTTCAGGATGCAGATTTTCAAAATTAATTATTTGATAGGCTAGGCTGTACATTGAGAAGACACACTTGCAAATGCAGCCGAAGAAGTACACCCGCATTTCCTGCAATAATAAAATATATTTGAACCAATTACCTGCTTTTTAAGAGGTGTGCTGCACCGGGTACATTCTACAGAAGATTCAAACATCTCAGTCTCACTCCATAATAATAAGTGGCTCAAGCCTCACAGTTTCCTTTTTTGTCCAGTACCCACAAACCTGACAGTACTGAAATTCCTTGAAAAGATTATTCTCAAGCTTGGAGTGGCACTCCGGACAATGTATTAAGATAGACATTCAAAATCGCTCCCAGTAAAAGTTATTAATTAAAATTCCCTCAAATTATTATTTGGACATTTTTCAACTGTACTAGCCTTGTTTTTCCTTCATTTCATTACCTTCCCAGTTCTTTTTCTGTTTCCAGAACTTTAAGGGTGATCTTCATAACCGAATCAGGATTGAGTGAAATTGAATCTATTCCCTGTTTCACCAGAAACTCTGCAACTTCTGGAAAGTCACTCGGAGCCTGACCGCAAATTCCGCTGTGCCTTCCGTTCCGTTTTGCTCCCTGCACAGCCATTGCCATTATTTTCATAACCCCTGGGTCTCGCTCATCAAATTCTGCGGCAAGGAGTTCGGAATCTCTGTCAACTCCGAGGGTCAGCTGGGTCAGGTCATTTGAGCCTATGGAAATGCCATCGAAGAACTCACTAAATTCATCGATAAGGAGAACATTGTTCGGAATCTCGCACATAACATAGACCTGAAGTCCGTTTTCTCCTCTTCTGAGCCCATTTTTCTCCATTTCGGCAATAACCTTCCGTGCCTCTTCGACCGTCCTGCAGAAGGGAATCATAAGAATAAGATTTGTAAGCCCCATTTCATCCCTGACTTTTTTCATAGCTCTGCACTCAAGGGCATATCCCTCCCTGTAGCGTTCATCGAAGTAGCGGGAAGCTCCCCTGAACCCTATCATGGGATTGCTTTCCTCCATTTCGAAATAACTACCCCCTATAAGGCTTGCATATTCATTGGTCTTGAAATCGCTCATACGGACTACAACAGGCTTCGGATAGAAAGCCGCAGCAATAGTCCCGACTCCCTGAGCAAGCTGTTCGACAAAGTAATCTTCTTTCCTGTAGCCCTGAGTAAGCTGTTCAATTTCCTGAAGGACTTTAGGGTCTTTGATCTTCTCAGGGTGCACAAGCGCCATAGGATGGATTTTTATATAGCTTGTAATGATGAATTCCAGCCTCGCAAGCCCTATTCCGTCGTTTGGGATCATGGAAAAACCAAAAGCCTCTTCCGGATTTCCCAGATTCATCATAATCTTGGTTTTCGGGCGTTTTATGTCTTTCAGGCTCAGGGTGTCTTTATGGAAAGGAAGAATACCGTCATATACAAGCCCATCTTCACCTTCGGCACAGCTCACCGTGATCTCCCTACCTGTCTCAAGCACTTCGGTTGCATTGCCTGCTCCCACAACAGCAGGAATTCCGAGTTCTCGACTGACAATAGCTGCGTGGCAGGTTCTTCCTCCTTTGTTTGTAACAATAGCAGCCGCGGTTTTCATTACAGGCTCCCAATCCGGAGTTGTGGTATCCGCAACCAGGATTTCCCCGGGTTTAAAAGAAGGCAGGTCTGAGATATCCGGAATTACATGCGCTTTTCCAGATGCAATCTTGTCGCCTACGCTCCTGCCAATCACAAGGACTTCTGATCTTTTTTCAAGTACATAGGTCTCAAGGACATCTTTGCTCCGCTGGGACTGGACCGTTTCCGGCCTTGCCTGTACTACAAAGAGTTCCCCTGTTATACCATCTTTTGCCCATTCAATATCCATGGGCCTGGGTTCCCCAAACTTCTCAGAGTAATAATCTTCTATGGCTATCGCATACTCGGCAAGTTTGAGCACTTCGTCGTCATTAATACAGAATCGCAGCCTGTCAGCATCGGGAACCTCAACGTTGCGGGTAAGTATTTTGGAGCCACCCTGGCCATAGATCATCTTGATTTCCTTGCTCCCTACTTTTTTCTGGATAATCGGTCTGTATCCTTTCCTGAATGTCGGTTTGAAGACATAGAACTCATCAGGGTTAACCTGCCCCTGAACGATATTTTCCCCGAGCCCATATGCACCTGTGATGAAAACCACGTCCCTGAAACCGGTCTCCGTGTCAAGGGTAAAGATAACCCCGCTGGAAGCCAGGTCCGACCTGACCATCTTCATAATTCCTATGGAGAGAGCTACTTTAAAATGGTCAAACTTGTTGGTTACACGGTAGGAAATAGCCCTATCCGTAAAGAGTGAAGCAAAACAGCGGATACAGGCGTCACGAAGCCCGGGATAGCCCCGGATATTCAGATAAGTCTCCTGCTGACCTGCAAAAGAAGCTGTGGGAAGATCTTCAGCCGTCGCCGAACTCCTCACTGCTACATCCGTATTTTCCCCGTATTGCTCACAGAGGCGGTCGTAAGCGGCTTTAATTTCCTCCCAGAGGTCATCCGGGATTCTAGCTCCAAGAATTAGGTCTCTTGCAGCTTTTCCCCTTCTTGCAAGGTCTGCAATGTTCGAGGTATCGAGCCCTTCCATTGTCCTTTTAAGTTTATCCAGAATACCTCCGGCTTCAAGTGTATGCCAGTAAGCATCAGCAGTAACTGAAAACCCGTTTGGAATCCTCACCCCCTTCTTGGTAAGCTCCCTGTACATCTCTCCAAGCGAAGCATTCTTCCCGCCCACAAGTGGGATGTCATCAATCGTGGTCTCTTCAAACCAGCGGATGTATTTGCTTTCTTTCTCAAACATCTCCCAGAAAATCCCCTTTTAAAATTATTTACTGTAATGTAAAAGTGCGGCAACACATTTAAACTTTCATGTTAAATTTATAAACCCCTGGCTAAGGTCAGGATGTTCCTTATAAAATTCAATTTCCTAATCGCATGTTTGATACCATCAATGGTACACTAATGTTCCAAATATATTTATGCGCTAATCAAAGAAATGAGTTTCCTGCCATGTGAAAGTTAAAGAAATGTTCATCCTCTGGCAATTAGACAACATTCTCAGGACATTGTGAGGAACGAATGCCGTAAACAGTTGTTTTTTCCAATAATCTTTTTCTTGGAAGGCGAGATAATAAATTAAGAGAAAGTAAGACCAGTAGACTTCATATGGGAAGCTTATTAAATGGACATGTTTCGAATTATTTAACTCCGTAAGCCTGCTTTTCAAATTCTGAATTACGGACATCAATGTTTAAGATCATCCCTGGACAATACTGAACCAAAGCTATTTTTTTCTAAAACCATTTCCTTGCTTATGGGGCTAGCTTTATGGAACTGGCAGGTATTGACATACTTGATATTCTTACAGCGATAGACCAGTTTATCTGGGGACCACCACTTCTGATTTTGCTTGTGGGGACCGGGATTTTCCTGACATGGAAACTCGGAATGATCCAGGTGTTCAGGCTTCCCCTTGCACTCAAATATGTGTTAAATTCAAGAAAATCTGAAATTGAAGTACAGGGGGATGTTTCCAGCTTTGCGGCGCTCAGCACTGCACTGTCCGCAACAATAGGAACTGGGAATATAGTCGGGGTTGCAACTGCAATAAAAACCGGGGGTCCAGGAGCTCTTTTCTGGATGCTTCTTGCAGCTTTTTTCGGAATGGCAACCATGTATTCCGAATCCCTGCTTGCAGTCAAATACAGGACTGTGGATGCAAACGGACAGATGTCAGGAGGACCCATATATTATATCAGAGACGGGCTGGAAGAAAAAAAGTATAGCCGTGTTCTTGCAACCGCCTTTGCTTTCTTTGGAGTAAGTGTAGCTCTTTTCGGGATAGGTACTTTTCCGCAGGTAAATGCCATAGTCGATTCAGCAAGGATTGCCTTTGATATTCCTGAAGTCCTTAGTGCGGCTGTAATAAGCCTGCTTGCAGCATTTGTCACGCTTGGCGGGATCAGGAGAATTGCAGCCGTAGCCCAGTTTTTAGTGCCTTTCATGGCAGCAGGCTATGTACTGGGCTGCATGTTAATTATAGGGTTAAACCTTGAAAAACTTCCTGAAACTCTTACCCTGATAATAAGCTCCGCATTTACAGGAACGGCTGCGTAGGGCGGCTTCCTTAGGGTAGGGGTGATGCTTGCAGTAAGAATGGGAATTGCTCGTGGGATTTTTTCAAACGAGTCAGGGCTTGGAAGTGCCCCCATAGCTGCCGCGGCTGCGAAGGTAAAAGAGCCAGCCAGACAGGGCCTTATTTCCATGACAGGAACCTTCTTTGATACCTTTATCATCTGCCTCATGACCGGAACAGTACTGATTATAACGGATTCCTGGACAGGCGAACTTGCAGGTGCCTATATGACAAGCTACGCTTTTTCTACTGTACTCTCAGAAACCGGAAGCTATATCGTAACAATCGGGTTAATTTGCTTTGCCTTTACAACTATTCTGGGATGGAATTACTATGGTGAGCTCTGTACGGAATTTCTCTTCGGGGTAAAAGGAATTCTCCCTTACAAGCTAGTTTATATCCTTATTGTTGCCTCAGGCGCTTTCCTGGCTCTCGATGTCATCTGGGTGCTTGCAGACATCGTAAACGGTCTCATGGCAATTCCAAACCTCATTGCCCTCCTGGCTCTGCGGAGAGTAATTGCCTCTGAAACCAGGCAGTATTTTAAGAAGCTGGAGGTTGAAACCTCAAAAACGCCTAAGGTATCGAAATAAATTGTTGCACCGCGATCGTTGAGCCGAAACCGTTGCGCCGGTTTATCACGCCGACCGCGCCTACCAGCTGTTTTCGCTCAAGCCTTTTTTCAAAAGGCTTGTGATCAAACTTTTTCTTAAAAAGTTTGTGTTTATCACCAAGCGTTGTACCGCTTGACCACGCTGTTGCTCGGGGTTTTCGCTCAAGCCTTTTTTCAAAAGGCTTGTGATTAAACTTTTTCTTAAAAAATTTGCGTATATCACGCTGGATAGGGTTTGGGAGATAAGGTTCTCAAATTCGATGCTTATGCCGTTTTCGCTCAAGCCTTTTTTGAAAAGGCTTGTGATAGAAAAATACAACATGTCAGAGGTTGCAAATAAAGTGCAAACATTATAAACCAGGTATTAGGACTGTTACCTATGAAGCTCTCCTATTCAGAAAAAAGTTCCTGCCCCGAGAAAAAGAAGCATAAACTGATAGATCGAGTGTCGGCAAAAAGAGGATCTTCAGATAGTGAAAAGCTGAAAGATAGAAAATCGGTGTATAAAATGCCTGTAAATAGAGCACAGGCGTCAGCTCTTCGTTTTGCAGTTGCCGTGTTAATGGTATCTGTCTTTCTGACAGGCCCGGTATTTGCAATTGTAGTGTCCGGAAGCACGCAGCTTGTAATTGAGATCTCGGAAATCACTCCCAATCCTGCCAGGCCAGGCGAAGACCTGCTTATAAGGGTCAATATACATAATATCGGAGATGAGCCTGCAGAGGACGTAATTATAGGGATTGAGGAAATTTCTCCTTTCGTTTTTAAGTACAGTACATCAGAAGTGTACGGCTCCGGGACTAACATGGAGCGAACCTTCCAGATTCAACAGATACGGCAGCGTTCCAAAGTCGAACTTAACTTCTATTTCAGAGCGGATCCTGAGACTGAATCCGGGATCTATCAGCTAGAATTTACTGTCAAGGACAAGGGCGGGACAAGTTTTTCGAGAAGAATCCCGATTCGAGTGGAAGGAAATCCTGACCTTGTGCTTACAGGCACTGAAATCTTTCCTGCAAACGGAAATAATTACTCTTCGGGAGCCATAGTTCCGGGACAGGAGTTTTACCTCAGGACAGCCGTTAAGAATGCAGGAAATGGGGACGCGAAAAATGTCAGGGTAATACTTAACCTTAACAGCTCCTCGCCTTTGATCCCGCTGGAAGATAATGTCCGTTTTTTTGAGAACCTTAGTGCAGGCAGCTCCGGAAACCTGTCGTTCAAACTTTTGCTCGGCAGTAATGCCGATGTGCAGCCCTACAGGATTCCACTGCGGATAACAGCCTCGAATAACACCGACACCTTCCAGATAGACAAGGTCCAGGAGATCGGGATTAATGTGCTTAACCGGGCGAAAATCGATGTTTCAAGCCTGAAATTCGATCCTGGAATGCCTGTGAGAGGACAACAGGTATCCATGACTATCAGGCTTGAGAATGTTGGAAAAGGGGAAGCCCGTTCGGTTAAAGCCAGGCTTGAGGGGCTTGAGGGTTCGGGAAGTACTACCGCCTTCCTTGGACGCCTGGATAAGGATGACGATGCTCCTGCAGTTTTTACCTTTACCCCTGAAAAAGCAGGTGAGCAGGAAGTGACGCTGCTGGTTGAGTATGAGGATGACTTCGGTAAACATCAACTTAGCGAGGACCTTACATTCAGTGTGGAAAGACAGAAGGGAAGCATTATTCCGCTTGTGCTCGGAGCAGTCCTCATTCTTGCAGCTATAGTTTTTTATATGAAAAAGAAAGGCAAAATCTGAGATGCGGAGATTAAAAAAACCGAAAAATATTATTAACCCTAAAGGATGCCTGTTATGCTCGAGAAAGCGAGAGTTTCCTTCTTCCTTGCCAGCCGCTCCATAATCAGGGGCAATAAAGGGATTACGATCTTTACGGTCTTTGTCCTGACCCTGATCTTTGTGCAACTTGTGCTCTTTTCAACCATACTTGCAGGAGTTACGGCACAATTCAACAAGCTCCTTGTAGACTTCCAGACCGGAGACGTTGTAATCGAACCCAGAGAAGAGCAAAGATATATTGAAGACGCTTCCGCTCTACAGAAAAAAATCGAAAGTTTACCTGAGGTCACAGGGACTTCTGCTCGCCTGAAGTCATCGGGCTCCTTCCGCTACAAGGAAAAAGAAATGGGAGCTACTGTATACGGCGTAAACCCGACGGAAGAGAGCTTTGTCACGGGTCTTGAAGGAGCTATGATAAGTGGAGAGTTCTTAAGCAAACCGGATAGGGGCGAAATCATACTGGGCAGGGAAGTTTCAGGAGGCTTTGGAGGCCTGATGGAATCTCGTTCCCTTGGTGGTGTAGAAGTCGGAGACAGAGTTGAGGTCACAATCCAGGGTAGGACTAAAGAGTTCAGGGTTAAGGGAATCTATAGCACTCTCTTTTTTATGATCGATGCTGGTGCCTATATAACCAGAGCTGACATGGAGGAAATGCTCGGCATACAGAACCAAGATCTGGCTCAGGAAATTGCTGTCAGGACTATCCCAGGTACGGACGAGACCGTAACCCGAGAGAAACTCTTTTCTCTCGGGATAGGAGAAAATGTCCGCACCTGGAGGGAATTTGCCGGTATACTGGGCATGATAGAAGACACTCTGGGGATGGTTAGGAACATTATGAACTTGATAGGTCTACTGATAGCTTTTGTTATAATTTTTGTAGTTATCTACGTCAATATTGTAAATAAAAAAAGACAAATAGGTGTTCAGAAAGCGATAGGGATCGAGCAAAACGTAATAATAGGTTCCTTTGTCCTTCAGGCAATGCTTTATGCAGGTGCGGGTGTGATTTTCGGTTACATACTGATGAATTACGGAATCGTCCCGTACACGGTTTCCCATCCTCTACAGGTTCCGGCAGGAGCGATCAGTTTGGAGCTGGATAGCCTTGAAGCCTTAAATCGCGCTATACTACTTTTCTTGGCTTCAGTGGTGGGTTCTGTAATCCCTGCATATAGACTGGCAAATAAAAATCTCCTGGAACTTATCTGGGAAAAGTGAAACTGAGGTGAAAAAATGGAATCTCTGACAAAAGCCGGAATTGTGCCTGAAAAAGAAAACGAGGGTAAGACCATAACCCAGAACCTTAACCTACCTGCACAGGTTCCGATCATTGAGGGCATCGATATAGTGCGCACCTTCAGGATGGGAGAGGTACAGGTTCGTGCCCTTCGCGGCGTAAATGTAAGAATTGCACATGGAGATTTTATTGCAATCATGGGCCCTAGCGGCTCAGGGAAGACAACCCTTTTAAACCAGCTTGGTTTGCTTGATACTCCAAACTCGGGAAAAGTCATTATAGAAGGCACGGATACCTCACGCATGTCCGACAGTGAGAAAGGCAAATTCCGGCTTCGTAACCTGGGTTATGTCTTTCAGGACTATGCCCTTCTTCCCGAACTCAATGCTTCGGAAAATGTCTATATCTCCCTCATGATGCAGGGAAAGAGCAAAGCCGAATGCGAAACCACAGCCGCAGAAATTCTTACCGCAGTTGGACTTGGAGACCGCCTGCAGCAGCTTCCCTCCAAAATGAGTGGAGGCCAGCAACAAAGAGTTTCAATAGCTCGGGCTCTTGCCCACTCCCCAAGAGTCCTTTTTGCAGACGAGCCCTGTGCCAACCTGGACTCCCAGACTTCAAAGGAAGTCCTTGACCTCTTTAAAAAATTCAACAAGGAACAGGGGCAGACCATTGTAATGGTTACCCATGAAGAATGGCATGCTGATTATGCAGACAGGATAATAAGGTTAAAAGATGGAATAATTCAAGAGTGAATATTCTTCACAAGCCTAGGTATCTACGTAAACTGGATGTCCTATACAACACTGGACTTTGAATAAGATCAATATATGTGCCAGGATCTATCAAGGAAGTCAAAGATACATATTGATTTGCTGGTACCATGCCAGCAACCTACAGAGAAGAGATCTTTGGTCTCTCAAACGACTGCAGAAAATATTGCACCTGACATGTTACACGTTCTAACATATCGAAATGCAAATATTCTATTCCCCGTAACGTTATATTCTGGAGCTGCCCTGAAACCAGTTTTAAGTGTCTAATAGTTGAGATTTTTTTCTTCGGTTTGATGCACAGTTCGTGTAATAATATAACTATTAGATCAATGAGATAAGCATTAGATCAATGAGATAAGCATTAGATCAATGAACTGAGGTTAGAAAGGTATACAAAAAAAAATAAATGAAATAATATTAACTGTTAAAAATATTATATACAATAAGTGCATAGTATAATCTGCGTTCTCATCTTTTTAATACCCCACTAGCAAATAACACCTACTTCAGGACATTACTCCACTGTAAAGGGATAAAAAGAGAAACTCACATTCCATGAATTAAAATGCCTCAATACCTCTTCCCCAGCTAGAGAGAAGTGAGTCTCTTGAACACCGTTCGGAACTCCCAGGATTTCGGTGAGAACGCTACCTCATTTTAAAAGAGATTTTAGAATCCTCAGGATAAACTGTTTAACCACGACCATTGTGCCGGTCGATCACGCCGTCATGCTGATTTTTGATCAAATCCCGAATCATCGCCCGAGGCGCTGCCCGAGATCCGTCTCGCCCGAATTGCGCCTCGGGAGCACGCTGCCCTTTTCGCTCACTTTGTTCGCTCAAGAGGGCTTATTTTTGGACAGAAATTTTACTTATTTTTGCCCGGATCCTGCAAGCCTTTTAACAGGCCTCCTTAAAAAACTTGGTATGAACCTTTTTCTAAAAAGTTTGATCACGAGCCTTCTCAAAAAAGGCTTGAGCGAAAACCTTCTGAGAAAAGGTTTTATCGTAAACTTTCAGAAAAAACAGCGACTCGGGTGGTGACTCGGGCAGCGGTTCTCAGGTAGTTCAATGCTATAAGGTTAGGTTGGTGAAAAAAGATTAGAATCTTATACTAAGAAAAAGTAGTTTAAATAACATTATGTGTTAAAAATATTATATATGGTGCGAACATAGTATAATTTGCGTTCTCATCGCAAGACCACATAGCAAGACCTATTCCACAAGAAATACTTCAACGCCTACTCCGAAAAATTACTAGAAAAGTGAAGAGACAAGATAAAAAGCTCGCAACCCGTGAGTCCAGTGCCACACCTCTTCCTGAACA
This sequence comes from Methanosarcina flavescens, assembly GCF_001304615.2. Lineage (NCBI taxonomy): Archaea > Methanobacteriati > Methanobacteriota > Methanomicrobia > Methanosarcinales > Methanosarcinaceae > Methanosarcina > Methanosarcina flavescens. Next base: position 349,678 of record NZ_CP032683.1, on the reverse strand, counting down.
AGACCTGATAAGTGCCGTTCGGAACTTCCAGAAATTTCCAGATGAGAACGCAATCTTTTCTCTAGACAAAGTATCACTGTAGTTTTTCAAGATAGTAAGAATATTGAAAGATAATTAAATATCAGAATATATATTAAGTACTAGAAGATCAAAACGGTAAAGAGCAGTAAAAATCAGCAGAAAACTGTAAAAGCAATAAAAAAGAGAGTAAAAAGGTAGTAAATAAAAAAGATAGCAAATAAAAAAGAGTCTTTATACTGAGATTACCTCACTTTTTTGCCGTTTGAAAATCCCGATTACTTTCCCTTCCTCATCGATGTTGTCCTTTATCCAAACCAGTTCCCAGCCCTCATTTCCGATTCTTTCAAGTTCTCCCATCATCTGTGGCAGACTTAAGCCATCAAGTTTGCGAGAATCATACTCCCATAGATGTATCGTTTAATACCCCTCCAGATAATGATAAAGATAAAATTTTTAATGTTTATATTGAAATAAAACTATAAATAACCCGAACAAAAGGAAAAAAACAATCAGGTATTCCCCCTGAATTAAGCTATATCTTTTTTATCTAGATTCATTTATTCCATTTCCCCTTTTCTGCGTTCTATTTTTTAAGTGAGATTTACTCTATCTTAGAATCGTATAATTCCGGAATTTCGGACCGAAAGAGTATACCATTTTCATACCTTAATCTGCGGATTCTCTCCTTTGCCATTAATCTAATATGAGCTCGATTTCTTGAGGGTATCTTGCACCCGGATACATAGGTGTGAAAGGCTCCGAGTTTTGCCTTGCAATATAGAACATATTCTCGCCGAAATAGGTAATAGAATTGAGTTGATATTTTTCGAATACCAGGCGAAGGAACTTTTTTGAGAGGGGAGGTTTTGCAAACTCAAAGTCCGTGTCGCTTACTTCGATTCCTGCCTCGTACATAAAAAAAGGATGTCAGGATAGGATATAAATTGCCATGTAAGGAGTCTGCAAGCGTTTCAATTCTCTCCTCCCAGATCAGAACCTTTTTTTCTTGCGGTCTTTTGTTAAGGATGACTTCTTTTGCTCAACCCGTTCCAGAAGGGCTTTTCCAAGGTTTGAGTATTCTTTTTTTACAGGCTTTTCTTTTTTCGCAGTTTTCTGAGTAAAAATAACTTCCTCTTCTTTATTCTCTAAAAGCGCTGAATATGTATCAAAAGTTTGAATAGAGTTTTGAAGAAGCTTTTTTTGCCCGGACAGGTCGCCAGGGCTGAGTTTTCCAGCACGTGTGAGAAGTTCTGCAAACTGTTCAAAAATTCCAAGTAATTTTTTATCTTCACTGCTGATTTCTTCAGCCATTTTTGAGAGGTATTTCTCGCTCTCAATTCTTGCTATGCTAGGTCTGTCGCTGAAAAGGATGAATAACAGAGCCTGATAGAAATGATAATAGAATTCAGGAATATGGAAGCCTATAGAAGCTTCGGATGCCTCTTTAAAGTAATTGACCGCTTCTTTTAACCCAAAAATGTAAGTTGCCTCGTTTTCCGCCCTCAATGACCTCCAGAGGGAAGCTTTTCCAAGGGAACGAAGAGCATACCTTCGAACATAAATGTACGGCTTGTCAGTAAGCGTCTTCAAGTCCCTCCAGGCCTGGGTTTTGTCCGGTACATGGAAAAAGGCAGATCCAAGCACATGTGCCGCCGTCCTCTGCACAAAACTATCGCTATGATCAGAAAGCCTTACCAGATCCATCCAGGCTTTTCCTTTATCTGGAACCTCTGCAAAGCCTGAAGATAGAGCGAGAACAGCCCCTTTCCTGACTTCTCGGTCTTCAACGGACACGAGCTTGATAAGTTCGTTCCAGGCTGCCTGCTTATTTTCAGAGTAAGCAAAAGCGGCAGCAAGAAGTTCTGCTGCTCTTTTACGGATCTGGGCATCCTGGCTTTCAGTAAGCCTGACAAGGTCATAAAAAATTACAGATTTATCCTCTACTGCCGGAAAGATATTCGTAAGCAGGTCTGCAGCATCCCTTCTGGTGCCTGTGTCCTCATCCCCGGTCAACTCAAGGAGTTCGCCCCAGATATCCTGCGCTCTGCCGTTATATCGTGAATAAGCCGCAAGCAGAGCTTCTATTTCAACTTTTTGTCTCTGAGGATCCGGATCAGAACTCAGGCATATGAGCTTACTTATAATTTCTTCCCTGTCCGGAATGGAGCCTGACCCTGCAAACAGGTCAGCCATATCTTTCTTTAGTATGTATGCCCTGCTGTCAGGCTCAGTCCTGGCAATTTTGGAGGCAAGCTTGTTACGACCCTTTTCTTTAACCTGTCGTCTGCCGTTTTCCTCATTTTCCCCGGAGAGGACAGAACTCAGGGAATTAGTTGCTTCCTTTCGAAGAAAAGTACCCTTTTCTGATGCAGTTTGATAGGCTTCTCCAGTCTTACCTCTTTTTTCGGGCTTAACCTGTTTTTCGGATTTTTCTTTATCTCCGAAGAAATCGTCTTCTCCCAGCTCCCGGTCTTCTTTGGATTTGTAATCTTCTCCGGACTTGCACTTCCTCCGGTGTTTATCCAGCTCTCTCCAATCATATTTTCCTATCTCTTCCCACTCCCTTGCCTCACGTTCATTACATAGTTCGGGATAAGCAGAAATAAGCGTATCTACAACCTTTCGGAGCACAGAACTCTCCTTCGTTTCAGCCAGGCGTACAAGTTCGGAATATGCCTCGCTCCTTAAGGAGAGATATGGGAAAACCTTTGTGAGAATGCAGGCCGCTATGCTCCGTATATCTTCCTCCTCATCCCCTGAGAATTCCAGGAGTTCCATCCAGAGTGAGCCTTTGTTATCCATACCCGGGAATAAGGATATAAGCGCATCAGCTGCCGCACTCTTGACCTGGTTGTCACTGACCCTTATCAGGTTCAGGAAATCTTCCCAGACCTTTCTCTTGTCAGGCATATCAGGAAATATAAAAATCAGGGCATCTATCGCCTGCTTCCGGATATGCCCATCCTCGTCTCTCGTAAGCCTGAGGATATCGTCCCAGGCTTTTTTCTTATCCAGGATGTGAAAAAAAACCGAAGGTAGAGCCAGAAGGATTTCCCTCTGAACCTCAGGATTTCCCGATACTGCAAGTTCCAGCAGAGTCTCAAGGGTTTCATCCTTCATCTCATCCGGCATCCGGGTGTAAACAGTTCCAAGAACACGCGCAGCCTGTTTCCTGATTTTTTCATCCTCAGACTCCGTAGCCAGTTCCAGTACCTCGTTCCAGGCTTCTTTTTTTCCCTCATCTGTCAGTTCCGCGAAAACAAGACTCAAAAATGAAGCCGACTTTTCCCGCACATAAGAATACTCTGAAGTTCCCATTGCAAGCAGGTCTCTCAATACCTGCTTTTTATCAGGAATTTCTTTTATCAAATAGTAAAGCGAATTGACAATTTCGTTATTTACGTCCTCCATGCTTGATCTGGAGCTTATCAGCCCGATAAGATCCCTCCATGCCATGGCTTTATCCGGCATGAGAGAAAAAACGCTAACCAGAGCATTGGCTGCAGCTCTCATTACATTTTCTGCCGGATAAGCTGTCAGATTAACGAACTTGTTCCACACAAGTTCCTTATCCGGGGCATTCGGAAAAACGGTTACAAGGGAGTTGATGGCTTCTTCCCTGACTGCACTGTCCCTGTCAGAACAAAGCCTTAGTAAATCTTCAAAAGCCAATCTCCTGTCAGGAAAAGCCTCAAAAAAGATTCCCAACTGCTTTGCGGCCTCTATTCTCTCATCCGAAACCTGACTGTAAGTTTTATTATGTATCCCTGGCTGCTCACTCAAGAATTGCCACCGACCTCTGCTCTAACGCTGTCCTGTTTACAAGCTCCTATTTACAATTCAATCTGGCAGATTTCCTCTTATAATTATTGATTCCAGATTTCAACTGGCAATAAAGAATGATGAAATGTCAGACTAAGTAGAAAACTGGGCAAATCATATTTGAATCAGAAATTTCTCAGGCAGGAGGCAGGATAATCTCTTTTTCGGGATACCTGCAAACACAATGCCCAGGAAACGAGAAGCGCTCCTTAGTATACTAAAAAAATCAGAAGTATAGTTAAAAGAATATTATCATCTCAAAAGCGGAGTCCTGAATGGAAATATCCTACCTTGACCTTATTTTCTCTTCTGAGGAATTTTTAAAAATGTTCTTCTAATATAGGACTATTTGAATATAGACTTATAGGACTATTTGAATATGGACTTATATAATTGTGAATTATGTAGTCATTGAGGGTGTTACACTTGGTGTGTTGCACCTGCCTCTACCAGTTTATTGAGACCGAAGGGGAAAATAAGACTAACATATTATGTTAAATGGAAGGCTGAAATAATGCGGCAACAGGATATAATAGCCAAACAACTGGCGCAAAGAGTAACAGATTTTATTGAACCTGTTATCCCCTATCTGGTCGTAGGGTCCAAAAAAGCGATTGAGGAAGCCAGCAAACAGGTGGGACCTGAAGTCTGGGAGATTAAGAGAAAATTATGGGGAAAACTATGTTCGACAGGGTGCGTTGGGTTGAAAGAAGCCGCAAAAGATATGATTGTTGCACCTTCTGATATGGAGGTAAGGCAAGTTCTGACTCAGGAGATTTTAAAATTGCTTGAAGAAAACCCTGATTTAACTGAAGAAATTTCGTCTTTTATGGAAGATAAATCCATACAGAGGCTGGTGACCGAATATAATCTGGCCAGGGCTACAGATCAGAATTCAAAACAGGAATCAAAACAGATCTCGAGACAAACCCTCATTGATAGACTTAGAGTGTTTGAGGAGTTTAACAGACTGCTTGAAGGATTTGCAGCAAGAAAGGGCATTTCTGAGGGTCCGGAGCGGTCTGAAATGCCTGATATCGAAAAGCTTGCTGGTTCGGGCATTACAGGTAAAAAAAGTGCAAGTGCCCTGAGAATTGAGCAAATCGCAGAAATTAAACAAATCGAAAAAACGGACTTTGCAAGAGCTTACGCCGCAAAGAATAATCTTGCAAAAATTTATTTTGGAAACACAGGCGTTGTGAAAGCCGAGGCTGAACTCCAAAATGAGTACGAGAAGACAAAGACCCTTTTGTTGCAGATTTCTTATCTGGAGAAGCCGGAAAAACAAGAGGTATTGGAAAAGGCCCTTGATTTTGCTTCTAGGATCCAGTACGGGGACCTGAGATCACAGGCTCTCTCCCTGGTTATTCCATATCTTATCGGACCAGAGAAAGCCGAACTTATCAGGAAAGCCCTTGAATCCGCCTCCCATATTCATGACGAGGATGAAAGAGCCCTTGTTCTTTCTTCACTTCTCCCCCACCTGAGAGGTCAGGGCAAAGAAGAGCTTATTGAAAAAATCTTTGGCTTTGCCTACTTCCTTAAGTATGGGGATATAAAATTCCAGATTCTTTCCTCGCTTCTTCCTCATCTCTACGTATCAAGGAATGAAAAACTTATTGAGAAAGCTCTTGAACTGGTAACAGTGATTCACTCCAGATATCAAAGGGTACAGGCTCTCTCATCTCTTATTATATACCTGAGTGAACAGAGAAAACAGGAAGTTATAGAGCAGGCGCTTGAGCTGGCTTTCACTCTTAAGGATAAAGACATGAGGCCTGAGGCCCTCTCATACATTCTTCCATATCTGGATGAACCACAGAGAAAAGAAATTCTTAAAAAAGCCTTTGATATGGCGTCAGGAATTAAATCTGAATATCAAAAAGCTGAAGCCTTATCCTCGCTTGCTCCATACCTTGATGAGCTGGAAAATGACGAAGTTATGGGCTCCTGACTCCCTATTCTTTACTTTCTTACTCTTTCTTACTCTTTTTTAACTCATGATGCTCTGATAGAATTATATAATTAACTTCAGCAAACCAGAAGCGTAGGAAAGATGATTCAAAAACTTTAGATGTATAAAATTCCTGTCGCTCCTGAAAACCAGAATATTCATATACAATAGAAATTCGATAATTAAGAGCGCTTAAATATATAATTAATCTATTATTAATCCTACAAAAATTAATTTTGATATCGTTTATTTGCATTGATTATTTTACTTTATTATATCGATGCATTAGCTGAATCAAATAGCCGAATAAGTAGTCGAATAAGTAGCCAAGTAAATAACCGAATAAATAGTCGAATAAAATAGCTGAATTCGGAAAGGGGGTAAAAAGTGAAAATCAAACTGGTATTTTTTCTGCTAGTCCTGTTTCTGGTTTTCTCTGCGGGATTTGCTCAGGTGCAGTTAGGAGGGAGCGGGTGCATGCCTATTAAACTCGTTAATGTCACACCTGACAGATTTGAGTGCATGAAGGAGAGACTTCAGGACGCCGGAATAACAGTCCCGCCTGGGAATGAGGGAGAGCTTTCGGGACAGGGTTTTACTGCAGAATTCGAGTGGGATGGATAGTCGAACCTTACAATTACGGTTACGGACAAACCTCTCTTTGTCAACTGTAATAACATAGACCATGCATTAATACGGTTTGTAAAAGAGTGCGACAGTACGAGGAGCTAATAAAGCTTGTAAATGGGCTGTACGCACCTAGGTTTATATGCTTCGAGATTATCTCTTTAGCTTTTTAACGTATATTTAGTTTCTATTCTTCCCTTCTTGCAATTTTAGCCTCTGTCTCAACAAGTTGACCGGAAAAAACCATTGCAAGAATGGACTGCCTCAGTTTTTCTGTTTTTTCTCTTGTTGTTTAGTTTTTGGATTGACAGAGAAAGCAAAGTGCATGCAAGTGCCAAAAAAGTCATCAATATGATCGCAGAATCTTAGAGACGGTATCATACATTTCTTTCGCAAAATTTATAGAAAATACGGCTTCTTCGAAAGTAACAAAAGTTCCGCCGTACTGGACGTTGTGACGAGAGATGCGCATCTTATCGAAGACGTTTACGAGTTTTAGTAGGAGAGGATCATCTTTATACAGATGTTTAAGTGCGATACTGAGACAGGAGTGGCTGCGTTCTGTATAGCCTTTTGAGAAAAGTAAAGCTCTAGCACTATGAAATGCACTATTATATGCAGCTAGCTGCACCATTTCATACTCGTCGATTTCCAAATTCTTTTGTGCGGAGCGCAGAAAACGTTCTGCCGCTGATATCGATACAGGTATTCTTTCCCAAGCTCGGGAATCATGCTTAATCAGTTTTTCGGCTTGGCACTCCTTCCAGTTCATAGTTCCGCACCCGTGAAAAGAATGTGTTTGGTGAGTACGCTAAGGACAAAGGGATCATCTTTTTTCTTTCGACTCTCCCATTCATAGTAAGGGATAACAGTCACTTGAAGCTCATGCCCGACATTTGTTTCAATTTCTGGAACGAGTGCATAATTAACGTCCTGCTCTGTTCCAATTACCAGAACATCAATATCACTTTTTTCATCAAAACTTCCAGATGCTATGCTCCCGTACACTGCAAGAGAAATCGCATTTGGAGCCAGTTCTTCCAGCTTTCCTTCCCACAGCTTCAGCACCATAAAAGTTTTTTTCAATTCCCTTGCTATATAGCTGGAATTGTTAAGGGTAAACATATGCGCCGTACCGATTTTTTCCATGTCCACAAGTTGTTCTCTGTAAAACAAATCTGTGAACCTCTTGACGCTGCCGGGTGAAACCTCAAGCTCACGGGAAAGCTCATTAATGTTTATGGAACTGGTAGGGTGGGAAAGAAACCATCCCAGGATTTTATAGGAAGAAGCGTAAAACCACTAGGTCTTTAGCCTAGTGGATGTAAGCGTCAACTTAACCTTGGTTCCTGATGTATGCCTCAGCTATTTCCTTACTAACATTTCCTATAGTTGAGGCAAAATACCCATCACTCCACAAAGTCTTTTCTCCCCAATAATATCTTTTAAGATAGTTGCCTTGACTTTTCCATAACCTATTTGTAGTCTCTTGTTTCAGTTTTCTAACTATAGATACAACTGAAACTTTAGGCTCACTCTTAATTAACATGTGGATATGATCTTTGTCAGTTTCCATTTCCAGTATTTCAAAGTCAGACTCTTTTTCAATATCGTGAATAGTCTGTTTAAGTTCTGCGTTAAGTGGTTCTAATATCTTTTTCCTGTACTTGCAAACAAAAATAACATGGTACATAAGCAAAAACTTACTGTGATTCTTGTGCTCATACTCCATATTTACCAAAAACTATATATGTTGGTAAAGCATATAATACCATGTATGATGAAAGCGTTCAAGTTTAGACTATATCCGACAGAAGCCCAAGCTGGTAAACTTAATCAGCACATAGGTAGCTGCCGCTTTGTCTATAACTGGGCACTCAGTCAGAAAATTAAAACATATGAACAAACTGGAAAGTCTATTTCTAGGTTTGACTTAAACAAATTAATTCCAGCTTTAAAAACCTCTAATGAATGGTTAGGTGAGGTAAACTCTCAATCATTACAGGGAATGACTAAACAAGTAGAGTCCGCTTTCACTAGATTCTTTAGAGAAAAGAACGGATTCCCTAAATTTAAGTCTAAAAAGAATCCTATACAGTCTTTCCCAGTACCTCAGCACTATAGTGTTGATTTTGAAAACAACACTGTTAAGCTTCCTAAAATTGGAGAGATTAAAGCAGTTCTGCACAGACACTTTGAAGGTGAGTTGAAAACAGCAACCGTTTCAAAGACTTGTAAAGGAGATTACTACATTAGTATCCTTGTTGAAGATGGAAAAGAACTTCCAGTAAAGGAAACTTTCACAGAATCAACAACAGTAGGAATTGATGTAGGTATCAAAGACTTTGCTGTCCTTTCAACAGGAGAAACGGTTGAGAATCCAAAGTACTTGAAAAACTCTCTTAAAAGGCTCAAAGTATTACAGAAAAGAGTATCAAGGAAACAGAAAGGCTCTAAGAACAGAGCAAAAGCTAAACGAAGACTTGCTGTACTCTATGACAAAATAACAAATCAGAGAAATGACTTCCAGAACAAACTCTCTTTTAGACTTGTTAGCGAAAACCAAGCTGTAGCTCTGGAAACTCTAAATGTTAAAGGCATGGTTAAGAATCATCATTTAGCACAGGCTATAAGTGATTCTGCATGGAGTAGTTTTGTAACAAAGTTGGAATATAAGGCTCAATGGTTTGGGAAAACTGTTCTGAGAATAGGACAATTTGAACCCTCTTCTAAGCTCTGTAGTGTGTGTGGATACCACAATAAAGAGCTTCAATTGAAAGATAGAGAATGGACTTGCCCAGATTGTAAAACAAAGCATGATAGGGACATTAACGCCGCTATCAACATTAAGAAATTCGCTCTCATAGATCAAAACCTAATAGGGGTTTGAAACCTATTCAACACCTGCGGAACGCGGGGAAGAGCCTGTTGACTTGCTTTCAGTAGAAAGGGGAATGAAACAGGAAGCCACTGAGTCTTTAGCTCAGTGGTAGTTCACTACCAACACATTTGTTAAATTCGTCTATCATTCAATATGTTGAATGATCATTCAATATATTAAACGATTATGGCATGACCATAAATCCTGGCTGGATCTTCGTTATCTTAAAATCTTAGCAGAAGAAAAATGTCAAACTAATTAATTTTGAGCTTGCGAACCGGAAAATTATAGAATTCTTGGACTCCGAGATACTCAACGGCTGCGCAGCAGGCGGCCTTTCCTGAAAAATAAAGAAGAAAAGAGATTAAATTCGAAAAGATATAACATTGTCATTTTTTCTTGCTTTTCACATTTTCTATTTTCCTCTTTTCCGCTTTTATTCTCTCAAGCAAAACCTCCGCCGTCTCATATTCCCTGCCTTCTCTTCTTGCAATCTCAGCCTCTGTCTCAACAAGTTGACCGGAAAACGCAGGTTTTTCGAGTTCGTTCGATTTTTGATTGACATTTTAACTAAATGAATTCTTATTGGACCTAAAGCTTAATGTAATCGTAATCTATAATTTTGCTAGAATCATAATAAATAAAACATTAAAAGTCATTTGGTAAAAATTTACACAAACTTGCTAATTCAAAAAGAATGTAAAATAATCAAATGAAAATATTCTGAACATAAACAAGCAATCAATAGATGGTAATTTAATGAAAAATTTAAACCACAAACAAAGAGCTCTTCTTTACACTATATATAAACTACATGAACGGGACTTATCTTCTAAGTTTATGGTAGTGAAGAGTCTTTTTTTGTTAGTGCACGTAGAACGAATTGATAAGTTAATTAAATTCTACAATTTTTTCCCTTATAACTATGGACCTTTCTCTATCGTTTGTTATAACGATATTTCCAAGCTGCAAAAAGAAAGCTATATCATAGAGAAGGATAAGCAACTTGAACTAACCGAAAATGGTAAGGCATTTCTAAAGGGAATTGACAAGAAGGTAGCTCTAAAAATAAACAGAGTTGTCGGGAAGTTTAATTCTGACAAAGAAATTAAGGCATATGTCTATCGAAAATTCCCTGCTTATACGATAAGAAGTAAGCTTCTACCCCCTCAAGAGGAGAGAAAACAGGAACCATGTCTTTTCACCATAGGATATGAAGGAAGAGACATTGACCTTTTCCTTAATATCTTAATTCAGAATTCCATAGATATTCTTATTGACGTTAGGAAGAATCCCTTCAGTATGAAGTTTAGTTTTACAAAAAATAGACTTAAAAATTATCTTGAGAACTCAGAGATTCAATATATTCACATTCCTGAGCTTGGAATAGAAGGAGAAAAAAGAAAAGCCCTTGCCACATACAAAGATTACGAAAAGCTCTTTGAAAATTACGAGAAAACCACAATAAAAAAAAACCCTGAACTTTTAGATAAAATTGTGGAGTTAAGCCGAAACCATCGTGCTGCACTAATGTGTTTTGAGGCGGACGTAAATAGGTGTCATCGTGGAGTTATTGCACGAAATATAGTCCAAAAAGAAAATGTGGAAGTTTTAAATATCTGAAACACATAAATGCCATATAATACTATTGTCATATTTTTTGGAGGCTTTTCCTGATTGAAACAGGAAACCGAGAGAATCTTAGTTCTGGTGAGGGCTACACCAGAAGAAAGTAAAAAACATGGTTATCTTGTATGTGTTGCCGGAATAAATGAGAAGGGAGAGTTCAGGAGAGTTTATCCTTTCGAATTCAGTTATGGGGAAAAGTCAATCGATTTTAAGAAGAAAGACAGGATTGAAGTTGTCCTTACAGAACCGGATAACGACCAAAGAAAAGAAAGCAGAAAGCAAATCCGCTACAAGAACCTGCATTCTCCTGTTGAGGACGAAGAGCTAAGAAATTTACTCCGGTCGAAAGTAAGTTCAATAGAAAAATTAACAGAAGAGAATGCAAGTCTTGGAGTAGTAAAGCCTGAACTTATTGATGTAAAGGTAGAAATAAATAGTACTGAAATATATGACAAGCAGCAGTACTTTAATTTGATGGGCGATTATCTGGTCGAGAAAAGAGAAAAAGTCAAAATGCCTGTCGAATTAAGATATAATTTCAGGTGCAAAAACAATCCTGCCTGCAGAGGACACCAGATTATCCTGCTTGACTGGGAATTTAACGAACTTGCAAGAAATATTATGCGGACTGACGCAAATCCTGCATCCATTGAAAAAAAGATTCGAAACAGGTTTTATGACTTCATGAAGGAAAGAGATCTTTATTTTGTAATGGGAACCCATTTCCGCTTCAAGACTTGGATGATTATTGGGATTTTCTATTTAAAGAAAAAAGACGAAAAGCAGAAGGAACTTTTTGATTTTTGAAAGTTTTTATATCATGTATATTATGAAAATCCAAATTGTAAAAAAATTATATAGTTGAAGGTCTATTTTATTAAAAAGATGGATTGATAGAAAGAACAGTTTTATCATCAAATATTGAATCGATAGGTTGTGATGAGAGTAAAAAGTATTAGAAGTTGAATTTAAATAAGAAAGTATATATCAATATAAAGGCGTTCCTACAATATTCTTCAAAATCTTCTTCGTGCAGGTTCACATGGAAAGTATTTCAATGTGTGTATAAAAGATAAGTACCCAACAGCAAAAATTAATTAGATAACTTAAGCAATAATTCGTTTATTTCACTAGGGATTTTTGTTTTATCACAATAATTACCTAATACTTCTCCAAAAATTATTTTCCTGAATTTTTTTCCACTGCCACTATTTAAAGATTGAAGTTCTGAACTGAACTTTTTGCCAGGATTAGAGCTACATTCCTCTCTTAATTTATTTATGTTTTCCAAAGTCCATCTGGATTTGCTAATATCTTTTCCACACTCGACTAAGTAATTTTTCCAAGATTCATATATAACATCATCACTAAATGAATCTTCAAATTCTTTTGTTCCTACAGTGATCTGCCTATCTGGGTGGATTTTTAGCTCATCGATTAATTTTAAAGTTTCTTCGCTTGCGTCATTGTCCTTAACGACGTAAATACTATTTTCGTCCACTAACTCTAACAAAGCTTTTGCAAAACCAGGAATATTCTTTATTCCTCTTGTATTTATTACCTTAATTAAATCACTATTTAATGAAACATCATATATTTTTTCATAAATCCTTGGCAAAAATGATTCTTCTGTTTCACCTTCTACAATAATAATTTTCTTGGCAAAATACAAGTAGATATTTTCAATTCCAAGTTTTCTTAAGATCTCATCTGAAGTTTCCGGTTCATTTTTTAGAAATTTGATCTTTGTTTCATTTGCGTTCTCTTGGACTAATAGACGTATTTGTTTTGGCTTTATAGCATTTATTAAAAAGGGTGAGTGAGTAGTTATGATAATTTGACAGCCTTTTTTACCTAATTCTTTTAAAATGTTTAATAGTTCTAACTGTGCTTTTACATGTAAGTGTGTGTCTGGCTCATCTAGTATATACAATTTTGAGTCTTTGCATGGCTCTTCACTTTCCATTTTGTATTCAAGTAATGCTAAAGAAATTCTTCTTTTGGTTCCATCCCCCTTTTTTTCAACGGAAATTTCATTTCCATTTTCTAAAAATTTAACTTTTGAATAGATATTTAAATTCTTAGGTTCAAACAGGGGTTCTATTTTAATATCAGTAAGTCGATTTAAATACTGTTTCAATTTTTCTTTTATTCCTTTTGATTCAAGGTTTTCAGAAATTGATTTGGCATAACGATCCAATTCTTCTTGAATTATTTCTTTAATTGTTTTCTCATCTTGAATTTTTGTGTCCCAAATATTAGCTTGTTTGTCTTTGAGAAAAACTTCCTTAAAAAAAAATTCCACATTTTCAAATTGTTTTCCATCGAGTTGAATTTTATTTAATCCAAAAAAACGCCCATTACTAATGGTTATTTCATCTTCAGATAATTTCGAAACTAACTGATTTTTTAAAGTTTGGATGCTACTATTTACGCGTACAGTCAATCCAAACATTTTAGCTAAATCTTTGATCTTAGATTCTTGAGCTTCAGTTAAGCTACCTGGTAAAGAATTTAGAAATTCTTTAGTTTCTTGAATGAACTTTTGACTTGGTTTTATTATAAAACTAGAGTCAGGAAATTTTTCTTTGCTGTATTTTTTTATAAATTCAAAGTCTTCCGTAACTAGTTTTACTTCTATTTCTTCACGTCCATAATTAAAGTCATCAAGTTCTAATGAATAATCTTCCGTAAAAAGATTTAAACAGCTGATGATAGAGCTTTTACCGCTGTCATTTTCTCCAACTATTAGAGTAATATCATTCTCAAATGCAATTGTTAAGTTACATAAACACCTAAAACCATCAATTTCTAGCTGTTTAATCTTCACTTTAATTACTTCCACTAGTAATTAATGCCAGTTACTTCCTAATGTATTTATAGATATTTAATTTTCTAATTATTATATTAAGAGCTGCAGTTGACAGAGTCGGAGTACAATAATGGTAAAAAACTCATCTTTCCTTCTCACCCCTCCCTATCTCTTTCTTTATCCTCCAACCAAAGGAACATTCTGGATACAGTATTACGGTACTGTTCCAACTAATTCGAAATTTACTTTTTTCAAACTCACACCTTTATATAATCCTGAACTTACCTCCCAGCATGAGCAACGGTACTATCAGAGCAAATATTAAAGAAGGGATGAACGTAGGGATTGTTTAAAAACAAGACCAGAAAACCGGAAAAATTCAGAGGGCGTTGTAAGAAGAATATTAACCAATTCTTCAACTCATCCGCAAGGAATAAAAGTCCAGTTAACTGTGCACCAATTACAAATTTTGATTAACAGATTTGCACATTGAATCTTAAAAATAACAATTAATTCAAAAAAAGAAAAGAAATAAAGCCGCAAAACGCAGCTTCACTTAATGCTCATGCACATGCTCGTGCCCGTGTATTCTGCCCTCTTCGTGAGCCTGCTCGATCTGTTCTCTTTTAAACTTGATATAAGCCTCATTGATTCCTTTAAGGCAAATTGTACAGACATTTGCTTCTTTTTTCACGATTCCTTTTGAGAAATCGGGGACCTGAAGTTCTACAGGGTAAACCCTGCCTTTTCTTCCGCACAGAGCACATTTGCTTCTCCTGCAGGAAAGTTCTTCTTTATCAATGCTTATGTAGGTTTTCTGGGCGGAATCGAGGCAGATTGCACAGAGTCCTTTCCACACACCCTCTGGATAGGCGAATTTGAGGAGGGGAGGGAAGGTTTTGACCGGGATAACGGTCGGGAGTGCACGTCCGCAAAGATCACAATCTGTCATTTCTCATACCTCCTTAGGCTAATACCTGTGCTGCATCCATTGCCCACTGCAGGAAGGGTTCGGACCAGATTCCCATTACCAGCACGCCGGCTACTGCAATCAGGAGAGCTGCCGCATATTGGAAAGGCATTCCTATCTTTTTGCCGTCGGGGGGCAGGAAATACATGTATCTTACAAGCCTTGCATAATAGAACAGCGAAAGGGCACTATTCAGGACTGCGATTACTGCAAGCCATGCCATTCCTGCTTCAATAGTCGAAGAGAAGAGCAACAGCTTTGCCATGAAACCTGCAGTTGGGGGGATACCTGCAAGGGCAAAGACGAAAACCGTCATTGAAAGAGCTGCCAGCGGCATTGTTTTTCCAAGACCTCTGAAATTGTCCAGATGATCCGGAGTGATTAGATCCCCTGTCTTCTGTGAGGTTACCATCCAGACAACGGCTGCGGCTGCAATAAATGCTCCTCCTTTCATAAAGGCATGGGCAAGGGTATAGAAGATCCCACCTGTAAGCGCCATTGGGGTCATTACCACAAAAGCCATTGCGATATACCCTGCCTGGGCAAGGGAAGAATAGGCAAGCATGCGTTTTACGCTTGTTTGCGATACTGCAACCACGTTTCCGAAGGTCATGGTAACGACTGCAAGAATTGTAAATGCAAGCTGCCAGTCAACCTGAAGGGCTGGAAGAGCCAGAATAAAAACCCTGAAAGCTGCCACAAAACCCATCTTTTTCGACCCGGCTGCAAGCAGGGAGGAAACTACTGAAGGCGAGCCCTGATAGGCATCAGGAGCCCACATGTGGAAAGGCACAAGCGCCATCTTGAAGCCAAAACCTGCAATAAGCAGCACGATGGCGACAAGCCCGATAGGATTCTGAGCCAGAAAAGCGGCATTTTCAGCAATTGCAGGAATTCTGGTAGTGCCTGTTGCCCCGTAGACAAAAGAGATGCCAAAAAGCATGAGCGCTGAAGAGATTGCACCTATTACAAAATATTTCATGGCGCCTTCGAGCGACCTTGCATTCTGCTTCTCAAAACCTGCAAGCGCAAAAGTAGCAAGACTTGCCAGCTCAAAGGCACAGAAGAGCAGGATCAAATCATTTGCGGATGCCACACCCATCATCCCGAAAGTTGCGAAGAGCACAAGGCAGTAGAACTCTTCGGTATGGTCGCTGTTTTCGTTGTACTTTATTGAAGCAACCGAGACGATCAGTGCAACTGCCAGGAATACCAGCTTGAAGAACTGGGAAAGGGCATCGATACTGACAGTATCATAGAATATCACAGCTTCGGTCCCTAAACTCTGTACAGTCAGTACCAGAGCTGCAAGCACTCCCAGGGTTGCCAAGTAACCGAGCACATTCTTGGTCCTGGGGGACATGAAGACCCCTATTAGCAGTATAATCAGGCTGGTTGCAGCGACTGCGATTTCAGGTGCAAGTAACATAAAATTCACTATTTTTTACACCCCCAGGGCAGCCCCAAGGCTAACTATTGCTTCCGAGTTCGTAATCATCATATTAAGCACCGGATTCGGGTTCCAGCCGAAATAAATCACAAGGAGGGCAATTACCCCCATTGAAAAGACCTGAAGGGAGTTAATATCGCTGATATCCCCGAGTTTCGCATTGTACACTCCGAACATCGCCCTCTGCATTGCCCAGAGATGGTAACCTGCAGTAATCACTATTGCCAGCAGGGCAAACAGGACAAAACCAGGCAGGTTGACATAACTAAAGGTAAACACTAGGAACTCGGCTATAAAGCCGCTAAGCCCGGGCAGGCCGAGGGATGCCATAAATCCGACCATCATAAGCACAGTCAGTTTCGGCATTCTCTTTGCAAGCCCGCCAAGATTGTTGATGATCCGTGTGCCTGTTGTGGTCTGGATTGCACCCGCAGACATGAACAGTATGCTCATTATAAGCCCGTGGGAAAACTGCTGGAACATAGCACCTGAAACTGACAGTGCAATGAAGCCAGCCGAACCCAGTACGACAAATCCCATGTGGCTCAGACTGGAGTAAGCGATCATGCGTTTGAGGTCTTTCTGCCTCAGAGCCACAAGCGCCCCGTACACTATGCTGAAAGTTCCGAGCAATCCCAGCATGTTAATTATAAGTTCAGGGCTGCCTGTATTCGGGAGCATGGGCAGCGAGATTCTGAAAAGCCCGTACCCTCCGATTTTAAGCAGGATAAAAAGTACACTGCCTGCCGTAGGGGCTTCGGTATAAGCATCCGGAAGCCAGGAGTGGAAGGGGAAAACCGGCAGCTTTGCCAGGAACCCGAAGATAATCGAGAGGAAAATCGCATCCCTCAACAGGCTGGATTCAAAGAACTTGAACTGCGCAACCAGTTCTCTTATATCGAAGCTGGGAGCCCCTGTCTGCTGCCAGGAGGCGTAGAAGAGACCGAAGATCCCAAGCAGCATTATCAGGGAGGCTACATGCGTGTATATAAAGAACTTGTACGACGCATGTACCCGCTTTTCTCCTCCCCAGATATTCACCATGAAGAAGAGGGGAATAAGGGTAAGCTCCCAGAAGATATAGAAGACCAGGAAATCAAGGGCTACGAAGACTCCTATAACTGCAGCCTGCATGGTAAGGATCAGACCATAGAACCTGTTAGGGGCTTCCCTGTCTTCCTTCCAGCTGTAAAGGATCAGGAACGGGATAACAATCGAATTCAGGAGGATGAGAGGCATGGAAATGCCGTCGATCCCTACTGAATAGTTAACCCCGAGAGAGGGAATCCATTCTATAGACTCAAAGAACTGAATGGTAGCAGTACTGCTGTCAAAGTTCAGGTAGGCATACAGGGTAAGACCAAGAGTTGCAATGGACCCTAAAAAGCCCAGGCCTGCAGCTTGTTTTTTCGTTTTTGTGAAAAAGGTCACGGCTGCGAAAATCAGCGGCACCAAAATCAACAGTGATGCAACCGGCAGCATCAGAGCACCTCCATTATTAACTTAACAAGTATAATTAGCAAACTCACACCTGCAATTAAGGCAGTTGCATAAGTCTGGACAACTCCGGTCTGAATTCTCCGGAGTTCCTCACTTACACCGACTGTAAGAATTCCGATTCCTTCCACGATGCTGTCAACTATTACATCAAGCACCTGAGTAAGAAGAGCAACTACACCGTATACTATTCCGAGTGAGAAGAACTCAGTATATATCTCGTGCTGATAATAGCGTTTGTAGAGCAGCCTGTAAACCGGATTCTTCATTGAAGCGAGAGGTCCGAGCTTGATTATCCTCAGATAATAGATTATAAAAGCGACTGCAAGACCTGCAACGGCTACAATCAAAGGCATCCACAGGACAAGAAGAGGCTCATGCCCTGCTGCCTCTACAAGCTCATATCCGCCGATGCCTGCAAGGCTTCCTATGTCAAGATTCACGAAAGTGTTGACAAAGGTCTCCTCAAGGAAAGCCATAAACCCTGTCTGTGTCAGCCCTCCAAACACTAGGGCAAAGACTGCCAGAATGGAAAGGGGGATGGTCATAATGGCAGGAGATTCGTGTCCGTGATAGTCACTTCTGGGCTTTCCAGTAAAGGTCATGAAGATCAGCCTGAAGATGTAAATCGACGTGAGGAGTGCGGCTGCAATTGCGAACAGATAGGGAATCCAGTTGTTGCTGTGCTCTCCAAAGATATAGGCAGCTTCAATAATTGCATCCTTTGAGAAGAAGCCGCTTGCTCCTATTGAAGTCCCTGGAATTCCAAACCCTGCAAGAGCCAGGGCTGCAATTGCCATAGTAACTGCCGTAATCGGCATTACCTTTCCTACGCCTCCGAGCTCCCTCATATCCTGAGTGCCGACGGCATGGATTACGCTGCCAGCACAGAGGAAAAGAAGCGCTTTGAAGAAAGCATGGTTGATCAGATGGAATATGGAAATGCCGACGGCTTCAAGCCCTATTGCTGAACCCATTCCAAGACCGAGCATCATGTACCCTAGCTGGCTTATGGTTGAGTAAGCAAGCACACGTTTGAGGTCGTTCATTACAATGCCCATAGTGCCTGCAAAAAGCGCGGTAAAGCCTCCGAGATAGGCAACCACCATAAGGGATTCAGGGGCTGCAATAAACATCGGGAAGGTTCTTGCGACCAGGTAGACCCCGGCAGTAACCATTGTTGCAGCATGAATAAGGGCTGAGACGGTTGTTGGGCCTTCCATTGCATCAGGCAGCCATACATGCAGGGGAAACTGCCCGGATTTTCCTACGGCTCCTCCGAAGAAGAGCAGAGTGATAATAGTAAGGTGGCTTACTTCAAAGCCAAAAATATTTGCCTGAAGAGCTGAAAGCTGCGGGATGTAGCTGAAGATCTCGTCAAAACGGAGCAGGTATGTTCCGTCCTGGAAACCTCCTGCAAGTCTCAGGAGATCAGATGTCAGTGTGACTATCCCGGTAAGGAACATCACATCTCCGACCCTGGTTGTCAGGAAAGCTTTCTTGGCAGCGGCTGCAGCCGAGGGCTTTTCGTACCAGAAGCCAATAAGGAGATAGGAACATAACCCTACAAGTTCCCAGGAGACAAAGAATTGAAGAATATTGTCCGAAAGCACAAGGGAAAGCATTGCCGCAGTAAAGAGCGCAGTTTCTGCAAAGTATCTGGGTTTTCCCGGGTCATGGGACATATAGCTGACTGCATAGATATGGATAAGCAGGCTCACGAAGGAGACCATTGACAGCATTACTGCAGCCAGAGGGTCAATCAATATTCCGATATTGAGCACTGCAAACCAGGAATAGGACTGGCTTACAACCTCTTCCGGGTTTGCCAGCAGCCTGAGCGTAATCACTAAAGAGATTATGAAGGAGGCAGCAATTGCCAGGATAGGAACGATTGCACCGCCTGATGACATTTTTTTGCCGAAGAAGAAAGTGATTACAAAAGCCAGTGCAGGAAGCAGGGGGATTAAAAATGCGAACTCTTCCAGAGCCGTTTTTACCACCTCAGGATGTTGAGCTCATCAAGGTTGATATTGTCGTGCATTCTGTAGATTGCCATGAAGATTGCAAACCCAACTGCTGCCTCGGCAGCTGCAAGGGCAATTGAGAACATAGCGAAGACCTGACCGTCAAGCGTATTTGTATAACTTGAGAAAGCTACAAGGTTCAGGTTTGCGGAGTTGAGCATGAGTTCAATGCACATTATCATCCTGATGCCGTTTTTATGCGTCATTACACCATAGAGTCCGATTGAGAAAAGCAGGGCTGCAAGCCCGAGGTAAAAACCTAAAGGAATCATCGTTTTCCCTCCCCTTTTGCCATGTAGATCGCTCCTATAAGGGATGCTAGTAGGACAATTGAAAGGACCTCAAAAGGCGCTACATACTGAGTAAAGGTCAGCACACCTATACCCTCTATATTACTCTGGTCGGCAGGATTTGCAGGAAGTTCGGAAACTGTATTCCAGGAGGTTCCGAAGGCTCCGATTATCACTACAGCTGTAAAGAGCAGGGCTACAAAAAAGGCTAGAAGCTGATTAGTCCGCACCTGGTTCACCCCCTATCTCACGTTTTGTAAGCATAACTGCAAAGAGGATCAGTACTCCGATAGCTCCTATATAAATCAGCACCTGGATAATTCCCAGGAACTGGGCGTTTAAGAGGATATAGAGAGCAGCTATTCCGAACATGCACATAATAAGAGCAAGTCCAGCCCGGACAACATCTTTTGCAATTACCACAAAGATTGCAAAAAATATTGTGATAACTGCAAGAAGCCCGAAAACAGCCATTTGCACAGCTGCTCCAATTTCGAGTCCTATAGTCTCGAGTCCCATCGCTTCGAGCCAGATCATCTCTCGTCACCTTTCTGAAGATCGACTTCTCTGGCGAGTTTATCAGGGGTCATAAGCAAGTCTTTATGCTTCCATTTAACGAGACCTTTAGCGTATTCCTTACCACTTGAAAGCGCGCCTTTCGGGCACTGGTCTATACAAAGCCCGCAGAAAAGGCAGTGTCCTATGTCAATCTGAGGGAACCAGCGTTGTTTCTCACTGCCTGGCGCAATAGGAGCTTTTACAATCTTGATTGCGGCGTTAGGGCAGGTATTGGCGCAGATACCACAGCCTATGCATTTACTTTTATTAAGTATCTGAAGCCCCCTGAACCGGTCGGAAAGTTCTGTAGTTTTTTCCGGATACATCCTGGTAACGGGAGGCCTTGTTATGTTTCTAACCGCGTATTTAATGTTTTTAAGAACCATGATTTCATCACGCTCCCAGGTAGAGTCCGAGCACCACAGCCCAGACAAGGTTTAAAAGGGCAAGAGGAAGCAGTTTCTTCCAGCTCAGGTCAACAACCTGGTCGATCCTGAATCTCGGAATAGCCCATCTGAGACCTATAATTACCATAAGTACAAAGACAGTTTTCACAAGCAGGAATCCTGTTGGGGCTATAAGACCAAGCACAGGGTTGTTTGCAACAAAGGAAGGTACGTTCCAGCCGCCTAGGAAGAGAAGGGCTACAAGGAAAGAACCGAGGATCATGTGGATATATTCGGCAAAGAAACCGAGCCCGAACCGCATTCCACAGTACTCCGTAATCCAGCCTGCTACGAGTTCTTCTTCGGACTCATTCTGGTCAAAGGGAAGCCTTCCCATATCAGCCATAAGGGATACAAAGAACACGAAGAATCCAATAGGTTGAAGGAAGATATTCCATAGAAGTCCCTGTGATCTTGATATTTCCACAATACTCAGGGAGCCTGTCATGATAGCTATACTTACCACGCTTAATCCGAGAGGCACTTCATACCCGACCATCCGGGCGAAGTTTCGGAAAGCTCCGAGCAGGGAATATTTATTGTTCGAGCCGTAAGCCACCATGAAAATCCCGAAGATTGAGATTGCGGACATCGCTTCAATATAAAGCACACTTATGTCCATCTGAGTGACCGCAAGCGGGTATTCGACCCCATTAATAAAGACCGCGCCCACGGGGATGGCTACCAGCATAAGAAAGACCGAACTGATCATAAAGATGTTAGCATTATTGAAAAGCAAGCTGTCAGCATTCAGTGGTCTTAAGTCTTCTTTTGTAAAGAGCTTGATTGCGTCGGCTACGAGCTGCAAAAGCCCGTATTTTCCTACACGGCAGGGTCCCATCCTGGATTGGATATCGGCAGAAAGCTTTCTTTCGAGCCACACAGCTCCCATAGCTGCTATGAAGATAAATCCAACCAGAGAAAGGCCGACAGTTCCGCGAATCCAGGGGAGTAAAGGAAGTATAAATTCAGGAATTTCTATTGGCATTGTAATCACCTGTCCGCTTCACTGGTACAGCCGTCCATACTGCCCGAAATTGCCGCTACGTCTGCAACAGTCGTGCCTTTGATAAGCGGAGGCAGAGCTTGCAGGGTTGGGTAGTGAGGACCTCTGATCTTTACCCTGTACGGTTTGTCCGAGCCATCGGAGATCATATACATTCCCATTTCCCCTCTCGGGTCTTCCACTCTGTGGAATACCTCACCTGGCGGAACTCTCATCACCGGGGTTCTCCTGCCGTACAGGGTATCTTCCGGAAAAATTGAGCCGCCTGGAAGTTGGTCAAGACACTGTTCTACTATGTAGATGCTTTCCCTCATCTCATTGAGCCTGACCTGCACTCTTGCAAAAGAATCTCCTGCGGTTTCCGTGCAGACTTTGAAGTCCAGATCTTTATAAACCAGATAAGGCTCATTTTTCCGAATGTCAAAAGGTACACCGGTTGCACGCAGGGGAGGCCCTGAAACCCCAAGTTCCTTTGCAATGTCTGCAGTCAGGACACCGATTCCAACGGTCCTTTCCCTATAGATCCTGTCAGTGTGGAACATTTCTTCAAAGTCATCGATGGATTTTTTCAGATTGTTGAGGACAGGAATCGCTTTTTCTTTAAAGCCATCCGGAAGGTCGTCACGCACCCCTCCAAATCTCAGGTAGCTGTGAGTAATCCTGGCTCCTGTGACCATATCGATAAGGCTAAGAACCTCTTCTCTTTCCCTGATTGTGTACATGAACATGGACACGAAGCCAATGAATTCTCCAAATTCACCCATACCCAGCAAGTGGCTCTGAATCCTTGTGAGTTCCTCAAGAATGACCCTAATATACTGAGCCCGCTCAGGCGGCTCGATGTCCAGCAGTTTCTCAGTACAGCCTACAAAACATTCTTCGTTTACAAGGGCTGCAAGGTAGCATATCCTATCCACGATTGTAATTCCCTGGAGGTAGGTCTTATTCTCCAGAATTTTTTCAATACCTTTGTGAATGAATCCCAGTTCTACCTCGGCATCCACGACTGTTTCTCCTTTTAATCTCAGGTTCAACCTGAAGGGTCCGGGCTGCATGGGATGCTGAGGGCCCAGGTGTATAA
This sequence comes from Methanosarcina flavescens, assembly GCF_001304615.2. Lineage (NCBI taxonomy): Archaea > Methanobacteriati > Methanobacteriota > Methanomicrobia > Methanosarcinales > Methanosarcinaceae > Methanosarcina > Methanosarcina flavescens. Next base: position 326,607 of record NZ_CP032683.1, on the reverse strand, counting down.
TCATCTCATTTGGTTCAAGCTTTTCTTCCATTTTCCACCCCCTCATACCAGATTTCTTGCTGTTTTATTAGGGAAGCCCTCGTAATCTTTCCTGAGAGGCCATTCTCCGAGCATATCTTCGGGAAGTACAAGTGGCTTCAGATTAGGGTGGTTTTTGAACAGGATCCCAAAAAGTTCGTATGTTTCCCTTTCATACCAGTTTGCATTCCAGTATACCGATACAATTGATTCGATTTCCGGGTAATCTCTCGGAAGTCTGGCTTTGAGCGTAAGAACTACAGGATGGTTATATGATGCAATATGATAGACTACCTCAAACTCATTCCTTTTTATGTAATCCACCCCGCAGACTGAACAGAGGTGGTCGAATTGAAGGGAATCCTTCAGGTACTGGCAGACTTCTTTTGCTTTCTCTTTATCGACGTAAGCCCTGGCGCGGATTTTGGATTCGGCTGTTGCTTCGAAAATTGCCTCAGGAAACGCACCTGTTAGTGACTTAAGAATTTCTGTAACATCCATAATTTTCCCTCGAATGAATCTGAAGGTCAAAAAGAGCCTCAACAGTCTTAGTATCCCGTGCCTCGGTCTTTTTTGGCTTTAATTTTCTCTTGAAGCTCCACAAATCCTTGAATCAGGGCTTCGGGCCTCGGAGGGCATCCAGGAATGTAAACATCAATCGGGAAGATTTCATCAATATTCTGCACAGTGCTGTAGGATTCGTAGAAAGGCCCGCCACTAATGGAACAATCTCCCATACAGATTACCCATTTCGGAGCAGGCATCTGTTCCCAGAGCCTCTTTAAAGCAGGCAGGTATTTCTTTGTCACATACCCACTGATTATCATGACATCAGCATGCCTCGGGGAGTTCCTCGGAATTATCCCGAAACGGTCAGTGTCATAGTGTGCACAGCCTGTAGCGATCATCTCAACACCGCAACAGCCCATAGGTTGAGTCATAAACCAGAGCGAGTTTTTTCTTCCCCAGTTGATAATGTCCTGAACCTTGGATTTCTTGAGAAGATTGTGAATAGCACTGGTTGTTGTCGTGATGACCCCAGGAATTTCTTCAGACTTTTCATTGTTTTTATTCGTTTTTTTCTCCTTCACTTCACCCATGTGAGAGCCCCCTTCTTCCAAAGATAAATGTATCCAAAAAGCAGTACAAAAACAAAAAGAAACATCTCAGCTACTGCGATAGAGGTAATCCCGTGTCCCTTATAGACTGTGGCCCACGGATAAAGGAAAAGCACTTCCACATCAAAGATCACAAAAGCGATCGCATAGAGATAATACTCAACATTGAACTGGATCCTTGCAGTTCCTGTGGGAACCGAACCCGATTCATATGTCGTGTACTTGCCTGCTGCCTTGCTCCTCGGACTCAGATGCTTTACCATAAACATTGTCATTGGTGGCATAACAAGTGCCACAAAAAGAAATATGGCGACTGGTATGTAACTATCAATTATTCCAGACATTAATATCACCTATTGAAATGCAGCAACCTGGATTGCAGCGTTACATGACATCGACTGCGGGGTTTTGGACATAAACTGCGTCCGAACACCCGGGTTTTAAGCAAATCGTGTTCAGTCAAGACACAGGCCTTTCTGGAAACACCTGAATCCACTAATCCTTAATTGCAGTAAAAGGATTCCTGTTTTCAGACATTTGCTTTCGGGCTCTGAAAAATTTGATTCATTGCCCGGAGTTGTATAATAAATTGTTGGAAGTGCGGATATTTCTTGTTTTAGACAGTATTAATTCAGTTGCGTGAAATTAGTATAATTAATAATTATCATTACAGTACACTATAGTTAATCCTGCAATTGTATTAGGAGATATTTATAATTATTTACTAGATAATTTTTATTTATATAAATCTGAGTTTAAGTAATTAAAGATGTTCTTTTAGAATATGAGCATGTTTAAAAAATAGAATAAAAACACTTGCTCGTCTATGACATTATATTACCCTTAATTATGTTATTCTCCATAGAATGCCACAACTCTAATAATATAATTTATTACATATATAATTAATCCTATACGGTATGAATAATTATATATACAAATTAATTATTTCAAATTGAATAAAAGAATCACATAAATATTATGAATAATCGTAATAAATCTAAAGGTTAAAAATTTAATAGTAAGCATTGAAGTATAAAATAATGAGCTTAAAATATTTTTAAGCTACCTTTGAAGGCTGGGGCGAGAGATTTCATTTCTGCTTCGCTTGTAATGCTGAAATTATGATATATTCCGAACATTACATTATAAAATATTCAACAGGGAATAAATAAATCACATATCGCTGATTACAACATATAGTTGCCGCATTCACGGCAAAGGGAAAATTCACGCCGGGATATAAGCCTGAGAACACACTGTACCAACACATTATAATAAGTCTTTCATGATAGGAAAGCTGGTGGAATCGCATGAAGATCAATGATAACTGTGTAGGATGCGGCCAGTGTGCTTCTTTTTGTAAGAAAGGAGCAATAGAGGTAAAAGGGAAGGCACGAACTACCGATGCCTGTATAGATTGCGGGATCTGTGCTATCTACTGCCCTGTTAAAGCCATAGAGGTGCCGGCGTGAAAGCAATTGTAATTGGTGCAGGGCTTGGAGGGCTCTTAAGCGCAGCCAGGCTCTCAAAGGCAGGATATCAGGTTGAGGTTTATGAGAGACTTCCTATCACAGGAGGAAGGTTTACAAACCTGAATTATAAAGGATTCCAACTCTCGAGTGGAGCTCTCCACATCCTGCCCCACGGACCTTCAGGCCCTCTAGCACAGTTTCTCAGTGAAGTCGGAGCTGACATTGAGATCGTGCGGTCAGACATAACAACAGTGCGAGTTCCCCTGAAGAAGAACAGCCCAGATTACAGTAAAGGTTTCAAAGATATTCCTTTTTCCGATTTTCCCACACTTCTCTCGCATAAAGACCGCCTGAAGATTGCCCTTCTTACAGTGAGTACGCGAAAGAACCGACCGACAGGGAGCACTCTCCAGGCCTGGATCAGGAGCCAGATTAAGGACGAATGGCTTGTGAGATTTGCCGACTCTTTCTGCGGCTGGGCGCTGAGTCTCAGAAGTGACGAAGTGCCTGTAGAAGAAATTTTCGAGATAATCGAAAACATGTACAGGTTCGGCGGGCCTGGTGTTCCTGTAGGCGGATGCAAAGGAATAATCGACGCCCTGGAGAGTGTGATTGCCGCACACGGCGGAAAGATCCATACCAGAGCTGAGGTTTCAAAAATCCTTCTGCAGAATGGTAAAGCTGCAGGTGTGCTTATTGGCGAGGAAGTTCATAAAGCCGACCTGATCATCAGTAATCTCGGGCATGTTGCAACAGCCCGCCTTTGCCGAGAGGCCCTTTCAGGAGAGAAAAACTCAGGATACTTGAGACAGCTTGAGACCCTGAGACCGTCTGCTGGCATAAAGATCTGCCTTGCTGCAGATGAGCCACTTGTAGGGCATTCAGGCATCCTTCTCACCCCATATGCGAAAAGGGTAAATGGGATAAATGAGGTTACCCAGGTTGACCCGAGACTTGCTCCACCGGGCAAACACCTTACAATGTCCCATCAGTACGTAGCCCCTGAGAATATAAAAAATCTCGAGGCTGAAATCGAATTAGGGCTTCAGGATCTTAAGGAAATCTTCCCCGATAAGAGATATGAAGTCCTGCTTATCCAGTCATACTATGACAGCTGGCCAGTAAACAGGGCAACATCTGGTACTGACCCTGGTAATGAAACCCCGATTCCAGAGCTCTACGTCGTGGGGGATGGAGCCAAAGGAAAAGGGGGCATAGAAGTTGAAGGCGTGGCTCTCGGCGTGGCTGCAACCATGAAAAAAATTCTTGGTTAAACAAATTCAGCAGGTGTTCTATCATTCCACCAAAAAATCCCGATTTTGTAACTTACTCGAAGAACGTTTTCATCCCTGTGACCAATATATGCAGGAACCGCTGCGGGTACTGCGGCTTTCGGAGGGAACCCGGGCAACCGGACGCCAGGCTCATGAAGCCTGAAGAAATTCTTCCTGTGCTTGAGAATGGGGCAAAGGCGGGGTGCACTGAAGCCCTTTTCACCTTTGGCGAGTTTCCAGATGAGGTGCCGGAGTACAGGAATTGGCTAAAAGAACTTGGCTATTCTTCTACTCTTGAATACCTTCTCTTTCTCTGTGAAGCTGCGATCGATATTGGAATTCTTCCTCATACGAATGCGGGTATCATGACGCACTCGGAGCTTAAGGCTTTAAAGCCTTTGAATGCAAGCATGGGGTTGATGCTTGAGAGCATGGCAGCTCTTGATGCACATAAAGACTGCCCTGGCAAACTTCCCGAACTCAGGCTTGATACTATCCGGGAAGCCGGAAAGCTCAGAATTCCCTATACTACCGGCATTCTTGTAGGGATAGGGGAGAAAAGAGAGGACAGAATTGAGTCGCTTGAGGCTATTGCAGGTCTTCACAGGGAATATGGGCATATCCAAGAAGTTATTATCCAGAATTTTATCCCAAAATCCGGAACATATATGGAAAACTCTCCAGAACCTGCGGTAGAGGAAATAGTTGATACTATATGCCTTGCCAGGCAGATCCTTCCTCCTGATGTGGCAGTGCAGGTTGCCCCAAACCTTATAGACCCTAAGGCCCTTATCGCGAAAGGGGTTAGTGACCTTGGAGGTATATCCCCGCTGACAATTGACTGGATTAATCCTGAAGCAGAATGGCCGGATGTAAGGGATTTGCAAAAGAAACTCGGATCGATTCTGCTCAGGGAACGCCTGCCGATTTACCCCCAGTATGTGAAAAGAGGGTGGTATTCAGACAGGTTATCCGGGCTGATAGCACAGCTCTCGGACTCGGAGGGTTATAGGAAACAGCCCTGAAATGGGCATGCGGAGAATTAGAAAAATGAACAGCAAAATTCCCGAAGACCTTATAGAACGCGCATACCAGGGGAAGAGCACAAAAGAAGACGGGCTTCTACTCCTTGAGGTACCTCCTTTCGAACTCTTCAGGTTTGCGGATGAACTCCGCTCCCTTACAGCAGGGGATATGGTTACTTACGTCGTAAACAGGAATATTAACTTTACCAGCCAGTGTGTAGGGACCTGCGGGTTCTGCGCATTTAGAACGAATAACGGCAAAGTTCTGACCCTTGAAGAAATAATGGGAAAAGTAAGGGAGGCGGCACAGGCAAATGCTACTGAAGTCTGCATCCAGGGAGGACTTCTGCCTGACGCTGGCATTGACTTTTATCTCGGGATTGTAGAAGCCATAAAAGCCGAATTCCCTGAGATGCATATCCATTCCTTTTCACCGATGGAGGTTTACCATGCTTCCCGTATCAGTGGAATCCCTGTAAAAGAAGCCCTGCTAAGACTTAAAAAAAGCGGGCTTGACACCATGCCCGGCACGGCAGCCGAAATTCTTTCGGACAGGGTAAGGGAGATTATCTGCCCTTCAAAAATCAAAACCTCGGAATGGATAGAGGTGGTTACCCAGGCACATGCCGCAGGCATTCCTACGACTGCAACGATGATGTACGGGCATGTCGAAACTCTTGAAGAAAGGATAGAACATATATTGATCATCAGGGAAATTCAGAAGGAAACGGGTGGAATTACGGAATTTGTGCCCCTGCCTTTTATGCCTTATAACAACCCTGTAGGGGAGAAATTAATGAGAGAAGGTAGATACGCTACGCCTGGTCTTGAGGATCTTAAGAATTATGCTGTTTCTCGTATTCTTCTCCACGGGTACGTAGACAATATTCAGGCAAGCTGGGTGAAGTTAGGGAAAAAACTTGCGCAGTTTGCTCTTCACTGTGGGGTTAACGATCTTGGGGGTACCCTTATGGAGGAAAGTATTTCAAGGTCTGCAGGAGCCTCTAATGGAGAAGCGCTATCTGTAGAAGAACTCGAGTGGATGATCTATGGAGCCGGGAGAGTTCCAAAAGAAAGAACCACTCTGTACGGAAGAGTGAATGAGCTGGTTTCGGGAAATCCGAGGCGATCAGGGTTCAGAGTCTCAGAGTGAGCCTATCTATCGGGATAGATATATCAGATAAACAGGAATGATCGGGATGTACATGAAGAGGCCGGCAGCAATTCCTGATGATGTCCTTGAAAGGGCACATCGGGGAAACTGCACAAAAGAGGATGCACTTATCCTGCTTGAAGGAAGCCCATTCGAGTTATTCGAACTTGCCGATAACCTTCGGGCCAGTACCACAGGTGATATTGTTAGTTATATCACGAACAGAAATATTTATATTACAAATAAATGCGCAGGAAATTGCGGATTTTGCGCTTACAGGACAGAAAAAGGGTATATACTGAGCGTGGAAGAAATCCTGAAAAAGGTGGGTGACGCCTGGAAAGCCGGAGTTATTGAGGTTTGCATCCAGGGAGGTTATATTCCGGAAATTGACATGGAATTCTACCTGGAGATTGTAGAGTCAATAAAAGCTGAATATCCAGAACTCTGTATTCATGCCTTTTCTCCTATGGAAATACACTATGCGGCAAAAATCTCAGGCATGTCCATAAAAGAGGCTCTTCGTAAGCTTAAAGAAAGCGGGCTTGATTCCCTTACCGGAACTTCAGCTGAAATTCTTTCCGACAGGGTGAGAAATATAATCTGTCCCGAAAAAATCAATACACAGCAATGGATCGATATTATAAAGACCGCACATAAAACCGGAATTTCCACAAATGCAACTATTATGTACGGACATGTTGAAACGGTCGAAGAGCGTCTTGATCATGTTTTTACTATCCGCGAAATACAGAAAGAGACCGGTGGATTTTCAGAGTTTATCCCGATGTCCTTTTTGCCCCATAATAACAGGATAGGGGAGAAAATGTTAGCATCTGGAAAATTCGCAAGCACAGGGCTTGAAGACTTGCAGCTCATTGCCATTTCCCGCATAATCCTGCACACCCACATAAATAATATTCAGGCTACCTGGGTTAAACTCGGGAAAAAGCTTGCTCAGTTTGCCCTCGAGTGCGGAGCTAATGATCTAGGAGGCACGCTTATGGAAGACCAGATTTCAACCGCGTCTGGAGGGAATCACGGAGAATACATGTCTCCTGCCGAGTTCGAATGGATGATAAAAGGGGCAGGAAGAATCCCTGTACAGAGAGATACCCTTTACCGGAAAGTGGAACCAGGCTTCTCGAATAAAGTAGGCTCATTGCCTGCTTTCGGAAAGGCAAAGATAAGCAGTAAAGAGTAACCGCTCGAGTCCCGCGTCGTGAGAACGGCCTGAATTCAGTTTAGACAGAATTGTAGCCCCCAAGTTCCGACTCGGGAGCATTGTCCGTTTCGCTTGCTTCGTTAGCTCAATAGATTAATCTATAAATTTATCGGAAAGATAAACCAGATCTCACTTAGTTGATATGAGAAGGTTCAGAATTTTACTTGGTAGGGTGAGTCTTATTAATTATTGATTACCAGGTGTCTCTTCCATGTGATTTGACTAGATCAGATAAACCAGGGCCGTTGAGAACTACCTGCAAGCTGAACTAATAGAAAAATTAATTAACTTTTTCGGGCTGCAGGAGTTTAATTATATAAATTTCAATAAATTATGTTTAATATTCATGTTTACTTATGTCCTAATTATATTTTCAGGAGTTCAGATGAAAGCCGTAATCCCCTATAAAAAAGCCGGTGCAAAATCCAGATTATCACCTGTCCTGAGTCAGGAAGAGAGAGAAGAACTTGTGGAACTGATGTTGAATCAGGTAATAGATACCCTTAAGGAAGCCGGAATAGAGACTATTGATATTCTCAGTCCTTCGATGTATGGACTTGAGAACATGACGAAAGCCACTGTGCTTCTGGATAGAAACGACCTCAATGAGGCTCTTAACTGGTATCTGGAGCAGGCTGAGGAGCCGGTTATGATTGTTATGGCTGATCTTCCCCTTCTGTCTCCAGATCATGTTAAAGGGATAACTTCAACTGAAGGAGACGTTTGCATCGTCCCGGGAAAAGGTGGGGGCACAAATGTATTGTTTATCAAAAATCCTTCAGGCTACAGGGTCAGGTACTACGGTTCAAGTTTCCTGACTCATTGTTCGATTGCGGAAGAAGCAGGGCAGAATGTTGAGATTTACGACTCTTTCCTTGCAGGTATAGATATAGATGAACCCGAAGACCTGGTAGAACTGCTTATACATGGAAGCGGAGCTTCGAAAGAGTATATTAGCAAAAAATTCAGGCTTGAGATTAGCAGAGGAAGAGTAAGGCTGGCTCCGGTATGAGATTAGCAGGGGCAGTTCTCAAATAACTGGAAAAACAGAAAGATTATATGAAATTTGAAATAAACTATTATGGGGTAAATAACTACCTGACTAGTGGAATTGGGCTGGTTGGATATGGCTCTGGGGCGCAAAATCAGTTTTGCGTGGATAGATGTTCGTTTCAGAATTTTAATTTGGAAACCTTTTATTGAAACCTTATATTAAAAACTTACATTGGGACCTTAAAAAACTTACATTGGAACTTTAAAAAACTTTATATTAGAACCTTTATATTAGAACCTTTATTCAAACCTTGCACTTAAACCTTGTATTCAAAGCTTATATTAGAGAAGTTATGCTAGGACTAGAAAAACCATGTGTTGAATTTTTCAACCCGGCTTCAGATCAAAAATTATAAATACAATTTACTAGTTGGTTTGAAATTGAATAATATGGAAACAAACTAATAGTCTGAGCTTTAAGTATTCAGGTAACTGACCTGTAAACAAATCGAGCTTGTCTTCCAGAAATACGTATTTATAAGTAAGAAAAAGCTTTGATACTCGGAAGTTAAAGGTTGGAAATGAAAAATGTTTAGATCTGGTAGTTTTAATCAACAAAAAATATATGGTAGAGGGCTGTTATTACTGCCTTAAAATTACCATGATTTGCCAAACTGCCTAACATGCCATAATTGCCTTATTTGCCTTTAAAAGTTACAGGTGAGCTGGTGAGCATCGAGATAAACCGATATAAATGTGGATATTGTGGTGCCTGTGTGGGAGTCTGCCCTAAGGGAGCACTCGAACTTGTAGAGACATGGGTCGAAGTAGATGAAAGCACGTGCATGGCATGCGGGATATGCGATCGCATCTGCCCTGTGGGAGCAATTGAGGTAATGAAATGAAGGACAGATACGATGTTCTAGTAATAGGAGCAGGTCCTGCAGGTTCCATTGCTGCGAGAAACGCAGCTGAAAAAGGGCTTGATGTACTTCTAATTGAAAAACGCCAGGAGATAGGCGATCCTGTACGCTGTGCCGAAGGCGTGAGCAAAGAATGCCTCAAGAAACATGTGGAAATTGACAAAATGTGGATTTGCGCGGACCTTAAAGCTTCTCACATCTACGCCCCAGACGGTACAAGGATAGAGATGGCAGAAGAAATCTCTGGTGGAGAAGTAGGCTATGTCCTTGAGAGAAAAGTGTTTGACAGGGCACTTGCAGAACAGGCTGCCCGTGCGGGGGCTGAAGTAAGAGTAAAAACCCGAGCAACTGACCTCATACTCGAGGATGGTTTCGTCAGGGGAGCCAAACTAATGCATCTGGGAAAAACATATGACGTGCGTGCCAAGATAGTTATAGGTGCTGACGGAATCGAATCAAAGGTGGGTCGATGGGCAGGCATCGATACTTCCCTGAAGCCCATAGACATAGAAACCTGTACCCAGTACCTGATAGCTGGAGTGGATATAGCCCAGGACCATTGCGAGTTTTATGTAGGAAACGAGATTGCACCGGGTGGTTATATATGGATCTTTCCTAAGGGCGAAGGCAAAGCCAATGTAGGGGTTGGTATCCTCGGAAGCAGGGCAGGAAAATTCAAGCCAAGGCCTGTAGACTACCTTAACAGCTTTATGGAAAAGAAATTTCCCGATGCTAGAATTATTGAGATGGTTTATGGGGGAGTCCCGGTATCTGGCAGCATTGAGAAAACGTCGGCTAACGGTCTAATGCTAATCGGGGACGCTGCCCGTCAATCCGACCCGATCACAGGCGGCGGAATCCTGAACGCTATGGAAGCAGGGAAGCTTGCAGGTGAAGCTGCATATGCGGCTATTTCCGCAGGGGACGTTTCCTTCCAGAAACTTGAAGAGGTTTATGAGAAGCGCTGGAGAGCGACCATAGGGCATGATATTGACATGAGCCTCATAGTAAAGAATTGCTTTATCAACCTGAGTGACGATGACCTGAACTCCCTTGCCCATTCCCTGAAAGATGTAAAATTTGACAGAATGAACCTTCTCGATTTATTACAGGCTCTCTTTAAAGCCAATAAAAAACTGCTCTGGGACCTTCGAGTCCTTTTCAAGGACGCCGCAAAAGAAGTAGCAAAAAATAAAATATAACGCCCGGAAACCCGGGCATTTTCTGTTTTTATATTTTTTCTTTAACTTTCCTCAAAGGATTTCCCGTATTCAAATTTATTTTATAACCTCACAGGCGCGTACTATTGCGATTGCGCAGCAACTAAAAGAAAAATCAAAGTTCTCTGGTTCTGGAATGCAATTCGGGCAAGACAGGGCTCGGGAGACACATTTCAGGTATATCACTTTTTCCAGAACTCAGGAGTGAAGAGTAAAATTACAGTATAAACTTCAAGCCTTCCAATCCACATATTCGCAATCAGAACTAATTTCCCGAGAAGGGGGATAGAATCAAAACTGCCCATAGGGCCTACGACATTCATGCCTGGTCCTACATTACCAAGCGTAGCTATGGACGCAGTAAACGAGGTTATTATGTCCATGCCCAGAACAGAGAGAACAAGGGCACTTGAGACAAAGATAAGTAGATAAATGACAACAAATGAAACTATGGAATTGACAATCTCCTCGGGCACGTTTTTACTGTTTAATTTAACGCCTTTTATGGCTCTCGGATGAAGGGCCTTAAAGAGTTCCATTCTACTGTGCTTGAGAAGGATAAGAACGCGTACAACCTTGATGCCTCCGCCTGTAGAGCCGGCACAGCCTCCAATAAACCCAACTATAATAAGTATCATTTTCGCAGAATCAGACCAGAGATTGAAATCCGTTGTCACGAGCCCGGTAGTTGTCATAACTGAGATTACATGAAAGATTGCAAGTCGGAATGAATCTGAAAGGTTTGTACCAAAATCTCGCCAGAGCAGGAAGGTGAGAAGCCCGCTTGCAGCAAGGATCAGGGCAGTATAAAACCGGAATTCTTCATCTTTAAGAAGGGTATTTTTGTCTACAAACATTGCTCGGTAGTAAAGGGCAAAGTTTACACCGGCAATGAAAGTGAATAATGCTGTTATATACTCTATATGAGGGCTGTTAAATGCTCCAACACTCAGAGCGTAATTGGAGAAACCTCCACAGGACACTGTAGAAAACATAAGATTAAGTGAATCATATAGGGAGACTCCTGCAAGCATAAGAGCGATAACCTGCAGGAAAGAAATTACAAAGTAAATTATCCAGAGAATTTTTGCAGTTTCCCTTACCCTGGGCTTCAACTTCTCCTCGGTAGGTCCGGGCATCTCAGCGCGGAAAAGCTGGCGTCCTGCAACCCCTAGTTTGGGCAAGATAGCAATGAAAAGCACGATAATACCCATGCCCCCAAGCCACATAATCATGCCTCTCCAGAAGAGAATGCTTTTAGGGTGGCTTTCAATATCAGTAAGAATTGTTGAGCCTGTAGCGGTAAATCCTGACATGGATTCGAAAAACGCATTCAAAGGAGAGATTCCGTCCATAATAAAAGGAATTGCTCCGAAAATGGCAGCTGCAAGCCAGCCCAGGGCAACGATTGCAAAGCCTTCCTTGCGCATCCATTCCTCTTCGGTCTTATAGGAGAGCAGGAGAAAGCCTGTTATAGTGGTTACAAGAATTGAAATCAGAAAAGGAGTTAAACTCTCCCCGTAATAATATGCGACTCCGAGAGGGATTATCATGAAAAGCCCCAGGAGCCTGAGCAGACCGCCAAGCACATATAAAACAATTCTAAAATTCATGCAGATCCACTGTTTTAAAGCTGTTAGACCCTTTTGGATCGTTTGTATTTACTTTTTACTTAAAAAACTTCTCCACAGCCGGAACAGCGGAAGATAAAGCAAAGATTATTACTCTGTCTCCTTCCCGAATTACGGTATCTCCTCTAGGTATAATAGTATCATCATTATGGACTACCATTGTAACAAGCGCTCCTTTGGGAAACTTGACCCTATCAAGGGACTTCCCGACTATTTTTGAGCTTCTTGATGCTGTATACTCGATGATTTCGGCTTTTTCGCCTTCAAGAGTGGCAAGTTTTTCAATCCCTCTCCCCATTGTAAGCTTCAAAACCTCATTTACTGTTGCTTGCCTGGGACTGACTGCCATATCTATCCCAATCATTTCGAACAAAGGCACGTAATCCGGACGATCAGCCCTGGCAATTACTTTCTTTGTCCCAAGCTGTTTTGCAAGCAGAGCACACAGTAGATTTTTTTCATCGCTATTCGTAACTGCAAGCACAACGTCCATATCTTCGATATTTTCTTCCCTCAAAAGATTGACATCTGTACCATCCCCGTTTAAAACGAGGGCATTTTCCAGCATTTCAGCCACTTCTATACAGCGGCTTTTCCTGTACTCGATAATCTTGAGGTCTGCATTCTCATCTTTATCAATCAGTTTAGCAAGATAAAATCCTACAATTCCGCAGCCTATAAGGAGAATTTTATTCCTGTGGGGCTCTCCATTCCCGAAGATACGACCAAGTTCTTCCAGGGCTCTGGGTTTGCCTACGACTACCATATGGTCATTTGCATTAATAGCATCATCCCCATGAGGAATAACTACTTCGTTTTTCCGAAAGATCGCACTTACAATGCAGCAGTCATCAAGCTCGAGGTCTTTTATCTGCTGCCCTACAAGCCTGTTGTCTGGATGGATAGCGAATTCCATCATCTGAACTTTTCCCTCGGCAAAAACCTGCGCATCTATAGCTGATGGGCTTGAGAGCACCTCAGCAACCTCAGAAGCAAGCGCAAGCTCAGGACAGATCATGATATCAACTCCAACCTGAGCCCTTGAAGTTACAGGCACATCAATATAATCCGGGTTACTTACTCTCGCGATTGTCTTTGTTTCTTTCCAACCTGGATGGGACCTTATTATAAGCTTTGCAGTCATGCAGGCAACGATATTGACCTCATCGACCCCTGTGACAGCGACCAGAATATCCGCATCATGAAGGATACTGGAGAGAATATCAGCGTTTGCGCCATTTCCCTCCAGAACCTGAACATCAAGTTCATCCGCCCTCTGTGCAACCTCCTCATCTTTCTCAACAACAATCACATCATGTGTAAGAGAGAGAAATTTTGCGATATGGTATCCAACTTCGCCTGCCCCTATAACTACAGCTTTCATAAGAGTTCCTCAAAAAAGCTTGGTTTCAGGTAAATTAACCTGCTTGCTTAAATAATCATGGAAAAAGAAAAAAGTAAATGGTCATGTTTATGATGAGTGTTATGCAGTAATACCATAATAAACCTTCAATGGGAAGAAGTGAGATTTTACCCATAGTGAGAGGAAAAGGCAGCTCTATGAAAAACATGATTTTATCTGAAAAATTTCTCAATTTCTGGTATTGCAGAAGACATAGAAAAGATAACCACTCTATCCTGATTTTCAATAACAAAATCCCCTCTCGGGACTACAGTCTCTTTTCCCCGAACTACCATATTGATGAGAGCTCCTCTTGGGAACTTTACTTTGTTCAACGGTCTCCCGACAATTTTAGAGCTTTCAGAAGCCGTATATTCTATGATTTCTGCTCTTTCGCCTTCAATAGTTGTCAGGGTTTGTATTCCCCTGCCCATTGTAAGCTTCAATACTTCATTTACAGTCGCTTCCCTGGGACTGACTGCCATATCTATGCCGACCATTTCAAAGAGAGGAAGATAATCCGAGCGGTCAGCCCTGGCAATTACTTTCTTTGCCCCTAGCTGTTTTGCAAGCAGAGCGCACAGAAGGTTTTTCTCATCACTGTCTGTGACTGCAATAACAACATCCATATTCTCTATATTTTCTTCTCTGAGCAAGTTGAGATCAGTGCCATCCCCATTAAGTATAAGAGCACCTTCGAGTGTTTCCGCTACCTCAATACAGCGGCTCTTCTTTTGCTCAATAATCTTAAGGTCAGCATTTTCTTCTTTGCCTATTAACTTAGCCAGATAGAAACCTACAATTCCGCAGCCTATGATAAGAACTCTATTTTTATGATGTATTTCGCTCCCGAAAACACTGCTCAAGCTTTCCATAGCTTCAGGCTTACCAACAACCACCATATGGTCATTTGCTTTTATAACATCACTTCCGTGAGGAATAATTATTTCATGATCCCGAAAAACCGCACTTACAATGCAGCAGTCAGCAAGCCTGAGATCCTGCATCTGCTTTCCTACAAGCTTGCTTTCGGGGCTTATTGCAAACTCGGTCATTCGAACTTTTCCCTCAGCAAACATCTCGGCATTTATTGCGGACGGGCTTGATAGAATTTCAGCGACTTCGGAAGCAAGCGCAAGCTCTGGACAGATCATAAGATCGACTCCAACCTGAGCCCTGGAAGTTACAGGTGAATCTATGTAGTCTGGGTTGCTGACCCTGGCAATGGTTTTAATATCCTTCCATCCGGGCTTGCTTCGGGTGACTAGCTTCGCTGTCATGCAGGCAACAATATTAACTTCATCGAGACCGGTCACAGCCACAAGCAGATCAGTATCCTGAAGAAATCTTGAGAGAAGTTCAGCGTTTGCACCATTTCCTTCTATAGCAAGGACATCGAGTTCGTCTGCCCTTTTTAATGCTTCTTCAGCTTTTTCAATAATTATTACATCGTTTTTGGGGGAAAGGGCTTTTGCAATGTGATAACCTACTTCCCCAGCGCCAATAATTATAATCTTCATAGCACACCTTCAGAAGATCTGTTTTTAACTAACCTGATATTATAAAACCTTGCGGTCCAGAAGCAAAAAGTACGGAATAAATCAGGATAGGACAAATATAATGAAAAAATGTGTGAAGTTAAGAGAACATGGACAGGACAAAGTTGTAGAATATAGTTAAATAAATGGCTCTGTAGAAAACCTACTTAATCGTCATTAATAGACTTAAAGTTCTCAGCAAAATTGAATCAGGCAATTCAGTTTTAATTTGTTAAGATTGGTTATTTCAGAGGATTTCTACAGAGCCAAATAAATCATTTTTGATAAAATAACCCGCATGTTGACCATCTCTCGAAATTAGATATTTTGCGAATGAATATAAAAGACTATACTTCTTGCAAAGCAATTTCAGGTTGAAGCTTTAGTAAAGTTTTAAAATTGAGCGGCTATATATAATTTTTTTTAGATATTTGAAAAAATAAATATGAAAGTAAGCGAAACTGTAAAAATAAAAGATGAAAGGAAAAGGCAGAAAGAAATGATAAACAGGAAAGAAAACTACCTGAAAAAGCTAAAAAGACAGAAATCCAGGCAATGATAAACAAAAAACATTTTACTAAGGATAAGAAGTCAGCGTGGAAATAAAAGGAAAAGGATCAGGGAAAAATATAAAAAGGAAGTATATTTGGGATTAAAGGGAAAAGTCTCAGTATTAAAAATCTGAGTATTAAAAACCTGAATGTTAAGAACCTAAATATTAAGAATTTGAGTGTTAAGAATCCGAGTAAAGAATCTTAATACTAAGAATCTTAATACTAAGAATCTTAATACTAAGAATCTTAATACTAAGAATCTTAATACTAAGAATCTTAATACTAAGAATCTTAATATTAAGAATCTCAGTACTAAGAATCCCAATATTACAGAATTTCAGCTTTAAAGAGAAAAATACCTTTAAAAAGATTGAAATGCAGCTAAAAACGCTTTTAGCTCTCAAAGGCATCCTTTACTTTCTCAAAAAATCCTTTACTTTTTTTAGATTTATCTGTAAATTTATCGTGCCTGCCTTTTTCGCCTCCATTCGGGTTTTTACCACTGCTCAGTGCTTCAAACTGGCGAAGAAGTTCTTTTTGTTCGTGGCTGAGTTTTGTTGGGGTCTTTATTACAACTCTGACGAGCTGGTCACCTTTTCTGCTTCCATGCAGGTGCTGGATACCCTTGCCTTTAAGCCTGAACACGGAATGGGTCTGAGTCCCTGCAGGAATATTCATCTTGACCTTGCCGTAGAGGGTATCTACCATAATATCAGTCCCGAGCGCAGCCTGAGTAAACGAGATCGGAAGCTCGGAGATTACATCGTAGTCTACTCTCTTAAAGAGTTTATGCTCCATAACATGAAGCACTACATAGAGATCTCCAGGCGGAGCTCCGGGTTCTCCCGAATCACCTTCTCCGCTAAGCCTCAGGCTCATGCCTGAATCAGCTCCTGCAGGTACGTTTACTGTTATTTTTCTCGTATTTCTAACCCTACCTGTACCACTGCAGACCGGGCACGGAGATTCAATAACCTGACCCTTGCCGTGACAGGTAGAACAGGTGGTAGTGCTTACAAACTGCATGCCCAATCCTGAGCGTGTGGTGTGAATTTGACCTGTGCCGCCGCATGTTGGGCAGCGTTTTGGGCTTGTGCCGGGTTTAGCCCCGGTTCCGGAGCAGTTAGAGCATCTTTCAGTCCTCGGGACATCAATATCTTTACGGACTCCAAATGCTGCTTCCTCAAAGGTTATATAAAGGTCATACTGGAGATCTGATCCTCTCCTCGGCCCCCTGCGACCTCTTCTGCTGCTTCCGCCGAAAAACATTTCGAAGATATCCCCGAAGCCGCCGAAATCTGCACCTCGGAAGATATCTTCTGCGCTGTACTGCCCATTTATTCCGGCATGTCCGAAACGGTCGTACTGAGATCGTTTCTCAGGATCTGAAAGCACAGCATAAGCCTCAGAGATCTCTTTGAACTTTTCCTCAGCCCCAGTTTCCTTATTCCTGTCAGGATGATACTTTAATGCAAGTTTTCGATAGGATTTCTTTATATCCTCGGGTGAGGCATCTTTAGATAACCCAAGAATTTCGTAATAATCACGCGTTGTGGCCATCAGGATTCCCTGTTATTTTAAAAAAGATAAAGCTCCGGAGCCTGCGAATGCAGGTTTCCGGTAAGGCCTGAGAATCTCCAGGCCTGTCTTATTACTTGCTCTTTCTTTATTTACGCTTTTCGTCGTCAACTACCTCATAATCGGCGTCAACGACCGTCTCATCAGGACTTTTTGCATCTGCGCTTCCTGCTCCGCCTGCTGCCTGTTGAGCCTGCTGGGCTTTCTGATACATTGCAGTGGAGATCGGATATACAGCTTCCTGAAGAGCTTCGGTTTTTGCCTTAATCTCTTCGCTGTCCTTACCTTCAAGAGCTTTTTTAAGGTCGTCAATTGCGGCGTTTACCTTTGACTTCTGGTCCTCTGTAGCCGCATCTCCGGCTTCCTTCAGAGTCTTTTCGGCAGCATTGATCAGGGCTTCGGCATTGTTCCTGGTCTCGACTTCTTCTTTGCGCTTTCTGTCTTCTTCGGCATGCAATTCCGCGTCTTTGATCATGCGCTCTATCTCGGCATCTGTGAGTCCACCTGGTTTCTGGATGGATATAGACTGTTCCTTGCCGGTTCCAAGGTCTTTTGCACTCACGTGCAGGATACCATTTGCGTCAATGTCAAAGGTAACTTCGATCTGTGGGACGCCTCTAGGAGCTGGTGGGATGCCGTCAAGAGTAAAACGCCCAAGGGTTTTGTTTTCGGAAGCAATCCCCCTTTCTCCCTGAAGGACATGAATCTCTACCGAGGGCTGATTATCAGCTGCCGTTGAGAATATCTGGCTCTTCTTGGTCGGAATTGTCGTATTTCTCTGGATCAATGGGGTTGATATGCCTCCAAGTGTCTCAATTCCAAGGGTGAGAGGAGTGACATCAAGCAGCAGGATATCTTTTACCTCGCCCCCGAGCACACCGGCCTGGATGGCTGCCCCGATTGCAACGGCTTCGTCAGGGTTAATGTTCTTGTAGGGTTTCTTGCCCGTGAAGTTCTCTACAAGCTCGACTACCGCAGGCATCCTTGTAGCGCCTCCGATCAGAATTACTTTGTCGATATCGTTTGGCGTAAGCTTTGCATCGCTGAGAGCCTGGCGCATGGATACGAGAGTTTTCTCAAGAAGATCCTCGGTCATCTTCTGGAACTGGGCTCTGGTAAGGTCAATATCAAGGTGCTTTGGTTCCCCATCTGGACCAACTGTAAGGAAGGGAAGGTTGATGTTGGTGCTTGCGACACTGGACAGTTCGATCTTTGCTTTCTCTGCTGCATCGGTTAAACGCTGGAGCACTGCCTTGTCTTTGGAAAGGTCTATTCCCTCGATTTTTCTGAACTCGGCAAGTAAGTAGTTAACAATGCGCTGGTCGAAGTCGTCTCCTCCGAGATGGGTATCGCCGCTTGTGGATTTTACCTCAAAGACTCCGCCTCCAAGCTCAAGAATGGATACATCAAAGGTTCCGCCTCCTAGGTCGTAGACAAGAATAGTTTGCTCAATTTCGCCTTTATCAAGCCCGTAAGCAAGGGATGCGGCAGTCGGTTCATTGATAATTCTGAGGACTTCAAGACCTGCAATTGTCCCTGCATCCTTTGTAGCCTGCCTCTGGGCGTCATTGAAATAAGCAGGAACTGTAATAACAGCCTGTTTGATTGCCTCTCCAAGATAAGCTTCTGCATCGGTTTTAAGTTTCTGGAGAACCATTGCAGAAATTTCCTGCGGTGTGTATTGCTTTCCCTGAAGGGTCACCTTGTAGTTGGCGTCTCCCATATGTCTCTTAATGGAATAAACAGTGTTTTCAGGGTTTGAAATAGCCTGTCTCTTTGCGACCTGACCTACAAGTTTCTCTCCTTTTTTGGAAAATCCAACCACTGACGGGGTTGTCCTGGCGCCTTCGGCATTAGGGATCACGACAGCTTCCCCGCCTTCCATTACTGCCATGCATGAGTTAGTAGTACCAAGGTCAATACCCAGTATTTTTGCCATGTTTTATCCTCACTAGATTCCTGGTTAAATTCTTCACTTAATGATTTAGATAAAAGTTCTTAGACAAGTCATTGAATTAATTTATTTATTAAGTTATCTGGTAAGTTATTCGATTAAATTCAAGAATCAGGTCATAACAGAATTCAGGAGTAAAATTATGCCTGAATCTCCTTTATTCCTCTGTCTCATTTGGGTTTCTGGCCACTGAGACCATAGCAGGCCTGATAACTTTCGAGTTAAGAGCGTATCCGGCTTTGTAAACCTCTACTATTGTATTGTCCGGAAGTTCAGAGGTCTCGACATGCTGAACTGCTTCGTGCTTGTGAGGGTCGAATTCGCTGGATTTTTCACTCTCGATCCTCTCAAGCCCATATTTTTCGAGGATTGAGAAAAACTGTTTTGAAAGCTGTTCTATTCCGCTGGCGATCGAGCTCATATCCTCTGCAGTCTTTGCAGATTTGAGAGCACGATCGAAATTGTCCGTTACCTCAAGGAAATCGAGAAGTACCTGCTCAAGCACAGCTTTTCGGTTTTCCTCTATCTGGCGGGCGGTCCGTTTTCTGAAATTGTCAAAATCTGCTGCAAGCCGAAGAAGCTGGTCTTTGAGAATTTCGTTCTCCTCCCGGCACAAAGCCTCAGGGCTTTTTTCAGTTTCGGAACTGGCAGGAGCCTCTTCGGGACTACCCTGTGCTTCTTTAGCCTCTTCCTCCGAAGAACCAAAATTCTTAGCATCAGGATCTCCAGCCTCAGCCTGGGTATCTTCTCTAGAATCGGTATTTCCTTCTTTATCGAATATTTTCATTAATCGATCCCCATCAAGTAATTATAACGGTTTCGCTCGTCCTGATCTGTGATTGTTTGTAATTCTATAAATATTTTTCGGATAATGAAAATATCTTCTAATCAAAATGGGTGAGAAAAAGAAAAATCAGTAAAGGTGATTTTGAAGTTTATATGAGAGTGCTTTGAGTATTACAACGCTTGCAATCATGGAAGCTGCGACTGCTGAAATCACCTGATCCCACCCAATTGTCGAGATCCCTCCTCCCAGTGCAAATTGCACGCCGCCTACAAGCGACACAAAGACAAAGGAAAAACCGAAACCTGCAAGCGCTCCTCCAACAAGAGAGCTGAGAGTGTCCAGCCCCTGTTTTTCGTAAAAAACCATACCTGCAATAAATATCACAGCAAAGATCAAAAGTACGACTGCAGTAGGCAGTGGACTTTCTTTTGTGGAAAAAATCTCAAAAAGCCCAAGCCCCATGTCAACTAGGAATATGCCCATGAGAACCGCAATAGAAAGGGTTTTCACAAACGAATTTTCAAAGACCGACTGGGAGTTAGGGTTTCTGCTGTTAATAGTACCAGGCACCTTTATGTTTTACAATGTTTAACTTTTAAGGTATACCCGTATAATTTATATAAACTTTTACATGGCAAACTTAATCCTCAATTCCAACCGCTGCATCGCAACCCTTTTACGAAAAGGCTTGACTGAAACCGTTGCGCCGGTTTATCACACCGGATAGTGTTTGGGGATAAGGTTATCAAATCCAAAAGGCATGCCGTTTTCGATAAAACCTTTTCTCAAAAGGTTTTTGATCAAACTTTTTCTGAAAAAGTTTGCGTTGCAAAAGTAATATATAAATGACCGGGTTTTTCCTTTCCAATGAAAATCCTGATTGCGGAATTTGCTGTCGGCACAGACATTGAAAAATCTCTTATCCCTGAGGGAGCGGCTATGCTGAAGACCCTTGTAGAGAGCTTTGTCCGGCTTGGGTATGAGGTTTATTACCCATCGGCAGGCACGAAAATCTGTGCAGGCACGCGGGTAGAATCTACAGCCGAAAATTTCAGGCAGATAATTGGGAGAGAAGCAAAAAATTGCGACGCGGGGCTGGTTATTGCCCCTGATTCAATGCTTCCCGAGCTTAATGAGGTTCTTGAGGAAAATACTGTGAATTTGGGATGTTCACCCCGGTCGGCAGCCTGCTGTGCGGATAAGTTGATCTGTACGGAAATCCTGAAGAAAGCCGGGATTAAAACTCCTGAAATTGCAAAAAAGCCGGAAAAAGGTAAAAGATATATCATAAAACCAAGATTCGGCTGCGGAGCAGAGGCAACATACCTGGTCACAGAGTTCGAGAACAAAGAGGGACTTTTTACGAGTGAGTATATTGAGGGAGAGCATCTGAGCGTAAGCCTTATTGCAGGAAAAAAATCGCTTCCTCTTACTGTAAATCGTCAGTTCATAGAATTTGGCAAGAAAGAAGCTGAATCCGGAGAAAAGGGGAAAGCAGGAGTTTCCGAAATAAAGTATAACGGAAGCCTTACTCCTTACCAGACTGGGAGAAGAGAAGAAATCTATGAAACCGCAATTTCCACAGTGAAATGCCTGAACTGTTTCGGATATGTAGGTGTGGATATTATACTCACCGATCTTCCATATGTAGTGGATGTGAATCCAAGGCCCACTGCTTCGCTTTTCGGGATCAGCCGCGTTATGCGGGAGGAAATAGGAGACCTGATTCTGAAAAACAGGTTTGGGGAACTTCCTGACCATGTGAATATTGAAGGAGAATACTGTTTTTCAAAGGATGCCCTGGGGGCGAACTTTTTGGAAGGACTTGAAAAATAGATAGCAGATTAAAGACCAGAAAAATAAAAACGCTGGAAAGCTTAAAAAGAACCTAATAAAGGGCTCAAAAATGAATTCAAAAATTATCGGGCTTGATATTGGAGGAGCGAATACCAAACTTGCCTCCTCGGACGGAAAGATCGTAGAACTTCACTATTTGCCTCTCTGGAAGAACACGCGGCTTCCTGAGGTCCTGGAGGAAATCGCACAGCGGCTGCAACCCGAAAAAGTTGCTGTTGTTATGACCGGAGAACTTGCAGACTGTTTTGAAGATAAGGAACAGGGCATTATCTTTATAAAGGCATGTGTTGATTCTGCCTTTGGGCCCTCGAAAGTTTTATATGTAAACAATATGGGCAGGCTCCAGCATGAGACTGACGATATAAGGGATCTTGCTGCTGCCAACTGGGCGGCTTCTGCCAGGCTGATAGGAAAAGAGCTAGGAGATTGTATTTTTGTGGATGTTGGAAGCACCACAAGCGATATTATCCCTATCGTTTCGGGTGAACATAAAGCAGGACTTACTGACTTTGAGAGGCTTTGCAGGAGTGAACTCGTGTATACAGGCACGCTCAGGACAAACCTTGCCGCACTTCTCGAAAAGGTAAAGCTTGAGAGGGGCTGGTGCAGGACGGCTTCAGAACTCTTTGCTACAACTTCGGACGCTTATCTCCTGCTTGGAAAAATCGATGAGAGTATGTATACATGCGAGACCGCTGATGGAGCAGGCAGGAGCAAAACCGATGCTATGCGCAGGCTTGCAAGGCTTGTCTGTGCGGATCTTTCCGAAATTCGGGAAGAGGAAATCTATGAAATCGCAACTCAGGTAAAGGAAAAACAAGTTTTTACCCTGGCTGAAGCGATTTCCGAGGTTGCGGAGAGAAACGGACTTAAAAGAATCGCAGCCGCAGGCCTTGGGGAATTTCTGATAAAAGAAGCTGCAGAGAAGCTTGACATGGAATTCGTATCAATATCCAGCCACTGGGGAGAAGAAATCTCAAAAGTTTTCCCGGCATATGCGGCTGCCAGATTGATTGAGATGTGAAATCTTCACCTGAGGAATTCCAGCCTCAGGGCAGGCAGGTTGAGAACAAACACCTGATAATTGAAACCTGAAAGGAAAACTATGAGATTGGTGGTTAAGATTGGGGGAAGCCTCATCAAAGAGGCTACCGAGCTTGTAAATAGGCTGGTAAAGGAATTTGGCTCAGGAAGCCAGAAGATTGTAGAGGGAGGGCACACAGCCGAAAGATTCTCATTTTCCGTTCTCATAGTGCCTGGAGGAGGCATCTTTGCCGATATCGTCAGAGAAACCGATGAGAAGTTTTGCCTGGGTGCCGACACAGCCCACTGGATGGCCATTCTTGGTATGGAACAGTATGCCTATTATCTTCAGGATAAAACCGGTGCAAGGGCTGTAGACTCAATAGCAGATGTGCCTGAAGGAGTTTCAATTCTCTTTCCATACAGGCTACTGAGAGAAGAAGATCCTCTGCCTCATAGCTGGGACGTAACATCCGATACTATCGCAGCCTGGATTGCAAAGCAGAACGGAGCAAGATTAATAAAAGTTACGGATGTAGATGGTATATTCAGGAATGGAAAGCTAGTCAGGGAAATTTCTGCCTCCAATTGCGTAGGGAACAATGCAAGCTGCATCGACCCTGCCCTGCCGAAGTTTCTTCTGAAAAACCGAATGGAATGCTTGATTGTTAACGGAAAATCTCCTGAGAGGGTCATTAGGGCTGTATACCGAAAGCCTGTACTTGGTACTATGGTAAAGGGGAATATTTAAATCGTATATCGTATATGACTAGGGGAGAAGCAAAGCGTATCGCAAAGCGTATCCAAAAGCGTTAATTAAATTCAGTTAATTAAATCTGCTAATGTTTATAAAGGCGCCAGGGAAAACAGAAGCTCAATGCTTAAGGAAGGCGCCTAATTCGCGGCAATTCGTTACCGTTTGCTATTCGAATTAACATTTAAGGAGAAAAAAATGTCAGCACAAAAAGTTGAGTACTGTACCTCATGTGGAATTCGACTTGTGGAAAAGGGTTATGTAAAGTTTCCCTGCCCGCAGTGCGGATCAGAAATAGGAAGATGTTCAAGCTGCAGGCATCAGGGTAACGTATACACATGCCCCAAGTGCGGATTTAAGGCACCCTGATTCAGGTAAAAGCTTAATCAGATCAATGCCAGTGTATAAAAATCCTTGAACTCGATCAAAAGACAAAATAAAGGTATAAGAGGAATCAGAATGGGTGATGTTGCAGCAAAAATTAAGATTATGCCAGAAAGCATTGAAACCGACCTTGCAGAATTAAAAGAGAAAGTAAAATCCGCAATTCCTGCCGGGGCAGACCTTCACGGAGATATTGTTGAAGAGCCTATTGCTTTTGGCCTGAAGGCTCTAATTGTAACATTAATTGTCAATGACGAAGAAGGCGGAACTGAACCTGCAGAAGAAGCCTTTGCAAAAGTTCCAGGTGTCGAGAACGTTCAGGTTCTGGAAGCCTACCGTATTTAAGAGGAGAAAAGACCGGACACAAGTCCGGAAAACCATCCTTTCAATTCTCCTTTCCTTAAAAGGGCTCGTAGATCAGGGGAAGATCGTTACGTTCGCAACGTAAAGGCCGCGGGTTCAAATCCCGCCGAGTCCATTTCTTTTTTTCGTGATTAGGGATTCATTTGATGATAAAAGAATAGATTCAAAGAGACAATTTGAAGCCTCGGATGGTCTCCAGTTCTACACGTTTACTTGCGAAAACAGGGACTATAATTCCTAAGTATATTTGCTCCTAAATACATTTTCTCTGAGAGTTTTGGATTATTACAATTATAATAGTATCATATATTTAGCAGATAAAACACGACCGACATTCAAGCTCTTGAGCAGTAAGGCACTCTCCGCAAATGTCATTTTAAGCTGCCTGATTTTAAATAAATTATGCCGAACTTTCAAAATCCTGAAATATATCAGATACCTTTTAAATAGTGGATGCATAACGGATCATCATATATTTTTAATAAGATAATTATAAGATAAGCCAGGAAGCATCGGACTCAAAAAAGAGTGGAAAAGTGAGGAAAGATCCTCAAAAGATGCTCTTGGCCTGGATTTTGATAAAGATAATGATATCTATTTCTGTACGACTGACAAATATTCGAATTAAGAAAAACGGGGGATTGTAAATTATTAAAGACAATAGTTTGCTCGGAAAAGCAGAAGAGATAAGCGAATCAGGTAAAGAAGGGCTGAAAACGGAGTTTCCCCCAAAAGACCCAAATGTTTTCCTGAAATTGGGAAAAGAGGGAACAATTCTTTGCGCTAATAAGGCAGCTAAGGCTCTTCTTGAGTACTGGGGTGTAAAAGAAGGGCAAAAAGTACCTGATGTACTGAGGCACAATATAAAAAGAATCCTTGCACAGAAGGAGCCGAAAAATTTTGAGATTCAGGCAGGGAAGACAACATATGCTGCAGTACTTTATCCTTTTCCGGAAGAGAACTATGTAAACCTTCAAGCTTTTGATATAAGCTTCAGGGTTCTTAACGAAGAAAAGCTCCGCAAAAGAGAAAAACAATACTTTTCTCTGAGCAACCTCAGCAGAATCTCCTTAACCTGCAAAAATTTACAGGAAATTCTGGAAAGAAGTGCCCTGCTTATTGCTAAAGGGCTTGGTGCGGACTTTTCCAGAATCCTGGAGCTCATGCCCGATGGAACTTTTATTATGAGGGCGGGATACGGCTGGAAAGAGAAGTACATAGACAGCGTTATTGTAAAAGAGAAGTCTCAGGCCGAATATCCTCTTTTTTTGAAAAGACCTATTATCCTGGGAGATATTGAAACCGAAACCCGTTTTGAGTGCAGTGAGTTTATCAGGCGGCACGACATAGCCAGCGGAGCAACGGTTCTGATAGGAGATATGAATAAGCCTTTTGGGGTAATGGAGGTTTACAGTCGGGAAAAGAGAAAGTTTGCTGAGGATGAGATATATTTCCTGTATTCTGCTGCTTTTTTATTGTCCGAGATCATAGGGCGCCTGCATGCCGAGGAAAAACTCCAGATTCATCAGAAGGAGTTGGAAAAGCTCGTTGAAAAAAGAACCCTTGAGTACACGGAAGCAAATGAGAATCTTCTACATGAAATAATTGAAAGGAGAAAAATTGAAAAAAGCCTCACGAATAACCTGAAATTTCTTGAAACTCTCCTTGATACCATACCTGCACCTGTGTATTATAAAGATAATGATGGCAGGTATCTCGGTTGTAATAATATTCTAGCCAGGCAGGTCCTGGGACTGGAAAAAGAAGAAATTATAGGAAAAAATTTTGCTGAAGCGCACAATAAGTCGCCAGCAGGGATTTCACTTGAAATCCATGAAGACGATTTGGAGCTGTTGCAGAAAGGGGGAAGCGACGTATCTGAAAAAGAAATCATGTGTGCTGACGGCATAAAAAGAGACTTCCTGGCGAGCGGGGTAACTTTTCTGGACGAAGAAAAAAACGCAAGGAATATGGTCGCTGTACTGCTTGATATAACTGAACTCAGGAAAACTGAGAATAAGCTCCAGAATAATGTGAGGTTTCTGGAGACCCTGCTTGACAGCATTCCAAGCCCGGTGTTTCAGAGAGACTTGAATGAAATATACATAAACTGTAACGAGAGTTTTGCCAGGCAAATTATGGGGCTTCCCAAAGCTGAAGTTATAGGGGGCTCTTTTAGAGAGTTCCAGAAGAGAGTACCAAAGGAGCTTGCAGAGATATATCACAAGCATGATAGGAGCCTTCTTGAAAAAGGGGGAAGTAACTATTACGAAACCAAGGTGCTCTGTGCCGACGGCATAGAGAGAGATTTTCTTTTCCATAAAGCCACCTACCAGGACAGTTCGGGAGATGTGGCTGGAGTTGTCGGTGTAATGCTTGATATAACCGAGCGTAAAGAGGCTGAGGAGACCTTCAGGAGAAGTGAGGAAAGATATCGGATCGCTACCGAACAGACAGGGCAGATTGTGTATGACTATAATACAAAAACACAGGAGGTAGATTGGGCAGGAGCTATTCCAGAGCTTACCGGTTACAGTTTTGAAGAGTTCCAGAAAATCAATCCTGAAATGTGGCTGGAGCACATTCATCCTGATGACCTCGGAGAAATAATAGAAAAAGTCAGGGTCTTCTTTGAGAAAGGAGAGAGATTAAGAGAAGAGTTCAGGTTCAGGAGAAAGGACGGTAATTATATTTATGTAGAAGACAGGAGAGTCCTTCTCAGGGATGCTGAAGGAAACCCATATAGAGTTCTTGGGGTAATGAAAGATATTACGGAGATAAAGCTTGCATCGAAAAAAATGAAAGAGAGTGAAGAGCGCTACCGATCCTTTATGAAAAATTTCAGAGGTATAGCTTTCCAGGGAAATCTGGATTTTACACCTATAATGATTGACGGGAGTGTGGAAGAAATTACAGAGTACCGGGGAGAAGATTTTATGTCCGGAAAAGTAAACTGGCTCCAGATTGTTCTCCCTGAAGACCGGCAAAACCTTATTAATAATAATGAGAGGTTAATAAAATATCCGCTGCTTGTTATAGAACATGAATACCGTATAAGACACAGGGATGGAAATATAAAATGGGTTCGTGAAATTATCCAGAATGTTTCAGATTTTACAGGCAAGAGAAGAATCCTGCAGGGTGCAGTCTATGATATAACCGGACAAAAAGAAGCCGAAGAGTCTCTGAAAAAAGTAGAAGAAATCCGTAAAAAAGAGATCCATCACCGCATAAAAAATAACCTCCAGGTTATTTCCAGCCTGCTGGAACTCCAGGCTGAAAGATTTGACGAAAAAGAAGTCCTTGAAGCTTTCCGTGAGAGCCAGAACAGGGTTGCCACCATGGCTATAATCCACGAGGAACTCTACAGGTCAAAAAATAGTGAGACCCTTGATTTCTCGGAATATCTTCAGAAATTGACCTCGGATCTTTTTCACTCCTACATTGTCAGGAAAGGTGATATCAGGATGGAGTTAGATATTGAGGAGATCTTCCTCGGAATGGACACGGCAGTTCCTCTTGGGATAATTATTAACGAGCTCGTATCTAATTCTCTAAAACATGCTTTTCCTCAGGGTAGAAAAGGAGAAATCCGGATAAAACTCTGCAGGGTTGAAGAGAACGGAGAGAATAAAAGTATAAGTAATAGCACCAATAATATTGGTGCTAAGAGCTCAGTTGACAAAAGTAACCAATATTCGCTGGTAGTTTCGGACAATGGATTGGGTTTTCCGGAAAAGCTCGATTTCAGGAATACTGGTTCTCTGGGTCTGCAGCTTGTAAACATCCTTGTAGAACAATTGGAGGGTACAATCGAACTTCAAAATGGTGCAGGGACTACCTTCAAAATATTGTTTAAGGAAAACGACTGACTATCCGGAGGCTTATTCGATTTAAAGGGGAGATACAATGAAAAAAGCAAAAATTCTGGTTGTCGAAGACCAGAATATCGTGGCTCTTAATATCAGAAACAAATTGAAAAATCTTGGTTATACTGTGACGGGTACTGCGTCCACAGGAGAGGAAGCCATAAGAAAAGCCGATCTGTCGAATGCAGACCTTGTCCTTATGGATATCATGTTAAGAGGAGAAATGGATGGAATTGAGGCTGCCCGTGAAATTAAGAACAAGCTTAAAATTCCAGTGCTCTATCTTACCGCCTATACTGATGACGAGACTTTGGAGAGGGCAAAAACAACAGAACCTGCAGGATATATTTCAAAACCTTTTAAAGAAGAGGATCTGCACAGCAATATAGAAATGGCTCTCCACAAACACAGAGCTGAGAAAGAGGCGGAAAAAGAAAGTGAGAATACCACTGAGTAGTTTTTCGTCATAAACCCGACCAAATCAAATCTCAACGAGAAACTTTAGAGGAAATTCTCACTGGTACAGGAAACTGAAATTCTAAAAGTGGAATTGAGAATAAAGAGAGTAATTTCAATTATAAGAAAGAATCCTCTAAAATCTCTTTTAGTGAACTACCCCTCTGCTTTCTGATGAAAACGGGGAAGGGGATTTCCCGCCTTAGGTTTAAAATTAGCGTTCTGGCATATGCTCTTCCAGTGTAGATCGGACCGAAGAGAAATAAACCGGCCTGAGATATGTCAGGGAAGGTTCTTTCCTTTTATTTTTCAGGATAAACTCAGCCTAATAGACTCCACGCTGCAGAGAATCGGGAGTGATTTACTTGCACGGTTTACTTATTGAAAAACTGAAAATTCCGTATAAATGAAATATGTTGTATGAAAGCGGCAAGTTCGGAATGCAGGGTGAAAACTTTAAAGGGGAGGGTCGTGACTCTATATATTTTTCATGCATAAGTGCCTCCAATCTGTTATACTTATATTCCCTGAGTAAGGGCATAAAAGGTTATTAAAATGTTTAACAAGCATTGTCTTGCCTGATTTCTGTGCGGAAGGCTGAAGAAGAAATAGGAAAGCGATTCTGATAGGAAGACTAATCTGCTGTAAAGACATAAGATTAACAAGGATTGGTGTGGGGCATGGTATTTCGTTTGTAAATGAAAATGAGCTTGATGAGGTCAGAACTATTGAAGAAGGGTTCCAAAAAGCGTATAGTGGAGACCAGAGAGGCACTGTAGAAGCCATCAGTAGGTTAAGGGACTTCGTGTTTCAGCTTATTCATCTTGACGCCAATGCTGAAAACGAGCTGGATTTGAAAGCACTCATCATCTCGATAGGGGATATAGCCAGGGTTGCTACTGAAAAGGAAATGCAGCAGGCATGTGCAGTTTCATGCTATGCACTTGGGGATATAGTGTTTGAGGCTGCCGGTCAGAAGAGGGAAACTATTGCTATAAAGGCTTTATCAATTGTAGGAAGCCTTGCCCAGGAGTTTGCGGAAAAGGGCCTGGATACGGCAGCGAAAAGTGCAGCTGAATCGCTTGGGAACTGTGGGAAGAGCTCTTCAAGAATGAAAATGGAAACCCTGGTAAGCCTTTCTGAAATTTACCTTATGCAGGTAGTCCTGAAATCAATAGAAAAAAGTCTTCCTTATTCCGGAATTGCTGCCACAGGTTTTCTTGGGGAGATAGGTGTAGCTTCAGCCGAACAGGCAATTGAATCCAGTGCTCTGGAGGCTGCAGTTATTCTTGAAGACCTGGGTAATGCCGTCATAAGAAAGGGAAACAGCGAGTCCCATGCAAAGGCCATAATTGAGGCACTTGAAAACCTGGGCAAGGTAGTCTCTCAGCACGGCATGAGAAACGTAATCATCCAGATTGCGTGGTCTCTGGAAACAATACGTGTGCTTACTCTTGAACGTGGTATGAAAGGAGCATGCTTTGCCGCAAAGGCTGCACTCGAATCTATCAATACAGCAGGTCTGTTTGATGAGGTACAGAATCTGGAAAAGATCAGGGAAATAAAAGAGCTCCATTCTGTTATCTTGAGAAAGCGTTAAGAAAGGAATAGTTGAGCATTCAAGAACTCAACAGATGGCAGTGGGGTTTGAAGATATGATTCCTAGAAAAAAATGTTGTAAAAGAATAGTGTAGAAGACCAGTAAGAACAAAAGCTCGTCATAATATTTGTTAAAAACGTTATAGAAAAGAAATCATTATAGGAAAGGAGTTTTGTAGAAAAGAATATGGTGCTCCGGCCGGGATTCGAACCCGAGTCTTCGGCTCGAAAGGCCGGAATGATTGGCCGGACTACACTACCGGAGCACATTGCATTTCATTGCGCATCTCACAGCGAGACCTTCAATAGATGCTAGTAATATATAAAACTGTCCCTTCCCAAACCCATTTGGGGGAGTCTATTGGTCAGATAAAGTTTTATGTGAGAACTATTTAAAGGAATTTTATCCCTTTTTATAGATATGCCGCGACTCATTAAAAAAAACTTTCTCTAAGCCCTTAAAACTTTTTAAAAAAGCCTGGTTCAAAAATCAGTGAATTAGGGCGGACAGGCGGCAATAAGTCATGGACTTCGAGCTCACCTAGCTCACCTGAAACTTACATGAGTTACTGGTACTGACAGCACTATCTGTGCAAGATAATACGTTATAAATCATATGTTCTAAAGAAAAGTCATAAGAGTGGATTCTCTTAATTATGGAAGTCATTTGTGAAAAATGTGTAAAAAAAGTATGGTGCTCCGGCCGGGATTCGAACCCGAGTCTTCGGCTCGAAAGGCCGGAATGATTGGCCGGACTACACTACCGGAGCGTTTTGTATGTTGTTTCCCTTATTGAAGGAGGTTCTTCAATAAGGGGCTCTTCTATATATAATTGTCGGTTGCCTGTACTCTCAAGAAACTTATTAACTGCTGAACTCGAGATCCTTTCTGATTTTTTCTTATGCCTCATTTGCACTGATCTCGCCGGTTTCTTCCGATCTCTCAGCTTCCTGAATGAGGTTTCCAATCCATTCGCTGAGTCTCCCGCAGTATTCGGGTTGACAGTCGCCGGTGCAACCTGTACAGGCCGAAAATAACGTTCCTGCAAGCAGGAGGTCATATTTTTCTTTAACCTCTTCTTTTGCTTTCAGTAGGTATGTTCTTGCCCCGTTTGAAACTCCAACCTCTCGTACAATAAGGTCTTTGTCCAGAAGCTTTTTTATGATTCTGGAACATTTTCTGCTATCGATTTTCAGCTCTTTCCAGATAACGTTCTGGAAAACGCCTTCTTTATTTCTCTTTATTATGCTATAAGCTTCTTCTTCAAGATCCATGATTCCACACTATGATGTTCCTTATGCACACTATGATGTTCCTTTTGAAGTTTATTCTTCAACAGGAGTGATCAGTATGATGTTATTACCACGAAGTACTACAGAACCAAGGGAACGGACTTTTTCTCCTTTTACGATCTCCATGGTGTCCACGAGATGAAGGTTCATGTAGTCATCCACACTCTTAAGAGTGCCTTCAAGCAGATTAAGGTCGCCTTTCATTTCTACCTGGATCTTTGATCCAACGATTTTCTGAACTTTTTTATTTGGGAACAAATTTAAACCCTCGCTTATTTGTTCTGCGTTTTCCCCGTACTCCCGGGTTCCTGTTTCTTATGTCCCAAGCCGGTAAGGGCGAACCGCATCAGAGCCACATCCACACCTGCGGTCTGCTTGCTGCCAGTATCAGCCGCTTCCTGTCAGTAATCGAGAAATTCTTCTAATATCGTCACTCCACCGGCTTTTAAGAAAACTGAAAATTACATACCCTTTACAGAGATATATAACCATCGATCTTCCGGGTTCTCAAAATACTTCCTGGATCAAATAGCTCCTTATGGAAGTCAAGTTTGATTTTCCAGTTAACCAGGATCCTTATCTATTTTATCCTGACTCGAGCCAGGATCAGATATAACCCTGAATATCCGTACTTTCGTCAATAGGCTTTGCAGAATCTTTTTTTGGTCTCGGGATTGCTCTCGCAATAGGTCCGAAAACGGACTCATATTCGTTTATATGCTGGGTCAGCCACCTTGAAAGCTCAAGTGCAGCAACAGGAGAGAGTATAATCTCGGCCTCGACACGCCTCTGGATAACCCTTGATTCTGAGACATCCCCAAACATTTTAGGAGTGTCGTTGTAAAAACCGATCCTAAAATCGTAGGGGCTATGCCCTCCTGCAGCTCCGATAGCATATATCTGCCTGAAGTTATCAGGTTTCAAGAATTCTATAGTAATGTTTTTTTTTACCTTCTTTGAGGCTTCATTTCCAATATTTTTCTTGGGTTCAACGTCCTCAGTCATGAAATTACCTCTATCTTACCCTCTGAAAATTCTGTTATAATATATCCTGTCATCGAATTCTGATATAATATACTGGCTGGATTTTGAGAAAACCTGTCAGCCCTACGTATAAACAATTCATTTTCCATATAGACAGGAGCATCTTAACTCACTATACAATGCTATCTGCAAAAACGTTTTTGATCTCTTAACCCTGGACTTTCTTTTTAAGCTTTTTTGCTTCCTCTGCCACTCTCTTTTTGGAGTGCACCTTTGCTATAAGTTCCACGGCATCAAGATTACGGACTGCATTGTCCAGGTACCCGAAAACGTCACCCTGGTATGCGGAAATTCCGTATTTATCTTCAAGTCTCTTTACAATCTGTACAGGTTCAAGCGTTTCTGTACGCAACTTGATAATTTTTTCCGAGAACTTCTGTTCTGCACAGCCGCAGTAAGGCGAATCTTTGCAGGCACAGGTTAAAAAGTCCGAAGCAAAGTTCAACATTAACTCCCGGATTTTTACATCAAGCTGGGAAAGGGATTCCCCGTCAAAGATTATATCAAGGGTAGCCCCCTGAAAGACCCTTGAAGGCATATTAACATGCAGAGAGCTTCCTATCTGGTTTGCATACTTGAAGTACGCTGCATCGAAAAACTCCAAGTTTGTCACAATCTGAAGGGGTTTGTTCTCTTCAAGCACAGCATCTCGAATCAGGAAGGCTTTCGATACCGGAAGGAAATGAGTCGCAATAATCTTTCCAAAACGCGTAAGCGTTATCCGGTTTCCTTTTCTTTCCAGAAAGCGATAACTCTGGAGGCGCAGGATTAATCTTTCCAGGTCGTAGTTCCCAAACATCAGGTTATGGATCTTCCTGAGATCCTGCACCGAGGAAGTGACTGCAACTGATGCAAGCACTTCCTCAAGCTGCTCGGCTTCTCCGTACTGTACGCCTGCTGAGAGCATTTCTCCCTGAAGCAGTTTGATTGCAATCTCTTCTTCGGTATCTGACTGGGAGCCTGAGTAGGACTTTCCAGGTACGGGCATAAGCACGACAATTCCGCGGTCATGATAGTCAGGCCTGCCTGCCCTTCCGCTCATCTGCAGGAAGTCCTGGACTGAAATCCAGTCTACTCCCATTGCAAGGGATTCAAAGATTACCTGGGAAGCCGGAAAATCTACACCTGCCGCAAGGGCGGCTGTAGTCACGACTACCGGAAGCTCTCCTTTTACAAAGCGAGTTTCAACTTTCTTTCTCTCGTACTGGGAAAGCCCGGCATGATAGGGAGCCGCCTGAATTGAAAGGGCGGCGGCGAGCCTGTGGCAGTTTCGGCGGGAGTTTGTAAAGACAATTGTCTGCCCCCTATGCTTTTTAGAAGAGAACATCGAATACTCCTCTTTCGCTAGCTGGGAAATTAGCTTTGCCTTCTCGTTCTCCTGGCAGAATAAGAGATGCCTGTCAATAGGGACCGGTCTGTGCTCGTAACGGATAAGCCTGGCTCCGAGCTTCTTTGCATAGCCTTCAGGATTTGCTACGGTTGCTGAGAGATAGATAAACTGCGCCTCGGGTGCCACATACCTCAGCCTTCCTATAAGCCCGTCCAGCCTGTGCCCCCTTTCCTGGTCTTCGAGGGTATGGACTTCATCCACAACCACAGTTCCGATCTTACCCAGGTAATCGGCATTTCCAGACCTGAGCATATGGTCTATACCCTCGTAAGTCCCTACGATTATATCCGCACCCGGGCTGGTCTGCATTTTCACGCGCTGGGAGGTTTTTATGAGAATTGCTCCAATCTTTATTGAAGTGGTGAGCCCGAGTTTCGAATAGCGCTCTTTGAACTGGTCGTATTTCTGGTTTGCAAGTGCCACCAGGGGAACCAGATAAAGCATTTTTCCTTTTTTGTCAAGAAGATTCTGGATTCCTGCCATCTCCCCTATAAGGGTCTTTCCGGTTGCTGTCGCCGAAATTACAAACTGATTTTTCCCTTCCAGAAGTCCGGCTTCAACCGACAGGGCCTGAACAGGCAGTAAGGTCTCAGACTTTTCGAGCAGCATGTCTTTGAATTCCTTTTGAAGGGGCAGGTTCTTTACCCTGACAGTAGCACTCGTAGGGTTTGTCCTTATAGTATCGTAACGCGTGAACTCAGGGTCCAGCCTTTCTGGGGTAAGCATCCGGATAGTCCTATCAAGGTCCCTGGTCTTCACGAGAACCTGCTCAAGGAAATCTATAGATTTCTCCCCATACTGCACACCAGCCGAACGGACTGCACGCAAAAGTTCTTCCTTTGCACAGCCCAGGCAGATGAGTTCATTGTGGTATTTGATGGATTTACTATTTACAAAGTTGAAACGTTTGTTTATCAGGCAGTGTTTGCAGATTTTAACTCTATCTGCACTGAGTTGAAAACCTTTGAGCATCTCCATAAACGCAGTCTCATTTGCAGGGTCCCCTCCTCCTGCAAGCATTATCCGATTTGCACCACGTAAGAGCTCTATAAACTGCTGGGGAGGAATGAATTCTTCTTTTTTGCCGGTAAGAAGCCTTATTTTATGAGGGCGTGGTCCTTTGTAACTATCCTTTAAATAGAGTTCCGCCGTATAAATCGGCTGTTTCATCCGGTCCTTTATAGCCATAACTCTTATCTTCGATTTTTCAGCGTAGCCTAAGACCCAGAGTATCATTTTTATCCTGATCTATTGAAATTTATTAAATTCTCTCAAAATCTACTATTTACACTTTAAACTTCATTCGGCGCACTATTTTACTTTACTTTTCCTTAGCACACCTTTTATCTTTCTTTTATCCCATTTGCAACCTATCTTATAGGGAACTATTATATAAATATTTTATCACTTAATAATTATATAAATAAAACTCTCTGCTCTTTCCTGAAGGTCGCAGTATTGAGAATAAGCTACTTGAAGCGTATCTAATACGCAACTTTGTGAGATAACACTAGGACTCATTTAAAGTAATATTGAAGAAGTTACTTAAGAGAATCATCTGGAGAATTTCTAAAGGCATGCTTAAAGAAAATGTTAGTAAGAGTACTTATTGTAAAGAAAATTCTGGAAAAATATCTTATCAAGAACCTATTTGTAGAGATTATATCTTATCAAGAACCGAACCTATTTGTAGAGATTGTATTTATATGGAGTCTGCTTCCCTGCTGCCTTTTTAAAATAAAACCTTATAATAGGATATTCCTTCTTCTGTAATTTCTTTAAATAAGACCTTATAAGCATGCTCTTCTCTCTTTCTTTTTCAACCTTTTAACAAAAAGGTTATGGTTTACAAGCATGCTCCTTCTTTTGCAAATCTGCACCTGCAGCTTCGGGCTTCTTTGAGATTTTCTACTGTGTCCGAAATTATTTCAAAGATCGAATCCTGGGCTTTTCCCACGACTTCAGTGACTTCATCCGCTGTTAGTTTCTGTGTAGTCAACCCACATGCCTGATTTGTGACAATAGCGAGAGAAGCATAACAGAGGCTGAGTTCTTTTGCAAGGATTACCTCAGGCACACCCGTCATGCCCACAACATCGGCAAACTGGCTCATCATTCGAATTTCGGCTCGGGTCTCAAAGCGCGGACCTTCCGTGCAGGCATAAATTCCTTCGGTATAGGAAAGCCCTTTTTTTTCCAGGGCACATCTGAGGGCAGTCCTGATTTCCGGACAGTAGGGCTCAGAGAGGTCGACATGTACAGTCTTATCATCATAAAAAGTAGAGGGTCTGTTCCGGGTGAAATCTATGAAATCACCAAGCACTACAAAACTGCCCACAGGATGTCCTCGCATTGACCCTACGGAATTTGTAGAGATTATACGTTTTGCCCCTATGGCATGTACTGCCCAGATATTTGCCCTGTAGTTAATTCTATGTGGAGGAATATGATTTTCTCCTGCATGCCTCGGAATTACTGCAACTCTTTTTCTTCTTATGGTAGTAAAATAAGTGGTAATTCCTCCATATGGAGTGTGTACTGGCTGGCTTTCAAATTCCCTGTATGAATTGAAACCAACACCACCGAGCACTGCAATCTCTACATTTTCAGCTGCCTTCTCCATTTTTATCTACCTGGTAGTTTTTACCGTTGTTCCTGTTTTCCATTTCACCTGACCTATCGAATTTTGGTTACCTGGCAAAACAACTTCAGTCAGGCGAGCTTTCTCTTTCTTCTACCCCTTTCTGGGTTTCCATTTTCGGAAGCCTGGTTTGATACGCTGTACTTTATACCGGCAAGAGCAATAAGAATTGCAACTATGACTGAATATACAAAATACTGGAGGGCAAGAGTTGCATTATTAGTAATGCCTTCCGAAAGGGAGGCTGCCGCTAAAATATATGTGCTTGCACCCCAGAAGAGCAATCCAGTTGCGATTATAAAGAGAGAGATAGCGACATTTTTATAAATTGGCTTTTCCTCCATCCTTAGATCGAAAATTTTCCCAAGATCCGCAAGCAGCAGGGCTCCTGCATACCACCAGACTGAGGCATTTATGAATACTGAGACAAGCGTAAGGGTTCCGTGGTACCACACCCCTTCTGCCGAATAAAGTTTCCATACCTCCATTGCCCCGTATGCAGTCGCTACAAGAATTGTAAGCAGGGCAGCCGTATAGCTTATGAAAACCATCCTCTGTTCCAGAAAAGCGTCCCAGAGCCTTTCTTTCTCAAGGGCGACAAGGTCATCCAGCCCAAAGCCTCTGTACAGCATGTAAAGCCCTACAGCTGCAAGAATTCCCACAACTGCACCTTCAGGATACTGGGCAAGCAGAAATATTGCATAAATGAGAAAAGCAAGCCCTAAAGGTACAAAGAAAGTCTGGGAAATCTTTGGGTCGCTGAATACATGTTTCAGAATATAATAGGTACTCTCCAGATTTTCACTTTGCATTACTACGATTCTTTTCACGGAGTCAATTTTTATACGGGATTGGACAATAGGCACAAGTGTCTCGTCCTCTGCGCCGTCTGAGACAAAAATTGCTCTCTGCACATTATTCGTATTGAGAAAGGTTTCGAGCTGTTCTGCAATTCTCTGGTCTGCGATTACTCCAACGTTTTTGTCTCCTGCAAAAGAGACTATCTCTGCATCGGTTCCTTTTGCCCGCAACTCATCAAGAATCCTGATCCCGCCGAAAATTGTATTGGTATCAGAGTCCTCCGGATCTGCGATTCCAAGTGCAACGGCAGCTTGAATATTTGCCTCCCGTCCTACTATCGGGGTTTCGAGCTTTGCTTTTTCGCCCAGATCGTTATCTCTGTCTATGCATATAACTAAGGTCTGCATATCTCCTCTATAGCCTTTAATGGCTTACTCTATCACAGAGAGCTGATTTTTCCTGAGTACGGCATCTTAATCCGGTTCTTATATCTTTCTGGCCAGAGTTTTTCCATAAACTCTTTGAATCAGTTAACTAGCCTTACTTTTACAAGCATACTATTTTAATTTATACTTTATAAGCTTGTAGCGTAACATTAATTTATTTTTAAATTAGTTTTTGGTTATGGAGAGTTCACAGAATTTTATTGGATAATATCATAAACAATTTCTAAAAACTTCAGGTAAAACTTTATGGGTAATTTTATGACACCGAAAGTTCATAATAAATATTTGAAAAACAGGCTTTCTTTTGATAGAAATCCATTATGTTTATTAAATATATGAAGGGGTCTATATGGCACATACAATGGAAAGTGAAAGCAAAGGAACAGAAACTGGAAAAAGAAGTCCCGGAATTCAGGAGCGGTTTGGAAAGCTTGGAAACGATATTGACCTTCTAGCAAAGAAGACAGGGGACGAAGCCTCGAAACTTGCAAAGAATATAAATTCAGAAATAAAATCTCTTTCCGAGGAAATGAAGTCCATTGATGTAAAGGATGAGGTAAAAAGCATCACTGGCAGAGTTGAGAAACTCGTTGATACAACCGGTGAGAGTGCAAAAAAGCTTGCCTCGGATATCAAGACCGATGTAAAGAAACTGGTGGACAGGTTCGAAAGCTCTATCTCAAAGAAAAAATAAGAACGACAAAGTGACGGATGAGAAGGTAGAAATCTTCCACGGGGGAAGATAGAAATCTTCTTTTTAACCTTTTCCATACTAATTTTTTTACTATGAGTACTTTTTATTATGGTATCTAAATAAACTATTAATGGGAAGTCATTTGCTGCTAGAGGAATTAAGGGAGGTTTATTATGCCTGCTTCTTTCAATCCGTACAATTTTATCCAGAGCAATCCTGCAAGCTCTCAGAGATCTCTCTCAAGCCATTCGTCTGATCTCTCTTTTTCTCCCGAGCCCATAGAAGAAATAAAACTTTTTCTTGATATGGATGGAGTCCTTACGGACTTCACAGGTGCCTGTGAAAAACTGGGTGACGATATGATGTTCTGGTACAGCAATGATAGAGAGTTATTCTGGAAAAAAATTACATCGGCAGGAATTGAATTCTGGTCAGAGATGTCCTGGATGCCAGGAGGAAGGGAGCTACATGGGTTTCTTAGAAGTTCAGGCTACTTTCCTACAATCCTTTCTGCGCTCCCTGGGCCTGAGAGAAAAAAAGCCTTAATCAATGCGAGAGAAGGAAAAATCAAATGGATCAGGAAAGAACTTGGAGCCTCTTATGCAGAAAATGCAATCCTCTGCTACCGACCGGAAAAAGCCCTGCAGTCAGGGGCTGCAAGGGTCCTTATTGATGATAATTCTGAAAACATCCGCGAGTGGGAAGAGGCAGGAGGTATTGGAATTCTGCATAAGAATACCAGCCGAACAATCAGGTGTTTCAGTAAGATTCTTAAGGTTGGGCAAAAGTTCTGATACTAATTTTAAAATAAATCTGTATAAACCTGCTAATGCTAGCTTTTTGGAGGCGTTCGGTCGATTTATGCTTCCTGCTTACAGGCTACAATAAGGGCTACAATGTTTTCCCTGTGATTTTTGATATCTTCTCCTTCCGCATTCTTCAACCACTTTTCTCCGCCATGGATTGCGTGGTCTCCGCAGATAAAGAAAATCGTCCCTTTTTCTGCACTCCGGAAAATCTCGCCCAGGTTTTCATCTATGGCTTTTGCAGCCTTTCTCAGTTCTTCCCAGCTTTCTGCCCTATGGGAAAAACGATCAAGAGCCCTTAGGTGAACCGCCAGGACATCGGGCTTTTCTTTGAGAGCACGCACAGCATAATTCGTGATCTGAAGGTCATAATCCAGGATATCTTCGGAATCTGGAACTCCATAAAAATCTTTTATTCTCCCCCTGAAACTTTCCGCACCTTCATACTCAATGACCGCTGACGCTTTCATGCCTGCCCTGTAAGCCCATTCCATGATACTCTTCAGTCTCGGATTTTCCGAGTTTTTTGCTCTTTCGGTATAGATATCTTGAGTCGAGTAGATATTATGCATTTCTGGTGGATATCCTGTAAAGATTGATGCAATAGCAGGGGATGTTATTGGTGCAACCGATTTGCACCTGAACAGGATTCCTTTCTCGGCAGTCCCACTCAGGTTTACCATTAATGTAGAAAGGTGCTTGTAAAGGGAATACCCAAGACTATCAACCACAATAATTACTGCTCGCTTGCAGCCTCTTTCCTGTGCGTAGGTTTCTACTACTCGAATTGGTCTGCCAGCAGGCGGAACCATAGGGATTTTCAGCAGTGTCGCGATCGTGGGGGCAATATCAATTATGCTGCATTCTAAAATTTTCATATGCTCTCCAATACATTATCTGGGAAGCCGGTTTATATTTATTTTCCTGTACAGTCGGTTTTAAATTCAGTTCTATATAACGCAGACCTTTTAAAGCCCTAAGGCTATTGCTGCGGGCCTGTGTTGGGTTCCGCCGCTTGCAGGATGGACAAATGAAAAGTATAGTTGAATTTTCATGAAAGCCAGCAGTACCTGCGATAATTTATATATTATCACGTAGACTACATATGTAGTGTAAATGATACATATTGTGTGGTAAACGAAGGCAAAAATAGGCGTAAAGGTGCATAAAATGAGAAAGGCGATAATAGCAATTCTGCTGGGAATACTGCTTGTAGGAGCCTCCGGAGCAGCAGTCGTCAGTGCAGTTACTTCGGATAACGCAGGGACAAATTACGGATTTGGATCACACAGGTGGGCTGCAAGATGCACGGGCTTGGGTCCGTGTGCAGGAAATTTCTCCGGTTGCCCTTATTTCAACTCAGATAATCCCGCAGAAGTTGAGGTTGAGACTTCAGATGAAGCACTCGAGATTGCAAGGAAAGAAATCGATAGTAAGGTTTCTAAAGATGACATTTCTCAGATGCGCCGCTGGTGGATTGTTTCCTATCAAGACGAGGATGGGGTTTACAAGCAGGCAAGGATTGATGCTGTCAGCGGCGAAGTATTTACTGATTACCCTGTTTGCGCAGGAGCACAGGCAGGCGAAAGGCACTGCAGGGGACAGGGTCACAGTAGAGGATATAGTTATTGAGAATATTGCTTATGGTCGAGTGTCGAAGCTAACTCTTAATAATATTATCTTCTTTATTTATTCCCTCAGATTAGATTTTAAAGTTACAGCTTAAACATTCATTTTAACAACCTTTTATCTGTTATTTCTATCGAGGTCTCGTCTTCGAGGTTACCTTTCTACCGGATATTCTTTATATTCATGGTTAGCAATATCTGAGGAAAAAGTCGATGAAATAAGAAAAGTGAATAATATCAAGAAAATCTGTTTTTTCGAGGTGGAAAGCTTGAATGGTATGGGATACGGCGTGATGGGCTCGTTCTGGGGATTTCTCCTGAACCTTCTACTTATCTTGCTTATAGTAGGTGCAGTGGTAGTGCTGCTGAACAGTTCCGGGTATGCAGCTCCAAGGGATAATGAGCGAATAGTTAAAATGGAAAGAGATATCGAAGAAATCAAAAAAACAGTGGAAGAAATAAAATCCAAACTGGAAGAAATCTAAAGTTTAGCCGGAGTGCTAGAATTTTATACAACTGCGGCAGGTTCAGAAGCCTTCCATGTCAGGTGACACCAGAAATACGTGAGGACATTCTCAATGGCAAAATCGCTTCAACATATAGTAGAGATTGGTGAAGCTCTCTCTCATCCCATAAGGTTGAAATTGCTCTACCTGCTGGCTGAGAGGGAGAGGTATGTATACGAACTCGCCAAAGACCTGAACCTCTCAAGGCAGGTAATAAACCTGCATTTGAAACGCCTGGAAAAAGCCGGATTTGTTGAAAGCGACCTCAGACTTGATGATGACGACATGCGGGCAAAGAAGTTTTTTAGATTAAAAGAGTTTGAAGTTTACCTGTCTATTGAAGATATAAAGCAAATTTTTGAATAAGGCTGGTGCTTTTACAGGGTTCAATATATTTTCCGAGTTATTTGATTTTTCTTTTCTACTGCCCGGGTAAGTATGTAATTCTTTTCCTCCTGATTTCCGGAATATGGATAATTCTCAACAGGAATATATTCAGGAGCGCCATAATAATCTTCGGGGATTGTATGGTCAGCACGATTATTGAGGATCTGGAACTCTCAGAAACCACTCTAGAAGAGATATTCGGCTTATATCAGGACATAAGGGAGCTGTCTGATGAAGAGATTCTTTCCTGCCCTTTGGATAGGGTTGAGAAAACATTCCTGAAACTTGATGCTTTGATTACCCGTGATTTGTACAGCGATAAAGATTTTGACCTTTTTAATAAACCAGAAATGGAGCCGGTTTTTGCTCACATGAACCGATTCCGGAATTTATGCACTGTGAGGCTGGAAACCAGATACTCAAACGAGATCCTTGCAAGCCGGTCACCCTGGGAGGTGCTTGAAAAATATACTTTTTACAGGAATTATCTCAGGCTGGTTCAGATAGAATATGAAGATCTCAAATTAAAACCCGAGGACAGAATCTCTTTTCTCGGGAGCGGGCCTCTTCCTCTGACCCTTATCGTTTTCCTCAAGCGTCACGGGATAAAGGGCACAGGGATAGAGCAGGACCCTGCAAGGGCACAACTCTCAATAAAAGTACTTGATAAGCTCGGGCTTTCAGAAGGCATCACCGTAATTAATGGGAATCATCTTTCCATCACCCGTGCTGATTTCATAGATTATGGCGCCGATTCAAAGGCTCTTATTATAGCTGCCCAGGCTGAGCCCAAAAAAGAAATTCTGGATCACCTGCTAAAGGTAATACCTGAAGGCTGCAGGCTTTCTTACAGGATCTATGAGAAAGGCTTAATGAAACTGTTAAATCTGGACTCTTTGCTTGATTTGCCTGAAGGTTACAGGGAATATAAGAGAGTCCGGCCTGTCCCTCCTGCATATAATACCGTCGTATTTTTGGAGAAAACAGGATTACTGAAGAAAAATGAGTAAATGCTCCGAAAACTGGAGCAATAACCAACTAAATAATTAACTAAATAAAGGAGATAACCAGAACACATGATACTAAAGTGCCAAGTATAAAGCCTCACACAATAATACAGGAAAGGGTGAGAAATGATCTTAACGTGCCAGTGGTTCCAAGAACAGACGTAAAGCCTACAATTACAACACCTGAAAAGGTAGATCCAGTTATTAAAAACATTATTAAAGAAGTTGCTGTAATCATAGGAATCTCCCCAATAACTCTAAGCTTTAAGGTTAAGAACCTCAGTCATAAGGTCTTCTTCGGAAACCTCTGCAGGATCATTGAGATACAGCTCCCTGTTCCAGCTGGGAGACGGTGTAGTATCTGTACCCGGTAAAAGGATCCTTTGCTTTCGGAACAAGCAACCCCTTCCGGTCGTAGAGCTTCAGAGCTTTTTGCGAGAGGTGGGTATGAAAGAAAACCCCCGATTGGAATCTGACCTACTGACATCTTGCTCAATCCAGTAATTGTTCTGAAATTAGATAAACTGCCTTACTTTTCTCTGGGGGAGAGTTCCGCGTTAACGGCAGTAAAAGAAGTCAAAAGTAAAGCGCTCACCATATAGTACATTTTATTTTACGCAGTAAAAGGTATTACATAGTAAAAGGTATTACATAGTAAAAGGTATTACATAGTAAAAGGTATTACATAGTAAAAGGTATATCGATTCAAATCCAAAGTATATCGTGTACTTATGATAAAAAATTAGCTTTTTTGGTGAGTTCTAGCGAGCAATTGAAAGATATTTCCTGAAACTTGGGGGGACAAATTATTTGCTGGACAGTGAGATAAAATATCTAAGGCATCCTGCCGAAATACCTCTTTTCATTATGTGTTTGCTGGTCAGTGTTTTTATTTATGTTACTTTAATGCTAGTTCCGATTCTATATCCTGATCTCTTCGGGCATGAATATATGCTGATAGTCCCGGGAACGATTGTTTTTCTCTCATTCGTCTCCGGGCAGACCTACGGGGCAATGATGGCGAATGCAGTCAGGCTTTCAGAAAAGCAGTTTCCTGAGCTCTATGAAATTATAAAACGCCTTTCTTTTGAGCTGAATCTCAAAGAAGTTCCAGATGCATTCTTAATCCAGCAGGGTGGGCTAATAAACGCGTTTGCTACCAGGCTGTACTTCAGGAGAAATTATGTAGTTTTTTACGCGGATGTGGTTGAGGTCGCATACAGGGAAGGAGACTTTGATTCTCTGGAGTTCATAGTTGCCCATGAGTTGGCACACATAAAAGCAGGTCATGTTAGCCTGCTCTACAACCTCTCAATCTTCCCGGTTGCCTTTGTGCCTGTGCTAAAGAATCTTTTATGGACTGCCCTTAGCCGGGCAAGGGAATATACTTCAGACAGGATTGCAATCCGGCTTGTTCCTTCAGGCAAAAAAGGGCTTATAGTCCTCTCAGCAGGCGAACATCTATACAAAACGGTTAACTACGAGGAATATCTTGAGACTGCAAGAAGCCCTGAGGGTTTCTGGGCCTGGTCAACGAATCTCTCTTCAACACATCCATCCCTGGTGAGAAGGGTAAAAGCCCTTAACGAAAACCAGCCTGGAAAAATTTTTTAAATAATATATTTTGAAAGTATAAATCTTGAAAAATTTATCTGGGAATAGAAATGGGAAGTTTTTTTCAGCCTGGAACGAGAGAAATAAAAGGCTTAAAATCACAGTTTCTGGAGCAAGGTTCCAGAACAGCAGGCAGAAGTCGCAGGGAAAATCGACCGCTAAATGGGAAGTAAATACGGCTATAAGCTTACAAAAAAATAAATTTTTATAATGCTATAAATAGATTTAAATTATTATCCATCTAATACCTTCAAAATGTCATATTTGACTGAAATCGCAATCATCCTTGTTCTGATTGCACTCAATGGCCTGTTTTCCATGTCAGAATTTGCCCTTGTTTCTGCCAAGAAAACTCGCCTTAAACAGCGGGCGGAAGAAGGGGACACAAGGGCAGATGTTGCGCTTAAGCTCGCGAATGAGCCCACGCCCTTTCTCTCAACAATCCAGATAGGAATTACTCTTGTAGGGATCTTTGCAGGCGCATTCGGTGGAGCCACGATAGCAAAGGAACTTGCAGCTTACCTTGGAGAATTCCCTGCTATGGCTTCATACAGTG
Organism: Methanosarcina flavescens; assembly: GCF_001304615.2. Lineage (NCBI taxonomy): Archaea > Methanobacteriati > Methanobacteriota > Methanomicrobia > Methanosarcinales > Methanosarcinaceae > Methanosarcina > Methanosarcina flavescens. Next base: position 281,622 of record NZ_CP032683.1, on the reverse strand, counting down.
GTGGTCTCAGCATCACTCTCGTTGTAGTTGTGATTACCTACCTTACCCTGATTTTTGGGGAACTTGTCCCTAAAAGGCTTGCACTCAACAATGCGGAGTCCATAGCCTCCGCTGTCGCAAAACCCATGTTTTCTCTTTCTATTATTGCAAAACCGTTTGTGATAATTCTCAGTTACTCAACCGAGGCTGTGCTCAGGGTCTTAAAGGTCAGGAAGATTACCGGGCCGCCTGTTACAGAAGAGGAAATCAAGATCATGCTTGAGGAGGGAACCGAAGCCGGAGTGTTTGAGGAAGCCGAATTGAGCATGATAGAAGGTGTGCTTGAGATTGGCGACCGTCATGTCGATTCCCTGATGACGCATCGCGCTGATATTATCGGGCTTGATCTTGAAGATTCGACCGATGAAAATCTGCGGAGAATGATCGAAAGTGGCAGGTCACATTTTCCGGTATATGAAGGTGAACTGGATAACATTGTTGGTATGATATCCGTAAAAAAGGTTCTTGAGAAATTTGTGGAAAGCGGCACTGTTGATCTCAGAGAACTGGTTACAAGACCGGTCTTCGTACCTGAAAGCGCTTCGGTTCTGAAGCTTCTGGAATCGTTCAAGGAGACCGGCGTGCATATTGCCCTTATCACTGACGAATACGGGAGCATTCAGGGCGTGATAACCCTGCACGACATCCTTGAAGCCATTGTGGGCGAAGTCCGTTCTCTGGGCGAGCCTGCGGAGGCGCAGATTAGAGTTAGAGAGGATGGCTCCTGGTTGATTGACGGGGATACGCCCATTGAAAAAATTAAAGATTTTCTGCCTGTAGATTCCTTTCCAGGAGAGAAAGAGGGTTACTACCGGACAATTGCCGGGCTGATTATTTTTATCCTGCAGCGAATCCCAGTGACCGGAGACTTTATTGTCCACGGAGGACTGCGATATGAGGTTGTGGATATGGACGGCAATCGAATAGATAAGGTGCTTGTAACGCGAATTCCCCAGGCTCCTGAAGATTAAATACCTGCTCCTAAGATTTGAGTGTCTGTAATCCACTGATAACTTTCTCGCATCCGAAAGACAAAGTTTCAGAGTGGTATTGAAGAGACTAAATGCTCTGCAAATTAAAAAAAGAAATTAAAGAGAATTTCGAAAAACTGTATTTATATTTCTGGAAATGAAGGGGTTTTTCAAGGTTGTCACGTTCGAAATTCTCAATCCGGTTTTACCAGGCTTGAACAGGCGATTGGGGCCTTTCAAAGATTTTATTTGCTGCATATCGCCTGTTCAGAGCCAGTCGTGCAGTCGGTCTGATCACAGGTCTCTTCAAAGTTGCCAGTGCAGCTTTCCTGGTCGCATGCCTGACCACATTCATCTACACAGTTTTCACAGCAGTCGCCGTTACATTCTGTCACTTCGGAATAATCTGCACAGTCCCCGTCATCACAGTTTTCGGTACAGTCGTCACAGCAGTCTCCGGTGCAGTTATCCTTACCGCAGACGTCTGTACATTTATCACAGCAGTCGCCTTCACAGTCTGCTTCGGTACAGCCATCACAGAAGTCTCCAGTGCAGTTTGATTTGTCGCAGCCGCCGTTACAGCTGACAGATTCATTAGCGGGTAAGGGAAATGTATCGTCTCCAAGACAGTTCTTGTCATAGTCGCCAGGGGACGGGCTGTTTTGATCACAATAGGCAGGAGATTCCTCAGCTTGGCATGCCGAGGCTGTAAACACTCCTAAAGTTAATAACATTAATACAACAGAAACCGATGCTGTAATTTTCCAGATTGACTTTCTGTTAAAATCCATTTTTTACCTCCTAATTTGCTTACATTTGATCCGAGAATACTCGCAATCAAAAACCAACTGGATAAATTAAAATATAAACATACTTATTTCTATAGTATATTATAGAAACCTGAAAAGAAGTTTAAAGCTTCATAACGCTTTATTTTCAAACATTAAAGATTATAAAATTATAGATTGTTTTTAACCCCGTTAAAAATCAATTTAAGACTAAATCTAAGACTTTTAAGGAGGTTATATGTCCTAAAATCTTGATACAGTCTTTTGCAATCGAACAAACCAGTCATATGGAGAATTTTTCTTCATACTGAATTTTTAAATGCCAAAACTACAAAGGAAGCTCATATTTCATACATTTAAGGAAAAAATAGCATTAAAAATGCTCTTTACGCTATTTTTTTATAAAGCCTGTCAGTTCCTCTCAAAATATTAAGGTGTATAACCTGATCAGCATTTTCTGGAAACATCGTGGGATTGTAAAGCCCCTATTGCAGGTATTTCCGGATATACCCTTATAATATAAAAACTTTTTATAAAAGAGTATTAGCAAAAAAGACTGTGACCAGATACAAAAAGGAGAAGGAAATGATATGAAAATATTAACTATTATATTTGCAGTACATATTTCCTTCTCACTTGCTTACTTTTATTTTTACTGTGTATGCTCCGAAATCCAGTTTCCGATAGTCTCCAGAGCAACCGGAGAGATAGTTTCTTCTATTCTCGCGTACTCTGAGGGAGATCCTGTTTTAGCGGTCTGGAATAAATGGTTGAGACCTGGCAGTTCTTTAACTGAATAATCTTTATTGCCTCCTGCCCTGAGAGCCTCATCAATAGCGAGGAGGTTTTCTTTAGGCGGAACCTGAAGGTCTTTTTCCCCACTGATTGCCAGTACGGGGCATTTAACTCTCATCAATGTCGGCCTGGGGTCATATATCAGGAAGAAGCGCATCCACGGTGAGGAGAGTTCTTTTACCTGTGAGTCAATAGCAGCCTCGGAATAGCCTAAATTTGCTTTTTCCTCTTCGCTCAAATTTGCCAGCTCAGCCCTTAGAATTTCACGAAGCTTCTCCTCAGCAATTGTGTTATTTTCTTCTTCTTTTACTACAGAAAACATTCTATTCATTAAAGCTCTATTTTGCGCAATAGTCTCATTACTTACTCCCTCGGCTCTTGCAATCAGGTCACTTTGCATATACAGAATTTCCTCTCCAGTCAGCCCAGGGGCTGCCATCAGTACAATGAATGCAATGTCTGGGGATTTTACTGCCACTATAGGTGCAATCAGACCTCCTTCGCTGTGCCCTATCAACCCTATTTGGTCTGGATTTATTTCAGTGCGGTTTTTTAGAAATTCAACGCCTGCAAGCACATCTCCTGCAAAGTCCTCAGTTGTAGCCTGTGAAAAATTCCCAGTCGATCCTCCAATACCTCGATCATCTACCCGAAGCACGGCAATACCCTGGCGTGTCAGATTATCTGAGAGTACAAGGAACGGACGGTGGCCGAAGATCTCTTCATCACGATTTTGCTGTCCTGAACCTGTTATGAGTATGACTGCCGGGAAAGGTCCCTCCGACTGTGGAAGCGTTAATGTTCCTGCCAGCTTTATTTCTGCTTCTTTATTTTCATAAATAACCTCTTCTTCAGTATATGGATATGGTTTTACAGGGTCCTGAGGTCTTTGCACCTCAGGGACCTTCTCAATCCTGTTAAGTATAAGTGGGAAAGCTGATCCAGCCTGTTTCCATTCTCCTTCAATAGTCTCGCTACTCTCCTTATATACCCCTTCGAAACTTCCCTCGATGGATTTCACCTCAAGGCTCAAATTGCCTTCTTTATAACTAACAGTATCAACCGGTATACCGCTTACTCCCTGATCAGGGCTATCCATGCTGGCATTGATAGACCCATCAGGATTAGTGAAAATATTGAATATTATCCTTAACTGCAACCCACCTGGGACTGTTAAATTTCCCATCCAGATGCCTTCTATGTCGCTAAGATCTTCAGTACCCTCATCAGTCGTATTATTAATTTGTGAATTGTTTTGCTGTTGCCCACCTGGTTGAAAAGTGCATCCCATACTCACTATAATAATAATCAGCAAGACTAAGCAAATTGTTACTTTATTTCTCATAATTTCCTCTCTTTCATATTTTTAATCTGGCGTTTTTCTTTCCCTCTTTATTTGCTTCTCTTTAAATATTTGATCTTTTAATGAGATTGTTTCTGCGCTTGTAGAGTCTGAAAGTAAAGCATATTAGAAAAGTGGATAAGTTAAAGCTTATCGGCTGAAATTCTAACTCTCAGACGGTAAAGCTAGGAAAGCATGTTTGAGAAATGATAAATGAGATGGCAGGAAAAGAGGAAAGCATATTTGAGAATGATAAATGAGATGGCAGGAAAAGAGGAAAGCAAGTTCAAGAAAAGGCAAGTTAAATAGCGATAGTTGAAAGCTATATTAGAAAAAAAATAAGAAAAAAGAGAATAAGTAAGAACTCATCTCCTGTAAATCATTGTTCTCAGCCTATCAGCAGCGCTTGCGGACTTATCGGCAATGCCTCCTATCCTTTCGACAAGCCCCATAAGGTGGCAAACTCCCGCGCCTCCGATAGTGTCCTCATGTTCGAAGATCTCTTTTAAAAGGGCTGTTTCAAGCACATCCACATCATGCTCAAGTTTTTCGACTTCAGGAATTATGGTCATTGTCTCCTTTATTTCTTCCTTGCTGAAGGAAGTTGCAAGAAGCTTGTAAAGCTTGCCTACGAGTTCATCATATAGCCTTGCAGTTTTCAGGGAGGTGCCCATTAACTCCAGAAAGCCTTCCTTAATCTTATCAGGAATGTTTTTGCAGGGCCGAAGGGTCATCCAGTAGGCGGCAGCCTGGGCGTAGTCAGCAATGGAGTCCTGCTGCTTAAGGAAAGAAAGAAGATCCTTTTTGTTCACTGGCAGCCTCACTGAAGAGGGAATGCCTGTCCTTATCTTCTGTTTGAGTTTGTCAGCCTCATGTTCCAGCTTGTCAATCTCTTCTGTCCTCTCTTCAAGTATGGCATAATTTCCTTCACAATAGGCTTCCATTGCTTCAGCCAGCTTTTCAACTGCCAGCACTCCCTTTTTAGCGTGTGCTTCCAGAGGCACAAAGGGAGATTCAGCGACCACGTCAAGGACGGAGCGGATGTAGTCTTTCATAAGAAGATCACCTCAAGCCCTACAAAGATCAATGCTGATGTAAGGGCAGCTATAGGAACTGTTGCTATCCAGGAAGAAATAATCCTCCATATCACGCGCAGGTCAACCGCTGCAATTCCGCCTGCAAGCCCAACCCCTATAACCGAACCTACAAGTGTGTGTGTAGTCGAAATTGGGAGGGAACTGTAACTGTGAAGCAGAACCACAGAAGCTGTTGCAAACTGAGCAGAAAAACCACGTGTTGGAGTTAGTTCCGTAATCTTGGAGCCGATGGTTAGAACCACTTTATAACCCCAGGTGGCCATTCCTATTACCATTCCAAGACCTCCCATTACAAGCACCCAGATGGGGATTCCGGCTTCTGTTCCTGCCACTCCCATAACCTTAAGCGCTGCACCGAGAGGACCTACAGCGTTTGCTACATCATTTGATCCGTGCGCAAATGCGATATAGCAACCAGTTATGAGTTGTAAGGATATGAATTTTTTCTCAACGAAAGGCAGGTCTATAGCTCTGTGAAGGTAAATCTTTCTTATTATAGAAAAGGTCACGTAAGCAAAAATAGCCCCAAGAACTGGAGACACAAACCAGCTGGCAACAATTTTTGAAATCTCTCCCCAGTGGATGTCAGAAAAAGAGATAGTTCCGTTGTAGGCTGCAACCAGCCCAAAGCCGAGTACAGAACCAACAATAGAATGGCTGGTTGAAACGGGGAGATTGTAGAAGGTTGTAAGGGTTACCCAGAAGCTTGCTGCGAGAATTGCAGCCAGCATTCCAACTGCAACTATATTGGGATGGATGCTTCCGACCGCATCAATGGGAACAATGCCGTTTGCAATTGTCTCAGTAACACGATCACCGAAGAGTACGGCGCCTAAAAGTTCAAAGACAGCAGCAATAATGACCACTTGTTTGATCGATAAGGATCCCGTTCCAACCGAGGTTCCCATAGCATTTGCGAGGTCATTTGCCCCTATATTCCAGGCCATGTAAAGACCTGCTAAAGTAAGTGCTATGATAAGTATATCCATTTTTTCTTACTCCACAAATTTCAAACTTCAACTTTTATAATTGTTATAAACTTTATAATCACCGTAAAATCAACATTTTTAAGTTTTATTGATCAATCGTTATGTAAAATCTTTATAATTTCAAAGTGCCTATTTAAATTTGGAATCCGTATAGTATTCCAGATAATTTCATTATATTTTATAGTTTCCATATACTTTAAGAATCTCTATATAAACTATAGATCTATATACGCCTATTTGGTATATTTATACTCGTTATCTCAAGCTAATAACTTCAATTCTCCAGTGTAAAGACAATGAGGAGATATTCTGGAAGAACAAAACTTTTCCGTTATTCAAAATAGCATAAAGTTTTTATCCAGATGTGCCTTTCAGGGAATTTATTGAATATCTAAAAGGAGCTTAAAGGCAGTATAATTCTGAGGCATGTTTAGAAAAGATTTTTGAAAAGCTTATTGACCAATGATTTTTACTCTGTGACACTTATATGCATCAGTAACCTGGCTTTCAGAAGGAGATTTCCAAAAAGATTCTTTCAAAAGACCTTTTTCATAACGTAAACCCTATAAAATGATTGAATTTCGCTGCAGAATCTTCTCAAAAAAAACAGAAAGATTAGTATAAGAATGTTAACTCCAAAAAAGCCAGGTTTTTGTATTATTCTCTCCTGTGTGCGGTTTCCTTATCCTTACAATAGGGGCAGCAAAGGAAGGTTTGATAGAGAATAATATTTTTCAGGCTTCCAGCCCATGAAATTCTTGATCTTTCTGTTCTTTTTCCCTTATCCTCTCTCTGAGCAGGTCAAGCACCTCTTCATCCGAGACATCGTACCATCTCTCATAAACCTGAGCAACAGCCCTGAAATATGCAGGAGTTTCAAGCACTATGAGATCATCCACTTTCTTCTGAAGTTCCTCTGCAACCTCTCTTCCGGCTACAGGTACTGCAACCACGACTTTTCCGGCTTTTCTGTTTCTGCAAAGTTCAATGGCTGCCCGCATTGTAGACCCCATTGCAATGCCATCATCAATAAGGATAACTGTTCTTCCCCTGATCTCTGGCAGGGGCTTGTCTCCTCTTAGGGTTTTTATGCGCCTTTCTATCTCGGCAATCTGCTGTTGTTTTATCCTTTCAATAGTTTCCCCTTCAAGCCAGTAGTATGCACTTTCTAAAATAAACGTACTCCCATCCTCGGCTATTGCCCCAAATCCGGCTTCGGGGTTATCCGGAAAAGGCAGTTTCCTTGCGATAACGAGGGAAAAATCAGCATTAAGCTTTGCTGCAACCTGCAGTCCTACTTCCACTCCTCCGCGAGGGATTGCAAGAATAACGGGATTTTCTTCCCTGTATTTCTCAAGAGCTTTTGCAAGCTTCTCCCCTGCATCTTTACGGTTTTTAAACATGATTCCACCTTAAGTTCATAAGCTGCTCCTTTTCTGTACAGATATCAAAATCAAACTATCCTTACAGGCCGCCTGTAAATCTCGACTGAGGAGCCTGAAGGAAGCGTTGTTTCAGGCAAACAGAGTTCCAGAACCTTTTTTGCAACATCTTCGGGTTTGAGGACTGGCTCATCGGTATGCAGCGACCGGTACATGCCGGTATCCACGCTAGCAGGGCAGACCGCATATACATGAACCCCACCTCCGGTTTCGTAGGCAACAGACTCCGTAAAACCGATTACCGCAAATTTTGAGGCACAGTATATTGATAATTTTGGTATGCCACGCTTTCCTGCCCCTGATGATATATTTACGATCCTGCCTTCTCCCCTTTTAAGCAGGTGGGGAAGGGCGTACTTCGTGCAGAAAAACATTCCCTTTACATTTGTATCCATAATTTCATTATATTCTTCAGTTGAAGTCTCCACAAGATACTTTCCATATGCCACTCCTGCATTATTTACGAGGATGTCAATTCTTCCAAAGGCATTCACCGCCTTTGAAACCATGTTAATGACCTCCTCTTCTTTTCTAATGTCCGTCTTTACCGCAAGAGCCCTTACACCCTGCTTTTCCACCAGCCTGGCAGTTTCTCGAATTTCTCTCTCGGTTCTTGCGACAATTACAATATTGGCTCCTTCTCCTGCCAGCGACTGGCAGATAGCCCTGCCAATTCCTCTTCCCCCACCGGTTACAATGGCTGTCTGACCCTTCAGTTTCATAGCTGTCACTTTACAGTCACTTCATTAACAGTCACTTAATTAATTATTGGGCAGGATAAGGATATATCTTTGGAAGCAATATTTCTGAACTGTAGTCAAGTCCGATCTCAGTATTAAAAAGAAAGAGAAAAAAGAGGAATAAAAAGATTAGAACTCTTTCGAATTTAATTTTTGAATAATCATCTCGAATTTAATTTCTTGAATAATCAAAAAGCAACATTTCTCCTGAATGTGCGTCAATTAATACTGAAGCAGGAAGGCTGTCATCTCTTTCAAAACTTGAATCAATGAACCGGATCCACCATGCCAGACGAGTTTTATCTTCATTGTCCTCTTTCCAGGCAAGGCTCGACGAAAGAACTTTTACAGTACTTGCTTTTTCTTCTCCTATGGGTGGTTGGCTACTCATGAATTCTTTGAGAATCTCAACTGCTTTTTCATCCGTAATGCTTGGTTCAGTATCAATGAGTGCTATCTCTTCCTCATCCATAGACCAGCTTTTGTCATAGCTTAAAACTTCGCCTGTTTCTGCATTAACATCAAGCAGTATTCCATCGGATAAAGAAGGTATTCCCCTGATAATTCTTGCATAACTTACATGATAATTTCCTGGCAGATCGTCAGCAGCAGGTCCTATGTAATTTACATCTTCAAGCTCAATCTCATTAATTTTTTCCGCTGAAATCCTGGATTTGATATATTCCTCTGCTATTTTCAGAGCATCATCTTTGCTTATACTGTCTCTGCCCTGTACATTCTTTGATCCATCATATACAAAAAGTAGCTCTCCATTAGAGGCATTTATTCCTGCAAAGATGCTTTTTCCATTAGTTGTTTTTGAGCTCACTCTCCGGATTATCCCGAAATTTTCATCATCAATCAACTCTCCATGAATAGATTCATTGGTTACTTCCGGATTTTCTGAGATTAGCTTGTTTTTTGCATCCTCAAAACTAATATTTACGTCTGCAGTTGAGGGATCAGGGTATTTTATTTGCTTTGCATCTTCTTTCGTAAAGATTATTCCCCCCTCTTCAGAAGCAAAAGCTACAAATATTGCACACAATAGTATCAAACCTAATATAAAAATTAGCTTAAATCTCATAATTTTCTCTCCTTTAAGCTTTTAAACACAAGTTTGAATTTCATATAACCCAGTTACTGGAAATATCTGTTGCATACCCAAGCCCCTCTTTTACTTTGTTGCTATATATCTGGCTTTTATTATTCTGTATAAGAATTATATATAAGTTCACATCCTGTTCTAAAATCTGTAAAATCTTTCTCACCTACCTGGGCTTATCCTTCAATTCAGGCTGCAAGACTTCACAAACGCGCTATCGCACTGGTAAGGAAAAATTCCAGCAATAATATGGTGTCTTATCATAAACGATGAGATGCATGAAGATGAGACAGGATATCAGAAGGGAAAAATTCAATAGAAGATGATTTTTGAGACCGAGATATTCTCAGTTGATGAAAGGATAGAGATAATTGGTGGAATGGTTGCAATTATAGAAAAAAGGAAGGATAAAATATGTGAAAAAGTAATAAATACATACTTTCGTGCAAGCAAATTATCAATTATTAAAATTAATTAGCAAGCTCAAAGAAGGAAAATCAATTCTGGCAAAAGAGTGCAGTAATACCTGACAAAAATATTGTAAGTTCGCCAGAATTGCCGGACTATGCCCTGCTCTCTCACAATCAAAGCTGAGGGATTGGAGGGACCTGAATCTCGATTATCTTGCCTGATGTAACTCTTGAATCAGGCGAGGCAAGTTCCAGAACCTTTTCTGCAATATGCTCGGGTTTGAGTGGAGGTCTCTCTGCATAAATTGACCTGTACATGTCCGTATCCACGGCACCCGGACAGACTGCGTAGACTTTTATTTCTCCTTCCAGTTCGGCGGCAATGGATTCAGTTAAGCCGTTTACCCCGAACTTCGAGGCGCAGTACACAGAAAATTCCGGAAGCCCGTGTAATCCCCCTACTGAAGATATATTGATGATTTTTCCGTTCTTACTTTCTCTTATATATGGAATCGCATATTTTGTGCAGAGAAAAACTCCTTTTAAATTGGTATCCATAATCTTGTCGTATTCTTGCAGAGTGGTTTCCTCCAGCCTTTTCTTGTAGCCACTCCTGCATTGTTGATAAGGATATCAAGCCTGCCGCATTTATCGATTGTCGTTGAGATAAGACGCCTTACGTCCTCTTCACTGCGGACATCAGCCTGAATAGCCATGGCTTTACTACCCATTGATTTTAACTTATCTACTGTCTCTTCTATCTCATTCTCATTCCTTGCTGCAATGATGACGTTTGCTCCTTCTTTTGCCAGAGCAAGACAGATAGCTCTTCCTATCCCTTTGCTCCCCCCGGTTACAAGAGCTGTTTGACCTGCTAAACTCATTGCTATCCCTTTTATGCGTTTATCTTATTTTTATCGCTTGTTTTTCTTTGTTTGTTTTATTTCTTCTATTGTTTTGCTTCTTTAATCATTTCACTCTTGAGCAGTTTATTTTTATCTAATCGTTTTTTATTTAATCAAAGGTAAAACGGGTAAAAAAGGGATATATTTTTTGAAATTAAGTTTCTGAAAAAAGGTTCTTTGAATAAGGTTTACAGCTCATGTGACTGTAACCTTGGTAAACCTCCACCTTGCAATAAGGAACATTATTCCCGCAAAAGCCAGCAGAGCCATGAAGGAAATAAGGGTTCCCTGTTGAGTATAAGTATAACGGAGTCCGATTGATGAAAAATCGCTCCCTATTGCAAAGTATCTTATCCCGCTGACAATATGCGTTAGAGGATTGATTGTGGATAGAGCCCGGAGCACAGGAGGAAAAGAGTTCACAGGATAAAGCGCATTGCTCGTGAAAAAGAAAGGCATGGTAAGCAGGGTTATTACAGCCTGCATTCCTTCCGGACTTTCCATTGTTATGGCTATTGCAGCTGAAAGGAATAGAAACCCGAGCGAAAATACTCCTATGAAAAGCCCAATCCCTAGTAGCGAGAAGATAGTTTGCGCAGGAGTATATCCTTCAAAGAACTGGACTCCAAGCAGAAGCCCGAACCCCATTATAACACTGGCCTGGATAAGAGATTTCGTCATAGCTGAAAGCCCTATCCCTATGATTATATGGATTCTAGGCAGAGGACTTGAGAGTGTCTCCCGCATAAGCCCCCAGTTTTTATCAAAAAGCAGAACTGTCCCCCCGAAAAGGCTTGTAAAAAGCGTGGTCATGGCAATAACGCCTGCGCCTATAAATGTCAGGTAACCCACAGTCCTGACCCCAGGAGTGGCTGGCATGGTTGCAGTCAATCTTTCAAAGTTGTTTGACATTGCGATTCCGAAGAAGGCAAGCCAGAGAGCAGGCTGGACAAGTGAAGCAAACAGAAGAGTCCTGAACCGGACAAACCTTAGCATATCCCGCCAGTAGATGGTAAGGAAGCCTGTATGCATCTTTAGCGCCCCCTCGCCCTCTGGGACACAGTCGAGCCTTTTTCCATGCCGGTATCCCGCAGTTCCCTGCCTGTATAATGGACAAAAACATCATCCATTGACGGTTTTTTCAGGTTTACGGCTCTGATCCTTATTCCTCCGCTTTTAAGCTTATCTATTATCTCGGGCAGCAGGTAGGTGCCATCCACATTGACCATAGCAATTATTCCTTTTGATTTTTCCCGTACTCCTTTTACACTCTCTAGCTTCTTCAACAGGTCTGAAGCAGTCCAGTTGTCGCTGGTTTCAAGATATATGAGATCCTGGCCAAGCGCGTTTTTTAACTCCCAGGGCCGGCCTGTGACAACAATCTTCCCGTGATCAATAATGCTTATCCTGTAACTTAGCTGGTCGGCTTCATCCATATAATGGGTTGTCAGGAAAATGGTCGTCCCCTTCTGGTTTATATCTCTTACATAATCCCAGATCCTTATTCGTGTCTGAGGGTCAAGCCCTAATGTAGGCTCATCCATGAAAAGCACTTTCGGTCGGGTCATAAGCCCCCGTGCAATCTCAAGCCTGCGCTTCATCCCGCCGCTTAGATGCCTTGTCAGAGTATCCCTCTTTCCTTCAAGTTCTACCAGTTCGAGAAGCTCATCAATTCTCTCCTGCCTTGCAGCTTTTGGCATGGAATAAAGCCTCCCGTGATATTCCAGGATTTCCTTCACGGTCATATCCCTGTCAAGAGTCAGTTCCTGAAAAACAATCCCTATAGCCTCCCTGACCTTCTCGGGCTCTTTTTTCAAATCGTAGCCCGCAATTTTCACGTTTCCTTTCTGAACGGGCAGCAGCGTGGTAAGAATATTAATCACAGTACTTTTCCCTGCTCCATTCGGTCCCAGGAAGGAGAAAATTTCCCCTTTTTTCACCGTAAAACTGATATTATCGACAGCTTTTATCTCGCCGAAAAAATATTCAAGACCATTTACCTCTATTATATTGTCTTCCAGAGCCAGTACCCCATACCCAGTTTATCTTTTCCTCAGGAAAGATTGAACCTTTAGTGATAAATAGATTCTTTGCCCCGTGAAGCCTGAACTGGATCGGGTCAAAACTTATATTCGTTCAAAATAATAAACAAAATCAGAATTAAAGGGTATATTGAAAGGGGGAGTTAAATGATAGAGATTATAGAGGGTTTGCCGGATAATGTAGTAGCAGTTAGAGTAAGTGGAGAGGTAACCGGGGACGATTACAGCAAGGTGCTAATTCCTGCTATTGAAGATAAGATACAAAAGTATGGAAAGATCCGAATGCTTTACCAGATGGATAAAGAACTCGAGTGGTTCACCATCAGTGCCATGTTGGAGGATGCTAAGGTTGGCATAAGGAACCTTACAGCGTTTGAAAAAATCGCAGTTGTTTCTGATGTGGACTGGATGAACAGTGCAGTTGGGCTCTTTAAGTTTATCATTCCCTTTCCGGTGAGAACATATAAAAACGAAAAACTCTCTGAAGCAAAAGCCTGGATCAGTGAATGAGTTTCTAGTATCCGTCCTCTCACTCGTTCTTATTTGCTGCAGGTATAAGCGTCTTGTATGACTGAACTTTTATATGACTGAGCTTATAGGTCGAGCTTATATAACTGGTACTATTCCACTTTTTCAATTTAATCTGTGAACTTTTGCTTTATCTCTCCAAAATCTCCTTTATATTCGCTAAGTTACTTTTTATGCTTGTCAGGTCCTCTTTTATATCTGTTAAATTCTCTTTTATATCAGTAAAGTTCTCGTCTAGAGCCGTTAAATTCTCTTTTTCACGTGTTACGTTTTCTCTCATACCTTCAAGTGCAGTTGTCAAATTTTCTTTTTTACTTATCAGGTCTTCTTTTGAATCTGTTAAGTTCTCTTCTATGCCTGTTAAATTTCTTTTTTCACTTTCTAAGGCCTCTTTTATTTCTTGAACCTGATTTGTCAGGTTGTCTTTTTTCTCAGTTAAGTTTCCTTTTATGACCTCTAAGTTTCCAGTTTCGTTTCCAGGCATATTTAGAGAACTGCCGGAAGATAATAGTATTAGTGAAATAAGTACCAGTGTAATGAACAGAAAGCTAAAGAGTTTTATTTTTCCGATTGTCTCACCTTCCGTTTAATGATGTTGGGTATGAGAATCTGCCTCAGAGAATTATATATTCCGTGTTCATATAATTTTCTTTAATCTGCTGCGATTTCTTTGTAATACTTCCCGCAGCTTCTATCGAATATCTTTTACAGTTGTAGATTCCTCTTTGAGCGCCAGGATAGCTTGGAAAATAAAAAAATGAGTGTTATATCTCAAAAACTTTCTCCAAATCAAAACCTCAATTTTTTTATTTGGGCGGGAAAGATTTTAAACTTAGAAATTAAGGAAAACTAAAACTTATATTCATAATTCTATAATTCTAACAGCATTACAGGTAAATCTAAAATCTTCATCGAATAATTCGGAAGTTTTCCGGAGGGGGTAATTATGGTAAGTACTAGCTTTACGCGGGATATTCAGTTTCCGCCTTTGCCGCTTGAAGAATGGGAAGATACGAAGAATACGCTGCATCTGTTTTTGCAGATCGTGGGGAAGGTCAAGCTTGGGTTGTTTCCGAAGATGAACCACTGGTGGCATGTCCCGTTTTATGTTTCTGTACGCGGGCTCACGACAGGGCCGATTCCTTACGAGGACATGATTTTCGAAATTCAATTTAATTTCCGGGACGAAGAGCACATTTTAAGGATTGAGACCAGTGAAGGCGACTCAAGGGTAGTGCCATTAAAGGGACTGTCGGTTGCCGGATTTTATGACAGGGTTTTTTCAAGCCTGGGAGATCTTGGGATCGTGGCGGGCATCAGACCAATGCCGTATGATATACCTGAAGTGAGTACCGAGCCTTTTCTGTCCGATTTCCAGCATGCATCCTATGACGAAGAATATGTGAACCGGTTCTGGAGAATCCTTGTGCAGGTCTCTTCTGTTTTTCAGATTTTCAGAGGCTGGTTTACAGGAAAATGTTCGCCTGTGCACTTTTTCTGGCACCATGCCGACCTTGCCCTTACTCTGTATTCAGGCAGGTCTGTACCTATGAGGGAAGGGGCAAACCCTGTCGAGCGTGAGATTTTCTCAAATGAGATGATAAGCTTCGGTTTCTGGGCAGGAGATAAGAACATAAGGGAGCCGGCTTTTTATGCATACATGTACCCGCAGCCAGCCGGGTTTATGAATGAGCCGTTAAGCCCGAAAGAAGCTTTCTGGAGCCATCAGTCAGGGCTTGCACTTCTAAGGTATGAAGATGCCCGAAACGCAGCAGACTCCCCGGAAAAAGTGATTCTAGACTTTCTTGAGAGCGTGTATCAGGCGGGAGCAAAAAGAGCAAACTGGGACATTGAAACTTTCAGGCTTCCTTCATCCGAAAAACAACTCAAGGAGCAGGCTCAAAAACAGCGTAAAGGGCATGCGGATATACTGGAAAAGCTGGAAAGGCCTGAGGCCTAAATCAAAGGCTCTTAATTCAAAACCACAGGGATCTTAAAGAAGAGTTTCGGGCTTCACTCCCTGTATTCCCCTTTCTGTCTTTTTATTTTTCTTTTGCTCTTCGGTATCGAGCTCAAACAGAATTTATCTTTTATTAGTATGCTTCGTTGTAGCCTTTCAACCTGGAAATTATTCCTGGTCGGAATAAATATATAAAAGCTATTTTTGCAAATAAATCTATATATGGGAATTTTAAAGAATATTTATGCATTTAAAAATCTAATAGACTAATAAACTCAAATTAAAGTTTTAGAAACACTTATTATATTAATTAAACTGTTTTTGAGCCATTTTAGCAGGCAGGTAAATATAAGTATACTTATATTTAATCCAGCCAATAATAAAACTACCAGTTGACGGGCAGCCTGCAAACAGTTAATAATTTCCGTAAATGCAAAAGGCGAAGCAGAAATTGCAGGTACCTTAGACTCTCAACCTGGTGAATTTAAAAATTGAATTTTTTACTATAAGCAAGAGTCACCAATTTAGAACAGATGCTATTCACGCTTGCATAAATTCGATTTTCGATCGGTTAAATAAATCAGGAGTATAATGTATGGTAAATAAAGAATCTGGTAGAATAAAAAAGGTTCTTGCTGTTTTGCTGGTAGTTTGTTTTGTATTGTCAGTAACAGCAGCATCAGCAAGTGCAGTTGATAGCAGCAAGAATGGTTACAATGATGGCTACAGGAAAGGTTACAAAGGCGGCAAAACACAGGGCCAGAAAGACTGCAGTAAATACGGTATCAAAGAAGTTCTCTCGAAGATTCCTTCCCCTTCCAATGATAACAGATGGACCAAATTCTACAGAGATAACTATAACAGAGGCTTCCAGAAAGGATACCTCGATGGTTACAACGAAAATAGATATCTGTGCTTAAAGTAAAATGTTAAAGTAAAATGTTAAAGTAAAATGTTAAAGTAAAATGTTAAAGTAAAATGTTAAAGTAAAATGTACTTAGATATAAAGAGCTGAAGCAAGAGTTAAAAAACTCTCAAAGCCCGAGCAGGATAATATTATTATGTGGTGGTTGCTAGACGTGCCGGCATTAAGAATTCATGTGAGAATTACTGTTTTGTAGCCCTGTTTAACGATTTCGCTTAATGATTCACATGGTAGGCTTGTTTAATAATCTTATCTATAGATTTTTAGCTCGACTATAATATAAAATATTCTTTCAGGTTTATTCACTGTGTCCATATAAAAGGATTGGATGTGGTACTGAGTTATAAATCGTCCTATTGTCTGTTAACTTTATTAAAAGAGAAGAATTCCGTATACAGGCTATATTATAGCATTATATAATAATTAAAATATTTTCATGAGATTATAATGCTAATAATAATTTAAAACCTATTTATATGCTTGATAGACTGTTTTCGTTGCTTAATTTATATAGAAATAAATAAGAGACGAAATATTTATTTATAATTTATACTTACTTATCAGTAACCGTAGTAGTCTATAAACGTAAAGAAAGTTCGCAGTGAGCTTGCTTCAAAATTACATATTTGATCTTACCAGAAGCAATTTCGGGATGTGCTCACTATATCAGATATATATCGGGTCATGGGGGCGGGTTACCGATAAGATCCTAAAACGAGCGGATTTCCTGTATCTGCAAAACTACAGAGATTTATGCTTACAATTTTGGCAGCTGGTTCCCATGGTCTCAACTTACAATACTGGATTTACTGGTTGAGATGAAACTGAGGTCATACATTATTCTTTGCACTTCTGCTTTACTCGCTTTGGGGGTATCTGCTTTACCTGTTTCAGGGGTACCCTTCCTAGCAGATAGCAACGTCACTGCAACCATTCACGGAGCAACGTATGCATGGGATACCCTTGAGCCCCTGAACGATACTGTTATTAATATAAATTCCAATCCTCCTCAATCCATAGTAGCAAAAAATGGCACATATTCCTTTGAACTGGGGTCTGGGGACTATATTATTACAGCCAGGTATTACCGGAACGGGACTGTGATCTACTCAAAACAAGCAACTTTAAAAATTGAAGATGAAGGCAACTATGTCTTTGATCTCCTGCTTTATCCAGTGTCCGAAAATCCGGTAACAGGAACAGTTGAAGATAAAAGTGGTTATGACAATGATGTGAGCCCCATCGAAGAAGCCAAGACGGACTCTTCTACTGATTCTTTTACTTTAAGTTACCTGCCAGTAACCCTTATGTTTCTTTTTCTGCTCGGCGGGGGCTATAAACTTTCTAGAAAGCTAAATGAGATTAAAGGACGCAGGTCTCAGGCAGGAAAATCCAGTACAAAAGGATTTCTGGCAAAAATTTTTGATAAAAGTCCTGGTTTTGGGGTAAAGCTGGAGTCCGGAAGTACAGGAGAGGTAGCTTCCATAAAAGGGTCTGTAATAGAGCCGGTAGGCGACTCAAGGGTAGTGCCATTAATAGAAACTGCAGGTAACTCCGAAATTGAGACTGCTGCTTTGAGAAAACTTCCTCTCTCAGAAGATCAGCTTGAGATCCTGGATGTAATTCGTAGTCGCAGAGGCAAGATTTCCCAGAAAGACCTTCGTCGCAGGCTGGAGTACTCCGAAGTAAAAGTCAGCCTCCTGCTTTCAGAACTGGAAAAGAGAGGACTGATTAAGAAGCTCAAGCATGGTCGTGAGAATATTGTGGTTTTGACGGATGAGGGACGCAGATAGGGCACACGGTAAAAAGAGTCGGTAAAGCTCGCACAGAAAGGAATGGTAAAGCTTGCACGGTAAAGAACGACAAATTCATATGACTTACAGAGGATTTCTCTTACTGACAATGATGGAACGAAAAAAAAGCTGGAGAGGAGGTCACTATCCCCTCAATGGTGGTTTCATGAACCTCCCCACTCTTTGAGCAGTATGGTTCTTACTGCTCTGGATCTTATTGGTTCTTAATCCAAGTTTATTGGTTCTTAATCCAAATTACTGTTTCATTAATCCAAAGGGGTATTCAAAGAATACTCATCGGTTTACTTTTCATCCTTTAGTTTTCAGCCATTTCTCACTCTGCTTCAGTAATACTTGTGATATTGGCTGAAGAACTTGTTGTAACCGAAGAGCCATTTGATGTACATCTGGTACCATTTCATGTAAAGTGTGTTCCATCTCTTGAAATCTTTGCCGTGCTTCTTAAAGTTCCATTTCTTCCTGTCATTGTCCCATTTCTTTTTCTCTCTGTCCCACTTCTTTTTCTCGTTGTCCCACTTCTTTTTCTCGTTGTTCCACTTCTTTCTGTTGTCGAACCTCTTCTTGTTGTCGAACTTCTTATCTTTGTCAAACTTCTTGTCTTTGTCAAAGGGTGCTGCACCAACTGATGCAACGGTCACTGACAGTACAAAACAGACTGCCATGAGAATTCCAATTACTTTTCTCATTTTCACGTTTATCCACTCCGAAATCCAATTCTTTTAAACTCTTTAAAGTTTATTTAAACTTTTCAAAGTTTATTTATACCCACTTTAGTATCTGACCCAATTTGATGATAAACACCGACAGATCTTACAGATTTGTTTCATATCTGCTTCTGAGGCTATCGGTTTTGTACTTCGTTTTAAATTGTTTTTCTGGAATTGTTTTTCTGGCTATCTGCCGGTTATTGGAGTTAAATCCAGTTGTCCTGCCGCCTGATTGCGGCTTGACAATGCTAAAATTAGTTAGATTAAATATAAATATACTTATACCCAAAAACAGCTTACAGAGGATTATTTAATAAAATAATAGTTTAAAATTATTATATAGGATAAATAAGCCTTTTTAAAGTTTATATGCTAATTATATCGGTTTATAATGAGTTTTAGGCTAATAAACGGCTTTAAACTTTAGCTTTTGAAGGTAGATCGTTGAAATTCAGGAATAAAATCTCTTCACATTTTATGGAATATCAAAATATGTTTGTTTTCCAAACTGGATAAGTATTACACCATTTCTTAGCTCATTATTGCATATTCTGAGCATCCTCTTTATTCAGAGCATTCTCTTAGCCCTGTAAATGCCCCTATCAATTATTGATTAAAAGTTTTTCTTATCTGAAATGCAAGCAATTCTAAATCGGAAAAAGTTTAAAGGCAATATTCCAGGAATAAATTTTTTTAAACTTTTTATTGTCAGAATAACCTTAAAAATGTTGCAGATCTCCTAAATGTCCTTTTAGAATTCTAAAATTTGGAAACTATGCAATATATCTACCTACTGATAGATTCCAAACACAAGCATTAAACCCGCCTTAGCTGTTGAAAGCATGAGTTCCGGACGGATCTCTCGGTTGCCTGCACATTGTGTCGCCGCTCTCTGTCATTGACTCACAGAGTGTGCGGCAAATAGCATTATGTCCACTTGCCCTGTCCGGGCTCCGTATAATGTGCTATCCTGACCGGATTTGAAAATTTAGGGCAGAAGATTAAAATATCTTTCAGGGACAAATTTTTCGAACATAATGTGGATTGTTTTTATTGGGATTTTAAGTTTAGAGGTGTGGAACGTGTGCAAGGGTGTGGAAGGCTTTTAGTATGAAACTATATGCCGAAAAATGAAAGGTATTATCAGCATATGCAATAGCAAACGATATTGCTGGAGAAAAAGGATACAAAAAATATAGCATTAATTGGGATTGGGCATCCGGTCATTGGGGAGTTGGGGGGGTATGGGGGGGTTATTAAAAAGAGTTAAAAGGTCTCTTATGACCTTCCCAGATGCCCAATATCGTAGAGTACTTCATTATATATAAACTTAAAGATTTAATCGCAAACTGGCGAAGTATAGTCAATCCATCTAATAGATAAACGGGTATACACGACCTTATGCTGGAATGGTGACATTTAAACAAAAGTTTCAAACTTATGGCAGCTAAATTATGACTGCTTTTATAAAATGATCTTAAATTTACGATCTTGCATACGATGTATTATTTCAGGGCTGACGCCCGTATATGGCCTCTTACTTAAGAAGATCGTTACTTAAGGGGATTAATGACAGAGGACAAAGTTAAAACTCGGGAGATAGATTACCTTTCGTTCAAAATTCTTACAATCAATGGCTTTAAGGATGAAACGTATTCCACTGCTATGTTCCAGATAGCCTCAAGATCAAGACCAAAATCGCCGTAGACCATTTTGTCGCGCAGCCCGGATATTTCTCTCCACGGAACCTCAGGATGTTTCAGTTTCAAGGAATCCGGCAAATCTTTCATAGCCTCTCCAATAATTTCGAGAGCCAGAATCACAGCGTATATGGTTTTATCATCTGCAGAAAAATCCTCAAATTCAAATCCCTCAATGAAACTCTCGATTTTTTCAATTGAATCAAGAATGTCAATCAAAGAATCTTCCCGGTCTCTTTCTTCGGCTCGCATAAAGCCACTACCTCGTTCAGAGCTCTCGTCTCAATAACAAAATATGTTTCGTATATACTTGTTACTTTCTCCTGCTTTTCCTGTACAAGAGAGCCGGGATACAATGCGCTTCCCTGGAAATGATCACCCTGCAACTTTGAGTAAAATCGTCGATGAGGTCGGGAAAGTAATAACAGTATGGGAAAATAGCAGCTTAGAAAAAAACAGAAACACAGGTGAAATTGAGAAAAATAATGAGAATAATTGAAGTCGGGAATTTTACCTTGCGCACAACTGCTGCTGTTTTGCATCGTCCAGAACAAGTCCAGGAACCAGGAAGAAGAAAGCCATTATAAACTGGTATAACTGCTCGCTAATAAGGCCGTAGATAAATAAAATGAGACCCGAAGTCATAAGCAGTACGCTCAGAAGGAAGATCGATGATTCTTCATCCTTCGAACTAAAAAGGTGATAAAAGATTTCACCGGAAAGGTGTCTCCTTGCGCCGCTCGTGTAATTGCCTGAATCAATGCAATTCCCCGAAACAATATCTCCAGAATTTATACTATTTGAAGAAACTGATCCACTTTCCATTAAAAATACCCCTCATACAATGCTGTATTTAAATTTAGCTACTTTTTCGTTGTAATTAATATTACGGTCTTCCTTAATTTAAGCTTACTGTAGGGATGCATTCTCATACTGCTCTCATACTGCTCCAATTTGACTGGATACCTGGGATTTCATAAATGAGAAAGTTTTAATTCTGTCAGGAAGTAATCTAATTCTACTACGTATTCTAAATACAGCTAAATAAACACCTTCTGAATTTGGCTTTATACGCACGGATTTTTCAATTGCAGACATATGGGGTCTGGACAATATTCTATCCTTATTAAAATCATCTGATAGGAGGAATTAGAGGGGGAATTGGAGTTATTGTCCTCCTGCCCGCTGCTCTTTATTATTAGAGGAAGAAGCGGATATTGAAGGGAATAAACATAGGATTCGGTAAATAGAGCTAAAAATTCAGCAAAACCAGGCGTACATTTAATGGAAACTTTGTATCCATTAAATGTAAAGATATCAAGATAATAGAAAAAAATAAAAAGTGGTGTGTATCAAGAATAAGAATCTGTAAAAGGGCGAGGTCAGAGTATTTATAAAACTCCTAATTTGTTTTGAGACGCGTCTTCTCTGAAATTCATACTAACCATCACCTTTTGAGTATATAATAGGAAGGTATCTTAAAGTATACCATACTTTCATATAGCTATAAACTACTTAATATAACACTGCGAGTTGTAAAACAAAATATTTTATTTATCAACGCAAAAATTTTCTCGAATGTAATGTAACAGGACTTAAGAGTCAATACCAGTTTTACCGACTTCAAAGCACGTATTTCCAGCCGTCTTTTTTCAGGTTGTTCCTGTGTTCCTGATAATCAGGCATCAGTTCCCTGACCAGCTTCCAGAACCGCTCAGAATGATTTTTCTCTTTTACGTGGCAGAGTTCATGTACTACCACATACTCAAGCTGATCGGGCGGAGCCATGATAAGCTGGAAATTTATCCTCAGGACATTGTCTGCGGAACAACTTCCCCAGCGCCGTTTCTGATGCTTCACCTTAAAAACCGGAGTAACTACCCCGAGTTTTTTCGAATAAATCCTCAGAAGCTTCTCAATTTCCTCTCTGGCACGTTCACTATAAAAACTCCAGATCGTTTCTTTCACCAGGAACGAGATTTGATCTTCAGAAGTATTCCCCGGAATCTCAACCCTAAGCTCAGAATCCTTAAGAATAGCCAGGGGTTTTTTAATACTATCCGTGAATACGATTTTTAGAGGGTATTCCTTGCCGAGATAAAGATAGCTTTCACCTTCGGAATACTGCTTACTCTGATCAGGCAGCCTGTTTGCCTCGAAAAATTCAAGTTTTTTAACAATCCACTGCGCTTTTCTTTCGACCATTCCCCTGATAATATCCGCACTCAAACCCTGAGGCGCCCGGAATTCAATTCCCAGGTCGGGACGGACTAAAATAGCTGCTCTCTTTCTCTTTTTACTATAAACAATCTCATAACTTATAGTCCGGCCACAGGCATTGATTCTGTCGTTTTTTCTCATATTGATTTCCTCGATTAAATCCTGACTCTTGCAGATCTTACATCAGGCTCCGTTTTAACTTTTCTCTTTTTTCTCAACAAACCGTTGCGCCGCTTGACCACGCCGTCACGCCGGTTTTTGATCAAACTTTTTTCTAAAAAGTTTGCGCTCAAGCCTTCTTTCAAAAGGCTTGCAGTCAAGCAGTTTTTTGAAAAGGCTTGTGGGAAGTTTGCGGAGTTTGGGAGTGAGACCTCACGCATAAGCGGTATACATATTGTATGCCCGTGTATAATGTTCGAGAACAAGCAAGGTAAGGATGTTCGTGGCTTTATCGAAAGTATAGACAAGCACAAAGGGACCGATATGAATTCTCCATTTTCCCTGAAATTCGGCTTCAAGAGGGATGCCCATCTCCGGTCTGTAAGCCAGAAGGCTGAGGCGGTGTTTTACGTAATCGTAACTTTGCCTGTCAAGTCGATACAGGTTTTTAAGGTTTCTGCGGACCGAGGGGTGAAGGGCTACTCTGTATGTCATTCCTCTACCTTTTCGAAAAGTTCATTAAACTCAAAAGCAGGCAGGTTATGGAGTAAGCTATCCTTTTCCGCTTTCCGGATTTTAGAAGCGAAGGACGGCTGAAATGCAGTTTCTGGCGGATACTTGATTTCATTGAATTTTTTCTCGAGATCTTTTAGCTGGCTGAAAATTTCCTCAAGCATCATACTCATCAACTTATCGGTTTGTAAAGGCTATTCTAGAAATCATATCTCAAACTTCAAATGTCAAATCTTTATGTGCCATAGTAATTTATGTTAAAGGGGAGATTTTAATATTATGTTTTTATATAAATATGAAATTATATTGTATATTATATTTTAGTTTTACGTTTATTCTAAATCTAGAACTAATTGAAGGTCGTTTAATGCCATTTATTGATTATTGCTTGCAGGCATCAAGTCTTAAACTTAATTAAATGCCAAATCTTCTTTGAGATAAAAATTCAACTCTAATTTACAAATTTTATTATTGGTACATAATCTTTCATAAGAAAAGAGCATTGTACTGGCACATTGAGGTCGTAAAAAGAAAAAGATAAAAATCAAAAAATATAAGCTATGGCTTTGAATTATATGAAAAAGATTGAAGTATGAAACTTTTTAAAGCGTTATATTACATACTTCCATCATACTTGGTTTTCAACCAAAAAAAACCAAAGTTGCTAAGCTTAGACCAGATCCGGCTGTAGTTACCGAATAAATTTTTATCGACATTTAGAAACTGTTTACTATTCCTTATTATATCACAGTGCTTGTAAAGATATTCCATATGATTTGCTTTCCATTCTTGACTTTGTAAACTTTTGTTAAATACTTAACTTTTTAACATTTTGTACATAATTGCTCCATTTTCTAGGAATCGACTCTGTACAGTTATGATATTCGGGTAAACGGCAATCGATACAAAAGCTTTCTCCACACCGGCTACAAGTATATGAAGTTCTAAAGTCAGTTTGACATCCACAATTCTCGCACATTCTTTTTCTCACCCATCTTCTCTAATAATTGACCTTAGTTTCTATAAATGATAAAACTACAACTTTAAGTTATATAGTTTTTTCGTCAATGAGACTAAACACGAAATAAATTTTAATTTTATATATATAAATTGACAAAAATTTTATTTTAATCTCAATTTTCTATTTTTACCATTGAGTTTGATATAAAATAGACTTTTTATTTCTAAGTCGAACAAATATGATTTAATAAATATATTAATATTTAAATAGCAGTATCTTTCTAATAGTCGCTCAAATATGAAACTCGAATAAAAAGTAAGCTCATAAACTATCTGGACAAACTTGCACATACTCTTTTCTTGCTCTTACCAGTCATCTACCAACTATTATATATTTTTAAATAAAATATATCTCCGCAATTTAATCTCATGCGCCCCAAATTACAAAGAATCCCAATTCTAAAAAATGAACAGGAGGCATTTAAATGCAATACAGCATGGGCATTGACGCAGGAGGCACCTACACAGATTCGATCATTATTCGGGATTCCGATGGCAAAGTGATGGATTCGAGCAAGGCGCCTACCACCTATCCAGACCTGCTTGCAGGAATAAGGAACTCCATAGATGGGCTGGATGAAAGATATCTAAAAGATGTAAAAATGGTTTCAGTCTCAACCACGCTTGCAACGAACACAATCCTTGAGAAAAATGGCTATCCTGTAGGCTTGATTCTTGTAGGAGACTACGAAGTTCCGGAAAAAATGAATATCGAGTTCCATACTATTGTAAAAGGAGGTCACGACCACCACGGAGCCGAACTTACTTCTCTTGACCTGGAAGCTGTGGAAGCCTTTGTCCGTAAGGTTAAGGACAAAGTCTCGGCTTTTGCAGTCTCTTCATACTTCAGTGTTCGAAACCCTGCCCATGAACTGGCAGTCAAAGCCCTCATTAAGGAGCTTACCGGAATGCCTGTGGTCTGCGGGCACGAACTCTCTCTTGACCTTGGAGCCTATGAGAGAGGGATTACAGCCTACCTGAATGCTCAGCTTATTCCTGTTGCAAATCAGTTCATCCGTTCAATCAGGGAAGAAATTTCCAGGCGGGGAATGGATTCGAGGCTGCTCATGCTCAAATGCGATGGTTCGGTCGTGGGCATTAACGAAGCTCTGGAAAAACCAATCGAGTCCATCTTTTCGGGTCCTGCAGCAAGCCTTGTAGGAGCCTCTCACCTTTCAGGGCTTGGCACCTGTGCGGTTATTGATGTAGGCGGGACAAGTACGGATGTTTCCATGCTCGAAAACGGGCTTCCTGAACTCTGTGCCGACGGGGCTGTAGTCGGAGGCTGGCAGACAAAGGTTAAAGCTATCAGGATGGAAACTTCGGCAATGGGAGGAGACAGCCATATCTGGGTCCGAAATATGAAAATAAACATCGGTCCAAGACGAGTTATTCCACTCTGCGTTGCAGCTGTCAAATATCCGGGTTTTCTCGAAACCCTGAAAAAAGGAAGAATCCCTGGAACTATGCGCCTTGAGGAAAATGTGCAGCCCACCAAGTTTTTTGTAAGGACAGGGGTCGAACCTTCCGACCTTGGAAAGCTTGAAAAGGAACTCTTTGACAGGATAGGGGATTTCCCGGCATCTCTTAACGATATCTTCTGGGAGACCCAGAAAACGCTTTCACCGGGCCTGCTTGATTCGCTCTTAAGGAAGCGACTTATCCAGGCAATAGGTTTTACCCCAACTGACGCACTTCACGTACTCGGGGAGTACACAGCCTGGGATAGAGAAGCCTCAAAGGTGGGAGCAAAACTTCTGGAACGCTATACTCAGACCGACCATATCGATCTCTGCAAACAGATAAAAAAAGATGTTGCGCGGAACATGGCTCTAAACCTAGTATCTTTTATTCTCAAGGATGTGCCTCCGAAGGAAATCGAGAAAATCCTCCTTTCCGACAAATTTACGCAGTTCAAGATGAAAATTCCTGTAGTGCTCATTGGAGGCCCAGTAGTCGCATACATAAAAGAATTGAAGCAGATTCTTGATGCTGAGATTATAGTCCCTGAACATGCCAAGGTAGGAAATGCAGTCGGAGCTGTTGTGGGCAAGGGTATAAAAAGGCTTGAAATCTTGATCAAAAGCATATATTCAAAAGACAAGAAGAGAATGGTTCTTTTATTCTCCCCACTGGGAAGGGAGACCTTCGGAAGTTATCCCGAGGCTCTGGAATATGCTGACACTCTTGGAAGAAGACTTGTCATGGAATATATGACCGAATCAGGTCTCGATAAAGGGCAGGTTCAGATAGAAGTCAGCAAAAAAGATATCTCTTTGAGTGAAACCGGAGCAATACCTGTAGAGACAAAGCTTGTTTTTGTAGGTGTCGGGATGCCAAATGTCTGATTTCCGGAAATTTTCCGGAACACTTCTATTACCTTAAACAGTGCAACAATATGATTGTTACATCCAGCTTTTATTCTTGAACACAGACTACACTTGAAAACACAGGATATCCCGTAGGACTGATCCTTATAGGAAATTATGAAATCCCTTCAGATTCGGGAATTGAAAACTTCATCATGGTACAGGGAGGGCATGACAGTAATGGGGAGGAAGTGATACCTCTTGACCTGCTGGCAGCAGAAAAATTCGTGCTTGGAATAAAAGACAGAGTCTCAGCTTTTGCAGTTTCTTCTTATTTCAGCGTATGAAATCCTGAGCGTGAACTGCGCGTAAAAACCCTGATCCAGGAACTTACAGGGCTGCCTGTTGTCTGTGGGCATGAGCTAGCCCAATCTCTTGGAGCTTACGAAAGAGGAGTAACTGCCTACCTGAATGCTCAACTCCTGCCTGTAGCAGAGGGTTTCTTAAAGACGGTAGTAAGTGAGATCGAAAGCAGAGGGCTCAACCCGAGAATAGCCATGCTCCGCTGTGACGGCTCGGTGGTAAGTATGCATGAAGCTCTGAAAAAGCCCATAGAATCGGTTTTCTCGGGCCCGGCAGCAAGTCTTCTTGGAGCTTCCTATCTGTCAGGGCAGGAGACCTGCACTGTAATTGACGTCGGCGGGACAAGTACCGATGTATCACTGATACAGAAAGGGCTTCCTCACCTTAGCGAAACCGGAGAGGTTGTCGGCGGTTGGCAGACAAAAGTCCGGGCGTTTCGCATGGAGACTTCGGCTACGGGCGGGGACAGCCACATCTGGGTGCAGGGCGGCAATATAAATATAGGCCCAGACGGGTTATTCCTCTCTGCAGGGCAGCAGTTATGTATCCCGATTTCCTGAGCACTCTGAAAAAACGCTGGATTCCGGACAGACTCAAACTGGATGAACATATCCAGGCAGCAAAATTCTTTGTCCGAACAGAGCAGAGGCCTGTTAATTTAAGCCGGGAGGAAGGAGAACTTCTCGCTCTTATAGGAAAGGAACCGCTTTCCCTCAAAGATATTTATTGGGACCGAAACATCCTTCCTTCAAAGAGAGTAATGGGTTCTCTCATCCAGAAGCGCCTTGTTCAGGTAATCGGTTTTACACCCACGGATGCCCTGCATGTACTTGGAGAGTATACAGAATATAATATTGAAGCCTCTGAAATTGGAGCTACATTACTTGCAAACTTCATAGGGATCGACAGGCACGAGTTTTGTTTGAAAGTGAAGCAGCTCTTTGCCAGGAACATGGCAGGAGACCTAATTGCTTTTCTGATGAAAGGCGTGGATAGGACTGAGATTAGGAAAATGCTTGAAGGTAATTTCTTCTGTCGTTTTAAAGTGGATATTCCTGTTGTCCTTCTGGGGGGCCCGTCTAGAGCTTATGTGAACGAACTGAGAAAGCTAATAGATGCCGAAATTCTTGTTCCTGAGCATTCAGATGTTGGAAATGCGGTCGGAGCTCTTGCAGGAAAAAGGACAAAACGTGTCGAGATAACCGTGCGCACGCTTTACAGTGAGTCTAAGTACGACCTTAAGACAAAAGGTATTTTTGTGTATACCCCTGCAGGAAGGAGGCATTTCGTGATGAGGAATGAAGCCATGGATTTCGCTGAAGAATTTGGAAAAAAGCTGATTTTTGATTACATGGCTGAGTCTGGATTTTTACCTGACCAGGTTACAGTTAGTGTAGAAAAGAGAGATATAAAAATCCATGCAAGTGAAATTCCAGTGGAAACGAAATTTATTTTTGAAGGAATTGCGAATTACAATGTCTACGAAAAAGCTCTATCTGGACAGGATAAATCCGATAAGGGCTTCAGAGAACTAACTGAATCAAATTTCCCTCTGGACTGCACCTCTAATTTGAAGTGTTAGGTCTTTAAAAGCTGAAGTCAATAGGATAAAGTTCATAACTCTGGTGTACGTTTGAGTGATGAAAGATAGAACTATCAACTCAATAGTTCAGTTTACTACTTTAGAAAAACTTAAACTGTCTATGTGTATTGGTTGCTTATACAATGGAACCCGCATAGCAGGCACATAAAATCCCTTTAAGGAGTTAACATGATCCCAAGAAAAGCATTTATGACAAAGGGTACTGGGGTACACAAAGACAGACTAGCATCCTTTGAACTTGCGCTGAGGGATGCAAGAATCGAGAAATACAACCTTGTAACTGTTTCAAGCATTCTACCTCCCAACTGCAAAATAGTACCCAGAGAAGAAGGACTCTTAGAGTTGAAAACTGGTACCATTGTCCATTGTGTACTTGCAAGGAACGATACTAACGAGCCTCATCGTCTAATGGCTGCAGCTATAGGAACTGCGGTACCTGTAAACGAAGAAAACTACGGGTACATCTCCGAACACCACTCCTTTGGAGAAGAAGAAATTATTGCAGGAGAATATGCTGAAGACCTGGCAGCAACTATGCTTGCAACCACCCTTGGTATAGAATTTAATGCAGAAATGGCCTGGCACGAGAGAGAGCAGGTCTACAAAGCAAGCGGGCACATTTTCGATACGTCCCACATCTGCCAGACCGCAAACGGCGATAAGGACGGAAAATGGACTACTGTTGTAGCTGCACTGGTCTTTATTACAGAGTAAAAATCAGTTAAAGAAAATAAATTAAGGGTTATTTTTTAATTGGGCTAAGGGGAAGAGATTCCAGCTTCCTCCATCTAATAAAAGATCCGAGGCTGGAAGAGATCGCCCCAATCCCGAAAAATTTTTAATTTTTTTCCATCATCCTGACGATTTCATCTATCACCTGTGTGCATGAAAGGCTAAACTGTTTCATCCGGAACATGGTAAACAATGAAAGATAACAAGAATAAGATAACCTAAGAAATGCAGGATTTCCTGAAATCTTTGAAAACATCTTTCATTCTGCAAAATAGATCATTTTATTGGGCAGAACTGTCAGTTCGCTATCCTCGATTCCTGAAAGGATAAGTTTTTCAATTCTTTCCGAGGTATTTTTGCGGGTAGTTTTTATCCCGAGAACCCTTGAGGTCTGGACAATAAGATCTTCAAGTGGGGTTGAATACTGGCTGTTCAGGACAAAATGAATAGCTTCTTTTATTTCCTCGTCGCAGATCCATTCGATTTTTGCAGGTGCGTCTCCAGCACGTCTGCGCAGGAGACAGGCAGGTTCCGAAACCGGCCAGTAAAACTCGCCTTTTACTCGAATTTTCCCGGAATTTTCGGCAGTATCCGCAGCATCATATATCCGCTGCTTTATCTTCCCGAGCATGCGGGGAATTCCTGTATGCGACTTTATCCGCTGCGGTAGGAGTTCTGCATGAATAGGACCCTCACATGCTACAATCCTTATAATTGCTTCCTCAAGCTGCCTATCGGAAACCTCAGAAAGATTGCTGGATTGCGGAAGTCCTGAGGAAAGGCAGGCCCGGTAAAGGGGTACCATCGCTTCTAGTGAATTGTCTTTCCCAGATTGTTTTTCAGGCTCGTTTTTATTTTTGTCAGGGTAACTCCCGTCTTCATCTGAAAAACTGCCGTTTTCCGGATAGTCATCTTCTAATTCAGGCTCGGATTCAAAATAACCTCCCGAACCGTAGATATAAGCAAACTCATTAAGTCGCCTGCGCTTCTTTTTTTTCTCGGGAACTGAACTGAAATCAATCTCAGGATAAGCCTGGAAGAAACTTACTTTCTCAGGCTCAGGCTCGGGTATGAGTTCAGTTCCGTCTTCGTCCGAGCGAGGATCTGCATTAAATCTAAGAAGTTTTGATTTTCCTGACCTTCTCACAGGCTTCTTGCGTGAGTTTGCGTCGGCAACCTTAGCCAGTGACTCTGCCCTTGAAGTCATCTCTGGCAGAAAGTCCTTACCTGAAGGGGCAGTAAGCCCTTCTTCCAGTTTGAAATATGCGCCTGAATAAGGCTCTTCAACTTCGGTTCCAAAGGAAGTCTCGGGAAGAAGTTCGGCTTCGAAAGATTCTGAAAGGGAGCTTCGGTCAAAAAACCCAGTTTCAAGTTCCTCACTGCCTGTATTTTCATTACTTTCTGCAGGCAAAGCCGAAACAGAGAATAAAACCGGATTTTCAGGGGAATCCGAAAACTTTCCTGCAGGAGTGTGATTTAAGGGTTCAGCCCAGGAAGATGGCTCGTTTATAGCAGGAGTTTCGGGTATGGTTTCGGATTTTGCCTGTTGCTTTGCCTGTTCTACAGCTCCTCCTACAGCTTCAAGCAGCTTTTCCCTGCTTTCTTTCGGATGCAGGTACCAGTCCGTTGACCAGACTCTGTAGATCTTCCAGCCAAGCCCTTCAAGTACCTGCTGGCGCAGACGATCGCGATCCCGTGCAACATGCAGGGAATAATAATCTGCTCCGTCACACTCTATCCCAAGCACATAGTGTCCTGATTGAACAGGGTCAGGGACTGCAAGGTCGAGCCTGTAACCTGCGCAGCCGATCTGCCTGTGGACTTCGAAGCCATTTTCTGCCAGGAAAGCAAAAACTGCTTCTTCGAAAGGCAAATCGAGGGTCTCCCTACTGCATGCAGATGAGAGAAGCCTGCCGCTCTCTGCAAACTCAAGGAAGACTTTTAGGGCTCGGAGCCCGAAAGACGAATTTTCTTCCAGATTCAAATCCCTTGATGTAAAGTTTGAGAAAACAACGCATTTCTCCCTGGCGCGTGTAATAAGAACATTGAGGCGTCTTTCCCCTCCTTCACGGTTAAGGGGACCGAAATTAAGAGAAAGCTTTCGGTTGCCATCAAAGCCGAAACCCACACTCAGAAATATAACATCCCTTTCATCGCCCTGTATAGTTTCGAGATTCTTAACGAAGAAATGCTCTCCTTTCTCATTTACTGAATTCAGGTCAAATCCCGGATTTACTTTTAGCAAGGCCTCGATTTCTTCCTGGATGGCTTCCTGCTGTTTCACATTAAAAGTCCCTACACCGAGGCTTTTGTCGGGATACCTGCAGAAGTGTTCGAGAACTGCCCTTGCAACGGCTCTTGCTTCTAACCGATTAACTCCGCTTTTACCCCTGTCATAAACCGCATCCGGAAGGTGCACGAACTTCAGCCCGAGCTTTTCGTCTTTTTGCATTGGCGAAGGGTAAACATAGAGCTGGTTATCGTAGAATTCCTGATTTGAAATCGCGATTAGGGATTCATGCCTGCTCCTGTAGTGCCAGCGCAGGGTCTTTACCGGGAAGCTGCGTTTGCAGACATTCAGGATGCTTTCCATATCCCCGGCTGCAGTATAGTCATCTGGCTCACTCTCAGGAGCGAGCACAGTATCGAAAAACTCTGTTGGAGGAAGCTGCTTTGAGTCTCCCATTACCACGACCTGCTTTCCGCGCAGGAGAGCTCCAACTGCATCTTCGGGTCTGACCTGACTTGCTTCGTCAAAGATGATCACATCAAAACGGGTGCTTCTGGGGTCAAGATACTGTGCAATGGAAAGCGGGCTCATCAGGAAACAGGGCTTGATCTTCTGAATAATGCCACCTGCTTTCTTCATAAGGGTACGGATAGGCATATGCCCTCTTTTCCGGTTGAACTCATTGAGTAAAATGCCTGCTTCCGAAGCCCTTGAAGCGCCTGAATTCAATTTTGGGGCTTCTTCATAAGCCAAACATATTACCCTTCTTTGGTTTTCCAGAAGCACTTTTTTGTCAAGTTCCCTGAACTTTCCAAGTTTACTTTCGTGCAGTTCACGGATGAAAGTAGAGAGCGCAGGCCTCTCCCTGAAGGCTCGGTTCAGGAGGATCTCGGCGTAGTTGCCTTCAAAAGCAGGAATCGCATCAGAGACATCAAGTTTTCCGGACTCAAGATCCTCTATCATAGGTGCTGCTTTTGTTTCCAGACAGGTATGTCGGTATCCGAGATACTGGCTCCAGAGTATCAGGGAAGAAGTTTCGTTTTTCCATTTCATTATACGGGATTTTAACAGGCTCAGTTTTACAGTTTCCAGGCCATGCCCAAACATTTTGCTGAAATCCGCGCCTATTCGAATTCCAACCTTATTAAGTGACTCCAGAAACTCTTGCTTTGCGGCAAGCACCCGGTTGGCTGCCGATTCAAGAGCTGTATTGTCAATTCCGGCTGCTATAAGCTTGAAACTTCTGTCCGTCAGAATACCTTCTTTCTGGTATTTCCGGAAGGGAATTACCCACTGGCTGTACTCCTCAAGAAGAGCAGGATCGCTTTCTAAACCTTTCCAGTAATCTGCGAAATACTTTTTACCTTTTGCATTCGAATTTTCAAGCTCCAGCCTGCAGGCCTCATACTCAGAAAGCGAAGCAAGATCAAGAAGGATTTTGCTGTCCCGCAAAGGTGCTCCTGAACGATAGCAGGCTGAAATCTCTTTCCTGAGCTTCCTGTATTTTGGGTTTAAAAGCTTGAAGAGATTGCTGGAAAGCTCCTCGAATTTAGAGGTATCAAGGTCAAAAATTGCAGGGTTAAAGGTTTTCTCTGCAAAAGTCTTGAGCTCTATGTACTGCCTGAGGCTCGAAAGCAGAGCGTCAGCCCCGGCTCTTGAGGTTTCGGATTCCCACTCCGGATTCTGAAGCATTCTTTCAGGCAGGGGCTTTGTTTTCCCTAGAAGCTTTGCGGCTTCGATTGCAGTTTCAATTCCTTCTAGAGTTCTAGGTTTTGAGGTTGCAGAGAGGTCATTAAATGTTTTTATGGCTGTTTCCAGGGCTTCAAAAGCTGTAGCACATTCGCCTATAAGGACTTCGATTTCCCCGAGATCTGAAGGCAGTACAAGCCCTGGTTCGCAGCCATACCAGGGATTTTTCCGAACTGGACCGAGAAAAGGAAGTACCTGACCCAGTTTCTCCAGAACAGTTTCTGCATCGGTCCAGGCTTCAGGCTTCCAGGTTTCGGGCTCTTGAAATTTATAAGCAGGCATTTTCAGGTTTTTTGATTCGAAGTAAGCCTTTGTTTTCTCCCTTATGCCATAAAGGGTATAGAGGCTGGGATAGAGATTTCCAGCAGGCTCTCCAAGGGACAGGGCATACTGGTTGAGCTCATGTTTTAGCTTTTCGAGCTCATTGAGATCCCTGTCAGGGCGTATTGGGGAAGGGGTTGTACGATTCAGGGTTTTTTCCAGTTCTTCAAGCACGGCTTTTTTCCGGGTCTGGTTACTGTGAATCTCAAGACAGAGTTCTCCCAGGCCAGCCGAGTCCAGCCTGCTCTTTACCACCTGAAGGGCAGCCATTTTTTCACTCACGAAAAGTACGCTTTTTCCCTGTGCTATAAGTTCTGCAATGGCATTAGCAATTGTCTGGGACTTGCCGGTTCCGGGCGGTCCCTCAACGACAAGATTCTTTCCGGCTTTTATGTCTTCAATAACCGCGATCTGGGAAGAATCGGCATCCATTATCTGGTAAGTGTCTTTTGCTGGGGGTCTCAGGTCAACTTCATCTTCAAGGAAGCCGGAGTCCTCACACTCGGGATCCTCAGGATTAAAAACTTTCTGGATCAGGGGATGGTCAGCAGGAGTCATGTCCTCAGGCCAGGTTGCAGGGTCGAGGTCCTTATACATTACAAATTTTCTAAAGTTAAAAAGGTCAAGGCAGACCTCAGGCAAGGTTTTCCAGTCCTCTTTTTCGCGGATTTCCCGGGATACAGCCCTGAAGTATTCTTCAATGCCTGCAGCTTCCTCAGGCATCTCGAATTCGGGAAGAAAGATTCCGAATTCCTTCATTTTTGCCTGGAGAGTAATTGAAGTAAAGATTTCGTCTCCTGTCCACTGGATGCTGAAAACACGGCCTTTTCCTATGCGTTTGAGTTCGACAGGAACCAGGAGAAGGGGAGCTTTAGGATTTTTTACGGCTATCTTGCTGTCGTTCCACTGCAGAAAACCCAGAGCAAGGTAGAGCACAGGATATCCCTGTTCTTCAAAAATAGAATTTGCTTGATTAAAAACATAAAAAAGCTTCTTATCAAGGGTTTCGTTGTCATCTGGAGTTTCCAGGAAGGATTCAGAACGGGAACTCCGGATATTGTCTTCTTTCTGGGATCTGTCTTCTTCGGAAACAAGGATTTTTCCTATTGTTCTTAAAAGTCTGCTTTCTTTTTCCGAAGCCTCATCTTCTTCCTCAGTTTTGGTTTTTCTTCCTTTCTTGGACCTGGTTTTTGCTCTGAACCTCAATGACTTTTCATGAAGGACAAAAAGTTCGTAAATCTCCTTTGGTTTTCTACCTGAGATTGAGATTGTCCTTCTCTGGGAAGGGCGGTAATTGAGAAGATTATTTCGAAGGGACAGATCAAGCAAATTCTGCCTCAGTGCTTCCAATTCCTTAACTACGTCTACCATAAGAATACCAGGTTCTTTTCAAATAATCAATGAAATATATACGATTAATAAGATGCAGAACATTTATTAATAAATTTTACTCTGTTCCGTTGGCCATAAAGCTTGGAATGGAGGAGAAATATAACCCGGCTCGATGAGAACTCCTTTAAAAGTAACATATTTAAGAATAATACATTTAAGAATAATTTTTTTTCTTATATCTGAAAACATTTCCCTACTATTAGAGTTTTTCTTTATGTTACGATTACTCCTCCTAGAGCTTTGAACGCAGCTATTGCGCCGAAACCGTTGCGCTGAAACCGTTGCGCCGGTTAATCACGCCGACCACGCCTACCAGCCGTTTTCGCTCAAGCCTTTTTAAAAGGCTTGTGGTCAAACTTTTTCTTAAAAAGTTTGTGTTTATCACACCGTCATAAGCCCTGTTAACTAAAGAATCGAGCCTGTGAATGTGATTGTCACCTCGGGGAAGAGGAGCTCGGGAAGGTTCTTGATAAGCACTGTTTCAGGGGACTGCCAGATACCTGAAAGCACAAACAACCCGAAAAGAGATACCCAGGTTGCTGGCAGCCTGAGTTTTATAAAATCATGACTTAACAACACTGTCAAAAAAATCATTTTATAAAAGTAATTTCGATAATCTTAAATCCTGCCAATACAAAATATATAGCGGATAGGCGAGTGCGGAAAAAGATTGATAAGAGGCGTGTTTGGGTTACTTTCTCAACTATCATCACATCACCCCCAAACACGCCTTGCCTCTTATTCGCATATCTCCCTGAAGCTACCGGCTCTTTTTTGTAGCTTTTCTTTTTTCAGCTTTGGGGATTACAGATCTTCCCTTACACTCTTTTACTATATCCTTTCTTTAATTTCTTCTCGCGATTTAGTTTTTCCTCGTAGCCCCGAATGCAGATCCCGACGTGTCAGGCTTGGGAAGGTTGTTCTTGACCCCAAGTATCCTGACAATAATCAGGCTTATCTCAAAGAAAACTACCATGGGCACGGCAAGCATTATCTGACTGAGCACGTCCGCTCCTGGGGTTATGGCGGCTGCAATAATCATTATCAGGACATAAAGATGCTTTCTATAGGTTACAAGTGTCCTGTATTTTACAAGTCCATTTCGGGTAAGGAAGGTGAGTATTATCGGAAGTTCGAATACCAGACCGAACATTGCCGTTCCTGAGGCTACGAACGAGATGAACTTGAAGATAGAATAAGTTGCAGTCACCCCTGAACTGGCTGCATCCATATAGAGGTATTTGAGGAGGAGGGGCAGCATGAGGAAGTAGGCATATGAAGC
Organism: Methanosarcina flavescens; assembly: GCF_001304615.2. Taxonomy (NCBI): domain Archaea; kingdom Methanobacteriati; phylum Methanobacteriota; class Methanomicrobia; order Methanosarcinales; family Methanosarcinaceae; genus Methanosarcina; species Methanosarcina flavescens. The sequence goes on along the minus strand of NZ_CP032683.1, from coordinate 245,430 downwards.
CCCGAGGATGAACATAATGATGGCACTGATGCCCAGTACAGCAATCTGACCTTTTCCTATCGAGATTGGAACCCGAATTGAGTATCGCCTCGAAATGGCCCTGTAAGTATAAAATGCGATAAGAGGCAGGGTAATGAGCAACCCTATTAAAACCGATAATTTGAGCTGCAGCATCATTACTTCCAGAGGGGAAATGTAAATAAGTTTTGCACCCTCTGGTAGGAGATCTTCTTTCATCCTCTCTATCAGGGGTCCGGTAAACTGAAATGAGAGAATTATACCTGTAATAAGGACCCCTGCAATCACAAGTAGCTTATTTCGCAGGGTCAGCAGGATTACACTGAGATTTTCAATGGCTTCAGACATATGGAGTACCTATCCGGAAAAGCAAAAGAAAGTTCCTTCTCCCGTTTAAGGGAATTCTGGTTCATTGCAGGAGCCCAGGGCAAGGGGAACTATTCACTGCAGTGGTTTTTATCATCAACTTTCTTTTTACCTATTTTGTTTTTTCGTTCTTGGTTTGTTTGGTTCTTTTCACGGAATCCTTTGAATGTTTCACGGAATTGCCAGCCATCCAAGAAGAATTCGGTTAAAGAGAGCCAAAGTTCGAGTATGAGATAATGTTGTTAAAGTACAGGTGACAGGGAAATAGCAGTTACCTTAATAAGTTACCTTAATAGGTTATATTAATTATAATAAGTATATTATATTAATTATCTTAATCGAGTTATATAATCTGAAGGATTATATCAACTATCTTAATCGAGTTATAGTAATTACCATAACTATATTAAACAAATTTCTCAAATAAATTATATCAATTGCGATAACTATATTATGTAAATTATCTTAATTAAGTTATACTAATTACCATGATGCAATAAAATAATTATCTTAATTTGGTTATATTAATCATTTTAAATGTTTTCCATTATATTTAGTAACTCAGCTGCCATAAGTTTTCAGGTACGCCCTTCTTAAGGTATGCTACAATCAGATATGCAAAGTGTAGTAGAAAGATATTGTGAAAAGGAACCGTGAAATGCATTTCAAGCTTCCCTGTACAGGAAAATCGGAACCCTGGCAGAAGGTTTGCAGATTCACATTTAATAATATTTACATTTAATATTATGTTCCGATATTAATATATTTATCAGATACATATGAGCGGAAAAAATGGACTCGCAGCACACAGACAACGGAAAAACAATTTCTACCGGACAGGTATCGGGAACGAATACTTATACCTCAGGTGTTCCGGGAGATATTGAAGAACCTATTACTGCCCACCTGTTCGAGCTAAGGAACCGGCTAGCAATAGTTTTAGTCTGGCTCTTTCTGGGGATAATTATTGCTTTCCCATTTTCGGCAAAAGGGATGCTACTTCTCTGGAAGGAGTTTATAAGTACTGACCTTTACATGACAGCATACTCCCCTCTTGAATGGACTTTTGCCCGCCTCAAGCTCTGCCTGGTCTTCGCCCTTGCAATCTCAGTTCCACAGTTCTTCTACCAGCTTTACAGGTTTGCAGGCAAGGGACTTTATCCGCATGAGAAACGGTTTTTCCTCAAGGTTATTCCGGCATCTTTCCTGCTTTTTCTCTTTGGAACGGCTCTGGGTTACTTTGTTGTCCTGCCTGTGATGTTCAAATACATCCTCCTTTACTCGGGCGATATGGCTACAGCCCAGCTCTCAGTCCAGAGCACCCTCTCAGCCGTAACTACGATCCTGGCAGGCTTTGGAATTGTGTTTCAGCTTCCCCTGCTTGTAGTTTTTGCAGTAAAGATGGGGCTTGTGGAGTACCAGACCCTCAAAAAGCAGAGAGTACTGGTCTACAGTATAATTCTGGCAGTTTCGTTATTTCTCTCCCCTGATCCAACTTTCATCGCCCAAATGGTTGTAGCACTTCTCCTGGGGTTCCTGTTTGAATTCAGCCTGCTGCTTATCAGGTTATTTTGAGATTAATTTGTCTATTTTATCTAATTTCTTTCTTTTAAAATATGAGATACTCTAAAAAACCTCAAAATAAATCAGTCCCCCGATCTTTTTACAAGAACTTTTATATTTGATTGTTGATAATAACCAGCAATGATAGGTACAGCAGAATTGATAGCAATCATCGTTGCTGCTCTCTTCCTCTTTGGGCCTCAGAAGCTTCCTGAGCTTGCACGGTCTTTGGGAAGTGCAATGGGAGAATTTAAAAAAGCACAGCGTGCTGCTGAGCTTGGTCTCACTCAATTCGATGCCTATACCCGAAAAGCCAGTAATACGGCAACTCCGGAAGAGAAAGAGGAGGAACAAGAGGACACACCAGGCAGCAGTAAAGAAGCAAAAACCGATACAGGTTTAAAAGTCAACAATACAGACATGGAAAATTCGCTCGAAGCCGAAAAATCTGCCGCTGGACCGGAAGAGCCCAGAAAAAGCTGAAATTTAGGACTTAGCCATGATGAAAAGGGAAAGGTCTGGAGGATAGATTTAAGGAGAGAGCCAGGGAGATAGACTGAATGGAAAAAATGAAATAAAAAGAGTTAAATATATAAAATATCTTACATAAAATATCTTACAATAAATAAAGTAGAAGCTTTATATATTATAAAAAAACTTAGCTTAACTTAGCGATATTTAGAATTTTTATCCCATTACTGTTGAATCAATTATATTTATTTAAGAAAACGATAGTTGAGGCCAAGCCAATGATAGGCACAAATGAACTCTTAATGATTTTCGGAGTAATTGTACTCCTTTTCGGGGCATCTAAACTTCCGGAACTTGCCCGGTCCATGGGAAGTTCAATGGGAGAATTTAAGAAAGCCCAGAGAGAATCGGAACTAAGCCTGAAGGAATTTGAAAAGTCCCTTAAGGAGCCCGCAGCTCCGAAGAGCAAGATACAGGAAACCGCCCAGAAACTCGGGATTGATATAAGAGGTAAAACCGACGACCAGCTCCTGGATGAGATCCAGAAATCCACAGAAAAGCCAAAAGAAGTCTCCGAACCCTGAGAATACCTGAAAAGTGAGTCTCTCTGCTTTTCATGGCATTTAATTCAGGTTTAACCTTTTATTGAAGCCTGTCATTTTAATTTTATTTTAGTCGATATTTTTAGTTTTATTTTTAATCGGATCCGGATAGTGTTACAATTCATCAGGAGACCTTTTGTGGTTGAGTTAATCAGCGAAGTTGACAAAAACGATAACTTTCTCAGGCTACGCGATCGAGAGGAGTTTTATTCAGGAGAGCACATCCACAGGGCTGCTCAGCTTATCCTGCTCAACCCTGAGAATAAAATGCTCATACAAAAGAGGTCGTCTAAAAAACGCTGGTATCCAAACCGTTACACATACTCGGTAAGCGGTACTGTAGCGGACGAATCTTATGAGGCCTGTATGATGCGGGAAATGCTTGAAGAGATCGGAATCTCAATTCCTTTCAGGAAGCTATTTAAGATCTCCTGTATTTTCGAAAACAAAGGAGCCTTCCACACGGTATTTTCAGGTCGATGTTCTGCAAAAATTGCAAACTCAATTCGGCCAGATCCGGAAGAAGCCGTTTTTGTTGAATGGATAGAACTGGAAGAATTGCACAGGGCTGTTAGAGCCGAACCTGAAAAATATACGCCTTCCCTGCGGGCAGGAATCATAAAAATCTTCCAGGAAGGGTACGGAAAATATTTCTTCTGACAAAGTAATAATTTTTTCTAAGTAATGAAAACCTTCTTAGTCTATATGCGACAAATGAAGACATTGTGATTAAATCAAAAAGAAATAAAAATCTTTCAGGCTGAGAAAAAAAGCCATGATACAATTCTGGTATGGTTTATTTCTCTTTTATGAAAAGCACCTTTAGAGCTCTACTCCAGTCGCAACACGCCAATATACTGAGAGATATTAAAAGAATTATCCAGCAAAGTAATGATAAAAACATAATAGTTATTGTCAACAAGTAATTAAATAGTTTAGCATGTAGTAGAAAGCAAGCCAGAGAATAGATTACCGGAGTAAAAAGAAGCTGTGGAAATTCAGCTATCTTGCAGGATAGTAGATTACGATATTTCTGAAAGAAATATCAGGTAAGCTTTTTCCTGAATCCCGGGCAATCTCCTGCTCTTCTCATCTCCTGCTCTTCTCATCTCCTGCTCTTCTCTTTACTGGCTCTCACTACTTCGGGCTTCCTAACACTTGTATTTATCCGACTCAGTATCCATATTCATCTGATGCCTCTTTTAAGCCAGCGTATTCACCTATAATAGGGATATGTTCCCCGCACTTTGGACAGGTCTTCTCAGGTGTAATATCATACTTTTCGATCTCGAAGAAGCCCCGGGCAATTAACAGTTTTCCGCAATTCGGGCAGAAGGTATTGTTTTTCTCACTGCCAGGGACATTGCCCATGTAAACATATCTCAGCCCTTCCTCAGTTGCGATTTTACAGGCTTCTTGCATAGTTTTTACAGGTGTAGGGGAGATGTTCTGCATTTTGTACTGCGGATGGAAACGTGTAAAATGCAGGGGGGTTTCAGGCCCCAGGCTTTTGTAGACCCATTTTGAGAGCTCCCTGAGCTCATCAAGGGAATCGTTTGCGCCTGGTATGATCAGGGTTGTAATCTCTACATGGATACCGAGTTGTTTTGCAAGGGCTGAAGCCTCAAGCACAGGAGCCAGTTTTGCGCTGGCAACATCGTGGTAAAATTTTTCATTAAAAGCTTTGATATCGATATTTGCGGCATCCAGATAAGGCGCAATATGTCTTAGGGCATCAGGCGTCATGTACCCGTTTGTTACATAAATTGTTGCAAGCCCTGCATCCTTTGCCAGTTTTGCACACTCGTAAGTGTACTCGTGCCAGATCGTGGGCTCGTTATAGGTCCAGGCAATTGAGCCTGAACGTGAGAGGATCGCCCTTTCAATCAGCTCGTCAGGGGGGATATTCATTGTATAAGCATCTTCCAGGCAAGCCTGGGATATTGCCCAGTTCTGGCAGTGCTTGCAGCGGAAATTGCATCCTATCGACCCTACTGAGTAAACATAAGATCCCGGATAAAAGTGATAAAGAGGTTTTTTTTCTATAGGGTCAACGGCTTCGCTTGAGACTGTCCCGTAAATAAGAGTATATAATTGCCCTTCCCTGTTTTCCCTGACCCCACAAAAGCCCCTTTTCCCCGGAGGAATTTTACAACTCTGGGCGCAGAGATTGCAATGTACTTTGTTGTCTCCGATTTTCTCATAAAGCATGGCTTCTTTTATCACATCAATCCCCATCTAGAGATTGTTTTTTTGTATAATAACGATTGTTGTTACATATCTCCCTCTGTTCTGGAAGCAAGTGAAATACTCTTTTCTGTTACTAGAAAATTGAAATTGCCAGAAAAACGAGGGAAAAATAAAGCATGTTCAAGGATTTTCTCATGCATTTTGGGCTTGATGAACACACTGCAGAAGAAGATGCCTGCAAAATTGAGCATACCCTTAATCCAAAAACAGCACGTACATTGGAGAAATTCATAGAATTTACGGATAAGGAAGAAGAATCTAAAATCTGGATAGATCATTTCAGGTATTTTGTTGAAACCGGGGAATATATACATTGTTCCCCTGAAAACTGAGATAAATGTTCTGGCAAAAAGATTAAGTAATCTCTGTTTTTCTTTTTTCGCTCAACTATGTTGGAAAATCTTTTATCATTTCCTATTTGAGGAAACTCTCACATACATTTTTCCAGAGTATGATGATTTCTGCCTGTATAATTTAAAGGAACTTCCCTCTCCCTGCAAGTTCATCCTATTTTTCGTGCAAATACAATTCTTGATCCATCCTTCATATCAAGCTCACAGAATACTTCAAACCCGTAATTGCCAAGCATATCTATATACTCGATGAAAGGTACGCTGTTCTCAAAGCTGTAACTAGATCCTCCTTTTTTCACACCTTCAAAAGTCCACAGATTCCATTCAAGGTTGAGAAGGGGATTGGATTTCATCTTTTCGTCAGGCATCTGCCGGGTTACGAAAATGCCTCCAGTGTTTAAGGCTTTGGAAATCTTCGGGATAAGGGATGGCACTTTTCCTCCAGGGTTAAAGGAAGAAAAGATTAGATCATACCCATCCCCGATTTCGTCCTTAAAAAAGTCTCCCAGAATTACATCCACATTTAACGCTTCATATCTCTCAATAAATTCTTTTGCTTTTTCCGTAACTGGAGGCAGGTCATAAACAAAAGCCTGCAGGTTCTTATTCAGTCTGGCAAATGCAATGGCGTAGAGCCCATGACCTCCTCCGAGGTCAAGCAGTTTTTTGACATTTTCCAGATTAATGTTTTCCGCGACGACTTTGACAGTTTCCTGAAGCATTCCACAGCGTGCGTTCTCAGCCATAGACTGGATAACTTCTCCAAAAAAAGTTCCTTTCTCAAAAATTATAGGTCCGGTCTTCATGATTTCGGGAAGGCGGTTCCAGAGATCGACAGTCCTTAACCTTTCGGCAAGGTAATGCCGCTGTGAAAATGGAGAACTCTCCAGAAGATAAGTAGCACTTAACTCGGAGACCAGATACACGGCACTAAGATCTGTTGAGCCGTTATTCTGAACCCTGCCCTCAGGCCTGTTTTCATATCCGTTTTCGGGAGTATGTTCGTCTTTTTCATCGTTTTTTTCTTTTCCATGCCTGTGTGTATTTCCTTTTTCTTCAAGTGCTCCTTCTTCAAACCTATCGAGCAGGCCAAGGCTGTAAAGGGCTTCACAGAAGTGAGGCATGAGCACTGAGTCGCAACCAAGCTTTTCAGCCAGGGCTCCTGCTGATAAAGGAGTTTTAAGAGCTTCAAGCACCCCGAGGTCAATAGCTGAGACAATGAGCCTGTATTCTTTTAAACCCTGTATAGAAGAATCAATAAGCTTGAAAAATTGATCTGAATCTATCTCGGGTTTTTGCATCAAATCCACAGCTTTTTCAAGCTCTTTTAAATTTTTAAGTTTCTTCCTGGCATTTAAATCATTTTCCAATCGATTTTTCTCTGTAGCTTGTGTGTTAACCTTGATATCATACCCTTTTTTGTCATCAGATTCATGTTCCATGCCTTCTCTCCTACCCATCATTTGTCCATATATGTTCTGACCTTTTTCTGTCTACATATGGATTTCGTAAAACACAGTAACATTTAGTGCGATTAAAGTTTTAACTTATAACAAAATGAGTAAAAATTGTTAAATTAAAGTGCTACTCAAAGGAGATAACAGTAAATTTTAAATGTAGACTTAAAATAAAGAATTAAGAAAATTTAATTTTTATATACTCTTGTTTAAACTGACACTTTAAATAGAAAATGCAAAGCAAGAAAACAATTTAAAAAAGGAATTTAGAAAGATGCGTCTACGTAATCGACCGGTCTTTTAAAAACAGCTGTTATCATACCGTTTTCGTCAATTTCGTCCGCAAACTTGATGAGTTCCCAGCCTTCAACTCCAAGGCGGTTAAGATCTTCTTTTGTCTTTGACCACTCACTGAACCTTATCTCTTTGACATCATATTCCCATATGGTCATTCTAATTCATCTCCAGTAAAGTTGGATAAGATTAACTAATATACTAAGTGGTTGTATCTGCTATATTTATCTTTTTAAAAAATAGATTTGTGATCAAAACAAGTAAAGTTGAGTTATGGTTTGATCTGGGAATTGATCTTGAAATTGGGTTGACACCCGGGTTTCTTTAAAGGAATGAGTAAAAAGGAAAAACTGTTGAGAGTTGATTTCTTTAAATCAACTCAAATCTCAACCAGTTTATACTCCCGGCTTCCAAGCCCGATTTCTTCTCCATATCTGAGCTGGTGAGTTCCGTCAACCATTGGCCAGGCGCCCCTGAATTTATCGGCTCCGGCCTCGTGGTTAAAGTGCAGGGAGGAGCCGATAAGCCCTTTCTGCTTATTTACAAGGTCGTAACTTGCTTGGTCAAGGGCAACAGGATCAGTTGAAGCTAGGATTCCTATATCCGGCACAATAGGCGCATCGCTCCAGGGCACACAGTCGCAGTCAGGTGTAATTTTAAGCAGGAAATTAATATAGCCGACTCTGTTTTTCTTTCCTTTCACCGCGCCATATGCATATTCTGTAACGCATTCCAGAAACTCCGGGATGTCGTGTTCCCAGTCGATATCAATTGCCCCTGACGGACAGGCTTCCATACATTGCCCGCAGCTTATGCAGATATTTGGCTCGATCATTGAAACCTCGCCTACAAGAGCAGAAGCCCCAACCGGACAGACCTCAACGCATTTTCCGCAGGCTACGCACTTTTCTCCAACCACATGCGGGCTTGTCCTGAAGTGCTGTTCTTTCTTGCCGACTGCGGGAGCACAGCCCATAGCAAGATTTTTGATAGCCCCTCCAAATCCGGCTACGATATGCCCCTTAAAATGGGACATCACAATCATGGAGTCCGCAGCAGCAATATCCGACCCTATTTTTACGGAATTGAAGTGCTTCAGCCCGATCTCGACCTCTGCCGCATTCTGGCTCTTCAAGCCGTCCGATATAATAAGTGGAGCCCGGACTACGGAATAATCAAAACCATGTTCTATTGCTGTTGTCAGATGATCGACGGCATTATGCCGGCTGCCCGAGTAAAGTGTATTTGTGTCCGTAATAAACGGTTTTGCCCCGGCTGCTCGAATCTTTTCCACAACCTGCCGTACAAAGACCGGATTTATGTATCCATCGTTCCCGTACTCTCCAAAATGAACCTTTATTGCAGTCAGGTCGTCTGACCCCAGGAGCTCAACGAATCCTGCTTCATCAAAAAGCCTCTGAATCTTACTGATGGTATTTTCCTGTGGGTTTCTAGCCCTGAGATCTGCAAAATAAACTTTACTTACCGTTTAAGTCCCTCCTAATCTAGATTTGTGCTTTATCCTGAGTGTGAAATTAAATGTGTGAAGTTAAGAAAGTGTTTTTTATTTTTAGGTATTGCGCTGGAGAGAAAGAAAAGTTACTGGTCAATAAAGTTCACATGTCACAAAGACCCTGTAAAAAATTTAAATGTGGTTGAATGGCGATAAATTCTTGGTAATTCATAATTCTTGGTAATTCCTGCCTGAAATCGAAATATCTTATAAATCTTATCTTACGGCTTTCCAGTAAATTTCTTATATTTTTTAATATCCACCGCTATTTTCTTGAATCTTTCCTTTTCAAGCCGCTTAAGCCCTATCTCGGCTTTTTTTGTCTGGAATATAAGTTCATCAGTTAACCTGTGATAACTGGCAAGCCGTTCTTCCGGAATAAGCCCGTCTTCAACCGCCTTCAGTACAGTACAACCCGGCTCGTCACGGTGAGTGCAGTCTTTAAATTTGCAGTTGCGGGCTGCATCAACTATTTCTGAAAATGCTTTTTCAAGCCCGTCTGCAGAGTCTCCGAGCTGGATTTCCCTGATTCCGGGATTGTCTATAAGGACTGCTCCGTTCGGAAGCGGGAACATCTGGCGGACTGTTGTTGTATGTCTCCCTTTTTCATCGTCTTCCCTGATACCGCTGGTTCTCTGGACGGTTTCACCAAGAAAAGCGTTAATAAGTGTGGATTTCCCAACCCCTGAAGAACCGATTAATGCAACCGTTTCCCCTGGATTGAGGTAAGGGCTAAGTGTATCAAGCCCGGTTTTTGAAAGGGCACTTAATGGAATAACCGGCACATTCCCTGCAATAAACTGGATTTTTTCTACCAGCCGGGCTGGATTATCTTCAAGGTCAATTTTGTTAAGTAAAATTACAGGTCTTGCCCCAGAAGAATATACAATGGTGAGATACCTCTCAAGCCTTCTAAGGTTGAGATCCTTACCAACCGACGTCACGATAAAAATGGTATCAAGGTTTGCAGCAATTACCTGCTCTCCGCCCCCGTTTCCTGCTGCCCCTCTTGAGAGATAGGTTCTTCTGGGAAGGATATTAACAATCATGCGTGAGCCCAGTTCTGGCTGGTCAAGTAAAACGACAAAATCCCCTACAACCGGCTGCTTCCCAATTTTCTGAAGTGCACCGGAAATTCCAGCCTGCACGACAGCTCCAGGGACAAGGACTTCGCAGACTGTTTTGTGCCTTGATGTGACTCTTCCGGGAGTGTAAGAGCCTTTGTAGGCAGAAAAAGCAAGCTCAAGTTCTTCATTCCACCCTGGAATAGTATTAGTGTCACTATGAACTGGATTATGACCTGAAGTTTCTGCTTCGCTATGATTGTTCATGAAATGGAAGTATCTGATTAAATGGATAAATATTTTGATATTTTGTCCTGTAAAAGCTCAATTGCGCTTGGAGACTCCTTTTTATTCCGGCTGAAAAATTCCCTAGTCATTCCTAGCACTAATCTTAGAGAAAACGGTAAGAATCAAAGTAAGAAACTTTAAAAATACTTTAATGAATAAAAAAGCTTGGTATTATTTAGTGCTTTTGATACTCATACAAATCAAAATGTTAATTAACTTAAGAATTTCTTTATTAAAATTACAATATGATGCCCAATGGAAAACAAAATTTAAGTGAAGAGTTCAAACAAAAAGTTATCCTCGTACTCGAGGATAACGATAAAATATTTGAGACTAATTGGAATGAAAATCAGAATAAGCTTGTTGAACTAAATCAATCCACTCCATCAAAAATAAATGGATATCTAAATGGATATCTAAATTTGAGTAAAAGAAAGATTGATATATATAAAAATTGGGTTAGCAACCGTATAAACTCTTTTAGTAGAACGTTGCTTACTTCAATTATTGGGATAACAACTTTTTGCTTCTTCGCAACTGTACCCATTTTAGGATACGACTGGGGACTTGTGGACCAACAATCTCCCTTATATTGCAAAATCGGCAGCATATTCGTTATTTTTTTCTTCAAGTTGTTTTTATCCATTTTGCAGTGCAGAATTCTAAAAGTAAATTCAGTATAGATTTTGAAAAATTCCATGAAGATAGTCAAGAAAAAAATGATAATGATATAAAAGCACTAGATAAGACAAAATGTTCCATTGATTCTGATATTGAGGAAATAAACGAAATTTATACCAAGTTCAAAAGCTCACTTAAAGACACATGCGAAGTAGTTCGCAATCTTATTCCAACTTGTAAAGAAATAGATGAGCTACACAAATTTCAGGAGAAGTGGTACTTAGAATGCCACAAATTAAAAATAGTAACTACTTATTTTGGGCTGAAAGCTCAAAGCAATGAACTTACCCTATTAGCAAAAAAGCCAATGATTGAAAAAAAGCGTTCAAATGATGAAAACTTGAGATACTCAATTATCGAGTATATATGTGAAAAAACTTGCTTAGATATCCAATTAATGAATCTATTCATATACTGTTATAATGAAGATAAGAAAGCTGGACGATTATGGAAATCTATCAAGCAGGATCCCAATAAAGTAAATTATCTAGCAAAAAAAATTATTTGAATTAGATAAACTAGATTTTGCCAAAAAATCTAATTCAAATAAATCCGAAGATTTAAACGAATCCAAATTTAGTGAAGAGATCCTGAAAAATATTCTGTTAAGAACTCAAAATTTTGACCTGCTTTCGATAACAGACAATGTGTCTTTATATCTGCGTCTATGCAGTTTCCTTCAGGGCTACTTTAAAAAACTAATTGACGAAAAAATTCCTTTGAGAAATCAACTACATTGTGAGAATATTGTAGAAAATATCGATTTCGAAAAAGATTTTGAATCTAATTTTATTGATGTTTTTTCAAAAGAACTTCATAAATCGTTAAGTATAGATGCAGATGGAAATATCAAAGAGGCTTATGTAATCGCACTGATGGCAATTATTCTAAATCCAGATATTAAATTTAGGGACAAAGTATGCAAGAAAGCGGCTGAAAACCATAATTCCATATACATTTTGATGGCATATCATAAGCTACGTGAACAGAAAGCAGCTGCAAATGAATCTTTCACTCTGTCGGATATATTTAAAGCAGAGAAACCATCTGAAATTAAAGAGAAAATTGAAAATGATAACGCAGAAAAAGAGATTTTTAGATATATGGTACTCTCATTGTCTCGAGGCGAATGGCATGAATCAAGTCAAATAATTATACAAAAAATGATAGAAGATTTGTCTAAGAGAATAAGAAATAAAGAAAAATTTGAAGCGTTTAAAAAAGCATTCATTAATATTTTTGAGAAAGTAAGCATAAATACCCTAGATAGAGCTGTAGATGCTGGTCTTTTTACGGTATATTTTATTCTTACAAATTCTTCTATAGGAGAATTCACAGATAAAGTAGTGGATCGTCTGTTAATTAGCAATTTCAAAAATGAGGAGGATATTAAAAATTTTGAAAAAGAAAACAATATTTCACTATATTATGATTTAAAAGACGGTTCACGTATTCCAAAGTATAATTTTACTAAATATTCTAAATCTACTAGAATTGGTATTCTGCATAAGGATATTGAGTTTTCAACTTTCGCTAATGATATTACTACTGATGTTGAAAAATTATTAGAGAAAGAAACTAAGGATCTAACTGATGAAGCTAAATGGAAAGATATAGGTCTTATAGTTTTGAGAATTAGCCCTTCAAAATACAGTTTTGGAATTTTAGATAAAGAAATTGAAAAAAAGGGTAAGCTTCAACTAATAAATCTAGATATTGCATCTTGTATTACATCTTTAGCTTCCGGTTCTGGCTACCTTGAAGACGAACAAAAGTTAGCCGTTTCTACTCTTGATAGCACAATAAATATTTTAGACGTCATTGACCAACTAAAAATATATGAGTACTTGTCAACAGGTCTACGAAAAGATCTTACTCGGGAGGAAAGAGTATTTTTGCAAAGTAAGGACTTGAAAGAAGAGATTAAAAAATCTTTATACGCTGTGTTTGCAAACGCATATTCTAATAGATACCCAAAGAAGACTCTTAAACCAAGTACTCAAAAGAGATGTGTAAATGAGTTTTTGGATTTACTTGAATCATTGAATGAACTTTGGACGTAAACCCCTTTATTTCTGAACTCAATATCACTTTCTTTGAGTACGTTTTTTGATAAATACTATGCCCTGTCGCCTTAGGGCATGTACTTGTTTTCAATGACTGGTAACGATAAGGCTGTTATACATGATCTAAGGTACAAAATCAGAACTCTAGAGTTTGAGAACACGTATGGCTTGGGGTAATATCCCAATATGGGTAATATATACTTCTACTTATTTCTTCCCCTTCCTCTCAATTTTACTCTGGCTTAAATTCGTAAATCTTATAGTTACAAAAATTTTAACTATACTCTTAGATACCGCATTAGGATCTTGCGGCACTTTTCTATCTCAATATAGTCGGGCTGTGGAGCCTTATCACAATACAAAGAGAAGGTAATTTATTTTGATATCATTAATATAAAATTTAACATTTATTGACATTATGCTTTATAACTTATTCTTATTACTTTCTATTATTTTTGATCTTAATAGCATATCTTTAAAGTTAACTGGCTTATATATGAGGCGCCAAAAAAATATCAATTAAATAATGTGTAAATAAACGAGTGTAATAAAAACGAAATAGTCATATTCTTGTTTAATAATAAGAGGTTTTTATGATAAATGAGGATGATATTGCTAAAAACTTTGACAAAATAAATCTAAAATGGCTCAAATGGGGCGTCATCATTAATTTTGCCATGCTCCTAACAGTAATTGCCCAACTTTTTAACGTCCATATTCCTGTACCTTCTTTTGATGAAAAGGAGTATCTAATTTACAATACCGAGCCAGAAATTTATCCTACAAATCTATATTTATTAAATACTGATCCAATATATTACGTGGAGATGGAAGTAAATAATAAGGAAATAATAGAATATGGAGAAGATTTAAAATTTTCTATTACAATTAACAACAAAGGAAAGAAAAATATTGAAAATCCAGAATATAGAATTCTTATCTGCGATCCATTAGAAAGGATAAGAGGAGTCTATCCTAAAATAAATACTCCCATTAACGCTCCTGAAGATTTATTGACAAAAAAAGATGATATTTCTTCAGAAGATGGTGATAATAAATTAAATTTTGTATTTAAGCTACCAAGTGAAGATCAAAAATTAATAGGTGATTGGAGAATATTTATATATCTTTTCGATAGAAATTCAAACTCATTGGTATCATACAATATATATGAATTTAAAGTCTCAGAGAACCGACCTCTTGGATTCGAAAAGTTTTTCATATATATACTTCCCGGCATTGTGTTCATACTAGGTAATATAATATTTGACCTATTAAAAAAGAAGAGAGAACAAATCTCTAGACAAAGCAATTAATTTTTGATAGAAAGCTTTTAATAAAGAAGAACTAAATCAAAAATACTTCAAGAACATTGAAATTATTAGGCAGACTCTAAAATTAGGGCTTTGTAGAAATCATCAGAAGTAAAGTATCTCTATCGATCTGAAATGAATATACTGATCGATGTTTAATTACTTACCTTCAGTCCCGTATGGTTGGATTTAGATAGGTTTCTACAAAGCCAAAATTAGAAAATAAATTCTAGATATATAAATTGGCTGCGCTTTTTCCCAGTTTCCGAAATCCGTATGCGAGATATGCGTGAATGTTATCCAAGGCAGGCAGAGAATTGATATCATCTGTGTAATGAGAAACGGAGCATTAAATATAAAAAATTCTGAAAGATCATAGGCCTTTTTTCGATATCTAACGCTGTTGATTATAGCATGAAAAGTAATAAAATTCTCCTCTTAATGAAATATATAAATAAATAGTTAGCTATGTTTAATTAACAATACTAAAATTTAAAAATATAAGTGTCTGTTATAAACAACGGATTAAAAGCCAAATCATTACCCTATACTCCAAAAGAATTAAAAAAAGGAATTATCAAGTCTATGAGGACTAAGAACTATTTCAGCTACATTCAAGCCTGTAAATTGTTTATTCCTCTTAGACCTGATAGTACCGCTAATGGCAATTTTAATAGTTACAAAAGCCACGGATCATTTTCGGGTTCAATGTAAGGATCGCCGTTAGTGTCAATTTCCCTGCCTGAATCTTTTTTCTCTGTAGGTTGATTTAATTCAGGATGCTTATTGTTTGCTTCATAATTGGCTTGTCTTGAAGTACGCTCTGGCAAATTTAAATCAACAGTTGAGATGTCTATCCCCAGTGCTTTTGCAACGCCCTCACCATATTTAGGATCTGCCTGATAGCAATTGTAAATGTGCCTGTGTTTGATTTGGAGAGTAGAATCGCCCATATTTCTGGCGGTATTTTCAAACAAAACCTGCTGCTGATCAGGAGTCATAGCTCTGAACAACTCTCCTGGCTGGGTGTAATAATCATTGTCATCTTCTCTGAAATCATACCTCAAGATATCTATTGAACCTGTTTTTTCAACTGGAAGTGCATATTGAGGTTGATCTTTCCAGTTTCCATAGCTATTGGGTTCATAATTCAGTTGGCTTCCTCTATTGCCATCAACTCTCATCTTTCCGTCTCTATGGAAACTGTGATAGTTTTTAACACCCTGAGGAGAATTCACAGGTATCTGATGGTGATTCACACCTAATCTATACCTCTGTGCGTCTCCGTAAGAGAACAAACGTCCCTGCAACATGCGGTCCGGAGAAAAACTAATTCCTGGGACTACGTTAGCCGGTGAAAAAGCAGCCTGTTCCACGTCTGCAAAGTAGTTTTCAGGATTTTTGTTTAACTCAAATTCACCCACAGGTATCAGTGGGAAATCCTTTTTATACCACATTTTAGTCAGATCAAAGGGGTTATTCTTCATAGAGTTAGCCTGTTCCTCTGTCATAACCTGTATATACATTTTCCATTTTGGGAAATTGCCTTTTTCAATGGCTTCGTAAAGGTCTCTTTGATGGCTTTCGCGATCCATTCCAATAACTCTTTCAGCTTCCTGGTCAGTGAGGTTTCTTATACCCTGTTGTGACCTGAAATGGAACTTTACCCATACCCGTTCATTATCTTTATTTATTAAACTGTAAGCATGACTGCTAAATCCATGCATGTGCCTGTAAGAAGAAGGTATTCCACGATCACCCATAATAATAGTTATCTGTAGCAGAGCTTCCGGTAATGATGTCCAGAAGTCCCAGTTAGTATTCGGGCTACGCATATTGGTACGCGGATCACGTTTAATAGCGTGGTTCAAATCAGGAAACTTTAGAGGGTCTCTGAAAAAGAATACAGGCGTGTTATTCCCTACCATGTCCCAGTTGCCCTCTTCAGTGTAAAACTTCAAAGCAAAACCACGAATATCACGCTCTGCATCAGCTGCTCCACGCTCACCCGCTACAGTAGAAAAACGTGCAAACATTTTGGTTTGCTTTCCTACTTTAGAGAATATGGCTGCTTTAGTGTAATTGGTAATATCATGAGTTACAGTAAATGTTCCAAATGCTCCTGAGCCTTTTGCATGCATTCTGCGTTCTGGAATTACTTCTCTGTCAAAATGTGCTAATTTTTCCAGAAACCAGATATCCTGTAGCATAAGAGGTCCGCGTCTACCGCTTGTCATGCTGTCCTGATTGTTTTCCACTGGAGCTCCTGCTACTGTAGTTAATTCAGGAGTTTCCCCTACTGTTTGATTTCTGCTTGGAAGTGGCTCCCCTAATTCATTTTTATCCATTGGATTTTTATAATTGTCACCCTTCATAAAATACCCTCAACTATATGTTCTCAACTTTTTCATGTTCAAATTAGAAGTTATCAAGTCTATTAGAAAAAAACCATTTCCAGCAGAATTTAAGCATGTAAACTATTTCTTCCCCATAGACCTGACGAGCCTCAAAATCTCTTCACCTATAAAAGCAAATGTCTTTGCTGCTTGGTTTTACTATGAATACAATTATAACCTTATATTAGTTTTGGTTAACATTTATTACTATATGTTTGTTCAACCTTTGTGCAGTACGAGCATCATCCGGAATGGATGAATGAGGATAGCCATATCGTAAAACTGAGTGAACTTATGCCCGTCCCCGAAAAATACTTTGCCAGCCCAAAGTCCCTGATCATAACCTCCTCCTGAGCCGTGTAGCAATAAGACCGTTTTCCCTTCCCCTCTATAGCATACTCAGTATCCCCATACCCTATTTCAAAAGAGTACTGTTATTAATCATTCCGACTTTCTATACATAACTCAAACTCATTTGAAGAATATGTAAGTTTGAAGAAATTGAGGGAGAAGGAGAGATGGAAAGAGGAGAAAAAAGGAATGATAAGGGAAAGAGAAATGAGAAGCGAGGATAGGATCGAATGTAAGCAGGTCAAAGAAAAAAGATGCCGAATATCCACCTTTAGTTTCCTGGAACCTGCAGATGACAGATACAAATATTTAAGAAAAGATTCAGAAGAGTCTCTTGCAAAATCATATGCAGGTCTTCCAGAAAAAGAGAAAATTATAGAAGAACTCCTTCGACTCAGTTCGGATCCGGACCCGCAGATAAGAAGAGGTGCGATCGATTCTTTTCTTACTATTTATTCGCTAAAATCAGGCAAAGAACAGGATATATGGAATGAACTTCTAAAGATATCTGGTGATACGGACACAGGTGTTAGAAAGGGTGCTGCAAGCATGCTTTCGCGTGTCTTTCCGGTAGTTGAGGAAAAATCTACCGTTTTTTCTGACCTTGTAAAGCTTGCTGAGAGTCCGGACTCCCTGCTCAGGAAGAAAGCTGCAGAGCTTTTTACTGTTGCATTTGCATACTCAGATGATAAGCAAAAAACATGGAACGATCTTATGAGGCTTACATCCGCTGAAGACAGAGAGGTAAGAAAAGAGGCTGTACTTGCTCTTTCGTCAGGTTATTCAGAAGTTCCGGATAAAGCGAAAGTCTGGAGCGACCTTATCAGACTTTCGACTCACGGTGATAACTTTGTTCAAAGGGTAGCAACAAGAACCCTTGGATCTGCCTTTTTTTATGTACCTGATAAAACACAGGCATTGAAAGACTTACAGGTTCTTATTGGTAACCCTTATATCTACGTCCGTATGTATGCACTTCGATCTCTTGGAAAAGCTTCTCTCTGGAAGGCTCTCAAGGCTGAAAACGAAGCTACTTATCTTTTTGGGCTTAAAGAAGCAGTCAAATATTTTAAAGATTCGACTGAGGCCTCTACCAGCACTGCTATTCCCGGATTATACTATCCCTTTTACAACGCTCTCTTACAGATTCTTTTCGGGAGGAGATCTTCAAGACTTGAGAGTGAACAATATATTTCAGAGGTAACCCATGAGATCAAGTATCTGGAAGAAGACAAGAGACTTCTTAAAATTATGGAAGAATTCTCAGACCTCCTTCTATCAGCAGGAAATCTGACTGCCGGAGATTTACCTGCCCGGAAGAAACTTCTTGAGGCCAGCATAGAGGCTTTTGACAGAGCTTCAGGAATTCTGGATATTATGGAAGAAGATGCTATTCTTGAGCAAAAAAACTTGAGAAAAGAGTGTTCAATAACGGGAAAAGTAATTACGGAACAGAAGCTAAAAGAGATTCTTTCCGGAATCAGGTATAAAGCAAGAACAGCATGCTTTAAGGCAAAAGGCAAGCCTACGGAAAAAATTACATGTGCTGTAAATGAGAGGGTCAAGACATGGAGTTTCCAGGATCTTGAGAAAGATAGGAAAGAACTGGACAGGCAGCTTGAGTCTTTGCTCAGCACTCTTAGAGTTCAAATTCCCTTTATTCCTGAAAATATGTCTATTTTTCAGAAGCTTGATGATATCAGCCAGGAACAGTGCCTTCTTGAGCGTTACAGGCATGTCAGTAGAT
This sequence comes from Methanosarcina flavescens, assembly GCF_001304615.2. Taxonomy (NCBI): domain Archaea; kingdom Methanobacteriati; phylum Methanobacteriota; class Methanomicrobia; order Methanosarcinales; family Methanosarcinaceae; genus Methanosarcina; species Methanosarcina flavescens. The sequence continues at coordinate 226,637 of NZ_CP032683.1, read as the reverse complement.
TATTAAGCCTGATACCCGGAGCCAAGATGTATTCAAGAGCCTCAGGTAAAAGAATCCAGAGGATAGGGTATGAAAAATGGGTGCTTTATAGATCGGCAGCTTCGAGACTTTCTGACTATAAAAGGCAGTAAACTTATCTTTTGCTATCCAGCGGTAGCATCTGGTGGATGAGGGAGACAAACGGAGATGAAGTCAAGTTCAGTATTTCTAAATTCTCTCCTCCACTTCTACTCTGCCTCTATTTTTTTCTCAGGCACTTCACTGCTGTTCTCGCTCTTAACTTCGTCCAAACCATTCATATTATCATTCTTTGGAACCTCAATATCTGGAGATGGAAGCATGTTGGAAAGCAGAATTATAACCGCACAATCTGATGACAATTTTATAGAAAGGATGCGCTTTGAAAACGAGATTATTTCGGATATCGATAGCGCAAGGATGAAATTTGAATCGATACAGTTTATACAATGCCAGTTCAACAAATGTGATTTTTCAAAAGCCAGCTTTTACGATTCGGTGTTTGATAACTGCAATTTTGCAAATTGCATTTTTACGGGGAGCTACTGGAAAGGCTCCAAAATTTTAACGTGCAAGGGCGATGGCAGCAACTTCAGCAAGAGCCATATGAAAGAAACCTCTCTAGTGGATAGTTCGTTTCGATATGCAAATTTTTCAAGTTCTGTACTGGAGAACTGTGCCCTTCATGGCTGCAACTTCATGGAAGCCTTATTATCCGAGATTCGGTTAAAGAAGCCCAAGCTGAAAGAGGTTAATTTCACAGGAGCAGACTTCTTTAAAACTTCACTCAAAGACATCGACTTATCGGATTGTATCATTGACGGGATGATAGTATCCGATACACGCAACGAACTCAGAGGGGCTATAGTTAATGCTTGGCAAGCAACAGAACTTGCTGCGAGGTTCCTGGGAATCAAAATTATCTGAAAATAATCGTTACCGCGTCCTAATTTTTTCCCTTTAAGCATTCTAATCTCCCATTATGCCTGCAATCTACACTTTATCCAGGTCTCTGCAGCCTATCCGCAAATTTGCCAATATGAATACTATTAACAAGTGCATGATGAACCTGGACTGCAAACGGCATCATAAGTTTGCCTTCTCATTTCTGAATTTTCCCCAATCCTTTTCAATGTTTTAAATCTGTTATCTGGTATCTACTTCCTATATTTACGCCTTAGTTCGATACAGTCTACATTATAATATATTTTCGTTTCAGTTTCATGACCTATTTTTTGCTATAAATCATACATTGCTGTTTCTTTAAGCTTTTTTCTAGATATTATAGTGGTCGGACTCAAAAAGCCAGTGGAAATTAAATCTTGGCAAGGTAGAATGGCATATATTAATATGGTATTAACCTACTATTAATATGGGATATACATGGTTCAAGCGATAATAAACATTGATGAGCGCACTAATCGAATTTTGAATATTATCAAGGCCAAATACGGTTTAAAGGACAAAAGTGCTGCTATTAACAAAATGGCTGAAGAGTATGAAGAAGAAATTTTAGAGCCAGAGTTAAAGCCTGAGTACGTTGAGAAACTGAAGAAAATAGTAAAACAGGAAGCTATAGAAGTAGGCACGGTTGAAAACTTAAGGAAACGATATGGTCTTTGATTTTTATGTATTTTTTGAAAATCAGATCGGAACTTGATAGTAAATTTGAAAAATTAGCAAAAAAGAATAAAAAACAACTTGAAATTATTTTAGATAAAGCAAATGAGATCCTGGAATATCCACATCGATACAAGAATTTAAAAGCTCCGATGAACCATTTAAAAAGAGTGCATATCGATAAGCATTTTGTTTTGGTTTTTTCTATTGATGAGGAATCAAAGACTATAACCCTGGAAGATTACGACCATCACGATAAAATATTTTGACTTTGAAGTTTTGTTTATTTTTCTGGCAGCCCCTTGAAAACTTCCTTCGTGTGCCCGGAGGAATAATCTGTTTTTTCTATTTCATTGATGCACAGATGTTAAAGTTTTTCCCTGTTTTCGAAATCCATGTGCGAAATATGCGTAATTTATCCACGGCAGGACAGGGAATTGATATGTATCATTCCGTAAAAGAGGCAAAAAAGGATTAAAAGCGGTTTTTGTGACAGCTCGTAGATAAAAAATTACCAGATTCAACATTAATAAATAATGATAAACAGTATTCATATGGTGATAAATATGAAAGTTAAATACGCTACCATCATAGTTGAGGATATGGATGAATCGATTAAATTTTACACGGAAGTTATGGGACTTAAAATAGATAGCCAGCACAACCCTCAACCTGGAGTAACAATCACATTATTGAAAGGGGAAGGGGATGCTATGATAGAGCTTATAATGAATACAGAACATGAAACTGGCCTGTTTTCGGTAGGAATGGATGTTGAAGACATAAACACTACAGTGGAAGAACTCAAATCCAAAGGTGCCAAAATCACAATGGAACCCACACCAATAACAGTTGGAACCCTTGCCTTCTTAGAAGACCCAAACGGAGTCAAAATAGCACTAATTCAACATCACTGATCTTTTTTACATTTCAGAATCTTGTCTGGAGAATAGTAAACTAAAAATGAATCTGTTGACGAAGATCACTGAAAAAATAAACATAAACGGAAATTTTGGAAATAAATTAGAAAAGAATTAATACTATCTAAATAATTGCTACTAGAATGAGTTTAAAAAGACAGGCTATTAAGCAGAATAATATATTTTTGGAATTTAATAGGTTATTTTTCTCAATTAATTCTAAGTCAATTATTAAGAATATATTTAATATATTAATATACTTCACTTTAATTATATGTTTTAAGTTTACAGCCAACTGGTATATAGCAACAATTGTAAGTGACAGTTCGATTACTATTTCATTAATTCTTATATATGTTTTGAACTTAATGTTATTAGCAAAAATTATATCTGTAAGAATGAATTGGAGCGGATTGTTTTTTAAACGTTCCGAAGCCTTGTCTTGGAAACAAACCCTATTAAGATGTTTTCCCATTTTATTTTCTTGTACTCATTCGTGTATTCTCGGCGTAAATAGACTTCATTGGAACATACTACAAACGATGAGTACCTTTGATGCTCAATTTTGGGCTAACCCTACATTAGTGATTATCGTAGTGATATTTTTAATTTTTAATCTTGTAGTTTTATTTGAGGCATTGTTTTTTATTACATTCTTGTTTGATGAAGGTGTTTATTTAATATTAAATAAATTAAATAGATCGAAGATTAATCGAAAAGGATCACATAATGTCTCTGAGTTTATATATCAAAATTCATGGACATTAGAAGTTACAAGCTCAAAATTTATTTTGTTTGGGCTTTTAATCCTTTCTATCATTTTTGCAACGTCTGCATCAGATCAAGTTAATAATTATTTTTCAGATTCGTCATTCAACTGTATGCTATTTTTATCGAGTATTCTCATTGCATCACTTTTTTTAGTTATATTACAATTTCCTTAAATAAGGTTATATTTAAGTTTTTCAACGTAAATTATTGCGTTGATTATAAGAAAATAGAAAATATTTTTTGTATGTTTATTGGCAATAATATTATTTTTCTTAATGCAATTTATTTTGCAAAGTATCTTAAAATAGCTTTAGTTTATGATCCAATTGATACTAATAACCCTGAGATGAGTATTATATCAGAAATGATGGTGCTAGCCGGAGGAATACCATACAATCATCCTACAAATTTAATGAACATGGGTCTCATATATTATCTTCTAATTTCTGTAGGTTTTGCAATTATAACCTATATCATATTTTTCCATTTAAATCCTACACCCTGTTTTTTGGAATTAAAGTCAAAACTTAAGCAAAAAATAACTAACTTCCTTGAAGAATCAACAAGTCACAAGAACTTAGAGGGAATTCAATTTAAGATAATTGAAAAACTTTTTTCAAAACAATTGAGAAAAAGAACTACAGTAAAGAGATTTATTGATTTTCTTTTTGTTTATATTATTGTTATTCCTTTTATTACTTCATTATTTGATTTATATTTTTTAGTTTATGACTCAATATTTGGGCATAGCTCGTATCGTTCTTTTCTATTGAGAGGTCAATACATAATAGGAATTTACTTCTTTTTTTTAATTGTTTTTATGGACATCTTAGAAGTAGCTCGGAAAAGTCATAAAATTCCTCTTACCTCTATTATAAAAAAGAATACTTTGACTAAATATGTCAAATATCTCTCGATCCATTACTCAATTGCAATTTCTTGTTATATTGCAATTTTTATAAGCTGGGTTTACCGGCTATCTAAAGAGTACGGTGGAATTGAGGCCCCAGAAGAAATTAAAACGTTTCAGATTCTACTTTTATTTCTAGCGTCAGAATATACTTTATCTAATATATCACAAAAAGCAGAAGATTGTTTAAATAAAGCAATTGAAAAAGGTATAATATAATTTCGTTTATCATCTATTTCAAAGATTTCGCACCGTTTGGATTCTTTTTAACCGAGCCTGTGGAACCTGAGAAGAAAAAGAGAGAAAAACCTTAAATTTTTTAGAATTTGAGGTTGAGTTTTTCTTATCTCTGCTGCTGGATCATCTGAAATAAGAACATGGTATATTCACTCTTTCCTGGCTTTATAGAGGTAAAAGATCTTTCGTCCAGGTGAATAAAGTGTATCGAAAAAGGTAGAACTGGAAATAGAAATCTGAAAAATTATGAATCCGTCTTAAACTTCCATCCCTTCTTCTTTAAGAAAATGGTCAATCAACTTTCTTGCAATGCTTATTTTTCCAGGCAATACTGGCAAATCCCCAGCCGGGAACCACCGGGCGTCCTCGATTTCAAACCCATCGGGCTGGATTTCCCCTGAACTGTATTCCGCAGTAAACCCGATCATAAGAGAATTAGGAAACGGCCATGCCTGTGTTCCGAAGTAAGTAATATTTTTAACCTCAATTCCCACTTCTTCCCTGATTTCTCTGGCAACCGCAGCTTCAGCAGACTCTCCGGGCTCAACAAAGCCGGCTATCAAACCATACATGTCATCTGGGAAGTTTGGAGACCTGGCAAGTAAAATTTCATGCCCTTTCCGGATAAGCACGATAACGGCAGGCGATATTCTGGGATAGAAAAGCTCTCCGCAATCAGGGCATTCTTTTCCCCTCTCTCCGGGCTTTTGCAGGGTTTTTGTCCCGCATCTGCTGCAAAACTGGCTCGTCCTGTCCCATTCCATGACCTGAACGGCTTTATTAACAAGCGCAAAACACTTTTCACCCATTTGTGTATATGCCTGCCTGAGATCCATAAATTCCATTCCTTCAGGAGGCTGCGCGTTATTTGGAAGCTCCACGGAATAGCAGTGTGTTCCATCAAGGGCTCCGAGATACTGTTCCCTGATACCTGAAAGCCCAAGCTCTCCCAGGTCAATCAGCCTTGGAATTGCTCCGGGATTATTATTAAGCTTGAGGAGAATCTCACGGTCCCGGAAAATAAACCAGAGCGCTTTTTCGGCCCTATCGGCTGGCGGCTCTACACCTATGACAAATTCCGGGAAAGCAGGATTTTCTCTTTTTTTTGAAGTCATAATGTTCGTACTTATTGTTTTTCGTTCTATATATGATTACAGTAGCGTTTTTATTCTATTGCTTATTCTGTTGTTTATTCTTTCAGTTTCATTGGCTCTCCACAACAGTCCATATCACCCGCACAGCCTGTAGCGCAGCTGTGATCTGTGCATTCACTTATCACTTTAAGTTCAATCCCGCATCTTTCACAAACAAGAGTTTGACCAGTTTTCAGATCATTACAATTTATTCCAATCACCCCTATATACCTGACGAAAAAGTATGTAATTTAGATTCAAATTGCTTGCGAAACATCAATTCTGAAGTTTGGTCCGTGAACCTGGAGTTAAGATAAAAAAAGAAGGTAAAAAGGAGTGATGAACCTGAAGAGGTGGAAAAGCTGTCCGCAAACAGAACTTTAAACCGGTTTTTCAGGCTTTATCTTCGTGACTCTTCCTGGCAACACAACTCTCAAGTGATGCATCTGCAACGGCTTTTGCAACCGCGGGTACTACATGCCTGTCAAGAGGATGAGGAATTATGTGATCTTCTGAAAGCTCGCTGACTTTTACGACGTCAGCAAGCGCATGGGCTGCAGCCATTTCCATTTCAGGCGTTATTTTCCTTGCACAGGTGCTCAGAGCCCCTTTGAAAACCCCGGGGAAGCTCAGGCAATTATTAAGCTGGTTTGGAAAATCCGACCTGCCTGTTGCAATAATTCTTGCTCCTGCCCGTTTTGCAGCATCTGGCATAATCTCAGGGATAGGATTTGCCATGGCCATAATAATTGCATCTTTTGCCATAGAGCTAACCATATCCTCGGTAACTATGCCTCCTACCGAGACCCCGATAAAAAGATCAGTTCCCGGAAAAGCTTTTTCGAGCCCTCCTTTCAATTTTCCGGGGTTTGTAAGCCTGGCAATTTCTTCCTTTACAGAGTTCATGCCGTTCTTTCGACCCTGGTAAATGAGCCCTTTACTATCACAGGTAAGAATTTTAGCGGGATTTGCTCCTGCACGGACCAAAAACCGAAAAATTGCAACGCCTGCAGCACCAAGGCCTGAAATCACGATTTTAAGCTCGTTTAATTCTTTATTCACAATTTTAAGAGCATTAAGAAGCCCGGCAAAAACTACAATCGCTGTGCCGTGTTGATCATCGTGCATAACTGGTAGTTCGAGGGCTTCACGCAGCCTGGATTCGATTTCAAAGCAGCGGGGAGCACTGATATCCTCAAGGTTAATGCCTCCGAAAGCAGGAGCAAGATGCTTTACCGCTTTTATCACCTCTTCGGTTTCCTGCGTATCCAGACAGATAGGAAAGGCATCAATGCCTGCAAATTCCTTGAAAATTATCGCTTTTCCTTCCATGACAGGCAGGGCAGCATGGGGCCCTATATTCCCAAACCCGAGCACTGCAGAACCATCAGTGACAACAGCAATGGTATTTCTCTTCAGGGTATAAAGGTAAGCGAGCTCCGGGTCTTCACTTATTTTCCTGCACGGCTCGGCAACCCCTGGCGTATAAGCAACGCTGAGGTCATGTATAGTTCGAAGGCGGATTTTACTTGCAACCTCCAGTACACCCCCAAGTTGTCGGTGAATTGCAAGCGACTCTTTATACAGGGATATGTGTGTATCACTGTCTTTTTCCAGGTATTTTCCAACATCCATTCCAGAATTTTTTTCCAGGCTCGTTTCCGAGTCTGAAACCGAGTGTATATCTTTTATTCTAGTACCCCCTGACAATATTCAGCACTGAGAGCTAAGCTTCAATCCGACAAGGCTCTGAGAAATAAAATCTCCTATATAATAGTCTATGCAAACCATAAATAAACCCGCTGCCAGATAATTCCAGAGCCTGACCTGTCGAGCAAAATGTTCTCACAAAGCTAACAGCTTTTTAAACCCGCGAAATCTTCAGTTTTTAAGCAACCAGGGTAAAAACCGCTCTAATCTAATCGGTTCACTCGGCAGTCATTACCTCAGAAAAGATATACCTTTTCAGGAGAATAATCCCTTATGCAAATTAAAGGAATAGCCCGCGATACCCTCCACTTTATTCTTGAGGCCAGCAAATCCATGGCTCCTCAAGAATTTGCCGGTCTTTTGCAGGAAAAAGGAGGCATCATTACTGAAGTTCTTATATTGCCTGGCACAGAATCAAGTAATAAGAGCGCAATTCTCAGGCTTTATATGATGCCAAACATTAAAGCCGTTGGTTCGGTCCACAGCCATCCGGGCCCGAACCGCAGCCCCTCTCAGGCTGATCTTCGTCTCTTCTCGAGAACAGGGAACTACCATATCATAGTGGGACGCCCCTACCATAAAAAAAGCTGGACATGCTATAACAGAGAAGGAGAGATTATTGAGCTGCCTGTACTCGATGTGGAATTTGAGGATTATGAGGAAATCTGATTTAAGATCCAGTCTGTAAAACTGCAAATCACAGGCAAACTGCAAATCATAGGCAAACTGCAAATCATAGGCAAACGGCAAACTACAGGCAAACTGCAGGCAAAAGCTTTCTGATATATAAATAACTTTAATTAGTTGTTGTAATTTTCCGGCGGTTGCCCTTATGTAAACCTACCTTCCTTCTGATAACCACCAAAAATGTTTTATTTACAGATACATATTATTTAGAGGATACATCCCTGTAATCAAGAAATCTGAAGAGAAATGATTTTCTTGCTTCAGAGGCTGTATCCGGGTAAACACTCTGGGATAAAAACCGGGTGGCCTTCACATATTTGGAGGTAGTAATCCAAATGCCTACATGCCAAGATTGTAGATTTTATACGGCTATTGACGAGATGAAAGGCGAATGTTTCAGCCTGGGCTTCGAAGTGCATGGGAAAACCGATTCCAAGAAATGCCCGGAGAGGGCTTTCAGACCAAATAAAGGCCCCAGATCAAAAAAATCCAGAGCCCATGGTTATTAAGAGAATGTGAAAAACAAATTCAGATAAAGCAAGGCATAAGAAGCTCGAGATGATAAGAAGAACTCAAAAAAAGGTTAAAGTATAAAATGAATTGAGACAACCTCCAGTCCTGATAGAAATTCCGGAGCATTTATATTACTTATTTTTTGCTGCCGGAATTAAACGAGCTAAAAGAAATCCTATTAATTTTTTCTTTATATTCCTGCATACTCTTATGTTTCATAGCCATCCACGTCTCATTCGAATATAATGAAATTTTTTAAAATGCTAATTTCAAACCATATCTATCAACTGACCTGATATGGAGAACGTGCCTCATTTGTGACTTCAAGGATTTCCTGGGCAATCTGGATAAGCCTGAGCCAGGTATTGAGGGCTGAACGAAGGGAAACGGCATCTTCGGCTTTTACGCTCAATACCAGCCTGCTTTTGTCCTCAAGGGACAGGTCTATTACAGATCTTTCGGAAAAGCTCTCACTGAGCTCGGGCAGGAGGGCCCTGTAGATTGTTCCTGCGGTTTCGGTTTCAAAGGTGAATTCTGCGAAAAGTTTCAAGGAATTCCTCCTGAAGAATCCTGTTTTTTGTTTTAATCGTTTTAACGGTTTTTGAATTAGATGGAAAAATCGATTTATAAAAGCCAGTTATAAAAATAAGGGTCTGGAGGTCAGTACTTTTTAAAACCTCGGAGGTTAAGTTTAAAAAGTGACTTTTTGCTGCCAATAAAATCGATATACTTCTCCCCGACAACTATCAGAGTGGAATCCGAAGGAAGCTGATCGATTTTGTCGCTTTCAACCCTCTTGAACTGGAAAAAGGACTCAAAGGCATCTGCAATCTCTCCCTGACCTGAGAGCGCGGGCTCGACATCAGGGAACCAGTAGGAATCAGATTCCTCGGAATACCAGTCCGTAAATCTGATAGAGAAAAGGAGCTTCCCGTTTTCATCATAAAAGCTGAGTTCTCCTGGGTTTCCGTGGTACTCCCCTATAACTATGAGAGGTCCGCCATCCGCAAACTCCAAGAGTTCCTTCATGCCCATTTTTCCGCGTGTTATACACCTGCCGGCTATAAACCGCGAAAGCAACTTGCAAAGCGACCTGGTTCTTGCAGAAGGTTTTCGAGAGGTAGTAATTAGCATACTTCCCCTGACAGATTGGAAGTATATATTAATTTCTCCTCGCAGGGTTAAGATTTATTCTGTTTAGAGGTTGTTAATGAGTTTTTAGTTGCTGAATGAATTCCAACGTGTTTTTCCTTTCACAGGTATAACTTGCATTAGGCTCGAACCTTCAATTAGTGACATTACTATTCCTTAAAAATTACTAAAATTTTAATATTATAGTCTTCAAATATTTAGCAATAGTAAACGGGTCTGACTGATTATGGTAATAGCAATAGATGATGCTTTGGCGCTATTAGAAGTAACGAAGCTAGTAAAAAATTTTAAAGATAACATCCTACGAAAACATCCTATAGACAGTGTCATAGATCAGGTATTCAAGGAAATTAAAGATGATGATAAGTATTCCGATTGGGTCACAATGTTAGATGAGATCGAAGAATCAAAAAAAGACTTGTTTATTAATATAGATATTGTAGAAAAAGACGAATTCAATAGAAAATTAAATGGGCTTCTTGAAACAGAGGTATTAGATTGGTTTTATGATGATTTCAAGAAGAGATACAAAAAAAAGTTATTCGAATATGCTTCCAAAGACATAGAGATCTTTAAACCATATATGGTAGATAAGGTTAATGGAATAGAGGCTGAAATTCGATATCTACATGAGATACTTCAGGAAACATTGAGAGAATATAGAAACTCCAAAGATTGTAATGAAGAAAAAGAAAAATTGTTAGAGGTCTATATTGATCAATTCGACAGAATATATGGTACACTATGTAACCTTCAAAAAGATACTTCTGTAGAATATGCAAAGAATATATTCAATCATTTCAGTACGTTTGAAAATTTAGCTTATTATATAGACCTGAAATGCTATGAAGATGAGCATCACGATATAGTATTGATAGATAAGTACGTGGAAAAGTGGCTGGGAGAAAAAAATTATCCTATCTTAGTTATATTAGGCGATTTCGGTACGGGCAAAACAACCTATGTAACAAATCTAATTAAACAATTTGCGGATCGATATGTTAAGGACAACGATTTTTATCTGCCCATATCAGTACAGCTAAAGAATTTTACAAAGTTCTGGAACTTAGAAGATCTGATTAAAAATTACAATATTTTATATGGTTTGAGTATTAATGATTTTGAGAATAAATTTAGGCAAGGGAAAATACTATTCGTCTTCGATGGTTATGATGAGTTGCCAAAAGGTACTGTCGAGAAGTTTAATGAGGTAAATTCACTAGTATCTGCTCGGAATAAGGTTATAATTACATCCCGTACTCACTATTTTGAGAACAAAGAGGACGAGGAGCTGTCCCTAGACCCAGAATCGATGGATTTCACTGGAATATCGTTAAAGGACAAATCTAAGGTAAAGATAGTGTATATTAGTCTATTCAGTGAAAACGATATAAAGAGATACCTTAAAAGATATTTTGGTGTTAACTGGTTTGCTCGATATGAAACAATAAATAAAATATATAATCTTAGCGACCTTTCTAAGCGTCCTATACTACTTAATTTAATAGTTCAAACACTATCGGATTTTTCGCTAACAACAGGTGAGATTACCCAGTCAAAGCTATACGATACATATGTTAATAAGTGGATGAATAGAGAGAAACGGAAAGTAAACCCAAAATATGTTTCAGTCGTGATGGAAGAGCTAGCTTTTAAAATGTTTACAGAGAATAAAAATGTAATTACAATAGATGAGATATATGAGACAGTTGACAGAAAATTTAGAGCGGACATTATGAAAGGAAGGGTCGATATCGATGACATTAATAAAAAGATAAGGACAGCTTCTTTCATTTACCGAGATTCTGAAGATAATTTCGTGTTCATGCATCGATCGTTCATGGAATTTTTTATTGCTAAAAAGCTTTCCCAAGAAATCAATGAGGATATTATTGATAGTAATATTCTGCGTAAAAAAATGCTCACTCCCGAGATTATAAGTTTCATTAAGGAGATGATCAATAACAAAAGTAGTCTCTTTTTAAGTATGATCGAGTACACCAGGGGGAAAACGGAAAATGAAACCGGGTTCCTTGGCGGTAATGCAGTTACTTTACTAAAATACTTAAGTTATGATTTTAGAGAGAGTGACTTTTCTTTAACGGTATTATCCGGTGCAGACTTATCAAATTGCGACCTCAGCAATACATGTTTTAGAAAAACAATTATGAGAAACGTTAAACTATCGAATAGCATACTAAGATTTACTGATTTTTCAGAATCCTGTCTAAAAAGGGCTGATATTGAAAAAGCTAATATTAAAGGGGCTAATTTCGAAAAAGCTAATCTTGAAGGGGCCAAGCTTAGAGAAGCTTGCCTTAAAAAGACTAATCTCTCCGGAGTAAATCTTGAAAGAGCTAACCTCTTCTGGTCTGATCTCTCTTGGGTTAACCTTCACTCAGCTAATCTTATAGGGGCTAACCTTGAAAGGGCTTACCTTATAGAGGCTAACCTTGAGGGAGCTATTCTTGAAGGGGCTAACCTTGAAGGGGCTGTTCTTGAAGGAGCTAACATCTCCGGAGTAAATCTTGAAAGAGCTAACCTCTTCTGGTCTGATCTCTCTTGGGCTAACCTTCACTCAGCTAATCTTATAGAGGCTAATCTTGAAGAAGCTAACCTTGAAGGAGCTAATCTTGAAAAGTCTAACCTTAAAGAGGCTTATCTTAACAAAGCTAACCTTATAGGTGCCAGTCTTATAGGAGCTACACTTGAAGCAGCTAACCTCAAAAAATCTAACCTTAAAGAGGCTAATATCAAAGAAGCTAACCTTGAATGGGCTGACCTTGAAAGGGCTAACCTTGAAAAAGCTAACCTTGAAAGAACTAGCCTCTTCAAGGCTATTCTCTACTGGACTAACTTCTCTGAGGCTAACCTTTCTAGGGCTATCTTCTACTGGGCTAACCTTGAGGGAGCTAACTTTGAAGGAGCTAACCTTGAAGGGGCTAAATTCTAAGGGCCTGAATTTGAAGGCTGACCTTGTAAAGATAAACTTCGCGGCCTTCTTATAGGAGCTAATCTTGAAGGAGTTAATTTCAGAGAAGCTTGCAATTTATTCATTGACCAGCTTTCTAAAGTAAAATCAATTAAAAGGACAAAAATAGATGAAAGATTTCTTGTAGCCTTCAAAAATAAATATCCAGAAACATATTAAGTACTTATAAAAATAACTGATAAAATAATCGGACAAGAGTAAAATACTTGAGAGACTTGAGAGTAGAATAAATTAACATTAATGTTTATGTTTTTCTTTTTTGCTTTCCACGTCCCTAATCTTTTATTATTCTAACATTTTTCGGCTCTGTAGAAATCCTTAATTTAATCCATAATAATTGTATTACTTTTTTGTTTATATTATAGACTATTAGTTTAACTTTTACTTCTTTTACTTGATTTCTAACCTTTCTTGCTCTTAATGTTTCTCCAAATTTTCTTTTTACAACAGATATTATTGTCTCTACTATATTCCTTCTATTGTATTTGATCTTATCAAAGTCTTTGTTTAATTGTTTTCTATATTTTCCGTTTATTCTCTTTCTTTTTCTTTCTCTCAAAGGTACTATTGAATCTGCTTTTATCTCTTCTCTTATTAGAGTATGAATTTCTTCGGAATCATATCCTTTATCCATCACATAACATTGAGACTTTCTTGACTTGTTTGATTGTCTTATCAGAGTCTTTGCATGCTTGACATCATGATCTGTTTTTTGGCTAATTTTCCATCCTAATATTACTTTTTTAATAGTGTCTACTGATATTGAAGTTTTAAGGAAGCTCCTTCGGAGCTTCCCTGTTCTCTTAGAATAATAATGACTTGCATAAGAACTCGTAAATCCTGTTGCATCAATTGCCGTAATGAGAACTTTTTCTCCATGTGAGTAAAATAGTTTTAGAGTTTTTGACAAAATTAGGTTAAACAATGAAGAGGGAATTCTGGACACAAACTTTTGAAGAGTAGTGTAATGAGGAACCTTATCAAGGTCAAGTTTTTCCTTTATACTGTTCATGAGGTCAACAAGTTCTACAAAGTCACGGTAGTCTGTACTTATATACTCCTTCAATAAAACAAGAACAAGAAGCTGATGTTGAGTATAAACACGTTTGGAATATTTGCAGGAGTAAAGGTTCAGTCTGGAAGACTGAACCGTTTTAAGACTGAGATCAATAAATTTAATATACTTATTTGATGACAATAGCAATTGCTCCTTTGTTTTTTGTGTGGACAAAAAAATTAAGGAGCATTTTTACAATTTTATTTTTATAATTTTTGGGTAAAAACAGAATTTAGAGGATTTCTACAGAGCCGTTTTTTGGATCTATTTTTAGAGTGATAATCGAACCTCTGACTACTAAAATGCTCCTGAAGTACTCCTGAAGTACTCCTGAAGTACTCCTGAAGTACTCCTGAAGTACTCCTGAAGTACTCCTGAAGAACCTTGAGGAATCTTGAAGTATTCCCGAAGTGCTTTTGAAACATTTTGTTTTTATGTCGAAATTCTTCTGAAGAATTCTGAAGAATCTTAAAAATTTTGAAGGATCCTGAAGGTTCCTGGTTGACTGAATAAGACGATTTATGTCAATTTTGCAGCATTAGCCATATCTTCCTATATTATTAGTATCTTCCTATATTAATACCATTTTCAGAAGAACCTGCTGAGGAATATCCTGCACCAATGCAGGGAGAGTTTGGCCTCAGGCGGTAATCATGTTTACTCCGGTTTACAAAGAGAGGGGCTACATAGATGTCTGTAGTTGAACTTGCGTTTTTATAAGTTCCTCCCGAATTGCTGTATAAACAGTTATTCTCCAGCACAATTGTATGTGTCTCAGGGAGATAATTAATTATCGCATATCCTGTTCCATCAGGATCCTTCTTGCGCTTCTGGGTGGCAATGATTATGTTATTGCGGACAATGGTTTTATATCCTGTTCCCTGAGGTGAAAGATCAACTGAGTGGTCTACATCTGCGGTGGTAGGATACATGTTAATAATGGCTCCATGATATACCCCGTCAAATACGTTATTTTCAATAAGCGTATTAAAAAACCCACTTGTCACTATCCCTCCTACCCAATTAATGTTGGGATTCGTACCAGTATTGTAGAAGGTATTGTGGTGTATGTGGACGTTCTGTGCCTCTTTCTTAGAATAGGAGTTCCCATAGCCTATCAGCCACAACCCGGGACCATACGTATTATGGATAGTATTATTATAAACCTCTACATCATTAACAATACCTGTTGTTTTTTCAATCAGAATTGCAGATCCACCTGCACTCCAGTGGTAAAAAGAATTAATTACATTATCATGGAATTTTACATGATTTGAGTTCATTACTCTAAGCCCGCCATTAGTTCTGCAGGTTATTCTGTTATTCCAAGCTTTTATATTCTGACTGTCGATGGCAAAGAGACCATCGTGTCCTAATTTATACACCCTGTTATTATAAAATTTAATATTGGAACTTCTCTCTACTTTTAGCCCATCTCCATGCCCATCATGCATATGCATGTCATGCACATCTATGTTCTTAGAATCAGAGAAATGGATCATATTGTAATATCCTTGCCCTCTCTTTTTGTCTAGATTTTTGTCATGGTTTCCGTCAATCTCGAATCCTCTTATAGTGACTCTATTGACTCCGGAACGGTCCATCTGTGTTATCATGGGCTTGCCCACTGTCCAGTCTGCATTGTCTTCGAGTTTAATTACAGCTGTACGGTCTCCCTCAAGGATTGTATTGCTCCCAATTAAAATACTGTCAGAGATAACGTAAGTAGTATTACCTTTCAAGTGGACAGTTGAATATTCGGGATTTTTTGCAACATATGCAAGAGCTCGATTTATCTCTACCTGATCATCACTCCCATCACATGTGAAGTTTCCACTTCCATCAGCAGCTACATACACAGTTTTATTTGCCGGTTTTGGAAAAAAGCTGGACTCTATAGTATGAAAAATAAGTATTCCCAATGCAATCGAGAAAAAGAGGATTACAACGGAAATTCCTATTTTTTTCCTGTTTTGCTGTATGTATCTCAGATGTTTTTCATTCATTTTTATCCCTTGTTTAATTATAAATTTCTAATATTGAGAAAATCAGGATGCAAGTTCTTAATAAACACGAGAAATCGAGCTTTTTTCTGTGTTTTGAGAAAATGTAAAGGAGTCATTGTGCTCACGGTTCTTAATAACTTATCCCGGCAACCAGATAATAGCTAACTTAGCAAACTATGCATAGCAAAACCCAGGCTTACAATGAGAATGTATATTCATTTCAAGCATCCGAATACTTCTATCTCAAGTATCTGAACACTTTTAAAGATAAATAGGTCCTCCATTCACATATCTGAAGGGCTTTTTATCAATAATGAGAGTATAATGTTAATAATTTTATTAGTTTCTATTGCTGTAGTCATAAGACCTTTAGTATTCATAGTTCACATATGTGATGAGTTTTTGATATATAGATAACTTTGTATTTAGAGCGAACTGAATAGTCGTTTTTCATTTCAATTTATAGTTCTTCTCTCAACTAGTTACACTTTTAATTTGTGGATAAAATTTTTCTATCCAGCTTTTTGCAAATGATAGCGAACCCTCTATCCTGTTAAATTCATTTTTGATTATATTTCTCAAATGTTCTTTTGATTGAATAAATCTGACCGATACTTCTCTTTTAATTGTTTTCCATATTAACTCTACAGGATTCAAATCTGGTGAATAAGGTGGAAGAAACACAAGTTTAATTCCCAATTCTTTTGCTTTCATCTTTGTTTTATCTGCTTTATGTGCTTTAAAATTATCAAGTATAAGTACTATGATTTTTCCTCTGTTCTCTTCCATTATTTTTTCAAGAAACTCACATACGCTTTCTGCCTTTGAACTCTCTTTAAAATCAATCAGATTATTCCCATTAATTGAGTAAAAGGCAAATGCATTTGCCTTTATGTAATCTGTATTTTTTATCATTGAAGATTTTGTAAATGACCACAAACGCTGCGTATTTGCTTTTGTTTGTGGTGAGGATTCATCAAGGAAACCTATTACATATTTCTAATGTGAAAGAGGATACTTTGGAACTGTTTCACTTAACTTTTTTTAAAATTTCTTCTGCATCTTTAGGTCTCCTGTAGTCGAGAATATAAGGTTTTGAATGATGCATTCCAAAGTTTTTCAGTATAACTCCTATCCTTTTTAATGAGTACTCAACGCCATATTTTTCCTTTATTAGCTCTAATACTTCTCTGGTAGTCCAGAAATCTTTCTTTTTCAACAAACTCTTTAATTCTATCATTTGTTCGTCAGTAAGCTTAGGCTTTCTTCCTCCACCAAATTGTGGCATCAAGGCGGCATAGCCGCCTTTATTCCAATAATCTTGCCAATAATAGCCACATTTCTTAGTTACCCCAACTTTGATGGCAGCTTCTTCAACAGAACCTCCTAAATACCTAAATTTGATAAAATAAAGCCTTTTTAGAACGCGAGAGTTATTTTCATGTTTGATTAAGGAGTTAACCTCATCAAGACTTAACTTCTGATCAATAGCAATTTGTTCCTTCCCCACCATAAAAGGATAATATGAGTTAATGTGTGTAATACCTTACGTCAAGGACTATAAATAGAGTACAGAAAATTTAATAACGATATGAGTGGATGTATTGTCCATGGGTGATAGGGAAAAAAACGTGGGATTTGCTGCAGCTTTGAACATACTCTT
Organism: Methanosarcina flavescens; assembly: GCF_001304615.2. Taxonomy (NCBI): domain Archaea; kingdom Methanobacteriati; phylum Methanobacteriota; class Methanomicrobia; order Methanosarcinales; family Methanosarcinaceae; genus Methanosarcina; species Methanosarcina flavescens. The sequence goes on along the minus strand of NZ_CP032683.1, from coordinate 209,248 downwards.
CACAGTTATAGAATTTATTGGAGGGCTCTTAACAAACAGCCTGGCATTGATGGCTGACGCGCTGCACGATTTTGCTGACAGTTTTGCATTGATAATAGCCTGGTTTGCAGAGAAGAAAGCAAAAAAGCCCGCAACGAGTAAAATGACTTTTGGATATCGAAGGTTATCCCTTTTATCTGCGGTATTTGCTACTATTGTGCTTATAGCCGGGTCATTATTAATACTGTCCCAGGCAATACCGCGTCTGATCAATCCTGAACCCGTAAATGCCGAAGGAATGCTTTTAATTGCAATCATCGGGATCATAATAAACGGGCTGGGGTTTGTTCGGTTGAAGAAAGGGATGAGCCAGAGTGAGAAAATTCTGTCATGGCATCTTCTGGAAGACATTCTGGGATGGGTAGCCCTGCTCATTGGGGCAGTAATTATAAATTTCTGGAACGAACCTATTATTGATCCCATAATGACGATAGGATTCACGATTTTTGTATTATGGGGAGTTTCCAGAAATGCAAAGGAAACATTTAACCTTCTTCTAGAGGGTGTTCCGGCATATATTGATATTGATAAGGTCAAAGACTCCATCTTATCGATAGAAGGAGTGAAAAGGGTTCATGATGTCCATATATGGTCTCTGGAAGGAGAAACGGATATCCTAACAGCTCATGTTGTTGTTGAGAACAAATACCTGCAAGAACCAGATACTATAAAGCAGTCTATTAAAAGCAAATTAAAGGAGCTTCACATCGAACACTCAACACTTGAACTGGAAGGCGAAGGAGTTTGTTCTGAAACAGTATGTGTTTTAAACAGATAATGAGCCGATTATATACGCCAAACTTACTCCTTTGAACCTCGGACTTAAAGTAACCAATCGAGTTCTGGATCAAGAAAGCAATCATGACCAGTTCTGATACTAAATATGCTAGTTGTAAATAAAAAGAGATTATGCTAGTTGTAAATAAAAGGAGATTATGCTAGTTGTAAATAAAAAGAGATCAATTTGATTAGTACTTTCTCTATAGGTTATCCGGTATTTGCCTTTTTATTCTCTGGATTGTATCAATGAAATATTCAATTTCCTTTTTTACATCATCACTGCACAAGACTGTAGAAATTGCGACCAGGCTGTCAGCTCCGTTTTGAATGACGCTCTCGCAATTTTCTTTTTTTATTCCGCCAATAGCGACTACAGGAATTCCTATTGCAGCTTTAACTTCCCTTACTTTAAGCAGACCGATCCCTTTTCCAGCATCTTTTTTTGTGGCTGTATCAAAGATAGGGCCAAGACCCACGTAGTCAGCTCCGGCATTTTCTGCCAGGATTGCTTCTTCTCTGTCATGGACACTGAGCCCGATGATTTTATCATCTCCAAGAAGTCTCCTTGCCGTCTCCAGAGGCATGTCGTCCTGACCGATATGAACACCATCTGCATCAACCGCTAAAGCAACATCTATCCTGTCATTTACCAGAAAAATAGCCTTATCGCTGCATATCCTCTTGATTTCAGAGGCTTCTTCGATCATCACTTTAGTACTTTTATCTTTTTCCCTGTATTGAACAATCTTGCATCCTGACTCCACTGCTTCTTTGACATCGGATAAAGTCCCTTTCCTCGAGAGCCTGGAGTCTGTTACAAGGTAGAAGTCAATTTCTTTTAAAAGGAAACTTTTTCGGCTGAAATTTTTTTGGCCCATAATGCTTAAACCCGCTCATTCATGTATATTTTTCGAAAATATATTCTTCAAAATTTATTTTATTTTGAAATTACCGCTTTTTATTTTTGAGCTCGCTTTTCCTCAAAATTCATCATGCTTCTCGCTTTTTCATCCGACAGGTTGAACACCTCGTCATACAGGTTAACTTTGAAGCTTCCAGGCCCGCTTGATTTCACGGCTGCAAGTTCCCCTGCAATTCCAAAATAACACAGAGCGTCTCTTGAGGCTTCGCAGTAATCCGAATTAACGGCAGCAAAAGAGCCAATCACCGATGCGACCATACACCCGGTTCCTACGATAGAACCCATCTGTTCGTGCCCGTTCCTTACAACAAATACCCTCTCTCCATCACTTATAATGTCTTCTTTTCCTGTCATCACTACAATTGCGGAGCTTGACTTTGCAAATTCTTTTGCAATTCTTTCGGGGTCTGCACTGATTGTAGTTGCTTCAACTCCTTTTGTTTCAGCACTTTCGCCTGCCAGTTTTGCAATTTCTGAGTAATTGCCTTTGATAATATCTACATGAACTGAGTTGAGAATTTTTGCAGCCATCTCGTCCCTGAATTTCGTAGCCCCAACCCCTACGGCATCAAGCACAACAGGGATTTTCTTTTCGTTTGCAGCAGCAGCCGAGAGCAGCATGGAATCAATTATTTCGGAGGTGAGGGTTCCGATATTAAGCACAAGAGCCGATGAAATCCCTGTCATCTCAGTACACTCTTCGGGAGCGTGTGCCATAACAGGCAGCGCGCCAAAAGCCCTTGTCATGTTTGCGCTGTCGTAAATCGTTACCCAGTTCGTTATATGATGTATAAGGGGTTTTCTTTCTCTTATCGTTTTTAACGGGTTATTCATTAGGGTTCCTCAATAGACGTTTTAGCAGCTTATCCGTTACGACCAGTTGCATTGTAGGATCATAAACACGAGTATTGTAATCAGAAGCTATGGTTAGACAGAATCCTTATTCCTGATTCTTTCTATGCCCGTATAGATATTCATCTTCTGGCCCCGAACAAAACCGAGAATAGTAAGACCTGATTGTTCCCCAAGCCTGATGGCAAGTGTGGTTGTTGCGCCTCTTGAAGCAATAATAGGAATATTGGCTATAAGACATTTTCTTATCATTTCCGATGAGATCCTCCCTGAAGAGGCTATAATTGTCCTGGAAAAATCCACATCGTGCTTCAACCCGTAACCTATTGCCTTATCAAGAGCATTATGCCTGCCTATATCCTCCATTACGCAAATCCTGCCCTCTGGCCCAAAAAGCCCTACGATATGGATTCCTCCTGTCCTGGTGTGGAGCTCGGAGACAAGCGTGTCTTTCATTATATTCGTTATTGTGGAATGGTCAATGACAAGGTCGGACTGGATTTTCGGAAGCCTGTCAGCATCAAGATATGAAGTATCGCCGCCGCATCCCGAAAGAACGGTTTTGCCAGAGAGTATGAGCGTAAAAGGATTTTTAGTAAGGACATTTGCACTCATGCCAGTGACAATTTTCTCTTTTCCTGCTTGCGCTTCTATGTGCAGGGACTCAAGATCTTCAAGCTTGCTGATTATTTTTTCCGTGTATAAAAACCCTGTCACAAATTCCTCAAGTTCTGTCGGGCTTATCATGGCAGTTAGAGCATGGCGCCCGTTGACGAAGACTGCAAGAGGCATTTCTATTACCACCTCATGTGAGGAGGGAACAGTTGATCCTCCATCAATCTTTATATAAGGAATCGTGCTGTACATCTTACACCATATCCTGATGAATTGTCATTTCTTCAGGTTATGTTCCTGAATATTACCGAATTATTCCTTCACATTCCAGCTATCTTTTATATGGTATTTGCAATCTCTTCCACGGTCTCAATAAGCAGGTCTATTTCTTCCAGGGTATTATACAGGTAGAGGCTTGCCCTGACTGTACCGCTTTCAAGCCCAAGATGCTTCATTAGCGGAATACAGCAGTGGTCTCCCGAACGGACGAGAATTGCGGCTCTTTCATCAAGCAGATAAGCGATTTCATGCGGATGGATTTTGTCTATGGTAAACGAGACAACCCCTATCCTGTTTTTCACATTCTCGGGCCCATAGACAGTGACGTTTTTGATCCCGGCAAGCCCTGAAAGCAGGCGGTCAGTAAGTCTCTGCTCGTGCCTTAACATCGAATCCATTCCCAGGCTTTCGAGATATTTTACAGCCTGTGCAAGCCCTATCGCGCCTGAAATATTTGGGGTGCCTCCCTCAAACCGCCGGTAACCGCTTGTTAAGGTGTACCCTTCGGTTGTGACGTCCTCGACTGTGCCTCCGCCCAGTATGAGAGGAGAAATAATTTCATCCCGCATCCACAGAATGCCGATGCCGGTAGGCCCCAACATCTTATGCCCGGAAAAGCAGAGAAAATCACATCCAATGTGCCGGACATCTACAGGAAAATGGGGAACGGACTGTGCCCCGTCAACAAGAAAGTAGGCTCCCTGCGCTTTGCAAATGTCAGCAATTTCTTTTACTGGCTGAACTGTACCGAGTACGTTTGAGGCATGGCTGACAGCAACCAGTTTTGTTCCAGCAGTAATTGCCTCCTTAAATGCTTCGAGATCGATAACCTCGGTCCCGTCAGGCTGAATAACAACTACCTCAACGCCTTTCTGGCGCAGTCGAAGCCAGGGAAGCAAATTGGAGTGATGCTCTGTAATTGTTGTGACTATACGGTCTCCGGGTTTCCAATCAAGGCCAGCAGCAACCATATTGATAGCTTCGGTGGCGTTCCTGGTAAAGACAGTCGTGCCTCCTTTCCCGCCAATGAAACTGCTGACCTTATCGTGTGTGTCCTGATACCTCTGGGTTGCAACCCTTGCAAGCCTGTGCATTCCCCTGCCAACGCCGGAGCGGTATTGTCGGTCATATTCGTTCATTGCAGCTATTACAGGCTCAGGAATAAGGCTGGTTGCCGCACTATCCATATAATGGAGGTATTCTGGAATCTGGAAATCAACCAGGCAATCTTCAATTCCCATAAAACTTCATCCATACTCCCGCTTTTATATTCTGATTAAAGAAGGTATTATGCTGTAACATAGAACGAGTTTACATTTATTTTCTACTGCATAAATAATGTCCTTCGCAAGACAGCAAGCGTATAAAGCGTACATCGCTCCTGTTATGGAGTTCTCCTTCACTGTTATGAGTTCCCTTTACAATACTGACCAAAAAGAATAAAACAGTTGAGTTCTGTAGATTTATAGGAAGTTTGTTACCTGCAGGCAGACTGAAAAGCATTAGACTAAAAAAATAACACAAAAATCGTAGAATAATATAGTTTACTTATTAAAAATAAAAAAGAGGGAAACTTAATGGCAAGGGTTATGATTGTAGACGACGCCGAATTTATGCGAATGGCAATCCGGGACACTCTCTTTAAGCACGGGCACGAGGTGGTTGCTGAGGTGGCTGATGGGGACGAAGCCATTCAAAAGTATCTGGAGGTAAAGCCTGATCTCGTACTGATGGATATAATGGTGCCGGATAATGTGCCAGATAGTAAGAACTGGAAAAAGTTACTGGATAAGTTCCTTGTTATAGACCACAAAGCAAAAATGGCGATGTTTTCCTCTCTTGGTCAGCAGGTTCTGATAACAGAGTCCATGAAGATAGGCGCTATGGGGTTTGTAGTAAAACCTTTTGAATCGGATGGAATGATGGATGTAATTAGAAAAATTGCCGAACCAAACTAGGAAATTCTTTGAGTCAAAATCACATATCACAAAATTAAAAATTCTCTACAGGGTTTCAACAAGTTCTTTAAACAGTATAATAAAAGAAGAGAGGAAGACCAATAAAGGCAGATTGGGAAGAGTTTAAAAACAAAAGTACAATATAAAGATTCTTTAGCTGGATAAGCTGGATAGAATCATGTAAGAAAGTGTTTCCAAGATATGGAATCAAAGAAATATCTTATTTTGAGTTGTAATCTTAGCAGCTATTTTGAAGGGGAATCATGTTTTGAGATGAACTCAATAATATTAGTTTCGGGATAATCTCAATATTTAATTTATTTCAGTTTGGCAACCACCGCCTTTAATAAATAGGCTTCTCAAATTCTCATTTTTCGGTTTTTCACCTTCTAACAACCCTTAACAACTGCTTCCATAAGTTTCTCGCCATCTTCTCGCTGTTTTCTGAGTTTACTCCGAGTTCATCACACAAACCCATGAACTGGAGAGGATTTTACATCTCTCTTTCCAGTTCCTGATATATGCTGCTGAACTGCTCCAGCGCAGATTCAAGATTTTCAGCGATCTCTACTACTCGACCAGCCCACTAATTTCCCATTACATCACTAATATAACCTTTAAACTAATGAACTGAGATTTGTCATTTCTTACTAAGACTTATACCAATAAAGTAACATTACATCTTAAAAATAATATATGCCATGAATGCTTTGTATAACTTGCGTTCTCATCTATTGAAACAAAACTCCACAAGCAACACACTCCACAAAGATCTGCGGCATACAGGCAAAGAGATTGAAAACTTAAACTCAGTCCTGAATTCTATTCCAAACCTCTTCTCAGACTATGAAACTGGGCATTTTGAATGTTTTTTCAACGATCCAAGCTTAAGGTGAGAACGCAACCTTCTCTAAATAAAATTTTCTCTTTTCTCTGTGCAGCTTTTCCTTAATTTTTATAATTTTTATAATTTTTATTTATTCTCTTGTTCCTGTTTTTGTTCCTCTCTCCCCTTTGACCATTTTCATTATTCCTTCGGCTGCCATAATGCCTGTAGCAGCTGCATTGACAATGTCCCTTGAGAGCCCGGCTCCGTCTCCGGCTGCGAAGAGATTCTTGATGCTGGTTTCCATCTGCCTGTCGACATTCAGGTGCATTGCGTAAAATTTGACCTCAGGGGCGTAGAGCAGGGTCGAGTCCGAGGTGACGCCGGGAATTATCTCGTTTAAGGTCTCAAGGCCTTCGATTATGTCCATAACTATCCTGTGAGGAAGAGCCATTGAGATATCTCCAGGAGTTACGTCTTTAAGCGTATTTACAACAAGGTTTTTTGCAAGGCGTTCTTTTGTTGTTCGTCGGCCTCTTCTAAGGTCGCCCATGCGTTGCAGGACCGGTTTTCCTCCCCCTATAGTGGTTGCGAGTTTTGCGATTGAACGGGCATACTTTGTTGTATTCTCAATGGGTTCGGTGAGTTCAATTCGGACAAGGAAAGCGAAATTAGTATTTTCGGATTCGGTATTTGCCAGGGAATGGCCGTTAGTTGCGATAAAGCCTTCATACTCCTCCATTACAACAAATCCGCGCATGTTTGTGCAGAAAGTCCGGACAAAATCATCATAACGGCGGCTCTGGATATGGAATTTGGGGTCGCGATTAATTTTCGTTACAGGGTCCATTACGATTGCAGGGACTTCTACCCTTACCCCTATGTCAATTCCGCCATAACTGGCCTCGATCCCATGTTTCTCAATCATGTCCGAGACCCAGTTGCATCCCCGTCTTCCAGGTGACAGGAGCACATAGCTGGCTCGCATCTCCTGTCCATCAGACAGTATAATTCCTTTGCAGGTCCTATCCTCGATAAGCAGGTCCTTTACCTCGGTCTCAAGCAGGAAGTCCACTCCTCTGTTAACAAGGTTCTGTTTAAAGCGTGCTATCACTGTAGGGGCATTATCCGAACCTATATGCCGCTGCTTTATTTCGATAAAACGTGCTCCTACCGAGGCAGCCCTGCGTTTAAGCCCCTCTATTTCCGGGCTTTCGGTCAACAGAGCTTCCTGTGGCGCCCCAAACTTCAAAAAAACCTTATCCACCTTTTCCACGAGCTGCCAGGCTTCGGTCTGGTCGCCTGTCAGGGCTGCCAGGTCCCCTCCGACATCAGGCCGCAGGTTTAAGGTCCCATCCGAAAAAGTTCCGCAGCCCCCTACTCCGCACATGATATCGCAGGGTGTGCAGTGCATGCAGTATGTCTGAGTTTTCATTGGGCACATGCGTTCATCTATGTCCCTGCCCATGTCCACGATAAGAGTTTTTAAAGACTTGAACTCTGCAAGCTCATAAGCTGCAAACATTCCGGCAGGTCCTGCCCCTACGATTATCACATTATAGTCCGAATTTCTCTCCCGTTTCCCTGAATATTTGTCTTCATTATCCATGCGTAGCACCTTTTCAGTTTTGTAAGCATTCAAACATCCTGAAATTTCCAGTCTCAGCATAGAGAACTCCTGAAAACAGTAATAATTTTAAACCGAAAGCTTTTCAAAGTCCCCTCTGTAAATCCCCAAATTCAAAGCAAAACGCTAACGTGCTCCTGAAATGCTCTTTATAATTTATTGTGACAGAAAATGCAAGCTGTAAAAGATCAATAGAAGCCTGTTATATAAGCAATCTTCGCAGGCATTTTTCCTATCTAGCAATTTTCTTCTGCACCCTAATTAAGTATAATTTTCCCCTGTCAGGTATACTTTTCCCCTATACCATAATCAGGCATAATTTTCCTTTATATCATAATCAAGTATGAAATTATCCGTATAAAAAAATTCTATTTCGCTTGAAGAATAGCTGAGGCACCTGTTATCTAAATTAAATATCCGGTTTAAAAATTTAAGACTTGAAACGCGTTAAAAAAAGAATTTATGGATTTATAATCTTTTAAATTGCATATAGTCTTCTCACTTACCTTATTTTTGCTAAGAAATTAAAAACAATTATATAATACCGAAAAGAAATTCAATTAGTCCTTAACCTGGCATTTTTTTAAGGGTTTAAGATCTTCTAAAATCTTATTTGTTCGATAAAATCTGATTTGGTTTAAAGGGGGAAGAACAGGTGTGGGTAAGTAGATTGATTGTATTTTTATTGGTTACTATTTTTTTATGGCTGCAGTTTATAATCCTGCATCCGCCAAGGAAATTACTGTAGACAACAGTGGTCCAGGCGCAGATTTCAAATCTATTCAGGAGGCAGTAAACAATTCCTCATCAGGTGATCTCATTCTTGTTTATCCGGGCTTCTATAATGAATGTGTGGATATATGGAATAATGTAAGCATTCTTTCTGTATCTGAAAATCCTGAGGATACTACTGTTAGGGCTTTTATACTAAGTGCGAATAATATTACCCTAAGTGGTTTTAGAGTACAAGAACATTTAAAATTACAGGGTCCTGTAAATTGCAACTGGTATGATAAAATTGAGAACTGCACTGTTAAGAATAATATTCTGGAATCGGGTATTGGGACTGATAACTGCTACAATTCCACTATTGAGAAAAACGTAATCTTGGATTCAGGTATCTTCATATGGGGACCAGAGGGTGATTATACTTTTACAGTCTCTGATAATCTAATTGTTAGCGGAGTTATTCGTGTTGATCACGGACCATATTATTGTGTTTTGCTTAATAATACCCTCCTGGATGGTGGCATATTATTAATCAGCACCAGTGATTGCAAAATTCTCGGCAACTATATCTCGAATGATTCAAATTATGGAATTTCACTCATTAAAGCTTCTTCTGATATAGAAAACAATACAATTGTAAATTGTAGTGTGGGCATCTATCCAACCTGGTACTCGGGGGGGAATAAGATTTACAATAATACCCTGATCTCTAATGATCAAGGAATCTATCCAACCTGGTACTCGGGAGGAAATCAGATTTACAATAATACCCTGATCTCTAATGATCAAGGAATTATAGTTGGAAATTCAGGAGGCAACTCAATTTTAAACAATACTATTTCAAAAAACAATATTGGGATACTGGTGAGAGGCTATACAATAGACGGGGCGGGAAATAATTCAATCTTAAATAATATGATTTCAAACAACGACATAGGAACATTACTCGAAGGCGATTCCTCCGGAAATCTGGTAGCTAATAACAGGGTGGAGCTAAACAAGCAGTACGGAGTATATATCAAACAAGTTAACAATGAGGCTCCATATGATGGAACTAATCGGTTCTATAATAATATATTCAATAATACAGTCAACATCTTTAATGATACAGGCAACTATACAGGCAACTATTTTATTTCAAAGGCAACAAACATTAGCGGTGGAAAAAATAATGTTTCTTTAAACACCTCCAAAACCTCAGGCACTAACATTGCAGGAGGGTCTTACCTCGGCGGAAACTTCTGGGCAAATCCCGACGGAACTGGATTCTCGCAAACCTGCAACGACTGGAATAAGGATGGAATTGGGGACTCTATCTATACGGTCAGTGCATATGATATTGATTACCTTCCTCTCGTCTCTATGCCTGGAGACCAGCAGCCGGTATTTCCTGTTGCAGAATTCAGTACTAATGTAAGCAATGGTTATGTACCTCTTTCTGTCATGTTTACAGATCTTTCCCTGAATGCAACGTCCAGGGTATGGGACTTCGAGAATGATGGAATCATTGACTCTACCAATAAAACACCGGTTCACGTGTACCCTGTATCCGGTACCTTCTCGAAGCTATATCCAGTAGTAGCATCCGATAGGCCTCAGTACACTCTCACGGAGGCTCAGATTACCAAAAACAAATCAAATCAGACTAATCCTGTTATTTACGGAGATAAAATAGTATTTCTTGATGATCGCAATGTATCAGGGTATTATAATATTTACGTTTATGATCTCTCCACTTCCACGGAAACTCAAATCCCTACCAATATTTCATACCTTCCATACTACTACAATTCTGATGTATGGCCTGCAATCTATAGTGATAGAATTGTCTGGAGGGAATATCGTAATAACAACGGAAGAGTGGAAAGTTCCAGTATACACGTATATAATCTTTCTACCTCTAAAAAAACCCCTATCATAAACAGTACAAGCGTATATGATCCTGATATTTACGGAGATAGGGTAGTCTGGTTGGATTATCGCAATGGAAGGGGAGATATTTATATGTACAATCTCTCCACAGGCAGAGAAACAAGGATAACTACAAACGAATCCGATCAAGATGATCCAGCTATCTATGATGATAAAATTGTGTGGCGTGATCGTAAAAAAATAGTGTGGTATGATCGGCACAGAGGATATAGTACGTGGTATAAAGATGATATCTACATGTATAATCTCTCAACATCTACAGAAACTCAAATTACCACCAGCGGATCCGCATCGAATCCAAAAATCCACGGTAACAGGCTGGTTTACTTGAATGGCAGCCATATTTATATGTACAATCTCTCTACCTCTAAGGAGACCAGAATCACCACCACCAATGAATCTAAATCAAATCCTTCTATCTATGGGGATAGAATAGTATGGGCGGATTGGTGCAATAGAAACTGGGATATTTACATGTACAATATCTCCACTAACACGGAAACCCAGATCACCACGAATAAGTCCGATCAGATACATCCCGCAATTTATGGCGACAGGATAATCTGGGTGGATTCACGTAATGGATATAGAGTCAATGAACTTTTCCAGGGAAACCAAGACATTTACATGTGTACGGTATCGGTAATGGACCCTTCATTAAAACCGCCTGTTGCCGATTTCTTTGCGAATGTGACCTCGGGAAATGCACCCTTAAAAGCATTATTTACTGACAACAGAAAAGCAGCGAAGAGCCAGAACTGCGGAGCAAACGGAAATTAGCTATCAGGTCTCAAAAGCAGACTTCTCTAGTAAAGCAAGTCCTTTAACCTTCCTGACAAATCTGAGAAACATTATCAGGCACATTATTTCTCAGACAACTTTCCTGATAATCAGTTTCTTTACAACTTTTTTTCCATTTTCTCCATTAACGGCTTCATTTCCTTTATTTTCGGAGATCTCAACCCAGAGCTGGAAGTTGTAATCATTACCTGCTCCAAGGTCTCTGACACGTATTTCAAGGGGTTTCTCCCTTGTGGGTTCTTTTTCTCCTCTGAGTTTCTGGTGGAAGGTTTTTGCGGCAGCTTTTTCAGGAGCAGGGGCAGAGATTACTCCGATCATTCTTCCCTTTTCATCCGTGACAATGAAGGTTTTCTCTTTTTTATCCTGCCCTGCAGGCGGTTTCTGTTTTATGGTTTCCCGTCTGAGCTGGCGCCTTACCCTGCTTAGAGCATCGTCTGTACTTCTTTTTTCGGGAGCCTGCCTTGAAGCTCTCCGGACTTCGGAAAGGTGTTTTTCTTTCCTTTTGGGCGGAATGTAGGGGGCTTTTCCGAGAATCTCATGCAGAAGCATGATTGCAGCATGTTTGTCCAGTGGCTCGTTATTATTTCCGCACTTCGGGGACTGGATACAGCTCGGGCAGCCACTTTCACAGGGACAGCTCTCTATTGCTTTTAGGGTGCCGTCAAGCACCTCTTCTATAAGGTCGTAACCTTTTTCTGCGTACCCCACTCCACCCCTGTGCCCGTCATAAATGAAGATCCCGCTTTTGTTTCCAAGGTCAGGATGGGACGGCGTGGAAACCCCGCCTACATCGCTCCTGTCCACAAGCAGGTGAAGAGGGTACATTGAGATCATTGCATGCTCTACAGCATGGATTCCGCCTGCAAAATCCAGTTTATGCTCTTCTGCAAGTTCCTGCAGCCTGTCTGGAAGCTTGAGCCAAACAGCCATTGTCTGGAGGCTGACTGGAGGCATCTCAAGGTTGTGTGCGCTCATTATGTCATTACTCTGGGTCTGAATTTTCCTGTAACCAATAACCCTGTCCGTTACCTCGACTTCCCCAAGCCCGACCTCAACTTCCGGCGCGTGCAGCAGAGGCTTTACCGCATATGTTTCCTGTACAATCACAGACGAATCGATCATGGGTTTCGTATAATAAGCATCATGCGTTTTTACGGCATGGATCTCCTTCTTTTCATGGTCGATCCTGTTTATGTAATAAGGTTCTCCCCTGTGCATGTAAACAGCCCCGGGATGGCATTCCCTGAAGGCTAGAGTTTCTTCGATGTCTTTTTCTATAGGGAAGCATTTTTCCCCTTCAAAAGCAAGCAGAGAGTAAGTATTATTATCGATTCCCCGGAGAGAAACGTGTTTGTACGGGAACGGGTCAGTCGAATACTTCAGGTTGTCACCTGCAAGCAGACCTTCGATTTCCAGAAGTTCCACAACTCTTGAATAGCCTTGCCCGAAATATTTCTCATCAGATGCTTTTAGAGGAATTTCTTTTGCGGCACAGAGCAGGTGTCCTGCAAGGATATATGGATTTCTGGGGTTGAGTACGGCATTTTCACTGCTTCTTGCAAAAAAATCGGCAGGATTTCTCATATAATACTGGTCAAGAGCATTTGTGCCTGCTACAAGGACAACAAGGCTTTCATTCCCACTTCTGCCCGCCCTGCCTGCCTGCTGTCTTGCACTCATAACTGTCCCCGGATAACCGTCCAGAATACAGGCATCAAGTCCTCCAATATCTATCCCCAGCTCGAGTGCATTTGTGGATATAACCCCCCGAAGTTCCCCAGAATTCATTTTCTTTTCGATTTCTTCCCTTTCCCTGTCAAAATAGCCGCTCCTGTAGGAACAGATTGCAGAGGAAAGATTTTTGCTCCTTAAAAGCTCCCGGCAACGTTTATACATCCTCTCAACTCCCTGCCTGGACCGGGTAAAAGCCAGGGTCTGGAATCCTGCCTGTACAGCCTTTGCAAAAATCGAGGAAGCCTCAGAAAAGCTGCTTCTCCTCAATGTGCACCCTTTATTGTTTATGTAAAGTGGTGGGTTCCAGAAAACGAACTGCTGACTGCCCTGAAGAGAACCATTGTTCTCAACCACTGCAACTTTCCGCCCGACAAGGGTTTCCGTATGGTCATCTGGGTTTCCTATAGTTGCAGAACAGCAAATAAACTGCGGGGATGCCCCGTAATACTCAGCCACGCGTAAAAGCCGCCTTAGCAGGTTTGCCATATTGCTGCCTATAACCCCCCGATAGTAATGACTCTCGTCAACGACTATGAACCTGAGGTTCGAGTAAAACCGCCTCCAGAGATGATGCCAGGCAAGAAAACTCATATGGATCATTTCAGGGTTTGTTAAAACCACATTGGTTTGCCCTTCTCTTACCTTCCTTTTCTCGACTTCTGAGAGAGCGCCTGTATATCTGGCTATGCCTGCCCCTGATTTCAGAGCCTCTTCGAATTCCAGAAAAGACTTTAACTGGTCGTTTACAAGGGCATTTAAAGGAGAGATGTAAAGGGCGGTTGCTTCGGGCTCATTAAGAATGGTCTCAAAAACAGGAATTATATAAGTAAGGGATTTTCCGCTTGCTGTAGTCGTACACAATACAACGTTTTTTCCTTCCCGGATTTTTTCTATGGCTTCTACCTGATGCGTATACAGATTTTCGATCCCGATGCCTGAAAGGGCTGCTTTTACCTGCGGTTTCAGCTCCAGAGGCGCATACAGGGCTTCTCTTGCAGGGATTTTTTCATTATGAACGATTTGGTTTTCATAGCGGCTGGAAGCTTGAATCTGATCTAAGAAGAGGGAAATGTCCATTTTTTTCGGCACCGTTTTATTTTATGCTGGAGATCTATCCGGATGTTATTCTTATAGTATTTTGCTTTTTTCTTTCCTATTTTTCCGCAGTCCTTCTGGCATCAGCCTACAGGGTGTAACAGTAAAGCGTAATCATAAAGCTGTTGGAGAATAATCCAAAAATGTAATCGGCTGATGTAGCCGGAGTATAAACTGGAGATACCCTGAAAACTCTGCAACATCAATTTACGAATTTTCTCAAACGAACCCTCAATCCTCCAGAGCTCTCAGAAGACCTCTTTTTTCCCAGTAAGAAAGGGAAGTAATTATTGATAAGGAAAATTACAGGTATCAGGCAGAGCAGGTTCAGCACCGTTAAGCCAAGAGCAAAACCGGCATTGTAATAATAAGCCTCAACATCAATCACAAAGACCAGAACTATAAGTTTTATAAGAATATCTTTTACGGGGAAGTGAAGCGCAAGAACAATCAGGCTATTTCTCCCGTAATATTCCAGTACCTTTGAACTCCCGATGTTTTTGAAGAGGTAAACAAAGGTAAAAATTCCTGAGAAGCCCAGCAGGTAGTAAGAAAAGAAGTTTCCGTATTTCAGCACGTTCATATTCATCTCTTCTGCCGTAGGAAAGTGTAAAAGGTATCCAAAATATAGCAGATTTACAAAGGTAAGAATACCGGGAAGAAACTTCCAGACCTTATTAAACCCTTTTCTGAGTTTCGCATTTGGCTAGGGCTGGGAACTCAGGCTAGCTTTAGGCTTTTCCAGCAGTTTCCGCTCTTCGGGTTCCAGGAATTTTCTGAATAAATTTCCGGCCCCATAAAAAACCACGGCTGTGAGAGCCACGTCCGCATTCCAGGGCAGCCTGAAAGGCACATAGACCGAATAAAGATACCCCATCACTCCGACAGCCGTGAGCCAGAATATAAGCTTTCCCGGTTCAGTGTAATATCTCTTTGCAAACCCGTAAAAGAGAAGCTCGGTTATAAAAAGGCAGGTCAGGAACCAGAGGGGAGGATTGTAAGAGATCAGGGGTCCCAGCGCATACACTATGGAGTGAATGTTTTCGGCAGGACTGGCTTTGAAAAAGTCAATGTTCGTGATCCCTGGTTGGTACCATGTATCCAGTAATAAATAAAACAGGCAGGTAAGCAGGGCAAAACCGAAGTAAGGAACGATAAGTGACCTGAATCTTTTCTTTACAAAATTTGCAGCCGATGATGCATATTTCCAGAAATCAAACAGCAGCCCGGATATGAAAAAGAAAAGCGGCATATGAAAGGAAAAAATGTAAGTATCGAGCGCCACCGGCAGTTTATGATGTGCAAACACAACAAGTATAATCCCGATTCCTTTTAAAGCATCTATCCAGCGAAGTCTCATCTTATTAAAAAATAAATACCTTTATATAATAATCTTTTGCACTGGAGTTACGCTTCGGGAGGAAGGGTGCCCTTTTCACAAGCCTTTTTGAAAAACTGCTTGAGCGCAAGCCTTTTCAAAAAACTGCTTGACCGCAAACTTTTTAGAAAAAAGTTTGATCAAAAACCGGCATGACGGCGTGGTCAAGCGGCGCAGCGCTTGATGATAAACCGGCGCAACGGTTTCGGTCAAGCCTTTTCGTAAAAAGGTTGCAGCGTGACGTTTGCGTTCAAGAGGGCTAATGCTTCTTCTTTTTGCTTTCTCTCAATTTTTTTCTTCGACTTCCATTTGCCTTTTGTGAAGGGTGTCAAGCAAGCTGGTAGAGACTTTCGTAGTTATTTATTAACTAAAAAATGTTCCCGAGTAGAAGGATTTTTTCCAACCCATACAACCTGTTCACCATACCAGTTATTTCCAGTGGAGATATTTAGAATTTAACCTTTGGAGTCTCCCTTTCTGCCTGCTGGGTTTCAAATAAATCTTTTTTCTTGAATCCCATGAGGGATGCGACAATATTTTTAGGGATTGTCTGAATGCTGATATTGTACTTCATGACAGTATCATTATAAAACTGCCTTGAATATGCAATTTTATTCTCGGTCTCCATGAGGTCTTTCTGAAGCTGCATAAAGTTCTGATTGGCTTTCAGTTCAGGGTAATTTTCTGCAACTGCGAATAGGGACTTGAGGGTTGAGGACAGATAATTTGATGCTTCTGCCGTTTCACTGATGCTATTTGCAGACATCACCGCAGCTCTGGCTTTTGTGATATCTTCTAAAAGAGTTTTTTCGTGTTTTGCATAGCCTTTCACGGTTTCTACAAGATTTGGAATAAGGTCATAGCGCCTTTTAAGCTGGACATCTATTTGAGCCCAGGCATTTTCTACCCTGTTTCTTTGTTTTATAAGATCATTATAAATTATGACAAAAAGTAACCCCAGAATTATTAATATTATTATCGAGATCTCCAGTAACAAGAAATCACCATCCGTTAAATTGAAATATACCTTAACGGGCTCCACCGCCTCCGCCACCTGAACCTCCGCCCACTCCGCTTACTCCCCCGCTTCCGTATGAAGATGGAGCTGAAGATGGAGCTGAAGATGGAGCTGAAGATGAGTAAGCACTCTCAAAGCCTGAACCGAACTGGCCGAAGCTGTGGTACACGTAGTAAAAATGGCTTGTTTCCATTTGTTCAGCAGGAACCACTAATGACATGTTTTTAAGGACTTCTTCTGCAACTCCAAGAGCGGTTGCATATACCAGATAAGAGTCCCAGAGTTCAATGGATTCCGGAGGATGCTCTTTTAGCGCGGAAAAATCCGTGAGGTATTTTTTGAAGTTGTTCCAGCGTTCATAAAAGAGCCTCCCTTCAGGAGTCCAGCGCCCAAGCGCCTTTTCGAATACCGCTGAGAAAATTATCATGACTATCCCGAAAGCTGCAATCAAAATTACAAGTATTTTTACATTGGATGCCCGAGGGAATGCATCTGATGGGAAAAAATTAGAAACTGCGATAAAATAAATGATTGCTGCAATTGTAGTAATTGCGCCGAAAATGCTCATGTATTTGTTCCCAGTGGATTTGAAGAGTTTTTCAACTGCAATATGTCTTTTAACCTTCTCATCCCAGGCGAGAATAAAATCATAGAAATCTGTCCCTTCTCCAAGTTCTTTTTTCAGTTTGTTCCATGAAATTTTGTTTCCAGAAGCATGTTTTTTCAATAAATTGAGCACGTCTTTCTCGAAATCTGCTAGTTCTGGGAACTTCCCCTCAGCTTTCGCGTAAGATTCTGGACTTTCAAGTTCAATTAAAATGTCTTCAGATTTGGATTTAAACAAACCATATGCCTTGCTTTCTTCAGATGTTATAGTACGAAGAGAAATATAACCAAGGTTGGCAAGGTTCATAACCGTAGCAGTAAATCCGTCCATTGTAGGGATGCCTATTTCCCCCTGCATTATAGCATTGACTATCGCAGGTTTTGAATCGGTGGGAGGTTCTCTTTCATATACTGCTTCGTAGTCTATTTTCGGTTCTCTTCCATATTTGAAGTAGATGAGGAAGGGAACTGCCAGATAAATGAGAGCGAAAAGAACTGTCAGACCGTAAAGGCTATTTAAAATTGATACTTTTCGCTGGTATTCATTCTCAATAGCCATTATTTCTTCGAAGCCTTCTGAGTTGTCTATCTGAACAATACTGGAGTTGGGAGATTCTATCCTTGGAAAAACAACTCTGATTTCATACCATCGATATGAAGGAATTTCTCCCGTCCTTAAATAGAGAGTGTTCTTTTCCACACTAACATTCTGAGTGTAGTCAGCCGGGTGTATCCAGTACCGAATCTCACTCTCGTTTTCAACAGGGAGTGTAATGCTTCCTTTCAAGTTTCCAAGAGATTTTTCCCATTCTTCGCCCCAGAGCTTATAGTAAATTCGGAAACATCGTTATGGACTTTAACTAC
Organism: Methanosarcina flavescens; assembly: GCF_001304615.2. NCBI lineage: Archaea > Methanobacteriati > Methanobacteriota > Methanomicrobia > Methanosarcinales > Methanosarcinaceae > Methanosarcina > Methanosarcina flavescens. Next base: position 191,193 of record NZ_CP032683.1, on the reverse strand, counting down.
ACCGTAATGATCGTAGGAAACAAAAAAAGTCACTTTTTCAGGAGTCGGGGTTGGAAGTTCACCTATCAACTCGTATCCTTCGGATGTCTCTTCAACTCTGAAAGTACATGCATTATCCGAACAATATCCCTGGATATTCCGAATAGATTCCCCTGGAGACACTTCAAGAACTCTAAAAACTTCACTATAGTCTCCATCAAAAGTGTATGAAATCGATTCCTCAACATGAACAATGCCTGTGGGATCTATAGTTATATTCGTTGTCGCTTCTTCCAGAGTATAGTCTCTTGCACTAGCTGAGGGCATCAGACAGAAAAGAACCAGTAGAGTAACAGTTATAATAGCTATTTTCAGGAATGCAGGATTAGTACCTGATTCTCTTACAGGTTTAAGAGATCCTTTCAAAAATCCCAGCCAGATTCCTCCAACTCCATATTACGTTCAGTATATTAAATTTTACCGGAGTTCTCTTAAAAAGTAACAAAACATGAAATTAGGGAGGTCTGCACTGCAATTAAGAATACAAAACCCTTAAAAACTAATTAGTTATAGGCTATTGATTCTCATGGTTTTTTAATAGCTCTCAAGGTATCAGTTATTATTCGATTCCGCTGTTCTCCTCAAAACCACCTCTTATATTGCCAGCCCCTCCGTCTCCATCTCCTCCTTGATAGGACGATGAGAAGGTATTTCCGTGTTCGTAACCAGACTTGCTATAATAATTGCAGCTTATAGGATGAAAGCGGCTCCTTTTTATCTGCTCCGGCGGAACAATCTGAGATATATTTTGAAGCATTTCCTTTGCGACTCCGAGGGAGACAGCATATATAAGATAAGAGTCCCAGACCTCAACTGATTCAGGAGGATGTTTTTTTAGAGCAGAGAGGTCTGTAACATATTTTTTAAAATTGTCCCAGCGTTTGTAGTAAAGGCTTCCTTCGGGAGTCCACCGTCCAAATACCGTTACGAACGCGTTTGAGTATTTTGTCATAATGAATCCATAGATCCCAATCGAAGCTGTCAACACATAAATCTTTGATGTCAGAGGAAAGGCTTTTGACGGGAAAAACCCGGTGATTAAAATATAATAAACAATTGCTGCGATTAAAACTAATCGGGCAAACCAGTACATGTACACATTCCCGGTGGATTGGAAGAACTTATCAAACACCGTGTATGCCTGTACTTTTTTGCTCCAGGCAATTGAGAACTTATAGGAATCCTGTCCGTTTTGAAGCTCTTTTTCAAGTTTTTTCCAGGAGATTTTCCCTTCAGAAGCATGCGCCTTTAACAGACTGAGCACGTCTTCTTCAAAATCTTCCAGTTCAGTGGAGACTCTACCGGTTTGAGGGTCTTTCTCATTATCGGGAAGTTCTACCATAAAGTCTCTGGATCCGGGCTCCTGAATATCTGACGAGTCTTTCTCTTCGGGTTTTAAGTTCCGGAATGAAATATAGCCCCGGTTAGTAAGGTCCATAATGGTTGCAGTAAATCCATCTATTGTGGGGATACCCATGTTCCCTTTCATAACGGCATTTACAACGGCAGGTTTGGAATCGGCAGATATCTCTTTTTTAGATATTGCTTTATAATCGATTTCCGGTTCTCTTCCATAGAGATAGTATATAAAAAGAGGAAACGCCAGGACAAGGAGTGCAAATAAAATTGTCGCACTATACAGATCTTCCAGGATCAGCCCTTTCTTTTGATATTCACTTTCAATAGCCAGTATCTTTTCGAGCCCTGCGGCATTATCCACTTGGACAAGATCAGGATTGGGGGATGCAATTCTCGGGAAAACAGCCCGGATTTCATACCACTGGGTGGAAGGGATCTCGTCTGTTCTTACCAGAATGACATCATTTTTTACATTTACTTCCCGGGTATAGTCAACCGGATGAATCCAGTACCTGATTTCACTCTCGTTTTTCACCGGAAGCATAACACTTCCTTTAAATTTCTTTAAAGGTTTCTCCCATTCACCACCCCACAGCTTATAGTTAAGTTCAGAGACATCCCTGTAAACTTTGACTGCACCGTAGCAATCATAAGAAATATGGAATGTTAATCTTTCAGGAGTAGGGTCTGGAAGCACACCTATTAATCTGTACCCATCCTGAATCGGTTCAATCAGGAGTTCACATTCTTTATCGGAAAAATGCGCCTCAACATTCTCGATAGATCCTCCAGGCAGGGTTTTTAGTTCTCTGTGAACATCGATATACTTCCCATCAAATACATATGAAACCGACTCTTCAACATGGACAACCCCGCGGGGATTAACTGTTATATGTGTCTCAGCTTCTTCCAATGAGTATTTTGCACTGACTGGAGATACCAGGCAGATAGTAAGCAGCAAAAAATTGACTGTTTTCAATAGCAAGGACCTAAGTACTACCTCTCTGGCACCCCCACAGGAAGCATCTGAAAGCCCCAATAAATTTCCCCCAACCCATATTATATTACGGATAATATAATTATCCGGAATCTTCTTAATACTTGGGTATGAGCAGAGCCGCTGGTGGCTGTTTTTTGTAAAGTTTAAACTCAGGCACCTGGCAGAAGAATACAAAAGTCTCGAAGTAGAAGAGTTTGAAGAAGGCGAGTTTCCCAGGAAGCTTTATCGGATAACCATGCGGAAATAAAGATGGACAACCTTTGATAAGATTCTGATAGCAGGAAATTGCTTAAAAAACCGTTATTGCTTGCAATCCGGAAACTAGAAAAAGCTACACCTGTGTTTCCTGTGTTCTATTCTTTCCCGCTTTTCCTGATTAGAAACTTCTTACTTTAAATCATAACAAAAATCAACAGCAGATGTACTTAATAGTACGAGTATACACAATAAAATCACGTGTATATAGTTGAATTTTATGTTCGCGTTGAAAATTTTCGTGTTAAAATCTTTTTTCATTGAATCCAATTTTTGATATAATTAATTTAAAATAATTTATGCCATTAGTATATTCTGGAGTGGGAAACCGGAGTAAAGGGGCGAACTGAGATCTACCGCTTAGAAGAACCTCCTGAGGGCGCTGATCCATCTCTTCGAATAAATGTGTTTGGGGGAGCACGATATCTTCGAAGAGGCTACATTGGGGGATGCAGTAAACGAATTCGGCGCCTTGAGGTTCTTCTTACTCTTACTAACCGATTTCTTAATATTTCATAAGCTGATTTCTCATAACTGGTAAGAAATTCTTTATACTCTGAATCTGCTTTTTAGTGCTTTCTTATTACTTTTATTACTTTTCCAATCTCATTTAAGTCCATTTCTGATTTGCTGCAGGCTTGCTTATTATTCAGTTCCTATCATTATCCGGTTTTTAATGTTATCCATTTCCTATGATTAAAAGTTCCTCATTTTTGGAAGAAAGCATCGAATTAAGAGGCATTAACTTTCAATATTTCATCTATTTTTTGCGACTATGGGTAAACTTAATAATCCAATTTATCGGTCCGGATTTGTTAAAGAAAATTCTCAAGTATGCGATAAATCCAGTTTACAGTTTTTATCAAAACAAATTATAGATAAGTATACACATATAGTAAAAAGTCAGGCTTCTTGATGTTTTCAATGATATCATAAAGAGATTGCACTTATAGACTCTGCCTATAAATTCAACGAAGTAATTTACTGAGGTGAACATATCTTTGCCGGCAGATACTGGTCTGGTGGAAGAAAGGTTCGGCTACATTTTTCCTTAAAACGATTGAGTATATTAAAAATTTTAAGGGGTCTGGAAAGAGTGAACCGATCGAATTTAAGTCACAGGCAGCGTAATATAATATAGACTGGGCATCCGGATTATGAATTTTTAGCTTTACTAAATCGGAGAGAAATCGATGAAAAATAATACCGAAAATTCTGGTATCGACAATACTGTAAATGTGCTCTAGGGAGCACATTTTTGCCAGTTCTACCAGGCAAAAGAAGACCTCATGGATATAGTTATTCCTTACCTGAGAGCAGCCCTGGAAAACAATGAGGCTTGTATCTGGATTACCCCACAGTCTCTTGATGCCGAAGATGCAAAAGAAGCCTTGATATCCGATTTTCCCGGTATTGATATTTTCCTGCGGAAAGGACAAATCGAGATTATTTCCTGTGCTAACTGGTTCATGAGAGAGGGTGCCTTTGACTCAAAGAGAGCCTTGAGAGATCTGACCGAGAGAATTGACAAAGCTCTTGCGAGTGGTTATAATGGCTTGATATTGATTGAGGATATTTGCCGACCGCAAAAAGGAATCTGGAATGACCTCACGGATTATGAGAGAGAAGTGGAAGCTACTGTGCGCAGGTCTCAGGCAACAGTCGAGTAGCTCTCACAGGCAAGCCTGTGCATTTTACCTATTATGCCGAAGTTCAGAGACGCCATTACGAAGTATCAGCATACCAGATCCGACTAGGTCGGTTCGCTGCTATCTTCCTGAATATTACCGACCAAAAGCAGGCTGAGGAAGCCCTCCGAAAAAGTGAGAAACGCTACCGTATGCTTTTTACAAACATGACCGATGGTTTCGGTCTTATAGATGTCATCTATGACATGGACGGTAGACCTTACGACTATCGTTACCTTGATGTGAATCCTGCTTTTGAGTTCAGTTTGGGCGTAAATAGGGAACAGATGTTAGGCAGGACTATCCTGGAGATATTTCCAAATGTAGGCCCCATAGTGATAGAAAAATTTACCGAGGTGGCACTTTCAGGCAAGCCAGTCCACTTTGAGATCTTGAGCCAGATAACGCAGAGACATCTGGATGTTTATGCCTTCAGGCCTGAAAAAGGAAAGTTAGCGTTGATTCTTAGAGATATAACCGAACGTAAAAGAATAGAGAAAGAGCTGCAGGAAAGCGAGGAAAAATACCGCAATATCGTAGAGACAGCCAGTGAAGGTATATGGATTGGTGATCCTGAAGCGAGGACGATTTATGCCAATAAAAGATTGACCGAGATACTGGGATACTCTCAGGATGAAATGACTGGCAAATTTGCCTGGGACTTTGCCGATGAGGCGGGCAAGCCACTTATAAAAAAGTATATTGAGAGGAGATGGCAGAGTATAGATGAGAGGTATGAGTTTAAATTTTCACGTAAAGATGGCTCACCACTATGGACAATTGTAAGCTCCAGATCCCTCTTTGATAAAGCTGGCAAATTCGCAGGCTCTATGAGCATGATAACCGATATTACCAAGCGGAAAGAAGCAGAAGCTAAACTGAGGGAGACTCTGGACAATCTGGAAGAAAAAGTTAAAGAACGAACAATACAGCTTGAAAGTGCTTATAAATCGCTGGAAGAGAGTGAAAAACGTCTTGCTGAAGCCCAGAGGATGGCTCATCTTGGAAACTGGGAGTGGGACATTGCAACTGATAAGGTGTACTGGTCTGATGAGGCTTATCGTATCTTTGGACTTAAGCCGCAGGAATTTGAAATGACTCTTAGTAAATTTTTTAATTGTGTGCACCCAGATGATCGAGAGTATGTGAATAAGGCTATTAAAAGAGCATTAAATGGAGAGCCCTATAATATAGATTTCAGAATAGTTTTAGCTGAGAGACAAGAACGCATAATCCATGCACAGGGTGAAGCTGTTTTTGATAGGAAAAATATTCCTGTTCGAATGAGAGGAACAGTTCAGGATGTTACAGAGAGCAAACTTGCTCAGCAAAAAATACAGCAGAGTGAAGAAAGATATCGTTCGTTTATAGAGAACTTTAAAGGAATTGCTTTTCAGGCAGACGAGAATTTCATCCCTGTTTTTATGCACGGGACTGTTGAGGATATTACAGGGTACAGTGAAGAAGAGTTTATGTCAAAACGAAGCTGGAAAGATATTATTCACCCCGAAGACCTGCCCCGAATTTATGAAGAAGAGGAAAGAGTCAGGAATGCTCGATATAAAGCTTCTGGGGAAATCGATTACCGGATAATTCGCAGGAACGGGAAAATAAAATGGGTGCATGAGATTTACCAGAAGATTCCCGGAAGGAATGGAAAACCGGATAGTTATCAGGGTGCGATATATGACATTACTGAAAGAAAAGAGGCTGAAGAAGCCCTTGCAAAAATGGAAAAAATCCGCATAAAGGAGATCCATCACAGGATTAAGAATAACCTGCAGGTTATCTCCTCTCTGCTTGACCTTCAGGCAGAAACCTTCTCTCAGCTTGAGACCTGCAAGACTCCTGAAGTTGTAGAAGCCTTTATGGAAAGCCAGAACCGGGTAATTTCAATGGCTCTTATTCATGAAGAGCTGTATAAAGGGGATAGAATTGATACCCTTGACTTCTCAGCTTACTTACGGAAGCTGACAGCAGAACTTTTCAGCTCATACAGTATTCGAAATAAGAGTATTGATTTAAAGCTTGACCTTGAGCAGGTGGATCTTGGCCTTGACACCGCAATCCCCCTTGGAATTATTGTAAACGAGCTTGTTTCAAACGCTTTTAAGCATGCTTTTCCTGCTGGAGGAGAAGGTGAAATCCGAATAAACCTTCGCAGAACTGAAACCGCTGATCAAAGGGATGGTTCCGGTCAAGATAAATCCTGCATGGAGAAAGGTGGCTTCGATTACATGCTTACAGTGGTAGACAACGGGAGAGGCATCCCTTAGGGAATTGACCTCGAAAATACCGGTTCTCTCGGGCTCCAGCTTGTAAGTCTTCTTGTTGAACAGATAGATAGCTGTGTTGAGGTTAAAAGTGGTCAGGGAACACAATACACTATATGGTTTAATAATCTAGAGATATAAGCAAAAAATAAATCAACTTCACATAATTGCTTAAATCACTTAAAATAATGATCCACATTCCTTTTAAAGCATCAATCCAGTGAAGCCTCATTAACCCGAGATGGAAACATGATTTACCTTATGATAATATTTCGTTAATTGGAGTCCAGTTTATTTTTAGTTTTAGCAGAGATGAATTAGAAAAGCCCCATTACAAAATTATTTTTTTCAATTTTTTCGGGCAATTGCCTTAAATCTAACCCGTATTCTTCTCTTTTCTACCTGAATGATCCAGTGCTTTTTCTCTTTTTGCGGATTTTACCTTTAATAGCTTTTGTATGGGCAAAGCTTTAAATCAAATGATTCAGTTTATCGCATGTTTCATTTTTCGGGATTAGGTCCCGTTGGAATGTGGTCCTGTAGGGCAGGGCTGAACCATGAAACAAAAGTGAAACTTGGTGTTTAAATTGGTAAAATCTTTTTATACATACGTACGCGATGCATGGAAAAACCCTGATGAAACTTACGTGAAAGACCTCCGCTGGGAGCGCTTGCAGGTCTGGAGAAAGCAGGGGTCCGTGACCAGAATTGAGAGACCGACCAGAATTGACAGGGCACGCTCCCTTGGATACAAAGCCAAGCAGGGCATTGTAGTTGCCAGGGTAAAGGTACGCCGCGGGGGGCTTGGTAAAACAAGGTTCAACCGTGGAAGAAGAACCCAGAGAATGGGAGTAAACAAGATCACAGGTGGCATGAGCATTCAGAGGATTGCCGAATCCCGTGCAGACCGCAAATACCCCAACCTTGAAGTCCTGAACTCTTACTGGGTAGGAGAAGATGGAAAGCACAAGTGGTTTGAAGTTATTCTTGTAGATCCCCACCACCCTGTAATAAAGAGCGACAAAAACCTGAACTGGGTCTGCGACCCGTCTACCAGGGACAGAGCCGCAAGGGGCAAGACCAGTGCCGGCCGCAAGGGCAGAGGCATGTCTACACGCGGAAAAGGTACTGAAAAGACCAGACCGAGTATCCGTGCACACAAGAGTCGAGGCAAGTGATTCATCACATAATACTGCGTGTGATCGCCCACGCAACCGAAGATGTCTCCAGAGTCCGCGAGGCTCTGGACTTTTTTTTATCTGGTGCCGGCGTCCAGGAAGGAAGCGAATTGATTGAAGAACTTCAGGCTGAAGGGCACCATGGAAATCCTATTACTATCCTGAGCGTACAGCTCAAAAGAAAGGCAGACTGTCTGAATTTTGCCCGTTTTGTCAGGGAAAGGTTTTCCGAAGAAGACGTAGCAAAGCTCAGGGAAGAAATGCCTGAGAGGCTGGACGACGACCAGGTCTTCCATCTCCGCTTTGACAAGCAGGCTGCATACCTGCAGCAGGTGAGGCTGACCAATTCCTCGGATGCGATCACTGCAAAAGTCAAGATCGAAACATATCCGAAGAACCGGGAAAAAGCCGGAGCTATAGTGGAGGAGTTGTTTGGGTAAACCGAAATTCTACGATTTTTGCGTTCATGCGGTGCCAGATGGGGAAAATACTGCTGAGCAACTTGCTGCCCTCGCCAGACATTTTGGGTACAGTGGGATTGCGCTTGCAAACCACTCGGATAAACTTCCTCAATCGCAACCTGTACTATCTTCTACTAATGAGTTTGAGGTTTTCAGGGGAATCGAGCTTGTAGAGGAAAATCCCTCAAAACTTCATGGGCTTATTGGAAAATTTCGGAAATCTGTGGATGTCCTTATAGTGCACGGAGGTTCCGAAAACGTCAATAGGGCTGCACTGGAAAATCCGAAAGTGGATATCCTTAACCATCCGGCTTTTGATAAGAGCAGCGGGTTAAATCAGGTGCTTGCAAAAGCCGCAGCTGAAAATAACGTTGCAATCGGCCTGACATTAAGGTCCCTTCTTCATTCAAGAGGTCCAAGGCGCGTTCGCCTGTTGTCAGATCTCAGGGCAAACCTTGACCTTGCCAGAAAATATGATGTTTCCCTTGTCCTTTCAAGCGATGCGATGTCCTGTTTTGATCTTCGTTCTCCTATGGATGCCCTTGCCCTCGCTGAAGTCTGCGGGCTTGAAGAAGACGAAGCCCTTGAAGCCATGACGACTGTGCCTGAAAGAATAATCTCGAGAAACCGCCTAGGTCCCGGGTATATCAGGGAAGGTGTAGAGGTGCTTGAGGAGGGAAATTACTTTTGAAACGCCTGCTTCCTTCGCTTCGTGCAAAAAAACGCTATCTGGCTTTTGAGCTGGTTTCTGAGGGGCAGGTCAGCAGGAGTGATCTGGTCAAAGAGGTTATGTCCTCAGCTTCTTCCCTGCTTGGGGATGTCACTGCAAGTGAATGTGATATCAGGGTACTAGGGTTCGAAGACTGGAAAGGCATTATCCAGTGCTCTCACACTAAAGTGAAAGAAACAAGGGCTTCCCTGGCAACTCTTACCAGGGTTGGCGGAAAGAGGGCGACTTTGCACGTACTTGGGACATCGGGCACGGTTAAAAAAGCAACCGAAAAATTTCTTCAAAATCATACGGTTTTTAAGCCTGAAATCAGAATGAAATCCAGAAGGGTTGAAGAATAATAGGCCAGGCAGAATTCAGGAAAGCCAGATTAAGTAAACTTCGGAGTCACTGATTTTTATGTCAGGCTTGGAAAATTTCGGTCTTGAGACAGTAGAAAACTATTTAATGAACTATCGGGATGCTGTTTAATATATACTATAATGAATGACTATATTAATGAGTATATTAGTTGTAACAGGTATAATATTGATTGGCAGGACTGATTGATAGGAAAGCAGTTGGCAAGAAAGCCAAATCCGGACGCCTGCAGGTCTGATTGGAAAGTAGATAGAAACCCGAATAGAATGATGTTGTGGAAGTTAGAGTCTTTCTATAAAGATTTCAAAATCCGGCTTTAAACGCTGAAAAACTCGGAGTTTCACAAGCATTATAACCGAGTAAATACACTTTATTAGCGAACTTAGTTAACATTGGAATTGGACTTAAAAACTTAAAAAAGGCTATTAAAGTGTGCGTATCCAGATCAGGAAACATACTTTGCAGGGTAGAAATGCCTTTGAATTCCTGCAACTGGGGTATTTTCCGCAGGTTTCGTCCGAAAATTTCTTTCAGAACTGAAAGTTCCGAATGGAAGGTTAAAAACTCTAATAAGGTAGAAATACGTTATAGGAAATCAAAAGTCGGTTTCCTTACCTGAACAATGGGTCGGGGACTTTCAGTCTTTCAGTCCTGAATTTTCGGGATATTCGCACAGCAGTTCAAATCACTGACCAAAGCCTTTTTGGGGAAGGCGGTGATTTAGCTGACGAGCCTGCGGATAGGAGATACTTAAAGGAAGAAAGACCGGTTTCTTACCGGGAAGATGAAAACGATACAAAATAGAAATTAAGGGAGATACGGAATATGCAGATGGCACCACAGATGGGCTATGACAGGGCAATTACTGTTTTCAGCCCTGATGGAAGACTTTTTCAGGTAGAGTATGCCCGCGAAGCGGTCAAAAGGGGAACAACAGCCGTGGGGATCAAGGCAGCCGATGGGGTAGTGCTGCTGGTTGACAAGCGAATAACAAGCAGGCTTGTGGAAGCTGAGTCAATTGAGAAAATTTTCCAGATTGACGACCACATAGGGGCCGCAACCTCAGGGCTTGTAGCGGATGCCCGCTCCCTTGTTGACAGAGCCCGTGTAGAAGCGCAGATCAACAGGGTTTCTTATGACGAGCCCATAGGTGTGGAGGTTATCTCCAAGAAAATCTGCGACCACAAGCAAACTTACACTCAGTACGGCGGAGTTCGCCCGTATGGGACTGCACTTCTGATTGCAGGCGTGGATGACAATCTGCCCAGACTCTTTGAAACTGACCCGAGCGGAGCGCTCCTTGAATACAAGGCAACAGCTATCGGAGCAGGCAGAAATGCGGTCGTTGAGGTCTTTGAAGCTGAGTACAGGGAAAATATGAACATGGATGCAGCTATCCTTCTTGGCATGGATGCGCTCTATAGGGCTGCTGAAGGCAAGTTTGATGCATCTACCCTTGAGGTCGGTGTTGTGTCGCTTCAGGATAAGAAATTCAGGAAATTAGTTCCTGAAGAAGTTGAGAATTATGTTCAGCAAATCCTTGCGAAATACCGCGAAACTGAGCGCAAAGAATAAAATCTATATAATATTTGAGAGTGAGTAATCAGAGAATCTTCGGATTCTCAAATAATGTTTTGGAGAAGGTATTCGAAAATGGTGTCCCTGGACGAGGCAGTGACTGCACGGCTCAAGAGAGGCAACAAACACTTCGAGGTCCTGGTCGAGCCCGAAGGGGCTCTGGCCTACAAACGAGGTGAAGACATAAACCTTGAAGATATCCTGGCGGTTGAAACTATCTTCGAAGATGCAAACCGAGGAGATCGAGCAGCAGAGTCCGATATTGTCAATGCTTTTGAGACGACCGATCCTTTAAAAATTGCTGCCATGATTCTGAAAAGCGGGGAGCTTCAGCTCACTGCTGATCAGAGAAAACGCATGCTTGAAGAAAAAAAGAGAAAAGTTATCTATACCATTTCCAGAAATGCTATAAACCCCCAGACAAAAGCACCGCATCCCCCCGCTCGGATCGAAAGGGCGATGGAAGAAGCAAAGGTGCATATAGACCCCTTAAAAAGCGTGGATCAGCTGGTCAATATTACAATGAAAGCCATTCGCCCGCTTATACCTATACGCTTTGAGGAGATCAATATTGCTGTGAAAATCCCTCCCGAGTATGCTCCTAAAGCATACGGAGAGATTTCCAGAGTCGGAAGCATTACAAAAGAAGAATGGCAGCATGATGGCTCCTGGATTGCCGTTGTAAGAATTCCTGCAGGAGTCCAGACTGATTTTTACGCTCTTATAAATCATCTTACAAAGGGAGAGGCTCAAACTAAACTTTTATAAGAGGATGTTGGATGGATAAAAAAATAGTGATCCCTGGTGACCTGCTATCCGAAAATTCTAAAAAAGCCGGATACGGGACTTATGTCAAGAACGACAAGATCTATTCTTTGTTTTGCGGTATTGAAAATCTCAAAGAGGATAAAGTTGGAGTGATCCCTCTTGCGGGAGCCTATATCCCTTCCGTGAATGATGTGGTGATCGGGGTCGTTATTGCGGTTACGCCATCCAACTGGATAATGGATATTGCTTCTCCTTATGACGGCCTGTTCCATGTATCCGAGTATCCTAGAAGAATACAATCCCAAGAAATGTCCGAAGTTCTGGACGTAGGCGACTCTATAATTCTCAGAGTAAAAGATGTAGACAGTTCTATGAAAGTCGAGCTTGCCCTCCGGGATTCAAACTTCCATAAACTTAAAACAGGCCATATTGTCGAAATTGAGCCTGTAAAAGTCCCACGTGTGATCGGACATGGCGGTTCCATGATCTCAATGCTGAAGAAAGAGACAAACTGCAGCATTTTTGTTGGACAGAACGGTAGAATATGGATCGATGGAAAGGACGACGATGTGGAGCTTTTAAGCAGGGCTCTCAGGAAGATTGAAGCCGAAGCCCAGCGTTCCGGATTGACAGATCGGGTCTATAACTTCTTGAAAAATGAAAGGAGCAAACAGAAAGAATCTAAACCCGCTAAGTTTTTTAAAAGCGGAAAGGAAGAGGTAAAGCTGCCTAAAGAAGATCATTCCGAAGAAATTTACAGGAAGATCGATGTGTTGCTGGATCCAAAGAACTGAGTTCCGGATATTATGAGGGATTTTAGGAAAGCTTCTGTAAAGTAGTTGTTTTAGGAGTTTTTTGGAGATTAAAGTATGAGTGATAAACCTGAAAAATTAATCACTGACGATGGGCTGCGCCTTGATGGGAGGCGTGCGGATGAGATCAGGCCCATGAAAATTGAGATCGGCGTACTCTCTAGAGCCGACGGTTCATGTTATCTTGAATGGGGGAAAAATAAAATTCTCGTAGGTGTATTCGGCCCGAGAGAAGCTCACCCCCGCCGTTCACAGCGTTCAGATACTGCAGTTATCCGTTACAGATATAATATGGCTTCTTTTTCCGTGGAAGACCGTGCAAGACCCGGACCAAGCAGACGGAGCATTGAAATCTCAAAAGTTTCCAGGGAAGCTTTTGAACCGGTAATTATGACAGAGCTCTTCCCGAAGACTGCAATTGATATTTTTGTGGAGGTGCTTCAGGCTGATGCGGGAACAAGGACAGCAGCAATCAATGCCTCAAGCATAGCTCTTGCCGATGCAGGCATTCCCATGAAGGGCCTGATAACTTCCTGTGCTTTTGGAAAAGTTGACGGGCAGATAGTACTTGACCTTAACAAGGAAGAGGATAATTATGGTGAGGCGGATTTTCCTGTTGCAATGACCCAGGATGGAGATATTACCCTGCTCCAGATGGACGGACATCTCACTCCCGAAGAAATCAGGAAAGGTCTTGAACTTGTAAAGAAGGGCTGCAAAGAAATTCTTGAAATCCAGCGGACAGTCCTGAGAAAGAAGTTTGAAACTCCTATCGTAGAGCCTGAAGAAGAAACAGAAGAGGCTGAAATTGAAGCCGTGGAAGCTGAACCTTCTCTTGAATACGCTCCGGAAGCAGCGGCTGTAGAAGAAATTATTGAGGAAGCCGAGGAGTTTGAGGAAGAGCTTTCCGAGGAAACGGTTGAAGCCTGTGCTGTTGAGGAAGAAGCTCCCGAGTGCGAAAAACTCGAAGAGATCATTAAAGAGGCTGAGGCCGAAGTAATAGAAGCGGAAGCTATAGAAGAAGTAATTGAAACAGAAATCGAAGAAGAAGCTGAAGATAAAGCTTTTGAAGATGAAGCTAAGTTTAAAGCTGCTCTTGAGGCTTCTTATGAGGAAGTTTCCGAATCTCTGGAGACCGGAAAACTTTGTCCCGAAGAAACTGTTTCTGAAAAAACAGAATTCGAGCCTGAGACCGAGGAATTTGCTGAAGAAGAAGCTGAGATTGAGGAAAAACCTGAGAATGAGGAAGAAGCTGAGATTGAGAAAGAAGTTGAGATTGAAGAAGAAGCTGAGATTGAGGAAAAACCTGAGATTGAAGAAAAACCTGAGATTGAGGAAGAAGCCGGGATTGAAAAGGCTGTTTCAGAAGAAACTTTTGAATCCGAACCAGAGATCGAGCCTGAAACCGAATCCAGGGAAAAAGCAGTAGAAGCCGAAGAAGTGCCCGTAGAAGAGGAGTGCAAAGGGCCCTGGAAGGTAGTGAAGGACCCCTCTGAATCTGGAAGCAGAGGTGAAAACTATGAGTGAAATTATTGCCACACTTAAGAAGGACTACATTTACAACCTTATGATTAAGGGAAAACGCCAGGACGGGCGCAGGTTTAAAGATTTCAGGGATATCAAGCTCGAGACGAATGTTATCTCAAAAGCTGAGGGTTCGGCAAAAGTGACATTGGGAAATACCCAGGTGCTTGTAGGGGTCAAGCTTCAGACAGGAACTCCTTTTCCGGATTCTCAGGACGAAGGCGTGATTATTACCAACCTGGAACTCAATCCTATTGCTTCCCCCGAGTTTGAGCCGGGTCCACCTAGAGAAGAAGCAATCGAAATGGCAAGGGTTGTAGACAGGGGAATCCGGGAATCAGGCGCAATTGATATAAAGAAGCTTTGCATAACCGTTGGAGAATCCGTCTGGATCGTCTTTATAGATGTCCACGTCCTCAATGACGATGGAAATCTCATTGATGCATCCTGTCTCGCTGCTATTGCGGCTCTTATGACCACTACTGTCCCAAACGAGCAGCAGGGAATCGGGCCGAATGTGCCCCTTGCGATGAAAGAACTTCCAGTGGGCGTGACTCTTGCCAAGATAGGCTCAAAGCTCATGGTGGACCCTTCTCTGGATGAGGAAGCCGTTTGTGAGACAAAACTGACTGTTGTCTCAGGTTCGGATGGAGCCATTGCAGGCATGCAGAAAATGGGCTCTGCTCCTTTAACCGAGGCTGAGGTGCTGGAAGCAATCGAGGTAGCGCGCGAAAAGGCAGCCGAACTCAGGGAACTTTACCTGGAGGGCCTGATAAGACAGGAATGATTTAGCCGGAATGGTTCAGGTAAGATTAATTAAATATAAATATGAAATGCCAGTATTACGGTCTAAGTACACGGCAATAAGTGGTAATGGAATCTAAGAAGCTGGGTCTCAGGGACCTGACCCGTGGGCCAGCAGGTTCAGATTGAGTCGTTTCGGATTAAACGTTTACATTTTAAGGAGTTATTAACGATGGCAAAAAAGTTTACTAAGAAAGGAAGAATTTCCAGATCAGCAGGCAGATTTGGCTCCAGATATGGAAGAAAGGACAGGAAGCTTGTTGCAGACCTGGAAGAACGCATGCGAGCCCCGCATGTATGTGCAAAATGCGCTCGCCCGACTGTTAAAAGGATCGGAACCGGTATCTGGAAGTGCAGCAAGTGCGGGCACACCTTCGCTGGCGGAACCTATATTCCGTATACCAGTGTAGGTCAGACTCTTCTGCGCACCATGAAGAATGTTGCTGAGGCAAAGTAAATCTGTAAGGTTGTGGTTGTATGGGTTACAAATGCACTCGATGTAAGCAGAAAGTGGAAATCGACTACGAGTACACAGGCATAAGATGTCCCTACTGCGGGCACAGAATCCTGGTAAAAGAGCGTCCTACAACCATCAAGCGCATTAAGGCCGAATAAAGAGTTTGTTTATAATTCTTCGGCCAGCAAATGAAGTATTAGATGAAGTATTAGATAAAGACCGGGCTTCTGTGAACATGAGCCCTACTATCTAATTATTCGATGTGTAGGACAGACAGAAAAACAAATAATTTCTAAAATATACATTCTCTATCAAGGTAATACATAGAACTCTATTTTTATTATCTGGGTTCAGTTCCAGAAATGGCTTAATACCAAATTTATATGATCATGTTTCCCAATGGAAGTAAAGATCGACATCTTTGAGCCGAAAATTTCTTTTTAACTTCTTTTGCCTGCTAATTAAAGCTCAATTATATCTGCGAATTAAAGTTCTATTGTGTTAGATCTGGGATCAGTAATGGATCTCAGTTCGGAACCGATAAGATTTACAGCAAGGACAAACAGCATGATCATGCCACCTGCAGATAAAGACATCATCGGAGCAGTCTGTAGATATACGAGTCCATCCTTCAATATTGTCCCCAGTTCCGGGGTGGGAGGCTGGATTCCAAGCCCTAGAAATCCAAGCCCGGAGATTGCAATAATCTTGGATCCCAGTCCAAGTGTTGCGACCTCTATGATAGGTCCATAGCTGTTGGGAAGAATATGGTGGAAAAGAATGTATTTCTCAGAAGCGCCAAGTGCCCTGGCTGCTTCAACGAATCCACCATTTTTTAGCGAAAGAGTAGATCCTCGGATCATTCGTGCGTACTTTGCCCAACCCGAAATGGAAAGAGAAAGAATAATTCCTGCAGGAGTTGGGCCTATAACTCCCACAATCGCAATCGCAAGAACTATACTTGGGAAAGCAAGCATGATGTCCGTCAATCGCATCAGGAAGGCATCGCATCTGCTGAAATAACCTGCATACATCCCTATGAGAATTCCTGCAGACACTGTGATCAGAGTCGAAATGATTGCAATGAAGAGCGAAGTCTGTGCACCGTACACTATACGGCTGAAAATACACCTTCCAAACTGATCGGTTCCGAGAGGAAAAGACGCTGACGGAGGAGATAACCGTTCTTCAAAGTGTATCTCTGCAGGCTCATGTGGAGAGATCACTGGAGCCATTACGGCCATCATGGAAATGAGAACAAATAATAAAATTCCAATTGTAAGCATTATGTTGCTCCGCAAAACTCCCCATACTCTGTACATTCCGGAAAATACCAGCTTTTCATCAAAATATGAGTGTTCCATATATCATTCTTCCTGAGACCTGATTGATGGATCAAGATAAAGATGAACAAGGTCGACGAAAAGATTAATAAGCACTATGATCACCGCAAAGGTAAGCATACAACCCTGAACTACCATAATGTCCATTGAGGAAACCGAGTTCACAAGGAGCCTCCCAAGTCCTGGGAGTGCAAAAATGCTTTCAATCATAACCGCCCCTCCGAAGATCCATCCGAACTGGGTGCCCATATATATAAGGACAGGGAGGAGTGCATTCTTTAAAGCATGCCGCTGAATGACTATTTTACGGCTAAGTCCTTTTGCACGGGCTGTTCTTATATAATCCTGCTCAAGCGTTTCAACCATGCTTGTCCGCATGATACGCATTGTTACTGAAATAAGGCTGACTGAGAGAGCCAGTGAGGGGAGGATGAAATGCTCTATTCCTCCTGCTCCTGCAACCGGAAGAATCCCCAGATATACACCACCAATGAGCATAAAGATCATAGCAACAAAATACTCAGGGCTAGAGAGACAGACTACAGATCCAAGCCTGCACAGGTGGTCCACAAGCCCGTTTTGCTTCAATGCCGCTGCAATTCCAAGCGGAATAGCTATGACAGCCGAGAACAGCATTGAAAATGAGGCAAGACAGAAGGTTACAGGCAGAGCATGTGCAATTTCATCGAGAGTGCTTCTTTTCGTCTGATAGGAATATCCCAGGTCTCCATGTACAATCCTTGAAGCCCATTTTAGATAGCGGATATGCCAGGGATCGTCAAGCCCCATCTCTTCATGAAGTTTGGCTACTGCCTCTTTAGGTGGACTCTCGGTACCAAGAGTAGCTCTGAGTGTGATTTCAGCCGGATCTCCTGGCGAAAGGGAAATTACTGTAAAAGTAATAAGAGAAATTCCAATCATAACCTGTATCATTTGAAACAGACGGTTTAGTATAATCGCGCGCATCATTCTTACCCAAACTCTTTTAAATGAAAGTATATTGGGTTAAATACTCATATCAGGCAATAGAAACATTCTGAAGATCAAGAGAATACTCTGTAGGATGGAGACGATATCCCTTTATGTTCGAGGTTGTGACGTCGATATTAACATAATAATTAAGATATGCAACCGGCGCTTCTTCGACGATAATTGCCTGGATCTCATCATAAAATTCTTTTCTGACAGCTTCGTCAGACGTAGCTCTTGCCTGTTCTATCAGCTTATCTACAGTGTCGTTGTGCCATCGATATGCTCCGGAGCCGTCAATTAATGTGCCACTTGAGTGGTAGTCTGTCATCATTATCTCGTCAGGGTCAGGTACGAAAAGCAGTCCTCTTCCTATAAGGAACATGTCAAACTCACCCTTGTTTCTAAGAGAGTTTGCAGCATCGTAATTGAGAACCATAAGTTCTGTTTTTATACCTACTTTCTCAAGCTGTTGTTGAATTACCTCAGCTATCGGCGGCAATTCTGCTCTCTCAGGATAGGTGATAAATGTGAGCGTCAGAGGCTTGCCATTTTTATCAAGTATACCATCTCCATTTGAGTCAGTCCATCCTGCTTCATTAAGCAGGGTCTTTGCTTTCTCTATGTCATAAGTATACGGAGCAATGTCCTTATTTGCCCAGTAAAACTCCGGTGGGAAAAGCCCTGCTGCATTGCTTCCGTATCCATGCAGGACATAATTCACTATTGCTTCCCTGTCAATAGCATAGTTAACAGCCTGCCGCACTCTTTTATCATTAAAAGGTTCTTTTTCTGCGTTAAACGCTATCATTCTCACACGAGCAACTGATTGCTGCAGAACATTGTAATTGGAATCTTCCGTATATTTTTCAGCAATCTCAGGTGAAAGAATCATTGCTATCTGAATATCTTTGCTGTCAAGAAGCATCTTTCTTGTAAGTTCCTCAGGAGTTATCCGGTATATTACTTTATCAACTGAAGCAACCTGCCCCCAGTAATCAGGATTTTTGATCAGAATAACCTCTTCTTCCGGTTTCCAGGATTCAAAGATAAAAGGTCCGGTCCCTATGGGTTTTATCAAATTGTTATTACCATCATAAGATCCGGGAGCAAGAGCAGCACTCTCCCCTCTAGAGAGGTAAGCAGGAAGTGCGGGGAAGGTTGAATTAAGGTTTATTACTAATGTCTGGTTATCCGGAGTCTCAATTGATGTTACTGGAATTTTTCCGAATATTGCTGCTGACTTAACAAAGGATCTTTCTAGAGAATTTTTCATTATCTCAGCTGTTAGAGGCGTTCCGTCATGGAATCGAACACCATCTCTCAGTGTGAATGTCCATTTTTTTCCATCATTTGAAACTTCCCATGAGCTTGCAAGGCACGGGATTATTTTTCCCTCATAGTCAACTCCTACGAGGGTTTCTACGTATCCAAGCCTCTGGGGTATATAGCCTGACTGGTGAGGATCAATGTTATTAAGACTCCACTGACCCGAGATAGATAGTATTTGAGTTTCTTCATTTTGTTCTTTATCTGTACAGCCTGCCCCCAGTACAACGAGAGCTAGCAAAATAAAGAGAATTCCTTCCTTTCTTTTCATACTTATCAATCACGTCTGATACTATTATGTATAAACATCAATTCAGCAAAGTTTACGCATAAAGGAAGTATTAAGTAATCACTAAAATTTTGGGTAATTTGTTGAGATGGGTAATTTGTTGGAGTAAGCTTCTAAACAGGCGATCGCCTGCCAAAACTCACAGATAATATTTTGGAAATGAACGATCATTAAGATGGTGAAACGTTATGGCAGCACACCCTTCTGTCTTTGTATTCCCGTATTTCAGGGCGATGCAGGCATTTTTCTGTCCTTTCCGGGCAGAATTGATAATATACACATGAACCTGGAACCTTTGTTCCTTGAGGTTCAAGTGCTGATAAGGAGCCTGAATAGTAGGGTGATGTGATTTTGCGGGTAAATGGGTGGTACGGTCTGTCAAAGACACCGTACCCCTCTTCTACTATCTGCCCTGCAAACATTACAGCTGTCCGATCTCCAATAACACGTGCAAGCCCCTGGTCGTGAGTAATAAAGAGAAGGGCACATCCAAGGTTTTGCTGGAGTGTTTTTAGGAGATGTACAATAGATGCTTGCGTGGACACATCGAGCATTGAAGTCGGTTCGTCACAAATCAGAAGTGCAGGTTTCAGTGCGATAGCCCGAGCAATAACAGCGCGCTGTAGTTCTCCGCCGCTGAGCTGGTGAGGATATCGGGTTGCCTGCTCAGGTTCAAGCCCGACAAGTTTAAGAAGCCTCTTCAGCTCTTCTTCTATCTGTCTGCCACTTAACGTTTCCGGATGGATGCGAAAGGGTTCGCAGATGGAATCAGCTATTTTCCACCTGGGGTTCAGGGAGCTTTCCGGTTGCTGCGGCACAATCTGAATTTTTTTTCGAATAGGGCGGAGATCTTTTTCTTTCAGTCCCGTAAGCCTCTGACCTTCAAAAAATATTTCTCCCCGCGTCGGAGGAATAAGCAGAAGGAGCAGTCTTGAGAGGGTGGACTTTCCACATCCGCTTTCCCCTACAAGAGTAAGTGTTTCTCCGGCTTTTATCCTTATATTCACATTGTCAACAGCAACAATCCGGTTTTTTCCAGAGACTGGAGTGAATATCTTGGTCAGACCTCTCCCTTCAATCATACAACCAGCACCTGACAGCCGATCCTTCCAAAAGAGTAATTAGCTGTGGCTCTTCCCTGCACCTTTCTGTTGCACATGTACATCGAGACCGGAATTTACAACCTCCATCATCGCCAATTTCTTCTGTTCCGGATGGTATAGGGTAAAGACCGTTCTCAGGAAGAGAGCGGAGAAGCCCTCTGGAGTAAGGATGCAGAGGCTCGTTAAAAAATTCCTGTTTTCTCCTTATTTCTATGATTCTCCCGCAGTACATTACTGCAATCCTGTCCGCGATATTTCGGGCAAATAAGAGATCATGCGTGATGATAACAAGAGTAATTCCTTCCTCATGTAAAGTCTGAAAAAAGGAGAGAATAGCCTGCTTATTCATTACATCTATACCTTTGGTAGGCTCATCTGCGATGAGTATCTCTGGACGTCCTGCAATTCCCATAGCTACAAGTGAGCGTTGAAGCATTCCGCCACTGAATGAATAAGGATAGGAATCTATTCTTTCCTCAGGAGGAGTTATTTTAATGAATTGTAAGAGTTCAAGAACCTTTTTTCTAACTTTGTTTTTGTCTTTTTCTATATGGAGAGAGATTGGTTCTCCTATCTGGTTCCCCACAGTCATTAAAGGATTCATTGCTCCTGCGGGGTTCTGCGGAACCCATGCAATCTCTCTGCCGCGGATTGTTTCAAGTTCACTTTCAGGAAGGGTTAGGAGATTATCCCCGCGATATTGTATAATTCCATTTGCCGTGCAGTTTGCAGGTAGCAGCCCGAGTATTGCCAGTCCCAATATCGATTTTCCACTTCCGCTTTCTCCAATGACTGCGAGTGTCTCGGACTGTTTAATGGTAATATCAACTCCATTTACGGCCCGAATGATTGTACTTGAAACGGGAAAATGCACATGCAACTGCTGGACGTCTAGAATCGTGGTCATTTTTCGACATCTACTTATCTTTTTTATGACAATTAAGGGTGTATGTTAATATTACATATATTTTTTTTCTTATATTTTATTACAATAAAAATATAAATTATTATGACTTAACACTAACATTTTCAGAGCAACAAGTAAATGTCGAAATATTCACCTACTTAATGAATAATAAGGGCATCTATTCTTTCCTCAGGGGAGTAATTCTAATTACTTGAAGGAATTCAAGAACTTTCTTTCTAACTATGTTTTTGCCCTTTTTCTGGAAGCTCTACTCCTACTATCCCATTAAAGCAATTTAAATTTATTGATATATTTACTGATCGTTAATTCTATAAGTAGTCTGAACAACTATGCTTGAGTTAGAAAATTCATATAAAACTACTGAACATCAAAATTTATGATCAGCTTCCTGCATCTGCTATCGTTTTATATGAGAATTATAGAATATTTTTATTATTAGTTAAACTATTTTTCTTATTTTTCACTACATTAAGTAGATAAATTATTATATGTTAATACTAATCATTGATTACTTATTATTTTCGAGGAAATAATATGATTACAGAAATAGATTGGGAGACAGCATGGGCTGCAGGCATCGATGAGATGAGCAGGCTTTCTACCACAAATTACTGGAACAGACGGGCTGAGGACTATTCCGATATGGTAATGGCAAGTGATTGCAATCACGGTAGGAATATCCTCAGCCTGTTTGAACGGGAAGGATTACTGCAGAAGGAGTGGCATATTTTAGATATTGCGTCTGGACCTGGAGCAATAACAATCCCTTTTGCAGAGCAGGTATGCAGGGCAACCGCTGTTGAGCCTGCAGAGAAGATGGCAAAAGCGCTGCTGTCATATGCACAGAGAAGAGGAATTACTAATATTGATATAATACCACAGACCTGGCAGGAAGTGGATGAGGCAGCGCATGCAAAAAGCTACGATTTAGTCATATGCTGCCACGCACTCTGGCAATTTCCGGATATTCTCTCGCAGGTTCGACGCATGGAAGCAGTATCCAGGGGGTACTGCTGTCTTGCTCATGGATTCGAAGCTCCTTCAGAGACCAGCAAATTAATGGAAAGTCTTGGGATCTATGAGGGTGAGTTTGATCAGTTCATCACAATATTCAACCTTCTCAATAATTCCGGAGTGTATCCTAATGTTGATGTTATCGATTACACTCTCACGCGATCGATTGCCTCGGCAGTATCTTCGGTTGAGAAACTTGTCGAGAAATACCGACCACTGGATTCTAAGGATTATGAGATTATTCGGGAGCATGTGCAAGATCACGCTATAGAAAGTATGTATAAAGTTAGCGGCAGGATGGGTGTGCTGTGGTGGAAGGTAGCGTGACTTTGGACTCTCTGACAGCTCCTGTAGACTGGGTAAGGCTCTGGGAAGACAGCTACGATGCCCGATCGAGAATAATGCTAAGAGATTACGAAATAGATGACTGGAGTGAAAGAGCAGAGGATTACTCAGAATCAAGGCGGACAAATAATTACGAGTTCGGAGAGTTAGTATGCTCTACTCTTGCCCTCCATGAGGTCGTTTCTCCTGATTCAAGGGTACTCGAGGTTGGTGCAGGTCCGGGAACATTTGTAATACCTTTTGCACGCAAGGTTGATCATATAACTGCTGTTGAGCCTGCAGAAGGTATGAGGCGTATGATTTCTCAAAATGCTGCGGAAGCCGGAGTGAAAAACTATGATATTATCCCTAAAATCTGGCAGGATGTGAATATTGAAGATCTCCGAGGTCGATATGATCTTACTATCTCATCAACCGTCATCTGGATGTTCCGCGATATTATGACTCAAATCAATCGGATGGAAGAGGTAACACGTGGTCACTGCTGTGTGGTTGGTGGGGTCAGCACAGGGCAGACTTTTGAAACAGAACTCTGGAAGAAGATTATGGGCAATGTGCCTTATCCCCAGTACCCGGAGTACCCTTTGATCTATAACCTCCTCTACATGCATGGAAGAGTTCCCCATGTCAGGCTTATAAATTATACAAGTGCGAGAAAACTCGAGAATATGCTTAGAATGTACAGAGTTTTTTACTCAATCTATACAGAGGTAACACCTGAGGTTGAAGAAATAATTCGAGATGAGTTATATAGAGATTCCGGGGAAGGACCCTGTGTTAGAAAATACCGGTCAGCTGTGGTCTGGTGGAACCCGGCTGTTCGAAGAAAAGAATTGGACGGTATTTCTTAAGATTTCTGACAGTTTATTTTTTAACAATTTAAAAACTAATTCCCTTGTAAGAAAGTTATAATGATTATCTTTTAACAGCCTTTATAAAATAAATAGGATGAGCATAGTCGAGCTTATCCAGAAGGCTCCCTTTTTTCCTGGCTGAACGGCAGAGGGAATCCATACGCTCAATATTAATCTTCTCAAAACCTGCATCGTTTAAGAACCTGAATACCCGATCAGGTTTCAAGCTATAAAGAGGCAGGTCGTTTTTAATCAGGTTATAGTGTTGCTTAAAGGGATTTTGGTGTTTTCTTTCCTTTATGGAGCGTATGCAATCCGATACTGTACGGATCGATCTCAGGAATATCCCTGAGTTGAACCAGTCGCCGTCGATGGCAATGACCATACCGTCTTTCTTCAACACCCGTCCCCACTCGGACAGAGCTTTTTGCGGGTCAGGAAGCGTCCACAGGAGAAATTTGCTGGATACTACGTCAAATTGCATGTCCGGAAACTGCAGATCCTCTGCGTCTCCCTGAATGAAATTTATGTCCAGAGACCTCTTCAAGGCATTTTTTCTAGCTTTGTCAAGCATATTGGTTGAAAGGTCAACAGCAGTTACCCGATGTCCCATCTCTGCGAACATCAAAGCAAGTTGACCTGGACCTGTACCGACATCGAGAATTTCGAGCTGTTCTCTTCGGTTTAATGCTGATGAAAGCATGTTTTTCCAGGCAGTGCGCTCCTCTTCTGAGTATTCTACAATGCCAGTGCTATAAATCTCACTGCGGTAATCCCAGTAATCTCTAATCATTTCTTTAATTTCCATATGTTCACCCACAGGATGAGTTAAGAAAATTATTTGCTTAAGGGCAAATTAATTAAAATGATCAAGTGTGCGAATAAATATCCTATTAAACGTAACACTATATCCTATAAAAGTATAAAATATTAACTTTTTTTAACACTAATTTGAATTGGATAATAAAATCCGTAAGAATAGATAAAAATAGAAAAAAGAAAGACAAGATTAAAAATAAATTTGCAGGAAACAATGGGAAAAAAAACCATAATTTAAAAAATGTATCTAAAAGGTATATCTTAAAAGAAGCATTATTGTTGCTCCTATCCTCACATTTTTACAATGAAAATGAACCAATATTATTACTTTTACATACAGGATAAATTCGAAAGTTTTATAACGATCATGTTTTATGTTTATTTCCAGCATAAAAATTTAGAGATTATTAATATTTAGTTTTATTAAATTTATTATTCATATGATATAATGTTTTAAAAATAAAATATTGAAAGTATTTGTTATGAAAAAACTACTCCAGCAAATTCGGGATCGTTGCTTTATCTCCAAATTAATAAGAGAGAGTGATTTTTATTGAATTTACTCACAATTTCCAGTTTATACGTGGATTTTCCCACTGACGACGGTCTGGTCAGGGCAGTAAATGGGGTAGATCTTTCCATAAAAGTGAATGAAGTTTTAGGACTTATCGGGGAATCAGGCTGTGGCAAAAGTGTACTTGGACTTTCTGTCATGAGGTTACTGCAGGAAGATGTTATTCTCAAAGGGGAGATTCTCTACTGTGGAAAGAACCTGTATTCGATTGAAAAAGACGCCATGAGAAAACTCAGGGGCAAAGAAATTGGCGTGATCCTCCAGAACCCTGGAAGCTCTCTTAATCCAGGACTGACAGTCGGCTCTCAGATAGCTGAGCCTATAATGTTACATAAAAAAGTAAAAGGCAGCCTGGCTATCGAGATGGCAGAGAAACTTCTGGGGCTCGTAAAGATAAAAGAGCCCCGGAAGAGAGCAAAAGACTACCCTCATCAGTATAGCGGAGGGATGAAAGAGCGGGCAGTAATAGCCATGGGTATTGCCAGCGAACCGCGATTTATCATTGCCGATGAACCAACAAAGGGTCTGGATATAACTGTGAAAAGGAAAATAGTTAAACTTTTAAGAGATATCTCTGAAAAAAAGACGATGTTAATCATCACCCATGACCTGGAGGTTGCAGAGAAAGTATGCAATAGGGTTGCTGTGATGTATGCAGGAGAATTAGTGGAGATTGCACCTGCAGCATCGATATTTAAAAACCCACTGCATCCCTATACAAGAGGTTTTTTTAACTCTCTCCCTGCAAGGGGGCTTAAACCAATAAAAGGCAGCAGCCCTTCTTTAATCGATCCTCCCAAGGGATGCAGATTCCATCCTCGTTGCAGTTATTGCAGTGATAGGTGTAAAACCGAACACCCTCTCATGCTCGAAAAAAACGGTAGGGCTATGAGGTGTTTTCTCTATGCTTGAGGTAAAGGGCCTTAAAAAAACATTTACTTCCGGCTTCCTTCCCAGAACCAGAATCAAAGCAGTGGATGACGTATCCTTTCACATAGAAAAAGGAGAGACTCTGGGCATTGTAGGGGAAAGCGGGAGTGGAAAATCTACTTTGGGGCAGTGTATCCTCAGGCTTATGGAACCAACAGCAGGAAAAGTTATTTTTAATGGAATAGAACTGACCGCGCTTGATAATAAGACTCTGAATAACATCCGTCCCTGCATGCAGATGATATTTCAGGATCCTGACTCTTCCCTTGATCCCAAAATGACAATAGGGCAGAGCATAGCTGAACCGCTAAAACTTAAGGGAAACAATCGGGAGGCGGTTAAAATCAGGGTCTTTGAACTTATCAGGCAGGTTGGGCTGAGTCCCGAACATATCAACCGCTTTCCCTACCAGCTCAGTGGAGGCCAGAACCAGAGAGCAGTTATCGCAAGAGTGCTTGCTCTTAAACCTGTTTTTATTGTTGCCGATGAGCCAACCGCCTCCCTGGATATCTCGGTACAGGCACAGATATTGAACCTGCTAAGACACCTGAAAGAAAAGTACGCCCTTACTATGCTGTTCATCTCGCACGATCTTGAGCTGATCAAACATATGTGCGACAGAGTAGCTGTGATGTATAGGGGAAAGATTGTGGAAACTGGAAAAATAGAAGACATCTTTCACTCCCCTCTACACCCCTACACACAATTGTTGCTGGCAGAAGAAGCTGATCCGGAGGTTAATGTCAGTGAAATCAAAAAGACTTTGAGAACTACCTGTCCGTATTATCAGGAATGTCTCTTCAGGTCGGAAATCTGCCTCACAAAAACTCCAGAATTGAAAGAGCTGGAACATCAACTTGTTGCATGTCATCATGTACTTGAAAAAAGTACTCAGCAGTCTCATCAGGACGGGTACGCAGGTAAAACGGATGCTACCAGTGATCAGCTTGTTGCCTGACCCCGTTGCTGGATCTTAGAATAATGACAATTAAGGAATGAATGTAAATGGATAGGGTTCTATGTACATGAGTAAAAAATATAGAATTACAGTTCTTGTCATGCTGATAGTCATGGCTATAGTCCTGGGATCATTGTGTATCGACCAGAATAGTGAAGAAAAAACGGCTTCTGCAAACCAGACCAATATATCGAGCCAAGGAGGAATATTGAGATATGCCGATGCTTCTATCCCTACTGATACTCTTGACCCGGCGATAAAATGGACTGGCTGGTCTATGCGAGAAGCCGGGATATATGAAACCCTCTTCAGTTATGATGAAAATATGGACTTTCAACCCGAACTTGCTGAAAAATATGAACAAATCTCAGATACAGAATGGAAGATCTATATTAGAGAGGGAGTAAAGTTCCATGACGGCACCCCAGTGGATGCAGATGCGGTAATATATTCTCTTAACAGGGTGCTGGACTCTAATAATTCAAGAAAAGGGGAATATGACTTTATTGAGTCCATAACCAGAGATTCTGAGAATGTCGTCACAATAAAAACAAAATATTCATACGCTTCTACCATAGCAAGCCTCACAGACCCTGTTACATCAATAGTCAGCCCTGGTGCGAAAGATCTCAGTACCACTCCAGTTGGGACAGGTCCTTTTAAATTTAAAAGCTTCACCAGGGATGTAAGCCTTGTTGTGGAAAGGAACGAAGATTACTGGAACGGTATTCCCAGGCTCCATGGGGCAATCATATATCTCGTACCTGATGAAATGTCCAGAATCTTCAAGCTTGAAAATAATGAGGTTGACATCGCTGGCGGTATTCCCCAATCCGAAGTGGAGAGGCTAAGCAATAATGTTGATTTTACTGTATACGGCAAAGAAACGCTAAGAACATATTTCCTGTATATCAACACGAAAAAAGCACCATTTGATGATGTAAAAGTAAGACAGGCTCTGAATTGTGCCCTTGATCGCCAGCAAATTGTGGATTCTGCACTTGAAGGTGTAGGAGGAACCCCTGCAAAGAGTATATTCCCATCTGTAATGGAATGGTCGATTAATGATAAGATAGATGCTGTTTCCCGCGATGAGCAGAAAGCTAAAAAATTATTGACAGAAGCAGGTTTTAGTGATATTGATGCAGACGGCTGGCTGGAATACAATGGAGAACCCTTTGAGTTAAATATAAAGACTTATACTACCCGCCCACAGCTTAAGCCTGCAGCAGAGGTAATCGAATCTCAGTTCGAATCAATTGGGCTAAAGACCAGTGTCAGTATCCTGCAAAGTGGTGCAATTGAAACCGACATGGCTAACGGAAACTATGACCTTTCTCTCTATGCCTGGGGAGTAGCTCCTACTGGAGATCCTGACTACATCCTTTCGAAGCATTTCGAGTCTACTGGGAGCGAGGCACAGAAGACTGGTTACTCAAACCCTCAGGTAGATGAATGGATTGAAGTGGGAAGGCAGACAATGGATCCGGCACAGAGAAAAGAATACTATGACAGTGTGCAAATGCAGGTAATGGAAGACTGTCCTGAGCTTTTCGTGTTCTACCAGAATTCTATAGTCGGAGCAAATGCAAAAGTTGGCGGATTTAAACAATTTCCAAATGAAGTGTCATTCCTGACCAAAGACATTTACCTGGAGGAATGAATATGGACACTAAAAGAATTATCCAGAGCTACTGGGATTACCGCAGTGAGAGTTACAACAACGGAGCCATCGAAAATTCTGAAGAAGGACGCAATGCCTGGAAAGCTATGCTTTTAAAAGCTATAGAGGGAAAGAAAGGCTTGAAAGTACTTGACATAGGAACCGGCCCTGGTTTTCTGGCACTATTATTCGCTGAAATGGGAAATGAAGTAACAGCCGTTGATCTATCAAATAACATGCTGGAGAAAGCGAAAAGAAATGCATCAAAAAGATCACTTAAGATAAACTTCCTCCAGGGAGATGCGGAAAATCTCCAGTTACCTGACGTATATTTCGACGTAGTTGTTAATAAATACCTGCTCTGGACTCTTCCAGATCCCAGAAAAGCACTGATGGAATGGAGAAGAGTCCTGAAAGATGGCGGAAAAATAATTGCAATAGATGGAGATTGGAACCAACAAAGCCTGTCCGGAAGAAAGAAGGAAGAAAATTACATGAAGATTTACAGAAAGCAGTATGAGCCCATTAAAAAAAATCTTCCTTTATTCAGTTTAAAACCTGAGCATTTATCTAAAATCTTTAAGGATTCCGGATTTGGAACTGTCAGCATAACACGGATGGAGGACTTTTGTAAATTTGAAAAGGAGAAAGACAGTTTGTTTGATAAACACGATTCCTCCGATCCGATTTACTTCATCAAAGCAGAAAAATAAGCAGCCTGGAAACAAATTTTGGACATGATAAAGGAGAAATGACCTGTGATAGAGTTCATAACTCGAAGGTTTTTACTTCTTCTCCCTGTCCTTTTCTTGGTCTCTGTGATTAGTTTTTCTATAACCTATATCTCACCTGGAGATACGGCAGAAAATGCACTTATGAATCCCATGGGAGGTGTCGATCAGAGAGCCGTAGAAGAATTCAGGGCTAAAACGGGGCTTGATAACCCTGTACATATCCAGTACATTCACTGGATGGATAAAGTCCTCCGTGGAGACCTTGGAGAATCGTACATGACAGGTGAAAATGTCTCGGAGGCAATTCTCAGATGCTTTAAAGTCACCCTGAGACTTGCTGTAACCAGTATGCTGGTCTCCCTTATCATTGCAATCCCCTTAGGCATTCTCTCAGCCCTGAGAAAAGGAACAGTTGTAGATGCTGCCTGCAGGTTCTTTGCCCTTACAGGAGTCTCAATGCCCAGTTTCTGGCAAGCTTATATCCTGATCATAGTCTTCGCGCTTACCCTGGAGATTTTGCCTTCATCAGGATATGGAGATGGAAGCCTGGCTTACATTTTTTTGCCTGCCATCACCCTTGGAACGAGTTATGCAGCTGTAACCATGAGATTGATGAGAGCAAGTATGCTGGACGTGATGCAGCAAGATTACATCCGGGCAGCCAGAGCCAAAGGAGTTCCTGAACATACAATAATTCTTAAGCATGCTTTAAAGAACTCACTCATCCCTGTTGTAACGGTTGCAGGACTGAATTTCGGGTATCTCCTAAATGGCTCTGTCATAGTTGAGACAATCTTTTCCTGGCCAGGGATAGGCAACCTCATCGTTTCATCCATACTCAGCAAGGATTACCCCATGATACAGGGCTGCGCGCTTTTCATTGCTGTGATATTTGTCCTGGTTAATTTTGCAGTGGATATATCCTATGCTTACCTAAACCCAAAGATCAGATATGAAAGCAAGGCTTAAAAACAACAATCTGGGACTGTTCCTCAGTGCAGGAACCCTCATTTTTTTCATACTTGCAGCACTTTTTGCAGGATATATAGCTCCCCACGATCCTGAAAAAGTAAATCTTGAACTCCGGCTTAAAGAGCCGTGTAGAGAGTACCCGTTTGGAACCGATCATCTTGGCCGTTGCATACTGAGCCGCATAATTTTTGGCGCAAGAGTATCGCTATTAGTAGGACTTCTGGTAGTGAGTTCCTCCTTTGTTTTAGGTCTTGCCATTGGTACTCTGTCTGGATATTATGGGGGGTGGACGGATGAGATAGTTATGCGGGTAGTTGACGCTTTCCTAGCTTTTCCTAGCCTGCTGCTGGCACTTGGTATAGCCGGGCTTTTCGGTGCAGGATTCATGAATCTGGTCATAGCCCTAATAACAGTGGATTGGGCTGGCTATGCCCGCCTTGCCAGGGGTTCTGTCATGACAGTTAAAGAACAGGATTACATCAAGGCTGCTAAAGGGCTTGGGGCAGGAGATATGCATGTGATCCTGTGCCATGTAATTCCAAATGTCATATCTCCCCTCATAGTAATGGCAACTATAGGAATGGGATATGTGATACTGTCTGCAGCAGGGCTCAGCTTCCTGGGTTTTGGTGTGCAGCCGCCTACCCCGGAATGGGGTTCCATGCTAAGTGAAGGAAAAACATACATTCGGTCTGCCCCATACATCATGATTTTCCCGGGGATTGCCATCATGCTTACGGTTCTTGCATTTAATTACCTGGGAGACGAATTAAGGGATCTGCTTGACCCAAGAGAAAAGAAGGACATCGACTAAGACCCTATGTTCTATATTTCTTCAGAGTAATTACTATGAGAAAATACCCATCACTTAACAGCAGGCTTGTTCTAAATACAACCATAAGTGCGGTTGCCGGGTACAGAGCAAAGCTAAACGGCTTCAGTAGAAATGCATGCTTGTTTTTAGTATATGTATTTCTCATCTCTTTGAGTCTGGGAATCTACGAAGTGATTTTCAATCTATACATCTTGAGGCTTGGATACCGGGAAGATTTTCTGGGATTTATGCTCTCACTTGTTTCCGTATCTACCGGACTATTCGCAATACCTGCAGCCATGTTCTGCGATAGGGCAGGCAGAAAGAATACATTGTTGTTGTCCTGCCTGCTTCTCCTGTTTTCCTTTTCAATCCTGTACACTACCACCTCTAAATTCCTGCTGGCTTTTTTCAGCGTTGTCTATGGTGTATCCTCATCGCTCAAGATAGTTACAGCACCCACATTCATGGTTGAGAACTCTACGGGCTATGAGAGAATGCACCTGTTTTCGATGTACTACTTGCTATACACTGTAGGGGTCATGATAGGAAACTTTGCAGGAGGCAATTTGCCGCAAATATTCATCAGTTTCCTCGACATTAACCCCATAGGACCGGTTGCTTACCAGCTTTCATTATATGCGTCACTTGCTGCTGTATTAATTTCCCTGTTACCTTTAATATTCATAAATAATAAAAGAAACAACCTGGTGGAAAGATCAGCCGCATTTTCCACCCTTTTTTCCACTTTAAGGTCAGTGACGATTCAAAAATTGATTCTTGTAAACGGGCTAATAGGCATGGGATGGGGGCTTGCCCTTCCCTATTTTAATGTATATTTTGATATTGTATTAGGAGCCAGTTCGAAGCAAATAGGCATAATCTTTTCTCTTTCTCAACTGGTGATGATGTTTACCTTACTGTTTGTTCCCATACTTACAGAAGGTCTCGGGAAGGTAAAAGTTGTAGCCCTGGTTCAGCTTGCCTCAATACCTTTCCTCCTGCTCTTTATATCCACATCCATACTTGCAATAGCTGCTTTCGGATTTGTTATGAGGTCAGCTATAATGAATATGTCAAATCCAGTATTGAGCAGTTTCAATATGGAGATAGTCAGTGAAGATCAAAGGGCAACTGTGAACAGCCTGATCTGGATGAGCTGCTACACCTTTGTAGGACTAAGTACCTATGCAGGTGGCCTGATGATGGCTCATGGTTTCTATACCCTTCCCTTCCTCCTGACATGCATCCTATATATAGTGGCTACTGTTCTTTATTATATCTTCTTTGAGAAAGTGGAGAAAAAACAAAAAATAATCGATATGTCACTATAAAAGAAATATTAAAAAAGATATTTAAATAGCTTAAAGAGATATTAAAATAGCTTAAAGAGATATTAAAATAGTTGAAAGAGATACTAGCAGGTTGTCAGGCTATTAAACAAAACTTAACTTTGCCATGTTCATTGCACTTAATAAGCTCTCTGGTATTCCATCCCTATTTTAGTATACCTTGCCTTTGAATCTCTAAAGGATAATCTGTCAATACGATCCCATATAACAACCCATAAATACTTAGCATAAGAGAATGGATAATTCACCCAGAAAATCAGTTTCCTGAAAAGCGATAGATTTCTATAGTCCTCTATCCACATAGATTCGCTTAGAAATCCTCTCCAGACAGGAGATTTTTGCATATGTTTCCACCGCCTGAACATATGTCCTATTATGAATAAGAAGGTAAAAGCGATTGCAAGTATTCTTTTAGTCATATTTTTCACCCTCAACAACTCAATAATTAATTCAATAAACGTAATAATTGGTTAACAGGAAAATACATTAAAAACAACATATTTCTTACAGACCTTACCTTAACCGAATACAAATAAATATCTTTTCAGAAATGTACTTTCATCTCAAAGTTATACTTTTTATACTTTCTTTCTCCCCATTTTCTTTCGTACATATCGTAAAACCCCATAAGAACAGCCTACCAGAAGCATAATTTTAACAGGTTTCTCACCTGCTCTGAGGAGTTCTTCGATTTTTTCGTGATCGAATTTTGGTTTCTGACCTCTCCTTTTTGGAGGAGATCGGCGACTCATTAAGATTCCACCCCTTTCATACAATTTGCTGTACTTTCAAATTTACGAGGGCTGGTCATTTAAAGGCTCAAGTGTAGCTAAAAAAACACCTTAGCTTCCATAATCCTGACAGAATCTCAGGAAAATTGGGTAATTACTAAACAGCCCCACATTATCCTACCACAATACAAGGATATTATAACAAAAATATAAAAGCCTTTCATGTTAATTATTAATTTAAACTATTAATATTTCCTGTATCTTTTAGGAGAGTAGAAGAAAAAAGAAGGAAAGTGCTAGCAAAAGGCTTATTTTCAAACTTTATATATATTTCTCAAAAAATTTTGCTCTAAAGTAAACTGTAATCAAAATCATTTTGAGTGAATAAGTTTAGATATATTAGTATGAAAAATGGGCTCTGTAGAAATCCTCTAAATTCTGTTTTTACCCAAAAATTATAAAAATAAAATTGTAAAAATGCTCCTTAATTTTTTGTCCTCACAAAAAACAAAGGAGCAATTGCTATTGTCATCAAATAAGTATATTAAATTTATTGATCTCAGTCTTAAAACGGTTCAGTCTTCCAGACTGAACCTTTACTCCTGCAAATATTCCAAACGTGTTTATACTCAACATCAGCTTCTTGTTCTTGTTTTATTGAAGGAGTATATAAGTACAGACTACCGTGACTTTGTAGAACTTGTTGACCTCATGAACAGTATAAAGAAAAAACTTGACCTTGATAAGGTTCCTCATTACACTACTCTTCAAAAGTTTGTGTCCAGAATTCCCTCTTCATTGTTTAACCTAATTTTGTCAAAAACTCTAAAACTATTTTACTCACATGGAGAAAAAGTTCTCATTACGGCAATTGATGCAACAGGATTTACGAGTTCTTATGCAAGTCATTATTATTCTAAGAGAACAGGGAAGCTCCGAAGGAGCTTCCTTAAAACTTCAATATCAGTAGACACTATTAAAAAAGTAATATTAGGATGGAAAATTAGCCAAAAAACAGATCATGATGTCAAGCATGCAAAGACTCTGATAAGACAATCAAACAAGTCAAGAAAGTCTCAATGTTATGTGATGGATAAAGGATATGATTCCGAAGAAATTCATACTCTAATAAGAGAAGAGATAAAAGCAGATTCAATAGTACCTTTGAGAGAAAGAAAAAGAAAGAGAATAAACGGAAAATATAGAAAACAATTAAACAAAGACTTTGATAAGATCAAATACAATAGAAGGAATATAGTAGAGACAATAATATCTGTTGTAAAAAGAAAATTTGGAGAAACATTAAGAGCAAGAAAGGTTAGAAATCAAGTAAAAGAAGTAAAAGTTAAACTAATAGTCTATAATATAAACAAAAAAGTAATACAATTATTATGGATTAAATTAAGGATTTCTACAGAGCCCAAAAAACAATATTATAAAAATCGAACTCTTATTTTTACAATTAGCTCAAGAATTAATGAGTGCAGGAAACAAAAAAAAGCTTCCCAAAAGTAGTTCACTTCTTATAACTTCTCGAGAATCAGTAAAGAATCTTAAATTTTGAAACTCTTTGAGACTTTCTGGGATTATGATATGTGAAAATTACTTCTCTATATTCAATATGCAAATAGTCAACGTAGGAGGACAGTTAGATTACTGTTTCAGGTTCTCCATGTGTTTCCATCCCACCACTGACTATTATTCCACCATCTATTGCCATCCCAACGCCAGTGATACAGTTTACTCGTAAAAAGCGCATTGTATCTCCACAGTTGTTTACATCAATTAATATTTTCTGAAAATATGCTCAATAAACACTCTGAGCTTTTATCTAACCTGTCAGAGTATCAGGTGCATATTTAACGCGCTGCCTGTTTTTTGAATTTATCCCAGCTCCAGGGCTCGTCAAGGATATTTACGTTAACTTTTTCTATCCCTCCAGCGCTCAGGACTTTTCGCCGGACCTGTTCCTTAAAGTACTCGATCATGGGGCAGGAACTTGTCGTCAATACAAGGTTTACATCCACATTTGGACCGTCCACTATTACTTCCTTGACCAGTCCCAGTTTTACTATATCCATGCCTACCCCAGGGTCAATCACGTCTTTTAGCAGGGAATAGATTTGCTCGTCCTTAAGTGCTGCTCCCTGTGTAGTTTTCTCCTCTCTGGAAATTGACTCTTCATGTGCCTTGAACTGGTCTTCTAACCTGCTCAGCCGATCAAGTATCTGGCCTATTACAATAAGTCCAGGGTCAGGAAGCTTATCATGGTCCAGTTGTCCTGCAGAAGGGGATGGCCGTGGCTCCGCAATCCTTGCAGGTACTCCCACAACCGTAGCTCCGGCAGGGACAGGTCGGATAACGACCGAACCAGCTCCGATTTTAGCACCTCTGCCAACAGTGATTGGCCCGAGTACGGATGCTCCTGAGCCGATCACCACATCGTTTTCAATAGTTGGATGGCGTTTTTTCCTCTCCAGAGCTGTACCCCCCAGCACAACCCCCATGTATATAAGAACATCATCCCCGACTTCAGCCGTTTCTCCGATGACTACTCCGGACCCATGATCTATAAAAACTCGCCTTCCAAGCTTTGCCCCGGGATGGATTTCAATACCTGTCAACATTCTGGATATGTGAGAAAGCAAACGAGCCAGAAAATAGAAGTGTCTATTCCAGAGCGAGTGGGATACTCTATGTATCCAGATAGCGTGCAGGCCCGGATAGCAGCAGATTACCTCAAGTGTAGACCTTGCTGCGGGGTCTTTTTTAAAAACAGTCCTTATATCTTCTCTGATTCCCATTCGTAATCTTCCGGTATTAATTCTCAAGTAAATCAGTCAAACAGGTCAGTGCTCAGATAGCGCTCTCCTGTATCCGGCAGGATTACAACAATCGTCTTTCCGCGCATTTCCTCCCTGGATGCGACCTGAAGTGCAGCCCAGGTAGCAGCACCTGAAGATATCCCTGCAAGGATGCCTTCTTCCTTTGCCAGTCTCCGGGCTGTGGCAGCAGCTTCATCTCCTGTAACTTTGATAATTTCATCGACCAGCTCAAGCTGGAGAACATCAGGAACGAAACCTGCACCGATTCCCTGAATTCTGTGCGGGCCAGGGCTTCCTCCACTGAGTACGGGAGATTCTGCAGGTTCGACTGCAATCGCCTTAAAAGAAGGTTTCCGTTTTTTGATAACACTGGCAATCCCTGTAATAGTTCCTCCAGTTCCCACGCCCGCTACAATAACATCGGCTTTGCCGTCAGTATCTCTCCAGATCTCCTCGGCTGTTGTCCTTCTGTGAATCTCAGGATTTGCAGGGTTCTGGAATTGCTGGGGTATGAAATAAAGCGCAGGATTGTCGGCAGCCATCTGCTCGGCTTTATTGACTGCCCCCCTCATTCCTTCCGCCCCCGGGGTCAGGACAAGTTCTGCTCCCAGAGCTTTAAGCAGTTTTCTTCGTTCTACGGTCATTGTTTCAGGCATAACCAGTATGAGATTGTAGCCGCGGGCAGCACAAACGCATGCAAGTGCAATGCCGGTATTGCCGCTGGTTGCTTCAATAATAGTGGTGCCTTCTTTGATTTTCCCTTCACGTTCGGCTTCTTCAACCATTGCCAGCCCTATTCTGTCCTTCACACTGCCCATGGGATTGAAGGATTCGACTTTTGCCAGCACATCCGCATGCAGCCCTTTGGTTATGCGGTTTAGCCTGACAAGAGGAGTATTGCCAATTGTCCAGGTTACATCGGAAAATATTCGCCCCATACTTCTACCGTCTCCTTACCTGCCGTCTTCTGCATCTTATTTCTTCCAGATTCCATGAAGTTTTTATTCCCCTAAGGTTATATTATAAACTGCCAGTGATGTATGTTTTTTCACTCAAACCTTTTTCAGGCTTCATTACAGTATATGCACTATACTCCACCCTGCCTGAAACTCCGAAGTTTTTAGCTGCAACACTATTGCAGCATGCAGTTGATTCGAAATAACTTCACAATTGTGAATATATTTCATGTTAAATATAGTTATCGAGAAAAAGCATAGAATCATGGATGTTGAGTTCAGAAGTACCTCCTTTTAAAGTGTACCGGAGGCAAGGTCACGATCCGGGACATCCCTTTACCACTTCAGGGATTAAGTTTTACAGATCCCGAAATGGACCCGATTAAAAATGGTTCCTGTTCCTCAAGCTCGGATAACCTGGAATCCTCGATCACGCCGGAAGCGACTTTCTAGCCCATCGGGATCGGGAGATGCAAGGAAAGGCGCTAGAACTGAGAGCAAAAGAGCAATTGCAATTCCAACGTAAAAAAATTTCATGCTCGAGTTCCTGCTCATGCACGGATCTCCTTTGTATGTTTATCCGGTCTGGCAGTGAAATTATTTTCAAGCAGATCAGGGCGGGATTTTGCAATAGTTGTGATCACAACTGAGGTAATAAGCCCTTCTCCTATAAAGCCAATTATCAGATGATAGGTACCCATGGCAATAAGACCTGAAACCAGTGGGAAAGTACCTGCAATCCACATCTGAACCGCACAGACTATTGCCGAGATAAAAAGACCTAGCCAGGCGCCTCCGAGGGCTGCAATGCTCGTGCCTGCCCTCCTGTGAAGGGCAAGATAGGTATAATATCCAATAAATCCAGACACAACACTCATGTTCAGGATGTTTGCGCCCATTGTAGTTATCCCTCCATCAGCAAAGACAAAACCCTGTACCAGCAACACAACCGTCAGCACAAGAACTCCAGCCCAGGGACTCCCGAAGACGATAGCAACAAGGGCTGCTCCTACCATGTGCCCGCTTGTTCCCATTCCGATAGGAATGTTCATGGCCTGGATTGCAAAGATCCCTGCTGCAAGGGCGGCAAGAACAGGTACTTTCATTTCGTCAAGCTCATTTTTTGCCCATTTCATTGACATTATTATAAATGGGAGGGCAATTATCCAGTAGACGATTGCCTGGGCTAACGGTATAAATGAATCAGGTATATGCATTCTCGTTTCCCTCTTTTTACACCTTATTTTTTATTTCTTCCGTTTTAACTATGAACTCCAGTTAATATGTTTTTCAGAACATTCATTATAAAGTATAAAATCAAATGAAATCTAAATTTACAAAATGTTTTCATGAGAACAAAAGCTTGTTTATTAATCTACTATAGCTGTTTTCACTATTTGTTTCGGTATGAATTCTTGAAAGCTTTCTGATAAATTATTAGATAATTCAGTATTACATATATATATTTTGGTATTACTTTTTATGACAATTTTTAGTAAACCTTTTCATTATCATATCTTCATTTTTTTAGTCGAATACTCACATATTCATGCTGCCATAATCCATACCTATTATGAAAGTTAATGTAAAAAATCGGTGGATCATTTTTCAAGGATCGAAAAGGGATACTAAGTCGACTGTAGCTTAGATCTAAGGGGTTTCAACCAGCCTGTTTTTGCACCCAGGCCCCTGCCTGCTTTGTTACCACAGACAGGGGTAAAAGGAGTTCAGGTGCTTTCAATAATTTAGGAGGAGACTTAGACTTCGTGTCTGTGTGGTAGAGACACATAATCCGTTTGGCAGGGACATTTACTTATACTATCAACTAATATTTAATAATTTTGTTATCTTTTTTGTTATCAATTATTAAATTTCATGATTATGTTCTTACACAACTTAGGACATTAACTACAGAAGAATTTGCTGTCCTGCAGAGACAAAGCATTGAAAGTTAGTTGAGGGATTTAAGAACCTACATAATAATGAAAAAATATGACGTAGAGAAAGATGATCGGCATAAACATCGTAGTAATTTTGTGCTTTAGATTCTGGTTTGTTATTTCATTAATGTAAGTCCTATTTTGAGTTCATAGGCTAATTTGGCTCAGCATTTTTTCGAATCACATCCAGCATTCCATCAGGCTCAAAAGGCTTTACAATAAAACCCATAGCACCTATCTTCATTGATTCGGTTATGAGCGCCTGTTGTCCAAGGGAGGAGCACATTACTATCTTTGCTTCCGGGTCTACAGTAAGAAGCTTTTGCAGTGCCTCTTTTCCATCCATATCTGGCATAATTATATCCATTAACACAATATCGGGCTTTACTTCGAGATACTTCTGAATTGCCTCTTCTCCGTCACCGACCTCAGCGACAACTTCATGTCCGTGCTTCAAGAGGGTGTCTTTGATTACCATTCGCATAAATTCGGCATCGTCTACGATCATAACTCTTGCCATTTATCTACCTTCTTTTTTATTGAGAGAACGTTATTTTTATAATTTTCAATCATAATTTCTCACCTTTCTCTGGTTCTCCTTCTGACATTTCCTCAAGCTCATTATGTTCAAGCTTCTCAAGGACGTTTTTCAATTTATCTTACATCCAGACCCTGACTACTATCTATCCTGTCATATAGTTCTTTCAAATTCTTGCCTAACCTATTAACTTCATTTTTCCAGAGTCTTTTATTCGATTCCGGACAGGGACCTATTTTCAAAGTTGTAATTTTAGCATAGTCCCGGGAAACTTTTCTGTTGCTCCATGAAAGGCCGAAAGCCAGATCAGTTTTTTTAATGCTGTATTTTTCATGAATCAGAAACTCGTAAAGTTCAAAAACCTGATCAATCTTTTTTTCAGAACTTTCAGGAAAGTTCTGGACAAGGTCAACCAAATTCCGGAGACAACACTGGACGCTACGACTTTCGGGGCACAGTTTCTCCGACTTTGCAAACTTAAGCATCTCTGTGAATTCAAGGAAAATATCCGTCTGCGTGAAACTTGAGGGCAGAGTTTTTCCGAGGAAGATAAGGATATGGATGCACTCGTGAAAGAGGATTTTTGCTATCAAGAACTCGATTCTATCCTGGAGGTTCCATAACTTTTCGACAAGTTCCATTTCCCACAACTCATATGGATTTACTAAGACAAGAGATCTGTATATTATTTTCCCATCTTTTTTGGAAACGATCTTCTCCGGCTCGAAGGCTAATCCCTGTATCATCCCGAAAAACTGTACCCGGACCGCCAGATCCCAGCAGTACTCCCATTCTCCGGAACTCATACATTTTACCCGATAATATTTTCCGTCAAAATGGACCTTTTTTATCAGTCTATACAGCTCATCGCTTTTTTCTTTGATGAGAGTTTTTATCACAGATTCCCGGTAAATGTTCAGATCAAGATGGAGAAGCCCTGGAGGATAAAGCAAGCGTTCAGGAGCAGGCGAAGAAACAGGATAAGTAAAAGGAAATGAATACTGGACAACAGGAGGGGCTGGTGGAGATGCAGAGAATAACTTCCCCCCTGACCCATGTACTGGCAAATTGCTCTTTTCCTTTAGTGAAACTTCTTTTGTTCCTATTCCCTTCATTACAAATCTATCCTCATGGTCCTTTTCCTTGCATTATTTTATCATACGAAAATAGAATTTCGTAATAATTAATAATACAATATTTTTAAATATAAATACTTTATCATACTAAATTAGATATTAGTAATAATCTATAGATATTATTAATAATCTACATATACAGAAATTGGGATCCTCAGGAAAAAATAGATAAGCGCAAAGATTTAAGTGACAGTTATATCCTGACCTATTTCTCAACCCGAACCTCAGGAAATTCCCTTAATTCTCTTCACCCATTTTTTGAGTAAAAATTTGAATTTTTTTGTAGAATATGCGCCGAGATTTGTTCCTCTTATTGCTCAAATTACCTAAGTTCTTTAGAACTTTTTCAGCTCCCATAGCAGGAATTTAGAATTTCAAATTCTCAAAACCAATTTTCTGCAGATCTATAAGATATTTATAATTTCTTAATGCTAATTTTTGCCTGATCAACCTTATAATGTTATATTTTAGTGTTATTTACATAAACAAATTTAACAGCTTGTATGCAAATTAGTAACTAATAAGAAATAATTTATTCTAAGAACGTTATAAAGAGTAAGAGTCAGAAATTGAAAAAACTCTGACTGGCAAGGAAAGGAGTAAATATGTCTGAGGAAATTACGAGAACAAAAACTATTAAATTAAAAAATACACGCATAAGAAACCTGAAAATAAAAGGTCTGACATCCAAACCTCTTGTATTAAAGAAACTGACACTAAAAGATGTCAAATTTAGTAGAATCAAATCCTAACATGCATGAAAATCGACTTCAAATTTACCCCAAATCTGCAATCCTGACTAACTCCAAGCTGCATCAAAAAAATTCTCCATTGAATTTTATTCAGCACGTGAAAATTATCCTGATAACTCTGAAATTTTCCCCATAAAGAGAAAACTTGAGAAGACAAAGGGAAAACATGAAAAAGAACAGCAGATAAGAACTTTTTTAGGACATTTTGGAGGGATTTGTATAGATTGTAAGAAAGTGATTACCAATATACTGGAATATTAGGTCTTCCACATACACAAACTGAATAAATGGTTTTGATGAAGAAGAACGCATGGTCTGGAAACAAATATTTGAAAACTCCCTACCTTCCCAAGAGTGTTTGAAAATACTGGATGTGGGTACAGGCACCGGTTTTCTAGCCCTCCTTTTTGCCGAGATGGGGCATGAGGTATAGAGTAGATCTTTCTACAGGCATGCTTGAGAAAGCGAAGCAGAATGCAGATAATAAGGAACTTGAGATTGATTTCTTCCATGGGGATGCGGAAAACCTGCCTTTTGAGGATAATTCTTTCGATCTGGTCACGAACAAATTCCTTCTATGGACTCTTCAGCAGCCCTCCTGTGCTGTTAGGGAATGGAAAAGGGTGCTTAAACCAGGAGGTAAGATTTTTGCTATAGATGGAGATTGGTTTAATCCAAGACCAAGCAGGCGCGTTAAAAGAACACTTTCTGAGTGGATAGAGAAATTCGTGAAAAAGAATCAGATCTTTTCTTTCAATGCTAAAGTAGTGAGTTTTGAGATTTTTATCCCTTTCAGTGTCATCATAGCTTCAGCAAGTTTTTTTATTTCTTCACCGCTCCCATCCAGAAGGACAACTTCAAAACAGTCGTCTTGACCGAAGTAAATATGCACTGAAGATCTTATCAGGTGAGAGTAATGATGTTGGACATCCAGGGCATCTGAAATATCTCTTTTTGTATTCTCGTAAATAATCGCAATAGTTCCAATAAAATGACCTTTAATGTTACCCATCCACTCGTAGTATGAAATATAACTTCTGATCGCATTCCTTATGCCTTCAGAGCGGGAAGAATAACCTCTTTTCTCAATAAACTCGTCAAACTCGTCTAGAAGAGCATCAGGAAGAGAAATTCCTACATTTAAAAGCCCTTTTCCCATCATATCAAACCCAGATAATCTTGATTTACCAGTCAATCGCATTAATACGTTGTTTAAAACTATATAAAATAGGGGTAAATTAAGGTTATTGGTACTGATTACTCTAAATATGGATTCTATAATTTTTTCCTTAAAAGAAGCATTTCTTTTTAAATCGTATTACGAAAATTAATTATAATAACATGAGATTGTATAAATTTAAAGAAAAATGTTAAATATGAGTTTAGCATAATATGAGTTTAGCATATATATATGTTCTTCCGAAGTCATAAAAAAGACGCCTCCTAAATCTGTTAATCGGACTTGCAACTCTGGAGCTCTTCGCCTGTGTGCAGGCAGGTGGGGAGTTTCGTGTGCAAGAACTTAACCGGGAAAAATTCTGGCTCTCATTCTAAAATCTTTTCTAAAAAAGTATCTGGAAACGGTTAGTTTTTTGGATTCTCTCAAACTACTGTGAACTTTTTAAAGAACTCACCTACCGATTTTTCAGTTCAGTTGTATAAACCCTATAAATGGTTAAATGAAATCGGAATATTCGGAAAACTCATTGAGCATAGACATTCGCAATATGCTTTTACTTTCTATGTTGCATTTCCGAGTTCTCAAGTCCACAGTGGCAGCATTCCCCCGAGGCTGTGAAAGTGGCTATATGGATAGTGGTGTCGGAAAGGTAGGAAAAATTTATGCCTTTATCTCTTTAACTATACGCATATTTTTAAGCTTATTTTTTATTAATTACATCGAGAGTGTGGAGGGTCACGAATATCCCATCCTTCAGGTCGGGATTAAGTGAATCCTATCTCTTTTTTGTTCCTAAATATTAGATGGTAAAACATTCAAATTTAGTTTTTAATTAATTCTAAGACTTACGCATTCAAACTGAAAAATCCATGCAAGGATGGAGGAAACAATGAAGAGACCGACAAAAACCGGCTTCATGCCTCGGAATTTTCTTTAGAATCTTCTTTATCTTCTGTTTGGTTTCCTGCTTTATCGTCTGCTTTATCTTCCGTTTTATTATCTGTCTGCTCTTCGGCGCAGCCGGTATTGCACTTTTTTTCGATCCCCCGGGCACTTACGCAGATCTCACAGATTCTTGCTACAAAATCAGGAACCTTATTGTCGATCAAATCCTGAGCAAGCTTTTCAATTAATTCCTTCGTCTCGCCCTGAAATTCGATCCTGTATCCTCTTTTTCCTGAGATGTACTGGGAAACTGCCGATGGGGCAATCCCAAGCAGTTTTGCCGTTGCTGCCTGTGATTGTCCTTTTTTTACAAGTTCGATTGCAAGACTGGCCCTTATTGCGGGGACCAGATCCCACACAATCTTCTGACACGGAGTTTCCATAGTTATCATCCTTTTTTAGGGTTTACAATTGAGAAGATATAGCTTAAGTACATATATTTATTATCAGTATAAAAAAATAATAATAGGACTGCCCGGATAGCAACATAAGAAGCAAAAATCCAGGCAGATGGTTCTGTTTTCAAGAGTATCCAGATTGTTTTCGGAAAATGTTCTAAAACTTATTAAAATGCCTTCTTTTCTACATATATGATAAAACTTAAATAGTCACAATTGTTATGACAATTCACAATTGTGAAGGTGAAAGTGTGACCACTGAAAATAAGGCAGTTTACATGGACAACTCGGCTACAACTCCTGTAAAAAAGAAGTTGTCGAAGAGATGCTTCCCTATTTGACAGAAAATTTTGGAAATCCTTCTTCCATTTATGAGATCGGAAAAACCTCAAAGCATGCAATAGACAGGGCAAGAAAAAAGGTTGCTGATGCGCTCGGGGCTGAAGAAAACGAGATTTATTTCACATCCGGAGGCACTGAGTCCGATAACTGGGCAATTAAGGGAATAGCCTTTGCAAACCGGAACAAAGGAAAACACATTATCACCTCTTCTATTGAACACCATGCAGTGCTGCATACCTGCGCCTGGCTGGAAGGCCATTTATCCAAACTTCCTCATACCTTTATTTATCAGTA
This sequence comes from Methanosarcina flavescens, assembly GCF_001304615.2. Lineage (NCBI taxonomy): Archaea > Methanobacteriati > Methanobacteriota > Methanomicrobia > Methanosarcinales > Methanosarcinaceae > Methanosarcina > Methanosarcina flavescens. Next base: position 146,880 of record NZ_CP032683.1, on the reverse strand, counting down.
ATCCTTTACATACTCCTTGATTTATTATTAGTCATTTATTCACATCCTTAAAAGTCAAAAACCAAAAAAAGCTTTTTAGCAGGTCTGTTCCTTGAGTACAGGAATATGCTTGCAGTATAGGGAATAAGATTGTTATGGAAAACGAGTTACTTATAGAAGAAATAAAAAAACTTAAAGCCGAAAGGAATGCAGTCATTCTTTCTCACTTTTACACCAGGCGTGAAGTTCAGGAAGTTGCGGACTTTGTCGGGGATTCTCTTTCCCTTTGTAAAGCCGCAGTTGATTCAAAAGCCGACATTATAGTTTTTGCAGGCGTTTACTTCATGGCAGAGTCGGCACTGATAATTTCTCCTGAAAAAACGGTGCTTTTACCCGTACCTGATGCAGGCTGCCCTATGGCGGATATGATAACTGCGGAGGCTCTGCGGGATGCAAAAGAGAAACATCCCGAAGCTGAAATCGTGTGCTATGTGAATAGTTCTGCGGCAGTAAAAGCCGAATCTGATATTTGCTGCACTTCAGCAAATGCTATAAAAGTGGTAAATTCAATTGAAGGCCAGGAGGTTCTTTTTGTCCCTGATAAAAACCTTGGAGCTTTCGTAGCCCTTCATACCGACAAGAAAATACATCTCTGGCCTGGATTTTGCCATGTTCACGAGAACATCAGGGGTAAGGACATAGAAGAATTGAAAAAACTGCATCCAGATGCTGAATTTTTGGCACACCCCGAGTGCAGGCCTGAAGTCCTGAGCTATGCAAACGGGGTTCTCAGTACCTCAGGAATTATAAGAGAGGTGGAAAGGTCAGGTTCCACGGAATTCATAATAGGAACCGAAAAGGAAATTGTTCGAAGCCTGAAAAGGAAATACCCGGATAAGAAATTCTATCCTGCATCCGAGAAAGCTTGTTGCTACAATATGAAGAAAATCACCCTCGAAGCTGTCCTGAATAGTCTGCAAAACATGGAATATGAAATTAGCGTTCCGGAACACATAAGGGTGAAAGCAAGAAAAGCCCTGAACAGGATGCTTGAGATCAGCGGGAATTAAAACACAGGTAAGGGCTTACTGGCTCTCTTTCCTGACTCCATCGGCGCTCTTTTCGCGAAAAAGTTATTCAACAAAATATTTTCCTCCATTCTCTATTTGTGGTTTCTTTTTTACAGATAGTTTTTTATACTAGCATCACAATTGTGAAGATGCAATCACAATTGTGAACATATGCAATAACCATAAGCGTCAGGATGGCAGAGTGGTTATGCTTCCGGCTGCAACCCGGAATTATGTGAGTTCGATTCTCACTTCTGACTTTTCAAAAGGCTGAAACAAAATCAAATCCAGAAACTCTGAGAGTAGTCTGGCGGGATAAAGAAATATATTCTTGAGGTAAGATGAAATGAAGGATGAGATCATAGATTGGAACGAAAAAGAGAGCAGGGGAAATAAGGAAAGTCGGACAAAAGCCAGATCAGAAAATCTGGGAATTTCTACACTTGCTGTGCATGCAGGTGCAAAACCTGACCCTGCTACAGGAGCAAGATCAGTTCCGATTTACCAGACTGCAGCATACGTATTCGAGGACACCGAGCATGCAGCCGACCTTTTCGGGCTCAGGGCAGAAGGAAATATTTATACCCGCCTTATGAATCCTACAACCGACGTTTTTGAGAAAAGGATCGCTGCCCTTGAAGGAGGCATAGGGGCACTTGCGACCTCTTCAGGGATGGCTGCAATTACAACAGCCCTTCTCACTTTTACAAAACCCGGGGACGAGATTGTATCAGGAGGTAAGCTTTACGGGGGCACCTACGAGCTTTTCAACTATACTTTCCCAAAGCTCGGTAGAACCGTGAAATTCGTAGACTCAAATAAGCCAGAAGACTTCAAAGCCGCAATCTCCGAAAAAACAAAAGCCCTTTATGTGGAATCAATAGGAAACCCGGGGCTCGATATTCCTGATTTTGAAAACCTCGCAGAGATCGCTCATGCCGCAGGAATTCCGTTTGTTGTGGACAATACGGTTTCTCCCCTGATTTTGAGACCAATTGAGCACGGAGCCGATATAGTAGTACTTTCGGCTACAAAATTCGTAGGCGGTCATGGGACGTCGCTAGGAGGAGTAATTGTTGATTCAGGAAATTTTGACTGGAGCCCTGAAAAGTTCCCTGAAATCTGCGAGCCCGATCCCGGATATCACGGCTTGAGATATAAGGAAGCCTTTGGAAAGGCAGCCTTTATTGCAAAAGCCAGGGTGCAGTTAATGAGGGACATAGGGGCATGCATTTCTCCTTTTAACTCATTCCTGCTAAGCCTGGGGCTTGAGACTCTACCTCTCAGGATGAAAAAACACTGTGATAACGCCCTTGAGGTTGCAAAATACCTGGAAAATCACCCTAAGGTTTCCTGGGTTTCATATCCCGGGCTTGAATCCCACAGCAGCCATGAGCTTGCAAAGAAATACCTTAAATCAGGCTATGGAGCACTGATAGGGTTTGGGGTTAAAGGTGGAATCAGTGCATGCAAAAAGTTTATTGAAAGGCTTGAGATCTTCTCCCACCTTGCAAATATCGGGGATGCAAAGAGCCTTGTAATCCATCCGGCTTCAACCACCCATGAACAACTGTCTAAGGAAGAACAGCTTGCCTGCGGCGTAACAGAGGACTTTATCAGGCTTTCTATAGGTATTGAGGATGAAAAGGACTTGATTTTTGATATCGAGCAGGCACTCTCCGAGGTTTGATCATGGAGTTCTCAGCTCAGAATTCTTCTTTTAAAAGCCATTTTTCGGGAAAAAAAGGTCAGAACCTGGGAATAGTCCGCTCAATGAACTATGAAACTCCAGGGATTTTCAGGCTTGAGAGTGGAAAAACCCTCTCCCGCATCAGGATAGAGTATGAGATGTACGGGAAGATGAATGCGGATAAGAGCAACGTTATCCTGATATGTCATGCTCTTACCGGGGATGCCCATGCTGCCGGATTTCATGCAGGCGACAAAAAGCCTGGCTGGTGGAATATTGTAATCGGCCCGAATAAAGCTTTTGATACTGAAAAATATTGTATCATCTGTTCAAATGTAATCGGGGGATGCAAAGGTTCTACAGGCCCTTCTTCCATTAACCCTGAGACTGGGAAACCCTACGGCGTCTCATTTCCCATAATCACTATAGCAGACATGGTAAATGCCCAGAAGAAACTTATCGAGCATCTTGGAGTAAAACAGCTTTTTGCAGTTGCAGGCGGCTCAATGGGCGGTATGCAGGTGCTTCAATGGACTGTCAGCTATCCTGAAATGGTAAAGAAGGCAATAGCAATCGCAACAACCGCATCCACGACTCCACAGCAGATTGCGTTTGGGGCAATAGGTCGGAAAGCCATAACTGATGACCCAAAATGGAATGGGGGGAATTACTACGGAAAGGAAATTCCTGCACAGGGTCTTGCACTTGCCCGTATGATAGGCCACATCACATACTTAAGCGATGCTTCAATGCAAAAGAAGTTCGGAAGGGCTCAATTGGCTGAAACAGGTCAGGATTTATCAAAAATTTCTTCCGAAACTTCTTCTGAAACTTTCCCTGATAGCTTTTCGAATTTCCAGGTCGAGAGCTACCTGAATTATCAGGGCGATACCTTTACTAAGCGTTTTGATGCCAATTCCTATCTTTATATTACAAAAGCCGTGGACTTCTTTGACCTCTCAAATAACGGGTCCCTTATAGAGGGTTTTTCCGGAGTCAAAGCGAAATATCTCGTAATTGCCATAACCTCAGACTGGCTTTATCCCCCTTACCAGTCTCAGGAAATTGTTTCTGCTCTTACTGCAAACGGGGTTGATGCCAGATACGAGGAGATCAGGTCCCAGTACGGGCATGATGCTTTTCTGCTTGAGGAGGGGCAGCTCAACTACCTTATAAGGAGCTTTCTCTCACAGGTTCTTGTAAGTGATATTATGAGCCCGAATTTCTATTCCATTTCCAGAGATGAGACTCTGGAAAATGCCTCAATGCTCATGGTAAAAAAGAAAGTAAACCATCTGCCTGTCGTATCCGAGGACGGAAAGCTTGAAGGCATAGTAACCTCCTGGGATATCACAAAAGCTGTCGCCTGTAAGATCACGGAACTGGATGAAATAATCACTCGCGATGTAAAATGTGTGTACGCGGGCGAAAAAATCGAGGTCGCCTCTTCAATAATGGAAGATTACTCGATTTCCGCGCTTCCGGTCATTGATTCAGAAAACCGGGTCATAGGCATGGTTACAAGTGAAAGCATAAGCGCCCTTATCGGAAGGTTCAGTTAAACAGGAATAAAGATCTTAACTCACACAATGATTTTAAAGAACCCTATAAAATATAATCGTTCATTCGTATTTAGGCTCAAGGTTAACCCAAGAATACCAGGATGTTTTTTCCTTCAGGGGTAATCCGGATCTCCTTCCGTCTGCCATCCCCCACAACTTCGATAAAGTTCCAGTTGGTGAGGGGCTGAATATATTTCCTATCCAAAGCTCTATATTTAGCAGATTTCTCATCCTGTTTTGAGCGACCTTGCTTTGCGTGAATCTCTAAAGAGTGTAATTTGTCATCAAGTTCTTCTATTTAATTTATGACTATGTAAATTATTACAGGGACAAAGGTGAATTGCGGATAAAAGCTGAAGGGTAAATCCCTGAAACAGTTACACTTTTACTGTTTTAAATTTACAAGCCCAATTTCGTACACATTAGGCATAAACACAACCCCTGCCCGAATTAAATTTTGAAGAGCATCTTCAAAATTCCATTCAAATACTTTACTATCTCTCTTAACATCTACTACCTTCATGGACATGCCAGTATCATATCTATTCTTCAATTCAAGGTATAATGTTCTTGCATCTTGTGATAATTTATACATTTGATCATTACTTAAAGGACTCGTGATATGCTGCCTTGCTTGATAATACATATTAGCCCAAGCATTTGCACTTTCTATAATATCCTCTTTTGAGGCTTCTGGCTTTAAATTAGTTCTTGCAAGAGAAATAGGAAGTTTTGAAGCTATAGAACCTATATCTTGATTATAATAAGCACAATCTCCTGTCATAATATCATTAATTAGTTCATACATAAATTCTTCAATAAATTTTGATAATTTTGGAGAAACTATAGGATCAATGTGTATCATATCAATCATGAACGCCTGTACATAGGGCCTATATGCCTTATTTTTCTCATTAAAAAAAGCTACCTTTTCAAATTCGCTAGGCAACACCATGGGGAGTAATATAGGAACTTCTTGCCTGTTATTATACGCCCTATTTACTTCAATACATTTTGTAATGTCTGGGTTTTCATTCTTCTTTAAAGGTTTATAAAAATAGGGGAAATTGGATTTTCGGAACTCTGGACGTATAAAATTAGTAGATCTAGTAAACGATGCCCATTGACGAGTTTTGCCGAAAATAGAAGTATCTACTCCACCTTTTTGAGCAACAAATGCAGGAGAAGATGCACAATACATACTCATACAAGCTTCAATCATAGCTAGATCATCTTCAGGAGCAATAAAGCAGCCTGTCATATAATCCGAGAATCTGGCTCTCAAGTCCTGAAACCTTCCATCTTTAAGTAAAGCAGAAGTGATATCCAGAGGTTCCCAACCGGAAACATACTTGTAATAAGTTTTTGTAGGATTTTTGTAACCCAGATTGTTATGCTCGTCTCCTACATAAAAATAATTCCAGTTGCCAATCGGCTCAACATCATCGACTTCCTCAGTTTCTGCAACGGTCACTTTAATAAAAGAATGTGCTGGTGGAATAGGCACTTTAGGTTTAAGGACAAAAACCTCAGGTTTCTGTGTCCTTAATAATTTGGATGGATCAAGATAAAAACAAAGACCATTGGTTCTAGCTACAGGCCGAACAAAACCCTGGTCACCTTTTTCAAAATTTATATATTCAATTTGTGACCACTCAAAATCATTGCTTCTAGATAAAAGGGATTTACTGTATTCAGCCAATGCAAAAGCTCTCCTTTATATTTTAAAGCTTTAAAAATTTGAAATGTTTTTTCTCTCAGCTTTTCAAATTTTTAATTTCCTTTAATCAAACTTCATAAGAGTCGGATGAATTCTATAATTGTCTTTTATGGAAACTTTGTATATACAGTAATTTCAATGCAGAATTCGACAACTCTGTGTAGGCACTAACAGTTCAAGTTTTTTGTCGAGTCTTGTGATTTTAAAGTTTTCTATTTTTGTCTTTAAAACATAAAAAATTGCAATTAACTTGAAACTCGTTGGAGACTGAAGCCACGAAGTCAGGACCTATAAGCTATTCGGCAAACTAGTAATTTCCTCTTGTTCTACTGAGAATGATAAACCTTTCATACCTAGCGAACAGCGGCAGCAATGTTTATATAATTAACACAGAAACTATAGCTATTATAACATAGCTATCCACTGTACATGTAGATACTTTATCAATAAATTTTCAATAGTGAGGCTTCATAAGATAGAGTTGAGTTATAATATGCTAAATATGTCTAAAATCAAGGTTTTTAAATGTGATTGAACTACCTTATGCACACTACCTTATAATGATACTTTTGAACCTATTAATTGTCCTTATAATAGGATTGTAAGAGACAATTGGTCTGTGGTGGAAGTCAATTGTGATATAATTAAACAGTTCTGTGCTGTGGAGCATATTTGGTTTTGCTAGGGCTTCTTCAAGAGTAGCTCTCTCTGTAATACGATCAGGGAGGAAAGACTTTCACAACGTATATACCCTTCGGATCTTGCTCTATAAGCCATGTATTCCAGATACTAACATGTCATTTAAATCTTACAGTAGAGATTAATCACAGCCTGCCTGCTTCTTCTCATGCATAAACAATAGCATGAGATTCTTTTGATCTGGATCTGTAAAATTTTCTCGTACATAGTCATAAGCACTATCAAAAGTATAAAGGCGACAGGGCAGGTAAAAAGGTTGAACATATCCAGTTCTGGGAACTTCATATATCAACTCAGCTATTGAAGTAGCAGGATCATAAGACTCAATAAGTTCTGTATCTGGAATATAAAAGACAATACCTCTATTTATCAGATTTCTCAAAGCTATTTTTACTTCATAAGAAAATCCACATGCTATAAACATGTTTGTTGGAACTGATATATCGTATTCGCCTTCGCCAAACTCTTCAGCAATTTCTCTTGTTCTGACATTACCACGTTGTTCAATAAAGTCAAAAATATTCTCTTCGAGTTCTGTTAATAATCTGGACATAAAATGAAAATATTCTTTAAAGTTTATAATCTTTATGATATATTTGCTATAGTTATACTTATAATTATAGTTATAATTATCGTATTGTTATGAATAAGTTTGTATCCCCATATCTCAATCCAAAGCAAAAACGTATACAACTGAAGGATATAATAGCATATTGAGGCACTTTCTGGCAAGGTTGGACGAAAGACAAAGTGTTATACTAAGAGTCTTGAGATGAGATGCTAAAGTATTCGGTTCTTCTCTTAATGGAATATAGAAATAAAGAGTTATCTATATTTAGTTAACAATACCAAATAATTTTTGTATTTAACCTATTATTTTAATTATATTTAGGACAGATTTCCTTGAGGGATGAATTGCTTTCTGTGTGTGTTTGCACAACACCTTCAGCGCATAAACTTTATTCTCCTGTAAAACTCGCTTCAAGTCTTTCTCCAGACTTATCATATAAGCCTGGATCAGTACTTAAGATCTAATAAAGATTATTGAAGCAAAACAAAGTTTAACCTTATTTACAGGCTTTAAATTGCAAACTTTCTACAGGTAGCCCATTATATTTTCTTTTACTTATATCCAGATCTTCATTCAGGATTTCAACGGAAAATCCAACCTTTTTCAAAAGGGCTAGATACTCTTCTTTAAGCAAAGCACCTGCGACACAGCCTGCAAGTAAGTCTTTATCCTTTCTCAATTCCTCTGGAAGCTCAGCCAGCAGGACCGTATCCGAAATATACATTGCACCTCCTGGCTTCAAAACCCTGAAGGCTTCCCTAAAAACTTTTTCTTTGTCTGGAGCCAGGTTAATTACACAATTGCTAATAATAACATCTACTGACTCACTCCCAACAGGCAGGTCTTCAATATCTCCAAGCCGAAACTCGACATTTGAATAACCATATTTCAGGGCATTTGCCTGCGCCTTTTCAATCATGGCCTGAGTCATATCAACTCCGATTACTTTTCCTGAGCTTCCTATTTTTTGTGCAGCAAGGAAGCAATCAAATCCTGCACCTGAGCCAAGGTCAAGAACAATATCTCCTGCTTTAAGTTCTGAAAAAGCTACGGGGTTGCCACAACCAAGGCCAAGATTTGCGTCCGGGACAGCTTTAAGGTCATCTTCAGAATAACCAATAGATTTTGAGAGATCTATAACATTTGAATCCTCGCAGCATCTGCTAGAACAACAGGATCCGCCTACCATTGCAATTTTCCCATATTTTTCTTTAATTACCTGTTTTTTTTCATTTGCATCCATAATTTATCAACGCCTGAGAATTGAATATGCACCTATTGATTAGATTTGCAGTTCTTTTTAGATTGTTTATCCAGAAAATCACTCTCATTCTAACTCCCATAATCAGGAGATTTGTCTCCATAGGTGGATGATGTGAGGTTACTCTCCACACATTTTGAAGGAAACACAATATTTCTTTTTCCAGTAAAGTGCAACATTAACAAGCCCTATCATAACCGGCACTTCAATTAAAGGACCTACTACTGCTGCAAATGCCTGCCCGGAGTCAATGCCGAAAACTGCTATCGCCACTGCAATCGCCAGTTCGAAATTATTACTTGCTGCACTAAAAGAAAGGGATGTTGTCTGTCCATAATTTACCCCTATTCTCATAGCGATAAAAAAGGAGACAGTGAACATAATTATGAAATACATTAAGAGGGGAATAGCAATTCTTACTACGTCTAAAGGCAGGGTAACAATGTATTCTCCTTTTAACGAGAACATAACAACAATTGTAAATAAAAGAGCGTAAAGAGAAATAGGGCCTATTTTTGGAATGAATTTTTTGTCGTACCATTCTGCTCCTTTTGAGGGGCGTAAGAAATAACGAGTTAAAAAGCCAGCTGCAAATGGAATTCCAAGATAGATAGCAACACTCTGAGCAACCTCTACTATTGATACATCTATTTCCATTCCACTTAATCCTATCCATTCAGGGAGCACAGTTATAAAAAAGTAAGCGTAAATTGAGAAAAAGACTAACTGAAAGATTGAATTGAAAGCAACAAGAGCAGCAGCATATTCGTTATCCCCATCTGCCAGAGTATTCCAAACAATTACCATAGCTATGCATCTGGCCAGACCAATTAGAATAACACCTACCATGTATTCAGGATAATCTCTCAAAAATACAATTGCAAGTATAAACATTAAAATAGGACCAATAATCCAATTTTGCAATAAGGACAGGCTTAATACTTTGTGATTCCTAAATACCTTACCTAATTCTTCATATTTTACCCGTGCTAAAGGAGAATACATCATTACTATTAAACCAATAGCTATGGGAATCGAAGTCGTTCCTATGGATAAACTCCTCAAGAAAACTGCAAAACCAGGATAGACAAAACCAAGCCCTACACCAATAAACATTGCTAGAAAAATCCATAAAGTCAAATAACGATTTAAGAATGATAATCTCGATGAAACTGTGTTTTCCAAAACGATTACTCCGGTCACTTTTTTAGCAAACTGGTCTTTTTTATTCAATCGCAGCATCTGCAACTTTTCCTGAACTTTTCTAATAACTTTAAATCTTCTTTACAGATGTCGATTTTCTCTAACTCTTCATTGATAATGTTTAAAAGAAAGGGAAATTTTTGGAAGGTAGGCTCGTTAAGCCGATAATAAACCCACTGAGACTTTTTCTCAGAAGTAATGAGCCCTGCAACTTTCAGTTTATTTAAATGCCTGGATACGTTAGATTGTTTAGCACCTAAAACTGCTTCAATTTCACAGACACATAATTCCCCATTTCTAAGGAGATTTATCATTCTTATTCTATTTTCATCAGCAAGTGCCTTAAGTATATGAACGATGTCCACTAATACCACATCATATATGAGTATATTTGAATATACTCATATATCATTTAAATATTACTATCAAAAGATTGAAGGCGAAAATTTCATAAAAGCACGCTTTAGTGTTTATTTTAGATATTATACGCGATTGTGTCATAATGGAAAATTAAAGAAGAAAACATTCTGCTTTAAAAAAGAAAAATAAGCCTGAAAAGCTCTTTCCAATCAGATAGTCAAATGCATGCGCTGAAATTCAGGCTGTCGGGATCAAGATCCTTTTGGGCTTTAACGGCACATTCGGTGCAGAGTCTTTGCCCTTTGACTGTTAATAAATTATCAACTTCTTTTCTGCAGCTTTCACATTTTCCCATGTATCTCACCCTCAAGTAGCAATATAAGTTCACACAAATAGATGTTTTGAAGGTATAACTTAATTCTTATAAAAAATAATTTTTGCTGTTGGAAGAAATAGTAAAAGTAGCATTCCAGCAAGGAAGCTCGCAGGAAAACGTAAATTGCTGGTGAAAGATAAAAACCCAGAAACAAACTATTAGCTAGAATAGTTAAACCTGCACTATAAGGCTGAAATTAGCTGTAAGCCAGGGAAAATCTGAGTTTTTTAAATTAAGGAAGATTTTAAAATAATTGAAGGAACCGCAAAGAAAACCTCGGTTCCGGTTGACACAACTTTCTTTGCATCTGTGCTTCACAAGAAGCCCTGTATATTCTGGAGAAAACTTTCCATAATTCGGAAAGTCAAATTGCCGCTTCCCGAGGAATCACAATGAAGCCGAATCAGATCCAGAACAAGCTTATAAGCGTCAACAAAGTAAACAGTAAGCTGAAAGCACCGATTATCACTTTATTTTGCTGCATCATCTTGTTTTGCTGTATAGTTTCAATCTGTTGCATATTAACCTTCCAAGCGAGAGTATCTTAGATAGCTTTTTATTAAATCGTCTTACAAACCGGAACCCACTTTCCTATTACGCGAATCGAAAATAAAAACATTTCGATTCACATTAAAGTAAGTGTCTCCTTAAATGTAGCCCTAGATATCATACAGGAAAGCCTTGCCGTTTTTAGGAAACATAATGTTCCGTAAGCCTGGGACTTGATCCGCTGCGGAATTACAATACCAGATTATATAAACCGGAGATGCGTACTTCCTAAAGGAAAATCTGAGGGGGGAATAATGGCAAAAAGATTAAAGGTCGCTAATCCAGCCCGCTGCATAGGCTGCTACTCCTGTATGATGGCCTGCGCAAGGACATGGTATGATACCATATCTTTGAAAAACAGCCGGATTGATATACAGACGCGCGGTGGTATCGAAACTTCTTATGTTCAAATCGTCTGTCATGCCTGTATAGACCCTCCGTGCATGAGGGCCTGCCCAATTGGTGCGCTGTCCAAACGGAAAGGGGGAGGGGTAAACCTCAACAAAGATATTTGCGATGGCTGCGGAAACTGTATAGAAGCCTGCTTAATGGGAGCCATCCATCTAGATGCGGAAAAAAAAGCCGTAATCTGCAAACACTGTGGGGTCTGCCCGAAATTCTGTCCCCATGATGTGCTGGAGATGATTGAGGTTGAGGACAGTGGGGAAATAATAATTACTGATACAAGCCCGGCTCCGGATACAAGCCCGATCAGCCCGACTGCATCCCATAAAGACCTTTATGGGGGAAAAGAGCTTGGGGAGGAAAAATGACAACCGAAAAGTACGCTATCGAGGGGCTTAAGAATATACTCTACATTGACCTGAGCAGCCAGAGCTATCACGTTGAGGAAAGACCGGACCTTTATGAGAAATATCTGGGAGGCATAGGAGTTGCCACAAACCTCATGCTTGAAGAGTATAAAGAAGGTACGGAGCCGCTTGACCCAGAAATGCCGATTATCCTCAGTACAGGTCCGCTCTCGGGCGTTTACCCGACATGTACCAAGGCTGTTGCACTGTTCCGCTCCCCTCATAATGGAGAACTGGGAGAATCCTACGCAGGCGGTCATCTTGCCATGTCCATGCGTTATTCAGGGTACGAAACAATTGTTATCAAGGGAGCTTCAAAATATCCTGTGTATGTGGCAGTCCACGACGACAAAGTTTCCTTCAGGGACGCATCTTCCATATGGCACCTTTCCTCAGCAATTGATGTGGGGAAAATCCTGCGCGAGGTAGAACCCGGTGCAGGCAGGCGCAGCATCATCCGGATAGGACCTGCAGGAGAAATAGGGGTTACATACGCTGATGTTAATGTTGATACTTACCGCCACTTCGGGCGCCTCGGGCTTGGGGCGGTCTTTGGGGCAAAAAAACTTAAGGCTTTGCTCATCTCAGGAAACCGGGAACTGAAAAGCCCTGATCACAAAGCCTACCGGAAGACCTGCAGCCTGTTCTATGACTTAATTGTGAAAACCGAACTTACCGAGAAGTACCACAATCTGGGCACAAGCGAGAACATCCTGGTACTGAACGAGCTTAAAGGCCTGCCTACACGAAACCTGCAGGCAGCTTTCTTCGAAGGAGCTGAAACTATATCAGGAGAACTTTTTGCCGAAAAGTATCTTTTGAGACGGGTTTCCTGCGCAGGTTGTCCAATCGGTTGCGTCCATATAGCCATGCTGAAACGGGCTTTCTCAAAAGCCCATGAGTATGAAGCTTTAAACATTTCCTATGATTTCGAATTGATTTATGCCCTGGGCTCAAATCTGGGAGTAGCCGATCCTGAAGCCGTGCTTGAGCTTATTGAAGCCTGTGAAAAGGCAGGTGTTGATATTATTAGCATGGGAGTCGTACTCGCCTGGGCTACGGAGATGCAGCAGCGTGGGAAGATTTCAACCGATGAGACTATGGGGCTTGAACTCTCCTGGGGGAATAAAGGTGCATATCTCAGGGCAATAGACCTTTTAGTCAAGGCTCCAAATGACTTTTACAGAGCTCTCGGGAAGGGAGTAGTCTATGCTTCAAAAAAGTATGGGGGAGAAGATTTTGCAGTCCAGCTCGGGGGTCTGGAAATTCCTGGCTACCATACAGGGCTTGGAAATATTGTGGGGCTTGCTGTAGGCTTTCGGCACTCCCATCTTGACAATGCGGGATATGGTGCAGATCAGAAAGCCTTTAACCATCCAATGTCGGATGAGGAAATTATAGATACCATAATTGAAGAAGAAGACCGCAGAAGTATCCTTAACTGTCTTGTTCCCTGCCTTTTTGGGAGGAATGTTTACACATACGAAAACGTGATCCTGGCTCTTAAGTCCATAGGAATAGATCGAACCGAAGAAGAATTGAAAGCTCTGAGCAAGGACATTTTCAGGAAAAAATATGAACTGAAGAAGAAATTCGGTTTCAAATTCAAAAATCTTACTCTCCCGAAAAGGTTTTTTGAAACACCCTCGACTACAGGGATAATTGAGGAAGAAAGGGTCAGGCAGGCATTAAAGATGTACAGGGAAAAGAGAGGGGTGTGAGTTAAGAAATCTTATAAATGACTATTTAACTATTTATTGGGATGCCTTCGGTAAAGAAAACACAATGGTATTGTGAATGGAAAGTGAGCATATGGACTGAATTCAAACGTTAGAACTTTCGAGTGCTGCATGCTCACTGTTTACTGAAGCCTTTTCTTCTTTTTTGCCTTCTGAAGCCTTTTGTGCCCTGGCAGATATTTCTTCTTGTGATTTTTCTGTTTTTTCTCCGAGCAACCGGTCCATAACCTTACAGGTTACAAGGTCTCCAGCTACATTTACTGCAGTCCTGCTCATGTCAAGAATTCTGTCCACTCCAATTATGAGCGCTATCCCGCTTGCAGGGATTCCGACACTCTCAAGGATCATAGCAAGGACGACAATTCCTACGCCAGGGATAGAAGGAGTCCCTATGGAAGCCGCAACAGCCATAATAAGCACGATAAGGAGCTGGAGAGGCCCGAGGTTTATGCCGAAGACATCGGCCAGAAAGACTGTTGCTACGCCCTGATAAAGCGCAGTCCCGTTCATATTCACGGTTGCACCAAGAGGGATTACGAACTGGGAAATTGAAGGCCTTACTCCCAGCTTTTCCTCTGCGGTTTTTAGAGTCACGGGCATAACCGCAGCAGAACTTGAAGTCGAAAAGGCAAGAAGCAGGACATCACGGATAGCCTTGAGAAATTTGAAAGGATTGTACCTGGCAACAAGAGTGATGATTAGCAGATTAAAGCACATAAGGAGCAGCAGGCTTGCAAGCACTGTGCCGATGTATATAGCCATCCCCATTAGGGCGTCTATCCCGAGCTTGATTGTGAACTTGGTAAGGAGCCCGAAAACGGCAATAGGAGCAAGCGACATACTCCATTTGACCACAGTCATGCAAATAGCCTGCACTGAATTCAGAAAGCTGACCATAGGGGTGGATTGGCTTTTTTCCAGAGAAACAAGGGCTATACCTATAATGGTTGCAATAATGACAACCTGAAGCATCTCTCCATTAACCATGGCACCGAGAGGGTTTGTAGGAAGGAGCCCTCCAACAAGCGAAGAAGGGAGAGTAAGAATAGAAGCGTCAAAAGTCATATTGGCAGACATCGCCTGAACCTTTCCTCCAAGCGCACTTTCAATAAGATCTCCGCTTATGTATTTTCCGGGCTGGATGTAAAGTGCCATCCCAAGTCCTATTGCCGTTGCAATTGCCGTGGTCACTGCAAAGTAGACGGCTGTAAAGAACCCTGTCTTTTTTAACTCGCTAAGGCTCTGGCTTGAGGCTACCCCTAGGATAATCGATGCAAAAACAAGAGGAACAACAATCATCTTCAGGAGCCCGAGGAAGATATAGCCGGGAAGAGCAATCCATTCTCCTATAATTTCCGCAGACACAGGATCGATATATCCTCCAAAGGGTCCCAGAAAAAGTCCGAAAAGTACCCCAAGTCCCATACCTATCAGGATTTTCAGCCAGAGTCTCTTTTCAAGTAAATCAATCAGGTTGCGGCTCAGGCTTTTAAGGGAATCATTTCTCCTCAAGTCCAGAGGATAATATATACGCGTGATCCCCTCAACAATTTCCTGGCGGAGCTGCCTGGTTTCTTCTGTTATTTCGCTGGCAAACTCCCTGGGGTTAGGAATATAACGGTTATTTTTATCTTTCATGGAATCACAGGGAAAATTGTAATAAAGCAGTTTATATGGAGTATAAAGTTATAGAGAATTTGTAATTGTAGCCTGCATTGAATCGTAGGAAATTTTAGGTTGTAATAAGATTCAGGTATGCAGTTCTTTTTCGAGAAATTTAGTTAACGTATATTACTTGTTCACTGATTATATAAAAATTTAGGAAAAATATGTTAAAATATTTATCTTGTGCAACGCTCTTATTAAAGCACATAGTTGGATTTCATTGACTTTATAGAGGCAAGTTTTTATAAACCGCTATGCTTACTTTTAAAAACTGGAAAGCCCACGATGACAATGGATGCCTCGACTATTAATTCTTGGAATTAAGTTAAAAGTTTCTCATATTTTGACCGTTAAATGAGAAAAGTTGAGCCAGAAAAGCCAGTATGAGAGTTCTATAAGCAGATTGACAACACGGTGAAGATATTTATCCACTCTTTAGGGTTATATGATAGAAATGAAAATGAAATTTTTCTGACTAATAGGGCTGCATGTAATAACTATGACCTGTAACTTGACTTTGATTTTTCTATTTTTATTTCAGATGAAGTATGAGGTAAATTTTGTTCTAAAAAAAGTCTCAAACTGCCTGGGTTTACTTTACAATTTGGTCCCAGGATAATCTCTTTGATTGGAGGGTAATCAGTTTTAATATCTATTGGTAATTCCACAAAAGAAATTAAATCGTCTTGAGTAACTCGGTATTCAAATATATCTGGTTCTGCGGCAATTCTATCAAAACCATGAACTAATCTAACTTCTTTCTCTTCAGAAAAAGTTTCATTTTTAAATATTACCCTATATTTTAAAAGTACACTAGCAAGCACAATTTCTTGAAAATAATTTTTATTTCCTTTATTGATATAAAAATCTTCCAAAGCTTTTAAATTGTCTGCTCTTATTGTAGAAAACAGATTCCTTAACAATTTTTCTTGTTCTTCATATCGATAGATTACATCAAATATCTCAAATTCCTTGTTATCGAGTTCTTTTATTGATTCAAAATATCTCCTGTCAAACCCTATTGAGATGCCCTTCCCATCATTTGCATAAGCTCTCCATTGACTCAGTAAATCTCCTTTTTTAGAAAAGCAAGCTATATGTGGCCTAAAATAAGTTTCCAACCATCGTTGATAACTTCCCTGAATTGCGTGTACAAATTCAGATTTAAGAAGATTGGTCATAGATTTTTCCATAACGGAAAAAATACACTCTAACTCAATGTAATCATTTGTTTTGTAGGCATCGGATAATCTGATGTTTTTGTTTGTAATGATTCCAAAGAATGAATCCATGCTACAATAGTGGTAAATTATGTTATTTTTCATACTATTGCTATAAGAATCAAAAGTATCTATAAATTATCAATTTATTTCTCTCATAACAACGGAGGATAGAAGATAATTGCGAGAATTGGCAGAAAAACATATAGTTATTTATTCAAAAGTAATTAATAGTTTTTAGAGTACTAATAAATTTTATTTTAACTCAATGCATTAGCAGGTGAGACCATAAGCAATATTCTAAAATACGGACTTTTTCTGATTGTTGCTCTTTCTTTACTGACATCAAATGCGGTAGTACTGTCCGGTCCTTCAGATGAAAGTATCAAACTCGAAAATAATGATTCCTCTCAGGCTGGAATCAAAACCGAGAACAGAAGCCGTGAACCCATTGATATTAACATATGTATAGACTTTATACTATACGATCACGAAGAATTAATAGAATACTCCGACACAATTTTAATAGGTACCGTTAAAGAGATACTTCCATCCAGATGGAAT
Source organism: Methanosarcina flavescens (assembly GCF_001304615.2). Taxonomy (NCBI): domain Archaea; kingdom Methanobacteriati; phylum Methanobacteriota; class Methanomicrobia; order Methanosarcinales; family Methanosarcinaceae; genus Methanosarcina; species Methanosarcina flavescens. The sequence continues at coordinate 129,840 of NZ_CP032683.1, read as the reverse complement.
ACCAAAGATGGGAAACATCCTGGTAAACCAGCTGCTGAACTTGACTATTTTGACGACACCATCTACACTGACATCGTTATAAGTGTTGATGAATACCTTAAAAACCCGTTACCATCCAGAGAGGTTATTGTGAGAGTTGTGGGCGGGACTGTTGGAAGAGTTAGTATAACTACAGATGCTGACCCAAAATTCAATAATTCAGAAAAGGTTTTGCTTTATCTGTGTAATGATACTAGCCCTGCTACAAAGGATATTGGCCCTGAACATTTCGTTGTCACGAATTTTTACCAGGGAAAATATACATTAACCGATGATGAGAGAGCCATAACACCTGATGAGAACATCACTCTGAGCGAGTTGCTGAGTACGATTAGTCAGACCAACAATAAGGCAAATGATACTGAAATATCAAATAGTACAGAAATATCAAATAACTCCGAAGTATCAAATAGTGAAGAAATATCAAATAACTCCGAAGTATCAAATAGTGAAGAAATATCAAATAACTCCGAAGTATCAAATAGTGAAGAAATATCAAATAGTACAGAAAATACAGCCAAACAGGAAGTAAATTCAAGTTCCACACTGGAATCAGAAAATGTCCCGTTTATAAGCTCTTTCTGGGCACTTACAGGCTTGTTTGGGGCATTTCTGATTGTAAGACACAGACATCAATAAATCATTTGATCTTATTAAACGGCTAGTGGTTGTTCCGCTTCATTTAGAAGGAAGCACTATTAGTTTACTATAAAATCTGAAGATCAAAGCAGTCTGCAGAGGAAGTAGAAAAGTGAGTGTTTATAGTTATGGCATTCTTTTGTTCAGGTTCAGGAATGAGAGACTCGAAGTAATGCTGGTTCATCCAGGTGGGCCATTCTGGACAAAAAAAGACGAAGGAGCATGGTCAATACCTAAAGGGCTGCCCGAGGGGCATGAGACTCCCCTTGACACAGCAAAGAGAGAGTTTAAAGAAGAAACAGGTTTTGAGGTTGACGGAGAGTTCATTGATCTGGGAGAGTTAAACCAGCCAAGCAAGAAGATAGTGCACGTATGGGCTCTTGAAAGAGATCTGGATGTAACAAGTGTTGTAAGTAATACATTTAAGCTTGAGTGGCCAAAAAACTCCGGGAAAATACAGGAGTTTCCCGAAGTCGACAAAGCAGGCTGGTTTGATATCGAGCTGGCCAGGAAGAAAATCCGAAAAGGACAGATAGGTTTTATTGACAGACTTATGAGTGCTATAGATTACTCTCCGAAGGAAGACCACCCGGACAGGGGAAAGAGATACAGGCGAACTACATTATTTTAAACATTGAGCGAATGAAACGCCATCAGTAATGTTTCCTACTAGTTTCAGTTTCCTACTAGTTTCAGTTTCATAATAGTTTCAGTTTCATAATAGTTTCAGTTTCATAATAGTTTCAACTTCATGATAGCTTCAAATCTAATGTTAGTTTGCCGCATGTAAATTAAAATGGACTGTCGGTTGTGAATTAAAATATAGATTGAAGAGAATAAGAACAGTTTATCTACGCTTTACTGCTTTCCGTGCCGTTTTTTGTGCTGATTTCTGAGCGGCTTTCTGTGCTGCACGTTCGGCTTTGCCTTTTGGTGCCTTCTTTGCATTCTGTGCTTTTTGTGATTTAATTTTGTCAATAATTGAGGTTTTTGACGGTGAAGGTGTTTTTATTCTTTCTCTTCTTGCATCATCTCTAGCTTTTTTAGATTCCATTCTGGTTTCGGCTTCTTTTTTACCAAAGATCTTTTTCAATATGTCCATTATATGAACCTCTTTTATTTCTTTATAATATTATTTCATGTTAATTAACTCATTCCCTAAAACATAAGAAAGATAATAATAAGAAAGATAATAATAAGAAAGATAATAATAAGAAAGATAATAAGAAAGACTAAATAGTTCCTAAAACGTTTAAAAACCCCTAAAAACTCTTAAAAGCTTTTCAAAAGCTTTTATAGTTTCTTAAAACCGTTAAATCCTCTCAAATCTAAGGATCTTACTGCCATGTGACCTTAAGAGGTTTCCTGCGAGGGATTCCATGTGCTTTGTACTGTGGGTAGCCGAACATCATTGCATAGGCAAATTTTCTTCCTGCGGGCAGGCCGAGTTCTTTCTGGAGAGGCTCATAAAAGGTGGCTGCCGCTGCGACAAAGCCAGCCCAGCACGTTCCGATTCCGAATGCTGGCGCAGCTATATCAAAATGGGTAAGGGCGATAATGGCATCAACAGGTGAAATCGGGCTTTCCTCTGGGATATGGGCAAAAAGCAGGTGTGGGGCACCCCGGCAGATGACATCGTTACCATGCTCCCATGCCGAAATAAGTACTGGCACGTAGCCACTCATGGGATTCGGGGTATTTTCCAGGCTCTTCATCCATTCAATGGTTAGTTCGGCAACTTTCCTGACTTTTTCCGGATCATGGATAACCAGCCACTCGACAGGCTGACTGTTGGTTCCCGATGCGGCGTAGCGGGCAATATCGAGCACCTCGAGGATTTTTTCCCTTGGCACGGGCTCTGAAGTATAATGCCGCACAGACCTGCGTCTTTTAAGATAAAACCCTATGTCTTCCGCGGAAATTATACCGGCATCGACTGGCAGGGAAACCTTCTCCTCAGGACGGAAATTCAAAGTGAGAGCCCGGGAAGGGCAAAAAGCTTCACAGTGCCCGCAGTACATACAGTGAGAAGCATATTCATCCTGTACCTGCGGGAGATGATCCTCATCAACCGGACCTATAATGCCCGATGGACAAATCTTTACACAAATACCGCAACGCGTGCAGCTATTCTCATCGACGATAATTTGAGCCATTAGTATCAGAACCTGTTAAGAACGACTATTTAGACAGCCAGGACTTATTATTTCCTTTTTCTTTGCCTGTGGAATATATTGATTTGATAATTGCATGGACGAAGGATACAATGATTACTTAATTTCTTATTTTTATTCCGTGAAAGTACATTTTACATATATTCCACCAGTCAAGTTCTTAAGTCTGGAAAGACCTCCTCACATAAAAAATTTACCATCTGTTCTTTGATGCCAAATTTAAATGATATTGGCTATGAAGGTGTTACATTTAATGGAATATTGCGCTCAAGAGAACTAGATGCAAGTGTTTTTAACAATATAACATTATTCACTGTATCACGCCGATCTGCACCTTCTTTTTTTTGAATGGTTGCCAGACAAGCTGGCGGAAGCATATATTACCATTAGATTAAAAAGCGATTTACAGGTCAAATAAATTACTTATCAGACCGGCGAGCCGATTTCAGTTCTGCAAGGAAGCAAAAGAGAAAATAAAATTCCAGCAATATGTGTTGCTGGATACTCTCAAGTATTAATCAAGGACCGCCGATTACTTCTGCCTTATGATATTCTTGACCCGCCTGTCCCATTCCGTAGATTCAAAAAGCTCCTTCAGTTCCGGAGAATCTTCGATAAAGCAGAAACCCCAGTAAACCGCAGGCAGAAGCTCCCGTTTCCACTGTTCTTTTTTCTTCTTGTCAAGGAACTGGTAGGTTTCCGAAGATGAGAGGCGGCTTACAAAGCCTAGCACTTTTACAAGCTCAGGGATGGTTTTCTGCGCCGAACCGAGTTTCAGGCATTTGAGCCTGTGGCTGTCTATTTTCCGGAAGTCGGGCTCAAAACCCATGGTTTTTAAGATCCGGTTCTTCTCTGGCAATGAGAGGTGTCCTCCTTCGTACTTAAGGGAGTTCAGAGCCTGGAGTTTAAGCAGCCATTCGACTTCACCGAAAACCTTAGGTTTGTGCTGCCTTGAGACATCCCCAAGCCTGCGGTCTTCATAGGCCTCCCGCTTGAGCTTATTAATATTGGCTGAAAGCTCTGCTAACTCTTCTGCATCCCTGAGTTCCCTGACCCGGAATTTCAGAGCAGCCCGCATGAGTTCTCTTTTTTCCCGTTCAAAAGCCCCGACATCCTTCTCCTCTGTCAGTGCAAGCAAGCGTGAGAAATATTTTGCCCGAATGGCAGTTGGAGGAAGCCTTACAGGGACTTCCGTAACCTTAGCACCTTTTCCCTTTCCACGGAGCCCGAGTTCCACCTTCTTAATCTCGATCTTCCCTTCCTCGATTGCCCTGGCTGCATCCCCTTCGGAGAAAAGCTCTTCAAGGCGGATCTCAGGCTGGAGCATCTGAACCTGGTCAACCTTCTCCCCGGAGAAAACACCTTCCCCAAAACGCTGGTAGAGAGAATCAATACTGTCCGAAATCTCAAAGATGTTGCCCTGCTGCTTTCCTGATATGGGGGAAAGTCTTGTCACCCTTCCTACCTGCTGTTCAAAGAGACGCATGCTCAGGGTGGGGCGCAGCAAAATAAGAGTTTCCAGTCCCGGAAAATCAAAACCTTCAATCAGCATGCCGACTGTACACAGTACATAGGGAGGCTTTCCCATCTCCCTGAAAGCTGCAAGAATAGTATTCTGTTCATCCTTGGGCAGCTCGGAGCTTATAAAAACAGCGTCCCGGAACTTCCCTTCAGAAGTATAGTTCTTAAAATCTACAGGTAGAACAGGTTCTATATCTTTCTCGAATTTCTTGGCCGAAATATCCCCATTGAAAATCGAAGAGGCAAGCTTTGCATGGAAAGCATTAATTTCTTTATCGTCTCCCCCTGCGCCATAGACGCGTTTCCTGACAGGGGCACAAAAGACAAGCGTTTTTGCATGCCTTTGTATTACCATGGAATCATACACATCTTTTGCAAGCTGAGTTCTTCTGATTACCTTTTTCAATCGGTCGGGAGTGCTGCAATCAAGGAATAGGTCCTGTTTATCAAGCTCGCCAAGTCCTTTTTCAAAGTCAAAAATCTCAAATATATCTTCCGAGCTCTCAGCAATCGTATATTTAAGGGGTGCAAGTTCATTGTCTAGGATGCACTCAGGAAGGGTTTTTGCGTATATCTCCCTCATGTCCCCTGCAATTTCATCCACGAATTTGACGTTCCCGACAACACCCTGGAACGGGGTTGCGGTCATTCCCAGAATTTTTGTCCTTTCCCCGAACTCATTGAGAAAATCATTTCCCCGGTTATTTATGAAATTATGGATCTCATCTACAATAACAAGATCAGTAAATTTAAGAATCAGGTCTTTAATCTCAGCGCTCTGCTTCCCGAGTACAGTTTGCAGAGAGGCAAAAAGTACGAAACCTTCGCCCTTTTTCTGACCCAGGGCTCTCAAAGTAGCAGCAAGTTCTTTTCTGTCCACCCTTCGTTCGGAGGACAGAAGGGCGCTGTTGGGAAAAAGAGGCTGATTTTTCTTCCTGTTGTAATAAGTCTGGCTAAGAAGAAGGTTATTTTTCGAGACAAGGAAAAGCACAAATTTTCCCTCATCATAGTACTTTTTCATTATATGCTTCGAAAGAAAGGTCTTACCCCAGCCTGTAGGAACCTTGATATAGCCGCTCTGATTGGTTTCAAAATATTTCAGAATATCCTCGAAGATTTTCTTTTTATCTTCCCTCAGGGGTTCAAGCTCGACGGTTTCCGTACGTGCTGGAATTTCATTTAAACTCGTCATCAGTACGCTGTCCTTATACTTTTCACTGTATAAACTTTTTAATGTTTATTCAAAACCAGAAAGTGCCTTACAAAAAGGTTTCTGGGAAACTGGTATAGCCATGCAACAGGAAATGTTGCATGTAGTGTAAACCTTATAAGAAGTAACTCCCCGTAACTTACAAATAATTGGTAAAAATTTCAGTCCAGAAAACTTGAGTCAGGATCATTTCGTCCAGAAGCGAAGAAGAATAACCCTAGAACTGCTTTTATTCAAAAGGAATCCCTTTTCACTAATAAGAATTACGTCAATATATATGTTATGCCGAAAAGGCCAGAAGGAAGAAGCAAATAAGGAATTTTGCTTCCTCGATGGTCTCCAGGTAACCCTTTTTAGATAATTTATTGAGTTTTAAAGCATTTAGAAGAACTTCGGTCTTAAAGAGAGACACTTTGCAAGCGGCAGTTTTCGGTACGGTTTTCCTACAATCTCGCCTCTGACCCTCATGTTGAGTTCTTCCGGAGTAATCTGCACTTTTTTCGGCTTATCCTGTGCAGACTCGGCTCGGATGGTTACGTTAATGCTGCCTTCCTCGATTTCTTTATCTCCAATGACCACCACGTAAGGAATCCATTCCCTGCCTGCATCCCTGACTTTCTTGCCTACTGACAGGTCGCGGTCGTCAATATCAACCCTGCAGTCCAGTTTTTGTGAAACCTCTTCAGCAAAGGCAGTGTGTTTTTCTGAAATCGGCACAATCCTTACCTGGGTAGGAGAAAGCCAGACAGGCAACATGGGAACCTTTCCTTTTTCAGTTTCCATTGCAGCCTTTTCAAGAAGAGCGTAAATACAGCGCTCGATTGCCCCGCTGGGAGAGCAGTGAAGCACGATGGGTCGTTCCAGTTTGCCATCCGGGTTTACATAGGAAATATCGTACCTCTCTGCGTTTTCAACATCAATCTGAACCGTGGAAAGTGCACTTGCCTTTGCAAGGGCATCTACGAAGTTAAATTCAAACTTGAGCACGAAGTAGAAGAAGCGGGTATCCCACATCTCAACAAGCACGGGTTTATTGACCGTTTTTGCCATATTGACTACAAGCTCTTTATTCGACTCATAAAAGTCTCTGGTAAAGCGGATAGCAACCTCGTAATCATTAATATGGATTCCAATATTTTCAAGCACATCGATACAGAGGTCATATTGCTGCTTAAACTGGTCCACAGCCTGGTCCATATCTGCGCAGAGAGTATGCATATCAGGCATGGTGAAAGCTCGAAGCCTTCTCAAGCCCACAAGTTCTCCCCGCTGTTCCTTCCTGAAACTGTAGCGGGTCATTTCAATCATCCGAAGAGGCAGGTTCTTGTAGGAAATTGTCATGTCGTGATTCATAAGGAACTGCCCGAAACAGGCTGCAAAACGCAGAAACATTTGCCGTTTGTCGGACTCGATGGAGTACTGTCTTGCAGGGAATCTGTCAAGATATTTTTTCAGGGTTGGGTGGTTCATATCGTACATGAGAGGAGTTTCGACTTCCATTGCCCCGAAATCGGTTGCGACATCAAGCACATAGTTCTCAAGGAGGGATTTTACAAGCCTGCCTTTGGGATAATAGCGCATATTTCCGGAGTCAGACCCAGGCTCGTAATCTGCAAGCTCAAGTCTCCGCATAAGCTCCACATGGGGAGGAGCACGTTCAACAGCCCTGCTCTTGGAAATTTCGTAGTTTACGAACTGCTGAAGTTTGGGGTAAGGAGAAAGGTCAAAATTCTCAACTTCATGAAGTTCTCCATCAGGAGTGAGGATACGCCAGTAAGATTTTGCCGTACTTTCGGCTTTGAGAGCTTCGGAAACAACCTCTTCCTTTTCTCCGGTTTCTTCTACCTTGTCTGCCGGCTTTGCCGTCGCCTCAGGGCGGATGCTTCTGGAAAGCTCGGAAAGCGGATGCCCTTTACAGCTTATACTGAAAGCCTTATACCATCCGAAGGGAGCACGTTTAACCTCATACTTACCTGAGAGCGCAGTCTCGATTCTTTTAAGGACCTGTACTGCAACCTTGGGAGAGGAAAGATCCGAACTTAAGTGAGCATAAGGATAAAGCATTATACGGTTGGTTTTGACCTGGGCTGCTACCTTCTCGATTTCGGAAACCGTTTTTTCTATGGTTTCCTCAAGATTTGCCTCGTCTACACTTTCCACAGCCATAAAAGCGGTAAGTGCTTCCTCAAGCCTGCCGGACTTTAAGGCTTCTTCGATTTTTTCAGCAACTGGAGTTTGTTTTTTGGTTTCGTATTCAATATAATCAGAGTGAATGAGCAATAACTGCATTCTATCACCTGTTTTCACAATGGGATTTTATCCCGAATTAACTTCGGTCTGGAATTCTGTACCGGACTGCTTCGGTTTTGAATCAAACAATTAATTTATTCAAGACGGTTTGCAGTATGTACCCGTCAGTAGAGCTCGATTAAATGGAGTAAAGAAGAATATATGACAGTCCTAATATCCTTCAACGATATAAAACAATCCCTTTCGATTGATATTTTCATATCGTACAGACTTTTATGTCTCAGACCTTCTTCGGATTACTTATATAGCCTGATTTTCTGGAAGTTACTTCTCTGAGCCAGCACTGCAATGGTATCCAACGTTTTTAACGTCGAGGTTAGCCTCTACAAGTTCGGGATGGATTTGCTCCTGATAAACCCTGTAAGCTGCAACCAGAGCTCCCAGAAGAATAGGAGCTGCAAAAAAGCCAGCAATTCCTCCGACAAAAGCTCCGCCAAGGAAAGCAAGCATGAGCAGCATAGGATGAATCCGCGATTTCAGGCTGGTCAGGTAAGGTCTTAGAATCAGTTCCGGAGGGCCGTAGATTATGATGGAAGAGACTAAAAAGAAAAACGCTGCACTCTCAAACCCGAGCTCCAGGTACCGCATTAAAGCAAGAGGTATAAGTACCATGTATCCGGCAAAAAGAGGAATTATCGAAGCTATGAAGACCAGGGTTGCAAGGGCCAGTACATGGGAAAACCCAAATGCGTAGAAAACAAGAACCGAGGTCACACTTACTATCAGAGCAGAGTAAGCATTGCCAACGAAAATTCCTTTAAGGATCATATCGAGATGACCTGCGTAACGGTTTACTATTTCCTTGTATTCTTGCGGTATCACGCCAAGAAAAGCGCAGTAAAGCCGGTCTCCGTCTGCAAGTATAAAATAGCAGAAGATGATCGAAATTATAAAATTGATGACAAAAAGTCCGATACTCTGTGCATATGAAAGAAGCCCTATGCTGCCCACCGCAGGGAGCAGCGAGGTAAAGAGATCCCAGATAGCAGTATTAATTCTTACCAATATATCTCTGGGAATATTCAGGGAATTTACAAAATTTAGAATTGCTGCCGCAACTGCTGTCTGATGCTCAATAACCCAGGAGATCTGGTTAAGAATCTCAACAATGCCTGCCCCAACAATGAATACTATAGGAATGAATATGCACAGGCTGGCTATGAGAGCCCCGATTTTTCTATACTTTCTGAATTTTATCTGGATAGGCCTGGCAATGTAAGCAAAGACTATGCCCAGTACAATTCCGTCTGCAAGGGGCAGCAGGATTAGAAAAGCGAAGTATAGAAGCAGGGCTACCGCCAGGGCTGCTCCGATTTTCCACTTACTAGCGATTAACTGGCTTACTCCGTCAGGGGTTTGATTGAATTTCATTCTTCAATTCCTTATATAGATAAATAATAACAGGTTAGCAAATTTAAATTTAACTAGCAGAATTATGTCTAATATATATCATAAGTAATAAAAATATAAATATTTAGGCTAATTCGAAAATGCAATATCTAAATATAATTAGAAACTATTTAAAAATATCATAGCAATGGAAAATCCGAACTTTTGATTTTCCATACCTTTAACTTCTGGTTCAGGTCAGGTACGAGTTTGTCAAAGCATCGGGTCACCACACAGATTCAGGGTAACTATCCTGCAGATAAAGATGCCTGCAAGAGCCCACTTCTACCCACATGGGTAATTGATAGATGGTTTACTATATAATATTTTTTTCAATAGTTAATACTTTAAACCTTCATTCCTCAGTATTAACTCACAAAATATCTATAATAAGTATACTCTATTCTATACTACTTTAAAGCAAAAGAAAACGGTAATGCATATGAATTTTATTAGCCGAGTCATCTTAAAAATTAAGAATATAATGGCTCTGTAGAAATCCTTAATTTAATCCATAATAATTGTATTACTTTTTTGTTTATATTATAGACTATTAGTTTAACTTTTACTTCTTTTACTTGATTTCTAACCTTTCTTGCTCTTAATGTTTCTCCAAATTTTCTTTTTACAACAGATATTATTGTCTCTACTATATTCCTTCTATTGTATTTGATCTTATCAAAGTCTTTGTTTAATTGTTTTCTATATTTTCCGTTTATTCTCTTTCTTTTTCTTTCTCTCAAAGGTACTATTGAATCTGCTTTTATCTCTTCTCTTATTAGAGTATGAATTTCTTCGGAATCATATCCTTTATCCATCACATAACATTGAGACTTTCTTGACTTGTTTGATTGTCTTATCAGAGTCTTTGCATGCTTGACATCATGATCTGTTTTTTGGCTAATTTTCCATCCTAATATTACTTTTTTAATAGTGTCTACTGATATTGAAGTTTTAAGGAAGCTCCTTCGGAGCTTCCCTGTTCTCTTAGAATAATAATGACTTGCATAAGAACTCGTAAATCCTGTTGCATCAATTGCCGTAATGAGAACTTTTTCTCCATGTGAGTAAAATAGTTTTAGAGTTTTTGACAAAATTAGGTTAAACAATGAAGAGGGAATTCTGGACACAAACTTTTGAAGAGTAGTGTAATGAGGAACCTTATCAAGGTCAAGTTTTTCCTTTATATTGTTCATGAGGTCAACAAGTTCTACAAAGTCACGGTAGTCTGTACTTATATACTCCTTCAATAAAACAAGAACAAGAAGCTGATGTTGAGTATAAACACGTTTGGAATATTTGCAGGAGTAAAGGTTCAGTCTGGAAGACTGAACCGTTTTAAGACTGAGATCAATAAATTTAATATACTTATTTGATGACAATAGCAATTGCTCCTTTGTTTTTTGTGGGGACAAAAAAATTAAGGAGCATTTTTACAATTTTATTTTTATAATTTTTGGGTAAAAACAGAATTTAGAGGATTTCTACAGAGCCAATATAATGCCTTTAGAAGCTCTTCTTTTTGTTTTACAACATATATGGCTTGCTGTTTTTGTTTTAACATTGGGCATATCGATAGGGTCAGGAATTATCTTTGGTCTAGACATAGTCGCCCTGGTGATGACACTAGTATTGTTTGTTCTGTTTTTCGTACCGATAGTCTCTATTGGACAGAATATTGTCCAGAACAGGAAGGATGTCAGAAAAGTTTTGTGCTGTGTACCTTTATTAATTGCTGGCGCGTATCAGACCATGTCAGCTGCGGTCGGATATACTGAAGTTATGCTCTATGAATTTCATCCGGACTCTTTGATTTATACTTTGCTGCTTCCGATTCAGAGGCTAGCGGAAACTGCAATCTACCCTATAACTGACAAAATATTCTATATGGGTTTTCCGTATAGCCAGTTGCCCGGCCTCGTAATCTATAATGTCATTTTTCCGATCAGTTTGCTTATTTACTTATTGCCTTCAATAGATTATGACAGGGCAAAGATCACAAAAGAGATGAAACTAATTGCTTTGTTACAACTTCTTTGTGTTGATATTCCAGTAATTGTGCAGACAGTTAAGATGAGGCTAGGATTAATCGATGAGCTTATGATTCAATTTTTCTGGCTTGAGATAGTCTCAAACATACAACTAATGGGAGTCTTTCTGTTGATGCCTGCGCTGAGTATCTTATATAATACACTATCATAGGGTGGCTAGATAGAGCAGTTAGAATTTCCACGGAAAAATTCTAAGATGAGTTGGCGAATTAAAAACACTAAACCAATCAGAGTTGAACTTGCTTGATTTTATAATCAAGTGCAAAATTCTATAAATATAATAAGGAAAATCAGGAAATTTTTAATCAGAAATTTCTAAAATATTTAATGGCCAATGTCCAGAATTTTGATCAATCATACCTTTAACCTTTGATCCAGGTCAGGTACGAGTTTATCAAAGTATCGGGTAACCACACAGGATTCCGTACATTTTCCGCACCTGATACAGGCTTCGCTTATGTGTGGGATTTTTCCTTCGAGAGACACTGCTCCGACTGAACATGCTTTTACACAGATTCCGCAGCCAGTACAGCGGGAAAGCCTTACAAACTGTCTTGCAGTTTCCTTAAAAAGCGAAACCGCCTTTTCCTTTGTTTCCGAACTTGCAAGCAGGTTTCCATTCGAAAAAAACTTTACAGTTCCGGTTCTGGTTTTAATAAGCAGCATCCCCAGGTCTTCGGCATAAACCGTATTCCCAAGCACGTTGACGAAACCTGCAGCTTCTTTTTCCCTTATGCCTTTTACTCCTGCTTCTATTGAAAAGCCGCCTGCACGACAGGGAGAAATTCCTCCCACGACTTCAATTTCAAAGTTTTCGGTGTTTTCTCCGGGAAGGACTGAGATTCCGAGCTCTTCAGCCAGCCTGAGCATTTTAGGAGGCAGTTCTTTCCAGCGCCAGAATCCATGTTCTACGAACTTTTCCGAAAGTCCCCGTTCTTTAGCCCATTTCAACAGGAAAGCGTTCCACCTTGCGTACATTTCAGGGTGCAGATCTTTTACCCTGGCATATTCCGCAGCAAGAGCAGACGGACAGAGCCAGCAGCCTACTCTTTCGAAGCCGAGGTCATAGAGAGGATTGTAGGAAAGCCCTCTCCAGTGGATATAGAGCCAGACCTCAATTGTCTTCCAGTCCCTGATAGGGAAAATATTGAGCTGGGCAGGGACAAAGGGATTGGTCTCGCTTGCTGTAATCCTTGCCCTTGAGAAAGATTCGTGTTTCCGCTTACCGTCAATTGTCAGATAAGTCACATCACCAGAGCTTTTTAGAGAGGATTTCTCTTTCCCTGTATCAATGTCGCCTGCTGATGCCAGTTTGCAGACCTTGCAACACCAGCGGAAGTCTTTTGCAGGTGGCCCGAATTTTCCTACCTGATCCCAGAAAGCGGAATCCGCGTTTGCTTCATTTAGAGGAATCCCTTTTTCCCGGCAAAAACTTCGCACAAATTCGACTGTTTCCGGAAATTCAATACCTGTGTTCAGGAAGAAAGCTTTAAGTTTCCTCTGCTTGAGGGATGCACGAGCTAGATCAAGTGCTACAAGGCTGTCTTTTCCGCCGCTGAAAGATACATAGATCGGCAGGTTTCGGTATTCTTTCCTGGAAATAATCCCGCGGATAGTGTTGATCGCATTTTTTCCAAGCACCTGGAGGTGCTTCTTATTGGCTTCTATGCATGCACCCAGATCCGGGGTTTCAGGATGAAGCATAGTTTCACTGCCGTCAATCTTCCTTATCCTGAGAATTTTTGCTCTGGCTTCAGTTGAAGATTCCAGTTTATTCCTGTTCTCGGTTTCAGGCAGGACTATGAAGTTCGGAAAGTCATCTCCATCGATTAAAGAAACCCCGTATCCTGTCAGGCTGCCTGCGGTAATAAGGACGAAGTCCCCTGCTTTTATATTGATGTCAAAGGCTTCAATAGATTCCGAGGATATGCTTTTTCCATTAAGATGCCTGTTTGTTTTCTTAAGTTCTACTTTCCTGCCTTCAGCATGTTTAAGGAGAATTTTTGCTCCCTGCAGGGTAGGTTCAAAGCTGTAATCCATTTTCGAGAGGTCAAACCTGAGAATTCCGAACACAAAGCCATCTACGAGCACTTCATCGGTTTTATCTTTACCAGGGATCTTGTTAAGGAGAATTAGCCTCTTCCCCAGGGGATTGCAGCCAAAGGCTGAATAAAGCTCCCTATCCAGAACTTCCCTCTCATAAGGAGAACAAAAACGGACATCTGCAGGCTGCGAGAGCTGAAGGTTTTCTCCCCTACCTCCACATCTTCCACATTCCTCACCTATCAGGGGTAGGTTACATTTTTTACACCAGAAGATCTGATCGTCTTCATACTCGAAACGATGGGAGCTTTTTTTCTGGTTAACTATATCCGGACTTTTCTCAGAGCCACGGCTCTTGCTGAAAGCCTGCTTTCCCTCCGAAGGTCCTCTTCTAAAACCTGTTGATCTGTTTTCTGTTTTGTCCCTCGGGGTATGAGAACTCTTTTTATCAGGACTTCGAGAGGCTTTATTCTCTGAATTTCGAGAGGCTTTATTCTCTGGATTTCGAGAGGCTTTATTATCTGGATTTCGAGAGGCTTTATTCTCTGGATTTCGAGAGGCTTTATTATCTGGATTTCGAGAGGCTTTATTATCTGGATTTCGAGAGGCTTTATTATCTGGATTTCGAGAGGCTTTATTATCTGGATTTCGAGATGTTTTATTATCTGAAACCTGGAAACCTTTTCTGTCCTGATTATTTCTCTCTTGTTTCAGTGAACCCGAAGCCTGGAATTTTTCTTTTTTCTGCTGCATGGATACCCTGGTTATTGGTTTGAGGAAATCGTTAAATATTTGATTTCAGTTTATGGTTCAGTTTCACAAGGAATGCGTTTATCAATATATTAAAATTGTGAAGTTGAAAAACTCTATAATCTAAAATTTCGCCTGGAGCATGTTGCGGTATAGAGGGCAAAAGACAGACGAACTTAAAAACTCAATAAAGAATCACCTGATTAATAAAGGAGAATCTCATCGAAAATCATTATCTAAACGATAAAGGGCTAGTCTGATTATTAAAAGATCATCCTTATCAGTAAAATTTACTTCTTCAGTATATGTATGACTTTATCTATATATTAAATTAGTAATTTTAATTATACTTATGAATTATGAGTATATTAAGCTTCCTGCTATGGCAAAGGCTTACTCTCAAAGGTAATACGTTATGAATTATGATGTCGTTGTGGTCGGAGCCGGGCCTGTGGGATCCACTGCAGCTCGCTATGCAGCCCTGAACGGGGCAAAGGTTCTACTGCTCGAGGAACATGCTTCCATAGGGTCGCCCGTTAGCTGTACCGGGCTTTTGAGCACCAGAGCGGTTGCAGAATGCGATCTCAAGCCTTCAGACGAGTTTGTATTCAATTCCGTACGCGGGGCGATGGTGCATGCTCCTGACGGGCAGTGCCTGCCGATCGATGGAAAGCAAACAAGGGCATATGTGGTGTCGCGGAAAAACTTTGACCGCGCCCTTACAGTGATGGCTGTGGAAGAAGGCGTAGAGCTTTCTCTCAGGACAAGGGCTGTGGGACTTGAGAAAACCAGTCCGGAGACCGGTAAGGAAGGAAATGAAGGCTCTCAGGTAAAACTAAGAGTACTCAGGAACGGAAAGCCAGAGACGATATGCACATCTGTCGTCATAGGGGCGGACGGCGTAAAAAGCCGGATAGCCAGCTATGCAGGGCTTAAAAAATCTGCCCGTGTGCTTCCGGGAATCCAGATTGAAGCTTCATACGTTTCGGACGACATCGATTTTGTGGAACTTTTCCCTGGCTCTTCTGCTCCCGGTTTTTTTGCCTGGACCGTACCTGTTGACGAAAAAATTTCAAGAATCGGGCTTGCCCTTGAGTCCGGACTTGCCTGGAAAAATGGTCAGGAAGAAAATTCTCCTCTCGTTTACCTTGAGAAATTCCTCAGTTCCAATCCTCACGTGAAATCAAGATACTCAGGAGACATGCTTGATTTTGTAGTCGGAGGAATCCCTATAGGTCCCCCGGAAAAAATGGTTACGGACGGGGTTCTGCTTGCAGGTGATGCAGCAGGGCAGACTAAACCGACTTCAGGAGGCGGGATTTATACCGGAGCTTTTGCAGCAAAAATCGCCGGAAAGGTTGCAGCTAAGGCTGCGCTTGAGGGGGATACTTCGGCAGGGCGGCTCTCAGAATATGATGAACTCTGGCGAAAAGCCCTTGGAAAAGAGCTTGAGATAGGCATGAAAATTCATGACTACATGGGAAAGCTGGAAGACAGACAATTAAACGATCTTATAAGTTCGCTAAATACCCCTTCTATACTCAACACCATTACCGAATACGGCGATATGGATCATCCTTCTGTCCTTATGAGAAAGCTAATGTTTTCAGGAAATTCCTTAAGACTTATGAAAGCTTTTGGGACGTTTTTAAAAACTCTTTTTTAAATGCTGCTTTCTAACGGATTCGGTGAGTGTAATGAGCAGGCTTCCAGCAGATATTTAACCTCTGGAGACCCATTATTTAAAGGGGAAAACTGTGGGTTCTCGTTCCAAGCTCCTTGAAGATGTTAAGCAGCATCTGTGCACATGTGCAGAGGGCCTTAAGCTCACGCCTGATATGGAAGCATTCCTGGAAATGCCTATGAGAGAACTCTATGTTTCCCTGCCAGTCCACATGGATGACGGTTCTATAAAGGTTTTTAGAGGTTTCCGGGTACAGTACAATGAGGCTCTGGGTCCCACGAAAGGAGGCGTACGTTTTCATCCGGAGGATACCATGGAAACAACAAGAGCCCTTGCAGCCCTTATGACATGGAAATGCGCCCTTCATAAGTTGCCTCTGGGAGGAGCAAAAGGTGGGGTTATTTGCAACCCAAAAGAACTCTCACACAGGGAAATCGAGCGTCTGAGCAGGGCATATATCCGCGGAATTTACCAGATAATAGGTCCGGATAGGGATAT
This sequence comes from Methanosarcina flavescens, assembly GCF_001304615.2. Taxonomy (NCBI): domain Archaea; kingdom Methanobacteriati; phylum Methanobacteriota; class Methanomicrobia; order Methanosarcinales; family Methanosarcinaceae; genus Methanosarcina; species Methanosarcina flavescens. The sequence continues at coordinate 113,532 of NZ_CP032683.1, read as the reverse complement.
CCCTGCCCCTGATGTTTATACAAATCCGCAAGTCATGGCCTGGATGATGGACGAGTACTCAAAACTCACAGGTAAGAACGTATTTGGTGCCATTACAGGCAAGCCAACAAGCCTGGGAGGTTCGGCAGGCAGATACGATGCCACGGCACGAGGCGGCTTATGTACAGTCCGGGAAGCCGCAAAAAAATTTGGAATAAACCTGAAGACATCAAGGGTTGCAGTCCATGGGTTCGGAAATGTGGGGTATCATGCCGCTTACCTGGCAAAGAAGATGTTCGGCTGTAAAGTTGTGGCTGTAAGCGACAGCAAAGGTGCGATCTTCTCAGCTGACGGGCTTGATCCTGAAGATGTTTCAGGGCATAAGCATTCAACTGGTTCGGTACTGAACTACCCGGGAGCAAAAACCCTTACCAATAAGGAATTGCTTGAGCTGGATGTCGAGATCCTGATTCCGGCTTCGCTTGAGAATGTTATAACCAAAGAGAACGCAGGAAAGGTCAAAGCCAGGATTCTTGCCGAGATGGCTAACGGCCCAACTACAGTAGAAGGAGAAGCGATCCTCAATTCTAAAGGGGTCCACATCATCCCAGATATCCTCTGTAACGGAGGTGGAGTCATTGTTTCATACTTTGAGATGGTGCAGAACTATTCAGGCATGCAATGGGAAGAAGATGATGTCAGGAGCCGCCTTGAGAGAAAGATGAAAGAAGCGTATGATTCTGTGTACAACTTCGCATCAAAAAACAATGTCACGATGCGGCAGGCTGCATATTCTCTTGCTGTCGGCAGAGTGGTTGAAGCAATGCAGCTCAGGGGCTGGATATAAAAACTAAAAATATTAACAAAGATAGTCATAAATTAAGTGAGATTTTAACACGGACAGCGGAAGCATAAAATTTTGAAGCTAACAGAGGTTTATCAGTGATTCATCAAAAAAGGGTGGTTCGAATGTACAGATGCAGCAACTGCGGATATCTCTACAATCCTCATCGTGGGGATTCCTCACAGTCCATAGCTCCCGATACACCTTTTCAAAACCTCCCAAAATCATGGAAATGCCCTAGATGCGGAGCTCCCAAAGAAAAATTTAAAGAAATCTGATAAAGGAAACCTGACATGATCTGTTAGATGAAACCATTGCGTCACAACTCTTTACGAAAAGGCTCGACCGAAACCATTGAGCCGGTTTATCACGCCGTTATGCCGGTTTTGATCAAGCTTTTTAAGAAGAGTTTGTGTTTATCACCAAGTGTTGCGCCGCTTGACCACGCCGACCACGCTGTTTTAGTTAAAGCATGGTTTTTGATCAAACTTTTTCTGAAAAAGTTTGCGATAAAACCTTTTCTCAAAAGGTTTTCGCTCAAGCCTTTTTTGAAAAGGCTTGTGATCAAACTTTTTTCTTAAAAAGTTTATAGGTTAACGTTTTTTCAGGCTTCCTCTGTGTTCATCCTGTTTCTTTCGAGGTTCAGGACTCTTCTGATGACTAATTTTTTAGATCCGATCCAAATATCTTTGTTTTCAGGGTAATTCTCCTTTACGTACTCAAAAAGCTCATTTACGCTCATATCATCAAGTTTTCTTTTAAGTAGATTAAGATCCTCCACAAAAAACACCTTCCTTGCATTTCAGGTTTTAATCCTGATCTCAATACTAGTTTTTATAGTATTCGGATACATGTATGCAAATATTTCAATTTGAACATCTTTATTCAATTGTTTATATTGAATATTTTATTTGTATATTCGGTAGTCGAAAATCCTTAAGAAGTAATCATAGGATTTGCCGGAGTTGGCGGATTCCTGAATTTCAGGGTTTTTATAAATGTACATGACTAATTATTCGGAAGGATAGAAAATACATTGAAAAACTTATATAATTTATTTTAGATAAATTAACAGAATGTTAATATGTTATAAGAATTTAAAGATAATAGCTAGTTAATGCTTAAAAAATTGATCTGAGTTCAGAACTCGGGCATAAATAATCTGTAAGCTTGACAAACAGCTTATTAAAAACGAAGAGGTTAAGTTAGGATGGGGGCTCTGGAATAAATTGGAAAGACAGTATGGGTGCGGAAATTGAAGAAAATTGGATGAAATATTTTCTTATAAATAGCCCTGATCCTGTTCTGAGAGTAGGAAAGGACGGAACGATTCTTTATTCAAATAAGGCAGGAAAAATTTTACTTGAAACTCTTAAAAGCCAGGTTGGAGAAATAGCTCCTGCTGAAATTCTGAAGGCTGCCCGCCAGGTAGCACTTCGACAGATACCTGCGCAAATTGAATTAAGAGCAGGCGGAAGAACTTATTCAATCACCCTTACTCCCACACTTCCCTATGAAGGCACGATTATCTCAGCAACCGAGATTACTTCCCTTAAAAAAGCTGAAGAGGGAATACTTTTAAGAAAAAGAGAGCATGCAGTGCTTTCCAGAATCTCCGAGCTTTCTCTCTCAATCCCTGACTTTCAGGCTTTGCTAGATAAAGTCCTGCCTCTGGTTGCAGATACACTTGGCGTAGAATACTGCGGCGTCCTGAAACTCCTGCCTGATGGGAATTTTTTGTTTGAGGCAGGAGTCGGCTGGAACTCGAAGAATATAGGCAAGATAATTAATAGAGACTCAGCCTCACGTGCAGGCTATACCGTACTTTCGAGCCAGCCTATCCTGCTAAAAGAGCTGGAAAGAAAGAATTCCATCAGGACAATGGGCCTTGAAGAAAACCAGGACATAATTAGCGGGATAAGTGTGCTCATAGGAAGCATTGAGAAGCCCTATGGGGTATTGACAGCACACAGCATGAGGAAAGAGAAATTTATCGAAGAAGATGCTCGTTTCATGAAAGCGGTTGCAGTAATTCTCTCATTTGCAATTCAACAGAGAGAGACGGAAGCCGCACTCAGAGACAAAGTATATTTCCTGGAAACTCTGCTGGATACTATTCCGGCTCCTGTATTTTACAAGAACCGTGAGGGTGTTTATGAGGGTTGCAATGAGCTCTTTGCAAATATAATACTCGGGAGTTCAAAAGAAAAAGTGACCGGGCACACTATAGATGAGCTTTTCGAATCAATTCCTCCAGAACTCGGAGAGGTTTATAAACGAATGGACAGACCGCTGTTCCAGAAAGGAGGAAGCCAGGTTTACGAGTCTAAAGTAATGTGCTCTGATGGGCTCAAAAGGGACTTTATTTTCAATAAAGCCGCGTACAAAAGTTCCTGCGGGAATATAGAAGGGCTTATAGGAGTCATGCTTGATATCACAGGGCGAAAGAAAATGGAAGAAAGGCTGCAAAAAAGTGAAGAGCGATACCGCATTATTGCGGAACAAACAGGGCAGCTGATATATGATATTGACCTGAGAAACGGTCATGTTGAATGGGCAGGGGCAGTCACTGAACTTACAGGCTACAGTAATAAAGAAATTGAGAACCTGGATTTTTACGGCTGGCTTGATCACATTCACCCTGAAGATTACAGAAGGGTTCAGCAGTCATTGAAGAACTGCTGGAATACAGGAGGAAAAATCAATGAGGAATTCAGGTTCAAGCGGAAGGACGGAAGCTATTTTTATGTGAAAAATAAAGGGGTATATTTGAGAGATGAAGATGGCTGTATATGCCGGGCTCTCGGGGTAATGGAAGACGTTACCGAGATTAAGAAGTCTTCAGAAAAATTGAAGGAAAGCGAAGAACTTTACAGGTCGTTCCTGCAAAATTTCAAAGGAATCTCTTTTAAGCTTGACAGGAACTTCAATCCCCTTTTTCTTGAGGGAGCTGTTGAAGAAATAACGGGGTATACGGAGAAAGATCTTTTTTCAGGCAAAATAGGATTCTTTGACCTTGTTGTCAAGGAAGACGCGCCATTGCTCAAACGAAGTCGGGAAAAAATGATTTCTTCCCCGGACTCCATTATGGAGTACGAGTACAGGCTCAGGCGGAAAGATGGAAACGTAAGATGGGTTCATGAGCTAATTCACAATGTCTGCGACGCCTCTGGAGAGACCATCTTTATCCAGGGGTATGCCTATGACATTACTCAGAGAAAAAAAGCCGAGGAAACCCTTGAAAAGGCAGAAAAAATAGGTATGAGAGAAATTCATCATCGGATCAAGAATAACCTTCAGATAGTTTCATCCCTTCTCAGCCTTCAGGCTGAAAAGTTCGAGGACAAAAAGGTTATTGAAGCCTTCAGGGAAAGTGAGAACCGTGTAGTTTCTATGTCCATAATCCATGAAGAGCTCTACAAATCAGAGGACGCGGCAAGCGTTGATTTTGTAGCATACCTCAGAAAATTGACTGCAGACATCCTTCACTCTTACAGGATAAGAAATGAAAAAATAAGGCTTATTCTCGAGGTTGAGAATACATCTCTTGGAATCGATACTGCAATTCCCCTGGGAATTGTGATTAATGAACTTTTCTCAAACTCTCTTAAGTATGCATTTCCAAAAGGTACAGAAGGAAAGATCAGGATTTCCCTTTCCCGAGATGAACCTGAAAGGGAAAAGACAGGAGACGCTGAGGGAAAGAAACCTCCAGAGGAGTCTCGAGGTTTACCCTCACCTATTCTGATAATGGCGCTCGTTTTCCGGAAAACGTCGATTTCAAGAAGCCCAAGACTCTGGGCCTGCAGCTTGTAAACGCCCTGGTTGAGCAGATTAACGGAACAATAGAGCTCGAAAGAGGAAACGAGACAAAATTCACGATCAGATTCGAAGATCGGGGATCAGCCTCAAAAATGTAAAAGCGGCTGTATCTTACCATCCGATTAGTCCTGCTTTCAAAATATGAAATTAGGCAGTTTTTCGTAACCGGACTGTCTTTCCACTTTAATCCTGAGAGCAAATTTTTTGCATGAATGGCTCTTTTCAATTCAGAATCTTTTTGTCATATAAGCTTAAAATACTGTTCTTGTGCCCCAAAGATACGGCAAGGTACGGGTAGAAGCAAATAACACAGGCTTCTATATTAAGAACTCATCTGAAACTTGACATTTTTAAATTTGATATGAATGGTATATATGACTGGTACATGAATGGTATATGACTGGTATTTATGAAATAAGAAAAAAATAAAAGAATAATACATAGAGCTAGGATAGGCGAATTGTGAATGCTAATAGGAATTGATGTTGGAGGCACTACCACGGATGCAGTGCTTATCCGGAATGGAGAAGTATGCAGTACTGCCAAGGTTTCTACTGAGCCAGAGAGACTTTTGAATTCCCTGCTTGAAGCCCTTGATGCAGTCAGCAGAGGCATTCCTCCAGAGCAACTGGAAAGGGTTGTATTTAGTACGACCGTGATAACAAACCTCATTGCCGAAGGCAAAACTGACCGTGTGGCTCTGGTGCTGATTCCGGGGCCGGGTATTAATCCGGAGAGTTACAGCTTCCCTGACAGCTTTTATCTTAAAGGGGCTATGGATTACAGGGGAAGGGAAATCCAACCCCTCGATGAGGCTGAAATCAGGAAAACCGTGGAATTGATCCGGGAATCAGGATTTGCAAGAGCAGCCATTATAAGCAAATTCGGGCAAAGAAACCCTTCCCATGAACTGATGATAGAGGAAATCTTCAGGGAGATCTATCCCGGCTGCAAACTGGAACTCGGGCATAAGGTTTCAGGAAAACTGAATTTCCCGAGAAGGGTAGCAACTACCATGCTCACTTCTGCCACCAGGGAGCGCTATCAGGAGTTTGTCGAGAAGATCATGAAAGCTCTTGAGGAGAGAAGGATTCGGGCTCCCGTATTTATCCTGAAAGCTGATGGAGGAACTCTCCCGGTTGAAAAATCAATAGAATTCCCTGTAGAAACTATATTTTCGGGCCCTGCTGCGAGTACGATTGGAGCTCTTGCCCTTACCCCGCAGAATCAGACTTCGGTTGTGGTGGACATAGGAGGGACTACGACAGATCTTGCACTAATTCTTTCAGGCAATCCGCTTCTGGCTTCTAAAGGTGCAAAACTCGGAGGTTTCCTCACACATGTTCGGGCTTTTGCTGTCCGGTCGATAGCTGTAGGAGGAGACAGCGTCGTAAGGGTAAAGGAGTCGGATACAGGTAAAAAAATATTAACGGTCGGTCCTGATAGGGCAGGTCCTGCTTGCTGCATGGGAGGAGAAGAAACCACCCCAACAGATGCTCTGAACGTTCTTGGGCTTATCAATGTAGGAAACCCTGAACTTTCAAGCAAAGCTATTAAAGCCACAGCTTCTGACCTGGGAAAATCCGAAGCTGAAACTGCGGTACTGATAGTGGATAAAGCTGCACAGATGATTGCTGATGCAGTCAATGAGATGTTTCTTGAGTGGGAACAGGAGCCTGCCTACAGGATATGGGAAGTCCTGCAGGAGAAAAAGGCGAGACCTGAGAATGTGGTTGGAATAGGGGGAGGAGCAAAAGGTCTCATTGCCGAAATTGCGAAAAAACTCTATGCCAAACCTGTCACCCCTGAGTATGCTGAAGTAGGAAATGCTATAGGGGCAGCCATTGCAAGGCCCACGCTTACCATGAACCTGCACATTGATACTGAACAGCAGATATATTCAGTAGCCGAGGAAGGGGAGATAGTCAGTTTGAGTGCAGCAAACCTTGGGAATTTCAATAAAATACACCTCGAAGAAGCTGAAGCCTTTGCTGCAAAGCTCCTGAGGAAACGTGCAGAAAATTTCGGAATTTCCGAGTATGCGGATGAAGCCGAGATTGTTAATAGTGAAGTTTTCAATGTCGTCAACGGCTGGTATACCACAGGGCGGCTTTTTGACGTAAGCATGCAGATTCCTGCGGGCTTAATCCCGGGATGGAAAGGGAGGGAAAAAGCATGAAATTGGGGCTTGGAAAAATTAGGGATGTACTGAAAACTGGCTCCGGCGCAGGTATGCAGCAAGAGAAAAAAGAGCATGCAAAAGGGAGAAGTAAGGCAGAGAAAGAAGAAACCCGGATAACAGAGAGTGAAGAAAATAAGCTTGAGACAAATGAGGAAAATTTAATGGAATCGAAAAAGACCGGACAGGAGACAAAACAAGAACCTCTATCCCCGGCAGACCGTTCCAGAGCCGAAAAGACAGGTCTGGTTTTCTTCCCGGCATTTGACTGGGCTATTTCGCCTACCCATCCGGAAAGAGAAGAACGCCTCCTCTATACCAGGGACCAGATCTTTGAAGAAGGCCTGATGGATCTGCCGGAAATAGCCGAATATAAACCCCGCCTTGCTGAGTACAGGGACATTGCCAGAGTCCACTTCTGTGTGCCTGATATAAAAACCCAAGCTACAATTCCCCATCTTATCGCAGCAGGGAGCTGCCTTGTGCTCGGGGATGCCTTGATGAGAGCGGAAGTTAAGAATGCTTTTGCGCTTGTCCGCCCGCCCGGTCATCATGCAATGACAGTAGCACACGGAAACAGGGGGTTCTGCAATATAAATAACGAGGCTATTCTTGTAGAATACCTGAGAAGGAAATATGGAATCAGCAGGATTGCAATCGTGGATACCGATGTGCATCACGGGGATGGAACCCAGGAAATCTTCTATAATGACCCGGATGTGCTTTTTATTTCTTTCCATCAGGACGGAAGGACTCTTTACCCCGGATCGGGTTTCATAAGCGAGCTTGGGGGCCCAAAAGCGCTTGGCAGGACAATTAATATTCCCCTGCCGCCTGGAACCCCTGATGAAGGCATACTTTATGTGCTCGATTCTCTCGTACTTCCGATTCTAAAAGATTTCAAGCCTGAGCTAGTTCTGAATTCTGCGGGGCAGGACAACCACTATACTGACCCACTTGCGAATATGCGCTTTTCCTCACAGGGCTATGCAAAATTGAATGAGAAACTTGCCCCTGATATGGCTGTGCTTGAGGGCGGCTACGCAATCCAGACTGCACTGCCTTATGTAAACACAGGCATAATCCTTGCAATGGCAGGACTTGATTATTCCTGCGTAAGGGAACCTGACTTCAAGCCAGGGATGTTTGTCCAGGCTGCACGGGATAGAAAGACACTGGAAGAGACCGTTGCAGCTCAGCTCGAAAACTGGAATAACCGGGACAGGCTTGTAGAAGCCGAAGTAGCAAAGTATGGAGATTTCTACAGCCGGAGAAAGCAGATCTTTTACGACACGGATATGATTCAGGAGCTTCAAGAAGAAAGAATCCGGATGTGCCCTGACTGCCAGGGCTACAAGACCATAGATTCCCACGCCCACAGGAGCGTATACGATACCAGGATTTTCGGGGTCTCGGTCCCGATTTATGCCTGCGAGAACTGCCAGGCTGAAGCCAGGGAAGAGTACAGGAAGATGCTGGGTGACACGGAATATGACCATATCTACCTGCAGGATAAAAAAGAGGACGAGTACAGGGCATATAATACGAGGACAAAGCAGGAAACAGTTTATTGAGATGGGAAAGAATCTTTTAAGCAGGAATCAATTTATTAAATATTATAAGATTTTTTTTCTTTTCATCCTGCTTATTTCCCTTTGTTTTTTCTAGCTCTTTAATTCTGTAATCTCTTATTTTTCTGTAATCTCCGGAATCTTTCTTTGTTTTTCATCCAGCATATTATCCTGACCTGAAGCGAGTTTTTCCAGTTTCCTGCTATTTTAAAAGAGTGCGGGACGGCGAGTGAACCTTTTTCAAGTTTTTGTGTTCAAAATTTTAATTCATTTTGTATCAGTATCCTTTTTAATGAGTGTATGAAAAGCGATACATCCTCTTTAAGAGAAAATTTATGAAGAAAGCCCCACTTTTTTTGGGAAACTTACTAAATATATTAATTTTATCCTTCGAAATCAAATAATCGTGCTGCTCGCAGGTTTGAAGATAAATTAAAACCGGGATTGGATGAATGCGGGGAAGTTGAAATATTCTGATTAACACTACTTACAAGCGTGTTTAGGTGGTAAAAAGTTAAGATGTAGTCAGCGTTAACTAATTTTCAGTTTGTTATAATCGAAAAAGATAGTGGATACTAAAAGAGAAAGAAGTAGTAAGAGAATTTCAGCAAGCTGAGACATTATTTTGCGGTTTTGTACTTTTTAATACTTCCAAATGTATGTTGATAGGAACCGTTATATTTATATTCTAGTCGCTATTAGTTTCTAATTAATTTTAGGGAGTCGATCAACCAATTACTTTTATCTATATGGAGGAATTGAACATAAATAGATTAAAGCTTTTACTACTAGCATCTTTTATTTTCACACTAAGTTCCTTTATCGGAGCAGCTGCGACATGTACTGTAGCCACTGACGGTACGGGAAACTATGCGACAATACAGGCTGCGGTGGACAATGCGAATTCGGGTGATATAATTATCGTACAGCCGGGAACCTATTATGAGAACATCAATATAAATAAACCCGGACTAAAGAATTTGGAGCTGAGGTCTGCATCCGGTAATGCTGCGGATACAATAATAGCCAATTATATAGGCGGTCATGTAATCTCTGTTAGTTATGGAGATAATTTAGCAATTAAAGGATTTACGATCAGAGGAGCTGGAAACGATACCGCAGGCATCAACATGGTTGGAAGTCACCACTGTACAATTGAAAATAATATATTTTTGGATGATGCCCTTGGAGTACAGCTGACGTCAAGCTCTAATCACAACAAAATTCACAACAATATATTTGTCAAAGATAATGCTGCTGGCAGAGCAATTAATATTGAAGGATCCGGGTATAACAAAATCTCGGGGAATACAGTCTCAAACCAGAGGTATGGAATTCATATCAGTAATTCTGATTGGAACGAGCTTTCAAGTAATACTGTAAGCCAGAGTACTGACGACGGTATACTTTTGCAAGGAAATTCAAAAAATAATACTCTTGAATACAACTTCGTAAGTACAAGCGGGAGATATGGAATCTATTGTGTAAACTCAACCGATAATAAACTGATTAGCAATATAGTGTCCAATGGTACTGATGGGATTTCTCTTGTATCGTCCCCTGGAAGCACAATCTCAGGCAATGACGTATCATTTACCAGTGCCCATGCTATCTTTCTGAATACTTCCAGTAATAGTAACGTAGAAAACAATAATGTCTCAAGTAGTCCCTACGGAATAGCTATGAGATATTCTAACAATAGTAACGTGGTCAACAATTATGCTTACAACAATACCAGAGGCATTTTCATTACCCTGTGGTCAAATAACAACATGCTCTCAGGCAATAAGGCAAATTCAAATAATAATGGTATTGTTCTTGCATACAATGCCAGTAATAATATTATCGACAGCAATGAAGCAAATTCGAATAGCAATTACGGTATCGTGCTAGGAACTTCATTCGATAATAAAGTGTTAAATAACAAAATATCGCAAAATGACAGGGGAGGAATTTCCCTCGGTACATCCGTAAGAAATATACTCTCTGACAATATTGTGAACTCAAATAGAGCTTATGGGATTCTTCTGGAAAACTCCGACTACAATAATATTACCAGCAACATTGTCCAATCAAATAAGAACGGAATTTACCTGGAGAATTCGAATAACAGTTACCTTATCAGCAATACCGTACCTGACAGTGAGAGAGCTATCCAACTGTCGAACTCAAGTAATGACAAGCTTATTAACAATAATCTCTCGGATAATCGTAATTTTGGAATTCTTCTGGTAAATTCCAGCAATATTGAACTTTCTGGGAATACTGCTTTTAACAGCAGCGTAGGCATTTCCTTGAGCTCGTCAGTAAATAACAACATCTCAGGTAATACCATCAGTTGGAATAATGATCATGGTATTTTCCTGTGTGCCAGAAGCCTTGATAACTTTATCTATAACAATAATTTCTGCAACGCTATAAATGCCAACGTTAAAAATGCTAGATGCGTCTGGAATGTAGCAAATACCAGTGGCAGAAACATTATGGGTGGTTCATACCTTGGCGGCAACTTCTGGGCAAAACCAGACGGTACAGGACATTCACAGATCACACCTGACGCAAACAATGACGGATTTGCAGATGAGCCATTTATTACGAACAACGTTACAGACAATTTACCCCTTATAGATGTTCCTGACCCGATTGCTCCGGAGGCAGACTTCAGTGCCAATCCCACGAGTGGTTATGCTCCTCTCTCCGTTCAGTTCACTGACCTGTCATTAAATGCAATTTCAAGGAACTGGGATATTGGCATTGATGGAACTATTGAGTCTACAAATGCCAGCTTTACCTATGTGTTCTCAGTGCCTGGGACTTATCCTGTCAGATTAACCGCAATTAATGAAAACGGCACGGATACAAGAGATATGAATATAACTGTAAGCGGAATCCCTCCTAAAGCCGACTTCAGTGCCAATCCCATGAGCGGTTATGCTCCTCTTTCGGTCCAGTTCACTGACCTTTCGCAGAACGCAACCTCAAGGAACTGGGATATTGGCAAGGACGGGACTATTGAGTCTACAAATGCCAGCTTTGTTTATGTGTTCTCAGTTCCTGGAACTTATCCTGTTAGCCTAACTGCGATCAATGAAAATGGCACTTCCTCAAAGGATTTGACAATAACTGTCATACAGCAGAGCAGTTCAGGCGGAGGAAGCAAAAAGGGCGGTGGTAGCAAACGCAGCGGTGGTGGTGGCGGTGGGGGTTCCCCTGAACCTGCAAGAAATGTTGAAGTCAAGGAACTTTCACAGGTACGCGTTGTAAGCGGAAATCCCGTGAAATTTGATTTCCCGAAAAATGCCACCTGCGTTGTGTATGTTAGCTTTGATGCAAAGAAGACCGCAGGCAAGACCACAACTATTGCCGAGCAGCTCAAAGCAAAATCAACCCTGACTTCAAATCTGTCCTCAGATGAGGTCTACAAGTACTTTAACCTCTGGGTTGGAAATGCAGGTTTTGCAACGGAAAAGAATATTGAAAACCCTGTAGTGTGCTTCAAGGTCGAAAAATCCTGGCTTGAGGAAAAGAACATTGACCAGAATTCAATCACGTTCAACAGGTATAGCGATAAAAAATGGTCCGAGCTGCCCATAAAGCTGTTGAAAGAAGATAGTAAATATCTGTACTTCACGGCAGACACCCCAGGCTTCACCCATTTTGCAATAACAGGAAAAACCATAGAGAAACCCACGGCTGATACAAAGCCTGCGGCTGAAACATCAGAACTTGAGGAGAAAAACACAACAGTAAATGAAACAGAAAAGGAACAGAATTCTCAGCAGGGAACCGGGAAGGATAAAGTCACAAGCATACCCGGATTTGAAGGACTTTGTGTTGTAGCCTGCCTTATTACATTATTCTTGCATAAGAAAAAATAAAGTACAGCCAAAAAGAAAAATAGAACAAAGATGAAAAGTAAAACCAGAAAGAAAAAGCGAAAATAAGAAAAGGACGATTAAAAAAGAAAATAGAAGATAAGAATTCGATAAAAAGAAAAGAAAATAAAATAAAAGATAAGAATTTGATAAATAGAAAGAATAAAAGATAGGAATTCAATAAAAAGGGCAGGATAAAGGTATTAAGCCTTTCCTTTATCTTGCCTTTTCTTCTATTTTTGATTTTTCTTATTTTCGGCTCTGTAGAAAACCTGTGGAATAACAAATCTACATTAATTTGAACTGAACTTTATGATCTATATTTTCCATAGTTGGTTTCAGCCCCATAATGCTTATTTAGATAGGTTTTCTACAGAGCCTTATTTTCGTAACTTTTTATGGTTCTCCTTCTTTATAGTCTCCTTCTTTATAGTAACCTTTAGTTGTTTCACCAGCCTTTTTTATCGGATTTCTCGCTTTTATGAACGGCTCTCACTCTTTCCAATGTGTTATCCTTCCCAGAATATTTTACCAGGAACGATATCGGAATGAACTTCTCATATGTGCAGCGGCTCTTATGCAATCGGTTCTGGTTTATTGAGCCAGAACAGTCTTTTTCACGCTTGAGGGTTAAGTTTTATGAGGACGCAAGCAGCCTGTCATGTTATAATGAAAGTTGATCCGGGACATAAGAAAAAAAGACTATCTGGTTATTTTGCTGGGCTTGCTATTGGCTGCTTTTTACCTGGACTTTTATTTCTTTATTTTGATATTATTCTAATCCAATAAATTTATATTATTTAATGTTTAAAATCAGATTTATCAATAGAAAATTAAATAATAATTTAGATAAAGAGCGGGGGATTTTAATAAACCGATTTGTTACTCTAGCAATAGCTTTTTTCATTTTTACGTCTTGTTCGAGTGTTGGCACTGCGGTCGAACTCACGGTCCAGCCTGGGGAGTCAATTCAGTCTGTAGTTGATAATGCAAGTTCCGGAGATGAAATAGTCATAAGTCCCGGGAACTATAATGAGAATATCATAATAACAAAGGACAATATTGTATTAAGATCCAGCTCTGGAAATCCCGAAGACACCATAATTACAGCAAATAATAATGCTTCAAATGTATTGTCTATAGATGCGGATAACATAACTATTATGGGGCTAACCATCACAGGAGCCGGATTTGACAGGTCGGGAATCCAACTATCTGCATCCAATTATTGTGTTATAGAAAATAACATACTCGTTAACAATGCTCTCGGAATATACTTACAGTATTCAATGAACAACAGTATCCTTAACAATACAGTGGAACAGGGCAAGAGAGCAGTTAACATTGAGAGGTCAAATTATAACACAATAATGAACAACAAGGTTTCAGGTCAGCGGTTTGGGATTTATGTCACTGCTTCCGAGGGGAATAAACTTTCGGAAAACGCAGCAAATATGAACTCCAACCATGGTATTATCCTGGAAAATTGTATAAATAACAGTCTCGAAAACAACACCGCAAATGCAAATGGTAGATATGGTATCCATATAGTGTATTCAACCGGTAATGACCTGTTCGGAAACACTGCGGACTCAAACATGGATTATGGCATATTTTTTGACAGTTCCCTTAACAACAGGATTGTAAACAACACAGCGGTCAATAATACCAGGGGTATTTTCCTGCAAAGGTCCAGTGAGAGCGAAATCCTTAACAATCTGGCTTTGAACAACAATTACGGTATCCGTCTTTTCTCAGGAATGAACTGCAATATCTCAGGAAACGAAGTATCGAATTGTAATGCCTCAGGGATTTCTTTACTGAACTCTGCTAACTGTACAATCAGTGAGAATCCACTGTCAAATAACAGTCTCGGAATAGACCTGGGATTATCAAATAATACCGCAATTCTTAATAACCGCCTCCTGGAGGGCGGAAGGGGAATTAGCCTGCGTGATTCGAGTTACAACCTGGTGTCAAATAATCTGGCATTAAGCAACAGGTATGGATATTATATATCTCGCTCGCAGTGGACTACATTAATTAACAACACGGCAAGTACGAGCGTTAACCACGGAATTGTGCTGGTAAATTCCACCAATAATAACTTTACAGGCAATACCCTGAATTCAAATGGAGGGCATGGAGTTTATCTGACAAATTCGAGCACCAATATCCTGGATAGTAATACGGCTTCAGATAACAGTAGAGGCATTTACCTGATATCATCCAGCGGGAACAATATCATGAACAATACGGTGCTGGGTAACAGGGAATATGGAATCCTGCTATCATACTGCACAGACAATACCATCTCAAGAAATGAAGTTTCTGACGGCGGACGTGGAATCCACCTGAGCACCTCCCAGAACAATATCATTTCAAGAAATATTATCGCTCTGAACAGTATCTCAGGCATTTTCATGAGCTCTACAAGCAATGGCAATATCTTCTTTGATAATTATCTGAACAATGTCTTTAACTCAGACGTTAAGGACGGAAGCGAAGGAAATGTCTGGAATGTCACAAAAACTGCCGGCACCAATATCATTGGCGGATCATTCATAGCAGGTAACTTCTGGGCAAAACCTGATGGTACCGGATTTTCTCAGACTGCAACCGATGGGGATGGAGACGGGATTGCTGATACGGCATATAAACTTCCGGGCAACAATTATTCGGACTTCCTGCCTCTGGTAGGCGGCTCTGCGCCTGAACGTTCTATGGTGCCTTCCGACCCCGGAGCAATAACCAGTGAAGCGGAAATAACGACAAATGAAACAGCTGTCAACAGAACGGAAACAAATAAGATCGAAAGTGCAAACGAATTAAATAATACAGGTAATAAAACGATAGCAAATACGACAAATACAAACAAAACCGAAGTACCTGTCAGCGGAAATGAAATGTACACCAATAAAACCGAAATGGATGATGGCAGCAAGGTAGAAATGGACATCGATGAGATGGAAGACGATATGGAACTTGATTGAAGCCTAACGGTCCGGAGATAAAGCACCAGGCTAAAACTCAGGGAAAGGGACTTGACCCTTTACCCTGTCTTTTCTATTTTTGCTTATCCAGCATGTTTCAGGTGATTTTAGAGCCATTATTTTTTGAAAGTATAGCCGTTATTTTTTGAAATTTATCTCAGGAAAATAGGTACTAATCGAGGCAATACCTATATTTTTATATATTTAACCTTAAAGAAAATGATGCAGACGGGGACGGCATTGCTGACAGGGTCTACAGGAGTGATGATTCAATGGGGTCATGGGAGATTTTTGACAGGTATGCAGAAGAATATGACGCCTGGTATGAGAGTAATGAATTCACATACATGTCGGAACTGCTTGCCCTGAGAACTTTCCTCCCAGAAAATCCGAAGAAACTGAAAGCACTTGAAATCGGAGCCGGTACAGGCAGGTTCTCTCCGGTCCTGGGGATCGGACTCGGGCTTGAACCGGCACGGGCTATGGCAAGACTTGCAAAGCAGCGAAGCCTGGAGGTCGTGCTTGGAGTTGCAGAGTTCCTGCCCTTTAAAAAAGAAAAATTTGATCTGGTTTTGATTATTACCTCTCTTGCTTTTCTTGAGAATCCTGATCAAGCGCTCAGGGAAATTCTGAGAATTTTGAAGCCAGGAGGACAAATTATAGCCGGAATTCTTGACAGGGACAGCCCACAGGGACGCTATATTGAATCAGGTAGCAAAAAAGGCAGGTTTCTTTCTGAGGCACACTTCTTTTCGGCAGAAGAGATCTCGGGATATCTTACAGCACTCGGATTCGAAAGTCTTGAGACCTGCCAGACACTCTTTAAACAGCCTGAGCAAATTAAAGAAATTGAGATTTCGGAAAAAGGGCATGGAAGAGGATGGTTTGCAGTACTTTCAGCCAGAAAGCCTCTTTAAGGAAGTTTTTTTAAAAACCCTGTTAAAGGCTTAAAAAGAGTTACAATTCCGAATCTCCCTGAGCCTTTTTTTTCCTGCATCAATAATGGACATGAGTTCGGAATAGGCACATTCTGAGAGTTCGTTTCCCTGAGTGAGTGAAAAGAGAGTTTTTCCATCCGAATAAAGAAGAATTCCATTCCATGCTGCGAAGTGAAGGCCTGAAAGATACTCACAGGGCAGTTCCCATCTGGAATCTACATTTTCGAAACCTTCAAAACGGTAGAAAACAGTCCCATTTTTCAAGACTTTTGTAAATCTCAGGAGTTTACTGGCCATATTTTTCATCCAGGTTGCGGTTACCATAAAAAGGAAACAGAATGGTTTCTGCCATTTTTAAAGGAAATTATTAAGGGAATTTTAAAGGCTTAATGATCTTCTAAGGAAATCAGCTAGCCCTAATAGGAAAAAAATTAAGTGAGTAGGAAAAAGAAATTAAATCCTGAGCTCAGTTACTTTTTCCCCTTTTGCACTGGTAACGGTTACGGATATGTCTTTAAACTTCGGAACTCCTGTGCCGCCGGTTTCATCTGAAACAAGCATATTTGACCAGGGGCTTTTAGGCATATATGCAATACCCCTGTGAGGAGTTTCATATCCGGATTCTTCAGCTCTGACAACAACCCGTCCAAATGAGTTTTTCAGGATGACAGTATCGCCTTTTTTTACGTTCAGCTGTTTCAA
Source organism: Methanosarcina flavescens (assembly GCF_001304615.2). Classification (NCBI taxonomy): domain Archaea; kingdom Methanobacteriati; phylum Methanobacteriota; class Methanomicrobia; order Methanosarcinales; family Methanosarcinaceae; genus Methanosarcina; species Methanosarcina flavescens. The sequence goes on along the minus strand of NZ_CP032683.1, from coordinate 96,629 downwards.
GTCTGCAGGATCCAGCTTTATGACGGCAGAGAGGTTTTTGTACTCTTCCCCAAGACGGTCTTCACGCATAGCCTTATCCTGAAAGATATCTCGATAGGTTATGATTTTTATTTTTATTTCAGGAGCCGAAAGAAAAGATCCGAAATCCATTACAGTGCCTCCATTATTTTCTTTAGGATTACTTCCTCAGATGGGTGATCTGTCTCAATTACAGGTTCAAAACTGACTTTAACCCCATCCATGCGTGTAGCACTTCCTCCAGACTCTACGCCGCTTATTGTGGTATTGATGTAAACTTTTGCATGCTTTGAAGTCAGGGTCTCACAATGGTCTATTGAGATAAATGGAATCTCAAGCAGGTTTTTCACAATGGAGTGGGGAAGGATTGAAAATGGATCAGTGCCAATAATAAGGGCTGCATCCACTGTTCTCGCTTTAAGAGACTCAACAATTGAATACTCAGGCCCATGTTTTACAGTACCGTCCTCAAACTTCACGCTATTTACATATCCTGTTTCTGCAAAGAGTTTTTCGTTAAAGCCCACTATATTACAGCTACTTACCATTGGGATCAGGTGGAAGTTGGCTTTTTCGTTAAGGACTTTCATGAGCTTGAAAAGCGGTTCAAGGTCTTCAATCGAGTAGATTAGCCCGCGTCCTACAAAAATTACCCCGAACTTCGCCCCTTTAAGGATATTTGCAAGCTCAAGGAGTCTCTTTGGGGGGTAATTATAAGAGGTTTTGGGAAGCTTTCCAGAAAGCCCTGCAATCAGGGCATCGATAAACTCTGCATCTCCTTTTGGAGGAATCTGGAAGAAATAGTTCCCGCAGATCTTTGCAGTATGAGACTTCCGAACATCTATTGCAATTGCTGTTCTTTCTTCTTCCCAGCCCCGCTGCTTTTCGCTTCCTCTGGGGAAATAGGAATGCTTTGAAAGAAGGCGAGGATGAGAGTCCGATGGATCTGTTCCCCAGTATATAATTACATCAGCTTTATTCCTCACGTCGTCAAGAGTGCAGGTCTTAAGCTTATCCTGAATGAGAGCATCAGACAGAGGGCCCAGACAGAAAGAGGATGTATCATCAAGCGTTGCGTTGATTTTTTTTGCAAGCTCAATTGCCAGTTTCTGAGTTTCATCTGTGGAATTCCCGAGCCCGAAGATCAGGGGGTTTTTTGCATCCCTGAGGATTGATACAGCCTCATTGATTGCAGTTGCCTCATCAACAGGTATATTATCAACACGGAAACCTGCTTCATCCCTGGTTTCCTTCATGTGGGCTACCCCTACTCTGCAGGCTGTATAAACTTTATTTACTATGTTTTTCTCGGACTCAACCTCGATATCATCGCAAAGGAGTCCACAGCCTGTGCATACATAATAGTTTTTCTCCATATCCACGTTCCTCACACAAACTCAATTGCTTCTACAGGGCAGGTTACTATACAGCCATTACAGAGAATTTTATTTTTTCCGAAGCGGCGGCATTCCCCTAAGTTCTGGGCTTTTACAATTCCGTCTTCTACGGTCAGAACCAGCTTATTAGCATTCCTGGGGGCGTTTCCTGAACCTACTCCATAAGGATCATTTGCTACATTAGGAGGGCAGGCAACCACGCAATTTCCACAACCGAAACACAAGTCTTCGTGCACTATAAGCCCGGTTTCAGTTGCGCTTTCGGATGGTTTGAAAATTTCACATATCTTTTCATAGCTTTCTTTGTACTTTGGTTCTTCTTTAAGGGGCGGGCAGTCCTCGGGTGTGAGCTCGCGTGCCATTAGGGCTACTGCAAAGGCCATACATGAGGTTTTTCCGCACTTTTTGCAGTTGGTTTTTGGAAGCATCTGATAGAGTTCCATTGCATTTGTCATTCCAGGTCACCCTTGAGTCAAGTTTTTTAGAAATAAAATTTTTTCCATAAGTTTTCATTAGAGGGAATGAATGTCAAAATTACGATTAAAAAGTAAAATTAAGCTTACCACTGAAAACGTATGTTAAAGAACCTTTAATTAAATATATCTAAGTTCTCTTCCTTAAACTCTCGCTTTTTTGTTTTCAGTGTTACTTTCAGCTTGAGCAGGGAATATCCGGCAAACTTCTGTGAATAAATTGAGGTCTTCAAATTTTGATGCCCTTAGGTACGCAGGCTTTTATTTCTGGGATCTTTGAGGTCAAAGATTTCTCAAATTAGTTTTCCTGGTCACAGAAACAATTGATAAGCCTCTTTACAGGCAGATGAATCCAGTGAACTCAATTTAATTCGCTTTAAAGAAAAGTTCGCAGTGGCAATTTCCATCCCTTTCGACTTCTTCTTTATGATATATGCAGGGACATACGATCTTTCTATCTTCGTTTTCATCTCCGGTAACTATTCTGCAGGGGCAGTAACGCCTTCCGAATTTCTCAAGCTTTACTGTAAGCCCGTCAAGCACGTAATCAAGAGCTTCTTTATCCGGGTTAAGCCTGTAACCCGCTTTATCCGCATACTTCTGAGTCCATTCATACATTTTTTCCTTTAATTCATTGTGTTCAGTCATACAAAAAACTCCTTACACTTTAAACCGAAACAGTCCTGAACCTTGATGAGAAGAATATGTGAGTACAGGTTGAGCCATTTATAGAGTGGTAGTATTATAAAGTATACTAATGATTCTTAATTGTACGAAGACGTACGGCAACAATTTAGGATTTAACATCAACTTCAGCTTGTAACGTTATTTCTCTATTTTTATTCAAGTTATTTATAGAAATACCTTATCCTTCAGAAATTATTTAATTCCTCTCATACTACCAGTTTCATCTCACTTACATCATGTATCCTATCCTGTCTCACTTATGCCCATATAACCATTTTCTATTAAATTTGCATTGAGTTGTCCGTTTGAAACTGGTTCCTCGATTACGAATTAAGTTCTCAAACTATAAATCAATTGGTAAAACTTCGGTGATAAGGTAAAATTAATGATGCTAAGGTTCTGTCCGTTACTTCTCTCAGATACCAGCCAAACTGCGTATCAGTCAATGTGAATTGACAGTCTGGAATTCAGGTTTAAAGTTAAACCCAGTTAATTGGTTAGCTCAAGGCAAATAAGAAAGTTAATATACCTAAAATATAAATTCTATTATATAAATAAATTCTGTTATATAAATAAACTGTTAAATACTGTTATATAATAAACGATCAGATTGTTACAACAGATAAACTATAGAAGAGCATAGCAAAAAATAATAAAACTTGGAGTATTTGAACATACCTGAAATAATCTGAGATTTAAAATACTAAATTAACATTTAATAAATTTGGAAACATCATATAAAATAAAGGTTTTGATTTTGTACAAAATCCTTATACTTTTATTCAGTTTAAATTAAAAAGTATAGGGATATGTAAAAGCTACTATCTATGATCATGTTATCAGTTCAATACAAATAGCAAATTGTTAATCAAATAATAACACAATATAAAGTGGTAAATGTGAAAAAATAACAATTTCACATGAAGATGAACAATATAAAAGCAGCAAATCCATGAATTTGCAATTTTAATTGTTCCCAACAAATTTAAAGTCTAAAAATTCTTTAGTGAGCAGCTGTACCGGATCTGGCTTTTCTGTATGGCAAAATGCTCATACACATGGTTCTGAATTATGGTCAGGAATCATAACTTTCAGATTATATGTAAATCTTTCAGGTTATTGTAAATCTTTCAGGTTAATATATAAATATTAGAAGCTATAGCCTGACGAATCGTTAAGATTCAGCATTAAACACAGGTATATGGAGTCACCAATTATGCGAATCGGAGTCTATATTTGCCACTGCGGGTTGAATATTGCGGGAGTAATAGATGTACTGGCTCTGCAGGAAATGGCAGCTGAACTGGAAGATGTGGTGCTCGCCCGGGAAGTACAGTTTCTGTGTTCCGATTCCGGACAGGAAGGCATCATAAAGGATATAAAAGAAAATAAAATCGATAGGGTCGTAGTAGCTGCATGCTCCCCGAGGCTGCACGAAAAGACCTTCAGGCATGTGATGGAAAAAGCCGGGCTAAACCCCTACCTCATGGAGATGGTAAATATAAGGGAGCAGTGCTCCTGGGTGCATGCCGATGACCCCCAGATGGCGACCCAGAAAGCCTTTGACCTTATAAGAATGGGAGTTGCAAAGGCAAAGTTCCTTAAGGAGCTGAGTGCGACAAATTCCAGAGCCAGCCGAAATGTCCTTATCATAGGAGGAGGAGTTGCCGGGATCGAGGCAGCCCTGAATCTTGCCGACGCCGGTTTTCCGGTCACGATGGTGGAAAGGGAATCCACTATAGGAGGCAAAATGGCTCTGATGAATGAGGTCTTCCCCACTAATGACTGCTCCATCTGTGTACTTGCCCCTAAAATGACAGAAGTCCAGAACCATCCTAATATTACCCTTTACACATATTCCGAAGTCACTGATATTTCAGGGTCTGTCGGCAAATTCCATGTAAAAGTCAAACGCAAACCGAGATTCATACTTGAAGATAAATGCAAAGGCTGTGTCGATCTCTGCGCAGAGGTCTGTCCTGTAGAAATCGAGAACCCCATGAATTACGGAATCGGAAAGACCAGAGCCATATATATGCCAATTCCCCAATCCGTTCCGCAGGTAGTGCTTATAGATCCCGACCACTGTGTAGGCTGCGGGCTGTGTTTACAGGCCTGCCCTGCCGATGCCGTAGACTACGAACAGAAACCTGAAGAGATTGAGTTTGAAGCCGGAGCAGTAATCGTTTCAACGGGGTACCAGCTCTTTGATGCGTCACGGAAAAAGGAGTACGGGTTCGGGAAATACCCTGATGTTATAACAAACATGCAACTGGAGCGTATGCTTAACTCGGCAGGGCCTACAGGCGGAAGAGTCATTGTACCCTCCACAGGCGAACCCCCGAAAAACGTAGCTTTCATCCAGTGCGTCGGGTCAAGGGACAAAACCGTTGGCAATGAGTACTGCTCAAGGGTTTGCTGCATGGCTGCACTCAAGAATTCCCAGATGATTAAGGAACGCTACCCTGATACCGAGATCACGATTCATTACATTGACATTCGGGCTGCAGGGGAGATGTATGAGGAATACTATACGAGGACGCAGGCTATGGGTGTTGATTTTATCCGGGGAAAGGTTGCGGAAATTTATGCAGGCGAGGACGGCAGGCCCGTACTCAGGTATGAAAACACCCTGGAGTGCCGGATCGAGGAAGAAGCCTGCGACCTTGTAGTGCTCTCTACGGGTTACGAGCCCAGCAAAGCGGCAGAAGGTATAGGCAGAATGCTGAATCTTGCCCGGCGGCCGGACAGGTTCTTTGCAAGCGCCCACCCAAAGATGCGCCCTGTAGATGCTCCTGTAAGCGGGGTTTTCCTTGCAGGCTGCGCCTCAGGGCCCAAAGAAATTCAGGTCTCAATTGCCCAGGGCAGTGCATGTGCATCCAAGGTCATGCAGCTTCTCGGAACAGGCGAGCTTGAAGCCGATCCTATGGGAGCTCACGTTGATCCTGAAAAATGCATAGGATGCAGAACCTGTCTTGAGGTCTGCAAATTTGGGAAAATCACTATAGAAAATAAGAGAGCTATAGTAGACGAGGTTTCATGTTACGGCTGTGGAGACTGCAGTGCAGCCTGCCCTGCTGGAGCAATCCAGATGAAGAACTTCGAAAACGAACAGATTCTAGCCCAGATTCGGGCTGCAACTGCGTACAAATCCCAGAGTCCTTTTATAGTGGCTTTCCTCTGCAACTGGTGCAGTTATGCCTGTGCAGACCTTACCGGAATGTCGCGGCTTCATTACCCGACAAATATTAGGGTTGTGCGTACGATGTGCTCTGCAAGGGTAAGCCCCGAATTCGTACTTGAAGCCTTAAAAAGCGGAGCCGATGGGGTGCTTGTTGCAGGCTGCAGGATGGATGAGTGCCATTATATACATGGGAATTTTGATGCAAAACGAAGAATGGACGTTTTAAAGGAAGTCATAAGCGATACTGGACTCGATCCCCGACGGCTGAGAACCCTGTGGATCTCTGCTGCTGAAGGAGAGCGTTTCTCAAATACTATTACCGAGTTTGTAAAGGAACTTGAAGAGATTGGCCCAATAGGCACCGAGCTCAAGATTAAAGAGGCTGGAATTGAAGATACTGGAAACGAACTTGGGGAGGTGGCACAGTGAGCGAGGAGTACACAGAACGGGAAGTTCCTTTATGCAGGGGATGCTGCGAAACCGGAGAAAACGAAGTTATAGAGGCTGAAACCGAGGAGTTCGAAACCGAAGATCTCGAAGCTGAAGCACCCGAGACTGCTGAGGAGGAATCCCAGGAAAGGATTACGGTTACAACCAGCATGGATCTCCAGGGTTCCCATTTTATCTATACCCAGGCAACCGAGAAGTCTATCAAAACCCTGGATTATGACTACAAGCGCTGTAATGGCTGTGGAATTTGTGCTGATATCTGCCCTACAAAAGCCCTTGAGATGGGTCCCATTCATGAAATTGCAACCGGACTTGACGCACCTGCGGTAATTATGGACCTTGAGAAGTGTACTTTCTGCAGAATGTGCTCAAACCTTTGCCCTATGCATGCCATCACCTTTGAGGCTGTGGGAGAGGTTCCTGATGAGAATCAGTACCCCAAGTATGATACCTATGTTAAGATAAATGAGAAGTGTCTCCCCTGTGCACTCTGTGAGGGAGCCTGCCCTCAGGATGCAATCGAGGTGGAGTTCACCTTTCCGAAAAAAGAAGAAATTGCGCCTTTAAAGGAAGGGGCAGAGGGTGAAATTGCAATTGACACTGAGAAATGCAATTTTTGTGGAATCTGTGCCCGGTTCTGTGACGCTTTCATCCTGCTCGAACGCGAACCCACTCCTGAAAATCCCGTGCCTTTCGAGCAGTTGCTTGTAGATGAGGATAATTGCGATTACTGTGTGCTCTGCCAGGATATCTGCCCCGAAGAAGCAATAAAAGTTACAGGAGAGCGCCCATGCGAGGCTCCAAAGGTCGAGGGGAAAGTCACGGTAGACGAACTGAAGTGTACGCAGTGTGCCCGCTGTAAAACGGTCTGCCCGTATGAAGCCGTAGACCTGCAAAAGCCTATGGAAGGACAACTTAGCCTTATAGAAAAGAATCTGAAGGAGTGCGATCCGCAGGGCTGCCGCGGCTGTTTCAACGTTTGTCCTTCGGAACTGTGGTATGTGCCTACCGATCCTGAAGACCCGCGGAAAATTGCTTTTGAAGAGGATTTCTGTACTTACTGCGGAGCCTGTGTGAAAGCCTGCCACCTTGACGCCATTAAAGTGGAAAGGACAGAGATTCACCATACCGAGATTCCTGATACTCCCTGGGCTGCGCAGTGGAGGGACGCAATCGAAGCCCTGAAGACAGGAGTAAGGAAAGGTGTCGACCGTGCCGTTCCCAGGGAAACCGAGACCCTTAAAGCACAGAAGTTCATGGGCATTGAGCCTCCTGGAGTTGATGAAGAACTTCTTGCAGCCGTGCAGGCAAAGCTTGAAGCCCTTATGCCAGCCCTCAGGAACGCTAAAATCAGGAAACTCTGGGAAACCGACTCCCCGAAAAATGTAGCTGCAGTCGTGAAAAAGAAGATCGAAGGCTGAGGGCTTAAAGAGAGGGAACCGGACCTTAAATCCTCAAAATCAGCTCAGAAGAAAACTGGGATAAGCTGAGGGTAAACTGTGAAAATTCAGAGATGAAATTAAGGTATAAGAATTAGATATGAAGCTCCATACATAGGGAAAGTTGCAGGCACGGGGAGAGCTTTAAGGCTGCAATCCATAGCCTGCAGGTCCCCATCTCAGGAGTCACATTTCTCTTTTATGACCATTACAGGAACTTTTGAGTGCCGGATCACTTTTTCTGCGACGCTGCCCAGGATCAGCCTGTCAAGGCCTGTTCTCCCAATCATGCCCATAACAATGATATCCATTTTTTCTTCCTCTGCATACCTGATTAGTTCATCGGCAGGATGGCCCTCAAGCAGGATGGTTTCCACATTAACGTTTTCCAGTTCTCCTATCTCGTTTATGTAGCTTACAGCTTTGCATCCCTCCTTCCTCAAAGCTTCATGCATCCTCTCCCGGTCAAAATCCACAGCCATGGAAGAAAAGTACTCTGTGGATACTACATAAACCGCATAAACTGTTCCTCCGCTCAACCTGGCAAGTTCTATCCCTCTATTGGCAGCAATCCTTGAGCAGACCGAACCGTCAGTTGCAATCATTATTTTCTTAAAAGTAACGTCCCTTATGAAAAATCACCATTTACCTATTAACCTGCACGAAATATAACAGCATCGGAGACCTGAAAGTGAAAAGCCAGGTTAACTTTTTCATGTTAGTCTGAGAAGTCGATTTATACTGTATTATTTCTATAGCGGCTGCACCGGTTCAAAACTATAATTCTATATATGGGAAAAAATTATTGTATAAGCATGGCAGATTCTATTGGAAATTTTCTCTCAACTATAAAGCAGAACATTCCATATCTAAAGGATCATGAGGTGACTCATGAGGTAGCTCTCGGAATAGTGATGCACTTATTTATTTTTATCTGTTTTATCACTCTGTTTTCCTTGTTAGTAATCAAGTTCATTTAACTCTAATAGATCGCGACTGATACTTAATAGACCGCGACTGATACAGCCCGGCTTTAGACTTACAGCATCCTGGTCAACTGGCAGCCGATCAGGAAGGCTGACACAATTCATAGATTTGTAAGATAATTTTCATGACTGAAAACTCTGAAATAAAAAAAGAATGAAAGAGGTGAATATCAGGATATATCATCGTTATTTAAACAATACAAATCCTGCTTATCTTAGATGTATGTTATAAGCACATGACCCACGTCATAAGCACATAATGCGTGCTATAGGCGTGAGACATATGTGATAAAATATATGCTATTGTAAATACATTCAATGCTGCAAAGGCGTACATCACCCTCTAAAACTTCACGAACTTTCTATCATATCGAAAATTCTTTTGGCTTCGCTGATTATATAATCTGCATCTTCGCTTTCTATCCTGCCTTCTGCTTCCATGATTAAAACGCATTCAATGTAAAAGCCAAGCTTAACCATGGCTGTATCAGTGTCCCCGGCTTCAAGAGACTTGATCGTATACCTGAGCTTTGCATTGAGCAAATTCTTTGCAGAGGGCTCCATGTCAAGAGAATTCACATGTGCTTTGAGTTTTTTCAGCTCTTCTACGGAATTCATCTTAGACAGTTCTTTTTTATCAGTTTTTTCCTCTACAGTTTCTTTCTTAGCAGCTTTTTCTTCTATAGTTTCTCCAGAAGCCCGGAGAGTGAACATGTAAATATCGTTATTTCCGTTGCGGTTATCGGTCCATACAACCCTGTCGCCGAAGATGTCATCCGCCCACTGCTCAGATTCGCTTGTCGTTATCTGCATTTCTTCGGAAGTGGAGAGGTTGTACATATAAATGTCAGGATTATCCCATCCGTTACCATTGCGATAATCCGTCCAGATTATCCTGTCTTCATAGAGAGCAGGGCGCCACTGTTCTGCTTCATTGTCGGTTATCTGAACCTCGGTGGAGGTTACAAGGTCGTACATATAGATATCGGAGTTTCGATTGCGGTCATCTTCCCAGACTATTCTGTCCTTATAAATGTCAGGCCTGGCATCGGAAGAAACACCTGAGACGAGACTGGTTTCCTGCGCTGTTGAGAGGTCATACATGTAGAGATCCCCATCAACGATCTGGTGCGAGTATAGAGGCTCGCCGTTCCGCCCGTCTACCCAGATGATTTTATCTTCATAGATTGCTGGGAAAGTCTTCCATGATTCGTTCTTGGTAATCCGGATTCCTGTGGAGGTGGATAGGTTGTACATGAAAACATCCCAGTTTCCTTCAGGCCAGTGGTCAGCATCCAGACTTCCTCCTCCGTGGCGCCCATCCAGCCAGACCAGTTTGTCTTCATAGAGGGAAGGCGCATATTGGTCGAACTCATTTCGAGTGATCCGCGTCTCCGTGGATGTTGAAAGGTTGTAAACGTAAATATCCCAGTTCCCATTGCGGTTATCTTCCCATGCTATTTTGTCTCCGTAAATGACAGGCGAGTACTTCAGGGATGTATTGTTGGTTATTCTCATTTCCTTACCAGTGGAAAGGTCGTAAGCATAGATATCTGTAGACTCGTAGCCGTCAGCATTGCGATAATCTTCCCAGACTATAATGTCACCGAATATCGCAGAGTTGCTCTGATCGGCTTCATCGGCAGTAATCTTAGTCTCATTTCCTTCGGCTACCGCTGCAGTTGCTGTTCCTGTAGATATTAATAATAAAGAAATAAAAAAGCAAATTATTAACATATGTTTGATTTTCATATCATTCCCCCAAAAATAAAGATGTCTGGAAATTACTCTTCCAGACTTTAATATTTACTTTAGTATATATCAAGGAATATGAAATTCATATAAGAATTTAAGAAATTGTATTAGTAAACGTAAATTTTTGTTCTAAATCGTATATTTATGGCGGAAGTTATCTGTTTATTTTTGTTAGATTAGTACGTGTAAACGCGGCAGTGTCGAATTACATTCATATGCGCTAAAATTTGAGCTGTTGAAACATATATATTTCTAGCAGACAGTTTTATTTAAGACGCAAACATAAGAATTTTACAGCTCTGGAACATAAGCTCTTGAAGGTTACCTTTATGGCTGACCTGTTGTTAAAGTCTACAGACCGATAGGTAAAAGAGTTAAACATAGCGAAATGTATACTCCTAAATTAAATTCAAACAAAAGTTAAGATGGAAAACAAAGATCTTTACTCATTCACTCTTTAATAAGATATTATTTAACCCTTCGGTTTTGGTAAGTAAATATAGTTATATCGTATGATAACCTATATTTTTGCATGAATTGCCCAAGATGTAAGAGTTCTAATCGCAAAAAGAACGGTATAGTTGCTGGACGTCAACGCTACAAATGCCATGATTGCGGATATAACTATTCAGTAGAGTTAAAGTCAACTGCTAGTTCCCCTTCTGTTAAAAGACAGGCTTTACAACTTTATCTTGAAGGATTAGGTTTTCGCTCAATAGGGCGATTTTTAGGAGTAAGTCATGTTTCTGTCCAAAAATGGATAAAGAAATTTGGTCAGGACTTAGAGAACCTAAAAAGTGAAAATGAGATATCTATTATTGAACTGGATGAAATGCATACTTACGTCGGTAACAAAAAAAGTATTGCTGGATCTGGATTGTTGTTGATAGAGTTGGGAAAAAGTTCATCGACTGCTCTTTTGGTAGCAGAGGAACGGAAACTGGACAACAACTCCGGGAAAAATTAGAGAACAAAGAGATTGGAGAAGTAATGACCGATCACTGGAAGGCATATGCAGAGTTTCTCCTAGAAATGATTCATACTCAATCCAAAGCAAAAACGCATACAATTGAAGGATATAATAGCATATTGAGGCACTTTCTGGCAAGGTTGAGACGAAAGATAAAGTGTTATACTAAGAGTCTTGAAATGCTAAAGTACTCTGTTCTTCTCTTAATGAAATATAGAAATAAAGAGTTAACAATATTTAATTAACAATACCAACCTGTCAATAAGATAGTTTCACTCTTATATACAGAGATACTTTTATACCTTCTATCATACTTTTTACATTCAATTCTTTCCCAGCTACTATCAATAATAATTGACAATTAACAGTACAGCACCTAAAAAACTAAGAGAGGAATCGAGCGCAAAAAAGTTTAAAGATAAGAGAGGAAGTAACGAGCCAAGGATTTAATACTGAAGGAGAGCAAAAGGACGCAATTTAAAGGAAAGGATTTAAAAGAAAATTAGAAAGAGCTGAAGGGAATATTAAAGATAATTTAAAGAAAAACTAATGAAATTCAGCTAATATTCGAGGAAATTTGGTTAGTATTCAGGGAGACTCAGTTAATATTCAAAGAAATTGATAAGATCTTATGGGAGTTAAGGAGAATTAAGGCGCTTCCTGCTTAGATTCGGGTGAAAATATGGAAAAATACGATTACAGTGAACTTGGGCTGAAAGCCGGGCTTGAGATCCACCAGCAGCTGGACTCGAAAGAGAAGCTGTTCTGCAGGTGTCCTACCCTTATAAGGGATGTAAGGGATTCAGACTTTGAGTTTTTCAGGTATCTCAGAGCTACGGAAAGTGAGATGGGAGAAAAGGACAGGGCTGCGGTGGAGCAGACCAAGATCAGGAGGAAGTATATCTATAAGGCGTATGATACGACCTGCCTTGTAGAAAATGATGAGGAACCTCCAAGAGAACTGAATAAGGAAGCCCTGGAGATTTCCCTCGGGATTGCAAAACTCTTCAACATGAAACCTGTGGACCAGATGCACGTTATGAGAAAAATCGTGGTAGATGGGTCGAATACAAGCGGGTTTCAGAGAACGGCTTTTCTTGCAAGCAACGGGTATATTGAAACCTCGGAAGGGCGTTGCGGGATTGATAGCCTCTGCGTGGAAGAAGAAGCTGCCCAGAAAATAGAGGAAATCGGAGACTCAATCATTTATTCCCTTGACAGGCTGGGAATCCCGCTTGTAGAAATCGCCACTGCGCCGGATATAAAGTCCCCTCGCCATGCCCGAGAGGTTGCTGAGCAGATAGGAATGTTCCTCAGATCCACAGGGAAAGTAAAGCGGGGGCTTGGAACAATCAGGCAGGATGTAAATATCTCAATTGCCGATGGCGCAAGAGTTGAAATAAAAGGCGTACAGGCGCTTGACCTCATAGAAGATATCGTCCGCAGGGAAGTAGAAAGGCAGTTGAATCTTCTTTTTATCCGGCAGGAACTCATGGAAAGAAAAGCCTTCGTCTGCGAAGAGATTTATGACGTAACAGGGCTTTTCATGGACACAAAGTCCAGGGTCCTGCAAAAAGGCGTGAAAAAAGGCACAATTCTTGCTGCCCTTCTAAGGAAATTCGAGGGACTCGTAGGCAAAGAAGTGCAGCCAGGAAGAAGGCTCGGGACTGAATTTTCGGACAGGGCAAAGACTGCTGGTGTAGGAGGAATTTTCCATACCGATGAACTTCCCAACTACGGGATAACCGAGAAGGAAGTCCAGGCAGTCAGGGACGCAATAGGTGCACATCCTGAGGATGCCGTAATAATGGTTGCAGACGAACCCGAAAAAGCCAGGCTTGCAATCGAAGCGGTTATTGCGAGGGCAAAAGAGGCAATTAAAGGAGTTCCTGAAGAAACCCGAAGAGCCCTTCCCGATGGAAATACTGCTTATATGCGCCCCCTTCCGGGAGCAGCAAGGATGTACCCTGAAACCGATGTACCTCAGATAGAAATTTCACAGGAATACTTTGACTCAATCGAGACTCCTGAACTTCTGACCGAGCGGGCGAAGCGTTTTATCTCCGAAAATGGCCTGAATAAAGAGCTTGCCGAAAAAATAGCGTATTCAAAGTATCTTCCTCTCTTTGAGAACCTGATCGGAACTTACAGAAAAGATGTAAACGTAAACTCAACCCTGATCGCCAGAACGCTTGTGGGAATCGTTCCGGAAATCAGGAGAAACGGGGTTGATACCGAAAATCTTACGGACGAACATTTCAAAGGGCTTTTTGCAGCCATCTCAAATCAGGAAATTGCAAAAGAAGCTATCCAGGATCTTCTGACCGCTCTTGCAAAAGAGCCGGAGCTGAGTGTTCCTGAAGCGATTTCAAAGCTTGGGCTCAGTGCCTTTGACCCTCAGGAGGTCGAGAATTTCATCAAGAAAACAGTCAGGGAGAGAGGAGACTTTATCAGGGAAAAAGGTCCAGCAGCTCTTGGTCCCCTTATGGGCATTGTCATGAAGGAATACAGGGGTGCGGTCGATGGAAAAATCCTCAGCCAGATGCTGAAAAAAGAACTGGATAATTTTATTAACCAGGTTTAAATTACCTTTTTTCCTTTTTATTATATTTTCTAATTTTATTCATTTTCCTTTTTATTATACTCTAATCTTTACTCATTTTTTTTCATTCATTCATATTTTTCATCCATTCTTATTTTTGGAATACAAAGAATTTCATTCCTATGATACAAAAACTCCCGTTACATAGTACAGAAGTTAACTTTTTATATTAATTAAGACATTTATACTAATAATAAACGAGGTTGAGATTTTGCTACTTCTTACCAGAAGATGGTAAGTGGTAACTGATCCACAGGAAGGTTACAGAAAAATAACCTCAGGAGAAGGCCCCCATGAAAGTACTGCTTGTAGACGATGACCCCCTGTCTCTAGAGCTATCAAAGACATTCCTTGAACTTTTCCATGATATAACATCGGATACTGTAAACTCTGCACAGGAAGCCCTTGAGAGGCTGGAAAATGACTCTTATGATGTGGTAGTCTCAGACTATGACATGCCTATTATGGATGGCATTACATTTTTGAAAACTATCCGTGACAGAAGTATTAACATCCCCTTCATCATGTTCACTGGAGTGAGCAAGGAAGATGTCATACATAAGGCAATTGAGAATGGCGTGGATTCATTTATCCAGAAGATAGGGGATCCAAAGGCTCAGTATTCTGAATTGTCAGAAAAGATCTGGCAGGCTGTCAGCAGCAGCGCAGGTTGCTAATAAGAGCTTAAGACCTGAGACCCCTGCAGAAGCTTTCAACCAGATCCGGAGTGTGTGGTTTAGAGTCTTCATACATCAATAGCTTTTGCTAATCCTGCTTCCGTACCTTTTTTCCTTAACAGGTTCTTACGGAGCCTGATCGAATTTTTACTTGACCTGTGCAATAGAAAGTTGAGATGCCCGCGAGCAAAAAAAATTTCTGGAATATATTTATCTTCTTTTATACTTATATTTTTGAAGGGATTATATGGTTCAGGAATACAAGCTGTTTATAGGGGGAGAGTTTAAAGACTCGTCAACAGGAGAGGTTTTTGAAGATATAAATCCGGCTACTCTGGAAAGCGTTGCCATGATACAGGTAGCTGGAGCTGAAGACGTGGATAGGGCAGTTGAGGCCGCTGAGTCAGGTTTCAGGATATGGAGCAGAGTTCCGGCTCCAAGAAGAGCTGAAGTACTTTTCAGGGCAGCCCGGATTTTGCAGGAAAGAAAGGAAGAACTTGCTGTCCTTATGACAGAAGAGATGGGAAAGATCCTACCTGAAACAAGGGGAGACGTACAGGAAGCCATTGATATAACAAATTATGCTGCAGGAGAAGGGAGGCGGATGTTCGGGGAGACAACGCCCTCCGAACTAAAGGATAAGTTTTGCATGACCGTACTGAGACCGATAGGAATTGTTGGCGTGATTACGCCCTGGAACTTCCCTATTGCGATTCCCGCCTGGAAGATTATGCCAGCCCTTATAGCTGGAAACGCAATCGTATTCAAACCTGCAAGTGATACGCCCCTCCTTGCCCTCAAGGTGATAGAAGTGCTCATAGAAGCTGGCCTGCCTCCGGGAGTAATAAACCTTGTTACAGGGCCAGGAGGAACTGTCGGGAAAGCCATAGTCCAGCACCCTCGCATAAATGCCATTTCCTTTACAGGCAGCCTTGATACAGGAAAATGGATAATGGAAGAATGTTCAAAAACCATGAAACGGGTTTCTCTGGAGCTCGGAGGCAAAAACCCGGTAATTGTTATGGATGATGCTGACCTTGAACTTGCACTTGAAGGTGTGCTGTGGGGAGCTTTCGGGACGACGGGACAGCGCTGCACGGCTACGAGCAGACTGATTCTGCATGAGAAAGTGAAGGATGAATTCATCAAAAGGCTGCTTGCGAAAGTCAAAGCTCTCAGGCTCGGCAACGGACTCCTGCCTGAAACGGATATTGGGCCTTTGATAAGTAAAGCCCAGCTTGAGAAAACGGAAAAGTACGTAAGCATAGGGAAAGAAGAAGGCGCAACCCTGCTTACAGGGGGAAACAGAATAGATCCTGGGCTTCCAGGATATTTCTTTGAGCCCACAGTATTTACGGATGTCAGGCCGGAGATGAGGATAGCACAGGAAGAGATCTTCGGGCCTGTACTCGGGATTCTCACGGTTTCTGACCTGGAAGAAGCAATTGAGGTTGCCAACAATTCTAAGTACGGGCTTTCTTCGGCAATCTACACCGGAAATATAGGAAACGCTTTTAAAGCGATCGAGAGAATCGAAGCCGGAATCACATATATTAATGCCCCTACGATAGGAGCCGAAGTCCATCTTCCTTTCGGGGGTGTGAAAGGGACGGGGAACGGCTTCCGGGAAGCTGGAACAGATGCTATAAGGGAGTTTTCCGAGGTAAAAGCCGTATATATAGACTATAGCGGCAGGCTGCAAAAAGCCCAGATCGATTCGCCGGAGTGAGATTTGAGAGTATTGGGAAAATGGGGAGGAGTGGTTTTGGATCAGGAGAAAACTGGGGAGTTTGGAGAGGTACAGGGCATGGAAAAACCTGAGATGAGTAGGGCGCAGGGTTTGAAGCAGGGTACTGATCTTGATGAGGAAAAAATCGAACTACTTGATTTTGTCGGTCCAAAAGCCAGGGAGATTATCGGGCAGGACTGCAATATAATGTCAGCCTGTGCAGCTCGCCCCTATCCCCTTGTTGTGGACAGTGCAAAGGGCTCAATAATAAGGGATATAGACGGGAAAGAGTATATTGACCTGGTTGCCGGGATTGCTGTTATGAATGCAGGTTATTCCAATCCTGAGGTTGAGGCTGCAATCTCAGCCCAGCTTGAGAAAATGACTCACTGCGGATACGGGGACTTTTTTGCCGAGCCTCCGCTGAGGCTTGCAAAAAAGTTAGAAAAACTTTCAGGCTATTCAAAGGTCTTCTTCTGCAATAGCGGAACTGAAGCCGTGGAAGCAGCAATCAAGCTTGCCTTCTGGAAAACAAACCGTCAGGGTCTTATCTCTTTTTATAATGCTTTTCATGGCCGCACTCTGGGTTCTCTCTCCCTGACATGCTCAAAAGTCAGGCAAAAGGAACATTTTCCTGCGTTTCGCACAGCCCATTCCCACTATGCCTATTGTTATCGCTGTCCGCTTAAACTCGAGTATCCCTCGTGTGGGATCGAATGTGGAAAAGAACTGGAAAATCTTATTTTCAGGCGGGACTTGAGCCCGGAGGATACTGCTGCCGTTTTTGTGGAGCCGGTCCAGGGAGAGGGCGGATATATCGTTCCTCCTCCTGAATTTCATAAGGAAGTAAGGCAGATCTGTACTGACAATGATGTTCTTCTTGTATCTGACGAGGTTCAGACAGGCTGTTTCAGGACAGGCTCTTTTCTTGCCCTGGAAAACTTTGGGGTTAGAGCTGAGATTTCCTGCCTTGCAAAAGCTCTCGGAGCAGGCCTCCCTATGGGTGCGATGCTTGCAGACCGCGAGCTTATGGACTGGCCCCCAGGCGTCCATTCAAATACCTTCGGAGGAAATCTTATTGCTTCAGCCGCATCCCTCGCTTCTCTCGAATTTCTGGAAAGGGAAAACACGGAAAATCGGGTAAAGGAACTTGGTTCCTATATAAAGCAACGCCTGGAGGAGCTTCAGGATAACTTCCCTTGCATAGGGGATGTACGCGGTCTCGGTCTTATGATCGGCTTAGAGATTGTAAAACCCGATAAATCCATAGACCCTTCGACACGAGATAAAATTCTCAACGAAGCTTTTAAAGAAAAGATTCTGCTCCTTCCCTGTGGTGATTCAGTAATCCGCTTCTCTCCGCCTCTGGTAATTACAGCCGAAGAGCTTGACCTCGGGCTCGAAAGGTTTGAAAGAGTTATGAAGAAAGCAACAGCTTAAGTTATCGAAGAAAATTCCGGAAATTTAATATAAAATCTAAACAGTCATCAGATAAATTTTGCGGTCTCTATGAATAAATTAAGCCTTATGAAGGAGGTTTCTCTAATAAGATTGCGTAAAACTTGAAAATGTCTTTAAATAAATATTGCACATATAGTAATACGGATTATAAGAAAACAATGCTTCGTTTGAGGACGATGGATCGGTTTTGATTGTTTTTATAACTATTATTGCTATGGCAGTAAGTCTTCTGAGGATAATGATATCTATTCTCTGAGACCTATCTTCCAAAAAAGCATGAAAAACGATTACTTTTTTCATTAAGCAAGAACAGCTTTTTTCATTAAGCAAGAATAGCCTTTTTCATTAAACAAGATAGCATTTCCATTAAACAAGAATAGCATTATTCTGGAAAGTAAGATGAGGTAAAATAGTTAAATAGAGAATAGTTTCCCTATTCTCTTAATTCTCTTCTTATTCCCTATCCTTCTCGGTTTCCTTCAGGCCTTCGGCCTGCCTGAGCGTTACAAACCTGCTTGCAAGAGGAGCCATAGGAAGGTCTGCGCTGAGCGTACGGATTCCTGCTTCTGCCAGCATCTTTCCGGACAGGTCTGGCAGGATCTCAAGTCCTTTTCCTGCGGGCATCTTCGAGGTTTCGAATATGGACTCCGGAAGAGCAGCAGAACTGATTCCTGTACAGGAACTGGAAGCAAGCCTCGGAAGAGTTTCAGGACTCAGACGGAGATGGCAGGAAGAAGAGAGTCCCAGATTCCTATCAGGGGAGAGCCGTTTATTGAAATCAGGCATAATGCCCCTGAACTGGTCAAGCACCGGGCTTGAAAAAGTAGCGGACTCGTAAATAGGAGTAACCTGTCGGGCAAGACTTTTTTCACGGGCTGCAAGGTCAGTTAGATGAGAAGGTAAAGCTGAGTTTTCGGATTTGCTGCTATTCATAGCAGTAAGGATTGTCACGATGGTATATCAATTATACGAGGGCATATCAATTATACGAGGGCATATCAATTATACGAAGGTTTTTCCTGTTTTACTCATTGCAATCAAAAACGTAGTAGGACAGGGCTCTTGATCACGATCTGTTAAACAATTCCAAGAGATTACCTTCCGAAGAAATCAGGATCTGGAGCCTTCACCGGCTTTAGCGAGCAAATCAACAATCTCGTTGAACCCCATTTCTGCCGCGATATCAAGAGCAGTATTGTTATTATGATCCTGAATAGTAAGGTCGGCACCAGATTTAATAAGTAATTCAACTACATCCTTATACCCTGACTGTGCTGAAAACATCAAAGCAGTAAGCCCGTTTTCATCCCGGATATTGAGATCGGCACCAGTTTTAACAAGCATCTCTACAATATCTCTGTATCCCCGCTCTGCTGCATAAATCAGAGGCGCTTTACCGCTTTTGTCCTGAATATCAGGATCTGCGCCGGCACTGACAAGTAACTCGACAATACCCTTATGCCCGAGTTTTGCTGCTGCATTCAAAGCTGTATTATGGTTTTTGTCCTGAATATTGAGGTCTGCACCGGCTTTAACGAGCTGTTCGACAAGGTCTTTATGTCCCCCGTTTGCAGCAGAAATCAAAGCAGTTTCGCCGTTCCTGTCCTGGATATTGAGATTGGCACCACTCTCGATAAGCTGCCCGGTAATCTGCCTGAACCCTACTTTTACTGCAAATTTCAGAGCAGTTTCACCGTTTTCGTCCTGAATATCGAGATTGGCACCAGCTTTAATGAGCAGGTCAAGAATATCACCTCGTTCTATCTTTGCCGCAGAAATTAGAGCAGTTTCGCCGTTTTCATCCTGAATATTGAGATCGGCACCGTTTTCAATAAACAATTGTACAAGGTCCCTGTATCCGCTATTTGCCGCACAAATAAGACCAGTTTTACCATATGCATCCTGAAGATTAACCCCAATTTTTCCGCTTTTCAAAAGTTTCTCTACATTTTCTGTCTGCCCATGTTTGCAAGCCTCTAAAAAGTTTTTAGTTTTATCTTTGCCGAATAAATTAGATATAAAGCCCATCAATATATTCTCCTAAATTAAAGACACTATTGTAGTCCGCTCATAATCTGAAAAATTATTCTATAAAAGATTAGCATTCTATAATATATAATGTTAAACTCCTGGGAGCATGCCTCCAGAGTAATGATATGATAAAGAAAAAAGTGATAAAGAAAAAGTAGAAAAAATAAAGGAAGAGCCGAGAAAATAAATCTGTATAAAAGAGAAGAGGGGAAAAGAGTTTTACTCTTCTCCGATCCATTCTTTGACTTTCTCGGGATTATTCTCAACCCACTTCGCTGCAGCTTCCTCAGCGGTCATCCCTGCTTCAATATCGAGCATTACGGACTGAATGTCTTCGTGGGTCCAGGCAAACCTTTCAAGGATGCCGTAAAGGTTAGGCATATCTTCTTTAAGACCTTCCCTTGCCAGGGTTTCAACGTGCTCAGCTTCTCCATAAACGCCTTCAGGGTCTTCGAGGTATTTGAGATCCCATCTATTGAAAGCCCAGTGTGGAGACCAGAGAGTCACAACAATTGGCTCTTCGTTAACGATGGCTCTTTGCAAAGCTGCGGTCATGCCCGCACTGCTGCTTGAGACCAGAGTATAGTCGTTAAGGTTGTATACATCGATAGCATTTTCTGTAGCCTGCATGATTCCGGCTCCAGGATCGATTCCGACAATTTCGCCATCAAACATTACACTGTTACCATTTAGGTCTCCGATGGTATTGACGTCTTCTACGTAGGACGGGACAACAAGTCCGATCCTGACATCTTCCAGGTTCACCCCCACAGAGTCAATTTTGTCTCCGTAGGTGTTCCAGTAACTAGCATGGGTAAGGGGGAGCCATGAGGATGTCGTGAAATCGAATTCTCCAGAAGCGAGACCTTGGTAAAGGGGTCCAGCGTCAACTGCAAGAATCTCCACATTTGTATAACCTGCCTGCCGGAGGACTTGCTGGATTACGTTAGTGCTGGCAATTTCCCCTTCCCAGAGGACGTACCCTATACTCACAGGCTTATTGAATTCTGATTCAGCTGAAATCTCCCCTTCTTCGTGAGCTTCTTCCCCATTGTCAGCACAGCCTGCTCCAAAAATGAAGAGGCTGAGAACAAGTCCCGCTATAAAGAGTGATTTCAGTTTTTTCTTATTTGGTTTCATCTTTGTATTACTCAAATATAACACAACCACTATTCTTGGCATGTACAACCAGTTTTCTGGTATATGCACAGATATTTTCTTGATTGTCGTTAAGACGTTATCGATAAGTTATATAAATCGATAAAAGTAAAGACCCCCAGCTTATTTAGGACTGAGGTTCTGGGTAATTCTGTCAAGAATTATTGCAATAATAACGATCCCAAGCCCTGCTTCAAAACCAAGACCGATATCAACCCTTTGGATCCCGAGGAGCACCTGGTAACCGAGCCCGTGAGCTCCGATCATGGCGGCAATAACCACCATTGAAAGGGAAAGCATGATACACTGGTTGATCCCTGCCATAATTGTCGGCAGGCCTGCAGGCAGTTCAACTTTGGTAAGCTTTTGCCAGGGCGTTGACCCAAAAGCATCCGCAACTTCCTTCAGTTCCGGAGGAACCTGGCGGATTCCAAGGTTTGTAAGCCTTATTGCAGGAGGCATTGCAAACACAAGGGTCGCAATCATTCCAGGGACATTCCCAAGCCCGAAGAAAATCAAGGCTGGGATTAGATAAACAAATGAGGGCATCGTCTGCATAAGGTCCAGGATTGGCTTCAGAGCATGGTAAAAAAGATCACTTTTAGCAGCGATAATTCCCAGAGGAATTCCTATAATAAGTGCCAGGAATGTTGAGGAGATCACAAGGGATAGGGTCTCTATTGAAAGCTCCCAGAGTTCCAGATTGTCGATAATCAGAAGCCCTAAAAAAGTACCCACGGCAAGTTTCAGGTTTCTCTTTCCCGTGAAATAAGCAAAGGCAGCTAGGATAATCATGAACACTATCGGCGGGAAAAACAGTAACAAGTCCTTGAGCCCTGTAATCATGAAGTCGAGAAAATCGCTTATAAAGTCCAAGAGCCATCCCAGATGGAGCTCGATCCAGAAAACAGCTAACTCAACGTATTCTCCTATTGGGATTTTCGGAAGAATTACCATGTTTTCACCTCCACTTTTTCAGTGGACTGACCTGATTTTTCGGCCTCAGAAAGAGTATCCTTCTCTGCAGCCGGATCTCTCCGCTGGCCTTCTCCGGAAGTTTCCTCAACTCCTCCCTCCTTTACTTCCTTTAAGAGCCCTTCATTCCCATTTTCTCCTGCCTGACCTTCCTCTTCAGGTACATCTTCAGACATTGCCAGAGCCCCTAGCACGGTTCCACGGATGATTATTCCATTAAGTTTTCCGTTTTCGTCAACTACGGGAAGAGGATAATTGCTTTCCGCAATTAAAGGAATGATCTCGTAAAGGGGCATATCTAGAGGTATGGAAGGAACTTGTGTGATAAATGATTCCAAACCCCTTTTTGATTTCATAGCTTCCACGGCATCGTTTATCATGATTATGCCTTTCAAAAGCCTGTTTTTTCCTTCAACAACGAAAATTGAGGAAATTCCATGTTCTTTCATCAACTGCACAGCGACCCTGGGTCCGGAATTTATGGATACTAGCGGTTCCGGCCTCCACATTACGCTTTCTGCTGTCAGGACTTTTGAACGATCCACGCCCTTTACAAACTGAGATACATAATTGTTTGCCGGGTTGGTCAGTATTTCTTCTGGAGTCCCGATCTGTACAATTTCCCCGTCTTTCATCAAAGCAATACGGTCTCCAAGCTTAAGCGCCTCATCCAGGTCATGTGAAACGAAAACGATTGTTTTTTGCAACTTGGCTTCAAGAGATAGCAGCTCGTCCTGCATTTCACCCCTTATCAGAGGGTCAAGGGCGCTGAAAGCCTCGTCCATAAGAAGAATATCAGGATCGTTTGCAAGCGCTCGTGCAAGCCCTACTCTCTGCTTCATTCCTCCGCTAAGCTGATTTATTTTACTGTTTTCATAACCACTCAGCCCAACAGTATTTATTACCTCAATTGCTTTAGAATATCGTTCTTCTTTAGAGACACCCTGAATCTCCAGTCCGTATGCAACGTTGTCCAGTACGGTCCTGTGAGGGAGAAGGGCAAAATTTTGAAAAACCATCCCGAGTTTGGCCCTGCGGATTTTTCGGAGCTGTTCGTTGTTCATCTTTGAGATGTCCTGCCCATCAATCAAAATTTTTCCACTTGTTGGTTTGATCAGACGGTTTATACATCGCAAAAGAGTGGACTTTCCGGATCCCGAAAGCCCCATTAGTACGAAAATCTCTCCTTCATATACGTTAATATTAATATTGTTAAGGCCGACGGTCTGCTTTGTTTTTTCGAAAATTTCGTTTTTTGTACGACCTTCCTGGAGAAGAGATAATACTTCCTGAGGGTTTTTACCAAAAATCTTGATCAGATTCTTGATCTCTATTTTAATTTTTTCACTCACAAATAATACCTCGGTTTGCCCGTAGGTTTTTGTAAAGATTTACGTAAATAGTGAAGATTATATGAATTATCATTCGACTATTTCTGGCACTCAAAATTATGTTGTGTATTCCATGTCATTACAAACAGTTTTAAGCCTGTTAGCCAGTGTAAATCTGTCAGTTTTATCAAAAAATAGATCCAAAATGATCCTGTAAACATTACTAAACTAGTAAATAACACAAATTGTTACAAGCGAGCGGATCTTCTTTGATTTTTTTTCAATTCTTAGAAGAATGTTTTTATCTTGTGGCAACTACTTTTGCCAAAGTCACATATATAATTTACTACAAAATATTTATATATAAACATTTATATATCAATAATTTGTTACTTCACATTTGAAATAAAATTATATACCTCAGTCATATAGACTGTTTTAGATATGACTGCCAGTATCAATTTTTCCTTATTAAACAAATATAATTTTTGTCACTTGTTATAATAACTATAGTGAAATAAATGATTCTTAGGGTTAACCCCATAAATATTATACTTTAGTACAATTTAATCAATTATATATCCAGATGCATAATCCAGTTGAATAAAAATTCTTAAAAAATCTAACTCCGGAAATAGCCTATTCCACCAAATGGATAACGTACAATTATAAATGGAATACAATAATAAACGCTTGTATTATAAGAAAGAGATTATAAAAATTAGGTGTTAGTGATCTCTAAAATTCATCGCAACACTTATACATGTCTTATTACATTTACTCGCAGGTTCAGATGATGAAAGCAGTACTAGGCTTAGAAGACGGAACAATTATTAAGGGCACCGGTTTTGGTGCCGAAGGCACAGCTTGCGGCGAACTTGTTTTTACCACTCAATTCACAGGATATGAGGAGGCTCTAACAGATCCTTCCTACAAGGGTCAGATTTTAATGTTTACTTACCCCCTTATCGGAAACTATGGTGTCAGCGGGGAGCGCGTCCAGTCCGATAATATCCATGCAGAAGGGCTTGTTGTAAGGGAGGCCTGCAAAAAGCCCTATCATTACAAATCCACCCGTTCTATCCACAAATTTTTAGAGGATGAAGGAAAGCCAGGAATTGAAGGTGTGGACACCCGGATGCTCACCATTGGAGCGAGAGAACGCGGAACTATGCGAGCAGCCCTTATCACTGGCAGTGATGATGGGGAAGAAGCTGTCAATATAGCAAGAGACCTTCCACAGATCACGGACGAGGAACTTATTTCCCTTGTGACCTGCAAAGAACCGCACTTCATACCCGGAGCTGAAGGCGCCTGGAAAGGCATAAGCAAACGTAAACATGCGGTTGTGGTTGACCTCGGGATAAAACGCAGTATTATAAATAATCTGCACAACCGGGGAATTGACCTTACATTGGTTCCTGCAACTGCAAAACCCGCAGAAATTGCAAGCCATGAACCGGATATCCTTATCATCTCAAACGGACCAGGCAATCCTGAAAAAGCAAAGGACGCGATTAATGCCGTAAAGGCTTTTGTAGGCACGATTCCGGTCTGCGGAATCTGTTTTGGGCACCAGATTATCTCGCTTGCTATGGGAGCTAGGACTTATAAATTGAAATTCGGGCACAGAGGAGGAAACCAGCCTGTAAAGGATCTGGTTGAAAACAGGATTTTCATAACCTCCCAGAACCACGGGTATGCAGTTGATGCAGATTCCCTTGATGGGACAGGGCTCAATGTAAGGTACCTGAACGCAAACGACAGAACCGTAGAAGGGGTTTCCCATAAAAACCTGGACATTTTCAGCGTGCAGTTCCACCCTGAAGCTCAGGCAGGGCCATTGGATACTGAGGGAACGTTCTTTGGTAAGGTTGTAAAGGTTCTTGGAGGTGAAGCTTAATGCCTAAGCGCGAGGACATTAAGAAGGTTCTGCTTATAGGTTCAGGGCCAATTACTATAGGACAGGCTGCAGAATTCGACTTCTCAGGCAGCCAGGCATGCAGGTCCTTGAAAGAAGAAGGGGTAAAGGTTGTACTTGTAAACTCAAACCCTGCAACCATAATGACCGACCCCGAAATGGCGGATTCGGTCTATATTGAACCCCTTGATGCAAGGATAATAGAAAAGATTATAGAAAAAGAACGCCCTGATGGGATTATTGCAGGTATTGGAGGACAAACTGGCCTCAATATTACCAGTGAACTTGCAGAAATGGGCGTTTTTGAAAAATATGGAGTTCAGATTCTCGGGACTCCTGTCGAAGCTATTAAAAACACGGAAGATAGGGAACTCTTCAAAGAGACCATGCTCAGGATAGGGGAAAAAGTGCCCTTGAGCAGGGCAGTCCACTCCTTAAAAGAAGCCGAAGAAGTTGTTGAAGAACTCGGTCTTCCGCTCATTGTCCGCCCGGCTTATACCCTTGGCGGTGCAGGAGGCGGAATTGCCCGCACAAAAGAGGAACTGCTTGAAATTACGGAACGCGGGCTCAGACGCAGCCGGATTTCCCAGGTGCTTATTGAAGAAAGCGTGCTCGGCTGGGCAGAGGTCGAGTACGAGGTCATGCGAGATTCGAACGATACCTGTATCGTAATCTGTAACATGGAAAACATTGACCCTATGGGTGTTCACACCGGCGAATCGGCAGTTGTTGCCCCTTCCCAGACCCTGAGCGATGCCGAGCACCAGATGCTCAGGAGCGCCTCAATCAAGATTATCCGGGCCCTAAAGATCGAAGGTGGGTGCAATATCCAGTATGCCTTAAAAGAAGGCGATTACCGTGTTGTTGAGGTAAATCCCAGGGTATCAAGGTCATCAGCCCTCGCATCAAAGGCAACAGGCTACCCGATTGCTCGCGTAACCGCAAAAATCGCAATCGGAATGACACTTGATGAAATCATAAATAACGTTACCAAGAGCACACCTGCTTCTTTTGAACCGGCTCTGGACTACGTAATCACAAAGATTCCCAGGTGGCCTTTTGATAAGTTCAAAACTGCAGACAAGACCCTGACAACAGCCATGAAAAGTACAGGTGAAGTCATGGCAATCGGCAGGACAATTGAGGAGTCCCTGCTGAAGGCTTTCAAGTCTCTCGATATTGACTCTCAGTTGGGGATAAAACAATGGGAAGAGCCTGAGATCAAAACCCTCCTCAAGACCCCTACAAGCGAACGTCTTTTTGTTATCTACCATGCGCTTGAGCGAGGCATGTCGATAAAGGAAATTGCCGAACTTTCGAGCATTAATCCTTTCTTCATCTCGAAAATGAAAGGGATCGTGGAAATGGAAAAGCGCATCAGGAAGGAAGAACTTACACCTGAACTCCTGCGCGAAGCAAAAAGAATGGGTTTCCCGGATACCCGGCTTGCCGAACTGACCGGCAGAACAAGAGAGGAAATCAGCGACTTCAGGCATGAAGCAGGAATTCTGGCTACTTTCAAGATGGTGGATACCTGTGCAGCCGAATTCGAGGCAGCTACTCCCTATTACTACTCTACTTACGAGGACACCTGCGAGACAAACCCGACAGACAGGAAGAAAATTCTTATCCTCGGAGCAGGCCCCATCAGGATAGGACAGGGAATCGAATTCGACTATTGTACCGTCCATGCCGTCACTGCGCTTAGGGAAGAAGGCATAGAGACTCTTATCATCAACAACAATCCCGAGACTGTATCTACAGACTTCGATACATCGGACAAGCTCTTTTTTGAGCCGCTGACCCTGGAACACGTAATGAACGTAATCGAGCGTGAAAGGCCTGATGGAGTGCTTGTGCAGTTCGGAGGGCAGACCTCGGTGAACCTTGCACTGCCCCTCAAGCAGGAATTAAAGCGCAGGACAGACCTTGATACCATAATCCTGGGCACTGATCCTGAGGATATGGACCTTGCCGAAGACAGGGAAAAGTTTTATCTCCTTATGCAGAAGCTCGGCATTCCGCAGCCTGAAGGCGGCTATGCAACTTCCCAGAAAGAGGCAATCGAGGTTGCAAAGCGGATCGGTTTCCCTGTGCTTGTGCGCCCATCTTACGTACTGGGCGGGCGGGCAATGGAAATCGTGTATGACGAGATAGACCTTGAACGCTATATGAGAGAGGCAGTAAGGGTCTCGCCCGAACACCCGATCCTTATTGACGATTTCCTTGAGGCAGCCAGCGAAATCGACGTCGATGCAGTCTGCGACCAGGAAGATGTGCTTATTGGTGCAATCATGGAGCACATTGAAGAAGCAGGCGTACACTCCGGAGATTCTGCCTGTGTAATTCCTCCGCAGACCCTCTCACCTGAGGTGCTTGCCCAGGTCAGGGATTATACACGTAAAGTAGCTCTTGGTCTCAAGGTCAAAGGCCTGATCAATATCCAGATGGCAGAAAAAGACGGGAAGGTTTTTGTGCTTGAAGCAAATCCCCGCTCAAGCAGGACAATTCCCTTTGTTTCAAAAGCCGTGGGAATTCCGCTTGCAAAGATTGCAGCCAAAGTTATTGTAGGGCACAGCTTAAAGAGCCTGGGCTACACCGACGAGCCAAAACCCAAACATGTCTCGATTAAAGAAGTCCTTCTACCTTTCGATAAATTGCCAGGCGCAGACCCTATTCTCGGGCCAGAAATGAAAAGTACTGGCGAGGTCATGGGTATTGACTATGACTTCGGAAGGGCATACTATAAGGCTGAACTTGCAGCTGACAACCTGCTGCCCCTTACTGGAAAAGTTTTCCTATCAATAAGGAATGCCGATAAAACCGAACTCGTAGGCGTTGCAAGGAAACTGCAGGCAGCAGGGCTTGAACTTATGGGCACGGAGGGAACTGTTAAGCATCTTGCAAAGCACGGAATCTTCATGGACGTGGTAAAGAAAGTTCACGACGGAAGCCCGAATGTTATAGATATGATGCGCAGGGACGATGTTGACCTTATCATCAATACCCCAACAAGCAGACAATCCCGTAAGGACGGCTCAAGAATCAGGCGGGCAGCCGTGGATTTCAAGGTTCCGTACATCACCACAATGCAGGCAGCCATTGCTGCAGCCGATGCCATCGAGACCATGAAGAAAGGACGGGATCTTACGATTAAATCCATCAACGAATACCACAGCGAGATGGAACAGTTCAGCAAAGCCGAACTGGGGCTGGACCAGAAAAGCGAAGCTGAATCGGCAAAGATCGAGTAAAACCGGTGAAAGCCAGAAAGAATAGAGTAAAAGCCGCAAAGAACAAAAATAATTAGGAAATTTCCGAACCAAAGTTCTACGTAAATATCTGAACCAGAAAAGATGGCATGTCAGCCATCTTTATATATTTTGTTTTGACTATCAGGCTTATTGAATTTTGTCCAATCTTATTCAATCTTATTAGATCTTACTCATCCCATTAGATCTGTTTCAGGTCGCTCATCACTCAAAGTCATTCACCACTCTTATTTGTCTAATCCATAAGTAAAGGGGTAATAAAAGCATGGCAAAAAAAGTTGCACTTGCATATTCAGGAGGGCTTGACACCTCGGTGTGCATCCCCATCCTCAAGGAAAAGTACGGGTACGACGAAGTAATTACAATCTCGGTAGATGTAGGCCAGCCTGAAGAGGAAATTAAAAAGGCAAACATAAAAGCCGAGAAGATCAGCGACAAGCATTACACAATAGATGCAAAGGAAGAGTTCATAAGAGACTACATCTTCCCCCTGATCAAAGCCAACGGAAGCTACGAAGGCTATGTTATGGGCACATCGGTTGCCCGACCCCTGATTGCGAAAAAAGTAGTTGAAACTGCCAGAAAAGAAGGTGCAGTTGCCCTTGCGCATGGCTGCACGGGAAAAGGCAATGACCAACTCCGCTTCGAAGCCGTTTTCCGCCAGACCGATATGGAAGTAATCGCCCCAATGCGGGATATGAACCTGACTCGCGAGTGGGAAATTGAGTACGCAAAAGAGCACGGAATCCCAGTGGAAGCCACAAAATCCAAGCCCTGGAGCGTTGACGAAAACATCTGGAGCCGCAGCATCGAAGGCGGCAGGCTTGAAGACCCCTCTTTTGTCCCGCCAGAGGAAATCTACGAGTGGACAAACTCTCCTGAAAAAGCCCCTGACCAGCCCAGGATTATTGAGATCGGCTTTGAAGCCGGCGTTCCAGTCTCCCTTGACGGCGAAAAACTCAGCGGCTACGACCTTATAAAGAAGCTGAATGCCATCGCAGGCGAAAACGGCGTCGGAAGAACCGATATGATAGAAGACCGCGTGCTGGGCTTAAAAGCCCGCGAAAACTACGAGCACCCCGCTGCAACCGTCCTCCTCGCAGCCCACGCCGACCTCGAAAAACTCGTCCTGACCCGCAGCGAACTAAAATTCAAGAAGATCGTCGACGACCAGTGGTCCGAAATGGCATACGCCGGCCTGGTGGACGACCCCCTTTTTGCCGACCTCAACGCCTTTATCGACAAATCCCAGGAAAGGGTCACAGGCACAGTAAAAGTGAAGCTCTACAAAGGCGCCCTCACAATCCTTGCCCGCAGTTCGCCAAATGCCCTGTATTCCGAGGATCTGGTTTCGTTTGACAGCAAGACCATTGACCAGAAGGATGCAGAAGGGTTTGCGAAGTATCACGGGTTCCAGGCGAGGATGTACAGGAAAGTGATGGATAGGTAAATTTAGGTTTTGTCTGTTCCTTTTAGAGGAATGGACTACTCTTTTTTATTGAGTTTTTATTATCTCCAATCGTTGTTTCTTATCTTGACTGTTCGGAGAGCGCACAGTTTGATTTGCTTAATAGATAGATAACCTTTTTTTGAATCGGATTTTAGACCCCGAGTTCTCAACGGTCGACGAAGGAGACCGGCTTTTTCTTAATAAATAATAAAAATTGATTGGTCAAATGAATAAAACTATATTCACAAAAAACATTTTAAAACTAATCTTTAAGATAATTATTATTAAGATCACTTTGCCTAAAAGATGATTTTATGGATTTATTGAGATTAATAAATGACAAGTGCAATTATTTCTCAGACATATCGGCTATTCAAGGTTTGAAAAGTGTCAGTTTACACATCGAGATGGCTGAACGCCACTTTGAGAATGGAAAAAAAAGAAGACGACTATCGTCTCTTTACAGATGCTATTCATAGATTAAATCAAGCATACGAAGGTTCATTAAAAGAAGCTTATCAAATGCTGACGGGGAATAAACCTGATAAAATGTCTCCGCATGAGATAGAGCAGAGTTTTCAAAAAGACTTGATATTAAAGGAAAGAGTATTAACTTTTTTTGAGAATTATAGGCGAGATTGGCGAAACACATCAACACACGATTATAAACTATGTTTCTCTGAGTAAGAAGCATTTCTTGCAATAGTAAACGTATCTGCTTTTTTCAATATACTTCTTAATCAAATGATAGAAAGGAAAGCATATAATCAAGAAAAGATTAGGCTGTCAGAATCAGGAATTATTACACAAAAACAAGTCCGGTATAAAACTTTTATCGAACAGATAAGTTCACTTTTAATTGATTTTCCCAATAACAATCTTACTAAAACTGTAAGCGATTCTACGCCTCAGTACTTTCATAATGAAATGATAGGCATGCTTGCTGCATATATCGATTCTTCAGATACGGAAATCGAAGTAATCACAGAGTATTCCATTACAACTGGGAAGAGAAAATTATATGCAGATATGTTAGTCCGAAAAGGTGAAAGTTCGCTGCTAATTGAGATAAAGGTAGCAACAAGAAATGTTGCTGATTTACTAAGTGTCGGTCAAAATCAATTACTACTGCATATGGATGCTGCTGATTTAAAGGATGGAATACTCTTTATACTTCCAAAAGGAAGTGACTTTACTAAGATGGTAACAAGAAAAGTTGAAATTAAAAGAACTGATGAGAATAAACAAATAGTCGAAATTTTCCCTGAAAGGTTTTTCACTTGATATTGCATAATAAAGAAACTATAAAAGAAGTTTCCGACTGATTTAGACATGGGCAAAATGATAATCAATCTAATCTAAATTCGAACTTCCTGATATGTTATAAGCACTTTGTTGTGAGGATCTGTATTTGTTCCTCAGTAAGAGAAATGTCGTCACGAGAAAAAATGTGCCTCAATGAGTTATTCACTTGAAACTTATTTTTGTCAATAACACTTTGAAGATTATCATCTAATATTTTGGATGGATATTCATATGAAGATAAATCGTAAATAAGCAAACAAACTTTTGGGCTTAGGGGAAAGTAGATCTTACATCCTTTTCGGATTTGACACTCTTTGTATGGATCAAAATCAGTTATATTATCTACTGCAATTGGGTTGTCTGAAGTCCAATAAGGCAAACCAGTCTTGTTTATATGTAACGTCCAACCCATGCTTAAAAAAACGTTTATATTCATTTCCATAGTACTAATCATAGCTGTTATATGAAGATAAGGTGGCAACTCTTCCATGTAAAGCAAACGCACTAAAGTTTCGATCTCGTTAGCGGATTTTGCTTTTCCTATCCGTTCTATTATAAATCGACGAGCAGTGTTTTTAATATTATCTCTTTGTGCTTTAGTTCTTCTATACTGAAAAAAGACTGATAAAGCAAACAATAATTTTTCATACTCACTCAATTGAGCTAAATCCTCTGAGTTTATTACTTTTTTATGTACTTTACTAAACTCAGTCTCAAGAACACTAAAAAACTGCTCAGGAGAAATAACAAACAGGGGTTCTTCACCGGCATTCAATTGAGCTAAATCTTTTAAATTTTTAATTTCTTTATACACTTTATTCAACTTAGATTCATCAACTTTAAGAATATTTAGGAACTCTTTATAAAAGTAATCCGGTTTACCTTTGATGATATCATAAAAATAATCTTCACAGGCAACATTATTAATGTTGGTCTTAAAATGTCTCATTGTATATTTGTCAAGCGTATAGATATGATATTCTTTCTTTTTTATTGTTGAGAATTGTTTAAGATAAAACTTTGGTACATAATGGTGACTTATAGGTTGTTGACCATTTGATTTGCTCATACTTCTTCATAATATGTAATTTGCTTAAAACTTACGTTTTTTTCTTTCTTTAGAGTTATAAAATAGTTATTCCTTTACTTTATCTTACAAACATATAGTGAAACTGAAGCTCTACAAAGGCATCCTCACAATCCTTGCCCGCAGCTCTCTAAATGCCCTTTATTCCGAAGACCTGGTTTGTTCGTTTTTTCTAGAGATACGTTTAATGCTGAATAATTTACTTAGCAATAACGAGTTCCTTAAAGTATATCATATTATTTGGTAATTTTGTAAGGCGGTTATCTTGTATTAAGGATTCAATTATATTGTTGATTTTATCTTTAGCATTTTTTCGTATAACTTTAATCCCAAGGAATCGTGCAGTCTGTACTATGAGATCCTCCTGAGCAGTAGAATATTGGTTATGAAGGACAAAAAATACAGCTTGAGTTATTTCCTCATCACAAATCCACTCAATTTTTACTGATGTGTCTCCGCAACGTTTTCTCAATAAACTATCAGGTTCAAAATCTGGCCAAAGAAAATCATCTCTAACTAATATCTTTTTTGATTTCTCCGCAGATTTAATTGCACTTTGAATCTTGTTTTTTATTACGTTTCCAACACGTGCAATTCTAAAGTGCACTTTTATGCGTTGAATTAGCTCATCTGAATGGATTGGTCCCTCAAACTTGACAATCTTTGTAATTATTTCTTCTAATTGAAACTCATATAATTCAGAAAAATCTTTTGAAATGTCGGTCAATGGACAAATTTTATATTCTTGAATTTCATTTTGAGGTTTTCCTAATGTTTCATTCTGCGATGTAAAACAATTGATCACATTGGTTTTCTCATTATTCCTGATCTTATCCTGATAAGTCACCGAATTATTTTTTTGACTACTTTTTTCAGCCATTTTGCTTAGTTTTGTGTTTTCTATAGCTTCCAATAGCTTTTTCCCACTTTCTACTGGATGACGATACCAGTCTGTTGACCATATCCTGTAAATTTTCCATCCAAGTTCTTCCAATCTTTGTTGGCGCAATCTATCACGATCGCGTGCAACAGGTGAAGAATGATACTGTGCACCATCACATTCAATTCCAATGAGATAACGTCCATGATTACGCTGATCTACAATTGCAAGATCAATTCTATAGGCAGCACATCCAACCTGTTTATGAACTTCATATCCATTGTCTCTCAGGAATTCGTACACGGAATCCTCAAATGGTGAATCGCTATCTTCGCCAGGTCCAGATATTGGATTGAGATTTTTAGTTTCTGCATATTCAAGAAAAGTTTTTAGGGCTTTCAAACCAACTGAAGCACTTCCATCAATATTTAGATCTTTTGCTGTAAAATTCGAGAAAACAATACACTTTTCACGTGCTCTGCTAATTAAAACATTAAGTCTTCTTTCTCCGCCTTCCTGATTAAGAGCGCCGAAACTGCGGGACAACTTGTGGTATGAATCAAACCCAAAACCTATACTTATGAAAATGATATCCCTTTCGTCTCCCTGAATAGTCTCAATGTTTTTAACAAAGAAATTCTCCCCTTTTTCATTTGTGAAGAATTGTTCTATTTCAGGGTTCCGACGTAAGAGCAAATCTATTTGCTCTATTATCGCTTGCTGTTGTTTGGTATTGAAAGTCCCCACGCCAATACTTTTAGATGGAAAACGCCTGTAATGATCAAGAACCGATTCTGCAACTGCACGCGCCTCTCCAAGATTTGTACCGGTTTTACCTCTGTCGTATACGGTTTCAGGAAGATGTATTAATTTTAATCCAAGATTTTCACTATCATGCATAGGAGAGGGATAAATGTATAGGCGATTATCATAAAATTCATGATTAGAAACTGCAATTAAAGATTCATGCCTACTTCGATAGTGCCAGAGAAGTGATTTTGAGGGAAAACTCCTCTTACACATATTAAGAATACTTTCCGTATCTTTATAATTTGAGTCCTCATCCGGATCAAGATCTAACGTATCAGCAACATGATCAAAGAAGCTTGTTGGGGGAAGCTGACGAGAATCTCCCATTACAACAGCCTGATTTCCACGTAATAAAGCTCCAATTGCATCTTCAGGTTTAACTTGACTGGCTTCATCAAAAATAATTACATCAAATTTTGTTGTGCTTGGGTCAAGGTACTGAGCAACTGAGAGAGGACTCATCATAAAACAGGGCTTTATTTTCTGGATTAAGCCTCCAGCTTTAGTCATGAGTTTTCTAATTGGTAGGTGCCCACGCTTTCGAGTAAACTCTTTTAAGAGGATGCCAGCTTCAGAATCTTTTGAAGCCCCAGAAGATAAATTAGGTCTATGACAGTATGCTTCGTATGCAATACGTTGACGATTTAAGTAAATAACTCTTTTATCAATCTCTTTGAACTTGTTAATTTTATTATCCTGAAGTTCTTTAACAAATTCAGGAAGAAACTTTTTTTCTCGAAAAATAATTCTCATCAAACTATCTACATAGTTACCTTTGAATGCATACACAAGATCTTCTGCAACAATTTCATCGTTCTCAATTAAGTGGATTAACGGTGCTGCAACGGTATGTAAACATTGTTTTTTGTGATTGATGAAATGACTCCATAAGATAAGCGACGACTTCTCGTACTTCCACGAGTTTAATTTATTTGTTAAGTCTTCAAATGTAACGTCATCAAAACTTTTTCCAAATACGGTTTCAAAGTTTGGGTTGATTAATTTAAACAATGAATTTTGCTGATCTACCAATTTAGCATTTATCTGTTGTATTCTATTAATAGCCAAATTTAAATCTTCTCTATTAGATCCTTTGCTTATAACCTCACAGGCATTTTCTGAAAGTGTGCCTTTTAATACACATTTTCTAAATGAAATAATATCTTTACTGAGATCTTCCAATGATCTAGGGTCAGTTTTTTCATTATTCCAATAAATTCCAAAGAATTTTTTCCCTTTTGATTGTAGGCTTTTAAACTCCTCAGTTGTCAACCTCAATTCAGATACATAATGTAAGTCTTCTAAGATTTTAATATCATCAGAAGGAGGCTTTGAATTATAATAACTTTGGATTTCCCGTTTAGTCCTTTTATATTTTGGACTTAAAAATTTTAGAAACTTTGAGGACAATGATTTAAAAGAAGAAATATCAAACTCTAATATAGAACTTTTAAATTTCTCTTGGACAATTGAGTTTAGCTCTTGATATTTCCCTAATTTTGCTATGAGTTCCTCTGCATCTTTATTTGTAGAGTTCCATTCTGGATTTTTTAGAACCTCTTCATCTATCTGAGGCATCGAGACAACAATTTTAGCAGCATCAATTAAATGGATAAGTTGAGATTCTGACAAAGGAGTATCGGCTCCAGTAAGATTCACTATTTTTTTAATTGAAGATTCTATATCAGTGATCGATCGCAAAGTCTCATTAATTAATTTATTAAATTCTTCAATGTCAGAATGCAAAAGGTCGTCGGGTTCGCAACCTCTCCAAGGATTGAATAATACTGTTTTTATAGAAGGTAATAATGAGGTCAACTTTTCAAGTGTTAAAATTGCCTTATCCCATTGATCATTATTCCATTCATTTGGATTGGGAAACTCAATTCTTGGCATTGATCTACTCATTTTAATAAAATAAAGTCGAACTTCTTCTCTTAAACCATATAAATTATATAAAGAAATACCACGTCTTCCAATAGGTTCATGAAGGGCCTTTGCATACTCATTTAATTCTGATTTTAATTGTTCTAGTTTGTTAATCTCTTGATCAATATTTACTGGTTTTATTGGAGGCTTGTTTAAAGTGCGTTCAAGCTCAACCAATACCTCTTTTTTCTTTGCTTTATTACTATGAATCTCCAGACATAAATCACCTAAGCCTGTATTATCAATTCGAGTTTTCACAACCTGTAAGGCTGCCATTTTTTCACTAATAAACAGTACACTTTTTCCCTGTACCAGTAATTCTGCAATGATATTAGCGATTGTCTGAGATTTTCCAGTTCCTGGAGGTCCTTCAACAACGAGATTCTTTCCAGCTTTCACATCTTCGATAACTGCGATTTGAGAAGAATCCGCATCCATAATATGATAAGTATCTTTTGCAGAAAGTTTTATATCGACATCGTTTTCAGAGAAACTCTGTAGATTCCTTGGATCTGATTTTGGGTTAAAAATTTGTTCCATAAGAGGATGATTTGCAGGAGATAAATCTCCATGCCACGCCGCAGGATCCAAGTCTTTGTACATAACGAATTTTTTAAAATTGAAAAAATCAAGTGAAATCTCACTGAGTACTTTCCAGTTTTCCTTTTCTGATATAGCATTTACAACGGACTGAAAATATACATCAATACCAGTTTTTTCATCAGGCATTTCAAACTCTGGGAGCTCAACACCTTGTTCGGCAAGTTTTGCCTGCAAGGTAATTGACGTAAAAATATCATCTCCAGTCCATTTTAGCGTAAATTTACGTCCGACTCCCGGACGTTTAAGTTCGACTGGAACAAGAATTAGGGGAGCTTTATGAATGATATTTGAATCTTTGCTCTCTGTCCAATTTAGAAAACCAAGGGCAAGATATAGTACTGGATATCCTTGTTCTTCAAATACTGAATTAGCTTTATTAGCTATGTAGAATAGACGTTTTTCAAGCTCTTCAGGTTCATAAGGAGTATTAAGGTAATTGTCAAAATAATTCTCTGGCTCTTCATCCTCATTAATTATTGGAGCCCATTTAATATCTGCATTATCAACTGCCTCAGAATCAGTTTTTAATGTGTTAGAATCCTGATTTTTAGCTGGTAAAAACTTCATCGACTTTTCTTGAAGGACAAATATATTGTAAATTTCACGAGGATGTTCATCTATTATCGGTAAAGTTTGACTTTTTGATACCCTATAGTTGACTAAGTTATTTCTTAGAGAAAGATCTAAAAGATTTTGACGCAAGAGATCTAATTCTTTTTCTATATTCGCCATATTAACACTGCCAGTATCTAAATTTGAAAATCTATAATGAGAAAGAAGGAACTATTAACAAATCTGCCTTTTTCATACAATTTCTTATAATAAAAATCTTCTTAATTTCAATAAAATCAGAAAATCTCCCAAGATGAAGAAGAAACGTTTTATCTAAAGGAAGCCCTGCAAAGTGCCCCTTTATAAACATAAAAAAACACGGGTTTTCGTTTCGCTTTTCTTAATTTTACCTTCACAAATGTATTAGGGGAAGATTCCAGCAGACCGCCTCATGAGAAATATATTTCAACTTAAATGAACGAAGAGAAGCTCACTTTCAATCAGAAGATCCCTTCCAAAGTAAAAAAATCCCCTCGATCTAAAAAAGCCCTTCAAAATGCCCCTTATAAAGATACAAAATCAGGGGTTTTTCAATGTCACTTTTTTCAACATCATCTTAACGAGCGTATTCGAGTTAGATTTAAGCAGACCGCCGGCAGGAAAAACATATTTCAACTGAACTGGAAACAGGAAAATTTTTTCCGATCTTGGCGGTCCAGTTTCGACAGCTTTTCTTGATCCATAATTCACTTAAAAAATATAACTTGAATCCGATAATCCCTCCCCAAAAGGGAAAGATCACTTCGAGCAAAAAAAGCCCTGCAAAAAGCTCCTTCTAAAACTGCAAATCACAGCTTTTTAATCTCACTTTGATTTAAGAACATATTCCGGGGAAATTCAAGCAGACTGCTGGCAGGAGAAATATATTAAACTGAATTGGACGTGAAAAAGATTTCACCTTTCCTTAGTAATTATAAATACTACAACCACAGAATACTATAACATATCAAAAAGAGATTAAACAGAGCCTGAAAAAATGCCGGAAAACCGAGAAGCTGAAATCTATATCCGGAAACTCCATGAAATGCTCCCTGAGCTTAAAGAAAAATATCATGTCAGTTACCTTGGGATTTTTGGGTCTTACATAAGAGGAGAACAGAAACCTGGAAGTGATCTGGATATACTTGTTGAGTTCACCAAAACTCCTACAATTTTTAAATTTGTCAACCTTGAAAACTATCTTTCGGAAGCTCTGGGAATCAAAGTAGATCTGGTTATGAAAGACGCTTTAAAGCCGAACATAGGCAAACACATCCTGAGTGAAGTTGAAGCTGTTTGAAGAGGGATCGATATTCGCGAAGCAAAGGACTATATTCAGGATATTTATGACGCAATGGAAGCAGCAGAAGAATTTGTTAGTGGCTGGACATTTGAAGAGTTTACCGAAGACCGCAAAACACAGTTTGCAGTAATCAGAGCTCTGGAAATCATTGGCGAAGCGGCAAAGAATATTCCATATGATGTGCGTGAAAAATATCCTTTTGTTCCGTGGAAAGACCTGGCAGGGATATGAGACAAACTGATTCACGCTTATTTTGGAGTAAATCTGAAGGTAGTCTGGTTATCCGTTAAAGAGGGTATTCCAGAAGCAAAACCTGATATCAAACGCATATTGGATGAAATATGATTTAGAAAAATTCCTCTCAAGAGGAAAAAGAATCGCTTAATCTAAAGAAGCCCTGCAAAGTGCCCCTTATAAAGATACAAATCAGGGTTTTTCAATTTCTCTTTTCGTAACTTTATCTTAACAAGCGTATTCGAGGAAGATTTAAGCAGGCCGCTGGCAGGAAAATATATATCAAAACTGAACAGGTAAAATTAGTGGAATTGCTCACAAGGAAGATCAAAAAGAGGTAACTTAGACCTAGACTTTTCTAAAATGGATTTCAAATGTACACTAATGAAAAATGATGAGAATCATGGATTCGAACTCAGTAGTTTCTTCACCTCACGGAGAACATCTTCTATAAATACTTCGGGAGATTCTCTGGGTTCTGCTTCATTTCCTTTATGGATATGATAAGGGAACGTTTTTAAATTTTTCCAGTGTGGAGAATTATCCCAACGTTTTATCATTGCATCCTCTTTTTGCAGGTGATAAGAATATCGTCTGAAATCGGGTCCCACACTCTCACTAATCTCCAATAGGTAGCCATCTTTGAGAGTTGCTCTTGCTTTTAAAACCTGGACAGGAGGTTCAACTATTGCTTTGAGAACTTTTAATTCAAGTACAATCTCACTGGATGAAAGAGCAGAAACAATTTTGCTTATAGTCATAAGAACTTTTCCCAATATCGTAATGCTGTGACATAGCTTTCCCAGATTATGAAATCATCCCACTCTTCAAAGTTTTCTTCCTCTACTCTCGATTGGATTCTTTTTTCAAAAGCAGGAAAGTCCATACCGTACTTCTTCTCCATTTCAGCTACCTTTTTACCATAGTAATCGATCTTTTGTTCAGCTTGGTCATGCACAAGTTGCTTTAATGCCTCCTGTTCGTCTTTATATAGGCCTACTTTCACCATGTCACTTATAGGTTCAAAGATTTTACGAGGAATTTTTACGTACTCAATAGCTTCTCCCAATAGTATCACCTAACTAGCATTTTGTCTCTCCAATCTTAAATGTATTTGTATACTCATAGAATTTGTCTTTTCCACCACATTTGCAAAAATAGTTTTAAGAGATTAAAGCAAACCTTCAGTTGGAGAAATATATTAAAACTTAGTTGAACGTGAAGAGAAATTCACTTCCAATCAGAAAAACCCTCCCCAAAGGAAAAGATCACTTCGAGCAAAAAAAAAGCCCTGCAAAGTGCCCCTTCTAAATCTGCAAAAATCACGGGTTTTCAATTTCACTTTTTTAACTTTATTTTAACAAACGTGTTCGGGGTAGATTTAAGCAGACCGTCGGCAGGAAAAAAATACTTTGAGCTTTCCCAACACCGATTTTTATCCTCTGGACAATTGTTCCAAGTCAGTATTTAACATGGTTATTGCGTTGATTAAGTTTGTTTAAATTTTAGTCTGCATCTTCTATTTGTTTATTTTGATCCGCAAAAACATCCGTTTCTGCCTGATTCCATATCTGCCACCGTCGGTATCTGTCATATAGAGTGACATTCAGGGTCAGGAGCAGGATGAAGAATAAAGTATCGAGAAGGTTGATCGAACCATCGAACCTTGTTATCAGGAAGTCGTAGGCAAGCACGATCCCAAAGTTTACGGCAGACATTACTATGAACTCCTGAATTATTGATTTCCAGTGAGTTCCACGCCTGGCAAACCACTGACTGAGTTCGGTATTTATTATAATAAGAATCGATAAGCCGATTGCAACCTGAAAGCTGCTTGCACGGACTTCGGGAAGGATCTGGGCAAAAATTGTGCTTAACAGGGAAACAAGCACAATTTTTTCGAACAGTTCATAATGCAGGAAGTCGTCGAAAAATCTCTGGCTTGTATAATTGTCCCTGATGTTCCTTGCATGCAGGCTGTAAAAAGAGAATTGTTTGTAACTGGCTGCAAATATTAAGCCGGGCCGCATAGGGGGCAGGTCTCGTAAAAGCCACCAGCCAAGGAAGATAAGGAGAGCAGCCCAGGCGATCAGGATTATCACATTTGAGGGGTTCGCCTGAATCCAGTCAGTCGTGTCCATCTGAGCAATGTGAATCCAGTATTCCTGAGGCAATTTGGCGAAGATCCAGATAAAAGCCGTAGCGGTGATCAACCTGTCTTTTGTAAGTACCTTAGGATCCCATTTCAGGCGGACAAGCTCATAGAAAATGAAGAAGTACTCAAAGACATTGGAAAAAATAAGCAATAGCAGACGCAGGTGTGTTATCTCAAAAATGGCTACGCCTATCAGCCTGTAGTAAAAAAGGAAGCGGCCTGCTTCAAAGGCGAAGAAGTTTGACCAGTTTCTAAGAGTTGAAAGATAGGTAATTGCCAGATAATATATATCCAGAGCCTTATCATATTCCTGGTAGTCTACCAGAGGCAGGTTAGTAAACTCCTGAAACAATGTCTGGTCTACCATGTCGAGGACTAAGGAAAGTATAATGCCTGGAAGCGGATAGCTGGGAATGGTAAGCGGTATCAAAAAACGAGCCGCGACTACAGCCCAGAATATAAACAGATCCGATGTCTCCGGCATTATGAGTCTGCCTCCTTTCCCGGCACTCAACCGGATCGGTTATAGTCACATCCTATCCGGCTTGAAAACCTGCTTTCAAAATATACCAGAGAACTTTTACCAATTTATATCATTCGGCATTTATAGGAAGAAGTGTAAAACCCTGAATCTTTAGCTCATTGAATGCGAAGCTGGTAAATATTAACTTAGCAGTAGTTCTAACTTAGCAGTAGTTCACATTTCTCACTTCTATTTCTCACGAAACCTCTCAAATGTTTTTACTTTCCTGAATCAACTGCTTCCTGGCTCCTTACATGCATTGTTCGATACCTGTCATAGAGCGTCACATTAAGTGTCAGGAGGAGGACGAAGAAGAGTGTGCTAAAAAGGTTGATCGAACCGTCGTATCTGGGCAGCAGGAAATCGAATAAAAGAATTATGCCGAGGTTCACCATGGACATGGCTATAAATTCCTGGATAATAGATCTCCAGTGAGTTCCACGCCTTGCAAACCAGTGGCTCAATGCTGTGTTTATTATTATCAGGATGGCCATACCTATCGCAAGCTGAAGATTTGTTGACCTCACCCCGGGAAGTATTTGGGCAAAAATTATGCTGAGGAGTGATACCAGCATTATTTTCTCAAACAGAGCGTTATCGAAGAATTTTTTTGAGGAATTAACCGCTGGAAAACTGATTTTTGTCTCCTGTTCAAACCTTTCCCTCTGGATTACAGGGACAGGATCGGCTGCAAATGAGAGCCCTGATTTCATGGGAGGCAGGTCCCGCAGCAGCAACCATGCCATGCCAAGCAGGAATAAAGCCCATCCGATAAGAATTAATGCGTTTGAGGGGTTTGCCCGAATCCAGTCCGTCGTATCCAGCTGAGCGATATGGATCCAGTATTCTTGCGGCAGTTTGATAAAGATCCAGATAAGTGCCGTAGCAGTGATCAGTTTATTTTTTGTAAGCACTATCGGATTCCATTTCAGACGGATTGCCTCATAGAAGATAAAGAAGTATTCGAAAGTGTTTGGAAAGATAAATAATAACCCTCGCAAATGCGTCAGCTCGAAAAGAGCTGCACCAACCAGCCTGTAATAGAAAAGGAAACGGCTTATCTTAAAAGCGAAGAGATTTGACCAGTTTCGCATGGTTGAAAGGTAGGTTATAGCCAGGTAATAATTGTCAAGAGCCTTATCATAGCTCTGGTAGCCTTCAAGGGGCAGGCTAGTGAACAGCTGGAAGATCGTCTGGTCTACCATATCAAGAATAAGGCAAGCTATTACCGCTGGAAGAGGGTATATTGGAATAAAGAGCGGAATAAAGAAACGCAGCATAACTACAGACCAGAAAATCAACATATCCGAAGTATCTGGCATCCTGAATTTACCCCCTGCCCCTCAGATTTATTTTGCCAGGTTTCCTGCCTGAAAAAGCTTTTACGATTAGAACTGCCAGGCTGGAAATCATTTTTACAGGCTAAAACTAATACTTATATTATGTATTCTTACTTAAGCTGAGATTAATGCTCAATATTATATACCCTTTTTTATCGTATTGATGTTATTAATGTTAGAGTTTTCGACTGCTTCGACTATTATTTTTATATTGAATCTAATTCTCTTATTTCAAACTTTATATATGATTAGTTTTTATATATGACAGGTTTATAAATACCTATTATTATAAATTAAAAAAGGAAATTAAAAATGAAAAATTAGCTGCAAGCCATCCGGTCTGCAGCCTGGTAATTAAAGCTTAAGGGGATACATTGCAGATACATGGGGTACTCTGCTGAAA
Source organism: Methanosarcina flavescens (assembly GCF_001304615.2). Taxonomy (NCBI): domain Archaea; kingdom Methanobacteriati; phylum Methanobacteriota; class Methanomicrobia; order Methanosarcinales; family Methanosarcinaceae; genus Methanosarcina; species Methanosarcina flavescens. Next base: position 53,500 of record NZ_CP032683.1, on the reverse strand, counting down.
AGACATCTATTGCAAAAATGGACAGTCTGGCTCTTTGTATTATACTGCATAGGGCAGTCGGAATTGTTTCTTATTCCGAATATGTAAAGGGCAGGAACTGTTAAAACATGGGGGAAATAGTAATGGCACAATTCAGACCTTTTGAAATGGATAGTATTCCGATAGAAGAGCAGTTCATGAACTGGAAGGAAATAGTTCAACCTTCTTATGATAAGAAATCGGTCGATGCGTACACCCGAACCCGGGTAATTCTAATGAATGGGATTGAGAGTGCTTCAATCCTTATGTCTCATGCGATGGAGCGCATGATTGAAGAGCCGGAAATTAAACGCAAGATGGCAGCAATTAGGCGTGTGGACTCCATGCAGCAGCAGACGGTTGACTGGTTAAATCCGGCTAATCAGAGTGTTATAGAGACTACACTTGGTTATGAACAGGTAGCTGTTGATCTTACTGCAAACCTTGCTAAAAACGAGCCTGATCCATATGTAAAGCAAACCCTGGACTTCGCCCTGCTTGAAGACTTCGACCATCTTTACCGATACAGCTGCCTTTATGATTATCTGGAAGGCGGCGACCCTGAGTTTATTGTTCAGGGCAAGACCGAGGTAAAACCTGGAAGACCGACAGTTGGTCACCACCGCCATCCTAACGACAACATGCGCAAGCATTACGATAAGGACACAGCCGACATTAAAACCAAAATGAATTATCTCACCATAGTTGCAGGCGAGCAGCAGACTGAGCTTTTCTATAAAACTCACGGAAATATGTATTCGGACGAACTCGCAAGGCAGCTTTACTCCGAGATTGCCGATGTTGAAGAGGAGCACGTGACCCAGTACGGGCTGCTTGGCGACCCGCGAGAAACAATGCTCGAGAAAGCTGCGCTCATGCAGCTCTGTGAGGCATATATTTATTTCTCCTGCGCACAGACCGAAACCGATCCCAGGATAAAAGCCATCTGGGAAAATTTTGCAAAAATGGAGATTTCACACTTCGAAAGCTGCGCCCACCTCCTTGAAAAATATGAAGGCCGAGATATTAGTGAAGTCGTAAAGGCTGATGTTATCGAACCTCTGGTTGTTTTCGAGCCGAATAAAGAATACGTAAACAAGGTAATTGATGAGCAGCTTGACATCATGCCGGATGGCATGGAATACAAGCGGCTCAGTGAACTGGCAGATAAGTGGTCCAGCTATAAGTTCCAGTGGAAGGTTAACAGTGCTGGCGTGCCAAGTGAAGAAGTAGTCGGCAAAGCAAGCAGCGAACTGGCTCAGCGGGATCAGGCTAGAAATATCCAGAAGTTTAAGAATCAGCTATCCGAGCGCACAGAGAGCGTAATGTCTTCACAAAGAGGAAGGGCGATGCCACCTCTCTGATATAATCTTTCAGGGCTTTTTAAGGCACATTTTAACTTCAGGCACAGAAAAGTCGTTTTATTCTAGAATAAAGGGCGTTACTCTACGCCCATTATTTAATTTAAATTAATTAAAGCATATATTTTTTAATTTAAGTGATTATTTAGTCTATTTTTAATCCAGCTCACTTCATCAGACTCATTCTTGAAACGCTATTTCTGCCTAATGACTTTCAAATTTATACATTCCTGTTTTAAAGCAAAACAATCTATGTTATTTATTCTCGCAAAACAAAAAGAAAGTTTTTTAAATACCAGTTCCTATAGAATTTTATGGTGTTTGGCAGTTGGTCGACCAGAATAATATCCATAATCAATGCCTAAGCAAGGATCCAAAAGAGCGCATACATGCGTTAGAGCAATTAGAGAATTTATTCTCATTCATGCCAGATAAGCAACAAGCATGGGATGATTTACATAGACTAACTAGTGATGAAGACATTGATGTAAGATCCAGTGCTGCCCTTGCTCTTGGTTCTGCTTTTTCTCATGTGCCAGATAAGCAACAGGCATGGGATTATTTGCATAGACTGACTAGTGATGAAGACAGGTCTGTGAGATCCTCCTCAAATTATTCTCTTGCAAGAGTCTCAATATTCATGGCATCACAGGCAGAAACAGATGAAGATTACAAGAGAGAATTAGAAAATGCAATTGAATTTTTCGAAATTGCATCAAAGGAAGCAAAGTACTATAATCCTGCTCAATTTTGTCTTCTTTTTTATCGCTCATTCTATACAGTAATTTTTAAAAAACAGGAAGCTAGAGAAGAAGTGAACAGATATCTGGAAGAAGCTAAATCTGCAATTAAAGGCTCAGAGAGCAAAGAACTACTCTCTGAAGCTGTTCAAAACCTCGCAGAAGCATTAAAAGAAGTTCACAATCTAGAAAACTTGGATTTAAAGGCAAAAAAAGTAGAGCTTTATTTCTACAGGAAATATTGTGACAGCGTCTCAGAAATAATGAGATATACTGACGAAAAAGCACCGTTTGCAACAGAAGTTCTGAGAAAAAGGCTACCCATTTTGGATAGGCATCTAAAAAAGCTTCTCGAAGAAATACAGGAAAAAGCAAAGAAAGCGTGTCAGGAATCTCAAGGAACTGCTACCAAAGAAATTGCATGTGCTGTCAATAAAGAAGTTCAAAAATGGGAAATAAGTAGCCATGAAGAAATGAGTTGGTGTGTAAATAATCTTGTTACTGTTCTTAAATCAAAAATTCCTCATAATACCGAAAACAAAGAAATTCTTGATATGATTGAGTACATGAAGTTTGAGAAAGACCTTACAAAGCAGTATAGAACTCTATCTACTGTTATTGGGCTAATACCTACAGTCAATGTGGTTGCAGTAGATCCTATTGTTGAAAATATTAACGAAATAGGTCAAAACATAGAGGCTAAATTAGATAATCTTTCTCAAGAAATGAACGATATAAGTATTAGCTTAAGTCCTAGAATAAAACAAGAAATTAAGATTTCTTCAGGAATTGAAATTGCAGGAACAGGCGGAAAGCTTATAACAACAATTCCTTTACAGGAAATTTCTTACGCTGAACTTAAAGAAGACTTACAGAGAATAAAAGGAAAAAATATTAGCAAATTATCCGAGCTTCCAAAAAGATTAGCTAACAAAATTAAAGGTTATTTACTACTCAAAGACAGGGAAGACATTATTGAGCAGTTAACCTGAAGTGGATTATCTCCAACTATCGGTTAACGATAACTGATATTATATTACTTACTATTCCTCAACTGAGCCGCACTGGATTTGCTTGAGTTTCTTCCTTCTCAACCACGACCGCTGTACCATATGCGAGCAGCTCGGTCATTGCCTGACCCATCTCTGAAGAATCAAACTGTACGTTTATTACTGCGTTCGCCCCAAGGGCTTTTGCATGTTCCTTTAATCGGTCAAGTGCCTGTTCACGGGACTGGTTCAGGAGTTCTGTATACTCGTGGATCTCGCCGCCGATAATTGACCGTAGTCCAGCAGTTATGTTTCGCCCGAGCCCACGGCTCCTCACGATTAAGCCCCACGTAAATCCAATTGTCTTTGTGATTTTGTAACCTGGTAAGTACGGTGTACTTACAATAATGATATCGTTGGTCATGGTATCCCCAGTATATTAGCTAAGTTTGGATTTCTACAAAGAACTTATTCAACTCTTAAATTAAGAAATTATCTGAAAAGTGTTAAGCTGGATAAAGATTCGGGCAGTTTCAGGTTTACGTCCTTCAACAGCCTCAAAATGAACGGAATGACTCAATAGAATTCTGAAAACCAGATAGATAATATAGCTCTGAAATATCGTTCAAACCTATCCAAGCTTCATGACAGATTTCAATAAATTATAAAAATATGTGGTGCAGTAAACTAAACTGATAATTACCTCTAACTACCGCTGAAAAACAACCCGAAAATAAAATTGATCCCTATGCACCCGAAAACTAAACAGGTACTTGAAGTCTTTGAAGAAATCAATAAAATCCCGAGGCGCTCAAAAAACGAAGCACAGATTTCCCTCTGGCTGCAGGAATGGGGCAGGTCAAGAGGCTTTGAGGTAAAAGCCGATTCTTTAAACAATGTACTTATCAAAATTCCTGCAACGTCAGGATATGAGAACTCTCCCACAATCATCCTGCAGGGGCATATGGATATGGTCTGCGAGAAATCCAGGGATTGCAGGCACGACTTTTCAAAAGACCCTATCAGATGCGTTTGTGACGGGGACTGGCTGCGGGGAGACGGGACTTCCATAGGTGCAGATAATGGGATTGCGCTTGCTATCGGGCTGGTGCTGGCAGAGGCAGGGAAGAAAGGAGAAATTGGACATCCGCCACTTGAACTGCTTTTTACGGTAGACGAGGAGACAGGGTTGACAGGAGCGAAAGGGCTTGAGGCTTCTTTCTTTGAAGGAAAGGTGCTTCTGAACCTTGACTCCGAGGATGAAGGCGTTTTCGTAATCGGGTGTGCAGGCGGACAGAATTCATTGATTACACTCCCTGTAGAGTGGGAACTCCTTGACTTTAAAGAGGAAAGTTCATTCGGGCTTTTCAGGCTCTCGGTTGAAGGGCTGGAAGGCGGGCATTCTGGGGTTGAGATCGATAAGCAGCGTGCAAATGGTATACAATTACTCTCCCTGGCACTATCAGGGCTCAGGGACAGGCTGGGAGCGGGAAATTTAAAGCTTATTCTGATAAACGGCGGCAGTGTCCATAACGCAATCCCCAGCACTGCCGAAGCCTTTATCGCACTCCGCAGGGATAAGCTCGAACAGGCAGGAGAAGCTGTTTCAGCTCTGAAAAAGACATTCCAGGCTGAATATGCAAAGACCGATCCAGGACTTATCCTGAGCCTTGAAAAAATTGGCAGGGAAATAATTTTTGAAGTTGCAGGGGATAAGAGACCTGAAGAGGAAGCACCCAACATCCGGATTCTGTCAGCAGGTACCGAAGAAAAGCTGATACAGCTGCTCCTGGGATTGCCGCATGGGGTTTACAGGATGTCGGAGAATATCCCGGGGCTTGTCGAAACCTCAAACAACCTCGCAACGGTACGGACAACTGAAAATGAGATAATGATAGTATCAAGCCAGCGCAGTTCCAGTAATCTCAGGCTGGCTGAAATTACCGGAAAGGTGGAAGCTGTGGCAAAGCTCGCAGGCGCCTGGATTGAACATGAGCCCGGATATCCCGCCTGGGAGCCCGATCTTGAATCCGAACTGCTTATGAAGTGCAGGCAGGTTTATAGCAGAGTTTTTGGAAAAGAACCTGAAGTTAAAGTGATTCATGCAGGGCTTGAGTGTGGAATAATTGGTTCGGTACACGAAGGGATGGAAATGATTTCTTTCGGACCGACGATTAAAGACCCTCATTGCCCTTCAGAAAGAATCTTCATCCCTTCTATCGAAAAAGTCTGGATTTTCCTGGAGAACCTTCTAAGTAGTTACCGTTGTTAAATCCTCATTCAGTTCTAAGCTGTTCTCTCACCCTCAACTCGGTTTCACGACCAACATTTGCTATCTCCTGATTATTTAAAAAAACCATACTGAAGACTGTACTGAAAAAGAGAATCAAACTGTTTTTCTGAAAAAGAAGGCTTACACTCCTTTAATTGGAAGGTTTATTTGTAAGTAATTTGTAAGTAAGAAATTTATTAAAGTTTGCTGAAAATTTGCCCGCCAGAGAAATAAGCAGCAAAAAATAGAAGCAGATAAAGGGAATGGAAATTATCAATGAACCCGCTTTCAATCTTTATTTTTTATAGGTACCTGAATCACTATCCGCCTGAACTATTTCTCCTTGAACTATTTCTCCTGTAGCTTTCAGACATTCCTCTACTTAGCTAGTCTGCTTAGCTATGCCTGAACGCACTTTCATGAAATAAGCCAGAGCTGCAATGGGCAGGGCATAGCCTAGCCCGTAAACAGCAAGGTTACTATCATTTTTATCAAATATAACACTTAAGAAATTTACTGCGACCACGACAATAGTGAGCCCTACAAGGTTTAACTCCAGTTCTTCAATGTTATGTGTTTGCAGCCATGGAGATAAAGCAAGAGGCTGAATAAGCAATTCATAAAACCCAAGTGATGTGATAAAGAGCACTGTGCCTACCAGGAAGAGATGAACAATCTCTACTATTTCAACAATGATACTTATCTCTATTTCTGTTCTCTCTATTCCGTAAATCAGTTCGTTTATGAAATAGAAGAGTTCTATGCTACCTTTGACAAACAGCACAACAGCCGCGATAGCCAGCCCGATGATCGGAACAAGTACGAAGAACCGCATCCCAGCAACAAATTTACCTATTTTTTCTGCAACACACTTAACTGGTTTGACCATAAATACACCACTCCTTATTTTTATTTATGACGTAAATCTATTGCTTACGGGTTGCAGTCGGAATGTGAATCTGATTGTTTTATTCAGCCTTCGTCTCTTTCTTTATATCAAGTATCATTGTTTTCCTGTTTGACTGACAGTTTTGTGACTGTCAGTTCATAACGACCTTATTATAATTATATTGTTTATATAATTTACTATTGCAACACCGTTTTACGGCGATTAACTTTGAAAAAATTAAATTGTGCCCGGAGAGTGAATTCTCTAGCAAACCTGATTATACCATTCCAGGGTCTACGGCTCTTTAAGGTAGCTTCCCGTAATTTTAAAAAAGAGCTCCTGCCTGTTTTTTCCTGGTTTTATTCTTTACTTTCACCCGATTCCATTATTTCTGCCATCCAGAGTGTATTATCGTCACTTTCCAGGATCATTTTAACAACCATGGTAAGAGGTACGGCTATAAGTGCACCTGGAGGACCCAGCACAAAAGACCAGTACAGTAAAGAGAGAAACACGATCGACGTGGATAATTTAAGGCTCTTTCCTGCAAATGATGGGAACACTACACTTTCTACGAACTCGTTTATAAGCCAGACTCCAGCGAGGATTATAAGCGCTCCAAGAGGCCCGTATTTGAATAGCGCAAGCAGTACAGGAGGAAAAGCTGCCAGAATAAAACCGAGAAATGGAATATAACCAAACAGGAAGGTCAGAAAACCCCAGAGAATTGCAAAATCGATTCTTCCAATAAGGAGAAGTATGGTAGTTCCAATGCCTGCAATAAGATTGATTTCGGTCCTGATAAGAATATAATTCACTATTTCTTTGCCAAGTTCGATAACCCGTAAAATCAGGATTTGTTGAGTTACAGCTCTCCTTTGTATCCTTCTCAGAGCGCCTGCAGCATCCAGAAGTAAAAATGTTGTGGTAATAATAATAAGAGATATTGTTGTGCCAGCATTCAGAGCACCCGTAAGAATTCCTGCAGTCAGACCAAGTAAAAATATCGCTATATCACGCAGAATTTCTTCAAAGGATGACTCATAGGATACAGGCATATAGGGTTCAAAACTCTGGATGAAATTCAGAAATTGGGTTTGATAGTCTGGAATCTGCTCGCTGAGCTGAAGCAGGGACCCTGCAACAAGAAGAACTGTGCTCGTAGCAATAATTATAAAGAATGCAATCACCAGACCTATACTTATTGTGCCAGGCACATTCCTTCTCTCGAACCAGTTGACAAGAGGAGCAAAGATCAGAAAGGCAAAAATTGAGAAAAAAACAGGCACAAGTATACCTGAAATCTCCCTCATCCCGATTGTCAGGATAACCACTGCTGTGCTATAAAGCAGAATTCTGGCAGGCAATGGGTAATTATCCATACTGGTTTTATCTGTATTCATTTACGCCCCCGAATACCTTCATATCCATTAATAGCATTCGGTTAATAGTATAAAAAAATATTCCAAGAGTTTTGAGTTTTCCTTATCGTCATGGGCTCTAAGCTTTTCCCACGCTTCTTTAACTGTCCTCAAGGTATTCTGGCATACTCTCACCTTTGCCATTCATCTCATTCCATCAAAGCTCTCAGGTATGAGTTCAAAATAGAGAAAAATTAGTAAAAATAGTATAAACAATACATTTTCTGGGTTCCGGTTGTCAGGGATAGGTAAGGGATAATGTGTGATTACAACTGGTAAACTCTGGCTCATCGGAAATTAACAGAGGTGGTAAACTACAGGAATTTCAAAATATCAACTGATTAACCGAGAAGTACCCTTTTTTTCAATACTATCGATTTTAACCTGGATGCTGAGATATGTCAAATGTCTCTTTCATTACCAAAACTGCTTGCATGCATTTACAGGTTAACTTTTGTACTGTCTACTTCTACTGAACCTTCAAGATCTCTCCAGGCTCGATGTTCAATAATTTACTTTATATAATTATTCTTTTATGTGTTTTTATGCATGTTGATTAGTTTTATCGGATCCTTTTCAGTCATGCACCATCTGGTCAAGTGCTGCAGCAATTGCCAGGATCAGGGCAGCGTCCTGTCTTGGGGAAACCTCCACTCCATAGGTATCCCGTAGGCGGAACCACTTTTTTGAGACTTCTGCAATCTTCCTCCCTTCAGACTCAATCTTATACTCGTGATCCAGAATATTTCCCTGAATATCCATTTCAGGCCCATTTGAGACTTCAACTTTAAATCGGTCTCGGAGAGGTGTAATCAGGGCTTTTTTAATTGTTGCGGCTGTTTTTCCATCCCCATCCTCGATGTCCATCGTATCCTTTATCCTGAGAAGCTTCTCCTTGAGTTTATACAATTCATTTCCCTGCACATCTTTGATGATCAGAGTGTCGCGAATCCGGAGAGCTTTACCATCAACATAGAATGCCTGCTCCCCAGCTTCATTTTCTATCCAGTAGTCGTCTCCGATGGTAACGAGTTTTTCGTGCATTTTGTAGCGTTGTATGCTTTCTTCTCCACGGCCCCTGAGACCGCCCATGATTCGCCTCATCAAAATCACTCCCTTTGTTTACTAAATTCACTTACCTACCTTGCAGTTCTATTTATTTCGTTATAGACCAGAGGAGGATTGTAGTCCCTTTCATCCTGTTTCTTGTGATTTTCATGCCTTGCGCCTTCTTGAGCATTGAGATGTAATATCTCAGAACACAGTCTTCCAATCATCCTTCATGCTGACCACAACCCAGCCCCGTTCCTTTGCCATCTGCAGCGTCTTCTCGCTTCCCTCGTTGTAGGCGTACTCGCACTCTGCATCATCATGGCGGAGCAGCAAAGATAGAGAGCGGTAACCACTTTTCTGTGCCAGCCACAGCATGTGCAGATCTCCATCCGAATTGCCAGCAGCCAGGATGGGCTTGCGGCCAATATGCAGTTCGATATTGACCGGCTTTCCTGCTCCGTCGTCGATTGGATCGACCAGACCTCTCCTGCGGAAAATCACCGGTCCCTCATCAGTCATCCGGGTCTCAATGAGATGTTGCTGCCGATAACTCGCTCTCTTGGGATGTTGTAGATCTCCTCCGAGACCGCACGCATAAAGCTCATGCCGCCCCCAGATGCTAGGAAGACTTTAAAGCCGCTATCGCCCAGGTAGTGCACAAGCTCAACCATAGGCTTGTACGTCAGATCTTTGTACAGCATGCCAAAACGGGGATGTTTGGCAGTCTCCAGGAACTCTTTAGCCATAAGCATGAAATCGTCCTGAGACATGCCGGCGTGAGAATCAAAGACCATCTGCATCAGTAACTTAACATCGCCGCCAGCATGGGGATCAAACCTGAAAAAGTAGGTCAAGTCGCCCGTTGCCGCTGCTTTAAAGTTTGGCTGGTCCAGAAGCGCAGGGTCTGCCTCAGCCAGCTGTTTCAGCCGGTCTATGACAAAGAAAACCTGAACATAGACAGGCTTCTCCACCCACATGGTTCCATCGTTGTCCAGGATGGCAATTCTCTCGGTTTCTGGCACAAAATCAGCGCTCTCAGGATTCGTGATGGCGTTTACATAACTGATGATTGCTTTCTTAGCTGGCGTTTCATTCCATAATAAGAGAATCCCGGATATTATCAATTCCTCTTACTTTGTTTCAGGTGAAATTATAAAATCCACTGATGCAATTTGGTTCCATATAGGAACAGTCTACCCATACTGCTGAGCATTACCTTGAAGGAGTAGAATGTTCCAGATAGAGGACTTCAACCTCAGGTGCTCCCGATTCCATGCAAGAGCTTTTCCATTACCCGATCAACGGTAAAGCTAGCCGCTCTCTGGCGCGGAGGGAATTCTTTAAACGTTGCCAGAAATCACCAACGACACTCTGGGCAGGCACCAGCAGGAAGGCATGGTCTAGAAGCCAGTCATAATAGGTATTTGATGTCTGATCCGCCCTTTCATAAGGATCGGTACGCAGGTTGAATATCTTTGGTATGCGCAGCGGGACAAAAGGTTCAGCCCAGACCTGGAGCGTGCCGATGGCGCGCTGCTCCATAAAGACCATTTTCCAGTTATCGTACCTGAGAGCTACCAGGTCTCCATCGTCGGAGAAGTAAAAGAACTCAGTACGTGGAGATTTTTTTTCTTTCCCGGTCAGGTAGGGAAGAAGATTATAACCGTCAAGATGTACCTTGAAAGTTTTATCTCCTGCTTTGTGACCTTTTTTGAGTTTTTCCTTAATATTCGGTTCTCCTGTTGCTTCAAGTAAAGTGGGCAGCCAATCAAGATGGCTCACAATCTCGTTAGAAATTGTGCCTGCGGGGATCTTGCCAGGCCAGCGCATTACCTCAGGAACACGGAAAGCTCCCTCCCAGCAGGAGTTTTTCTCGTTACGGAATGGGGTCATGGCTGCATCGGGCCAGGAGTTCATATGTGGTCCGTTGTCCGTGCTGTAGATAACAATAGTATCATCCGCAATGCCTATTTCGTCCAGCAGGTCGAGAAGCACGCCTACCTGCCGATCGTGCTCAATCATGGCGTCATGGTACGCGGATTGCCAGCGCCCCGACTGTCCCCGTATTCTTTCCGGGATGTGAGTCCTGAAATGCATCTTTGTAGTGTTGAACCAGACGAAGAAAGGCTTTTCCGCCTCATGCTGGCGTTTGATAAAATCGATGGCTGCATCCAGAAATTCCTGGTCTACTTCTTCCATTCTTTTTCTGGTCAACGGGCCAGTATCCTCGATGCGACCGTCGGCATAGCTATGGATTACACCCCTGGGACCAAAGTTCTTCCGGAAATTAGGAAAGTCTTTCTCAGGCGGATAATCGCGTAATTCAGGTTCCTCTTCAGCATTCAAATGATAAAGGTTGCCAAAGAATTCGTCAAAACCATGGTTGGTAGGCAAGTATTCGTCCAGATCCCCGAGATGGTTCTTTCCAAACTGACCAGTAGCATAACCCAGCGGTTTCAGCAGTTCGGCGATTGTAGGGTCTTCAGGCTGAATTCCTACTTTGGCTCCTGGCATTCCCACCTTGCTCAACCCTGTACGGAAGACGCTCTGTCCTGTGATGAAAGCAGCTCTCCCGGCAGTACAGCTCTGCTCCCCGTAAGAATCCGTAAACCTGATACCTTCGTTAGCTATCCGGTCAATGTTCGGTGTTCTGTAGCCCATCAGACCGTCGCTGTAGCAACTGAGGTTGCTAATGCCAATGTCATCTCCCCAGATGACCAGTATGTTTGGTTTCTTTTCTGTCATTTCCCTATTCCCCATTAAGTCTTATTTCTGTCCACTTTTTCCCTGACCGTGACAGCGTTTGAACTTTTTCCCGCTTCCGCAGGGGCAGGGCTCATTGCGTCCGGTCTGCGCAAAGGCTTCTTCCAGGGCAATAACTCTCATAACTTCAGAAGCCGGATACCCCTGGCGTATCAAACCTGCCATGAGCTTCATAGGAAAATCGATATGATGGAAGAAAGCTTTCCAGCCCTTACAAAGGTAGTTCAGGCCAGGTTCCCCGGTAGAGGTGGCAAGAAAACGATTCTTTGGACATTCTCCCTGGCAGGCGAAAAGCACATCGCATTCACAGCATACCTTTGGTAGAGTATTACGTTTATCCTGTCCAAACCTGTATTGCTTTTCCGAAGCAGCAAGTTCAGAGATCTCTTTCTCCATAATATTGCCAAGCAGGTAGTCAGGCTCTACAAAATGGTCGCATGAGTAGAGATCCCCATTGTGCTCCAGAGCAAGCCCAGCTCCGCATGTTTCTTCAAGAACGCACATGCCTGAGGGCAGCCCCAGCCATCTTCGTGCAGAAGCCTCAAAAGTCTGCACAAAGAGTTTTCCCACATCATTTCTCACCCACTCGTCAAAAATGCGGCTAAGGAAGCTCCCAAACTGTTCTGGTTGCACCGAGCGGTCTGAGACAGTATCTCCTTTCTGGTAAAGGGTGTATCCTTCCTCATTGATCCTCTCTACAACCGGAATAAACTGAATCCAGTCTACCCCTGCTTCATCTCGCAGGAAGTGGTAGACCTCCAGAGGATGATCGGCATTTATCCTGTTTACTGTTGTCAGGACGTTGTATTCCACTCCGTGCTTTTGTAGGAGGCGCAGCCCTCGCATGGCCCGGTCAAAGCTCCCCTCCCCTTTTTTGTCCACCCGGTAGATATCATGCAGTTCACGCGGACCATCGATACTGATCCCTATGAGAAAATTGTTTTCCTTAAAAAACTGGCACCATTCGTCGTCCAGCAACGTGCCGTTGGTCTGCATCGTGTTCTCAAAATTCACGCCCGGTTTTCTGTACTTTTCCTGCAGTTCGATGGCACGCCGGTAAAAGTCTATTCCCATCAGGGTAGGTTCACCTCCCTGCCAGGCAACGGTTACCTGCGGGCTGCGGTGGGCTGTGATGAGCTGACGGATGTAATTCTCCAGCACTTCGTCTGACATGCAGAACTTGCTACCTGGATAAAGAGCCTTTTTATCCAAAAAATAACAATAGGCACAGGCCAGGTTGCATATTGAACCGGTCGGTTTTGCCAGCACATGGATTCGAGGAGGTAGATAGTTTTGTGTCATTCTAACTCCCTTATAGGATTGCTATTAGGCAGTTCTTCCACTTTTTTCCACAGACTGCGCTATAGAGAACTATATTAATTACTTAAAATTGCTTTTTTTGAATACTGTCGATTTCAACCTGGATTCTGAGATTCGTCAGATGTGTTATTGTAGAACCGTTTACCAGGTATCTACCGGTTAATATTAATCTGCTAACCCCCAGCTGAACCTTTGAGATTTCCCCAGGTCCCCGTTCAACAATTCATTTATATAATTGCTCTTTTATATATAAAATTTTATGCGTATTGATTAATTTATCGGGTCTGCGAAGCAGGTTTATTTACTAAAAATTTAAACTTATGTAAAATTCTGGTTATGTGTATTTCTATCCATAACCTGGCTCTGAGCTTTACTCCTGATTTGTAGGACAGAGGAAAGAATAAGCTGTCGTTGCTGTTAACTGGTTTTGAAATGACAGGCCTTTAGACTTCAAGATGAGTTTTCTACAATCTTTTCCTCATCCTGTCCCCTATCCCCGCTTGATTCCATCAGTTTGGCTATAAGGCGTGTCTCCTCAGAACTCTCCAGAATTATTTTCACAACTATTGTAAGGGGTACGGCAATCAGCGCACCTGCTGTCCCGAGTACGTAAGACCAGTAAAATAAAGAAAGAAACACAAGCGTCGGAGATAATTTAAGGCCTTTTCCTGCAATAGACGGGAAAACGACATTTTCTACAAGCGCATTGATAATAGTGACGCCGATAAGGACACCCAGTGCCCCTATAAGCCCGTATTCGAACAGGGCAAGGAGCATAGGTGGAATAGTTGCCAGATAAAAGCCCAGGAAAGGGATATAACCGAACAGGAAGAACAGGAGGCCCCATAGAACAGCAAAATCTATGCCTCCAAGAAGGAAAAGTATGGCAACTCCAATGCCTCCGACCAGATTGGTCTCAGTCCGCAGGAGCATGTAATTTACGACGGTCTTGCTCAGTTCGGTAAACCGCAAAATATGTATTGGCTGATCTTCATTTTCTCTTTGCACTCTTTTTGGAGCACCTGCAGCATCCAGAAGTAAAAATGTTGTCGTGATAAAGATGAGCATAAGTGTTGATCCGGCGCTTAAAGCTCCTGAAATAATGTCCGTAGAAACGCCGAAAGCAAATGCTGCAATATCTTGGAGGGCTGATTCTACCGTTACCCCCGCTTCAGGCAAATATCTTGAGACACTGTCCAGTATATTCTGCAACTGATTCTCATAGCTTGGAATCCTGCCGCTTAGCTGGAGTAAAGAGTTTGCAAAGAGGATTGCAGTTCCAAAAAAAACAAAAATGAAAAGCAGGATCACAAGAAAAACGCTGATCTTTCCCGGGACTCCTCTCCTCATGAGCCAGTGGACAAGGGGAGAAAAGATCAAAAAGGCAAAAAGCGCAAAAAAAACCGGCACTAATATGTCTGAGATTGCCTTCATACCCAGTGTAAGGATAACTGCAGCAGTGCTGTAAATCAGAATTTTAGCCGGCGTTGAAATGGTATCTGTATTCATGTTTATATCTCCAGATCTTTCCCCTGGTGCTAATTTTCTTCCATATTAATTCGGAGCAAAGGTTTCAGTGCCAGATTTTTATATGGAACTTCGCCCAGCTAAGCGGTTTTAATAGACTCAATGTTCCCTTCTTCGTCTTTCCATATGAACAGCAGGTCAATTAGCCTGATCATCCTTTTATTCACGACTGATTCAATATGCTACTTCATTCAGTTAATCTTCCCCCAACAATTCCGCCCTGCTGTCCAGCTCTCGCTGTGCCGTTCCAGGGCAGCAGTTATCATATGAACTGCCTGCACCTTCTCGATATACCCTGGTTTTCCCTCCCTTTAACGAGAACTCTGCAGTTAAAAAAGCATTTTCAATATTGTGCCGTAAAGGTATGTAAGTCCAAAAATATATAAACCAACCTGCATAATATTGTAAATAAGATTTGATAAAGAAAACGAATTAAATGATTTTTAAATAGTTGTTGACGTGTTAAGCTGGTCTCATTAATCTGACTATCCGCTTTTATCTTCAATATTTCTGGAATTCTCTATGCTTGTGGTCTAGACCTTAAGAGGTGTGATCTGTTGATTTGCAGATGTATCTGTTTATTGCCGCGCCATGATCATACGCATCTCAGCTTCCTTATCTTCGTGTAACTTGCCACTTACATCCACAGTCACCTTAAATATCTTGCCTGTGAACTTGAAGGGAGGCTTGTAGTCAGGTGTAATTGGAGATGCAGGAGCTGAACCACAGGTGAGCCCGCTGGTTATTCCAAGGGTAATTGGTATCGTTACAGGTATATCAGCCCTGGCAGCTGATTTTCCGTCTATAAAGAGTTGAGCTGTACCTGGCGCGCCTTCACCTCTGGCAAGATTTGGCTTACCTGTCACTTCGAATTCGAAGCTTAGTTGATGCCGTCCCTCCGGGACGTTCTCCGAAGATTCAAGATGATGAAGACTCCTGGCTACATAATTGTATACATAGTGCAGCTTTCCGTCTTTCATATAAAATGAATAGCCTCCGCCGACAGTGCCATTGGCTAGCAGAACCCCCTCAGCCCCTCCTTTCGGAATATCTACATGAGCAGTAATAACATGTGAGCGGTTGAGCACATTAACTGCCGCACTCAAGATAACCGGCTCAGTCCCGGGATAATATGTGTAAACCGATCTATCAGGTGCAGCGGAAGGGCGTTCTTCTTTAAGGCGCTGCACCATACGGCTATCGATGGGCAGCACATTATATTTTCCGGCTTCTGTATACCAGATGGCGATCATCTCGATCAATCTGGACCGGTTTTCCTCTGCCACATTCTCGGTCTCTGTCCAGTCTTTATCCACGTGGTAAAGCTCCCAGCCTTTTGCATCCAGCTCGACCAGCATATCTGCCGTGATAGGCGAACCAAAAGCATGTTCTGCTTCAGCAAATGAAGGCCCGGGCCATGGACATACGGCGCGCCAGCCATTGTGATACAGAGCACGATTTCCTATCATTTCGAAGTACTGGGTGTGGTGTTTGGTAGGTGCATCGGCATTGTCGAAGGTATGTGCAAAACTTACTCCTTCAATAGCTGATTGAGTTATTCCCTTAATAGATAGCGGTGGCTCTATTCCCAGGCAATCCAGGACTGTTGGTACCATATCGATAGCATGGGCATACTGGTTTCTAATCTCGCCTCTGGTTTTTATTCCCCTGGGCCAGTGGACAATAAAGGGAGCACTGACACCACCGCGATAAGTCTCTCGTTTCCAGCGGCGGAAGGGTGTATCCCCAGCCCATGCCCAACCCCAGGCATAGTGACTGAAGGTCTCTGGACCTCCCAGTTTATCCAGGTATTCAAGGCTCTCCTCTATCAGACCAGGCACATTGTTGAAGAACTGGTTCTCGTTGATTGTCCCCGAGGAACCGCCTTCGGCACTGGCTCCATTGTCTGAAATCACCATTATCAGGGTGTTCTCAAATTCACCAGCTTCTTTCAGGAACCGTATTATCCTGCCTATATGGTAGTCAGTCTGCTCCAGGAATCCGGCATAAACCTCCATCATTCGAGAGTAGATCTTCTTTTCATCAGGAGAGCATTCGTCCCAGTGCGGGACATCAGGATCATGAGGGGATAATCTGGCATTTTTCGGGATAACACCCAGTTCTTTCTGCCGTGCGAAGGTCTTTTCCCGATAAGCTTCCCAGCCATCATCAAACTTGCCTTTATACTTATTTGCCCATTCTCTAGGAACATGATGAGGAGCATGCATGGCTCCAGGGCAGTAATACAGGAAAAAGGGCTTGTTTGGGTCAATCTGCTTGGTATCAGCAATGAACTGGATAGCCCTATCAGCCAGATCCTCATTCAGGGTATAGCCTTCTTCGGGAGTCTTGGGGAGATCAATTATATAGTGATTGTCATAAACCAGCTCGGGATAATACTGATTCGTATCCCCTCCCATAAATCCGTAAAAGCGTTCGAATCCTCTCCCCAGGGGCCAGCGATCGTAAGGTCCTATTGCCGAGATCTGCTCTAAAGGTGTTAAATGCCATTTACCAAGAGCATAGGTATTGTATCCATGTTCCAGAAGTATTTCCGACAAAAAACCGTTTTCAAAAGGTATATACCCGTTATAACCGGGAAAGCCTGTTGAATTATCGGCTACGGCGGCCATGTTATTTGAATGGTGATTTCTTCCGGTAAGTATGCACGCGCGCGATGGAGAGCACAGTGGAGTCGTGTGCATATTGGTATAGAGAAGACCTCCCTCAGCCAGGCTATCCAGATTTGGTGTGTGAATAGGGCTGCCGTAGCAACCGAGTTGTCCAAAACCTACGTCGTCCAGCACAATGAACAGCACATTGGGTGCGCCATCTTTTGCTCGCCGCTGTGCTGGCCAGGCGGGTTCTGATTCATCTATCGTTCGCCCTATTTTCCCTTTAAAAGGAGATCCGGGCTTATATTCTTTCAGTGACATCTGTCCCCCTCCTGGTGTCCTGGTATTGCTAAATTCCCACTTTATAGAACTGCGAGATCTCCCCAGAACTCGCAATTTAAGATCATATTATATTGTCATGTATATTATTTTATACATAATATTTTACTTTTGATAGTTTACTGACCTAAATTTATTGAATTCGCTTATTGAAGCAAAGTTATTTAGTCCTGGAATTTTTGCGGCAATTAGATACTATAGATCCGATCTCCGGACCAGTAGAACCAACAACGATATTGTAAGCCGACAATTCAATATCTGCATTTGTAAATAGCCGTGTTAAGCTGATCCAGTGAAACCCAGAGATCTACATAGTTCTCTATCCAGCACCTGACTTTGAGATTCATTCCTGACTCTAGAAATTCGAGCAAGAGTACCTGTAATCTTTTTCAAAGCTATTGTTCAGGAAGTTACTTCTCATCCCAGGTGAGCTTCTTCTCCCTTTTTGTGATGATAACCAATTTCCTGTGCAAAAAACATCAGCAATATAACAGCAACAATTGATATGAAAAAGATCATGATTGTAACATAAGGATCTCCGAAATTTAAACCTGCAATTGCCAGTGCTACCGAGATATTACGCTGGGCAGTTCCGAAGCCTAACGCCTGCTTGTGTGATCTATCAGGATCTCCCAGAAAATAGCCAAGTGCATATGACCCAATTGTAAGTATAACCCCGGCAAAGAGTGTATAGGTTTCAGTGATAATACGCAGCATGGAAGGTAAGTAAGCTAGGATGTAGGATATGATCAGAACGAGGAAGGCAAGGTTACTCACTTCATTAATAAAAGGGCGCAGTTCCTCTGCCAGTTCTTCATACCTGGTACGGACCAGTAGACCAAGCGCCAGCGGGATAAGTATTATCTCAGCCGTAGATCTAATAAGATCCCAGGCACTTGCCTCGATTCCGGGGAAAAATATCGGGAGAACGACAGGCAAATAAATAACTGTTACAACCATCAGGAGTATCATCAGCCCTGCTGCAAGAGCAACATCTCCTCTGGCTGCCTGCGTGAGCTTCAGGACGAAAGGAGACCCTGCAACGGTACCGAGAATAAAAAGTCCGATTGCCAGTGGTCGTGGAAGTGAGAATACGTACAGCAAGACCAGTGCAAGCGCAGGTACAAATATAAAATTTGCTACAAGCGCGAGAAGTACCAGCTTTATGTTATGCAATGGATCAAGAATCTGCTGAATCGTAAGAGAAATTCCAGCTGAAAATGTGCTTGCCAGCACAAAGACTATTGCAGCAATATAACCAGTGGTTTGGAAAAGGCTTGTAAAAGCTTCAATTTCAACCACGTTTCTAACCCCTTTTTATCAATCATGTGCCATCTGGTCAAGTGCAGCCGCAATCGCCAAGACGAGTGCATTATCCTGCCCGGGCTCAATCTTAACTCCATAGGTATCCCGTAGGCGGAACCACTTTTTTGAGACTTCTGCAATTTTCCTTCCTTCAGACTCAATCTCATATTCGTGATCCAGAATGTTGCCATGAATTTCCATATCTGGTCCATCAGAAATTTCAACTTTCCACTTATCCCGCAGAATATTAATGAGATCTTTTTTGACTGTTGCAGCCAGGCTGTCATCTGCCCTTTTGATTTCCATAGTATCCCTGATACGGAGCAGTTTTTCTGTAATTTTATATAAGTCATTTCCTCGCAGGTCTTTGAAAATCAGGGTGTTGCGAATTCGGAGAACCTTTCCATCAACATAGAAAGCTCGCTCTCCAGTTTCATCTTCTATCCAGTAGTCATCTCCGATGGAAATGAGTTTCTCATTCATTCTATAGACGTGTCCTTTCGCTTCTTGATTATCCTCGCGACCCCCAAATAATTTCACAAAGATCACTCCTTACCTATTATTGTAATCTCGAGATTTTCCGTTAAAAAGGCGGTTTAGGAATTCTATTTTAGAATACAGGAAGACGGTTACATTTTGGTTTCCAGCATGAGAAAGTGCAGCATTCCAGGCACTGTAATTTGTTCTCTATCACGCCAGACTGATAACTCCCCTAATCGATTCGAGCATATCCCCTTTGCAAGTGCATCGGTGCTTGATAATGTTTAAATATAATTATTCTTTTATGTATTTATTATTATAAAAGCGAATGGGGCAGCAAACTGTCTGGCTGTGACTCTTTTTAACTGTTTCTCGGAGGCGACAAGCTCGATAAGAGGTGTTTCAGTAATATTCCCTAAATAATAATCTGGTTCGAAAAAGTATTCTTCGGATAGGCTCCTGCTCAAGCCAACGATCAGAACGTTTTTGAAAAACATAAGCAAACAGGGTAGAACTCCTATCTGCGAACTCTCACAGGAATGTCACCCAAGGTTCGTTTCGATTTGCAGGCGGTTGAGGCAGCAAAACCACCACAGGAATTGAGGATCAAATGTTTCAGACAGCGTAATGCATAGATGAAGATAGGTGAGTAACTTCAGTAGTAATTGCTTTTTTTCTAAACGTACAGGTATTTAATAAATCAACACTAATCAAATATATATGAATGGGGGCAGGTTTGGAATAGATTTTCTCTCAACATACGAAGAGGGAACAAAAAGGGAATGGATCATAGGAAACGGGCTTGGAGGATACGCTTCCTCCACAATTATCGGAGCAGCGACAAGAACTTACCACGGGTTGCTTGTAGCAACTCCAGAGAATTCTCCTGGGAGACTTTTAATACTTTCTTCCCTTGATGAGGAAATTTCCATTAATGGAGAACTTTATCAGCTCGCGGTCCATAAGTACCCCGAAAAAATTTTCCCTGAGGGTTTCAAACATCTAGTTGAGTTTAATCGTAACCCATTTCCTCTCTGGGTTTACCAGGCCGGAGATTTTACTGTAAAGAAAAAAGTTTTCATGGTCCATAATAGTAATACTACTTTTGTTGTCTATGATATTACATCTCAAAGAGAAGGGGCTTTACTCAGAATCTTTCCTCTGGTAAGCTCAAGAGATTTTAACCTTACTGCCCGTTCAGGATACCTTTCTTTCTTCCAAAGACCCGGACCTACGGGAGTACATCTTGCAAGCTCTACTGGTTTCACTTTCTCGATTTCGTCCAATCTCCAGTATCATCCCGAGCCAGTATGGTACTATAACCTGGAGTATGACACTGAGAAAAGACGTGGGCTTAATTTCCAGGAAGATAATTTCAATCCTGGTTATTTTGAGAGCAAGCTCGAAAAGGGAACTTCCCGTTTTTTTATAGCAGCTTCGACAGGAGATATTTCTTCTCTAACACTTGAGAAGGTTGATAAACTCTACTTAAGGGAAGCAAACCGGCAGAACCTTCTGGTACTCGACTCGAAGATTAAAGATCCCTTCGCTCTCAAGCTTCTCAAGGCAACCGACACTTTTGTGGTAAAAAACCGTGTTACAGGTGAAAATACCGTGATTGCAGGATATCACTGGTATTCGGACTGGGGGAGAGATGCCATGATTTCCTTGCCCGGCTTGCTTTTAATTCCCTACCGCTTCGAGGAGGCAAGGTCCACTCTTATCAATTTTGCCAGATACTGCCGGAGAGGCCTGATTCCCAATACTTTCCCGGCTTTCGGAGGAGATCCAGTTTACAATACAGTGGATGCTTCTCTCTGGTTTATTCATGCCCTGGACCAGTATTTTGCTTATACGCAGGATTTCCTTTTCCTCTCTGATGTCTGGGATTCCGTAGAGGAGATTATAGCCTGTTATTCTAGTGGCACAGATTTTGGAATAGGCATGGATTCTGATTACCTTATTCGGCAGGGACCTCAACTGACCTGGATGGATGCAAAAATCGGGGAATGGGCGGTGACCCCAAGAGCAGGTAAAGCCTGTGAGGTGAACGCTCTCTGGTACAATGCCCTGAAGACAACTTCCTACCTGGGCACTCTCCTTGGCGAAGATGTCTCCAAATACGAGAATCTCGCAGCTGGGGTAGTCTCAAACTTTGAGAATGCTTTCTGGAACCCTGAGACTAACTGCCTCTTTGACCTTATATACTGGGACGAAGCAGGAAATGAGGCTAAAGACCCTGCAATCCGACCGAATCAAATTTTTGTTGTGTCACTTCCCTATACCATGCTTTCCCCTGAGAAAGAAAGAGCCATAGTGGATAGAGTTGAAAAGGATCTTCTTACACCCTTCGGGCTAAGAAGCCTTTCATGTGACCACCCCTTATATAAAGGTCAGTACCGCGGGGATGCCATTAACAGGGATACGGCTTATCATAACGGGACGGTCTGGCCCTGGCTCCTCGGATCCTATGTGAAAGCCTATTTGAAGGTTCACGGCTATTCGAACAACCATATCGAATCCATGAAGACCCTCCTTGAGGGTTTTGACGAGCATCTCGAAACCGCAGGCATTGGCACCATATCTGAGGTGTTTGATGGAGATTACCCGCACTCTCCAGGAGGTACCATTGCACAGGCATGGAGTATTGCAGAGATTTTAAGAGCTTATGTAGAAGATGTACTTGGAATCAAGCCTTAAAAAGAAATTATTACTGAAATAACGATCTGAAAAAGGAATGGAGGAATGATATGGTCTGGAAAGATCATGGGGAGCTATTTATACGGCACAGGAAAAATCCTATACTTACAGTTGCAGATTGGCCTTATCGAGCCAATTCAGTATTTAATCCTGCAGCCGCGATAGTTGATGGTAAAATTCTGCTACTGGTCAGGGTTGAAGACCACAGGGGATTTTCTCACTTTACGGTCGCCACGAGTGAGAATGGGATTGATGGATGGGAAATCGATAGTAAGCCAACCTTTTTTCCGGATCCTGTAAATTATCCTGAGGAAATATACGGTGTTGAGGATCCGCGCATAACTTACATAGATGAACTGAAAAAGTGGGCAATAGTATATGTGGCTTTTTCAGATTCTGGCCCTTTACCAGCGATTGCATTTACCGAAGATTTCCGTAATTTTGAACGAATAGGACCCGTAATGCCGCCTGATAATAAAGACGCCGCAGTTTTCCCTGTAAGATTTAACGGGATGTGGGCAATGCTGCACAGACCTGCGCCTACCGTTCACACTTTGAAAGCAAATATCTGGATTTCCTTTTCCCCGGATATGAAATCATGGGAAAGGCATGATGTGCTTCTGTATGCCAGGGAAGGCGGATGGTGGGATGCTTACAAGATCGGTCTGTCGCCGCAGCCCCTCTATACGCCTGAAGGGTGGTTAATTATGTACCATGGGGTACGCCAGACGACCCCGAAATTAAGCTACCGGCTCGGACTGGCTCTTCTTGATCTTGAGGATCCCACCAAAGTGCTACACAGGTCGGAAGGCTGGGTTTTTGGACCCAAGGAGCCATACGAACGCAGTGGAGATGTCAACGATGTTGTTTTTCCCTGCGGATGGGTTGTGGTAGGTGACGAACTCCGCATTTATTACGGAGCTGCTGATACTTCGGTATCACTGGCTACTGCAAAATTGAAAGATATAATGGAGTATATCCGCGGATGCCCTGAGGAACAGTGTCCTGATTAATATTGCAGATGGTTTGAAGGAAATAGTGAGAAGTTTAATGGCATGAGAAAGAGAAATGTGTAGTCAGACACTCTGATTATTTTTGAAGATCCTGAAAAAGGTTACTTTCAGAATTTTTGATCGAGGAGTTAGTTTACTTATCGGATGTGTTAATCTGAAAATAAGGTCGTAAACGTCTGATAAAACAGCAAGATAGGTAATTTCTGGCTTAAGAGAAGTAAATCTATCACCTGGGGAAGTAATGATATAATGGATGGGAGGAGAGCAGGAAGAGGGCCTCTGCAATTGGACATAGGCATAGTTGTATCAGGTCTTGGGGGAAACTCTAGTCAGGAAAGGAATCAATTCAATGGCCTTGTTTCCGTTTTTGGTGTTGATCTAGGACTCTATATTGGACCATCATATAATCCTTTTCAGACTATTGGGCCAAGTATAGGCATTGGTGTAGTCATAGGATCTAATGGTTTCCTGGCTGCAAAATTAGGCATACATTTCAGAAGAACATTAGGCCTGGGCATGCTATTTCCTATAGTGCCTCTTTATGGGGCTACCGGAGCGAGTCTTATAGCCGCGCTGCCAGTTCCGGAAGGGGTTAAAACAGCGGCAGCTGTGCCGTTACTCTTGATGCCGATAGCTTTTGTATACCAGGAAAATATCAAAGCACTATACAGGCGTGGAACAGAAACTTTAGTAAAATTGAGATCATACCTGCAAGGGAAAAAGAAAAATTCATATTAACTTAAATGTTAACCTTGCTGAATAGTTTCTGTGAACTGGTTCTGTGATGAGCGAGGCAAAATTTGATTAAAAATAGGAAGGGGTTTTCCCTTATTATTTAACAACTACTTTATTACAGACAAGTTTGTAATTGTTATTATTAGCGTATACAGTCAAGCAAACTGTATAAGTTCCTGCCTTTTTATATGTATGAGTCGGATTCTGTGCATTTGATCGGTAGCCGTCACCGAAGTTCCAGTCCCATCTTACAGGTTCAACACCTGATGTCGTGTCTTTAAAGGTTACTTTCTTTCCTGAGACTACGGATTTGAAACCTGGAACGAATTTCGCAGGGTCATTTGAAGGTGCTTTTGCAGGGTCATTTGAAGGTGCTTTTGCAGGGTCATTTGAAGGTGCTTTTGCAGATCCTATTGTAATGGCTGCCTTTTTAACCGTACTCACACAACAGTTCCCAGAACCGTATGCAGTTATCTTTACATCAAAGGTTCCAGCCTGTTTTATTATACACGAGCAGGAGCAGATCCCTTTAGTCGTGCATTTCGAACAGTAGGCGCTTGTTGAACCGACGACCTTTCCAGTTTTCGGATCGATTACCGTATACTGGACAAGTTTAACAGGACCTGATATATAGCCTGTGAACCCAATCTTAGCCGGTACAGTTTTGCTTACTGCATTGCTTATATTAACCTTGGTAATCTTCAGATTACTACATGTACCTCCTTTGCACGATACACTTGGAGCGCTTGCCATTGCAGAATATGGCATCAATACCAGTAAAGCTATTACAAAGAAAATGGCTATTCGTTTCATTATTTTCTATATTTAGAAAAACTTGATTATATATCTTAACAACTGGACCAAATAAGTTTAGTATGTGTATGAATATTTTTAGAATCTTAGCTTGATAATATAACATTAACTTTGCGAATTAACCTGAAAAGCGGAGTATTCCACTATATTTTGATTTTCCTTCTCATGGAATATTTATTAAAAGAAGAAATTTATCAGGCATGTAAGCTCTATTTTTAAGTTCTTTCAGGTTTGAGGAAACGGTTGCCCTGATAGGAAAACCGCATTCATACGTGTCAGAGAGTAATAGATATGGAAAGGTTTTAATTGGAGAAATATGAGTACTAATATGTGGGTTATATAATTCAGGGATCCCTTGATGAAATTATTAGGTGACAATCATGTGTAGTGTTGGAGACTCATTTGATATCGATATGGAAGGAAAGCTGCCGGTTAAAAGTTATGAATGCAAGGACTGTGGAAATAAGTTCAAAGGTATTGGTAAGAATGTGAAGTGTCCTTCCTGCCAGTCCAGTAATGTAACAGAATCCTGATCATCAGTCTCAGTTGCTAATTTTTAATATGGAAGAATTGGCTTCTCCTAAAGACATTTCACTCAGGGAAAATGAGATGCTTCTCCTGCGCGGCACGGCAGGAATAGTGGCTATTGTGAAAGCAGGTCCGAACGGACAGTTCTTTCTGGAAACCGAGAATGAAGAAATTGTACTTGGACTGGAACCCCATGACCTGATTGTTGCTTCTGCGCTGTCTGTGGGCGAGAAGACCGAAAAAGGGCTTAAATGCGTGCTCTTCATGGTTCGGGAAATCCGGTCCCCATTAATAGTCCTTCCAAAAAATCACCCTGCATCCCCGAGACTTCCAATTGTGGTATCAGCCGGTGGAAAGACTGTTTTGAGCTGCAATATCACACCAGGTACGCATCCCAATCAGGATGTGTTATGCGGTTCAAATGAATTTGACGGGCTTGAGATAACAGGAACACCTGAGGGAGTGCATATTGAAAATTTGCCTCAATGTGAGGTATTGAAGATTAACTTTGACATCTAATCGGTTTTGCCTTCACAATGGCTTTTTCACGTGGGCGAAACAGGATTATGCATATGATTTTAAACGAGACCATCCTCCCATATAGGATGCTCAATACCTGGAAGCCGGAAATATTTCATGGACGAAGGAAAAAGAAGAATTTTTTTGAAGGCTGGTATTTTAAGATAGTAGATCGCAGCGAGAAGCATGCTTATACTGTCATTCCAGGCGTCTCCCTCCCCGAAAACCCTTCGAATTCCCATGCTTTTGTTATGTTCTTGGATGCCAGAGCTCAACGAATGCGTTATTTCAGATACCCACTTAATGAGTTTAGTGCGAGCGATAAAAAGTTCGAGCTTACTATTGGTGGATCTTTTTTCAGCCTTGACGAGATGAGGCTTAACCTCATGCATGGTGAAGACCCTGTCACTGCTCGCATGAATTTCAAAGATATATATCCCTGGCCCGTAAAATTGCTCTCCCCTGGGGTAATGGGCTGGTATGCGTTCGTGCCGGGGATGGAATGCTATCACGGCATACTGAGTATGGATCATACCATTGAAGGGTTTATCGAGGCTGACGGGATAAGGACAGATTTCAAGGGCGGCAGGGGCTATATTGAGAAGGATTGGGGCATTTCAATGCCATCTTCCTGGATATGGATGCAAACCAACCACTTCGATCAGGAAGGTATTTCACTCTCTGGTTCGATCGCGAAGATACCCTGGCTCGGCAGTTATTTTACAGGTTACATCTTCGGCTTCTTATATGAGAAAAAATTGTACAGATTTACGACGTATTCAGGGGCAAAGGTCACCGGGCTTGATGTGACCCGCGATAATATCCGGATCAGGCTGGAAAGTAAGGCATACATACTCGACATTGATGCGGACAGGTCGGAAGGCGTCGAACTCCCTGCACCAAGAATGGGAGAAATGTCTGCTAAGGTCAAGGAGTCATTACGCTCCAGTATAGATGTAACTCTATTAAAGAAAAAAGGTTCTTGCATGGAGCATATCTATTCCGGGACCGGGAGAAACGCAGGCCTGGAATTTGTGGGTGAAATCGCAGAATTGATAAAAGGCTTGAAAAAATAAGGCCTTAGTCGATGCAGTGAGCAATAACCTTATCGCCAACTACCTTAACAGGACTGGTCTTAAGCTTTCTGGCGCGAATTTCCATAGAATCTTTGGCTAAAGCCCCGGTTGGACAGAGCTGTTTATTGGTATGATTTTCGTGGAAATTATTGGAAACGCAGCGGAACACATCTCAGCCATTACAATCGCCATCAAGAGCGAGATGTTTATTTTTTTGATAACTGTCTCTTTTAGGCAACATAGATCTATCAGGATATTCAAAACAATTGCCCATAAAAGTATCAATTTATATCATGTACTTTAAGAGATAATTTGAATATTATAACAAGGTTATAAAAAATCAATAGATTTATATTTGATGTCCATTAATTATCGTATACTCAGATAAGATCCAACAAGAAAGTGTTATAGCACAAGGATCTGCTCTTTTATATTATAAATTCGAGAACAAAGTTCTCCTAAGCAGGAAATTCAAGCATTAACTGTAATATGGCAGTTATAATCGTTTGTTGATACAGATGAGCAGAGTATCTAGCATTTAGGCTGAGAAAATAGAACTACCTGTGTTTTGCTCTTATTTTTCAGGAGGTTCTATGAAGGTGATATGCTGAATTATGGGATTCATAAGGGTTGATAGACATGAACATAGAAAAAAAGAAATTTCTTAAATCATTAGGTTTTGGACGAGAAGTTTCGATAGTTACAGAGTGTAAATGTCCCCTATGTGCGGATAGAGTAAATACAGAAGAATTCAAAAATGAGACGTTTATTAAAGAATTCGAGCGTTCCGGGCTGTGCCAGGGATGTCAGGAAACAGTTTTTGGATACAGGGTAGCATGGTAACGAATCAATTACCGGTTAAGGTATTGAAAACCCATGTGTTATGAGTTAACAAGCATGGGCTTTAGTTTGCCCCTACCTTTCATTCTCCATAGGAAACTTTCAAAAACTCTTCATTAATTTCCCGTTTTAATTCCTCTTTTTGTCCTTTCTGACAAATAGTTCTCTGGTCTGCTGAAGACTATAACAGATTTACGCATTTTGAACTGGGAATTTAACAATTTTAAACATCCAGTTTTGGAAATTCTATGTCAGAATTACCTTACTTTCCTGAATCCGGATGTTTCTAAATCAGGTTGTTCCTAAATCAGATTGTTCCTAAATCAGGTTGTTCACTAACAGCTATATTCTTACTGTGAAATCTAACAGCTAATTCTTATTATGAAATCCAGACCAATTCCTGAGCCCGATATCACGCTTGTTATGGGAGTGACTACCTGTCTGGTTGGAACCGCTATTGCAGCAGCAGCTATCCTGAATCTGATGCAACTGGGGGATCCGGCAGCCGGCGAGAGAACAATTTATGATCTGGCTTTCTCCACGGTTCTTAAGATTCCCGCTGAGAGAAATCCTCGCTGCCCTGCCTGCATGTACGCCCGGGATGAAGGATGAAGGCTCACCGTTATTTATTTCGTTCTTTTTTATCCACGCTCGTTTACTGTCGGTAAAATCAGAGTCAGGATAAAGGCATAAAATTCAGCCCGAATACTGGCGAAATTACAAATGTTAAACTGCCGCCAGAGTAGATTTGCAGGTAATACTCTCAGCCTCCTATCAACGTATATCAACGATTCTACCTGTTTGCGTATCTTCATAAACTATAAGGTACAATAATAGACCGGGGTAGATAATTGTGAGTAAATTAATGAAAATTGTTGG
Source organism: Methanosarcina flavescens (assembly GCF_001304615.2). Taxonomy (NCBI): domain Archaea; kingdom Methanobacteriati; phylum Methanobacteriota; class Methanomicrobia; order Methanosarcinales; family Methanosarcinaceae; genus Methanosarcina; species Methanosarcina flavescens. The sequence continues at coordinate 25,305 of NZ_CP032683.1, read as the reverse complement.
TTATGGTGTAGCAGCATTAGGAACCGCTTATGTTGTAAAACAGGTCAGGCGTCGCAAAGAAAGTTCGCGTGGGTGGCATAAAATAAAGGTAGAAGAAAAAACAGCTGGTGCAACTGCGCCCCATGAAACACAGGTAAAAGAGGAAAAACGAACGGGCACAAGGTATGGTTCTAACCCGATCCGTTACTAACCCTACAATTGAGATCTGATTTGAAAAAAATGCTGATAAAAATATAAAAGTTATTTGGTGGAGGCCTTGCCCTCGTACTCATTCAACGGGTATGAATCAGTTAATTTTTTAAGGCCTTTTTCTCTATTTTTTATGTCCTTTCATATCCAAATTTGAATGTTTTGATCACTAATTGTCGGATTTTGCAGATGGGTTATTGACAACCCTATACAGTATAATTTTCTTTATTCTACTTAGTACAAAATAGATACTCGTGTTTTCGAGATCGGTTTTTTCAGATTGATCAAAAACTCATGCGCAGGGCTCATTTAGAAAGTTGATTTATCTAACTTTAATATAATTACATATCTTTTTAGTATCGCTACCGTCAGCGTTTTCAACAGTTAAACTAACAGTATACTTTCCAGCTTTATTGTATTTATGTGTCGGATTCTGAGCTGTTGAAGTGCATTTATCGCCAAAATTCCAGTACCATGAGGAGGGTGATCCTGTACTCTTATCTTTGAATTTTACCTTTAGTGGCGCTTTTCCAGAGATAGGACATGCATAAAAAGCAGCAACGGGTGGGTAGCTAACAACGGTTGGGCAGCTAATAGTACCCATATAAATGTCAGAACCTCCACTGCGCTGATCTGCCCATACAATTTTGTTTTCATAAATTGCAGGATAGTAAGCGTTTCCGCAGGTGGTGATCCGAGTTTCCGTGGATGTGGAGAGATTGTACACATAAATATCCAGATCGTACATATACATGTCTTCAGCTTTCGAGTAAACTATTCTGTCATCGTAAATAGCAGGGGACCTCCAGACCAGTCCACCATTGGTAATTTGAGTTTCATTGTATGTGGAGAGGTCAAACATGTAGATATCTCCATATAGTAAGCCGTCCAGACCCAAATTGCGCTGATCCCTCCATACTATCTTATTACCACATGTTCTGGGATCGAATGCTTTTCCGTTGGTAGTTATCCTGGTTTCTGTGTCAGTTGAAAGATTATACATGTAAATGTCGGAACCCCCGTTTCGTCCGTCCTCCCACAATATCCTGTCTTCCCAGATTACAGGACAAGAAGCTGATCCACTGCTGGTTATCTGGGTCTCAGTAACCGTGGGCGAGTTTGCTGATGCTGTAGGCGAAACGAGGATTAAAAATAAAACCAGTGCTGTTGATGATAAAATTAGTGAATATAATCCTCTATTGGTTTTCATTTTCCTGCTCCGATATCTTCCTTTTATTTTTCATATGAAAAATGTTAATATTCCTGCTTACTTACATAATTAAACTTTTTTATTTGAATCACATTTTACAAAATTTATATAAATTGAAAAATATTCGGATAAATAAATAACATAAAGGCAAACTTGCATATAACATAAAGGCAAGTTCGCATAATAATAGAAATCTATTGGTATAAAAAAGCGACCCGAAACACAGATTTCAATCCTTTTCATTAAAATAAAATTAAAAATGAAAAAAGAGCGGGCACAAGGTACGATTCCAACGCTATCCGTTATTAAACCAAGCCTTTTTAAAAAAGAGCTTGATCGCAAACTTATTGAGAAAAGGTTTGATCAAAAACGGCGTTGTTGACGTGGTCAAGCGGCGCAACGCAAGCCTTTCATCTACAACGGATTGAAACCAGTTTCTTTACCTTTATATAACATGGATGGTTTAATGACTCGCATTAACTAGTAAACAGCATTGTTTGCTGGTTTTATCACGGAGCAATTCCGGGTTAAATAAACAGAATGTGCCCGGAAATTGGGGAAAAAAGATGCAATCTAAACCTGCAAAACGTGAGAATCAGGAATATTTCGCTGCCTGGGATAAAAAGATCGAAAAAACGTGGATGCACATGCTGGCAGACATGGCAATGCCGATTATTATTTTTTTGGTATTGAATATTTTCACTATTGCCATTCTGGTCAAGCTGAACATATATAACCTGAATTTCTAACTTTCTGCTGACTTTGCTCCCAGAACTAACAATAACTATAAATCGAGGTTATTTGAAATAGCCATTTGTGACATCTGGAGAGACTGTGAGGGCGGAAATCCTTGTATCCGGAAGGGTGCAGGGCGTGGGTTTCCGAAGATTTGCAAGAAATGCTGGCGAGCGTCTGGGCGTGAAATCCAATCCCATAAATTTAAGGGACGGCAAGGTTTTTGTCATTGCAGAAGGCAAACCCGAAGCCCTGGAACTCTTTATAAAAGAACTCCGGAAGGGGCCCATGTTTGCTCATGTGGAAGATGTTGATGTCACTTACAGGGAAGCTTTTGGGAATGTATACGACATGTAACCAAACCTTTTTTAAAAAAACTGGATGAGCGCAACCCTTTTCAAAAAACTACTTGAGCGCAAACTTTTTCAGAAAAAGTTTGATCAAAAACCGGCATAGCGGCGTGATCGACCGGTGCAACGGTTTCGGTCAAGCCTTTTCGTAAAAGGGTTGCAGCTCAACGGTTTCGATTGAGCTAGAACATTGGTTCTATTAAATCCACTAATCTTATTTTTCCTCTTCTTCGGTATTCTGGGATTTTTTCAGGATTTTTGCAATAAACACAAGTCCCACAAGATTGACCAATCCTATAACAAAGTACCCTATTAGAGGCGTTAAGCCCGAATCTGACGTTCCTGATTTTCCTTTAGCAAAACTTGCCGAAGAGGTGGAGTCTTTTATGGTATTTGCGTCAGACTCTCTATCTCGCACACCTTTTTTGTCACTTTTCAAGCCTCTTTCTGTGAATTCAATTACCGCATCCGTCTTAAGAGTGAGCTTTTTCTCCTGTTCTTCAAGGCTTTTTCCGGAGTCAAGTGCAGCCCTGACCGTACAGGTACTTCCCGGCTCAAGTCCAAGGAAAACAAATTCGTTATCGTTTTTCAGGGTGGCTATAACATTTCCGTCTTTCTGGAGTTCAGCAGAACCTTTTTCCGGGAGTTCCACTTTCAGGTTTACATGGTCTGTGAGCAGGATCTGATTCCCTTCCGCAAATCTCGGCTTGTCGGGAATATCAAGAATTCCAAGCAGCGTCGGAGCAAAGTCATCCTGCCCGTATTCCTCCGTGAGAATTCCAGTTTCAACATCCTGAGCATGAATTATCAGGGGAACGAGTTGTGCTTCATCAGTCACTGAGAATTTTTCGGACTGGTGGCCTCCTTTTGAATCAGCTTTGGAAAAGCTCATTCCATGGTCTGATGTCAGAACAAAAGCAAGGTTATTCTTTTTGCAGAGTTTATAAAGTCTGGGAAGCTCGGAATCAAGGCACTCTATACAATCTATATATCCATAATTATCCCTGTAATGTCCACTAGAATCTATAGCTCCCACATTGACAGTAAGCAGATATTTTTGCTCTGGACTATTTATGGACATGTATTCAATAATCTCGCATGCAGTATCGATTCCCCACCTGTTATATCCGCTGTATTTATCCCTTGTTTCTTTTGACACGATATAGCCGGGAGCTCTGTCAGCTGCCTCTTCCATAACCCGTAAGAGCCCTTCAGGCAGATCAGGAGCACTATTGGAACGCTCGGGCTGCTCAAGAACGATTTTCATGTTCTTTATCGAGTTATTTTCATCCCTGAGAATGACATCCTGCTCGTCACAGATCGACCATGAATCCCCTTTTTCCATAACCCCAATACAGAGATAACCTTCCCTGTGCAGAATATCGAAAACGGTTGCATCTTTGAAGCTTACAAGTTCACTGTCCGCACCCGGATTTCCCGTGACAAGGACTGAGTGCCCTCCTTCGGTAAAGGTCTGAGGAGCACGGAACTCCAGAAGCCTAGCACTTTCTTTACTTATTTCCGGCAGATTTTCAAGTTCGGCTTTTTCAAGCGGTGTGCCGTCAAGTGCATATGGCGTAAGCTCGGGATAGATGAAAGGTGCACTCAGACCATCCACAATTAACACGACTGCGCCCTGAGGTGTATTAACGGGATTTACCTCCACTTCGGTAAGTGCAGAGGCAACGTCTGGAGAATTAAAAAAAACAGAAAGCATTGCAAGAAAAAACAGAATTGGAAAAGCCCTGGAAACATGAATTATCGGTATCATTGTAAATTATTTTATTTTTAAGCTATAAAGAGCTTATCTTTTGAAGATCTGATTTGGGGACATTTCTGAGAATAACTCTCTAATAGGCATGCTTCAGTCCTGACTCTTACTATTTCAATCCTATTCTTGTTATTTCAGTCCTGTTCTTGCTATTTCAGGCCATTATAGTTAACCTTTTAAACATTTGTTCTATCAGGAAGAGTAAACTTTTATTATATTTGCCGCAAATATTAATAACATTCTGGCAAAACCTATCCCCGAATCAAAAAACAGGAAATGTCCCTATGAAAATGAACCCCCGCTGTACCTACTGCTTGCTTTCAAGAGTTCACTTCCAGTCCAGGCTTTCTACAGATGATGAAGACCTTATAAGCAAGACAATTCAGGAATGTCTTAAAGTTTTGACCAGGCATTACGATCCTGAGGCTGTGTCTGCCTCCGTAGCTACCAAAGTTCACAGGAAATGCTATGAGGTACTGGAAGACAAGGACCCTTATGCGGTAACTAAGAAGCTTATCAACCAGGCTGCACTGAAAGTCCTGCCTGTAGCAAAAGAGAAAATTTATGAGAATAATCCTGATGACGGGGAACTTTTCAGGCGAGCAGTGCTGGCATCAGTGGTTGCAAATTATTTTGATTTCGGAATTATGGGTTTTGATGCCAGTGAGGATAAATTTGAAGCAACTTTTAAAAAATATTTCGAGCACGGGCTTGATGTGGATGATACCCCTAAAATGCTCGGGCTCCTGCAGGATGTCGTTTACATTGCTGATAATTGCGGAGAAATTTTCTTTGATGCGCTTGTTTTTGACATCATCAAAAAACTCGGTGGGAAGCTTACACTCGTAGTCAGGGGTGGACCGATTCTCACAGATGTAACCCTCGAGGAGATAAAAGAGTTCGAGATTGATAAAAAAGTTGACCGAATCATGACTACCGGCTCGAATGCCGTGGGTGTCCTGATCGAGGAGGCTCCGCCTGAACTGCTCGAAGCCATGAAGAATTCAACTCTTATTATCAGTAAGGGCATGGCAAATTACGAGACTCTTTCCGAGCACAACTTCGGGCCTATTGCTTATATGCTTCTTACGAAATGCGAATGCGTGGCAGATGACCTCGGGCTTGAGCAGGGCCTTTCCGTTGCAAAACTGATGAACTATCCCTGAAGCTTTTTCCTGATAGATTTTCGGAAGCTTCTTATCTCTAAGATTCACTAATGTTTATTGCTGTGGATAGTGCAAAATACTTTGGCTTATAGCAGAACGCTTATCCGTGTATAAAATATACCTTATACTGGATAAGATCAGTAAAATTGAATAAAAGAAATAGGTTTGTAGGGTGAAACAAAAATGTGTGAACTCAATGTATTTTTACTTCGTGGAGATGAGCGTGAGAGAATCATGGATTCTGTAGCAAAGATCATAGTCGAGGGTGACTCAATCGAGCTTACCGGGATCCTTGGCGACAAAATGACCGTTGGTGGCTCAATTAAAGAAATTAACTTCTCACGCGGAGAAGCTATTATTCTTGCAAATTGAATTTTTATTTTTTGTTTTACTTCTCCTTTTGGATATAAAACTCATTTTATCCTTTGCTATCCGGAATAACAGTTTAAAACTGCTGTTTTTTAGTTTAGGTAAGTAAATACTACCTGGAAAAAGGCTATATATGCTTGAAATTTTTACTTTAAATAATTTTTTGCTTTGATAAAATATTTAATATAATTTATTTAATACAGTTATGTTATTACTATGTGCTGGAGTTGGGAAATAGAGAAGGGTATCCTCAAAAATACAGGGTTTCCTGAGGTTGCCGATTCTTCCTTGAATCGATATGCTTGGGGAACATAAATTCGAAAATACTGTTTTGGAGGATACAGTAAGTATAGTACCTCTGGGTTTCTCTTGCACTCCTTTTGAAAATTCTTTACCAAATTATAATAAATTTAAGGGGTTAATTCATGAAACATCTAAAAACACATCCAAAATGCCACTCTGGACTGAAATTTTTATCCTGATAATGAGATACAGTACTGCAATGTTTGCAGTTATTTGACAAAAGTGGGTACTGCGAGATTTGGTTCAATAATGATCTATGGATGAGGAATTCACATGAAGGACGCATAGATCTTCTACTAAAAGTTTATGTTTGTTCTCAGAACATAGTGACCAGAATCAATCAGTTAAAATTTCATTGCTACTGAATTTTCTGGCATAACTATAGAAAAAGGAGCTTTAAGCTCTTGAAGCTTTAAACGTCTCTTCTAATTTCCTTAATCAATAAAATCTTCTCGGGAAAAGCATTTATCTGTGCTTACCTATAACCTCAATGTAATCTAAGATACCAGGTTCAGGTTTAAGTCTGGGCATTTAAAAAAGTTTAGCTAAAATGTATCCTGGACCATATGTCGGACAGTTTGCAACAAACAAGCTAAAAATAATGAAAAAGTTATAACCTGTGAATACACTTTAAATTTACACCTACACTCTGAACATATAATCCGTTATCCGAATTGGATCCGGAAATAATTTAATTTTCAATGACTTAGGCTATATCTCGAGTTGGGTAGAAGAGGACTAAACAGGATAGGATATAAATGGCTAAAGCAAAAATCGCAGTAAATGGTTATGGAACTATAGGAAAAAGAGTTGCAGATGCCGTGCAGGCTCAGGACGATATGGAAGTTATTGGAGTTTCCAAAACAAGGCCGAACTATGAAGCTGCAGTGGCGCATCAGCTTGGATATGAGATCTACGCTCCGGCTGCAAATCTTGAAGCTTTTGAGAAAGCAGGTGTGCCTGCCGCTGGGACAATTGAAGAAATGGTAGAAAAGGCTGATCTTGTTGTGGATTGTACGCCAGGGGGAGTCGGGGAAAAAAATAAGCCAATGTATGAAAAGGCCGGGGTAAAGGCAATCTGGCAGGGTGGAGAGAGTCACCCTATCGCAGGTTTCTCATTTAATGCGGTTTGCAACTACGAGCAAGCCGTAGGTCGTGACCTGGTAAGGGTTGTCTCATGCAACACTACAGCCCTTTGTAGGGTCATCTACCCTATAGACAAAGAACTGGGGGTAAAAAAGGTCAGGGCAATTCTCGCAAGAAGGGCAACAGACCCTAACGATGTAAAGAAAGGACCAATTAACGCAATTGTACCGGACCCCGCCAGGCTTCCATCCCACCATGGTCCTGATGTAAGGAGTGTACTTCCAAACATCAACATTACAAGTGCAGCCTTGAAGATTCCGACAACTCTGATGCATGTACACACAGTAAATATGGAGGTCAATACCGATTGTACGGCAGAAGACATTAAGAACATCCTGGGTTCCCAGTCGAGAATTCTTTTCGTAGGGCAGGGAATATCGTCAACAGCGGAAATAATAGAGTTTGCGCGGGACATAGGACGCCCAAGAAACGATATGTGGGAAAACTGCATTTGGCCTGAATCTATAACTGTAACCGAAAATGAGCTTTACTTCTTCCAGGCTGTCCATCAGGAATCGATTGTAACCCCGGAAAACGTAGATGCTATAAGGGCTATGATGGAACTTGAAAGCGATGGTGCAAAGTCAATTGAGAAGACAAATAAAGCCTTAGGGCTATAAAGCTCTGTAGAAGTCTGAAGCCTTCAGGACTCCGGAGTTTAATTTGAATGACCGGAGTCCGGCTTTTAAGTCGGATATTTTATCCAGGGAATTCTGAAACACAAAAGACCGGATTTGTGAATTCTGATAATTCCATATCTGATAACAAAATCTGGTTTAATTAAAAAAACGATCCATATGAATTCAGCAGACTCAGGATTTTTGAAACTATGTCGGGAGGCTTTTAAAGCCACTTCCGACTCCATTGCAGATCTCAAGGGGACGGATGAAGCGGGTAGCTTTGTTGGTATGGGAGCCGATGGAACCCCGACTTCCAGAATAGACCGTGCAGCAGAGGATGCTATTGTTGAAGTTCTTAAAAACGACGGCAGGTCCATGAGAATTATCAGTGAGGAACTTGGCGAACTTATTCTCGGGGACTCCCCGGAATTTTCTATTATTCTTGACCCACTTGATGGCACCTACAATTCCTATGTGGGAATTCCTTTTTACAGTCTCTCCCTGGCAGTCTCTTCCTACGACCTGTCGAATTTGAGATTCGGTTATGTGAGTAGCCTTGCTCTGCCTGAGGAATACTATGCAGACGCCGGGAAAGGAGCCTACCTTAATGGAAAAAAGATCAGGGCGTCCGTTAACTCGGAACTGAGGGAGCTGTGCGTAAGCATGTACGGCTACCGGCAAAATGTGGCTAGGACCCGTAAGATCTACAGTAGTGTCCGTAGGGTCAGGTTACTTGGAAGTGTAGCGCTTGAGCTGTGTTATGTAGCTTCAGGCCGGCTTGATGCTTTTGTGGATGTCAGGAGAGCTTTGCGTGTAACTGACGTGGCAGCAGGGCAACTGATTCTGAAGGAGGCAGGTGGGCGTGTTACAGATGGATATGGAAAAACTCTGAGGCTTCCTGATAATGTCACCGCCAGATTGGAAATGGTCGCATCCAATGGGCGCGTACATGAAAAAATACTAAAGCTGCTCTCGGGGGAATAAATTGGCAATAAAGAAGATAGGAATCTCTTCACGCTGTGATAGACCTGAAGTAATTCGAATGGTCCGGGAAATCCTCGCACGATTCAGCTCCAGTGTTAAAATTTTCGTTGCCACCCCCACGGCTGAGGTGCTCGGGATAGAAGGGGTTCCGGTTGAGAGAATGAGGGAAGAGGGGGTAGAACTCATTATCAGTGTAGGAGGTGACGGCACGGTCCTCCGGAACATTGCCAAGATGAAAGATCCTCTCCCTATACTTGGAATTAATATGGGTACCCTCGGTTTTCTTGTTGACGTCGAGCCAGAAGATGCCCTTGAAACCATAGAAGAAGTGCTTTACGGTTTTTCATATATCGAAAGGATGAGGGTTGATGTATTCCTTAATGGGGAAATGCTTGATACCGCAACGAATGAGATTGCGGTAATGTCTGCAAAGCCCGCAAAGATTATCCAGTTTGAGGTTTATGTAGGGGACTGCCTTCTTGATTCGATGCGCGCGGATGGTGTTGTCTTTGCAACCCCGACTGGCTCCACTGCTTATGCAATGAGCGCAGGCGGACCCATTATAAGCCCCAGGGTAAGTGCGATAGTAGTTGTTCCTGTCGCCCCTTTTAAGCTCTCTTCAAGACCCTGGGTTATCCCGTCGGACAGCGAGATCACAATAAAGTTAACGGCTCCGAAAAAGGAGGCTGTCATTGCAACTGACGGGCAGAAATCCTATCGGATAAAGCCTGATGATATTGTCAAACTTAAAAAGTCCAAGTTTCCAGCCCGCTTTGTAAAGATTTCCGATACCTGCTTTTATGAAAGGGTTCAGAGGAAGCTTACATGAGAAAGCCTTTGCCTCTGCTTGAAAAAACCTTTACCCACTACCATCGAAGGATTTTAATTTGTTAATAGAGATGCTTTATCTGCCTCCTGAAAGAGTCTTTTATTTAAAGCTTGAGTTTTCTCAATACTCTAGATTTTTTCACTGGTATAAGCACTTTTGAATCTTTTTATAACACCTATTGACTTAAGTCTCCCGATCAGGGGTAGATGTCGATTTTTAGCTAATTTTGATCTACTCTTTCGAGAAGCTGTTGCCGGAAATTCTTTTCCTCCGAGGAAAACATTTATACATATGAAGGTAAAGCTATGCTTAATTTTGACGAGATACTAGATTTTCTGACTTTTAGGGGCGTTTGAACCCTGGTACCTCCTTATTCAAGCCTTTGAGTCAGTTTCTGGCTACATTACCTGTATATCATTAAAAATAATCAAAAATCCTCACTATAATGAGAACTAAAGGAAGCAGTAACCATGTTAGAGAGTGAGCAGTATTCCAGAAATAATCTTATGGACTTTATTCAATATCGTCCCCTGGATATCGAGATCTGTGACGTGACTCTCCGTGATGGGGAACAGACCCCAGGCGTTGCATTTACAAAGGAACAGAAGCTGGCAATTGCCAGCGAACTTGATTCCATGGGCATTGAGATTATAGAAGCTGGATTTCCTGTGGTTTCGGAAAAAGAAAAGGAAATTGTAAAGGAAATCGCAAATCAGGGTTTTAAGTCGAGAATCTGCTGCCTTTCACGCGCGGTAAAAGGAGACGTGGATGCTGCCCTTGAATGTGATGTAGATATTGTGAGCATTTTCATTGCCATGTCCGATCTGCACCTCAAATACAAATACCACAAAAGCTTTGAGGAAATGCTCCACTGCGCCAAAGAAACCATTGAGTATGCATCCGATCACGGATTGAAAATACGCTTTGCAGCCGAGGATTCAAGCCGAACCCCAATTGACCGTCTCAAACAGGCGTTCAAGGAAGTTGAAACCGAATATAAAGTGCAGTACGTAAGCCTTGCAGACACGGTTGGCATCCTGAACCCTACAACGACCCATTACCTTGTTAGCGAAATTTTCAAAGAGATCAATACCTCGATCTGTATTCACTGCCACGACGACCTTGGAATGGCTACTGCAAATACTCTTGCTGCTGCCGAAGCCGGGGCAAAACAGCTCCATACCACGGTTAATGCAATCGGGGAACGTGCAGGCAACGCTGCCCTTGAGGAAGTACTGGTTGCTCTCAGGGTGCAGTACGGAATAGATCGCTATGATACTACAAGGCTGACTGCCCTTTCCAGAATGGTCTCGGATTACTCAGGCATTATACCCTCGGTTAACAAAGCTGTTGTCGGACAAAATGCCTTTACCCACGAGTCCGGAATTCACGTTGCTGCAATCCTGGAAGAGCCGCTCACCTATGAACTCTTCCCCCCGGAAATGGTTGGCGGGAAACGCAACCTCGTTATCGGGAAACACACCGGCAAAAAAGCCTTAAAAGGCATTATTAACAGCATAGGTCTTTGCCTTGAGCGTGAAGAACTCTGCGCTCTGATTGAGAAAGTAAAGGTCTGCACCGAAGAAAAGAATAAAAGCATCTCCAGGGACCAGCTTGAAAGGATGATAACCCAGGTCAGGCAGGAAACGAAAACAACAGAAAAGGGAGAAGAGAAGTTTTCGATCTAAAAACTTCCCTACCCGTTTGAAAACTCCCTTAAGCACTTTTATTTATTTTTTGATTCTCGTATTTTAGTTAATTTTTGTTATTTGTAGTATTTCTTTGTAATATTTTTAATACCATCTTCTATGTTTCCTGCACTTTTTAATTCCATATTACCTATTATGAAATGTATGTGGAAGTCCACTCGGGTCTTTCCGGTGGATTTACCTCAAGCATTTCTCTCCATTTTTCATCGGTAAGACGGTCGGACGTGGGCTGTTTGAATTCATAATAACTCATAACCGGTCCCGCAGCCAGAAAAATCCTGCCGTCAGGTAATTTGTAAGCCACAATCACCATATCCACATACCCTGTTCCTTCTTCAAGCACGAGTTCATTATTTGGCTCGGTGTAGACATCTGCAACAAGGGTAGTTTTCCTGGCTTCTTCATCGGCACTTGAGCTCAATTTAATTATTTCTCCAAACTTGAAGATGTAATATTTGTCTTCTTCTGTCAGTTTCTCGTTTTTAAGTTCTTTTTCGGAAATCTCAATAAGCTTATTCAGCACACTTTCGAGGCTTTCAAAATTCCTTGCTGTATCTTCATCGAGTGTATCCAGTTCCTCAAGCCCGTCTGCTGTCATCCTGATAAGAGCCAGCAGTCTGTTATAAAATTCGGGCACAGGTTCCACGTATCCTGCGGGGTTGTCTCCAAACACTGGAAGCTCATCTGCTATCCCGTAGGTTTGCTTGGCATAGAGGATAGTATCGTGCCTGAGTTCGGTCCAGGAAGCCAGTGACGTACTCATTGCCTTGTCCTGCCAGGCGTCGGTCTGCATGAAGGTCGGATAGCCTTCACCGTAATCTTTTAAGAGAGGCTGGAGTGAGTAAAGCCAGGACCAGTAGAGGTTTCTGTTCCAGTCGGCTGCGCTGAAGTTTGAAAACTCGGAATCCAGTTCCCCGTACCTGAGACTGTAATTTTTGTAACTTGAATCATCCAGCTCATCTAGCCAGTAAACAGCTCTTTCCGAGCCCAGCAGAGCCATGGTATCAAGCCCCCGAGGGAAGCCCCTGTTATTTCCGTAATCGGAATAAATATAGGTAAAAGGCACCTGTTCCGGATTTCCTGTGTACTCTTTAGTATAGGGGCCGATGAGTCTGGAGAAAATATAAGAATCCGGAACAAAACGCTGCCCCATGAACCTGAAACCTTTCGTATCCTCAAGAAGTTCATCAGCTTGCTCAGCCGTTAGAATAGGTTCGTGATCTCCACTTCCTGTGCCTCCGTAGATCTCAGGGCTCCTATATCCGGCAAGCTCTATTTTTAGCTCTTCCATCGCTGTTGCGTTAAAATTCTTTGACCCATTTCCAAATACTGATTCCATTGCTTCCATATATTCATATGGTCCAAGATCATCCGAAACTCCAACATAAAAAGCCGTAATCGCATACAGCCTTTCCCATTTCTTGAGGAGTTCTGGATTGTCTTCGAGCTCGGAAGTAATCAGGCTTGCTTGGATAGTCTGGATGCGGGCTTCTTTTTCCGGGTTTTCTGCAGGGATTAATTTACCCTTGAGGAGCATGCTCATCCTGCCGTGCCATATGAAGGCTTTGAAGTAGTTCTTCAGAATTTCCGAGTGAGTATAGTGTCCCCTGGGTAAATACTGGGAATAATCTTCTTTATAAAGGAAAATGGGAGAGTGATCAAAGCCTTCGTGAGCTTCGATAAGGGACAGTTCGGCTTTGACGTCATCTTCTACAAACGCCGGAATCTCAAACTGGTATTTTTCCTTTGCTGCAGGGTCAAAATACATTCCTGCCTCAGGGTCGTAAGGATTCTTTATCTCCTTTATCTGTTCTTCCCTGGGCTGGAGCAGGCTTAAAGCAACCGCAAAGTAGGCTGCGTTTCTTTTTGCAGCTTCTTTTTCTTCCCCTGATGCATTATTATATTTTTCTATCGAAGCATCGAGCAGGGCTTTATCAAGTTCCCACAAAATTCCATATAATTCATTCTGCTCGACCTGGCTCATACTCTCGTCAAACTGAACGTGATAGAGGTGGAGAAGCGTATCCGAAGTTATAAAAATCTGCTGTCCTTCGTTTTCAAGCCTGTCATACATAGCAGTAATGTCTTCTTCTCGCGGATTGTAAGGGTTGGGAATTACAACAAACCCGTTTTCTTTCAGCTTCTCCATTGCCGCCTCATCTGTCAAAAATTTTTGAGAAAATTCTCTATAATTTACAATATCTGATTCTTGCAGGGGAAGTTTATACTGGGGAGCTTTCAGTTCTATGTCAAGAGCATCAAGCCTGTAATTTCCTGAAAGCGATAAATTTCCTGCTTCAATATCGGAAAGATCTACGGCTTCGGTTTGGAGGCGACCTGAAGGGTCGTCTTTGTTTTTATCTGCTTCTTCTTTCTGCATTGTTTCATTTTCCCCACCTAACCCTGAACTCTGCTCAAGGCATCCTCCCATAAAGAGGGAAACTAAAAAAATAAGAAATATTAAAAGTGTTACAGTTATCTGAGTTCGATTTTTCATTATTTCTTTCATTCTTTCATCCCAGTCGCTTTGGATCAGTCTGATTTGAGCTTTGCTCGCTCAAAAGGTGATTTTTACCTTCGAAATCAAGGTTCTGATTATTCCTGTTTTGTAACCTAATGTTGTACATGTTCGAACATTTGAAAAATCTTTCTGCCATGTCTATACTTTTTACAATATTTCAGTTTATTCGAAATTCGGTTAAAAATGGATCTGCTAAAATAAATTAACTGAAGTCAGGCAGACAAATCATGCAAATAAAATTAAAAATTAAAAATTAAAAATTAAAAAAATACATGAGATAAGAATTAAAAAATGTAGGTAGAAGTCCACTCGGGCCTTTCGGGTGGATTTACCTCAAGCATTTCTCTCCATTTTTCATCGGTCAGGCGCTCGGATACTAGCTGCTTGAACTCATAATGGCTCATAACGGGCCCGGCTCCTAGAAGGATTCTGCCATCCGGGAGCTTATATGCAACCACAAGCATGTCAACATACCCAACGCCCTCTTCAAGAACGGTCTCTGTATTTGCGTCGGTATGGACATCAGCCACGACTGTAGTTTTTCTGGCTTTCTCGTCAACGTCTTCTATTGTTCCTTCAAGCTGGTCCTCGAAGTTTTTGATAAACTCATAATCTTCGGCTGTCAGTTCCTCATTTTCGAGTTCCTTTTCGGAAATATCCTGAAGCCTTGACAGGATATCTTCAAGATTTGCAAGTCTTGCCTTTGAAACAGGATCGAGCACACCCATTTCATCCAGGCCCTGGTGTGTCATTTTTGTTAAGGCAAGCAAGCGGGCGTAGAAATCAGGTACAGGCTCAACATAACCCACTACAGGTCTTTCTTCAGGAGGCATAATTGCAGTATCAACCATAGTGTAGCTCTGTTTGGAGTAAAGAATTGTATCGTGCCTGAGTTCGGTCCACGAGGCAAGCGAGGTGCTCAGTTCCTTGTCCTGCCAGGCGTCGGTCTGCATGAAGGTCGGATAGCCTTCTCCGTAGTCTTTCAGTAGGGGCTGAAGGGAATAGAGCCAGGACCAGTAAAGGTTCCTGTTCCATTCGGCTGCACTGAAGTTCGAGAATTCTGAATCCAGCTTTCCATACTGGGTACTGTAGTTTTCATAACTGGAATCGTTAAGTTCATCGAGCCAGTAGACTGCCCTTTCCGAGCCCAAGAGAGCCATTGCATCAAGCCCGCGAGGGAAGCCGCGAACAGGCACTCCGGCTCTTGAGATTACAAGAGTAAATGGGGACTCGTTTTCATTGTATTGTCCCTTATATCCCCCTGTATAAGCTCCTACCAGGTTTGAGAATACATAGGAGTCCGGAATAAAGCGCTGTCCCATAAACCGAAAGCCTGTAGTGTTTTCGAGACATTCGTCCGCCTGCTCAGGAGTAAAGGGCGGCTCAATAACACAGTTTCCTGTGCCGCCATAAATTTTCGGGCCCTGGTACTCAGCAAGTGTAGTTTTCAGTTCTTCAACCGTTGCCTCGTTAAATACTCTCTTTCCGCTGCCAAATACCGAATCCATGGCTTCCATATACTCATATGGGCCAAAGTCATCAGAAAAGCCCACATAAAAAGCTGTAACCCCATAGATCCGGTCCCAGTTCTCGAGCAGGTCAGGTTCATTCTGGAGCTTTGAAGCGATGAGGCTTGCCTGAATAGTCTGGATGCGGGCGTCCTTTGCAGGATCTTCGGATTCAATCAATTTTTCCTTCAGGAGCATGCTCATCCTACCATGCCACATAAAAGCCCTGAAATAGTTTTGCAGCTTCTCGGACCTGGTATAGTGGCCTCTAGGAATATACTGGGAATAATCTTCCTTATAATTGAATATGGGAGAAAGCTCAAAACCTCCATGTACTTCAATCAAGGCAAGTTCGGCTTCAACCTCTTTTTTTACGAAATCTGGAATTTCAAACTGATATTGCTCCTCTGCACCTGCAGGGAAAAGGGACTCATCAATAATGCCAAAAGTACCTGCTGCTCCCTGCACCTGTGCGGGTTTCGGCTGAAGCAGGCTCAGGGCTACAGCAAAGTAGGCTGCGTTTCTTCTTGCTGCTTCTTTTTCTTCCCCTGAGGCGGTATTATACTTCTCGATAGAAGCATTTAACAGATCAAAATCAGTCTCCCAGAGCGTATTGTAAAACTCCTTTTCTTCGATCTGGCGAAGAGTCTCATCAAACTGAATATGGTAGAGATGCAACAGGGAGTCCGTGGTAATGAAGATAGGGACCTCTTTTTCCCTGAGGGTCGAATACATCGAGGTTATATCCTCTTCTTCTGGATTGTAAGGGTTTTCGATTACAACGAAACCGTTACTTTCCAGCAGTTTGAGGGCTGAATCATTCAGAGGAATCCTGCCTGAGAAATTTTCATAATTTGAGACCTCGTCCCTGTGCAGGGGCAGCTCATAAGAAGGCGCTTTTAACTCAATATTGAGGGCTTCAAGCCTGTAATTTCCTACAATAGGGGAGTTTTCTGTCCCGGAACCGGAGAGATTTACTTCTTCGGTTATCAGGCGGCTTACAGAAGAAAATTCGCTTGGATTATTTCTTTCTTTTATTTCGGACTTGTTTTCAAAGCTCAACCCGGAACTCTGCTCCAGGCACCCTCCTGTAAGGAGGGAAGCTAAAAGGATTAAAAGAATTAAACGGGTTACAACTGGCTTTGTTCGGTATATCATTGTCTCATCCCGGTCGCTTTTGCATCTGAAGCCCTGTATATGGCATCAGGTTATTTAGAAAATAAATTTTATTAGACAGTTATTCGACAACATATTTTAACTTATTCAGAATTCTTTAATCAATTTGTAGTAAGAGTTAAGAAAAGCAGGCTAATGTGGTAAGGGTTAAGAAAACAGACCAAACGAATTTGAGACAACAGACTAAATGTAGTAAGATTAAGAAAATAGATTAAACGAGTTTGAGAAAACAGACTAAATGTAGTAAGGATTAAGAAAACAGACTAAATGAGTTTGAGGTAAATCATTAAGAGTAAAAGAGTAAGTTCTGAAAGAAGAAAAGATGTCCTTTTTCTTCTTCCCTTTTCTTTTATATTTGTTAGTCGTTTGGACTTAGAGGATCTATCCTGAAAAGCAAAAACATAAATAGTGCAGTTACAGTTCCTGTGCCCAATAAAAGTGGATCTCTTGTAAAGTTAAGGAGCACACCCATTACCAGCAGTAAAGCTCCAATAATCAGTAATATCTGAGATCTTCTCTCCAAATCTTTTCCCCCTTATTTCCCTTTTTGAGCAATTAATTCTCAAACATTGGTTCAGGTGTAAAAAACACCCATAAGTTTTTCCCTAAACATAATTGATTTTTCTTCATTATCTATTTTTTGACATAGAACCTTTTTCTTATCAACTCCATTAAACATAACAAATATATTTTGAAATATATTCGTCTGAATCGGACAATTACATGACTGAAAATGTGAATCTAAAATAGGGAAGGATCAGGAGTGCTGTATCACAGGTTAGAAGAAAAGGAATGCAGTTATCAGCTTAAATGTCAGATGAAAAAGCTTCTCCCAAGAAAAGAGAGGCGCTGTCAGGTAAGCAGAATTATTGATTCTAGCATAACGGATACGTGCAATTACCATCATCGATATTATGAAACGGTGTCAATAGCCAGCAATTAACGGGAACTGGTTATGAAAAATTTGTCCATTGAGCCCTATTAAAGACGATGTTGAAGTCGTTTCTCCCAGGCTGAACAGTGGAATAAAAACATTTTCCGGGATTAGGCTGCACATTAGAGCGAAACTGCAGCACTAAAAAAGTCTTTTTCTGCAGTCTTCTGCTTGAAAAAGGTTGAAGGTTGTAGCAGGATATACTTAAACGTATTTACAAAGTGGCATGGTGAAACCTGAATTTCTTAAAATCTTAAACTAGCTGTAATCAAAAAATAAAAAATGTTATTCTGGTGTTGATATTGCCTTAATCTTATTTTTGAAAAATTGTATTTACTTTCTTTAATTTTGCCGCTTCTCACCAGATTTTCTACAGCCCTTCTTCTCCCCAGGGTTTATTCTTCTCCCATTTCTTTCCTGAATTCTATGTAATCTCTCTCAACTTCTTCGAGCTCGTATTCCATTTTTATCCCCCCGTCTTCGATTATGATAACAGTAATTTATTCTTTCTTTTGTTTATTAACAAAAGCTAATTCTTTGAATTTACCTTAGTCCCCATTTTGGAGATAGCTCTTTACTTATATAAAGTTTTCCGTTAACCCATATCCCTTCATACTAATAGCCAAAAGTTGACATTTCTCAGTATTATTTTTTATAATGCATAGAAGTGATGAGATATTTTTTAATGAGAGCTGGTTATTTTCTGTCTTCATGCTTAAAAGTTCAATGCCTGAACTCGTTGTGGGAGTCAGGAACCTATCAGGGCTTGAAGCCTGTTCACGATATGCCGATGCAGTTTACTTTTCAACCGATAAGCTCAGTCTCAGGGCTAAAGCAAAGGAAATTACTCTGGAGACTCTTGATGATTTTGTTTTTGAGGTAAAAACCAGGGGGCTCAAGGCTTATCTGGCTGTAAACTCGACAGTAAATGAGGGAAGGCTCGCGGATGCATCGAATGTGATAACTGCAGCTTCAAATGCAGGAGTTGACGCAATTATTGCCTGGGATCCGGCTGTAATTCTCAGGGCGCGGAAAGCTGGGCTTCAAATCCATATCTCCACGCAGGCAAACATTTCCAACCATGAAACTGCAAATTTTTACCGCAGCCTCGGAGCAGAATGGGTTGTACTTTCGAGGGAGCTTTCCCTTGAAGAGATAAGGAATATAAGCCAGTGGACTGATGTGGAAATTGAAACTTTTGTCCACGGCGCAATGTGCATGGCAATCTCAGGCCGATGCCACCTCTCCGCTTATGCTCTCGGGAAATCTGGAAACTGCGGGAAATGCACACAGCCCTGCCGCTGGGAGTGGGAACTTCATGGGGAAAATGGGCTTGTTACAGCAAGTTTTGGGAAGTACCTTCTCAGTGCAAAAGACCTTTGTATGATAGGGCATATACCCGAACTTCTTGAAGCTGGCATAACTGCCTTCAAGGTGGAAGGGCGGTTGCGGGATCCGAGCTACCTTGAGACAGTTTCCCGCTGCTACAGGGAGGCAATCAATGCCTGTAGAGAAGGAAACTATACTCCCGAGAAAATAGAAATCTGGAAAAAAGAACTTGCTTCGGTCTATAACAGGGGCTTTTCCACTGGTTTCTATTTTGGGGCTCCAGGTCTTGAGGGCTTTTCTCCTGAGAAAGATATGAATGCCTCGAAAAAGCAGCGCAGGGCTGTTGCAGTAATTGATAACTATTACCCAAAACAGAAGGCTGCTGCCGTCAGACTCCTTGAGGCAGGGCTTGCGGTTGGAGATGAGATAGTAATTGAAGGAAACACCACATATTTAAGGCAGAGAATCCGTTCCTTGATGAAAAAAGGCGAGGCTCTTGAAGAGTTGAAAAAGGAGATATCATTGGCCTTGCTGTTGACGGGCCAGTTCGGAAGAATGACCGGATTTTCATAATATGTTGAAATAATAAAATACTCTAATTAAAATAATAAAACAGTATCTATATATTGGATTCTTCTTATACGGATAACAACCACAGGCAAGAGAAATTTGAGGAAAGAACCAACTTGTACATGGCACTATATTATCCGATAATATATCCAATTTACTGGATATCCTTTTATTGGATAAATAACCTTGTCTGTTAACTCTGATAGGTGGATTGAAATTTCATTCTGGTAAACAGAGCCGATTAATACCAATCAAAGGAACGATAAAACACCTGATTGGTATTATCCTTCACAAGCGATGTTCTTTATAAGCAATTCTCTGACCGGTAAACAGTCTTCCTGCTTGTTAAAAGCAGGTGAGAATTAACTCCAGGGTGAGGATAATACTGTTTATCCGGAGCCAGTAGTAAAGGTGATATATTGATAAGCGTCAATGAAATGGGATCATACGTCATAGAAGAGATGCTCGACTGGGGCGAAGACCTGAAAACTGAAGTGATCAAGCTCGAAAACGGGGCTACGGTTATCGATTGTGGAGTTAAAGCCGAGGGTGGATACGAAGCTGGAATGTACCTGGCAAGACTCTGCCTGGCTGATCTTGCTGATCTCAAATATACCACTTTTGACCTGAAAGGTCTCAAATGGCCTGCCATCCAGGTAGCAACCGACAATCCTGTAATTGCCTGTATGGCTTCCCAGTATGCAGGCTGGAGAATTTCCGTGGGCAATTATTTTGGAATGGGTTCAGGTCCTGCACGTGCTCTTGGCTTAAAACCGAAGGAGCTCTACGAGGAAATCGGGTATGAGGATGACTACGAAGCTGCTGTCCTGGTTATGGAATCCGATAAGCTTCCTGATGAAAAGGTTGTGGAATATATTGCAAAACACTGCAGCGTGGATCCCGAAAATATAATGATTGCCGTTGCTCCTACAGCCTCTATTGCCGGTTCTGTCCAGATTTCAGCACGCGTTGTAGAAACCGGAATCCACAAGTTTGAATCCATTGGTTTTGATATCAACTGCATTAAAAGCGGATACGGAGTCGCACCGGTTGCCCCGATTGTCGGAAACGATGTGCAGTGCATGGGGTCGACCAATGATTGTGTGATCTACTGTGGCGAAACAAATTACACAGTCCATTTTGATGGGGAACTGGCTGACCTTGAGGAATTCGTAAAGAAGGTGCCTTCCAAAACCTCCAGAGACTTCGGAAAGCCCTTCTACCAGACCTTCAAAGAAGCAAACTTTGATTTCTTTAAAGTTGACGCAGGAATGTTCGCCCCTGCAAGGCTTACAGTGAACGACCTTAAGAGCACGAAAACAATTTCCAGCGGTGGACTCTATCCGGAAATCCTGCTTCAGTCCTTTGGAATAAGGCAGGTTTAAAGGGCAACCGCCCTTCAATCCATTTATTTTTAATTTTCCTGTTTTTATTCTCGTTTTTCTCTCTTTTAGTTCTTTTTAATTCTCTTTTCTGGTAGTCCCTTTTCATTATCTTTTTTAGTTTTATTTTTTAGTTATCTTTTAATTCTTTCATGTTAATCTGCCAGCTCATTTTGCTTTTCGTTTTTTCTATTCCCTTTCCTATCAAGTACTTTCCTTACACCCGGTTCCTTCTTAAAAACGGTGTAAACATCATTTATTTAAGTGAGTGTCTCCAATCTTACAATAAATACACAATGATTTAAAAATGCTAAAAATAGATTTTATTTAAAACTTGAGGAGAGAATTTCATGCCGATAATAAACACTTCACAGGGAGTAGGAGGCATCCTTAACAGTTTCAGGAGCCTTGTCGAAGGCGCAGGGAGGATTACTTTTGTGGGAACTCCAGGGTTCTGCACTCCATTTGCCGAACTTCTCGGTTTCGTGGTACGGGATCGGGAGCTTGCTTTCATTTCCAGCCAGGACTTTGAGAAAGCCAGATCTATCTTTATGGATTATGAAGGCATGCAGCTTGGGAAGCTCACGGATCCTCATGCCGACGTTGTTGTCCTTCTCGGTGGGCTTGCAATGCCAAAGATCGGAATAACTCCAGAAAAAGCAAAAGAAGTCGCCAGGAAAATTCTTGAGGGCTCGGAAAAAGGTAAAATCGTCGGGGTCTGTTTCCAGTCTGCATTCATGCAGCAGAAATGGGATGAGATTATCAACTTTGATTATATTATTAACTCTGACCTGGCGGTTGAGGTACTGGAAGTCTGAATTTCTCCGAAGCAAATTTTCAGGAACTTCTGATGCCTCCAGACAAAAGAGATTCTTTTTTTTTGAGTTTTTTATTTTTAATTCCCCCAGCTCTGCAATTTTCTAATTAGACTATGAGATACTATTATATCCGATCCTGACTTATAACATATGATAATTATGGAGAAGGCAATTAAAGAAATAAAGGAACTCAAAGGGTTTTTGCCCAGATCTATTGTGTATGCAGGAAAGATAAACGAAGACTTTGCCGAAGGGATAGCAGGCTTTTATAAAGCAGTCTGGGAGGAAAGGGAAGGCGGAATTTCTACGAAGCAGAAACATCTCATTGTCTTTGCTATAGCCTGCTCCAACAATAATGTCCAGAGTGCGGTTAAAATCCTGGAAAGGCTTCACAAGTTCGGAGCTACAAAAGCCGAGATAAACGATGCCATGATGCTCGCAGCCTGGACAGGCGGAATCCAGAGTTTCACAGATTTCAGTTCAGCCATACTTAAGGAAATGGAAAGATTGGGTTACTGAGTTATTGAAAACAATTTCCTTAAATTATTTTCCTTAATTTTTTTTGAATTTTTTAGCACATTTTATAGATTTTCTGATTACTCTTTGCACCAAATTCCTGATTTCTTATATATCTTGTAGTTTTTATTAAAATATGAATATTTTCAAAATTTTAAAATAAATGTTATATACAATTTTTATATTTTTCGGAAGGTTTATCTACTCAGTTTTTATAGGAAAAGTTAGGAAGATTTTCATGGAACAGCAGGAAACACACTTGATTTATCGGGAGGTACAGGATCTGCGCAATAACTTTTTCCTGGTTACTGTCCTTTATCCTGCACTCCTTCTCTGGTATATCCATATCCATACCCTTGTCTTCGGGAAACCTATCGGAATCCAGAATGTTCCTGGCACATACCTGTTTATGCTCTGGGTTATCTTCGGGTTATTTTT
This sequence comes from Methanosarcina flavescens, assembly GCF_001304615.2. NCBI lineage: Archaea > Methanobacteriati > Methanobacteriota > Methanomicrobia > Methanosarcinales > Methanosarcinaceae > Methanosarcina > Methanosarcina flavescens. Next base: position 2,732 of record NZ_CP032683.1, on the reverse strand, counting down.
TCCTTTTGTATATTACCATACAAAGCACATAACCGAGGTCAGAAGTGATGGAATATACATTCGCCTGGTGCCCCTGAATCTTTCCTTCAAGAAGATCCCCTTCTATATACTGGAAGAGTGTAAAATTAAGGCTTGTGACACTCTTACAGGAAAAGAATCTGATGCTTCAAAGTCTTCCAAAAAAGTTAGTCCGGTTGTAATCCTGAAGCTTATCTCGGGAGAAAGAATGATTATCAATTCAAGTAAACCCGAAGAACTCTGCAGTGCAATTAAACAGGCTGCAGCACAATATTGAAAATTCTTGAGAATTCCTCAGAATTCAGCATTGAGAATTCCTGCTTCCCAGAGCCTTCAAGCTATCGACTTTTAGCTCCTGGCCTTACTTTAGCGGAGTAATCCCTCTGGATAATCTGAGAATTTATATTTATAAAAGTTTAATATCTATTTCGAGGGGAAACGCATTAACAGAGACCGGAGGAAAAAATTCTCACAGGAAGGGACCACTTCTCTTTACAGGGAACATGCTGGAAAACCTGTTATCGAACTTGAACTCAATAGCCTAATGCAGTTATTCGATTCCTTTGACCCTGCTCCATTCCGTGAAAAAGAACTTGACCCCGACGCGGAAGAATACATTTACAATGCTGTAGATGAATTTCCTCTGAATAAACCCCTTGAGATCATGATATATCTTCCTCCTGAAGAAGTAAGTGCAGAAATCGAAGCTGACCTCAAAGAAGCTATCCGAAACCACTTTTCTTACAAGAAACTCCTTACTGAAATCGACCTGAGGAGGCTTTTTCATCGGGGAAGAAAGAATCTTATAATAGCGCTTTTTTTCCTGTTTTTGTGCCTTCTTACAATCCGGCTGTTTTCGACTTTCGAGGAAAGCCTGTTGAACACCCTGCTTTCCGAAGGTCTCCTCATAATCGGCTGGGTTGCCATGTGGGAACCAGTATATATTTTTCTCTATGGCTGGTGGCCTATTGTCCACAAGCGCAATATTTACCAGAAAATTGTTGACATGGATGTGTATATAGGAACAGGTTCGCCTTAAGAGGATAAAAGCCAGTTACGAGCTGATGGCGCCTAATTTGGCGAATAAGCTTTCATTCAAATATCCGGGCATCCACAACGACATGCAGGATGCCTGGAGAGTATTTTTTAATCCTGCGTGTCTCCAGAATCTCTACTTTCCTTCCAAGTGCGTATGCAACTCTCCTTATCCTTTCCTGAGGGCGGATTCTGGCAAGGTGTTCCGGGACTGTCTCGTGATAATGAAGAATCCCACCGCTTTTTTTCAGGGCTTTTATTGCCGGTTCAAGGTAGTGATGTGTTGTTCCCACATATCCCATGAGCACACGGTCAGCTGTTCCTTCCGGGGCAGCCTTTGAGCAATCTCCGCAGATAGGGACAAAGATCTCCTCTACCTTATTCAGCCCGATGTTTTCTTTCAGGTAGGCAAAAGACTCGGGATTAATTTCAATCCCGATTATTTTCTTCGGCCTGGAATGCACAGCCATGGGAATTGAAAAATACCCTATCCCTGCAAACATGTCCACTACAACTTCCCCTCCCCCTAACCTGCTCATCCGTTTTCTTTCTTCAAGGTTGCCTTTGGAGTACATCACTTTTGTAACATCCTGCTTAAAAAAGCAGCCGTGCTCTTTATGGATAGTTTCGGTTCCACTGCCCAGCAGAAGTTCTCTTTTTGGCTTGCGGAACTGTCCTTCGATTCCAAAGTCCCTTACAACGGTTCTGCACCTGGGATACATCGAGAGCAGAGCTTCAGCTATCCTTGCTTTTTTATTTTCCAGAGTTTCAGGTATGCTGACTATTACCACATCTCCCAGAATCTGCCAGCTTGCCGGGACGCATGCGAGTTCGGCTTCGGAAAGAGAATCTTTGAGGTATTCTTTGGGGGAGCAGGGCTTTCCAGGAAATTCTGGATTTTCCTGTTCAATAACCGAAAAACCTTCAATACTTTCGCCTGCAGCCTCTGTGACAGGGATCTCAAGAAAAACTCCTTCTTTGGTCTGGAGTTTTCGGATCTTTCTTGCAGTATCCAGAATTTTTTCCTTAACTGCTTTTTTCCTGAACTCTTCCCCTTTTTCCGAGGGAACCCTGATTACTCCGTACATTGAGATCTTAGGATACATGCATAGGATTAATGTTTTTTGTCTGAACTTTTTTGTAAATCAATTGTTTAATCAACATCAGGTGACTTGAGACGTACTTTACATACTGAAAAATTACATGAATAAAAAGTATGAATAGTTCAAAAAGGGATTTGTAGAAAAACTATCTAAACCAGCCTGTAAGACATTGAAAATATAAAAATATATCAGACCATTCAGTTCAAACTGATGGAGAACCTGAACATATCGAGGAAGGGAATTCCTGCCTTCTAAGGTTTAATGAGCAGCAATTAAATTTATAAGTAGTCAAATAATAGATAGATAGATAGATATAAACAAAAAAATTAATAGAGAAATAGGAATGAGAAATAACTTAAAAGAAACTCTAACAAGCTGGCAGTTCTTTCTCTTTGCGTTTGTATCTCTGATTCCACATCTCCTTTATACTGCAGGTGTTGCCTTTGCAGGCATGCTTTCAGTATATATACTTTTTCCTGCAGGAATGGGGTTTTTTACCTTTTTCCAGCTATACCTTGTTTTTTATTTCTTTGGTTGGACTTCTCTTGCTGTCTATTTCTCAGCTATCTTTTTTTC